>NZ_AP023262.1:1362500-2662500 GCF_016756615.1 Mesorhizobium sp. L-8-3 | reverse complement strand
GACCGCCTTCGACGATTCGCCGCCTCCCGTCCGGGTGCGCGGCGATCTGCCCTCGGTCTACGACGCGGTCTACCGCGCCGCCTATTCCTACGGAATGTCGAAGACGATGACGCGGCAGCTCGTCAAGCTGCTCGCCTCCGACGTCGACTACCAGGCCCGCATCAATCCGGCCGACCGCATCGAAGTGTTTTTCTCCCAGCCCGGCGACAACGACGAGGTGTCGGAGGATTCCGAGCTTCTTTATGTATCGGCAACCTTCAGCGGCAACACGCGCACCTTCTACCGTTTCCAGATGCATGACGGCGCCGTCGACTACTTCGACAAGGACGGCCGCAGCGCCGAGCAGTTCCTTTTGCGCAATCCGGTGCCCAACGGCAGCTTTCGTTCGGGCTTCGGCGCGCGACGGCACCCTATCCTCGGCTATACCAAGATGCATACCGGCGTCGACTGGGCCGCACCCCGCGGCACCCCGATCATCGCTTCCGGTAACGGCACGGTGGAGAAGGCGGGCTGGGCCGGCGGCTACGGGCGCCAGACGATCATCCGCCATGCCAATGGCTACGAGACCTCCTACAATCATCAGAGCGCCATCGCCAAGGGTGTGGTGCCGGGCGCCCGCATCCGCCAGGGCCAGGTCATCGGCTATGTCGGTTCGACCGGTCTGGCGACCGGCGACCATCTGCATTACGAACTGATGGTGAACGGCCGCAAGGTCGACCCGATGCGTGTTCGCCTGCCCGTCGGGCGCGTGCTGAAAGGCGGCGATCTCGAAGCCTTCAAGCGCGAGCGCGAACGCATCGACGAGTTGCTCAAGGAAGAGAGCAAGGGCTCGCCGCTCAAGATCGCCAGCGTTTCGAAGGCTTCCTGAGCTGGAGCATTTTTTCGCTCCGGACGCAAAACCGCTGCGCACTTTTGCTGGAATTGCTCTATCCCGCCGCTCCGGCCGGTTCCCGTTCCCTTTGCCATGAAGGCTGCGTCGTCCAGGCGATCACGGCAGCGAGCAGGCACATCAGCGCCGAGACCCAGGCGATCGCCTGGAAGGCACCGTTGGTCGCGGCGATGCGAAGCAACTCGACGTCGGCAGCGAGCGGCGTAGCCGGCCTCGCGCCGAACTCGATTTCCGCAACGCTTCCACCCAGAACCGATGCGAAGACCAGGCTCGCGACGGCACCCAGCGCCGCCACCGCCATCAGTCCCGCCGCCCGCGCCACGGCATTGTTGACGCCCGAGGCGAGCCCGGTGTCGGAATCGGGCGTCGCCAGCATGACCGCGGCCGACAGCGGCGACACCAGCATCGACATTCCCGCCGCCTGCAGCAAAAGGATCGGGAGCGTCACCTCCCAGAGCCGCATCATCGGCATGGTCGCGGCGAGCCCGGCATAAGAAACTCCGACAAGCGCGGCGCCGACCGCCAGCGGCAGCCGCGGCCCGATGCGGTCGGCAAGCCGCCCTGCCCTGCCGGAGAACAGGGCGATGAAGAGCGACAGCGGCACCACCAGCAGGCTCGCTTCCCATTCCGCGACGTTCCATCCCGTCACCACCGTCATCGGCAGGAAGAACAGGACAGCGTTCAGCGCGAAGAACAGGATGAGCGTGTAGAAATTGGCTCCGGAGAAGGCTTTCGAGCGGAACAGCGCAAGCTTCACCATCGGCATGGCGGCATGTTTTTCCCAAAGGATGAAGCAGGCGAAGACGAGAGCACCGGCCGCAAGCCACAGCCAGGGAGCGTCACCGCGCTCGTCCTGCGGGAGCCCGAACGCGGTCAGACCCCAAGCCATCAGCCCGAGACCCAACGTGGCAAGCAGCGCGCCGGCATAGTCGAGGCGGCGCTCTTCCGGCGGACGGTCGCGCGGCACCCTGGCCAGGAGCATGCCGAGCGCGACGAGACCGATCGGGACATTGATGGCGAAGATCAGCCGCCACATCCATTCCGCGCCGAAGGAAAGCACCATGCCGCCGATGAAGGGGCCGCCGGCGGTCGTCAGCGAGGAAAAGGCGGCCCACAGTCCGATCGCGCGGCCACGCGATTCGGCTGGATAGGATTTGGCGATGATGGCCAGGCTGCCCGGCACCATGAAGGCCGCGCCGATGCCCTGCAGGGCACGCATGGCGATCAGCATGTCGGCATTGGTCGCGACCGCGCAGGCGAGCGACGTGGCGATGAAGACCGCGATGCCCCAGGCAAAGATGTTGCGCACGCCGTAGACGTCGCCGGCCGCGCCGCCGAGCAGCACCAGCGCGGAGAGGAAAAGCATGTAGCTGTTGCTGATCCACTGTGCGTCGACCAGCGTGGCGCCGAGGTCGGAGCGGATGACGGGCATGGCGAGCGAAACGACCGAGCCGTCGATGAAACCCATGCCGGATGCGAGGATCGCCGTGACCAGCACGTAACGCCGGCTCTCCGGCGGGCAGAAGGTCGTGCCGTTACTGCGGGAATTGCCCGTGGTTGGGGGTGCGCTCTCCATCGCGTGACACTAGCCGCCGCGGTCGTCCCCCTGCCAAGCGCCAGCGACCCGAATCACCGGAGCCACGAGGCGCCGCAGCCTGGAACCCGATACCGAACCCGATACCGGGGCGGCTCCGGGACAGACCCGCCGCCCTGGATCAAAAAAATACCGCTACTCGACGAACTCGACCGGAACGCCTGCTTTGACGATTTTGGCGAGTTCCTGCGCGTCCCAGTTGGTGAGGCGCACGCAGCCATGGCTCTCGGTCTTGCCTATCTTGGAGGGATCGGGCGTTCCATGGATCCCGTAGGTCGGCTTGTCGAGCGCGATCCAGATCGAGCCGACCGGTCCGTTCGGGCCGGGCGGGATCCGCAGCACTCTGCTGTTGTTGCCCTGTTTGAAATTGAGCTTCGGATTGTAGGTGTATTCCGGATTGAAGGCGATGCGGGACACCGCATGGATGCCGGTGGGCGACGGCGTATCGGATGATCCGATCGTGGCCGGATAGGCCGCGACGAGCTTGCCGTCGGCGCCATAGGCACGCACCTGCTTGCGGCCCTTGTCGGCGACGATGCGGGCAACGGGCGCCGCGATGTTGGCGCCGACATTGGCGACCTTGATGATAGTGCCCGGCCGGTTGAAATTCGCGTCCGGATTGAGCGACTTCAGATAGTTCTCGTCCATATGGAAACGCTCGGCGAGCATTTCGGTGACCGAGGTGTAGCTCAGTTGTTCGAGCTTGGCCTTCTCGCCATAGTCGTTGGGCACCGAGGCGACATAGGGGCCGGCGGCGTCGGTCGCGGTGATCTCATAGGTCGTGAATGGATCGCCGCCGGTCGCGGCAAGCGCGCGCTTGATGCCTTCCGCGTCCGTGGATTTCAGGTTCTCGCCGGTCAACGCGCGATAGGCGACGATCGCCTTGTCGACATTCGAACCGAATCTGCCGTCGATGACGCCGGGCGAAGCACCGGCCCGGTCCAGCAGCACCTGCAGGCCGGCCACGTCGGACCGGGCGGTGAAGTTCGTCGGCGGCGGCTCGCTCCCGGGCAGGGCCGGTTCGAAGATGGTTTCGTCCGGCTGGCCCGGCTCGACCCATTGCGGCACATCGGGCAACGGCTGCCGCTCGATCCGGCGGTCGGCCAGGATGCCGGTGCCGTCATAGGGTTCCGACGGATAGGCAACGATCGGCGGTTCCTCGTAAGGATCGTTCGGCGCCGGCGGAAACTCCTCGAACGAATAGTCGCCATCCGCCGGCGGAGCGAACTCGCCGTAGTCGTCCACGGGCGGAGCGAATTCGCCCTGGTCGCGCAGAAAACGCTGCATGTCATCGGGATCGTCGAGATAGTAGCGCCCCGGCCGCCGCAACTCGCGTTCGCGGTCCATGCGCCGCTGCCTCTCGCGGCTGAACTGGCGCCTGGGTTCCTGGATGGCGAGGATCTCGCCCGTGAAGGCGTCGACGAGAACGCGCCGCCCGCGCCCGTCATAATAGATCTCGACGTCGCCGGATTGCGCCAACTGCAGCATTTCCGCGCGCGGCGCTTCCGGTGTTGCGCGCCTGGGCGATAGCGCCCCGGGCTGCGCCGCTCCCGCTTCGGCGCCGAAGGCCCCCGCCAGAACGGCCGACAAAAGGATTGTCCTGCGGAACATCTTTCCCAAATCTCTCCAGTCGTCGGCGTCCGCCGTCCCACGGTCGCGCTCGAAATGAATCCTCCGGCACGCCCGGCACGACCATGAACCGTCGACTATGAACGGGGCATGAAGATGGCCGGTTCCTTCAAGGATCCCGTCGTCGACACGGAAGCGGGTGCCGGTTTCGGCAAAACCGGTGCCAAATCAAAGAGTACCAGCGTCGATCCGCGTCTTATGGGAGAGCCTCAGACCGGGAGAGGGCCGAGGGCCAGGCGCGCCTTCCGGGTCAGCTTGAGCACGACCAGACGGTGGCTTTCGCGCAGGTAGGCCTTGAGCGATTCGTCATCCATCGATTCGGCCGTCTGCCGCTGGATCCAGCTCATGCCGCGCGAGGCAAGGTAGGGAGCAGGCCGCAACCCCGGCTGCTCCTTCAGGATCTCAAAGGCCGTGTGGGAACATTTGAAGGTGACGAAGGGAAGCTTCCCTTCGTCCCAGCCGGCAATGGCGAAGACCTTGCCGCCGACCTTCCAGACATGGGCGCCGCCCCACTGCACCACATGCGTGGTCGCGGGCAGCGAGGCGCAGAAGCCGTTGTACTCGTCCAGCGTCATCTGCGCCCTCAAAGCACGTCTCCGAAAGGGCCCACCGGTTTCGGGAAAAAGACATGCGCCAAGTCAGGAACCGGCAGCGCATCTCCTTGCGAGACGCGCTGCAGCCTTCGTCAGGCGGCCTCTTCCGTTTCGGCGACCGAGGGTTTCGACCGGAAGTTCAGCCGGTCGGAACCGGCCGTGATCGTCACGGTCGAGCCATCGAGGATATCGCCGAGCAGGATCTTCTCCGCCATCGGGTCCTGCAGTTCCTTCTGGATGACGCGCTTCAGCGGACGCGCGCCATAGGCCGGATCGTAGCCCTTGTCCGCCAGCCAGTCGATCGCGTCCTTGCTCAGCGCCAGCTTGATCTTGCGGTCGGACAGCAGCTTCTCCAGCCGCTTGAGCTGGATCTCGACGATCTGGCCCATATCCTGCCTGCGCAGCCGGTGGAACAGGATCACCTCGTCGACGCGGTTGAGGAACTCCGGACGGAAGGAGGCCTTCACGACCGCCATCACCTCGTCGCGCACCTTGTCGACATCCTCGCCCTCGCCGAGATTGACGAGATATTCGGCGCCGAGATTGGACGTCATGATGATCAAGGTGTTGCGGAAGTCGACCGTGCGGCCCTGGCCGTCGGTCAGGCGGCCGTCGTCGAGCACCTGGAGCAGCACGTTGAAGACATCGGGATGCGCCTTCTCGATCTCGTCGAACAGCACGACCTGATACGGCCTGCGGCGCACGGCCTCGGTCAGCGCCCCGCCCTCCTCATAGCCGACATAGCCGGGCGGCGCACCGATCAGCCGGGCGACCGAATGCTTTTCCATGAACTCCGACATGTCGATGCGCACCATCGCGCTCTCGTCGTCGAACAGGAAGGACGCCAGCGCCTTGGTCAGCTCGGTCTTGCCGACGCCCGTCGGGCCGAGGAACATGAACGAGCCGATCGGCCGGTTCGGGTCCTGCAGCCCGGCACGGGCGCGCCGCACCGCCTTGGATACGGCCTGAACGGCTTCGCCCTGGCCGACGACGCGGCGGGCGAGTTCGTCCTCCATGCGCAAGAGCTTCTCGCGCTCGCCTTCCAGCATCTTGTCGACCGGAATGCCGGTCCAGCGCGAAACGATATGCGCGACATGGTCGGGCGTGACGGTCTCCTCGACCATGCTCCCGTCCTTGCCGTCCTGCGCCTCGGCCTCCTGCAGCTTCTTCTCGAGCTCGGGAATCTTGCCGTAGGCAAGTTCGCCGGCGCGCTGGAACTCACCCTTGCGCTGGGCGATCGCCAGTTCGTTGCGCGCCTCGTCGAGCTCTTTCTTCAGGTCGGCAGCCAGGCCGAGCTTCTGCTTCTCGGCCTGCCACTTGGCGGTCAGGTCGCCGGATTCCTCCTCGAGGTCGGTCAGTTCCTTGTCGAGCCGCACCAGCCTGTCCTTCGAGGCCTCGTCCTTCTCCACCTTCAGCGCCTCGCGCTCGATCTTGAGCTGCATGATGCGGCGGTCGATTTCATCAAGCGCCTCGGGCTTGGAATCGACCTGCATCCTCAGCCGCGACGCGGCTTCGTCGACGAGGTCGATCGCCTTGTCGGGCAGGAAGCGATCGGTGATGTAGCGGTTGGACAAGGTCGCCGCGGCGACGAGCGCGGAGTCCGAGATCCGCACCTTGTGATGCTGCTCGTACTTCTCCTTCAGGCCGCGCAGGATCGACACGGTGTCCTCGACCGTCGGCTCGTTGACGAACACCGGCTGGAAACGGCGGGCAAGTGCTGCATCCTTCTCGACATGCTTCCTGTATTCGTCGAGCGTGGTGGCGCCGACGCAATGAAGCTCGCCACGCGCAAGCGCCGGCTTGAGCAGATTGGAGGCATCCATCGCGCCATCGGCCTTGCCTGCGCCGACCAGCGTATGCATCTCGTCGATGAACAGGATGATGTTGCCGTCGGCCGCTGTGACTTCCGACAGCACGGCCTTCAGCCGCTCCTCGAACTCGCCGCGATATTTCGCACCGGCGATCAGCGCGCCCATGTCGAGCGCCATCAGTTGCTTGTCCTTGAGCGATTCGGGCACGTCGCCATTGACGATCCGCAGCGCCAGGCCTTCGGCGATGGCCGTCTTGCCGACGCCGGGCTCACCGATCAGGACCGGATTGTTCTTGGTGCGGCGCGACAGGACCTGGATGGTGCGGCGGATCTCGTCGTCGCGGCCGATGACCGGATCGAGCTTGCCTGACCGCGCATCGGCAGTCAGGTCGCGCGCATATTTCTTCAGCGCGTCATAGCCTTGCTCCGCGCTCGCCGAATCGGCGGTGCGGCCCTTGCGGACATCGTTGATGACCTGGTTGAGCGCCTGGGCCGTGACGCCGGCCTTGGCCAGGATGTCGGCGGTCTTGGCCGACTTCTCGACGGCGAGCGCGGTCAGCAGGCGCTCGACCGTGACGAAGCTGTCGCCGGCCTTCTTCGCCAGTTCCTCGGCGGTGGTGAAGACCTTGGCCAGCGGCTGCGCCATGTAGAGCTGGCCGTTGCCGCCCTCGACGCGGGGCATGGCGTTCAGCGCGGCGTCGACGCCGAACCGGACGTCGCGCGCATTGCCGCCGGCGCGCTCGATCAGCGACGCGGCGAGGCCCTCCTCGTCGTCGACGAGCACCTTCAGAATGTGTTCGGGAGTGAATTGCTGGTGATTGCGGGAGAGCGCATAGGTCTGTGCGGACTGGATGAAACCGCGCACGCGCTCGGAGTATTTTTCAACGTTCATATCTGTCTCCGTTCCGTCACCGGCCCGCTTTGCGGCGCCGGATCAGCCTTGGGTGACGAGCCCGCTCCAAGGAGCCAGACTCCAACCCGCCAGATATGGGGCGCAGGTGCGCGATGCTCAAGGACGGAGCGTTATGCGCGCGAACAAAAAACGGCGGGAAAATCCCGCCGTCTGATGTCGGTCGAAAAGCGGCGAAAGCTCAGTTCGCGGCAACCGGGTCGGAGGCTTCCTGGCCCGCCCGGGCCGGGGTCTCGGCATTGCCCTCGACCGGCGGCTGCTCGCCGGCGGCGGCTTCGCCATTGTCGGCGCGGACGCGAGGACGGCGCGGACGGCGCGCGCGGCGCGGCGGCGCCTCTTCCTCGGCATTGGCGACATGGTTGCCGTTGGCGCGTTGATCGACATTGCCGTTGGGCTCGGCCGGTTGCTCCTGGTTCAACGCCACTTCGGCCGGAACCCCCTCGATGACAGGCTGCGGGCCGGAACCATCGACCGGAGCCACCGATGCGCGGATCTCGTGCCTCGTCTCGGACTGCCGGGCGTGGCGGCCTTCACCCTGACGGCTCTCGTGCTGCCGGCCATCATGCTGCCGCGGCTCCTGCTGCCGAGGCTCTTGCTGCCGGGCCTCCTGTTGGCGGGCCTCCTGCGGGGTGCTTTCGAACTCGTCGCGCTCTTCGTCGAGATCGTCGTCCAGTTCGTCGCGATTGTCGCGGACCTGCTGCTGAACCGGCATCTGGGCCTGCGCGGCAGCGATGATGCGGTTGTAGTGCTCGGCGTGCTGGAGATAGTTCTCGGCCATCACCCTGTCGCCTGAGCTCTGAGCGTCCCGCGCCAGCGCGGCGTATTTTTCGGCGATCTGCTGAGCGGAGCCGCGGATCTTCACATCGGGGCCGTTGCTCTCGTAGTTGCGCGTCAGCGGGTTCGGACCCTTGCGGTTGTTGTTGTTATTGTTGTTGTTGCGCCCACGCATGCGCCTGTTCTGCTGTTGTGGCCTCATCCGATTCTCACATCTGGAAAATTGTCAGCAAACGGGGGCACCTCACGTGCCTGCCGCTCTGTACCGTCCTGCCGGTGTTCGCCCGCACTACTTGCGTTGGCGCCACGTGCCTTCCTGTTCCGGTTCATGTCTTGCCGGACGATCCCCGCACGAAGCTCAGGCGTCGCTCACGCAAGAAGGCAGCTTGCTTCAAAAGGAAACCGAATTGGTAACAGCACTGCCTGCTTCGTCTCATCCGGTTGCCGGGACCCTATCGATATTCGTGCTGGTTGCCAAGCGTTATTTCTGCGGTGCGGCAACGTGCTTCATCGGGCAAAAAACGAGCACGCGATCATTGCCGCCGAGGTCCGACAACGCTTCTGTCAACCGATAGCCGGCTTCCAGGAAGAGGCCCGTCACGTCATCCCTCTGCCGATGACCGATCTCTACTGCGATCCGGCCATTGCCCTCGAGATGGGGCGCCGCACCCGCGGCAATGATCCGATAGGCATCAAGCCCGTCGGCACCGCCGTCCAGCGCCCGGAGCGGGTCGAACAGCCTTACTTCCAGCTGGAGCCCTTCCAGTTCCTGCGTGCATATATAGGGTGGGTTCGAGACAATTCCATGGAATTTTCCGGTAACATTGGAAAACCAGTCGGAACGAAGCGTGGCGAAGCGCGGCGAAAGCGCGGCCGCCTCTGCATTGCCGGCCGCAGTCCCCAGCGCTTCCTCCGATATGTCGACACCAAGCGCGGTGGCATCAGGCACCTCCTTCAGCAGCGCCAGCGCGATCGCACCGGTGCCCGTACCGAGGTCGAGGATGCGGCAGCAGCCCTCCGCCGCGACAGTCTGTCTCACGAAAGGCAGCATCGCATCGACCAGCGTCTCGGTATCCGGCCGGGGCTCCAGGGTCTCGGGCGACAGCCTCAGGGTAAGCCCGTGGAACTCGCGATGGCCGAGGATGCGATGCACGGGTTCGCCGCGCACCCGGCGCGCCACCGCCGCCATGATGGCGCCGACAATGGCCGCATCGAGCGGCCTGTCGGGTGCGGTGATGGCGTCCATCCGCGTCGAGCCGGAAAAATGCTCGACCAGGAGCCTGGCATCGAGGGCCGCGCCCGCTACGCCGGCGGCGGCAAGTTCGGTCCTGGCCAGGCGCAACATGCCGCCGAGGGTGGTGTCGGTCATCGCGCGCCGCCCTAGGGTCCCTAGCCGAACTCGGCCAGCAGCCTGGACTGGTGGTCGGCGATCAACGCATCGACGACCTCGTCGAGTTCGCCCTCCATGACCCGGTCGAGCTTGTAGAGCGTCAGGTTTATGCGATGGTCGGTGACGCGGCCCTGCGGGAAATTGTAGGTGCGGATGCGCTCCGAGCGGTCGCCCGACCCCACTTGCAGCCGGCGCGATTCCGAGCGCTCCTCTGCCGCCTTCGAGCGCTCCATGTCGTAGAGCCGGGCGCGCAGGATCTGCATGGCGCGGGCCCGGTTCTGATGCTGCGACTTCTCCGCCTGGACGACGATGATGCCGGTCGGCAGGTGGGTGATGCGCACGGCCGAGTCCGTCGTGTTCACGTGCTGGCCGCCCGCACCGGAAGCCCGCATCGTGTCGATGCGGATGTCGTCGGCCCTGATCTCGATATCGACCTCCTCGGCTTCGGGCAGCACGGCCACCGTCGCGGCGGAGGTATGGATGCGCCCGCCGGCCTCGGTTTCGGGCACGCGCTGGACGCGATGCACGCCCGATTCGAATTTGAGATGGGCGAACACGCCCCTGCCCGACACCGTAGCGATGATTTCCTTGAACCCGCCGACCTCGCCCTCGCTGGCCGAGACCGTCTCGAAGCGCCAGCCCTTGGACGAGGCATAGCGCTCATACATGCGGAACAGATCGCCGGCGAAGAGCGCCGCCTCGTCGCCGCCCGTCCCGGCGCGGATTTCGAGGATCGCATTCCTCTCGTCGGCCGCGTCCTTGGGCAGGAGCAGGATCTGGATGTCCTTCTGCAGGCCTTCGATGCGCTCCTCGACCGCGGGAAGATCGGCCTCGGCCAGTTCCCGCATGTCCGCGTCGGTGGTCTTGTCCGCGAGCATGGCCTGCAGGTCGGTGAGCTCGCGCTCGGCCGTGCGCAGATCGCGGATCTTGCCGGCCATGTCCTGCAGCTCGGCATATTCGGAAGCCATCTTCACATAGGCTTCGGGCTCGGGGCCGGCCGCCATCTGCGCTTCGAGCATGTCGAAACGCTTGACGAGCTGGTCCATGCGGTCACGAGGTAGGCTGATCATGTGGCTTCAAATCGGAATGTTGTTTTCCCGGGCGAAGGCGACCAGCTCCTCGCGGGTGTTGCGCCCGGCGCCCGGTTTTGCCATCGCGTCGGCGAGGAAGCTTTCCAGCTTGGCGAGCGGCAGTTCGGCGAGCATCGCCTTGACCGGGCCGATCGAGGCCGGCGACATCGAGATCGAGCGGTAGCCCAGACCGACCAGCGTCATCGCCGAGATCGGCCGCCCGGCGAGCTCGCCGCATAGCGTGACGGACGTGTCGTTGGCCTTGCCCGCGTCGACGATCTGCTTCAGCACGCGCAGGAACGGCACCGAGAGCGCATCGAAACGGTCGGAGAGCTGCGTATTGCCGCGATCGGTCGCCATCACGAACTGGAACAGATCGTTCGATCCCACCGACACGAAATCGACCGTGCGCATCAGTTCGTCGAGTTGCCACAAGAGCGACGGCACCTCGATCATGGCGCCGATCTTGAGGATGTTCGGCAGGTCGTGGGCGAAGCGCGACAGATGCCGCACTTCGCGATCGATGATCTCGCGGGCCTGGAAGATCTCGCCGAGCTCGGTGACCATCGGCAGCATCAGGCGCAGCTCGCGTCCGCCCGCCGCCTTGAGCAGCGCACGCACCTGCGTCCTCAACAGGGCCGGACGATCAAGCGTCAGCCGGATGGCGCGCCAGCCAAGGGCGGGATTCTCCTCGTTCACGACGTTCTTGAAATAGGGCAGCACCTTGTCGCCGCCGATATCGATGGTGCGGAAGGTGACGGGTTTGCCCTTGGCCGCGTCGAGCACGTCGCGGTACAGCTTCTCCTGCGCTTCGGCGCGCGGGAAGGTGGCGGCCACCATGAACTGCAGCTCGGTGCGGAAGAGGCCGATGCCCGCGGCGCCCGATTCGGCGAGCTGCGGCAGGTCTACCGCGAGGCCGGCATTCATGAGCAGGTCGACGTGCACCCCGTCGAGCGTATTCGACGGCTTGTTGCGCAGCTCGCGATAGAGTTCCTGCCGCCGCGCCCGGAACCGCACCTTCTCGGCATAGGCTGCCTCGACATCGGACTGCGGACGAAGATGGATCCGGCCCTCGTCGCCGTCGACGATGATGGCATCGCCGTTCTCCGCCATGGAGACTGCGCCTTTCATCTGGCCGGCGACGGGAATGCCCATGGCGCGGGCGACGATGACGACGTGGCTGGTCACCGCGCCGTCTTCCAGAACGAGGCCGCGCAGTTTGTCGCGCGGGTAGTCGAGCAGTTCGGCCGCGCCCATCGACCGCGCCACGATGATGGCGTCCTTGGGAAGAGAGGCGGCCAGCACTTCGGGCCCATGGCCCATGAGCTGGCGCAGCAGGCGGTTGGCGAGATCGTCGAAATCGCTCATGCGCTCGCGCATATAGGGATCGGTCATGTGCAGCATGCGCGCGCGCATGTCGCTCTGCACCTTCTCGACCGCGGCTTCGGCGGTCAGGCCGTTGCGCACCGCCTCGTCCAGCCGGCGCACCCAGCCGCGGTCGTTGGCGAACATGCGGTAGGCTTCCAACACGGCGCGGTGCTCGCCCTCGAAGGCGACGTCGCGGCGCGACAGCATGTCGTCGATCGACAGCCGTAGCGAGCCGAGCGCATCGTCCAGGCGGCGCAGTTCCTCTTCCGTGTCCTCGTTGAAGAGGTTCGTCACGACGATGCGCGGCTCGTGCAGCACGACATGGCCGAGACCGACGCCTTCGTTGAAGGACAGGCCCGAAAAGCTTGCCGGGCGGGTGAGGTCGAGTTCGAGCCCGGGCCGGGTCAGCCGCGCGAGATCGCCGGTAGCGATCATCTCGGCGATCACCATCGCCGTCGTTTCGAGGGCTTCCAGCTCGTCGTCGCGATAGTGGCGCTTGGTGCGGTTCTGGACGACCAGCACGCCGAGCGTGCGGCCCGCGCGCAGCACAGGCACGCCGAGGAAGGAATGGTAGATCTCCTCACCCGTCTCCGGCAGATAGGCGAAGGCCGGATGCAACTGGGCGTCGGAGAGGTTGAGCGCCCGGGCGCTGGCCGCGATCGTGCCGACGAGGCCCTGGCCGAGGCGCAGTTGGGCGAGGTGCACCGAACCGGGATTGAGGCCGACCGTGGCGTAGAGCTCCAGCACCGCGTCGGCGCGCAGCACATAGAGCGAGCACACCTCGGCCACCATGTTGGAAGCGATTTCGCGCACGATGCGGTCGAGCCGCTCCTGCGGCTCCAGCGCCTCCGCCATGAGCTCGCGGAGGCGTTTCAGAAGCACGCGCGGGCCGGCGGCTTGATCACGCATCGGTTCGAGGCCTTTTCCAATGGCCTTGCCGGCCTGTCCGCCTCGAACGGACGACCGGCGGGGCCGCTTCAGAATCTCGTCTGATTATTGCTTATCCAGACCGTAAACGGAATGCAAAGTGCGAACTGCAAGTTCAGTGTACGGACCGTCGATCAGGATGGAGATCTTGATCTCCGATGTGGTGATGGCGCGGATGTTGATCGCCTTGTCGGCCAGCGCCTTGAAGGCGGTCGCCGCAACGCCGGCGTGGCTCCTCATGCCGATGCCGATCACCGAGATCTTCGACATGCCGGCCTCGGACTGGACGACGTCGAAACCGACCGTCTGCTTGACCTTGTCGAGCACGGCCAGCGCCTTGTCGATATCACCCGACGGCACGGTGAAGGTCATGTCGGTCGACTTGCCGTCCTCGGAGATGTTCTGGACGATCATGTCGACATTGATGTTGGCCTCGGCCAGCGGGCCGAAGATGCCGGCGGCCACGCCGGGCCGGTCGGCGACACGGCGCAGCGAGACCTGGGCCTCGTCCTTGGCATAGGCGATTCCGGTGACGACCTGCTGTTCCACGATTTCTTCCTCGTCGCAAATGAGCGTTCCAGGCGGATTCAAGAGATCGCCCATGCCAGGCGCATCGGGATCCTCGAAGGACGACCGCACGAAGGTACGCACCCGATGCACCATGGCGAGCTCGACGGAGCGCACCTGCAGCACCTTGGCGCCGAGCGAAGCCATTTCCAGCATCTCCTCGAAGGAGATCTTGGCAAGCCGGCGCGCCTTGGGCTCGATGCGCGGATCGGTGGTGTAGACGCCGTCGACATCGGTATAGATATCACAACGGTCGGCCTTCACCGCGGCGGCGATCGCCACGGCGCTGGTGTCGGAACCGCCGCGGCCGAGCGTGGCGATGCGGTTGTCGGGCCCGAGGCCCTGGAAGCCGGCGATGACGGCAACCTGCCCCTCGCCGAACCGCTTGATCAGGAACGATCCGTCGATGTCGAGGATGCGGGCCGCGCCATGTGCGTTGTCGGTGCGGATCGGGATCTGCCAGCCCAGCCAGGAGCGCGCATGGACGCCCATGGACTGCAGCACGATCGCGAGAAGCCCCGCTGTGACCTGTTCGCCGGAGGCCACGACGGCGTCGTATTCGCGCGCGTCGTGCATGGCCGAGGCCTCGCGCGTCCAGGCGACCAGCTCGTTGGTCTTGCCGGCCATGGCCGACACGACGACGGCGACATCATGACCCGCGTCGACCTCGCGTTTGACATGGCGCGCCACGTTGCGGATGCGGCTGATGTCGGCGACGGAGGTTCCGCCGAATTTCATCACGATGCGCGCCATGGAAGCGGAATGCCCTTGCTGCAGGTCGCCGGCGGGACGCCGGCAAACGATCATACGAAAGCGCCCCGGAAAGCCGAGGCGCCCAATGCGGTCGCCTCCTTAGCCAAAACAGGGACGCTAGGCAAGCTGCGAGCCAGGCCTCGGTCGCCGCGCCGACCGCCCGGAGAAACGCTGGCCGCTTCGAAACCGTATGGAGAGGAAAGGCGGCCACACCAGCGGCGGCCCTGCAATTGTTGCCACTTTGTTCCAAAGATGATATGGTTCAATCAACTGGTCGATAAGGAGTTCGCTTATGCGTGAAGTTCAAGCCTCGGAGGCCAAGATCCATCTGCCTCGACTGCTCTCCGAAGTGGAGCGCGGCGAAACCATTGTCATCACCCGCCATGGCCGGCCGATCGCCCGTATCGTGCCCGAAACCGACGAACGGCGTGAGCGCATCGCCAGGGTGTTCGAGGAGATCGATGAGTTTCGCAAGACGATGCCATCCTTGACGAGGGACGAAATCCTGTCGGCCCGACACGAAGGGCATAAATACTGATGCCGTTCGTCATTGATGCCTCAATTACAGCCTGCTGGCTTTTACCCGACAGGCACGATCCCGTCGCCGGTGCGGCTCGCGCCCGCGCGGCTGTCGACGAGCTTGTCGCGCCTGCCGTGTGGTGGTTCGAGGTCCGCAACCTCCTGGTCACGAATGAGAAACGGGGCCGCATCGACGCGGCCCATACGGCCAAGGCGCTCGCGCTGCTGGCTGGGTTACGCGTGCCGCTCGATCAATCGCCGGATGAGACCATACTGCTCGCCCTGGCGCGCAAGCATCGGCTGAGTGTTTATGATGCGGCCTATCTCGAATTGGCGTTGCGTGAGCGCATACCCCTTGCGACGCTGGACAGGCAACTTGCCGCCGCCGCGAACGCCGAGCAAATCGGGACGATCGACGCCGCGCTATGAATGTTGTGGCATCGACCGTCGCAAGCGACATCCTGCCAACGCTGGTCAAAATAGCCTGCGACAGTGCTCGCTAGCGCTTTCCTCGTCGGTGCTTGCCGGCCGCCTGCATACAACCTGAAATAGCCGCCCGATCGGCCAGCAATTGCCCGAAAAGGAAAAACCGGCCTTGACATTCGGGCCGGCTCTACCGACTTCCTTGCGTCTCGAAGGAGACCAGATCATGCCCGAAGCCCGACGAACGACCATCGACGCTTCCGAAGTCGAGCGCTTCGCCGCGCTTGCCGCCGAATGGTGGGATCCCAACGGCAAGTTCAAGCCGCTGCACAAGTTCAACCCGGTGCGCCTGGCCTGGATACGCGACCATGTCGCCACGCGTTTCGGGCGCGATCCGCGCGCAGCGCGGCCTTTCGAGGGACTGCGTTTCCTCGACATCGGCTGCGGCGGCGGGCTGTTGTGCGAGCCGATGGCGCGGCTGGGCGCCGAAGTCGTCGGCGCCGACGCAGCGGCAACCAATATCGAGGTGGCGAAACTTCACGCGGCCGAAAGCGGCGTCACCGTCGACTACCGGGCGACGACCGCCGAGGATCTGGCCGACGCCGGCGAGAAATTCGACGTCGTCCTCAACATGGAAGTGGTCGAGCACGTCGCCGACATCGACCTGTTCATCGGCAAATGCGCCGACATGGTGAAGCCTGGCGGCATCATGTTCGTCGCCACGATCAACCGCACGCTGAAGGCTCTTGGCCTCGCCATCGTCGGCGCCGAATATGTGCTGCGCTGGCTGCCGCGCGGCACGCACCAATATGGCAAGCTGGTCCGCCCCGAGGAGCTGGAGGCCGCACTCGGCAAGGCCGGGCTCACGGTCATCGACCGCACCGGCGTCGTCTATCATCCGCTGGCGGACCGCTGGCAGAAATCCGCCGACATGGACGTCAACTATATGGTGCTCGCTGAAAAGGCTTCGGTCTGACGACGACGCGCCGGCAGCGTTGGCTGTCCCCGGGGCAGCATTGGCGGGGCAACACAAGTTGTACCCATGGCAACATTGCCCCTGAGGTAACATTTCTCCAATACCGGCAGGCGGGAACCGGGCATGGTCGGGCCGAAAAATCGGCCTTGGGAGATTGGCCCCATGGATATGGTGACTGCCCGCCACCTCGCCCTCGGCATGCCGGAGGCGGTCGAGAAGTCGCATTTCGGCAAGCCGGATTTCCGGGTCCGCGATCACATATTCATGACCTTGCCCGGGCCGGATCGCGCCGTCTTCAAGCTGACGCCGGACGAACAGGAGATGCTGACCGGCGCCGAGCCGGCCGTGTTCGCCCCCGTGCCGGGCGGCTGGGGTCGCCAAGGCTGGACGATCATGTTCCTGGCCAGGGTAGACGAGGCGACGCTGAAAAGCACCCTCGCCATGGCCTGGCGCAATGCCGCGCCCGCCGGGCTGCGCAAGACCCTCGACAATCCGGGCCCCGCGCCAACCAAGCAGGTTCCGCAAAAGTGTTTCGCGGTTTTGCGGCGAGAACCTGCCGCGAAACAAGAATCCAGGCCGGCGATTCGTTGGCTTGCCAACGAAGGTCTGCCTGGTCGGCATGGGGCCGCCGGCCCGAGGGCCGACGATCCGGCGCCGGCCTCCAACGCCGGCCCCCTCGCGTCGGCCGCGTCGTGGACATTCGTCGCAGACGGCTATGACGAAAGCACCCGCCCCTTTCTGGAGACCTTTTCACGATCGGTCCTCGAACGGTTGCATCTCGGTCCACGGAGCGACGTCATCGACATAGCCTGCGGCCCCGGCACGACAGCACTGCTTCTGTCGCCACGGGTCCGGCATGTCGCCTGCGTCGACTTCTCCGAGGGCATGCTGCGGCGGTTGCGCCGCCACATCGACCGGGCCGGCGCCTCGAATATCGAGCCCTGCCGGGCAGACGGCCAGGCGCTGCCCTTTGCCCACGCCAGCTTCGACGTCGGCCTGTCGATGTTCGGACTGATGTTCTTTCCCGACCGCGCGAAAGGCTTTGGCGAACTCCATCGGGTGCTGCGGCCCGGGGGCGAAGCCGCCGTATCGAGCTGGGCGCCCGCCGGGCAATCGCCGCTCCTGCGGCTTGTCGTGGAGGCGCTCGGCGAACCGCCGGCCGAGTCGCCGCCGGCCGCGCCGGGGCTCGAGAATCCGGCCGTTCTCGAACGGGAGATGACGGAAGCCGGCTTCATGGATGTGCGCGTCGAACCCGTCAGCCACGCGATGACCGTGACCGATGTCGAGAGCTTCTGGCACGGCATGGTGCGCGGCGTGGCGCCGATAGCGCTTCTCAAGCACAAAGCGAGCCCGCGGCAATGGGCGCGCACGGAAGCGGCCGCCAAGGCGCATATCGCCGGCGCCTTGCCCGAATTGCCGGCTCTCCTGCCATCGGTCGCCTATCTGGCCGTGGGGCGAAAGCCTTGACGATGGTCAGCCGGCGGGCGCTCCGACGCGTCGGGATTTCTGTGCCTTCGTCGTCAGAAACACCCCGATGGTGACGATTGCCGCGCCGAGCCAGGTAAGCAACTGGTAGCGCTCGCCGAGGAACAGCGTCCCGCTGACGAGGCCCACGGCGGCCGCGACATAGCCGATCTGGCTGAGATAGACCGGGCCACCCACCGCCTGCAGCCGGAAGAAAAAGGCGAACTGGGCCGAGGCCGACGCGACCTGCGCCAGCACCAGCAAGGGAATGCCGGCAAGCAGGCTGAACGAGCCGATGCCGCCCGAGGCCCCGATCCCGGCGAGGAGCAGCGCCGCGGACGCGAGATGGCTGCCGACCGCGAGTTCGATCGGGCCGGTGCCTTCGGGCCAGTCGAAAGTGCGATAGATGTTTCCCGCTGCGAGGCTGACGGGGACCAGGAGACCGACGACCACCCAGAAGGGCTCGGCCGGCTGCCCCGCCTCGCCGCGCGTCACCGCGACGGTCACCGCACCGATGAAGCCGACGATGATGCCGGCCACGCCGAGCAGATTCGGCCGGCGCACCCCGAACAGGATCGACAGCACCAGCGTGATGATGGGCGACAGCGTGAACATGATGCCCATATAGCCGGCGCCGAGATGCGGTATGGCCGAGAACATCAGCAGGTTGGGAATGGCGTAGGAGATGGCCGCAGCGATCGCGAAATAGCGCAGGCGATGGGCGGTGAGCCTGGGGCCGTGACCGCCGAAGAGAAGCGCGGCGAGCAGCACGCAGCCGGCGCCGCAGGAGATCACGAAAGCCCAGACCATGGCGGACACGCCGGCCGCCGTCGCCATCTTGCCGAAGGGAAGCGCCAGGCCGAGCAGGGCGCCGGTGACGGCGAGCAGGCCGAAGGCCGAGTGCCAGAACTGTTTCATGCACCCGGTCCCGAGCTGATGCTTGCCAGCACTAAAGCATATCTCCCGAAAGTGGGTACCGGTTTCGGGACAAAGACACGCGTCAAATCAAAAACCTGCAGCCGGGCGCGCCGATGTCGTCCGGCCAGGCGACGCCGACCGGCTGTTCAGCCCAATTGTCAGTTCCTGTCATCCGGGAAGACCGGGATCGGCATGAAATCGACACCGTCTTCGGCGAGCCCGCGCACCTCCTCGGCCGTCGCCTCGCCATAGATGCCGCGCGGATCGGTCTCGCCGAAGTGGATCTTGCGCGCTTCCTCGGCGAATTTGTCGCCGACATAGTCTGCATTCTCGCGCAGCTTCTCCGACAGCGCCTTCAACTGGGCCATGGCCTGCTTCTGCGCCTCGCCCATGGCGAGCGCTACCTTTTCCTGCTTGCGGGAGGTCGAGACCGCCGGCGCCATCAGCGCCTTGTGCACCTTGGACGAGCCGCAATCCGGGCATTCGACCAGCCCGCGCCTGGCCTGCTTGTCGAAATCGTCATTGTTGCGGAACCACGCCTCGAATTCGTGGGCCTGCTCGCAGACAAGGGAGAACCGGATCACGATGCGGCCCCCCTGAGCCCGGCCGGCTCGTCGGCGATGACCTCGCTCGTGAAGTCACGGGCGTTCTTCAGGTTCGGGATCTTGCGATGCGCCGCGGCGGAAGCTTCCGTATCGATGTCGGCCAGAACGATGGCAGGCTCGTCATGGTCCGCCTCGGCGACGATGCGGCCCCAGGGGTCGACGATCAGCGAATGACCGTAGGTTTCGCGCCCGTCCTCGTGCCGTCCGCCCTGCGCGGCGGCGACCACCCAGGCGCCGTTCTCGATGGCGCGGGCGCGCAGCAGCACATGCCAATGCGCCTCGCCGGTCTGGCGCGTGAAGGCGGCGGGCACGGTGAGCACCGATGCGCCGGCCAGCGCCTGGGCGCGGAAAAGTTGCGGGAACCGCAGGTCGTAGCAGATGGCGAAGCCGAGCCGGGCGATTGGCAGGTCGGCGACGACGCTGCGGTCGCCGGGCTCATAGGCCGACGATTCGCGCCAGCTCTCGCCCTTGTCCAGATCGACGTCGAACATGTGGATCTTGTCATAGGTGGCGATCAGGCGGCCGTCCGGCCCGAAAAGGAAGGCCCGGTTGGCAAGCTTGCCGTCGGAACGCAGGATCGCCGTCGAGCCGACATGGACGAAGATGCCGAGTTCAGCCGAGAGCCGGGCGGCCGCGCCGGCGATCGGATCGCGATCCTCGGTCGTGAAGGCGGCGGCTCGGGCTTCCCTGTCGCGAACTATCGCGCCGGTCATCTCCGGGGTCTGCACATAGCGCGCGCCCTGATCGGCGGCCTCGCGCACCATCCGCTCGAACTCCATTGCGTTGCGCCCGACATCGGTGCCGGAGCGCATCTGGATGGCGGCGGCCTTGAACATAGTCATGTCGAACCCTCAGTTCAGTTGGCCGGTCTGCAGCAGGCTGTCGAGGCGCCCCTGCTTCTCGAGCGCATGCAGATCGTCCGACCCGCCGACATGCACCTCGCCGACGAATATCTGCGGAAACGTATAGCGGCCGTTGGCGCGTGCGATCATCTCCTGGCGCAGCTCGGGCGAGAAGCTCGCGTCGTGCTCGGTATAGGCGACACCCTTGCGGTCGAGCAGGTTCTTGGCGGCCGCGCAATAGCCGCACATCATTCGCGTATAGATCGTCACATCCACCATGGCCGGTTCCATAACAGGTTCAGCATCATATAGGGGCTGCCTCGTCGGGCCGGAAGTCCCCCGGCAGAACGCGCGCGAAAGTGAGGATGTCGACCGCGGCCGCTCCGCCGCGCTTCAAGGCGAGCGTGGCCGCCACTGCCGTCGCCCCGGTCGTATAGACGTCGTCGATCAGCAGCACGCGCCGCCCTCGGATGTGGATCTCGGCCTCCGGCGGCACCCGGAAAGCGCCGCGCACATTGTCCTCGCGCTCGTTGCGCCGCAACCCCACCTGCCGTCGCGTGCCCCTGAGCCGGCGCAACGCCTCGGGCTCGAAGGGCAGTTCCGCCATCCGGGCGACGGCGCGCCCGAGTTCGGCCGACTGGTTGAAACGCCGGCTGAGGAAACGCCGCCAGTGGAGCGGCAAGGGCACCACCACCTGAGCCTCGGCGACGAGTTCCGCCCCTGCCCGCAGCATCCAGCGCGCCATCCAGGGAGCGAGATCCGTCCGGTCGTTGTATTTCAGGCCCTGGACCATCTCGCGTGCCACGCCGGTATAGGCCACGGCCGCCCGCGCCCGTTCGAAGGGCGGCGGGTCGGCGATCGCCTCGGCCGACAGGAAGCCCTCGCCCATGTCGTGCGAGAAGGGCGTGCCCATCACCGCGCACCAGGGCTTTTCCAGAAAGCGCAGCTTGCTCCAGCAACGGCCGCAAAGCGTGCCGGGCTCGCTCACCTTGCGCCTGCAGCCGGCGCAGACCGGCGGAAACAGCAGCCTTGCCGGCGCCTCCGCGATCGCTCTTGCCAGCCCCTTGATCTCGAACACGCTATCGGCCACCACCATTTTGGCTCGGAGCGCCGTGCGTCCATCAGGACGCGCAAAGGTCGCTCTTTCCTTTCATTCTACGCGTCGCGCTGCCCGAAAATCGATTCCGATTTTCGGGCCGATGCGCTAAGCAGGTCCGCAAAAGTGGTCCGCGGTTTTGCGGCGAGAACCTGCTTAGTGGACCGCACGATAGCAGTGGCGGGAAAGGCGTGCACCTCCCGCCCGACCCGACAAGCCAGGAAAACCGATGGTGCAGCCGATCTTCGACCAGGACCTCATGACGGCGCGCAAGCTGAGGGCGCTGCGTGCCGCGGTTCCGGGCGCCGGTTTCCTGATGGATCGCGCGGCGGAGGACCTCGCCGAGAGGCTGGGCGCCGTGGAGCGCCGCTTCGGCCATGCCGCCGCCCTGTTCTGCGTCACGCCGGCCGCCCGCGCCGCCCTGCTCGCCACCGGCAAGGTGGACGCGGTGACGCGCGTCGAGGCGGATGCCGCCCTGCTTTGCGGCGAGGATGGGCTGGTTTCCCCGCCCGACCGGGTGCCCTTCGCGGCCGAAAGCATCGATCTCGCCGTTTCGCTCCTGTCGCTGCACGAGGCCAACGACATCCCCGGCATGCTGGTCCAGATCCGCCGAGCGCTGAAGCCCGATGGCCTGTTCCTGGCCGCCATGGCCGGCAGCGGCACGCTGGGCGAACTGCGCGAAAGCCTGCTGGCCGCCGAAACCGAGATTTCGGACGGCGCCGGGCCGCGGGTGATGCCTTTCACCGATGTCCGCGACGCGGGCGCGCTGCTGCAGCGCGCGGGTTTCGCGCTGCCCGTCGCCGATGTCGAGGCCTTGACGGTCCGCTATGAGTCGATGTTCGGATTGCTGCGCGATCTGAGAGCGATGGGCGCGACCAGCGCGCTGATCGCACGGTCGCGCAAGCCGGCGACGCGTCGCCTCTTCGCGCGTGCCGCCGAGATCTATGCGGAACGTTTTTCCGATCCGGACGGCCGGGTGCGCGCAACCTTCGCGCTGGTCTGGTTGTCGGGCTGGGTGCCGCATGCCTCGCAGCAGAAGCCGCTTCAACCCGGTTCAGCCGAAGTGTCGCTGGCGACCGTTCTGGGCAGCAAGGACTGACGCGAGGGCCCCGGAGGGCCGAAGGTCACTTGCCAAGGTCATTGGCCAAGGTCATTTGGCCAAGGTCATGTGGCCAAGGTCATTTGCCAAGTTCACTTGAAAGCGTTGGCCAGCCTGCTGTTGTTGTCGGCAAACAGGAAGGTGAGCCCCTCCGCTGCCCGGCCGACGCCGGCAACGATCATCAGCGACAGCACCACCGCGATCAGCGCGTACTCCACGACCGTGGCGCCGGTTTCGTCATTCAGGAAACGCCGGATCATCGATCTCGTCCGATTTGGCCCCAACACCCGAAAGCGCGCAGCGCTTTCGGGGAAAAGACATGCGCTACAACAAGTACCCGCAGCACATCGCGCAAATCCTTCTTCACGCGATACGCTGCGACCACCCTAGGGCGAGTTTCGTTAAGAAGCGTTAACGCGATGGCGGCAATCGTTCCGGTTTCCCTGGACGGGCACGCTCAACACTCACCGCTGCGCGTGCCGTCGGCGCGGATCACGCAGATCGAGCTCGGCGACGGCTGCAGAACGCTCCGGCGGATCGTATAGGTGTCTGCCGCGCGGATCGAACCGGTCGTCATGCCGTCGATCTCGCCAGGCGGATAGACGCGCGCCTGACGCTCGGCGATCGGCGCGATGATCAGCGCCATTGCCACTGCCAGCGAGCCGAACAGCAGGGCGAGGCGCAAAGCGCCGAAACCGGCCGCGCCGAGCCTGAAGCGCCGCTCGCCACGCTCCCACTCGTCTTGCGGATGCATCGGGGCGAACCCTCCTCGCGCAGAATCTTACCGTCGCCGGACCTGAAGGCCCCGCATCGCGTCAGACTCTCAACTTTGGCTGAAGGATGGATTAACGATCCGCAGCAACGGAGAACGCGGTTAACGATCGATTGCCAGGCCCATGTCGACGCTCGACCGGATCCGCGGTTGGTGCACGGACGCCTGTCGCCAGGCCGCCGCCATCAGAGTAGGTCGATCAGGAAGGGAATGAGCGGCGCGTCCGCCGGCGGCATCGGATAGTCGCGCAACTGGCGCGGCCTCACCCATTTCAACGCCTGCACCTCCTTGGCCACCGGCGTGCCCCAGAAGCGCCGGCACACGAACAGCGGCATCAGCAGATGGAACGTTTCGTAGCTGTGGCTGGCGAAGGTGAGCGGCGCCAGGCAGGCGACCCTGGTCTCGACGCCGATCTCCTCGGCCAGTTCCCGCACCACGGCCTCCTCCGGCGTCTCGCCGGGCTCGATCTTGCCGCCGGGAAATTCCCACAGCCCGGCCAGCGACTTCCCTTCCGGGCGCTGCGCGATGAGCACGCGCCCGTCGGCATCGACCAGGGCGCAGGCCGCCACGAGCACCATCTTCTTCGGCGTTTCGGTCATGACGGGGCACCCGGCGGCTGGCGATAGCGGTAGCGGTAGACGTCGGCGAAGCCGAGCGAGCGGTAGAGGCCGATGGCAGCCCTATTGTCGGCCTCGACCTGCAGCCAGGCCTGGCGCGCGCCGCGCAGCTTCGCCCATTTCAGGGCCGACAGGATGGATCGGCGGGCAAAGCCCTTGCCGCGCCGGTCGTCCGCGGTGGCGACCTCGAACAGACCGGCGAGTTCGGCATCGTGGACGCAGATCAGCGAGCTCGCGGGCTCACCCTCGTCCTCCAGCACGAAGAGGCCGGCCTCCGCCCGGATCGCGCCGATGATCTCGGACAGGCCGGGCCTGAGCGTCGTGCCGAGACGATGCGTCCTGGCGGCGGCGCGCAGGAAGCGGCCGGTATCCTTCAGCGGGATCTGGTCGATGGCCTTCTCGACCTCGGGAGCGTTGCCGAGACCAAGCCACATGACGATCGATTCACCGAAGACGCTCCAGCCCAGCGCATCGAAATGCGCATTGAGCCGCGCGCCCGATAGTGGCGACATGCGGAAGGTCAGCGGCCGCCCGCAGGCCTCGAAACGACGCCCGGCGCGGCCGATGCGCTCGTTGAGGCTGGTGAGGTCGCCCGGATCGAGCGGGTTGACGGAGTTGAGCCGCTTTGCCGGATGTCCCGCCGTCAGGCGGATCGCCCAGGTCCCGTCATACTGGACGGAGGCCGCCGGCCAGGCACGGAAACCCGCCGCTTCGAAGCGGCGGACCAGCGGCAGTTCGGGGTTCTCCGCCATCTCTCCCGGGCTCAGCTGCGATAATCGCCGTTGATGGCGACATATTCCTTGGTGAGGTCGCAGGTCCACACCGTCGCCTTGCCCCGGCCGATGCCGATATCGGCGCGGATGACGATCTCGTCGCGTTTCATATAGGCCGAGGTCGCCGCTTCCGAGTAATCCGGATCGCGCTCGCCATTATGGGCGAGGCGGTTGTCGCCGAACCAGATCGACAGCAGGTCGCGGTCGGCCGGCTCGCCGGCCTTGCCGACGGCCATGACAACGCGGCCCCAATTGGCGTCCTCGCCGGCGACGGCAGTCTTGACGAGAGGCGAGTTGGCGATCGCAAGGGCGATGCGCTTGGCCGAGCGCGCCGACTTCGCCCCTGTCACCGTCACCTCGACCTGCTTGCGCGCCCCTTCGCCGTCACGCACGACCTGCAACGCGAGGTTCTTCAGGATGCGGTTGAGCGCCCGGCGGAACTGGGCGAGGCGCGCATCGTTGGGCTCGCTGATCTCGGGCGCGCCGCGCCGCCCGGCCGCGCCGGTCGCGAAGAGAAGCAGCGTGTCGCTGGTCGAGGTGTCGCTGTCCACGGTGACCGAATTGAAGCTCTTGCCGACGCCCTTCGACAGCATGTCCTGCAACACTCCCGCGGCGATCGGCGCATCGGTGGCGATGAAGGAGAGCATCGTGGCCATGTCGGGCGCCACCATGCCGGCGCCCTTGGCAATTCCGTTGATGGTGACGTCGGCATCGCCGAGCCTCACCGTGGCCGTTGCATATTTCGGATAGGTGTCCGTGGTCATGATCGCCTGGCCGGCCTCCTTCCACAGGCCGGGCTCGGCGCGCCTGGTCATGTCGGCGATCAGGTGGCTGAAACGGCCGGCGTCGAGCGGCTCGCCGATGACGCCGGTCGAAGCGAGGAAGACGTCGCCCGGCCTGCAGCCCGACGCTTTGGCGGCCGCCTGCGCCGTCATGTCGGTCGTTTCGCGCCCTTTCTTGCCGGTGAAGGCGTTGGCGTTGCCGGAGTTCACCACCAGCATGCGCGCCTTGCCGTCAGGCAAATTCTGCCGGCAGAAATCGACCGGCGCGGACGGGCATTTGGAGCGGGTGAAGACGCCGGCCACCTGCGTGCCCTCGTCGAAGGCCATCACCAGAAGGTCGGTGCGGTTCTTGTACTTGATGCCGGCCTCGGCGGTGGCGATCCGCACCCCCTCGATCGCGGGCATTTTCGGCTGGGATTTCGGAGCGAGCGGGGAAACGGCAGTCGACATCGAGGCCCTCGGCGGGTGAATGGCTGAAGAAGGCCTCGTTTGCCCCAGAGGCGCGACGCGCGCAAGGCGTTTTGGCCCAGACAGCGCCAGGATTCCGATCCATGTCATGGTTCGCAGGAAAGTTGCCCGCTGCCTCGCCTTCCCCCCTGTTCCATGCCATGGTTGCGGACCATCCTCGGGGCAAGCCTTTCAGGGAGGCCAGCATGCGGGCCGGCGCGCCGAAGGGAAAACATGTCGTGGCGGGCCTGCGGCTCGGCCTCGCCTGCCTCGCCTTCGCCCTCGCCATGGGCGATGCAAGTGCAGGCGAGCCGGGTTGTGGCAGCCCGGAGCCGGTCAACACGCTGAACGAACTATGGGCAGCCCTCTACGCCTGCTGGCAGCCGCCGCCCGGAAGCGCAGGCATGGAGATCACGCTTACCTTTTCGCTGCGGCGGGACGGCAGCCTCATCGGCAAGCCGCGGGCGACCTGGTCCAGGCTTTCAGGCAGCGAAGCTCAACGACGTGCCTTCGTCGCGTCGGTTCTGGCCGCGCTCGATCGGCAACTCCCCCTGAAGCTCACCGACAGCCTCGGCGGCGCAATCGCCGGACGCCCATTCGCCATGCGCTTTGCGGCGCGCGAGCAGGTCCCCGAACAGTCTTTATGAGCGTTGCATGTCTCTCGCGGCACACCGCGCATTTGTCGCGCGGGTGTCTTCGTGCCGGTCAGGCACGCCCGGCATGAAAGCGAGCCGCTCCGCTGTGGCCGCTGCGGATGCCGGCCCAGGATCGATGGGCGGCGGCCGGCCGATACCCGGCCGCCGAATGCATTGCGGCTATTGCGCCTTCTCGGTTTCGTCGACGGCCTTCTTCAGTTCGGGATCGGCGATCTCGACCTTGCCGCTCTCGCGCAGCGACTGGACCAGCGCTATGTATTTCTCGCGTAGGATGAGCGAGCGGAACTGCTCCTTGACCTGCTCGAATGCCGGCGGCTGCTGGGCGCGCTTGTCCTCGACCTTGATGACGTGCCAGCCGAACTGCGACTGGACCGGCTCCTTGGTGTAGCTGCCGACCTCGAGGGCGAAGGCCGCCTTCTCGAATTCCGGCACCATCTGGCCGGCGCCGAAATAGCCGAGGTCGCCGCCATTGGCGCCTGAGCCGGGGTCGGTCGACTTATCCTTGGCGATGTCCTCGAACTTCTCGCCGGCGTCGAGCCGCTTGACGACGTCCTGGGCCTCCTCCTGGGTCTTGACCAGGATATGCCGGGCCCTGACCTCGTTGGCCGGCGGCGTGGCGGCGATCTCCTTGTCGTAGCGGGCGCGGACCTCCTCGTCGGTGATCTTGCCGGCAACCTCGGCATCGATCAGCGCCGCATGCAGCGCCCTCTGCTTCAGGAACGCCATGCGCCGCTGGAACTCGGGATCCTTGTCGAGGCCCTTGGCCTCCGCATCGGCCGCGACCAGCTGGATCTCGATGATCGCAGACAGCGCGGCGGCGCGGCGCTGTTCCGCCGGAAGGCGGGCGAACTGCTGATCGAGATCGCTCTCGGCCAGCGCCAGATCCGCCTCGGTGATCGACTTGCCGCCGACGGTGGCGACCACCTTGTTGGGGTCGGGCTGGGCAGCCGCCTGCGCGGCGTCGGGCTTGGCGGTCTCCTGAGCGAGGCCGGGCATGGCCGCGGCTCCGATCAGGCCGGCGGCAAGAACGAAGGGCGCGATCGACACGCGGCGGATCGAGAATGGCATGCGAGGGTGCTCCGGTTCGGGTACTGACGACACCTGAAAGGCGGGAAATAGGGCGGAATTTCGCTCGGGCGAGGCTGGCTTTGCCACGTTGACATCGCCGGGGGCCCCTCTTATCTGTCCTTCACCTTGGCGTCCAGAAGCGATTTCCGGGCGCTTTTCTGTTATATGACCTGCATACTCATACAAATGCTGCGGGTACGGCCCACCGGGCCACGTCGGCTTTGTGGAATTGAAAGGACCTTTGATGGTCAGTTTCGGCGGCCTAGCGCGCAAGATCTTCGGTTCCTCCAACGACCGCCGCGTCAAATCGATGCGGCCCCGGGTGGAAGCGATCAACGCCATGGAGAACGAGATCGCGGCTCTCTCCGATGCCGAACTCAGGGCCCGCACCGACCAGTTCCGCCAGGACGTCGCCAACGGAGCCTCGCTCGACGATCTGCTCGTCCCCGCTTTCGCCACGGTGCGCGAGGCGGCCAAGCGCGTGCTGGGCCTCAGGCCTTTCGACGTCCAGCTCATCGGCGGCATGGTGCTTCATTCCGGCGACATCGCCGAGATGCGCACCGGCGAGGGCAAGACGCTCGTCGCCACGCTTCCGGTCTATCTCAACGCGCTGTCCGGCAAGGGCGTCCACGTCGTCACGGTCAACGACTATCTGGCCAGGCGCGACGCCGAATGGATGGGGCGCATCTATTCGTTCCTCGGGCTCACCACCGGCATCATCGTGCATGGGCTCTCCGACGAGGAACGCCGCGCGGCCTATGCCTGCGACGTCACCTACGCCACCAACAACGAGCTTGGCTTCGACTATCTGCGCGACAACATGAAATATGAGCGCGCGCAGATGGTGCAGCGCGGTCACAATTTCGCGATCGTCGACGAGGTGGACTCGATCCTGGTCGACGAGGCGCGCACACCCCTGATCATCTCCGGCCCGCTGGAGGATCGGTCGGAAATGTACAATACGGTCGACCGTTTCATCCTGCAGCTCCAGCCGTCCGACTTCGAGGTCGACGAGAAGCAGCGCACCGCCACCTTCACCGAAGAGGGAACGGAAAGGGTCGAGCAGTTGCTGGGCGCGGCCGGGCTGCTCAAGGGCGAGCACCTCTACGACGTCGAGAACATCGCCATGGTGCACCACGTCAACAACGCGCTGAAGGCGCACCGCCTGTTCCAGAAGGACAAGGACTACATCGTCCGCAACGGCGAGATCGTCATCATCGACGAATTCACCGGCCGCATGATGCCGGGCCGCCGCTATTCGGAAGGCCTTCACCAGGCGCTCGAAGCCAAGGAACACGTGGCGATCCAGCCCGAGAACCAGACGCTGGCCTCGATCACCTTCCAGAACTATTTCCGCATGTACGGGAAGCTTGCCGGCATGACCGGCACCGCGGCGACGGAAGCGGAGGAATTCGGCAACATCTACAATCTCGACGTGGTCGAGATCCCGACCAATCTGCCCGTCCGCCGCAAGGACGAGGACGACGAGGTCTATCGGACCGTCGAGGAGAAGTACAAGGCGATCGTCAACGAGATCCGCGAGGCGAATGCCAAGGGCCAGCCGATTCTGGTCGGCACCACCTCCATCGAAAAGTCCGAGCATCTGGCCGATCGCCTGCGCAAGGAGGGCATCAAGGACTTCCAGGTGCTCAATGCCCGCTACCACGAGCAGGAAGCCTTCATCGTCGCCCAGGCCGGCAAGCCGGGCGCGATCACCATCGCCACCAACATGGCCGGCCGCGGCACCGACATCCAGCTCGGCGGCAATGCCGACATGCGCATCGCCCAGGAGCTGGCCGAAATCCAGCCCGGAGCAGAGCGCGACGAGAAGGAGAAGGCGATCCGCGTCGACGTGCAGCGCCTGAAGGAACAGGCGCTGGCCGCCGGCGGCCTCTACGTGCTCGCCACCGAGCGCCATGAATCGCGCCGCATCGATAACCAGTTGCGCGGCCGCTCCGGCCGCCAGGGCGATCCCGGCCGTTCGAAGTTCTTCCTGTCGCTGCAGGACGACCTGATGCGCATCTTCGGCTCGGAACGCATGGACGGCATGCTGCAGAAGCTCGGCCTCAAGGAGGACGAGGCGATCATCCATCCCTGGATCAACAAGGCCCTGGAGAAGGCGCAGAAGAAGGTCGAGGCGCGCAACTTCGACATCCGCAAGAACCTGCTCAAATATGACGACGTCATGAATGACCAGCGCAAGGTGGTCTTCGAGCAGCGCCTGGAACTGATGGACGGCGAGAACCTGTCCGAGACGGTCGCCGAGATGCGCTCCGACGTGATCGAGGATCTGGTGGCCAAGCACATCCCCGAAACGGCCTATGCCGAGCAGTGGGACGCGGCCGGCCTGCAGGCCGGCGCACAGCAATATCTCAATCTCGACGCGCCGATCGAGGATTGGGTCAAGGAAGAAGGCATCGCCGAGGACGATATCCGCGAGCGCCTCACAAGGCTCACCGACGATGCGGCCAGGGATCGCGCGGAGCGTTTCGGGCCCGAGATCATGACCTATGTCGAGCGCTCCGTCGTCCTGCAGACGCTCGACCATCTCTGGCGCGAGCACCTGGTCAATCTCGACCATCTGCGTTCGGTGGTGGGCTTCCGCGGCTATGCCCAGCGCGACCCGCTCAACGAATACAAATCCGAGGCCTTCGAGCTGTTCCAGGCGCTGCTCGGCAATCTGCGCCAGGCGGTGACGGCACAGCTGATGCGCGTCGAACTGGTGCGCGAGGCGGCGGAGGCGCCGCCCCTGCAGACGCCGGAAATGCACGGCCACCATGCCGACGGCTCCACCGGCGAGGACGATTTCGGCGGCGACACGGCCATCGCCGTCCGGCAGGAGACGATGCGCGTCGTCCCGGCCGAAGAGCGCGATCCGAACAATCCCAGGACCTGGGGCAAGATCGGCCGCAACGAGGCCTGCCCCTGCGGCTCGGGCAAGAAATACAAGCACTGCCACGGCGCCTTCGCGTAGGCTGGAGCATGTCTCCCGAAAGTGGGTACCGGTTTCGGGACAAAGACATGCGTTAAATCAAAGGCCTACGTAAGCGTCCGGTGAGGACCGCCACAGTACACGACAGAATGGTCGCGGGCGGCAACATATCCGCTTCGTCATCCACGGGCGAGCGCACGCAGCGAAGCGCAGGGCGCGATGACCCGTGGATCCATGCCGTGACCGACCCGAAGGCCGGAGACGGTCGAGGAAGAGGATGGCTCCCCTATCCACCTGCCCAAGCCCGCTTTGCACCGAAGCAGTCGTCCGCGATTTCACGGCACGGATTCTCGGGTCACCTCGCCCACGCTTCGCGCAGGCTCGGGCCCGAGAATGACGAAGATAGGGCGGCGCTGTTTCCGGGATGCCAAACCGATGCGCACTTTTGCTGGAATTGATCCAGCCCTCGGGTAGCCGAGGGCGCCATGATGTGGTGGGTCCGAACACTCTCGACCTTCGATGTATCCAGCATGTCATGCCGTCCCGACTACTGTCGTGTACCGTCATCCGTTTCACGCAACACGCTGTAGGCACGGCAAACAAATGGCCCGGCGGTCCCACGGCCGCCGGGCTATTTGTTTTCACCCTCCCCCACCGCCGTGTTCCGGCGACTTGAATGCCTCGCATTTTGACGCCATATTGCGTCAGAAACAGCGTCTTCTTTCGCAATAGGAGGCCCGAAATGGGCTTGATCCAATATTCCGACGACGGGTTTTTCGCGCCGCGCAAGATCGCGGACGCCTTCCGCACGACGAGCGAGGAAGTCGCCCGGACCGCGGGGCTCGGCAAGGACGCGGTGCAGCGCAAGGACAGGGTACGGTCGGATAAGACGCAGCGCCGGCTGCGCGAGATGATCGAGATCATCAACAAGGTCGAGCCCCGTTTCGGCTCCTCGCTGATGGCCTATGCCTGGTACCGGTCGGAACCCCTGCCCGGCTTTTCCGGCCAGACGGCGATGCAGCTCGTGCGCGGCGGCCGGGCCGACGACGTGCTCGACTATATCGATGCCGTCGACGCGGGCGTTCACGCCTGAACGTGGCGGGCCGCTACGAGGGCAAGCTCTATCGTGCGCTGAACCCGATTCATGCGCGCGAGCCCTTGTCGGGGCGCGGGGCAGAACTCTATGGCGGCAGGTTCAACCCGAGAGGCATGCCGGCGCTCTATCTGTCCCTTTCCGTGATGACGGCGCTACGGGAGGCCAATCAGGCCGGAAATCTCCAGCCGACGACCCTCGTCTCCTATGACGCGCAGATCGATGGCGTTTTCGACACACGGAATGAAGCTGCCCTGGACGCAGAGGGCATGGATCTTGCCGGCCTCGCCGACAGTTCCTGGCGCGACCGGATGAAAACGACGGGGGAAGCGCCGACACAGACCTTCGCACGGCGATTGGTTGCCTCGGGCCATAACGGCCTGCTCGTCAGGAGCTTCGCACCGGGCGCGACCGTCGAGGACGTCAATCTCGTCCTGTGGCGGTGGAGCGACGCCGCCCCCTCCCGGCTCGTCCTGATCGACGGCGAGAAGCGCCTTTCCCGATAGGGACCTTACGCCGGCCTCCTGTGTGCCGCTACGGCGTGCTCAGCGTCTGCGCCTTCCGAGCTGGCCCCACAGGTCATAGGCCGCCAGCGCCAGGCTGATGACGATGACGATGGCCAGATCCAGGCGCCCGACGCGAAACCCGACAACCGCCAGGAATGCCGTGAAGACGGCGAATGCCAGGGCGGCCATGAGACGGTTGGTGGTCATGCCGGTCACCTCCCGTAGATGAGGCTCGGGAGCCAATGGACGGTGTCGGGAACGAGATAGATGATCACCATGCACAGGATCACGATCAGCAGGTAGGGCATCATCCCGCGGAAGATGTCGGGAAGCGTGACGTGATCGGGCGCGATGCCTTTCAGATAATAGGCCGACATGGCCATGGGCGGCGACAGGAATGCCGTCTGCAGGTTGACGGCGACGAGAACGCCGAAGAACAGCGGATCGATGCCGAAATGCGGCAGCAGGGGCAGGAAGATCGGGATGAAGATCACGATGATCTCCGTCCACTCCAGCGGCCAGCCGAGGATGAAGATGATCAGCTGCGCGACCAGCAGGAACATCAGGGGCGATATGTCGAGGCCGGTCACGAAGTCGCTGATCAGTTGCTGGCCGCCCAGATAGGCGAAAACCGAGGCGAAGGTCGCGGAGCCGACAAAGAGCCAGCACACCATCGCCGAGGTTCTGGCGGTGAGATAGACGGATTCCTTCAGCCTCTGCCAGGTGAGCGCCCTGTAGGCGACAGCCAGCAGCAGCCCGCCGATCGCGCCGACGGCGGCCGCTTCCGAGGGCGTTGCTATGCCGAACAGTATCGCGCCGAGCACCGCCAGGATCAGCACGGCGAGCGGCACGAAGGAGATCAGCATCATCCAGGCGATCTCGAGGGCGGAATGATCGCCCACCTGCTCCCTGGTCGGCTTCGGCGCGAGGCCGGGTTGCAGCACGGCGCGGCCCACCACATAGGCGAGATAAAGGCCGGCGAGCATCAGGCCGGGAATGAGCGCAGCCGCATACATGCGCACCACGGAGACACCGGACGTGGCGGCATAGACGATCAGCATGATCGACGGCGGGATCAGGATGCCCAGCGTTCCGCCGGCGCAGATCACCCCGGATGCATAGCGGACGTCGTATTTCGCCTTCAGCATCGCGGGAAGGGCAAGAAGCCCCATCAGGGTCACCACGGCGCCGACGATGCCCGTGGCTGTGGCGAACAGCGTGCAGGTGACGAGCGCCGCCACCGCCATCGAGCCGGGAATGCGGCGCGATGCAATGAACAGCGTGCTGAACAGGCGGTCGACGATGTTTGCCCGCTCGACCACGTAGCCCATGAACAGGAACAGGGGGATGGCGGTCAGCACGTCGTTCGACATGACCGAATAGGTCTGGTTGACGAACAGGTCGAAGATCCGGTTGTTGAAGAATCCGCCGATCCAGGCTTCCATCTGCGTCCAGTCGTCGGCAGCGGCTTCGACGGCGCGATGATAGCTGCCCCACATGCGGGCGGCGTCGAAATAGGCATAGTAGCCGAAGGCGACGCCGAGGGCGGCGAGCGTGAAGGCGACGGGAAAACCGAGGAATATCGCGAGGATGAGGATGAGCAGCATCACCACGGCGACGATGGGATCGCTCATCGGGATGATCCTCGCTCGTCGTCCGGCCTGTCGACCGTGCCGGCAGGAATGTCGACCGCTTCGGAACCGTGCTCGAGCACCTCGAGGGTCTTGGTTTCCATGAGAATTTTCTCGGTCTCCTCGACATCGGCGGCGGCGTGCAGCCATGCGCCCGAGCGAAGGCACAGGATGCAGCGGAAAACCTGCGCCACGCCCTGGATCAGCAGCAGGATCCCCGCGGCGACGATGACGGATTTGAACTGGAAGATCGGGATGTTGGCCGGGCTCATGGTGCTGACTTCCAGATAGCGCCACGAGCGGCCGGCATATTTCCAGCCGGCGAAGATGAGGGCAAGCACTGCCGGGAAGAAGAAGAGAATATAGAGGACCAGCTCAACCGCCGCCTGGGTCCGCGGCCTCCACAGCCGGTAGAGGAAATCGCCCCGCACATGGCTGTCCCGCGACAGCGCATAGGCTCCCGCCATCATGAACATCGTCCCGTACATCATGTAGGACAAGTCGAATGCCCAGGGCGTCGGCGCGCGGAACAGGTAGCGCACCACGACCTCGTAGCCGACGCCGAGCGTCATGATCATGACGCTCCATGCGAAGACCTTCCCGAACCAGGCCGACAGTCTGTCGGCGAAGACTATGTAGTTCTCCACGGCAATTTCGCTCGATCACCCGGCGGATTTCGATGGCGCAAGACCGGCAAGGATCACCCTGCCGGTCACCGGTATTGGAGATCTGCCCGGCTCAGATCTTGCCCGGGAAATAGTGCCGGTAGGCGAGTTCGTAGTCGGGCGCGTTCTGCAGGCTGTAGTAGACCACCCTCTCGCTCCAGGCCTTCTGGCTTTCGACGACCTTGGCGAAGAAGGGGTCCTCCATCAGCGGCGGCAGGATCTTGTCCCAGGCGGCCAGCTGCGCCTCGAGCACCTCGTCCGGCGTCCGCTTCACATTGACCCCGGCTTCGGTCGCGAGCTTCTGAAGGTCCGCGGAATACTGGTTCATGGCCAGGGCGTAGTTGGCGAGATGCGCGGCTTCGACCCCATACTTCAGGATGGCCTGCAAGTCCGGCGGCAAGCTCTCGAACTTGTCCCTGTTGAAGATGTATTCGAAGGACTCGCTGGCCTGATGGTAGGACGAAAGCATGTAGTTCTTGGCAACGTCCTGCGCTCCGAAACGCATGTCCGAGGTCGGGTTGTTGAATTCGAAGCCGTCGATCACCCCGCGTTCCATGGCCGGCACGATCTCGCCGCCGGGCAGCTGTGCCACGCTCGCGCCCATCGCCTGAAAAAGATCGGCTGCGAGGCCCACGGTGCGGTATTTCAGCCCCTGCAGCTGGTTCGCGTCGGTGATCTCGTTCTTGAACCAGCCGAGCGGCTGGGCCGGCATGCCGAAGGACAGGAACCCGACCACGTTCAGGCCGAGAATGTCCTGCGTGAGCTCGCGATAGAACTCGTAGCCGCCGCCGTGATAGAGCCAGGCGATCATCTGGTTGGCATCGGCGCCGAAGACCGGGCCCGTTCCGAACAGCGAGGCGGCTTTGTTCTTGCCGTACCAGTAGACCGGCACCGTATGGGCCGCATCGATGGTTCCGTCATGGCAGGCGTCCTGCACCTGGAAGGCCCCGACGACGGCGCCGGCCGGCAAGAGGTCGATCTTGATGCGGCCGCCGGACATTTCCTGCACACGCTCGACATATTGCTGCGCCATTTCCTGGAACACGTCCGAGGCCGGCCAGGATGACTGCATCTTCAAAGTGACCGGTGCCTGCGCCAGCACGGCGGGGGCGGCCAGACCTGAGGCGACGGCCGCGCCGCCGGCCACGGTCGAACCCTTGAGAAAGCGCCTGCGCGACAGTTTGTTGCTGTTCATCATGTTCCTCCCTGGCTTTGTTTTATCGGTTTTGTAGAACAGAATAGGCGAAGCTCGACCGGTTGCAAGACCGGAGCCGCATTGCCTGCCGCTGGCGACCTGCCACCGTTTCTTAAAGACTTCGCGCTAGGAGTTCGCCATCGACGGAAAACGGGGAAGTCTCGCGTTGCGATTTTCCGCAGCAACGACGGCCGACAGGTTGCTGCCGGAGCGCCTTGCGCTCCGCATGCGCCCGCTGCTCCGCCGTGTCGACGACATCCTTTTCCGGGCCGACGAGCGCGGCGAGGCGAGCCGCATGTCGGTCATCGCCTTCGCGATCCGCGTCGTCAGCGCGGCCATCGCATTCCTCAGCCAGGTGCTGCTCGCCCGCTGGATGGGCGGCTTCGAATACGGCATCTTCGTGCTGGTGTGGACGGCGATGATCCTCGCCGGCAACCTGTCCTGCCTCGGCTTCCATACCTCGGTGATCCGCTTCGTGCCGGAGTACCGGGAAAAGGGGATGCTTCCCGAGCTGCGCGGCGTGCTCGTCGCCAGCCGCCTGGTCGTGCTCCTCGCTTCCACCGTCTTCGCGGCGCTCGGCATAGCCGGCGTCCATGTGCTGTCGGCCGCGATCGAGCCCTATTATGTCGTTCCCTTCATCCTCGGCATGATCTGCCTGCCGATGATCGCGATGTCCGACCTGCTGCAGGGCATCTCGCGCGCGCATAGCTGGGCGATCGCCGCGCTGGCGCCGACCTATATCGAGCGGCCGCTGCTCATCCTCCTGTTCATGGCCGGCGCGATCGTCGCCGGCTACGCTCCCGATGCCAGGACGGCGCTGATCGCGGCGATCCTCGCCACCTACGCCACCACGCTGATCCAGCTTCTGCGGGTGACCGCCCGCATCGGCCGCCTCCTCCCGGCCGGCCCCGTCCGCATGCGCTACGGCCGCTGGATCGCCATCTCGCTGCCGATCTTCCTGGTCGAAAGCTTCTTCTTCCTGCTCACCAATGCCGATGTGCTGATGGTCGGCGCCTTCATGGAGCCCAACGCCGTCGCCGTCTATTTCGCGACGGTCAAGACGCTCGCCCTCGTGCATTTCGTCTATTTCGCGGTGAAGGCGGGCGTGGCGCAGCGTTATGCGCAGTTCACACATGGCGACAGCGGGAAGCTCGCGGCCTTCGCCCGCGAGACCGTCTCCTGGACCTTCTGGCCGTCGCTGCTGATGGCCCTCGTGGTGCTGGCGCTGGGCAAGCCGATGCTCATGCTGTTCGGCCCAGGCTTCGATGCCGGCTATCCGCTGCTCTTCCTGCTTGTCGCCGGCGTCGTCGCGCGCGCCGCCGTCGGCCCGTGCGAAAGCCTGCTCACCATGAGCGGCAACCAGAATGTCTGCGCCTTCGTCTATGCCCTGACGCTCGCCGTCAACGTGGCGCTGAGCGTGCTGCTCATTCCCCGCATCGGCCTGTGGGGCGCGGCGGTCGCCACCGCCGGCGCCATGGTCTTCGAGGCGGCCGCGCTTTCCTTCACTGTCTGGCGCCGGCTGGGCATCGTCATGGCCGTGTTCCTTCCCGCACATCCCGCAAAGGAGGCCCGCTGATGGCCGCCGTGCCCCTGCTCGAGGAATTGAATAGCAGCTCTTCCGGCCCGATGGTCGCCAGTCTTGCCGGTCTTGCCGGCGAACCTGTCGATGACGCCCTCATCGAGCTGCTCGTCGACGATCGGCCACTGCGCCGGCTCGCCGTCTACGCCGCCTCCGCCGGGTTCGAGATGGTCGAGGAGCTCGATCATCTCTGCCGCCGCACGGTCGAGCCCAACGTCTTCTTCAATCCGCGCTTCCTGGCGCCGGCCATGCCGCGGCTGGAGGACCGGGAGGTGCGGCTCGCCGTCATTCGCGACGGCAACGAATATCGCAACCGGCTGCGGCTGCTGGTGCCCTTCTCCATCGAGAAGCCGCCGATCCCGATCGCCGTGCCGATCATGCGCACCTGGTCGAGCCCGTTCGGGCCGCTCGGAACCCCGCTGCTCGATCGTGACGACCCGGCGGGCGTGCTGGAGGATTTCTTCTCCATGCTGGCGCGGCCGCATCTCAAGCTGCCCAAGGTCTTCGTCCTGCCCGACATGCCGCTCGACGGCCCGGTCGCCAGCCTGCTGAGCGCGGTGGCCGAAACACGCGGCCTGCCGCTCGCAGTCGTCAACAAGGTCGAGCGCCCCTATCTCGCCAGCGAGCTCGACGGCGACGCCTATCTCAGGCAGTCGCTCAGCCCGCACCATCTGCGCGAATTCCGCCGGCTGAAGCGCAGGCTCGCCGATACGGGCACGCTGGAGCACTGCGTCGCGCGCACCACCGACGAGATCAGGCTCGGCGTCGAAGCCTTCCTCACCCTCGAAGCCGCCGGCTGGAAGGGCCGCGAGCGCACCGCCATGGCGATCGACCGCTTCCGCGCCGCCTTCGCGCGCGAAGCCGTCGACAGGCTCGCAGAGCTCGACATCTGCCGGGTCCATTCGCTCGTCCTCGACGGCAAGGTCATCGCCTGCCTCATCGTCTTCGTCGAGGCCGGCATCGCCTATACGTGGAAGACGGCCTATGACGAGGCCCTCGCCACCTATTCGCCCGGCACGCTCCTGATGATCGAGGTCACCCGGCAGCATCTCGAGGACCCCAACATCGAGGCGACCGATTCCTGCGCAGTGCCCGACCATCCGGTCATGAGCCGGCTATGGAGCGAGCGCAAGCCCCTCGCCACTTTCGTTGTCGGCCTGACGCCTGACGCCGACCGGGCGACACGCCAGGCCGCCTCGCAGCTCCATCTCTACAGCGAGACCCGCAAGCTGGCCCGCACCTTGCGCAACCGCGTGAAAGGCCTGCTGAGACGGAAGTGAACGCGCGGCCGATCCTGCCCAGCGGCGCAACGCCGCAAGCCCTGCCGCGTCGGAAGCCGCACAACGCACTTTCGAAAATCGTGTCGGATTTTCGGGCCGGTGCGGTAGAAGATCGGTAGAGCAAACCGAACCGGAGCCCGACGCCACATGACGCTTGCCCGCAACCTCGACGCGATCATCCCCGACATCGTCGCCTGGCGTCACGATTTCCACGAGCACCCCGAGCTTCTCTATGACGTGCATCGCACCGCCGGCGTCGTGGAGCGCCTGCTCGGCGCGTTCGGCTGCGACGAAGTCGTCGGCGGTATCGGCCGCACCGGCGTGGTCGGCGTCATCCGCGGAACGCGGCCGGGCAAGGTGATCGGCCTCAGGGCCGACATGGATGCCTTGCCCATCGAGGAAACGACCAACCTCCCCTACCGATCGAAGACGTTCGGGCTGATGCATGCCTGCGGCCATGACGGCCACACCGCGATGCTGCTCGGCGCGGCCCGCATCTTTGCCGGGGACCGCGATTTCGCCGGCACGGTCGTCGTCATATTCCAGCCGGCCGAGGAGGGCGGCGCGGGCGCCCGGGCCATGATCGAGGACGGCTTGCTGGAACGTTTCGGCATCGAGGAAGTCTACGGCATGCACAACATGCCCGGTCTCGCCGTCGGCCGCTTCGCGCTGCGGCCCGGTCCGCTGATGGCCGCCGCCGACAAGCTTACGGTCGAGATCGAGGGGCGCGGCGGCCATGCCGCGCGACCGCATCTGTGCGTCGATCCGATCCTGGTCGGCAGCCACATCGTCACGCAGTTGCAGTCGCTGGTGGCGCGCAATGTCGATCCGCTGGAATCCGCCGTCGTTTCCATCACCAGCTTCGAGGCCGACGGCTCCCACAACATCATCCCGCAGAAGGTGGTGCTGCGCGGCACGGCAAGGACCTTGCGGCACGAGGTTCAGGATCTTGTGGAAGCGCGCTTCGTCCAGGTCGCCGAGGGCACGGCTGCACTTCACGGCGCCACGGCCCGTGCCGTCTATGAGCGGCTCTATCCGATCACCGCGAACGACCCCGGCCGCGCGGCTTTCGCCGCGAGGGTGGCCGCCGACGTGGCGGGGCCGGGCAATGTGAACGACGACACCCCGCCGCGCATGGGCGGAGAGGATTTTTCCTTCATGCTGGAGAAACGGCCTGGCGCCATCATCTTCCTCGGCAATGGCGACAGCGCCGGGCTCCATCACCCGGCCTATGACTTCGACGACAGCGCCATCCGTCACGGCGTCTCCTACTGGCTGCGCCTGGTGGAGACGGCTTCACAGTCGTGAGCTCGAATTGAATGCCATGCCGCGGCGAGCCTGTCAGTTCACCACGGCTTCTCTTTTGGCCCGGTCCCTGGAGATGCGGCGGATCACCTTGCCCGTGGTCGTCAGCGGCATGGAATCGACGAACTCCGCCTCGCGCGGAAAGGGACGACCGAGCTGTCAAGCATAGCGAAGTATTGCGCTCTCGCGCCAACGCTAAGGCCCACCAGCCCATGATGGGTCAGAAGATCAGCGGGGTCGTAGGGAAACGATGCGTCGACCATCGCTCGCCTGCGCTCGCCAAGTTGCCCCAGGATGGAGTGAGACTGCACGGCATGATGGAAGAGTACTCGCATCGAGACTGCCATCCTCTTGGCCTCACCATGATGACCGGCATCGAAAGCAGTCGCGGATGCCCTGAAGGAAGGACAAGTGCTCGTCGCGTGTGACGAAGCGAGCGGCCGGCCGGGAGATTATGGCAGATCGTAGGTGGTGACGAGCGGCACTGAACCATACGGAGCGCGGAGCCGGGCACGAGCCAGCGACTGCCGCCGTACAGCGATTGGATGCCTGGCAAACATCTGCCGCGATGTTCCAGACAAGCGAAACCGGCCGCAATCGGAGCACACTACCTCGTCGCAGGCACCATCGCGCTCTACCGAGTGCTGTGCAGGTTTCTTGCAGACCGGACACGGTGCATTCTTTCGAGCCACGTCAAACACCTCCCCTCATAGTCAATGAGGGGAGGAAAACAGAATTGGCGCTGGTCGACAAGCAGCCCGCGAATAGATGCTCTTGACGAAAAGCACTGCCGTTGCGCGACAGCCGGGCTGAAGACCGGCACTTCATTTCTGGATCCCGATCCAGAGAATGGCGGGACCAAAAAAGGCGGAGCCTACTCGCAGCCTTCGAAGCTGCCGAAGCTCCTGACCAGCCGTTCCACCACCGCATCGAAGGCCTTCCTGTCGGCTGCCGGATATTCCAGGCGGAAATAGGCGGCCTCATCGGCGCAAAGCGGCACCGCCCGCGCATAGAGGATGCGTCCCTCACGCGTGGCGGACCAGTTCCAGCCAGCATCATTGCCGCCACTATAGGCGAGCTTCCAGCCTTCCTCCTCATCCGAGAGAATGCGCTGGGTAACATCCTCCCTCAGCGTCAGATCCGTCAGGATCGTGCCCCATACGACAAGCTCGGCATCTCCCTTGGCCGAATGGGCTTTGCCGCCATCGCCGTTGTCCGCCTCAACAATCTCCGAAAAGCCCGGAGGCATGTCGATCGAATAGGCATAGCGACCGTTTTTGTAGCGGTCCCATTCGGCCGTCCGCCCCAATCCCGTCGAAGCAGCCACGGTCAACACGAAAAGGGCGATAGCGACCGCGATTGCTCTGAACATCATTCGAAGTCCCCCAGTAAAGTTCCAATAGGCCATCACCGCGGCGGACGAACCCTTCAGTTCACCGCGGCGGACGAAGCCTTCAGTTCACACCGCGGCTTCTCTCTTCGCCCGGTCCCTGAAGATGCGGCGGATCACCTTGCCCGTGGTCGTCAGCGGCATGGAATCGACGAACTCCACCTCGCGCGGATATTCATGCGCCGACAGCCGCTCGCGCACCCAGAGCCTGATCTCCTCCGCGAGTTCGGGCGACGCGGCGAAACCGTCCTTCAACACGACATAGGCCTTGACGATCTCGGTGCGCAGCGTATCGGGCTTGCCCACCGCGGCGGCGAGCGCGACGGCCGGATGTCCGGTCAGGCAGTCCTCGATCTCGCCCGGGCCAATGCGGAAGCCGGCCGAGGTGATGACGTCGTCGTCGCGGCCGAAGAAATGAACATAACCGTCCTCGTCCTCGATCCCCTGGTCGCCCGTTGTCATCCAGTCGCCGACGAACTTCTTCGCCGTCGCTTCCTCGTTGCGCCAATATTCCAGGAACATCACCGGGTCGGGACGGGCGATGGCGATCTGGCCGGGAGTGCCGGTCTTCACCCGGCGCCCCTCCCCGTCGATGACGGCGACGCGATGCCCCGGCACCGGCAGGCCGATCGCGCCGGCCCGGCTGATGCCGATCGCGCCGCAGGAGCCGAGCACGAGATTGCATTCGGTCTGGCCATAGAACTCGTTGACCGTGAGGCCGAGTTCGGTTCTTGCCCAATCGAAGGTCTCGCGGCCGAGCGCCTCGCCCGCCGAGCACACTGCCCGAAGATCAAGGCTGAAGCGCGCCCCGATCCCGCTGACGCCCTTCATCATCCTCAGCGCCGTCGGCGGAATGAAGGCGGTCCGCACCTTCATCCGTTCGGCCAGGAGCAGCGCGCTTTCCGGATCGAATTTCTCGAAACGCGACGCGACGACCGGTACCCCGAAATAGAGCGACGGCAGCAGCGCGTTGAGCAGCCCGCCTGCCCACGCCCAGTCGGCCGGCGTCCACATCAGGTCGCCTTGCCCGGGCAGGAATTCATAGGCCATCTGCACGCCGGGAAGGTGGCCGAGCAGCACCCGATGGCCGTGCAGCGCTCCCTTCGGCGGGCCGGTCGTGCCCGAGGTGAAGATCATCATCGCGGGATCGTCGGGCCCCGTATCCTCCGCCTGGAAATGCTTGGAATGGTCGGCGACCAGCCGGCGGAAACCGAGGCCGTCGCCATCCGTTCCTTCGACGACGACGACATGCCGGAGATCGGGGAGCCGGTCGCCGATGCGCTTGAGTTTGGCGTGGCCGGCCGCGTTGGTGATGATCGCCTTCACGCCCGCCGTCTGCAGCCTGTATTCGAGCGCCTCGACGCCGAACAGCAATGCCAGCGGCACCGCGATCGCGCCGAGCTTGTAGATCGCGACATGGCTGATGACAGTCTCGAAGCATTGCGGCAGGAGCAGCGCGACGCGGTCGCCGCGGCGCACCCCGAGCTTGCGCAGCGCATTGGCAAGCGCGTTGGACTGCGCGGCGAGCGCGCCGAAGCTGAGTGTCCGTGCCGGCCCCGAGGGATCGTAGTCGAACAGCGCGGGACGGTCCGGCGCGCGCGCCGCCCAGCCGTCGGCGACGGCCGTGCCGATGTTGAAACGCTCCGGTATCGTCCAGCGGAAGTCGCGATAGAGGTCTTCGTAGCGGTCACGCCGTTCGAGCATCGTGCGCGTCTGATCCCTTGATGGCGGGCCGGCGGCAGGCGGCCGCGATTCCGCACTGCGTCATAGCCTGTTTGGAATGGAATACCAACGTCGACGGAAGGGCCGTTGACGCGCGCTATCTCAGGAACTGCCGGAACCGCCGCAGCGAAAAGAAGAAGAGCACCGACCCTATGACCAGCAGCGTGGCGAGTTGCGGCCATACGACCGTCAGCCCGGCCCCGCGGAACAGCACGGCCTGCGCCAGGATGACGAAATGCGTGTTGGGCGCTGCGAGCATGATGGTCTGGATGATCTCGGGCATGCTTTCGCGCGGCGTCGTGGCGCCCGAAAGCACCTGCAGCGGCAGCAGCACGAGCATCAGGAGCAGGCCGAACTGCGGCATGGAGCCGGCGATCGTCGCCAGGCGTCCGGCTGTCGCTGGTGAGCACCTTGCCGGCGGCCGCAGAGTTCGGTCTCGTTCAAGTAGCGCATGGAGAGGATCGTCGCCTCCTACGGCCTGCGCGTCCAATTGGTCGGCTTGCGCGTCGAACAAGGCTGGAAGCCCGCGGATTGCAGCGTTCACAATGCGTTCGAAGAGCCGGGCATCTACGCTGCGGCAACCCTCTACCACCGCAAGCCGCTCATTCCGGGCTATTAGTGATTGCTGGCAGACCCGAGGCAATTGCTGTAGGCTCCGCCGCGGAGGAACACGCCGGCCTTGCCGGTCATGACGAATACAGGACCAACGAATCTGGGAGGGTTCATGGTCGAGATCATTTCGAAGCGGGACGGGTCGCGGCGCGAGGACATGCGGGTCAAGCAATTGATCGAGCAGAACCGGGCCACCATCACCCGCATAGCCGACCACATCAGTTCCGGCGCCTATTCGGCGCGCAAGGCGCCGCGGGAAGCTCCGAAGGCGCAGGGTCTGATCTTCCATCATATCAGCGGTGGCCCGGCTCCCGCGGAGGTTCACCCGCAGGTTCGGATAAGCCTCAACGGGCGCGTCGTGGTGGTGGATCACAATTCAGGCAAGCAGCTTCACCACATCGGCGAGATCCGCCGCAAGGACGGCGTCGAAACGTTCGTGCTCGCCACCAGGGTCAACGGCTTCTTTTCTCCGGTCGACGCCGGCATTGCGACCGCGCTTGCCGAACTGGACGGCGCCGGGATCGAAGCGGCTGGAGGCGAAGAGCAGTTCGCCGCCGTCATCGGTGCGCGGCTGGGATTTGTCTGATGACCGCGCCCCCTCCCTTCTAGTTCGAACGCAACCAGGACAGTCACGAATTATTCCGGGGCCCCCGAATGTGATAACTGGATGAAAAAAGACATCGGCCAAGACGAAATCCAGGTCGCCACCCGTCGCTCACGCTCCGGTCCGGAAGCGGGAAGACTGGTTTCCATCAATGCGGACTACGACGAACGCATAACCATGCGCGCGTGGGAGACGCTGCTTTCGGGCGAAGCCGACGCAGCGTGCCGTCGTTTCCCGGTTCGCTCGCTCATCCACGATTCGTGGAGCCGCTGCGCCACCGGCGGTATCGACGCCCAGCAGGGCGAAGCACCCATCAACAGCGGCAAGGACGAGATCGAATATCTCAGGCGCGCCAACGGCGATCTTCTCGCCGCCGCACGTCGATCCTTCGCCACCATCGGCCGTCTCCTCGACGGGACAGGTGCGATGCTGGTCCTGGCCGACGGCGACGGCATGTTGATCGACGCTATCGGCGACAAGAAGACCATTCACGACGGCATGGACATCCATCTCGCCATCGGCGGCAAATGGACGGAAGACGTCGTCGGCACCAACGGCATAGGGACGGCCCTTTGGACGGGTGAGCCCGTGTTCGTCCATGCCGCCGAGCATTTCTGCGCCGGTATCAAGTCTTGGACATGCGCAGGCTCGCCGATCCGGGATCCGTTCGACGGAAAGGTCATCGGCGTGGTCGATCTTTCCGGCCATCCCGACATCTTCCGGCCGCACAACACCGCCCTTGTCGCGGCGGCCGCGCGGGAAATCGAAAAGGCCCTGGCCGACCACCAGAATGCCGAGCGCACGCGCCTGCTGGAGGCGTTCATTGCGTCGGCACCGCGCTACCGCCACACCGACGGCCTGATGATCGTGGACCGGCGCGGCCGGGCGATCTATCGCAACAACCTGCCGGACTACGCCGCCGCCGTCCTGGCCGACGAGCCGTCGCCGCAAGGTCATGGCCGGCGTCTGCAACTGCCCGAGGCGGACCCGGTCGCGACCCTGGCCAAAGCGCTGCCGGACGGCATGCCGGCATGCAGTGTCAGCCCGCTCAAGGTCGATGGAGATCTTCGCGGTGCCGCCCTTATGTTCCCATCGACCAGAACAGCTCGCGCCGCACGTCCCTCCCGTCCGCTTTCGCCTCACTTGCGCGAGGCAGCCGCGGCAATCGTCGGGGACAGTGACGCGCTGCTGGCCGCAATCGACGTGGCTTGCCGCGTCGCCCAATCGCGTGAAGTAACCTCGCTTTTGATCGAGGGCGAAACCGGCGTCGGCAAGGAGCTCTTCGCGCGGCTCGTCCACGCCGGCAGCCGACGCACCCCGAACGACCCGTTCATCGCCATGAACTGTGGAGCGATCACCCGGGAACTTTTCGGAAGCGAGCTGTTCGGCCATGTCGCCGGCGCCTTCACCGGCGCCAGTCGTGAAGGCAAGCCAGGCGTCTTCGAACTTGCCAACGGCGGGGTCCTCAGTCTCGACGAGATCGGCGAGTTGCCGCTCGAGATCCAGCCGTTCCTGCTGCGCGTGCTCGAAGAGCGAGTTGTCCACCGGGTTGGCGACAGCCGCGATCGCCCGGTGGACGTGCGGCTTGTCGCTTCAACCAACCGCGACCTCAAACAAGAGGTTGCAGCGGGACGCTTTCGGCGTGACCTCTACTACCGCATCGGCACGGTCTCGATACATGTGCCGCCCTTGCGCGAGCGGGGCGCCGACGTGTTGCTGCTCCTCGACCATTTCAACCGCAAGCTCGCCGACCGGATCGGGGGAACGTTGCTTGATTTCTCCGACCCCGCGCTCGAGGCGCTGGAGGCCTATCGCTGGCCGGGCAATGTGCGCGAACTGCGAAATCTGGTCGAACGGTTGCACGTGCTTTCACGCGGCGACCGGGTGGAGGTCGAAGACCTGCCCGAAGAGATGGCAGTGTCGCAGCACTTCCAGGAGCCCGAAAAACCCGTCGATACGGCGGCTGCGGCCGTGGAGCGGCCGATCCTCAGTTTCGAGGAAGCGGAACGTCAGGCAGTCATTAACGCGCTGGCCGCCGAAGGCGGCAATCTCAGCCGCGTCGCACGGAGACTTGGCATTTCGCGTCCGACGCTCTACCGCAAGCTCGACCATTTCGGTATCCGCCGCGGCTTTGTCTGATCTGCGCCGGCTCACCGGCACGTCGGCTCAAAAAGAACCCCATGGCTGCGGTGCCATGGGGCGGGAGGAGCCTTGGGGCCTTGGGTCAGGCAGCTTGCACCGCGCCGTCGCGAAGGGTGGCCGCCTGGTTGCGCAGCAGAACCCCCGCCGCCGCTGCACCGAGGCATGGCGCGACGATATAGAGCCATAGTTGCGAGATTGCGGTTCCGCCTGCGAACAGCGCCGGTGCGAGCGAACGGGCCGGGTTGACCGAAGCGCCGGAGACGGCGATTCCGGCGAGATGGATCACCACCAGCGTCAGGCCGATCGCCAGCCCGGCGATCGCTCCGGCGCCACCTTGTGCGGTGGCGTTCAGGATCACGGTGACGAACAGAAAGGTCGCAACAAGCTCGAACAGAAACGCCGACACAACGGAAAAAGCCGACCAGCCATTCTGGGCAAAGCCGTTTGCTGCGATGTCGTAGCCGGCGACCTTGCCTTGGGCGATGACAAAGAGCACCCCCGCGGCGACGATCGCACCAAGGCATTGGGCGATGACGTAGCAGACGAAGTCCCCCTGGCCGAGGCGGCCGGAAACCAGGAAGCCGAGACTGACGGCCGGATTGAGGTGCGCGCCCGAAATGGGTCCGATCGAATAGGCCATCGCCACCACCGACAGGCCGAAGGCCAGTGCCACGCCGAGCAGGCCGACTTCCGAGCGCATGAATAGAACCGTTGCGCAGCCGAAGAAGACCAGCGCGAAGGTTCCGATGAATTCGCAGGCGTATCTGTTCATTTTCCACTCTCTGGGTTGATGTGCCGGATCGGCCGCCGTCTCTCATTGTGATGGCCGATCCCGAGTGTTCATGTCGTCGTGCCAGGCGCGTCCGTCGGCAGCCCTGTAGTTGTTCCTTTCCGTGCGCTCAGGCGCGGCCGAGTTTCTCGGCACCGCCGCCCAGTGCCGGTCCGGCCGTCGGGTCTTCGTCCTCGGCGATGTCGCCGACGAGCGTCTCCGTCGTCAGGATCAGGGTGGCGACCGATGCAGCATTCTTCAGCGCCGTACGGGTGACGCGGACGGGGTCGATGATCCCGGCCTCGTACATATTCTGGAACTTGCCGAGAGCGGCGTTGTAGCCGTACCCGCCATTGACGCGTGTCACTTCCGCCACCACGGCCTCGGGATCGCCGCCGGCATTGGCGACGATGCGCCACAACGGCCGCGACAGTATCGACCTGACCAGCCGAACCCCGTCGGCGACATCGCCGTCGACCGAGGCCAGCACCGCGTCGAGGACCGGTGAGACCTGGGCGAGCGCGGCGCCGCCGCCGGCGACCACACCCTCCTCGGATGCTGCGCGCACGGCATGCAGCGAATCCTCGATCAGTTGGATCGTGCGCTTCTGCTCGACCGGGGTCACGCCGCCGGCATAGAGCACGGCCGTGCCGCCGGAGAGTTTCGCAAGCCGTTCGCGCAGCTTGTCCTGTTCGATGTTCGGGGGTGCCGCTTCATACTGGCGCTGCACCTGGGCGCGCCGTGCAGCGATCGCCGCCGTATCGCCGCCGCCGCGGATGACCGAAGTGTAGGATGCGCTCGTCCTCACCCGCTCGGCCGTGCCCAGATCGTCGGGCGTGACGTCCTCGAGGCGACCGCCGAGATCGCGCGCGATCACCCGGCCGCCGGTCAGAATCGCCAGATCCTCCATCATCGCCTTGCGCCAATGGCCGTATTCCGGCGGATGAACGACGAGATACCTGCCCGGCCCGTTCTTGCCGAGCAGCGTTACCACCACCTCAGGCGACATTTCCTCGGCAACGACAAGCAGTGGCCTGCCCGCCTTGTCGGCGATGCTGCGGGCAGCGTCGAGCGCCTGCGGCTCCTTGATCTTGAGGTCCGTCATTAGGATGAAGGGCCCGTCGAGTACGACCTCCATCCGCTCCTGGTCGGTGACCATGTGGTGGGAAAGATAGCCGCGCTCGAAGGACATGCCCTCGACAACGTCGAGCGTCGTTTCGGTCGTCACGCTGAAGTCGGTGGTGATGACGCCTTCGGCCCCGACCCGCTCGTAGGCCTCGGCGACAAGCGCGCCGAGCTTGGGATCCGTTGCGGCGATATTTGCGACAGCTGCCAGGCTGCCGTTGGAGCTGGCCGGTTTCGCCGAGGACTTCAGCGCTTCGACGACCTTTGTCACGGCCAGGTCGATGCCCTTGCACAGGTCCACCGACTTGGCGCCCCGTTCATTGGCCTCGACGCCACCCTGGACCAGGGCATTGGCGAGCACGATCGCTGTCGTCGTCCCGTCGCCGGCGATCTCATTGGTCTGCATGGACACTTCCCGGACCACCTGCGCGCCCATGTTCTCGAAGCGGTCGTGCAGTTCGATCTCCGAGGCGATGCTGACGCCGTCGCGGGTCACCATCGGCGTGCCGATGGGCCTGTCTATCATCGCATTCATGCCTTTCGGCCCGAGCGTCGGCTCGACCGCCGCCGCGAGCTGGAAAACGCCACGCGCAAGCGCGCGGCGGGCATGGGAGTTGTGGATCATAAGTTTGGGCATGACTCCTCCTTCCGCCGAGAGGGCGGTTTGCTTCCGGCCTCACACGAGGCCCTGCTTCAGTTCTGAACCCGGCGGGCGGCGCAGCTGACGTGTGGAACGCGATCCAGGATGAAGTCGACGAGCGTCGGCTCTCCGTCGACGAGGTCGAGCTCCTTGTACCTGGTCCCCTTCAAGCCACGGCACAGCGCGCCGTTGAACTCCATGTTGATGCGCACGCTGCGCAGCTCGGCGAGATAGGCGCCGAGAGCCGCAGGCGGAATCCGCTCCCCCTCCCAGGTCACGAAGGCGGGCTCGAAAAGCCGTCTGCCCGGCCAGCGGGCTATCAGCGCCTGCCTGTAGCGGGCCTTCTGGCTGATTACTTCGGCCGATTGCAGGCTGGCCGCGTCGTAGGCGGAAAGGTCCATCCCCACGATTTCGTCGTCGGTAAGGCGCTTTTGCCTCAGTGCCGCGAGCATCGCCTCCTGGCGACGCTTGAACGCTTTCATGCGGAAGATCTGCCGCAATGCCTCGATATCCTGGTCGCCGGCCAGTTCGCCGAAAATCTGGCCGAACGACTTGCCTTCCTCGATGCCGCGATTGACCTCCTCGGCGAACATATGGTCGTGCAGCCTGACCTGGTAGGCCGGCGACCAGGACAGCGCGTCCAGTGCCTGGCGGATGCCGTCAAGCATCAGGAAGGCGAAGTTGGGCGAGCACCAGTAAGTCGGCAGCCGGAAGTCGACCGCCACGCTGCCATCGCCGATCACCTCGGCCCGCTCGACGAAACCCATCGAGGTGATGGGCTCGTCGAGTTCCGGGTCGTTCACCTCTTCGAGGCGCAGCCAGAGCTCTGTCTCGCGCCTGCTGGACGTGCCGGCCGGGTTCATGGCGCCTACTCCGCCGCGATGCCGACGGGCGAGCCCGCGAACGCCGCCTTCCTGGCTGCGATGTCGATGTCGTAGAGCCGGACCGCATTGAGGCCGAGGATCTTCTCCTTGATCTCCGGCGTCAGGTCGACGCCCCGCTCCTTCTTGATGTCCTCGGGCAGTTCGAAGGCCCAGAACTTCTCGACCAGCCAACGCGGCGTCCAGATCGCATAGTCCGAACCGAACAACAGCTTGTCGGGGCCGACCCAGAACAGGAGCTCCGCGATGACCTCGGCGAAGTAGCGCGGCCGCGAATGGATGAAGGGCAGGGCCACGGCGAGGCCGCCATAGACGTTGGTCTCCTGGACTGCGATCCAGCAGAAGTCGTCGAGGCGCGGCAGGCCGCAATGCTCGATGATCCAGTTGAGGTTCTGGAAGTCGGTCGCCGCATGGTCGACGTCATGGACATCGAAGGCGTCCTTGCTGAGCGGTATGATCGTCGGCCCCTTGTGGACGTGTATGTTCTTGATGCCGAGCTTTTCGCAGAGCTCGAAACACTTGTAGGCCTGCGGGTCGTGGAGCTTCCACCCCTTGGAGGCCCCATTCCACTCGGCCGTGTACATCTTCACGCCCTTGATGTCGTAGGTCTCCTTCATGAAATGAATGTATTCGAGCGCCTTCTCGCCGTCGCGCGGGTCGAAGGAGCCGTTCACGATGAAGCGTTCGGGATGACGCCTGGCCATCTCGGAGTTTCGCTCGAGCGTGTTGAAGCCGTTCTTGTAGAAGTCCTTGAGGTAGGTCGACTGCACGATCGCCACGTCGTCGGGCCCGTCGACGAAGAGGTCCCGATAGAGATCGTCGGCGCTGTATTTCTCGAACTTCTCCTTGGGCCAAAGCTGGTCCGACGGGCTCAGCGAGGTGTGATAGCCGTAAAAGCAGTCGATGAACTGCTTGCCGTGGACATTGCTCTGATTGGCCGGGCTGCCGTCCCAGAAATGGGTGTGGCCGTCGACGACGAAGATTTCCTTGCCTTCCGGGGTAGTGAACATTTGTGCCTCCGCAAAAAACCGTATTGGTCGGCCGGCGCGCCGCGTGTCGCGACGCACCGGGGCTTGGGCTTGCTCAGATGTATTCGAAGACCTCGTCCATATCGCCGAACAGGATCACCGTGTTGTCGTCGATGCGGACCATTCGCCCGTAGTGGGTGGAGGTATTGACCTCGAAGATCTCGGCGGTCATATCGCGGCCGAGATATTCGCTGATCTCGTCCATCTTGAAGATCAGCTTGCCGTTGCCGTCGATGCGGATCATCGCAGGCTGATAGGTGACGGTAACGCCCGGTTTCTTGGCCATGAACTCGGCGATCGCCCGGGCCTCGACCGAATCGTTCATCGTTACCCCGCACTGGTGCGAGATGGTCTGCTCGAAGGTGATGTCCTTCATCGACTTGAAGATGTTGGACTGGCTTGCGTCGCGTGCTGCTGTTGACATGTCTGTGTCTCCCTTGTTCAGTCCTTGAGGCCCAGTTCGCCGAGGATCTGGCCGATCCGCTCCTCGGACTGGGCGCGGACGTCATCGAACGAAATCGGCTTGGAGTGCGGCATCGACCAGATCGGCTGCAGGCCGAGGGCCGCCTTGTCGGCAAGCGAGCGGTGCTTCTTCAGCCAGCCCTGGAAGAGCTTCTGGTTCCCCGCGCCATGCTTGTCGTCGTGGGCGAGCAGGTAGATGAGGTCGATGGTGTTGGCGAGGTTGCGCTCGTAGTCGGCCTCGGCCGCCGAAATTACCGGCGGAGTGATGAAGTCGTGGTTGGCTGCCGCCACCTGCATCAGGAAACCGGAGCGGAACAGTTCGCCCACCAGCGGCTCGAAGACGATGTTGATGGCGAAATACTGCTCGAGATAGTCGGACGTGCCCATGATCGTCTCGACCGCCTCACGCGTGCCCTGCCAGATGCGGTCCTCGAGCCAGGACTTCTTGCCGACCTCGTCGTCCCAGCCTGGGATGTCCATGCCGATTTCGGCGAGGTAGAGCGTGATGTCCTGTGCGAGCCTCAGCTTGTAGGACGAGTTGGTCAGCGTCGCGTTGTTGATCATCTGGGTGTAGCCGTAGCGCTGCGCCTGCATCAGCGACGTACCCAGGCCAAATTCGGCGTGCTTCCAGGCGCCGAGATGGGCTTGCAGGATCTTTGCCCAGACCTTGTCGAAGGTCTTCGGTGCGCCGGCCCTGCGGGCGTTGGCGATGACGCTCTGCACCATCGTCTCGATCTTCGACTGGCGCTGATAATGCGTACGCTCCCATTCCTGGTCGGGCGCGCGGAAGGCATGCCAGTTGGAACTGAGCGCGGCGGTGTTGTCCTTCACATAGGCCCCCTTGCCGGTGGCGAATGAGATGATCCAGTCCTGGATCAGGTAGCGCTCCGGATCGGGCTGCACGTCTACGGTGACGTCCTCGTAATGTGTCGCGCGTTGGCCCCTGGGATCGAAATAGCGGTATTTCCGGCTGTCGGAATCGGAGAATATGGCGGCGCCTGCGGCGCCCGACCCGACCGAACTCGAAGTTGCAGGCATAGTCCTCACTCCCTTGTTGCAGTTGCTTTCGAAGTCCCGCGGCGGCGGTTCTCAATGTCCCGGCGTGCCGCCGGACGAGGTGGTGAACTTGTCGAAGAAGATGCGCTCGCTCTCGAAGCCGTTCATGAACAGGACCGGCTGCAAGGCGTCGATCATCGGTGGCGGGCCACAGGCATAGACGTCGCCCTGCCCGTCCACGGCGAGTTGCTTGAGCTTGGCGTCGACGCGTTCGTGGACGAAGCCGCGTTCGCCTTGCCAGGCAGAATCGCCGTTGGCATGCGACAGCACCGGAATGAAGTTCACTTCCGGATGCCGCTCGACGAGGTCGGCTATCCTGTCGAGATGGAACAGGTCTTCGCGGGTACGCGCGCCGTAGAAGAAATAGACCGGCCGCTTCTCGCCGCTCTTCAGGTGATCGTTGAGGATCGACCAGATCGGCGACATGCCGGAACCGGCGCCGACCAGGACTAGGGGTCCGTCACGACCTTCGCGACGGAAGCAGGTTCCGTAGGGTCCGACGACGTTGACCTCGGCTCCGACCCGGATGCCTCCTGAGTCCAGTTCTCCGGAGAATTTTCCTTCGGGATATTTCTTGATGATGAAGGCAAGTTTTTCGGTTTGGTCCGGCGTATTTGCCATGGAGAACGAGCGCGTAATCGTCTCCCCTTTTTCCGTGGTGACCGTGATGTCGACATATTGGCCGGCCCAGAATTTCATCGGGGAGTTGGGTTCGATCTCGATGCCGCGGATGTCGTGCGTCAGCCGCTCGATATGGGAGATGCGGCCCTGATACGACTTCACGGCGATCGACTTCGACAGGACCTCCTCGTCATAGTTGAGAAGTTCGACTTCCATGTCGGAGTAGGCGAGCGCTCGGCAAAGCAGGATGTGGCCGCTGTCCTTCTCCATGTCGTTGAGCGCGAAGGTCGAATAGCGGAGCATGTCGACCTCGCCGTCGAGCAGCACGCATTTGCAGGCCGAGCATTGCCCCTCCTTGCAGCCGTGCGGCAGCGCGATTCCCTGGCGGAACGCCGCATTGAGCACCGTCTCGCCGCTTTCGACCTCGAATTCGACGCCGACGGGCTCCAGGCGCACTGTGTGAGCGTCACTCATTAAACTAGTCTCCCGATAGCGAGTATCTTCAGTGGTGCTCTTGGCTTCTGGCCGAGCGAACTCCTGTAGCCGGCCGTCACCTTTCTCCAGTCGTCTGCGGGCGGATGCGCCCCGGTGACGGCGAATACGGTTGCTGCGATCGCGGCCCAGGCCGCGATGGCGATGGGCAGGGCTAAGCGGGCATGTGTCATGTCGACCACCAGGCGTTGGGCGGGCCGGCCGGAACCGGCCCGCCTGGCCGTCAGTTGAACGGCGAGATGGTGAAGCCCGCGCGGTATTCGGCGAGGTGCTTCTCCCGGTCTGCCGGGCTCATTTCGCGCAGCAGCGTCAGCGGCGACTGAAGGGTGTGCCCGCGAACGTCATCGAGGGTCCACATTTCCTTGTTGTCGAAGCGCAGGTGCGGCTGCGGGACCAGGGTCTTGCCATCGGAGCGGACGAAGTTGAGGTCCTTGATCGCGTCGGCGAGATCCCAGCCGTGGTAGAGCGTCTCCCACTCACGCTTGCCGCTGAAGCGTCCCATCGCCGGCGTCGGACGGCCCTGGTATTCGTCGGAGAACGCCTCGACGGCGGTCCAGCGATCGAGCTCGTGGGCAAAGGTGTAGAGCTTGCCGTCGATTTCGTCGGTCACCATGTCCTCTCGGATGAGGCACGGCACCAGGCAGCTCCAGCAGCGGTGCGGATAGACGTAGCCGACGTCTTCGTTGAAGGTGATGATCTTCTCGCCGCGATGGCTGAGCTTGTCATACCACTTCCAGAAATCGCCGAACTGGGCGTACCAGCCCGGGTATTTCTGCTCGAACCACTCGAAGTCCTGCTCGCGCTGGGCCTCGATGCGCCAGAAATTCACCGGCCAGCCGACCGCGAAGAACTGAGCGACCTTGTGGACATAGAGCTTCTCGGTGAGGCGCTTCCAGGCGGTCTGGACGTCGTCGTGGTGGATCTTGATGCCGTATTTTTCGAGCGGCAGCATGTAGGTGCGGTAGTAGTCCTCGAAGATCCAGCGGTGCCACATCTCCGCGTAGGACTCCTTGTTCTTGTCGCGGTTGGTGGTGCCGTATTCGATGAAGGTGCCGATCGCGGCGTCCACGATGGCGTGGTTCTGCCAGAAGGCGTAGCGCAGGTCGCGTTCGAGCAGCAGGTGGTTTTCCGGCTCCTTGAGCGCCGCCATCAGCAGCGAGTGGCCATTGCCGATGTGGCGGCTTTCATCCGACTGCACCGAGAGGAAAACGGTCGGCAGCGCATAGTCGCCGTTGCGGGCGGCTTCTGAAGGCATGGCGACGAACAGCGTGTTGGTGAAGGCGGTTTCGGCAACGACCGTGAGGTACATGCAGGCCGCGGTCATCGTGTCGCCGGTGATGAAGCCTTCGCCGAACTGGCGCCCGATGGTCGTGGCGTAGCACTTGCCGAAGGCTTCCTCGGTGATGTCGAAGCCGGCCGGATCGATGTAGTTCTCCATGTACCATTTCTTCAGGTTCATCTGGATGGTCGAGTGGCGGAACTCGTCGACCATCTGCATAGTGAAGCCGGTACGCAGATCCTCGCCGGGGGCCAGGCGCGCGACCATCGCCATCGAACGGGCTGCGGAGATCTCAGGGAACGGGATGATGGCGAGGAAGAGCTTCATCCATTCCACCCAGCGCGGCTCGACATTGCGGAACATGTCGCCGCGCAGCGCGGCATCGAGCGCGCCGTAGACGCGGTTGTCCTTCTCCTCCTGCATCGGGAAATAGGACCGCAGGACCTGCTTCATCGGGTCGCGCGGCGCCTTGGTGATCTTGTAGTCCGTCGGAAACGTCATCGCTTCCTGCACGTAGGTCGGATTCCAACCGAGGTCGGAAATCTTCTTGGTCGCCTCGCCGACGGAAATTCCCCGCTGCGAAGTAATCTTGTTGAGCGTCAAAGACGTCATATCCATAAGCCTCCACTGGATTGCGCCGCGGGCCCCATGACCCCGGCAGGAAGCGGCACACATCACCGCCAGTTGAAGTTCGAGCGGCGCGCCGAAGGGTGGCGCCGTCAGGCGCGACCCGTGGCCAGCCGTTCAAGTGGATCACGGCAAAGGTGTCGGAAGAGCCCTTCGGCTGCCCGCCGACTCGGCCCGCATCGCTGGCGCGCCGTCGAACGGACCGACCGAAAACCTGTCTCCTCCATTCCTTCGTTCTTGTGGCACCGCGTCGATGCGCGGCGGGCTTCTTATACGAAGGGATGAAGCAAGGGTCGTGCCAACTCGACCAAACGCTTGTCGTACCGCCAAATCGCGGCTCCGTGACAATCGGCAAAGGACCGTTGCGGCAAAATTGTAACGTTCCTTTACATTCGTAATTTACAAATGTAACTGTATTTATATTTCGCTCCTGCAACATTTCTTCTTAGCATTTGCACAAAAAGCAATGATCGACACCAATTGATATTTGGAGTATCTACCCGGTACCGCGAGCGTGGCTCGCCGCCTCATCTGGAAATGACCATGACCGACAAGGATGGACTGCCGCCTCAGCCCGCCCAGCCGCATGACTGGAGCCAGGATGTGACCACCGACCTGGTGCGCCTGATGCCGCGCGACCTGATCTTCACGATGCGGTTCCTGGGCGAGAGCCAGCACCGTCTGCAGCGCCACTTCCAGGACTTCATCGAAGCCGAGATGGCCTCTGGCGGCATGACCCGGCAAACCCATCCGATGATTCATGCCTTCATCGAGCGCCACGCCATCGTGTTGCGCGACTTCGTCTTTTCAGGCGTCTCGCTGTCGCGCCAATTCCATGTCGACGAGATCGAGAAACTGCTGGGCGACGCCACCTCGCTGCTGCGCGTCGACATCTGGGACGACCTCAAGAGCCATATCGAGGCAGCGGAAAGGCAATTCAGATCACAGGTTCCCGGCCTGCCCCACCTGCTTTCCGCCTGGGAGACCTCGACGCCGGCCTCCGCGGAGGACGGCCAGTGAGAGCCCGCTCAGTGTCGCAAGCCAGCGCCCCGCCATGCGCCAAGGATCGACGCCGGGCTTTCGCGCAGCGCCCTGTGCGCATCCGCCATCAGCCTTTCCGCCATATCCGGATCGAGCGCGGCAAGTGCGGCCTGCGCTTCAGCCGTCGCGCCCGCATCGTTCGCCACGCGATCGACCGCAGCGAAGCATGGATGGTCGCGCCCCAACCGGCGTTCGATCGCTTCGCCGAGCGCGCTGAAGAACTGCTTGCCGATCATATCGAACATCCCGGCGTCGCCTCACCTTTGGCTGCAAAGCACAGCCTGCCTCTGCAGACGTGCCCTGACGATAGGGGTTCGCGATGAGCGATCAAGCCTCCTCGGTCGATCTTCTCGAACGCCGCCTGACCCTGGTCGGCGAAGTCTCGGCATTCAACGCACAAGCGTTGAGACTCGTCCAGATGCTCGCCGGAGCCGAGATGGAGATGCTCCGGCTCGAACTCGAAGCCGCCAAAACGGGCGCCCGCACGGAACTGGTGCAAGACTTGCATGAGGCTGAAGAGCACGCCGCGGCAATCCAGGTCCGGCTGGGCGAATGCAACGACCGGATCGCCGAAGTCGAACAGGAAGTCACCGAGATCGACCGCCTGCTTGCAATGGCGCCGGACGGGAGGAAGAACACATGAATCAGCAATCGATCCGCAACCTTACGCTTTTCGATCTTCTGGCGCGCAGTTGGCAGCGTCCTTCAGCCATCGCCGGAATATGTTTCAGCATCGACGGCTCGGCCGTGGGGTTCGCGGAGGCCGACGGCAGCGTCGCCATCGCGCCGACCGTCGATGCCGAGCCGCCGGAAGCACGTATCAGGGTCAGCGCCGACCTCGGCCAGACGACGATCAGGCCGCGAAAAGAGTCGCCGGCTCCGATCATCTCCGCCGCAATTCGCCGCGATCGCGGCGCCCCGCTGGCGACCCATCGCGAGTCGGGATTCGTCTGCGGCGGCGGAACCGGCGACGTGCTCAGCCTCAGCCGCTCCGGGGAGGTGGAATGCACGCTGTTCAGGACGGAAGGTCCGGTTGTCGCGGTCGAGCATTCGCCGCGAACCGGCATCATCGCCGCGACGGATGGCGACCAGCTCTATCTGTCACGCGGACGAGGAGCGATCGCCCGCTACGGGCGCGGCCCGGGCTCTCGGATCGAGGCGCTCGCCATATCTCCGGACGGGAGCCGGATTGCCGCCTCCTATGCCGATGGTCTGTCGGTCTGGCGATTGGAAGGGTCGGCTGCGGCGCCGCGGGAAATCGGCCTGCCCTCGCGCCCCCGCACCTTGCGCTGGGATGCGCAGGGCAAGACGCTTGCCTGCAGCCTGGAGGGCGGCGGGTTCGGTCTGGTCGATCTGGAGAGCGGACGGGTCGAAACGTTCGGTGACTTCCCCGCCCCGGTGCGCATGCTGGCCTGGAGTGGTCCCGCGAATGCGGTCGTCGCATCCGGCGCGTTCCGCATCGCGGCCTGGTCCATGAAGCCGTCGCCAGGTGTCGACGACCATGGCGCGCTTGTCACCGGGCGCCCCGGCTTGGTGCTGGTGGAGGCGGTAGCGGCGCATCCGAAACGGGAGATGGTGGCGGCCGGCTACGCCAATGGCCAGGTCGTGATCGCCCAGATCGGCCGGCGCGACGAGATGCCGGTCAGGGCATCGGGCAGAGCGATCACCGCGCTTGCCTGGTCACCGGACGGCAGACACCTCGCAGTCGGAGACGCGGGCGGCACTGCCGCGATCGTCACCTTCCCGCCGCAAATATTCAAGTAGCCCGCAGTCAGGAGGAGACAATGCAGACGCAACTCACCGCCGAAGAACAGAGCAAGGACGAGTTCTTCCAGCAACTCGCAAAGCTGTCCGAGCAGATGGTGGCCAAGCATGGCAAGGATTTCAGCATGGGTGCGCTGGTATTGGCCGCGCGCTGGATCGCCGAAAACCGGATTGGCGAGGCCAGGTCGAACTAGCCGATGCAGCGATATTGCGGCGGGCTCAAGCCGGAGCCTGCCGCCCGGCCCGCTCCGACTGATGGAGCAGGCAGACCGTCCGCAACATGGAAGCGAGGTTCGACACGCCGTTATGCAATTCGATCGCCTCGTCATGCAATGCCGAGATGAACTTGGAGGTCGACAGGCCTTCGCCGCGGGCGATCTCGTCGAGCACGCTCCAGAATGCGGATTCCAGCCGGATGCTGGTGGAATGACCGGCGATCCGAAGCGAGCGACTCACCGGCTGGAACCGCCGCGGGTCCTGTGTCGCCAAGACGCGGCACATATCCGTCCCTCCCATCTGCGTCATCCTCCCGGGTTCTCGTCTCCAAACGCCCCCGCGGCACCCGTCGCCAGACGCTGTTGCAACGTCGACCCGCCGCCGGAGCCGCCGCCAGCGAGACGGCTCGACACCCAGCGAGGCTGTCGGCCTCGCTGGGGCGCGCGCCTAGGGAACAAGCACGGCGCGGCCGTGGATCCTTCCGTTGTTGAGATCGTGCAGCGCCCGGTTGGCGTCGGCGAGCCGGTATTCGACCGTCGTCAGGTCGACCAGGCCGCGATCGGCGAGCGCCATCAGTTCGACCAGTTCGGCCCATGTGCCGACCAGGTTGCCGATGATGTTCTTCTCGGTGATCACCATGTCCACGGTCGGCACGCGGATGTCCTCGCCATAGCCGACGACATAGTAGCTGCCCATCGGCCGCGTCATGGCGAGGCCCTTGGCGGTGGTGCCACGCTCGCCGACGAAGTCTATCACCGCTTCCGCGCCCTGGCCGTCGGTCAGCGACAGTACCGCCTCGACCTCGTTGCCGTCGGCCATGACCCGACTGTCCGCCCCGATCTTGGCTGCGAGCGCCAGCGAAGCTTCGGACTTGTCGACGACGATGACGTCGGCCGCGCACATCGCCTTGAGACACTGGACGGCGATGTGGCCGAGGCCGCCGGCGCCGATGACGACGCAGCTCTCGCCCGGCAAGAGGTGGCGCGTCGCCTTCTTGACTGCGCGATAGGCTGTCAGGCCGGCATCGGCATAGGGCGCGACTTCCTTGGGCGCCAGCGTCCTGGGCAGCGGTACGATGTTGCGTTCGGAGGTGCACAGATACTCGGCATATCCACCGTTGCAGTCGAGCCCGGGGAACGTGCCTGGGCCATGCATGTCGAAGCCGCGGCGGCAGGCCAAGCACGTGCCGCCCGAGATCTTGGGATGGACTATGACCGGATCGCCGACCTTGATGCCTTCGACCTCCTTGCCCACGGCTTCGACCCAGCCGGCATTTTCATGCCCCATGATCAGCGGCAGCAATCCGTTGCCGTTCGGGTCCATATGCGGGCGCCAGACGCCCTCGATGATATGCAGGTCCGTGCGACACACGCCGGCGCCGCCGATGCGCACAATGACGTCGGTCGACTTGGTGATCTTCGGGTCGGGCACATCCTGGAGCGACACCCATTGGTCGGCCTTCAGGCTGTCGTCGTAGCTGGTCAGAACCTGCGCTTTCATTGCTCTCTCCCTTGCGGCCGGGGGCCTCGATCCGGCCTTCATCCCATTGTTTCGCAAGCCACGTGCCAACCAAAGAAAATTAATAGAATCAAACATTTGATTGATACGGACCGACAGGCGCCTGTTCGGCGGCTGAACGGTCGCGCGAAAGAACTGTTCAGTTTGTGGCTATCGCGGATCCATTGTCCTGGCCGGGTTTTTCGGCCCGCAAACGCGCTTGGGAGGAACCATGCAGCACCCGTCCGGAATTGATCGAGCCCGAGCAGCGCTGGAACGCGGCGACCGCGTTCCAGCCGGCGCACTGTCGCCGGCCGTCGCCGAAAGCTGGCAGCGCTGCCGCGACCTCGGCCTTGATCCACGCGCCACGCCGCAGGGCAGCGTGATCGCGTTCGCCGACGTCAACCGCCGGCGGCAAGCCAATGCCGCGCTCCGCCGTCTGGCGCTCGCCGAAATGCAGCTCTTGCACACGCAGATCGCGGGTTCGAACTTCATGATCGCACTCGGTGATGCCGACGGCGTGGTGCTCGACACGATCAGCGACCAGCGTTTCGCGGAAAGTGCGGCAGGCCGCTCCATCATTCCCGGCAGCGTCTGGAACGAGAGCGAACGCGGCACCAACGCACTCGGCCTCGCCGCCTTGCGGCGCGAGCCAACCGCCATCTACGGTCGGGAACACTATTTCTCCTGCCACGGTCACCTGAGCTGCATGGCCGCACCGATCCTCGATGCCGCCGGCCGGACACTGGGACTGCTCGACGCTTCCTGCTCCGAGGAGGCCCGTCAGCAGCACACCCATGCGCTGGTCAGGATGGCAGCCGCGCAGATCGAGAACGGCCTGATCTTCCAGGAGCGCTCCCGGAATTTCATCTTCGCCTTCCATCCGCGTATGGAATTTCTCGACACGCTGTCAGCCGGTCTCGTTGCCGTCTCCCGGGACGGCGAGGTCCTGTCGCTCAACCGCCAGGGGGCCAATCTGCTGGCCGGGCTGCCGACTGCGCTCGGGGTCCATTTCGACGCGCTCTTCGACGCCGGCTTCGGCTCGACGATGGACGGGCTTCTCAATGGCGGCGTCATCCGCATACGCGATCGCGCCGGCAGCGGGGTGTTCATGGTCTGTCGCCAGATCGGCCGACGCAGCATCGCCGAAACACGGCATCCGGCGGGCGCGCAGCCGGCACTGATTGGATCGCCCGACGCACCGGACTTCGTTTGCGACGATCCCCTCCTCAAGCGGCAGATGGCCGATCTCGCCGAAGCCACGGCCCTGCGCATGCCGGTTCACATCACGGGCGAGACCGGCACCGGCAAGGAATTGATGGCTCGCCATGTCCACGGGCTCAGCGGCCGCAAGGGCGAATTCGTGGCGCTCAATTGCGGCGCGGTGCCCGAAGCGCTTTTCATCGCCGAGATATTCGGCCATGAGCGCGGCGCCTACACCAATGCGCGCGCCGAGGGTGCGCCAGGGCTCGCCCGCGCTGCCGATCGTGGCACGCTGTTTCTCGACGAGGTCGCCGACATTCCACCGGCCGCGCAAACGGCTCTCCTGCGTTTCCTGGACAGCATGGAGGTGCGCGCGGTCGGCGGACAGAAGACGCACAAGGTCGATGTGCAGATTGTCTCTGCAACCAACCGGAACCTCGAGGAGATGGTTGCGGCGCGAGAATTCCGTGCCGATCTGCTCTACCGGCTCAACGCTTACACAGTTCGCCTGCCGCCGCTGCGCTCCAGATCGGACTTCGCCATGATCGTCCAGCATCTCATGCAGAAGATCGCGCCGGGCAAGGCGATCACCGATGCCGCGATCGCGCGGCTGTCGCAGCGCAACTGGCCGGGCAACATCCGCGAGCTTCATTCGGTCCTGCAGCGCGCGCTGGTGCGGCGACACCTCGAATTTGTCGACGAGGCGTCATTTGCGGACTGCGAGGAGGTGCCCCACGACAGTTGCGACGATTGCCGCGACCATCCCATGAGCCGACACCGGTGTCGCGAGATCAGAAGCACGTTTCGCGCCTCGGGCGCGAACGTCTCGAAGACCGCCCGGCTGCTTGGCCTCTCCCGTACCACCGTCTACAAGCACGTCCGATGAGCGGCCGGTAGCGGGATACCACCCAGCCGACCCCGGCCCGGGCATGATCCGGGCTCTGCCCGAAACGCCCGAAGAGGAAAACATGGCCAAGGCAATACACAGCATGATCCGGGTGCTCGACGAAAAGCGGTCACTCGATTTCTACGAACGCGCCTTCGGGCTGTCGGTCGCGGCACGTTTTGAGTTCGACAGTTTCACCCTCGTCTATCTCAGCAACGCCGAGGCCGACTTCGAGATTGAACTCACCATCAACAAGGGGCGCACCGAGCCCTATTCGCTAGGCGACGGCGACGGGCACATCGCCTTCTGTACCGACGATCTCGACGCCGAACACGCCCGTTTCACCGAGGCCGGCCTGGCCCCGCGCAAGGTGGTCGAACTTGACCGGGACGGCGTTCTGCTTGCCCGCTTCTTCTTCGTCGCCGACCCCGACGGCTATCAGATCGAGGTGTTGCAGCGGCACGGCCGTTACCGATAGCCGCACCGGGCACTGCCAGACGCTGTAACCATCTCCAAGGCCACGGGTGGCCATACGGCCGCGGCGTCCCGCTCAGGTCGCCCTCCCCCATCGGACCCGAACGGGCGCCGGTTCAAGCCTTGGTCAGCGTGGCTTCGATCGCTTCGACGCCATGACCGGCGAGGTCCTTGGCGAGCTCGCCGACCAGCCGCGACCTGAGCTCGGCATGATAGTGCCGGCGCATTTCGCCGAGCGTCCTCGGATCGGCGATCACGAAGAGCGGCCCGACGGCTCCTGCCAGCACCTGCTGGTTGAGATGGTCGGTTGCGGCTGCGGCAAAGCCGTCCTCGCTCTGGCGCGTGTCGTCGGGATTGGCGGCGCTGCTCCTGTGACGCAGCCCGGATCCGGCATTGACGGCCGCCAGCTCCGGCGTCTCGACGGCAACCAGCCTGACATGCGGCTCGGCCGCCTTGTTGCGGAACAGGCGCAGCCTCTCTCCGTCGGCTACGGCAACGGTCGCATCGTTCGGCAGTATCATTCGTCTTCTCCTGTTCGTAGCGGGTTCGAAATCCGCGCCTTGCTTTCGGCCATCCCGCCGGCGGTCGCCTTGATCCGCATCAAATGCCCCCGCCGGTGCGGCGGAGCGTTGCAGCCGAAGCATGGTATGTGGGAACGAGCGAATCCGCCGAGCCCTCGCGGGCCGGCTGCCGGCAGTTCCGCTTCGGCGACGGAAATAGCCGCCGAAAGCGCCCGGAGGGATTTCGACAGCGTTGCGCGCTCCCGGAACGGAAAAAGGCTTCGGACGGCAGGGCCGTCCCGATGTCCCGTCTTATCCGGCATCGTCCGGTTCGGGGCCACCGTCCGACATCGCCGTCAGCCTCATAGCGACGCGATCCAGTGTCTTGTTGAGCCGCTCGCGATCGGCTTTCGATACGTCGCTGAATGACGCCTCGAGTATCTTCTGGGCAACGGCTCTCGCGAACACCGCCTGGCGGCGGCCTTCTTCCGTGAGGCTCACCTGGGTGATACGCGCATCGCTCGCGCTGACCTGCGTCTTGACCAGTCCTTCAGCCGCCATCTTCTGGACGACCTTGGTGGTGGTGTTCAGGCGGAGAATGGCAAAATCCGCGATTTCGGATACGCCAAGGCTGCCATATTCGTAGAGTGACGACAGGACGCGCCAGCGCGACAGGTTGATGCCTTGCGGCTTGAGCTGCTGTTCCAGGACAAGTGCATACTGGGCATTGACCCGGCTGATCCAATAGTAGGGCCAGTCGCGCATCGGCGGAAAAGACCGGGTGTTCTTCTTTTCGTCCTGCATCCAGACATCCGCCCGCGGGATAAAGACATGCGCAAAATCAAGAATCTACAGCATGCCGCATGAATCCTTTTTCACGCGGCATGCTGTAGGCCGGCACCTCTGGCATGAAGCCGGAAGACGGTCAACGTGTCGGACCGGCAGCCGATCGGCCCCGGTGATTTGGTCGGGCGCAGCCGTTTCGACGGCGATCTTCACCCCACTCGCAGATGACACTAGAAGCCTCCCAATACAGTAAAATTCCTCTAATCGCGACTTGACGTCACTGCAACTTTACGTGAAAATTACCGCAATTTGAGGACTACCGGTTCTGATTGCTGCCCAGGAGGAAACAGCATGCTTCACGGATCGACGGCGCCGCATCTGAAGAATCCGACGATCATTCCGTTGCTCGACGAGATCCGGGAGCGCCGGGACGAATTCGAGAAACTGACCTATGTCCCCCCGGACATCGTGCGGAAGCTCCAGTCTGCCGGCATCTATCGCGCCTTCGTTCCCAGGAAACTCGGCGGCGACGAGCTCTCGCCGGGCGAATTTCTCGAGACGATCGAACTGCTGTCGACCGCCGACGCGTCCACGGGATGGGTCGCGAGCTTCGGCGTGTCGACCATCTATCTGGCGGCGCTGCCGCCGGATGTCTTTAACGAGATCTATCGCAAGGATCCCGATACGGTCTTCGCCGGCGCGATCTTTCCGCCGCAGCGCGCCGAAAGGGTGACCGGCGGCTTCAAGGTCTCGGGCCGCTGGCCCTACTGCTCCGGCTGCATGGGCGCATCGCTGATCGGCGCCGGCATCAGCATCGAGGACGAAGGCAAGCCTTCAGGCCTGCCCCGCATGGCGCTGATGCCGCGCCAGAGCATCTCGATCCGCCACACATGGGAAACGGTCGGCCTCGTCGCCACCGGCAGTCACGACATCGTGGCCGACGGCGTCGTCGTTCCCGAAAGCTGGACATTCGTGCGCGGGTCGAAACCGCAGCTCGACCATGCGATCTTCCGTTTCCCGTCCATGGCGCTGGCAGCGCAGGTGCTGGCCGTCGTCGGCCTCGGCACGGCGCGCGAGGCGCTCGACTGGCTGCATCGCGAGGCGCTCGAGAAGCCCTCGATCACCGGCGCTCCGACCATTGGCGCGCGCCCCTATATCCAGGCCGAGCTCGGCAAGGCGGAAGCCCGGCTGCGCAGCGCGCGGGCGTTCTTCTACGAAACGATCGACAACAGCTGGCAGCGCGTTCTCGCCGGAGACGAGATCGGCCATCAGGAGCGCGTCATGCTCCGGTTGGCGGCAACGCAGGCCGCGCAGGAGGGTGCGGCAGTGGCCCAGATGGCGTTCTTCATGGGCGGCAGCAGCGCCATCCAGCGCGGCCATGTGCTGGCGCGTTGCATGATCGATGCAGCCTCCGTCGCGCAGCACGCATTCCTCGGGACCGGGACCTGGACATCCGCGGGGGCCGGAATGTTGGCGCAGCCGACGCCGGCCGGCTATCCCTGACGCGCCTGCGGCAAAGGGCGTGCAGCGGTTCCGGAATCGCACAGGATCAAGGAAATGGAGCATTCCCGCGGATCGGGGAAAGCGGCAATGCTCCCGGGAGGAGAACGATCATGAACAACGAGAGCGCGCTTCGATTTCGACAGGGCATGAGCCGTCTCGGCGCAGCCGTCAACATCATCACGTCGGAAGGGCCGGAAGGGCGTCACGGCATGACGGCCTCGGCGGTCTGTTCGATCACGGACACGCCCCCGACTCTGCTTGTCTGCGTCAATCGCGACAACCGGTCCCATGACGTCTTCAACGGCAATGGAAACCTGTGCGTGAACGTGCTTGCGGGGCGCCATACCCGCCTTTCCGATGCCTTTGCAGGGCGGGAGGGAGAGGATCGCTTCGCCGCAGGCGAGTGGATCAGGCTCGCTACCGGCGCTCCGGTTCTCGCCGACGCCGTTGCCGCCTTCGATTGCCGCATCGTCGAAAGACGCGCCATCGGCAGCCACTCGGTCTTCTACGCCCGGGTGGAATCGGTCCTGCTTGCCGACGGGCCGGCAGAGACCTTGATCTGGTTCGACCGCAAGTACCATCCGATGGTGGCGGGAAGCGACGGCCGGCCGCTTCCCGCCTCCTGATCAAAGCTCCGGGATCTGGAGCGCGCGGCCCATGCGTGCTTCGACGCGCATGTAGCGCCACAGGCGGTGCTCGCCCACTTCGATCGTGCGAAACAGGTTGCAGGCTGCCTTGACCGTTTCGCGGTCGGGGCAATCGGCCATGATGTAGCAGGTCCAGGGGAAGCCTGTCGGCGACGTTCCAACCATCGTCTCGTCGTCGTCGAGCGTCCCGAGCACGGTGACTCCCGGCAGCGCCGCGATGCCCTTCATCATGGCCTCGAAACCCTTCCACACCATGCCGATCTGGTCGAAGGGGAGATCGAAGAAATTCTGATGCACCGCGATGCAGAAGAGCGTCCGGATCGGTTTTGCTTCACTCATGGCCTGTTCCCATTCCTCTTTCAGATGAGCCAGGCATGTCTTCCGAAACTATGCGGCGGTCTCGGGAAAAGACATGCGCTAAATCAAGAACCTGCTGCGTGTCACCGCATCAGCCGGCCGCCATTGACGTCGAGCGTGGCGCCGGTGATGTAGCCGGCCGCCTCCGACGCCAGATAGACGACCGCGGAGCTGACTTCCCCGGGCTGCCCCAATCGCCCGGCCGGGATCGTCTTGACGACGGCGGCGATCTTTTCCGGCGGAGCGCTGGCGACCGCCGGGCTGGAGATGGCGGAAGGCGTGATCGCGTTGACGGTGATGGCATGCGGCGCCAATTCCGTCGCAAAGGCCTTGGTCAGGATGAGAATGCCGGCCTTGGAAGCCGCGTAGTGCGCGCCGGTCGCGGGGCTGGCCTGCTGGCCGGCGATCGACGACATGTTGATGATGCGGCCATAGCCGCGTTGGCGCATATGCCGGCCGGCGATCCGGCAGCCGAAAAAGGTCCCCCGCAGATTGACGGCCAGCACGCTGTCCCATTCCTCCGCGGAAATATCCCAGATGGAGCGCATGGCGGTTCGCGCGGCGTTGTTGACCATCACTTCGACGGAGCCGAATTTCGCGACCGCTGAATCGAATGCCTGCTGGAACGCCTGCTCGTCCTGAACGTCGAACTGGATGGCCGCCGCACGGGCGCCGCTTGGGTCGATCTGCTGCGCCGTCTCGGTGACCGAGGGGCTGACGTCGCAAAGGACGACGTTGCGGCCGGATGCGACGAGCGCCCTTGCGATATCGGCGCCCAGGCCCTGCGCCGCGCCGGTAATGAATGCCGTTTGCCGATCCATGACTGACCTCATCTGCGCCGTTCGATGCGGTAACCGTGCGCCTCGCGATCCCAGGTCAGCGCGGTGACGCCGTCTTCGCGAAGCTTGAACTTCTGGACCTTGCCGTTTTCGGTGCGCGGCAGGTCCGGCAGGAAAGTCACGTAGCGGGGTACGGCGAAGTAAGGGAGGCGCGTCTCGCAGAACTTCATCAGGTCGATCGTGTCGAACGTCGCGCCGGGCCGGCGGACGATCGCGGTCATGACCTCGTCTTCGGCCAGCTCGGATTGAACGGGATAGACCGCCGCCGCCTCGACCTGCGGATGGCTGAGCAGCACCTGCTCGACCTCGTAGGAAGAGATGTTCTCGCCGCGCCTCCGGATGGCTTCCTTCAGGCGGTCGACGAACTTGAAATAGCCTTCGGCGTCCCGCACCACGCGGTCGCCCGTGTGGAACCAGAGATTGCGCCAGGCCTCGACGGTCTTGTCGTCCATGCCGAAATAGCCGGTTGCGAAAGCAAACGGCTCGTCGGCCCTGAGGACGAGCTCGCCGACCTTGCCGTCTTCGACCTCATTGTCGTCCTCGTCGACGACGCGCGCCGAAAAGCCGTCGCGCAGCCGGCCCATGGTTCCCGGCTTCTGGTCGTCCAGGCCTCGGCCGAGGACGAAATTGGTTTCGGTCGAGCCGTAGGCTTCGAGCAGGGAGATGCCGGTGCGGTCCCTGAACGGCTCCTGCATGGTCGCCGGCACGCCCGGCCCGAGCGCGATGCGGATCGCGTGTTCGCGCTCCGCGGGGCTGGGGTCCCGTGCCATCAGGATCGGCACCATTGCGCCAAGCAGATATGCCACGGTCGCCTTGTGCCTGATTGCCGTGGCCCAGAAGGCGGACGCCGAAAACCGGGTCTCAAGGACATAGGTCGCGCCGGTGAGCAGCGCCTGGCCGAACGTGTTCAGCGCATTGATGTGAAACAGCGGAAGCGTCGTGAACAGCACGTCGGCTTCCGTGACGCCGAGCGCCTCGGCCGAATGCGCGCTCCACCAGAAATATTGCGCATGGGGGCAGCAGACACCCTTGGAGGGGCCGGTCGTTCCCGACGTATAGAGGATCGCCATCGTGTCGCCGGGCCGTACCGGCATGGCATCGATCGCCTGGTCGCCGCTGATGTAGGCGCGGCATGGCCGTCCCTGTATTGCGGCATCGCCCGTGCCCTCGCCGATGAGCAGGACCGTCTCGAGGGGCAGGGCCGAGAGATCCGCGGCATTGAGGGCCGGCAGAAGGTCGGGCTCGATGACCAGAAGCTTCGCGCCGCAATTGCCGAGGATGTACTGGATCTGAGGGCCCTTGGACGCGGTATTGATCGGCACGTAGACGGCGCCGAGCCAGGCGCAGCCCAGGACGAGCTCGAGGAAGCCTAGCCGGTTGCCGCTCAGGATCGCGACGCGATCGCCCCGGGTAACGCCGGCCGCGGCCAGTGCCGCGCCGGCCCTGGCGGCCGCCTCCAGTGTCTGCGAAAAGGTCCAGCTTCCTTCATCGGTGACGACCAGGGGCCGGCTACCGTACCGCGCCGCCTGCCGGTCCAGCATCGTCTGAAGCGTTCGCTCGCTGGGCATGAAGGCCTGGGATGCGCGGCTCATCTCAAACCTCCCTTTCGACCAGGGCGAGGACGCGCAGCGGGCTGCCGCTGCCCCGTTCGATCTTGAGCGGAGCAGCCACGATCAGGGCGCCCGTCGGCGGCAGCAGGTCGAGATTTGCGAGGCATTGCAGACCGTATTTGCCGGCGCCGTGCATATAGCTGTGGCATGGGTAGGGCGGGGTCAGATGCGCAGCCTGGCCGGCGTCCGTGCCGATGGTTTCGGTGCCGAAGCCGATCACGTCGCGTTCGTCCACGAGGAACCTGACCGCGGCCACGTCGGGCCCGGGCGTGTGCTGCCCTTCCTCGTCGTAGTTCTGGTAAGCCACGGGATCGGTGCGCTTCGACCAGTCCGTCCGCATCAGCACCCAGCTGCCGGCAGGGATGCGGCCATGCCGCTGCTCCCATTCGGTGATCGCCTCGACGGTCAGCAGATAGTCAGGATCCGCCGCGGCCTGTCCGGAGCAATCGATGACGCAGGCCGGCGCGATGAAATTCTCGGGCGGAATCGTGTCCGTCGCGCCATCGGGCACATATCGCCCCGTGATCCAATGGATCGGCGCGTCGAAATGCGTGCCCGTATGTTCGCCGAAGGAGATGTTGTTCCAGTACCAGCTCGGCCCGCGTTCGTCGTAGTGCGAAATCTCTTCGATCCGGAACGGCCGGCTCATCCCCATTTCCGGGGGCAGCGAAATGCTTGGAAAATCCGGCGTCAGCGTCAGCGTCAGGTCGACGACCTGAATCTGTCGCCGTGCGATCGCCGCTGCAAGATCTGAAAGCAACATCGGTGTCAGCCCGCGCTCGATGGCGTCGCAACCATCAGTTCTCGTTCGAGGGTTTTCGGATCGTCGCGCCAGCGCGCATGCCAATCCCTGGCGATCGGGTCCGCATAGACGTCTTCGACCGCGCCTTTCAACGCGCCGACCACCGCATTGGCAAGCGCCGACGGCGCGACCTTCGGCGGCAGCATCAACTGCGCCCATTCGTCGTCGACGGGGCCGGAAAATACGTTGATCACCCGGATGCCCGCCGGCCGCATATCGGCGCGCAGGCACTGCGCCAGTGAAAGCGCTGCCGCATGCGACGCCGAATAGGTGCCCTGCGGCGGGAAGCTGGAGAGCGCGAAGATCGACAGAAGGTTGACCCATGCCACGGCATTGTCGCGTCCGTCGGCGGCGCGCCCGCGCAAGGCCGGCCCGAATGCCTGGGCGAGCCGCAACAGGCCGAGATAATTGACATCCATCTCGGACTGCGCGTTCTCCACGCCGGCGCGCCCGGCAATGCCGAAGGTCCGGTGATGGTCCGCCGTGTTGATGACGATATCGACCTTGCCGCCGATCTTGCCGGCAAGCTCCATCACGGATCTGCTGTCCGTGACGTCGAGCGGCACAAACGTGACCTGCGGCAGATCCTTCAGGCCGGCAAAGCCCGGCGGGTTCTTCCAGGGCTCGGCATTGCCGACCCAGATCAGTTCCGCCCCGGCGACCGACAAGGCGCGGACCACGGCCTGGCCCGTCTGGCTCTTGCCGTCGGTCACCAGGATCTTGCGGCCCTTGGGATCGCAGGTCATCTCGCGCAGGCGCGGATCGCTGCCGAGGTCGGGCGCGACCTCGCGAGGGCTGGCGATCAGGGTGGCCTGACCGGCACGATCGAGCGCGGCGGATACGCGGACGAGGGTCGGCGCCGCAGGGCAGCTCGCCTCGACATGCGTCATGACGGTCGGGCCGGCTTCGAGCTTCACCATCCCCAGCCGCCAGGGCGAGCGCTCGCGGTAATAGAGTTCCTGCGAGGCATGCGACAGCGTCTCGCTGATCAGCTCTCCCGCGCCGTTCTGGCGGCGCCATGTGAGTTGGTCGCCGAGGCACTGGCGACAGATCTCGGTGGCGGGATATTGCACGGCGCCGCATGCGTCGCACACCTGCAGCTCGAGCGTGCCGACAGCCGCTCCCGCCGTCATGCCGAGCGCGACGCGGCTGCGCGCGATGGGCGGCAACGTCGCCTGGCGGGTGCGCAGGATCGGATTCTTTCGCTTGGCTTTGACGGTCATTTCGCACCCAGGATGGCCGCGCCGCTGCACAGGCCTCTGTCATAATTCATCATGCCGAAGCCGCTGATCAGAGCATGCTGGACGTCGTCCACCAGGGCGCCCAGCCGGGCGCCGGTCACCTGGCGAATCCCCTCGACCAGGCCGAGGAAGCCGCCCGCCGCGCCGGCCTGCCCGACCGACAATTGGCCCCCCGACGTGTTGAACGGGAACGAGCCGCCGCCATGGAACGTGTTTCGCCGGACGAATTCCGGAGCTTCTCCCTTCTTGCAGAAGCCGAGATCCTCGAACTGGATCATGTTGATCACGGGGTAGTCGTCATAGGTCTCCACGACATCCACGTCCTCGGGGCCGATGGAAGCCTGCCGGTAAAGCGCGTCCCGATCGAGCGCCCAGCCGCCGCGATACTGGATGGGATCGTCGGGGAAGGGATTGTGCCGTTCCACGGCGCCGAGCAGGCGGGCATAGGGCAGGCCCGCGCGTTCGGCCTCGGCGCGCCGCATGACGAGAAATCCCTCGGCGCCGGCGCATGGCATCACGCAATCGAAGAGACGGATGGGGTCGGCGATGATGCGCGAGGAGAGATATTCGTCGAGCGTCAGCGGTTTCCTGAACAGCGCATATGGGAACCGCAGCGCATTGTCGCGCTGCGCCACGCACAGCTTGCCGAAGTCTTCCGGCCTGGCGCCGAACATGCGCATGTAATAGGCGGTCAGGAAAGCAAAGCTGACATTCGGACCGCCGCCGCCATAGGGATAGACGGCATCCTGCGCGGCCCGGCTGAAGCTGGCCGTGCTCTGGCGGAACGTATCGACCTGATTGGTGTCGCCCGCGATGCACGCCACGATGCGGGCATCGCCGCACTGGACGGCGCGCGCCGCCCGGCGCAAGGAGACGAGGGCACTGGCGCCGCCCATCGGAATATGGTCCAGCCAGCGCAGCGTGACGCCGAGTTGCTGCGTCAGGCCGACGGCCGTGTCCGGCGCCATGGTGAAGCTCGCCACGCACAGACCGTCGAGGCGCGACTTCGGCAGGCCGCTCTGCCGAAGCAGCTCGGCCATCACCTTCCCGAGAAACCAATGCGCGCTTTTGATCGAATAGCGTTGATAGGGAATGCTGACGGGCGCCGCCAGAACGACGTCGTCATAGCCCGCGGCGGGAGAGGTTGTCGTCAAATCGTCGGTCACGAGTGCCCACCCAGATAGGTCGCGGCAACGCGCGGGTCGTGCAGGAGTTCCGACGCGGGGCCGGAATGGACGATGGAGCCGGTCTCCAGCACATAGCCGTAGTCCGCCGTTTCGAGCGCGGCGCGAGCATTCTGCTCGACCAGCAGCACCGAGACGCCGGTCGAGCGCAGCGAGGCGATGATCTCGAAGATCTCGCGCACGATCAGCGGCGCGAGACCGAGGCTCGGCTCGTCGAGCAGGAGCAGTCTGGGCTTGGCCATCAAAGCGCGACCGAGCGCCAGCATCTGCCGCTCGCCGCCCGACAGCGTGTTGGCCTGCTGGGCGCGGCGCTCCGCCAGCCGCGGGAAGCGTGCATAGACGGCATCGAGATCCCGCTTGATCGCCTCCTTCTCGTTCCGGCGCCAGTAGCCGCCGAGCACGAGATTGTCCGCCACCGTCATGTCGCCGAACAGTTCACGCTTTTCGGGCACCAGGCAGAGGCCCTGTTCGAGCCTCGCCTCGACCTCGAGCCGTTGCAGGTCGCGGCCGCGATAGGTCATTGCACCGCGCGAGGGCAGCAGGCCGGCGATGGCGGCAAGCAGTGTGGTCTTGCCCGCGCCGTTGGGCCCGATGACCGTCACGGTCTGCCCCTGCTGCATGGCCAGGGAAACGCCGCGCACGGCTTCGACGCGCCCGTAGGAAATATGCAGGTCGTTGATGTCGAGCAGGATTGTCATGCGACGCCACCCAGATACGCTTCCTGAACCTGGCTGTCGGCGCGCACTGCGGCCGGTGCTCCCTCCGTCAGCTTCGAGCCGAACACCATGACGACGATCCGGTCGACGAGGTTCATGACGAATTCCATATCGTGTTCGACCAAAAGTATGGTCACGCCTTCCGCCCGCAGGGCGCGCAGGAGTTCGGCCAGCGCCTGCTTCTCCATGCGGCGCAGGCCGGCGGCCGGCTCATCGAGGATCAGCAGCGCCGGGTCGGCGGCGAGCGCGCGCGCCACCTCGAGGATGCGTTGCGCGCCGAGCGAGAGGTTCCCCGCCAGTTCATGCGGATTGTCGCCCAGGCCGACGCGCTTCAACTGCCGATAGGCTTCGTGATAGGCGATGCGCTCCTCGTTCCTGTCGAGCGCAAGGGCGCCTGAGACGAACCCTGCCTTGGTGCGCTGATAGGTGCCCAGGACGACATTGTCGATCAATGACATGTTGGGCCGCAGCTTGACGTGCTGGAACGTGCGGGCGAGTCCGAGGGCGGCGATCCTGCGCGACGGCGCCTTGCTGATGTCCTCGCCGAAAAGCGTGATCTTTCCCTCGTCGGCGTGCAGGGCCCCGGCGATAAGGTTGAACATCGTGCTCTTGCCGGCACCGTTCGGACCGATCAGCGCGAGGATTTCGCCCGCACGGATCGAGAAGCCCATGTTGTTGACCGCGACCAGGCCGCCGAAGCGCTTGGTGAGCCCCTCGACCTCGAGCAGCGGCGTGCCCGCCTTCGGCATCTCGCGCCGCTCCATATCGGAGGCGGCGGCCGGCGGCGCCGGCTTGCGGCGGGGGAGCCACCGCCGCACCAGCGAGACGATGCCGCCGCGCGCATGGTGCAGCAGCACGATGAAGAGCACGCTGAAGACCACGACCTCCATCTGCTCGGAATGCTGGGTGAAGGCGGGCAGGATGTCCTGCAGATAGTTCTTGGCGAGCGTGATCGCAGCGGCGCCGACGACCGCGCCGACGATGTAGCCCTGGCCGCCGGCGATCGCCATGAACAGATATTCGATGCTGGCGCGCACGTCGAATGGCGCGGGGCTGACGAAGCGGCTCATATGCGCATATAGCCAGCCCGAGATCGCCGCCAGCAGCGCCGCGACCACGAAGGTGACCAGGCGGATGCGGAACGTGTTGATCCCGAGGCTTTCGCTCATCTGCTTGCCGCCGCGCAGGCTGCGGATGGCCCGGCCCTCGCGCGCCCGCAGAAGATTGGAGCACAGGAGCATGCAAAGCCCCAGCGTGATCCAGATGAGGTAGTACATCGCGCCGTTGGAAGCGAAGGAAACAGGGCCGAGGGCTATCGGCGGCACGCCCGAAAGCCCGCCGAAGCGACCGAGCGCCTCCAGGTTGCCGAAGAGATAGAAGATGGCGATGCCCCAGGCGATCGTGCTCAGCGGCAGGAAATGGCCCTTGAGCCGCAGGGTCACGCCGCCGATGACGAAGGCGGAGCCGCCCGTGATCACGCAGGCGACCAGCAGCCCCAGCCACGGCGAAAAACCCTGCGTGGCGGTCAGCCAGGCGCTGGCATAGGCGCTGATGCCCACGAAGGACGCCTGGCCGAAGGACGTCACGCCGCCGATGCCCGTCAGGATCACCAGGCCGAGCACGGCCACGGCATAGACGCCGATATAGTTCATCAGCGTGACGGTGAACGTCCCCGCGAAGAACGGCATGAGGATCAGCGCGAGAGCAGCAGCCAGGCTGGCGACAAGACGGATGTTGACCATGGCTCCTACTCGTCCTCTTCGAGATCATCCTCGTCGGGACTGCCCAGCGAGCGCCAGACAAGGACGGGAATGAGCACGCCGAAGATCACCACTTCCTTGAAGGCGCTGTTCCAGAACGACGCGTAACTCTCGAGGAGCCCTACCAGGATGGCGCCCGCGGCCGTGAGCGGATAGCTGACCAGGCCGCCGACAATGGCGCCGACGAAGGCCTTGAGGCCGAACAGGAAGCCGGAATCGTAGTAGATCGAGGTGATCGGGCCGATCAGTATGCCGGCGACCGCGCCGAGGCCGGACGCCAGCAGGAAGGCGATACCGCTTGTTCTGGAGGGCCGGATGCCGACGATCCTGGCGCCGATCTGGTTGACAGCCGTCGCCCGCAGCGCCTTGCCCGTCAGTGTCCGGTCGAAGAAGACGAAGAGCAGGATGCTGAAGAGAACGGACGCCAGGACGACGAGGATCGCCTGCACCGAAACGATGACGCCGCCGAGATTGAGGAACTCCCTCGTGAAGGGCTCCGTGCGAAATCCTTCCGGCCCGAAGAACAGCAATCCCAGGCCGGCCAGCGCGAAATGCAGCGCCACCGCCACGATCAGCAGCACCAGCACCGGCGCGTTCGCGATCGGCCGGAACGCCAGGCGGTAAAGCAGCGGCCCGAGCGGCAAGACCAGGAAAAACGCCAGGGCGATCTCGATGACCGGCGGCCAGTCGACGCCGGCGAAGAAAAAGACGAAGGCGGCAGGCAGGACGGGCAGGACGAAATAGACCGCGGCGAAAGGCAGGATCTTGCCGGGCTGCCCTGCCCGGACGAGCCGGACCGCCTCGATCAGCACGGCCGCCGCCGCCAGGACGGCGACCAGCCACACCGTGCCGGGCACCTGATGCGCCTGGATCGCCGCCAGGGACAGGGCCGTAAAGGCCGCGATGTCGCCGAAGGGAACGAAAATGACGCGCGTTACCGAAAAAATCAGCACGATGCCGAGGGCGACGAGAACGTAAATTGCACCGTTGGCAATACCGTCCACCGCAAGAATCAGCATAGTCTCTATGGACATGCGAATTTCGCTCCCCATTTTTAAGCAAAATTCACATATAAAACGCCACCTTTCAAGGGCAAAATGATGGAAAAAGAATCTGGAAACGGCATGAACGCCACCACCCCGGCCATCGCGCAGGGCGACGACGCGGCGCTGCGCCACGAACAGGCGATCAACGCCTTCGAATATGCGGTCTGGCATCTCGGCTCGGCCTTCGCGCGCTGGCGCAGGGACTGCCTCGCCTGCCTGCCGGATGCATCGCTGAGCGGCGCCGAGGCATCGATACTGCACATCGTCCATCTGAACGGCACGCCCAAGGGGCTGGCCGAGATCAGCCGGCTGCTGCATCGCGACGACATCGCGAACCTTCAATACGGCGTGAAAAAGCTGCTGTCGCAGGGATACCTGGTCAAAAGCGACCCCAAGGCCGCCAAGAAGACGGTGACCTACACGACATCCAAGCGCGGCGAGGAACTGGTCGAGGCCTACCTCAAATTGCGTCGGGATACGCTGATGCGCCTGACGGATCGTATCGCGGGCATGACCGAGGCGATCGACGAAGCGACCACCATGCTGCATGTGATGATCGGAATCTACGATCAGGCCAGCAACATCGCGGCGGGCAACCGCGGAGCGATCGGCGCGATGAGACCATAAAAATTTACTTGCAAAGGCGCAAGTTTGTGGCACATTTTCATTTTAATCGCGGGGAGGGTCCGCGATGAAATGGGAGAGTTTCATGAATAGACGCGCACTACTCGTATCCACGGCGGCCGTTTTCGTGTTCGGCTCGGCTGCGCTGGCCAATGCCGAAGAGATCAAGGTCGGTTTCGTGACGTCGATGTCCGGTCCGGTCTCGTCCCTTGGCATCCCCTACGCCAAGGGCATCGCGGCGGGCGCCGCCGCGATTTCTGAGATCGACGGGAATCCCGTCAAGCTCATTCAACTCGACGACGCGTCGGATCCGAGCGCCGCGGCGCGCAACGCCCGCAAGCTGGTGGAAGAGGAGAAGGTCGACATACTGATCGGCAGCGCGGGCTCGCCCGCCGCATTGGCGATGGCCGCCGTGGCCGCGGAGCTCAAGGTGCCTCTTATCTCCATCGCCAACGCCAATCCTCAGGGCGAAGCCGGCGCGTGGACCGTCACCATACCCCAGCCGGCGCCCTTGATGGTGGGCGCCGTCACCAGGCACATGCAGGCGAACGGCGTCAAGAAAGTCGCCTATATCGGCTTCAGCGACGCGTGGGGCGACCTCGTCTACGGCGCACTGCAGGAGACGACGGCCGGGACCGAAATGGAAGTCGTCACCAACGAGCGATATGCGCGCGCCGACACCTCGGCCACGGCGCAGGCATTGAAGATCGTCGCCACAGCCCCCGACGCCGTGATCACCGGCGGTTCGGGCACCCCCGGCGCCCTGCCCCACCTCGCGCTGGCCGAACGTGGCTACAGCGGGCCGCAATACGGCACCCACGCCATCATCAATCCCGATTTCGTTCGGGTCGGCGGATCCGCGGTGGACGGTGTCATCGCGCCGAGCGGCCCGGTGGTCGTTGCCGACCAGCTGGCGGATTCGAACCCGATCAAGGCCGTCGCAGCGCAGTTCGGGGCCGACTATGAAAAGGCCAATGGCGAGGACAAGCCGAATGCGTTTGCCGCCTACAGCTACGACGCCTGGCTGCTCTTCGCCGACGCGGCCAAGCGGGCCTTGCCGACAGCCAAACCCGGAACGCCGGAGTTTCGCACAGCGCTTCACGACGCCATGACGTCGACGAAGGAACTGGTCGGCACCCATGCCGTCTACAACTTCACCCCGGACAGCCGCTACGGCGTGGACGAGCGGTCGCGCGTGCTCGTGCAGTTGACCGGCGGGCAGTGGAAGCTGCTGCCGGAGCAGGAATAGTCCGACGGCGGCGCTTCCGCAGCGGGTCGCGTGACAAAGGATTGACGCGGCACGCTGCAGGTCTTGATTTCGCGCATGTCTTGTTCCCGAAACCGCTGCGCGCTTTGGGGAGACATGCTCGAGCCGCGAGGCGCCGCGCTGGACGGATCGAGGCGTCCCGAAATGGACGTCCTGAAATGGGACAGCGCAGATCCGGAGTCCGCGAGCGTCTCCTCGTTGCGGAGATCTGCGCGTCGGCCCGACATTTTGCTTCAGATCGTCGGGCCGACACGGCAGGTGCCTTGGCTGGAACACGGTCGCCCCCGCCCGGGGAACGGCGCCTGCCACCCCCCGGCAAGCAGACACCGCCTCCATCGCATCGAACCGAAGAGCGGAAACGGCTTCGGAACGCACGATGCGACTGTTTCAGACCGTGGAACGCCCTCAAGCGTTCGACCAAGTCGCGAACTCGCCGGGGTATTCGCCCCTGGCCCCTCCCCGGCGAGCCGTACTTCCCTGGCTTTGGCAAGAAGTCAGGACCGGTATCCTCCGGCAACCCCATCGTTGCAAGCTGCGTGCCAGATGATTTTTCCCGGAATGGGACAGTTCTTGGACGCCTGTTGGGCTGAGTTCCGGTAAACACGTTCGAAAATGGGTGTTGCCTTTGTCTCGTGTATCAGATCAGGTCGCCGTTGCGTTTCAGCCGAGCGGAATGACGTCCACGACTTGCTTGGTCGTCTGCGAGCCCGCTGTCCACAGCACGCCCTTGACCGGTGCAACGTCCGAATAGTCGCGGCCCCGGGCCACGACGATGTGATCGGAGGAAACGCGGATCGCGTTGGTGGGATCGAACTCCACCCAGCCGGTCTGCGTTCCGCACCACGCGGCGACCCAGGCATGCATGGCGTCGGCACCTTCCAGCCGCGGCTGCCCCTGCGGCGGCTCGGTTCGAAGGAAACCGCTGACATAGCCGGCAGGCACGCCGATCTCGCGCAGGCACGCGATCATGATGTGGGAAAAGTCCTGGCACACGCCGTGGCGGGCAGCGAAGGCGTCGGCCATGGTCGTTTCGACAGTGGTCGCCTCCGGATCGTAGCGCATGTCCGAATGGAGAGCCTGATTGATCGCGGCGACCGCATCCAGCACCGAGTTGCAGCCGCGGGTGACGGCCAGCGCATAGTCGCTGACGGCTGAATCCGGAGCAATGCGTGGCGAGGGGCCGAGGAAATGATGCGGTGACTGCGGTGCCAGCGAGCGAAACGCCTCGATTTCGCTGCGCAAGATCGCAAGTGACGGCGAGATGTCGAGCTGATCGGCAACGGCCCATCGCTCCATGCGAGCCCGCACGGTGAAGGCGATCTCGTCATGCGCCTGCGCGAAGACCAGTCCGGTCATGCGGTTGCCGAAAAAATCCACCTGGTCGTGGCGCTCTTGCGGGCGCGGGCTGATGTCGAGCGAACCGGCGATCATCCGTTGCGATCCGGGTATCTCGGCCGGCATCAGGCGCAGCAGATGGCGGCCATTCGCAGCCGGGCGGCCATATTCGTAGGTGGTTGTCATCCGCACTTCGTAGAGCATGGCCGGAGCCTATCGCAGATAGGCGTCGGACAGGAGGTCCGACAAATGCGCCAGCTCTTTGCCGCAATCGATGAAATATTCCGTCGAAAGCTCCTCCGGCGTCTTCACTGCCAGCCCCGAATGCAGCTGCAGAACGGCCCGCGCCAGCGGCGAGCGCGCGCCGTTCCTGTCGCTCATGGGTAGAAGACCGATCTGCTCGCCCAATTCGGCAAAGTGATAGATGATCGAACGCGGGTTCATCGTATCCAGCGCCAAAAGGTCCACCACGGTCTCACGGGTTGTCGTGATCGCGTAGCGGCGGCGGTGCGACATCGAACTGTCGCCCACTTCCACCGCCAGGTCGAGCGCGCCTGCAGGCGCTTCTTCATCGGCAAAATGCGCCAGCAGCGACGCTATCGAGACGGCGCGCTCGAGCGAGCGTCCGATCGTCAGGAACCGCCAGCCATTGAAGCGATACATGTTTTCGTGGACGAGACCGGAAAAGCCGGAGATCTTGCGCAGCAGCACGCCCATGGCATGGGCCTCGTCCGCGCCTTCGCCGACGGTGGTCGACATGCGTCGCGCCGTTTTGGCAAGGTCGTTGAGCGCCGCCCAACCATCGATCGAGAAACGGTCGCGCACACGACCCGCGCTTGCTATCGCCGAGCGCAGCGTCGTTTGCACAGCCTCGGGAATGCGCTGTTCCGGATCGATGCCCAAGCAGTCCAGATAGAAACGCAGATCGGTCAGCAGCGGCGTGTCGGCCCGCGCCGCCTCGGCCAGACGCATATGCCAGGCGCGCAGCAGCCGCATGGTTCCTTCGGCGCGTTCGACATAGCGGCCGAGCCAATAGAGGTTGTCTGCCGCGCGGCTGGGCAATACGCCGAGGTCCGGGCGCACGTAGGTAGCGTTGCGGGCGGGCAGCAGCGTGTCGGTTTCAACCGGTCGATCGCTGACCACCCACACATCCGCGACCGAGCCGCCGCGCTGCATGGCAAGCGCCGACGGATCGTCGCTGTGGCCGATCCTCGCATAGCCGCCCGGCATGACCTGCCAGCCGTCCCTCGTCCGGGCCAGGAACACGCGCAGCGTCGCAGGGCGGGGTTTCAGTTGCCTGCCTGCATAGGTCGGGGTGGTCGAAAGCCTTATCGCTTCCTGACCTACGAGCAGGGCACCATTTGTGACGAGGCGCCACTCCAGGGAGGCATCGTTTCGACTACGGAACCAGCCGGCCCCGGCATCGTCGTCTCCGGCTTCGAGGGAAGGCCGTGTCGAAAGCGCCGGACCGATCGTCATGTTGCGGGCATTGGCCAGCACATGGTCGCGTGCCCCGGGGTCTCCGCACCACCAGGTCGCGATGTTGGGAATGGCGAGTTGCTCGCCGCGAAGCACCTCGCAGATGCGTGGCAGGAAGGCCAGCAGCGCGCGTGTTTCCAGGATCCCGCTGCCCAGTCCGTTGACGATCGCAAGGTTGCCGCGGCGCACCGCCTCGACGAGGCCGGCGGTGCCCAGCGTCGAGGCGTCGTCGAGTTCCAGCGGATCGACCCAGGAGGAGTCGAGCCGCCGCCAGAGCACGCTCACCGGCCTTGACCCCGCTATCGTTCGCACCATGACGCGGCCATTCTCCACGACGAGGTCCTCGCCCTCGAGAAGCATCATGCCGAGATAGCGAGCGATATAGGCATGCTCGTAGTATGTTTCGTTGAGAGGCCCCGGCGTCAGGATCGCCGCATGGCCCGTCTTCCCATCGGCGAGCCCGTCCAGTGCATCGCGGAAGGCACGGAAGAAGCCCGCCAGACGATGCACTTTTTCATCGGCATAGAAGTCCGAGAAGGTCCGCGCGGTGGCAACCCTGTTCTCGAGCGCGAAGCCCGCTCCCGACGGTGCCTGCGTACGGTCGCCCAGCACCCACCAGCGTCCATCCGGGCCGCGCCCGATCTCGAAGGCGACGAAATGGAGGAAGTAATCCGGCCTGACACCGACGAGAGGCCGCAACCATTCGGGGCTGGCGGCAACAAGCGCGGCAGGCAAATGGCCGTCCAAGATCAGCCTCTGCGGGCCATAGAGGTCGGTGACCACCGATTCCAGCAGGTCCGCGCGCTGGACCAGCCCCGCTGCCAGTTCCCGCCATTCGTTTTCGTGGATCAGCACCGGCACATGGCTCAGCGGCCAGTCGCGCTCCAGCGATTCCGCATGGCCGTATTGGCGGAAGAACACGCCCGCATCCCGCAGATATTCGTCACCGCGCGCGAAGCGCTGCGCGATCTCCTCGGCATCGAACGATGCAAAATGATCGACGAAGCGCCGCCAGACGGGTTTGACGCGACCGTCGGCGTCCATCATCTCATCTGGAACGCCGGCCAGCGGGCGATAGCCGCCGAGGAGAGCGGGCATCTGCGACGATGTCCGGCGCGGCTCGGCGGCCATGGCCTACAGCTCCGCCGGGCGGCGCAGGTCGAGCGTCATCGGAAACTCCGGATGGGGACGCTCCGGAACCGGCTCGTACGCACCTGGGCTGTGGCCGTGGGGCTCGAAGCGGGCGAGCCTGCGCGCCTCGGCTTCGTTGCCGTTGACCGGAAAGCTGTCGTAGTTACGCCCGCCGGGATGTGCGACATGGTAGATGCAGCCGCCGAGCGCCCGGCCGGTCCAATGATCGAAGATGTCGAAGGTCAGCGGTGCATGCACGGGAACGACCGGGTGCAGGGCAAGTGCGGGCTGCCATGCCTTGAAGCGCACGCCGGCGACGCTTGTCCCGTTGCCCACCTTTTGCATGGGCAGCCTGCGCCTGTTGCAGGTGACGGAATAGCGGTCGGGATCGCTTTGCGCCGTCAGCTTCGCCTGAAGCCGCTCGACTGACGAATCCGTGTAGCGCACCGTGCCGCCGATCGCGCCGGTTTCGCCGAGCACATGCCACGGTTCCAGCGCCTGTCTGATCTCCAGACGCACGCCCTCACGCTCGATCTCGCCGCAGAAGGGGAACCGGAACTCGGCCTGCGCTTCGAACCATTCCGGCCGCAACTCGAACCCATGCGCCGACAGGTCGGCAAGCACGTCGAGGAAATCGGCCCAGATGAAGTGAGGCAGCATGAAGCGATCGTGCAGCGCCGTGCCCCAGCGCGCGAGCTTCCCCGACACCGGCGCATGCCACAGCCGCGCGACGATCGACCGGATCAGCACCTGCTGTGCCAGGCTCATGCGCGGATGGGGCGGCATCTCGAAGCCGCGGAACTCCACCAGTCCGAGCCTGCCGGTCGGACCGTCTGGCGAATACAGCTTGTCGATGCAGATTTCCGCGCGATGCGTGTTGCCGGTGACATCCACCAGCAGGTTGCGGAAAAGCCGGTCGATCAGCCACGGCAACGGCAGCTCGCCGGTACCGGGATCCGGCACTTGAGAAAGCGCTATCTCGAGCTCGTAGAGTGCGTCGTGCCGCGCCTCGTCGATACGCGGCGCCTGGCTGGTGGGACCGATGAACAAGCCGGAGAACAGGTATGACAGGCTCGGATGGCGCTGCCAGTAAAGCACGAGGCTGCGCAACAGGTCCGGTCGGCGCAGGAACGGGCTGTCGAGCGGCGTCGCGCCGCCGACGACCACATGGTTGCCGCCTCCCGTGCCGGTGTGGCGGCCATCGATCATGAACTTGTCGGCGCCGAGCCGGCTCTGACGCGCCTCCTCATAGATCGCTTCGGTGGTGGCAACGCATTCTTCCCAACTTGCGCTGGGGTGGATGTTCACCTCGATCACACCCGGATCGGGTGCGACTCGGATGACGTTGAGACGTGGGTCGTGCGGTGGCGAATAACCTTCGACATGGACGGCAAGACCAAGCCGCTTCGCCGCCGCCTCGGCCGCCGAGATCAGTTCCAGATAGTCCTCGACGCGCTCGACCGGCGGCATGAACACGCACAGCCTGCCGTCGCGCGGCTCGACCGAGAGCGCGGTGCGGACCGCCTCGCCCGGCACGCCCAGTTCCTGTTGGATCAGCGATTGGCCGGCGCTAGCCTCGGTGAAGCTCGCCACGGCCTGCGGCGGACTTGGCGGAGCGAGATCGGGCAGTTCGCCGCGTGGTTCGGTCGGGTCGGCGGGGTGGACATAAGGGTAGTGCGAAGGGGCGACATAGGGCAGCGAACCAAGCGGCAGGCGAAAGCCGACCGGACTGTCGCCCGGCACCAGGAACAGCCTTCCGCGCCGCAGCTTCCACGCTTCCGAGCGCCAGCGACGACCGGCCGCCTTCGCCTGCCAACGCTGAATCGGCAGCACGTAGCCGGAAGGTTCGGTCAACCCGCGCTCGAACACGCGGGCAATGCGGGCACGCTCTTCCGGATCCTTCAGCTTGGAATTCTCGGGCGAGACGTTCTCCGGCAGGTTGGCCTCCTTCATCACCCATTCGGCCGGATCTTCAAAGGCTGGCACGACATGGTCGGGCGCGACCGCGAGTTCCTCGGCAATCCCCTTGAGCAGCGCTTCCGCTTCCGAGGGACCAGCCCCGGTCTTGTCGCCCTCCTCGGCGATCAGCCCCGCATCTTGCCAGATCGGCTTGCCATCGCGCCTCCAGTAGAGCGAGAAGGTCCAGCGCGGCAGGCTCTCGCCGGGATACCACTTGCCCTGCCCGTAGTGGAGGAAGCCGCCCGGCGCGAAACGGTCTCGCAGGCGGCGGATCAGACGGTCGGCCAGCGCGCGCTTGGTCGGCCCGACCGCATCGGTGTTCCATTCGCCGCTCTCGAAGTCGTCAATCGAGACGAAGGTCGGCTCGCCCCCCATGGTGAGCCGCACGTCGCCCTCGGCGAGCTTTTCGTCGACCTTGCGGCCCAGAGTATCGAGCGCGGACCATGCCTCGTCCGAAAACGGCCTGGTGATGCGCGGATGCTCGGCCACGCGCGACACCGTCATGTCGAAGGTGAAGTCGACCTCGGCGTAGCTCGCCAGGCCCGAGATCGGTGCGGCGTTGCGGTAGTGAGGCGTGGCCGCTAGCGGGATGTGGCTTTCGCCAGTCAGGAGGCCCGAGGTTGGATCGAGCCCGATCCAGCCCGCGCCGGGAATATAGGCCTCGCACCATGCGTGCAGGTCGGTGAAGTCATGGTCGGTGCCGGCTGGTCCGTCGAGTGCGACAATGTCGGGCTTCAGCTGGATCAGATAGCCGGAGACGAAGCGGGCGGCGATGCCGAGATGGCGTAGCGCCTGAACCAGAAGCCAGCTCGAATCCCGGCACGAGCCCGTTCCGCCCGCGAAGGTCTCCTCCGGCGTCTGCACCCCCGGCTCCATACGGATGACGTAGCCGACCTCCCGGGCGACGCGGGCGTTGAGATTGACGATGAAATCGACCGTGCGTGTCTTGTCGCGCGGCACGCCGTCCAGGAACGCCTGAAGGTGCGGCCCTGCGGGTTCGGGCTGCATGTAGATCGACAGATCCTGCCGGACGTCTTCGGGATAGTCGAGCGGCCAGTACTCGGCGCTGTCCTCGACGAAGAAATCGAACGGGTTGTAGACCGTCATGTCGGCGACGAGATCGACCTCGATTCTCAACTCGCGAACCGGTTCGGGAAAAACGAACCGCGCCATCCAGTTGCCGTAGGGGTCCTGCTGGTGGTTCACGAAGTGATTGGTCGGAAACACCTTGAGCGAATGAGAGATCACCTGCGTGCGGCTATGCGGCGCCGGCCGCAGGCGGATCACCTGCGGTCCGAGGGTGACCGGACGGTCATAGCGATAGTGAGTAAGGTGACGGATACCAGCCTTTATGGACATCGGCGACGATCGAAGAGGTCATTTCAAGAACATCCTGTGTCGCACCCTTCCACAAAACGCTGCAGCGCACCATAGGCTTGTGTGCAAAGCACCGGCCTTGGGAGCGGGGCGCGTTGATGTTGGCCTGCACCTGACGCAGCGGCGATGGCCCGCCGGCGCAAGCCGGGGGCCTATATTCATTATCGTGGCGTCGACCTACTGGTCGACGTAGTGGACGCCTGCAGCCATGTCGAGCAGCCGACTCATGATGACATCCATCGCTTGGAGAAGGACGATTCAGAAGCCATGAGCCTGAAACTGGAGCGGGACCAACATCACATGATCACGTGCCCATTGCCCCATTTCTCCCACTTCGGGCCACGCGAACACAGGCGGCGCCGGACGGCGCCGGCTATGCCGCTTTCTGATTTGCTGCCGTCTCTGCCAATCGGCTCAGGGCCTCGTCGGTCTTCGCTTCCTCGCCCAAGGTCTGGTCGAGCAGTCTGGCAGCATCGTCCATGCCGAGTTCCCGAGCCCACCGCTTGAGCGTCCCATAGCGCGTGATCTCGTAATGCTCGGCGGCTTGGGCTGCAGCGATCAATCCGGCATCCAGGGCTCGCGAACCCTTGAACTCGTCGAGGATCTCCTCACCCTCTTCGACTATACCGTCGATTGCCGGGCAGTTCTTGCCCTGCGCCCGCTTCCCGAAAATCTCGAACACCTGCTGGAGGCGGTCGACGTGACCTTCGGTCTCATCCCGATGCTTTTCAAACGCCGCTTTGAGGTCGGGGGACTCAGCGCCCCTCGCCATCTTCGGCAACGCTTTGAGAAGTTTGCGTTCCGCGTAGTAGATATCCCTGAGACCGTCATGGAACAGGTCTGCGAGTTTTTTCTCGGTTTTGGCCGGCATGGTTTTTCCTCCGCTGTGCAGGCGTGCAGGTGTCCAAACGCGGGTATGGGACATCGGTTCCGGCCGCCTCGCGATGGGCGTGCCCTTCATTGCCTCCCCTCCCGGAATGCCAATCGAGGAACTGAACAGGGGCACGACAGTTGAAGTGCACGTGATGGTTCCCGGAAGAAGAAGCCAGCAGAAGCTGTAGCTGTCTGGCGGGCTTGGAAATGGCGGCACGCGGTCTTGTTCATGGTCGCCTCGGCGCGAATTGCGTTCATGGATCGAGGAACTCGCCGTCAAGCGTCCGGAACGAACGCTTTTCACGCGCTTCATTCCGGCCGAGCGTGCCGAAGACGCTCGCGGCACCTGGGCTGCCTACTATCGGCGGTGGGCCGAAGTAACGCTTTGCAACATCGACTCACGGCTGGTCGAACTGGCGCCGGCGCTCACGCGTTTCGTTCCGCCTGCCAGGCTTCTCGACAAACGTGTCTATTCGCCCTGGACCGAGGGCGAACTGGACCGGATCCTGCGCGACACTGGGACGGACACCCTGGTCGTGACCGGCTGCGAAACCGATGTCTGTGTGCTCGCCACGGTGCTTGGCGCAATCGACCGCGGCTTCCGCACCATACTGGTCACCGACGCCATATGCAGTTCCACGGACCACACACATGACGCGCTCATGGAACTTTATTGTTCCCGCTTCAGCGAGCAGGTCGAGGCCGTTTCGATGGACCAGGTCCTGAGGGACTGGTCCTGATATCGGCAGGAGATGGTCATGGTAACGGCCTCACTTGCGGTCGGCCGGGTTTCAGACAGCGTTGCCGGCCGCATTTTTCTTCGCAATCTGTCGGAAAAATCAGCTGCATCCGTGCCGCGGAAAAAACGCGGTCTGGCGGCGGTCGAATCAAAAGAAGCCTGACCAACGTGAGCGGCTTCTGCTCCACTTGAGCATTGACGAGACGGTAACTAGCTAAGGCCTCGGACTGGAATGTCAGCGAGGGAGCGGTGTCATGCAACTTCATCAACGCGGCGTCGATCTCTTGGTCGACGTCATGGATGCTGCCGACCATGTCGAGCAGCTGACTCATGATGAAATCCGCCGTCTTTTGAAAGAGATTATCGAGGTCATGAGCCTGATGCTGGAGCGAGACACAAAGCACCTGTCTGACGCCTCGTGACGGCTACCTCATCAGCGCACCGTGCCAGGACCGCGCGCCTCGAGGCGCTTCGAGATCCTCGACAAGCTGCCGTCCGAACGCCCGCCCCCGGCCACGCGCGACGGCGATGGCTGCCAACGCAAGGCCGAGGAGCGCGCGTGCAGCCGCCAGCGGGCTTGCAAGACCGGGTGAGTCGTGCTGCGAGCACGTTCGGCAAATGAAGGACAACGGCTGCTGGGGTCTCCGCGATGTCAGGAAAGTAGATGGTCCTTCCCTCTGGTGAGACTCCTGACCCGATCGGCCCAAAGCAGGTCTTCCACGGACTTTGAGTCGTTCGATCCGCACTGAGACCAAATGCCAGACGTTCAGCCCAGATTCCTAGTTGCTCAGCTTCGCTGAGGTCCTTCCCTTCCGAAGAGGAATCGGATCCGAAGGATTCGCAGAGACGCAACCTAATCGGAAGGGCGAGGCTTCCCGATGGTGCCGTTCCGACGCGCTTCGTTATGCCCGAGCAGTCTTGGAAGACGGTCCTCGATCAATCTCAGGAACTGCTCGGCGGCCACGGTCAGGGCCCTTCGGCTCGGATAGACGGCGTAGATGTCGGCGGGCGACGGGTTCCATTCGCTCAGCACGTGCACGAGTTCGCCGCTCCGTATGTCCTGCTCGCACAGCGTGATCGGCACCGACGCGATGCCGATGCCTCGTCCCACCGCCGTCATGAGTGCGGTCAGCTGGGTGGTGGAGAAGCGCGGCTCGAACTCGACCCTGGACGTTTCTTTCCCTTTGCGCAGCCGCCATCCCCAGGCCGTCGATTTCGGTCCGAAGCCGATGCAGTCGAACTCCGCAAGGTCGTCCGGCTCGGCCGGAGCATTACGACCGGCGAGGACCGACGGATGGGCGACGAGCACATAGGGGGTGGAGGCGACGCGTCGCGCGATGACGTCGAGATCAGGCAGCGGCTCGAAGGCTGCGTGGATGACGAGGTCGGCCGAGACCAGACGCGGATCGAGGAGCCATGCCGTTTCCTCCAGATGCAGCCTGACCTTCGGGGCGGCGTCGACGAACTCGGCCGCGAGTTGCTCGACAATCAGCGTGCCGAGCAAGGGCGGACACACCACGTGCAGGAAACCGGCCGGCATGCGCGCAACGCGGTCGGCCATCTCGAACACCCTGTCGGTCTCGCGCACCACCCGGCTGCACTGGCCGTAGCATTCGCGCCCGAAGCTGGTCAGCACGAACTGTCGCGGCCCGCGATGGAACAGCGGTACGCCGAGACGCTTCTCCAGATCGTTCAGCCGCCGCGCCAGCGTCGACTTGGGCAGGTTCAGGCGGCGACTGGCCGGCGATATACCACCGCAATCGACCACCATCTTGAAAGTGTAGAGCTCGTCGAGACCTTTCATCATCGTTCCGGATTTGGCGCGAGATCGTCCCGAATTTAGAACAAGATCGGGCCTCCTCCAATGCTAACCTCGTTCCGGTTGGCAGGACAGTGGAGGAAAAGCATGACGGAACGGACGCCGACGACCGGCTGTATCATTGACACCCCCTACGGAGCCCTGACCGGTGCACGATCGGACGGCGTCGTCAGCTTCAGCCGGGTTCCCTACGCCTCGCCACCGGTCAGACGACTGCGCCTTCGCCTGCCCGAACCCGTCCGGCCGTGGAAAGAACCTCTGGACTGCACTCGCGAGGGTCCGGTGCCGCCGCAATTGCCGTCCCGGCTCGCCAAGATCATGGGCGACTATCCGGCGCTGCAGGACGAGGATTGCCTCCACCTCGACATCTGGGTGCCCGAGAACGGATCCGCCGAAATGCCGGTCTTCGTCTTCCTTCATGGAGGCGCCTTCATGACCGGGGGCGGCTCATTGCCCTGTTACGACGGCGCGCTGCTCGCGAAGAACACCGCGACGATCGTCGTGAACGTCAGCTATCGCCTCGGTGCATTGGGATTTCTTCCCATAAAGGGCGTGGCGCCGGCCAACCTCGGCCTTCACGACCAGATCGCGGCACTTCGCTTCATCCGTGAAATCGCCCCCGCCTTGGGCGGTGACGCCGCGAACATCACGGTTGCCGGCCAGTCGGCGGGAGCCTTTTCGATCGCCCTGCTGCTGGCAACCCCGGCGCACCGCACCCTGTTCAAGCGGTCGATCATGATGAGCGCGCCCCTCGGCCTGGAACTGCCCTCGGTGGAAGCGTCCGAGCCCCTCGGCCAGGATTACATGACGGCGCTCCGGCTCGCGCCGGACGATCGCGACGGCATTGAGGCCCAGCCGATTGAGCGGCTGATCGCGGCGCAACTCGAACTGCTCAAGGCGAAGGCCGGGACGCCCGGCGACGTGACGCCTCCTTTTCTACCCGTCATCGATGGCGAGCTCGTACCGGTCAACCCGCTGGAAGCGCTGGTCGGTGGCGCCGCTGCGGATGCCGAAGTGATGATCGGCACCACACGGGAGGAGATGACCGCCTTCCACTACGGCGACGAGGGTCTGGCGAAAGTCGCCGACGAGGTCACCGTCGCGGCCTTCCGCCGGCACTACGGCGACCAGGCCGAGCGAGCGATGCGCGAGGCACGGGCCCGGCGGATGCCGGCCACGGGGCTCTCGCTTCTCGGCGACCTCATGACGGACGCCGTGTTCGCTGGACCGAGCCTTGCCGTCGCGCACGCGCAGGTGGAGGAAGGCCGCTCGCCATATGTCTACCGCTTCGACTGGCAGTCGCCGACACCTGATATCAAGGCCTGCCACTGCATCGAGCTTCCTTTCCTCTTCGGCAATCTCGGCACGTGGCGCGAGGCACCCATGCTCGCTGGAGCTGATATGCGCGAGCTCGCCGATCTCAGCCGTGTTTTCCAGGGCGCGCTGGCAGCCTTCGCCAGGAGCGGCACACCCGAAGGTCCTGGCCTGCCCGCCTGGCCGGATCACGGCAGCAGGCGCGTTGTCCAGCATTTCAACAGTTTTATCCAGGCGGCCGCGGCCGCCTGACAGTGAACGAACGTCGTGGGGAGGACGACCTGATGAACAAGACACCGAAAAACGAACTTCCAGCTGGGCCGTCATGGAAAGGCACGGAGGGCATGTCACGGAACTGGGTGATCGCAATCTGTTTCGTGATCGTGCTGCTCGACGGTCTCGACACGACGTCGATCGCCTTCGTCGCGCCGGTGCTGGCGCGCGAATGGGGCATAGCGGCAGCCGCCTTCACGCCCGCCTTCATCGCGACCAGCATTGGCGCGGTGATCGGATACCTCGCCTGCGGGCCGCTCGCCCAGCGGTTTGGTTCGAGGACGATCGGCGTCGGCAGCGTGGTGATCTTCGGGCTGGGCACATTGCTGACCGCGGTCGCCTACGACATCGTTTCCCTGAGCATCTTGCGCCTTGTGTCGGCCATCGGTCTGGGCGGCGTGCTACCGATCGCAGTGGCCGCGGCCGCGCAGGTCGCGGCACCGCAGCACAAGGAAACGGTCGCCATGCTGGTGGCGACCGGCCTCTCTGCCGGCGGCGTCGTCGGCGGCCTCGTCGGCGGCCCCTTGATGCAGTCCTTCGGCTGGACCTCGGTCTTCATAATGGGGGGCATCCTGCCGCTCGTTCTGGTTCCCGCATTCAGCCACGTCGTCGCTGGCTCGGGATTGGAAAATGTGGTCGCGACGAAGAAAGGCGGTCGGGCGAGCCCGGTCGCGGCGCTCTTCCGGGACGGCCTCCTGCCGTTCACCGCGCTGTTGTGGCTTTTCGCCTTCTTCACCTTTCTCGCCGCATTCGCGCTGAGCTTCTGGATTCCGACCCTGCTCGTCAGCTTCGGCTTCGAGCCGGCGAACACGCCGATCGGTGCTGCCGCATTCGGAGCGGGCGGCGTCGCGGGAAACCTGGTGATGATGACCATCGTCTCCAGGCTCGGGATGAAACGCGTGCTCCTCGCCGCGATGCTGCTCGCCATCGTCTGCGTGGCGTTGATCGGCAAGGCCCCGATCCCCGCCGGCATGGTGCTGCCGCTCATCGCCGGTGTCGGCGCCGGCCTGATCACCGGCTGCGTCGGGCAAAGCGCGCTCGCCGTCTCCTTCTATCCGCCGGCGCTGCGCGCGACAGGGGTCGGCTATGCCGCAGCCTGCGGACGCCTCGGTTCGATCCTCGGACCGGCGCTGGGAGGGGCGATGCTGTCTTTCGGCTGGTCGGCGCGCGACATCATCCTGACGACCATCCTGCCGGCGCTCCTTGCGATGCTGACCGTGACCGTCCTCGGCCTGGTGGAGCGCAACCGGCGCCCGGTGCTGAATCCGGGTTGACCGGTCACCGGCCTTGCCAGAGGTGGCCGGCGGCGGCCGAGCCGAAAACGTGCTTGGCCGCGTTCCCTTCGAATGGCGCGCTGCAAACTGACGGCTTTGATCGCTCGTCCGAAAGGGGAACCGGTTTCGGGAGACATGCGCAAGTAGCCAAAGGGCGTAAGGGGTGCTCTTTCCGGCGCCATCTCGAACCAGAAGGGTCCGCAAGGGCGACCGCCCGTCGGCCGGTCAGGCCGCCCCATCGGAGTGGTGAGCAAAGCGAACTCGCGTGAGATCAAGAAATGGTGCCCCTGGCCGGGATCGAACCAGCACGCCCGTGAGGGCAACAGATTTTGAGTCTGCCGCGTCTACCAATTCCGCCACAGGGGCCCTGCCCTGCAACCGGGCCGAACGGCAGCGGACTATACGCAGAGCCCCTCCGCCGTCAACTGCCGATGCGCGGTCGCCGACATCCGGGATCATGATTTCGTGATGTATGGGCCACCGGAGCGAAGGGGCGCGCATTTGCCACGCCTCCTTTGCAGACGGGCCCGTGCCGGTCCCACCGGCTGCCATTGTGCAGAGCAAAAAATCTTTCTAGACAGGCCGGGCCAAACCGAGGGGTTTTGATGCTTCGCAAACTCTACGACTGGACCCTGTCGCTCGCCGCCCGCAAGTCCGCCGAATGGTGGCTGGCCTTCATCGCCTTCGTCGAGAGTTCCGTCTTCCTGGTGCCGGCCGACGTGCTCTACCTGCCGATGGCGCTGGCGCGGCCGGATCGCGCCTATCGCTACGCGCTGGTCGCCACCATCGCGTCCGTGCTCGGCGGCATCGCCGGCTGGTATCTGGGCTACTATGCCTATGAGAGCATCGCCAAGCCGGTGCTCGAATTCTACGGCAAGTATGACGAGTTCGAGGCACTGCGCACCTCGAGCGGCATCGGTTTCATCCTCTTGATGCTGGTGACGTCGGGTGTCGCCCACCTGCCGCCGATCAAGGTGGTCACCATCCTGTCGGGTGTCATGCATGTCGACATCTGGCTGTTCATCCTGTCGGCGATCGTGGCGCGCGGCGCCCGCTTCTTCTTCCTTGCCTGGCTGCTGCGCACCTATGGCGAGCCGATCCGGCATTTCATCGAGAAGCGGCTGGGCATGCTCGCCATGCTCGCTGCGGCTGCCCTGATTTTGCTCTACATCGTCGTCAGATACGTGCTGTGAGCGGCCGAGCGCCGCATAGCCCCATCAGGAACCGGACCTCATGACCTCGATCGCCTCCCCAGCCGGACGCCTGCAGACGCTGACCGCGCTGTTCCTGACCGTCGCCATGGCGGCAGTCGTCGGAACGGCCCTCGGCTTCGAGCACATCGGCGGCTACATCCCCTGCAAGCTGTGCCTCGAGCAGCGCATCCCCTATTATGCAGGCGTGCCGCTGATGGCGCTCGCCGCCCTGTCCTCGACGCTCCACTGGCCGGCCTGGGTGACACGCGGCCTGCTGGTCGTGGGCGGTTTGCTGATGGCCTGGGGCCTGTTCCTCGGGGTCAAGCATGCCGGCGTCGAATGGGGCTGGTGGGCCGGTCCCACCGACTGCGGCGCCGTGGCCGCTCCCGTCGACACCGGCGGCAAGGGCGTGCTCGACGCGCTGAACACCTTCGTGCCGCCGGCCTGCGACACGGCTGCCCTGCGTGTGCTCGGCCTGTCCTTCGCCGGGTGGAACGTGATTGCGAGCCTGATCCTCGCCGCGATCGCCTTCCGCGGCGCCTTCGGGAAGGGTGAATGGTGACGAGCGGACGCGGCGCGTCTCGGCCAGTCAAATCACCTTTCTACCATTCACTATTTCACCATTCACCGGCTCTACGGCTCCAGTTCGACATCCCAGTAGAGATAGTCCATCCAGCTTTCGTGCAGGTAGTTCGGCGGGAAGCGCTTGCCGTTGTTGTGCAGGTCGTGCACCGTCGGCTGGTAGGGCTTCTGCATCGGCCACATCTTGGCCTGTGCCGGCAGCATGCCGCCCTTCCTCAGGTTGCAGGGCGAACACGCGGCGACCACGTTCTCCCAGGTCGTGGCGCCGCCGCAGCGGCGCGGAATGACGTGGTCGAAGGTCAGGTCGTCTGGGGTTCCGCAATATTGACACCGGAAGCGGTCGCGCAGGAACACGTTGAAGCGCGTGAAGGCCGGATTGCGCGACGGCTTCACATAGGTCTTCAGGCTCACCACGCTCGGTACCTTCATCTGGAAGGAGGGCGAGCAGACGGCATGTTCGTATTCGGCGACGATGTTGACGCGGTCGAGGAACACCGCCTTGATCGCGTCCTGCCATGACCACAACGACAGGGGGTAGTAGCTGAGCGGGCGGTAGTCCGCATTCAGCACCAGAGCTGGAAGCCCGTCGGGTGAGACCGCAACCGTCACGTCCGATTCCCTCCTTGATCCACGAAGCGATCGGCGCCGATATTGTAGGCGGGAGGTGTCAACAATGTGAAGCTGCCGGGATGCCGCGAAGGCCGGCGAAAGCTCACAATTCCACGGATCTTTTCAAGCGTTGCGAAGGCGGAGCACCCTCCTTGCCGTTGATTTGCCGATAATAAGCCCAGAAAAGCCTGGACGCTACCCCCCGCCATGGCTGCCATGATTCGGCGATCGCGATCAGCCGTTTCTCGTCGGGCCGCTCCCCGAGCCCCAGCGCATGGCCGACCGCGCTCTGCAGCGCCACGTCGCGCGCGGGAAAGATATCGGGATGTCCGGCTGCGAACAAAAGATAGACCTCCGCCGTCCACGGCCCGATGCCCGGCACTGCGGTCAGGCGCCGGATCGCCTCGGGCGCGTCGAGCGCACACAGGCCGTGAAGGTCGAGCCCGTCGCGCAGCATCGCCTCGGCCAGCGCCGTCAGCGTGCGCTGCTTCGGCCGCGACAGGCCCGCGGTCCGGTAGGCTTCTTCCCCGGCGGCGAGCAGTGCTCCGGGCGTCAGCGGATCGACCAGCGCCGTCAGCCGCCCGAAGATCGCATCGGCGCTCGCCCGCGACACTTGCTGCGAGACGATGATGGAAACGAGGCTGAAGAAGCCGGGCTCGGAAAGCCGCAACGGCACCGCGCCGGCGGCGCCGCGCACCCCGGTCAGCCGGGGGTCGATGAGGCAGAGCGCGTCGAGCCCCTCGTCGATGTCAGACATTGCCATGATCTTGCGCATCCCGCCCCCAGCACCTCTTTCGGGCCGCACCTTGTTCCGGCCTCACCTTGTTCCGGCCTCAGGGGCAAAGTAGCAATCGCCTGTCGCGCGGTTCAACACCATTGCTGACGGAACCTGGCAGGAGACCGATGACATCCGTTTTCCGCTTCGCCCCGAGCCCGAACGGCGAATTGCATCTCGGCCACGCTTTTTCGGCGCTGCTCAACGCGAAGCTGGCAACGGCGGCGGGCGGGCGGTTCCTGCTGCGGATCGAGGACATCGACACCACGCGCTGCACGCCCGAATTCGAGGCGGCGATCTATAGAGACCTCGCCTGGCTCGGTCTCGAATGGGAGGAGCCGGTGCGGAGGCAGTCGGAGCATTTCGCCGAATATGGCGCGCTGCTCGAGCGATTGATTCGGGCGGGGCTCGTCTATCCGGCCTTCATGAGCCGCGGCGAGATCCGCGCCCATATCGCCGACCAGGAGACACTTGGACGGCACTGGCCGCACGACCCCGACGGGGCGCCGCTCTATCCCGGCGTGGACAAGCAGCTGTCGAGACGCGAAAGGCGCCGCCGCATCGATCGCGGCGACGCCTTCGCCTGGCGGCTCGACATGGAGGCCGCGCTCGGCGAGGTCGCTCATCCGCTGTTCTGGCGCGAAGCCCGGGACGAGGGCCTGGCCGCGACCGAGCGCATCGACGCCAGCCCCGAGGACTGGGGCGATGTCGTCATCGCGCGCAAGGACGTTCCGACGAGCTATCACCTGTCGGTCGTGGCCGACGATGCGCTGCAGGGCGTCACCCATGTGGTGCGCGGCCGCGACCTCTATTTCGCCACCGGCATTCAGCGCGTGCTGCAGGAACTGTTCGGCCTCGAGGCGCCCGTCTATTTCCACCACGGGCTGGTGCATGGTCCCGACGGCCGCAAGCTCTCCAAGAGCCTGCGCGACAGCGGCATTCGCGTGCTGCGCGAATCCGGCGCAACCGCCGCCGAAGTCAGGCGGATGATCGGGATCGGGTGACGGCCATGGGCGACGGCACGGCGGCGCTGGCCCAACGGATCAACGGCATTGAGGCTAATATTCAATGCTTTCGCTTTGCCTCCTGTGCGGGCCGGCGCTAAGCAGGTTCCGCAAAGGTGTTCCGCGGTTCTGCTGCCAGAACATGCGGCGAAGCAAGAATCCAAGCAGGCGATTCGTCGGCTTGCCAACGAAAGTCCGCCTAGAGCGGGGCCCGCCCGCTCGAGCTTCCACGTGTCATGATCATCCCGTCCCGCGCCATTCCTCCACTCTTCGTCGTGCTCTGGGCCACGGGCTTCATCGGCGCGCGCTATGCCATGCCCTGGGCGGAACCCTTCACCTTCCTGGCCGCCCGTTTCGTCATCGCCGCCATGCTGCTCGCCCTGCTGCTGATCGCGATGCGCGCGCGGCCGACGGGCCGGCGCGGCGCGCTCCATGCCATGATCGCCGGCGCGCTGATGCATGGCGTCTATCTCGGCGGCGTGTTCTGGGCGATCCATGGCGGCATGCCGGCCGGGATTTCGGCGCTGATCGTCGGGCTGCAGCCGCTGATCACCGCGGTGATGGCGGGCCTGTTCCTTGGCGAGAAGATCCTGCCGCGTCATTGGGCCGGCCTCGCCACCGGCTTCGCCGGCGTCGTCATCGTCTTGTGGCCGAAGCTCGGCGCGCTCGGCGGCGGCGTCACCGCCGCGACGCTCGCCGCCTCGATCGTCGCCGTCATCGGCATGAGCGCCGGCACGATCTGGCAGAAGCGCTTCGGCGCGGCATCCGATCTCGTCGGCGGCACCTTGTGGCAGTATCTCGGCGGTGCGCTGCTGATGACGCTCGCCTCCTTCGCCCTCGAGACGCGCACCGTCACCATCAATGGCGAGCTCATCTTCGCCATGGCCTGGCTGGTCCTGGTCCTTTCGATCGGCGCCATCTTCCTCCTGATGGCGATGATCCGCGAGGGCGAGATATCGAAGGTCGCGTCGCTGTTCTATCTCGTCCCGGCCGTCACCGCCGTCATCGCCTGGCTGCTGTTCGGCGAAGCGCTCAGCCTGGTGCAGATCGCGGGCATGGCGGTGGCGACGATCGGCGTCGCCCTCGCCACCGCCCGGCCGCGCCGCGCCTGAGCAGGCTTGCCGGCGGCAAGGCCAGGCCGTTCCTCACCCCGCCACCCGCGACCGCGCTTCGCGATAGCGGCTGATGGCGGCGTTGAGCTCGCCGCCCAGGATGAAGATCGCCGAGACGATATAAAGGAACACCACCGCGATCATGATCGAGGCCAGCCCCGCATAGGTCGTCACATAGGAGGAGAAGCGGTCGAGATAGTTGGCGAAGATCGTCGAGCCGATCAGCCAGCCGACCAGCGTGAAGGCGATGCCGGGCAGGATACTCACGAAGGAGCGCCGGCCTGACGGCAGCCAGAGATGGACGGCGACCAGGCCGAGCACGATGACGGCCGAGGCGACGACGAAGCGCCACAGCGTGATGGTGCCGATATAGGGCTTTATCCACTCGACATTGGCCTCGGCGATGCGCGCCAGGATCGGCGCGAACACCAGGAGCACGCTGATCGCGACGAAGCAGACGGTGGCGATCACGACGAAGGCGAGGCTCTGCAGGCGCCGCATCACGAAGGAGCGCGTTTCGAAGACGCGATAGGCGCGATTGAGCGCGGTGCGCAGCGCCTCGATGCCGTTCGAGGCGAAATACGCCGCCAGCACGATGCCGAAGGTCAGGAGGTCGGTGCGCGGCACGGTCAGCACGGTGACCACCTCCCTCGCGATCGGCGCGGCGATCTGATCGGGCCAGGTGTCGAAGATCAGATGCACGGCCGTCTCGGCGAATGCTTCGGCGCCGAGGAAGCTGGCCAGCGTCGTGGCGAAGATCAGGAACGGGAACAGCGCCATCAGGGAGGAGATCGCCAGATGGCTGGCCATCGCCCAGCCGTCGTCGTCGTTGAAATGCCCGAACGCGTCCGCCAGCACGCGGCGCAGGGCGACGATCCTTCGCATTCTCACTCCGATTGTATCCTGCCTGCGAATATGTGAAGGCTTTGCGGCAATTGACAAGCATGGGAAAGGGCAGCGGCGCCGGATGGCCGAGTTGCGCACAATCATCGTCACCGGCGCATCCTCCGGCATCGGCGCATACTGCGCCCGGGCGCTGAAGGCCGAAGGCTGGCGAGTCTTCGCCACGGCGCGCAGGGCCGAGGACATCGCGGCCCTCGAGGCCGACGGCATCGAGGCCTTCTATCTCGACTATAGCGAGCCCGCCTCGATCCAGGTCCTGGTCGATATGGTGCTGGCACGCACGGGCGGCACGCTCGACGCCCTCTACAACAACGGCGCCCATGCCCAGCCGGGCGCCGTCGAGGATCTCCCCGTGGCGGCGCTGCGCGACCAGTTCGAGGTCAACCTGTTCGGCTGGCACGACCTGACCCGCCGCATCGTGCCCGTCATGCGCCGGCAGGGTCACGGGCGCATCGTCAACTGCTCCTCCATCCTCGGGCTGACCCCGGTCAGGTTCCGCGGCGCCTATGCCGCCTCCAAGCATGCCCTGGAAGGCCTGACCCTGTGCCTGCGCTCCGAACTCGAAGGATCGGGCATCCATGTCTCGCTGATCGAGCCGGGGCCGATCGAATCGCGCATCGCCCCCAACGGGCTTGCCTGGTTCGAGAAATATGTCGACCACGAGGCCTCCGTGCATCGCGAGGCCTATCAGGGACAGTTGAAGCGCCTGCGCGGCGGCGGCTCGAAATCGCGGCTGAAGCTCAAGCCTGACGCCGTTCATGCGGCGCTGCGCCACGCCCTCCTGTCGCCCCGGCCGAAACCGCATTATCTGGTCACCGTGCCGGCGAAGGCCGGCGCAGTCCTCAAGCGCATCTTGCCCGCCCGCCTCTTCTACAGGATCCTGGCGGGGCAGGCGTGAACATCATTCGCAAGCCAGTAGACAGGAAACACCCATGGCCACCGTCTTCAACATTCTCGCCATCGTCGTCATGGTGGCGGTGGTCATCGTGCTTCTGCGTGGACTTGTGAACATGATGCGGGGCGGTTCGGCCAACACCTCCAACAAGCTGATGCAGGCGCGCGTGTTCCTCCAGTTCATCGCGCTGGTGCTCATCCTGCTCGCCGTCTATTTCACACGCGACTGAGGCATCATGGTCAAGCTGAACAAGATCTACACCCGCACCGGCGACGACGGCACCACCGGGCTCGGAACCGGCGCGCGGCGGCTGAAGTCGGACCTGCGCGTCGAGGCCTACGGCACCGTCGACGAGGCCAATGCGGCGATCGGGCTTGCGCGGCTCCACACCGCCGCCTCCCATCCTGCCATCGATGCCATGCTGGCGCGCATCCAGAACGACCTCTTCGATCTTGGCGCCGATCTCGCCACGCCCGATGACGGCAAGCCGCTCGGCTACGAGCCGCTGCGCATCGTGGCGTCCCAGGTGACGCGCATCGAGGCCGATATCGACGCCGTCAACGCCAACCTTAAACCGCTGCGTTCCTTCGTGCTGCCGGGCGGTTCGCCGGCCTCGGCCACACTTCATCTCGCTCGCACCGTTGCCCGCCGCGCCGAGCGGCTGATGGTGGCGCTCGCCCAGAACCCGGCCGAACATGTCAACCCGGAAGGCATAAGATACATCAACCGGGTCTCGGATTTCCTGTTCGTGGCCGCCCGCGCGGTCAATGACAACGGAAATGCCGATGTGTTATGGGTGCCCGGCAAAAACCGCTGACAGCGCCTGGCCGATCGGAAGGCCAAAAAGTGGAAGGATCTTCATGTTCATCCCGCTCCACGACGCCAACAGCCTCAAGCACATCAAGCTGCAATATGTGACGATCGGCCTGATCGCGGCCAATGTGATCGTCTATCTCTTCACCTCGCTCGGCGGCGAGAACTTCTCCAACGCCGCCGTCGTCGGGCTCGGCTACATCCCCTCCACCATCTACGACTTGGTCGAACGGCCGCTCGATCTGGTGATCGTTCCCGACTACGCCACCTACGTCACCTATTCCTTCCTGCACGCCGATCTTTTCCACCTCGGCGGCAACATGCTGTTCCTGTGGGTGTTCGGCGACAATGTCGAGGATGCGCTGGGCCATGTCCGCTTCCTCGTCTTCTATCTGCTCTGCTCGGCCGCCGGCGCTGTCGTGCACGGCATGATCGCGCCGGAATCGACCGCGCCGCTGATCGGCGCCTCGGGCGCGATTGCCGGCGTCGTCGCCGCCTATCTGATCCTTCACCCGCGCGTGAAAGTCTGGATCCTCGCCTTCGCCCGCATTCCGCTGCGCATCCCCGCCTTCATCGTGCTGGCCCTGTGGATCATCTTCCAATTCGTGATGCTGGCCGCCGGCGGCGAGGACCAGATCTCCTGGGCCGCCCATGTCGGCGGCATCATCGCCGGCGCGGTGCTGGTGCCGATCATGCGCCGGCGCAGCGTGCCGCTGTTCGACCGCGAGATCGTACCGCCGCGCTCGGTCGAGATCGAGGAACCGGCGACCCCGCGCCCGGTTCCGGCGCAACCGGCGCCGCGCTGGGGACGGCAATAGCCGCTCGGATCAGACCGGTCGCCATTGCTTTTCTGCCCGGGTGGTGGCTTTTTCTTTCGCAACCCGGGAGGGGTTGAGCGATGATCGACCTGACCACTTTGATTGCCTACGTCGTGATCGTGCTCGGTTTCGTGTTCATCCCGGGTCCGGCCACCCTGCTCACGGTGGCGCGGGCGACAAGCTCGGGAACCAGGGTCGGCATCGCTACCGGGGCCGGCATCGCGGCCGGCGACGTCATCCACACCGTCACCGCGATCGTCGGCATCTCGGCGATCATCGCCGCTTCGGCGCTGCTGTTCAGCATCATCAAATATGCCGGGGCGGCGTATCTCGTTTATCTCGGGCTACGCGCGATCCTCGAAAAGACCCCGGTGGACGGTCTGTCCGGCCTGGTTCCAATCAGCGCAGCCACTGCATTCAGGCAGGCCGTGCTGACGGAAGTTCTCAATCCCAAGACCGCGCTCTTTTTCCTGGCTTTCCTTCCGCAATTCTTGCGGCCAGAGAACGGATCGGCCGTTATCCAGCTCGCGCTCCTGGGCGCGATCTTCGTCCTGTTGGGCCTGGTCAGCACGGTTGCCTTCGCCATCGGAGCGGGAGGGCTCGGCAATTTCCTCCGTCGCAATCCGGCAGTGCTCAAATGGCAGGGCAAGGTGGTCGGAAGCATCTACTGTGCACTGGGCCTCCGCTTGGCCATGCAGGATCGCTGAGGCATGCCCAGCCTCCGCAGGAATATGTCAGACCGTCGTGCGGGCCCGGATCGCTTTCACATTCATGGATTCCGGCATGTTCATGGGTTCTGGTCGCGGGGTCTGAACTCGCCGCTTTGTCCCTTCACCCGTTCGGTCGCGGAATTTTGCCCGGCAAACGGGCTTTGACCGCCCATCGGCATTGGCTTTGTGTCATCGAGGCGGCGAATGAACCCAGTCCGGATAAAACTCACCTTCGGCCTATTCAACCGATTTGCGCCGTCATATCCATATTGACCCCCACGCGCTGCGTGACTAGAGCGAGTTGGTCCCGCGCGCTCCTGAGCCTGACGCCAAGGCGGGCGCGGAGCGATTTTCGTTTTTCGGCCCGTTATGTCGGCATCCGGCAAACGGATCGGGAAGCGCTCTGGTAAAGGGCGCGGCAGAATTCATTCAGAGAGGTGATTGTTCCGATGAAAGTTCTGGTGCCCGTGAAGCGGGTGGTCGACTACAACGTGAAGATCCGGGTGAAGTCGGACGGCTCGGGCGTCGAGCTGGCCAATGTGAAGATGTCGATGAACCCGTTCGACGAGATCGCGGTCGAGGAGGCGATCCGGCTGAAGGAGGCCGGCAAGGTCGAGGAGATCGTGGTGGTGTCGATCGGCCCGGCGCAGGCGCAGGAGACGCTCAGGACGGCGCTGGCGATGGGCGCCGACCGGGCGATCCTGGTCAAGGTCGACGAGGCGGTCGAGCCGCTGGGCGTGGCCAAGGTGCTGAAGGGCGTGGTCGAGGCCGAGACGCCTGAACTGGTGATCCTCGGCAAGCAGGCGATCGACGACGACGCCAACCAGACCGGCCAGATGCTGGCGGCCCTTCTGGGCTGGGCGCAGGGCACCTTCGCCTCCAAGGTCGAGATAGCGGGCGATCATGCAACGGTGACGCGCGAGGTCGACGGCGGCCTGCAGACGGTCGACCTGAAGCTGCCGGCGATCGTGACGACGGACCTCAGGCTGAACCAGCCGCGTTATGCCTCTTTGCCCAACATCATGAAGGCCAAGAAGAAGCCGCTCGACGAGAAGAGCCCGGCCGATTTCGGCGCCGACGTGAAGCCCAGGCTGAAGGTGTTGAAGACCGAGGAGCCGGGTGGCCGCAAGGCGGGCGTCAAGGTCAAGACGGTGGCCGAGCTGGTCGACAAGCTCAAGAACGAAGCCGGCGTGCTCTGAGGGCTCGGTGCGTCCTTCGAGGCTCGCCCTGCGAAGGACGCACCTTTCCTGCAACGGGCTGCGGGCTCGCACCTCAGGATGAGGACCGTGAGCGCCGAGGGCCAGCCGGGAATGCCGGCAAGGCACCGAGGGTCCTCATCCTGAGGAGCGAGCCCGGCAGGAGCTGGACGATTGGACAATTCCCTTGGCGGGCGAGCCTCGAAGGACGCACCCAAGGCAGCAGGCGCTAAGGCGCGCCAGAGAAGGAAACGGAAATGGCTATTCTTCTGATTGCCGAACACGACAACGCCACCCTGTCGGACCAGACCGCCAAGGCGCTGACGGCCGCGACCAGGATCGGCGCGGACGTGCATGTGCTGGTGGCCGGCAAGGGCGCCAAGGCAGCCGCCGATGCCGCCGCCAGGCTGACGGGCGTGTCGAAGGTGCTTCTGGCCGAGGCGGCCGAGCTCGAGCAGCGGCTGGCCGAGCCGCTGGCCGCGCTGGTGGTTTCGCTGGCCGGCGCCTACGACACGATCATGGCGCCGGCGACCTCGTCGGGCAAGAACGTCGCCCCGCGCATCGCCGCGCTGCTCGACGTCGCCCAGGTGTCGGAGATCATCGAGGTTGTTTCATCCGACACCTTCAAGCGTCCGATCTATGCCGGCAACGCCATCCAGACGGTGCAGACGACGGAGCCCAAGCGGGTGATCACCGTGCGCACGGCCTCGTTCCAGGCCGCGCCCGACGGCGGCTCGGCCGCGGTCGAGACGGCCAATGCGGCGACCGATCCCGGCCTGTCGAGCTTCGTCGAGAACAGGCTGTCGGAGAGCGATCGTCCGGAGCTGACCTCGGCCCGGATCATCATCTCGGGCGGCCGCGCGCTGGGCTCGTCGGAGAAGTTCCAGGAGGTCATCCTGCCGGTCGCCGACAAGCTGGGCGCCGCGGTCGGCGCTTCCCGCGCCGCGGTCGACGCCGGCTATGCGCCGAACGATTGGCAGGTCGGCCAGACCGGCAAGGTGGTGGCGCCGGAACTCTACATCGCGGTCGGCATTTCCGGCGCGATCCAGCATCTGGCCGGCATGAAGGACAGCAAGGTCATCGTCGCCATCAACAAGGACGAGGAAGCGCCGATCTTCCAGGTTGCCGACTACGGCATCGTCGGCGACCTCTTCACCATCCTGCCCGAGCTCCAAAAGGCGCTTTGACGCCTTTCGGGGAACGGTCGATAACATCGACCGTTGGAGCGCGAGACCGTGCGTCGCGCCCGTTGGCGCGCAAGCCACGCGGCCGGAGGGCCGCGCCGGCGATCGAGGCAAGGTGGATGCGATAGCATGCATCGGGGATTGGTATTAAATGTAGTGGCCGGGGTAGACGAAACTACCCCGGCCATCTATTTTTCGCACTGCACAAATTTCGGGCAGGGCGTGCCCTTTTCAGGGGATCGGCGAAAATGAGCAGCAAGATCAAGACGATTGGCATCATCGGCGCTGGCCAGATGGGCGGCGGCATCGCCCATGTCTCGGCGCTGGCCGGCTACGACGTGCTGCTATACGACATCTCGTCCGATCGGATCGAGAAGGGCATCGCCACGATCAGCGGCAACATGGCCCGCCAGGTCGGTTCCGGCAAGCTCGACGAGGCCCACCGCCAGCAGGCGCTGGCACGCATTTCCCCGGCCGCGATAGACGGCCTGGCTACGGCCGACCTGGTGATCGAAGCCGCGACCGAGGACGAGACCGTCAAGCGCAAGATCTATGCCCAGCTTTGTCCGGTGCTCAATCCGGAGGCGCTGCTGGCCACCAACACCTCTTCGATCTCCATCACGCGGCTGGCCGCCCAGACCGACCGGCCGGAGCGCTTCATCGGCATTCATTTCATGAACCCGGTGCCGATCATGAAGCTGGTCGAGCTGGTGCGCGGCATCGCAACCGAGGACGCGACCTTCGAGGCGGCCAAGACTTTCGTCCAAAGCCTCGACAAGACGATCACCGTCGCCGAGGATTTTCCGGCCTTCATCGTCAACCGCATCCTGCTGCCGATGATCAACGAGGCGATCTACACGCTCTATGAGGGCGTCGGTTCGGTCGAGGCGATCGACACCGCCATGCGGCTCGGCGCCAACCATCCGATGGGACCGCTGCAACTCGCCGATTTCATCGGCCTCGACACCTGCCTGTCGATCATGCAGGTGCTCCACGACGGTCTCTCGGATTCGAAATACCGCCCCTGCCCGCTGCTGGTGAAATATGTCGAGGCAGGCTGGCTCGGCCGCAAGACCGGCCGCGGCTTCTACGACTATCGCGGCGAGCATCCGGTTCCGACGAGATAGAAAATGCGAATAGCGAATAGCGAATAGCGAATAGCGAATAGCGAATAGAATTCGATTCTTCGGAAGCGGCTACAAGACGTTTTTACTTTTTCCCTATTCGCTATTCGCTACTCGCTATTCGCTGTCTTCCTACTCGCTACTCGCTATCCTCCAATTGCTGTCCCAATCAACCTCTTCGCATCATCGCTCGCCCACTCAGCCGGGCCGTTCATATTTGCCAGCAGGCAGCCTTCTGGGTCGATGAGAAGCGTCACCGGCAGGCCGAGCGCCAGGGCACGCTTCTTCAGGTCCTCGAACACGCCCATGGTCGCATCGCGATAGTAGCCGAGCGCGGTGACGCCGGTCTCGCCGAGGAACTTCTTCGGCTTGGTGTCGTCGCCGGTATCGATGTTGATGGCGACGACCTCGAACCTGTCGCTGCCCATCTCCTTCTGCAGCGCGTCGAGCGCCGGCATCTCCGCGCGGCAGGGCGCGCACCAGGTCGCCCACAGATTGACCAGCAGCGTCTTGCCGGCGCGATCGGCGAGCGTCATCGGCTTGCCGTCCGGCCCGTTGAAGGAAAGGCCCTTCAGCGATTGTGGCGGATCGGCCGGCAGCATGGCCGCGACCTGGCCGACCGCCGCGCTGGCGAGCGCCTTGGCCTTGTCCGCCTTCAGCGCGCAGGCCTTGTCCTCGTCCGTCGCGGCGAGGCTCGCCGCCGCCGGCTGCGCATTGTTGCCAGATGGGGTTTCGCTCACGTATACCGCCACGGCACCGGCAATGGCGCCGGCGGCAACGGCGAGCAAAATCAGGCGCGTGGCCGGGAAGAGCTTTTTGCCGTCTGACATTTTTCTTTTTCTCCGTGCGCGCGGGTTATCACGATGAACGACAAGAAGGCCAGCAACCAGATGTGGGGCGGACGTTTTGCCTCGGGTCCGGCGGCCGTCATGGAGGCGATCAACGCCTCGATCTCCTTCGACAGGAAGCTCTACGCCCAGGACATCCGCGGCTCGCTCGCGCATTCCGAGATGCTGGCCGAAACCGGCATCATTTCGGCCGAAGATCAACAGAAAATCGCTCACGGGCTGAACACGATTCTGAAAGAGATCGAGGACGGCGACTTCACGTTTTCGACACGGCTCGAGGACATCCACATGAATGTCGAGGCGCGGCTGGCCGAGCTGATCGGACCGGCTGCCGGACGGCTGCACACCGCCCGCTCGCGCAACGACCAGGTGGCCGTCGATTTCCGCCTCTGGGTGAAGGAGGAGCTTCAGCGCACGGCCGGGGCGCTGAAGCGGCTGATATCAGCCTTCCTCGACAAGGCGGAGGCCCATGCGGCCACGGTGATGCCGGGCTTCACCCATCTCCAGGCCGCGCAGCCCGTCACCTTCGGCCATCATGCCATGGCCTATGTCGAGATGTTCGGCCGCGACCTTTCGCGCGTGCGCGACGCGATCGGGCGCATGGACGAGAGCCCGCTGGGGGCAGCGGCACTCGCCGGCACCGGCTTCCCGATCGACCGTCACCACACCGCCAGGGCGCTGGGTTTCCGCGAGCCGACGCGAAACTCGCTGGACAGCGTCTCGGACCGCGACTTCGCGCTGGAGTTCCTGTCGATCGCGGCGATCGCGTCGACCCATCTGTCGCGGCTGGCGGAGGAGATCGTCATCTGGTCGACCCCGCAATTCGGCTTCGTGCGGCTGTCCGACAGTTTTTCGACCGGCTCGTCGATCATGCCGCAGAAGAAGAACCCTGACGCGGCCGAGCTGATCCGCGCCAAGACCGGCCGCGTCAACGGCCATCTCATGGGCCTGCTCACCGTCATGAAGGGGCTGCCGCTCTCCTATTCCAAGGACATGCAGGAGGACAAGGAAGCCGTCTTCGACGCCGCCGAGACGCTGGAACTGTCGCTCGCCGCGATGACCGGCATGGTGAGCGACATGACGCTCAACGAGGCCGCCATGAAACGCGCCGCCGGCGCCGGCTACTCCACCGCGACCGACCTCGCCGACTGGCTGGTGCGCGAGGCCGGCCTGCCGTTCCGCGAGGCCCATCACGTCACCGGCCGCGCCGTGGCGCTGGCCGAGGCGCGCAGGATCGGCCTGGAGAAGTTGCCGCTGGAGGAACTCAAGGCGCTGCATGCCGGCATCACCGACGACGTCTATTCCGTGCTGTCGGTGCAGAATTCGGTGAAGAGCCGCAAATCCTTCGGCGGCACCGCCCCCCAGGAGGTCAGGAAACAGGTCCGCTACTGGCGCAAGCGCCTGAAGAACGCCTGACCCGGGGGAAATGCATCGCCAGGAAAATCTCCCTGGAGCAGCTCCGCCTCCCTGTGAAGGCACTGCGCTCCGTCACTTGATTTTCGGGCCGATGCACTAGAGAAAGGCAACGGATGGATCGGGACGGACGCTTGATGACCGGAAGCAGGATTTTTGTCGGCCTTGTGCTGATCGCGGCTCTCGGCGTCGCCGGCTGTGGCCGCAAGGCCCCGCTCGACACGCCCTACGAGGCTGGAATGCAGGCGCGAAGGGATGCCGAAAGGGCCGGCGAGCCGCTGCCGCCCGCGCCGGAGAAACCGAACCTGAACAAACCTTTCGTGCTCGATCCGCTGCTTTGAGTGTATCCTAGCCTAGGTGTCGACCGTGAGACCCCCCTCTGGCCTGCCGGCCATCTCCCCCTCAAGGGGGGAGATTCCCTCGCATCGCCGACGTTCGTATCCTGGCATCGTTTGCAGGGCATGGCCAACGTCGGAGCTGCCAATCTCCCCCCTTGAGGGGGAGATGGCCGGCAGGCCAGAGGGGGGTGGCCTCGCATCGACCTGCAAATCCCCGCTTCCCCAAGGCCCAAGACCGTGAACCATTTCGACTATCGTGACGGCGTGCTGCACGCCGAGGATGTGGCGATCCCGGCGATCGCCGCTGCCGTCGGCCCGCCTTTCTACTGCTATTCGACGGCCACGCTGACCCGCCACTACCAGGTCTTCTCGCGCGCCTTCGCCGGTCTCGACGCGCTCGTCTGCTATGCCATGAAGGCCAATTCGAACCAGGCGGTGCTGAGGACGCTGGCAAGGCTCGGCGCCGGGGCCGACGTGGTCTCGGAAGGAGAGTTGCGGCGGGCGCTCGCCGCCGGCATCCCTGCCTCGAAGATCATGTTCTCGGGCGTCGGCAAGACCGCGCGCGAGATGGATTTCGCGCTTGCCGCCGGCATCCACTGCTTCAATGTGGAATCCGAACCGGAGCTCGAACTGCTCTCTGCCCGCGCCGTGGCGGCGGGCAGGACCGCGCCGGTGTCGCTGCGCATCAACCCCGATGTCGACGCCAGGACCCACAAGAAGATCTCCACCGGCAAGGCCGAGAACAAGTTCGGCATCGCCTGGCAGCGCGCCCGCGCCGTCTACGCCCGCGCGGCCGAACTGCCCGGCATCAAGGTCACCGGCATAGATACCCATATCGGCAGCCAGATCACCGAGCTGCAGCCTTTCGACGACGCCTTCGCCCTGCTTGCCGAGCTCGTCGACACGCTGCGCGCCGACGGCCACGCGATCGAACATGTCGATCTCGGCGGCGGCCTCGGCATCCCCTACCGCACCGACAACAGCCCGCCGCCGCTGCCCGACGCCTATGCCGAGATCGTCAGGAAGCACGTGACCAGCCTCGGGCTGAAGGTGATCTTCGAGCCCGGCCGCCTGATCGTCGGCAATGCCGGCATCCTGGTCTCGGAAGTCATCTATGTGAAGGAAGGCGACGCGAAGAATTTTCTGATCGTCGACGCCGCGATGAACGATCTGATCCGGCCGACGCTCTACGACGCCTTCCACGAAATCCGGCCCGTGGTGCTGCCGGCCGCCGACACGCCGCGCATGACCGTCGATATCGTCGGCCCGGTCTGCGAGACCGGCGACTATCTGGGCCACGACCGCGACCTGCCGCGGCTGGCGCCGGGCGACCTCATCGCTGTCGGCACCGCAGGCGCCTATGGCGCGGTCCAGGCCGGCACCTACAATACCAGGCTGCTGGTGCCGGAAGTGCTGGTCGACGGCGACCGTTTCCATGTCGTGCGCCCGCGCCCGGGCTATGAGGCGCTGATCGGCCTGGATTCCCTGCCCGACTGGCTGGCATAGGCGGGTCCCCGGCACCACGGTCCGCCCGGCGGAGCACAAAGCATATCTGTCTGAAGCGAGCGGCGGCTTCGGGAAAAAGCACCTGCGCCAAACCAGGAGCCTGCAGCTTATCGCGCCTCTCCTTTTTCATGCGATAGGCTGTAAGTCTCAGCCGTCGCGATGACCGCCGCCAAGCACACCGCACTTCTCGCCGCGCAGAAATCACACGCACCACTCGATAAATACAATCCTTATTATTTATTGCTTAAACCGAAGTATAATCTTACTGTATACCTTTCTAAAGCATGTCTCCCGAATGTGGGTACCGGTTTCGGGACAAAGACATGCGTCAAATCAAAGACCTACAGCATGTTGGGCAAATCCGTTTTCACGCAACACGCTGTAGAAAAGCAGTCAAAGGCTGGGCCATGCCTCTCAAGCCTCTCGACTTTGCGACTTCCAAGACTCTCGGCGGCGTCACCGAGATCGCCGTACTTGCCCCGATCCGCCGGGGGCGGATCCCTGGAGAGCGCCGCACCTATGAAGAGCGCCTGCGCTTCGTCATCTCGACGATCCAGAAGCGTGTCGAACAGGGGATTCCGATTGAACTCGACAGGGTTCACTCGATTCACTTCGGCCGGTTGATCATCATCAGGCCGGAACAGTATCTCGTCTATTCCGACCTTCCCGGTATCGCCTATGAAAATGACTGTCCGGGTGAGCCTGCTCCGTCGAGTTCGTCGTTCAAGATACCGCAGCCGATCGACGACTATCTCGAAACCGAGCTAAGTCGGACTCCTGAAAGGCTGGAACTGCGTTCCTGGCTGCTTACCCTGGTCGCTTTCGATGGCGACCTGAAAGTCTATTTCAGGGAAATAGCGGAATTCGTCGACAATGAATTCGACAATGTCTTTCGCAATTGCGAGGACTTTCCCTCGACGGACAATTTCGAGGCATTCTGGGCCTGGGTTCGGCGCTACCAGATCCGGTGCGACCTGTTCTACACCCGCTATCCGAACCTGTCGGTTGTGCGCATCAGGCAACTTGAAGAGTTCAAGCGGCGATTCGACGCCTTCGTCGCCAAGGTGAGGACGCCGACCGGCAAGCGGACGGCCTCGATGGACGAGCTGTTCGACGAATTCCTGCGCGAGAATCAGCAGCACGCCAGCGGTTTCCCGACGGCGGCAGGAACTTACGAGACTGGAGACTGCTGACGGGGAAACGATCATGGCGGATGATCCGCACATTGCTGCTTCAGAATCCTTGGCCGATGCGGTCCAGGCGCATATCGGCAGGGCGTCGAGATTCGCGGACGGCAAGACCCGCACCTGGTCCTTCTTCTTCTTTTTCCGCATCCTGACGCAGGCGGAAGTCCGTCAGGACATCCGCCGCCTCAAGCAAATCAAACCCGGCGATTTGGACGCAAACGCCGCCGTCGTCGAAGAGATCGCTTTGTCCCTGGCCGATCCGGCCCTGATGAATGCCGGCGTTGTCGAGCAGGAGTTGATCGATTGGGACAAAAGGGGGAACGTCCCGCGGGATGAGGAAGAATGCGAAGGCGCGCAGGCCGCGCTCGCTCCCGACATGCCGGCGCAGCTCTTCCTCGACTGGCTTCACCTGATTGCCGAAGCCGACACCACCAGGCTTGTCCGGACGTTTGAGCTGCTGCTTGGCTGCGCGGGGATCTCCGTTGCGGATCCTTTGCCGGCAGGGGACAAACAGGACACCCTGATCGAACAGATCCTGGACAACGCCGTCGGCGGGAACCCGTCCGAACTGGCCGAGACGCTGGGGGTCCTTGCCGACCGGCCGGGAGGGCTCCAGCAACTGGCAGCGGCGTTGCTCCCCGCCCTGAGCGACAATCCGGCAGCCGTTCGCGCCCTCTTGCAGGCGGTCGCGGGCGCGATCGTCGGGCAGCCCGTCAAGTCACGGCTTCTGCCTGAACTGCTCAGGACCATGGTCGCCGCCTTCATGAGTATCCTGCAGGATCGGGAAGCGTTCGAAAGCGGTTTCCTGGCGTTTGGCCACAATGCGGCTTCGGCGGGGGCGAATGCCCTGGCGGGCGGATTGCCGTCGGTCTGCCTTTACGAAATGCTGCGCCAGTTGGCGCCGGCCCATCTGACCGTCGACGGCAGGAAACTCGTCGGCATAACGCGAAGCGAGCGCGCCGAAGACGATGTGCCCAAGCCCGGAATGTTCGATCGGCGCTGGGACCCGGCCCCCATCAACATCGCTTTCACGCACTCCGGGCTGGCAGCCCTCAAGCTTGACCAGGCGACGCTCGCCTCTTTCCCGGACGCGTTCAGGGAAGGCATGGCCGCTCGTGCGGAACGTCTCGGCGACACCGGGCAGAGCGCGCCCGAATTCTGGGAAGGTCCATTGGGACTGAAACGCCTGCACGGATATGTCACGGGCGGCTATCTCGTGGGGGAGGAGAGCAATCCGGCCGATCCCGCCCTTTGGCAGGCACTGCGCGACGATGCGCACGCCTTCAATGCCCGATCGGGCGACTGGGGCTGGTTTCTGAGATTGATCCTGAACCTGTTCTTCAGGCTGATCGGCATGGAACTGCTGCATATCGAGATCGGAGAGGACCCCTATGACGCGCACGGTTGCCACGGCACAAGCGGGCCGACCTATCGCAGGGAACATTTCGGCTTCCGCGACGGCATAAGCCAGCCCTTTGTGGACATGCGCCTGGGCGATACGGCGCGCGGCGGTGGCACGCCGGGGCGCAATCGCACCTGGATCCCGGTCGCGCCCGGCGAGATATTTCTCGACGAGCCCGACGAGGACGGCAATCTTCATCAACAGCCGGCTCATCCGCTGTTGCGGCGCGGATCCACCTATCTCGTGTTCCGCAAGCTCGAGCAGGACGTCGCCGGGCTTCGCATTTTCCTTGCCAGGCAGCGCCCGAAGGACAAGGAGGCGCAGGAGAAGCTCGTATCGCAGTTCATGGGCCGCTGGAGGAACGGCACGCCCCTGGTCCTGTCGCCGGACGCGCCCCTGGAACTCGGGCGGGATCCGGACGGCCAGATGAACGACTTCCTCTACGCCGCCGACGATCCGGACGGCCGCAAGTGCCCCCTGGCCGCGCATGTAAGAAGAACGAATCCACGCGACATCGGCGGGTCGAACAACGTCCGCCGCCACCGCATCCTGCGGCGTTCCATCAGCTATGGCGGCCCCTTCCTGAAGGAGGGCGCCCTTGGCGACGGCAACAAGCGCGGTCTTCTGTTCGTCGCCGCCAATGCGCGCATCGACCTGCAATTCGAAGTGGTCCAGGCCGTCTGGATCAACAAGGGCGAATTCCTCGGCCAGGCCGGGTTGGCGCGCTGTCCGATCGCCGGATCCAATCACGGGCGGCCAGGCGACATGTTCCTGGAGGCGGATGCCGTCGCCCCGATCACCGGACTGCCGCGCTTCGTGACGACCCGCGGCGGCGACTACTTCTTCGCGCCCGGCCTGCCCGGAATCAAGGCCATCGCCAACGGCAACAAGTTCCCCATCGATCCGTGCGATTTACCGTTCAAGGGCTACAGCATGGGGGATACCAGAACGCCCGACCTTTTTGACCGCGATCGGCTCGCCTCCTATGGACGCGCGATCCTGTCGGGGCAGAAAACCGCGGTTCGGGTCGAACCGCCGGGTCCGCCCTCTCCTGGCGATCCCGCGTCCTCGCCCGTCGTCTTCGTCGCTCGCCACGCGGATGTGAAGACGGTCCTCAAAATGCGCCTGAAAGGCAAGAAGAAGAAAAAAGAGAAGATCATTCATTCGGTGGCCCACTACCGCGATGCGGGTCGGCGTATCAGTCGTTACGGCGACATCCTGATCGGCACCGAGCCGGGCTCGGAAACTGCCGAGACGCGCTGCCGCATGATGCGCATTCTCGACACTTGCTGGAAAGATCTCGACGATGCTGTGGGCGCACGTCGCCGGCTGGCCCGGATCGCGGATCGCCAGATCCTCTCGACCCTTCGCCGCACGGGACCTTCGCGCCGCATCGATCTCGTGCATGACCTCGCAACCGAAACGGCCTACGGTGTGATCGACGACTTGTTCGGCGTGCCGGGCCCTGATTGGCTTACCGAACTCGCCGTCGCCCTGCCTTTCTCGAAGCGGCATTTCGGCGAGATCAGTCCGGAGTGGCTGTCCGCGCTCGGCGCGCAGCGACCGGACAATCCGGGGCTCAAGACCATGCAGGTCTGGGCCGTTGCGGTTCTGTTGGACCTGGTCGCAAACCATCGCCTCCAGGAGGAAGTCAAGGGGATCTCCCTCAAGGCCGGAACCGAATTCCTCGCGCATATCGACCTCATCCTTGAAAAAGCGAGATCGTCTCCGCCGCCGCGACCGCAAAATCTGGTCCACGCCTTCGTCCACAAGGCAGACTATTTCGTCGAGGAGTATGACTATACGAAGAAGGACTACTATTCCGACGTCCGCATGCTTCTTCTGGAGTTGACGGGAACGACGATTGCCGTCGTTCCGATGGCTTTCGGGGCGATCATGGGTGCCCTGTTCGACTTCGGGATCGATCTCGCCGACCTGCTCGCGCTCTTGCGCCGGAAGTCAGCGGACAGCGCTGACGAGGCCGTCCACCGGATCATCTATGAGACGACCCGGCTTCGCCCGATATTCGAGATCCTCATGCGCCGCTGCGTGCAGGACGATGCATTGCCCAGCGGTGCCGTGGTGCAGCCGAACGAATGGGTTGCCTCGCTGATCGGAGCCGCGAACCTGGATCCGCGCAAGCATGAGCAGCCGCTCCTGTTTTCGCTCCACCCCTACCTTCCCGGACCTCCCCGCCCGCTCGAGGACTTTCTGCTGTTTGGCGCCGTCGGCGACGATGAGAAGGTCCATCGCACGTGCTGGGGGCGGGACCGGCTCGCCCTTTATCTATTGCAGAGATGTCTGCTGGCAGCAGGGCGTCTCGACAACCTGCAGAGGGTAGCGGGACCGGCCGGCGAGCCGAAAACGATGCTCAACGTGATCGTCGGCCTGACGGCGCGGTTCGATAAGGTACGGCCGGAACCGTAGCGGTCTCCTGCCGACACGGACTACCGCAAGGCGACGAGACCGAACTGCCGGCAAAGCACTCTCTCCTCGGCCAGGTCGCTTGCGACGAGCGGGCTGTCCGGCTCGATCTGCGAGCGCAGACGCGCGCGCAGGCCGACACCCTGGGCGATCCGAGAGGGACTGTCGATGGCGCGAACGGCCTCGACGGCGCGGTCGATCGCGGCCAGTCCCGATGCTGTCGCCCCGCTGCGGAACAGTGCCTCCCCGTAACCCGCGTCCAGATGGAATAGCTCGAGGCGCCCCGTACGCTTTTCGTGGCCGTGCCGAAGCCACGCCTCCACCATGCGCACGGCCTCCTCCGCCCGGCCGCAGCGGGAAAGCGCGGTTGCCAGATGGCCGACAAGGTTCGGCTTGATGGCGTCGTAGCCGTTGCGCTCGCTCGTTTCGAGTGCCGCGCTGAGACATTGCTGCGCTTCCTCGTCGCGCTTGAGCATGATCAGGCAGCGTCCGAGGGCAAGCCGTGCCAGCACCTCGGAATAGGCATCGCCGGCGGAAACCGCGATATCGAGCGCTTCTTCGGCGTAGGAGAGGCCGAGGGCGAAGCGGCCGACCTCCAGGACGAACCAGCTCATGAAGCCGCGCGCCATGGAACTTGGTATGGCGGCCGCGCCGAGCCGGGCGGTCCTGAGCTCGCCTGTCAGCATCTCGCACAACTCGCCCAGCAGTGCGATGGCGCGCTCGATCGCGCCCATCCCGTGCAGCGCATTGGCGACCATGAGCTGCGACGCGAAGATCAGCGGTACGTGCTCCTGTGCCCGGGCCATCGCCGATGCCGTTTCCCCGTGTCGGAGCGCCTCCGCATATCTGCCCTCGAACCAGCAGACCATCGCCATATGGCACAGGGCGGCACAGACCTTGTCGGGGCGGTTCTGCTTCTCGGCCAGTTCCATCGTTCGCGGCAGATAGGCGTTCATCCTGGCGAACTCGCCGATCTGCAGCATCTGCGCGAAGACCATGAGGGTGAAGTCGACGAAGCGCGGCTCGGCCGGTTCTCCGATGCGCTCGATGCAGCGCATGGCCCGCTCGAAGATGAGATAGAGCGAGCCGACGGCCGAGGAGCGGCGCGCCTGCAATGCCGCCAGCCACAGATATTCCAGCGCGGTTCCGTCGTCCTGCGCCCCTTCGGCATGGAAGGCCAGACGCTCGTAATATGGGCCTGGATCGGCATGAAGCGACCTGAGCGCCGCGTGCGCTGCCCGATGGATTTCCCTGCGTCGGTTGCCCGGCAGCATCTCCGAGCATGCCTCGGCCACGATCGCGTGGCGGAAACGGATCCATGCCCCGGTCGACGGGTGGATGATCTCCAGCCGCTCTAGCTCGGATCGGGCGCTGCGAAACGTCCCGGCGTCCAGTCCCAGCGTCCGCAGCGCGAGATCGGTTTCGACCTCCTCCCCGAGCAGGCTCAGCGCCTGTGCTGCAGACTTGGCCGTCGCCGGCAGCCGGTTGAGGCGGGCGTGAATGACGGATTCGACGCTTTCCGGCAGGAGCCGCGCATCGGCGGTGCCGTCGCTCGCCAGCGACAGGATGATCTGCTCGAGAACGAAAGGAACGCCGTCGGCCCGATCGATCGCCTTCTCGATCAGACCCGGCGGCGGCTCGGTGCCCGGCCAGAGCCGGCGCGCCATTTCCTGCATGTCCTCGCGCGGCAGGGAATCGAGCCGCAGGAGCGTCCCGACGACATCGTCCAGCTCGGTCGACGTCTCGGGTCGCCCCGTAAGCAGCAACGAGCATGTTGCCGAAGCGCCGGCGAGCAGCTTCAGGCAATTCATGCTCTCGAGATCGAGGTGATGGATGTCTTCCACCACGATCAGGGCGGGAGCCTTGCTCGCCAGGATCCTGGTCAGGGTCTCCACCAGCTTGCGGGCGACCTGGGTCGGCGTCATCGGGCTGGCGTGATCACCCCCGTCGGCCCGCCCGAAGTAAAGGACCGCTCCGAGCGCGTCGCCTGCTTTTTCCGCGCCTGCCTTTCCAAGTGCCGCGGCGATTTCTTCGTCCGATGCCGTGTCGCCCAGGAACAGTGCTCCCAGGATGAGCGAACGTATGGCTGCATAGGGCGTCGTTCTTTTGCGGCTGTCGCAATGGAAGATGAGGACGAGCATGCCGCTTGCCTGCGCGTCCTCGATGGCTGCGGCAGCCAGTCTGGACTTGCCGATGCCGGGCTCGCCGATGATTGCGACGGTTCGCTTTGCGCCTGCCGGCTCGGACTGAGCCTTGCGCAGGACTTCCCGCTCCGCGCTGCGGCCGATCAGGGGAAGCTGGTAGCTGCGCAATATGTCATGCGCCGCCGGTCGTCCGGGGCGGCTCAGAAGACGGAAAACGCGCGCCTTGACCTTTTGCAGGGCGGGAAGGTCTTCATGGGGCTGCAGGACGAGTTCCGATCGGCACAGCTCCTGCGTCCGCGAGCTGATGAGGATGCCGTCGGGCGGCGCGCGTTTTTGGAGCGCGGCCGCGATATGCACCGTGCCGCCGACGGTGTCGAGGCGACTGCCGAAGCCGATGTCCAGCTGCCGAAGCCCGACCAGCCCTGAATGGACCCCGACGCGAAGGCGGATGGGACGACCGTCGGCGTCGCGCAGCGGCGCGGCGTCGAGCGCCGGCTGCTGGATCAGCCAGGCGGCCTCGCATGCCCTGTCGGCATGATCTTCCTGCGAGTCCGGCCATCCGAACACGGCGACGCCGCCGTCGCCCGAGAAGCTGACGAGCATGCCGCCGGCCTGCCGCACGGCGCCGCCGACATGGCGGAATATCGGATCGAGGAATTGCTCGGCCTCGTCTGGGTCGACCCCCGCTATATGGTCCGTGGAATCGATCGTGTCCGCGACGAGGATGGTGACGATGCTGCGCTCGGCATTGGCCGCGAGTTCCGCTGCCGTGCCGGCGGGTCGGCCTTCGGCACTTGCTTGGGGAGCGGACGTCGCTTCGTCTGGCACGGCGGCACATCCGGCGGGAGGGCTCGACGCTTCATTGTACCGCAGAAGAGACGGCCGCGCACAGACGACGAAAGGTTGTTTTTCCGGTATCCATCGCCTGAGAGCACGGCAGGCAAGGATTGATGTCCGCGCTTCTCATGACGGATTTCGGGCCTGCAAGGCGGCTGGGCGGTCTTCTTCATCCTTCGCCTTGCGATGCGTTTCATGGTTTCGGGCCTTGAGCGGCGGCCCAGTGTGGTCTCGGAGCACCCGCACCCGGCTCGATCACGATTTCGCAACTTGCCTCGTCTTTGCCGCGATCGATGTTATGCTTTGTTTGAGAGGATCCGCGCCATGAAGGCGCGTTCCAGCGGAAAGGCCGATGGCGGAACACGGAAGCGAGAGCGGGATGTCTGGCGGACGGCTCACCCGCACACGCATCACCACGCGGGCCGCCATGGTCCTTGAGCGGATCTGGCCGCTCATCCTGCCCCTTCTCGTCGTCGTCAGCCTGTTCCTCACCGTTTCCTGGTTCGGCCTGTTCCGGCTGATGCCCGACACGCCGAGGCTGGCCCTCGCCGCCTGCTTCGCGCTTGCGGCTCTCGCCGCGCTTTATCCGCTGCGTTTCTTCCGGATGCCCACGGCCCGGGAGGTCGATCGCCGTATCGAGCGGGCCAATGCGCTTTTGCACTCGCCGGTGTCGGTCCAGACGGATCGGTTGAGCGGCAAGGGCGGCCTGTTCGCCGAAGCACTGTGGCGGGAGCACCGCAGGCGTATGGCCGCGCGGCTCGACGACCTCGGGAGCGACCTTCCGAGGCCCCATGTCCCCGAGCGTGACCCTTGGGGGCTGCGCGCATTGGCAGCCCTTCTGCTCGTCACCGCCTTCGCCTTTTCCTTCGGCCCCTTCGGCGGCAGCCCTGACGACGCCTTCCGCGCCCATGCCGGCCGCGACGTGCTGCCGCCTCGCATCGACGCCTGGGTGACCCCGCCGGCCTACACCGGCAAGCCGCCGATTTTCCTGACCAGCGATGCCAACCAGAATACGGCGGTCTTCACCGTGCCGACGGGCAGCGAGGTCGCGCTGCGCGTCGCCGGCGGCACGGGCGAGGAAACCCTCGCCTACACCGATGCCGCGGGAAACAGCCGCGAAATCGCTCCCAAGGCGCCCGCCGATGCGGCGCAGCCGGTCGGGGCCGGCGCCACGCGTCAGTTCGCGGGAAAGCTGGAAGCCGACGGCGTGCTCAGCTTGAAGTCCGGCGCGTCAGCGCTGAACAGCTGGAACTTCGCCGTCATCCCGGACAAGCCGCCGGCCGTCCGCTTCTCCGGCGAGCCGAAACGCGCCCTGAACGGCACGCTGGAGCTCAACTACGAAGTCGAGGACGACTACGGCGTCGCCTCGGCCAAGGCGGAGTTCGAACTCGCCGATCCGCAGGCGCCGGATGCGCGCCCGCTCTACGAAGCGCCCGAAATGTCGCTTGCGTTGCCGCGTCGCGGCGCCAAAGGGCCGGCCGCCAGGACGACGCGCGATCTCACCGAGCATGCCTGGGCGGGAGAGCGGGTCAAGGTGACCCTCAAAGCCGTGGATGCCGCGAAACAGGAAGCGTCGAGCGAAACCAAGACGATCGTCATGCCGCAGCGCCCCTTCAGCAACCCGCTGGCCAGGGCGGTGGTCGAACAGCGGCGCATCCTGGCGCTGGACGCCAACCGCAAGGCGCGGGTGCTGGAGCTTCTCGACGCCATAACGCTGCGACCGGAGGACACGATCCCCGAGCTGTCGCATTATCTCGCATTGATGAGCGCCAGGACGCGCCTCAAGGTGGCCTCGACCGACGATCAGCTGCGCGACGTCGCGGACTATTTCTGGCAGATCGCGCTCGGCATCGAGGACGGCGACCTGTCGGCAGCCGAGAAGCGGCTCGCCCAGGCCCAGGAGGCCCTCAGGCAGGCGCTGGAAAACGGCGCCAGCGACGAGGAGATCGACCGGCTGATGAAGGAGCTGCGCGAGGCGATGAACGAATTCCTCAGGGAGTTCGCCGAACGGGCCCAGCAGAATCCCAATCTCGCCGACCAGATGCCGCAGCCCGGCCAGGAGCTTCGCCAGAGCGACCTCGATCGCATGCTCGACCAGATCGAGAACCTCGCCAAGTCGGGCAGCCGGGACAAGGCGCAGGAGCTGCTGTCGCAGCTGCAGGACATGATGAACAATCTGCAGGCGGGACGCCAGCAGCGGCGCGGACAGAGCGGCCAGGAAAACAGCGAGATGCGCCAGCGCATGGACGAGCTGGGCAACATCATGCGCCGCCAGCAGGAGATGATGAACGAAACCTTCCGCATGGACCAGATGCAGCGCGGCCAGCGCCAGCGCGGTCAGGGCCAGCAGGGCGAGCAACAGGAAGGCCAGCAGGGCCAGCCCGGCGAGCAGGGCCAGGGCGGGATGTCTCCGGAGGAGTTCGCCGAAGCGCTGAAGCAGTTGCAGGAGGGCCAGGGCCAGCTCCGCAAGGACCTTGAAGCTCTCATGAAGGGACTGGAGGGCCTCGGCATCCAGCCCGGCGAGGGTTTCGGGGAGGCCGGCGAGGCCATGGGCGAGGCCGAGGGAGCGCTCGGCCAGGGCGAAGGCGAGCGCGCCACGGGCGAGCAGGGCCGCGCGCTGGAAGCGCTGCGGCGCGGCGCCCAGGACATGATGAACCAGATGATGCAGGCCATGCAGGGCGAGGATGGCGGCGGCCAGGAAGGCGGCCGTCAGCAGAGCTCCGACCGCGACCCGCTCGGCCGGCCGCGCGCGACGACGGGCCCCGATTTCGGCGATTCGGTCGAGGTGCCCGACGAGATAGACGTCCAGCGCGCCCGCCGGATTCTCGATGCGATCCGCGAGCGGCTTGGCAATGCGCTGAGCCCGCAACTCGAGCGGGAATATCTGGAACGATTGCTCGACATGAAGTGAGCGCGCTTCGGCCGACGGTCCCCTGATCGGGAAATTCGCCGCAAGAGCCGGTGCTCGGCGTCGGCCTGGTCACTTCTTGATGACCCACGCCGTTTCCGCGTTGACTTCGGCTCCACGGCGATGGAATTCTTGACCGGCGATTTCACGATGGGAAGCTGCGCCGGTTCATCGCTGTCGCCTTCCAGTGCTCGCTTTGCAAACCTCGACCGCATGCGTCGCCCCTGCCATGGAAGTGGGGTGGAAAGCCTTTTGATTTCAGTCGTATAAGGCTTTGCCAGATACCCCTCTCTGTCCTGCCGGACATCTCCCCACAAGGGGGGAGACTGGCCGGCCGCTTGGATTTCGCCAATCGTCGACGTCGCAGGACGAGTGCCGTCATCGATGACAGCCAGTCTCCCCCCTTGTGGGGGAGATATCAGGTGGACAGAGAGGGGTGCGAAGACACGCGGCACTTTTCATCCAGGATGGCGCCCGACGCTGGCAGGCGGATGAGGGGCGGCGCCAGACCGTCAAAGTCCGGGGCAGCCGCCTCCGCTGAAGAGCGTCTGCAATCTGGCCTGATGACTGAAATATCCAATTTCTTGACGCTCGTTCCGAGCCGGCGAAGAAACAGGTGTTGTCCTGCAGATTTCCTGTTGTCTACAGGGGAAAACGCCTCGATCGTCACAGTCAGATGGCCGCAGCAGATGATCGGAAAATCCAACCGCTTCAAAAGCCACGCGGTCCGGAAAGCGACGGCAGGCTTGCTTCTCCGGATGCGAAACGGGCCCCGGCCTTTCAGCCGGAGCCCGCGTCCTTGTCCGATGCTCGAAGCCGCGATCAGGCGATGGTCTGGCCGAGGGCCACGGCGGTGTCGGCCATGCGGTTCGAGAAGCCCCATTCATTGTCGTACCAGGACAGCACCGACACGAAGTTGCCGCCCATGACCTTGGTCTGGTCGAGCGCCAGGGTCGAGGAATGCGGATCGTGGTTGAAATCGATCGACACGTTCGGGTGATGCGTGACGCCGAGGATGCCCTTGAGCTTGCCCTTGGAGGCGGCGATGACCGCCTCGTTGATTTCCTCGACGGTGGTGTTCCGGCTCGCCACGAACTTCAGGTCGACGACCGACACGTTCGGGGTCGGCACGCGGATCGACACGCCGTCGAGCTTGCCCTTCAGCTCGGGCAGGACGAGGCCGATCGCCTTGGCGGCACCCGTCGACGTCGGGATCTGCGAGAGCGCGGCGGCGCGGCCCCGGTAGAGATCCTTGTGCATCGTGTCCAGCGTCGGCTGGTCGCCGGTGTAGGAGTGGATGGTGGTCATCATGCCCTTTTCGATGCCGACCGCGTCGTTCAGAACCTTGGCGAGCGGCGCCAGGCAATTGGTGGTGCATGACGCGTTGGAGACGACGACATGGTCCTTGGTCAACTGGTCGTGGTTGATGCCGTAGACCACGGTCAGGTCGGCGCCGTCCGACGGAGCCGAGACGATGACGCGCTTGGCGCCGGCCGTCAGATGGGCGGCCGCCTTGTCGCGCGCGGTGAAGATCCCCGTGCATTCGAGCGCGATATCGACGCCGAGATCCTTCCAGGGAAGCTGCGACGGATCCTTGATCGCGGTGACCTTGAACTTGTCGCTGCCGATGCTGATCGTGTCGCCATGGACGTCGACCTCGCGCGGGAACCTGCCATGCACGCTGTCGAAGCGCAGCAGATGGGCGTTGGTCTCGACCGGGCCGAGATCGTTGACGGCGACGACGTCGATATCCTTGCGGCCGGATTCGTAGATGGCGCGCACGATGTTGCGGCCGATGCGGCCAAATCCGTTGATGGCAACTCTGACGGTCATATCTTTCTCCCGGGGAGCGTGAAAGCGGGTTGAAACGTGCCCGCCGCTTCTTAACCACGGCCGCGCCAAGAATCCAGCGGCTGCCGACGGTCAAATCGTTTGAACGGAATCCACGGCGGAGCGGGTTTTTGTCGCGCCCCGCCGTGCGGCCCTGATCAAGCCGGTTCGGCCAAGGTCCGAGGCCTCAACGCCTGGCCAGACGCGCCTCGACAGCCTTGACGGTCGCGTCCGCCGTGATGCCGAAATGCGCGTAGAGCTGCTCGATCGTGCCGCTCGCGCCGAAGCCGGTCATGCCGATGAAGATGCCGTCGGTGCCGATGAAGCGGTCCCAGCCCTGCCGGATGCCCGCCTCGATCGCGACCCTGACGGGAGCATCACCGAGGATGGCGGCCTTGTAGCTGTCGGCCTGCTTCTCGAACAGCTCGAAGGCGGGAACGGAAACGACGCGTGTCGCATGGCCCTGCGCCTGCAGCAGGCTGCGGGCGGCCATCGCGATCTCCACTTCCGACCCGGAGGCGAAGATGGTGACCGCAGCCGTGCCGTCGGCCCTGGCCAGTTCGTAGGCGCCGTAGCGGCACAGGTTCTCTTCCGTGTATTCGGTGCGCACGGCAGGCAGATTCTGGCGCGTCAGGGCCAGCGTCGACGGCGTCTTTGGCGTCTCGAGCGCGATCTGCCAGCATTCCGCCGCCTCGGTCGCGTCGGCCGGGCGGAACACGGTGTGGTTCGGGATGGCGCGCAGCGCGGCCAGGTGCTCGACGGGCTGGTGGGTCGGGCCGTCCTCGCCGAGGCCGATGGAATCGTGGGTCATCACGAAGATCGTCCGGATGCCCATCAGCGAGGCGAGACGCATCGCCGGACGCGCATAGTCGGAGAAGCACAGGAAGGTGCCGCCATAGGGGATGACGCCGCCATGCAGCGTCATGCCGTTCATGGCCGCGGCCATGCCGTGCTCGCGGATGCCGTAATGGACGTAGCGGTTGCCGTAGTCGCCCGCGGCGATCGCCTTGGTCTGGCTGGTCTTGGTGTTGTTGGAACCGGTCAGGTCGGCCGAGCCGCCGATCGTCTCGGGCACGATGCCGTTGATGACTTCGAGCGCCATCTCGGAGGATTTGCGGGTCGCGACCTTCGGCCTGTCGGCGGCCAGCTTCTGCTTGTAGTCGGCGATCGCGGCGTCGAGTCCGCCCGGAAGCTCCCCGCGCATGCGCCGCTCGAACTCGGCGCGGACCTCGGCGTCGGCGACCGCGAGCCGCTTCTCCCATGGCGCCCGCTTCTTTCCGGCATTGAGGCCGGCCAGGCGCCAGGCGTCGAGGATGTCGGAGGGGACCTCGAAGGGTGCGGCGTCCCAGCCGAGCGTCTTGCGGGCGGCCGCGACTTCATCGGCGCCCAGCGGCGAGCCATGCACCTTGTTGGTGCCGGCCTTGGTCGGCGCACCGAAACCGATCGTGGTCTTGGCCGCGATCAGCGTCGGCCGGTTGGAACCGCGGGCGCGCTCCAGCGCGTCGGCGATCTGGTCGGGGTCGTGGCCGTCGCATGCGAGCGTATTCCAGCCGGACGCCGCGAAGCGCGCGAGCTGGTCCGTATTGTCCGCGAGCGACACGGGGCCGTCGATGGAGATGTTGTTGTGGTCCCAGATGACGATCAGCTTGCTGAGCTGCAGATGGCCGGCCAGCGCCAGGGCCTCCTGCGAGATGCCCTCCATCAGGCAGCCGTCGCCGACCAGCACATAGGTATAGTGGTCGACGAGGTCGTCGCCGAACCTGGCGTTGAGGATGCGCTCGGCGAGCGCCATGCCCACGGAATTGGCCAGGCCCTGGCCGAGCGGACCGGTGGTCGTCTCGATGCCGGCGGCGTGGCCGTATTCGGGATGGCCGGCCGTGCGCGATCCGAGCTGGCGGAAACTCTTGATCTCGTCGATCGTGACGTCTTCGTAGCCGGTCAGATAGAGCAGCGAGTAGAGCAGCATCGACCCGTGGCCCGCCGACAGCACGAAGCGGTCGCGATCGGGCCAGTGCGGGTTTTTCGGATCATATTTCAGGAAGCGCGTGAACAGCACCGTCGCGATGTCGGCCGCGCCCATCGGCAGGCCGGGGTGCCCCGAATTGGCCTTCTCGACGGCGTCCATGGAAAGGAAGCGGATCGCATTCGCCATCCGGTCGTGTTTTTCGCGGTTGCTCATGATCGCTCGCAGGGTTCGGAGGGTTTCGGGGGCGATTGGCCTGGCCCCTTCCAAGGCTGGGGGACACATAGCAGTTGGCCGTACGGAGTCAATAAATCGGGTAGCGTCGCCGCGTCACGCCTAAAACGATTTAACAAGCACCTATGGTCGATCAGACCGCCAGCTTGCACCAAAGCCGAGTGGCCCGGACGAGCCTTGCCGGCGGGTAGGGCCGCCACACCCGGCTCGCCGGCACAAATGGAGGGGAAAGCGCCAAGAGCTTTGTTGACGCCCGCTTCGCGCCCCGCATAAGCTTTCCCGGGCAACGCGTTTGGAATGCGTGCGATTCGATGCTGGGCGGGCTTGGAACAGGAGCCATGACCGGAGAAGCAACACTCAAGGAGGTCATCGGACGGCTCGGCAAGGCGATCGAGGCGTTGGAAAATGCCGTGGCCGCGCGACTGGAGCAGGACCAGGACTACTCCGAGGCCGAAGCCGAAGTGCAGCGCATGAACGCCGACAGGGCGCGGCTCGCGCAGGAGCTGGACAATTCCGAGGCGCGCGCCGAGCGTCTCGAGGAAGCCAACAAGGAAGTCTCCCGCCGGCTCGTGACCGCCATGGAAACCATTCGCGCCGTGCTCGACAGGTGACGCCATGCCGCAAGTGACCGTGACGATCGACGGCAAGCAGTATCGGATGGCCTGCGACGAAGGCCAGGAAGAGCACCTGATCGGCCTTGCCCAACATTTCGACCGCTATGTCTCCCATCTCAAGGATTCCTTCGGCGAGATCGGCGACCAGAGGCTGACAGTCATGGCCGGGATCATGGTCATGGACGAGCTGTCGGAACTGCAGAAGCGCGTGAAGGGCATGGAGAGCGAGATCGTCACGCTCCGCAAGACCCGCGACGACGCTCTGATCAAGGCCGACAAGAACGACGCCGCCCTGACCGGCGCGCTCGGCGGCCTGTCCGACCGGATGGAAGCCCTGGCCGCGAAGCTGACGGCAAAGCGGACCTGAGCCGCCTCGAGCCCATTCGCCTTCCTGGACGCAAATTCCCGGAACGGATCGTGCGCTCCCTTGGAGCCACGCGGACGCATCCGAAACTGTCGCCGAATTGCAAGCCGACAAGGCAGCCAGCGGCAAAGTAGAGACTGCGATCACATCCTGTATCGCAGTGCAACACTCAATTTCTTGCGCCGCAATATCAACACCACTAACAGTCTAGAATGGGGAGCGTAACGATCTGCACGGTTCACTCTCGAACCGAATGCGGGGATTCAACTTGTACGATAGACAGCTCGATAGTGTCAGGGCCCTCGCCGTTCTCCTGGTCCTTTATGCGCATTTTGCAGTGCCGGGCTCCAACCTTGGACATCTGGGTGTCCGTCTCTTCTTCGTTCTCAGCGGTTTCCTGATCACCCGCATCCTGCTGCAGGCACGCGGAGGCCCGGATTTCGACCTGCGACATGCGCTGAAGTTCTTCTATGCGCGGCGCGTGCTTCGGATTTTCCCAGCCTATTTCGCCATGCTGGCATTTGTCGGAGCGATCGATCTGGAGCAGGCCCGGGACGGGCTGGCGTGGCAGGCGCTGTTCCTCTCGAACTTCTGGTATGCGGTCCGCGGCGAATGGATGCCCTGGGTGCTGGTGCATAGCTGGACGCTCAGCATCGAGGAGCAGTTCTATCTCGTCTGGCCGCTGATCATGCTCACAGCGCCCATGCGTTTCCTCGGGCGCATCTGCATCGCCTTCATCGCATTGTCGCTCGCCTACCGCCTCTGTTGGCCGCTCACCGGCACGCCGACCATCGCCCGCGACCTGCTTCCTCCGGCCTCCATGGACGCGCTTGCCGCCGGGGGCCTTCTGGCGGTCTGCCGCGCCGGGACGGCAGCCTGGCCGCGCGGACTGAAACCCGCGGCGCTGATCCTGGGCGGCGCCTTTATCGTCTTGTCCTGGCTCGATCCCAGGCCGACCGGCCCGCTTCTCCAGTGGCTGCTGTGGATCGCGAGGGAAGTACTTCCTCTTGCGCCGCTCGTCGTTCTCGTGGGCCTCGCATCGACAGGGTTCAAGGGCGCAGTCGGCAGGTTCATGGAGTGGTCGCCGCTGCGAGCGCTCGGCCGCATCAGCTACGGCCTCTATCTCTACCACATCGTCGTGCTGGCGCTGGTGATCAAGGCCCAGCCATGGATCCCGATGGATATGTCCGACTACGGGCTGGGCTGGCTGACTGTGGGCGGCGCGGCGACCCTGGCGGTTGCCTGCCTTTCATGGCTGCTTCTGGAAAAGCCGATCAACGGCTTCAAGCGTTACTTCCCCCTCACACCATTGGTCGCGCCCGGGACGGAGGTCGATCGGCCCCCAAAGACCAGGGCCGGGACTGGCCATCCCGCGATGGAGGCCGCGTGATCCCACCCCCGCCACCAATGGTCGAAGCGCGACCGGCGACGACGGCCCGCCGCCAGGGAAGAGGTATGCCCCTCGTCTCGGTCCTCCTGCCGGTCTACAACGGCGGCGCCTATCTCGACGCGGCGCTCGGCAGCATTCTTCGGCAGGATTACAGGCGGATCGAGGTCATCGCGATCGACGATGGTTCGACGGACGCCTCGCTTCGGATTCTGGAGAAGTTCCGCAGGGCCGACAGCCGCATCCGCATCGTATCGCGCGAGAACAGGGGACTGATCGCGTCATTGAACGAAGGACTGGAACTGGCCGGCGGCGAGCTCGTCGCGAGAATGGATGCCGACGACATCGCCTATCCGTTCCGTCTGTCGCGCCAGGTGGCGGTGTTACAGCGGGACCCGGCGGTCGCGATCTGCGGCGGCGGCGTGGACAGCCTCGTCGGCAGCCGCCTGTTCCGCGGAATCGGGGACCCGATCTTCGCAACCGGGGATCTGCGTATCCTGTCGCTGTTCTTCACGATCTTCATCCATTCGACCGTGGTCTACAACCGAGACGTGCTCCCGGACGCGCTCCTGCACTACGACGCGCGTTACCCCCATGCCGAGGATTTTGACCTGTTCAGGCGGATAACCGCGCATTTCCCGGCGGTGATGATGGAAGAGAGCCTGATCGCCTATCGCACGCATGACGGCAGCGTGACCAGCCGGCACAAGAAGCGCATGCGTGCGACGCATCTCGACATCGTCGGCGAAAATCTTCGGCAAGAAGGTCTAATGCCCGATCACCGACTGCTTCGCTCGATCGCCAAAGAGGCAACACCCGAATCGGTGCGCGCCGCCGCCGACTATGTGCTTCGGCTCGAGACGGCGGTCGCGGCGACCTCGGCGCCGTCGCGCACGAGCTACGAAGCCGGCTGGCTCAATCTCTTCTATTTCATCTACACGATGATCGCCGACGAGAAGCGGCCGGAGTTGACACGACAGTTCCTGGACGAGACCGGCAAATGGGGACTCATCAGGCGGCGTGAGAGATACGCCTGGCAGGTCGGTTCACTCGCACCGGGGCTCAGCCTTCTTTCCCTGGCGGCGAACAAGCGCCTGGGCGAGGCGATCCGCTACATGAGTTCGGTGCCCGCCTCATCCATACTTCCACCTGCCGGGCATTGGCAGGAATGAGCGGCCGTTCGAATCCGGTCGCGGCGCAATGCGACCCGCGCGAAGGCATGCCACGGCACGCCCATGCCGACCGGGACCATCCGCTCCGGGCAAGTTTCATTGTGTGCACGCGCAACCGCGCCGCTGCGCTGGAAGCCTGCTTGCGGTCAATCGGAGATGCATCGAAGGCCCGTCCTCAATGCCATGTCGAAGTCGTGGTGGTCGACAACGGCTCGACCGACGGCACGGCGCAGCTGCTCCCGCGACTGGCCGATTCGTCGGAATTGCCGATGACGATTGTTTCGGAGGCGCGACGGGGGCTGGCCGCGGCACGCAACGCCGGTATGGCGCGTGCGCGGGGCAATATCCTCGTGTTCGTCGATGACGACATCCGGTTGAGTCGCCACTATCTCGATGATCTGGAGCGACACTATGCAGAAGGGGACGGCTGCATTATCCGCGGCGGCCGTGTCGAACTGGGCGATCCTGCAGACCTCCCTTTCACCATAAAGACCTCGCCCGCGACCGAGCGTTTCGTGCGCGCGACCCATCCCGGCGGCTTCATCCAGGGCTGCAACATGACGATGCACCGCGAAGTCGGGGCGCTCGTCGGCTCGTTCGACGAGCGTTTCGGCGCAGGTGCCGCCCTCCACGCGGCAGAGGACACAGACTTTCTGCTGCGCGCCCACCTATTGGGCATCCCGGTCGAATATGTGCCCGACATGACCGTGTTCCATCACCACGGGCGGCGGACGCGGCGAGCGATCCGCTCGATCTATGCCAACTACAACATTGGAAACGGCGGCCTCTATGCAAAGCACTGCCGCAGCGCCCCCTGGCTTTTGCGTCACCTGTATTGGACCGGGCGTTCGGCCTGGAGAGAGAGTCTCGGAGGACCTTGCTTCGATGAGGGGCTGCGTCTGTCCTACTGGCCGATGGTTGCGATGAACCTGGCCGGAGTGCTCAAGTTCATGGCCCTGGCACTGCTGGGGCGCATGGCAGGAAACAGGCTGGGGCAATTCCGGCAAGGGCGCGCAAGAGACTCGCGCCCGGAGTTGCGCAGAACAAAGGACAGGAGCACTTCCTCGAAAAGCGCAATTGACCCGGACGCGGGCGCGGGCGAGGTGGTGATTATGGAATTCGACCGACGCAGTTGAGGAGAAGGCCACCTCAATTCGCCGCCTCATATTCGTAAAGCGCATCCATCTCGAGCGGCCCCAGCGCGGCCAATGGTCCCTGCCCTTTCACGCGGCCCTCGCTCAGCACCACGATGTCGTCGCAAAACGAGATCGTACTGCGATGATGGCTGATGACGATCGTCGTGCGTTTGCCCGCCCTCGATTTGAGCGTCTCGATGATCGCTGCCTCGGAGAGGCCGTCGAGGGCATTGGTCGCTTCGTCGAGGATCAATATGTCTGGGTCGCGCACCAGGGCCCGCGCCAGCGCGATGCGTTGCCGCTGACCGGCCGAAAGGTTCGCGCCTCGATAGCCGACGATCGTGTCGTAGCGCTGCGGCAGTTCCTCGATGAAGGCATGCGCCTCGGCGAGTTTCGCCGCGCGCTCGGCATCGGCAGCCGTGGCCCGCTCCTGCCCGTAGACGATGTTATCCAGTATCGTCCCGTCCACCAGTTCCAGATCCTGGCTGGCCAACGCGATCTGCCGTCGCCACTGCACGGGATCGATCTGGTCGAGGGGGATGCCATCGACGAGGATCGCACCGTCGTCGGGATCGACGAACCGGCACAGCAGATTGACGATGGTCGTCTTGCCGGCACCCGACCGGCCGACCAGCGCCGTCGACCGTCCTGCGCGGATCTCGAAACTGGCCGACTGCAGGACCACGGCGCGGGTTTCCGCGCCGGCATAGGTGAACGACACTTCGTCGAACTGGACGTGTCGGCTCAGTCCGTCATAGGGCAGATTGCCATGCGGTGCCCTGGGCTTGTCGGACGAATCCAGCAGCCACGTCACTTCCTCGAGCGATCCGCTCCAGCCCTGGAACTGGCTCCAGGCGAACTGCAGGGCCCGGACATGCGGCTGAAGGCGATAAAGCAGGATCACGAAGGCGGCGATCAGGGGAAAGCTCACACCGCCCAGGGCGGCGCCGACGATCACCCCGAGGAACAGCGCGGCGTGGAGGGTCTCGGAAAGAAGCGGCAACGACCCTTGCCGGACCTGCAGCGAGAAGGCCGCGCGCCGCACCGCATCGGAAGCCGTGTCGAAAACCGCCTTTTCCCTTACCTCCTGGCCGAAGATCCGCGTCAGACGCCCTGCGTGGACGAGATGCAGCATGCGCGAGGCAAGCTCGCTGTTAAGCGCGGTGACACGGCGGCTCGGCACCTTGAGGCTGGCCGAAAGCAGGGCATGCACGGCCTGGACCGCGAACAGGCCGAGTGCGACGAGCAAGGTCATCTTCCACGACAGGAGCAGGAGGAAAGCCAAGAGGATGACCGCCGCCGAAGCATTCACGAGGATCGCAAGTCCGGTCTGGATCGCGTCCGAGGCGCGCCAGGACTCGTTCGAAATGATGTTGAGCAGCCGCCCGGGACTTTGCTGCAGGAAGAAGGAATAGCCCACGCGCAGCAACTGCTCCGACAAGGCGCTTCGGATCGAATGGCCGGCCTTGCCATAGATGAAAGCGGTGAGCACCGTGTTGGCGTAGGCAACGACGTTCTTGAGGATGATCAGGGCAAGAATGAAGCCGGCGATCACCATCAGGCGGACGTCGTCGCTCAGCGTCTGGCCGAAACTCTGGAAGATCGCCGAAAGGCCGCTCATTTGAGCAGACGCCGCGCCGCCGGTGATGATGCCCAGCAGGGGGATGACGAGGCCGATGCCTATGCCTTCAAGTCCGGCGCCGACTAGGCCGAGGAGCACCACTGCCGGCAGCATGCGCGACCGGGAGCCGAGCGCTTTTTTCATCATCGGGAACGCTGGAGGCACCAGACGCGACATTGTCACACCGACAAAGCATCAAGCACGCCGCAGGACGCCGCCATGCTTGCCAACGTTATGTCTCGAATTTGCCGCATCTGGGCTCGGATCGCCTTCCGTATTGTCGCCGCCCCTGCTCGACGAGCCTCGCAATGCCCTGGCTTGAAGCCGTGCCACGTGGCGCGGACGATCGAGGTCCAGGGTCCAGTTGCCGAGGCACCTACGACCACAATGCGGCACCCTTTGGACGACATTCGCGTTCCGGCCGGCGTGCTCCCCCAACGCAAGGATATCAGCGCCGGATGATGCAGTGCAACATCGTATCGCCTCGTGGCGTGCCCGCGACAAGATCCGGTCTATCGCCCCGCCGGGTCTGCCAACAGCAGTTCAAGCCTTGGAAGGAACCGCCCCGGTATCGAGCCCGAGGCAACGACGCCGGCATCGGTCGCTCCCATCCTGCGATAGAAATCGGCCGCCCCCGGATCGGCATCGATGACCAGCCGCGCCGCGCCGAGCTCCGCTGCCCGGCCCACCGCCCAATCCAGGAGCCGCCTGCCGATGCCGGTGCGCAGGATCCCGGGATCGATGAAGAGCTTGTCGAGATGGAGGTCCGCCCCTTCCGGCGCGATCTGGACGACCCCAACGAGCTTGCCGTCGACCTCGGCGACGCGCAGCAGCCCGGGATCGAGATCGGCCGGCTGGATCGACAGTTCCGCGCGGCAGGCCTCCAGGAAGGCCGCATCATAACCCCACACCGCCTTCGAGCGCAGGCAGAGCGCGCTGATCTCGCCACATTCGCCGTCTCGCGCCGGTCGCAAAAGGACATTGGTCATGCTGGCATGATGCCGGTCCGGCCCCCGGCCGGCAAGCATCCGGATCGGCCACTTCCTGGTGCAGACGAGGATGGCTCGGACGCTGCTCCGCTCAGGCGCCCTCGATCTCTTCGCGCAGCATCTCCAGCTCGAGCCACTCCTCTTCCATGGCGGCGAGGCTGGCGCGTTCCTTGTCGAGCGCGGCGACCGTCTTGTTGAAGGTCGCGGGATCGCGCGAGAAGAGAACCGGGTCGGCTAGCTTCTCCTCGAGCCTGGCGATGACACCAGAGGCTTCCTCCATCTTCTTCGGCAAGGTCTCGAGCGCGAATTTCTGCTTGTAGGAGAGTTTTTTCGCCGGTCCCTTCGGCGCCTCTGGCACCTCCTTTGCGGCGGAGCCGTTGCTCGTGGCACCGTTCTTCGCGCGCGCCGCCTTGCGGTCATCGAGCCTGGTCCCGCCGCGCTGGGCGAGCATGTCGGAATAGCCGCCCGCATATTCGATCCAGCGGCCGGCACCGTCGGGCGCGATGGTACTGGTGACGGTGCGGTCGAGGAAGTCGCGGTCGTGGCTGACGAGGATCACCGTTCCGGGATAGCCCGCAACCAGTTCCTGCAGCAGTTCCAGCGTCTCCATGTCGAGATCGTTGGTCGGCTCGTCGAGAACAAGCAGATTGGCCGGGCGGGCGAGCACCCGTGCCAGGATCAGCCGCGCCCGCTCGCCGCCGGAGAGTTCGCGTACCGGCGTGCGGGCCTGTTCGGGCTTGAACAGGAAGTCCTTCATCCAGGAGACGACATGACGTTCCTCGCCGTTGACCACGACCGTCTCGCCGCGCCCGTCGGTCAGGTAGTGCGCCAGCGTCTCCTCGGGGTCGACCGCTTCGCGCTTCTGGTCGAGCGTGGCGATCTCGATATTGGTGCCGAGCCGGACCGTACCGGTATCGGGCGCCAGCGCGCCGGTGAGCATCTTGAGCAGCGTCGTCTTGCCGGCGCCGTTGGGGCCGACAAGACCGACGCGATCGCCGCGCTGGATGCGGGTCGAGAAATCCCGCACCACGACGAGATCGCCGAAGCTTTTCGAAATGCCCTTGGCCTCGATCACCAGCTTGCCCGATTCTGCCGCCTCGCTGGCGACCATGTTGGCCAGGCCTTCGGCGCCGCGATGGCTGCGGAACCGCTGCCGCATCGCCTGCAGTTCGCCCAGCCGGCGCATGTTGCGCTTCCTGCGCGCTGTGACGCCGTAGCGCAGCCAGTGCTCCTCGCGGACGATCTGGCGGCCGAGCTTGTGCTGCTCGCGCTCTTCCTCTTCGAGAATGATGTCGCGCCACTCCTCGAAATGGCCGAAACCCTTGTAGAGGCGCCGCGTCTGGCCGCGGTCGAGCCAGACCGTGGCGCGCGACACCCTCTCCAGGAAGCGCCGGTCGTGGGAGATGACGATCAGTGCGGAGGAAGAGCGGATGAGTTCCTCCTCCAGCCATTCGATCACCTGCAGGTCGAGATGGTTGGTCGGCTCGTCGAGCAGCAATATGTCGGGCTCAGGCGCCATCACCTTGGCGAGCGCGGCCCGCCTTGCCTCGCCGCCGGACAGGTCGTCGGGACGCTCGTCGCCGGTGAGCCCGAGATGATCGAGCAGATAGGTGACGCGATGCGGATCGTCGGCAGGCCCAAGCCCGGCCTCCACATAGGCGCGGACCGTCGCGAAACCATCCATGTCGGGGGCCTGCGGCAGGTAGCGCACGGTCGCGGAAGGCTGGCGGAAGACCTCGCCATCCTGCGGCTCGGCCAGCCCGGCGGCGATCTTGAGCAGCGTCGACTTGCCGGAGCCGTTGCGGCCGACGAGCGCGATCTTGTCACCGGCCGAGGCCGAGAGTGCTGCGCCGTCGAGCAGCGGCGTGCCGCCGAATGTGAGCCTGATATCGTCGAGGCGGAGAAGCGGTGGCGCCATGGTCAGAATGCGTTCGTATCCGGGAAGGGATGGGCAAGCAGCAGCGCACGGCCCGAGCCGAGTTCGACCGAGAGCTCACCTGTGACCTCGTTCGAGACGGTCAGCGACGAGCCGAACGGCACCTCGACCGCCTTGAGGGGCCAGCGCGCGCCGCGTACCGTCAGGCCGGAGAGATCGCTGAACCCCAGCACGCTGAACAGCGTGCCGGGTTCGTAGTCGAAGGCGGAGCGGCCGGGCAACAGCGGCACGCCTTCCTGCGCGCCGCTGGTCAGAAGCACCGGCACGCCCGCTTCCGCCAGACGGATGGCGAGCGCCAGATGCAACTGGGCATGATCGGCGCGGGGGCCGCCGAAAGCCCCGGCGATCACCAGCGACGTTGCCCCGCGCGACAGCGCGGCGTCGATCGCGAGTTCGCCATCGGTCTTGTCCTTGCCCGACGGAAAGACCTTGCGCGGCACCTCGGGATAGCTTGCCGCCATCGCCAGGGAAACGGAATCGAAATCGCCCACCCAGAGTTCCGGGGCCAAGTCGAGCGTGTCGGCGTGGCGGATGCCGGAATCGGCAGCGATCACGCGCGCCCCCGCCGTTTGGGCGTCGAGGCGGGGCGTGCGGATCAGGTCGCCGCCGAGCAGAATGGTGAAGATGCTCATGGCGCCCGCCTCTATCAGGGGTCGGGCAAAAGGGAAAGGCGTGACGCCGGAGCACTTGAAACAACCGCTTGCCGTGTCCCCTCGCCGGCTCTATGTCTGGACTTGCTCTAACGGGGTGCCGGTCGCGCAAGGGTCGCGAGCCGGCTGAGAGGCAAAGGGCGAAATCCCCTGCCAACCCGCTGAACCTGATCCGGCTTGTACCGGCGGAGGGATTAGATGCGTTCGCTCATCCGACGCCTTTTCCCTGTCAACGCGACGCAAGGAGGTGCCGATGCGCGTGAAGTTCCTGTCGATCCTTACCGCAGCCCTCGTGCCGCTGGCCTGGCCGGCGGCGGCCGAAGGCAAGCTTACCGTCTATACCTATGAGAGTTTCACCGCCGATTGGGGCCCCGGGCCGCAGGTGGAGAAAGCCTTCGAAGCAGAATGCGCATGCGACCTGCAATTCGTTTCGGTGGCCGATGGCGTCGCCCTGCTCAACCGGGTCAAGCTCGAAGGCGGAGCCACCAGGGCCGACATCGTGCTCGGTCTCGACACCAACCTGACGGCCGAGGCCAAAGCGACGGGCCTGTTCGCGCCGCACGGCGCCGGCCTTGCCCCGCTCGCCGTGCCGGGCGGCTGGAACGACGACGTCTTCGTCCCCTACGACTACGGCTACTTCGCCGTGGTCTATGACAGCGACAAGGTCGCAAACCCGCCGAAAAGCCTGGAGGAACTGGTCGAAGGCGACCCGCGAGAGAAGATCGTCATCCAGGACCCGCGCACATCGACGCCCGGCCTCGGGCTGCTGCTCTGGGTGAAATCCGTCTATGGCGACAAGGCCGGCGAAGCCTGGGCGAAGCTGAAGCCGCGCGTGCTCACCGTCACGCCCGGCTGGAGCGAGGCCTATGGCCTGCTCACCAATGGCGAGGCGCCGATGGTGCTCTCCTATACCACCTCGCCCGCCTACCACATGATCGCCGAAAACAGCGAACGCTATAAGGCGGCCGCCTTCGAAGAGGGGCACTATCTGCAGATCGAGGTCGCGGGCGCGACCGTCAACGGCGCGAAGAACCCGCTGTCGCAGAGGTTCCTCGCCTTCATGACCGGCCCCGCCTTCCAGGACGTCATCCCGGAAACCAACTGGATGCTGCCCGCCGGAAAGACTGACAAGCCGCTCGACCCGGCCTTCGGCAAGCTCGTCCAGCCGGGCAAGTCCCTGCTGTTCAGCGCCGAGGAGGTGGCGAAGAACCGCAAGGCCTGGATCGACGAATGGCTGGCGGCGATCAGCAAGTAGGAGGCGGTCGACAGACAATGTCGCCCTCCTTCCCCCTGCCGCGATCCTCTGCGTACCTGCAGTCTTGGCGCCGCCCCTCATCCGCCTGCCGGCACCTTCTCCCCGCGAGCGGGGAGAAGACCGATGTCCTCTGCGATTTCGCCAATCGTCGAGGCTGCAGGACCAGGTGCCGTCATCGCGGCAGGCAGTCTTCTCCCCGCTTGCGGCTAGGACATGCATACCTCGTGGAATACCCCTCATCCGACCTCGCTTCGCGAGGCCACCTTCTCCCACAAGGGGAGAAGGTAAGAGTTGCAGAAGCGTTCCGGCCAATCGTTGACGTTGACGATTGGCAGAGCAGCCAAAGCCAGGCTCCGACCTTCTCCCCTTGTGGGAGAAGGTGGCCTCGCGAAGCGAGGTCGGATGAGGGGTCGCCCGGGTGCAAAGGCCACAAGGCACGGCTAAGTAGGCGACTCGGTGGCCATAAGAAACGTCTTGGCCCGCAGAAAATATGCGCATGCCCTAGCCGTATGCGGGGAGAAGAAGGTGCCGGCAGGCGGGGTGGCGCAAACCTCCCAGGGCAATCCTCTCTCCCCGCGCACGTCGCTCCCCACCGGAGGAACTCCGGTTGAGGGATATCGCCGTGACCCCACACACTCGCCGGCGCACCGACGCCCGCGTCGCCGCCGGCGCGACGGCGCTTGCGGCAATCGGCGTGCTCGTCGGCGGAGCCTTCGCCGGTCTCGCCATGGAGGGAGCGGCCGACCCGTCGGGAGCGATCTCCGCCTTCGACCCCTATATGGCCCGTGTCGTGCGCTTCACGCTCTGGCAGGCGTTGCTGTCGACCTTGCTTTCGGTGGCCCCGGCGATGTCAGTCGCACGGGCCCTGTCGCGCCATCCCGTTTTCCCCGGTCGCGGCTGGCTCGTCGGCCTGTTCGCGGTACCGCTCGGCCTGCCGGCAATCGTCGCCGCCCTCGGCATTCTGGCCCTGCTCGGCCGGGCCGGCTACGTCTCCGGTCTGTTCACGCTTCTCGGCGCCGACGGCTGGCCCGGCATCTACGGCCTCGCGGGCATCCTCATCGCCCATGTTTTTTTCAACCTGCCGCTCGCCACCCGTCTGTTCCTCGAAGCGCTCGATACCGTGCCCCCCGACCAATGGCGGCTGGCGAGCCAGCTCGGCATGGGCGCGACGGCAAGCTTCCGGCTGATCGAGTGGCCGGTTCTGCGAGCGAGCCTGCCCGGTGTCGCCGGTCTGGTCTTCATGCTGTGCATCACATCGTTCACGCTGGTGCTGACGCTGGGCGGCGGGCCCGGCGCCACGACGCTGGAGGTGGCGATCTACCAGGCGCTGCGGTTCGACTTCGACCCGGCACGGGCGGCCGCCCTGACGATGCTGCAGATCGCCCTCGCCATGGCTGTCGTCGCCCTGCTCGCCCGCATCGGAGCACCGTCCGCAAGCGATACGGGCCTCCCCGTGTCGCGGCCACGCCTCGTCGCGGCCGGCGCCGCCGAGACCGTGCTGAATGCGATGCTGATCGTGCTCGCAGCCCTGCTCGTCGTGAGCCCCATGGCCGCGACGGTCATCGGCGGTCTCGAAGCCGATCTCCTCCGGCTGGTGGGCGAGGCATCCGTGCGCAAGGCCGCAACCACCAGCCTCGCATTCGCCTTCCTGTCCGCATTGATCTCGGTGACGACAGCCCTTTCCCTGGTGTCCGCGCGCCGGGCGCTGGAGCTCGGCCGCCGCCGGGGTGAAAGGCCTTCCCTGCTGGAGCGCCTGGCCGACACCGGCGCCGGCTTCGTGCTCGTCGTGCCGCCGCTCGTCGTCGGCGCGGGCTGGTTCATCCTACTGCGCCATATCGGCGACGTCCTGCTGTTCGCGCCTGTCATGGTCGTTTCCGTCAACGCGGTGATGGCGATGCCCTTCGCGGTGCGCGCCATTCGCCCGGCCTATGACGCAGCCAGCGAACGCCATGAGAGATTGTGCGCGCAACTCGGTCTCGCCGGCTGGAACCGGCTGCGTCTTGTCGAACTGCCTGTGCTGCGCCGGCCGCTGCTGACCGGCTTCGCTTTCGCCATGGCCTTGTCGCTCGGCGATCTCGGCGTGATCGCCCTGTTCGGCAGCGATGCCGTCCAGACCCTGCCCTATCTGCTTTACCAGCGCCTGGGCAGCTATCGGACGGCCGACGCGGCCGGATTGGCGCTGTTGCTCGGGGGGCTCTGCCTCGTCCTCATGCTCGCGGCCGATCGGCTGGGAAGGAAGCCGGCATGAATGTGGAAACGATCGGCGGCGTCACGCTCGACGATATCAGCTTCAGCTATGGCGAGACATCGTTGCATTTCGACGTCGGGCTGCCCCGGGGCGCGTTCGCGGCCGTCATGGGGCCGAGCGGATCCGGCAAGTCGACCTTGCTCAACCTGATTGCGGGTTTCGAGACGCCCGCCTCGGGCCGCATCGTCATCGACGGCCATGACGTCACGGGCCTGCCGCCCTCGGCGCGCCCGGTGTCGATGGTCTTCCAGGAGAACAACCTCTTCGCCCATCTCTCCGTGGAGGCCAATGTCGGTCTCGGCCTGTCGCCGTCGCTGCGCCTCTCGGCCGAAAACCGCGCGACGATCGCCCAGGCTCTGGAGCGCACCGGATTGGCCGGCAAGGGTAAACGGCTGCCGCGGCAGCTTTCCGGAGGGGAGCGTCAACGGGTTGCGCTCGCCCGCGTGCTGGTCAGGGATCGCCCGGTGCTCTTGCTCGACGAGCCTTTCGCCTCGCTCGGCCCGGCCTTGCGCGAGGAGATGCTGGACCTCCTCATGGCCCTTCATGCCGAACGCAGGCCGACCGTACTGCTCGTCACACACCATCCCGGGGATTCCGAGCGGATTGCCGAACGGGTCGTCTTCGTCGAGGACGGCAAGATCGCCGCGGCCGGCACCACAGCCGAATTCTTCGCAGACTCTGGTCCGGAAGCCTTCCTGCGTTATATTGGGCAGACAAGGCGTGCGAGCGGGATTGCCCGGAAGCGGACATAATTTGCAGCCAAGGGTCCTTACGCGGACACCGGCGAATCCTTGTATGTTGCCGAAGACTGTGGCTTAGGTCGCGTAAAGCTGGTCCGTCGTGCCTACGACCGGCTCCTGTGGGCAGGTCGACGAATCGAAAGGATGGGAACCTGACTCTGGCTCCGAACCGCCCCGTGCCGCTGCGCCTGCGCCATCTGCGCCTGGCCGCCGCCGTCGCGATGATGGCGGTGCTGTCGGGTTGCATGTTCAATGCCGCGGACTCGCTCAGCGAAAACGCGTTCCAGCCGTCGAACAACCCGGTCACCGTCGACACGGTATCGCGCAACGACCGGCTGGCGGAGCTCGCCAGGGGCCAGCATCCGCGCATCCTGGCCACCTATGGCGGCGAATACTCCGACCCCAAGCTGGAGCGCATGGTCGCAAAGGTCGTCGGCAATCTGACGGCGGAATCGGACAATCCGAACCAGGCCTACCGCATCACCATTCTGAATTCGCCCAACGTCAACGCCTTTGCCCTGCCCGGCGGCTATCTCTATGTCACGCGCGGCCTGCTGGCGCTCGCCAACGATTCCGCCGAACTCGCCGCCGTCATCGCCCATGAGATGGGCCACGTAACCGCCAATCACGGCCTGCAGCGCCAGCAGAAGGAGGCCGAGGAGGTACTGGCGACCAAGGTTGTTTCCGACGTGCTCGGCGACAGCCAGGCAGCGAAGGCCGCTCTCGTGCGCGGCAAGCTGCGCCTTGCCCAGTTCTCGCGCAATCAGGAGCTCGAGGCCGACGCGATCGGCATTCGCCACAGCTCGCGCTCCGGCTACGACCCCTATGCAGCGTCGCGTTTCCTGCAATCCATGGCCGCCTACAGCGACCTTCGCAGCGTGACCGGCGCCGCCGACGCCAGCCTCGACTTCCTGGCCAGCCACCCGAACGCGCCGCAGCGCATCGAACTGGCCCAGGGTCATGCACGGCAGTTCGGCGCACCCGGCGTCGGGGCGCGGGACCGCGATTCCTTCCTCGCCGGCATCGACGGACTGTTGTTCGGCGACACCGCCGACGAAGGTTATGTGCGCGGCAACACCTTTCTGCATTCGCGCCTCGGCCTCTCCTTCTCGGTTCCGTCGGGCTTCGTGATCGACAACTCGGCCGCGGCGGTCACCGCGACCGGCCCGGGCGAGACCGCGATCCGCTTCGACGGCGTCGCCCTCGATCCGAAGGTGCAACTCGTCGACTACGTCCGCAGCGGATGGGTGGCGGGCCTCGATCCGAGCAGCGTGCGCGCCGAGACCATCAACGGCAACGAGGCCGCGGTGGCGCGCGCCCGCGCCGACGGATGGCAGTTCGACATCGTCGTCATAAGGGCCGGCGGTCAGGTCTACCGGCTGCTCACCGCCGCTCCGGCCGCGAGCACGGCGCTCGACGGCATCGCGCGATCGGTCAGCGGCAGCTTCAAGCTGCTGACCCCGGCCGAGAAAGCGGCCCTCAAGCCGTTGCGCATCCGCATCGTGACGGTGCGACCGGGCGACACGGTCGGCTCGCTGGCGGCATCCATGGTCGGCGTCGACCGCAAGCTCGACCTCTTCCGCGTGCTCAACGCGCTCGGCCCCGGCGCCAGCGTCTCGGCCGGCCAGAAGGTCAAGATCGTCACGGACCGCTAAAGCATGTCTCCCGAAAGTGGGTACCGGTTTCGGGACAAAGACATGCGTCAAATCAAAGACCCACGGCGTGTTGCGTGAGTCCGTTCACACGCAACACGCTGTAGTCGCGACCCGTTGCAGAAACGCCTCTCTTCCGGTCCCGTTGAACGCCGATCGCGACGCCTTGCCCGCGGGGCATCCCTTTCGTCTTGACCCTTATGCCTTCATCGGGCATCGAAACGCCCGATCTTGGGCGGCTCCGACTCGGCAGTCGCCTTCCCCATGACTTTGCAGGAGACAATGATGGCCGAGGACATCACCGAAACCAGCCAGACCGTTGCCGCGGGCCAGCTCCGCTCGATTATCGAGCGCATCGAGCGGCTTGAAGAGGAAAAGAAGACGATCGCCGACGACATCAAGGACGTCTATGCCGAAGCCAAGGGCACCGGTTTCGACACCAAGGCGATCCGGACCATCATCCGGCTCAGGAAGCAGGACCAGGCCGAACGGCAGGAGGAGGAATCGATCCTCGACCTCTACAAAGCCGCCCTCGGCATGGAGTAACCCAACGGCCACCCCTAAACGGCAGGCGATGGGCTGGACGCGCCCATTGCCACCTGCATTGTACCAGCGCCAGGAAGTGCGCGAGACTGCGCCGACAGCTTGACGTCGTGCACCGGATCCTCCCGGACAATTCCCTTCCTGCGAGGCGGTCGGTTTTGCTGGCCACTCGCCCCGGCATCTCGTCGACACAGGATGCACGCAAGCTTCGGGAGGCGGCCCCGACGCCAGAAAAGGGTAGCCTATTGGACCATGTTCAATGACGCGGGCGGCGAAACGCTCGATAGGCATGTCGGCGCGACTCGCGTTGCCTCCAGACATCCCTGCCAAACTGTTTGGTCTCTGACGCTGCGCGAAGCAGAAACGCACCCGCCCTTCCGATGCGCTTGTCATCGCGTCGCTTCACTTATTTGACCGCGGCCTTCATCCTTACGACAAAGGCGGTCAACGGCTGTCCATTTGATGACGATCCAATGAAGCGGACCCCAAGATGGGCTTTTTCATATTGACCTTTTTCCTGCCGCGGGATGCTCTCGCTAGAGATGCTCAGGCATCAGTCGTTTCCCGCGCAAATCGTCGAGAACCGTCCGGCATTCAGAGCAGCGCCCCGCCTTTGTCGATCTAGACCTTTGGTCCAACTATCGTGGTGTTTGCTCTCCATGAGAGATTTCGACGCCAAAGAGGGGAGCGCACGATCGGGCTTATGAAGCTGATGGTGCGTCGGGAAGCGAGGGATCAAAGTCAGCACAATGGGCCGAACAGCTTCAGATCGGCGGCACGCGCGAAGGGCGCCTCGATCCGAGCCAGCCCGACATGAAGGTTCCACGCAAGGTCACCAGGGGCGGCTCGCATCTACGTGCACCCAACTACTGCCGGCGATATCGGCCCGCTGCGCGCATGGCGCAGCCGGTCGGCACGTCGAGTGCATCGTGCGCGCAAAGTGAATTTTTCGGCGGTTTTTCCTGTTGCGCGCATACCACACCCGCTCGCCAATTCGGCGGGGCTGGCCGTTCTTGAGATTGACAAGGACGAGCCGTCCACCAAACCTTCAACCTGGGGGTGTCGTCGACTGTGATGGAACGATCGATGATTCGCCGCTTGCCGCCCCTTAGTGCCCGTTCAAGCGCGACCGCTGCCGGAAACAGCGCCTTGAGGCATCAGGCCGAAAGGCGCGGAACGGCAACCTCCCCAGCCATGTCGATGCGTCTGCCGAACCTGAGCGATATCGGGCAACGACGACGCCGTCCAATCCTTCGCAACGTGCTTCTTCAATCCGTCGCCTCGATCGCTCTTCTGTGCTTGAGCGATGCGCAGGCGTTTGCCGCCTGCCATGAAACGCCTCCCGGCTCCGGAACCTTCGACTGCGAAGGGCAGATCAATGAAGGCTTCAACTCGACGGGGGAGTCGGTCACGGTCACCGCTCACCCCAATGCGGTCTTCAATGCCGACGTCTCCATCACGGGACCGGGAACGAGCACGCTGAACAATGACGGCACGCTGAACAACGGCCTGTTCGCCGTGGACAATGACCTTTTCACGCTCAACAACAACGGCACTCTTCAGAACGGAATCGTCGGCAGAGGCGACGGCATCATCGTCATCAATCATAACGGGGTGATCAACAGCGGTGGCATAACGATCACCGGCAACGGCGAGAATAGACTCAACATTTTTGCCGGCAAGACCGTCAACGGGCTGGCGGACATTGCAGGCGCCAGGAATTTCGTCGACAGCCAGGGAACCTTCAACGCCGGGCTGACGATGACCGGCACGGAGCTCAACTCGGTGATCATCCGCGCAGGCGCTGCGGTGAGCGGCACCTTCAGCCTCACCGGTCCCCGCAACTTCATCGACAATTTCGGCACGTTCAACAGCGGCATCACGCTGACCGGTGACGGGTTAAACCTTGTCGTCAACCGCCAGGCCGGGGTGATGCAGGGCATCATCAGCAACGGCTCGGCGAGCGACTTCTTCTTCAATGACGGGCGCATCAACCAGGCCGTCACGCTGGGCGATGGCGACGACGTCCTCATCAATCGCAACCTCGTGTCCAACGTCATCGACATGGGCGACGGCGACGATGTGTTCGACATGGCGGACGGCACGGTCAACGGAAATGTGCTCCTGGGCTCTGGCGAGGACCAGGCACTCATTCGAAACGGGACAATCACGAACACCGTGCAAGGCCAGGACGGGGACGACCACGTCGTCTGGACCGGCGGTGAGATCATCGGCCTCGACACGGGAGCCGACACCGATTTTGCCCATTTCATCGGCCTCACGCCAACCAATCTGAAGACCGGACTTCCCGTCAATGGCGGGTTGGGGTCGGACGACGTGCTGCTGTGGACAAATACGGTCGGGGGCGACGTCGCCCGCTATACGAACTGGGAGCAGTTCGAGCTTACGGACAGCTCCGAGTTGACGTTCGACAACTATGCTACGTTGAAACTCGGCGATTCGGGCACCGGCACCGGAACGCTTGCCATCGACGAAACGAGCACGGTGTTCGCGGGCAACGGCACCCATACGGTCGCGCCGTTCGCCAGCGGTCAGTTCATCGCCGTCCACAATTGGGGCACGATAGACCTAACGAACAACAATCCGAACGCTACCGACAGGTTCGTTGTCCAGGGCGACTATATAGGTCAGGGTGGCAGCCTCAACCTGCAGACCTTCCTCGGCACCGACGTTTCTCCCTCCGATCGACTGGTCATCGACGGCGGCCAGGGGAGCGGCGCGACAAGCATTCTGGTGACAAACGTGGACGGACCGGGGCAACTGACAGTCGCCAACGGCATACTTGTGGTCGATGCACTGAACGGCGCGACGACCACCGCAGGTGCGTTTGCGCTCGGCAATCCCGTTGCCGCCGGACCGTTCGAATATTTGCTGTTTCGCGGTGGCGTAACGCCGGGATCCGAGACCGACAACGATTGGTTCCTGCGCAGCAGCAGGGCCTCTCCTCCGCCGCCTCCGCCGGCACCCCCGGCGCCGCCTCCGCCGCCTCCGCCGCCACCGCCGCCGCCACCACCTCCCGCGCCGCCGCCGCCGCCCCCCGCGCCGCCGCCGCCACCTCCCGCGCCGCCGCCGCCGCCTCCCCGCGCCGCCGCCACCACCTCCCCGCGCCGCCGCCACCACCTCCCCGCGCCGCCGCCACCGCCTCCCCGCGCCGCCGCCACCACCTCCCGCGCCGCCGCCGCCACCTCCTGCGCCGCCGCCACCACCTCCTGCGCCGCCGCCACCACCTCCTGCGCCGCCGCCGCTCCCGAACGTGCGTCCGGAGGTGCCCGGACATGTGATTGCGCCGCTCGCAGCCCAACGGCTCGGGCTGTTGTCTCTCGGCACGTTCCATCAACGGCGTGGCGACCAATCGCTTCTGATCGGCGACGGCGCCTTGCTTTATTCGCTTCCCGAGCCGCAGGGCGCCGACGTGCCGTATGACGGTGTCCGTCCGCCGCCCATTGTGTGGGGCCGGGTGTTCGGCGCCGACAGCGACCTCAGCGCCAATGCGACGCTGAGCGTCGCCGGGTACGAACTCGCCCCGGCCTTCGATGGCACCTATTGGGGGCTACAGGCCGGCAGTGACATCGTCGGCATCGAGCACGAAAATGGCCATGTCGATCGCTTCGGACTCTTCTATACCCATGCCGAGACGTCCGGTGACATCAGCGGCAACATATTGGGCGGCCTGAACCTTCAGGCCGGGAGTCTCGATCTGTCCGAGGACAGCATCGCCGGCTACTGGACTCGCACGACGCCGAGCGGCTGGTATGTCGATACCGTCGTCAAATATGGCTGGCTCAACGGCGCGAGCACGTCGAGACGCGGCATCGGCGCCAACATCGAGGGCACCAGCTTCGCCGCCTCGATCGAGACCGGTCGGCCCTTCGTCATTTCCGATGGGTGGGCGATCGAACCGCAGGCACAACTGATCTGGCAGGGCATCGACTTCGAAGATAGCCGCGACCGGTTCTCCGAGATCATCCATGACAGGTTCGACGCCTGGACCGGGCGGGTCGGTGCGCGCCTCGAACGCAGCCTTGGGGCGCATCTGGCGCATCTCGGTGTCAACCTGTGGCATGGTTTCTCGGCGGAGCCGACCGTCACATTCAACACGACTCCGCTGGTGATCGACACAGGCGGCACCTGGCTGGAGGTGAATGGCGGCGCGGCCTTCCAGATCAACGACAACCTGTCCGCCTTCGGCGACGTGAGCTACGCCTTCGATGTGGACGGCGCCGATCACAACGCCTTCGGTGGCCAGATCGGCGTCAAGCTGAGGTGGTAGAAGGCCGCCGCAGGCGATATCTCAGCGGCACGACGGCGGCGTCATCGATGCGGCCGGACGGCAGTGCTGCCGCCGCCTGGTATGATATCAACCTTCCGTCCGGCTGCAGCAGGGCGAAAACGGGTTCGGCATCGACAATGCCGAAACGCAACACGATAGACTCCATTGCATGAGCCAGCTTACCGCCTACGTCATCGACGGACATGAACTGCGCATTCGGCCGGCACCCGTAGAGCGCCAATGGATGGACGATACCGATCAGCGCTACGCCTACCGCTGCCTGCCGCTGAACATCGCCAATGCGCATGGCTGGGAGATTCTGTGCGCCACGGGATTTTCCGCCGTCTGGGACGGCCGCGATAGCCTCGACGCGATCCGTATCAAAGCAAAACCCGGAACCGTGCCGCCCGCAATCAGTCATTTCGGGAGTGGAGTCCTCACATTCCATATCCCTTGCCTTTTCCGGACAGATCAAGGCGTCGATCTGTTCGTGACCGGGCCACTCAATCGGCCCAAAGACTCGATCGCTGCGCTGTCAGGCATCGTCGAGACCGACTGGGCGCCCTATACCTTCACCATGAACTGGAAGTTCACGCGCTCGAACCAGAGAGTCCACTTCGAGATCGACGAACCCTTCTGCCTGATCTTTCCACTCAGGCGCGGCGGTGTCGAGGAGGTGACGCCGGAAATCCGCAACCTCTCCGAGAACCCCGAACTGGATCTCGAATACAGGCAGTGGTCAGAGAGCCGGAACAATTTCAACTCGTCACTGGCCGACCCGGCGTCGAAAGCCGCTCAGGACAAATGGCAGAAGGCGTATTTCAGAGGTGTGCATCCATCGGGCGCGGCGGGCCCGGAAGAGCATCGCAGCCGGCTGCGCCTCCGGCCGTTCAAGCGGCCATGATTGCGGGGAGGGCGCGTCGCGGCGAAGGCAGATCATACGCCAACGGGCCTCTCTTCGAAACCATCCATCGATCGACGGTCACGTCCAGGAGGGTCGTGCGTTCCGAAAATCGATTCCGATTCCCGAGCCGATGCTGTAGTGGTCCTGACGCATCCTCCGGAACAGGCCCCAAGCGAATGTGGCGCTTCGAATTCGACCTCGCACATGTCACATCAGACGGAGTGCGAATGTCGAACTCGCTCCACCGGCGGTCGAGCATCTCCGCAAAAGGTCGGGACCATGGGTGAAGGTGCGGCCGCAAAGATACCGGCAAGGACGGAGCCTGAACCGGGGTTCCTGGTCGCGCGCTGGCGCGGGCAGGTGACGATGTCGCGGCTGTTCTGGTGGGACATGGTCGTGGTCGGCAGCGCAATCAATGTGGCAACCACGATCGCAGCGCTGATGGTCCTTGGGATGAAGGTGCCGGTCGCGCTCGCGCTCGCCGTCCATCTCCTTGCGCTGCCCTACAATCTGTTTCTGTTCCTGGCCGTTTGGCGTACCGCCGAGAAAACCACGCCGAAAATCGCCTGGATCGCGCAGTTGGGCGCGGCAGCCTGGGTAATCCTTGCAACGATGCTGTGAGGAGCAGGAATGGAACCGATCGTGACGAAAAATAAAGCGGCAGTCCCCATTCTACGGGAACATGCCGCTTGAGGCGTCGGTCACCTGCGAAACAGTCGACGTTGGAGCAGGAACGTGCCCTTACATCTCATTGCCAAGCATCGAGCAAGATGCCGCGCCTATCATTGCGCGAGATGTTGCTCCAGAAAATCAATTCCATCGGCGGCTCGGAAATCGCTATCGACCTCCGAGCCGTTGGCGCGAAGCCGTCGACAGGCAACGGCGTCGGTCTCTATATCACCACTTGTAGGCGACGCCGACCGTCACGGTGTTGTACTGGATGTCCAGGTTGCCGTTGTCGAAGACATCGGAGTCGCCGAAGTCGTAATAGCGATATTCGAGCCGGCCGATCCAGTTGTCGGTGAAGGCGTAGTCGACACCACCGCCGAGGGTCCAGCCGGTATAGGTTTCGCTCGCGCTGATATCGAGCCCGCCGATCGTCGTGTCGGCGGAAACGCCGGTAAAGGCAACACCGCCGGTACCGAAGATCAAGGCCCGATCGATGGCATAACCCGCTCGAGCGCGGATCGAAGCCAGCCAGTCGGCGCCGACATCAACGGCCAGTCCGCCGACGTCGAAAGTCTGGTCGTTCCACAACGCATTGATATCGGCTTCACCACCGAACACGAAGGATCCGTATTGCCATTGGTAGCCGACGTAACCGCCCAGAAGGCCACCGTCGAAATTGTCCTTGACGGACACGAAGGGGTCGGAGAAACGGGCATTGGACCAGGCATATCCGCCCTGGAGACCGATATATGGTCCCGTCCAGGTGAATGTCGGGGTTTCGATGACGACCGGCGGCGGCTCGATCACGGCATCGGCGGCCTTCGCTCCTGTGGCGGCAAGAACCGCCAGCGCCGACGCGAATAGGAAGTAGCTTGAACGCACGTTGACCTCCAGGTTCCGAAACCCCCAAGGCCCCACTGCTCCACCCATGGAGATATCTATACTATGAAATCGTCCCGCTTACTGTGCCTTTGACGCAACAGCAACCGCGCCATCAAATCTCAACTTAAAGTAGATTTTGTCCCGGTGACGGGGCAGCGGATGTGAGCACGGCGACTTGGCTCTTTCCTCAAGGAACGTCCTGGCCCATCTCCTGACCTGCGCCTTTCGGCGCGCAGCGCTCAGTCCGGCTCGAAGTTCAGCGCCACACCGTTGATGCAATAACGCAGATGGGTCGGCGGCGGGCCATCCTCGAACACATGGCCGAGATGGCTGCCGCAGCGCGAGCAATGGACTTCCGTGCGCACCATGCCGTAGCTGCGGTCGACCGTGGTCTCCACCGAACCCGGCACCGGATCGTTGAAGCTCGGCCAGCCGGTGCCGCTCTCGAATTTGAGGCTGGATTCGAACAGCGGCTGCTCGCAGCCGGCGCATTTGAACGTCCCAGCGCGCTTCTCATGAAGCAGCGCGCAGCTTCCAGGCCTCTCCGTGCCGTGCTGGCGCATGACGGCATATTGTTCCGGCGTCAGCAAGGCTCGCCATTCGGCGTCGGTTCGGGTGACTGGATAGCGGTGCTCGTCCATCGTGATCTCCGGGTTGGTCTGCCCAATGTAGGGTCGCACCGCGTGTTGCGGAAGATGCGCGCTACGCATCCGCCCCAAGGGCGCGTTGCGCCTAGTGCTTGCGGGACAGTTCCTTCGTCGCGGCCTCGAGGCCGGCGAGCGTCAGGGGATACATGCGCTGACCGAAGATGTCGCGGATCATGCCGATCGAATGGGTGTAGCTCCAGTGCTTCTCCCGCACCGGATTGAGCCAGACCGCATTCGGCCATTGCGCAAGCACCCGCTGCAGCCAGGTGATGCCTGGCTCGGCGTTCCAGTGTTCGACCGATCCTCCGGCATAGGCGATCTCGTAGGGGCTCATCGACGCGTCCCCGACGAACACGACCTTGTAGTCGTGGCCATATTTGTGCAGCACGTCAAAGGTCGGGATCACCTCCTGGTGACGGCGGCGATTGTCTTTCCAGACGCCTTCATAGAGGCAGTTGTGGAAGTAGAAATATTCGAGCTGGCGGAACTCGGCCCGGGCCGCCGAGAACAGTTCCTGGACGATCCGGATGTGATCGTCCATCGAGCCGCCGACGTCGAAGAACATCAAAAGCTTGACCGCGTTGCGCCGCTCCGGGCGGGTCTGCACGTCGAGATAGCCGTGCTCGGCGGTGGCGTGGATCGTGCCGGGCAGGTCGAGTTCCTCCTGCGCGCCCTCGCGGACCCAGCGGCGCAGGCGCTTCAAGGCGATCTTGATGTTGCGCGTGCCGAGTTCGACGGAATCGTCGAAATTCCTGAACTCGCGCTTGTCCCAGACCTTCACGGCGCGACGGTGGCGGCTCTCGTGCTGGCCGATGCGCACGCCTTCGGGATTGTAGCCATAGGCGCCGAAGGGTGAGGTGCCGGCGGTGCCGATCCATTTCGAGCCGCCCTGATGACGGCCCTTCTGCTCCTCCAGCCGCTTCTTCAGCGTCTCCATCAGCTTTTCGAAGCCGCCGAGCGCCTCGACCAGCCGCTTCTCCTCCTCGCTCAGATGCTTCTCGGCGAGACGGCGCAGCCATTCCTCGGGAATGTTCGCGACATCGATCGCCCCCTCGCCCGAGATGGCCTCGACGCCCTTGAACACATGGGAGAATACCTGGTCGAAGCGATCGATATGGCGCTCGTCCTTCACCAGGGCGGCGCGCGCCAGATAATAGAAACCCTCGACGTCGTAGGTGACGAGATCCGCCTCCATCCCCTCCAGCAAGGTCAGATATTCGCGCAGCGATACCGGGACGCGGGCGGCCTTGAGCTCGAGGAAGAACGGGATGAACATCGGTCAGCTCAACAGGTCATATTCGATGAAGCCGGTTCGCCGCGCGACGTGGTCATAGAGGCGCCGCGCCGTCGTGTTGGTTTCGTGGGTCATCCAGTAGACATTCGTCACGCCGGCCTTGGCCGCCTCGTCCTTGACGGCCTGGATCAGCGCCGCGCCCACGCCATTGCCCCGAATGGCGGCATCGGCGAACAGGTCCTGCAGGTAGCAATTGTTGACGAGGGACCAGCAACTGCGGTGGAAGAGATAATGCACCAGCCCGACGGGCTTGGCGTCGGCCAGTGCCAGAAGGCCCTTCGGCTCGAACTCGTCCGGCGTGAAGAGCCGTTGCCAGGTCGAGGCGTAGACCTCCTCGGGCAGGCGCGTTTCGTAGAAGGTGAGATAGTCGGTCCACAACCGGCGCCACGCCTCGTGGTCGGCCTGCTCGAGCGGACGGACGATAATCTCGGACATGGTCTTCCTCTCCCGGTCAGTCGCGCCTGCCGCCTTCGGCGGCGAGATCGCGGTATCGTTCGAACCGGCATTCCATGCCGCCCGCTCCGCAGCAAGAGTCCACGAGCGAAATTTCCCTAAGCACACATTCGCTGGCAACCCAACGAATGGTCTGCTTAGGCCTTTGTCTTGTCGCAGATTCTTGTCGGAAAACCGTGGGACACTTTTCCGGAATCTGCTTAGCCCTGCTGCCGCCGCGCCATGAAGGCCAGCCTTTCGAAGAGGTGAACGTCCTGCTCGTTCTTCAAGAGCGCGCCATGCAACCGCGGCAACGCGTTCTTGGCGTCGGCGCGCAGGTCCTCCGGCTGGATGTCGTCGGCCACCAGCAGGCGAATCCAGTCGAGCGCCTCCGATGTCGACGGCTTCTTCTTCAGCCCGGCAACCTCGCGCACCTCGTAGAACTGGGTCAGCGCCGCGCGCACCAGGCTCTGCTTGATCCCCGGATAATGGACGTCGACGATGCGGTGAAGCGTCTCGGCATCGGGGAAGCGGATATAGTGGAAGAAGCAGCGGCGCAGGAAAGCGTCCGGCAATTCCTTCTCGTTGTTGGAGGTGATGATGACGATCGGCCGGACGCTCGCGCGGATCGTCTCGCCGGTCTCGTAGACAAAGAACTCGTTTCTGTCGAGTTCCTGCAGAAGGTCGTTCGGGAACTCGATGTCGGCCTTGTCGATCTCGTCGATCAGGAGCACGACCTTCCTGTCCGCGGAAAACGCATCCCACAGCTTGCCGCGCTTGATGTAGTTGCGGATGTCATTGAACCTGGCATCGCCGAGCTGGGAATCGCGCAGCCGCGACACGGCGTCATATTCGTAGAGGCCTTGCTGCGCCCTGGTCGTCGACTTGACGTGCCATTCGATGAGATCGAGGCCGAGCGCGGCGGCCACCTGCCTGGCCAGTTCCGTCTTGCCGGTGCCGGGCTCGCCCTTGACCAGGAGCGGACGCTCCAGGGCGATCGCGGCATTGACGGCCACCATCAGATCCTTGTCGGCGACATAGGCCGACGTACCTTCAAATCGCATACGAAAAATCCTGCCGTTGAGTTGGCCAGACCCTACGGACCGTTAGCCGGCCGCGCAAGCCCGGGCGTTGCCGCAGCCCGTGCCCCGGGGCCCGACGCGGTTGCCGAACAGGGGATTCCTTCCATATGGAACTGGCGCAGCGGCAGCGGCTCCACTATATTGCGCAATGGCGATCTGGGCCTCTCGGCAGGAGTAACATTTCCCCGGGGCCTTATCGATCTCGAAGGGAGCTATCCCTGATTGGGCCCGTGGGTCCTTTCATATGGCGCCCACCTACTTTGTAGGTTCCCGGGATCGACTTCTCCACCGGTCCGCCTGGATCGCCGCTTTGCTTTCGCTCCCGTCCATCACTGCGCCGGCAGGACGAACCGCCCCTGGGGGAGGCACGCGCGGACATTCGCGCGATCGGTCGGACGGCCGCCTCAGAACCTACGTCTCCAATGAGCCCGTAGATGGCGTTTCGCTCATGGCTTGCCGATGACGGCTGGGCTATGACTTGCGCCATGACCGAACCAAGAGCCCTCAAAAGAGCCCTTCGTCAGGAGGCGCTTGCCCGGCGCGACGCGCTCGACCCGTCATGGCGCATCGAGGCGGCGCTGCGCATGGCCGACGCAGCGCGAGACCGTATCGCGTTCGAACACGGCAGCATCGTATCGGGCTTCTGGCCGATGCGCTCCGAGGTCGATGTCCGCCCGATGATGTTTGCGCTGCGCGAAAAGGGCGCGCGCCTTGCCCTGCCGGCCATTCTCGACAAGACGACGATCGTCTTTCGCGAACTGACGCGCGAGGGCCGGCTGGTCGATATGGGGTTCGGCACGTCCGGACCAGGCGAAGAGGCCGAAATGCTCGACCCGTCGATCATGCTGGTACCGCTCGCCGCTTTCGACCGGCGCGGCCACAGGATCGGATACGGCGCAGGCTATTACGACCGGGCGATCGCGCGGCTGCAGGCGAACGGCCACGCCCAGCGGCTCATCGGCATAGCCTTCGACTGTCAGGAGGTCGCCAACGTGCCGGACGAGCCTCATGACGTTGTTATCGGCGAGATCCTGACCGAAAGCGGGTTGCGCAGCTTTGCCGGGGCTGGCTAGAAGGGATAGTTTGCTCTCGCACGACTTCCGGCGAAGCCGTGCCTTTTCTCCTGACGTGGCTTCTGATGAGACTTCTCTTTCTCGGCGACATGGTTGGACGTACCGGACGCACCGCGGTCTGGGAAAGATTGCCTGATCTGATCTCCGACTTCCGGCTGGACTTCGTGATCGTCAATGGCGAGAACGCGGCCGGCGGCTTCGGCATCACCGAGGAGATATTCCGCGAGACGCTTGCCGCCGGCGCCGACGTGGTGACGACAGGCAACCATGTCTGGGACCAGCGCGAGGCGCTGGTCTTCGCCCCCCGCGAGGAGCGGTTCCTGCGCCCCGCCAACTTCCCGAAAGGTACGCCGGGCCGGGGCTCGGGCGTCTATGTCGCGAAGAACGGGGCGCGCGTGCTGGTCGCCAACATCATGGGGCGCATCTTCATGCAGCCCGACCTCGACGACCCTTTCCAGGCCGCCGAACGCGAGCTGGCGGCCTGCCCGCTGGGCGAGCAGGCCGACGCGGTGGTGATCGATTTCCACGCCGAGGCGACGAGCGAAAAGATGTGCTTCGCGCATTTCGTCGACGGGCGCGCCAGCCTCGTCGTCGGCACCCATACGCATCAGCCGACCGCCGACCATCAGATCCTCAATGCCGGCACGGCCTATATCACGGACGCCGGCATGTGCGGCGACTATGATTCCTCCCTCGGCATGGACAAGGAGGAGCCGCTCAACCGCTTCCTGTCGAAAGTGCCCAAGGGTCGTTTCGAGGCGGCGAGCGGACCGGCGACGATCTGCGGCGTCGGCCTCGAGATTTCGGATCGGACCGGGCTCGCCGAGAAGATCGCGCCGTTGAGGCTCGGGCCGCGGCTCGAGGAGGCGGTGCCGTCCTTCTGGCGCTAGCGCAACAGGCGAGCGTTCGGGCAAGATCGGGCCGAATTCCAAGCCGGCAGAAACACCTCTGCCGATTGACGCCGCCTCATACAAACCCTAACTCTGCTGGACCTTCCATTCGGCTTTCCACGGGCACCCACTGAGATGATCGAATTCCTTGTGCCGCATTTCGCCTGGCTCAACGATCCGACCGCATGGGTGGCGCTGGTCACGCTGGTCGTGCTGGAAGTCGTGCTCGGCATCGACAACCTGATCTTCATCTCGATCCTGACCAACAAGCTGCCGCCCGAGCAGCAGGTGCCGGCCCGGCGTCTCGGCATCGGCGCAGCGCTGATCATGCGGCTTCTGCTGCTCGCCACCATTTCCTTCATCGTCAAGCTCACCACGCCGATCTTCACCGCCTTCGGCCACGGCTTCTCCTGGCGCGACCTCATCCTGATCGCCGGCGGCCTGTTCCTCGTCTGGAAGGCGACAAAGGAAATCCACCACACGGTCGACCCCGAGGATCACAAGGATTCCATGGTCGGCACGCTGCAGCTCACGCTTGCGGGCGCGATCTTCCAGATCCTGCTGCTCGATCTCGTCTTCTCGATCGATTCCATCATCACGGCGGTCGGCATGACCGACGAGATCGCCATCATGTATGTCGCCGTCATCGTCGCGGTCTCGGTGATGCTGATGGCCGCCACGCCGCTCGCCAATTTCATCGCCAAGAACCCGACCATCGTGATGCTGGCGCTCGGCTTCCTGCTGATGATCGGCATGACCCTCATCGCCGACGGCTTCGGCTTCCATGTCCCGAAGGGCTACATCTACGCCGCCATGGGCTTCTCGGCCCTGGTCGAAGGGCTGAACATGATGGCGCGGCGCAGAAAGAAGGCGCGGGACGAGTCGCACTGACGCTGAGCGTCACGCGTCCATCAAGATGCGCGGTCTCATGAGACAAGGCACGAAGACCGACACCGGTCGAAGCCTCAGGCGGCGACGTCCTTCCCTGTCATGAAGCGGGCGGCGCGCTCGCCGATCATCATGGCAGGCGCATTGGTGTTGCCCGAGACCAGCGTCGGCATGATGGAATTGTCACAGACCCTCAGGCCCTCGACGCCGCGCACCTTCAGGTCCTCGCCGACCACGGACATGGGGTCGCCGTCCGGCCCCATCCTGCAGGTGCCGGAGGGGTGGAACACCGTCTTCGAAACCTGCCTCACATAGTCCTCCAGGGCGCTGCGATCCTTCTCCACGCCGGGCTTGGGAAGGACACGCCGTTTCACGAGCCGCGCCAATGACGGCGCCTCCAATATCCTGATGCCAAGCTCGACGCCGCGCACCAGCGTATCGACATCGGCCTGCACCGACAGCGCGTTCGCCTTGAACAGCGCCGTGTCCCTCGGGTTCGCCGATCTGAGCTTGACGGTGCCGCGCGACTGCGGCCTCAGGAAGCACGGTCCGATGCTGATGCCGTGACCGGGCTCCGGCGCCCGGTCGACGAAGCCGATCAGCACCGGAAGCACATGGAACTGCACGTCGGGCTGGCCGGTCCCCGCGGTGTCGGCGAAGCCGCCGCATTCGACGACCGTCGAGGTCAGGAGGCCGGTGCGCGACGTCATGTATTGCAGCATGTGGCGCGCGGCGGCGAGACCCTTGTCCTCGCCGAGGATCGAAATCGGCTCCTTCGTCTCTCCCTGAACGGTGCATTCCAGGTGATCCTGGTAGTTCTCGCCGACCCCCGGCAGGTCGGCCACCACCTCGATGCCGTGGCTCCTGAGATGCGCCGCCTCGCCGATGCCGGACAGCTGGAGGATCTTCGGGCTGGCGAGCGCTCCGGCGGTCAAGGCGATCTCACGCGACGCAACGATGGTGCGGCCGTCTTCGAGTTCGACGCCGATCGCCCTGCGTCCCTCGAACCGCACGCGCGCGACACGGGCATTGGTCATCACATGGAGATTGCCGCGCGTCTCGGCGTCCCTCAGGAAAGCCCGCGCCGAGCTCCAGCGCTGTCCCTCATGGGTCGTGGTCTGGTAGAAGCCGACGCCGGCCTGCGTCGCGCCGTTGAAATCCTCGTTGTAGGGCAGCCCCACCTCCTGGGCGGCGCGGATGAAGGCCCAGCTCAGCGGATGGCCGAAGCGCTTGTCGGACACTTTCAACGGTCCATCCGCCCCGTGATAGTCGTTGCTCAGCCGCTGGTTGGCCTCCAGCGCGCGGAATACCGGCAGGACCTTGTCGAAGGACCAGTTGCGGCAGCCCATCTGTGCCCAGCTGTCGTAATCTGCCTGCTGGCCGCGGATATAGATCATGGCGTTGAGCGAGGAACCGCCGCCGATCACATTGCCCTGCGGCACGATCGACGGGCGGCCGTTGAGCCCTGCCTCGGGTTCCGACGCGTAGGGGTGGACGTCCCTGCCCTTCTCCAGGACCTTGAAGAAGGTCGCGGGAATATGGATGTAGCGGTCGGTGTCGCGGCCGCCCGACTCGATCAGCAGGACCTTGCTGCTCACCTCTTCCGACAACCGCGCCGCGAGCACGCAGCCCGCCGACCCGCCGCCGACGACGATGTAGTCGTAATCCGCCATGGTTCCCTCCCCCGGCTCCGCGGCGTCAGCAGAAGAGCGTCTGTGCGGTGGTGTACTCCTTGAGGCCGTCGGCAGCGAATTGCAGGCCGACGCCGGAGTTCTTCACGCCGCCGAACGGCGCGTTGGGCTGGATGGCGCCGTGCTTGTTGACCCAGGCCGAGCCGCATTCGAGCCGCAGCGCGTAACGTTTGGCCGCCTCGATGTCCTTCGACCAGACCGAGCCGCCGAGCCCGTTCGGGTTGTCGTTGGCGCGGGCGATGACCTCCTCGATATCGGCGTAGCGGATGACAGGCAGGACCGGTCCGAACTGCTCCTCGTCGACGAGGCGGACGCCGTCGCTGACGTCGGCGACGATGGTCGGCGGATAATAATAGCCCGCCCCTGCCGACGGCTCGCCGCCGAGCAGGATCCTGGCCCCATTGGCCCTGGCATCCTCGACGAGGTCGCAGACCTTCCGGAACTGCATCTCGTTCTGCACCGGCCCGAGGATGCTCGCCTCGTCGAGCCCGTCCCCGACCGGGATCTTGCGCGCGAATTCGACCAGCGCGTCGCAGACCTCGTCATAGATGCTGTCATGGACATAGAGCCGCTTCAGCGCCGCGCAGGTCTGGCCGCCATTGATGAAAGCGCCCCAGAACAGGCCTTCGGCTACCTGCTGCGGGTCGACGTCGGGCAGCACGATGCCGGCATCGTTGCCGCCGAGTTCGAGGGTGAGCCGCTTCAACGTCTCGGCGGCCGAGGCCATGACCTTGCGGCCGGTCGCGGTCGAGCCCGTGAACACCATCTTGGAGATGCCGGGATGCGCCGACATCGCCGCTCCGATCGAATTCTCGCCGGTCACGACATTGACCACGCCGGCCGGCAGCACCTCGTTCATCAGCCCGACCAGCCGGATGGTCGAGAGCGGCGTGTTGGGCGACGGCTTGATGACGACCGTATTGCCGGTGCGGACCGCCGGGATGATGTGCCAGCAGGCGATCATGACCGGCCAGTTCCAGGGCGTGATCGATCCGACCACGCCGATCGCCTTGCGGTGGAGCTCAACGCGTCCTTCGTTGTTGGCCTGCAGGATTTCCATCGGCAGGTCGAGATCGGCCGTATGATGCGTCCAGGCCTGCGCGCCGCCCAGTTCGAAGCGCGAGCCCAGTCCGTTGAGCGGCTTCCCCTGCTCGAGCGTCAGCAATCTGGCGAGCTCTTCGGCATGCTCGGCGATTTTGGCGCCGATGGCATGACAGGCGGCCTTGCGATCCTCGTCGCCCGCCATGCTCCAGGTCGCGAAAGCCCTTCGGGCCGCCTCCACCGCGGCGTCGAGATGGGCTGATGAAGCGAGCGGCATCAGCCCTACGACCTCTCCGTTCGAAGGATTGCGCACCTCGGCATGATGCTCGGCGGCGACGCGTTTGCCGTCGATGATGAGATCGTATCGTTCCATTGCCCGGCTCCTCCAGCTCTGCCGAAGACTAGGGTCGATCGGACAGGTTCGTCTTGGAGACGCGCGCGCCGGTCTTTGGAGAAAAGCGCGTTACTGGACGGCCGGCCCGCTAGTCCCTCGCAGATAGCCGGACGGCGCGCTGCCGAATTTCTCCCGGAAGGAGCGGTTGAAATAGGAGATGTCGTTGAAGCCGCAAGCGAAGGCGATGTCGGCGATCGAACGGCCCTTGCCGGCCGAACGTTCGCGCTCCAGGAACTCTGCGGCAAGCTTCAGCCTTTTGTCGCGGATCATCGCGGTACAGGTGGCGCCGGTCGACTGGAAATCCTCCTGCAGGGTGCGCAACGAAACCGAGAGGCGTTGCGCCAGCCATTTCGGCCCCAGCTCGGGCTCCGTCAGATGACGGTCGATCAGTTCGAGCACCAGTTCGACACGCTGGCCGGCGCCGGAAACGGTCGCCATCAGTTCGACGACGTCGTCGCCCATAAAGGAGAGCCGGGTCGCGTCGTAAAGCAGCGACTTCAGATGGTCGCCCTTGGAGCCGCCGGTATCGCCGCTCAGCATCTTGGCGACCAGGGAGCGCAGCGTGGTGGCCATCGGGTCCGACCTGTCGAGCCGGCTCGCCACTTCGAAGCGCACCGAACGGTGCGCATACATGGTCTGGCATGGCAGGTGCACCGAGATCTGGTTCGAAAACCGGCCGGAAAAGACGAAGCGCGACGGCCTGGTCGAATCGACCAGGATGCAGTCGCCTTGCTGCAGCACCGCCTGGCGGCCGGACTGTTCTATGCCGCAGGCCCCTGTGAGCTGTATGATGAGGAAGAGGTGTTCCTGGTCATCCCTGCGAATATCGGCAGTATGGCGCTCGACCGCTGAAAGGTCCTTGGTGACATGGGCAAAATCGATGCCACCGGCATAAAGCGCTTCGACCGCCCCGGTGATCGCCTTGCGGCCTTCGGCCGGAACAGGATGATAGTTGCCGCAGACCGCCTGCAACTGGCTGGCCCACGCCTCCAGGGGCTGGGTCTCCCACCGGGGCCTGAACAGCCCGCCGACCGCCTGCAGCTCCATGCTCGTCCTCCCGCGGAAAGACTAGCCGCCGAGTTCCATCGAAATCAACCCGCAACCGAAAATAGTTTGAGACAAAACTAACTTGCCGCGCTCGGCTGCGTTGTCTATGGTGTTCGCAATACGAGCACGAAGACAGCGATCCGGAGTATCATGAGCGAGACGACGACCCGAAAGGCGAAGAGCGCCAAGGCGGCGGCCGAGAAGGTCGAGCCGGTGAAGCTCGGCAAGCTGGACTCCTATATCGGCTTCAACCTGCGGCTCGCCCAGAACGCATCGTTCAAGGCCTTCAAGCGCCACACCGGCGACGCCGAACTGCGGCCGGGCTGGTTCGCGGTATTGAGCCTCATCCATGATAATCCCGGCATCACGCCGATGGCGCTCAGCAAGGCGAGCGGCCGCGACAAGTCGACCCTGACGCCGGTGCTGCGCGACCTCCTGCGCCTGAAGCTGATCGCGCGGGAGACGGTGGAGAACGACAAGCGCAGCTACACGCTGTCGCTCACCCGGCTCGGCAAGGACAAGCTCGCCATGCTTGCCGAGCACGCGGCGGCCCATGACCGCACCCTGGACGAGATCGTCGGCGACAAGAAGGAAGAGCTGATCCGCCTGCTCAAGCGCATTTCGGCGCTGCTCGACTGATCGGCGGGAGTGTTTCCATGTACACCGCAAGCACGGCCTTTCTCGAAGCGCTCACCGAGGCGGGCGTTACCTATATCTTCGCCAATTTCGGCAGCGACCACCCCGCCTTGTTCGAGGCGATCGCCGAGGCGCGTGCCAAGGGCCGCGAGATACCGGCCGTCATCACATGCCCGAACGAGATGGTGGGCATGAGCGCGGCACACGGCTTCGCGCAGGTCAGCGGCATCCCCCAAGCCGTCGTCGTCCATGTCGAATGCGGCACTCAGGCCCTGGCCGGCGCCGTCCACAATGCCGCCAAGGGCCGCGTGCCGATGCTCGTCTTCGCCGGTTCCTCGCCCTTCACCCAGGGGGGCGAGATGCGCGGCAGCCGCAACGAGTTCATCCAGTGGATCCAGGATGTACCGGACCAGCGCGGCATCGTGCGCGGCTACATGAAATACGACAACGAGTTGCGTACGGGCAAGAACATCAAGCAGATGGTGCATCGCGCCCTGCAATTCGCCAACAGCGCGCCCAAGGGGCCGGTCTATCTTATGGGCGCGCGCGAGGTGATGGAGGAGGAGCTTTCCGAAGCCGTGGCGATCGACATGGCCGAGTGGCCGGCGGTCGAACCCGTCGCCCTGACGCAGGCCGCGGTCGAGCGCCTGCTCGGCGCCTTCGAAGCAGCGGACCGCCCGTTGGTGGTGACCTCCTATCTCGGACGCAATCCGCTGGCCGTCGGCGAACTCGTCCGGTTCTGCGAGGCGCTCGGCGTCGGCGTGCTGGAATCCGTTCCCAACGCCATGAACTTCCCCCATGACCATCCGCTCTATCGCGGCAATCAATGGAATGAGCCGCGCCAGAACGCCGCTCTCGCGGAGGCCGACTGCATCCTGGTCATCGACAGCGACGTTCCCTGGATACCGACGGTCAGCCGCCCCGACGACGATGCGGCCATCTTCCACATCGACGTCGACCCGCTGAAGGAGAACATGCCGCTCTGGTACATCCCCGCTCGGCAGGTGATGCGCGGCGACGGCGCGACAGCGCTCGCCCAGCTCAATGCGGCGCTCAGCGCGAGGGCCATCGATGCGGAAGCGGTGGCGCGCCGCAGGCGTCACCATGCCGGCGAAAGCGACAAGCGGCGGCGCGGCCTGGAAGCCCTGGAGAGGGCATCCGCCGGGCTGATCACGCCGGAATATGTGACTGCCTGCGTGCGCCGGCATGTCGACGACGACACCATCGTGCTCAACGAAGGCATCACCAACTATCCCGTGATCTTCAATCACCTGGCGATGACGCGGCCGGGATCGATCTTCACCAGCGGCGGCGGCTCGCTGGGCTGGAACGGCGGGGCCGCGATCGGCGCCAAGCTGGCCGCGCCCGACAAGACGATCGTGGCCATGACGGGCGACGGCTCCTACATGTTCTCGGTGCCGTCCTCGGTCCATTGGATGGCGGGCAAATACGAAACGCCGTTCCTGCAGGTGGTGTTCAACAATCGCGGCTGGAAGGCGCCGCGCTTCTCCGCTCTCGCCGTACATCCGGACGGCTATGCCAGCCGCGCCAACGATCTCGACATCGCCTTCGATCCGCCGCCGGACTATTCGTCAATCGCGGCTGCCTCGGGCGGCGCCTTCGCGCGCAGGGTCGAGAAGATCGAAGAGCTCGAAAGCGCCGTCGCCGAGGCTTTCGAAGTCGTGCGCAGCTGCAAACGCGCGGCCGTTCTGGACGTGTGGCTGCCGCATTTCTGACGCTGGAACCGGGCAGCGCAGGGGATCCGATCAGCCTCTTGTGCGACTGCTCGAAAGATGTTTGATTGCAAACTAGTTTCAAGGCAGGCCGACGGGGAGGAGAGCCGCGCGTGAAGCTGCTGGAAGGCAAGAACTGCATCATAACCGGCGGAGGCGGCAGCATCGGCCGCGCCACCGCCCGGCTGTTCCTCGAGCATGGCGCCAATGTCGTGCTCGTCGATATCGCGGCACCGGCCGGCTTCGAAAAAGAACGGGATCGTGTCGTGACGGTCGAGGCCGACGTCAGCAAGGCTGCCGATGCCGAGCGCTATGTGGCCGCCGCGGTAACGCGCTTCGGCGCGATCGACGTCCTGTTCTGCAACGCCGGCAATTTCGGCACGGTGGCGCCGATCGAGGCCTACCCGGAGGAGGTGTTCGACGCTGTCCAGGCCGTCCATGTGAAGGGCACATTCCTCGCAGCGAAACATGCGGTGCCGCATATCAGGAACGGCGGCTCGATCGTGATCACCTCGAGCGTCGCTGGCACGCGCGGCGACCCAGGCGTTTATGGCTACATCACCGCCAAGCACGCCCAGATCGGCATCATGCGTTGCCTGGCGAAGGAACTGGCGCCGCGCGGCATCAGGGTGAACAGCATCCATCCCGGTCCGATCGACAATTCCTTCCAGAAATCGGTCGAGGACGATCTCGGCAGGATCATCGGCCGCGACGGAACACAGTTCTTCGACGAGATCATCCCGCTCGGCCGCCACGGCACGGCGGAGGAGGTCGCAATGTCCGTCCTTTATCTCGCATCCGACATGAGCAGCTTCACGACCGGCACAATGCTGATGGTCGACGGAGGCATGAGCGTCTAATCTCTGGCGACAGGGATACCTCGGCCAGGGAAGCCGAGAGCAGAAAATATGGCCGCCGCCGGACCAGACACGGCACGGCAGGGATCGCAGGAGGAGAAAGACCATGTTGAAACGCAGACAGTTCCTGAAGGCCGCCGGCGCGGTGGTCGCCGCGCCTGCCCTTATGCGCAGTGCCTTCGCCCAGACGCCTGAAGTCACGTTGAAGCTGCATCACTTCCTGGGCCCCAAGGCGCCCGCGCACACCAAGATGCTGCAGCCCTGGGCCGAGGCGATCGAGAAGGACGCTGGCGGGCGCGTCAAGATCGAGCTCTATCCCTCCATGTCCCTCGGCGGATCGCCGCCCCAGCTCTTCCGCCAGGTGGTCGACGGCGTTGTCGACATCGTGTGGACGGTCAACGGCTATACGCCCGGTCTCTTTCCGCGCTCGGAGATCTTCGAGCTCCCCACCATCTTCACCAACGACATCACGGCCACCAACCTGGCCATGCGCGATCTCTTCGAAAGCCAGCTCGCGCCCGAGTACCAGGATGTCCATGTGCTTTTCATGCACGTCCACGCCGGCCAGGCATTCCACATGGCCAACATTCCGGTCCGCTCGCCCGACGACGTCAAGGGCAAGAAGATCCGTGTGCCCGGTCCGACCGGAAACGCCGTGGTCGAGGCCATGGGCGCGACACCGGTCACGATGCCGGTGCCGGACCTGCCGCAGGCGCTGAGCACAAACGCCGTCGACGGGGCCCTCATCCCATGGGAGATCATTCCCGCGCTGCAACTGCAGGAGTCGACCAAATACCAGATCGAAGGCCCTGACATGACGCGTTTCGGCACTACCACCTTCCAGGTGTCGATGAACAAGGCGCGCTGGGATGCCCTGCCCGACGATCTCAAGGCGGTCTTCGACAAGCACAGCGGCGAGGAATGGGTGAAGGAAGTCGCCAGTATCTGGCGCGCCTCCGACGATTTCGGGATCAAGATGGCCGTCGATGCCGGCAATGAGCACATCGTCCTGACCGAGACCGAAATGGACGCCTTCAATCAGGTGCTGGCACCGGTGGTCGACCGCTGGGTTGCCGAGCACGCCAGCGGCGGCTTCGATGCGGCGGCACTCGCCGACGCGGCGAAGAAGGCGATCGCGGCCCGCAAGTCGTGAGCGCCACGGTTCATCCTGCGGGAGGGGGCAACGAGCCCCCTCCACCTGCCGACCGGGCGCCATGGATCGCTCTGCTCGCGGCCACCATCCGTATCTGGGCGCTGCTCGGCGGGGTGATCACCCTGGCCCTCTCGGTGATGACGGCGCTTTCGGCGCTCTCCAACATCTTCTTCGCCAGGCCGTTCTCGCCCGACCACGAGTTGGTGAAGCATTTCATCGCCATAGCCATCTTCATGTTCCTGCCCTACTGCCAACTGACCGGCTCGAACGTCACCGTCGACATCTTCACCGAAGGGATGAGCGAGCGCGGCAAGTCGGCCATGGCCGCCTTCTCGTCGCTGTTCGCGCTCGCCTTCTCGCTGCTGATGCTGCGGCAGATGTATCTGGGCTTCTTCAGCTATCTGCGCTTTCCCGAAGTGACGCCCGTGCTGAAGCTGCCCTTGTGGACCGCTTTTCCGCCCATCCTGGTGTCGCTGGCGCTGCTCGCCGCCGCCGCGCTCATCACGCTGCTTGAAGGCTGGCGGGGCATCCGTTCCGGCCGGCCGTCCAACCCCGTTCCCAACGAGTAGGCCCCGATGTTCGACGCCTTCGCCATCGGCATTGCCGGCCTCATTTGCCTCCTGGCCCTGATCGCCGTCAGGGTACCGATCGCCTACACGATGATCCTTGTGGGCTTTGTCGGGATCATCCTGCAATCCGGTCCGACCGTGCTGATGAACCAGCTCAAGGACCTCGCTTATTCGCAGTTCTCGAACTACGATCTCTCCGTCCTGCCGATGTTCATCCTGATGGGCGGCCTCGCCTCGCGCTGCGGCCTGTCGCGCGACCTCTTTCGCGGCGCCAATGCCTGGCTCGGCCGCTTCCGTGGCGGCGTCGCCATGGCGGCGGTCGCGGCCTGCGGCGGCTTCGGCGCGGTGTGCGGTTCGTCCACGGCGACGGCCTCGACGATGGGCCAGGTCGCCCTGCCGGAACTCAAGCGCTACAATTACTCCCCCGCGCTCGCCACCGGCACGATCGCCGCGGGAGGCACGCTCGGCATCCTGATACCGCCCTCGGTGGTGCTCATCGTCTATGCCATCATAGTCGAGGCGAATGTCGTGACGATGTTCGCCGCCGCCCTGATCCCCGGCATACTGGCGACGCTGCTGTTCATGCTGACGGTGGCGATCTATGTGCGGCTGGTGCCGGGTTCGGGCCCGGAAGGGAAAGCCGTGACGCGGGACGAACTGCTTGCCGCAACGCTCGCGGTGATCCCGGTCGCCGTCGTATTCGGCATCGTCATCGGCGGCATCTATGCCGGTATCTACAATCCGACCGCAGCCGCGGCAATCGGCGTGTTCCTGGTCACCGCCTATGGCCTCGTCATGCGCCGGCTGACCCTCGCGGGCATGGGCGACGCGTTGCTCGAGACGGCACGAACGAGCGGCATGATCTTCCTGATCCTGCTTGGCGCCGAGTTGCTCAAGATCTTCATGGCCCGCGCCGGCGTCCCGCAGGCCGCCGCCGAGCTGCTGCAGGGCAGCGGCCTGTCGCCGATGGCCATATTGATCCTCGTCATCATACTCTATCTGATCCTTGGCTGTCTGATGGACAGCCTGTCCATGGTGATCCTGACTGTGCCCTTCTTCTGGCCGGTCGTGGCCGGGCTGGACTACGGCCTCGATCCCGGTGACCTCAAGATCTGGTTCGGCATCGTCATACTGATCGTCGTCGAGCTCGGACTGATCACGCCGCCGATCGGGCTCAACGTCTTCATAATCAACGCGCAGGCGCCCGACGTGCCGATGCGGCAGACCTTCAAGGGCGTGATGCCGTTCTTCGGCGCCGAAGTATTCCGCATCGCCCTGCTCGTCGCCTTTCCCGCAATCACGCTGTTCCTTCCGAAGCTGCTGCAATGACCGCCGAACCGCTTCGCATCGCGGTCCTGGGCGCCGGCGCCATGGGATCGTTCTTCGGCGCCCGCCTGAAATCCGGCGGCGCCGCGGTCACGCTGATCGACGTGAACCGGCAGCATATCGACGCCGTCACGGCGAACGGGCTGCGCGTCGACACGGATGCGGGCACCGAGATCGCATGGCTTCCCGCCGCCACGCCCGATGCGGTGCACGATCAGTTCGACGTGCTGCTGGTATTCACCAAGACGATGCACACGCGTAGCGCACTCACCGGCGCCATGCATCTGATCGGACCGGAGACCGTGCTGCTCAGCCTTCAGAACGGGCTCGGCAATAAAGAGATCCTGCTCGGCTTCGCCGAGGCGTCCCGCGTCTTGATCGGCATGACGTCCTATCCCGCCGACATGATCGGCCCCGGCCATGTCGGCTCGCATGGCGACGGCAAGATACGCTTCTGGACGAGCGACGGCTCCGATGCGCCTCAACTCGGTACGATCGCGGCGGCCTTCCTCGCCGGGGGGCTCGACTGCCTCACCGACGACACGGTCCAGGTCGCCATCTGGGAGAAGGTCGCGTTCAACGCCGCGCTCAACTCCATCGCCGCGGTCACGCATGCCACGGTCGGCCAGATCGGCCGCCTTCCGGAGGCACGCAAGCTTGCCCACAGGATTGCCGGCGAAGTGGTGATCGTGGCCAATGCAGCCGGCATACCAGCGGACGCCAAAGCCGTTCACGACCTCGTCGACCATGCGCTCGACACGCATCTCGACCACAAGCCGTCCATGCTGCAGGACGTGCTCGCGGGACGGAGAACCGAGATCGACGCGATTGCCGGCGCCGTGGTGCGGCAGGCAGGCGTGCTCGGCATTCCCGTTCCCGCCACCGAGGCGCTGCGCACCCTGGTGCTTCTGGCGACGGAAGGGCGCGCATAGTCTCGCGCGGGAAGGCGTCGGGCAGCTAGACCCCGTAACCCACGATGCCCTTGATCTCGATAAAGTCGTGGATGCCCCAGTCGGCATATTCGCGGCCGTTGCCCGACTGTTTGTAGCCACCAAAAGGCGCGAAAGTGTCCCAGTCGGGATAGTTGATGGACACCTGGCCGGCGCGCAGGCGGCTGGCGACGTCGCGCGCGTGGCCGATATCCCGGGACTGCACATAGGCAGCAAGTCCATAGACCGTGTCGTTGGCGATACGGACCGCGTCTTCCTCGTCCTTGTATGAGATCACCGACAGCACCGGACCGAAAATCTCCTCGCGGGCGATCGTCATGTCTGGCGAGACATGGCCGAACACGGTCGGCCTGACATAGTAGCCCCGGTTCAGACCTTCCGGCCGGCCGGGGCCGCCGGTCACCAGCGTGGCGCCTTCGGAAATCCCAGCCTCGATCAAACGCTGGATCTTGTCATATTGGATCTGGCTGACGACCGGCCCGAGCACCGTGCCTTCGCCATGGGGGTTGCCGACCTTGTGCGCTTCGGCGGCCACCTTGGCGATCGCCAGGGCCTCGTCATGGCGGGCGGCCGGCACCAGCATCCGGGTCGGCGCGTCGCAGGACTGGCCGCTGTTGCCGAAGCAGCCTTCGACGCCCTTGGTGACGGCGGTGGCGAACTCGGCGTCGGGCAGGATGATGTTGGCGGACTTGCCGCCGAGTTCCTGCGCGACCCGCTTCACCTTGTCGGCCGCCGTCTTGGCGACGATGATGCCCGCCCGGGTCGAGCCGGTGAAGGAGACCATGTCGACATCCGGGTGGCCGGCCATTACCTGGCCGACATCGGGACCGGTGCCGTTGACCAGGTTGAACACGCCCCTGGGCACGCCGGCCGCGTCCATGGCCTCGGCGAAGATGATGCCGCTGATCGGCGCGATCTCGCTCGGCTTGAGCACCACCGTGCAGCCGGCGGCGATTGCCGGCGCCACCTTGCAGACGATCTGGTTGAGCGGCCAGTTCCAGGGCGTGATCAGCGCACAGACGCCGATCGGTTCCTTGACGACCATGGTCGAGCCGCGCTGGTGGCTGAATTCGTAGGTCTCGAAGGCCTTGATCGTCGCTTCGAAATGGGCCTGGCCGGCCCAGGCCTGGGCGCCGCGTGCCCAGCCGATCGGCGCGCCCATCTCCTGCGACACGGCCTGGGCGATGTCCTCGTAGCGATCGTTGTAGGCGGCGAGCATGCGCTTCAGCAGAGCGAGGCGCTCGGCATGCGACGTGCGGGAAAAGCTGTCGAAAGCCGCGCGTGCCGCCGCCACGGCCTTGTCGACATCGGCCTTCGAGCCGATCGAGATCTCCGTATAGGCTTCCTCATTCGACGGATCGATCACCGGGAGCTTCGCCGGCACTACCGGCGCGACCCACTTTCCGTCGATGTAGAAGTTCAGGTGATTGTTCATGCCGTTTCCTCCCGCGGGCGAGGTCTTCTGGTTCCGGCGGGAACTATGACCCGCAATGATTTCGATCGAAAGCCGGACAAGCGCCACGCTGCATCGAAAAAGCGGCGCTTGTCACAAGGGCAAATGGCGATGCGTCGAGACGGCCGTCCGGCAGACAGCTTTTCATAGGCCATGCGACGATCCGGCGCGGCTAAAGCTTCAGCGCCCTCAGCCGCAGAGCGTTGCCGACGACGGAGACCGAGGACAGGCTCATCGCGGCCGCCGCGATCATCGGCGACAGCAGCATGCCCGTCAGCGGATAGAGCACTCCAGCCGCCACGGGCACACCGAGCGCATTGTAGGCGAAGGCGAAGAACAGGTTCTGCTTGATGTTACCGATGGTCGCCTCGGCCAGCCTGCGAGCCCGGACGATGCCGTTGAGGTCGCCCTTCACAAGGGTGATGCCGGCGCTCTCCACGGCGACATCGGCGCCGGTGCCCATGGCGATGCCCACTTCGGCGACGGCGAGAGCCGGCGCATCGTTGACGCCGTCGCCGGCCATGGCCACCTTCGCGCCCCTGGCGTGCAGCTCTTCGATCAGCGCCTTCTTGCCCTCCGGCAGCATGTCGGCGCGGATCTCGTCGATGCCTAGCTTCTGCGCGACGGCGCGCGCCGTCTTCTCGTTGTCGCCGGTCGCCATGATGATGCGCAGTCCGGTTTCATGCAGCACGCGGATCGCCTCGGCCGTCGTAGGCTTGACCGGGTCGGCAACAGCAACGATGCCTGCAAGCCTGCCGTCGACGGCGACGAACATCGCGGTCCTGCCTTCGGCGCGCAACTCGTCGGCGCGGGCGGCGGCCTGCTTCGCGTCGAGACCCAGTTCCTCCATCATCGCCCGGTTGCCGAGCGCGACGGAGCGGCCTGAAATCGTGCCGGAGACACCCTTGCCGGTGACGGCCTCGAAGCCTTCGGCATCGGCGAGCGCAACGCCACGCTCCTTCGCGCCTTCCACGATCGCCTCGGCCAGCGGGTGTTCCGAGCCCTTTTCGAGCGATGCGGCCAAGGCCAGCAGACCGGCCTCGTCGATGCCTTCGAGAGCGACGACATCGGTCAGTTTCGGCCTGCCTTCGGTCAAGGTACCGGTCTTGTCCACGATCAGCGTGTCGACCTTGGCGAAACGCTCCAGCGCTTCGGCATCCTTGATGAGAACGCCGGCCTGCGCGCCGCGCCCGGTCGCGGTCATGATCGACATGGGCGTGGCGAGGCCGAGCGCGCAAGGGCAGGCGATGATGAGCACCGAGACAGCCGAGACGATGGCGAAGATCATGCTCGGCTCCGGCCCGGCGAGCGCCCAGACGAGGAATGAGACGATCGCAATGAGCACCACGGTCGGCACGAAATAGAAGGACACCCGGTCGGCCAGTCCCTGGATGGGCGCGCGGCTGCGTTGCGCCCTGGCGACCATCTCGACGATCTGCGACAGCATCGTCTCGGCGCCGACACGCTCGGCGGTCATGACCAGCGTGCCGTTCTTGTTGAGCGTGCCGCCCGTGACCTTGTCGCCGACACTCTTCTCGACCGGCAACGGCTCGCCCGTGATCATGGATTCGTCGACCGAGGACCGTCCCTCCGCGACGACGCCGTCGACGGGAATGCCGTCGCCGGGCCGCACGCGCAGCCTGTCTCCTTGCTTCACGGCATCGAGCGGAACGTCGGCCTCCGAACCGTCGGCGGCGATCAGGCGCGCCGTCTTCGGCGCGAGATCGAGGAGCGCTCGGATCGCCGAGCCGGTGCGCTCGCGCGCCCTCAGTTCCAGCACCTGGCCCAGGAAGACCAGCGCCACGATGACCGCGGCCGCCTCGAAATAGACCGGCACCGAGCCGCCATGACCACGGAAGGAATGCGGGAAGATGTCGGGAAAAATAGTCGCGACCACGCTGTAGACATAGGCTGCGCCGACGCCGAGCGAGATGAGCGTCCACATATTCGGGCTGCGGTTGAGGATGGAATCCCAGCCGCGCCGGAAGAACGGCGTGGCGGCCCACAACACGACCGGCGTGGCCAGGACGAGTTCGATCCATGCCGCCACGCGCTCGCCGATCCAGTCGCGGACCGGCAGGCCGAACATAGGCCCCATGGCGATGACGAGCAGCGGAATGGAAAGGACCGCGCTCACCCGGAAACGACGGGTGAAGTCGACCAGTTCGGGGTTCGGGCCCTCGTCCCCGCTTGGCACGCCCATCGGCTCCAGTGCCATGCCGCAGATCGGGCAGGCTCCGGGCTTGTCCCGGATGATCTCGGGATGCATCGGGCAGGTATATTGCGTGCCCTTCGGCATGGTTGCGGGTGCAGAGCGTTCGCCGCTATATTTCTGCGGATCGGCCTCGAACTTTCCCTGGCAGGACGGCGAGCAGAAATACTGGCCCTTGCCCTCGTGGCGCAGGAAGTAACGCGCGCCGGCGCGATCCACCTTCATGCCGCAGACCGGGTCGGTCGCCTGCAGATAGGCGTCCGGTTCCTTCACGAACTTCTCGCGGCAGGATGCGCTGCAGAAATGATAGATATGCCCGCCATGGGTGACTGTCGGCTTGCCGGCGGCCGGATCGACCGTCATGCCGCAAACCGGGTCGCGGACGATCTGCCCGACGTCCGCCGCCTGGCCGGCGCCGTGGCCGTGACGGGCATGGTCCGCATGATCGTGATGGGCATGTTTCTCATGATCGGGCATGGTTTGGTCCCTGCTCGGTTCTTCTGTTCAGCCTGGAGATAGGGCTTCCGGCAACTGGAAGGTCAAGGGTTGAAACGAAAGCGCTGGTGCCACGTGGCATCACAAGAACAGCTTGCACGGGAATAACTCCGCAGATACAACCACATCATTCCCGAAAACCGTTGCGGCTCGAGGTGCACGATGGAATCTGGCGGATCAAAGACGATGCGCCGTCTTCTTGCGGTACCGTACGGATGTGCTCGGAAAGGCAGGGCCTTCCAGCGCCTGCTGCTCCTCGTAACGGTGCTCGCCTCGATTTTCCTGGCAAGCCATCAAACTCAAGCTGAGGAAGCCGAGCGTGACATTTTCTCGGAGCTTTTGACCGACAAAACCGTGAAGACGGCGCTTGATGGCATGCTCGCCACCTTACCATCCGCGCAATGCGCGCCTGGCCAGGCCTGCGCTCCGGCATCGCCGGAGGAAATCGCGACCCCGCCGGTATCGGTCGAGCAGGCGCGCGGAGCGATCCGGGCCGGCTTCATCTCCGGACTTGCGGAATGGTGCGGTCTGGACTGGCAAGGCCGGGTGTTCCAGCCCTTGATCGACTCGTACCGGAATGTCGACCGGCTGGAGCCACGCATCGTGACGATGCTCACCCTTCTTCATGGCTACGGGCAGGGCCAAATGGTGGAGAGCATGAAGACACAGCAATGCTCCGCGGCACAGCGCGATTCCATCGATTCACTGGTGTCCTCCGTGGGCGACGCACGCTGAATCTCGGAGCCGTCAGAGCGACAGTCCGGCGGCATTTATACGCTGCAACGAATGGCGCAGCCGAGCCATGTCGGCATCCGCAGCCCGCGGATGGACGAGACCCAGCCTCGGTCGGAGGTGCCATGACGTCCTTGCCTCTGCAGCGCGCCGCCAAATTCATGACAAAAAAAGTCATGAAAACTCTTGCCCGTGCAGGTCACCCGGCCTAAAGCACGGTTCTATCACCCTGGCCTATCTGAACGGCCGGCCGACGATTGCCGAAGGCAACGATCCCGGAGAGGATGACCGATGTTGAGAACAAGGCGGCTTGCAGGACTGGTCGGGCTGCTGGGATTGTGTGCCCTCGCCACCATCGCCCCTGCACAGGAACAAGCCCCGCCCGCCGCTGCCCAACAGGGCAGCGCGCCGACGATGGCAGCACCCGCGACGCCAACGCCGACCACGGCGGCGCCCACCACGACAGCACCGGCCCATCTCCCCGACGGCAACTCCGCCCCCGAAGGCAACCCTGCTCCGCTCGAATTGCAGCCGGTCGCGCCGAGCGGCTCCGCGCCTGCCCCGATCGCCCCGGCGCCCATGCCGGAAACGACGCTGCCGCACGACCTTTCGCCCTGGGGCATGTTCATGGCCGCCGACGTGGTCGTGAAGGCGGTGATGATCGGCCTTGCCTTTGCGTCCCTCGTCACCTGGACCGTCTGGCTGGCGAAGTCGCTTGAGCTAGCCGGAGCGAAGGTCCGCGCGCAGCGCGCCGTCCGCGCGATTTCCGAAGCCGCCAGCCTCGCCGACGCCGGCAAGGCGCTCGGCAATGCCGGCGGTCCGGGCGCGCTGCTCGTGCGGGCCGCAGGTGAAGAGGTCGCGATGTCGGAGGGCATTTCCGGCAAGGGCGACGGCCTCAAGGAACGCGTCGCCTCGCGCCTTGCCAGGATCGAGGCAGCCGCCGGGCGACGCATGTCGCGCGGCACGGGCGTGCTCGCCACCATCGGCTCGACGGCGCCCTTCGTCGGCCTGTTCGGCACCGTCTGGGGAATCATGAATTCCTTCATCGGCATCAGCAAGGCGCAGACCACCAATCTCGCCGTGGTGGCGCCCGGCATCGCCGAGGCGCTGCTCGCCACCGCCATCGGCCTGGTCGCCGCCATCCCGGCCGTCGTGATCTATAACGTCTTCGCGCGCTCCATCACCGGCTATCGCCAGGTCCTGGCGGACGCATCGGCCGGCGTCGAGCGGCTCGTGAGCCGGGATCTCGACATCAGCGCGGTCGCGCACGCCGCGCGCCGGCAACCGCTCGCGGCCGAGTAACGGGACGGCCCCGACATGGCGAGCAGAATCCGCGAGAATGCCGGCGACGATCTCGAGGAGAACCACGAGATCAACGTCACGCCCTTCATCGACGTGATGCTTGTGCTGCTCATCATCTTCATGGTGGCGGCGCCGCTGGCGACCGTCGACGTCAATGTCGACCTTCCCGGCTCGACCGCCAACCCTTCCCCCCGGCCCGAGCAGCCCTTGTTCCTCACGCTGAAGAGCGATCTCAGTCTCGCCCTGGGCAACGACACGGTGGAGCGGGCATCCTTCGCCACCACCCTTGACGGCCGCACCAGCGGCAACAAGGAAACCCGTATCTTCCTGCGCGCCGACAAGGCGGTGGGCTACGGCGACCTGATGGAGGTCATGAATCTCCTGCGCGGCGCCGGCTACCTCAAGATCGCGCTGGTCGGGTTGGAGACGATGACGCCGGGCGTACCAACCGCTGCGCCGCTGCCGGGAGCGGCCCAATGAGCATCGCGGCCTCCGCGCCCAGCACACAGCTCATGCGCCTCACCCGGCGCGATGCCATGCTGTGGGGCGCGGCGGGCGCGATGGTGCTGGCGATCCATATCGCGATCGGTTTCGGCGCGCATATGCTGCGGCCGGCCGACTCCGACGGCGGCCCGCCGCCCGCTTTGATGATCGAGCTTGCCCCGCTTCCGGTCGCGCCGGCGGTCCAGGAAGATGCCTTCGTACCCGACCAGGTGCCTGCCGAGCAGGCTGACCCGGTCGAGGAGACGCAGGAGGTGTCGGAACTCGAGCCGGAGCCGATCGAAGAGACCGAGCCCGTCGAAGAGGTGCAGGAAAAGCCTGCCGAGGCCGTCGAAGAGGTCGAACTGGCGAAGGTCGAGCCGGTGGAACAGCAGGAGCCGCTCGACGAGGTCATTCCCGACGTGGTCGAGGCGGAAACCCCTGAGGTCGCCGTTCCCCTGCCCGAGCCGCGCCCGGTGATCGAGGAAGAGAAGGCAGAGAAGCCGGTCGAGAAGCCGCGTCCGCAGAAGAAGGAAAAGGCGGAGAAGAAGGAACCGGCGGCCAAGCCGACGATGGCGGCGAAAGTCGAGGCGCCGACCGCACCGAGGGCGGCGGCGCAGAAGAGTACGCAAGGCGTTTCGTCGCCCCGCGTCAGTCCCGCCAAATGGCATTCGCGCGTCGTTGCCTGGCTGAAGCGCCACCAGCGTTATCCGAGCCGTGCCAAGGCCAGGGGCGAACAGGGCACCGTGCGGGTTGCCTTTACAGTCGACCCCGGCGGCCGCGTAACCTCGTCGCGGGTGACGCGCTCCTCCGGCAATCCGGAACTCGACAAGGCCGCGCTCGATATGCTGCGCCGCGCCTCGCCGGTGCCGGCGCCGCCCAAGGAACTCGCCAAGGCCAGCATACCCCTGGCGCTGCCGGTCACGTTCGACCTCCGCTAGCCTACGGCCGGCGGGCGCCGCGCGCCACCACGCCGTCGCAGAATGCCTCGACGATGAAGGTGATCTGTGCCGCGATCTCGGCCGGCGGAACCGCCATGAAACGCCGGGCGAGGCCGAGGCTGACAATGCCGTGCACAGCGGAGAACAGCGACCGGGCGAGAAGATCCAGCCGCTGCTCCGAAGCGCCGGGCAGAAGAACGCGCAGCGGCTTCACGATGTGGCCGATCAGACGGACATGCTCGTCGATCTGCCATTGCGGCAGTTCCTTGCCCGCGCGGAAGCCGAGTTCGAAGATCGCCGACCACAGTTTGGGATGCGCCGTGACGAAGTGGAAATAGGTGAGGCCGAGGGTCACCAGTCCGCGCTTGGGGTCACGTCTGACGCCTTCGTCCGAGAAGGCGCGCGCGACCGCCGCCTCCAACCCAACCAGGGTGCGCGCGTTCACCGCCGTGACCAGGGCATCCATGTCCTTGAAGATGTTGTAGATCGCGCCCAGGGCGCAGCCCGCCTCGCCGGCAACGTCGCGCGCGGTGAGCGCGGCGTAGCCATCATTCGCGATCCGGCTTTCAGCGATCGCAATCAGCTTCTGCCTCAGCTGTTCGCGGCGCTCCTCGGTCTTGCTCGCCATGATCGGTTTCCTGTTTGCCGCTTTTTTGGGATTCGCCACAATTTGAACACTGTTCACAATGATCGTGAACAGTGTTCATGACACTAGATGGCATGGACTGGAGTGAAGTCAAGGCGAAGGCGATTTCGCCATGGGCGGCGAAGGCGATTTCGCCTTGGGCAGCAAAGGCGATTTCGCCTTGGGCAGCAAAGGCGATTTCGCCTTGGGCAGCAAAGGCGATTTCGCCTTGGGCAGCAAAGGAGGCAGGCCATGCCGACGCTCTATGCACTGAAACCGGCTTTCCAGGCCCGGCTCAGGCCTTTCGTCGCATGGCTGGCGCACGTCGGCGTGACCGCGAACCAGGTGACGGTCGCCGCATCCGTGCTCTCGATCGCGACCGGCGCCCTCATCGCCTTTTTCCCCGACCGAACTGCTGTCTTCTGGCTGTTTCCTGTCGTGCTCTTCGTGCGCATGGCCATGAATGCAGTCGACGGCATGCTGGCGCGCGAGCACGGCCAGGCATCGCGGCTCGGCGTCTATCTCAACGAACTCGGAGATCTCGTCTCCGATCTGGCGCTCACGCTGCCATTCGTGCTGGTCGCGCCCTTCCAGCCCTGGGGCGTTGTCTCATTCGCCATCATGGCGCTGCTGTCGGAATGCGCCGGCATCATCGGCACCGCCGCGGGTGCGGTGCGCATCTATGCCGGCCCGCTCGGCAAGAGCGACCGGGCCCTCGTGCTCGGCGCGCTCGGCGCGCTGATCGCATCGGGCGTCACGCTACCCGTATTCGCTTCCTGGCTGTTTCCTTTCCTGGCCGCGCTCTCGGCCGTCACCATCGTCAACCGCATCCGTGCCGGGCTCGCCGCCTGAGCATCATCGAGGTCTCCCATGAAACATGAAGTGCTGGTCGCAAAGATCGACGCTCCCCGCTCCTCCGTCGCGCTCGAACGAAGCTTCCGGAGCCATGACGGCGCGCAGATCTTCTATCGCTGCTGGCCGGCGCGCAGCCCCCGCACGCGCGGCGCCGTGGTCCTCTTCCATCGCGGCCATGAACATGGCGGGCGCATGGCGCATCTGGTCGACGAACTTGGCCTGGACGACCATGCGGTTTATGCCTGGGACGCGCGAGGCCATGGACGCTCTTCCGGGGAACGCGGCCATTCGCCCTCCTTCGCGGCATCCGTCCGCGACATCGATTGTCTCGTGAAGGAGATCACCGCACGCGACGGAATCGCCGTCGAGGACATCACGGTGATCGCGCAGTCCGTCGGCGCCGTGCTGGCCGCCGGCTGGGTGCATGACTATGCGCCCAGGCTGCGTGCCCTGGTGCTGGCCGCCCCGGCTTTCGACGTCAAGCTTTATGTGCCGTTCGCCCGCCAGGGCATCGCGCTGTGGCAGAAGCTCGCCGGGCCGTTCTTCGTCAATTCCTATGTGAAGGCGCGCTTTCTCACCCATGACCGCGAGCGCATCGCGTCTTTCGAGAACGATCCGCTGATCACACGGCCGATCGCCTCCAACATGCTGCTCGAACTCTACGATCACGCGGAGCGCATCGTCGCCGACGCCGGCGCCATCACCGCGCCGACCCAGCTCCTGATCTCGGGCAGCGACTTCGTGGTGCGGCAGGCTCCGCAGCACGAATTCTTCGTCAGGCTGGGCAGCCCGGTGAAGGAGCGGCATGTGCTGGCGGGTTTCTTCCACGATACTCTGGGCGAGAAGGATCGCGCCGTGGCGCTCGCCGAGGTCAGGCGTTTCATCGGCGAGCAGCGCCGCCGGCCGGCGCCCCGGCCCGACCTGACGACCGCCGATCGGGCGGGCCATACCCGCGACGAGGCCGACCGTCTGGCGACGCCGCTGGAGACCTTTTCGGCCAAAGGGGCGTGGTGGGCGTTCAACCGCTTCATGATCCGCGTCGGAGCCGCCTTTTCCCAAGGGCTATCGACGGGCATCCGGACCGGTTTCGATTCCGGCTCGACACTAGACTACGTCTATGAGAACCGGGCGCGGGGCATAGGCCCCGGCGGCAGGCTGATCGACCGCTTCTTCCTCGACGCGGTCGGCTGGCGCGGCATCCGCCAGCGCAAGGCACATCTGGAGGAACTGATCCCTGCCGCAGTGGCACGGCTTCAGGCCCAGGGACGAAGCGTCGACGTGCTCGACATCGCCGCCGGCCATGGCCGCTACGTGCTCGACGCGATCGCGCTCTGCCCGCGGCAGCCGGCGAGTGTGACATTGCGGGACTATTCCGACATCAATGTCGTGGCAGGATCGAGCCTCATCCGCCGGCGCGGGCTGCCGGATACGGTTGTCTTCCGCAACGGCGACGCTTTCGACGCCGCGTCCCTGGCGGCACAGTCGCCGGCACCCGACCTCGCCATCGTCTCCGGTCTCTACGAGCTCTTTTCCGGCAACACGCTCGTGGCGCGTTCTCTCGACGGCCTCGCCCGCGCGATGACGCCGGGCAGCCTTTTGATCTACACCAACCAGCCCTGGCACCCGCAGCTCGAGATGATCGCCCGTTGCCTGACCTCGCATCGCGACGGCAGGCCATGGGTGATGCGCCGCCGCAGCCAGGCCGAGATGGACCAGCTCGTCGAGAAGGCCGGCTTCCGCAAGCTCGACCAGCGCATCGACCGCTGGGGCATCTTCACCGTATCGGTCGCGGAACGGGTCTAGTCGGAGGGGCAATGCGGGAGATCAGGACACTGGCCTGCACAGCGCTTCGGACCGCGACCTCCGCGACCCTGGCGGCATTCGCACGGGCCATCACCGGCGTTCGGCCGATCTGGGCCGGCACCGGACCATCCGACAGGCAGCGCATCTATTTCGCCAACCACGCCAGCCATGGCGACTTCATTCTCCTGTCGGCCTGCCTGCCGCCGCGTGAGCGCATGCGCACACGCGCTGTCGCCGGGGCGGACTATTGGGGCAAGTCGAAGCTGCGCCGCTTCATCGCCGAGGACATGCTTTCCTCGGTCCTCGTCGAGCGCAACTGGGTGGAGCGCACAGTCGATCCGCTCGCCGTCATGCTGAAGACCCTGGACCAGGGCGACTCGCTGATCTTCTTCCCCGAAGGCACGCGCAACATGACCGAGGAGCCGCTGCTGCGATTTCGGTCCGGCCTCTACAACCTCGCCGTCACGCGGCCCGACGTGGAACTTGTCCCATGCTGGATCGAGAACATGTCGCGGGTGCTGCCGAAGGGTGAGTTCCTGCCGGTTCCGCTCCTGTGCCGCGTCGTCTTCGGCGCACCGATCGCGCCGACGCAGGACGAGGAGAGGCGCGCCTTCCTGGATCGCGCCCGCGATGCGCTCCTTGCACTGGACCCGAGGCCGAGGAGGGACGGCAAGCCATGACCGAGACGTTCTATCTCGCCGCCGGCCTGCTCGGCGTCCTGCTGGCCGCAAGCACGGTTTCCGCGGCGCTGACATGGCGCGCGGCCGATCCGCGCGATCCCGTGCTCCTCAACCTCAATCAGCGCATCAAGGCCTGGTGGGTGATGGTGGCGGCGATCGCGGCGGCCTTCCTGTTCGGCAAGGGCGGCGTGATCCTGCTTTTTGCCTTCGTCTCGTTCGCCGCGCTGCGCGAATTCGTGACGCTGACCTATTCGCGCCGCAGCGACCACTGGATCCTGCTCGGCATGTTCGGCGTGGCGATCCCGGCCCAGTATCTGCTGGTCTGGCTCGAATGGTACGGGCTCTACACCATCTTCATTCCGGTCTACTGCTTCCTGGCCATGCCGGCGCTGACCGCCCTGCGCGGCGACACCGCGCGCTTCCTGGAGCGCGTGGCGGAGCAGCAATGGGGGCTGATGCTGGCCGTCTATTGCGTCAGCCATGTGCCGGCGCTGCTGACGCTGCCGATCCCCGGCTTCGACGATCGCAAGCTGCTTCTCATCGCCTTCCTGATCATCACGGTGCAGGGCAGCGACGTGCTGCAATATGTCTTCGGCAAGCTGTTCGGCAGACGTCGCGTCTCGCCCAACGTGTCGCCGTCCAAGACCTGGGAAGGCCTGATCGGCGGCCTCGCCGGCGCCAGCCTGCTCGGCGGCGCCCTGTGGTGGCTGACCCCATTCTCGCCGCTTCAGGCGGCAGGCATCGCGCTGCTTGCCTGCCTGATGGGATTTCTCGGCGGGCTCGTGGCCTCCGCCATCAAGCGCGACCAGGGCGTGAAGGACTGGGGTCACCTGATCGAGGGCCATGGCGGCATGCTCGATCGCGCCGACAGCCTGGTCTTCGCCGCGCCTGTCTTCTTCCACATCGTGCGGTTCACGGTGGCCTGAGCGGGTGGCGGGGACCCCGCCACATAAAGGCCCGGCGAAAGTCGCGCGCCGGCTATTTAACGATGACGATACGGGTGTTGGACGGGCCGAAGGCCTGGACCAGCTCGTAGAAATCTGCGGCATTGTCGGGATGGAGCCGGATGCAGCCATGCGAGGCCGGGCGGCCGAGGCGTTTGACATGCGGCGTGGCATGCACGGCATAGCCGCCGTGGAAGAAGATCGAATGCGGCATCGGCGCATTGTCGTACTTCCTCGAATACCACATTTCGTGCATGCGGGTCGGCGTGAACGAACCGGTCGGCGTGACATAGCCCTTGCCCGCGGTCGACACCTTCCATTGGAACGTTTCCCGTCCGTCGATCATGACCCGCATCGTCTGCTGCGAAATCGATACGCGCGCCACGATCTTGTTGGCCGCGACTGCGGTGTCGGCTCCCCAGCCGAGCAAGGCGCCGAAGCCGATCATGGTGCATGTCGCAAGGTTTATGAGACGATTGGCGAAGTTGGTGGTCATGTGTTCCCCCGAAAGATGACTGGTCCGTTTCGATGGGAGCAATATGCGCACGCGCTGTTTCGAATTGATTTCGCTGAAACGCAATTATGTTTCGTAATTGTTTCATATCAGGCAATATGAGCGTCCCGCGCTTGACCTCGCGCCCGGCAATTCGGTTGCGCCCGGAAACCATCCTGCAACAGGGGCCGGGCGGCGCGGCATCGTCCTGAAACAGGGCCCTGTCATTCTGTGCGCATAGAAACACGGATGTCTGGACGGGACATGGAATGCGGCAGGACGATCGAGCTGGTCGGGAAAGGCGTGGCGACGGGTGTACCCTCGCTCGCGGGGAGCCCGGCCGGCCATCTCTGGACCGCTCCCACAGAAGCCCCGCACCCGGCACGCTCCCGGAGGATCCGACCATGAAGGCCAACAAGGGCGCTGCGGTTCTTTCCGCGCTTCTTTATGCCCAGGGACTGCTCGGCATTGCCGCGGTGGCGGCGGTGCTGCTGAAGTCGCCCGCCGATGCCGGGCATGCCGGATCCGGCATCGGCGCAGTTCAGGTCGCGTCGCATCAGCAGGCGCGGTGACCCGATCTTGCATCGCCTGATAAGAACGCCCATCGCCGGGGCCGGCCGAAATCGGTGCCGGGTTGCCTGCTCAACCGCCCGACGGCGGGTCGAAGCGGTAGCCGGTGCCGCGCACCGTGGTGATCGTTTCGGTATCGAGCTTGCGGCGAAGCCGCACGATGCGCGAATCGATCGACCGGTCGAAGGCGTCAGTTGCCTCGGCCGGCGCAGCGGCGATGATATCGTCGCGGGTAAGCACCGTGCGGGGATTGGCGGCAAACAGCCGAAGCAGCGCGATCTGCCCGGGAGACAGGGCGTCCTCTCCCCCCGACCGGTGCATCACCAGAGCGGCCTTCAGGTCGACCGTCGCGTTCTCGAGGACCAGCAACTCGCTGCCGCGCCGGCCTCGCCGGGCGATCAGCCCGCCGATCCTCGCCGCGATCTCGCGCGGATTGACAGGACGCTCGACAGCGTCGGCTGCGCCGAGTTCCAGGGCCAGGATCTTGTCGATCAGGTCGGACCGTCCATTCACCATCATGAAAAGCGTGCCGCCGGCGGCGTGGCGTCGGAGCAGGTCGAGACCGGCGCCGTCTTCGAGCGCCAGTTCGACGACCGCGACATCGACACCGCCCTCGCCGATCAGCGCATCGCCTTGCCAGCCGTCCGCCGCAAGGCGCACGACATATCCGCGCCGCTGGAGATAGTCGTCGAGCTCGGTGGCGGCATCAGCGGAAAAACCGATCAACGCAACGACTGGCCTCGCCATGAAAAGTCCCGGTCTCAAGTTCGAGGATGTAACTAGACAAGATGTTTATACCCAATCTACTGTCCGCTGAAAGCGGAGGCGAGATAGCACTGCGAGCACGCATCGTAATCGTCGAGGACGAGCCGGATCTGCGCGAAGCCGTCGCGGAATATCTCGGCGCGAACGGCTACGATGTCGCGACGGCCGCCGATGCCGCCGAGATGCGGGCGCTTGCCGCCGAGGGTCCCTTTCATCTCGCCATTCTCGACATCGCCATGCCTGGCGAGGACGGCCTGTCGCTCGGCCGCTGGATCCGCTCGACCATGTCAGCCGGGATCATCTTCGCTTCCGCCGCGGGCACGGCGATCGACCGCATCGTCGGGCTCGAGATCGGGGCCGACGACTACATCGTGAAACCCTACGAGCTGCGCGAGCTGCTGGCGCGGGTGCGCAGCGTGCTTAGGCGCGTTCCGCAGCAAATGGAACCGGCGCAGGCGAAATCGGAGAGCGAGGCGCCCCGGCGGACAATGGCCTTCGGCGGCTACACCGCCGATTTCGAGGGGCGCCTGGTGACCGCGCCCGACGGTTCCATCGTCGACCTCTCCAAGAGCGAGTTCGACGTGCTGGAGATATTCCTCAGCCGGCCCAACCGGCTGCTGACGCGGGCGGCGATCTCCGAAGCGATCGGCGTGGAGGAGGATTCCGATTCCTCGCGCGCCGTCGACATCAGGATCATGCGGCTCCGCAAGAAGATCGAGGAGGATCCCTCCAGCCCGAAATTCCTGCGCACCGTTCGCGGCGAGGGCTACATCTTCTCGCTGCCCGCCGGCGACGCCGGCTGACGCACCGGGTTGAACAATGGAACCGGCCGCATGATCGAGACGATCCCGCCCAGCATGGACATGGACATCGTCGAGCCCGGCGTTTCCGTCGCGGCCGCCCGCATCGTGCGAAGGCTGCGGCAGGCAGAGGACTGGCGCCAGGAACTCGGCTGGGCACTGGAACTCATCGGCCGTTCGATGTCGGCGCATCGCACGATCCTGTTCCGTCTGCGCGAAGCGCCCGACCATGGGCTTATCCAGTCCGTGGCCGGATTCTGGGTCGACGACAAGATCGAGGGCATCTCCGGCATGCCGACGGTCATCCCGCAATCGGTCATCCACTCCGATGAGCTGCTCGGTCGCATCGCCCGGGAAGGCAGGCAGGGCAAGATGTTTACCGGGCTGACGAGCGAGATCGGCGGCTTCCTCAGGCGGGACTTCGAAAACCAGAACATCAAATCGTTCCTGTCGATCCCCTATTTCGTCAACGGCCAGGCAGCGGGATCGCTGGCCATCAACGACTGCCTGAGAGAACGCAAGTGGACCGACGAGGAGAAGGCGGCGGCCGAGATCGTGGCCATCGCCATCAGCGACGCCATCGAGCGCTCCCAGTCGGATGCGCATGTCGCGGAGATCATGCGCGCGGCCATGCTGCAGGCGTCGCTGGACGCCGTCATCATCATCGACGAAACGGGCAAGATCGTCGAATTCAACCCGGCCGCCGAAAGGATGTTCGGCTATCGGCGCATCGACATCGTCGGCCAGGACATACTCGACACGATCATCCCCGAATATTACCGGGCCGGCCACGCCAATGGCGGAGAATACATGGCCGGGCGCGGCGCACCCATGCTCGGCCGCCGGCTCGAGACGGTTTCGCAGCATGCATCGGGCGAGATCTTCCCGATCGAGCTGACCGCGTCGGAGGTCAAGATCGCCGACCGCCGGCTGTTTCTCGGATCGATCCGGGACCTGCGCGAGAAGCGCTATGCCGAGGACGAGATCAATCGCCAGCGGGAGAAGCTGCATCAGAACGAGAAGGTCGCGGCGATGGGCTCGCTGCTGGCCGGCGTGTCGCATGAGCTCAACAATCCGCTCGCCGTGGTGGTGGCGCAGTCGACCTTGCTGCATGAATTCGCCGTCGACCCCCAGACCAAGGCCCGCGCCGAGAAGGTCCGCGCCGCCGCCGAGCGATGCGGCCGCATCGTCAAGAGCTTCCTTGGCATGGTGCGGCTCCAGCCCACGGCGCAGGCCGAAACCGACCTCAACCATGTGTTGCGCTCGGCGCTCGAAGTCACCGCCTACGGCGCGCGCACCAGCGGCATCGGGGTCGACGCCGAATTTGCCGAAGGCGCGGTGCTGGTGATGGCCGATGCCGACCACCTCACCCAGGTCGCCGCCAACTTCCTCGTCAACAGCCAGCATGCGCTGGCATCGAGCCCGCGCGACCGCCGCATCAAGGTGCGTACGTTCCGGAACCCGAACGGCACCGTCGGGTTCTCGGTCGAGGACAACGGGCCGGGCATTCCGGAGGAAATCCGCTCCCGCATCTTCGAATCCTACTTCACGACCAAGCCCGTGGGGGTCGGCACCGGCATCGGCCTGTCGATCTCCCGTTCGATCGTCGAGCGCCACAACGGCAAGGTCTGGTTCGAGGCGACCGAGCCGAGCGGCGCGCGTTTCGTGGTGGAACTGCCGGCCACGGCAGGCGCGCAGAATAGTGCCGGCACTGGACACGCCCAATCGACCAGCCTGCGCCGCGCGCTCATCGTCGACGACGAACCCGACGTTGCCGAATCCCTGGCCGATATCCTCGAACTCATGGGCATCAAGTCGGTGATGCTGTCGGCCTGGACCTCGGCCGGCGAGATCCTGCCCGATGTCGCGCCCGACATCGTGTTCAGCGACCTGCGCATGCCGGGCTCCAGCGGCATCGGCATCTATCGCGACATCATCGACCATCGCGCCGATCTCAGCCGGCGCTTCGTGCTCGTCACCGGCGACATGATCGGCGCCCGTGCCGAGGTGGAGGCGCTGGCGCCGCATCTGCGCCCTCTCATCCTGGAAAAGCCGTTCAGCACGCTCGACGTGCGCGGCGTGCTCGCCGCGGTCGGCGACCAGATCACGCTGACGAAGTAGCAACGGCGGAAAATCGACCCGGCTGGGCATGCCGGGAACAGGAACAGCCTGCTCCGCAACAAAAAAAGGCCCCCTGCCGGAGGGGTCGGCAGGGAGCCAGAGGCTGGAGGGCTGAAAGCTTCAGAACACGTTTGGGGTCTGCCGGTTCGGCTCGGCATTGGCGATCATGCGGATCGTACGAGCCTTCCTGTCACCGGCCTCCCGGGCGATCACGAGCAGGCAATCGAGCGACTCGTTGCCCCAGGCCTGTCCCTGACAGGCCCGCTCGGTCTCCGACATGGGCAGGCGTGCCGTCTTCTGCGTGGTGCGGACGTCGTCCGCGATCTTGCGCGGCGCTCCGCCGATGGCCGCGAAGGCCGGTCCGGATGTGGGAATGAGCGCCATGGCGAGAAAGCAGGCGGCAGCGGCCACCGCGAACATTGCCATCGGATGATCCTGCGTGCGCTGGCGCAACGCGATCCTGGGGAAATCGAAGCCGCGCACCGGTCCGTGCCCGTTCCCGACTGATGTGGTTCTCTTGCCGGCCATTGTCGTCGCCTTGTTGTTCCCTGTTGAAGGGACAATAGGCCAACCGTGTTTCTGCCCGATGCTGTCCGAACTCGCCTCTGTAACAGGTTTGAAACAAGCGGTTCGGGCATATTTCGGTCAAAATCAGTCAAGGTTGGTCACGACTGCGCACGGCGGCGGGTGCGATACGCTTGGCAGGGGCGGGCGAAATTCGCGCTCGCACCCACATGTCGCCGTATGGAGCGAAAGCATGGCGGACGAGCAAAGCGAAAGGAACGAAGTTGGCTTCGATCCGGACGGCCGGCTACCTTTCGGGGCTGCCGAACCTCACATGCCGTTTGACCATGTCGGCCAGCGCCGGCGTAGCGGCCAGGATTTCACTCCCATGCGCCAGGTGTTCGGCCGCGAAGTCATTCGTCCAGCCGCCGGCTTCGCGGACCAGCAGCAAGCCCGCCACGGCGTCCCACGAATTCATATGGCGCTCCCAGTAGCCGTCGAAGCGCCCCGCTGCCGTATAGGCAAGGCCGAGCGCCCCGGACCCGAGCCTGAGATACTCGCACCCCGCCGAAAGCAGCGCATCGACCGCGCGGACATGCTCCTTGACCGGCCGACGGTAGCTGAAGCCGACCGCGACACGGGCACGCGTCGGGTCGGCTTCGCCGCTCACCTTGATCGGCCGGCCGTTGAGGAAGGCGCCGCCGTCCTTCCTCGCCGAAAACAGCTCCGCTGCGAGCGGGGCGTAGATGATCCCGAGCGCCAACGCACCGTCGACGACCATGCCGACGGAGACGCACCAGAACGGAATGCCGGTCAGGAAATTATGCGTACCGTCGATCGGGTCGATCACCCAGACGGCAGGCGCCTTCGGGTTGCGGGAGCCGCGCTCCTCGCCGAGAAAGCCGTCCTCGGGAAACAGGCGGCCGAGACCGGTGACGATGAGGTCTTCGCATTCGCGGTCGGCCTCGCTCACCAGGTCCTGCGCACCCTTGCGGTCGATACTCAAAAGCTCGCGCCGGGCAAAATGGTCGGCGGCGAGCCGGCCTGCTTCGCGGACCACGGCTTCCGCCGCCCCCAGGCGGTTATCGAGAACATCCGGTTGCATCCGAGCCATGGCGATCTTCTCAACTGGCGTGGCCGGCTTGTTTGACGAGGCGAGCGATGAACGGCACATCGTCGCCGGAAATCGAGTCGACCAGCCCATCGGCGATCCACTGCACGATTTTCGGCAGCGGGTCGCGGCCGCCTTGCCAGTATTCGGCGAGTTTGTCCGGGCGAGGCATGCTGAGACGATTGCCAAGACCCGCTTCATGCAATGCCCTCGCATCGTCGGGGTGGAACATGTCGAGCTCGATCGAGACCGAAGCCGCGCCGCAAGCCTGCAGTACCCCGATGAGGTCCGCATGGCGGGCATGGGTGATTGCTTCGGTCTTGAGTCCCGGATGGCGCTCTACGGCGCGCTTCAGAACCGCATGGTCAAAGCCGATCACGATGACGCGGTCGAGCGTCCCCGTTGCTCTGAGCAATGCCGCTACGCGATCGGCGGCGAGCTCCGGCCGCTCCGCCTCCTTGATCTCCAGTACGATCCCCATATCCGCCGCTTTGGCCCAGTCGAGCGTCTCCGCGACGGTCGGAATCTTCGTACCGGCGAAGGCGGGATCGAACCGGACGCCGGCATCCAGTCGGCGGATCTGCTCAAGGTCGAGGTCGGCTGCGAAGCCATGCCCGTCCGTTGTCCGGTCGACGGTCAGATCGTGCAGGACGATCGGCTCGCCGTCTGCAGTCAGTACGACGTCGATCTCGACCGTGGTCGCGCCTGCCGTCCGGGCCGCCTCGAGCGCCGGCAGCGTGTTCTCCGGATAACAGAGGCTGTAGCCGCGGTGGCCGCAGACATGGACATGCCCCGCCTCGCGGGCCAGGAAGCTGAAGGACATACCCGGCTGGTCTCCCTATTTGCGAAGACGCGCCTCCTGCCGGCGGGTCTTGACGGTTTCGCGAACTACGAGCTCGACCGGGATATGGACCGACATCGGCGGCAGGTCCGGATCGGAGAGGCGCCGGTCGAGGATCGACACGACCTCGCGGGCGATGCGCCGGGGGTCCTGCCGCAGCGTGGTCAGCCTGTAGGAGGCCCACGCGGCAATGGGAACGTCGTCGAAGCCGATGACCGACACGTTGTCTGGTACACGCAGGCCCGCGCCGCGCAAATGATCGAGCGTCCCGAACGCCATCAGGTCGTTGACGCAGAAGATCGCGTCAGGTGCCGGTCCTCGCGCCAGCAATTGCCGCGCCGCCTCCCGTCCGCCGTCATAGTCGGAGTGACCGGCCCTCACGATCGTCGGCTTGAATCCCGACGCGGCTGCGAACTCGGCGAAGGCGCGCTCGCGAACGGCAAGGCTCGGGCTCGGATCCTCCTTGTTGATCACGGCGAAGCGGCGGGCTCCGGTCATGGACAGGATCCCGAAGGCCTGCTGCGCACCGTCCCTGTCGTCGCAATGAACGCTGTCGAGGCCCGTCTCGGCTCGGTTGATCAGGATCAGCGGCTGTCCGTTGCGGCGCGTCAGCTCGACCAGGCTCTCCGGCGGCGAGCCTGACAGGAAGACGGTCGCCTCCGCCCGGTAACGCAGCAACTGCCGGCTGGCATTCGCAATGTCTTCCGTGGTGGTGCCGATGTTGATGATCGCCGGCATGTTGCCACGCTCGATCAAGGCCTGCGACAGCGCGGCGATCATCTGGGCGCGGAACGGTGTGTCGGCGTCAGAGGTCACCAGCCCGACCAACCGGCTGCGATTGGCGAGAAGGCCCCGGGCGAGATCGTTGACCTGGTAGCCGAGGGCGGCGGCCGCCTCGTGCACCCTGGCCAGGGTTGCCGGCGCTATGCTTGCGCCAGGGGTGAAGGCTCGCGAGACCGCGGAGCGGGACACGCCCGCCCGTTCGGCGACGGCCTGGGCGCTCACGAAACGACCCTGGCCATTGTCTCTGCCGTCGGTCACGGTTCGACCCCTCCCACTGGACATTCTCCCAAGTGCATTCATAATCCTGTTGCACAGCATTGCAACAACATGACGGCGCGGTGAAGCGTGCCGCAGCAGGGAGGATGGAAAGATGATTCACTGGAAGAGTGGAACTGCCGCCGCACTCCTGAGTGCAGTACTTGCGGGTGGCTTGGCAGCCGTCTTCACGGCAATGCCGGTTTTCGCCCAGGAGACCGTGAAATTCGAGCTGTGGTCGCGTCAGGATCCTTCCGGACCATTGCGTCCGGGCAATGTGGTCAAGGCTGCAGAGCGGCTCAACAAGGAACTCGAGGCCGAAGGTTCACCCAAGCGTATCGAGGTCGCGGTGCGCGAGAGCCCTGCCAAGGGTTTTGACGACGACGCTCTGCAGCTCCTGAAAGTGTTCGGCATCGGCCAGGGGCCGGACATGTTCATCGCTGCGCATGAATGGGTCTGCGCCTTCCAGCAGGACGGCTTCGCCCTCAAGCTCGACGACTATATCGCCAAATACCCGCAGCACTTCGGGACGATCTTCCCGGAGCTCTGGTCATCGACCAGGTGCCCCGACGGCACCTACGCCATCCCGCAGGATGCGGAGGCGAGGATGTTCTTCTACAACAAGAAACTCCTCCGCGAGGCCGGCTATGACGCCGCTTTCGTCGACGCTTTGCCCCAGCGGGCACTGTCGGGCGACCTGACAATGGACGAGGTCCTGGATATCGCCAAGCAGGTGGTCGACAAGACGAAAGCCCAGTACGGCGTCCTTCACCGGCCGAACAAGGGCCCCGACTACATCATGGTCTTCAATGCCTACGGCAATGACTTCATCGATCCGGCGAGCGGCAAGTTGCTCCTTGAGCGTGACAAGCTCGCCGCGGCATTCGGCTGGTTCGAGCGCGGGGTGAAGGAAGGCGTCATCCCCGCCAACAACACCGCGATGGAATTCGACGCGCTGCGCAAGGAGTTCTATACCGGCAACGCGGCCTTCTGGATGTACGGGATCTGGGATCTCGGCAGCGTGGCCTTCCCGACCTACGGCCTGCCACAGGATGAAAAAGCCTTCTTCGCGGATTGGGGCTGGATCGCCGGGCCGGCACCCGCCAAGGGCGGCTCGCCGGTCAGCCTGACCCATCCGATCGTCTACGTGATCTCCGCCAGCACCAAGGAGCCGGAACTCGCTGTCCGCCTGCTTGGCCACGCCTCGGCGGCCGACCTCAACACCGATCATGCGGTTACCACGACCCATCTCGGCATCAAGCCCGAGCAGCTCGAGGATCCGCGCTATGCGGAAGCCTGGCCACTCGCCCGTGCGACCGACCTGCTCAAGATCACGAAATTCCTTCCCAACAATGCGCAGTTCGGCGAGCTCAACGGCATCATCTATGCGGCGATCCAGGGCATAGAGTCGGGACGGCTGTCGGCGGACGATGCGGCGGAATTCGTGATCGACGAGGCGTCGGCGAGCCTCGAAGACGTCGTCGTCAAATAGCTCCGATCGGCCTTGCGACGGTCGAGTTACGCACCGCATCGACCGTCGCGACGAGCGTGTCAGGCAATGACGACTTTAGACGAACTCATGATCGAGCACCGCGGCCATGCCCGGTCTGCGACCCGCCGGCGCGCGAACTTCGTGATCCTGCTTGGCCCGGCAATCATTCTCACGGTCCTGTTTTTCATCGTCCCGGTTCTCATCGACATCGCAGTCTCGTTCACCGACCTCAACCGGTCGCTTCGCATCACCGGGTTCACCATCGAGCAATTCGAGAAGATCTTCCGCGGCGACCGCCGGCTGACGCCGGTCATCGGGCTCACCTTCATCTACGTCTTCGGCACGCTGGCGATCTTCAACGTGACCTTCGGCCTGATTCTCGCCATCACCACCACGTCGCTCCGGAACGTTTCCGGCGGTTTCTTCCGCGGCGTGTGGCTCCTGCCGCGGATGAGCCCGTCGGTGCTCTACATTCTGCTCTGGCTGTGGGCGGTGAGCCCGACCGAAGCCGGTCTCGTCAACCAGGTCCTGATGCAGGGCTTCGGCCTCGATGCGCCGCTCGACCTGCTGACCTCCGCTCCGGTTGCGCTCATCATCATCTCCAACGGCTTCATCGGCGCCTCGATGGGCATGATCATCTTCACCGCCGCGATCCGCGGGATTCCCGAGCACCTGTTCCACGCCGCCGCGGTGGACGGCGCCGGGACCTTCGCGCAGATCCGCTTCATCACCTTGCCGGCCCTGCGCTGGCCGATCAGCTTCGTGACGATCTACCAGACGCTCTCGCTTCTGGTGAGCTTCGAGTACATCCTGCTGCTCACGAGGGGTGGTCCGTTCTATGACACGACGGTCTATGCGCTCTACGTATACCGGCGAGCCTTCGAGAACGGCCAGTATGCCTATGGCGCCGCGCTGGCGCTGTTCCTGATCGTAATCGGCGTGGTCGTAGCGCTTATCGGCTGGCGCTTCTTCGACATGGAGCGCCTGCTGCAACGCCCGCGCATCGAGGTGCATTGAGATGGCGGTCGAGGCGATCCCAACAACATCCGCGGCAACGCACGAGCCACTGGTCGATTGGGACAGGCTGGCGGCACGGGCGCGCAATTTGCGCCGCACCAAGGCGGTCGTCCTTTACTCCTTCCTGATCGCCGTCTCGCTGCCGATCATCCTGCCCTATTTCTGGCTGGTCACGATCGCCTTCTCGGCCAGGACCGGCGTTGCCGAGACGGCGGTGCTCTGGCGGTCGACGGCGGTGGTCGTGCCGACAGTGGTAGCCCTGTGGCTCGCAGCCGCGTTCACGCAGGACCGTCGCCAGATGTGGATCGGCATGGCGGTCATCACTGCGATCGCCGTCCTTGCCATCGTCCTTTTCGTCGGCCGAGACCTCCATGTCGGCAATTTCATCTTCCTGTGGGAACCGGACTTCGCTTCCGTGGTGCGATCGCGGGTCGGAGAGGTGAAAGGTGCGGTACAGTTCCCCAATGTCTGGCACGCCTTCGGCAACTCGGTCCTGATTGCCGGCGCGCAAACGGCCATTGTCGTCACGGTTGCCTCGCTGGCGGCCTATTACCTGTCGCGTTTCCAGTTCCCCGGGCGCTCGGCGATGCTGCGCTCGCTGCTGGTGCTGCACGCCTTCCCGGTGATGACGCTGATCGTGCCGATGTTCCTGATGCTCTACTGGATCGGGCTGCTCGACACGCTTGCCGGCGTGATCCTGGTGCTCGTCGCCTTTGAGTTGCCCTTTGCGATCTTCATCATGAAGGGCTTCTTCGACGCGGTGCCATGGGACATCGAGATGAGCGCGCTGACCGACGGCGCGTCACGGCGGCAGGCATTCGTCAGCGTCGTGCTGCCGCAAGTCAGGAACGGCATCCTCGCAATAGCGGTCTTCACCTTCATCCGGGGCTGGGAGGAGTACATCTTCGTCTTCACCTTCCTGGTGAGAAACACCAACTGGACCATGAGCCTCTACATGTACTGGGTGCGGGACGACGTCATGGGCGTCGACTACGGAGTGGTCTCGGCAGTGGGCGTCTTCTACCTCGTTCCAAGCCTGATCCTCTATCTGGCCGCCCAGCGCTATCTGATGCAGATGTCGATCGGTGGCGTGAAGGGCTGACTGGTATGGCCAAGATCGAGTTCCGCAACGTGTCGAAGCGCTTCGGCGACGTCGAGGTGATCCCCGGCATGAACCTTGTGATCGAGGACGGCGAGTTCGTCGCGCTGCTCGGCCCCTCCGGCTGCGGCAAGTCGACGAGCCTCTTCATGCTCGCCGGGATCTACGTGCCGACCGGCGGCGAGTTGCTCTTCGACGGCCATGTCGTGAACGAGGTGGAGGCGCGGGACCGCAATGTCGGCATCGTCTTTCAGTCCTATGCCCTTTATCCGCATATGAGCGTGCGCGACAACATCCTGTTCCCGCTGCGCTTCAAGAAGACGCCGCGCGACGAAGCTCTCGGCCGGGTGAAGGCCGCCGCCGAACTTGTCCGGGTCGCAGAACTGCTCGAACGCCGTCCCGGCGAGCTTTCCGGCGGCCAGCAGCAGCGGGTTGCACTGGCGCGTGCCCTAGTGAAGGAGCCACAGCTGCTGCTGCTCGACGAGCCGCTTTCCAACCTCGACGCGACCCTTCGGCTCTCGATGCGCACGGAGATCAAGTCCCTGCAGGAGCACCTCGGGGTGACAACCGTGCTGGTCACGCACGACCAGATCGAGGCCACCACGATGGCCGACCGCATCATCTGCATGCGCGCCGGCCGCATCGAGCAGGTCGGGACGCCGGATGATCTCTATCTCAGGCCATCCAGCCTGTTCGTCGCCGGCTTCATCGGCTCGCCACCCATCAACCTGATTGCGGGCAAAGCCGAGGGCGGCAAGGTCAGCGCCAACGGCACCCAATTCCCGATCGAAGGGGCATCAGGAGCGCTGACCGTCGGACTGAGGCCGGAACATCTGCGATTCGGTGGCAGCGGCTTTCCCGGCCGCATCATGCAGATCGAACCGATGGGGCGCGAGATCCTCTATGTCGTCGACACCGGAGTCGGCACCGTTCGCGTGCTCGTGCAGGGCTCATCTGCCGCCCACTCGCCCGGAGAAGAGGTGAAGATCGGCTTTGCGCCGGAGAATTCACTGGTGTTCGAGACGGCCGAGCAGAAGCTCGTCGCAGGCGCGCATGTTCGCGCCCCGACTTGACGGGTCGGCGGCCGCCGACTTGTCCAGTTCTTCGAGATGGGTGGGGAGGGGCACGTGGTGGCGCCGCTGAAGCAGGTTGCTCAGGAAGTCAGCGGCGAGGCGTCGGACACGCCGATTGCTGTCGAGGGCCCGCACGGGCCTATTCGCCTGAAGTGGCACAAGCTGCGAAGATATCTCGCCGAAGCGCCTTTCAGGCGTTCGAACCTCGCCCTTGGATGGCGGCTCGGAGCGAGCCTCGAGGTCGATATCCTGGCCACCGCAGACGACCGCTTCGCGGTTCTGCACGATCCGACGCTGGGCCCATCGACGACCGGACGCGGGCGCGTCCCGTCCACGCCGATTGCCTCGATCCGGGGGCTCTTTCACCGCGACGCCGATGGCGCCGCCGACCCCGATGCGCCGGTCCTGCCGCTCGCCGAGCTGGTGGCCCCGCTTCGAATACTGCCGAGAGCGCCATCGGCCAACCTTCAGCTCGACCTCAAGCTTCTCAACGGACGCCGGCTCCCGGATTCGGCGATCGGCGACGCGGCGGCAGCAGTTCGCGGATTGGGCGACGCCATCGTCGTCGGGTCGCATCATCTCGAGGATGCGCGCCGCTTCGTTTCGGTCATTCCCGGAGCCCGGCTCGGCTACGACCCGATGCTGGCGGTATCGCGCCAGCCTGGCTTGCGCGATCCTGAGCGGCTGCTGCGCCACATCGAGCGCCGCAAGGCCGGCGTGAGCATCGCCTATCTCAGGTTCGATGCCATTGTTGCCGCGCAGAGGCGGCGGTTTCCGCTCGTCGCTCGCCTGCTCGACCTCGGCATCGAGACGGACGCCTGGACGGTCAATCCCGGTCGGGGGATCGATGCGCCCGCGCTTGCGGCGCTCGTCGGGGCCAAGGTGCGCCAGATCACCACGGACGCGCCCGGTCAGATCTCCCGTCTGATCCGCTCGCTTTGAATTCGCCCAAAGCCGCGCCTTCGTTCGACAAGGGTCCAGGCACCCGCATCCGGATTTCGTGCGTAGGCGCGCGGACAACGGCGCATTCCTATCCGACAGGGTCGCAGGGACGAGATTAACTCCCGGAAAAATCGGAGTTTTCCAGGCGGAACAACGACCCGGCACGCCTCCCGCCGCCGCACTGCGGCAGAGATCCAACAATCGCATTTGTATAAGCTGTTGCAATTAAATCATAAATATGCTCTTATTGAATGAACATTCAATAAGAATGATCCCATGGATATGAAACATCACCTCTACGGCGTCGCCGTCCCCAACGACTGGGACCGGCGCGGGCTGCCGGGCTGGAGCTATCACAGCCCGGCCCTTCTCGAGCTCGAGAAGGAGCATGTCTTCCGAAACCACTGGCAGATCGCCGGCCATGTCAGCGACGTTCCCAATCCCGGCGACTATCTCGCCATGGACGTCGTGGGCGAGCGCGCCATCATCCTGCGCGGCAAGGACGGCGTGGTGCGCGGCTTCCACAACATCTGCAGGCACCGCGGCTCGCGTGTCGTCGCCGACGACAAGGGCAATTGCCGCAACGCGCTCGTCTGCCCCTTCCACGGCTGGGTCTACAATCTCGACGGCACGCTGCGAGGTGCTGCCAGGCCGCGCTCCTTCCCCGAGCTCGACAAGCACGAATTCGGCCTCATGCCGCTCGACCTCGAAATCTGGATGGGTCTCATCTTCATCCGGTTCCGCAAGGGCCCGCAGCCCGCCGTGGCCGAGCTGATGAAGGCGGTCGAAACCGAGATCGCCCATTACCAGGTTGCCGACATGGTGCCCTCCTGGGGCATCTGGACGCAAAAATCGCCCGTCAACTGGAAATCGGTGCGCGACGTCGACAATGAGGGTTACCATGTCGCCATGGCGCATCCGGCGCTCCAGGATCTCTACGGATCGACCTATTTCGACGAGCCCTTCGTCAACGGAGTGTCGCGTTCCTTCGCCACATACAATCCGCACGCCGGCCGCCGCTGGAGCGTCAGGAACTACATCAAATTCGCTCCGAAGCCCTCGCGCCTGCCCGAGCATCTGAGGCAAGCCTGGATCTATTACGGAATCTTTCCCAACAATGTGATCGCGCTGATGCCGGAATCCGTGCAGTTCTACCAGGAGTTCCCTCTGTCGGCCGGCGAGACCCTGCTGCGCGGCGCGATCTACCGCTATGCCGACGAAAGCCGCGAGCAGGCGGCTGCACGCTACCTTTCCTATCGCATCGATCGCGACACAATGGCGGAGGACGTGCAGCTTTCGGTGTGGTCGAACGAATCCATGCTGTCGGAAGCCTTCGGCGGCTTCTACCTCTCCGACCTCGAATATGGCGTGCGCACCCACCACGACCATCTGCGCGGGGTCCTGCCTGTGCTTGGACTGGAAACCGCGCCCGAGGAGAAGGATATGCGGGGGTTGAATCAGGCTCTGCTATCGGGGATATGAACGAGAAGCCAGTCCTGAGCCGCGTCGTGCCATCTCCTTCTTCCGGAATTGGGTAGCTATACCATCAGTCACCATTCAACTGTTTGATTGGCAGGGGATTTCCTGCCCCCTGACAATGATAGAGAGCGCCGAATTACCTCGGGGATCGGGAGCGCGCAATAAGCGCTGCTCCGCGACCTTCGCGCTCGCGAACGGGAATGTCGCGTTTCAACGCGAGCGGTCATTCGAGATGGCTCTTAGGCCAAGTAATCCGTCTCGCCTGCCCGGATGCCCGCCTGCGAACTGTCCAAGCGTTCGCAGGCGAATGCGGACTTCACCGACAATAGCGTACTTACGACGGTCGGCTACTGAACCAGCTCGATCTTCGGCGGCTGCCATGAGCCGTCCAGGATCGGCTCCTTGCCCCAATATGCGCGAATGTAGAGCGAGAACGTCCCCTCAGGTGCCGGCAGCCAGTTCGACTCCTTGTCTCCCCCCGGTGACTTCGCGCCTGCATAGAGCGTAAGTGAGCCATCCGCGTTGCGCTGAAGGTTCTTGTTCTTGGTCCCGAGCGAATAACGCTTAAGATCATTGGGATGGAAGAAGTGATGCTCGTTATAGAGCGTCAGCGACCAGAACCCGTTGACCGGCGGCTCCTGCCCGGCCGCAAAGGTAATCTTGTAGCTGCCGCTGCCGTTGAGCTCACCGCCGGCGCCATCGAAGTCGGTGTAGAAATACTGCGTCTCGTTCGGGCGATTGTCGAACATGTTCGATTTGGATGTGCCTGTCCGATTGAAGTAGTCGACACCCCACTCTGCATTGTTGGTCGAGCGGTTCCAGCCGTTCCCGGCAGGTCGTCCGTTGTGGATCCACTGGTGGAACGGTTGGATGACCTTCTCTTCCGTCTCGATGGCTGCTGCGACGATCACCTTCTTCAGTTCGGGGTCCTTGGCCGCATCAAGCAGCAGGCGGAACTGCCCATACAGCGCTTCCTCGCCGGGCAAGGGATCGACGATGTTGAGCGCCTCGCCGAACTGATCGAAGAATTTCTCCGGGACGACCCATCTCGTCTCGGCGCCGCTGCCGGAATCTTTCGGGCCTACAATGTCCGGCGCCTTCATCCAGTCGACCGACTTCATCTGACCGGTGAAGTCCTTCAGCGGATAGGCGACAACCTGGTTGATCAGAGGCTGGATCGCCTTCTTGTCCTCGGGCGTGTCGTCCTGGAATATGCGGGGAATCGCGTTACCCAGCGAGGTGGAGTAACGGATGACGTCCGTGATTCCGGCCGGCTTCAGGCCTTTCCACCGGGGACCGACCAGGAGATAGAAACCCGGCTTCGAACCGTATGGCTTGCCGAGCTGACCGACCTGGTCGGTGCGCGCATCGTAGAGCGCATAGACCCAGAGGCGGTCTCCGAAATCGGGCACCTGGATGACCACCGGCTCCTCGTCGAGCGAGAAAAAGCCGAGACCGTAGACGACATCTTGATTGGGGCAGGCGATGAAGGTCTGCGACGGCTCGATGTAGTCGGCGAGCATACCGATCTGCCCCTGTGGAGCCGCGGGCAGCACACCATTGAGGCGACCCGCATGCGGGGCCTGTGTGATCCTGGCCTTGCGGTTGATCATGTTGACGATCGGCCAGCCCCAGACATAGGCCATTTGCGCTATGGTCCGGGCATATCCTGGCTGCATGATGATGCCCGTGGCCGGCTGGGTGGGCATGGACGCCGCAGCGGCGTCCTGTGCTTGGGCCAAATCGGCCGCAGCAACGACCGAAGCGGTTGACAGCGCCGCAGGGACAACAGCGGCCCCCCTGCCAAGCGTGGCGAGTGCTGCTGCGCCGATGCCGCTCTTCATCGCATCGCGCCGCGTGGTGACCAGTTTGTCGACATTCTTCATCGGATCGCTCCTTCTCCGTCGGTTGAAAGGCCCGGCAATGTCAGCCGCCGAGCGGACGTTGTTGGTGGTTAATTGAGTTTGACGACGTCGTCCGGCTTCCAGGTCTGATCGAAGAACTCGACACCCGTGCCGTAGAGCCGCAAGGCCGCGATGAAATTCCGCGCGTTGACGGTCTGGATGAAATTCGTGTCCGGTGCATCCGCGGGCTTGGACGGACCGAACCACAAGTCGATCGAGCCGTCTGCGTTTTTCGCCACGGCTTCATTCAAACTGTTGATCGACGGCATTAGTTGCGGTGTTTCCACCATCGTACCGTCGGTGACGTTGTAGAGGGTGACGGCCCAGAACAGCGCGGCCGGCGCATTGGGTGGCAAGTGCAGCTTGTAGGTGTTCGAGCCGTTCAGGAACTCGCCGTTGGAGTCCCTGACCGTGTTCGGATATTTCGATCCCGCTCCCAGCGTGTGCATGACCATGGCTGGCGCCGACGAAAAGGCGATCTGGAAGAAGCCGGCCCGCTGGTCGACATCGAGATAGCCGTTCTGCAGCCATTCGGACGTGGCCCCGGCCCATTGGTTCACGTACTGTCGGTCCTTGTAGTAGAGTTCGCGCCCGTCCGGGCGGCCGAGCTGCCGTGTCGCCAGGATCATCCGGGGCGCCGTCTCGACCGCTTTTTTCAGCAGCTCCTGCTGCTTTGCGGTCGGCTCAAAAGGCTGGCCCTTGACGATGCCGATCGAGGCCAGCACGCCGCGCAATTCGGGATCGATGGCCGAGACCGGCTCGTAGTCCACAAACGCCTTCAGCTTCGCCCAGAACTCATTGTCGACCGGATACATCATCTGGATGCGCTTGCCGCTGCCGTTCGGAAACTCCATCGGCTTGGTGTCTTTTTCCGAAGCCCACAGCGGGTAGATGCGCGTCTGCTCCGCCAGCGCGACGGCCTGCTTCGGGTCTGGGGCGGTCGCGCCCTTCCCCATCACGGTGCGGAAGAACAGCATGACGTTGTAGGTCTTCGACTTGAACGAAAAATAACCCTGCGGGATCTCGCCGTCATAGTCCGGCGGCAGCAGCAGATAGAGGCCGCCGCGCGCGCGGTCCGGGCCGATCAGGCCGACGTCGGTGATGGTGCGCTGGAATAAATCGGTGAACATGCCGATGACATCGCGCGGCGCAGCGACGACCAGCGGGCCGGTCTCTTTCAGGTCGAGAAAGGTCAAAGAGTAGATGACGTCGCCATTGGGCGTCGGGATCCAGGCGCGCGAATCCATCCGGTCCTTCCAGATGGGAAGGACGTTATAGCCCTTGCCGAACGCCGCCTCGGAGCCGTCGCGCATGCCGATCGTGTTCAGCGCCGGCAGCATGGTCATGTAGGCGTGGATGGCGCGCTGATAGAACAGCTCGTCACGCAGGGCCTCGGCTTCGGCCTGCGGCAGCCAGTTGCCGTTGTTTATCTGCTCGACAAGGGGCGGAGCAGTCACCTCCTGGGCCAGGACCGAGGACGCTGACAGCATCGACGTTATCGTTGCAGCCAGAAATACTGACCTATACATTTTCACCTCCTATATTCTGGCCGCTCAAGGCCAGATCAGCCTCGCCTAAAGTGATGCTTAGTCGCTCAGTCCATCGTATCCATCGTCCAGATGCCACTTTCCGGCGTCGAGACCATCGGCAACCCGCAAAAGGAGTTCGCCGATGCTTTGGGCAACGACGGTGCGGTCTCTCTGATCGTAGAGAAACCAGATGACTTGGCCGTCCCGATCAGGGCGCTCTGGCCGCAGATCAATGCAATAGTGATCACCGCGCGGACTGCCGAAGAGAGGCAGCCAACTTGCCGACCAAATCGCAGCGTGCGGGAGAGGCTGGCCGCCTGTCAGTGCGGCCAGATGCAGTTCGTCACCGGCGCCGTACCGGAGACAAAGATCCTCCCAAGCCACAGCCACGAGATCAAGCGGTAGCCATCGCTGATTAAGGTAGAGGGCGGGCGCCCCCTCCGGCTGGCCGTCATGGGCGGCGTAGAGAAGCCGAATCTCGGAAGGCAGCGCTTTCCCGAATTTGGCCTCGATCCGTTGAAGGGTGCAGGCATCTGCGCCTGGTCGAACGAACGGCAGGCGATCTGGATGGTTCCGAGCAACCCAGGCTTCGATGCGCTCCAGCGACCGCACGGAATCGAACTGGATGGGCATAGGCACTCCTCCGTGAGGTGAAGCGGCTCGATGTTTCCCAGGGCAAGAAGTTCGAACGCGAGGATAGGCTCGCTGCGACTGGTCTCAAGACCACATCCGTGCCAAAACTTGACTCAGCGTGCCAATCTAAGGCGACACCTGATGAGGCAAAGGGGAGGGACTGTGAATCCTTCGACTATTCCCAGCAGCCGTTTCTCGACCCAGCAATTCGATATCTGGCGAGAGAGTATCGCAGTTGTTTTCGACGTCGAGCGACTTTCTGGCGACGCCGAAACGACATTCAACGCGAGCGTCGATGCCTTCCAACTCGGCGACATGGTCGTCACCAACGCTGATCTTGGCGGGCAGCGATATGTCAGATCGTCGGCGCGGGTGCGCCGAGACGGCATGGATCACTTTGTCCTCAATCTGTATCGCACGGGCGGCTGGAGAGCCCAGACGCCACGGGGTGAGTTCGAAGGGAGGGCCGGCCAGGTTTCAGTGCTTGATCTTTCTTGCGAATTGGTCAGCGACGAACCGAATTGCAGTCTCGTGGCGTTGTTCTTGCCAAGGTCGCTGGTTGAGGATCGCCTCCCCAACCTAGGCGCTCTTCATGGGGGTGCGCCGTCCGGTCCTTACGCGGCCCTCCTGGCCGAATACCTGGGTCTGCTAGCGCGGCGGCTGCCCACGTTGCCGGCGGGTGACGAACAGGCGCTCAGCCGAGCGACATGCGAGATGCTGACGGCGTGCCTCGCCCCCTCCCTTGCCAATCTTGAAGCGGCGCGTCCGGGTCTCGAACTGGTCCTGCAGCGTCGGGCGAAGCGTTTTGTCGAGGCACACCTCCATTCCGCCAAGTTGAGCACCGATGCGATCTGCAATGCCGTAGGCGTGTCCCGAAGAACGCTCTACCGATTGTTCGATCAGGAGGGAGGTGTGCTGCGCTACATCCAGAGCAGGCGGCTTGAGCGCATAAAGACAGTCCTGTCTGATTCGAGAGAAACCAGGCGTATTTCCGAAGTTGCTGCGGAGTTCGGGTTTCTACGCAGCGATCATTTTGCCCGCGCATTCAAGCAGCAGTACGGGCAATCCGCACGAGACATACGCGCTTTGACGACCCAGTATGCGGAAGCCGGCGCCGAAATCTCTCCCGTCAGGCCAAGCGAAGGCCAAGGGTTCGATGACTGGATTCGAGCACTTCACGCATAGCGCTCGCCGACGAGATCAGGTTCCATCAGACCTCACGAAAGCGGACATTCTCTGGGTGTCGCCTCACGGGTCAAACGCTCCAACCACACTCGACCAAGCAAGGTCTGCAATAGGTCAAAAGTTATCGTAGGTCTCAGAATAGGAACGGCAGCAAGTATCGAAAATAGAGCTTTGCGAACATCGCGCGTTATGCTCATCGGCTTCAGTATTCTCTGTTGGCTATTCGTTGCCTTCTATTCGTTCCACACCCCTTCCCGCCTCAGATCGTCCATCGTCCGCGAGATGCCCTCGCGCAGGATCGCGACCATGTCGTCGATCTGATCGCGGGTGATGACGAGCGGCGGCGACATCACGCACATATTGATCAGCGGCCGCACCAGGAGCCCCAGTTCATGGCAGTGGGCGTCGATGCGCCGACCGACATCCTTGTCGAGTTGCAGCGGATCCCGGCTCTCCTTGTCGGCGACGCATTCGACGCAGCCCATGAGGCCCATCCCCCGCACCTCGCCGACCAGCGGCAGTTCCTCGAGCGTCTTCAGCCGCTCCTGGAAATAGGGGCCCATGGCCCGGGCATGGTCGAGGATACCGTCCTCGAGCAGATCGAGATTCTTCAGCGCCACCGCGCAACCGACGGGATGGCTGGTGTAGGTCAGCCCGTGGCCGAACATCGCATCGGGGTGATTGGACCTGCGCAGTTCATCCATCAGGCGCGCCGAGACCACCATGCCGCCGAGCGGAAAATAACCCGATGTCACGCCCTTGGCGAAAGTGATGATGTCGGGTTCGATCCCGAAGACCTCGCCGGAGGCGAAGACGTGCCCCAGCCGGCCGAAGCCGGTCACCACCTCGTCCGACACGTATAGGATGTCGTAGTAGCGGCATATCTCACGGATGCGCTTCAGATAGCCACCGGGCGGCACGATGACGCCGCCGGAAGCCTGGATGGGCTCGCCAATGAAGGCGCCGATGCGATCGGCGCCGAGGCGACCGACCGTTGCCTCGAATTCGGATACGAGCCGGTCGGCAAAGACCTCAACCGAGACGCCGGCGGGTCGGCGGAACGGATTGGGCGCCGACAGCTTCACGACGAGATCGTCGGCGCCGTCCATCCAGTCGCGGTCGCGCGGTCGCCCGTTCAGCGAACCCGAGAGATAGGTCGAGCCGTGATAGGCGCCGCCGCGCGACAGGATCAGCTTCTTTTCCGGCCTGCCGCGCACATTGTTGTAGAACTGCATGAAACGCAGTGCGCTTTCCACGGCCGAGGAACCGCCCGTGGTGAGGAACACATGGTCGAGATCACCCGGCGCGTGCCCGGCAATGCGCTCGGCCAGCACGGCCGAGGGCTCGTTCATCGTGTACCAGGGCGTGTTGTAGGATAGCTCCATGGCCTGCGCGTACATCACCTCGGCAAGCTCCTTGCGGCGGTGCCCGACATTGACGCACCACATGCCGGCCGGACCGTCGATCAGCCGCTTGCCGTCGCCGTCCATAATGTAGATGCCCTCCCCGCTGCCGATGAGGCTGCGTGCTTCCGTGCCGATCGAGCCGGCATATGGCCAGGGCTGCACGAGATGCCGTTTCGCGGCTTCGACCGCATCGCTTTCCCCGCGCACCGTCTTGTCCAGGTCCTTCAGGGCAGCCATCTCGCATCATCCTCCATGTGGGACGGGTCCAAGCATGAAGACCACTCGTCCAAGCCTCGGAAAACAAGGGAACATGTGCACTATTTTGAATGTCCGTTCAATCAAAATCAAGGAATGACGCTTGATTTCGACCGAGGGATGCGCATGATGCTGGAAAAGCCGGCCGTGCAAGGGAACGCGCTGGACCGGCCTGTTCGATGGGACACATAATGGCGGAAGCCGAAAGACCCGAGCCCGCGCCCGGAGCCCTCCAATGACGGTGGCTGCGGAAGGGTCGTCCCCGTTGCCGGCGCCTCGCGCAGGACGGCGATCCCTTCTGCAGTCGGAACAGGCCAAGGGGCTGGCCCTGGTGAGCCCGACCTTCCTCTACGCGCTGATCCTGCTCGGCCTGCCGATCCTTCTGGTGATCGCCTACAGCTTCTGGACCCAGGACTATCTGACGGTCGATCGCAACTTCACGCTGGAGAACTACCGCGTCGCGCTGACCGAGCCGATCTATCGCGACCTGCTGTTCCGATCGCTCTATGTCTCGCTCGTGGTCAGCGCCCTGACCGTCGTGCTCGCCTATCCGATCGCCTACTTCATCTCCTTCCACGGCGGCAGCCACAAGAACCTGTGGCTCTTCCTGATCACCATCCCGTTCTGGACCAGCTACCTGCTGCGGGTGATGTCGTGGAAGGTCATCCTGGGTTACAACGGCGTGCTCAACTCCGGCCTGCTCGGGCTAGGCCTCATCGACGAGCCGTCCACCGCGCTGCTCTACAATACCAGCGCCGTCATCATCACCCTGACCCATGCCTGGGCCGCCTTCGCGATCCTGCCGATCTTCGTGTCGCTGGAGAAAGTCGACCGCACCTTGCTCGAGACCGCGACCGATCTGGGAGACGGGCCGATCCTGCGTTTCCTGCGCGTGACGCTGCCGCTCTCCATTCCGGGCGTGGTCGCGGCGATGCTCATCGTCATGATCCCGACGGTCGGCGACTATGTCACGCCGAAGCTGGTGGGCGGCAAGGACGGCGTCATGATCTCCACCGCGATCCAGACGCAGTTCCTGAAGGGCGCGAACTGGCCGTTGGGCGCCGCCTTGTCCGTGGCCACCATGGCAGCCGTCACGGCGATGGCCGCGGCGACCGTCTTCCTGATCCGCTCGGCCGCGAGGCTCGCGCGATGACCCCGACGCGCCGCTTTCTCGGCAACTGGCTGCCCGTCTATGCCTTCCTCTATCTGGGCTTCCTCTATCTGCCCGTGCTGTTCCTGCCGATCTTCTCGGTCAACACCGCGGCGACGCCGAAATTCCCGCTGCAGGGCGTGACGCTCAAATGGTATGCCGGCTTGCCGCACACGCCCGCACTGCTCGACGCAGCCCGCAACAGTCTCGTCGTGGCCGTTTCTGCCGCCCTGCTCGCGACGGTTCTCGGCATATGCGCGGCCCGCGCGCTGACGCGCTACCGTTTCGCCGGTCGGCGCTCGATCAACGGGCTGATCATGGCGCCGCTGGTGCTGCCGGAGATCATCGTCGCCATCGCCATGCTGCTGGTGCTTTTGTCGCTCGGGCTCGAGCTTTCCCTCCTCACTGTCGTGCTCGGCCACGTGCTGATCTGCGTGCCCTACTCGGTGACCGTGCTCACGTCGGGTTTCGAAGGTTTCGACCGGAGCCTGGAGGAGGCCTCGGCCGACCTCGGCGAAACCGCCTTCGGCACGTTCTGGCGCGTGACGCTGCCCATGGTCGCGCCGGCCATCATCTCGTCGCTGCTCGTCTCCTTCACCATCTCGCTCGACGAGTTCATCATGGCCTATTTCCTCGCCGGCACGGAAACGACGCTGCCCGTCTATATCTGGGGCCAGTTGCGTTTCGCCGCGAAGCTGCCCGGCGTGCTGGCGCTCGGCACGCTGCTGCTGGTCGGTTCCTTCGTGCTGCTCACGGCAGCCGAAATGCTGCGCCGCCGCGCCGAGACGCGCATCAAGTCCGCGGGAGTTGCCCTTGCCTGACAAGACGATGATCGAGATCGCCGACGTCACCCGCAGCTACGGCGCGTTCAAGGCACTCGACAGCGCTTCGCTCACGATCCGCGAGGGCGAGTTCTTTTCGCTGCTGGGCCCTTCCGGCTGCGGCAAGACCACGCTGCTCAGGATGATCGCCGGCTTCGATACGCCGACATCAGGCCGGATCCTGATCGACGGCCAGCCCATGGACGGCATTCCGCCGAACCGGCGGCCGACCAACATGGTCTTCCAGAGCTACGCGATATTTCCCCATCTCAATGTCGAACAGAATGTCGCCTACGGCCTGAAGCGCCTGCGCCTCGATGCCCGGGAAGAAAAGCGCCGGGTCGACGAGGCGCTGGCGCAGGTGTCGCTGGCCGGCCTCGGCAAGCGCGGAGCGACGGAGCTTTCCGGCGGCCAGCGGCAGCGGGTGGCGCTTGCGCGCGCGCTGGTGATGCGCCCCAAGGTGCTCCTGCTCGACGAGCCGCTGTCGGCGCTCGACAAGAAGCTGCGCGAGCAGATGCAGGTGGAGTTGCGTCACCTGCAGCGCACCGTGGGCATCACTTTCGTGCTGGTCACGCACGACCAGTACGAGGCGCTTGCCATGTCCGACCGCATCGCGGTGATGTTCGGCGGCCGCATCGCCCAGGTCGCGGCGCCCAAGGAGATCTACCAGCAGCCGACGAACCGCCAGGTCGCGGATTTCCTCGGCGGCATGAATTTCATCCAGGCCGAGATCGTCGATGACGACAGTGGCTCGCTGACCGTCGACACCATGGCCTTCGGGCGGGTTACGACGGAAAAACCAAAGGCTTTCGTCCGCAACGGCAGCGGCGCCACGCTCGGCATCCGGCCGGAGCGGCTGCGTGTGCTGTGGGACGACGCCAGGGCGAAATTCGAAGTGGCGGGTACGGTCGTCGACCGGCACTATTTCGGCGAGATCACCCATCTGATCGTCGAGGTTCCGGGTCTGGAAAAACCGCTGTCGGTCTCCGAGACCAACAATTTCGGCGCCGACGACATTCCGGTCGGCGCTCCGATCCGGCTGGCCTACGATCCTGAAGCGCTGGTCGCGTTGGCCGATTGACGGCTCTATCGGTCGGGGCGCAGATCTCCCAGCCCCGTCAGCCGAAAAGTCCCCTTGCCCGGGAGTTCCACATGCAATTCGAGCTTGCCGCCAGCGGCCTCTACGAACCGTCTCAGCGTGGAAATGTAGAGGTCAGCCTGCTTCTCCATCTTATGCACCGACGGTTGCTTGATTCCCAGGCTCTGAGCGATCTGTTCCTGGCTGCGCTCCGCGAGCGACCGCAATGCCTGCAGCCCTTCGATCTCATCCTTCAATTCCTTGGCACGCTTGTCGATTCGCCGCTGCCGTTCACGAGGCATTCGGTTGAGCACATCCCGTAGGGGTATGGCACGATACGGCTCCGTCATCGCTTCGTCTCCATGCTCTTCAGATGTTCGTCAAACCGGCTGTCGGCGGTCGCAATCAACTTCCTGTAGAATCGACCCTGGCTACCGCCGGATTTATCACCGCCGACAAGCACGATCGCCCGCCGGGCCGGATCGAACGCAAAGGCGACACACCAGACCCCACCATCGGCAGAGAAGCGGAGTTATTTCATGTTACTGTGTTTCGAACCATGGCTACCCTCGAAGGGTATGGCGATCTCTGTGCGTCCAGCCCTCGCCTGAGACACTCCTGATCTCTCATGACGAACGTACTGACTCTCCAGCGGCTATCGTAGCTTGGTTTGAACTCTGGCCCTATGCATGGGCTGATGGGACCGTCTACGCTCAAGGCGATCAATGAGGCGCTCGATAGCTGTCGGCCTTAGGCTATCCCGCTCCGTCGCCAGCCAAGCCGCCAAACGGCTGCAGCAATCCCGAAAATGATGGCGAAGTTTTCCCGTACCGCTCATCGTCAGGAAGCTGCGGCCGCCTCCGGCCGAATGGACTGCCGGAAACGTTCGCTTGCGCTCGCCTTTGAACACGCCAATAAGACATGCTGGTCTGAGGGGGCGGCAGATGCGACTGATCGCAGTGGTGGCGTTGATCGTGGCTCTGAATGGACAGGTGCGGGCTGACCAAGACGTGCTCGTCGAAATGGATTGGGGCACGATCATCGGCTCGGAGGAGGGCTGCGGGTTCGCCTTCGACAAGGATGCAGTCAAACGCCAGATGGGACTGTCAGGAATTCTGTGCGCGAGGCCCGTTTTCGTCACCGACCGACGAACCGTTCGCCGAAGACAATGGCGAATTGGGTCTTGGCCTCGAACCACTCGCGCGGCGGTCGTTTCCATTCCTCGGCCGCGTGGTTCAGAACCAGATATAGCAGCTTCATGGCGGCGTCGTCATTGGGGAAATGGCCCCGGGTTCGGACGGCGCGCCGCAGCTTGGAGTTGAGCGCCTCGATGGCGTTTGTGGTGTAGATGATGCGGCGCACGCCCTCAGGGAAAGCAAAGAACGGAATGACCTGTTGCCAATTGCGCCGCCAGCTCTGGGCGATCGCCGGGTAGCGCTGGCCCCAGTGACCGGCCTCGAACGCCTCCAGGGCCTGCAGGCCGGCCTCGGCGTCCATGGCCCGGTAGATCGCCCTGAGCGCCGGCACGACCGCCTTGCGGTCCTTCCACGACACGAACTCCAGGGAATGGCGGATCAGGTGCACAATGCAGGTCTGCACCACGGTCTGGGGAAAGACGGCGTTGATCGCCTCGGGAAAGCCCTTCAGCCCGTCGACGACGGCGATCAGGACGTCGCCGACGCCGCGGTTCTTCAACTCGTTCATGACGCGCAGCCAGAACTTGGCGCCCTCGGTCTGTTCGATCCAGATGCCCATGACCTCCTTGGTGCCGTCGGGCAGGATGCCGAGCGCGATGTAGACCGCCTTGTTGCGCACGAAGCCCTCGTCGCGGATCTTGACCCGAATGGCATCGAAGAAGACGACGGGATAGACCGCGTCCAGCGGCCGGTTCTGCCATTCGGCGACCTCCTCCAGCACCGCGTCGGTGACCGCCGAGATCAGGTCCGGCGAGACCTCGATGCCGTAGAGCTCCTCCAGATGGCCGCGGATCTCGCGCACCGTCATGCCGCGCGCATACATCGAGATGATCTTGTCGTCGAAGTCGGGAAACCGCCGCTGGTACTTGGCGACCAGCTTCGGATCAAAGGTGCCGGCCCGGTCGCGCGGGATCGCCAGCGTCATCTGTGACGTCCCCGTCAGCACCGTCTTCTTCGAATGCCCGTTGCGGCGATTGGCGTTGCCGTCGGCACCTTCGTCCGCCAGGTGCTCGTCGAGCTCGGCTTTCAGAATGCGCTCCGAAAGCGCCTTCTTCAGGTCGTCGAGCAGACCATCCTTGGCAAACAAATCCCTCGGATCACGACCGGCAAGCAGCTGATCCAGCAGTTCTTTCTCGATAGCCATGTGATGATTCTCTCCTTTCCATCATCATGGCCTCACGCACAAAATTTTCGACACTCCCACGCCAGATCGCAGCCAATGTTTCTCCGGACTTCGTGGGTCGCGTGAACAGGTCAGCAGACGCCACGTCGAAGCATCTCGCCACCCTCTCCGAAAGCGAGAAGGCTGCCCATTGTGCGATGGTTCGCCAAGTAGCTGAGGCCTTCGGGCTTGTGAAATGAATTGTTCTTGCGCTGGCGAGAGCGGGGCATCGGCGCCATCATGCTGATCAGCCTGGCGGCCGCTTCGGTGGGCGGCCTCATCGCCACATTCGGCAAAAAGGTATGGGTGGCGCTGGTCGGATCCTGACTGCTCGCCGAGGCCCCTACCTTTCAAAGGCGGGGCGTTAAGCCAGGAATCGTCCGTCTCGAAGTGGGCTGATAAAGGCGATCTAGACCTTGATTTCCGCCCCGGAATGAGGCTTCACAAACATAATTGGACGACCTCGCTGCCGGCCGGAAATCTTAGTTCAGCCACTTCATCCACTATGCCATATGCGCGAGCGTTTTCCGCATTGATGTAGACGTCTATGTGCCCGCACTTCTGGAGCAAATCCTCAGGCATCTTGGTTTCAGTCCGCAAGACATGCTGGACTCGGGCATCGTCAGTCCTGCCGCTGTCCAGAACGCCCTCAGCCTTGGCCGCGCTCATGAGCCCGGTATTTTGAGGGCCTTGGCCCGTTGCTGCGAGAGTCGGGTGAGCCATGAAAAGAGCCGTAGGAGCAGCCCTTCTAACGCGGCCGGCAAGGAAAACGATGAGCGCTGCTGATGCGCAGTTCCCAACGTTATGGATGCAAACTAAAGCAGGAAGCGCCCGGATGTGGTTGTAAAGGAAGAACCCATCTGCGGAATTGCCTCCCAGGCTGTTCATGTGCAGGAAAATTCGTTTCGCGCCTCGCCGGAAAACGGCGTCGTTTAGGTTCGCGGCCAATCGGCTAGCGTTGTGAGCGGTGATGTCGCCGGTAAAGCCAAAATAGGCGTCCGCTATCGGTCCCTCTCCAAATTGGTACACAGCCCCTCCGGTGCCGGCGGCTAAGGCTTCTGCGATCTTGTCATTCATGTATCTTCGGCTACCCCTAATCTCAATCTCTCAGGACAACACCTACGACGGCAGCCGCGAGAATAAGGACAATATAGCAGACCGCGACAACAATCATGCCGAGCACGACTCCCTGAGCGATTGTCAGGGCGTACTGGTCGGAAACGCCCCAACCATGATCCCGCGAACTCCACGGCCGTCTTTATCATCCCTCACCCCTAAAGCGGGCACATCCAACCACCTTTCAGACTGACTCTCAAGCTTCCGCCGGCAAGCCCAAAGTCGCTGAAGCTCCTACTCTCCTGAAGGGAATTGTCAGCAGCCTTGCCAAGTGGTCCTCCGCCGATATTTATCGCAGGAAGAAGGGGGGGGCATCAGCGGCAATCATATGGCATCAGGAAAGTTGTGAGCCGACTGTATTTCCATAGCCAATAGGGCGGCATTTCGTTTTGCCACCGTCTCGCGATATTCTTGCGCTTCCACGTCCTTGAAGAATGGAGCGTCCGGCGCGAGGCGCGATACTGCAGCCTCGACATCGTCAAGCTTCGCTTTGAAAAACTCCTTGCGGTAGTTTTGCGCATTTATGCGGACAGGCTCGAACTCTGCGTGAAGCGCGCGCTCTAGCGCGGGAGCATCGTCGCTGTAGATGATGGCGTGAGTGTCAAAAAGAAACGGCACGCTCGCGTCACCCAACTCCCTTACCCTATCCGCAGGATCGAGCCGGCGGGTGAGCCCAATCTTCACCACATCCTCACCGAAAGAGCCGACATTCGAGATAATGTAGACGTACCCGGAGCGGGTTCGCTCCGCCATTGCCTGGGCGCGCTCGAATTTGGCATGAGCTTCAGCAAGATCTTTTTCGAGGATCTGGATTTGCTCTTGGAATGCGTCCAGCTTCGGCCCGACAACGCTCTGAGCTTCCGCCTTCGCCTTGTCGAGTAGCCGCTGATATCGGGCTTCTTCTTCCTCCGCGCGCTCCATGTCGCGGATGAGCTTTTGTTCCTCGCGCTGCAATCTCGCTGCTTCGGCCCGCTCCTCCCGCTCCGCCTTCAGTTTCTCCCGATACTCGTGCGTGAGGTAAAGCTCCTGCAATTTCAGCTTCAGGTATTCGTTTGTGATGAAGATGAAATTGGACGCATTGTGTTTGTCTATCTGCGCGTGCGCGTTGAGGATGCGCTTTTCCATCGCGTTCACATTGTTCCACCGCGCATTTGCGATTGCCGCGTCGCATTCGCTGTTGAAAGCACGCAACGTCAAGCGAATGTTGCGGTTCGTCATGGTTTGACCCTTCGCGGCGCTGCCGTCCACGGTCCAACTCTTGGTGCAGATAACAGCGGTCTTGGCCGAAACCATGACCTTCTGGGCTTCCCGCGAGGCGGCGATGTTTCGTTTATACTCTTCGCTGTCGGTGAAATCGAAGTGGGGTTCGTAGACCCCCATTGCAGCAAATGCGAGCTTTTCATCAAAGACCGAGACTTCCTTTAGGAGGCGGTCATAGATAGCCTTCTTTTCGTTGTATGAGGCGCGAAGCTGCTCGATTTCCGAGGTCCAGTGAGCAATCCTCTCTTTCAGCGCATCGCATTCCGCATCGAGGTCGAGGACCGGTTGAAAGCGCCGCTCCATGTGCTCGACCTTCGCCGCGAGCTCATTCTTCTGAACAAGGAGCTGCCGGCCTATCTCCACAGCCTTCTCGCCAGCGTTTCTTGCTCGCGATAGGTCTTCTTCAAGCCCAGCGCGTTTTCGTCTCTCGCGCCACCACATAATGGTAACGACCGGCGCGAAAATTGCTGCCGCCAAAATGGCGAATACAGCCGCTAACGTGGCATATTGTGAATCCATGCTGCCCCCCTACGGCAATTGTCGTAGGGTTCGATTTTCGGCTGATAGAGTCAACCTGTCGCTTATGGTTGTTTCAACGCCACGTCTGGCCCGCCGATGCGTCTCGTCAGTCTCGCCCAAGCCAGGCGCCTTGATGGATTGTCGACCCGGGTCGACCCACGAAGGCCAGGAACAGCAATTTGCCGATATCCGCCAGACGCTCGGGCGGCGGCGCCTTCGCCATTCTTGAGGCTGTATCAGCGGGAACGCGGAGGACTGGCACTACTATGAAGGAATCGTCACGAAACGGGCCTTGCACCGAGACGACGTAGCTGAACTCCGGAACGTTGCGATCGAGGAAGTGCTTGAATACGGCATGCAGTTCGGGCGCATCAAATTCCGCGCCGTCTGGCGGGACGATTAGTCGTTGCCGACAGGGCTTGCCAAGCGCTGGGAAGTCGAACATCGGGTACGATGGCGGCACATGTTTCCGTCGTCAATCACTATCCCGCCGACCTTTGCGGATTCTCATCTGTCGCGTCACACGTTTCCCGCTGCCCGGCGGTATCCACGTGGCTGAGTGGCCGCCCCGAGGCCCGCCCGACCAGATAGATGAGCAAAGCGGCCAGCTCATCCTGTACGTCGGCTGCCATCTCGTCATATTCACGGGCAAATTCCGGGTGGAAAGCGACGCTCCAAGCCGTCATCCCATACAGTCGCAGCTCGGTGGGTGAAGAAAAGCTAAAGCCCAACCCAGAGTTTCTGGATTGCCGGCACCGGGCCATCCGTGCTTTGACGCGCTTCTGCAAGAGAATCCGCACCATCATGCCGCTTCCCCTCTTTGCCCTGTTCATCGCCGCATTCGCCTTCGGCACGACCGAGTTCGTCATTGCCGGGGTGCTGCCGCAGGTGGCGGAAGGCCTCGACGTCTCTGTCCCCACCGCCGGCTATCTCGTCTCCGGCTACGCCCTCGGTATCGCCGTGGGTGGCCCGCTGCTGACTTTGCTCACGCCGGGCCTTTCCCGAAAGACCCTGCTCATCGGCCTCGCCGTTGCCTTCACCATCGGCCAGGCTGCCTGTGCGATGGCGCCGGATTTTGCGTCGATGCTGTTTCTACGGGTCGCAGTGGCCGTGGCCCACGGCACCTTCTTCGGCGTAGCGATGGTCGTCGCGGTCAGCCTCGTTCGCGAGGAGCAGCGCGGCATGGCGGTCGCGCTGATCCTGTCCGGCCTGACCGTCTCCAACGTCATCGGCGTGCCTGTCGGCACGGCGATCGGCAATCTCTGGGGATGGCGCGCGACCTTCTGGGTCATGTGCATCATCGGCGTCGCCTCGATCGCGGCCATGGTAGCTCTCCTGCCTTCCAAGGCAGGGCCCGCACGTCGGCCGGCGGGCTTTGCGAAGGAAGTCCGGGTGCTCGGCCGCCAGCAGGTGTGGACGTCGCTCATCCTGATGCTGATGCTGATGATCGGCCAATTCGGCCCCTTCACCTACATCGCGCCGCTGCTGCAGGAGGTCACCGGGCTCGACGAGAGCTGGGTGCCCTTCGTGCTCCTGGCCAACGGCCTCGGCGCGACGATCGGCGTCTTCCTCGGCGGCCGTCTCGCCGACTGGAAGCTGATGCCGGCGCTGATCTCGATGCTCGCACTCCAGTCGGCAATGCTCGCCGTGATCTATGCCGTCAGTCCCTACCCCCTGGCGATGATCGCCGCGGTCGTCGTGTGGGGCGGCCTGAACTTCGCCATCGGCACGCCGATCCAGACCCGTATCCTGACCTGGACTGCGGATGCGTCGAACCTTGCCTCGTCGCTCATTCCCGCGGGCTTCAATGTCGGCATCGCGCTTGCTGCTTCGCTCGGTGCCGCCGTGCTCGGCGCGGGTTACGGCTACCGCATCCTGCCGCTGATCGGCGCGAGCGCCATGGTCGTCGCGACGGCGGTCGCGCTTGTGTCATATGCCATCGAACGGCGCGACAACGACGCTCCGCCGCTGCCGGCGCCCGCCGAGTAGGCCGCAGGACGGATCGAATTCGAACGGCGAAGGGAGGCTATGGGGTTCGCCCGCCTCCCTTGCCGAGCCGGGCCGCCACCTTCTTCGCCACGTCCCGTCCCGCCACGATCGCGCCTTCGACATAGCCGGGGAAGGACGGGGAAAGCTCGGACGAGGCGAAATGCACCGGAGGATGCCCCGCGCGCAGGACCGCCTCTGCGTCGCGCGCCCGCATGTCGACGATGAGGTCGCTGTAGCCACCGCCGCTCCAGCGATCGTTTGTCCAGTCGCGCGCCAGGATCTCCAGGGGCGACATCGCCAGCGGGCCGAGCGCGGCCGCGAGCTTCGCCAGCAGGGTTTCTCGAAAGGCCGCCTCGTCGAGGGACCGCCAGGAGCGAGCGCTGGGCCCGCCCATGAACACCACCAGCGCCGCATGACCGGGATCGGGACTGACCTCGCAGGCAAACAGGCCATGCTCGTCGCGCCACATCACCGTGCCGCTCAGGCCGGCCTCGCGCCAGAACGCCTCTTCATAACGGACGAACACCTTGATGACCGCGCCGCTTTCCCAGACGGACAACGCCCGCGAAAGGCAGGCCGGCAAAGGCGGGTCAAAGGCGATCCGCGACGCCATGACCGGCGGTACCGCGACCACGACTTCCGCCGCCTCGAAGCGGCCGGATGCGCTCGCCACGCGCACGCCCCGCTGCCCGTGCTCGATCCGCTCGACTGCGGCCCCGAACCGCAGCCGATCGCCCAGCGCGGCAGCGAGATCGTCGGCCAACGCATGCATGGTTTCGCCGAGGAAATATTGCAGTTCATAGTTCTCGTTCGTGATGCGGCGGTCATTGTCTATCAGATGCCAGAGCGGAAGCCGCTCGAGCGGCTGGCACCAGAGCCCCTCGACCATGGAGCGGAAGGCGTTCCTGGCCCCCGGTTCGTCGGCTTGCCGCTCGACCCATGCGGCGACGCTCAGCCCGGCGATATCGGGATTGTCCGGATCGATCGCGTTCATTCGCTCCCGGATCGCCATCGAGGCGGAATAGGTCGCTTCGGCCTCCTCTTCCGTCATCGGCGGCTGGGCGACGAAAGCTCCGTCGAGCGGGGTCTCCACCAGCGTCTTGCCGAACCGCCGCGCGAGCGCCAGCAGCTCCGGCATCTCGTCGCACAGGAACTGGCCTCCTGTGTCGATGCGCCGACCGTCGGAGGCACGGAGCGATTCCACGCGACCGCCGGCGCGGTCTCTCGCCTCGAGGACAAGCACGTCGAGCCCCGCCGCCGACAATTCCCCTGCGGCCGAGAGGCCGGCAAAGCCGGCCCCCACCACGATCACATCGGCACGGATCACATCGGCTCGGGCCACGCTTAGTAGCCCGCTTTGATCTTCTCGAACTCGGCGATCATCCTGAGCTTGAGTTCCGCCGGCAGCGGCGACTGGAACAGCGTCTTGTCGATGAATTTCTCGACATCGTCATAGCCCTTCTCCGCCAGGACCTTGGGGTCAAGGGAGGCCATGGCCTTGGCGTCCGCATGGCCATATCCCCAATCGGTCAGGAGGAACTTGGCGACATCGGGCGAGTTGATCGAATTGAGATAGTCATAGGCCTTGTCGGCACTGCCGGGCGCATCTTTCAGAAGCACATAACCGCAGACCCAGGTGGACAGGCCCTCCGCGGTGTCCGCCTTCGTCTTGATGGGCGCGCCGGCCAGGACCGCCTGGGCGCTTGCGTCTGTCCAGGCCCAGGCGAGGTCGATCTCGCCGCCGGTCATCGCCTGCACGATGTCGGTATTGTCGGTCCAGTAGACGCGGACGTTCTTGTGCACTTCGCGCAGGAAGTCCGAAGCCTGCTTGAACTGCTCGTCGGTCATCTTCGTCCAGTCCTTGAGACCGATCGCCAGCGCGGCCAGCGCATAGGCGTCGTCGACATTGTCGGGGATCGAAACGCGGTCCTTGAATCTGGGGTCGGCAAGCGCCTTGAGCGACTGGATGTCCTTCTCGTCGATCTTCTCGGAATTGAAGGTCAGGATGGAATTGCCCCACTCCCAGGGCATGAACCAGGCGGTCCCGTCGGGCGTGGTCGCCAGATCCTTCATCGCCATGATGCCCGGATCGAGGTCCTTCCATGCCGCGATCCGGGACGTGTCGAGCGGCTGGAGCAGGCCGGCATCGCGCCACTTGACAACGCTCTGCGAGCAGGGATGCGCGAGATCCGCCTTGAAGCCCGAACGGAGTTTCTCGAACGCTTCGTCTTCGTCACCGAAGAAGGTGAAGGCAGGCGAAGCGCCGTGCTTCTCGACATAGCCGAGATGGAATTCCGGAATCTCATATCCCGACCAGTCGAATATGGTGAGGCTGTCGTCGGCGACGACGGGCAGGGCCGTCGTCGAGGTGAGGGCCGCGGCAGCGAAAACCACGGCGATTGCGCTTCGTGCTGTCCTTCTCATGTTCTTGCTCCGTCCTCTGGCTGCTGGTCCTGGCGATCACGCAAGCGTGCCGGCGCGAGCACCTCCGAAATGCTTCGGGAAATAAGCGGCGAGAAACCCTCTCGCCGCGGAAAGCGCCGTCTCCCGCGTCACGTTCTCGGTTCCCAACATGAGGCGCCACCACAGCCCCTCCAGCATGGCCGACAGCGCCAGCGCCGTTCCCCAGACGTCGTAATCATAGCCGCCCTCATCCTTGAGCTTCCGGCAGAGGTCGATGAACACCTGCTGGTAGGCTTCGTCGCGCGCGCCGCAGAGCGCCTGGTAGGTCGGGCGGGACTTCGCCTCGCCCCAGAAGGCAAACCATGCCGCAAGCTTGCGCTTGTTGCAGATCGACCGGTCGAAATCGGCAGCGACCAAGGCATGGAGCTGCCGCGCCGGATCGTCTCCCGCCTTGGCGAGGGCGGCGCGCCAATGGGCGGAATACTCGTCCGCCATATGCTGCAGCGTGGCGACGAGCAGCTTCTCCTTGCTCTCGAAATGGAAATTGACGATGCCGCGCGAAAGGCCCGCCCCATCAGCCACGTCCGCCATGGTCGTCTCGGAATAACCGCGCCGCGCGAGCGAATCGATGGTCGCCTCGATAAGCTGCTGGCGGCGCGTCTCCTTCGACGCCTTGCGCCCCTTCTTCTCGCCGTCGGACCTCCGGTCGAAGTCGGCGCCGTCCATTGTCCTGTCCGCCCGCTGCAGCGCCGTCTTCATCGTCAGGTCCGATCTCCACATGGACGGCTAACGACCTCCGTCCGGCTTCCAACCGCGCAGATGAGTGGGCCGGTGCTCGCCGCTGTCAAGCACCTTCTGCATGGCTTCCCAGGTGCGCAGGTTCTTGTCGACATATTCCTTGCCAACGACGGCAGCCACCCTGCCGTAGAGAGGCCCGGCCAGGCGCGCGAGTTCACCGCGGGCCACCTCTCGATACCAGCCGTTGCGGTCGGTCGCGACGACGTCGCGGAAGCCGGCCGATGTCATGGCTTTCACGTAGCGGGCCGGCGAGGCCATGTTGAAGGAAAGGCCTTCGGCCTCGACATAGGCCTTCATCTCGTCCGACGGCTCGCCGTCATGCGAGATCATCCAGTCGCTGGCGGCGAAGACACCGCCCGGCCTCAGAACCCGGAAGACGTCACGGAACAATGCCTCCTTGTCGGCGACATGGAGCAGGGCGTCCTTGGAAAACACGACGTCGAATGCGCCGTCCGCGAAAGGCAGCCGCCCCGGAGCGGCATGGACGAAATCGACCCGATCCGACAGCCCTTGCCGCGCGGCGCGCGCCCGCGCCGCCTCGACCACCGGCCGCTCGACATCGAAGCCGACCGCATGGGCGCATCCATGGCTTTCGACCAGATGCAGCGTGATGCCGCCCGAACCGCAGCCGATATCCAGAACGGACTTGCCCTGAAGCGTCAGCCCGTCGAGCACGCGATCCACCTCGTCCGGGCCGCCGGGGGACAGATAACCCTCTCCCCAGAGCGCCTCCAGGAAGCGGATCGCAATGTCGTCATACTCGGCGGCGGCATCTTCCGTCTGAACCATTCAGCCCGAGCTCCGAACGTCGGAATCTAACCGAAAGCCTAGCGTATCAAAGGATAAATGCAACATTATTTGTTGAACATTCATTCAAAATAACTGGACAGCGACGCCGACCCCGTGCCAAGTTCGAAGACGAGGGAAATGGAGGCGGAGCGGACGCGGCCATGAAGAGCTGGGACGCCATCGTCATCGGCGCAGGACATAACGGCCTGGTCAATGCCTGCTATCTGCAGCGGGCGGGGCTCGACGTGCTGGTCGTGGAGAAGAACCCCTGGGTCGGCGGCGCGGCGACCAGCCGCGAGTTGTCGCCTGGCTTCCTCTATTCGAACTGCTCCTATGTGTGCTCGCTGTTCCGTCCCGAGATCATGCGCGATCTCGAGCTGCCCCGTTTCGGGCTGCAGGTGATCCCCTATGAGGGTGGTGCGGTATTCACACAGGACGGCGACTATCTCGCCAACTATCGGGACCACGACGCTCATCGCAGGGAATTCGCGCGCTTCTCCGCGCGGGACGCCGAGGCTTACGACCGCTACGCCCGCGACGTCACGCGGCAATGCCGTTTCATCCAGCCGCTTCTGATGCGCACCGCGCCCGACCCGACCAGCCTGCGCCCCCGCGACATCGGCGAACTGATCTATCTCGGCCGGAAATTCTCCGGGCTGAGCGCCGAGGAGATGGCGCTTACCCTGCGTTTCTGGACGATGTCGATCTCGGATTTCCTCGACGAATATTTCGAGACCGACGTCATCAAGGCCAATCTGGCGCTGTCGGGCATCATCGGCACCGCGCTCGGCCCGATGTCGCCGGGCACGGCCTATGTGCTGCTGCACCACTATATGGGCGAGGTCGACGGATCGGTGGGCGCCTGGGGTTTTGCGCGCGGCGGCATGGGCGCGGTGACGAAGGCGCTCGCCGATTCCTTCCGGGCCGCCGGCGGGACGATCCGCACCGAGGCCGAGGTCGACCACGTCCTCGTCGCCGGCGGCAAGGCGCGCGGCGTGGTGCTGGCCGGCGGCGAAGAGGTGCCGGGCAAGCTCGTCGTCTCCAATGCGGATGTGAAGCGCACCTTCCTGAAGCTGGTCGAGACGCGGGAGCTTCCCGATGTCTTCCTGCGGCGGGTGAGGAACTTCAAGATCCGAGGCTCCTCCGGCAAGGTCAACATCGCGCTGGATTCCATGCCCGAATTCCCGGCCCTGCCGGAAGGGTCGCCCTGCGTCCAGGCCGATCTGCATTTCACCGATACGGTGGAACGCATGGAGCGCGCCTATGACGACTGGAAGGCCGGGCGCTGGTCGAACGACCCTTTCCTCGACGTCGTGATCCCGACCACGCTCGACCCAACCATGGCGCCACCGGGCAAACACTTCATGAGCTGCTTCGTCCAATATGCTCCGCCCAAGGTCGAGGGGCGCGACTGGACCGACGCGGATCGCGACGGCTTCGCCGAAAGCGTGATCGCGCAGATCGCGGATTATTCGCCTGGTTTCCGCGACCGCATCGTCCACATGGAAGTGCGCACGCCGCGCGAGATCGAGGCCGAGGTCGGGTTGACGGAAGGCAATATCTTCCAGGGCGAACTGACCTTCGACCAGTTGCTCTTCAACAGGCCGGTTCCAGGCTACGCTCAGTACAGGTCGCCAATCGGCGGTCTCTATATGTGCGGCTCGTCCACCCATCCGGGCGGAGGCGTCATGGGCGCTCCCGGCCGCAACGCCGCCTCGGAGATCCTGCGGGATCTCGCCCGGCCGACCCACCATATGAGCCCCGCCCATGACGTCTTCTGAGGCGGCAGGAAACTGGGATGTGGTGGTGATCGGCGGGGGCCACAACGGCCTCGTCGCGGCGGCGGTGCTCGCCAAGACGGGTCGCAAGGTGCTGGTGCTGGAGGCCGCCGGCGAGGTCGGCGGCGCAGCGCGTACGGAGACTTTCGCGCCGGGCTTCCGTGTCTCCTCGCTCGCTCACATCCTGAACCGGCTCCATCCCGACGTCGTTGCGGCCCTCGACCTGGAAAGGCACGGCCTCGCGATCGACCGGAACGGCGGCGCTCCGACCACCGTGCTTTCCAGGCAAGGCGACACGCTGGTGCTGAACGGCGCCTATGGCGAGAGCCTCGACGGCGCAACGGCTGCCGAAGCCGTGGCGTGGCGGGAACTTCGCGCGCAACTGCTCCGCTATGCCGGCGTACTGAAACCGTTCCTCTCCCGCGCCGCGCCTGATTTCGCGGGCATGCCGCTGACCGAGACGGCCGCGCTCGCCCGCACCGGCCTGGCTCTTCGCCGGCTCGGAAAGGAGGACATGCGCGACTTCCTGCGCATGCTGCTCATGAACGTCACCGACGCGCTGGACGAGCACCTGACGGATGATCGGCTGCGCGGACTGCTCGCCTTCGACGCCGTTCTTGGGTCCCATCTCGGCCCCCGCTCGCCGACCTCGCTGCTCGGTCTCTACTACAGGCTCACCGGCGAAGCGGGCGGAACGTCGGGCGCGCAGCTTCTGCCGAAGGGCGGCATGGGCGCGGTCGTGAAGGCGGTCGCCAGCGCCGCGGCGGCGGCTGGCGTAACGGCGCGCGTTGGCAGCCCGGTGGCGAAGATCCGTGTCGAGAAGGGCCGCGCCGCCGGTGTCACCCTTCAATCGGGCGAGGAAATCCGCACCAAAACAGTCATGTCGGCGATCAATCCCAGGACGACGCTTCTCGAACTGGTCGGTCCGCGCATGCTCGATACCGGCCTGGTGCGAAAGGTGAGCAACATCCGCATGGATGGCAATGTGGCGAAGCTCAATCTCGCGCTCGACAAGGTGCCACGTTTCGCCGGCGTCGACGACGCCGCGGCGCGCGGCAGGATGGTCGTCGCTCGATCCGCCGATCATGTGGAGAACGCCTTCAACCCTTCGAAATATGGCGCCTTCTCGCCGGAGCCGGTGATGGAGATCATCTTGCCGAGCCTGTCCGATCCGTCGCTCGCGCCCGGCGGCGCATGCGTATTGTCGGCCGTGATCCAATATTCCCCGTATCGCCTGAAGGAAGGTTGGGAAGCCGGCAAACCGAAGCTGCTCGACGCGGTGCTGACGGAGATCGAGGCGCATGCTCCCGGACTGAGGCAATCGGTGCTTCATGCCGAATTGCTGACGCCCGACGATATCGAGGCGCGCTACCGCATGCCGGGCGGCCATTGGCATCATGGCGAGTTGCAGGCCGATCAGATGCTCATGTCCCGGCCGGTCTCCGGCCTCGGCCGCTACGACACGCCGATCGACGGGCTGTTCCTCTGCGGAGCCGGCTCGCATCCCGGCGGCGGCGTCTCCGGCGCTCCGGGGCTCAACGCGGCGCGACGCGTCGTCCAGGCGGGAGGTTAAGGTGCATCAGCTGCGCAAGAAGCTCTCCGCCATGCCAGCCCGCAACGGGGCGCTAGCAATGCGCCTCGCCAGGCAGGACCACTTCCGCACACTGCGGCTGCCCTCCCCGTTCCAGCCCAGGCTGGAGGCACTCGGCAAGCAGGAAGACTGGTACAACTGGGCCGGCTACAAGGCGCCCGGCTCGCTGTGGGACGAGGAACTCGAATATTTCGCCATCCGCAGCCAGGCAGCCGTCTTCGACATCTCGCCGATGGTGAAGTACCGGATCGAGGGACCCGACGCCGAAGCCTTCTGCGACCGCCTGGCCTTGCGCGACGTGACCCGCCTCGCGCCGGGACGGGTCCACTACACGGCGTGGTGCGACGACCAGGGCCATGTGCTCGACGACGGCACGCTGTTCCGGCTTTCCGCGGAACGGTTCCGGCTCTGCTGCCAGGAGCGGCATCTTCCCTGGCTCCTCGACAGCGCGATCGGCTTCGACGTGGCGATCGCGGAGGAGACCGAAGCGATCGCGGCCCTGGCGTTGCAGGGTCCGACCTCCTATGCCGTGCTGCGCGACGCCGGCTTCGCCGGTGTCGAGAAACTCAAGCTCTTCGACCTGGCCGATTTCGCCCATGATGCTGGAACGGTGACGATCTCGCGGACGGGCTTCACCGGCGATCTGGGCTACGAACTGTTCGTGCCGGCCGAACGGGCGCTCAGCCTCTGGGATCGGCTGTTCGAGGCGGGACAACTGCACGGCATCCGCGCCATAGGCTACAAGGCGCTCAACCGGGCGCGCATCGAGGCGGGGCTGATCGTCGCCAACAGCGACTTCGTCACCGCCGAACATGCGATCCGTGCCGACCGGCTGCGCATGCCCGACGAGATCGGGCTGGGCTTCATGATCGATTCCAACAAGGGTTATTTCAACGGCCGGCGGGCAATCGAGACGGCACGCGCCCGAAAGACGATGCGGCATATCCTGGTCGGGCTGGAAATCGAGGGCAATGTCCCGGCCGAACATGCGATCGTCTATCACCGCAAGACGCGCGAGGTCGGACTGGTGAGCGCCGCCATCTGGTCGCCGACGGCGAAGCGCAACATCGCTCTTGCCAGCCTGACCCGCCCCTACGGCGACGTGATCGTCGGCGACCTCTGGGTCGAGATCTATGCGATGCGCGAACTGCAGTACCAGAAGCTGATGAAACGCGCCAAGGTCGTGCCGCGTCCCTTCGTCAAGCTCGGCAGGCGCACCGCAAACCCGCCCGCGGAACGATAGACGAGGCATGGACGAGGACACGGAAGTCGCCGAACAATGGGCGCTGGTCAATACGCCGCTCGGCGAACCCTGGTCGGGTCGCGCCCGCTACGCGGCCGCCATGTTCTTCCACAAGAGAGGCGAGATGGATGCGGAGACGCTGGAGGTCTATCGCATCTGCTCTCGTCTCGATCGGGAAGATCCGTTGGCGATCATGCGGGATCGGGGCGTGGGGGCGAGGTGGTTGGAGAGAATGAAGGGAGCGAGTAGCGAATAGCGAGTAGCGAATAGGGGAAGAAAGAGGCGGGGGGCGACGGCCCCGGCCCCACCACTCATTTTTACCCTATTCGCTATTCGCTACTCGCTATTCGCTTATCCAATCGTCCTTTCCAGAACGCTCAGCCAGTTCCGCCACGCGATCTTCTCGATCAGCTCGCGGCCATAGCCGCGGGCGGCGAAGGCTTGGAGAAGCCGGGGCAGACCCGCGACGTCGCCGATGACCGAAGGGATGAGGGCGCCGTCGAAGTCGGAACCAAGGCCGACGCCGTCCTCGCCCAGCGCCTCGAGCATGGCATCGACATGGCGCACCATGATGTCGAGATCGGTGTTGGCATCCATCCGGCCGTCGGGACGGAGGAAGCCGGTGGCGAAATTGAGCCCGACCATACCTCGGCTCTCGCGGATGGCCCCGAGCTGCCAGGCCGTCAGGTTGCGCGCATGCTCGCAGATCGCATGCACGTTTGAATGCGTGGCGACGAGCGGCGCGTCGCTGATCGCCGCGACGTCACGAAAGCCCTTCTCGTTGAGATGCGAAAGATCGATCAGGATCTTCAGACGGTTGCAGGCTCGGACGAGGGCCTTGCCGGCCTCCGTCAGTCCGGGCCCCGTATCCGGCGAGGCAGGAAAGCGGAAAGGCACGCCGTGGCCGAAGGCGTTCGGCCGGCTCCACACGATGCCGAGCGAGCGCAGGCCTGCCGCGTGGAGCACATCAAGCAGGACGAGATCGGTGTCGATCGCCTCGACGCCTTCGATATGGAACACCGCAGCCAGCGATCCGCGCGCCATCGCATCGCGAATCTCTCCGGCGCTGCGGCAGACGGAAAGCGCGCCGGCCCGCTCGAGCCTGAAAAGGATCGAAGCCATCGCCAGCGTGGAGGAAAGCGCGTCGCTGCGGTCGAGCTCGGGCGGCAGCGGCATGTCGTAGCTTTTGGCCTTCATGCTGGCATCGAGGTCGACATTCTTCACCGGCGGCGGGAACATCGCGAACATGCCGCCGGCGAAACCGCCCTCCCTGGCGCGCGGCAGGTCGATATGCCCGCCCGTCCTGCCCTCGATAAACGAGGTCTCGGCCTTAGCCGAACCCGAGGTTTCGGCCTTGGCCGAACCGGCATTCAACAGCCGGAGCAGCACATCGTTGTGGCCGTCGAAGACGGGGATCTTGTCTGTCATGGGATCGACCTGGGTTTGTTTGGACGGGTGCCGGACAACGGCGGGACGCAATCTTTTAGGCATGCCCGGCGGTTTGCGCAAACCGGTTCCCGATCTTTGTCTTGACGAGGGGCGCGGCCGCCACGGATCGCGCTGCTCGACGAACTGCCGCGCAACACGATGGGCAAGGTGCAGAAGAACGTGCTGCGCGAACGCTACAAGGATTTGTTCAAGGGGTAGAACCGGAAGGTCAAGCCTTCAGCACGTCGTCCCACGCCGGACTGTGACGCTTGAACTCGTCGGCCACGAACCAGCAGGTCGGCGTTATCTTGTTGCCCGCCGCCCGTGCATCCGCCACCAGCCGCTCGACCAGGGCTTCCGCGACCCCATCGCCCCGATAGGGCACCGGGACGAAGGTGTGATCGGCGATGATGTGGCCGGAGGCCGCCTTGACGAAGGTCAGCCGCGATTCCTCGCCATTGGGCATGAAAAGGAAATAGCGGCCGCCTTTCGCCGTCTCCTCGAACTGGAAGGTCGATGCGATGTCGGCCATGGTCAATGCTTCAGCACGTCGGCCCATTCCGGGTGGCGCCGGAACTGGGCATTGGCGAAGGGGCAGAGCGGGATGATGGTCTTGGCCGCGGCGCGGGCGTCTTCCACCGCCCGCGTCACGAGCTTCAGGCCGATGCCCTGGCCGCGAAACGCGTCGGGCACCTCGGTGTGGTCGATGATGAGCTGATGGTCGCCAGCCTTGGTGAAGGTCATTTCGGCCACCGAGCCGTCAGGCCCCGTGACGAAATACCGACCCTTCGTACCACGGTCCTCGACCTGTATCTCAGACGCCTGCTCGGTCATGCCGTTCCTCTTCCTTTCCCGTCGGTCCAGCGGCCAAGCAACTGCCTGGCCGCCTCGATTTCGGCAGGGCGCAACTCATGACCGCCCTCATGCCATTCAACTGTGACATCAGCCCCGCTCGCGCGCAAATAGGATTCCAGCCGGGACGTCATCTGCGGCGGACAGATCGGATCACGCCGACCGGCCGTCACCAGCATGGCCTTGCCGCTCAGGCTGCCCGCGACCTTGGGATCGAACGGGATCAGGGGATGCATCAGCACCGCGCCGTCGAACAGGTCAGGCGCGGCAAAGACGACGGATGCCAGGATGTTGGCGCCGTTCGAATAGCCGAGGCCGAGCACCGCGGAAGGTTTCCCGGCCTCGATCTGCTTATGTACGAAGGCCTTCATCTTGTCGGTGGCCCGGGCGAGGTCGTCCATGTCGTAGACGCCCTCGCCTGTGCGCCGGAAGAAGCGCGCAGCGCCCATCTCGGAGACGTCGCCTCGCGGCGACACGATGGTCGCGCCGGGCATCAGATCCCTGCCCAGCGAGACGAGTTGGCGCTCGTCGCCGCCCGTCCCGTGAAAGACGAAGAGCAGCGGACTGCCCGGTTTTCCGGGCAGCACGGTGTGGATGTAGCTGTCGTTTTCCATGCGCTTTTCACTCCAGCGGCTGGAGGTGCTGTTCGAGATAGGGCCTCAGATGCGCATGCTGCGACGGCAACTTCAATGTCTCGCCGAGATGCGCGGTATCCTCGTCCCTGTCGAAGCCGGGCTCGTTGGTGGCGACCTCGAACAACACGCCGCCGGGGGTCCGGAAATAGATCGCCCAGAAGTAGTCGCGGTCGATGACAGGCGTCACCTGGTAGCCCGTGTCCATCAGCGCCTTGCGCACCTCGAGCTGACTGGCTCGGTTTTCCACCGCGAAGGCGACGTGATGCACCGAGCCCGCGCCGAGATCGGCGAGCGGCGCGCCGGGTAGGGTCTCGATGTCGACGATGTCCGCGCCGTTGCCGTTCTCCACGGCGAAACGCCTGACATCGCCGGAGGCATCTACCTCCTGATAGCCCATGAACTTCAGCAGTTCGGCGGTCCGGCCCGCATCGCGCAGCCGCATCGAAACCGAGTGGAAGCCACGGATCGCCTCGTCGGACGGCACGCCGCCCTTCGCCCAGGGAGCACGTTCATCGCCCTTGTCTTCCACGAGAGCGAAACCATCGCCGTCGGGCCCGTCGAAGGCGAGCCGCTTCTGGCCGAAACTCTCCTCGCGCCTGAGACCGGTGACGCCCTGGCCGGCGAGATGCGTCTCCCAGTAGCCGAGTGTTCCTTCAGGAACGGAAAAGACGGTCGTGCCGACTTCTCCCGTGCCGGGGCGACCCTTGCCGATATTCGGGAACGGAAAATAGGTCATGACCGATCCCGGCGTACCGAATTCATCCGCGTAGTAGAGATGATAGACGTCAGGGGCGTCGAAGTTCACCGTCTTCTTGACCCGGCGCAGGCCTAGCTTCCCGGTGAAGAATTCGTTGTTCTGCCTTGCATCCTTCGCCATCGACGTGACGTGGTGGAGGCCCTTGATCTGGTTCAGCATCCTGCTCTCCTTCGTGTCCGACGCTCCGGCGTCGTCTCATGCCGCACTATGTCGGGAGCGGAACGGCAAATGAAAGAGAGCGTTCTCAGGATGAACCGTTCTCAATTTATGAACAATCTGACAGACATCGTTCACCGCATGGATCACTCGCTATGTCCGGCGATATCCATGGAAAGCTCGAGGAACCCGTCGACCGACGAGCTCCTCGTTGCGGACGAGCGTCACCGTTACCGGGTGACCGTCATGCGCTGGTCGTCACGCTTCTCGGCCCATGTGCTCTCGTCATAGGCAGGGGCCGCGTTCAGCTGCTCCTCGGTGAAATTGGTGTAGAGATATTTGTTGCCGTCGGCATCGGTCATGAACACCAGATTGTCCATGCCGATCGCCACCGGCTTCTCTCCGACACCCAGGAAGCCTCCGACATCGACGATCACGGCGTCCACCTTGCCGTCCTGCGTCAGCACCACGTCACCGATCTCGCCCACATTGGCGTCCTCGGCGCCGTAGACGGTGGTGCCCACGAGGTCCTTCTCGGCGCTCAGATCACCGGGCTGCACCTCCTTCAGTTGCGACTTGTCGACGGCAGCCGTCGTCGTCATGTCGGTCTGCGTCGACGGAGCCTGCGCGTCCTGAGCAGGCGCAGGCTTCATCGCCTCATCGGCCGGCGCTGTCGTCGAAGGCGCGTCGGCGGACGGCGCCATCGCGGTCGTGTCGCCCGCCGGTGCGGTCGTGTCGCCCGCAGTGGACGGAGCCGCTGCCGGGTCATAGGCCTTGCGGTCGAAGGCCGGCAGAGCCTCCAGTTCCTCCTTGGTGGCCGTGATCACTATCCAGCGGTCGCCGTCCTTTTCGGCCCAATCCATGTCCGAATAGTCCCAGGCGACGTTTTTCTCGCCGATGCCCAGAAAGCCGCCCACGCCGATCACTACTGCCTCGGCCTTCCCGTCCTGGCCGATGACGATATCGTTCACGTCGCCGATATTCTGGGCGTCGTCGCCGGTACCGTCATATACGGTCTCGCCGATGATATTGGTCGCGATCTGGCCATCCGCCTTCACCGTGGCGGCGGGCATGGCAGGATCGGCCGGTTGGATCTCGGCCGGCGCCTGGGTCGGCGCTGGCTGGGTCGCGTCCTGGGCATAGGCGCCAGTGGCAAGCAGGACGGCGACGGCGGTCGTAGCGAAAAGATGACGGTTCATGATACATTCTCCTTGTGCGAAAGGTCTTGCACCGCCGCGCCTGATCGATCTGTCGCAAGGGAGAACCGGCGCGGCGTCACAATCACCAAACGTCGTGACTCCGGTCCGGTTCCGGTTGCATTCACGGACATTTGCCCGCCAGGGATGACAACGCTGCCGATCGCCTGGAATGTGACCGGTTCCGGCTCTGGGCGCGGACGGAGAGCTATTTCTTTCGCGAGCGCGGCGCGACTCTTCGTGACGTGGATTGCTCGAATCGCTTTCGCCCGCTGCTGAGGCAGCCGGCCGGTCCGACGTTCCGGGGCCATCGAGACGACGAGAGGAAGGCCTGCCTCAAGGGCAAGGCAGAATGGGCCGGTGCTCGCGGCCACGCCGTAGGGAAGAACCCAGGATCACTCGGACGGCTCGTCTCCTTTGTCCGGCGTGGTGTTTTCGCGGTAGATCGCATAAGCGAGCAGGGCAAGCACCGGCCAGACCACGGCCGCAATTCCGGCCCGCCCCCGCAGCATCGACGGCAGCAGGGATATGGCTGCCGCCGCCGCTATCGAGGCGATGTCGAACGACCGGCGGTCCGCCTCCCTTCGCGATCGGCGGCGGGCCGACAACCCGGATATTCCGATGATCAGCCCGGCGACGAGCAGGAAACCGACGCCGAATCCCGCAGCCGTTTCGATAGCGCCGAAGCGCTCGGCGGCGGCGATATAGCCCGCCGCCACCAGAAAACCGATCCCGACGAGCCCGGCCAGACCCGCCAGGACATAAACAATCATGGCGCGGCGAGCCCGTCGCGCCATGTTGGAAGCCTCACCGGAAATGAATGCGGCGATGACCGAGCCGAGCATTCAGCGGCGCGTCAGCAATGCGAGCATGAAGCCCACTCCAATCGCGACGCCAAGTGAGGTCAGCGGCTTCTCGCGAATAGCCTCCTCGAGCCGCGTCTCCAGGTCGCTTGCGCCCGAGCGCACCCTTTCGATCGCCGCTTCGCCTTGCGCCTTCAACTGGTCGACGCCTTCGGACGCAGCACGCCGGGCCGCTCCATAGGAATGCCCGCCCGTCGACTGGAGCTGTTTGGCGAGCTTCGCCAGATCGCTCTTCAGCTGGGCAATATCGGCTTCGAGATCCTGCGAGATCACCCGAGATCCATTGTCGGATTTCCCGCCTTTTTCTGCAGCACTCGGCATGGTTCAACTCCTTGTTTACACGACGCCAAACGCACCGCCGGGACCGATGTTCCACGGTCGGGGAACCGCTGGGTCATGAAAATGGGTTTCGCTGCGGAAGTCCAGTCCGCATTCCTCATGGTCGAGTGCCCCGATCATACAAGCGGCCGACCTTGCATCGACAGCCCTTCCCAACGCGCCACCCTCTTCAACCCCTCGCCGTCGAGAACCGTGCAGCCCCCGTTCCACGCTATAAGCTTGCGGCTCGCCAACTTTCGCAGCGTCTTGTTGGTGTGGACGAGCGACAGCCCGAGCGTGTCGGCGACATGCTGCTGGGTGATGGGGATCTCCGCCGATCCGGCGCTGATCAGGCTGACGCCCCTGGCGCGCTCCAGGAGGAAGGCAATCAAGTAGGCTGCCCGCTCGAGCGCCGTCCGACGGCCCACGCTTAGAAGATTTTCATCGAGCATCTGCTCTTCCCTGGAGGCGATCCAGGTGATGTCGTAGGCCAGGCCCGGATGGTTGCGATAGAGTTCCATCAGTCGATCCCGTTCGAAGACGCAAAGCAGCATCGGTGACAACGCCTCGACGGAATGCTGCATCTCGCCCGTGAGGCTGCCCTGGAGGCCGATCAGGTCTCCGGGCATGACGTAGTTGAGGATCTGCCGGCGTCCGTCGGAAAGCAGCTTGTAGCGGAAGCCCCAACCGGACAGCACGGTGTATAGATGAGCACTGTGACTGCCTTCGAGCAGCACCGTAACGCCCTTTTCCACCGCCAGTTCGCCCTTCTTGAAGGTGGCGACGAAGGCCAGTTCCTGCTCTTCGAAATTCCTGAAAACCTTCAGCGGACGCAAAGGGCAGTGTTCACACGGATATTGAAGAGTCGGAATGGCTTGCGGTCCCATCTTCTTCCCTCGTGTCGGATCTGCTTCGCAATCGCGCGACGCGGCGGCTCGCGCGATAGGACCGGCGCCGGGCAACGCCTCACGAAACGAAACGGTTCCGTCATGTCTTTTTTAAATGACACCCCGTGGCAACTCGTCCATGTGTTCATTTTGTAACGGCTTGCCGGATCCGGAGGTTGGAGACTTGGCTGCAGACGCGCTCTCGGGCAAGCGCATCCTGGTGCTGGAAGACGAGTTCCTGATCGCCATGGATGTCGAGCAGTTGTGCCGCGAATGCGGCGCGGACGACATCGTGATCCTGAAAAGCCTCGAAGAGACCGGGGGCGCCGAGGCTGTTGCCAAACGCTTCGACGTCGCGGTCCTTGACCTCATGCTCGAAGGCCAGTCGACTGTCGGCTTCGCCCGGGAACTTCTGCATCTCGGCGTGCCGTTCGTGATCGCGTCCGGATATGGCGACCTGGAAGAGCTTCACAAGGCCGTTCCGGGGGCGCCCGTCGTCAGCAAGCCCTATAGCGGCACCGTCCTCATGGACGTTGTCATCGCCGCGCTCGCCGGGTCACGCCGCATTTGATCCCAGGACCTGCGCAGAAATCGCATCCGGACCATAGTCGGCCTCGCCGGAGATCTCGAGGATTTCCTGCAGCTTCGCGCGCGCCCGGCTGACCCGGCTCTTGATCGTTCCCACCGCGCAGCCGCAGATCTCGGCGGCCTCCTCGTAGGAGAAGCCCGAAGCGCCGATCAGGATGATCGATTCACGCTGATCCTCCGGCAATTGTGCGAGCGCGGAGCGGAAATCCTCCAGGTCGAGCGCGCCATGCTGGCTGGGATGGACCGCCAGGCGGCCGGTCATGACGCCCTCGCTGTCCTGAACCTCGCGACCGCGCTTGCGCATCTGAGAATAGAACTCGTTGCGCAGGATGGTGAACAGCCAGGCCTTCATATTGGTGCCGGGGTGGAAGCTCATATGCTTGTCCCACGCCTTGACCAACGTTTCCTGCACCAGATCGTCGGCCCGGTCGACATTCTGCGACAACGAGACCGCGAAAGCGCGCAGGCTAGGTATCGCGCCGAGCAGATCGTCCTTGAATCCCTGCGATACGGCCATGAGCGATCAACCCTTCTTCTGTTCGGATTCCGCCCTTTCCAGCCGAGCCAGCAGCTGGGTGAGATGGTCAGGCACTTCGTCTGAGAGAAGGCTCTTGTAGTATTCGTCCAATTTCCGGGCTATTTCCGAATTCGCCCCCAGAAGATGTTCGGGCCCATTCGGTTTCGGCCTCGTCTGCCGCGCGCCAGCTGCTTTTGTCATGCCGTCCATTCGCCCTGGTTTGTCATATCCCGTCCCCCCGAATTGCGCACAACCAACGGCCGGCGCCCTGTGTTGAAAGCCGCCGATCTGACCGCGACAACGTCCGGCCGGTGGATTCGTTCCTGTGCCCTGGAACTTTTTGTTGTGGCCGACGTTGAGCACGTCGTATTCGAGCCCGAGAAAGCGACAATTCCTACCGGCCTCAACGGCACCGAGGGAGACCACCGATCATGACGTTGTCAGCGACGATCGCCCCACATCTGCCATTTCTGCGCCGCTTCTCGCGCGCGGTGTCGGGATCGCAAACCAGTGGGGACGCGCTGGTCGCAGCGATGCTGGAGGCGATCATCGCCGATGTCGGCATCTTCCCCGAAGCGTCGAGCGACCGGATCGCACTCTACAAGATCTTCACTCGGCTGTTTTCGTCCATTTCCATCCAGGTGCCGCAGGAGACCCCGGCATCGGCCTGGGAGCAACGCGCCGTCACCAATCTCGCGGCCCTGGCGCCACGCCCGCGCCAGGCCTTTCTGCTCGTCGCCGTGGAAGGTTTTTCGGACAAGGAAGCGGCCGAAGTCCTCGACGTGTCGGAACGCGAGTTCACCGCATTGATCAATCAGGCGAGCAACGAAATCTCGCGTCAGGTCGCGACCGACATATTGGTGATCGAGGACGAGCCGTTGATCGCCATGGACATCGAGGAGATGGTCGAGAGCCTGGGCCACCGCGTCGTCGGCACGGCGCGAACCCACTCCGAGGCCATCACCCTGTTCCAGAAGACCAGTCCGAAAATGGTGCTCGCCGACATCCAGCTGGCCGACGGCAGCTCCGGCATAGACGCAGTCAACGAAATCCTGTCATCGACACCTGTTCCCGTGATCTTCATCACCGCCTTTCCCGAGCGCCTGCTCACCGGCGAGCGGCCCGAGCCGGCCTTCCTCGTCACCAAGCCGTTCAACCCCGAGATGGTGAAAGCCCTGATCAGCCAGGCCCTGTTCTTCGACAGACAAGCCAAGGCCGCGGCCTGACAACACACTGGTCTATGGCGGCCGCGCAATGCACCGGCATCGCCCCCCGCCACTGTTCACACCGGAACGAATATCGACGCGACACGTTCTGCCGTCACGAAACAACATAGGAGAAGGTCGATGCTATACTGGGCCCTGGTCTTCCTTGTCGTCGCCATTATCGCCGGCGCACTGGGCTTCGGCGGCATAGCCGGCACCTCCGCCGGTATCGCGCAGATCCTGTTCTTCATTTTCCTGGCTTTCCTCGTGCTTTCCCTGATTGCGGGACTGTTCCGACGAGCCGGGTGATCCAGCTGTCGACGGGATTTCGGAGTCCGCGCTCAACGGATTTCGACATTCGTCGAACCAACCCTCGCCCGACGCCTGCAACGGACAGGCTCGAGGGATACTGAGGCCCGCACTTGCATGAGCCCTGAAGTCGGAGGAAAAGAAGGAAAAAAACAGGGCGGGAGCGGGTTCGTGAACGTACATCATCCCGAATCGAGCGTCGAACTGGGCCGAAGCCTGCTCCGCGCGCTCAACAACACCGGCATATCCGTCGTCTACCAGGACCCGGAACTCCGGGTGCTTTGGGCGCGCAACGTTCCGCCGTCATGGTCGACCGGCGACCTGTTCGGCGCGACGGACGACCAGTTCCTTCCCGCCTCCGAGGCGCAGCGCCTGATCGGGGCAAAAAAGGCGGTGCTAGAATCGGGTCACCCGCAAAGCCTCGAGATCAGCGTCCCGGCAGACGGCGGCGCCAACTGGTTCAACATCTGGATCGATGCAGACCGCAACGACGGACGTGTCGGCGGCGTTGTCACGACCGCAGTCGATATCACCGAACAGAAGCGCCGTGAGCAGACGCTGCGCACCTTGCTGCGGGAGGTGAGCCACCGGTCGAAGAACCTGCTCGCCATCATACAGAGCGTGGCGACCCAGACCGGCCGCTATTCCGGCACGATCGACGGCTTCCTGACCCGGTTTCGAGGACGATTGCAGTCGCTCGCCTCGTCGCAGGACCTCGTCACCTCCTCGAACTGGCGCGGCGCCGACCTGCATGAACTGGTCGCCGGTCAGGTGAGCCGCTACACGGCCGATCCGCAAAACAGTGTTAGGATCAAAGGGGCCAATCCCTTCCTCAATCCGAATGCGGCGCTGCATATCGGCCTGGCCCTGCACGAACTGGCGGTCAATTCAGTGAGCTACGGCGCGCTGTCGCGCCCGGACGGCCAGGTGACGTTGACGGCACGGATCGTGCCGGCCGACGAAAACGACCTCCCCGGCGACAGAGCGCTGTCCCTGATCTGGAACGAAGACATTCCGCCCAATGGCGGCAATCTCAGGAACAAGCGCTTCGGCAGCGTCGCACTCGAACGCGTGGTGCCGGCCTCTCTCGATGGGATGGCCAGCCTCAAGGTCGGTCCCGAAGTGCTGGAATACAGCCTCCTGGTGCCCGAAGGCAGCTTCGAGATCGAATAACCGCGAAAAGGGATCCGAAGGAGGCCCGGCGCTCGACGATCGGAGACGAGGCCCCGTACATTGGGATGATATCGGCTCGTCTTCGTGCAGGAGGTCGGGCGCAGCCGGAATCCAACGTAGTAAAAATACAATACCAAAGGCATGGAACTCCTCCCCGCGAAACTCCGTTACTATGGGCAAGAGGAGTTTTGTGATGGAACACATTGCCGCCTTGTTGCTCATCATCGGCTGCTCGGACGATCTGGCGCAATGCAGTGAACTTCCGGCGCCGGTCACAGTGTTCGAGACGGTGGAGGAGTGCGAAAGCGAAGTACCAGGCGCGCTTTCTCTCTTCACCGGGAACCAGCCGCAGATTTTCGCGAAATGCCTGCCCGTGGACCCCGCCATGGAAGAAGAGGATGCGGAACTGACCTGGGATGTTCGGCCGGACGGCACACTGATCGCCTCGATCGGAAGCACCAGCGTCATGGTTGCGACAAATTCGCATCGCACGGAGCAAGGGTACGCCGGACGGGACTGAAACGGCAGTTGATGACCGTTCCCGGCTTTCATACGGGGACACCCCTTGCTAGGAGCGGTTATATGAAAAAATTGATTATCGCACTCGTTGCGGCGGCGGCCCTCGCCGGGTGCACGACGGCCGAAAAGACGGCAGTCGGCGGCGCTGCCGTAGGCGCGGCAATCGGCGGCATTGCGAGCGGCACAATCGAGGGCGCCGCCGTCGGCGCAGCGGCTGGTGCCGTGGGTGGTTATCTGCTTGGCCGGGTTGCCGACCGTCCGGGTTATTGCCGCTATCGCGACCGCTCTACCGGCCGCGAATACGTCGATCTGTGCTGATTCTCTCTATTTGCTCCCGACCCCGTGGCAAGCCATGGGGCGGGAGGTTTCATGCCGGGTTCCGAAACAATCCCCGCCGACTCCCGTCGTCCCTTGGCCAGAGCCGATCCTTGGGCTTGCCCGTCCCGACCTGACTGCGACTGTCGCTCGCCCTTAAGCCAGGCCACGCGGATTTGCGCCCGATGCAGCAGGTCCAACGCTCAGGATTTGGCTTTACCGAGCGGCACGGCGATCTCGATCTGCAGGCCGTCCGGGCGATAATGCCGCTGAATCGTTCCGTGGAGTTCACGCGTGATGGTCATGTCGATGAGCTTCGTGCCGAAGCCGGTCCTTTCCGGCTCGCTCACATCGGGGACCCCGCTTTCCGACCATCTCAGATGCAGATGCCGGTTCCTGCCGTTCCTCAATACCTCCCAGGTCACTCTCAATCCCGATACGTCGGCATATTTCAACGTATTGGTCGCGAGTTCGTGGAACGTCAGCCCGAGCGCCTGGGTGGTCGCCTCGTCCAGCCGAACCGACGGGCCGGACATCAGGCCGGGCGGCAGTTCATTGCCGAAGGCCAGGCCGAGCTCGATCGTAAGGAGATCGACGAGATCGGCCTTCTGCCACCGCGCTCGGGTGAGGACGTCCTGCGAGGCGGCCATCGCCTGCAACCGCGCGCCGAACGTCGTGGTGAACTGGCCGATGTCGGACGCGCCAGCCGCCGTCTGACGCGCGATCGCCATGATCCGCGTGATCGAGTTCTTGATCCGATGTTTCATCTCCTGGAGCATCATGTCCTTTTCCAGGAGCGACTTTTCAGTGGCCTGCTGCAAGGCGCGGGCCGCCTCATAGGCCTTGGCCTGGAGCCGGGCGGCCGCGGCTATGGCCGTCGCGAGCAAGAGGCCGAAGGTGCCGAGCATAAGCGGGACGGCAAGCGACGTCGGCGGTTCGAAGGCCGATGTCGGACGGAACACGACAGTCCATTGCCGGCCGCCGACGACCGTCTGACGTGTCACCGGGAGATCGGCACCGTGTACGGTTCCGGGCGGCGCCTCCGTGCGGAACAGCAGATTTCCGTCTTCGGGTGTCCCGACAAAGATTTCCGCCGCGACCGGAAGCAGCGGGGCACGACCGAGTGCGCTGTTGAAGAGTTCGGCCGAGCGGAAGGACGCGAAGAGCAGCCCGATGGTCGCGGCCCCGGGCGGCGCCGTGCCCGACGGCGCGCTGCCGACATTCAGCCGCTTGAAGACCAGGAAGCCGGGGACACCCGGGCCGCCCATCGCCTCGCCGATCTGGACGAGGCCTGTCGCCCACGTGCCTTCGTCGCCCATCGCCTTCTCGATCGCGGCGCGGCGCGCGGGATCGGTGAACATGTCGTAGCCGATACCGGCGATATTCTCGCGAGGTTGGAACAGGGTCACCGGCGTACGCCAGGCCTGGTCGGTGTCGGGCTGGATCGGCAGGATCCGGCCGTGGTCGCGCTCCATATCCCGCACGACGACAGCCTCGTCGCCCGTCTTGACGAGCCGCAGGAAGCCTATACCGCGCAGGCCGGTGAAACTTTTCTCGACATCGAGCGCGTCGAAGAACGTCTTGAAGGCCATGCGCGACACCTGGCCGTCACGTGCCTGGAAGAGGGCGTGGGTGGCATCGAGCAGCGCAAGATGGATTTCCAGACGTCCCTCGATGCGGTTCAGGGCTTCGTCCGCCGTCCCCTCGAATTTGATCCGCGCCGCTTCGTGGACGGCAAAATAGGCGTAGCCGGCCATCACGAGGCTCGCCAGGGCGACCGAAAGGAACGCCGCGGCTGGGAGAAACCGTCTCAAAAGGCACTATCCCGCATCTGCTTTCACGCACTTATCGGCGACCATGCAATTCAATGCAATCGAAAGCGTCGACGGAGGAAAGGGCCAAGGCGAAGAGCCGCGGCCAGCGTTCTGCCTGATATAGGCGGGGCCCGTGGTCTCAGGCGGCCATCTTGACCGCGCCGGGTCCCGGCATGGCACCGGGTGGACATTTCCCGAGGATGATCATCCCCAGCACTTCGTCCTTGGTGACGTCGCTTGTGCGGGCGGTGCCCACCACCTGGCCGTTCTTCATGACGCAGACCCGATCCGCCAGATCGAACACGTCATGGATATCGTGGCTGATGAGGAAGATGCCTATGCCGTCGGCTTTCAACTGGCGCACCAGTTCGCCGACCTGTGCCGTCTCCTGCGGGCCGAGCGCCGCGGTCGGCTCGTCCATGATCAGGATGCGGGCGTTGAACAGGATGGCACGGGCGATCGCCACCGACTGCCTCTGGCCGCCGGACAGCTTGATGACCGGATCCTTGAATCGCTGGAAGCGCGGATTGAGCCTGCCCATCACCTTGCGCGCTTCCGCTTCCATGGCGACATCGTCGAGCGTACCCCACGGCGTGCGCAGCTCGCGCCCCAGGAAGAGGTTGGCCGCGGCGTCGACATTGTCAGCCAGCGCGAGCGTCTGATAGATCGTTTCGATCCCGTACTTCTTGGCGTCGCGCGGATTGCCGATCGAGGCTTCCTCGCCATTCACCAGGATGGTCCCGGCGTCGCGCTTATAGGCGCCCGACAGGATCTTGATAAGCGTCGACTTGCCGGCGCCGTTGTGGCCGAGCAGGGCCACCACCTCGCCCGGGAAGAGATCGACGGAAGCATCGTCGACGGCGCGGATGCCGCCGAAGGCGATGGAAATGTTCCTCATGTCGACGAGCGGCGCGCGATCCGTCTGTTCCATTGCCGTGTCTCCTAGTGGATGCGCTTGCGGTAGAGCGTGTCGAGCCAGACCGCGACGACCAGCACAACGCCGACCACGATGTTCTGGAGCGGCGTGTCAACGCCGAGAAGCACCATGCCCGACTGCAGCGACTGCATGAGCAGCGCGCCGAGCATCGCGCCCGCCACCGTCCCCGAGCCGCCGGCGAGCGACGTGCCGCCGATGACGGCCGCGGCGATGACCAGCAATTCATCGAGCGTGCCTTGCGCGTTGGTCGCCGCATTGAGGCGCGCGGTCGAGATGGCGGCACTGACCGCGGCGAGGAAACCCATGACCATGAAGATCTTCATGATAACCCAGCGCGTGTTGATGCCGGCGAGCTCGGCGGCCTCGGGGTTGCCGCCGATGGCGAAGACATAGCGGCCGAAACGGGTGCGCGTGGCGACGAAGGTCATGACGACGCCGGCCGCTATGGCGATCAGCACGGGAATGGCGATGCCGTGGGCGATGAAGGCCCCTTCAGGCACGGGCAGGCCCCGGTCCTCGTAATATCTCCGCACGATGCCAACCGGCCAGGGATAGGAGTTGGCGATCAAGACGGCGCCGAGGATCGCCGCCGAGGTGACGATACCCAGGAAGTATTCCGCCCAGACAGGCCGCAGGGGAAACTTGAAACGCTTGCGCTGGCGCCGGCCGTTGAGGAGCAGCAGGACGGCGGCGATGCAGGCGACGACGCCGAGGGCCCAGCTCGCCGTCGCTCCGATCGAGCCCACGGGTCCGCCGCCCATCAGACGGAAGGTTGCATCCATCGGCGCCACGGTCCGGCCACTCGTCACCCACCAGGCCGCGCCGCGCCAGACGAGCAGCCCGCCCAGCGTTACGATGAAGGCGGGGATGGTCAGATAGGCTATCAGGAAGCCCTGGAAGGCGCCGATCGCGGCCCCGACGACAAGGCCGGCGGCGAGGGCGATCACCCAGATCGAGGGATCGCCGAGCGGTATGCCCATCACCCTCGGCAGGAACTCCGCCTGGGTCACGCCCATGATCATGCCGACGAAGCCGAGCAGCGATCCGACCGACAGGTCGATGTTGCGGGTGACGATGACGAGCACCATGCCGGTGGCCATCACCGCGATCGAGGATGACTGTACCGACAGGTTCCACAGATTGCGCGGCGTAAGAAAAAGGCCGTTCGACAGAATGTGGAAGCCGATCCAGATGATGAGGAGTGCCCCCACCATGCCGAGCATGCGGGTGTCGATTTCGGTCGCTTTCAGAAAGCGCTGGACAGGACCCAGCTCAGCGGCGCGCGCCCGGTCGACGGACGCATTCGTGGTCGCGTCGGTCATGCATACCTCCCGCCGGCCTTCCGTCTGGCGCGGGTGCCGGAACAGTTGCATCCTAACGCATCGGCCCGAAAATCGTACTCGTTTTTCGGACGGCGCGATGCGTCATTTGGTTGTGGCAGGGAGTCCCTTGCGCGTCCAAGCGGACGCTCAACGCTCCAGGAATGCGCCGCGGCCTTCGTCAAGCCGCGGCGCTCGGGTGCAGGGTTATTTGCAGGCCTCGACCGAGCCGGCCGCGACCCCGGCGCAGACCACGTCCTTCGTGACCCAGCCGGCATCGATGACGAGGTTCAGATTGTCTTTGGTGATCGGGATCGGCGTGAGGAACACCGACTTCGTCATATTGCCGCCCGGAGTGGTGAAATCGACGACGCCTGAGATTTCGCTCATCTGCTTGCCGTCGGCGAGTTGTGAGGCGATCTCGGCCGCGGCCTTGCCGAGCTCGCGTGCATCCTTCCATACCGAGACGGTCTGGGTTCCGAGAGCGACGCGGTTGAGCGCCGCATGGTCGCCGTCCTGGCCGGAGACCGGAACCGAGCCGGCGAGGCCCTGCGCGGCGAGCGCGGCGATGGCACCGCCGGCGGTGCCGTCATTTGAAGCCACGACCGCGTCCACCTTGTTGCTGTTGGTGGTCAGGATCTGTTCCATGTTCTTCTGGGCGTTGGCCGGCAGCCAGCCATCCGTATAGGCCTCGCCGACATTCTTGATCTTGCCCGCGTCGACCGCTTCCTTGAGCACCTCCATCTGCCCGGAGAACAGGAAGTCCGCGTTCGGATCGGCCGAAGAACCCTTGATGAAGGCGTAATTGCCTTCCGGCTTGACCTTGAACACCTCGCGCGCCTGCATGCGGCCGACCTCCTTATTGTCGAAGGTCAGGTAAAAGACGTCCTTGTTCTCGATCAGGCGGTCGTAGCCGACCACCGGGATGCCCTCGGCGAGGGCCTTCTCGACGGCCGGGCCGATCGCCGAGGCGTCCTGCGACAGGATGATGAGCGCATTGGCGCCCTGGCTGATCAGGCTCTCCACATCGGTGAGCTGCTTGGCCGCCGAGGACTGCGCATCCGCTGAGATGTATTTGTCGCCGGCTGCCTCGATCGCGGCCTTCATCGCCGCCTCGTCGGTCTTCCACCGCTCCTCCTGGAAATTCGACCAGGAAACGCCGATGATCTTGTCCTTGGCTTCGGCGACCGTGCCGAGCGCGAACGACATGGCGACGCCCGCCAGAATGGCGGCTGTGAATCTCTTCATGATTTCCTCCCTTTCGCTCCGCTGGAGCGATCCGAATGACGCTTCAGACTGGCAATAGAAGCTTTTTTTCGAGCTTCGAAAAAAATAATGACTCGCCAGATGAACTGTGTCAATATCCTTCACGACATGTTTCAAGGGCCCCGCAGAAAAAGGGGCGGGAACAGGTCGGGAGGAATGCAAGCGATGTCGGCCGCAATCCGTCACGACAACCTGCGCGGGCGTAATCGCGCGCTGGTCATCGCCGCCGTGCGCCGCGCGGGCCAGCCTTCGCGCACCGAAATCGCCGGCACCACCGGTCTCAGCCACTCCACGATATCGGCCATCTCCTCCGACCTGATCGCCGAAGGTGTGCTTGCCGAGATCAAGGGCGGCGAGACCCCTGCCATGAAGCGCGGCCGCCCTCAGGTCGCCATCGGCCTCGACGCCAGAGCGGCCACGGTGGTCACCGTCGTGCTGTCGCTCAATTCGCTCACCGCGGCACTCATCGACTATGCCGGCACGGTGATCGCCGAGGATCACCGGCGGCTGCCAACGCTCACAATGAGCCGCGAGGCGCTGCTGGCCGAGACGGTGGCGATCGTGCGCCGGCTCATCGCCCATCGGGGGCGGGCCGGACGGCGGGTGCTGCGCATCGTTATGGCGGTACAGGGGACGACAGATGCGGCAGCACGCGAGATGCTGTGGTCACCCATCACCATACACAGCGACATCCCGTTTGCCGACCTGATCGAGAACGCGATCGGCATCCCCGCGACGATCGAGAACGACTGCAGCATGATCGCGGTCGCCTTGCGCTGGCGCGATCCGGAACGCTACCGGGACGACTTCATCGCCATCCTGCTCTCTCATGGCATCGGCATGGGGCTGATGCTGAAGGGTGAACTGTTTACCGGGACTCACTCCTCCGGCGCGGAATTCGGCCATATGGTCCACCAGCCCGACGGCGCGCTCTGCCGGTGCGGACGGCGCGGCTGCGTGGAGGCCTATGCCGGAAGCTACGCGATCTGGCGCAATGTCCACCAGGGCGACGAGAACGCCGCCCCAGCGGCCGACATCGGAGAGGCGGAAATGGCTGCTCTCGCCGAGGCGGCACGCGCCGGCGACGGACCCGAGCGGGACGCCTTCCGCAAAGCCGGCCGCGCCATCGGCTACGGGCTGGGCAGCCTGTTCGCCCTGATCGACCCCGCGCCTGTGGCGATCGTCGGTCACGGCGCGCTGGCCTTCGACCTCGTCGAGCCGCCGTTGCGCGAGGCGATCGCACAGACTGCCGGCGGCCAGCACTCCAGATCGATTTCCTTCGCCGTTGAGCCCAACGAGATGCCGCTGATCCGCGAGGGCTGCGCCATGCGCGCCCTGACCTTCGTCGACCGGGAGGTCTTCGCGCCGGGGCCAGTGCCGCAGACCGCAGGAAAGGACGTCGCATGAAATCTCGTCGCCTTGCCCTGACCCTGGCAGCCATTTGCCTGCCGGCTTCCGTCGCGGCGTTCGCCAATCCCTGGTCCGAACGTGTCGTCACCGAGCATGTCGACCAGTCCAGCCTCACCGGCCGGCTGGACTTCGAGGCACTGGAGGCGCTTCGCAACAAGGGCGAAAAACTGTTCGACGGTCGTTTCACCGAACTGGACGGCGTCGGCCGCCCGTTCGCCACCCAGGCCATCATCCCGACCAAACGCAAGCGCGCGCCCGAAAGCGGCTTCTTCCGCACGGCCGGCCTCGACGCGAATGCCTGTTCTGGATGTCATAATCAGCCTAGGCTTGGCGGGGCGGGCGACTTCGTCACCAATGTCTTCGTTTCGGAAGGGTTCGAGAGCGCGGATTTCGATAGCCTCGACCCGCAATTCTCCAACGAGCGCGGATCGAACCACCTGTTCGGCGCCGGCCTCATCGAGCTGCTGGCGCGCGAGATGACCGCCGAGCTGAAGGAGATCCGCAAGGCGACGATCGCCGAAGCGCGCAGGACCGGCCAGACTGCGACATCGAGACTCTCGGCCAAGGGGGTCGAATACGGCACGATCACCGCAGAGCCCGACGGCGTGCTCGATCTTTCCGGCATCGAGGGTGTCGACGCCGACCTCGTCATCCGCCGGTTCAGCCAGAAGGGGGTGATGACGTCGCTGCGCCAGTTCACGGTGAACGCGCTCAACCATCATCACGGCATGCAGCCCGTCGAGCGTTTCGGCGTACGCTGGACGGGGGAGCGCGACCATGACGGCGACCGGCATGACGACGAGATCGTCGAAGGCGACGTGTCCGCCATGGTCGCATGGCAGGCGACACTGGCGCCGCCGACGGTGATGGAGCCGGACGACGCCGCATGGCAGGCGGCGGCGGCGCGCGGCCGGATACGTTTCGACGCGGTCGGCTGCACGGCCTGCCACAAGCCGGCGCTGCCCCTGGCATCCCTCGCCTTCTCCGATCCGGGGCCGTCCGACATGGCGGGAACGCTGCGCGCCGCGGAAGTCGCCGAGCCCGCGGTCTACGATCTCGCCCTCTACGACTGGGCGCGCAAACTGCCCCGCAACGACAAGGGCGAGGTGATGGTGCCGCTTTACGGCGACCTCAAGCGCCATACGATAGCAGACCAGCAGGTGGCCACGCTGGGCAACGAACTGATGGCGCAGCGCTTCGTCGAACGCAACGTCTTCATGACCGGGGAGCTCTGGGGCGTCGGCTCGACCGATCCCTACGGCCACCGCAACGATCTCGCCACGCTCGACGCGGTCATTCGGGCCCATGGTGGCGAGGGACGCGAGGCGCGCGACCGCTATGTCGCCCTTTCCGACGCGGAGCGCGACGACATCATAGCCTTCCTCAAGACGCTGGTGATCGAACCCGACGAGGCGACGAAATGACCCGCTTCATCGCCTGTCTTGCAGCGATCCTCCTTTCCACCGCCACATCGAGGAGCGCCGACGGCGAGGCACGCAAGCCGGTCAACGATGTTCCCAGGATGCATGAGGAGGCGCTCGCCGCCGGGATCGACCACGACTATGGCGGCCCCTGGGAGTTCTTCGTGGGCGGCGGCGGCGCCGCGCTCGACTGCAACGGTGACCGCAGGCCCGACGTCTTCCTGGCCGGGGGCAAGGGACGCTCGACGCTCTACGTCAATGAGAGCGCGGCCGGCGGCGTGCTGAAGTTCAGGGAGGAGTCGCTCCGCCTGGAACCGCGCGATCTGGAGAAGGTGCTCGGCGCCTATGCGCTCGACATCGACGGCGACGGCCATCGCGATCTCGTGCTGCTGAGGCTCGGCGAGGACATCATATTGCGCGGCGGAGCCGACTGCAGCTTCGAGAAGGCCAACCGGCAGTTCTCCTTCGACGGCGGCAAAGCCTGGACGACCGCCTTCGCCGCGACCTGGGAAGAGGGCCAGAGACATCCGACGCTCGCCTTCGGCAACTATGTCGACCGCACCGCACCCGGCTCGCCATGGGGTACCTGCGAGGACAATGGTCTGTTCCGGCCGCAGCCCGGCGAGAAGCCAGACTATTCGCAGGTCACAAGGCTGTCGCCGGGTCACTGCGCGCTGTCCATGCTGTTCACGGACTGGAACCGTTCCGGCATTCCTGCGCTGCGCATCACCAACGACCGGCAATATTACCGCGGCGGCGAGGAGCAGCTCTGGAAGGTGGAGCCCGGCGCGCCGCCGAGGCTCTATGGCCGCGCCGACGGATGGCAGCATTTGACCATCTGGGGCATGGGTATCGCCGAAGGCGACCTCGAAGGCGACGGCTATCCGGAATATGCGCTGACCTCGATGGGCGACACCAAGCTGCAGAAGCTCGACGACGAGGCCGAGGAGGACCGGCCGATCTATAGCGACGTGGCCTTCGAGAAGGGCGCAACCGCGCATCGTCCCTATGCCGGCGGCGACCTGAAGCCTTCGACCGGCTGGCACTCCGAATTCGCCGACTTCAACAATGACGGCCTGCTGGACCTCTACGTTGCCAAGGGCAATGTCGAGCAGATGCCCGATTTCGCCGCCTTCGACCCCGACAACCTCCTCGTCGGCCAATGGGACGGCGGTTTTGCCGAGGGCGGCGACATCGCCGGCATCGCGCTGCCGACCAAGGGACGCGGCGCGATCGTGGAGGACTTCAACATGGACGGCATGCTCGATCTGCTCGTCGTCAATCGCGGCCAGAAGGCGAGCCTGTTCAGGAACTGCGGTGCCGTCACCGGCGACGGGTCACGGCCGATGGGCAATTTCGTCGAGATCGAGTTGCAGCAACCCGGCGCCAACCAGAATGCGGTCGGCGCGCTCGTCTATGTCAAATACGGCACGCGCACGGTGACGCGCAGCGTGCAGGTCGGCGGTGGCCATGCATCGGGCCATGCCGGCTTCCTGCATGTCGGCGTCGGCACTGCGGAGCGCGCCGAGATCCGCGTCAAATGGCCGGACGGCGAGTGGAGCCCGCCCTACCGCGTCTTCGCCAACAATTTCGTCATTGTCGGACGCGGCGCCAAGGCGGCAAAATACTGGTATCCGCCGGAGGGTTGAGCGATCAGTGAGGAGCAGACGATGGACATTCGTGGCGCTTAAAGTTGCGCACCAAACCATCGTCCCTTCTAAAGGCTCGAGCGCCTAGTCATCTTTTTGAAGCCATCCTGCGTGCTTCGCGAGAAGGCGGACAATTGCTTTGTCGTTCACAACATCAAAAGTTCTTTGCCAAATTCTCAACTTTCGGAAGTCTCAATCTTCAGAATATTGGCCGAATACGCCGACGGAAATATCCGACCGTCGCTGTCACTCGAGCCCGATCCACACATAGCCGTCCTGTGTTCGGCAAGGGTAGACGGTCAAACTGGTGCGGTTCTTCGAAATGTCGCCCACGAACTCAAAGCCGGGCGAAGTACCATCCGGCTGCAACTTGGCCCAGTTCCTCACTTCGCCCGTAAGCAGGTCAAAACAGCTCTGATGCCAACGGCAAACCAGGCCCAGATCGCTGGTGATGGTGCTCCCGGTGTGTGGGAGATTCAGCGTTTCGACCTCAGCGGGATTCCGGCGTTCGTAGAGCGGCAGATGAAGATGCGGGCAGGCATTGTTGAAGGCGCAGTAGGTGTCAGGTCCGCGAACGACGACAATGTCGAAATCCTCAAAGGTGAGAATCCGGCGTTCGTGCGGCTGAAGCTCGTCTTCGGCAAATGCCCGAACCCACCTCCTACCGGCATGACGGACGGTCTCGCGGGGATGCCTGGCGTTCAGCTCGGCGTCGATTTCGGGCTTCAGCCCGATGACTTCGAACAGGCTCGTGCGCTCGCCGGTACCCCGAAGGCGTACCCTGACATAGTCGGCGACCTCGACCTTGTCGGCGATCTGGTCGTGAAGCGCCTCGGATATCAGCAGTCGAGTACCGGCATCCTTGTTTGCGGCTTCGACACGGCTGGCCAGGTTCACGACGTCACCGATTGCCGTCAGGCGTTCGTGTCCGACGAAACCCAGTGTGCCGATGACGGCTTCGCCATAGTTGAGGCCGATGCGAATATCGAAATCGATGCCATACATCGAGGCAAAGAACGGCTTCAAACGATCGACCGTCGCAAGGGTTTGAAGAGCCGCATTCACGGCGCGAAGCGGAGCGTCGGGCTGGTCGTCGACACCGAATATCGCCATCAGCCCATCGCCGATGAAGTTGTCGATGAAACCGTCATTCTGCTCGATAATCTCGCCGACCTGCGCGAAGTAGCGATTGAGCAGATACATCACGTCATAAGGCGAAAGCCGCTCCGACAGCGACGTGAATCCGACGATGTCGCTGAAGAAGATCGCAACACGTTTCGACTCGCCGGATCGCGTCGCGGCGGAATCGCAAAGCTGGCTGGTCATCATCAGGTCGGTTTCGTCCAGCACCAGGCGCCGGACGCGAAGCTCGCCTTGCGGCCTGAGCTGACAGGCCAGCCGAACCTCGTCCGCCAGTCTCAAGCGGTCCGCCATCGAAGTCTCATTTGCATTTCGGTGCGGGCAAGCCTCGAGGCCATCGAGAACCCATACACGGCAGGTCGAGCATTTCGCGCGCCCGCCGCACGCGTGGGCAAACGGCACACCCGACCTGAGAGCCGCCTCGAGCAAGGTCTCGTCGGCGCCCACCTCGATATCCGTCTGGTCAGGTAGAGCGGTTACTTTGGTCATGGTCCCGGACACCGCCAGCCGCGCAGTCGGCAATGCATTGTAGCACCAATCGGCCCGGATAATCGAATCATGCACAGCTCGGGCCGAACGAAGCCGAGACCGTTGGTCACAAAGGCCTGAGAAGGAGATGATGGAAGAGCAAAGACAGGCGTGGTACCGCGCCCCACGGCAGGGCCCTGACGCGCCATGCCCGACGTCAGCTTCGGTCAATTGCCTGGTACGTTCGCCTCGCCGCAACCCGGCGCCAACCAGAATGCAGTCGGCGCGCTCGACCATGTGAAATATGGCACGCGCACGGTGACGCGCAGCGTACAGGTCGGCGGAGGCCATGCATCGGGCCATGCCGGCTTCCTGCATGTCGGGGTCGGCGCTGCGGAGCGCGCCGAGATCCGCGTCAAATGGCCGGACGGCGAGTGGAGCCCGCCATACCGCGTCTTCGCCAACAATTTCGTCATTGTCGGCCGTGGCGCGAATGCGGCCAGATACTGGTATCCACCGGAGAACTGATACCAACGGCACTGGATGTCGACGCATCCGGTTGGGCGCTCACGCATCAATCCCCGGCGGATGCTCAGCATCCACCTGACCTCGATCGCTGGCGCGGCCCTCCAAGCGGGCGCGGCCACGCGGTTCAACGGTCGATATCATCGACCGTTGCCATAGGAACGACTGTCAGGCTCCGGCCCCGCAACAACCGCCCGCGCCACCTGAAATGCCGCGGCTCTGCATGATGCCCGCCGCCAGCTTCGCTTGACCTGAAGCCCTGCGGTCCAGGCCGCCGCCAACCTTGCGCATGAGGAGGCGAATGTCGTCCGGCTCATGGCCGTCGGCGATCATGACCTGCCGAATGATCGGCTCGTTGAGCAGTTCGTCGAGCGTGGGCTCGCGCTGATGCATCGTGCTGCTCCATCTGCTTAGATCACCGGAACCATAAAACGGAACTGTAACCCAATGATGTCATCGGCAGTCTTTTATGTTTCATCGTGCCGGTCTCAGTGCCTGGCGCCGGCAACATCATCGTCGCCATGTTCCGGGTGCTGCCGCGCACTTGAGCGGATTCGAGGCAACGGCCTGGCTTAGGCGTGCATGCTTGCGCCCTTGGTGATCTTGTCGACGATCTTCTTGTCGGCGCGAAGGGCAATGCCTGCCACCTTGGCATCGTCGGGCCCGAAAGTTGCAAAGACGGCGCGGTTGGCGGCATCGTGGCCGGTGGCGAACATTGCGTCGACATAGAGGGAGGTCGTGATCCCCCGCTCCAGCGAACGACGGTGGATCTGGCTCATGGTCGCCGCATCGGCGGACAGAACGATAACCGGCTGGACGGACATGGGGTTGTAGCGATTGCCATCGCGATCCACATATTCCTCGCCGATCATCTCGGGAGCTCGGAAGGAAAGGCCGCTGGTGAGGAAGGCCGTGACGTTCAGCTTCTGCCACACGGCAAGGTCACTGCGCAGGACGATGGCGACTTTGGTCTGGAACATGGATCGTATCACCGCTGGGAAGATGGCAAGATGTCTCCCGATCTAGGCTGGAACGAACAATCCGGTCTTGAACGTTTGTGCGGGCGCACCGACGAGGGCGGCATCGTGCCGGCACCGCCCTTCCCCGGCCTGGAGCGCATCGACGCCAGGTTCTTCGGCAACGCCTTCGAGCCTCATCGCCACGACACCTATGCGATCGGCGTGACCTTGCACGGCGTTCAGACATTCCGCTACCGGGGCGAGGTCCGAAACAGCCTGCCGGGCCAGGTGATCGTGCTGCATCCCGACGAGATGCATGACGGCGGCGCCGCGACCGATGCCGGACTTCACTATCGCATACTCTATCTCGAGCCCGCCCTGTTGCGGCGAAGCCTGGCAGCGAGCTATGCCCCGCTGCCTTTCGTCCGCGACCCCGTCGTCACCGATCGGCGGCTGCGCGAGACGCTGCTGCCCTGCCTCTCCGATATCGAGGGCGAACTCGACGAATTGGCCGTCGTCCAACTCGTCACCGAGTTGGCGGACGGCCTGTCGCGCCATGCCGATGGACCCGCCCCTTCCAGGATCACCCTCGATGTCCCCCGGCTGGAGATGGCACGCGACTATCTGGAAGCCAATCTCGACCGTGTCGTGCGCTCCGACGCGCTGGAGGGCGTGACCGGACTCGACCGGTTCAGTCTGGCGCGGCAGTTCCGCGCCTTTTTCGGGACCAGCCCGCACCGCTACCTGCTGATGCGGCGGCTGGCGCGGGCAACCGCCCTCATCCAGGCTGGAGAGAACCTGGCCGATATCGCGGCCAGGACCGGCTTTGCCGACCAGAGCCACCTGAACCGTCAGTTCAAGAAGGCGTTCGGTGTCACGCCCGGCCGGTGGGGCGCCCTGACGCGGGCCCGACGGCAATCGCCGGCCCGCGCTGGAGCAGCATTTCCGCCTTTCTTCGAAAAGCCGAGACGTCCTGACTCATTGTTGTCACGCAATTCCGGACGCAAGACCGCTGCGCACTCTTGCTGCAATTGCTCCAGCGGGGACGTCACGCCTCGTTGATGGCGTAGCCGGCGCCGCGGATGGTGCGGATCACATCGGGCATGCGGGCCGTATTGACCGCTTTGCGCAGGCGGCCGACATGCACGTCGACGGTGCGCTCGTCGATATAGATCGTTTCGCCCCAGACATTGTCGAGCAACTGGCTGCGCGAGAAGACGCGCCCGGGATGCTGCATCATGAACTCGAGCAGGCGGAACTCGGTCGGGCCGAGCTTGATCTCGCTCTTCTTGCGATAGACCCGGTGCGCTTCGCGGTCGAGCACGATGTCGCCAACCTTGAGCACCGTCGACAGCACTTCGGGCTTGGCCCTGCGCAGCAAAGCACGAACCCGGGCGACGAATTCCGGCGTCGAGAACGGCTTCACCAGATAGTCGTCGGCCCCGGTCGAAAGGCCACGCACCCGGTCGCTCTCCTCGCCGCGCGCCGTCAGCATGATGATCGGCAACCGCTCGGTCTCCGGACGCATCCTCAATCGCCGGCAGAGCTCGATGCCCGACACGGCGGGGATCATCCAGTCGAGGACCAGAAGGTCGGGTACGTTTTCCTGCAGCCGGAGCTCGGCTTCATCGCCGCGATTGATGACCTCGACCTGATAGCCTTCGGCTTCCAGGTTGTAGCGCAGGAGCACGCATAGCGGCTCCTCGTCTTCCACGACCATGATCTTGGGGGCAATCATGCGGGTCGGATCTCCTCGGTATTCTTGCGGTCAAGCCTTTCTCATTCGGCGACTGTCGTCGAGGTTTCGTCGTGTTTCGGCCGCTGCACCGGAAGCTGCTCTCCCGTCATGACGAAATAGGCGTTCTCGGCGATATTGGTGACATGGTCGCCGATGCGCTCGAGGTTCTTGGCGCAGAACAGGAGATGCGTGCAGGCCGTGATGTTGCGCGGATCTTCCATCATATAGGTGAGGAGCTCGCGGAACACGGCAGTGTACTGGACGTCGATCTTCTCGTCGTCTGCCCGCAGCTTCATCAAGGCCTGGGCGTCGTCGGCGACATAGTGGTCGACGACACCGTTGACCTGACCCAACACCATGCCCGACATAGCCTCGATCGAATGCGACAGGCCGCGCGGCGCGACGCTCTGGCCGACTGCGCCCACCCGCTTGGCGATGTTCTTGGCGAGATCGCCGATGCGTTCAAGGTCGGCGGCCATGCGGATCGCGCCGACCACCGCACGGAGGTCCTGCGCCATGGGCTGGCGCTTGGCGATCAGCGTGATGGCACGATCGTCGAGCTCACGCTGCTTTGCGTCCATCACGGCGTCGTCGGAGATCACACGCTGTGCCAGCGCCGTGTCGGAGTTGAGCAGCGCCCTGGTGGAGCCCTGCACCATCGACCCCGCAAGGTCCCCCATGTCGCGGATCAGCCGGTCGACATGATCGAGTTCGTCGTCGAAAGACGTGACGGTATGTTCACCCATGATCCTGTCCTCGTTGTCCTTCCGCCCGCCGCTTACCCGAAGCGGCCGGTGATGTAGTCTTGCGTGCGCTTGTCGTCGGGGTTGGTGAACATCTTGTCGGTGGGGCCCTCCTCGACCAGATAGCCGAGATGGAACATGGCCGTGCGCTGCGAGACGCGGGCGGCCTGCTGCATCGAGTGCGTGACGATGACGATCGTATAGTTCTCGCGCAGTTCGTCGATCAGCTCTTCCACCTTGGCGGTGGCGATCGGATCGAGCGCCGAGCACGGCTCGTCCATGAGGATCACCTCGGGCGACACCGCTATGGCGCGCGCGATGCACAGACGCTGCTGCTGGCCGCCGGAAAGGCCGGTTCCGGGCTCGCCGAGCCGGTCCTTGACCTCGTTCCAGATCGCAGCCTTCTGCAGGCTCCGCTCGACAATGCCGTCGAGGTCGGCCTTGTTCTTGGCGAGACCATGGATGCGCGGTCCGTAGGCGACGTTCTCGTAGATCGACTTCGGAAACGGATTGGGCTTCTGGAACACCATGCCCACCCGCGCCCGCAGTTCGACGACGTCGATCCTGGGATCGTAGATGTCCTCATCGTCGAGCGTGATCTTGCCGCTGACGCGGGCGATGGGGATAGTGTCGTTCATGCGGTTGAGGCAGCGCAGGAAGGTCGACTTGCCGCAGCCCGACGGCCCGATCAGAGCGGTCACCTCATTGCGGCGGATGTCGAGATCCACGTCGAAGAGCGCCCGTTTCTCGCCGTAGTGGACGGAAACCTTGTCGCCCTTCATCTTCACGGCGGGCGCATCGGCACCCTGCGTCAGCTTCTTTTCCACGGCTGCCTCGGTCAAGATGTTCATCTCACTACTCCCTTACCAGCGGCGTTCGAAGCGTTTGCGCAGGATCACGGCCACTGCGTTCATGATAACCAGGAAGCCCAGCAGGATCAGGATCGCGGCTGAGGTTTTTTGCTGGAAACCCGGCTCGGGGAAATCGGCCCACATGAAGATCTGCACGGGCAGGATCGTCGCCGGATCGGTGAAGCCGCCCGGGATGTCGACGATGAAAGCGACCATGCCGATCATCAGGAGCGGTGCTGTCTCGCCGAGCGCATGCGCCATGCCGAGGATCGTCCCGGTCATGATGCCGGGCATCGCCAGCGGCAGCACATGGTGGAAAACCGTCTGGACCTTGGAGGCGCCGATGCCGAGCGCCGCCTCGCGGATCGACGGTGGCACGGCGCGGATCGAGGCGCGCGAGGCGATGATGATGATCGGCAGCGTCATCAGAGCCAGCACCATGCCGCCGACCAGCGGCGCCGAACGCGGGAGGCCGAAGAAATTCAGGAACACGGCGAGGCCGAGCAGACCGTAGACGATCGACGGCACGGCGGCGAGATTGTTGATGTTGACCTCGATGAAATGCGTCCAGCGGTTCTTCGGCGCGAATTCTTCCAGATAGATCGCCGCGGCGACGCCGATCGGGAACGAGATCGCCAGGGTCACCACCATGGTGAGAAACGAGCCGACGATCGCGCCCCAGACGCCGGCAAGCTCAGGCTCGCGGCTGGCTCCGGTGAAGAAGAAGACGGAGTTGAACCGGCTTTCGACGAGGTTCTCGGCCTTCAGCGCGTCGAGCCAGACGATCTCCTTGTCCGAGATCTTGCGGGAGCTTTCGGGCATGTCGATGACACGAAGCGACGCTGCGCCGTTCGACGCAGGCGCCGTACTGGAAAGCTTGCGCAGAACCAGGCCCTTGGCGGTGGCGCCGCCGGCCGCGCCCTTGGCGAGGCTCTCGAGCTTCACAGTGCCGCCATTGAGCCCGACGAGCAGCGACGACGCGCCGCTGGTCAGTCGAAGCGTGTTGCCTTCTCCTTCGGTCGCTCCGGCGCTGCGGGCGATCGACAGGATGGCATCGCTCGAAAACGCCAGGTCGATGTCGCCGCTGTCGGCCGACGGGGTGACGTCACCCGCCAAGGGGTCGATGCTGCCCTTCGCGGCGAGCAGGCCCTTGAGATAGAGATCGGCGAAATCGTCGAGCGGCACGGCGAAGTCGACGGTCTTGCCAAGCATCGACGGATCGGCGGCAATGTCCTGGCGCAGGAATACTCCGGCGCCGGTCGAGGCCAGGCCCCGCATCAGCCTGCGGTCCTGGCGGCTTGTCGCGTCGGGGATCTTGGCTTCGAGCGCATCATGGATGATGCCGTCGTAGTTGACCTCGCCGAGCTTGGCAGGGTCGACCTTGGCCGCCGACAGATCCAGCGGCAGGACGAGATAATTCATCCGCAGCGCCGGGAGCGCCTGGATGACGATCGTCGACAGAAGCAGGACGAGAAAGAAAGCCGCGAGCCCTACCGCGCCGGCGCCCATCCACTTGAAGCGCTGCTCGGTAGCGTAACGCCTCTTCAGACGAGCCTTCGCCGCATCGTCGGTGTGGATGCTGGTCGGACGGGCGACGGCGCCGGGTAAAACGGTCGTATCAGTCATATTGCTCTCGGTACTTTTGGACGACGCGGAGGGCGACGATGTTGAGGGCAAGCGTGATGCAGAACAGCACAAGGCCGAGCGCGAAAGCGGCAAGCGTCTTGGCGCTGTCGAATTCCTGGTCGCCGACCAGGAGCGTGACGATCTGCACGGTGACGGTCGTGACGGCTTCGAGCGGATTGATGGTGAGATTGGCAGCAAGACCGGCGGCCATGACCACGATCATCGTCTCGCCGATCGCACGGCTTACGGCGAGCAGCATGGCCGAGACGATGCCGGGAAGCGCGGCCGGCAGCACCACCTTGCGGATCGTCTCCGACTTGGTCGCGCCGAGCCCGGCCGAACCGTCGCGAAGCGACTGGGGCACCGCATTGATGACGTCGTCCGAAAGCGACGAAACGAAGGGGATGATCATGATCCCCATGACGACACCGGCGGCGAGTGCCGATTCGGAGGCCACGCCAAGGCCGATGCTTTCGCCTAGCCCGCGGAAGAACGGCGCAACCGTCAAGGCTGCAAAGAAGCCGTAGACGACGGTCGGGATACCCGCCAGGATTTCCAGGACGGGCTTGGCGACGGCACGAACTTGCTTCGACGCATAGTCGGAGAGATAGATCGCTGCCATCAGCCCGATGGGCGCCGCGACCAGCATGGCGATGAAGGTGATGAGCAGCGTGCCGACGAACAGGGGAACCATGCCGAAAATTTCGGCGTTGGCCTCTCCTGCCTCCGCCCCGGCACCGGTGAACGCGCTCTGCGGGCTCCAGTGGGTGCCAAAAAGGAACTTGTAGAACGGCACCTGCTCGAAGAAGCGGAAGGATTCGAAGATCAGGGAGAGAATGATCCCGATCGTCGTCAGGATTGCGACAGCCGAACAGGCGATCAGCGCGATACGGACAACGCGTTCCACGACGTGCCGGGCGCGGAAAGCCGGCACGATCCGGGAATACGCAAGAAAGAAACCTGCGGCCGCAAGCAGGACCGAAAGCGCGACGATGATCCAGCTGCTGGTGGCATGGGCCGACCTGTACACCGCCGCCGCCGCCTCCTTGGTCGCGTCGCTGAAGCCGGCGACGCCGCCGAAGGCGATCGCCCGGGCGTCACGGATGAACGCTTCGGTCTGCGGCACGCCGAGGCCGGATAGCTCGCTGGCGAAACGAGCCTTGACGATCGAAGATTCGATGCCGGGCGTGATGATGCCCCAAAGGATGATGGCAATAAGCGCCGGACCGGCGGCTGCCAATGCCAGATACATGCCGTGCTGGCCGGGGAGAGAATGCAGCCGTGCGACGTCACCGTCGACGGCGGCAATGGCACGGGATCGTCCGGCGAAATATGCGATTACGAAGAGAGCGGCGAGCGCAAAGACGAGGTAACCGATCATGTTCAGGAGCCCTGATCCATTATCCAGACCACTGTTTCGCGGGACGCACAGCCTGGCGCAACGCATGCCGGACATATGCCGGCTTCCCCGCGCAACAGGCGGAGGAATCCGGCCCAGGCAGGTCTAAGCCCGGGCCGGATGGTCAAGAACCGACGGTCAGGACCCCATGCCCTTGAGGGCCTTGGCATCCTCGGCCTGCTTGGCGCGATCCGCGTCCGGCAGCGGGATCAGGCCTTTGTCGGCGAGATAGCCTTCAGGTCCCCACGCGCCCTCGGAAGTGTATTCGGCGATGAACTCTTCCATGCCGGGAATGACGCCGACATGTTCCTTCTTGGCATAGATGAAGAGCGAACGCGACACCCCGTAGTCGCCCGATGCGATGTTCTCGAAGGTCGGATCGACGCCGTCGACCTTGTGGCCCTGCAGCTTGTCGGCGTTCTGGTCGAGGAAGGAGAAGCCGAAGATCCCGAAAGCGTTCGGATTGGCTTCGAGTTTCTGCACGATCAGATTGTCGTTCTCGCCGGCTTCCACATAGGCGCCGTCCTCGCGGAGCTCGCCGCAGCCTTTCTCGTTCGCAGCCTTGACCTCTTCCTGACAGGCCGCATCCATCACCAGTTCGACGAAGGCGTCGCGCGTGCCGGAGGTCGGCGGAGGGCCGAGCACCTCGATCTTGGTCGCCGGCAGCGAGGCATCGATGTCCGACCAGTTCATGTAGGGATTGGGGACGACCTTGCCGTCGACCGCGACGTTCTTGGCCAGCGCCTTGAACACCTGCTCCTTCGTGAGGTCAACCGTCGCGCCGGCCTTGGAGTTGGCGAGCACGATGCCGTCGAAGCCGACCTTGATCTCCACCGGCGTCACGCCGTTGGCCTTGCAGGTCTCAAGCTCCTTTTCCTTGATGGCGCGCGAAGCATTGGTGAAGTCGGGCGTATTCTCGCCGACGCCGCCGCAGAACAGCTTCATGCCGCCGCCGGTGCCGGTCGATTCCACGACGGGCGTCTTGAACTTGCCGGTCTGGCCGAGCTTCTCGGCGACGGCAGTGGTGAACGGAAATACGGTGGACGACCCCACGATCTGGATCTGGTCGCGCGCGGCGGCGTAACCGGCGGACGCGGCGAGCGCAAGCGCGCCTGCCGACGCCGTAAGGAGGAATTTCTTCATCTGGCCTACTCCTGTCCGGAATTTCTTGCTGACGCCAGTCTTGAGCGTCCGGCATGGCCTTAAAGCCCCTGTGTAACAGTTCGATGACAGATTTGTGTCGATGCGGTAAAGCCTGCCGGGACTCGCGCAGAAGGTGTTTCGCCGGCCATATTTCGACCCCGCAGGGCGACAGAAACGTAACCGGCTAAGGGATTATTTGCCTATCGGGATCATGGGCGCGCAAGCGCTTCAATGCGCCCCGCCTGGACCCCTCGAAGAAACTCAGCGATTGCGACCCCATGCATCGCGCTTCTGCGGCGCACTGTCTTTGTCCCGAAAACGCCGCATGCCTTCAGGCGACATGTTTTAGCTCGCACAAGATTTTCGGGATGACAGGACGGACCAGTGCTCGATCTTCTCCAGCAGCGCGCGCGGGCTGATCGGCTTGGCGAGATAGTCATCCATGCCGGCCTCCAGGCAACGCTCGCGGTCGCCCTTCAGCGCATGGGCGGTGACGCCGATGATCGGCACGCGTCCGCCAACCGACGCCTCCGCCTCGCGGATGGCACCGGTCGCTTGCAGTCCGCTCATCTCGGGCATCGAGACATCCATCAGGATCATGCGGGGGCTCTTTTCGCGCCAGAATTCTACAGCGCGCCGTCCGTTGCCGACGATCTCGAAGCTCATGCCTGTCTCTGCCAGGATCTGGGTGAAGACCAGTTGATTCACCTCGTTGTCCTCGGCGACGAGGATATCGAGGCCATGCGCATCTCCCGGGTCGATCGCAGGGACCGGTGCGGCCACCGGAGCCGGCGGAGGCGCCGGCACTGCCTGCTTACCGCAAACCGTGCCGGCCCGGCGCTTCTGTATGATCCCCACCAGCGTCTCCAGCAGGATGGAAGAGCGTGCGGGCTTGATCAGATGGGCGTCGATGCCGAGATCGCGATAGGCAGCGTTCGACAGGGACTGGTCGACCGAGGTCAGCAGGATGATCGGAGTTCCCGCGACCACGGGCTTCGACCGTATCAGACGGGCGACTTCGGCGCCCGACATGACAGGCATCTGATAATCGAGGATGACGCAGTCGACGGCGAGGCCCAGACGCGCCGCCGCGTCGAGCACCCTCAGCCCCTCGGGGCCGTCCTCGGCCGCACAGGAATCGAACCCCCACGAAACCATCTGCTCGCTGAGGATGGCGCGGTTCACCTGATTGTCGTCGACGATCAGGATGCGGGCGCCGGTGACATCGACCGGTGTCACCGGGGTCGGCGCCTGCCTGTCGCCGTTCGGCAAGGTCAGCGTGAACCAGAAGGTCGAGCCGACCCCTTCGGTGCTCTCGACGCCGATGCGGCCCTCCATCAGGGCGACGAGACGCGAGGTGATCGCAAGGCCCAGGCCCGTCCCCTCGTGGCGCCGGGTCGAAGAGCCGTCGACCTGGCTGAATTTCTCGAAGACGAGGTCGAGCTTGTCCTGCGGGATGCCGATGCCTGTATCGGTGACGCGGATCGTCAGACAGGTCTCGCGGGCCACGCTCCGGCCGGTCACCTCGACCAATATGTGCCCCGCCTCGGTGAACTTCACGGCGTTGCCGACCAGATTGGTGATGATCTGACGGATGCGGCCGACGTCGCCGACATAAAGGCCGTGCAGCTTGGGCTCGATCCTGACGATCAGCTCGAGGTCCTTTTCCTTGGCGCGCGCCGCGACCAGCGTCGCGACATCCTCGACGGCCTCGGCGAGATTGAAGGGCGCGGGGTCGAGCACGAGCTGGCCGGCATCGATCTTGGAGAAGTCGAGAATGTCGTTGATGATGGTGAGCAGGGCATTGCCCGATTTCACGATGACGTCGGTGAAGGTTCTCTGCTTGGCATCGAGATCGGATTTCGCGAGGAGCTCGGCCATGCCGAGCACACCATTCATCGGCGTCCGGATCTCGTGGCTCATATTGGCCAGGAATTCCGACTTGGCGCGGTCGGCCAGCACGGCACGGCGCTGAGCCTCGCGCAGCTCGTGCTCGCGACGCTTGAGTTCGGTGATGTCGGTGGTCGAGCCGATCAGATAAAGCGAGCCGTCCGACGCGACCATCGTGCCCTTGCGGGCGATCTGCCAGCGACAGCTGCCGTCGGGCTCGGTGACGGTCTCTTCAACCTCCTGGTTCTCGCCGGTCGCCAGGACCGCGCGATCGCCCTCCATGAAGGCCTCGCCCTCGAGCCCGAAGATCTCGACGTCGGTCCGGCCGATCGCCTCCTGCCTGGAATGGCCGGTCAGGTCGCACCAGCTCCTGTTGACATAGACGAGCCGGAGATCCGGGCGCTTGGCATAGATCGAGACGGGGACGTTGTCGATGAGGCTCTGATAGAGCTCGTTGGCGCGCAGGCTTTCCCGGAGTTGGCGCTCGCGCTGCTTGAGCTCGGTGATGTCGACCCGTACGCCCACGAAGGTGCCCTCGTCGGTCCAGCCGTCGAAGACCTGATACCAGCGCCCGTCGGCATTCTGGCGCTCGAAGGCCGCATGGGGCAAACGATGCCGGGTCATATAGCCGTCCAGCCAGGCCTGCCGGTCGGTGTCGTAGAGAGCGTCCAGGGCGGCGTCGCCGCTGGCTCGGAAATACCCGATCGAACGGCCGTACTCGATCGCCTCCCGGAACGAGTTGCCGGGCTGCCAGACCGGTTCCAGATCGGGGAGCGTGCGCCGAACCTCCTTGTTGGCGAGCACGAAACGGTCGTCGCGATCATAGATGATGACGCCGGCCGGCAGCGAATCCAGCACGTCGGCCAGATGCTGTCGAGCCTGCTCGGCCTCCCGGCTGCGGCGTTTCACATCGGTGATGTCGAACAGGAAGCAGGCGAGGTAGTCCCTGCCGCTTTCGGTGCGCACCCTGTCCTTGCGCACCCACCTCGTTCGCCCGGGTCCCGAAAAATCGGAATCCTCCTCGAATTCCTGCGCCTCGCCCGTCGCCAGCACGGCGCGCTCGACGCTTGCGGAGGCGTGGGCTTTCGCAGGGGAGAAGAAGTCCTCGTCCTTCCTGCCGACCATGGCCTCGGGCTCGAGACCGAACATCCGCGCGAAGGCGGCGTTTACGATGACGAAACGCAGTTCGCTGTCCTTGACGAAGACCGGCTCCTGCAAGCCGTCGAGGACGGCTCCTGCAAGCCTGGCCTTTTCCAGGGCGTCGGCCAGTTGCGCCTCGCGCTCCTTGATGTCGGAGATGTCGTAGTAGCAGACCAGCCGTTTGCCACCCGTCAGGGCAGTCACCGAATAGATCATGGTTCGGCCGTCGGCGCGCTGGAACTCGCGGGGCGGGACGTCGCCCGCCTTGATCTCCTCGATCCGCCAGGTGACGTAGTCCTCCCAACCTTCGTCGGCGACGTCGTAGATGCCGTTGTGCCGGTTGATATCCATCAGCGCCCGGAACGGAGAGCCGACATCGACGTCGCCCGGCGTCAGCCTCCAGAGCCGGTAGAAGGCCTTGTTGATGATGCGGACAGTCAGGTCCCTGTCGATCAGGACGATGCCCATCGTCATGGCGTCGAGCGTGCGCTGACGGTCGGAGAGAAGAGCGCCGCCGCCCTCCTCGGTTTCGGCCGGCGGCGCCATGTCGCGACCGATCCCGCGATAGCCGAGGAACCGGCCACAAGCATCGAATCGCGGCTCGCCGGACATCGACACCCGTCGGCAGTGTCCGTCGGCGGCACGCAGCTCGAAGCAGAAGTCCCGGAAGGGGCGGCGTGCGCAAACGTCGGCCCTCAGGTCCACGCCTTCCCCCGCTCCGCTGCCCATCACGTCGAAAAGCGACCGGCCGCGCAATGCCGCCGCGTCGACGCCGGTCAGCCGCTGCAGATCCCGCGAGAGCCAGGCGAAGTGATGATCCGCGTCGGTTTCCCAGAACCAGACGCCGCCGGCCCCCAGCAGGGACGCCAATTCCGCCACGGCGATGTCGCGCGACGCACAGCCGTCGGCACCGGCCAGGCGCACGGCTCCGTCCTGCACGATATTTTCTCCGGACGCGGGCCTGGACGACATGTCGCCCAGCGCGCCTTGCCCATCCCGCAATGCCACCGGCAGAGCCCCCATCGGTCGAGCCTGGTTCGGAGCAGGAATTTGCCGGAGAAGCATTAACGATCGACTAACCATATGCGCGCAGCGCGTATCTTGTTCCCGCACCGCGCGCAGACGCTCTTCATTCAGAAGAGGATCATGTCCGCAGCAGCAAGCGCATGGGGCTTGTCGAGCGCCGCCACCAACGCCTTGGCCGCCGCGCCGTTTCCGTCCTGGTCGCAGTAGAGCGATCTGGAGCCCGCTTTGTAGATGAAGCGATCGTCGGCATCGATCCGCGAGGTCGGACTGGACACACCGCCAACGCGGGCGCCTTCAAGGAAAAAAAGTGCCAGTTCGCTGTCCGGCTGAAACAAATCAGGTTTCAGCGCTGCCTTCACAGCAAGGGCATCACCGACAGCTGAAATTGGATTCTGCCTCATTTTTGTGTGGCGAAGCGACAGCATTCCCGGTCGGAGCGACGCGGTGCCAGCACATCCATACATTGCCCGCTTCGATCATGCGCTCAGGCTGCGTGCTGCCGGGCCGATGCGAAGGGTACCTTGTCGTCGGATACTCCTCTCAAGCAGAAGGTTGACGCTTTACGCTCGGAGACGCCCGCCGGTCACCTCTCTGATCACTTGAAGCCTCATCGACGCCGCGCCCTCCCGCGCGAGCGGGTTCCTTCAATGTGACGGGGTCGTGACGAATACGACCCGCCAGCACCTGCTGCCCGGCTCTGGCGGAGAGGACAGGTTGCTCCGCCAACCAAAGAATAGCACAATCCGTAGATGCTAATGTCTCTTGGAGCTGACAAAGTCGCGTTCGGGACCCAAAACCGCTATTCGGTCAAATCGAATCGGTTGCAGTTCTGAAATGCACTCCGTCAACGACTCCATACAGGCCATCAAGCTCGTAGCGATCGTCTCCACGTCAGGCCGCGTCAGCGGCAGTCGATCTATGACGTCGCGGACTTCCGCGCTGTGGTAGGGGTCGACCCGACCGTGTAGCCGGAAAGTCCGGAACGCCACTTCGGGCAAGCCCGATGTGTCGCGAATACGGTCAATAACATCGGTGCTCGGCGGGAAGGATTCGAGCACCATGATGCAGCCGAGGAGAGTGATCGGATGGTAATGCTCGACCCAGTAGCGCTGGGCGCCGGCCAACCGCGCCACCGGCGGCGGTGGCATCTGTCGCAGAACCGCCGCAGGATCGAAACCAGCGGCCTCCAGGTCCTCCAGTGCCCAAACGTCGTGGTCCCGCTCTTCTTTGAGGTGATGTTTGTAGTACTCGATCAGCGGCGGTACGAGTGGATCGGCCGGCCCGATTTCATTCAGTCGGCGGATCGCTGCCTCCATCACCGGCACTGAGGCGCGCATGATCTGATGCAGCATGATCAGAAATGCCGGAACAATTTCCCTCGGGTTTTCATTGACCCATAAGCGGGAAAAGACCGCATCCAGCGGTCCTGTGCACATTGTCATTCTTGCGCGCAGAACCTCGCTCGCTCTGGGTGCCGCGGGATCTGTCATTGAACGATCTCCCAAATTCTGCGGCGACGATTATTTTTGACCAGGATTACCGAATTCCCGCAGTGACTCGCTGACTGAAAATCTCTACGCCGCAGGATAATAACGTGCTGCATCTGGTCGCAAGACCGATCAAAGATGCACAGCCGCCGTTCGGGATAGGTCTTTCGTGGACTCGGTCGCGGACCAATGATAGCCTATATTGTGATACTTACTTACATCGAACTCGGTGTACGGGTAATGGAGGGCGCAGATGGCCAATCTCCCGAATTTTCAAAGCAATCTCCAGTTCTTAATCGACCAAGGTGCAATTCCTCAAACGGATCCTGATCACCTGGGTGACAGTATCAAGCAGGCTATCAACGATCTGACCCCATCGGAATTGGAGACGCTGGTCAGACTGGCAAAAACAGCCAAGGCACATCTGTTCGTGCACGACGCGAACAACAACGTTATCGCGATGGGACTCTGAACGGACCTCTGCGACGTTGTACCTGAGCGATTGTCCGCTGACCCGCGGCGAATGCTTCGTCAAGGTCAGCGAGGCGTCTGGTCGCGTCACAGCGCTAGAGGAGACCGAGCGGCGTGTGGGGAGACTACTCGACGCGATTCCAGTCACACGGGTGTCCGATATTTCTCGGCTGGAGTTGTCGCCGGCACCGGTGATGGCCGCGATTACTCCCCTTGCCCGCGATTTGACCACGCATATGGGCAAAGGTTTGACCGTACGTGCCGCCCGTGTCAGTGCGATCATGGAAGCCATAGAACGGATTTCAGCGGAAACCGTACGTGGCGATGTTCGGCGCGCCAGCTATTCGCAACTGATGGAACAGGGGCTCAAATGCGTCGATCCTGAGCGGTTCGACCTTCCGCCAACGACGGCCTACCGCCCGGATCTGCCGATCGATTGGGTATCGGGCTGGGACCTGATCGGGAAATGCGAGATCCAGGTTCCTACCGACCTATGTGTCTCGCCACCCGGTCAATGTGTCCTGGACCAGGTCGACACCAATGGCCTCGCAGCCGGTGCAAGTTTTGGCGAGGCGATCCGCCACGCACTTTTGGAGGTGATCGAGCGGGATGCGAGCAGTCAGCAGCTGTTCTTCGAATTGTTTGGGACAGGCCACCTGTGCGGGCCAACGCGAAAGCGGATCAGCCGCAGGCTGTTGCCAACGACTTGCGCCGAACTCGTCAGCCGGGTCGAAACAGACCGTGTCAGTGTCGTCCTGGAGGAAATCACCACCGATATCGGCATCCCGGTCATGGCCTGTTATTTGATTGACGCAGCCTATCCGGCCGCGACAGGAACAACGCGGGTGATTTTCGGCGGCTGGGGATGCGATCCGAGCCCCGAACACGCATTGAACCGTGCTCTGACCGAGGCGCATCAATCGCGGATCGGCACGATCCAGGGCACGCGTGATTCATTCAATCTGATCCAGGGCAGTGACCGGGACTTCACTCGGCAAATGCGAGGCACCATTCTAAAGGACGCGCCCGAGGAGACTTTAACCGTTGCCGACGGCTTGTCCGACAGCATCGCGGAAGACGTCGAACTGATTGTCGACCGTCTGCGCTCCACGGGGGTCGATCAGGCGGTCGTCGTGGACATGTCGGATCCCAGTCTGGGTGTGCCGGTGGTGCGGGTCCGGGTCCCCGGCCTTGCCATGTTCATGGTCGACCGTTGCCGGGTCGGATGGCGCTGCATGCGCCACATTCTGTAATCTGACCAATGCCTTCTGCGGGGTTGCAAACGGTTGTTTTTGTCGGTCCATCTTGCCCGCACGATCTGATCTGCGCCGTACTGCCGGACTCCGTCATTGCTCCGCCAGTGCGGCGTGGCGACTTGTATCGGCTTCGGCTCCTCGATTTCTCAGTTTTCGTAATTCTGGACGGGGTGTTTACAAATCTGTTGGCAGTGTCGCCGCGCGAAGTGGTGGACGTGCTGCAGGACGGGGCGGCGGTCATCGGCGCTTCAAGCATGGGGGCGCTGCGGGCCGTCGATTGTGGGCCGGCGGGCGCGGCAGGCCATGGGCGCGTCTACCGCATGTTCCGTCGCCGACTGCTGACTTCCGAGGACGAGGTGGCAGTCATGTTTCGGCCGGAGGCGCCCTATCCAGCGCTTTCCCAGTCGCTCGTCAACATGCGCTTCGCCTTGCGCCGAGCCTGCCGTTCCGGACTCCTGGACCGGACCGAAGCGGAGGCGATGGTACAGGCAGCCGAGCTCTTGCCATATGAGCGCCGTGACTGGACCACGGTCGCAGAAAGCGCACGGGTTCGGCTCTCGCGGAGCCAGCTTGCCTCGCTCAAGTCCTGCGATGTCAAACGCGAGGATGCGCTTGCCTGCTGTCGTTGGGCAGCGCGGCAGCTCCGTGTTGGCGCAATCGTGGCGGCACCGAGGCAGGACCGGAGCCGGCCTTTCGAAACCATTTCGAAAGACCGTGAGCGCACTTGGGATCCGCTGGACGGTATGGACCCAGGCACGATTCTGCCCGCCTTCTTCGAGTGGCTTTGGCTGTCGGGCCAGAGTGATGCGATCGCCGATGCGGGCGGACTTTCTGCTGCGCTCCGACACGGTCATATCTCTGAATTCGTTCAGAACGTCGACCTCCAGGCACCGTCCGCCGAACTCGGAGCATTGTTGATGCGCTTCACGGCATTTAGCCGGTCAAGATTGCTGGCCGAAGAACTCCATCTGTCGGGCAGCCCTCGGGATTTCGCGCGCGCCCGAGTAGAGATTGCTTGCGCCCACAACGCCCACGGCTGGGAAGACCTCATCGATCGAACCGGCCCCCGGTCGGCACTTGCGCGGAAGCTGCGAGGCTACAAGCGCGACCGTGCTCGTATTTTCGCGTTGACCCGCAGCGTTCTCTTCCGACACCCGGCATCGGGCAATGCCACGCTGCCGGTCTGGCAAAGATCGCGAAACGTGCGCCAACCTGCCGAAGGGCATTGAGGAACGAACATAACGATGCGCAATTGGGGAATCTATTGCCGCCAATTCCGCCCTCGGCGCGGGGATCCTCTTCTGGACGCTTTGAGCCCCATGACATAAAATCGGCGGACCAAACTGGGAGGCGCCGCAGTTGTCCAAACGCAAAGGCGACCTGCTGGCATTTCTCAAACGGCACCGATTGGATCGCCACGCGGGAGTGCTTTCGGAAACCGGCGTCGATCTGGACAGCTTGGGCCTCCTGACGGAAGGCGATCTAAAGGAGCTGGGCTTGCCGGTCGGAGATCGGCGCAAGCTGCTTTTTGCTGCCAGCAAACTCCCGGGACCGGCCATCGGCTACCTTCAGTCGGACTTTGAAGGCTTGCTAGCCGAACGGCGGCACCTGACGATCCTGTTCTGTGACATGGTGGGATCTACTGCGCTGTCGAAGCGCCTCGATCCCGAGGATTTCGCCGATGTCATTAGAGCGTATACCCTACGGACCAAGGCAGCGATCGAGCGCTTTGGAGGTCATGTCGCAAAGGTCATGGGGGACGGCGTTCTCGCCCTGTTCGGCTATCCAAGCGCACACGAAGACGACGTCGAACGCGCGGTGCTGGCGGCCCTTGATTGCTTGAAGGCCAACAGGAACGCGCCGATCCGGACGGAAACGGGCGATCGAATCGAGGTTCAAGTCCGCATCGGCCTGCATTCCGGGCTGGCTGTCGTCGGCGCGCTCGACGCCGGCACGCGTAGCAATGATATTGTGGGCGACGCTCCCAATATTGCACAGCTGCTGCAATCGGTGGCAGCTCCGGGCGAAATCCTCGTCAGCCCTCAAATCCAAAAACTTGCAGGAGAGCGGTTTGAATACGAGGCGCTGGAGCCACGTATCCTGAAGGGAATACCCGAGCTGATTACGCCGTACCGGGTGCGTCGAGAAATCAAGACCAAGACGCGCTTCGAGTTGCGCAACAGGAGATCACTTGCACCGCTGATAGGCCGGAGCGACGAACTTGAACGTCTGCTCGACTGCTGGGCGCGGACCAAGGCAGGCTCCGGTCAGGCAATCCTGATTGCCGGTCCTGCCGGAATTGGCAAGTCGCGGTTGTCGAGCGCGTTTCTCGATGCGATCCGGACCGAAAGTAAGGACGTCCTGACCTTTCAGTGTTCCCCACATCACACGGGAACGCCGCTCCGCCCTGTGGTGACGCGGTTGACCCGGGAACTCGAGGCCCTGGTTGCAACTGGTGAACCGAGCTTGCTGGATGCAGCATCGGCTTGGCTCGGGCCCAAAGAAGACCCGGACGCGAAAGGTCTGGCGCTCCTGACCGCGCTCTTGTCGATAGACGCCGCAGAGCGGGCGGTGACACTCGACATGACCCCACGTCAGCAGATGGAAGAGACGCTTCTACTGCTGGTTAGCCACTCAATTGCCATGGCGCAGCAGCGGCCGCTGCTGCTTCTGTTTGAAGACATGCATTGGGCTGACCCAACCACTCTGCGCCTCGTCGATCTGTATCGCAAGAAATTGACGGGCGAGTCAGTCATGCTGATTGCCACGTCTCGGTCCGGCGCTGAGCATGGCCCGCCGCCGCTGGATTTGCCGCTCGAGATACGGCTGGACCGGTTGCCTGATCCGGTCGTCATGGATCTGGTACGAAATGTGGCGCACCCGTATGAGATACCTCCTGAAACGGTGCGCACGATCGCGCGGCGGGGAGAAGGCGTTCCGCTATTCATTGAGGAACTGACCAAATCGGTGGTCGAACGCCTGATCAGCCGCGAGTTCGAGTCTGAAGAGGCAACCAAGGACGACCATCTCGTTCCCGACAGCCTGGTGGATTCGCTTTCGGCGCGGCTCGACGCCCTACCAAGCGCAAAACACCTTGCGCAAATCGCCGCTGCCATCGGACACGAGGTCCCGCAGGATTTGCTGCAACGCGTTTCGGGATATGCGCCGGACAGATTCCAGGCCGCTGTTTCCGAACTGGCACAGGCTCGCGTGATCCGGTCCTTTCCGGAGACGAAAGACGATCCTCTGGTGTTCGGCCACGCTTTGATTCAGGACGTGGCCTATCAGCTTTTGCTGCGCAAGGATCGTCGTGATATTCACGCGAAAATCGTCGGGGCGCTCGAACGCGACTACAAAGAAACCTGCAATCAGTTGCCCGAGGTTCTGGCGCGCCATTGCGAGGAATGCCGACGGATCGAGAAAGCAGTCCGCTATCTGATAGACGCAGGAGTAAAGGCAACCCACCGCTCAGCGAATATCGAGGCACTCAAACACCTCCAGCATGCCCGCGATCTGACACGCGGCAAGATGAACATGGCGACGCCGGAGGCTCTGGCGCTCGAGCTCGAGATAGAAAGTGCCATCGGTACACCGCTTATTTCTGTTGAAGGCTACACATCCAGGGAGACCATTCGGGCCTTCGAAAGGGCCGAAGAAATCTCGGTCGAGTTGGGTGACGATCAGGCCCGGTTTCGTGCGCTGTTTGGGCTTTGGGGGCACCGGTGGATGGCGGGCTATCTGGATCTGTCGCAGCGCTTTGCAGAGGAAATGCTCAACCTTTCGGAAAACGATTCGGCACCCGAAAGGAGAATCTTGGCACATCGCTGCGCGGGAAGCAGTTGTTGGATCATGGGAGAGTTCGGACGGACCCGATACCACTTTGGGCAAGTCAAGGCTCTTACCCAGGATATGGATACTAGGGAGCTTGCCGACCGGTTCGCAGTCTGCCCGCGTGTGGTCGCGCACGTCCTGGGCGGCTACGCGATGTGGCTGGAGGGCAGCAAAGAGGAAGGTGCCTCTGAAGTTGCGGTCGGGCTGGTACGAGCCTATGACATGAAACATCCCTATAGCATGGCGTTGTCGCATTCCATGGCAGGCGGGCTGAAGCTCCTGACCGCGGACTTCGAGGGGCTGATCGAGCACACCGAAGCGTTGCGAGCGATTTCAAAGGATCGCCGCTTTCCCTTTTGGCTGGCCTATGCCGAAATCTTCGAAGGCGCGGCGCTGGCTGAGAAAGGAAAATTCGACGAAGGCCGAGACAAAATCCTGAAGTCCATCGAGGCATACAACGCCATGGGCGTGATGATCCACCGCACCATGCAACTCGTGCAGCTGTCAGATATCGAGGTCAGGAAAGGCAACATCCGCTCGGCTACGCGCTGGCTCGACGAAGCGGAGGCCGTGGGAAATCAGACCGGGGAACGTCAATGGTTCGGTCTGATCAGACAAAGGAGGGCCCGGATAGATACCCGCACGCAAGCTCTGGGTCCCTCGAATCAGTCGGTGCATTAGCCCCGCATGCATCCTGGTGCCGCCGTTCAAATGAGCCGGGCCTGGGAGCTCCACTCTGCCGGAGGCCAGCGCATCAGCGGTTGGAGTTGCATCGTCGGCGGCTGCCGCCCATCAAGAATGGCTTCGGCAAGACCAGAGAAGGGTTGGTCGCGGCACGTGCGAGACGCAGGACGTGTCCAGCTTCCCAGCCGCAGCGAGTTCGGACAAGGTCGCGACCGCCCCGATTCCAGACTGATCCCTCCAAGGAATGCATGCACGATTGCTCGCAGCAGGGTGCTGGCATTGGCGCATGGGCCCGGAAATCGGAATCGATTTCGGAAACGTTAGGGTGTCCTTTGCGTGCAGGAATGGTCGCGCGACCCTGCAGCGGCACGGGTGCTCCCATCCGTAGCGGGAGCGGCCGGCGTCATGCCCTGCCGACGCAGGGGTACGACGCCCTATCGCACAAGATAGGCCCCCACCGCACCGATGCCACGCAGATCGAGCGAGCACCGCGGCTCCAGTGCCCAGGGGCTTTGAAGGGCGCGCCTGGTCGATTCCGAGATCTGCATGCGACCGGCGACACCCTGCGATTCGAGGCGGCTCGCAATATTCACGGTCTCTCCCCACACGTCGTAAACGAAACGATGCCGGCCGATCAGCCCCGCCACGACAGGTCCCGAATGGATGCCGACGCGGATCCGAAAAGGTTCGACATCGGGCGGCATGTTCCGCAACGAATCCAGCATGGATTTGCCAAGTGCCACGATCCTGTCGGCGTGGTCCGATGCGGGCTCGGGGACTCCGCAGGCGGCCATATAGGCATCCCCGATCGTCTTGATCTTCTCCACGCGATGTTCCTGCGCGAGCAGGTCAAACTTGCTGAACATGCCATCCAGGCGGTCGACCAGCTCGGATGGTTGCAATCTCGCCGCGATGGCCGAGAAGCCTACGATATCGGCAAACAGGATCGAAACCTCCTCGAAGCGATCGGCGATGACCTCCTCGCCGTCCTGTAAGCGGCTGACGACCTGGCCTGGCAGGATCGCGTGAAGAAGCAAGTCGGCACGTCGTTTCTCCGCTTCGATCTGCAGCAGGTAGCGGCGTTCGCGGTCGAGCCAGCGCTTCTTTTCGAGGGTGGAGTTGATGCGGGCGCGAAGCAGGACGGGATTGAACGGTTTCGTCAGGTAGTCGTCGGCCCCCGCCTCGATGCAGCGGGCCACCGCCGCGACCTCGCTCAGGCCCGAAATCATGATCACCGGAATGTGCCGCCATCGACTGTCCGCCTTGAGCCGCGAGAGCAGTTCGATGCCGTTGATGTCGGGCATCAATATGTCGAGCAGGATCAGGTCGAACTCGTCCTCAGCCAGCCGCGCGAGCGCGGAGATGCCGGAATCTGCGGTGGCGGTCCGGTGGCCTTCGCGCCGCAGCCGGCGGGAGAGAATATCCCGATTGCTGGCGACGTCATCGACGACCAGAATCCTGCCGCCCCGTTCGGGCATAGCCTGGTGCTCGGACCTGAATAGTACCCGTTCGAGTTGCGCGGCATCTATCCTGGTCTGATCTGTGGGCTGAATCGTCTCGATGGCCTCCCCTCGCGAGAGTCCCGCGATGGCGTCGACATGTTTCAGAAGCTCGGCGGCCGCCGCGAGCATCTCGCAGAGATCCTCCTTCAGCGTGTGCCGGTCACCCGCGTCCTCGAGCATCATTTCCGAATAGCCGATGATGGCATTGAGTGGCGTGCGCAGATCGTGCCGAATCCTCGCCTCCGCTTCGGCTCCCTCTCCCTCCTGCCTTTCGACCTTGCCGTCGACCAAGTGATCCACAAGCCCGTTCAGCTGCCTGGCAGCTTCCCCGATCCGCTCGAGGTCGGTCAGCATGTGGGTCAGACCGAAATCCCGCGCCTGCTCGGTGAGCAATTCCTGGAACCCGAGGATTGCTCGCGCGGGGCCGGCCAGCCGCTGCGCCACGTGGGCGGCGATGGCATTGCGCTGGAATTCGTTCCCGGCACTCATTGTGGCCCGGCTGCGCTCAGCGTTCCGCGGCGAGCAGATGCTCGATCTTCTGGACCAGCCGCGACAAGTCGACCGGCTTGCTGTCATAGTCGTCGCAACCGGCTTCGAGCGCCATGTCCCGATCGCTCGCCATCGCATGCGCGGTGAGCGCGACGACCGGAATGGCTGATGTAGCCGGATCGGTCTTGATCCGCCGGGTCGCTTCCCAACCATCCATTACAGGCAAGCTCATGTCCATGAGGATCAGATCCGGCTTCTCGGAGATGGCAAGCTCCACGCCGGCCTTTCCATTGTCCGCAATCAGCACTTCGAAGCCGCGACGGGACAATCGCCGTGAAAGCATGTCCCGGTTCATCTCGTTATCTTCCACCAGAAGGATTTTCGTCATTCCTGGTTTCCTTCGGTCATTCCTTCAGTCCCCGGCGACAGCCACTTCGGCCGATTCACGCGATGTGATCTGGCGCTCGAGGGCTTCGACCAGCTGGGACCTGCTGTTAGCGCCCTTCGTCACCACGGCGACGGCCCGATCGCGCAGCCAACGCAGCTCTTTTGCCGAGAGATCCTTGGACGTGACCACCACGACCGGGATATTCCGCAGCTTCGGAGTTCTCTGTATCTGGCTGAGCGTCTGGAAGCCATCCATTTCAGGCATGAGGAGATCGAGCAGGACCAGGCGCGGAAGAAGCTGCTTCATCAGTTCCAGGCCGCGCACGCCGTCGCCCGCCTCGTGGACCGTCCAGTTCCTCTTCACCAGAAAGCGACGAAGGAACTCGCGGGAAGCGCGATCATCGTCAACGACCAGCACGTCGCGCTTGCCTCCGCCGCAAGCCTCGATCGTGCGGATCAGCTTGTCGGTGTCAATGGGCTTGGTCAGATATTCGACCGCGCCGAGCGAGAGGCCGAGGTCGCGATCGGCCAGGATCGTCGCAAGGATCACGGGAATGGTGCACAGTTCGGGATCGCTCTTCAGCGTTCGCAACACCGACCAGCCGTCCTGATGCGGCATGATGATGTCGAGAACGATCGCGGCCGGCCGATGTGTGCGGGCGGCAGCTATTCCCTCCGCTCCACTTGCCGCCTCCATCGAGGCAAGTCCCGCTTCCGCAAGGGCTTTCGCGATGATGCTGCGGGCGGCAGGCTCGTCGTCGATGATGAGGACAGCACGATCCGGCCGAATGATCGGCGTCGGCGCGGCAGCAGGAAGGTTTTCGGTCTCCTCGTTGCGTTCCGCCGGAACGTCCGCAGGAACTTCCATTGTGAAGATCGAGCCTTTTCCGACTTCACTCTCGACCGTCACGACGCCGCCTATCATGCGGCAGAAGCTGCGGGTGATGCTCAAGCCCAGTCCGGTCCCGCCATAGTTCCGCGTTGTGGAAGCATCGGCCTGCGTGAAGGCATTGAAAAGCCTGTCCTGCTGCTCCGGCGTCATGCCGATCCCCGTGTCGGCCACCTGGAAGACGAGCCAGTCGCCATCCGCCCGTCTTTCGCGGCGCACCGCGAGGGTTATCCGACCGCTTTCGGTGAACTTGGCCGCATTGCTGAGCAGGTTGAACAAGTTCTGGCGCAGTTTGGTCTGGTCCGAATACATCGTCCCAAGGTCACCCTGAAGGTCCTGCACGAACTCGTTCCGGTTCTTCGCCATCAGCGGCGAGACGGTGAGCTTCACATCGCTGAGCAGTTCGGCGACGTCGAAGGATTCGAGGAAGATCTCCATCTTGTTCGCTTCAATCTTCGAGAGATCGAGGATGTCGTTGATGAGCGACAGGAGATGCCGTCCGGCGGACGCTATCTTCTCGATATCGGGGACAAGCTGGTCATCTTCCTGGTCGCGCGCCTCCTCGATCAGCATTTCGCTGTATCCGATGATCGCGTTGAGTGGCGTGCGCAACTCGTGGCTCATCGAGGCGAGGAAGCGGCTTTTGGCCGCGCTGGCGGATTCGGCGTCGCTCTTGGCCTGCTCGAGTTCGACCTGCCTCTCCTTCAGTTCCGTAATGTCGGTGTAGACGGCGACCGTCCCCCCGTCAGGGGGCTTGCGCTTGGTGATGCGGACCCATTTGTCGCCAAACTGCTTCTCTTCGGCCATGCCTGCGGGGTCGGCGTGGAGGCGCAGGCGTTCGCGGATATATTCCTTCGGTGATTTGCCGTTGAGGTCCACCCGCCCTTTCGCCACATCCTGCTCCAGGATCTCCCGGAAGCTCTTGCCGTGCAGCGCTTCCTGCTTGCGGCTTGGGAAGATCTCGCAATATTTGCTGTTGGCGATCAGGATTCTGTCGTCCCGATCATAGAGGACGAAGCCGTCGGATATCGCCTCGAGCGCAGCGGCGATCGTGCGTCTCTGTCGCTCGGCTTCGTCTTCGAGCCTTTTCTTTTCGAGCACACTCTGTTTGAAGAGCGAGAGCGTTCTGGCCATTGCCCCGAATTCGTCGCCGCCCTCTTCATTGATCTCGACATCGTATCTGCCGGACGTCAGCTCTCCGATCACCCGATTCAGGCGCCGCAGCGGAGCGATGATCGAGTGGAGGACGAGAAGGGTCAGGAGCGACCCGATCAAGACCACTGCGGTTACCAGGACGGCTGCGGCCGTGGCCGTCCTCTGGGTCTCCGCGACAACCTCGTTTCGGGCAGCCTCGGCCCGAGCCTTCACCAGTTCGACCAGCCTGTTGAGATCGGCATCGACATTGGCACTGTGGGTGCGTGCCCTTGCCAGCAAGGTGTTGCCTATGATGCGATTGTCCTGGGTATAGCTGTCGGTCGCCTGCAGCGCCGTTTCGACATAGGCGTCGACCTCTCTTCGGATCTTCTCGACCGCCTCGGGCGAATGCTCGGCAAGGTGTTCAAGCTGTGTTTCCAGCCGTTCGCGGGCCCGCCCGGCATTGCGCTGAGAATTCATCAGCAGGCTGACGGAGAGATCCGTCAGCCAGTATCTCAGGTCTCCGAAGGCAACATGGGCCGCGGCTGCCGATGCGGCGCGGTCGAACAACTCCCTGGTTTCATCCATGCGGTCGGCGCTGCGATAGAGCGCCTGGGTGAGGAATACGGAGGACAGGACAAGACTGATCAAGCCCGCGGCGGTCAGCGCTGCCACACGTGCCGCGATCGGCAGATTTGCGAGACGGCCGGCGAACCTTCTGACCGGCGCCGAAACGGCCTCAATCGGCCGCAACTGCCGGTCGAGCGCGCTCATTCGAACAACACGATGCTGATCGCACCGCCCAGATCACCCGCGTTGCCCCCCTCTTTCGGATAGCCGGTGACGTCGATTTCTCCCTTTGGCATGCCGTGGCAGGAAAGGCAGGACTCCGTATAATATTCGGGAAACAGCATCCGGAACGCGGCGCGGCCATTCACATCGGTCGTTTCCGTGTAGGTATCTCCCTTCGGTCGCTGCGGATCCGTGAACACTTGCTCGATGACACGTGTCTCCCACGCGTCCGGGAGCGACTTGCGGTTGCGCACCAGGACCTCCGGCGCGGTCACACGGACGATAGCCTCATTCCCTACTTTCTCGGCGAATTTCTCGTTCATCAACCGCGCGAAAACGGCCGGGACAAAACCTTTGAACCCAATGCCGGGGCGGTTGATGTCCTGCTGCTGCTGATCGACGACCTCACGCATGGCCTCGATCTGCGCTTGAACCAGCCTGCGGTCTCGTTCCGACAGGTCATCGGACATCAGTTCGTGGCCGGTGACCTTGGCATAGTGCGTTATCGCCTCCGCCGTGAAGCGCTCACCGTCGAGATGCTTGTCCCCTATGGCAGGATCATTGATGAGCGACTGGTAATTTGAAAGGACGCTTCGGGCAGACCTGAGCAAGTCCGCGAGCCGTGTTCCAGTGGCAATGTCGGCCGGCTCGTCAGCAGCCGAAGGTAAAAGGATGATACAACCAAATAGAACTGCAAGGCTGCAATTTCGCGCGAGAGCTGCAAGAACTTCCATTGTTCTTTCCCTCTGGCAGGGAAGCACAAGGCGGAAAGATAGCACAGGAAGACAAACGGCAGTAGCCATCTTTGGGCGATGCAGGGCAGCGAACCGGGATTGGCCGGGCCATGAAAACCCCCGGCCATGCGCGACCTGGCAAGTTGACCGCTATCGGTCACCCTGCACTCCTGCCCGATTTCAATCAGGACATTGTGGCTTGCCTTTCGGATCCGCCGCGTCATCCATTTGCATGACGAGCCCTCTCCTAATTCGGGGCCTGTGAGACGAGCGAGAAGCCGATCGACTTCGGCCTTTGCGCCTGGCCGCCGAAGGTGGTCCTGTCCGAAGCCGGCCGTGCTTTTCTAACGGAACTGGTCGCAGCGGCCAGGACAACCCTCGACATCGCCGGCATATACGATTTCTCCATCGAGACAGACTGCACCAACAATCGGAGCGCCGCTCTGCACACCGGGGATTTCGATCGAAGCACCGTCCAGCGCGCCGTACAGCCATTTTTCAGCTGTCGACCTGTCGGGAGCTTCCACCGAAAAAGCTGAACTCAGCTTCGCATCGAAGGTAAATTTGGCCATGTCAGGCTTCACCACGACCATCATGGCCGTACTCCCGATCGCGCGATCTCATTCCAATCTCCCTGGCCAGCCGGTCGCATCGAGCATTCCGCCGTGCCGAACCGCGGCCGAGCACGATCAGGCTGTCTCGATGTTCTCAATGGACCGGGGCTTCCGCGGTCCAACGCATATCTCCCGAAAAGCGAGCCGCGGTTTCGGGATAAGGACATGCGCAAAATCAAGTATCTAAAGCGGGTCGCGTGAATGCTTTTTACGTGACATGCCCCGAGGCAACGGCAGTGGCGGCCAAGCGCAACTCTTTGGCGCACAAAAGCAAATGGAAACGCGCGGACGCCGATGAACCCCAGCAGCGGGAAGAAGGTCAGGCTGGTGCGGCCCGTGCTTCCCGCCGATGCTGGGATGGGCTCTTGCCGGTCCATCGACGGCAGGCATGGCTGAAAGAGCTGGCTTGATGAAAACCCAGCAGCCATGCGATCTGCGACGCTTGGAGGTTTTCTCCGAGATAGCGCAAGGCAAGATCGCGCCTCAGGTCATCCAGGATCGAACGGAAGCTCAATCCTTCTGCAGCCAGGCGCCGAGCAAAGGTCCGTTCGCTCAAACCTACCTTGCCGGCGACGGTCTTCGAATCGGCTTCGGCATGCGGCAGAAGCGGGGCGATGGCGTTCTCTACGGTTGTCCGAAAGGGGCTGAGATTGGATGAGCGGGCCGCCATGGCTTCCTCGCACATCGTCACCATGAGCCGGTTCAGAAACGGATCGTCCCCTGCCAGCGGAAGGTCAAACGACGCGGCGTCGAAACTGATCTCGTCCGCACATGCGCCAAACTGCACGTCGCATCCCAGTGCGCGCCGAGTTCCACGCAGGTCGCCCGACCGATGGTGGATGAAACTTGCGGCCGTCGGTACGAGCTCTCGGCCGACGAGGTGCCGGCTCAGCCGCAGGAGCACCAGGATCGCAAACTCCATGAAATGGCTGTCTCGATGCCGAGGGGCCCCGGTGTACGACAAGCGGACGCAGCCGGCGACACCCCGTTCAATCTGGACGACCAGCGCCTCGTTGCCGATCCGAGAATATCGTTGGAGCCGCGCCAGTGCGTCACCGAGTCGGTGAGACGACGACGCCACATAGTACAGCATGCCTGCTTCACGCAGATCAAAATCGCGAGCCAGCGTGAGGCCGACCCAGTCATCCCTGGTGGCGCGAGACACCTGCGCCAGGAACTCCATCTGCGAGATGACGTCTATGCGCGTGGCGCCAGCCACGTCGAACCGAGACAAGCCGCATCGATCAAGCAGGGGTTCCGGATCGATCCCGAGCCGTCGGAGATGGTCTACCCCCAGCCGGGTGGCCAAGCCCATCGCGGTCGGGGCGGCCGCCAGCCGTTCGAGTTGCGATTTGGCCTTCTCGGTCACCGGCCCCCTCAACCTCCAGACCCCGTTTCAGACTATTATCGACTGGCGGCAGCCAAACGCAACTATTTGGCATGTACAAACAAGACAGACCAGCACTGACTGGATAGTTGACCATTGGCAAGGCCCGGCGTCGCAATACAGGAGCCTATCTTGGCGTTCGCCGACGCACATATTCGCTTGAACATCCCGACCGGAATGAACTTCCCAACTCCGCACCAGCCGACTGACAGCCGCCTCGTGACCGGCAATACGGCCAACGACTATTGAGGTAACACACAGATCCATGTTTCCGGAGTTGGAACGGCTGGCTGACGCAAGACGGCACTGCACCGGCGAGCAGGTGCAGATCGCCAATTTGTCGCGCCGAACCTGACTCTGGCCTACCCGGATTTCCAGATCATCTGAAAGACACAGGTCGGTGAGGTAGGCACAAGTCCCGCCCACCGAGGTGCCGCCGTCGAAGCTGTTCCTTGCAGCGGGTCAGGCAACGAGCCCGGCAATGGCTTGGCGGCGGCACCACTTTCCTAGGATCGCGGCCCAGCATTTCTCAGCGCACCGCTACTGAAATATTGCGGCTTCACCGGAAGCCCGCAGTAGCGATGGTTTGCCGACAATTTGATCGACTTGAGATTATGACGGCGTAACTGTTGAGGATATTGGTACGCCCAAGGGGAATCGAACCCCTGTTTGCGCCGTGAGAGGGCGCCGTCCTGACCGCTAGACGATGGGCGCGGGAGCCGCTTCATAGATTGGGCTTCCGCAAAAAGCAACAGGCTTCCGGCAACTTTGTCGCGCGGCCGGGATATCCGGCGACGCCGTCACCGCCGCGGCTCGATCAGATCCCAGAGATTGCCGGCAATATCCTGGAAAACCGCGACCGTGCCATAGGCCTCCTCGCGAGGCTCCTCGCGGAAGGCGACGCCCTTGGCCAGCATGGCCTGGTGGTCGCGGCGGAAATCGTCCGTCTCCAGGAACAGGAAGACGCGCCCGCCGGTCTGATCGCCGATTCGCGACGCCTGATGCTGGTTTGCAGCCTCGGCCAGCAGAAGCCGGGCGCCGCTCGCGCCGTCAGGCGTCACCGTCACCCAGCGCTTGCCGCCACCGAGGTCGACGTCCTGTTCCAGTACGAACCCCAGCTTGTCCGAGTACCAGGCGATCGCCTCGTCATAGTCGCGCACGACCACGGCAACGGTGGCGACGGAACGTGAAGGCGCCGCGTTCACTGCGCCTTCACCGTCAGCCGGCCGATCAGGCGGCGCTCGGCGAGGTCGAAGAGGAATATCGCCTGGCTGCCGTCGGCCAGTTCGGTGAGCAGCGTGATGCGGTTGCCGAAGAGCGACTGCGACACGACTTTCGTGCCGGCCGGAAGGACGATGTCGGCCTCGATCGCCGCGCCGCCGGCAGGCGCCGGGATCTCGGAAAGCTGCCGTGCCTCCTCGGCAGGCCCTGACGTGCGCGATTTGTAGACAATCGCCAGCGCCACCGCCATAAGGGCCAGGAAAAGCAGGCCGAGATTGATGCCGACGAAGCGGATGAGCTTTCGCCTGACGCGCTCGACCGCCGGGTCGAGCGGCTTCTCATCGTTTTCGTCGTCGAATGCCGGTCTGGCCATGATCCCCTTTGCCCGGAAATGAAAGATGCGAGACCCTGATAACGAAGAGGACGGCCGATTGAAAGTACTGGAAACCGGGCCGGAGGCGGCGGCTTCCCGGCTCGATCAGTGGCTGGCCTCAGCGCTCGGCCCGGACATCTCGCGAAACCGTGTCCAGGCGCTGATCCGGGAAGGCGCCGTCAGCGTCGCCGGCAAGCTTGTGACGGAGCCGAAGCGAAAGCTCGCCGCCGGCGAGCGGGTGGTGATCGACCTGCCGGAGCCGGAAGCGCCCGAACCGCAGGCCGAGGACATCCCGCTCGACATTCTCTTCGAGGACGATTCCCTCATCGTCATAAGCAAGCCCGCGGGCCTTGTCGTCCATCCAGGCGCGGGCAACTGGACCGGCACCCTCGTCAACGCGCTGATCCACCATTGCGGCGACAGCCTTTCGGGCATCGGCGGCGTCAGGCGGCCCGGCATCGTGCACCGCCTCGACAAGGACACGACCGGCGTCATGGTGGCCGCCAAGACCGACCAGGCCCACCGTGCCCTTTCGGAAGCCTTCGCCGATCACGGCGTGACCGGCGATCTCGAGCGCGCCTATGTCGCTCTCGTCTGGGGCGCTCCGGCGCGCATGACGGGAACGATCGACGCGCCGCTCGGCCGCGCCGCCGACAGAATGCGGCGCGCCGTGGTTCCGGCCGGCCGCGACGGTGCCCGCCACGCGATCACGCATTTCGAGGTCAAGGAGCGTTTCGGCAGGGAACCCGAGCCGATCGCCTCTCTCGTCGAATGCCGGCTGGAAACAGGCCGCACCCACCAGATCCGGGTGCATATGGCCCATATCGGCCATCCGCTTGTCGGCGACCGCGACTATGGCCAGGCCTTCCGAACCAAGGCGAACCGCCTGCCGGAACCGCTGCGGGGCGAGGTCAAGGCCTTTCCGCGCCAGGCGCTTCATGCCTGGCTCCTTGAATTCCGGCATCCGAAAACCCATATGACGATGCGGTTCGAGGCGCCGCTGCCAGGGGATTTCAAGGCGCTCATATCCGGCTTCCAAAAGCTCTGAACTTTTGTTGAAGAAAGTTGACTCGCACCGTTCAGTTCGGCGTGACACACTGTTTTGCGTTGAACAAAATGGTGGATTTTCTCGTTTTGTTCCTGTATGAACCGGTTGGCGTGGTCGATGCCCGTTGCATGCCACGCCTTATGCCCGCCGATTTTCGGGGGCAGTCTCCCAGAGGAAGGAGGGTGCTTTATGGCCCAGTCATTGCCCAGTATCGTTTCCGGTGAAGGCGGCCTCGCCCGCTATCTCGAGGAAATCCGCCGCTTTCCGATGCTCCAGCCGCAGGAAGAGTACATGCTCGCCAAGCGGTATCAGGAGCATCAGGACACCAATGCGGCCCACAAGCTGGTCACCAGCCATCTGCGGCTCGTCGCCAAGATCGCGATGGGTTATCGCGGCTACGGCTTGCCGATCGGCGAGGTCATCTCCGAAGGCAATGTCGGACTGATGCAGGCCGTGAAGAAGTTCGAGCCCGAGCGGGGTTTCCGCCTGGCCACCTATGCGATGTGGTGGATCAAGGCCTCGATCCAGGAATACATCCTGCGTTCGTGGAGCCTCGTGAAGATGGGCACCACCGCCAATCAGAAGCGTCTGTTCTTCAACCTGCGCAAGGTGAAGGGCAAGATCCAGGCGCTCGACGAGGGCGACCTGAAGCCCGAGCAGATCGCCGAGATCGCGACCCGGCTCAACGTCACCGAAGAGGAAGTCGTGTCGATGAACCGGCGCCTTTCGGGCGATGCCTCGCTCAATGCGCCGATCCGCGCGACCGAGGGCGAGTCAGGCGAGTGGCAGGATTGGCTGGTGGACGACCACGACAGCCAGGAAGAAATGCTGATCGAGCAGGACGAACTGGAAAACCGCCGGTCCATGCTGGCCGGCGCCATGTCGGTGCTCAACGATCGCGAACGGCGCATCTTCGAGGCGCGCCGCCTCGCCGAGGAGCCGATGACGCTCGAGGAACTGTCGGCCGAGTTCGACATCAGCCGGGAGCGTGTTCGCCAGATCGAGGTCCGTGCGTTCGAGAAGGTGCAGGATGCGGTGAAGGCCGCCGCCAAGCGGCAGGCCCAGGCGCTGCGCACCATCGAGGCGCAGCCGGCCACGTAGCGCCGGCGGCAGCCGGCAATATCTGTCGAGTGTTCCGGACCGCCGCTTTCAAGCGGCGGTCTTTTTGCGCTCAAGGCCCGCCCTCACCTTGAAGCCATGCCGGGTCGTCCATGCCGACGGTGCAATCCGCGAAGATGCGCGCGCGGCCGATCCCACGGCAGGCCCCCCTCAGCGTCTCCTCCGCATGGCTGAGCGGGGCATAGAGTACCTTCCTGATGGGTTTCCTCCCCTCTACTCGCGCGCGCCTTCCCGCAGTTTCTGCGCATAGACATTGATGACGAGCGCGGCCAAGAGGATGAGGCCGCGGATCAGGATCTTCAGGAAGCTGTCGATCTCGATATGGTCGAGCCCGTTGTTGAGCACGCCGAGCACCAGGAGGCCGATGATGGTGTTGCCGATGCCGCCGCGCCCGCCGAACAGGCTGGTGCCGCCCACCACGACGGCAGCGATGGCGTCGAGCAGGAACGTGTCGAACTGGTTCTGCTGCGCCGACCCGAAATAGGCGACGCCGATCATCCCGGCGATGCCGGCGCACATGGCGGAGATGACCATCACCGAGGCGATGATCATCTTGACGTTGACGCCGGAATATTCCGCCGCCTCGCGGTTGCCGCCAACCATGTAGACGTAACGGCCGAAGCGCGTGTAGGTCAGCACCAGATGCGCCACCAGCATGAACAGCAGGCAGATCACGATCGACCATTTGATGCCGAAGATCGTGCCCGAGCCCAGCGTGGTGATCAGGTCGGGATAGTTGTAGGCGATCTGGCCGCGAACCAGCATGGCCGAGATGCCGTTGGCGATCTGCATCATGGCGAGCGTCATGATGAAGGAGGGAATCCCCACTGCCGTCACGCCGAATGCATTGACCAGGCCGAGCGCAAGGCAACTCGCCAGCGTCAGGATGATGGCGAACACGCCGTTGAGCGGGATATTGGCGATGTTCACATAGTCCGGCTGCAGGGTGAAATAGGCGACCGTGATGCCGATCGCATTGGCGATCGCGGCGACGGACAGGTCGATCTCGGCGGTCAGGATGACGAAGGTCAGACCGACCGCGATGATGCCGGTGATCGAGGCCTGCGACAGGATGTTCATCATGTTGTCGACGGTGCGGAAGCTGGGCGCCTGGATCGAGAAGAAGATCACCAGGACGATCAGCGTGAAGACCGGCGCGATGTTGCGCATCTGCTCCGCCAGGAAACGCTTCAGCTCGAAGGGCCGGGCAGTGTCGGTCACCGTGCTCATCCAATGCTCCCTAGCCTGAATTTCTCACACTCGATGTAGCCTGCGTTGCTTTTTCGGTGAGGCAGATATGGCGCCGGGGGCGAAGCAGCGTGTAGAGACACACGGTCGAGCCTCCCGACGCCGTAGGTGCCGGCCGAAAGGCAACCCGGAGGGAAGCCGACAGGGTGCGTCGCCGCGCTGGCCTGATGGCACCGCATCGCGCGTCGCACGGCTCCTGCCCTGTCGGCTTCTTGAGCCGGCGCAGGCCACATCCAGTGTGAGTAATCCAGGCTGAGCGATCATGCCGCATCGAGCAGATCCGCCTTTTCGATGCGTCCTTGCGTGAATTCGCGCGCGACGACGCCGCGCTTCAGCACCGTCACGCGGTCGGCCAGCGTCAGGATGGTCTCCGGCTCTGTCGACAGCACCAGCACGGCGACGCCGCGGTCGCGCAGCGATCTGACGATGCGGATCACGTCCTCCTTGGCGCCAACATCCATGCCGCGTGTCGGCTCCGACAGGATCAGCACCTTCGGCAACTCGGTCAGCCACTTGGCCAGGGCGACCTTCTGCTGGTTACCGCCCGAGAGATTTCCCAGAGCGATGTCGGGGCGCGGCGGCCGGATCTGCAGGTCCTTGATGTGGCCTTCGGTGATGACGCGTTCGCGGCGCGGGCGCAGAAGGATGCGGTGGATGCGCCCCAGAATGGCGATGGTGACGTTCTTGAACACCTGCTCCGTGCGGAACAGCATCATGTTTCGGTTCTCCGGCAGGTAGGCGATGCCCGCGCGCCGCGCCGAGGCCGTGTTGCGGAACTGGACCGGACGCCCCTCGAGCGCAAGCCGTCCGTCGCTGAGCCGCCCCTTGCCGAACAGGACGCGCGCCAGCTCGACTTGGCCGCAACCCATGAAACCGTAGATGCCGGTGATCTCGCCGCCGCGCAGCTTCAGCGAGACGTCCCGGATCATCGCGCCGTCGCTGAGCCCCACGGCCTCCAGTACCACGGGACGTGCGTCGTCGCCGCTGAGCTCGGCATGCTCGCCCATATGCATATCGGCCGAACCGCGGCCGATCATATGCGAGATGACGGCATCCTTGGTCAGCCGGGCGGTCTCCTCGGTGATCACCTTGCGGCCGTTGCGGAACACGGTAACGCGGTTGGAGATCGCCAGGACGTCGTCGAGGAAATGCGAGATGAAGACGATGGTACGACCCTGCTCCCTGAGGCGCCGCAGCACATCGAACAGCCGCGAGACCTCCGGCGGCGACAGCGCCGAGGTCGGCTCGTCGAGGATGATCACCTTCGCGCCGGAGAACAGCACGCGAGACAGTTCGATGAGTTGCTGGATACCGACCGGCAGGCTGCCCATGCGGGTCATCGGATCGATATCAAGTCCGAGACTGGCAAGCTGCCGCTTGGCTTCCCGCCTCATCCGCCCCCAGTCGACGACACTGCCGGCGAGCAATGGCTGCACGCCGAGGAACACGTTCTCGGCGACCGTCAGGTCAGGAACGATCGACAGTTCCTGATGGACCATGCCGATGCCTGCGGCGAGAGCATCGCGCGGCGAGCGGAAATGCACGGTTGATCCTGCCACGCGCATCTCGCCCTCGAAGCCGTGATAGACCCCGGCGATCAGCTTCATCATGGTCGACTTGCCGGCGCCGTTCTCGCCGACCAGCCCATGGATCTCGCCTTCGGCCAGCGAAAAGTCGACATCGCGCAAGGCATGCACGCCGCCGAATGTCTTGGACACGCCGATCATCTCGAGGAGCGGCGCGCCCGTGGCGGAAGGCGAGGACCCATCCGGGCCCTCGACCTCGATCGGGATGGTCTCAGACAAGGAACTTGCCGGTCACATCAGGAAGTTCTTCTGCAGCCAGAGGTTTCCCGGCGCTGTGTCCTTGGTGATGACCGGACCGTCGGCGAGCATGTATTTCGGCGTGTCCTTGGCCTGGTCGCCGCCCGCCACGGCAGCCACACCCGCCGCTACCGCCCAGCCGTGAATGCGGCAGGAGGGGTTACGCACGGTCGCGAGCATGGTGCCGTCGAGGACTGCATGCACGGCCGGCGGCATGGCGTCGACACCGCCGATCACGATGCCGGTCCGGTTCTTCGCCTTCATCACATTGTGCGCGGCGAGCGCCATGTCGTCATTGTGGAAGAAGCCGGCGGTGATATCGGGATATTTGGTCAGCAGCGATTCCCAGATGCGGGCGACCTTGGTCACGTCCCAGTCGGCCGGCTGCTCGTCCAGCACCTTCACGTCGGGATAGTTGGCGACGACCTGCTTGAAGCCCTTGGCCCGGCCTTGCGCGCCTGTGTGGCCAAGCGCGCCCTGCGTCATGACGATGGTGCCCTTGCCGCCGATCGACTTCATGATCTGCTCGGTGACGACACTGCCCATCATGACATTGTCGGGCGCGATGAATGTGTGCAGCGCGAGTTGCCCTTCCGGCGCCATCATCGTGTCCATGGCGATGACGGGCGTTCCGGCGTCGATGACCTTCTTGATCGGATCGTTGAGCGTGCCGATACCGAAGGTCTGCAGCGCCACGAAATCCCACTTCTGGGTCGCGAGGTTGTCCACCGCCGCACGCTGCTTGGTGGCGGACAATTCGCCGTCGAACCAGGTGATCTCGACATTCATCAGCTTGCCCCAGGCCTCCGCGGCCTGTTTGCCCTGGGCGCACCATGTCGCCTGGAGCCCGGCATTGCCCATCGCCGCCTTGAGCGGCTTGCCCGAAGGTTTCAGTTCCTGCGCAATCGCCGGATCGAAACCGGCCGCGCCCAGCATTGCACCGGCGAGCGCGGTCGCTCCGATCGCCTTGAAAATGTCGCGACGTGTTCTGGATTCCTCGATAAGGTCGTCAAGCACTGCCGTCCTCCCTAGCCCGGCAAGCCTGTGCCGGATCGCGTTTCCTTCCCATGCGCCGGCAACCTTGCTGGGAGGAGCTCTCCTCTCGCCTCCCAACGACAGTTCTCCAGCCGCGCAGACGATAGGGTTGAAAACACATCCGCGTCAACACGACGGTTGCGAGGACGGAAAGTACAAGTTGTGGAGATTCTATCCGGTCCCCGGTTCATCTCGCGAGCCGGTGCAGCTTCGGACGAAGCAACACTTTCGCCCTTCGCGCGGTTCTCGTTCGACGGGATCGACTGGTCCGGGGCACCGAGAACGTGCCCGCGTCCGCCTTCATTTGAAAGTTCCTGCTGAACTTGACCGCTTGCCGCGCGCCCGCTCGAGCCGGCACTCGAGAGCGTCCACGAGGAGTGTCGGACGGAGCGGAACGGCCTGGATCCCAAGCCGATCCGACCCTTCCATGACCCCTTATCCAGCGCTGGCCGTCTGCCAGGCCTTCAGGGCGTCGTCGAACACTTTCTCGCCGGGGATGCCCTTTTCCATGGTGATCAATGCGCGGCGGCCCGACTTGTAGATGACGGGAACGTCGATCCACTTTTCCCGACGCAGCAACGTGAGATTGGCGTCCATCTCGGCCTTGGAATCATTGAGCGCCACCAGGAAGAAGCCGTCGGCGATCTTGGCCGGGATGCCGATCAGCGGGCTGCCGGCGGCCTCTTCCGTGCCCTTGAGAGCGAAGCGCAGGATGTTGTCGATGCCACCGCCTTCGAAATTTTCCGGCGTCAGGAAGATCAGCTCGATAATGTGGCTCGCCGGCAAGGTCTGATCCGCATTGCGGCGGATCGTCATGCGCAACTGCAGGTCCTTGCCCGGGATTGTCGCTTCACCCCGGATCGCCGGCTCCGGCGGGAGATCGTTGCCGGGAGATTCCTGCACCACCGACCACACGACCTGGCCGGATTCAGCCGATCCTTGCGCGGAATTGGTGCGTTCCTCATAGAAGATGGCTTTCTGACCGACGGCCACCTGGGCGACCGGCGGCGTGGCCGCACCTGGCGCGGTTGCGCCGGGCGCGCCGGCCACGGGCGGGGTCGCGGCATCGGCGGGCGCCTGGGCTCCATCCGCAGGCGCCGGCGTCGCGCCGGCGGGCGGCATCGCGTCATCGGTGGCGGCCGTCCCCTGGTTCTCCGGCGTCGCCGGAGGCGGAGCAAGGGTGGTCTGGCCCGCGGCAGGCGGCGTCGTCGCGGACGCCACCGAAGTCCCTTCGCCGACCCCGGCTTCGCCGCCAGCCGGACCGGCATCGGTCTCGCTGCCGTCGGCATTGAGCCGCTGCGTGAATTTCGGAGCTTCCGGCGCGGCCGATGATGGCGAGGAAGGTTGCGAGGCCGGCTTCTCCGGCGGTGTCAGCGTCCCCGTGGGCGGCGCTCCGGGCTCGGATTCGGGCTCCGTCGAAGCGAGTTGGTCACGGCCGAACTTGACCAGATCCGTGAGCCGGTCCTTGTTCAGCCAGGCGGCATATCCGCCGCCGGCAAGTGCCGTGAGCACGACGGCCGCGGCAAGGAGCTTGCCGTAGCCGCGCCGACGCCGTGGCGCCTCCAGCTCCGCTCCGTCTTCCGGCTCCTGGCCGTCGTCGAAGCTCCTGTCGTCCACATCAGGGGCGGTATCGAATTCTCCGGCCTGCGGACGCGCGGTCTCCTGTCGGGCAAGCGGCGGGATCTCGGCGTGCGGCGTCTGGACCGTCGGCTTCTGGGCGATCGGCGTGACAGGCTCCGCCGCCGTGCCCTCCGCGGACGGCTTTGGCATTTCGGGCGCCGGCTTCGCCGGCTCGACTGCCGGTTTGTGTGCATCCGCAGCAGGTTTGGGCGTGGTCATCGGCCACGGCTTGGGGTCGGGTTCCTTCCTGGGCGACGGCAGCGGCGGCGATTCGGCCGGCTTGGCCTTCAGCGAGGCGAAAACATTCTCCAGTTCGGCGAGCGGGTCGGACTGCTCGGTCACACGAGGCGGCGGCGGAGAGAAGCTCGCCTCGATCTCTGCGATCGCATCCTCCAGGGTCTTCTTCTGCCGTTCCGCGACAGCGGCCGGCGGCGGCGGGTTCAACGCCGCAAGCTTGTTGGCGACGGTCGCCCGCGCCTTCTCGTAGACCCTGCGACGCATCTCCGGCGTAGTCTCACCCAGGCCGTCGATCGTCTTTCTCAGAACCGCAACGAAATCTGCCATGCCTTGCTTTCCTGTACCCTGTCGCGCCGGTCCGCGGAAACCGAAGCACTAGGGGTGGGCAAAATTAGTCTTGAAACGGATCGGTCACAAGTATCGTGTCGTCCCGCTCGGGGCTGGTGGAAAGCAGCGCCACCGGCGCACCGATCAGTTCCTCGACATGCCGCACATACTTCACGGCCTGTGCCGGGAGGTCGTTCCAGCTGCGCGCGCCTTGCGTCGTGCCTTTCCAGCCTTCCAACGTCTCGTAGATCGGCTCGACCCTTGCCTGCGCACCCTGGCTCGCCGGGAGATAGTCGATGATCTCCCCGTCCAGCCGGTAGGCCGTGCACACCTTGATCTCGTCGAGCCCGTCTAGCACGTCGAGCTTGGTCAGCGCGATGCCGTTGATGCCGTTCGCCGCCACCGCCTGGCGAACAAGCACCGCATCGAACCACCCGCAACGACGCTTACGCCCTGTAACTGTGCCGAATTCATGGCCGCGCGTACCGAGGAACTCGCCAACCTCGTTGTCCTGCTCGGTCGGGAACGGTCCTTCGCCCACTCGCGTGGTGTATGCCTTGGTGATCCCCAGGACATAGCCGATGGCGCCCGGGCCGACGCCGGAACCGGCCGCCGCCTGCCCGGCGACGGTGTTCGACGACGTCACATAGGGATAGGTGCCGTGATCGATGTCGAGCAGCGTGCCCTGCGCACCTTCGAACAGGATTCGCGCGCCGGCGCGCCGCTTGTCGTCGAGGACCTTCCAGGTACGGTCCATGAAAGGAAGGATCTCGGAAGCCACCGACGTCAGCTCCTTCATGATGTCGGCATGCGCGGCCTCCGCGTGGCCAAGGCCGCGGCGCAGCGCATTATGATGGGTCAGGAGCCGTTCGACCTTGACGGGCAGCGTCTCCGGATCGGCCAGATCCATGACCCTCACCGCGCGGCGGCCGACCTTGTCCTCGTAGGCCGGACCGATCCCACGGCGCGTGGTACCGATCTTCGTGCCGGAGTTGGATGCGGCATCCTCGCGGAAGCCGTCGAGTTCGCGGTGCAGGGACAGGATAAGCGCCGTGTTCTCGGCAATCTTGAGGCTGTCGGGCGAAATGCCGACGCCAAGCGCCTTGAGCTTGCCCAGTTCCGACACAAAGGCATGCGGATCGAAGACGACGCCATTGCCGATGATCGAAAGCTTGCCCTCGCGCACGACGCCGGAAGGAAGCAGCGACAGCTTGTAGACCTTGCCGTCGACGACCAGCGTATGACCGGCATTGTGGCCGCCCTGGAAACGCACGACGACATCGGCCCGCTCCGACAGCCAGTCGACGATCTTGCCCTTGCCTTCGTCGCCCCACTGGGAGCCGACGACCACCACATTGGCCATTTTGCCTTCCTTCCATACGACGCGACGCGCCGGCGCCGCCGAAATGACAGGCCTCTATACCGTCAAGGATTCGCGAGCGCGACCTTTCTTTGCCTACAACTGCGAGCACAGGCACAATAATTTCCGACGGGGCGGTCCATCTACTCGCGACGGGGCGCACTTTGCCGTCGGCTCTGTCGTAAACCCGGAACGGGATCGGTATTGCTGAAGCGCGACACTGGCAGCGGTCAAACGCAACCGTGCGGCGCGCAACCGGCACCAGGCGGTGCGGGCAAGACATGACCTGCGCTGATGGCACGTCGAGCACCGCGGGCGCCTCATTGAACTCCGTAGCCTTGTCATCAAGTCCGGCATCGTGGGCCTACCAGCGATGATCGCGCCACCATCCTCGGCGCGCTCATCTGGATGGCCGAAAGGCTCAAGGCCTACAGGTCCGCACGCTCTGGCGAATGGGGAACAGGCGTTCGAGGAAGAGCGGAAGGGAGAAATTCCTGCCGCCTCGATGGCAGATACTGCGCCGCCACAGGGGCGCGTAGTAGGCTGAGGCCTGTTCGCTCCGTTTCTGGAGTGGCGTCGCATTTTGTGGTCACATGGACCTCAGGGGAGGAACGTGCTTAGTGATAACAACAGGTGCGACGCCGCTAAGAGTGCTTGACGCAATCGCATTCGACACCGAGACGACGGGGCTCGATCCGGCAAAGGATCGAATCGTTCAGATCGGCGCAGTTGCGATCCGGCGAGGCGCTGTCGATCAGGACATGAGCCTGGAATCACTGGTCAATCCCGGCGTACCGATCCCGTCTGCCTCGACTGCGGTGCACCACATCACCGATGCGATGGTGGAGGATGCTCCTTCATTCGTCGGCGCTTGGGGCCGGCTCGCCGGTTTTGCCGCTGGCCGCATCCTGATCGGCTACTCGATAGGCTTCGATCTCGCCATCATCGCGAGTGAAGCGACGCGCGCTGGCCTGGATTGGAGGAAGCCCCGCTCACTCTGCGTGCGATTGCTCGCAGCGGCAGTCAATCCGCGTCTGCCAGACCACTCGTTGGAGACGATCGCGAGCTGGCTTGGTGTAGCTATCGGTGTCCGGCACCAGGCGCTGGCCGACGCGCGTGCCGCCGCTGACATCTTTGTGGCGCTGCTGCCGCACCTGGCCCGCCGCGGTATCGGCACCCTGGCGGAAGCAGAACGGGCATGCCTCGACCAGACCGGGCAATTGGAGAGCCACCTTCGCTCCGGCTGGATGGAGCCGGCTTCGCGGCCCGAGACCTTCAGATCGTTCGTCGCTGTCGATCCCTATGCCTACCGTCATCACGTCTCCGAACTGATGAGCCAGCCACCCGTGGTCGTAAGATCGCAGACGAGCGTGCGGGAGGCCATGGCGGTGATGTTGTCGCGCCGCATCAGCTCATTGTTCGTGTCCGAAAACGGCATGCCCGGTGCGGCTCGCGAAGATTATGGCATCGTGACCGAGCGCGACCTCATGAGGCACTTGTCGGAGGGCGGGGGGAGTGCATTCGCAGCTTCCGTCGCAGAAATTGCATCACGCCCCTTGATCTCCATCCGGGCGGCTGCGTTCGCCTATCGCGCGATAGGCCGGATGGCGCGGCTAAACATTCGCCATCTCGCCGTTTGCGACGAGGCAGGGCACCTGGTAGGTGCGGTTTCCGCTCGAGATCTGCTCAAACTCAGGGCGAGCGCCGCAATTAACCTGAGTGATGCGATCGAAGAGGCTTCCTCGACGGACGACCTGGCGGCAGCCTGGACCTCACTTCCCTGGGTCGCTCAGTCGCTGATTGCCGAAGAAGTCGAAGCGCCGCTTATCGCCGAGGTCATCAGCGAGGAGCTGCGCGCCATGACGCACCGCGCCACAGTCCTTGCGGAACTGGCGATGGCCGCCGACGGCAAGGGGGCGCCACCCTGCGCCTATGCCGTTCTCGTTCTGGGGTCCGGCGGAAGGGGCGAGAGCCTGTTGGCTGCCGACCAGGACAACGCGATTGTCTTTGCCGAAGGGCAGCCGGAAGGCCAAGAGGACTGCTGGTTCGCAGAGCTCGGCGAGAGGATTGCTGCCACGCTCGACACTTCAGGCATAGCTTTGTGCAACGGCGGCGTCATGGCAAGAAATGCAGAGTGGCGCGGCTCGCTTGACACCTGGAAACAGCGTATCGCCGGCTGGGTCCGCCGCTCCCGTCCCGAGGACCTGCTCAATGTCGACATCTTCTTCGATTTGCAGGCGGTTCACGGCGACCGCGCGCTCGCTGCGCAACTCCACGAGCATGCGTTCGCGGTCGCGCACGGGCAGGTCGCTTTCGTAAAAGCCCTCGGCGAGCGCGCTGCGACGCCAGTCAATCCGTTTTCGTTGCTGGGCCGCTTCCGGGTCGAGCACGGCCGCATCGACCTCAAGCGCCACGGGCTGTTTCCCGCCGTTGTCTTTGCGCGCGCATTGTCCATCCGTCATGAAATCGTCGCGCTTTCGACTCGTGATCGCCTTGCCGGCCTGGCCGCGAAGAAAATAGGACCGGTTGCCGAACTCAGGCGCGTCGCCAGCGCGCATGCGCGTATACAAAAATACATACTGCGCCAACAGTGCCGCGACATCCTTGCCGGCGTTCCGGTCTCTAACCGCGTCGAAATCTCGACGCTCCCCGACGAGGAACAGGCCGAACTCAGAACTGCCTTGAAAAATGTTCAGCTAGTACCAGACCTGGTGCGCGCAACGATGTTCGATTGAGCGGAGATCTTCATTGCTGGATCGTATGGAGCAGGCGACCTGCTTCTGCGACAGCCAGTCGACGATCTTGCCGTCGTCGCCGGGGCAGCCCATTTACGCGCGGCACCGGGCACTTTAGACCGGCTCGTGTCGTAAACCCGGAACGGGATCGGCATATCTGAGACTCGCCGCCGGATCGCCTCATGCATCACCGCCCCGCCTATGTCCTGCTCCTGGCCACCATGCTCTTCTGGGGCGGCAATGCGGTCGCCGGCAAACTCGCCGTCGGTCACGTCTCGCCCATGCTTCTCACGACCGCCCGGTGGGGCCTGGCCTGCATCGTGCTCGTCGCCATGTGCTGGCGGCAACTGGACGCCGACTGGCCGATCATCCGCAAGCGCCTTGTCTTCCTGGCGTTGCTCGGCACCGCGGGCTTCTCCGTCTTCAACGTGGCGCTCTATTCGGCCGTGGTCTACACCTCCGCGATCAATGTCAGCATCGAGCAGGCAGGCATGCCGGCGCTGATCTTCCTCGCCAATTTCGTTCTGTTCCGCCAGCGCGCCACCGCAGCGCAGCTTGCCGGCCTCGTCATCTCCATGGTCGGCATCGCGCTCACTGCGAGCCACGGCGACCTGACGAGACTGCTGGAACTGGACGTGAACTTCGGCGACGCGCTGATGCTGCTTGCCGTAATCGTCTATGCCGGATACACGGTCGCGCTGCGCTTCAAGCCGCTGGTCCACTGGCAAAGCCTGATGATCGTCATGACGGGGGCCGCCTTCCTCGGCTCGCTTCCCTTCCTCGCCGGAGAATTCGCGCTCGGCGCCGCGATCCTTCCCGATACCTTGGGATGGCTCGTCATCGCATACACCGTGATCTTCCCGTCGATCCTGGCTCAGGTCTTCTACATCAGGGGCGTCGAGCTGATCGGCGCCAACCGTGCGGGCCTGTTCATCAACCTTCTGCCGATCTTCGGTACCCTGCTGTCGATCGCCATCCTCGGCGAGACCTTCCATCTCTATCACGCCTTGGCCCTGGTTGCGGTGCTCGGCGGCATCTGGCTGGCGGAGCACAGCGGTCGCAAGATGAAGTGATCCGATCCCGCAAGACTGGTGAAGGATCGTTTCATCCTATCCGGATGTGCTAAGATGCGGCACGGGAGAAGAGCCTATGGAACGCAAGCTTGCCGCGGTGCTCGCCTCCGACATGGTCGGATATTCTCGTTTGATGGAGGCAGACGAGCAGGGAACGCTGGCACGGCTCCGAACGCATCGCATCGAGCTGATCGACCCCGCAATAGCGAAGAACCAGGGTCACATCATCAAGACAACGGGCGACGGCATGCTGGTGGAATTCCAGAGCGTCGCCGACGCCGTTCGCTGCGCCGCGGAAATCCAGGAAAGGATGCGACGGCGCAACGCCGATGTTCCGGAGGAGCGACGTATCCAGTTCCGCATCGGCATCAATCTGGGCGACATCATCTTCGACCAGGGCGACATCTTCGGTGACGGCGTCAACATCGCCGCGAGGCTCGAGCAATTGGCTGATATCGGCGGCTTCTGCGTGACGCAGGCGGTCTACGAGCAAGTCTGCGAGCGGCTGGACATCGCCTTCGAGGATCTCGGTGAGAAGACGCTGAAGAACATCACGCGCCCGATACGGGTGTGGCGCGCGGAGGTGCCCAAGAAGGCTGAAGCCCACAAGTCCGAGGGCGTCCCCGCTCGCGCCGTCGCGAAACCATCCATTGCGGTTCTGCCCTTCGCCAATATGAGCGGCGACCCGGCCCAGGAGTTCTTCGTCGACGGCCTCACCGAGGACATCATAACCGAGCTGTCACGACGCCACGAACTCTTCGTCATCTCGCGGACGTCCACCTTCATGTACAAGGGCCAATCCGCCAACCTGCGCGAAGTGGCGCACAAGCTCGGCGCCCAGTTTCTGGTCGAGGGCAGCGTGCGCAAGTCGGGCGACCGGCTGCGCGTCACCGTCCAGCTCATCGACACCGCCAACGATGCGCATATCTGGGCCGAAAAATACGATCGCCAACTCGACGACGTCTTCGCCATACAGGATGAAGTCACGGCAGCCATTGTCGCCACGTTGCCGGGCCGGGTCGAGGCTGCCCAGCAGGACCGGCTCATCCGCAAGACGCCGGCCAACATGGCTGCTTATGAATGCGTGCTCGCCGCCAAGGGCCGACATCATCGCAGCAGCCGCGAAGAGAATATGGAGGCTCAGAAGCTGATCGAGCGAGCGCTGGAACTGGACCCGGACTACGCTCACGCGCACGCATGGCGCGGCTGCATACTCGGGCAGGCTTGGGTCTATGGATGGTGCGCCGACAAGGACGCCGTTTTCAACGAGGTCATTGCCGAACTGGAGAAGGCCTTGACGCTCGACGACAACGATGCCGACGTGCATCGGATTCTCGCCGCCATCAATATCAACCGGAACGACCTGACCCGGGCCCGCCATCACCAGGAGCGAGCGCTAGCGCTCAATCCGAACTACGACCTTGTCGTCGTCCAATATGGCGAACTGCTGACCTGGCTTGGCAGACCCGAAGAAGGAATGGACTGGATCCGCAAGGCGATGCGACTGAACCCTCATCACCCGGAGCGTTTCTGGAGCCACCTCGGCAAGGCCCGTTTCGCTGCCCGACAATATGGCGACGCGATCGAGGCGTTCATGCATCTGTCGACCATGGATTGTATGCAGCATGCCTTCGTCGCAGCCGCCTATGCCTGGCTCGGCGACAGGACAGCCGCGGCCGCGCATCTCGCTCTGATCGAGGCGCAGGAACCCGGTTTCGGCCTGGAGCAGGTCCTGGCCACGCTCCACTACGCGCGCGAGGCTGACAGGCTTCACCTATCGGACGGATTGGTGAAAGCAGGCATGGAACCGATCCGGCAGGGCGACTGAGCTTCCACTCCTCCGAATCGCCGGCATTGCCAAATGGCACCGAATCCCCTATATGATGCCAATCGGAGAACTAATGGCCGAATTGCTACCTGTCAACACCACCGTCGGGGATTTCGTGCCGCACCCCATCACGGATGACGAAGCGGCGGCGATGTTCCGTGCCGCCGTCAATCTGTTCCGGCTGTGGAAGCTGACGGACGAGGAAGCGGCGACCCTGCTCGACCTGCCGGTCCGCAGCTATCGGCGTTGGAAGGCAGGCGAAATCGGCCGGATCGACCGGGACGGCAAGGCGCGGCTTTCCAACCTGATGGGCATCCACAAGGCGCTTCGCATCGTCTTCCGCGAAGCACAGCGCGGTTATGCCTGGATCGGCGCGCCGAACTCGGCTTTTGCAGGACGGTCGGCGCGCGAGGTCATGCTGGGCGGAGAACTGACCGATCTGATGCGGGTGCGGCGCTATCTGGACGCGGAGCGCGGCGCCTGGTGAGATCGGCAATTCCCGTATCCGACGTGGCGTGGCCCGCCGCGTCGCGGATCATCCGCAGCAGCTTTCCGCCAATCGACCTCTTCGAAGACATCGCCGATCCGGCCGACTGGCCGCTGATCATCTCGGCGGAGATGAAGACCAATCCGCGCCTGATGGAGACGATCGGCAATCTCGATCTCGTTCCCCCCGATCGGCGCGTCGCCGGCCCTGGCGCCAGCTATCTGATGGCGCCGTTCACCCATGTCAGCCCGGACAGGCCGAGCCGCTTCAGCGACGGGACCTTCGGCGTGCTCTACGCGGCGGACAAATTCGAGGTCGCCCTGTTCGAGACGATCCATCACCATGCACGCTTCATGGCGCGGACCAACGAGCCCGCCGGCTGGACCTCGCAGTTCCGGGAGATCGTGCTCAGCGTGGATGTCCGGCTGCACGACATCAGGGGCGGCGGCCATGGGGCGGCGCTCGATCCGAACGACTATGCGGCCGGCCAGGCGCTCGGCGCGCAACTCCGCAAGGCGGGTTCGAACGGGATCGCCTATCCGAGCGTCCGGCGCGAGGGCGGTCAGTGCGTCGGGTTGTTCCATCCGGATTGCGCCGCAAACCCCATCCAGGGCCGGCACCTAGACTATCACTGGGACGGCTCGCGCGTGGACCTCTATCGCGACGCCGGCACCGGCAAGGTCTACAGGATCGTCTGAGATGGTGAACGAAGCGGCAGGAATGGCTAATCCAGCCGCATCGTTCTTTCAGAACGGAGAGCGGAGCCCCTGCAGCGCGTTGCGTGAAGAAGCATTCACGCAACACGCTGCAGGTTCTTTGATTTGACGCATGTCTTTGTCCCGAAACCGGTACCCGCGTTCGGGAGACATGCTTTAAGCCTCGGCGACGTCGAAGCGCAGCCGCTTGGCGGAGTCGATCTTCGGATTGGCGCGAAGCTCTGCCAGCGCCTTCTCAGGGAAGGGCGCGTCGAGATAGAGCAGCGCAATCGCATCGCCGCCCGGCCGGTCGCGGCCGAGCTGGAAGTTGGCGATGTTGACGCCATTGTTGCCGCAGAGCGTGCCCAGCAGGCCGATGATGCCGGGCGCATCGGCATTGGTGGTGTAGAGCATATGCTGCCCGACCTCGGCGTCGAGATTGATACCCTTGATCTGGATGAAGCGCGGCTTGTGGTCGGAAAAGCAGGTGCCGGCGATGGAACGCTTCATGTGTTCGGTCGTCACCGTCAGCTTGATGTAGCCGTCGAAGACGCCTGACTTGTCGCGCTTGACCTCGGACAGGATGATGCCGCGCTCCTTCACCATGATCGGCGCCGACACCATGTTGACGTCGGCCACCTGCGGCCGGATCAGCCCGGCAAGCGCGGCGGCGATCAACGCCTTGGTGTTCATCGTCGCGGTAGCACCGTCGAACAGGATCTCGACCTCCTTGATCGGATCCTCGGTTACCTGGCCGACGAAAGCCCCGAGCACTTCGGCGAGCTTCACGAAAGGACGCAGCTTCGGCGCCTCCTCGGCCGTGATCGACGGCATGTTGACGGCGTTGGAGACCGCGCCCTTGATCAGATAGTCCGACATCTGCTCGGCGACCTGCAGGGCGACATTCTCCTGGGCCTCGGAGGTCGAGGCGCCGAGATGCGGCGTGCACACGACGTTCTCCAGACCGAAGAACAGGCTCTCCTTCGCCGGTTCCACCTCGAACACGTCGATGCCGGCGCCGGCAACCTTGCCGGTCTTCAGCGCCGCGACCAGATCGGCCTCGACGATGAGACCGCCGCGCGCGCAGTTGATGATGCGCACGCCGTCCTTCATCGCGGCGATCGCATCGGCGTTGATGATGTTGCGGGTCTTCTCGGTGAGCGGCGTATGCAGCGTTATGAAGTCGGCGCGGGCGAAGAGCTCGTCGAGTTCCACTTTTTCGATGCCGAGCTCGATGGCGCGGTCTTCCGAGAGGAACGGGTCGAAGGCGACCACATGCATCTTCAGCCCGACGCCGCGTGTCGCCACGATCGAGCCGATATTGCCGCAACCGATGACGCCCAGCGTCTTGCTGGTGATCTCGACGCCCATGAAGCGGTTCTTCTCCCACTTTCCGGCCTGCGTCGACACATTGGCCTCGGGAAGCTGGCGGGCGAGCGCGAACATCATGGCGACGGCATGCTCCGCCGTGGTGATGGAGTTGCCGAAAGGCGTGTTCATCACGATGATGCCCTTGCGCGAAGCGGCTGGGATGTCGACATTGTCGACGCCGATGCCGGCGCGGCCCACCACTTTCAGCCTGGTGGCAGCGTTGATCAGCTTCTCGGTGACCTTGGTCGCGGAGCGGATGGCGAGGCCGTCATAGTCGCCGATGACTTCGAGCAGCTTGTCCTTGTCGGCGCCGAGTTCGGGCAGGTAGTCGACCTCGACGCCACGATCCTTGAAGATCTGCACGGCAGTCGGGGAAAGCTTGTCGGATACGAGAACACGAGGCATGGGCGTGGTCCTTCTGGGAAAACAACCGGTTGTGGCGGCCGCCCCTCCCCGGCGGATTGCCGGCGCCCGCCTTTCGACGGGCGCGGAACGCGGAGGGCGGCCGGACGGATCGGGAAGGGGCTCAGGCTGCAGCTTGCAGCGTGGCCAGTTCCTTTGCGAAGGCCCAGTCGAGCCAGGGCATCAGCCGTTCCAGGTCGGCGGCTTCGACCGTGGCGCCGGCCCAGATGCGCAGGCCGGGCGGCGCGTCGCGATAAGCGCCGATGTCGTAGGCGACGCCTTCCTTTTCGAGCACCGAGACGATGGCTTTCGCGAAAGCGGCCTGGGCATCGGCTTCGAGCGCGGTGACCGCGGGATCGACGACCGAGAGACAGACCGAAGTGTTGGAGCGCGTGGCGGGATCGAGCGCGAGGTGGCCGAGCCAGGACGACTTCGCGACGAAATCGTCGATGACGGCGAAGTTCCGGTCGGCACGCGCGATGAGCGCGTCGAGGCCACCGATCTCCCTGGCCCAGAGCAGCGCATCGATATAGTCCTCGACGCACAGCATGGACGGCGTGTTGATGGTCTCGCCCTTGAAGATCCCTTCGATGAGCTTGCCGCCCGAGGTCAGGCGGAAGATCTTCGGCAGCGGCCAGGCCGGCTTGTAGATCTCCAGCCGCTCGGCGGCGCGCGGCGACAAGATGAGCACGCCATGGGCGCCTTCGCCGCCGAGCACCTTTTGCCAGGAGAAAGTGACTACGTCGAGCTTCTCGAAATCGAGACGCTGGGCGAAGGCAGCCGACGTCGCGTCGCAGATCGTCAGGCCCTTGCGGTCGGACGGAATGAAATCGCCGTGCGGAACCCGCACGCCCGATGTGGTGCCGTTCCAGGTGAAGACGACGTCGCGGTCGAAATCGATCGCCGAGAGATCGGGCAGCCTGCCATAAGGCGCATCGATGGTGCGCACGTCGGCGAGCTTCAGTTGCTTGACGACGTCGGTCACCCAGCCAGCGCCGAAGCTCTCCCAGGCGACCATGTCGACTCCGCGGGCGCCGAGCAGCGACCACAGCGCCATCTCGACGGCGCCGGTGTCGGATGCCGGCACGATGCCGATCCGGTAACCCGCCGGCACCTGCAGAACCTCGCGGGTAAGCTCGATCGCCTGCTCGAGTTTGGACTTGCCGATCTTGGCGCGATGGGAACGGCCGAGCGGGGCCGCAGCGAGCGCTTGAAGCGACCAGCCGGGACGTTTTGCGCAAGGACCTGAGGAAAAATTGGGATTGGCCGGACGCAGGTCCGGCTTCGCAAGTGCGGTCATCGTGGTCTATCCTTCCAGATAGTAAGCCCCTCGGTGGGGAGGGGTAGCCCACGGCGGCAATTACGCGAAAGCTTCCTCGGGTGCAAGCGGTCGGGGAACGAAATTTGTCCCCCGATCGTTGCTGCTGCGCGCTTGAAGCACATCAACGAGGCCTGAAATCCCAATTTTCTAGCGGATCGGGCCTCGATTTCATGCGGACGGACCTCGTATCGAATTCGCTTATGGAATTCGGCGTGTATCTATAGAGCGCTTTTCAAAAGTCCCAACTCTATGATTCAATAGAGAAAAGTTAGGATTGATTCGGCTATGTCTCGTCGTAACTTGGCGCAACCTTCACTCGCCGATGCATTGGTGCGTGACGTGAGCAGGGGTAACAAGTTTCTGGAAGAAGTGCAGAAGTTGATCGATTGGTCGGCTTTCGAGGTGCTGTTCCGGGAAATCCATAACGATGCTCTGGGGGCGCCCGGCTACCCGCCGATAGCAATGTTCAAGATTGCGCTCTTGCAGCAATGGTACGGCCTGTCCGATCCGGCGGCGGAAGAAGCGGTGGCCGACCGGCTGTCGTTCCGCCGCTTCTGTGGGTTTCCGCTCGATCAAAAGACACCGGACCACATGTCGATCTGGCGCTTCCGCCAGAGGCTGGTCGAACTGGCGCTTCAAGATAAGCTGCTTGCCGAATTGAACCGGCAGTTGGAAGGGCGCGGTCTTCTGGTAAGGCGCGGCACGCTGGTTGACGCCACCATCATCTCGGCGGCGGTGGCCAGGCCCGACTACGAGAAGGGCCAGGTGTCGGCGCGCGATCCGGATGCAGGCTTCACGCACAAGCACGGCAAGACCTATTTCGGCTACAAGGCCCATCTCGCCGGCGACGCGGAGAGCGGGCTGATACGCCAGGCGGAGATGAGCTCGGCCGATCTGCATGACAGCCAGATGGGCGCTGTGCTCATTCAAGGTGACGAAGAGGCCTATTACGCCGACAAGGCCTATGACAGTCAGGCGCTGCGCGACGAACTGGCGGATCGAGGCATCAAGGACCGGATTGCCTACAAGGCCAAGCGGGGCAAGCAGCAGCCGAATTGGCAGAAGTGGATGAACAAGGTCGCCGCCAGCGTGCGGGCCGGCATCGAGCGGACCAACGCGACGATGAAGAACTGGTACGGCATGGCCCGGGTTCGCTATCTCGGCCTGGCGCGCAACCACTGCCATCTGCAGCTTGTCGCCTGCGCGATAAATGCCAAACGGGCGCTCGTTCTCGTCAAGGCCGGCACGGCCTGAGGGGAAGGCTGCGTCCAAAATCAGGAAATCGAGGGCAAAATCGGGAGCAAGTGAGCAGAAACTGAGCCGATAGGCTGGAGAAAGTTGCGCGGATCGGCGGCGACGGGCCGCTGATGCCCGCCACATACGGGCGAAGAACGTCTAAGGGCGGGACGCCCCAACTTTAGAAAAGCACTCCTATAGTTCTTAGGAATTCTCCCATCTGTCCTAATCGCAATCAAATCTCCCCTTCGCCAAGCATCCTTGATGGCCTCGATCAGAGCCTGATCATCGACCGCAGAAAATCCTATGCGCCTGCCGACTTCATTGTTCCACATGTCCTTATAGACATCCCACGAATCGTCGACCAAATCCTCCTTAGCAGGAGACAAAATCCATTCACGCATATCACCGAAGGTCTTTGCGACACGCCATATTTCTGCGCGAGCTTGGCGCTCATATATGCATGGGCGATAGCATTGCTCGACGCCGGAAGTACGTCACCATAACTCTTATCCTTAGGCCATGGTAGAGGGCTTTACTCTCGATACACCAACCCAAGCGATCGCGTTATTTCATCTGCCTCTCTCGCCATTTGGTTGAAGCCCGAAAGCTCGCGGGCCGCATGTTTCGTGACATCCGCACCCTTGCTCAGATACTCTTTCGAGACATTTACGCCATCGCTTAATTTAGCTTCCAAGTGACCAAGAATTCCTTTCATATCCATATATATCCGTCCCTTTATTCCGAATTCAAGAAGTACAACTTCCCTTCATCGTCCGCCATCAAAATTATACTACCCTCCGCACATCCACCAAAACTATCGTTTATGTGAAAATACTCAGGTTCTATGATTGTTGCTATACTATCTTTTCTAAAGACCGTAAGGTATGTAGCCGTGTCATTCCAGCCAAAAGGCCCAAGGACACCGAAATAATAGTCGACGTCTTTTATCCCTCTCTTTTCTACGATCTCCAGCGGGTCCACGTCGATATCGGTTAAACAGGCCTCTTCTGCATCATTGAAGATATCAGAAATATTCACCGACCTTTTCAATGAAAGTCTCCAATTTATTTCTTCATTTAATTCGCGAAACTCTCTACTCATATAATACTCATGCAAACTCTTTGGGTCGCTAAATAATACGTAGATAAAAGAAATCGTATTGTATAGGAGTATCGACATGATCGCCGTCACCAGCACACGCACCATGCAACTGCCCTCCACGCCGCGACGCGCATTTAGAATCACCATACATCCAACGGATGTAGGAATCAATTCCTTTACTTAGTCGAACAGGTAATTCCTGACAAAGCCCGTCCCTCAATCGAAAGCCCGCGCATGAGGGGAAGCGCGGACTGTCGCTTGGACGGGTTCGAACCGTGGAAAGGAAACGGTCCACAGAGAAAACAACCGTCAGGCGAAAAGTTCCATGCGGCGGATGTTTTGCTGATGGCTGTCACCAGCAGACCGGCCTGGCGCGATGTGCTGAATGGAGGTCTCGCCTGACTTCCTGTCGCCCCCTCTTGCAGATACCGACCGCCGTAGCCACATCTGTTTGGATAGCAGCCGTGTGAGATCGCAGTGGCGGTGCAGAACTTATCCACAGATGCAAGGCCGGTCTTGCCCGCCGGGCGGTCGCACACTTAAATGTGATCGGCTGCAAACTTCTTTGTAAAAAGAAGCTATTGCGGGATCACGACGGAACCACAAAGCTATCAGATAGTTGATTCTCGACAGGGCTTACTCACAGCGAGCCCGGCGTTCCCGGGCCTGAAGCAAGAGGGCATTATGGGCGGGAAAGAATCAGACGTCTTCGATCTGTTTTCGGAGATATATACCAGCACGGCACAGGAGGAGATGAGCCTCCAGGAATATCTGCTGGCCTGTCGCGACGACCGATCTCTCTACGCGACGGCGCCTGAGCGGATGATCGAGGCGATCGGCGAGCCGAAGCTGATCGACACGAGTGCCGACGAGCGCCTCGGGCGGATATTCGCGAACCGGACCATCAAGATCTATCCGGCATTCGCCGAGTTCTACGGTATGGAAGATACGATCGAGCGGATCGTGGGCTATTTCCGCTACGCTTCGCAGGGCCTCGAGGAGCGCAAGCAGATCCTCTATCTGCTGGGGCCCGTCGGCGGCGGCAAGTCGTCGCTTGCCGAGCGGCTCAAGAAGCTGATGGAGCAGCGACCGATCTACACGCTCAAGGTGGGCGGGCAGGTCAGCCCGGTATTCGAATCGCCGCTCGGCCTCTTCCATCCGGAACGAATGGCCGACCTTCTGGAAGACAAATACGGCATCGCGCGGCGGCGCCTCAATGGGCTGATATCGCCCTGGGCAGCGAAGCGCCTCGACGAGCTCAACGGCGACATCTCGAAGTTCAGCGTAGCGAAGCTGATGCCTTCGCGGCTGCGCCAGATCGGCATCTCCAAGACCGAGCCGGGCGACGAGAACAACCAGGACGTCTCGGCCCTGGTCGGCAAGGTCGACATCCGGCAGCTCGAGAATTTCAGCCAGCACGATCCCGACGCCTATTCCTACAGCGGCGGCCTCAACCGTACGACGCAGGGCCTGCTCGAATTCGTCGAGATGTTCAAGGCGCCGATCAAGGTACTGCATCCCCTGCTCACCGCGACACAGGAAGGCAGCTACAACGGCACGGAGAATTTGGGCGCGTTCCCCTATCAGGGCATTGTCGTGGCGCATTCCAACGAGTCGGAATGGCTGCATTTCAAGAACAACAAGAACAATGAGGCGTTCCTGGACCGCATCCTCGTCGTCAAGGTTCCCTATTGCCTGAGGGTGACCGAGGAGAAGCAGATCTACGAAAAGCTCCTGCGGGAAAGCGAACTGGCCAGGAACCCCTGCGCCCCCGAGGTGCTCGAGATCCTCAGCCGCTTCACCGTTTCCACCCGCCTGGCCGAGCATGAGAACTCGCCGCGCTACACCAAGATGCGCGTCTATGACGGCGAGAACCTGAAGGAGATCGATCCGAAGGCAAAGTCGGTGCAGGAGTATCGCGACGCCGCCGGCGTCGACGAAGGCATGACCGGGGTGAGCACGCGCTTCGCCTTCAAGATCCTGTCGCAGACCTTCAACTACGACACCAAGGAAGTCGCGGCCGATCCGGTGCATCTGATGTACATATTGGAGCAGGCGATCCGGCGGGAGCAGTTCCCCAAGCAGATCGAGGCGGCCTATCTCGATTTCATCAAGTCCGAGCTCGCCACACGCTATGCGGAGTTCATCGGGCACGAAATCCAGAAGGCTTACCTGGAATCCTACAGCGAATACGGCCAGAACCTGTTCGACCGCTATATCGCCTATGCGGATGCATGGGTCGAGGACCAGGACTTCAAGGATCCCGACACCGGCCAGATTTTCAACCGCGAGGTCCTGGACGCCGAGCTGTCACAGATCGAGAAGCCGGCCGGCATCGCCAATCCCAAGGACTTCCGCAACGAGGTGGTCAAGTTCACGCTGCGCGCCAGAGCCAAGAACAGCGGTCGCAACCCGTCCTGGACGAGCTACGAAAAGCTGCGCGAAGTGATCGAGAAGCGCATGTTCGGCCAGGTCGAAGACCTGCTTCCGGTCATCAGCTTCGGTTCCAAGAAGGATACGGTCACCGAAAAGCAGCACACGGAGTTCGTGCAGCGCATGGTCGAGCGCGGTTACACGCAGCGCCAGGTCCGTCGCCTCGTCGATTGGTACATGCGAGTGAACAAGGCGGGTTGACCGCCGGGAAGGCGCGGATCGATCCATGCCGAGTTTTATCGATCGCCGGTTGAATCCGCCGGACAAGAGCCTGAGCAACCGGCAACGCTTCCTGAAGCGGGCGCGCGATGAGTTGAAGCGCACCATCAAGGAACAGGTCAAGACGGGCAAGATCGCCGACGTGGATGCCCAGCACACGGTTTCCATGCCGGTGCGCGGCACCAGCGAGCCGACCTTCCAGAACTCCAATGCCAGCGGACGGCGCGACCATGTGCTGCCCGGCAACAAGGAATTCCAGACGGGCGACCGTATCCCCAAGCCGGGCGGGCAGGATGGCGGCGGCGCGTCGGGACCGACGACCCAGGAGACCGAGGACGATTTCCGCTTCGTGCTGTCGCGGGAGGAGGTGCTGGACCTCTTCTTCGAGGATCTCGAACTCCCTGACATGGTGAAGCTCAATCTGAAGGAGATCGCCGCCTTCAAGCCGCGTCGCGCCGGTTTTGCCATGACCGGCTCGCCCACAAGCATCAATGTCGGGCGCACCATGCGCCACAGCTACGGGCGGCGCATCGCGCTCCACCGGCCGAAGCAGGAGGAGTTCGACGCCTTGACCGACGAACTCGCCTTGCTCGAGGCCGAACCGGCCCCCAAGGCAGCCGTGCTGGAGCGGATCCTGCAAATAAGACAAGAACTCGACCGGCTGGGCCGCCGCCGCCGCCTGATCCCCTATGTCGACCCCGTCGACATCCGCTTCAACCGCTTCGACCCGCAGCCCGTGCCCAATGCTAGTGCTGTCATGTTCTGCCTCATGGACGTGTCGGGCTCGATGGGCGAGCGGGAGAAGGATCTGGCGAAGCGGTTCTTCGTGCTGCTGCACCTGTTCCTCAAGCGGCGCTACGAGCGCATCGACATCGTCTTCATCCGCCACACCCACGAGGCCAAGGAAGTGGACGAAGAGACGTTCTTCTACAGCCAGCAGAGCGGCGGCACCGTCGTCTCGACGGCACTCGAGGAGATGCGCCGGATCGTCGAGGAGCGTTATCCCAGCCGGGAATGGAACATCTATGCCGCCCAAGCCTCCGACGGCGACAATTTCGCCAATGATTCGGAGCGCTGCGTCATGCTCCTCGACAAGGAGGTCATGCCGCTGTGTCAGTACTATGCCTATGTCGAGATCATCGACGAGCGCGAGAGCCACATCTTCGGCTCGACCGACAACGGCACATCGCTGTGGCGCGCCTATCGCAAGGTCGACGCGCAGTGGCCGAACTTCCAGATGACCCGCATCGCACGGCCGTCCGAAATCTATCCCGTGTTCCACGAACTTTTCTCCAGGCAGGCCGGCCTGGCGAAGCGCGGCTGAGGACGAGCGGGCAATGGACAAGCGTGCAAGTTCCTCGCGCCTGCTGTTTTCGGGGTCCGACTGGGACTTCGCGACGCTGTCGCGCACCTATGACGCGATCAAGTCGATCGCACATGACGAGTTGGGCCTGGACACTTATCCGAACCAGCTCGAGATCATCTCCGCCGAGCAGATGCTCGACGCCTATTCCTCGGTCGGCATGCCGCTGATGTACCGGCACTGGTCCTTCGGCAAGCATTTCCTGTTCGACGAGCAGCTCTACCGCAAGGGCCTGCGCGGCCTGGCCTACGAGATCGTCATCAACTCCAATCCGTGCATCGTCTATCTCATGGAAGGCAACACCATGGCGCTTCAGGCCGTGGTGACTGCCCATGCCGCCTTCGGCCACAATCATTTCTTCAAGAACAACTATCTGTTCCGCCAATGGACCGACGCCGGATCGATCCTGAGCTACCTGGACTTCGCGAAGAGCTACATCGCACGCTGCGAGGAGCGGCATGGACTTGCGGCGGTCGAGGCCATCCTCGATGCGGCCCATGCGTTGATGGAGCAGGCGGTCTTCCGCTACCGCCGCCCGCCGCGGCTCTCTTCCGAGAAGGAACGCGAAGGAATCCGCGAGAGGCTGGAATATGAGGAGCGGTCCTTCAGCGACCTGTGGCGCACCCTTCCCCGACAGAAGGACGAGGACGAACCCAGCGCCATCGAGCGCAGCGCCCAGGAGCGCAAGAAGAAGCTGAACCTGCCGGAGGAGAACCTTCTCTATTTCCTGGAGAAGAACAGCCTGGTGTTGGAGCCCTGGCAGCGCGAGATTCTGCGCATCGTGCGGGTGATCGCGCAATATTTCTACCCGCAGCGGCAGACCCAGGTGATGAACGAGGGCTGCGCCACTTTCGTGCATTACACGATCATGAACAGCCTCTTCGACCAGGGAAGGATCGGGGACGGCGCCATGCTGGAGGTGCTGCAGAACCATTCGAACGTGGTCTTCCAGCCATCCTTCGACGATCCGCGCTATTCGCGCATCAACCCCTACGCGCTGGGTTTCGACATGATGCAGGATATCTGCCGCATCTCGATGGAACCGACGGCTGAAGATCGCGACTGGTTCCCCGACATGGCCGGCAATGGCGACTGGCGCGCGACGCTGCTCGACGCCTGGGCGAACCATCGCGACGAGTCCTTCATCCTGCAGTATCTGAGCCCGGCGCTCATCCGCAAATGGCGCTTGTTCGTGCTCGGCGACGTAGCGTCGGAAAGGCACTATGAAGTGGCGTCGATCCACAATGAGCGCGGCTACGGCAAGATCCGCGCCGCTCTTGCCAGGAGCTACGATATCGGCGAAACCCGCCCCGACATACAGGTGGTCGACGTCGATCTCCTCGGCGACCGGCATCTGAGGCTCGAGCACAAGGTGAAGCATGACATCATGCTGGAGGAGAAAGGCCGCGACGCGACATTGCGCCATATACGCAATCTGTGGGGTTATACCGTGAGCCTCGCAGGCATCGACGCCGATACCGGCGCTACGCTCTACGAGCGATCGTCCGGCCAGATCGCGGAGAGCGGATAGGCCCTGGTTGCAGGAGACAGCCGATGCCCAGGACGAGTGCCGGACTGCTCGTCTTTCGCCGTGAAGCCGGTTTCCCTGAAGTGCTGCTCGTCCATCCCGGAGGGCCTTTCTGGCGCAAGCGTGATGAAGGGGCGTGGTCCATCCCGAAAGGGGAATATGGTCCGGGCGAGGATGCGCAGGCAGCAGCGTTTCGCGAATTCGCCGAAGAGCTCGGAGCCGTGCCGCCGGCGGGCCCTCCATTTCCTCTCGGCGAGGCAGTCCAGGCCGGTGGGAAGCGTGTCGTCGCCTATGCCGTCGAAGGAGCTTTCGACGTGAATGCCGTCCGAAGCAACAGCTTCGAGATGGAGTGGCCGCCCGGCAGTGGGCGCCGGGAGCTTTTCCCCGAGGTTGATCGCGCCGGATGGTTTACGCTGCCGGCCGCCACTTTGAAGATCATTCCAGGCCAGCGCCCATTGCTGGAACGTCTTGAGGTCATGCTGGCCGGCTGATACGCGATATGGGCAAGGCAACGTATCCCTCCCTTCCGCGTTGCTCCGACACCTTGAACGATCGGCCCGAGAATGGAGTATGATTTTCGGACCGATACGGCAGAACCGGGCGCCCATGCTTACATCCCCGCAATTCCTGTCCTTCGCCGTCATCGCGCTGATGATGGCGGCGTTCATCTGGGGGCGCTTCCGCTACGATCTCGTCGCGGCCCTGTCGCTGCTGCTGGCGCTCGCGCTTGGTGTCGTGCCGCTCGACCGTGCATTTTCCGGCTTCAGCGACGACATCGTCATCATCGTGGGCAGCGCCCTGCTGGTGAGCGCGGGCGTGGCGCGCAGCGGTTTCGTGGAACTGCTCATCCAGCGCCATCTGCCGAACCTGAGGTCGGTGCGCGGCCAGCTTTTCCTCCTGGTTTTCGTGGTCGCGGTCCTGTCGGCCTTCGTCAAGAACATCGGGGCGCTGGCGATCATGATACCGATCGCCTTCCAGTTCGCGCGGCGCTCAGGCATATCGGCCTCCACATTTCTGATGCCGATGGCCTTCGCCTCGCTGCTCGGCGGCCTTATGACCCAGATCGGCACCTCGCCAAACATCGTGGTCTCGCGTATTCGCGCGGAAATCACGGGCACTGCCTTCAGCATGTTCGACTTCACACCGGTCGGGCTCGCCCTGACCGCAGCGGGCATCATCTTCCTCACGCTGTTTTACTGGATCCTGCCGCAACGCCAACGAAAGGGCGGTTCGCTCCACGAAGCGCTCGCCATCGACAATTATTCGGCCGAGGCAACCGTCGTGCGGGGATCGACCGTCGTCGGCAAGACGGTGGCCGACCTTTTGAAGATCGCCGGCGGCGAGGCCGTGATAACCACGATCCTGCGTACCAACAACGTGCGGATCACGCCTTTTCCCGACGCCGTGCTCCAGGTCGACGACATCCTGCTGATCGAGGGGGACCATGAGGCGCTGGATCGCCTCGTCGCCCAGGCCAGGCTCAGCATCGCCGGTGGCCGCGAGTTGGCGGAGCAGGGCAAGGCAGGCTTCGAGCCCGTCGCGATCGAAGCCGTGATTGGCGAGCATTCGAGCCTCATCGGCTGGTCCGCCAAGCACCTGCTGCTGCGCGAGCGCTTCAACGTCAACCTTCTGGCCGTCAGCCGCAAGGGCGAGCGGCTGGACCAGAGGCTGGGGGCGATCTCGTTGCGACTGGGCGACGTCGTCGTGCTGCAGGGCAACCCGGCCGCCATGCCCGAATTCCTGCGCGACTTCGGCCTTCTGCCGCTCGCGGAGAGGCCCCTGCTCCTCGGCAGCGCGCGCCGCGGCGTCTTGCCGGTGCTGATCCTGATCGCGGCGATGGGCACGACCGCCCTCGGGCTGGTGCCGGTGTCGGTCGCCTTCTTCGCCGCCGCGACCATGATGATATTGTTCAAGATCATCCCGGCCCGCGAGATCTATGCCTCGATCGACGGGCCGATCCTCGTCATGCTCGCCACCCTGATCCCGGTAAGCGATTCCTTGCGACAGACCGGCGCAACCGACATCATCGCTTCGGCGCTTGCCGAACTCGGTTCGACATTGCCGGGCTACGGCGCCCTGGCGCTTATCCTGGTCGCGGCGATGGCCGTCACACCCTTCCTCAACAACGCCGCGACGGTGCTGGTGATGGCACCCATCGCGGCGGGCTTCGCCGGCTCGCTGGGATACCGGCCCGAGGCTTTCCTGATGGCGGTGGCGATCGGCGCGGGTTGCGATTTCCTGACGCCGATCGGGCATCAGTGCAACACGCTGGTGATGGGCCCCGGCGGCTATCGGTTCTCCGACTATCCACGGCTCGGCCTGCCGCTCTCCCTGATCGTCATCATCGTCGCTGTCCCTGCCCTCCTCACCGTCTGGCCGCTGCAATAGGGGACGCAGAGGCGGTTGGCAGGGCTTGTACCAAACGGTCGATGAACCGTTTTGAATGCGAACGGCCGCTGTAGCCGAAGTCGAGCGGCCCGGGGAGGTCGCGCCGAGGTCGCGTGCATGCGTCAGCGTTGCGCGGCCTGAATGCGCCAACATCCGGTGCCGCCGGTATCAGACCACCGGGATGCCGCCGGGATGCTTGGCTTTCTCCTCCGGCTCGACATGGATGGTGATCATGGCGCCACCGACGCCACCGCGGAGGGCGGCCTCGATCCTGTCGCAAAGCGCATGCGAATCCGAGACACTCATCGTGCCCGGCACGACGAGATGGAACTCGATGAAGGTAACACGGCCGGCTTGCCGGGTCCGCAGGTCATGGGCCTCGATGGCGCCATCGGCATGTGCCGAGATGAGTTCCTTCACGCGCGTCAGTGTCTCTTCCGGAACCGCTTCGTCCATGAGGCCGCCGATCGATTCGCGCATCAGCCGCCAGCCGGACCAGAGGATGTTGACGGCCACGAGCGCGGCCAGCACGGCATCGAGCTGTTGCCAGCCCGTCACCACGACGAGCCCCACGCCGACCACCACGCCGACCGACGTCACCACATCGGCCCAAAGATGGCGCGCGTCGGCGATCAGTGCCGGTGAGCGCCATTGCCGCCCGAAGCGGAACAGGACGAAGCACCAGAGCGCGTTGATGACGCTCGCCGCGGCATTCACGAGCAGACCTTTCAGCGGAGCCTGGAGTTCCCTCGGGGCGAGAAGACCGAAATAGGCCTCGCGCAGCACCATCAACGCCGCGATCACGATCAGGACGCCTTCCACGACGGCCGACAGATATTCCACCTTGTGATGGCCGTAGGGATGGTTGGCGTCCGGAGGCGTCGCGCTCAGCCGCACCGCGAAGAAGGCGGCGACCGCGGTGGCGACATTGACGGTGCTTTCGAGCGCATCTGAGTAGAGCGCGATACTCCCCGTCAGCCGATAGGCCAGATATTTCAGGCCGAGCACGAGGCCGCCGACGGCGATGCTGCCCAGCGCGAGCTTGAGAGCTTTGTCCATCACACGCTCCGGTTCGTGACTCTGGGCGGACCATGCCGGGCGGGCCTAGCAACGCGGCCGACATAGGCGGTCGTCGTCCCCGGTGCAAACGTTATGTTTGGAATTGGAAATCATTCGCAATAACAGGTGGTTATATGTGCACCTATGCACCTAACCGGCTGAGTGACCCCTGCTCGGCACTCCGTCGGCGTATCCGCAATGGCGCGATCCCGGTCCGGATGTTGGATCGCTCTTCGGCCATGGCGGTCAAAGCACCAGGGGCACGGGCAGGCAGATTGCCAGTCGCCTGCCCGGTTTTCAGGGAGGGCCCCGGCTTGCCGGCCGATGAGGATCGGCGCTGGAGGAACGCTTCTTTAGGTCAGCATCATTGACATAACGCCTGTCCGGGCGTTCTGTCCGGCGCGAGGAAACCACGCCTGAGAGGCAAAGAGGGAAATCGTGTCCAACTGGGAAGACAAATTCGCGGCGCGCGCCGAACGGATGCGTGCATCGGAGATCCGGGAACTGCTGAAACTGCTCGACCAGCCCGACATCATCTCCTTTGCTGGCGGCATTCCCGACCCGACGCTCTTTCCCAACCGCGCCTTCAGCGAGGCATATGAAGACCTGCTCTCCGGAGACGCTGCGGGAGCTGCGCTGCAGTATTCGGTCAGCGAGGGTTATCTGCCGCTGCGCGAATGGCTCGTCGACCATATGGCGGCTCTCGGCGTGCCCTGCTCGCCGGAAAACATCCTGATCGTTTCCGGGTCGCAGCAGGCGCTCGACTATCTGGGCAAGCTGTTCCTTTCGCCCGGCGACACCGCGCTCGTCGCGCGACCGACCTATCTGGGCGCGCTCCAGGCCTTCAACGCCTATGAGCCGCGCTACGACCGGCTGGCACCCGAAGGCGACAACATGACGCCGCATGCCTATCGCGAGGCCGCCAGGGACGCCGGCGGCCGGGTCGCCTTGGCCTATCTCACACCGGAATTCTCGAACCCCACGGGCGAGACCATCGATCGCGCCGCGCGGGAGCGCCTGCTCGACCTGACGGCGGACCTGGACATACCGCTGATCGAGGATGCAGCCTATCAGGCGCTGCGCTACGACGGCCAGCCGGTGCCGCCCATCCTGGCGCTCGACGTCGAACGCAGCCGCGGCATCGACAACACCCGCACCATCTATTGCGGCACGTTCTCCAAGACCCTGTCGCCCGGCCTGCGGGTGGGCTGGGTGTGCGCTGCGGCACCCGTCATCCGCAAGCTGGTGCTGATGAAGCAGGCATCCGATCTCCACAGCCCGACGATCAACCAGTTCGTCATGCACAAGGTCGCCATACGCCACTATGATGCCCATACCGCCCGGTTGCGCGACACCTATCGCCGGCGCCGAGACCTGCTGCTCGACGCACTGGCGCAGCATATGCCTCAGGGCACGAGCTGGACGAAACCGGAAGGCGGCATGTTCATCTGGGTCACGCTGCCCGAGGGCATGGACGGCGCATCGCTGCTCGCCCGCGCGATCGAGACCGAAAAGGTCGCCTTCGTGCCGGGCAAGGCCTTCCACGCCGACGGCTCGGGCGCCAACACCATCCGGCTGAGCTTCTCCCTCGCCGACGAGCATGCGGCGGCCGAGGGCATCGCCCGTCTCGGGCGGCTGATTTCCCGCATGGCAGCTGAAATAGCCTGACGCGGAGCAACTGCCATCGACGCCAGCAAGCACGGTTGACATCCGGGCGGGCATTGGCTTACGAGTTCGCCATGACGACCTCGCTCCACCATTCGGGCCTGTATTACGCGCCGCTTCCTTAGCGGCGGGGTGTTTCGTCATCTTTCAACCGCTGCGTCGCCAGCGGTTGTTTCCCTTAGTCCGTCCCTGGCTTCGCGCTCCCAGCAGAGGTCAGGCATGTTTCGGGAAAGCAACGCACGTCCAACCCTCGGCATCGTCGGTTTCGGCGCCTTCGGACGGCTGATGGCGCGCCATCTTCGGCCCTACTTCCGGCTCTGCGCCTATGATCCGTCGCCGCCGGCCCCTGATGTCGCGGGGTTCGAGGATATCACTTTCGCCGACCTCGAGACCGTCGCACGCAGTCCGGTCGTCGTGCTCGCCATGCCGGTCGATCGCATCCGCGAAACGGTCGCGGCCATGGCGCCCCATATGCAGCCCGGCGCACTCGTTCTCGACGTCGGATCGGTCAAGTCGATGCCCGCCGGGATCATGAAGCAGGGCCTGCCTGATAATGTCGACGTCGTCGCCACGCACCCGTTGTTCGGTCCTCAAAGTGCTGTCGACGGCATAGCCGGGCTGAAGATCGCGGTCTGTCCGATCCGCGGCGGGCAAGGCCGTCGCGTGATCGCCTTTCTCAAAAGGCGGCTACGCCTCGACGTCATCGTCACGACCCCGGAGGCGCATGACCGCGAAGTCGCTGCGGCACAGGGTTTGACCCATCTCATCGCCAAGGTCCTGGTGCGCATGGAGCCGTTGCCGACCGCGATGACGACGCGAAGCTTCGACCTGATCATGGAGGCCGTGGGCATGGTCCGCCACGATACGGCAGAGGTTTTCCACGCCATCGAACGCGCCAACCCGCATGCCCATGACGTCCGCCGGCGCTTCTTCGACCTGGCATCGGCGCTGGACGCCGAACTGGCAGGAGAGACCTGATGCTGGCCGGCGCGGTTCCCCTTCATGCGCGATCTCGCCGGCTTCGACTTCGAAGCCCATTCCTCGCTCGACAAGGGCCAGGTCCGCGAACTGGCGACCGGCCGCTTCATCGCCCATGGCGAGGCGCTGCTGCTGCTCGGCCCGCCGGGGGTGGGCAAGACCCATCTCGCGGTGGCGATCGGACGCGAAGCGATCGTGGCCGGCCATACGGTGCTGTTCGTGCCGGCGCCGGCGCTGGTGGCCCAACTCGCCAAGGCGCATGCCGAGGGGCGGCTGGAGGAACGGCTCATGCACTTGTCCATACCCAAGCTGCTGATCGTCGACGAGCTCGGCTATCTGCCGTTCGAGCCTGATGCGGCGCATCTCTTCTTCCAGCTGGTCAGCCGTCGCTGCGAGCGGGGAAGCCATGCTGATCACCTCGACCCGCTCGGTGGGCGAGTGGGCAGCCCGTTCGGGAATCCGGTGGTGGCGACCGCCATCCTCTACCGGCTCCTCCACCATAGCCACGTCGCCGCCATCCGAGGCGACAGCTAGCTCGTTCGCATATTCTCGTGCGTCGCGCTCCGACATCGTCACCGGCTTTCCGCCAATCGGCGGCAGCGACCGCCTTACTATTTCCGACATTATTTCGCCTCGATCTGTGTCTTGAAGAAGATGCAACCTATGGGTGTCGAAATGCGCGCGCTCGTTACATGGATCTCTCTCCTTTGGGCAGCGATACCTGTCTCGGCGGCTGAGATGTCTGTCTGGATCGTCATGCCCGATGAGACGGTCCTATCGGCGCGGGAGGGCTGCGAAAGCGACCGACGATGCCAGGTCGAAATCGAGGATTGGGGCTATCTGATCGCGCTTGGCGCACAAGGGGTCTTCGACAGTCTCGTTACCTCACCGGACGGCGTACGATACGGCAGGCCGCCGGCAACTTTCTGACCGGCGAACTGCCAGAATCGAGATTTTGGGAGCGTGCCCCGGCTTGACCGGAGGAGACCGAAGAACGAAGTACTATTTACGGGTGTTGGCAGAAGCAGATCGCCAGCCTACGCGCTGCAGCTTCGGGGCATTCCTACGCCGGCGGACCGTCCTGAGATTCGCTTCCATGCCATAGCCAGACGTCGATCGACCCGCTGCGACCTCGGATCTGCGTCGGCTGCGGGCCGCTGAGCGAGGTCGGTGCGAGACACTCAGGGCCGGCTGCCTGCAGCAGTTCGTCGCTCAGCGCCGCCTGAGCCTTGGCTGCCGCGGCGACTTCCATCAGACGGCTCGCGACATTGGCCGTGTCGCCGGTGACCGCGACATGTTGCTGGTTTTGACCGCCGAGCCGCGACGCCACGATCGCCCCGAAATGCGCCCCGATCTTGAAGCTTATCCTGGCCGCGACAGCTGCGGGCAGAAAGGTTAGCCAAGTCTTCATGGCGCTGGCCAACGCGACACAGAAACGGGCCGCCCATGCGGCGTCCTCGATACCCGGCTTCGGCAGGCCGAACACGATCATGGCGCCGTCACCGGAAAATCCGGTGACGACGCCATGATGTCGTGCCGCCTCTTCGTCGACCAACGTATAAAAACCGTTGAGCAGATCGCTCGTCGCCTTCGGCCCGGTTGTTTCGCTGAGCCCCGTGAAGCCGGATAAGTCGATGAACACGACCGCGGCGTCCAGATGAAGGGGCTCCGCGAGAAAGGTTTCGTCTTGCGCCAACCATCTTTCCAGGCCGGCGCCTTGGACCCTTTGGAGCAGCAGACTCTGTCCGGCGAAACGTGACGCACGACGTCGGTCGAGCCAGAGTTGGACCGCCCCGAAAAGGATGAGCGGAGGCAGTGCGGCGGCCGCCGGCAAAGCGAGGCTGAGCCAGGTGCCGTGGAAGAAGGCCGCAAAGTTGAGCGCCAGCCAGACCAGCACGACACCCAGCATGGCGACAAACCCGATGACACTCCTTCGCCAGGCCAGCAAAGCGACGAGAATCATGGGCAGGATCGTTGCCACACCGGCATCGGCGAGCCGCACTGTGCGGTCCCGAACGATCCCTCCGCTGTCGAGAAGTTGCGCGATCGCCGTCGAAATGATTTCGACACCGGGCATGATCGGGTCGAAAGGCGTGGGAAACACATCGCCGCCGCCGGTGACCGTCGCTCCGATCACCACGATGCGGTCCTTGAACGCTTCGGGATCGACGTTCCCGTCCAGCAGGGTTGCTGCGCTCACCGTGCGGATCGTGCCGCGCGGACCATAGAAATCGATCGGCAGAACCTGGCCTATGTCGGTTCTGACGGCACGGTCGCCGAGCCACAACTTGTCAGTGTCGATCACGGGGCTTTCGCCGGTCGCGGCGGCAGCGACGCGCAGAGGCAAGGAAGCCTCCACCTGACCGCTGGCCCGGAACAGCATGGGCACCGCGCGGGGCGTGCCGCTTCGGTCCGTGGCGACGTTGACCACGCCGACGCCTGCCGCGTTAGAGAATCTCTCCTGAGGCAAGAGGAAGCGTTCGGCGATCGGGACTCGGGCCAAAGGGTCGTCGCGACTGTCGGTGAGTCTCTGTTTCACCGATGGAAATATGGCTGCCGCGGCGATCACGCTCGGTTGGCGACGCAGGGCGGTGGCCAACGCCTCGTCGCCGTCGGCGGGACCTGCATCCACCAGGAGCAGATCCACGGCAATGACCTTGGGTTCGTGACGGGCAATCTCCGTGACAATCCTGGCGAGCGAAGCCCGCGCCAGCGGATAGCCGCCCTCGCGATGTACCGCCTCGTCATCGATCGCCACGATGGTCACGAGATCGGGCGGCGTCTTCTTCCCGCGCGCCAAGGTTCGCAAGTCGGCCATCGTCGCTTCGACGCGTTCCAGGAACCATGTGTCACCGCGCCAGTGAACAAAACCGAGTCCGGCACCCCACAGCCCGGTCAGCAGCAGCGCGATCAGTATCTGGACTGTCCGCCGGGCCATTCTGCTATCGTCGCTCAGGCGATCACTGGCCGAGCCGCCGGAGCAAGGCGTCACGGCGAGCAACCGGCCAGCGCCGCACCTCCAGAGGGACTGTTCCCGTATCGACATCGACCCCCTCGCCCGGGCCGAGGACGACGCTGTTTCCCGAAGAAGGCCTGCGCACGGCGACAGCCCCCCTCACGACAAAGACCGACGTCTTGCCCCGCGCTACATCGACGGCCCATCGGGTGCCGCGAACCGCTGCGATGGCCTGCGGGGTGACCACCTCGAAACCGCGCAGGGCCGCACTCGACGGAGCGTCGATCAACACTGCCTTGCGGTTCAGGGCGACACCGTCCGTCGAGCCGTCTCCATTTCGGTCCAACAGCCTGTATCTGGCTCCGCCTTCCACGGTGATCGTCAAGCCGCGATCGCAGTGGAGAACGCGTCGGGATGTCCCTGGAACGCTTTCGAGCAGGCATCCTTTGTCGGTGGATTGGGCGAAGCCGTCGCCTTGCCTCAAAAACAGGGTAAGGGCGACCATTGTCGCGCCACGCAAACATCGAGCCGCAACTGTCATGGCTGCTCCTTCGGGCTGCGCCTCCCATCCGGCCAGCCTTTCGCGTGGCAAGCCGGCATCCGGGTCTGTTCAAGGGCTAAGCGCTTCAGGAGGCCTGCGCAAGGCCACATTTGGGAGAGCATGCAACCTCGTTTCGCAACACGCGTTCATCATGAGCCAAGCTTTGAGGCGGGGTCCTGTCATGAATGAAGGATGGTTTGCCAAGCCGGTATCCATTGCGGTCGGGTTTACCGGCGAGATCAGAAACGTATCGAGCGCAAGGCAGGCGATGATCATTCTCGATCACCACTGGCCAGACGAAGGCACCGCAAAATACGTCGAGGCGCGCCATTCCTGCCTCGACGTGTTGCATGGTACGAAGGCTGCCGACATCGCGCGCGAGGCCTTTGCCGCAGCGGCGCGCGAAGCGCGCATTCTGGTCGAGTAGGTTCGGCCGGCGCGCCGGCGGATCGGCTCGACAAGAAGCGGAACAGGCGCATTTGGAGGACGCGATCGGGTTGCCGCGGGCCGGAGCGACCCGAAATGTCGGGGTCGTTCTTTTCCTTGGGAAAATCCGATTCCAAGAAATGACGGTGGCTCGCCTTTCAAGAAGACGCGGGTTCAGGCTCCGCATAAGATGGATCGTGTCGCCCTGGGCTTCACGGTCTTCAATCCCCGTCGGTCCGCAAGCGCCTGACCCCATCTGATCGGGGGTCGGGCGACCCGGCCATCCGGCTTTCGTCCTCCCGGAGTTGGAGGCGAATTGCGCACCCTGCCAGCTACGCGAAGCCTCGAAAGCCTCACCAGGGCACCGAACTGCATCGTGTGGCTCGTCGCCTCGCGATCAGCGCCCGGCACATCGGAGCGACGCAAGAACGAAGGGTCGAAACGTCATCTGCGGCCGACCGCTTGAACGACTGCGATAGCCGAGTTCGTCATCCTTGTCTTGCGGCTTCCCGGCCGCGCCGTGAACTCGTCGTTGCCCTTTCGACGCTCAGGCTCGACCGATCCAAGGGCCCGGCTGCTTCGGGGTTAGGGATGCGTTGAACTGGCGCAGGAGTTCCAGTGTTGCGGAATCGTCCTGCGTCAGCATCCAGCTTGCCACGATCGACATCAGCCGCGCCGGCGCACCGACCGAACCGAGAGCCTCATGCAGTTCCATTGCGATGAGCGTTGTATCCGCCAACGCGCTGCCGGCATCTGCCGGCGACATTTGATCACGCATTCGGATTGCCCCTCAGTAATCCTAAGCGGGCGTAAGTTCTGCTTCCAATGTGTCTTTTGCAAGCCCCCCGAATCACTTTTTCCTCGGCAGCACCGCAAAACGTTACCCGGCGACAAGACAAGCCCGGACTTATCCACTGATTAGTGGAGGAGATGATGCTCCGAGGGCTTTCCGGTCCGTCAAAACAGCCTTTCGGGCAGCCGACGGTTTTGACCGGCGAGGTCTGGGGCGCCTCATTTCCTTCGCAGCATCAGCACCAGGAACTGCACGAGGATCCACAGCAGGCCTGCGATAGGCAACAATTGCGCCGCTGTATGGGACACCTCGGCCAATGAGGGGAGCCACCATGGCGAGAATACCGCTCCTGCCGCCACGCCGGTGGTGGTCTTGTCGACAAGCGGGTTCATGGTGTCCACCCGCACCAGCGAGTGCCCTTCGCATTGTGGCTGTTGATTTGGTCGAGTTCGATGCGAGGCGTGTCGACCGTCGCATCGCGCCGAGGCTCATTGTGATCGCACCAGACTCCGCGGGGGTTCGCCGTCCTGGTCGTTGCGGAGCAGCCCACGACAAGCGAGGACGCGACCAGAGGAACTGCGATCAGCTTCAGTGCCGCGCCCATTTCAAAGCCTCCCGCCTGGCTTCCGCATCGGACATGGCTGCCGCCTTGCGTTCCTCGCCGGTGGCTTCGCGCCCCATTTCAAGGCGATCCTCGGCGGCCCGCAGTTCTTCGGCTGCGTGTTTGGCACGCTCAAGCCTGGCACCGTCGATGCGCGACTTCACCACAACGCCGATCAGCGCGACGATTGCTGCGCCGGCGGCAAAGAGATAGCCGGTAAATCCGATCATTTGCCGATCCTCGTGACAGCCCGCAGCCGGCCGACGATCGCCATGACACCGCCAGAAAACGCCGTGATCGAACCCCAGAGTGTGTAGATGTTTCCCGAGAAGTCGCCGCTTGCCGGGTCGAAGGTAATGCCGGCGAGGCCCAGGGCTGTTGCAATCGACAGCACGCCGCCCCACACGGCGACGGACTGCCACCAACGCTTGGTCTGCATGTCAGGCTCCTTTCGATATGAAGTGGGAGAGGATCAGGGATAGCCAGCCCTTGGGCCGCGGAGACAAAGAGGGCTCGGCAATATCGATTGTTTCGAGTTGCGACGACCGCAGGCTGTCGGGGGTTGCCACTTCCTGGATCGGCGACGCGACCTCCGCGGCCGGCCCTCCTGCCCTGGCCATCGCCACCGCCTTGGCCCTCACGCCTTCGACGCGCGCTGTCCACCCCTTGCGGAATGTGGGCCACGTTTTCAGACTGCGCAGGAAGCTCATTCGCCTGTCGCACAGCTCTCGGATCACCGTGCCGGATGGCTCCGCTTCAACTGCTGCCAGTGTCTGCGGACCGATCTTGCCGTCCTGCCGCACATCGATGACCGCCTGAAGATATTTTGCCGCCCGGTCCGGACCGCTGTTCACCGCGAAGTCGAACACCGCATAGTCGACGCCATCGGGCAGATCGTCGGCCGCCACCGCGTTCCAGTAGTGGCGCCGGTAGATGTCCGCAATCTGAACGGTGGTGATGTTGCGCAGATCATCCTTGCCGGCCTTGGGATTCACATATCGCCTGAAGGTCGCGAGCGCGATGCCCTTCATCGTCGCGCCGCCGGGGTCCTTTGGATGGTCCGACCACCCGCCTTCGTGCGTCAGGACGAGTTTTAGCGCTTCCGCGAAATTGCGGTCCATGTTGCGTTCCTTTATGAGGGCAAGAATGAAGAGGGTGGTTGTGATTTTCGCAGCAAGTGTAGCGGCACTGGTGCTGCTCATGGCCTTCGGAGGCGCGGGCGCGTGGATCGGTCTATTTTGACTGGTCCCGAGCGGACAATCGTATCAGTCCAGCAATTGCGCGCGCTGGCGGCGATCGCCGTTGCCGCCTTCCATGGCCAGCAGGATTTACAGCGCTATTTCGGGGTCGGCGACAGCCTACCGAGCTTGGTAGTCGGCGCGGCCGGCGTCGACGTGTTCTTCGTGATCAGCGGATTTGTGATGGCATGGACTCAGTTCGATGCTTTCGCCAAGCCGGGACTGTCAGGAATTCTGTGCGCGAGGCCCGTTTTCGTCACCGACCGACGAACCGTTCGCCGAAGACAATGGCGAATTGGGTCTTGGCCTCGAACCACTCGCGCGGCGGTCGTTTCCATTCCTCGGCCGCGTGGTTCAGAACCAGATATAGCAGCTTCATGGCGGCGTCGTCATTGGGGAAATGGCCCCGGGTTCGGACGGCGCGCCGCAGCTTGGAGTTGAGCGCCTCGATGGCGTTTGTGGTGTAGATGATGCGGCGCACGCCCTCAGGGAAAGCAAAGAACGGAATGACCTGTTGCCAATTGCGCCGCCAGCTCTGGGCGATCGCCGGGTAGCGCTGGCCCCAGTGACCGGCCTCGAACGCCTCCAGGGCCTGCAGGCCGGCCTCGGCGTCCATGGCCCGGTAGATCGCCCTGAGCGCCGGCACGACCGCCTTGCGGTCCTTCCACGACACGAACTCCAGGGAATGGCGGATCAGGTGCACAATGCAGGTCTGCACCACGGTCTGGGGAAAGACGGCGTTGATCGCCTCGGGAAAGCCCTTCAGCCCGTCGACGACGGCGATCAGGACGTCGCCGACGCCGCGGTTCTTCAACTCGTTCATGACGCGCAGCCAGAACTTGGCGCCCTCGGTCTGTTCGATCCAGATGCCCATGACCTCCTTGGTGCCGTCGGGCAGGATGCCGAGCGCGATGTAGACCGCCTTGTTGCGCACGAAGCCCTCGTCGCGGATCTTGACCCGAATGGCATCGAAGAAGACGACGGGATAGACCGCGTCCAGCGGCCGGTTCTGCCATTCGGCGACCTCCTCCAGCACCGCGTCGGTGACCGCCGAGATCAGGTCCGGCGAGACCTCGATGCCGTAGAGCTCCTCCAGATGGCCGCGGATCTCGCGCACCGTCATGCCGCGCGCATACATCGAGATGATCTTGTCGTCGAAGTCGGGAAACCGCCGCTGGTACTTGGCGACCAGCTTCGGATCAAAGGTGCCGGCCCGGTCGCGCGGGATCGCCAGCGTCATCTGTGACGTCCCCGTCAGCACCGTCTTCTTCGAATGCCCGTTGCGGCGATTGGCGTTGCCGTCGGCACCTTCGTCCGCCAGGTGCTCGTCGAGCTCGGCGTTCAGAATGCGCTCCGAAAGCGCCTTCTTCAGGTCGTCGAGCAGACCGTCCTTGGCAAACAAATCCCTCGGATCACGACCGGCAAGCAGCTGATCCAGCAGTTCTTTCTCGATAGCCATGTGATGATTCTCTCCTTTCCATCATCATGGCCTCACGCACAAAATTTTCGACACTCCCGCCAAGCCCGGGGCTGCATCGGACTTCATGGCTCGCCGCCTCATCCGAATTGTGCCGCTCTATTGGTTAGTGACGGCGCTCTATCTGGGCATCATACAGGTCTCGCCGGGGCTCGCTTCAAACTACTCCGCCGCCGATATTGCCCGATCCTTCTTCTTCATCCCCACCGTCCGGCCGGACAGCCCGGACGTCCAACCGATCGTTGGGCAGGGGTGGAGCCTCAATTACGAAATGCTTTTCTACGTGCTGTTCGCCCTAGCGCTACTGGTTAGCCGCGGCAGCGCTCTCGCCTTGCTCTCCGTGGCCTTCGTCGGGTTCGTCTTAACGCATTACACATTCGATCTCGGCACGCCACTGCACTTCTGGACAACGCCCATAATAATGGAATTCCTGGCGGGCGTCCTCATCGGCATGGCTGCCCGCTCGGGGTTTTCTGTACCGAAATGGGCAGGCGCTATCATCACCCTGGTTGGCGCATGGTTGTTCTTCTCCCCCGGCATGCCGTCGATCACCGATGAAAACCGGCTCTTTGTATGGGGGGTCCCGGCGGCCATGGTCGTTGGCGGCCTGACGCTCGGCAAGGTTGAGCCCCGGCTTGGACAGAACACGTTCATCACCCTGGGGGACGCGTCCTACGCTCTCTACCTCATCCATCCTCTATGCATCCGGACGCTTTTGTTGGCGGCTGGTCGTGCTGGCATCGATGCCGGCCCACTGGCATGGCCTCTGCTGGTGGCTACGGTTTGCGCCGCAACCGTTGCGTCTGTCTTCGTCCATCGTCTAGTCGAGCGGCCGGCTACGCGTTGGCTGAGATCAGCTTACGAGAGCCTCCGACGCTGCCGCGTTCCAGCATAGCGATCAAGGGTCAGGCCGCTTCGAGGGCAGCAATTCGAGCTTCCAGGGCCGCAATCTTGGCCTCTGCGGCCTCAAGTCTGTCGGCCAGCCACGGAATTACCGCCCAGAGGTACGGGGTGCGTTTGCTCAGATCCATGCCCCACGGGATGTAGTCGTCGTCGCCCGGATCTCCGACGCCAGGCGATGCAAGGTCTGGTGAGATCGTATAGGACGACTGAGCGCCCCAGCCGACAGCAACCGAGCCGTCAACCTTCCATGCGAACTTGCAGGTGGGATCAGCGCGGATGACGGCCATAGCCTCGACCGGATCGAACGTCCCCAGGAAGTCCTTCAGTCGATCGTCCGACGACGTATTGTAGGCCGTCGCAGACGCGTTGGTGTGGATGCTGCCGACCAAGCCGTTCGGATTGTAGAACTGCGCGTGCTGGACCGTCGAAGTTTCCGTTCGCGAACTGCGGATCGCAGTTGCGGAAATGTCCTTGCCGTAGCTAGCGCCCGTCGTGCTCACCGTGCCGACCATAAGAGTACTGGGAACGACCACCACACCACTCGCCCGGAAAGCAGCCACCAGTCGCGAATAGGCTCCGGTCCCGTCACAGGAAACGATCGAGACGCTATCGTTCACATCATTATCCCGGATGCCAAGAACGAGATGGCCAACGCTTGCTCCTTCGATCAGAGCACCAAATGTCGAGCCGGGAACCAGCGCCGAGACGGGCGCGCCGTTGTAGCTGCCATACGCTCCGGTCCCGATCGTGGCTTGCGCTATCGCCATAGAGGAGCTCGACCCAAGGAGCGGCTGCTTGCCGGCCAGTTCGGCATTGACCTCGTTCCGCCAGTCAGCAGAGAAGATCGAGGGCATCGGTTAGCCCTCGATCATTGGCGTAGAGGACCGCATCTGCGCCAGCAGTACCTGGTGGCTCGTCTCGTTGGCCTTCACCATCTCGTTGCGGAAGCTCTCGACGGCAGCCCCGGTCTGGCGCTGCTGGCCACTGTTTTCGATCAGGAGGAGCGGCAGGAAGGCGATGGAGCAGTTCCACTCCTCCACATCCTTGCCCGTATTGATGTCCTTGCCCTGGATTTTGCAGAAGAACTTGCATTGGAGCTGGATGCAGTCCTTGCCGATCAGGGGGCAGAAATCGCCGACTCTAAGGTGCATGGGTCAAGCCGCCTTTTCGCAGATGATGACATCGACGTATTGAACCTGCAGGTTCATCGTGTGCGAATGCGGATCGCCTGTGAAGGTGTGGGTGTGGCTTCCACCGGAACCTGCAGAATTCGTAGTGCCCGAATTGATGTCCACAGTGTGGGTGTGAGCGCCGCCGCTGCCTGTAGTCCCGGCACTGACGTTAACGGTGTGAGTGTGCGCACCGGCCGAAGGAATAGAGCCGAACGACGTGTTCGCTCCGGCAACTGTGCTGGTGGTGGGATCGACTCCGGTATTGAACAAATAGCCGTTCCCTAGATCATCGTGAGTGTGGGCGCCCGCCACGTTGGTCGCGCCCGCCAACGTCCCAGGCCCATGAGTATGGGCGCCAGCGTTAGCTGCCATGCCCGTCAGTGTGCCCGGACCATGGGTGTGATTCGGCATCTGCGCGGCGGTCAGAGTCGTGTTACCGACGGTGCCGCTCTGCGTGGCATTCGTGGTCGAACGAGCGCTGGAAAAAACGGTCGAAAATGCAACCGCGCCGCCGGCCGATACCGACCCGGTCACCACGCGCAATGCGCGGTCGTTGTAGGTCGTATCCTTGGTCCAGCCCGTAGGGGCCGCCGTCTGCTGGAACAGCATGCGTGTGCCAGCGGGAAAAGCATCGACCTTGTTGCCGCCAAGCGTGGACGCGGCATTGAACGTCGCGGCGCCGTTGAAAGTCGTCGCGCCCGATACGGCGAGTGAGGAAGCGGCAACGGCATCGAGTATTGCAGCACCGTTCGCGCGGAAGGCCGCGACCAGCTTCGAATAGTTCCCGGTGCCGTTGAATGAGACGACGGAGACGCTATCGTTGGCGTCGTTGTCCCGGATGCCTAGGACCAGATGGCCGGCGTTCCAGCCTTCGATCAGCGATCCCAACGTGGTGCCCGGAACCAATGACGAAATCGGGGCGGCGGAATAGCTGCCGAATCCGGCGTTGCCGATCGTCGCGCCTGATGCCGAAATTTGCGCGAAATCGTTGGTGTAGGGCGCCATCAGAAGCCAGCCGCCGGCATTGCTGTTGGCCGACGCCGAATAGATTGCCACATAGACACCGCCGACCAGCAGATCCCCTGCCGACAGGTCCACATCGCCAGTGAGCCCCATCTTGCGGATGGCCCTGGAGCCAAGACCGTTCACGTTGAGCGTTGTCGCACCCGTGTTCGCGAGGCCGGAGCGGAACGTGACCATTCGCCCGTTCGCCAGTGACGCGAAGGCCGACCGCGCGGTGAGCGTGCGGGTATTGGCCGTGCCGCCGGCTGACAGCGCCCCGGCGATGTCGTCACGCCATTCGGCGATGCGCCCCATCATCTGGCGGGCACTGTCGTTCACCGAGTCGGGGAACTGGTTTTCCAGCCAATTGATATCGCCGTCGGCGTCGTCGTTGTCGCCGGGCGTCAGGCTCCAGCTATATAGGCTTCCAGCCATTCGGCGCTCCTGATCGATGGGTGCCGCTGAAGATCACAGTGGCAAGGGGTTGGGGTCAGAACTCGAGGGCGACTATCCGGGCCACGGCGCTGCGTCGACTGTGCGGCGGCCCGGCGAACGACCTCAGGTGCGGCCGACTTGGCTTCGCCCGCACATCACCTGATGTCGTCGCTTCTCTTTGCCGCAAATTGTTTGTCGGAAAGCCGTGGCACACTTTTCCGAAGCCTGCTTAGCCTCGTCTTTGCCGCTCACTGAACCATTGGCGCAGCAATGTCGGGTCGCTCACCAGCAGATCCGCCGTTCCCGCGTCCATGCCTTGGGCGATCAGCCAGTCGCGTGTCTTGTTCTGCCCTCGCGCGGCCATCACGTCCTGCCGGCGATCCTGCTGTTGCTGCATGAGCGTGCTCGCCAGGCCCTGGTTGCGTCCCCATGGATCCGCTGCCGCAATCGCCGGCGCCAACGCTCCCAGGAGTTCGCGCCATCCCCAGCCGCCATCCTGCGACGGGGCTGCCTCGCCTTGCTCCGGCACCAAACGCGTCGGACCGCCGTGTTCCGGCGCTACGGGCGTATCGCGCAGCCCTCCCCATGGATCGGGTTGCAAGGGCTGCGACAGGGCCATCTGGTCTTCCGCAAGGCTCTGCGCGAATGCGGTCACCCGATCGCGTGCAAAACGGCCGGCCAGGTCGCCCCCGAGGGCCGTCTCGAAGGCTTGCGCAACCCGTCCGCTGGCCGCGTCGGGCGGTTGCGCGCCGATTGATCCGTCAACTGGCGGCACGACAAGTTCCGGGCGATGACCCGGATCCGGAAGAAAGTCACGAAAATCAGGCATCGAGGTCACCCTCACATCGTTCGTCGAAGTTGCGATCGTTGGTTCCGAGCATCTTTCTCGACCATCATCCGGCCGAGGAAACCGGTGGCGCCGGCCGGTCCGGCGGCGGGTGGACCATGGTCTGGGCCTGTGGAGTTGATTCTGGCCGCGCCAAGCTTCGCGTACCGCGCTCCGGGCCGGCCACGACAACGCAGAGGGCTCGTGCGCCGGTTGCCGCCACTCGGCTCAGCCAACAGCGCATCGGGTTCGCGAGCAGGATCGAGCGAGCCGGCGGACTTACCCCACCGCCAGATCGTAATGTACCGCCTTGAAGCCGCTGCCGGCATCGACGACGGCCTCGGGGTGGCGTTCTTCCACCTCGTCGGCCATGAGGCCGATTTCAGTGGTCGCCTGCCCCTTGTAGCGATAGGCATAGACCGGCAGGCCGTTGTCGAGCATGCCGACCCGGCGGATATCCTCTTTCAGGCGGCGGTCGGAGGCCTTCGGAATGGCGCCGAGCAAAGCCGCGAGGATGCCGCCAAAATTGACCGGCTGGGTTTGTGTCGATGTCTGCGTGCCCCAGTTTCCGGCCGATCCCGTGCCGGTCGTCAGCAGGCTCCCGATCCTCGCCCAGGGCGACATATCGGTCTGCTGCCACTGGTTGATCAGGTCGTTGAGGCCCTGCTGGGTACGGTTGTCGATCGCGCCGCCAAGGCCCATCTGCTGGTTCGCATCGAACACCTTGTTGTTCTGGATGCCGGACAACTGGCCGATCATGTTCAGCATGTTGCTCATCCCCTGATTTTCGAGGCCGGCAGCGTCGAACTGGTTGCCCATCGCCTGCTGGCCGAGGCCCCCGAGCTGCCCGGCCGCGTTGAGCCTGTTGCTGATGTTCTGGCCCTGCGTGTTGGCCGCTCCCTGCGCCGCCCCGAGCCCGAGGTTCTGGCCTTGGAGCCAGTTGCCGATATTCTGGCCCTGGACACCGGCAATCTGGTTGGCGATGTTCGCCCCGAGCTGAGTGCCCTGCACCCGGTTGCCGACGTTCCGATCCTGGACGTTCGCAACGCCGCCGGCCGCGCCGCTCTGGATGCCAAGGCGGCCCTGCTGCGCATTTTCGAGCATGCCGCCCGCCTGCACCTGCCGGTCACGCTCGGCCTGGTAGTTCTGGTTGCGCAGGTTGCTGGCGTTGCTGGCGACAGCATCTGCAACCGTACCCTGATGCGCGGCCGAGCCATAACGCCCGCCCGCCGCAAACATCTGGTTCGTCTGGTCGGCAACATCCTGCGAGCCTTTGGCAACGATGTCGTCGAGATAAGGCGAGCCGCCCAGATACTGACCTCCGGCCGTCCCGCCCAGATACTGCTCGGCCGCGCCCGGCTGGCCTGCGCGGTCATACACGTTCTGATGGTTCTGCTGGCCGATCTGCCGCACGTTTCCGGCCTGTCCCATGAACCGCTCGAGGTTGGCGGTGCCGATCTGCCCGACGTTCTGCGCGTTGTTGTAGATCTGGTTGAACTGGCCGGACCCGATCTGTCCGGGATTCTGGAACACAGCCGCAGCCTGGTTCATCCAGTTGTTGGCGCCGACACCGCCCATGACGTCGCCGATGACATTCTGCGCAGTCTGGCCGATGCCGCGGTTGCTTATGACATCGTTCGCGGCCTGAATAGGGCCGGCCTGAAGCTGCGTGTTCATGGTGTTGTAGGCGGCCGTACCGGGCTGAACCGGCTTTCCCATGCTTCGCGCCCATACCGGGGAACCGGTGTTGGTGCTCGAGGCAGTGCCCTTGTTGCCGCCCTGCGTAGTGGTGCTGCCCATTTACCGACCTCCCCTGCCGCCGCCGTAGACCTGTCTGGTGGTGTAGCCCATCTTTGGCCGGTTGTGCTGCAGCCACTGGGTCGCCCTGAGCCTGGTGCCCAGATCGTCGGAATTGGCCCCGAGCAGCACCCAATCCGGGATCGAGTCGGAATTCTGCCGGGGCAGCGACATCGGAAGCTGGCTGTTGCGCTGCTTCATGGCCTCGATCTGGGCCTTGATGTCGGCGCTCGGGATCAGCGCATTGATGGATTCGTTCGTAATGGGCTTGCCGGTTCCACCAGTGGCGGCCATCAGCGCATTCATGCCGCCCAGCGTCTGGCTCGACAGAGGCGCCTGGGTCGGCCCGTTGTAGACATTATGGCCGACGCCCGAATTGTAGAGGTTCATTGCTTCCGACGCGGCCTTCTCCAACAGTGGCCTCGCCCATACCGGGGGTTCGTTCGTCTGCTTCGAAGTCGTGCTTTTGCTCATCAAAGTCCCTTTCGCCAGATCACAGCCGCTTCGGCGTAGCCCAGCGGCTCCAGCAGTTTTTTCCAGCCCTTGCGGCCGACCAACTGGCATTCGGTCGTGCCGTGTTCACGCGCGGCCCATTCCTCGATTTCCTTCAGCAGCGGCATGCATTCGCGCAACCGCCGCCCTCCGACCTCGGCCAGAAGCAGTTGCTTCTTCCCCGTCGCGTCGATCGTCACGATCTCGGTGATCGGCGTGAGGATCACCTGGCCCGCCTCGTCGAAGACCAGCCAGAGCTGCCGGCGGCCCTGGGCACATTCCCGGACGATGTTCGAGACGGTCTCATAGGTCCCGAACCGGCGGCAGTAACGCTCCAGGCAAGCGATGACATCCGGCCATAGAGGTGTCATCTCCGCGACGCTCATGTCCGTGGAGAGACGAATAGTCAGTGCCATCAGGTCACCCGCTGCGGCCAGGGATCTCGGAAATCGACAGGATCACGTCGAGTGCGTTTGCCGTTCCGGCCTGCACCCGGATTTGATCGCTTTCGTTGAGCGCGAATGCCTCCAACGACAACCACACCTGGCCGTTGACCGGTACCGCGTGCTGGAACAGCAGCCTGAACTGATCATTGGCCGCCGAATTGAACCAGTTCACCGTCGCGATCACGTTCGATCCGGTGACGTTGGCCAGCCGAATGCCGATCACCTGCACATAGCCGACCGCGGTGAAGATGGTCGTGTTGCCCGTCGACGTCAGATGGGCGCCGATCAGCCGGCAGGCATTGGAGACGAAGTTACCGCTCATGGACTCTACCTGTCATCTTGAGCCGGCTGATTCAGCAGAAGCTGCGCAAGCAGTCCTGTGGAGCGCCGGGTTTTGACGTCGCTTGCCCCCTCAGGTTCGATACCGTGGATGGCCGACCTTGGCTGATCGGCCGGCACCGTCACCTCGAAGCGGTGGAAACCGCCCGCTTGCCCCGCCCGGGAAGGCCGGTCTTTGTCGAAACGTTGGCCGGGTTCTTCCAGTTTCTTTGACCGCCGGCACGATCCCGGACTTCAGTGCGGCCGAAAATCTCGGGAGCGTCACAGAGCGGCCGAAACCCGGTCACGACGCTCCGCGTCCCACTGGTCAGTTCGATATCCCGGTTGCACGTGCAGAGGGTCTTCGTCTCGGCCTGCACTCGGATTTGATCGTTCTCGTTGAGTGCGAAGGCCTCGAGCGGCAGTCACATCTGTTCGCTGACCGGTACGGCGTGTTGGAACAGCAGATGATGCTGGTCATTGGCCCGGGAACTGAACCAGCTCGCCGTCGCCACCGCGTCCGATCCAGCGATGTTGGCCACACACCTGGACATAGCCGACCGCGATGAAGACGGTCGCGTTGCCCGTCGTCGTCAGATGCGCGTCGATCAGCCTGGCAGGCATAGGAGACGAAATTGCCGCTCATTGTTCCTGCCTTTCGACCGGGGCGTTCTGGTTCACCATGAGCCCGAGCAGTCCGGTGGCGCCGAAACCGCTCAGTCCGGCGAGCAGATCGGGGGACGAAACGCTTCGCGGGATCGAACCTCGCGAACCGTGATCGAAGTTGGTTTGGATCTCGTACAGCGATGATTTTCTTTCCCTTTTCACCACTGGGTGTGGTAAAGTTTTTGAGCATCACGCTGTCATGACCGGCCTCGAAAAGGTCCCTCAATGTCCCGGCAACCTCCAGGTTCGTCTCATCTCCGTCTAGTTGAACCGCCACAGGTCGATCCGCCCGATGAAGCAGGGGATAAATCTATTGGGATGACCCTGGATTCGCTTTTTCCGCCAACTGAGCGAAGTCGCCGGCAGTCTCTGGGTCTAGAGCAACCCAGGCGGTTGCCTCACGTGCCGGTGCTGCACCAGTCGTACGAGCTTTTTGCGCTGGATCGAAAGCGCTGAAGCTGGCCGAACTGCCGTGATATACCGGCAGCCCGGTCATGAAGCCCATGGCCTTGGCCCGCGCCATGCGGCTCGCTTCGTCCATCGGCAGTTCCGATATGACGTCCTTCGACACCTTGGCGGCCATGGCTGGGACGGCCTTTTGCGCGAGCCCGCCGAACAATTTTCCACCGGGTATCGCGCCGGCAACCGCCATCGCCATGCCCGGATAATCACCGGAATTGTAGGCACGGGCGCCGTCTTCGCCCGCCAGTAGAGCGCCAATTCCGGGAACAAGATCGATCACGGCGCCAACGTTGCTGCGCATTTCATGGGCTTTCGAAGAACTGAAGCCCGCAGCCCTGGCGGCGTCAAAGACGCGATCTCCGATCCACTCGCGCTTGGTCGGCTCGTAGGCCTTCAAAACGGCATTTCTGCCGCGCGACGCCGCCAATGCCTCCAGCACGCCCGGCGCATAGTTCCGAGGCGCCCTTCCGGGCGGCGACACGTCTATCGGCGCATCGATCGGCTTGGACAGCAGATCAAGAATACCGGCCATCATTCACTCTCCGAAACATCATTGCTGCCCCTCGGGCTGGCCCTCAGGGTCAACGCCGTGGATGGCCGACCATGGCTGATCGGCCGGGATCGTCACCTCGAAGCGGTGGAAGCGGCCGCTTCCAGTTTCTTTGACCGCCGGCACGATCCCGAGCTCCGGTGCGGCCGAAACCCGGTCACGACGCTCCGCGTCCCACTGGTCAGCTCGATACCCGGTCGCACCACGGCTTGCAGAGGATCTTCGTCTCGGCCTGCACTCGGATTTGATCGTTCTCGTAGAGTGCGATGGCCTCGAGCGGCAGTCACATCTGTTCGTTGGCCGGCACGGCGTGTTGGAACAGCAGATGATACTGGTCATTGACCCCGGAACTGAACCGGCTCGCCGTCGCGACCGCGTTCGATCCAGCGATATTGGCCAGACGAATGCCGATCACCTGCACATAGCCGACCGCGGTGAAGACGGTCGTGTTGCCCGTCGTCGTCAGATGCGCGCCGATCAGCCCGGCAGGCATAGGAGACGAAATTGCCGCTCATGAGCCTACCTGTCGTCTTGAGCTGGCTGGTTCAGCAGAAGCTGCGCGAGCAGTCCGGTAGCGCCGGTTTCTGGCATCGCTTTCTGTACCGGAATCTGATATGATTTCAGCGAGCAACAGCTCGGAGAAAGATAGTGTTCCACACCTACATCCTCGCGGCTTCCGGCAATAAGGTCGATATAGACCGCGCATCGTTCTTGATGGACAAGAGGCTACTACAGGAAGCGATTGACGCCATGGAAGAAGAAAAGGCCACCTGTCCTCGGGAAGACGCTCTATATGGCCCACAATGGATCTGGGACTACTATTGCGAACGACATGCAGAAAGATACGGGGGGGGCTTCGAGCCTGATGTCAGTCCTGATTGGGATCAGGGCGGGACGCCAGCCCGAAAAGCCCTGGAGCTAACGCCCCAAGAGATAGAAGAATTCCTCGCTTGTCTGCCTTTCCGGGGTCAAAAGCGGCCTGAGCAGACCTGATCCCGAACCCGTTAAGCTTTCGAACGTCCCGGCCTGAATCGATCGCGTTGAAGCCCGCGTCCCTGAACACATTCTCAAGGGCGCGGCTTTTCGATACAAGTTCATGCGTCAAGGTAGCGCCCGGCGCATCTGTAATCATCTGATCCGGCCTCGCCTTCCCGAACCCGACCATATATTCCGGCGAGCGCTCGAACTGTGTGGCCAGTTGCGCGGCAAGTTGCGGGTCATGCGCCATAGCACTCTCGACAAGCCGGCCGTACTCTCCCGCCGTCATCGGCCTGCCGATCGTGAACGCCTTCGAGAGGTCAAGCCTGAATTCACGCGGGTCAGGCTGGCCGCCCTTCTGCGCGAACCCTGCGGCGTATTCTCTGTCCCGCGAGAAATGCGCGCCGCTCGGATATTCGTTGGGCAGCTTCCCGTTAGCCTCTCCTCGCCAGAACACATCGTCGGAATAACCCATGGCCTTGGCCCGCGCCATCCGGCTTGCTTCGTCCATCGGCAGTTCCGAGATGACATCGTTTGTCACTTTGGCGGCCACGGTCGGGGAAGCCTTCTTCGCAAGCTTGCCGACAAGCTTGCCGCCGGGTATGGCTCCGATTGCCGCCGTTGCCATCCCCAGATAGTCGCCGGAATTGTAGGCACGGCCGCCGTCTTCGCCCGCCAATAGAGCGCCAGCTCCGGGAACAAGATCGATCACGGCGCCAACGTTGCTGCGCATTTCATGGGCTTTCGAAGAACTGAAGCCCGCAGCCCTGGCGGCGTCAAAGACGCGGTCTCCAATCCACTCGCGCTTGGTCGGCTCGTAGGCCTTCAAAACGGCATTTCTGCCGCGCGACGCCGCCAATGCCTCCAACACACCGGGCACATAATTCCGAGGCGCCCTGCCGGGCGGCGAATAGTCGATCGGCGCATCGATCGGTTCGCTCAGAAGATCAAGAATACCGGCCATCATTCACTCTCCGAAACATCATTGCTGTCCCTCGGGCTGGCCCTCCGGGTCAACGCCGTGGATGGCCGACCATGGCTGATCGGCCTGCACCGTCACCTCGAAACGGTGGAAACGCCCGCTTGTCCTCGCCGGGATGAGGCCGGTCTTTGCCGAAACGTCCGCCGGATTTTTCCAGTTTCGCGGGCTGCCAGCGCGGTCTTTGGCAGCGGAACGGCCGGAAACCGACGAAGCATCGCAGAGCGGCCGAAATCCGGTCACGATGGTGCGGCTGCCGCTGGTCAACTCGACATCCCCGGTTTGCAGCACAGCCTGCAGAGGATCGCCGGAGAAGAAGCCGAGCCGCCAGTCCGTATCGAAAGCAGCAATCGTCGGCGTGCCGCCGCTCCATGCGCGGCTGTCGAGCGAATAGGGCAACTGATCGAGCGGAATTCCGAGGCTCGAAAGGCTGTCCAGCGTGAAGCCAGGCGTCGTCGCGTCGATCAGCCCGGTCATGATCCTGTTCGGCTTCAGCAGGCTCCATCGATCCACGCCGTAGTGGTAGAGCAGCACCTTGTCGTAGGAGTTCTCCAAGGTGTTCGCGATCGAGCGATAGGCCCAGTAGACGATCTTCCTGTTCGGATCCTCCGAACCGTAGACGTTGTAGATTTCCTGCCGGGAGATGTCGTCGATGAAGGTGTTGTCGACGCGCTCGACCCCGATGCCGACGGGCGGGATGCCGTATCGATAGAAGCCGTCATCGGACAGGTAGTAGATGCCGCTGCCGGTCGCCACGACGGATTTCGGCGCCATGCATCCGTGGTTGGTCAGCGTCTGCTTGAAGGTCATGACCATGGATGTTTCCAGCGCCAGATTGCCTTCCCTGACGCTTTCGGCGTGGAAGATCAGGCAACCATTGACGCCGCCCGCAAAGCCCATGATCTCGCCGCCGTCGGGGAAGGCCTGGAAGTCCGACGATCTCTGCCGCGGCGACCAGAACTGCGGCTGGTTGAGCCCCGACCACTGCACCATGCGCTGGTTCGTGTTGAGGTGGGACAGCATGACGAAATCGCCCATCGTGCCGACGAATTTTGCGCGCGGAGCATCGGCCGACAGGTCGGCGAACTGAACGGGACTGTTGAGGTCGATGTACTGGACCGGATCGACGCTGTTGGTTGCGATCAGCCACGAGCCATACTGAGCGAAAGACCAGCGCTCGCTGTCGGCGGTCGAATATCCGCCCGGCTTCGAAACGTCGGTCCACGTCAGCGTGGTGCCGTCGAACATCAGAAGCTTGGTCTTGGTGCCGACAACAAGCACGTAGTTGCCGTTGTTAACATAGCCGAGGTACGACCCCTGAGGACGCTCGGGCAGAGGCTGCGACAGCGCCCGAAACGACGGGAACGGCCCATAGCCGCCCTGGATCGGCAGGACGTTTTCAAGGGAATCGGTCGCCTCGGGATCGAAAGGCGACCGATCCGGCGCGTAGGTGGCGAAGGGGATCATGGGCCGCGCCTCGACATGCGTGCGCTGGCGCGCGAATACACGCCCAGCCTGTCGTCAGCCACCAGAACATCGATAAGCCCGGCCTGCGCATTGGCCATCGTGTCCGCGCGCCCCTGGTTGCCGATATAGATGCTGGCATGCTTCAGGCAGCCGTAGAGATATAGGCCGGGATGTTCCTGCAGCAGCCAGTTGCTGTCCGTCTCGTCGACCATTTCGGGCAGCTTGGCCCAATACTCGAAGCCGATGTCGGCGCTCGTCTTCGGCCGCACGATCAGTTTCGCACCCGAGATCGTGAAGACATTGGGAAGATCGGCGAACTTGTAGGGGTATGCCCAATCTCGATAGGTAGGTGCCACGAATTCGAGGACACGGCGGGGATTGAGGATGGCCGTGACCTCGCGGAACTGCAGATAGTCGGCGGGAATGTCCGCCTCTCCGTCGCTGCCAAGCGTCAAGGTCGCGCTGGTGAGCTGCCGGCGCGTCCTCAGCACCCGGTTCAGATCCGCTTGGCAGAGCGTGACGAAATCGCCGGCGACGGCGGCAAGATCCTGCCGGTCGAACATCCAGTCGGCTATGCTTGCCTTGAGGTCGCCAAGGGTCTGGATGGCCATCTAGACGTTCCCTCTGAACTTGCGGAATTTCTGGTGATCGGCGTCGTTCAGCCATCGCTTGACATAGTTGCGATCACCTTGCCGGTGGGCCTCTGCAAGCTGGTCGTGGTAGATGTTGAGCGGGATGGAGGCCACGACCTTCCCATCGCCGAAGCGACGGCCCAGGCTGTCGTTGTAGGCCTCGGCGTTCTCGTCCAGCAGTTCATCGACGGGCGTGTCGGTGCGGATGACCGCCGTGCCGTTGCCGAGATCCAGCCACCAGCTCGTGACGCCGGTCTGCGGATCGTGGCTGAACAATCGCCAGTCCCCGTCGAAGACGTCACAGGGGGTCATTGCGGGCCGCCAGGCCGCGTTTGACGAGATCCTTCGCCTCGTCCGCCGGAAGCTCGGCCTCCGAACCGGCCGGCATTTTTTCGCCCCCGCCGAGCGGCCAATAGCCTGTGAGCAGCTTCACCGGAAACTTCCTGGCCTTTCTTGGCCCGCCTCCGGCAGGTTCGGAACCCTTGTCCATCATGATCTCCATTCGACTGCGGCAACGAACCCGCAATAGAAACGGTTCGGTCCGGTGCGCGCGAACAACACAGGCGGGCAGCGGCGCATATCCGCCGCTGCGGGCACGGGCCGCCGCGGCAGTTCGCGACGGCCGGATGTCATCAGGAAGCGGCGGTGAGGCCGAACACGTCGGCAATCACGCCATGCGCGGCTTCGTTGCGCACGACGAGCGTCCACTCCGTCTTGATCACGCGCTTGTTGGCATCGCCTGTCTTCGCCGGCTCGTCCTGCTTCATAGGGCGAAGCACGCCGCGCGAGACCTTGTCGGGGTCGATGATGAAGACGTTGCGCGCGAGCGCCGCGCTCGTCGACATGACACGGTTGGGCTCGACCACGAGTTCGCCGAAATCCGACTGGTAGACGTCGGCCGCCGCAAGGATGATGCCTTGCTTCTTTTTCTCCGGCACCTCGCGGCGGAACGGCGCCACATTGGCGTCGCTCATGAAGGTGGAGAAGGTTCGCTTGTTGTAGGGCGACACCATGATGGTCGTCGGATTGCCGCCGGCCTGGTAGGTGCTCTGGATGACGTTGTCCATCAGCGCCTTGGTATAGGCCCGCTGGGTGCCCTCGGTCGCCGCAGCCACCAGGCCCGTATTCGAGTTGAAGCCGCCATCGGCGCCGCCTGCACCACGATCCGCATTGGACTCGAGCCATGCCGGGAAGCCTCCCGAGACACGTGCGGTGGCGTCGTTGCCGGCGTCGGAGCCGACATTGCCGAGACAGGCGAACTCGATGTCTTTCTTGAGTTCGACGCTCGCCTTGGCGAGCTGGTAGCCGAGTTCGGTGTCGCGGCCCGCCTTCCTTACCGCATCCTGTGTCTCGGTGACGATGATGGGCTTCCACGAAATCTGCGTGAAATTCGCGACCCGCTTTGTCGGCGCACGGCCGCTGAAGGTGTAGTCGTCACCTTCGATCTGCGCATTCGCCGCAGGCGTTGCAAGCTCGTCGGTCTGCCAGTCGTGGCGGACGGCCTCGACCTTGCTCGTGCCGATCATGGTGATGAACGGCGTCTCCTGGGGTGTGATGCGATAAATCGCATTCTCCAGGTCTTCACGATTGCCTACGGCGTCGTAGGACGAAAACGTTCCGGCTATCTGGGCCATTTGATTATCCTTTGACCAAATCGAGGAGGACTGCGGCTCCGCTTTCGATGGAGCCGTCACGGCGTAGTTGGTCCCATTTGTCCTTGGATGCGCGGGCCTGCGCTTCCGCCGGTCCGGCACGGCGGCCGGGCCTTTGAAGCGGCAGCGCCTCCCTGGCCTTGGCCTGGGCCTTGGGCCGGTTCGCCATGATCCTTTGATAGGCCATGGCGTCCTTGGCCAGGAGGATCAGGCGATGGTCGTAGACCTGCCCGAGATCCTGCGCGGTGAAGCCGTATCTTTCGATACCTTTCGCCAGATCCGCGTTGAACTGGTTCAATTTCGCGCGGTCGCGCAATTCGGGCATCGCCTTGACGAGATTGTGCATCTCGCCCTGGAGCCACTGCCCGAATACGGCTTCGCTCTCGTGGCGGCGCTCGTGATCCGCCTGCTGCCTGGCAGCCGCCAGTAGCCGCAACTGGTCGATCCTCGTGTCGTAGTCGACCTTCTGCTGGATGTAGCCGATGGGATCGCTGTTCAGCAGTGATGGATCGGGCGCTTGCGGCAGATGGGCCGCGGCAAGCTCGATGGCGAAATTGAGGTTCTCGTCGAAAAACTGGGACTTCTGCTGGATTTCCGAAAGCCTGGCCTCCAGCTCCTTGCGGGTGGCTGCGAGCTCCATCGTCTTCCGGCGGTAGTCGGCGTCACGCAAATTGCCTTTGCGCCATTCCTCGACGTCGTCGAGAGTGACCTCGGTTCCGTCCTTGAGGCGGACGTTCGTCGGTTCCTCGGTGCCGTCGCCTTCCTGGGCTGCGTCTTCTTCCGGCGGGCCTTCCCCGAAGGGATCGCCCACTGTCTCGTCTTCCTGGACATGGTCCGGTTCGTGGGCTTCGTTGGCCATCTGTGGCTCGCCTGCCTCGCGCTCCGTGCCGCTCCTGTCCTCCAGCGGATCTCCGCCGAGAAGGGTGGTGAGTTCATGAGCCCCCTGGTCCAGGCTCAAAGCCGAGTTCCCGCTGTCCGGGTTGACTCCATCTTCCATGACAATGCTCCATCAGGCGGTTCTGTGTGGTACCAGCGGTCGATGGTATCGGCCGTTGGAGTGCGCGACGGCGCGGCCCACGCCCGTTGGCCGAAGGCCAAGCGTCCGGAGTGGCCGCGCCGGTGATTGAGGCCGCGTGGATGCGCCAGCACCCACGCCCCCACTGGATGTGTCGACATCCAGTGCCGTTGAAATGATAAGGGCGACCGGTGAGGTCGGCCGCCGGGCTGCGCGATTACGCGCCGCACCTGTCGGCGCGACAGCCGCACCGGCGATTGAGATCGCGTGGATACGCCGGCATCCACCTGTCGATGTTGAGCGAACGAGTCTCGCCGCTTCACACAGGTCGAAACCGCCGTCGTGCCTATGCCCGCTGCCCGGCATTGCGGGAGCGCAGGGCTTTCAACGCCCGGATCCTGGCCTGCACGTCTCTTGTGGCACGAACGCGCTCCAATAGCGCGGCCATGCGTTTTCTGCTCGCCCACCAGGGCAATCGCAGGAGTTCCTCGAATGCCTCCCTCTCGATCTCCTCGAAGAGGACTTCAGTCCTTCGCTGCCGACGAGAAACTCCAGCTCGGAGGATGGAATACCGTTGGGTTTCATCACGTCACTGCCCTGACGCGCGAGATCGAACCGGCCCAACATGTGACCCGATATCGCTGAAGGTCATGTCACATCCCTGTCTCGGCTGGAGTGTCGATGTTGGTATCGGCCGGCCGTGCGGTGACTGCGCTGTTCATCTGGTTGGCTTCCCGGGTAAGTTCGGCCTCGAGCAGCATTTCCTCGCGCCGGAGCTGGGCATCGAGGATCGCGTCCATCTTCCGCTGCTCGCGTTCGAATTCCGCGCGCTCCTCCGCGAGCCTCATCTCTTCGGCCGACCGTTCCCGCGCGAGCTGCAATTCGAGCATGGCCTTCTCACGCATCGCCTGTACCTGGCTCTGTGCCTTCTGGCGGTCCAGCTCGGCGCCGGCCTGGGCCCTTTGCTGTTCGAGCTGCAACTTCTGCTGTTCGATCTGCATCCGCGCCATCTCGGCCTGGGCCCGCGGATCGGGCTGCGGCTGGTCCTGCCGATCCTGTTGCTGCACGAATTGCTGAACCGTCCGGGAGCTCACCTCACTGAAGAACTGGTCGGGTTCCTTCAGGCCCGATGCCTCCACCATCTTGCGCAGCGTGTTCGCATACTGAGCCAGGTTGCAGATCGGATTCATCGGACCGGCCTGCGCAATGATCTGCTCCTGCTTGCCGGCGATCTGCATGAGCAGCATCATGTCGCGATCGCGGGAGCCGGAACCAAGGCCCACCGACACCGTAGCGTCCATGTTCGCATTCCAGGCGCGGGGGTCCATCTGCACCCAGTTGTTGCGCAGCCGAACCATCTTCGGGCGGTCCTGGTAGCGCACGATCAGCTTCAATACGCAACGGAACAGACGCTTCAGCCCGATCTCGGCGATGTTGCGGGCGTAGAGCTCGATTTTCGAATAGGACGCACTCTGCGCCAGCATCTGGCCCGTCGCCGTCTGGTTGCTCAGTGCCTCGGGGTCCAGCGCCATCGACTGTCGCGAGACGCCTGTCCGCTTCTCGGCCACCATGTCATGGTATTCCAGCATCTGATAGGACTCGGCCGCCACGAAGGGTGTCTGCACCTCGCGGATTTGCCCGAGCTGACTGACCTGGATCACGCCGCCGGGCGTCGGGTTCACCACCTCGTCCGGATTGGAGACGTTCTTAAGCACCACTTCGCGCTGCGGCAGGTTGGAGAGGTAGAGATTATCCAGCGTCTGCCGCTGCAGCGTCGTCTTGATCTTCTGCACGTCCTCCAGTTCGTCCATCATGGACCGGCCGCGCCAGATATGCGCATCCGGATTGGGGACGACATCGGCGAATGGCAGGTCATCCGACCATTCGTCGTTCGCCAGGAGCTGACGCTCGTCGCCCGTCGTCCCGGCGATGACGACCTTGCGCCATTCCGCATGGCCGTCTCCGTCATGGTCGACGCGCAGATAGGCCTCGAACACGTCCACCTCGACCATGAGCGGGTCGGAGTGGAAATGGTTCTGATCGTAGAGTACCCGGTTCCACCGCGCGACCCTTTCGGGGGTCGACTGCAGGTCGTAGTCGGCGCCGATCGACAGGACGGTCTCGCGATCGTAGCCGTCGTCGATCAGGCTTTGCCGCGTCCTTCGCGAACGGTGGCAGGCGAATTTCGCGTCCTCGATCGACGTTGCGCCGCGCTCGATCAGGAACTCCTCCGGCGCCAGACACATGATACGCAGCCGGCCGCTTTCGGAAACGCGGCGGATCTTCACGTCGTGGCAGGTGTATGGTTGCTCCACCGGCTGGCCCGTCTGCGGGTCCGGTACCCTCTCCGTCTTGATCTCCTGACGATGCTGGAGAACGCTCACCTCGTCGTCGCTCACCAGTTGTGTGAATGCGTCATCGGAGAGGCCGGTATAGTCCAGCAGCTCATGTTTCGGCGACGCATCCCACCAGAATTTGAAGACACCATTGCCGAACATGAGGGCATCCTGGAAGGCGTCCCAAAGCACACGATAGCCGCTGCACTCGCGCCAGAAGACGTAGTTGACATAGTCCGACGCCTGCTTGTCCACGCCCTCGTCTTCCGGCCCCTGGGGCTCGTAGCAGACGACCTGATCCGAGGACGCGAACACGCGCATAAGGCTTGGAAGTATCCAGCCGACATGATCGGACAAGTCACGTGTGGTCACCTTCGACCAGCCGTCTCTCGCGTCGAGGTCGCGCAGCTCGCCGCGATAGTATTCGATCGCCCTCACGCGACGCAGAGAATGCTCGGTCTGGTCATAGCCGATCGCGTCATTGATCTGGCTGCGCACGAAAGCCGCCAGTCGGGCGTCGTCCATTCGCTCATTCCTCGAAGCCATGCGATGTTTTCCCGAAACGCGTTGCAACCCGATGGGGCGTTCTGCGCACAACCGACGGACAGATCGTCGACGGTGGTGCCCTCCCACTGCGGCGTGTCGCGTGTATCCTTTTTCACGGGACACGCGGTAGGCGCTCGAAAAGCCGAGCCGCATGACCTTGCCCAGTCCTAGAGAATCCCGCGACGGTCGCGCGGCGGCAGCTTGAGGTCGCGCGGCGCCTCATAGGCCACGCACATCAGGCCGAATGCGTCGGCGGCATGCGACGACCAGTCATGTTCGGGCCCGAGGCCGATATTGCGGACATCGTCCTGCTTCTCATGGTACCAGCCAAGCGCATCGAGCCCCGCCGCACAGGTGACCTCGTTGAACCACATCTGCGGAAAAAGGCGACGCGCGGCTTCTATCCTCTTCAGGGCCGCACCCTTGCCCTGGTTCGGAATGGTCTCCACCACGAAGCCAGCCGCGGCGATATGGTCCTCGAACCGGATCGCGGTCACGGCATCTTCGCGATTGCCGTCATGGGGCAGGATGCACCGGGCATTGCCGTATCCACGCGATCGCAACCACTCCAGATGCGCGGCCAGCGGCTGGCCCGCTGCCTCGTAATAATCCAGCATCCGCATCTCGCGCCCCACGAACTGGGTCACCCAGATCGACGTCGCGTCCCGCACGCCGATATCCCAGAACGCCTTCAGCGGCATCAGCGGGTCGCGCGCCACGGCGCCGATCCGGCCTTCCTGCCGCGCGTTGGCGAGCGGTTCCGCGAAGTAGGCGCCTGCAAGCACGGTCGCGTATCCTCCCTCCCATATATGTTCGTACTGGTCGGGAGCGCCGCGCAGACAATCGAGTCGCTCCTGTTGGAGCGCGCTCGGAAACCATGGATTGTCGGACCAGTCGGCCTTGACCACGATCGCGCCGGTCGGCCGCGAGGGCCCACGCAGCAACGCATCGATCGGGTCCGTCTTGCGTCGCGGATTCCACGAGGCCCAGATCTCCGAACCGTCTGCCCGGATTGTCGGGCGCAGAAGGTTGAGCGAGGTCATCGACAACGTCTGTGCCTCCTCGACCCAGGCTCGCCTGAAACCTTCAAAGGACTTCACCGACTCGGCCGTGTAATCCTGCATGCCTTGGAACGAGACGAGCCCGTCCCCCGGCGTCTGGATCACCTCCCGGAACACTTTGAATCCGTCGGCCTCGCCAAGGCGGAAATCCGCGAGCTTCCTTTCGAGCAGGCGCTTGGCGCTCTGTTGTAGGCTCTTCTGCACCTCTCGGATACACAGCGACAGCAGCCCCTTCTCTGCGATGCTGTCCTGGATCAGTAAGCCGGCGAAGAAATGCGACTTGCCCGAACCGCGTCCGCCATGGGCGCCGTTGTAGCGCGCCGGCTTCAACAGTGGCCGGAACGTTCTCTGCGTCTTGAGCCAGAGCGTGCCGTCCGCCCTTCGGATAGACACAATTGGCGCCAGGCTTTCCTTCTTGCTCGCCATCCCTTCGAACACCCGCTCCTCAAATCGGGTCCCGTGGGTCGACGATTTCACGGACGATCTTGATCACCGGGTGCTCGAACGCCTTCTCGGGCGGCGCGGCCAGGGAGACATTGGCGAGATCCGGCAGCGTCTTCTTGAGCAGCATCTCGATCACCTTCAGTTGCGAGGCATCCAGTTCGACGGGATCGCCGTCTTCATCGGCATCGCCGAGGGCATATTGCTGCAGCCGCCTCACCAACCTTACGGTGTCGACTGCAGCCCGTGCCTCTCGGCCTTGGTCGATGCCTGCGATGGTCTTCTTCCTGCCCGGCATCCGGCCTCCTGTCGATGAAGCAGCAACGCCGCGCCTGAGATCGGCGTCGATCTAGGACGACACGACCGTCGCCCCGGGGAAAACAAGGCGAGCGCAATCTCGCCGCGGATGGCTCTATCGCTTAATCAATAACCCGCCGCGAACAGTTCGGGCGGGCCAGACACAATTCTTCGAAAGTGAGAATAGTAGTCAATAAATCGGATTGTTCCGCAGAAGTCAATCGATATTCTACTTGGTTATTAATTTGTGAACGCTCCAGCGACCCAGTACGATCATATACCGCATTTGCCGGCACGATCAGCCGGCGGGTCGCAGCCCCGGACAGGTCCCCTCCGCCCTGATCAATCCGCCTGCAAAGACAGTCGCTCGAAGAATGACGATGCACGCCTGCCACAGGACGCGCACGCCCCTGTCGCTCAACGGAGAAACCCGCCGCGAACTTCTCGGGCGGGTCGGACACAATTCTTCGAAAGTGATAATGACCGTCAATAAATCGGGTTCTCGCGGAGAAGTCAATCATAGTTCTACTTGGTCATCAAGATGTGAACCGCTGGGGGGATCGACGACCGCAAATCCCAGGGTCCTCTGCCATGTTGGTGCGGCCGCCGTGCGGTGGAGCCGAGCGCTCAGATCACGATGAAATCCAGGTTGGTCAGTTGGAGCCCGCACCGCCGAGCAGCCGATCTGCGCCGATGCCACCATCCAGCGTGTCGTTGCCCGCCGCGCCGCTCAGCACGTTGGCGCCGCCGCTGCCGATCAGCATATTTCGAAAGACTGTTGCCGGTCGCGGCAAGTGGCGACGCGCCGAGCAAGGTGAGGTTCTTTACCACGCCCCTAACCCAAATCGTGTTGGCGAGACTGAAGCTGATCGACGATCGCACCGTGTCGATGCCGCCGGAGCCGGCTGCGCTCTCGACGATATCGCCTGCATTGTCGGCCCGATAGGTGTCGTTTCCCGCGCCGCCGAGCTCGCCCTGTATGCCGATCGAGCCTACTGCGCCTGGCTGCTGGTCGCTATTTTCTCCTGGGGGTCGTCCCTTTTACGGATGGCGATTGCTGAAAGCAGCCCTCCGCCTACACCCATGGTGGAGTCGCAGTTTCCGTGTCCCATAGCGGAACACCTCGTCTGCTCATGCGTTTATTGCCCGGTTCCCCCGAAAGAAGGAGTGCGCCCATGAACCAGGCGGAGCGTGACCAGCATGGACCGATGACGTTCGTCAATCGAGGCGGCAAGAATGCCGCTGGCACGGTGGAAGAAATTGAAAGCCGGCATCGCCTCGCCGAGGGACTGAAAGTCAGACAGGACCGGCTATCAAGGAACGGGGATCACGATGCAGAGCGTCGACCGGCAATTGGGCCGGCTGGACGCGACCGAAAGGGCCCCGCCATACGCAGCAGCCGGGTTTAGACAGCGCCATCGCGCTGCTATAACTGCGACTCGATGGGCAGCAGTCCGATCGCCCAGGCGAGCAAGCGACGGCCCTGCCCGGCTTCCGGATCACGGTGGAACGACTCGTTCTCGCCACCCACCCAGCACAGCCGGCCGCTGTCGAGAATAAGACGATAGCTCACGTCAGGTGAGGTCTGACGGTCGAACTCTTTGCTCATCTTCGCAGCAAGGTCGCATTGCTCGAAAAGCACGCCCATCTCGGTGTTCAGCGAGGCCGAGCGTGGGTCGAAGTTGAAAGACCCGATGAAGCCCAGCCGGCCGTCGACGGTGAAGGCCTTTGTGTGAAGGCTGGCGCCCTTTGAGCCGATCATCTGAAGCTCGAGATTGCTGACCTGGGGCCTGAGTTCAAAGAGGCGCACGCCGCCCGCCAACAGGCGCGTCCGGTACCTGGAATAGGCGCCATGCACCGCAGCCACGTCGGTCGCCGCCAGGGAGTTGGTAAGCACTGACACGGCGACACCGCGTGACCTCATGCCGAGCAGTTGTTCGGTTCCTTCATCTCCCGGGATGAAATAGGGGAGACGACTTCGACACGGTGCTCGGCGGAGGTGATCGCAGGCATCAACTGCGACAGAAGCCAGTTCTCCCTCTTGGCGCCGGCAGCCTTTTCAGGGGGATCCGATACGACCTCCACGGCTTGCGTCCATTGGATGACATCCGGGCCGTCGAACATATCGTTGAGCGAGGCGCGCTTGTGGACTCGCGCCGCATAGGGAGCCACGCGATCGCCGGCGGAGAGCCGTGCAAGCGACTTCCGCAGTCGGCGGAGCCTGTGTTTGCGCAGCCGGGCCAGCGCACGGATCGGGATAGCCGCGTCGCTGTTCCAGAACGCGTCGAAGACTGCCTCGGTCTCTTGTACGGCGGGTCCAAGAAGAGCGAGATCGAGGTCCTGGAAATTGGTCTCGGCGGCATCGAAATATTCGTCGCCTATGTTGCGGCCGCCCACGATCGCCACAGTTCCGTCAGCGATCCATGCCTTGTTGTGCATGCGCCGGGTAGCTGAAAAGGCGCGCAGCGTCATTTCGAGGCCACGCCGCAATGTTCCGCTTGTTGCCCGGCTCGGATTGAACAGTCGCACCGCGATGTTGGGATGGCTGTCGAGCGACAGGTAGGCCGTGTCGCTGCCGCGCGAGTTGATGTCGTCAAGAAGAAGCCGCACCCTCACGCCGCGATCGGCCGCCTTGATCACCTCGTTCACCAGGAGGCGCCCGGTGAGATCGCTGTGCCAGATGTAGTACATCAGATCGAGGCTCTGCCCGGCATGTCGCGCGGTCAGCACCCTTGCGGTGAACGCGTCGAGATTCTCGGACAGCATGGCCATGCCGGTCCTGCCCTTCCTGCCCTCCGATAGCCGCATCGCGGCGCGGCCGATCTCGGTGGCCTCGGCGGGAGGCAAGGCATTGGATGGCTCACCCTTGGCGTGGGCTGCGAAAAGCCCATAGGAAAAGGCGGCAAGGAGAGAGGCGAGACCGAAGAGGATAAGGAATGCAGCGACGGTGAGAAGGATCAGCATGGTAGGCGCTGCAGCGCCGGCGCGAGATCGACCCGCGCCTTGAGCGGCAGATGATCGGATGCCATGCGCGCCAGCGGCGTATCATGGATCTCTATCGTGGTGATCAGTTCATGAGGGCTCGCCAGGATGCGATCGAGCGCAAGCAGGGGGAACCTGGACGGAAAGCTCGGTATCGCCGCGTCGATCGGCCCAAAATCCGGCAGCAGCGTTTCCAGGGAGGAACGCCGGCCGACCCGCCATTCGTTGAGATCGCCGAGCAATATGGTCGGACGCTGCCCCGCGAGGGCGTGTTCGAGCAGGTGTGCCGCCTGCAACGCGCGCGAACGGCGCAACAGGCCCAGATGGGCCGCTATCACACGGAAGACGAGCCCTTCCCTTTCGACGTCGACCACCAGCGCGCCGCGCGGCTCGACACCTGGCAGTCTCAGATGCTCGACATGGCGTATGGCAGCCGCGCGGACCAGAAGCACGTTTCCATGCCAGCCATGCCCCTTGGAGTGCATGGGCGGCTGCACAGGCACGAGATCGGTGTCTCGCTGAAGACGATGCAGGTCCAACAACCCGGCTCGGTGGCCAAAGCGTTCGTCGGCCTCCTGCAGGGCCACGATGTCGGCGTCGATCTCGCGGATAACGGACGCGACGCGTTCCGGGTCGAACAGATTGTCGACGCCAACGCATTTGTGGACGTTGTAGGAGGCGACCGCCATGCAGGCGCCGCGCGCATCGGATTTCGAGTAGCGGACCGGCGTCTTCTGCAGCGCGGCCAGCAGTGACTTCGGCAGGGTTCTGGACCGTTGTTCGATGTTCATGAGCAATCCTGCGCAAAGCCCAGAGATAGGCGATTCTCGCGATCACGCCACAGAAAAGAGCACGCCTTCCGCGAGAATGTCGAACCAACTCGATGAAGGACCGGTGTGGCAAACTGTTGACGCTCCAACATCAACCGAACGTACAAGGTTCGCGGAGGTTCAACGCCTGAGGAGACATCGGAAAATAATCGCTTCGCTTTGCGCCGCCCCTCGAAAGCGGGAGCCGGTTTTGGAACCAAAGAGCGTAGAGCGAGTTGAAGGATCGCGACGCGCTCTAGCCGCCACTCTCTTCTGCCCGCACGCCCTCCAGTGTCTTGCGCGCCTCACGAATGAGCGTCCCCAGGTCCGGTTCATCGATCAGGAACTCGGCCTGATCAGGCTCAACCCAGCCGCGAACACGCTGCGTGCTTTCACGGAACTCTTCGGCTTCCGCCTCTACTTCGAGGGCGAAGACGGTCACAGTTATGGGCACGAAAGCGTCCTTGAGCCGCTTCCAGTATCGGTAGTGTCCAATCGGGCGACCGCCGATCCTTCCCGTCACACCGGCCTCCTGCTCCGCCTCTTCGGCTGCGGCCTTGGCGTCGGATCTACCCTTCATCGGCCAGCCTTTCGGCACGATGAACCGGCCCGTCTCGCGCGAGGTCACCAGCAGGAACTCCACCCCTCCCTCCGGGCGTCGCCGGAAGGGCAGCGCCGCTACCTGCCTGATCTGCTTGCCTTTCTTCGCCTGGGCTTTCGCCTTTTTCTTCTTCATTTGCCGCCGAACGATTCGCATGGACGCCGCAGAGCTGTCACCACAGCAGTTGGACCAGGGCATAACACGAAGCAGAGATCGGGGTCGAATGCTTGGCTAAGAGATTGAGGAAAACGCCGTTCCCGGGGAAACAGGGTGCGGAACCAGCACATCATGGTCTGTCCGTCTCCTCACTCGAAAATACTTATCCGGCTCACAATATGGGAGAATACTCGCGGCGCGGATAGCGGTCGCGTCGCTCTATCCAGAGATCGCTGCAACAAAGGTCACCGTGCGAGCAGGAACGGTGGCCTCACCCCTCGGCCTTACCGGCCAGGTGCGGCCGTAGCCGTGATGAGGGCTCGGCCGCATGTGCCTCGGAACCGCAGATCGCGAGCGATCCCGGATTTTCCTAGAGCCGCTCGCGGCAAAAATTGATCGGGCCGGGTCGCGGCCTTTCAAATCATCATTGAGCCACATCTTTCTTTGGCGATCTCCGGGAACGAACTCAGACTGCCCCCCCCGGGAACAGAGCCTTAGGCGCGCCGGGCGGCATCGCCCGGCTCCGATGCTGCGATGCCCGGGGCACCGATCACGGGGTCACCGCTTGAAGTGCAGCGCCAGTGCATTGCAGAGCGTGCGTGTCGCCCCGATCAGATTGAAGATCGGCTGCTCCTGGACCACAACGAGATCGAGCGCGGCCCACAGGTTTTCCGAGCGCGTGGAGTCCTGCGCCTCCTGGATCGCCCTGCGCGCGGCTGCATAGCGGGCTGTCGCATTGGCGCACCATCGGATGTAGTCGTCGGTCACGACATCGCTTGGTCGACCGGATGACTGATTGTCGACCACGGCATTCGGGGCCTTGATCGCCTTGAGATACTCGTCGCGCAGCTCCTTGAACCGCAGCGCGGCTTCATGCTGCGTGCCCGAGAGCCCGTCGGAGCGGCCCAGCATGGCGAGATAGCCGAGGAACGACCCGGCACGCGGGTCCCTGGCGCGCTCCTCGGAGACACCCAGCATCTTGGCGCGCATCGCCATCGCCAGCTTGTCGATCGGCTCTTCGGCTCTCGACGAACGGCCATTCGGCTCGCGGAACGGGACGTTCTTCGTTGGCCGTCCCCGTCTTGCGGCACGTTTCTGGGCTTGGCTGCGGGCCTTCATCTTGGTCTCTTCCTTGTCATGCGATGGAGTTGAATGTTGGTTCCGAGTTCGCCTCCGCGGCCGAGCGTTGCTGGCAGGCGCGTTCCTGTGTCCCGGGTCTCGACGTCGAAGTTCGCCTCGCGGGCTCCCACGCGACCGGCTGGCGACGGCGCGTCGCGCCATCCGCGCTTCGGCCGCTTGCCGATCGCTGAGCCGTCTGCCGGAGGACCGTGTCGACCCTGCCGGCCAGTCGGCACGTGTGGGGCCGACCAGCATGGAACGCTTCAAGGCGGCACAGTACCCGGAGCCGCCCGTTCACATGCGAACGTCCAGCCTCGACCCGCGAGACAAATCCCGCGTGGATGAGCTTGCGCAGTGCCCTGTGGAAGACGACGGGGGTGGCGAACCCCAGATCCCCCATCGCTTCGGCGCGTCGGAGCACAAACCCCTCGCCGACAGGCGCGAGGCCCTGCAGATAGGACAGCAGTTCTTCCTGTCGTGGACCGAGACCGCTCTTCGGCAAACCTGGAGCTCCGCAGGCCAGCGCGCCGGGTGGTCCGTCACCGACAACACGATCGGGGACGTCGGGCTTGTGTGTTGCTTTCGTCGACATTCCCTATCGATAGTAGGAATTTTGTCCTTGTGCAAGAGGAAAATTCCTATTTGACAAATAGGATTGATTTTGGAACTGATAGGCAATGGACGAAATCCGCCAGCGCATCCGGGATGCGGTCGATGCGAAGCTGACGACCTACAAGGATCTGTCGGCCGCGATCGGTCGCAACCATGCCTATGTCCAGCAATTCGTCGAGCGAGGCACCCCACAGGAACTGCGGCAGCGCGACGTGGAGACCATTTTGGGCGTGATCGACGGCGCTGGCAGCCGCCCCGCTCCGCGCAGAGGCTTCGCTCCGGTCCTCGTCCCTGGCGAGCAGTTGGTGAGGGGGGACCGCCGGCTTCCGGTCTATGCAGCCGCCCGCGGCGGCGACGGCCATGTCATCGTCACCTTCGACCCGGTCGAATATGTGAAGATGCCGACCATCCTGGAAAGTGTGAGGGGCGGATACGGACTGCTGATAACGGGCGACTCGATGGTTCCCGCCTATTGGCCCGGCGACACTGCGCTGATCCACCCAAGCCTCCCTGCACAGCGCGACACCGACGTCGTGCTCTATCATACCCCACCGGAGCCGAAGGGCGGGGACGAAGCCATGATCAAGCGCCTTGTCGGCATGAGCGAGCGCGAATGGACGCTGCAGCAATACCAGCCGGCCAACATTTTCAAGGAGTTCCGCGCCGACTGGCCGGTTTGTCATCGGGTCGTCGGCAAATATAACTCGCGCTGATTGCCCGATCGGAAACGGGAAGCAGCTTCGGACCGTCGGCCCGGAGAGATCCCGGGAGTGAGCGGCCGCCGGACCCTCCGGAAAGAACAGCAACATGGGCGTTCGGCGAAGCCGCACGCCCGGTTCGCACTAACCAGCCAGCAACGTCTGCTCGCCTTCCAAAAACTGCCGTACATTGCCACGATCACAGCATCCTCATAGTCGCCTGTTGCCGGAGAGCCTCTCCTCGAAAAGGCCACGACCCCAGCCTTCACCCGCGACAGCCGTTCCGCCATGCGTATGGCATGATCGAGCCCCTGCGCCTCGACAGGTTGGTCGGCGATGAGCGACCCTTTCTTGCCGCGCTCGAAACTCTGGACGACGAAGTAGGTGAGCACTCGTTCCCTCCGTTGCTTCGGCAAGACATTGACCCCCGCCTACGGCACAAATCAAGAACATAAGGGCGATATCAAGGATCGGAAATCTACCCGCGCACTGGAACGCAGAAGGGGTTCACTGCCAGCGGCAGCGGGTCTCTCCTATAATATAGGAATTTTCCTATTGACTATCGGATAGGGAAACGCCTATCGTGCGACGCCATCGGGGAGGTGCGCTTGACGTTTTTTCTTCGCGATATTCTCGATGAAAAGCTCAAGCGCAACGAAGCCGACGCGGATCTCTTCCGCGCGGTCGTGCAGTATGAGTTCGCCTCCGGCTTGAACGCCACGGTGGAGGGCGCGGCCGCTGCCATGCGGCGTTGGGTGAAGGCGCGGCCTGCCTGGGTAAGCGATGTCCAGCAGGCCCGTCGTCTTGCGGCGCTGGCGGCTATCGAGGCGGCGCTGTCGGCGCAGGCGGAGGATGCCGGCTCGTCGGTCCCAGCCATTGGCACCGGATCAGGGAAGTGGCGGATCGCTGAAGGAGAACCTGCATCCGAGCTTCGGTTTGCCCAGAAGTGCGATGCCCGGCCCACTGAAGAGGGCGACGGAGCCGCTCTCTTGGTCTACCAAAGCGAGTAGCGCAGCCCGATGCGAACTTCATGCGACTGCAAGCCCGGGTCCTCACCCTGCGTGCCGGACGCTCCGGCAAGTTGCGACGCGCGGTCGAAGGCGAACATCGGTCCGCCCTCGATGCTGCGGTAGCGATAGCCCAGGTCGACCTTGAGGTTCTTGGTCAGGTCGTAAGCCATGCCCGCCATCAAGGCCCAGGAGAAGCGCCAGCTCTTCTCGCCGTCCGATTCGCTCGACCCGACAAAACCAGCCGGGCAATCAGCTCCCACGCAATAGGCACTGCTATTGAGCTGGTCCCAATTGACATAGGTCATGCCGAGCCCCGCCCCGACATAAGGGGTGAAGCCGACATAGGTGCCGAGATCGACATAGCCGTTGGCCATGAGATTGTAGGCCGTTGCGTCGGCCGAATCTGCAGTCCGACAGCTCGTCCCCACCAGCAATGGCGCGCAGGGCTGCGCCGCCGACGTCGTTCCATCGAACGAAGTGCGGAAGACGTCGAAGGTCAGGTCGGCGCGTAGATAGTCGGTAAGATTATAGCCGAACCCGATACCCCCCGTGACATTGTTGCCGAGCGAGGCAGTATCGAACCGGGCGGTATCGTAGGTTCCGGTAAGCGCATCGAAGGTTCGGTAGTCGAAGTCACCTGCCTTGACACTGAAATTGTAGCCGACGTCGCCGCGCAGATACCAGCCCGACCCGATCTCGACCGGCACATATTCCTCCACCGGCTGATCAACGAAGACGGGCGGTTCATAGTCGGCGGCCCGCAGAGAGCCCGCCGGCAGGATTGCAATCGTCGCCGCGGCAAGAACGACAGAGGTCTTGAGGCTCATCTGCAGGAACTCCCCGATACCACCGGACGGCTTCGCCCGGATGCCCATGGAGCCATTGTTAACCATAGAGGTTAAGTACGGGTTAACCCTGATGCCAGAAATCGTCTTTAGAAAACAAGATGTTCGCCCTGACATCATCCCGGCCGCAGGTCCGAGAGGCCGCGCTCGCCGAAAAAAGGCGCGCGCCTGACAAGAACAATCGCGCTACTGTTCTTGGAGGGGCACCCGCCTGCGGCTGGCGGCCCGAACAAGGGAGACGCAATCATGTATCGGCTTTGGTTCGACACGATGATGCTTGGACTGGAAGCCCAGCAGGTCATCTGGCTGCGAGCGCTGCATCTGGCCCGCGGCGGCAAAGCCGGCGAACGCGAAGCCAGGCGCATGGTCACCGAGAAAGTGATCGCCGCCACACAGGCGGCAGGAGCGATCGCAGCCGGAGCCGGCGGCAAGGACGTGGTACGCGGCTATCGCAGAAAGGTACGGGCAAACAGGCGACGGCTGTCGCGCTGATTGTCCTCGGGACGACGTATTGATAGGGACCGCCGGGCCCGGGGCCGGGCGGTCATGATCGAAAGAGACCTACTTGGTATAGACCGGCTCGGGCCGCACGTAGGCCACCGGTTCGGAGCACTCGTTGCGTCCACCGAACTGGTAACGCAGACCGGCGCGCACCTCATGTGTGTTGAAGCCGTTGTCGTAACCTGGCCCCGCCCCGATTCCGCCGAGCGTAGGCGTGGCATATTCGAACATACGCCCGCCGTTGATGTGGCTGAAGCGGTATCCGGCGTCGAGCTTGAGCCGGTCGGTCAGACAATAGGAGGCACCGGCCATAAGGGCGTAGGCGAAACGCCAGCTTTGCGCACCGGAATGGATATCGGTAGTACCATCGATCGTGTTTGTCAGGTCGTCCCACTGCACCCGGGCGCCGCCTATACCGGCGCCGACATAGGGTGTGATCCCATAATAGGTGCCGAGGTCGACATAGGCGTTGGCAAGCAGCAGCCACGCGCTGTAGGCGGAGCTGTCCGTCGAAACGCAGGCGACGCCGCCGCAGACGCCGCTCGTACTGCCGGTGAAGTCCGACGAGAACCAGTAGTCCAGCGTCAGGTCCGTGCGGAAATATCGGTTGACCTGGTAGCCGACACCCGCGCCGATCGAGAAGGCGCCCTTGAGGTCGCCGGTATCGAAACTCCCTGTCCCGGGCTCCGGCACCACACTTCCATAGGTAATGTAGTCCGCGCCGCTGAAATCCGACCAATGATAGTCGAGGTCGCCACGTATGTACCAACCGCCGTAGTCGACTTCCTGATAGACCGGCGGCGGCGCCTCGATGATCGGCGGCTCACCGATGTCTGCTGCGAATGCGGATCCCGCCATGCCGGCGACCAGCGCGGCCAAAAGGCCTGGTCTGGCAAATCTGTACATTGCTCTCACCTTTGCGAAGACGGACCCGTCCCCCGGCTCCGTTGGTTACAACCCGGTTTTGGATAATGAGTTGCAAAGGTTAAGGCCGGCTTAACCGTCTTTCTTAACCACGTTCGCGAAAACGCTTGCTGGGCAAGCCTTTGCCGATGGCGTGCGCGCGCTCCTCACGACCGATAGCCCACGTCAAGGTTGAGGTTTATCCGGGCGGCTTCCGCTGACGCTGACGCGAGCACGCCTTGCGATGTCCGTCCCCACAAGGAACGCCGCCGAGTACGACAGGCGTCAGGAACAGCCAGTGCCTGCTCCGATAGCCTGCCGACCTGCTCCAGAACAATCCCAAGAGCACCTGATATTCGCAGAAGGCCGGATGCAGTCTGTTGCTCACACACTCCGTCATTGCCCCGTATGGTTGTATATTTCATCAACCTGCACTCTCACAGATTCCATGACAACACTTCGAGAGCATCGATAGAGAAATCTCACGAAATTTCGGAATTTGTTGACAAAGACTATTTGATCGAAAACACTGGTTCATCTCAGATGTACGTTGGCGTCGTTTCGAACGCGCCATGAAATTCATCCGGGTCTGTGTTCCTGATGCGAACGGAGGCGTCGGCACGAGCCTTTTCATGTGACTGTACATGTGGGTGCTGCTTGTGCGTTTCCCGCAGCCGGGCGACATGGCAGCGGCGGGAGAATTACCATGCAAATTCGTGTTGGACCGGCAAAGCGGCCAGGTCGGGAGAGAACCATCCTGGATCAGCCGCTCGGACAAATCGGAATCGAATCCGAAGGCGATAGGGTGTCCCTGTCGTTTTGTGCCGATGGCATCTATGATACGCAGTCGCAGTATCGCTATACGATCCGGTTCTCGCGTAGAGAATTCCTTGCCATCTTGGCGGAGGACGCTTCGTAGCCGAGGCTACGCAGGACAAGGCGTTCTGTGAGGATATCCTGGCAAGGTTGGACTGGATCGAGCGGCAGCACAGATTCCATCGATGCCGTCACCGCTCCGGGAGCCGACGCGGCAGAAGCGCAACGAAGCTCAACGGCTCCAGAAAGTGGGTGTGAAAATCACCAGCACGACGAGGATTTCGAGCCTGCCCAGAAGCATTGCCATCGACAGGAACCACTTCGACGAATCGGGCAAGGACGCGAAATTGCCCGCGGGGCCGATGATATCACCCAGACCGGGACCGACATTGGTCATGGCCGTAAGCGACCCCGTAACTGCTGTGATGAGATCCAGTCCTGTCGCGCCGAGCAAGATTGCGACTATCGCCCAGATCACGAAGAAGGCCGAGATAAACAGTACGACTGCCCGTTGCATGTCGGCATCGACGACACGGTCCCCGTAACGGATCGTAATTACCGAATTGGGATAGACCAGTTTGCGCAGACCGTTCATTGTCAGTTCGAAAAGCACCAGGAAACGATACGCCTTGATCCCGCCCGCGGTGGATCCCGAACAGCCGCCAAGAAAGGTCGCCACGAAGAAGCAGGCTACGGCAAGCGGCCCCCATGCAGAATAGTCGCTGCTGGCATAGCCAGTCGTGGTGATGATCGACACGAAATTGAACGCGGAATGCGTGAGGGCCTCGAGGAAGGGCTTTTCGGCGGTTACGCGCAGATATACGGCCACGGCAACGGCGAACACGATACAGTATCCGGCAAAGACCCGAATCTGGGGGTCACGCAGAGCGTCGTAGCGCCCGCGAATAGCAAACAGGATCAGAATCGAAAACGGCAGCCCGCCGACAAACATGAAGACGGTAGCGATCCACAGTATGTGTGGGGAGTTTGCGAACTGCCCAAACGAAGCATCGTGGGTCGACATCCCGCCGGTCGACATCGTTGTCATGGCATGGTTCAGCGCGTCGAATCCGGTCATTCCTGCAAGCAGGTAGCAAATGGCGCAGGCAACCGTCAGCATTGCGTAGATGCCAAGGAGGCTGGCTGCAAAGGTTGCGAATCGTTCGAAGGGTTTGTCCTCGATATCCGACGACTCGATCTTGAAATAGGTGACCCCGCCGACCTTCAGAAAAGGCAGCAGAAAAAGCCCCAGTGCTATCACGCCGAGTCCGCCCATCCATTGAAGGATGGATCGCCAGAGCAGCACGCCCGGCGGCTTGTCATCGAGACCGGTGATCACCGTAGACCCGGTCGTGGTTATGGCCGAGACCGACTCGAAGAATGCTTCCGCAAGGCTCAACTCAAGCGACGAAATGAGCAGCGGCAGAGCCCCGGCTACCGCCATTGTCATCCACAGAAGATTGACCAGCAGGAATCCGAATCGCGTCGAGGCGGGGGGAGTATTGCCGTGCGTGGCGGCCGCTACACCCAGGGCGGCGGCGGCGGTGATGGCAGCTGATGCGGCGAAGACCTGCCAGTCTTCATTGCCGTGATAGAGATCCACCCCCGCCGGCAGCAGCATCGCAGCGGACAGATAGAGAGCGAACACAGCAGAGATATGGATTGCGGCGCGGGCAGCAACTCTGTTCACGGCAGACGGCAAACGGCGCTAGAAGAACAGCGACTGCACGATCGGCCAAGCAACCATGCAGCAGACTCCAATGAAGACGATCATCCCGAGCAGATGGCCAATCCGTTCCGGCAAGCCTTCACTTTTGTCCTGTAGCAAATTGTCAGGATTCTTTGCCACGCTTTGCGTCCCCTGGCCCGAACGGCCTCTTCAATTGAAATCTGTGGTACGACGTGCCCCGATGCTCCGAGAGCGAACTGCTGTAGTTGCAACGATTCGACAATGTCCGATTGGCCTTGCTCGACCAGAACGTCGCCTCGGCCATGTGTCACGAGCGTCCTCTCGCCGTGGTCTCCCTGCGCGACCAAATGGTCTGCGTTGACACTCACGCTCTGATCTCGTCGCAGGTTGGCCGAATCCACATCCCTTCGTCGCTCCCCTTGCAAACAAGAGCAGTGTGCCGCCATCGTAGAATGGCGACAAGGGCTGAGATCGCCTTTTTATTGTTGTGCTGGCCAGCCGCAGACCGGGTCTTCTCGCACAGCCCGCGCCTCTAGCGGCAACATCCGGCAACACCTGGAAAAGCGCGGCGGTCGCCGAGCGGAACCAGCAAGGTTCTGATCCACTCGGCGACCTGCCTTCCTCCCCTCGGAGGAGCCCACGCCCAATAATTCAGCAGCCCGATAATTCAGCCGTCGGTCGTGACCGCTTCGGCGCTCTGTTCTGGAAGGTTCTCAATCGCGACCAATTCCTTCGCGCAAAGCTCGGCGGCGCCGGGAACGACCTTATCCATACCTGTCAGCTTGAGCCATCCGCCGTTCTCAATGAACCTGTTTCGCTCCCACGAGGACGTTTTCTTGAGGGCAGCCAGTTGCTCCGCGGCATTGTCGGCGGAAACGAATTTCCCCACACATACGGTAGCTACCAGTTCGGATCGAGCATCCCTTGCCGCCTTTTCAGCCATCAGCGCGGCTGTTCCACCCGTGGTCCATCCGCCGAAGGCGAAGCCGACGACCATCGTCAGCGCGGATATTCCTGCTAGTGACCAGAACCACATGGTTTTGGAAGGTCGATAGTTCGACCACCGTTGCGACCAGCTTGGCGAGAGAGGTTCAGTTTCGGGCATGGCCTCACTCCTTTCACGTCATGTATCCTCATGTAACAAATCGAGACTACCACACTCCTGATTTTTTTGAACCCCTTAACCGGAAGTTTCACGGAATCGTCATCGACTACAACCAGTGCGGGAATCTTCACGGCAAGCACCGCTGCCCTTCGCAGCTCTGGCTCGCTGCAGGGGATCTTGAGCAGCATGGCTGCGGCGTGGTCGTGTCGCGAGCCTGACGCAAACCTGCCAGCCGGCAGTTCGGGCCAGGAACGGCGGCGTAGCGCCCGGAGAGAACAGCAGCCGCACGACGGGATGGCGGCACTTGTCTCCGCGCTGGCGGCGAAGGGCGCCGCCAGGCATCGTCATCTCAAGCCAGACCAGAAGGCTTGCCCTCATGCGCGGGGCCGGCACCGCCTATCGAACCCCCAGCGACGGCATTTGCATCGTCAGCGGAGGTGCCGCCTCTTGTCACATGAGGCAGCCCCAAGAGCATGCGATGGGCCGAATAGGAAGCCTCGGGCAGATAGTCGGGGTCTTGCCCCGAAAGCAGGCATTTTTTCCAGGCAGATCCCAACCCTGTTTCTTCGCCTGGATACACCCGCAACCGTTCACGAGCCAACCGCTGCCTGGATGCCCCAGATCGGAAGGTTCCGGGCGGTCGGCCTTGCCGCCTACGCCGCCGACTTTGCCTCGGCGATCACGCTGACGATGTCGTCGACGACAGCTTCGACCAGTTGCGGGTCGTCGGCCTCGGCCATGACACGGATCAGCGGCTCGGTGCCGGATGGGCGAATGACGAGCCTGCCGGAATTGCCGAGCCGGCCGCGGGCATCCTCGATCGCTGCCTTGACCGGCGCGCTTTCCAAGGGCTTGCCGCCCGAGAAACGGACGTTCTTCAGAAGCTGCGGCACGGGATCGAACTTCTTGGCGACTTCGGAGACCGGCTTGCCGGCGCGCTTCACGCAGGCCAGCACCTGCAACGCCGAGACGAGGCCGTCGCCGGTTGTGGAGAAATCGGACAACACGATGTGACCGGACTGTTCGCCGCCAACATTCAGCCCGTGCGCTCGCATATGCTCGACGACGTACCGGTCGCCGACCTGGGTGCGGTGAAGCTGCAGGCCGATATCGCTGAGGAACCGTTCGAGACCGAGGTTGGACATGATCGTCGCGACGACGCCGCCGCCGGCGAGGCGGCCGTTCTGGTTCCAGGACTCCGCGATCATCGCCATGATCTGGTCTCCGTCGACGATCTGGCCCAGTTCGTCGATGATGACCATGCGGTCCGCGTCGCCATCGAGCGCAATGCCGATGTCGGCGCGCACCTCATGCACCTTCTTCTGCAGGCCCTCGGGATGGGTCGAGCCGCACTCCCGGTTGATATTGAAGCCATCGGGCTCGTTATTGATGGTGATCACTTCCGCGCCGAGTTCCCACAGCGCGAGCGGCGCCACCTTGTAGCCCGCGCCGTTGGCGCAATCGACCACGATGCGCAGGCCGGCGAGCGACATCGAACGCGGCAGGGTGCGCTTGGCGAATTCGATGTAGCGGTCATGCACGCCGTCGATGCGCTTGGCGCGGCCGAGACCGTCCGAATCCGCAAGCTTGATATCGATCTCCCCGTCGATCAACGCCTCGATACGGGTTTCGATCTCGTCAGAGAGCTTGTAGCCGTCGGGACCGAACAGCTTGATGCCGTTGTCATGATAGGGATTGTGAGAGGCCGAGATCATCACGCCGATATCGGCGCGCAGCGAACGGGCGAGCATGGCGACCGCCGGTGTCGGTATCGGCCCGAGCAGGAACACATCCATGCCGGCGGCGCAGAAGCCCGACACCATGGCGTTCTCGATCATGTAACCGGAAAGACGGGTGTCCTTGCCGAGCACGACACGGTGACGATGATTGCCGCGCTGAAACGACATGCCGGCGGCCATGCCGACCTTCATGGCGACCTCGCCGGTCATCGGGAATTTGTTGGCTCGGCCCCGAATTCCATCCGTACCGAAATAGCGTCTCGACATGCTGCTTTTCCCCAAAGGCGTTGCCAACCTCCCGCGCTGGTTTGCCACAACGGGGCGGCCGGAAGCCATCACTTTGTGTAAGTATTCGTTACGAACTCTTAGGAAACCGTTCCAGTCCCGACGGCTTGATATCAACAGGCCGAGGCTCATCAATTGTGAGGGTACAGACATCCCTTGAGGCTGCCCGGGCAACTCACACCGCCATCTTCGCATCCACCTCGACAGGTCATGAATGGCTCGTCGGGACTTGCACCTCACCCGCACGCCGAGATACATTCAATATACATACAATTTGACCATTGCGTCTGCGATGCTTCGCGCCGCATACTTGAAAAGCATGACATTTGGCGCTACGTCATCCATACGCCGGCATTAGCGAAGTGATTGTATGTAGAAGTTTACACTGCCTCCATACAATCTTCCAAAGGAAGGAAAGCCATGGCCACCAGCGTCAGCGATATGGCGGGCGGATATCGCCCAACCGACAATCCCATGAAGACGGGCATCTTCGGACGCTGTCCGCGGTGTCAGGAAGGCCATCTTTTTACCGGTTACCTCAAGCTGGCTCCATCCTGCGAGGTATGCGGCCTCGACTATTCCTTCGCTGATCCGGCGGATGGTCCGGCCTTCTTCGCCATGACGATCGCCGCGGTACCGACCTTGGCCTTCGCCGTCTGGTTCCAGGTGACCTTCGACACACCGATCTGGCTCCATCTTTTCACCACCATGCCGCTCACCCTGCTTGCATGCTTGGCGCTGCTGCGCCCGCTGAAGGGATGGCTGGTGTGCTCGCAATTCTTCCATAAGGCGGAAGAAGGCCGGATCGATCTCGACTTCCGGCACAAGAGCGGCTCGCAGGCCGGCTAAAGCGTGCCTCCCGAGAGTGCCCAGGCGTTTCGGGAAAAATTCCGATGCTCAAGCAAACAGATAGAGCGGCGCGCTTTATCGCATCTGGCCGATCCAGTCCTTGAGCAGCGCGACCGCCTCGGGATCCGCGATATGGCGTCCCAGTTCCGGCATCATCACGCCGGGTTCGGTGCTCTCGACGCGATAAAGGAGGATAGAGCCGCCCGGATCGCCCGGAAGGATATCAAACTGGCGATCGCCGGACCCCTTGCCCGCCGCGACCGGCCTTTTCCTCACGCCGAATTTCACCGGATCCTTCTCGCCGAAGGTCAACCACAGCCCGGAATTGCTGGCCGGCCCCTCCCGGCGATGGCAATGGGCGCAGTTGACGTCGAGCCAGCCTCGTGCCCGCAGGTCGAGCGCGGCCGCGGCGTCGCGCCAGTCCGGGACCGCGGGCGCGTCCTTGGGAGCCGGGGCGTCGGCCAGCATACCCGCCGCCGTCCAGTGGGCCAGCTGGTTTAGCCGGCCGGTTGCATAGTCGACGTCGCGGTTCAAATTGCGCGCCTTCGGCCCGAGCGGGACGATTTCTCCATTGAAGGCGTGGCATGCCTTGCACTGGTTCTTGTTCGGTACGGAATAGGTGAAGGCGAGCGCGGATCCGTCCGCTGCGGTGGTCGATATCTCGACCTTGGCACCTGCGATCTTCAGCACGGCGTCCGTCTGTTCGGCGTTCCAGAGATAGGCGAAAGCGTGCCAGCCGTCCGTGCGGCGCAGGAGCACCCTCGTCTCGATCAGCTTGATGTCCTGGTCCGGCCGGCGATTGTCGGCGGGAAAGGCGAAGGTCTTGATCAGAGCCGTCCCCGTCGGGAAGTCGAAAGCTTCATCGTCGTCATATTGCGCCGCCTTGCCGTCGGGCAAATGGACGAACCGGAATTTCAACGCGCCGTCGGAGAACAGCGGCGTGGCAAGCTGGAACGGAACGACACCAGCCGCCGGGTTCTGCGCCTTGAGATCGTCGAAGAAGCCGAACTCGGAAAGCAGCTTCGGCGGGCTTTCGGCCAGGATCGCCTCAGCCGAAACAACGCCATGGGCATGACCGCTCGCGAGAAGGCCCACGAGCCAGGCACCGAGCAGGATTTTCCATATCTCCGGTCGCGCCAGCCGCCCGATCCTTGCCGGCACCGACAGCGGCCACGGGATCGCCGCGCCCGAACGCTTTGGTGGCCAGCCGAAGCCGGACCAAGCACGCTTCATTTCCTGGTTCCAGCGAAGCGCAACCATCGCCTGCCCCGTCTAGGCCCCGCTCTCCTGCGGCAGCTTGACCGGAGCGGGCTCGGACAGGCTTCCCTTGTAGGAGGCAATATCCATGTCGGGCCACCAGCCCCAGGGCAGCATCAGTTGGGAGATCATCTTGAGATTGACGAAACTGGTGCCTTCGGCCTCCTCGACATAGATTCGGTTCTCGGCTGCGGTCCACGAGAAATACTCGGGAATGGTCGTCACCCCATCCCAGACGATATCGGGCACCGGCGTCCCGGAAACATCCGAGATCGTCTTGCCGACCTCGCCGTCCGGTGACGCGCCGCCTTCCCCATAGGAATTGTCGTGCACGAACACGCCGCGCGGCACGAACATGTATTTGTCGTCCTCATAGTCGTTCGGGTAGGCGGCGATGAGCACATGGGCGGTACCGTTGCCGTCGAGCTTGTTGTTGAAGACATGCACGTTGCGGTTGGCCATCACCATGATGCCCATGCCCTTCGGCACGATCGCGACGATGTTGCCCTTCGGTGCGAAATTGGGCGTGTCGTTGTTGACTACCTCGTTGTCGAAGACACGAATGTCATGCCCACCCTGCACCGGCAGGTTGGGAAGGTCGAAGACCAGTATGCCGCCCGTATTGCGGGTGACGACGTTCTTGTACACGTCGGCCTTCATCGAATTTTCGATCTCGATGCCGGCCACATTGAACTCGGCACGCGAATTGCGCACCACGATGTTCTCGCTCTGGCCAACATAGATGCCGGCGTCGGACGCCCCTTTCACGGTCACGCCGTCGATCAGCACATTCTTGGACGAAACGGGATAAACGCCGTAGGAGCCGTTCTTCGCATCGGGCCCGTTCGTCCACTCGACGCGCAGCTTGCGGAAAGTGATCTGGTCGGAGCCCTTCGACTTCACCCCGTCGCCCTTTGCATCCTCGACCGCGAAATCCTCGAGGACGACGCGGTCCGATGTCACGAGCAGCCCTTCCCCGGAGCCGGTCTGGCTCTTGAACGAAAGCACCGTCTGGTCGGAGCCCGCGCCCTTCACCAGCACGTCGTCGATATCCAGCGACAGCCCCTCGGTCAGTTCGAAACGCCCGGCGCCGATGCGAACGGTGTCGCCTGGCTTGGCCATGATCAGCGCCTCGGTCAGCCTTTCGGCAGCGTCCTCTCCGGCCTCCACCGCGATCTCCGCCGCATTTGCAACGTTGCCCGCCGATACGCCGAGCAGCAGGGCCAGCATGGTCGTCGAAACGATAGCTCTCACATCAAGTCCTCCCCTCCGTGCCGGCCCCCGCCCCCCTGACCAGTGAAAAGCGGGCCTTCGTCGGCGAATGACGAAACGATGCGCTTCCGTTCTGGCCTTGTCAACAAAAATGAAATAGTTTCACTTTCCATGGATCCCATCCCGCCAGCCACCAAGATCTTGCCCGTCCAGGATCGCGCGCAGAAAACGCGCGCGGCATTGCTCGCCGCCACCGAGCGGCTGGTGGCCGAGGAAGGAGCGGACGCGGTCACCACCACGCGCGTCGCTGCAGAAACGGGCGTATCCGTCGGCACCCTCTATCGCTACTTTGCCGATCGCGACGGTCTTCTGCTGTCGGCCTATGACGCGACGGTTGCCCGCATCGTCGCCTCCTGCGCGGACGCCCTGGTTGCGCTGCCGGCAGATACGTCTGTCGAGCAGGCGGCCAAGATCCTGCTCGGCGTCTATCTCGACGCCGCCGAAGCAATCCCCTCTCATTCGGGGCTGCTGAAGGCAATGCGGGCCATCAGGCCGATCGAAGCCGACAACAGTGCCGACCAGAACCATATCGTCGACGATATCGTGGTGCCCTTCATTGCACGTTTTGCGCCGCAAAGGCCCAGCGACCCGCTGAGCCTGCAGGTGATCAACCTGCTGCTCGGCACACTGGTCGATCTCTATCTGGTGACGTCGGACAAGACCGCGCGGGCAAGGCTAAGGCAGGACGTCGAAGCGCACATGCTGCTTGCGCTCGACCGCGCCCTGCGGCCGGCCGACGACCGGTAGCGCGCCCCCGAAACGAAAAGATGCCGCAGCATCTTCATGCTGCGGCATCTTTTCAGGTTCGACCGGATTGGCTGGCCCAACTCAGCCCTGGGGCTGTGGTTCCATTCCGCCTTCGGGCTCCGGGCCTTTCTTGCGGCGCGGACCGGCACCGGCCTTCGGCACTGCCGAGCCGCGGGATGTCGGCGTATCGTCGCCAAGATCGCGTGACGGCTTCGCGCCGGCGAGCAGTTGCTTGATCTCGTCGCCTGAAAGGGTCTCGTATTCGAGCAGGCCCTCGGCGAGCGCGATCCATTCCTTCTTCTTCTTGGTAAGGATCTGGCGCGCCGTAGCGTAGGCGTCGTCTATCAGGCGCCGCACCTCCGCGTCGATCAGTTGCGCGGTCTCCTCCGAGACGTTCTGGGTGCGCGCGACCGAATGGCCGAGGAAGACTTCTTCCTGGTTCTCGCCATAGGCGACCTGGCCGAGCTTGTCGGAGAAGCCCCAGCGGGTGACCATTGCGCGCGCCAGTTTCGTCGCCTGTTCGATGTCCGAAGCTGCACCCGAGGTGATGTTCTCCTTGCCGAACTTCATCTCCTCGGCGACGCGCCCGCCCATCATGATCGCCAGGCGCGAGACCATGTATTTGTAGCTCATCGAATAGCGGTCGCCTTCGGGCAGTTGCATCACCATGCCCAGAGCGCGGCCGCGCGGGATGATGGTTGCCTTGTGCAGCGGGTCGGCGGCCGGAACATTGAGCGCCAGGATGGCGTGGCCGGCTTCGTGATAGGCCGTCAGTTCCTTTTCCGCCTGGGTCATGGCCGTCGAGCGACGCTCGGCGCCCATCATCACCTTGTCCTTGGCGTCCTCGAACTCCTGCATCGTGACAAGGCGCTTGTTGCGCCGCGCCGCCATGAGGGCCGCCTCGTTGACGAGGTTCATCAGGTCCGCGCCCGAGAAGCCCGGCGTTCCCCGCGCCACCACCTTCAGGTCGACATTCGGCGCCAGCGGCACATTTCGGACATGGACCTTGAGAATCTTCTCGCGGCCGTTGATATCAGGATTTGGCACCACGACCTGGCGATCGAAACGGCCTGGGCGCAGCAATGCCGGGTCGAGCACGTCGGGCCGGTTGGTGGCCGCGATCAGGATGATGCCCTCATTGGCTTCGAAGCCGTCCATCTCGACCAGCAACTGGTTGAGCGTCTGCTCGCGCTCGTCGTTGCCGCCGCCCAAGCCAGCGCCACGGTGCCGGCCGACTGCGTCGATTTCGTCAATGAAGATGATGCAGGGCGCGTTCTTCTTGGCCTGGTCGAACATGTCACGGACACGGCTGGCACCGACGCCCACGAACATTTCGACGAAGTCCGAGCCGGAAATGGTGAAGAACGGCACATTCGCTTCGCCGGCGATCGCCCGGGCAAGCAGCGTCTTGCCGGTTCCGGGAGGGCCGACGAGCAGGACGCCGCGTGGGATCTTGCCGCCCAGCCGCTGGAATTTCTGCGGGTCACGCAGGAATTCGACGATCTCCTCGAGATCCTCCTTGGCCTCGTCGACACCAGCGACATCCTGGAAGGTCACGCGGCCATGCGCCTCGGTCAGCAGCTTGGCCTTCGACTTGCCGAAGCCCATGGCGCGTCCCGAGCCCGACTGCATCTGGCGCATGAAGAAGATCCACACGCCCAGGATCAGGATCATCGGCAGCCACGAGATCAGGTAGCCGAAGATCGAATTCGATCCGTCGGTCTCAGGCCGCGCATTGATGACGACGTTCTTCTCTTCGAGACGGCTGACCAGCGACGTGTCGCCCGGCGAATAGGTCTGGAAGCCGGAGCTGTTGTCGACATAGGTGCCGGTGATGCGTTCGCCCGCAATCGTCACCGATTTCACGCGGCCGCTCGACACGTCCTGAAGAAACTCGGAATAGGCGATCTCGCGCGAAGTCCCCCGCTGCTGCGGTGTCTGGAACAGATTGAAAAGCGCGATCAGGAGAACGGCAATGATCGCCCAGAGCGCAAGATTACGATAATTCGGATTCATCGAGTGTCCCGTTGGGTGTCCGAAGCTCGGACACGAAAGTCCGCAAGTCTAATCAAGGCTAACATAGGGAGGGCGCTTGCCATTGCCAAGCGCGACCCGGCGTCTCGGTTAAGAGTCTTTGTCTCGGTTAAGAGGCTTTCCCGCGGACAAGAGTTCGTTCCTGAGAATTCACGGCGGCACGGCCCCCCGGTCTCGTCAGGTCCCGAGACCCTCACATTTCCCGCTTTTTGTGGCCTTCGCAAGGCGAAGCCGGAATATCCGGCGCCCCTACCAGTGACGCGACGGCCCGCGCCAGGGCAAGATCGAACGAGGGCAGGAAACGCGCCCAGGGCGCGAGCAGCGGAGTCGCAGCCGCCAAAACCCGCCCCGCTCCGCCAGGAGTCTCTGGAGCGGATCCGGCAGCCAGCGGCCCGGCGGCGATGCTGATCTTCCCTTCACAGCCGGCCAATCGGACCGCGGGCCCGGCCGCGAGCGCCTTGCGGACAAGGCTTTTCGGCCCATCGCCCGACGTGAGCTCGCCAGTCCCGACATCCTCCGGGCCGAGCGGTTCGATGATGCACCCCACGGCGGCATCGCCTGCCTCCATACGGAAACGCCCGTCCCAGATCATGCCCTGGATCAGTGGCACGGGTGCCGGCAGACCGCGCATCTCGCGCCTCAGAAAGACGCCGGCACGCCGCGCCTCAACCACCACCCGCGACAGTGTGGCACAGTGAGAACCCGAGGCGACGCGCTCGAACAGGGCGCCGACGCGGACAAGATCGGGCAAATGCCCGACGCCTCCGGCGACGGCGAGCAGCACCCTGAAGCCATGGACCGCTGCCTCGCGATCGTCGACCGTGAAAAAGGCGGGAGCAAGCCGGATGAGCCCCGGAGCTGCGAGCAAGGCATGGGAAGCAATCAACTCGCCTGCGCGGCCCGCAACCGCGCGCCGCGCCGCGGCGGCCGAATGCGCGTCGCCTGGCCCGCTCGTCCCCTCCTGCCGGACCCTGATCCTTTCGTACGCTGTGTTGCGGTTGCTCGGATCGTCGATCCACCCGATCTTCATGGTGTCGAGATAGTCCCGCAAGGCTGCGCGCGACGTCTCGAGCAACGGTCGCAGGATCCAGACCTTGCCGTCATAGAGCGTCGCGGGCGCCATGCCGGCCATGCCGTGCCCCGCACCGCGCCGCCGACGCATGTCGATCGTCTCGGCCTGGTCGTCCGAAGTGTGGCCGGTGAAGACGATATCGGTACCTAGGTCGATCGCGGCTCGCGCGAGCAGCCGGTAGCGTGCCTCGCGCGCTGCTGCCTGGACGCCGGTCTTGGGCTTTGGGCCTTCCCAGCGCAGCGTCTGGTGCGCGATCCCGTGATCCCAGCAGAGCCGGGCGACTGTCGCCGCCTCCTCGGCCGCGTCCGGCCGCAGCCCGTGGTCGATGGTGACCGCAAGGAGCCTTGTCCCGGACGAATGGCTTTCCAGCGCGGCCTTGAGCAGGAAAAGCAGCGCGGTCGAGTCGCTGCCGCCCGAGACGGCTGCGACCACGCCGCGCCGGCCCGTCAGGTCCAACCGCCGGAAGCAGGCGTCGAACGATTTATCGCTGCCCGCCGTCATGGATGGGCGCGAGATGAAGCCGGATGCGGTGTCGGCAGGAAAACGGGCGTTGATGGGGCGTCCGCCCGCGGAGCCCATTCCTCGAACCGAAACCATCGCATCGGGATTCATCTCGCCGGTCTAGCAGGCGGCGAGGGCCTGCTCCTGCTTCACGCGCTCCTTGAGCTGCGCAGAAGCACCGGGATAACGCTTGCCGACCTCGCTGAAGGTGGCGCAGGCGACGTCGCGCTGCTTCAGGCCTGCCAGCGACATGCCGAGCTTCAGCAGCATTTCCGGCGCCTTCTTCGACGACGGATACTCCTTGCTGGCGGCGAGGAAGATTTCCGCCGCATCGCGATACTTCTGCTGGCCGAGCAAGGCCTCGCCGAGCCAGAAATGCGCGTCCGCCGTCTTGGGATCGCCCGGGAAGCGCGCGATATGATCGCGAAAGCCCGCCTCCGCGGTCTTGTAGTCGCCGGAAAGAATGAACTCGTACGAGTTGCGATAGACCTCCTCCGGATCGTCCGTCGCCGGCAACGCGGCAACCTGGTCGCCGCTGGTACCGGGAGGCTGTGCCGTGATCTGGTCCCCGACGCTGCCGCCAGTCACATTGCCGTCGGCGTCGAACACGATGGTCCCGAAGGTTTTCGGCGACGTGCCCGCACCCGCGCCGGGTTGCGAACCGGCGGCCGAATTGGCCGGCCGGTCGGACTTCGGCGTCGTCTCCTGGGCGGCGCCGGTCGTCGGTTCGGTTGAGCCCGCGACCGATTGCCCGGAGCCGCCACTGGCGTCGGATCTCTTTTTTTCAAGCTCCTGGAAGCGGAACTCGTTGTCTTCCTGCATCTTGCGCATCTGTTCCTGCATCTGCAGGATCTGGAAGTTGAGTTCCTCGATCGTTCCGCTCAACTGGCGGATTTGCTCTTCGAGGGCACTGACGCGCGGATCGCCGGCCTGGGCGACACGGAAGCCTTCGTTCGAACCGGCACCGAACACGCCGGGCAGGTCGGTCCTGGGCATCGGCACGGTCCGGTCGGCGCCGCCCACGCGGCCTTCCTGGGAAAGCGCTACGCCCCCCGACAGGAGCAGCAGGGCCAGCGTGCCGCTGAGGATGGATCGCAAATGCATGTTTGTCTCGCTCTGGTATAACGGTCCCGGGCGGTCGCATCGGACGCCCGCGCTGCTTCTATCAGGATGCGAGACTTCGGCCAAATTTTGTTTCGGCGCCCGCGCCTCGGCAAGGCCGCCGCGACCGCCATGGAAAAGGCGGCACCACGGCCGCCTTTCGGGTATCGGGAGGTCTCCGCGACTCAGCTTCCCGCGCCGTTCAGCACGGTTACGGCGCGACGGTTCTGCGACCAGCACGAGATGTCGTCGCAAACCGCCACCGGACGTTCCTTGCCATAGGAGATGGTGCGGATCCGATTGGCCTTCACGCCGCGCGCGACCAGGAAGTCGCGGGCCGCGGCGGCGCGGCGGGCGCCGAGCGCGAGGTTGTATTCGCGCGTGCCGCGCTCGTCGGCATGGCCTTCCACTGTGATGGCGTAGTTGCCGTACTGGTTGAGCCACTGAGCCTGCTTGGACAGCGTCTGCTGTGCGTCCGCGCGGATCACCGAGGAGTCCGTGTCGAAGAAGATGCGGTCGCCAACATTGACGGTGAAGTCCTGCGCCGAACCCGGGGTCGCCGCGCCGAGGCCGAGATCGGCGACGCTGTTCGGCGTCTTCTTCGAGGCGCAGCCGGCTACGGCCAGGGTCGCCACCAGCGCCAGGACGATCGGATTCATGGTATATGCTGCGATGCGGCGCATCCCGCCTCTCCTTCGCAAATTCGAGTAGTTTCGTTGATCGTCCAGTAACCACGTTGCGGTTAACGGACACCCAACGAACAGGGTTAAATATCTATTGCCGGCTTCCGTCCCCGGTCCGGCGGTCGCTGTTCCGTCCGCCCCGACATTGCGCGCGGACCCTAGGCCGAAATACGGCCAAAACGCGGCCGATACATGAAAAAGGGCCGTTTCCGGCCCTTTTCACGCGAGCTTTAGCCTGCTGGCCGGACGCTATTCCAGCAATGGCGACCACGCCGGGTCGGAGGCGAAATTGGAGGTAGGGATCGCCTGCTCGTTACGACCGGTCAGGTCGATCGAATAGAGCCGCGGCCCACCGGAGCCAGCCGCCTCGCGGAAGAACATCAGCACGCGGCCGTTCGGCGCCCAGGTCGGTCCTTCCTGCTGGAAACCGCTCGACAGGATGCGTTCGCCCGACCCGTCGGTCTTCATGACGCCGATCTGGAACTCGCCGCCCGACTGCTTTGTGAAGGCGATCAGGTCGCCGCGCGGCGACCACACCGGTGTCGAATAGGTGCCGTCGCCATAGGAGATGCGCTTCTGGCCGGACCCGTCCGCACCCATCACATAGATCTGCGCCCGGCCTCCACGATCCGAGGTGAAGACGACCTGGCTGCCGTCGGGCGAATAGGAAGGAGACGTGTCGATCGAATTGGAATTGGTGAGCCTGGTGGTCGTTCGGCTGCGCAGATCCATGGCGAAGATGTTGGAATTGCCGTCGTCCCGGAGCAGGCTCATGATCACCTTCTGGCCGTCGGGCGAGAAACGTGGAGCGAAGGTCATGCCGGGGAAGTTGCCGACCAATTCGCGCTGACCGGTCTCGATCTGCAGCAGGTAGACCTGCGGCTGTCCGCTTTCATAGGACATATATGTGATTTCCTGCCGGCTCGGCGAGAAGCGCGGCGTGAGCGCGATCGTCCGGCCGTCCGAAAGGTAGCGGATGCCGGCGCCGTCCTGGTCCATGATGGCGAGCCGCTTCCTGCGCTGGTTCTTCGGGCCGGATTCGTCGACGAACACGACGCGGGTGTCGAAATATCCCTTCTCGCCGGTCAGGCGCTCATAGATCGCATCGGCGATGATATGGGCGACACGACGCCAGTTGGCCTTGTTGGCGAAGAACTGCTGGCCGATCAGTTGCTGGCCGGCGAACGTATCCCACAACCGCACCTCCGCGCGCAGCCGCCCGTCCGCCTCCTGCGTCACGCGTCCGACGACCAGCGCTTGAGCATTGATCACCTTCCAGTCGTCGAAACGCGGTGCGGCGTCGGGATCGGTTATCTTCTCGATGAAGGCGCCTTTGTCGATCGGCGCGAACAGGCCCGAGCGCTTGAGGTCGGCCGCCACCACCGCGGCGATCTCGGCGCCGGCCCCGTCCTGGGACACAAAATCGCTGATGGCGATCGGCAGCGGCTCCACATTGCCCTTGTTGATGTCGATCTCCACCAGCGCATGGGCCGGCGACATCGCGAAAGACGTCACGCCGCAGGCCAGCGCGCCCAGGACAAGAAGGGTCTTCATCAGTTGTTTCATTCGCAAAAGCCTCGTTGCTCCTTGGGGCGGAGGATCAGAACATTTCGCTCGGATCGAAATTGACGATCACATCCGCCCATGCATCGTACTTGTCGGCGGGGAGCGTGTAGGGCGAACAACGCACGACCGCGCGCCGCGCCGCCTCGGCTGCGGCGCGCTGCACCCCGTCGGCTCCACCCCCGCCGATGATTTCCGGACTGCCTTCGAGCGCTCCGGAACGGTCGAGCTTGAACTTGACCGAAACCTTCAGCGAGTCGCCGTCCATCGCGCCGGCCGGAACGCTCCAGCAGCGCTGCACCTGGCCGCGCAGCGCGTCCATCTCGCTCTGTGAAAGCTTGGTTCCGCCGGTGTTCTTTTCGCCGCCGAGCGAGGCTTGTTGCGTCGAGCGTTTGGCGCCGCCGCCCGCTGCCTTCTCCTTGTTCAGGAGAGCCGCGACCTCGTCCGCGTTGAATTCCTTCTCTTCCGATTTCGGCTTGTTGGCCTGCTGCTTGGCCGGCTTTTCCGCATCCTTCCGCTCAGGCGCCTTGGCGGTCTGGGCCTGGGGTGGCTGCGGGCGCGCCTCTGGCGACGGCGCATTGTCGGGCAGCTTCATCGCCTCGGCCTGGGCGGTCTCCGTCACCGCCGTCTCGGGGGCGGGATCAGGGTTGACTTCCTGCTTGGGCTGGGGCTGCGGCGTCACCTCCGTCGCCGGCACCGGCTCGGGTTTCGGCTCCGGCTGCTTCACCGGCTCCGGCTTCTTGTCCTCCATCGGGCGCAGAGCCGGCTCGGGAGAAGGCGCCGCGGCGGCGGCGGCCTCGACCGGTTTCGGCTTTGCCTCGGGCGTCGGCGGCTTGTCCGTATCGATGGTGTTTTCGCCGACCTTCTGCGCGTTCTCCACGATGTCGGGCTTGGAGGTCGGAACCGGCGACGGCTTCTCCTTGGCCGGCGCCTTCTTGTCGCCTTGCTGGATCTGTGTGATCGATTCGATCGGCACGATGTCGACCGGCAGCGCCTCGACGTCGGCGACCTCGAAGGCGCGCGGCGACGACAGCGACACCAGGCCGAAGCCGAGCACCGCCGCGTGCAGTATGACCGAGGTGGTTAGGCCAGCCTTCATGCCGCTACTGGGTTTCCCGTTCCTGCAGGGTCACGAGGCCGAGATTGCGGTACCCGGCGGCGGAGATGCGCGCCATCACCTGCATCACCGTGCCGTAGTCGGCGGTCTTGTCGCCGCGCACATAGATGCGTTCCTCATAGCCGGTCTTGGCGATCGCCTCGAGCTTGGGGACCACTTCCTCAAGCGCGATCTCGGTCTCCTGCAGATAGATCTGGCCGCCCTGGTTGACCGAGACGGTGATCGGCTGGGTGTCGGAATTCATCGCCTTGGCCTGGGTCTCAGGCAGGTCGATGGGGACGCCGACCGTCAGCATGGGCGCCGCCACCATGAAGATGATCAGCAGCACCAGCATCACGTCCACCAGGGGCGTGACGTTGATTTCGGACACGAGGCTGTGGTGCCGGCCGCGCCGCCTATGGCCGCGGCCGCCCCGGCCGCCGGTCTGTCCGATCGACATTCCCATCCTGCTTACCCTCAGACCTTGGCCGCGACTTTTTCATCGATTTGGCGCGAGAGTATGGCGGAGAACTCGTCCGCGAAGCCCTCCATCCTGAGCGCCAGCTTGCCGGCATCCGATGACAGCTTGTTGTAGGCAATGACCGCGGGAATGGCTGCCAGCAGGCCGATCGCCGTTGCAAGCAGCGCCTCCGCGATGCCCGGCGCCACCACGGCCAGGTTGGTCGACTTGGAGCCGGCGATCGCCTGGAACGAGGTCATGATGCCGACGACCGTACCGAAAAGGCCGATGAAGGGCGCGGCTGACCCGATTGTGGCCAGGAAGCCCAGTCGGCCCTCCAGGCCTTCCATCTCGCGGGTGAGCGCAAGATCCATGGCCTTGTCGATGCGGGTCTGCAGGGCGAGCGGCGACTTGGCGCCCTTCTCGAAACTCTTCTTCCACTCGCGCATGGCGGCCACGAAGATCGCACCCATGCCGGTGGTCTTGCGCTCCGACAGCGTGCGGTAGAGCTCTTCCAGCGACTGCCCCGACCAGAACACCTGCTCGAAGCGATTGAGCGCGCTGCGCATGCGCTTGAAGGAGATGATCTTGTCCACGATGATCGCCCAGGTCCAGATCGAGGCGGCCAGCAGGCCGAGCATGACCAGCTTCACGACCCACCCGGCCTGCCAGAACAAGGCCCAGATGGACACTGCCGCGCCCGGCTCGGCGAGAGAGAGATTTTCCATTCAACGAGTCCCTTAAGGTTCCGGGCTTTCGCTCACCGCGCGCCCTTGCGCATCATCCCCTGGTCCGTGAGCGCGAAGCCTCCGGAAGCACCCCAAATGCGCCATTGCCGGCCTTTTCGGGGCGAAATTTGGTGAAAGGAAGGCGCGTGGAAATCCGCCCGACCTTCACCGATCCTTTCATGAACCGTTAAGGTTAAGGATGGGTTAGGACCAGTGCGTTGCACTGCACGATGATGTGAGGGATTCCCGCTTCGGGAACCGCCGAGTTGCCGCACCCGATCGGCCGGAAAGCGCTCTGATCGGAAACGGCCCAAACCGGCACGGACTAACGCGGCGGCGCGCTCAGTCGGCCTCTGAGGGCATGAACGCTCCGACCCACTCCTTCGGAAAACGGCGGGGCCGACCGTGCTCGCCGATGATCGCTGCCTCGACCCGCGCCTCGATCAGGAGATCGTCGCCACGCCGGATTTGCTGCGCCATGAAGATGCGGGCGCCCGATACTTTTTCCGTGCGCGTGTCGATCGTGAGGATATCGTCGATGCGAGCGGGACTCCTGAAGTCGATCTCCATGCGCTTCACCACCCAGACCAGGCTTTCGCCGTGCTTACCCTCGGCAAGCTCGGTGTGGTGGACGCCGGCGAGCCGCAGGAAGTCGGAACGGCCGCGTTCCAGGAATTCGAGATAGCGGGCATGATAGACGACGCCAGAGAAGTCCGTGTCGGCGTAATAGACGCGCGCCATGATTCGATGTCCGAAGGGCGTCAGCGTCCCCGAGAGGCCGGCCGTCAGTACTTCGGATTCACCATGCTCCGCCATCGTGCTTTCCTTTTCGTCCCCGAACTGACACCAATCCGGTTACCGATCCCGCCATCCGCAAAGTCGCCCGCGACCCTCGGACGGCAGGACGCTCAGTTCCAGAATGCTGCAGCTTCCGTTGCGCGCCGACCGCGCGCGGCGCTCCTGCCGAACCGGATGGCATCGATGGCGTTTATGATCAAGAACTGCTTTGCAGCGATCCTGGCGCTCGCCTGGATCACGCTGCCCGCTGGCGCGGCGAGCTTTTCCGTGAAACGCGGGATCAACCTCGACATCTGGACGACCTGGCCGGGCGAAAGCCGCTGGGGCGAGAGCGACGTTCTCCTGCCCTTCCCGGAATGGCGACGCACGGTCGGCGAACCCGAGCTGAAAGCGCTGAGGAAGGACGGCTTCGATTTCGTCCGCATACCGGTCGATCCTGCGCCCTTCCTCTCCGGCACGACCGGCCGGCTGCGGGACAGGCTTTTCGAGGAGGTCGTCACCGCGGCGCGGCTTGTCCAGAAGGCCGGTCTGAAGGTTATCGTCGACCTTCATCTGATACCCGCCGGCGACGACCGCTCGGTCGGCATGAAGCAGGTGATGGACGACCCGGACTTGTTCGCCCGCTATGTCGAGCTCGTCAGGCAGATGGCGCGGGCATTGGCCAGGGAGGATCCGAGCCGGCTCGCGCTGGAGCTTATGAACGAACCGGTGATCGACTGCGAGGGACCCGCAGCAGGGCTGTGGCCGGATCGTCTCAAAAAGCTCTTCGCCGCCGCCCGCGCCTCGGCCACCAGGCTAACGCTCATTCTGGAAGGTGGCTGCTGGGGCAGCGCGGAGGGGCTCGCCGCACTCGACCCGTCCGACTTTCCCGACGACAACATCATCTGGTCGTTCCATTCCTACGCGCCCTTCCTCCTCACCCACCAGGGCGCGACCTGGGCCGGCGACTTCATCCGCTACGTTACCGGCATCCCCTATCCGCCGCATGAGCTGAAGGAAGACGAGCGTGACCGGATCCTCGAGAACATCCGCCGGCGCATCCGCACCGACGCGCCCCTGACGCGGCGAAGCGGAATGCTGGCCTATCTCGACGAGGAGTTCGCCAAGCTGGACACTGCGGCCAGGCTCGATGCCGCGCTCAGCCAGCCCTTCGAAACTGTCGCGGCCTGGGCCGGCGAGCATGGGGTCGAACCGCAGGACATCATCCTCGGCGAGTTCGGCATGATCCGCCAGGAATACGGAAGCGACGCCGTCATGCCCGCCGCATCGCGCGCCGCCTATGTCGGGGATATGGTCGAGCGGGCGGAAGCGCGAGGATATGGCTGGTCGGTCTGGTCCTATGGCGGCGCCTTCGGCATCGTCGACGAGTTCGGAGGCCGGAAGGCGGAACCCGACGTCATGCAGGTTGTGCGCGATCTGAAATGACGGGAGTTCCGGGCGGGCGACCAGCGAAGCCGGGCCGTGTCGGCCCGGTTTCAATCAGTCCTCTTCCTGGAACAGGTTGATCTGCTGTTGGGCGACTTCGCGGGGCATTTCGAGGCCCAGATGCCTCCAGGCATTGGCGGTCAGCACCCTGCCGCGGGGCGTCCGGTTGATGAAACCCTGCTGGATCAGATAAGGCTCGATGATGTCCTCGATGGCGTCACGCGGCTCGGCGAGCCCCGCTGCGATCGTCTCGATGCCGACCGGCCCGCCGCCGAAATTCATGGCGATCATGGAGAGGTAACGCCGATCGAGCTGGTCGAGACCCAGTGCGTCGACCTCGAGCCGGGACAGCGCCTCGTCGGCTATGGTGCGCGTCACATGGGCAGCGCCTGCCACGCTCGCGAAATCGCGCACCCGCCGCAGCAATCGACCCGCGATGCGCGGCGTGCCGCGCGCACGCCGTGCGATCTCGAGGGCGCCGTCCTCGCCGAGCGGCAGGCCGAGGATGCGCGCGCCCCGACGCACGATCAGATCGAGCTCCTCCACCGTATAGAAGTTCAGCCGCACCGGAATGCCGAAGCGGTCGCGCAGCGGATTGGTGAGAAGGCCGAGCCGTGTCGTCGCCGCGACCAGGGTGAAACGGGCGAGATCGATCTTGACCGAGCGTGCCGCCGGCCCCTCGCCGATGATCAGGTCGAGCTGGTAGTCCTCCATCGCCGGATAGAGGATCTCTTCCACCGCGGGGTTCAGCCGGTGGATCTCGTCGATGAACAGCACGTCGCGTTCTTCGAGATTGGTCAGAAGCGCGGCGAGGTCGCCGGCCTTGGCGATGACCGGCCCGGAGGTCGACCGGAAATTGACCCCGAGTTCGCGCGCCATGATCTGGGCGAGCGTCGTCTTGCCCAGTCCCGGAGGACCGACGAACAGCACGTGGTCGAGCGCCTCGCCACGCCCCTTGGCAGCCTCGACGAAGACCTTGAGGTTGGCGCGCGCCGCCGCCTGCCCGACGAATTCGTCTAGCGATTGCGGACGCATCGACGCATCGGCGTCCTCGCCACGCTTGTCGGAAGAGATGAGCCGGCTTGGTGAGCTCACGCGAGAAGCTCCAGAGCTGGGACGAAACTCGCTGCCCGGCGATCGAATGTGACCGTCGACGAGCAACCGGCGGCAATGCCTGCCCAACTGATGAGATAGTCGCCGATGTCGGCTTCGGGGGTATCCTCATCATGCAGGAGCCGCCCGAGTCCTTCGGCATGTTCGATGCTGATCTCTTCGCTGGCGAGCATCTCGCGCAAGGCCGCCATCACCTGTACCAAAGGGTAGTTCAGCCGCCTATTCAGGACCCATATGGTTTCGGCGAGCGTGACGGCACTTACGAACGCCGGGTCTTCCGAACTGCGTGTTGCGAAAAACGCACGCGCCAACTCGTTCTGGAACGGATCGTCGACGACGAGAAAACGAACCAGCACATTCGTGTCGACTCCGATCATTTGCGACCGTCCCGCCACTGCCGCGTAATGCGTTCGTCCTCTTCGCCTGCAATTCCCCTGACAGCCTCATTCATCTGCTCGACCGACAGCACCTCACCGGAAGGCGGCCTGCCGAGCATGCCCGCAAGGTCTTTGACCTGCCTGTTCTTCGGCGATGCCACGACTTGGCCGTCCCTGACTGTCACGAAGAACTTGGTGCCCGGCACCAGCTTCAAGGCGTCCCTCACCGCTTTGGGGATGGTCAGTTGCCCCTTGGACGTCATCGTCGTGAACGCACCCATTTCTTACTTCCGTCGCCGTTTCCTACCGCAGGAATCTAGTAAGAATGCCATACCGTTGCAAACGGGAGCTTCATCGGGACGCCGCGTTTCCTCCCTGTCACCGCGCCAGTTCCTTCAGTCCGAGCCGTATCAGCCTGGCCGAGTCGGCGTCCTCTCCGGCCGACTTCATCGCCGCGGCGATCGCATTTGCCGCGATGTCGCGCGAATAGCCGAGATTGGTCAGGGCTGAAACCGCGTCGGCGACCGGCGCCGGCGCCACGCCCTCTCCCAGTTCCTGCTTCAGTCCGATCGTGCCCGCGGCGGAGCCGGCGAAAGCAGGCGCCTTGTTCTTGAGCTCGGTGACGATGCGCTCTGCGACCTTCTTGCCGACCCCCGGCGCGCGCGAAACCATGGCGATGTCGCGCAGGGCGATCGCATTGGCGAGATCGGGCGGCGAAAGCGTCGACAGGACCGCCAGCGCCACCTTCGCCCCGACGCCCTGGACATTGCTCTGCAGCAACCGGAACCATTCGCGCTCCAGGGTCGACTGGAAACCGTAGAGACGGATCATATCCTCGCGCACGAAAGTTTCGATGAAGAGGATCACGGCCTCTCCCGGCCCCGGCAGGGCAGCCAGCGTTCGCGCCGAGCAGTAGGCGACGTAACCGACGCCATGCACGTCGACCACGCAATAGTCTTCGCCGATCTCGTCGAGCGTCCCTTTCAGCTTACCGATCATGGATCCCTATCCGCTGCTGTGATGCCGGAAAACAACTCGTGGGGATTGCCGGACAGAGAGGCATTCCGACGCGCCGACAAGGAACTCGATACTATCCGTCGAAAAAATGCCGCCTGATATGCTGGAGATGATTTCCCACAGTTAAGGCCGCTTATCCCGGCACCCGGAACAAGTCAAGAACAGGAGCCTCTCCATCCCCGGCCGGTGCCCCTTCGAAGCCGCCCGTCGCTTTCTCACTCACCCGGCGAGCGCCGCAAGCCTGGCCGGAACACTCTGCCTGTGATGGGCATGGCAGATGGCGATGGCCAGGGCATCGGCCGCATCATCCGTGTCGAAAGCCGATTTCGGCAGGAGAACCTTCACCATCATGTGGATCTGCTTCTTGTCGCCATGGCCGACGCCGATCACCGCCTTCTTCACAGCGTTCGGCGCATATTCCGCGACCGCCAGCCCGGCGCGGGCCGGCACCAGCATGGCGACGCCGCGGGCCTGGCCGAGCTTCAGCGTCGCCGACGCATCCTTGTTCACGAAGGTCGCCTCCACCGCCGCCTCGTCGGGCATATGGGCGTGCAGCACTTCGGCGAGCCCATCGTGAAGCTGGCATAGCCGGGACGCGAGTGCAGCCTTGTCGTCCGACCTCACGGTGCCCGACGCCACGAAGCGAAGCGAGTTTCCGAGCGACTCCACGATACCCCAGCCGGTACGTCTCAGGCCCGGATCGATGCCGACGATGCGAATCGTTTCTCTCATGGTCTCCACTCTATCGGCGTCTCGGACCCTGATGCCAGCAGAATGTGAACAAAAGGGAAACAGGCTGCGATGCCGCAAATCTGCCGACGACCTTTGGTCCACCGCTTGACCTAGCCCTGCCCCTGCCTTTCGCCATCAGGTTCACGCAGACGGCGGTCATGACGATACCCGCTATCGACATAGCCGCCCTCACTCTGTTCGCCGTGGTCCTGGTGGCCGGCGTCGCGCGGGGCCTGTCGGGCTTCGGCACGGGCATGATCGTTGCACCTGTCGCGGGCGCGCTCTACGGGCCGAAGGCGGCGCTGGCGATCATCGTCATCATCGATTCGCTTCCGGCGATCCCGGTCACCTTGCCCGCCCTTCGCATCGCGCGCTGGCGCGAGGTCCTTCCCGTCGCTCTTGGCATGCTCCTGCTCTTTCCGGCGGGTGTCTATCTCCTGAGCGCGGGTGATGCCGGAGTGCTGCGCTGGCTGATCTCGATCTCGATCTTCGCCTGCGTCGTCGTCCTTTATGCCGGCTGGCGCTGGCGGGGCCTGCGCAATCCCGCGGTCTCGATCGGCGTCGGCGGCGTGGCGGGCGTGCTTTCCGGCCTGGCCTCGATACCGGGGCCGGCCGTCATCGCCTACTGGATGGCCGGCGGGCTCCCCGCCGTCATCGTACGAGCCAATCTTTTGACCCTCTTCTTCCTTGGCGAGTTCGTCTCGATCGGGAATCTATGGTTCGCCGGTCTGTTCGAGCCCGGTGTGGTGGGAATGGGCGTCATGGCGGCGCCGGTCTATTTCGCCGGCATCCTCGCGGGCTGGTGGGCCTTCGGTCTCGCCAGCGAGAACGCCTACAGGCTCGTCACATTCGGCCTGATCGTTCTGTCGGCATTGCTCGCCTTGCCGGTCTTCGACCGGTTGTTCCAGGGCATCGCGGCAGCCTTCGGCGGTTGATCAGCCGCGACCGAAAGCCGTGCTCAGAAGCGTGATCTGATCGGAAACCGGATTGGACCGGCGCAGGCTGTGCGGCGACGGCAGGTTGCCGTTGCCGCCATAGACTTCATCATCCATGCGCCGCACGAGGCTTTGCAAGCGCAGCGAACGAATGACGAGATCGCGGAACGCATCCGGCAGTTCCACCCAGCCTTCCGCGCTTTCGCTGGCCGAAGCGGTATCCAGGCGCACTTTCGCCTTTTCCGCTGCCACCTGGTCCCGGGTCATCTCGCCCGAATTGGCGGCGCGCTGAAGGAGCAGCCAGGAAGCCACCTGCATCAGTCTTGTGGTCAGCCGCATCGATTCGGCCGCATAGAGCGTCGCGGAAAGTCGGGACAGCTTCTTGGCGTCACTGCGCCCCTGGCCGTCCAGATACTCGGCGGCCTGCTCCACCAGCCCCATGCCTTCATTGTACAACGGCTTGAAGGAATTGGAGAAAACCCGGCGTTCGGCCAGGCTTATCGTCACCGCGCTGCTCATCGACGGCTCATTCATTTCTGACGCCCCTGCACTACTATGCCCGTCCGGCCGTTCCGGCCCTGTCCAGGTCCCCGCAGCTATATTACGAGCCTCAAAAATGCGCCAAGCCTCAATCGAAGGCAAGCGCATGTTTAACAAAGGGTTAATGCAGCTGTCCCAGGTCGCGGGACACAAAAAAAGAGCCGCAAAAGCGGCTCTCAGGAGTTTAACAGGGAGGCGTCAAACAGAGTGGCTCCAACCACTCGGTAAGAATCCAGATCACTGGATGCACACAGTAAACACCTGTAAAGCTTAATGAAGGGTTAACGGCATGCGCCATTTTTGAGCCAGCGCCTCACATCTGTCCCGTTAGGGTACAATCGCACGCGCTACGCCTACCGTTGGTTGTGTTACCGTGATTCGTTGCAGCTCACGGTATGGCAATTCAGGCGCGCCGCAAGACCGGAAGCGCGATCCAGGCGAAGAGCAGCATCCCCACAAAGAACAAGACCGAGGCAATCGCCGTGACCGGTTCGATCGCCGGATTCCCTGCGAGGAAGAAATAGAGCGAGACGAGCAGCGCGATGCCGCTCAGCGTCGTCAGCCAGAAATGCACAGGTGCAAGCCGCGACGCGGCAGCGGCCGGAAACAGATGATAGAAGAATGCGAACACCGACGACATCAGGAAACCCGCCACCATCGTGTGTGCGTGGACCGGCATCTGGCCGTGATCCTGGCTGATCGCCATGCTCAGGCCCAACACCATGCCGCAGATCGCGTAGATGATGGCCAGAGCGAAGAAGTTGCGTGCTACCCCTTTCATGAGAACCCCCAATTGCCCTGTGAACCCCCACGGGAACGATTCGACGTCTCGTCGACCGCCGTCCGTGGTCGGATAGTGTCATATTAGCGCTCGCTGGAAAACAGGCCTCTCATGGCAAATGCCTCAGTCTTATGCACGAGGCCTGCCGATCTCGCCGCGCCGCCAGTCGGTTCCGGTTGGTGCAGGGAGGAAAGGAAGATCATCCAGGCGGTTGCGCCTCGCCGGGCAAACCGGTTCGCCGTGCCGGCCGCGTGCAAACAGCATCCGCGTGCCCCGCGGCGTCGCTTTCCGAAACCGTGAGTTTGGGAGAGCGCGATGCGTCGATCTCAACGCGTCGTTCGTGCGCCCAGATGGACGTGCGGCCACTATGACTCCTTGGCCATCTGCCGCAGCACGAATTTCTGGATCTTCCCGGTCGACGTCTTGGGGATCTCCGCGAAGATCACCGCCTTCGGCACCTTGAACCGCGCCAGCAGCCCGCGGCAGTGTTCCATGATCTCGGCTTCGGTCGCCGATCCTCCCGGCTTCAGTTCGACATAGGCAACCGGCACCTCGCCCCATTTCTCGTCGGCGCGCGCGACCACACCGCAGGAAGCGACGGCGGGATGCTTGTAGAGCGCGTCCTCCACCTCGATCGAGGAGATGTTCTCGCCGCCAGAGATGATGATGTCCTTCGACCGGTCCTTGAGCTGGATATAGCCGTCGGGATGCATCACGCCGAGGTCGCCCGAATGGAACCAACCGCCGGCAAACGCCTCGTCGGTGGCCGGCTTGTTCTTCAGATAGCCTTTCATGACGATATTGCCGCGGAACATCACTTCGCCGATCGTCTCGCCGTCGGCAGGGGTTTCCGTCATCGTCTCCGGATCCATCACGGTCAGGCCCTCGAGTGCAGCGTAGCGCACGCCCTGGCGTGCCTTCTTCGCCGTGCGCGGGTCCTTGTCCAGCGCATCCCAGCCGGAGTGCCATTCATTGACCACGGCGGGGCCGTAGGTCTCGGTCAATCCATAGAGATGGGTGACGGCGAAGCCGGCATCGGCCATGCCGGCGAGCACGGCTTCGGGCGGCGGCGCGGCGGCGGTGTTGAAGGTCACCGTCTGCGGGAAGATGCGCTTGTCGCTTTCGGCCGCGTTGATCAGCGTGGCCATGACGATCGGGGCGCCACAGAGATGCGTGACCCCATGGTCGGCGATCGCATCATACATGGATTTGGCCCGCACCCAGCGCAGGCACACATGCGTGCCGGCCTGCACCGCGAGCGTCCATGGGAAGCACCAGCCATTGCAATGGAACATCGGCAGCGTCCAGAGATAGACTGCATGTTTTCCCATGCCGGCGTGGATCGTGTTGGCATAGGCCATCAGCGCGGCGCCCCGGTGATGATAGACCACGCCCTTCGGATTGCCCGTCGTCCCGGAAGTGTAGTTGAGCGAGATCGCATCCCATTCGTCGTCGGGCATGGACCATCGATGGCCAGGCTCGCCCGACGCCATGAAATCCTCATAATCCACGGTGCCGATGCGCTCGCCCTTCGGATAAGGAGCGTCGGCGGCATATTCGGGATCGTCGAAATCGATGACCAGCGGCTTGACCCTGGCGAGTTTCAGCGCCTCGGCGACGACGCCCGAGAACTCGCGGTCGACAATCAGGATCTTCGAATCGGCGTGGTCGAGCTGGAATGCGACGATCGCCGCGTCGAGCCGGGTATTGAGCGAGTGAAGCACCGCTTTCACCATCGGCACGCCGAAATGCGCCTCCAGCATGGGCGGCGTGTTCGACAGCATCACGCTGACCGTATCGCCCTTGCCGATCCCGTGTGCCGCGAGCGCGGAAGCGAGCCGCAGCGACCGCTCCCAGAACTCTCGGTAGCTGACGCGACGGCCGCCATGGATTATGGCCACGTGATCGGGATAGACCTTCGCCGCCCGCTCCATATAGGTAAGCGGGGTCAGAGGCTGGTGGTTGGCGCCCTGCCTGTCGAGGTCCTGCTCGTATGGATTGCTCATTCGGTCCTCCCGTTTCTCCCAAAGCATGTCTCCCGAAAGTGTGCAGCGGTTTCGGGAAAAAGACATGCGTCAAATCAAGAATCTGCGGCGCATCGCGTGAATCCTTCTTCACGCGATGCGCCGCAGGCTTTGACCACAGATTCGGCCGCCGGTCACGGCGTTACAAGGTCGAAGATTCCGTCATAGACAAGCTTGAGGGCAATCAGCCCCACGGTGGCGTAGGAGAAAGCATAAAAGACGTCGGGCCGCATGCGCCGCACGATCCAGGCGCCGGCGAGCGTGGCGAGCGGCGCCACCGGCATGAGCAGGCCCGAGATGGTGAGGTTGGTCGCATCGAACTGACCGAGCGCGAAATAAGGAACGAGCTTCACCGCATTGGTCACGGCGAAGAAGATGACGCTCGTGCCGGTGAAAATGCGCTGCTCCAGGCGCAGCGGAAGCGCATACATCTGGAACGGGGGACCGCCGACATGGGCGACGAAGCTGGTGAAGCCGGACACCGTGCCCCAGAAGGTCGCGACGAGCGCACGGGGTTTTGCGACATGGGCGGAACCGTGGCGAAACTGCTGGTAGATCCAGCGCCCGACGAAGGCGATGGCGACGACGCCGACGATGAAACGGATCATCGGAACCGTGACCACCGCGGCTGTCAGCCAGCCCAGGCCGATCCCGAGCATAGCACCGGGCAGCATCGCCTTGAGTGTCGGCAGATGATAGTTTCCACGCCAGGTCCACAGCGAGACGATGTCCATCAGCACCATGATCGGCAGCAGGATCGCCGCGGCCTGGACCGGCGACATTACCAGCGCCATCATCGGCACCCCGACGAAGCCCATGGCGCCGCCCAGCCCGCCCTTCGACAGGCCGACCAGGATCACCGCCGCGACCGCGACGGCCATGAACCAGGGATCGGAAAGGAGTGCGGGCATTCGAATGCGGGGAACGACGGCGGGAGCTTGCTGGTCTAACCCCTGGGCGCCGACTTGGCGAGAGCTTTCATGTGGGGAGGGCGCTCTGTTCAAAGCAGCGCCGGTACTTTATGCCGCAATGCAACCATGATCGGCCTGCATAGGCAAAGCCCGGATAGCCTCTGATGACTGAAGCCAGCCTGCCCGACCGTTGCCGCCTTGTCCTGATCGCTCCGCCCGAGACGGCCGCGGAGCGTTTCATAGCGGCGCTGCCTGCCGCGTTCGATGCCGGTGACGTCGCGTCGCTCATTCTGCCGCAATACGGAATGGACGAAGAAGGCTTCCAGGCTTTCGCCGAGAAAATCGTACCGCTGGCTCAAGAGAGGGGCGTCGCGGTGATGATCGCCGGCGACAGCCGCGTGGCCGGTCGCGTCCGTGCGGACGGGATCCATCTCGAGGTCGGGAAGGATGAACTGGCCGAGACGATCGAACGTCTCCAGGGCAGGATGATGGTGGGCGCCGGCGGCGCGAAGACGCGGGACGACGCGCTGGAGCTGGGCGAAACGCGCCCGGACTACATGTTCTTCGGCCGTTTCGGCTACGACAAGACGCCCGAGCCGCACCCGCGAAATCTTGCGCTCGGCCGCTGGTGGGCCGAGATGATCGAGATCCCCTGTATTGTGCTCGGGGGATCCGATGTCGCCTCGGTCGAGGCCGTGGCGGCAACGGGTGCCGAATTCGTCGCCCTGTCGAGTGCCGTCTTCGGGGAGGATGCCGGTTCCGCCGTAGCGGAGGCCAATGCGATCCTCGACCGTGCAGCACCACGTTTCGCAAGGTGACGTGGTGGCCCGTCGCCTCCTGATAGCCGGCCTGGCCTTCGCCGCCGCCATCGCCGTCGCCCATGCGACGGACGGCGACCGGACGGCGCCGTCGGCGGACAGGATCGACCCGCAGCGTTTCACCAAGAAGCTCGACCCGGCCTACGGCGCTTTTCAGCGCGGCCTCTACAAGACCGCCTACAACCTCGCGCTGGAGAAGGCCAGGCAGGGTGATGCGCCGTCGCAGGCGCTCGTCGCCGAAATCCTGTCGCGAGGCCTCGGCGTTGCCCGCGACGAGGCGGAAGCGGCCAAATGGTATCAGCGCGCCGCAGAACAAGGCGTGCCCGAAGCCCAGTTCCAATATGCGCTGCTGCAGCTCGACGGCCGCTTCGTGAAGAAGGACAAGCAGGGCGCCTTCGCCCTGATGGAGGCCGCGGCCGAAGCGGGCAACGCGCTGGCCCAGTTCAACTTCGCCCAGTTGCTGGTCGACCGCGATCCCGGCCCGAAAGGCATGGCCCGAGCCGTCATCTACTATGAGCGCGCCGCCAAGGCCGGCCTGCCTGACGCCCAATATGCCATGTCCCAGATCGATGCCGGCGGTATCGGCGGCCGGCCCAAGGATGAAGCCGCGGCGCGGCGCTGGCTGGAGCTCGCCGCCCGCCAGAATTACGACACAGCCCAGCTCGACCTTGGCACCTGGATGGTCCAGGGGCGCGGCGGAAAGAAGGATGAGGCAGGCGGCTTCCGCATGCTGAAGCGGGCGGCCGAGGGCGGCAATGTCGCGGCCCAGAACAGGGTAGCGAAGCTCTATCTCAACGGCATCGGGACCGATCCCGACGAGACTTTCGCCGCAGCCTGGTACATCCTGGCCAAGCGGGCCGGCCTCGTCGATCCCATGATGGAAGACTTCATGAACGGCTTGACCGACGCCGAGATCAAGACCGCCGTGGTGCGCGCCAATCGGCTCAGATGATCGCGTCCGCCTGCATGGTTCCTGCCTGCCCCTGCCCTCCGACAGCCTGACGATGCGTGCCCGCGCCGTCCGGTAGGATCGGCTCCGACCGGTCGGTCAGGGCGTTGAAGACCAGCGGCGGCACCCGCAGGCCCCCGTCGGCATCGTAGGACTCGCGCAACTCCGTGAACCTCCGATCCGGATCGGCCATCATGGCAGCGAGGCGATCGTAGAAGGCGAGCTCGCTCGGGGTGAGTTCGGCATCGATTCCAGCCTGCACGCCCCAGACATCCCATGGCAGCATCTCCATCTTTTCGAGCGCCGCAAGATCGCGCACCAGCGAGCCGGTGATGAACCAGAGCCCGCGCAGGTTGGCGAAGCCGATGCCGAACCTGGTCGCATCGGCCGCGCCCGAGCGGCATTGCTGCCACGCATCCGCGGCAAGCACGAACTGATCGCTGGAAAGGTCGAGCGGTTTCTCGATCCCGGGCAGCCTGGCCAACCACACAGCGTCGAGCTGGGCGTCGGCGAGAACCCAGCGGTCTTCGTCGGCCTTCCAATATTCGGCTACCCAATGATCCTCGAAGAAGGGCGCATTGAAATAGGCGGCGAAGCCGCCGCGCAGGCGCGCGGGAATTCCCGTGCTCCTCAGCATCGACACGAGCAGCAGCCCGTAATGGTGGCAGCGGCTCACCAGGCGCTTTTCTACCGGCCGCGCTTGCGAGAGCGGTCTCGCGTCGAGCGAGACGATGCGCTCGAGCATATCCGCCACGCCGCGCAGGTGGATTTCCCCCGCCCGCTCCGACGGCACCCTGAAACCGTAGAATGGCTCGGCAACCACGTCGTAGATGCAAAGGCCTTGCAGCGCCTCGGCGATCGCGCCGACATCGTCCGGCAGGGCGGCAACCAGCGAGGCATGGCGGCCTGGATCGCTCATCAGGCTGTGCGTCGCGTAATAGCCTTCATGTTCCATGACCGTCTCCTTTCCCATGCTCCGGAAGCACAGGCTAGACTTGTCTCAGGCCGGCGACTTGATCGTCCTTGCTCTCGGTAACATCTCGGCTTTGACCAGGGCGGCCTTGCCTCTCCGGGCGTTTTGTGGTCTTGGAGGCGCGAAATCGCCGTCGCGGCGAGAAAATCTCTTCCGGAAAGAAACCATGGCCAAGATCAACGGCAACGAAATCCGTCCCGGCAACGTCATCGAGCATGACGGCGGCCTCTGGGTGGCGGTCAAGACCAATGCGGTGAAGCCCGGCAAAGGCGGCGCCTACAACCAGGTCGAACTGAAGAACCTCATCAACGGCACCAAGCTGAACGAACGCTTCCGTTCGGCTGAGACGGTCGAGAAGGTGCGGCTGGAGCAGAAGGACTTCTCCTTCCTCTACGAGCAGGGCGAGTCCCTCGTATTCATGGATACCGAGAGCTACGAGCAGCTCGAGCTGAACAAGGATTTCGTCGGCGAGCGCGCGGCCTTCCTCCAGGACGGCATGATGGTCACCGTCGAACTCTACGAGGAAAAGCCGATCGGCATTTCGCTTCCGGACACGGTGACCCTCACCATCACGGAAGCCGATCCGGTCGTGAAGGGGCAGACGGCGGCTTCTTCCTACAAGCCGGCGGTGCTTGAGAACGGCATCCGGGTCCTGGTTCCGCCCTTCATCTCGTCGGGCGAGCGTATCATCGTCGACACCAACGAGATCACCTACGTCCGCCGCGCGGATTGATCCTTCCGCATCGGAGCTCAACTCATGGCGCGTTCGGCGATCATCAATGTCATGGTACAGGCGGCCATGAAGGCCGGCCGCTCGCTGGCCCGCGATTTCGGCGAGGTCCAGAATCTCCAGGTGTCCATGAAAGGACCCGGCGACTATGTCAGCCAGGCCGATCGCAAGGCCGAAGAGATCATCCATGCCGAACTGGCGAAGGCCCGGCCGGGCTACGCCTTCCTGATGGAAGAACGCGGCACGGTCGAAGGCGAGGACGCTCAGCATCGCTGGATCGTCGATCCCCTCGACGGCACGACCAACTTTCTGCATGGCATTCCGGTGTTCTCGATCTCGATCGCGCTCGAGCGGCAGGGCCAGATCGTAGCGGCCGTCATCTACAATCCGGCGATGGACGAGCTCTACACGGCTGAACGCGGCGGCGGCGCTTTCCTCAACGACCGCCGCCTGCGCGTCGCGGCCCGCACCAAGCTGTCCGACACGGTCATTGGTACCGGCGTGCCCCATCTCGGCCGCGGCCACCACGGCAACTTCCTGATCGAGCTGCGCCACGTCATGGGCGAGGTATCGGGTATCCGCCGCTTCGGCTCGGCTGCGCTCGACCTCGCTTATGTCGCGGCGGGCCGCATGGACGGCTTCTGGGAGGAGGCCCTGTCGCCCTGGGACATGGCGGCCGGCATCCTGTTGGTGCGCGAAGCCGGCGGTTTCGTCAGCGACCGCAATGGCGGCCAGACCATGCTGGAGAGCGGATCGATCGTCGCCGGCAACGAGGCGATCCATCGCGCGCTGCTGAAGACCATCACCAAGCCGCTGCCGGTGCGATAACACTTTCAGCGGGCGCGACCCTGCCGCGCCTCGCCGAAGGGACGAAGCCACCGGTCTTGAAATCGCCCCCTTCGGCCTGCTGTTATGCTTGGGGCGCTAGGCAAAGGGACGGTGCATGCAAGGCGGCGATGCGGCGCGTTCGGTATTGGAGACCCCCTTCGCGGGGCGGTTTCTGCTTTCGCGCGCGGAACTGATCGCCGATGGCATCGTCCATGCGGTCGGCATCGTGCTCGCCATCTCGGCCGGGTCGATATTGCTGGCCTTCGCCGTCTTCCACACCGGCGTGTGGGAATATGTCGCAGCGATCTTCTACGTCGCCTCGCTCCTCACCGTTCTTTCCATTTCCTGCGCCTACAATCTGTGGCCCGTCTCGCGAGCGAAGTGGATCCTGCGGCGCTTCGACCATGCCGCGATCTATCTGCTGATCGCCGGAACCTACACGCCATTCCTCACCCAGCTCGATGACCCCGCAACCGCGCAACGGATGTTCGCCGTCGTCTGGGGCGCCGCTGCGACAGGGATGGCCGTGAAGCTCTTTCTGCCCGGCCGTTTCGACCGGCTTGCGATCGTCTTCTATCTCGCCATCGGCTGGAGCGGCGTGGCGGTCGCCCAAGGCCTGCTGGACACCTTGCCTGCGACGACGCTCTGGCTGATCGTCGCCGGCGGCGTGGTCTATTCGAGCGGCGTCGTCTTTTTCGTCTGGCAGGGACTGCGATTCCAGAGCGCGGTCTGGCACGGCTTCGTCGTGGTGGCGGCCGGGCTTCATCTCGCTGCCGTCATGGATTGTCTGGTCGTCAATCGGATCTGACCCGGGCGGGTTGCGCGGCATCGTTCGGCACCATCACCCGGCGGCTTTCAATTTAGTCACAATTCCGTTTAGACTCCCGCGCGATTATCAGGCGGATCGCTCGAGGCGCGCGAATGGCATTGTTCAGGACTTTCGGGTCAGACGTCAGCATTGGAGAGTCCGGTTACGATCCGCACAAATTGTCGAGCCCGCAGGTGTTCCTGCTGTCGATGCTCGTCTTCCTGGCGATCGCCGGCTTCATCACCGCGATCCTCTACCGGCAGATCTCCGCGGCCTTCGCCACCAATCCGGGCCTCAACGGCCTGATCATCGGCGTGCTCGTCGTCGGCATCCTGCTCGCCTTCCTGCAGGTGATCCGCCTTTTCCGGGAGGTGCGATGGGTGAACTCCTTCCGCGCCGGCTCCGAGACCACCGAGCCCGTCCTTCTTGCGCCGATGAAGGTGTTGCTCAGCCGCTCGTCGTCGATGTCGCTGTCGACCAACTCCATGCGCACCATGCTCGATTCGATCGCAACGCGGCTGGACGAGACCCGCGACATCACCCGCTATCTGACCGGACTGCTGGTCTTTCTCGGGCTGCTCGGCACCTTCTGGGGCCTGCTGCAGACCATCGGCTCCATCGGCGACACGATCCGCGCGCTCGATCCCGGATCGGGCAATGCCGCCGACGTGCTCGAGGCGCTGAAGGCCGGTCTGTCCGCGCCGCTCGAAGGCATGGGCACGGCCTTCTCCTCCTCGCTTTTTGGCCTCTCCGGCTCACTCGTCGTCGGCTTTCTCGATCTGCAGGCCGGGCGCGCCCAGACCCGCTTCTACACGGAACTTGAAAACTGGCTGTCCTCGGTCACCGATCTCTCGTCCGACATGGTCGGCGATGCCGGCAGCGCGGGCACGGCCGAGGAGGTGCGCGCCTTGTCCGAACGGCTGCGCAACATCCAGGAGACGGGTGGGTCCAACCAGCGGGTGGCCACGGCGATGGCCAATCTGGCCGACGGCATTTCCGGACTCGTGAAGAACATGCGCAACGAGCAGCAGCTGATGCGCGACTGGGTCGAAGCCCAGTCCGAGGAGCAGAAGGCGATGCGGCGCACGCTCGACAAGCTGGCCGAATCCCTGAAGAAGACGGAGCCGCACTGATGGCCCTCGCCCGAGGCCGCCGCGCCGACCGCCGCATAGACTACTGGCCCGGATTCGTCGATGCGCTGTCGACGCTGTTGCTATCCATCATGTTCCTGCTGTCGGTCTTCGTGCTTGCTCAATTCCTGCTGAGCCGGGAGATCTCGGGCAAAGACGAGGTGCTGAACCGCCTCAACTCGCAGATCAACGAGCTCACCCAGTTGTTGGCGCTGGAGCGCACCAACACCCAGGACGTGCATGACCAGCTCGCCAACCTCCAGGCATCGCTCAGTGCCGCCGAGTCTGAGAAGACCAGGCTCGAGCAGCTGCTCGCGCGTGGTGCCGGCTCCGACCAGGCCGCGCAGGAAAGGATCGGCGCCCTGAGCGGCGAGCTCGATTCCGAACGCCAGCTCAGCCAGCGCGCCATGTCGCAGGTCGAGCTGCTCAACCAGCAGATCGCCGCACTCAGGAAGCAGATCGCCGCTCTCGAGGACGCGCTTCAGGTGTCGGAGCAGCGCGATCGCGAATCCAACACCAAGATCGCCGATCTCGGCAGGCGCTTGAACGTCGCCTTGGCGCAGCGGGTGCAGGAACTCAATCGATATCGCTCGGATTTCTTCGGCCGATTGCGCGAAATTCTCTCCGACCGGGAGAATATCCGCATCGTCGGCGACCGTTTCGTGTTCCAGTCCGAAGTGCTTTTCCCGTCGGGCTCGGATGTGATCAACGATGCCGGCCGGGTCGAGATGAAGAAGCTCGCCGACGCCATCATCGAGCTGCAGAAGGAGATCCCGCCGGAGATCAACTGGGTGCTGCGGGTAGACGGCCACACCGACGACAGGCCGCTCTCCGGTACCGGCCGCTACCGCGACAATTGGGAGCTGTCGTCGGCCCGCTCGACGGCCGTGGTGAAATTCCTCATCGAGAACGGCGTGCCGGCCAACCGGCTCGTCGCCGCCGGATTCGGGGAGTACCAGCCGCTCGACGCATCGGACACCGGCGAGTCCCGGGCCAGGAACCGCCGCATCGAGCTCAAGCTGACCGAGCGTTGACGGGCGCATCGGACCGCAAGGCTCCGGCTGCGATCCAACAACCTTGAACCCTTCTTCGTTTTCGGGCCATGCCGGACCCTGCCGGCTTCGCCCGGTCGGTCACAGACCCAGCCACAAGGCCGCCACGGCAAGAGCCGCCGGCGCCGCCTGGACATAGAGGATACGCCTGCTGACGGTGGCCGCGCCGAAGACGCCGGCCACCACGACGCATGCCAGGAAGAACAGCTTCACCGCGAAGCCGCCGTCGCCGAGCGTCAGGCCCCACACGAGACCCGCGACGAGAAAACCGTTGTAGAGACCCTGGTTCGCTGCCAGCGCCTTCGAAGCAGTTGCGAACTCCGGGGTGAGGTTGAAGACCTTGCGGCCGAGCGGCCGATCCCAGGCGATCATTTCCAGATACATGAAGTACAAGTGGAGCAGCGCCACCAGCACGATCAATATGGTCGCAACCATGAGCAACCTCTCCCTCGGATATGTTCGGTTGGAGACGGTCGCCCCAAACCTCGCCCTGCGCATCGGGCCGCGCTGCGCAGATTTGATCATGTGGGCCACCCGGTCGACAAGGTGCCGGAGACGAAATGGTCTCTGCCGCCCGCAAGAAACCGCTTGATCGCAGTCCGTCCTCGGGCCGATTGTGTGACACGGAGAGGCGCAACCACGCCGGGGAGGGATAAATGGCTGCGGAAGCGGACGCCGTCATCGTGGGCGCGGGGCTCGCCGGGCTCGTCGCCGCGGGCGAACTGGCAGACCGCGGCAAGCGCGTCGTCATCCTCGAACAGGAGGGAGAGAATTCGCTTGGCGGCCAGGCCTTCTGGTCGCTCGGCGGCCTGTTCTTCGTCGACAGCCCCGAGCAGCGGCGGCTGCGCATCAGGGACAGCCGCGAGCTCGCTTTGCAGGATTGGCTGGGCTCCGCCCAGTTCGACCGTCCTGAAGACCACTGGCCGCGTCGATTCGCGGAGAGCTTCGTCGATTTCGCCGCCGGCGAGATGCGCCCGTGGCTTCACGGCATGGGCATGCGCTGGTTTCCCGTGGTCGGCTGGGCCGAACGCGGTGGCGCCCAGGCCCACGGCCACGGCAATTCCGTGCCGCGGTTCCACATCACCTGGGGCACCGGACCGGGGGTGCTCGAGCCTTTCGTTCGCCGCGTCCGGGAGCATGCCGACAAGGGCAGGATCGAGTTCCGGTTCCGCCATCGGGTGAGCCGGCTGATCAAGACCAATGGTACCGTCACCGGCGTCGCCGGCGAGATCCTGGAACCGTCCACGGTCGAGCGCGGCGAGCAATCCGGACGCGGCGTATCAGGCGATTTCGAGATCGCGGCCGGCGCCACGATCGTCGCCTCGGGCGGCATCGGCGGCAATTTCGATCTGGTGCGCCAGAGCTGGCCGGTCGGGCGGCTGGGCCCGGCGCCCAGGACGATGATCGCCGGCGTGCCGCACCATGTCGACGGACGCATGATCGCGATCACAAAGGAGGCCGGCGGCGCGGTCATCAACGGCGATCGCATGTGGCACTATACGGAGGGCGTCAGGAATTGGGCGCCGATCTGGCCGAACCACGGTATCCGCATCCTGCCTGGTCCGTCCTCGCTCTGGTTCGACGCCCGCGGCAACCGCCTGCCCGCGCCCTGCCTGCCCGGTTTCGACACGCTCTCGACGCTGAAGCACATCCTGTCGACCGGCTACGACTACTCCTGGTTCGTGCTGACCCAGAAGATCATCAAGAAGGAGTTCGCCCTTTCCGGCTCGGAGCAGAACCCGGACTTCACCTCGAAGAGTTGGAGCGCCGTGCTGAAGAGCCGTCGCGGCGGCGGCGCACCGCCTCCCGTCGAGGCCTTCAAGCAAAAAGGCAAAGACTTCGTTGTCCGCGACAATCTCCGCGACCTCGTCGCCGGCATGAACGCGTTGACGGAGGAGCCCCTTCTCGATCACGACAAGCTCCTGGAACAGGTCGTGGCGCGCGACCGCGAGATCGACAATCCATTCTCCAAAGACGCACAGGTGACCGCCATCAACGGCGCGCGCAACTATCTCGGCGACAAGCTGATCCGCACCGCCCGGCCACACAAGATCCTCGATCCGCGGAACGGTCCGCTGATCGCGGTGAAGCTCCATATCCTCACCCGCAAGACACTCGGCGGGCTGCACACAAATCTCGACGCCCAGGTGCTGGACAAGGATGGCGAGCCGATCCCCGGCCTCTATGCGGCGGGAGAGGTCGCGGGCTTCGGCGGCGGCGGATATCACGGCTACAACGCGCTCGAAGGTACTTTCCTCGGCGGCTGCATCTTTTCCGGACGGATCGCCGGGCGCCATGCCTGCGGCTGATGATGGGCCTCGCGGAGGTCGAGTCGTCTACCGAGACATAGAGCGCAGCAATCGAATTGCGCTCTGCTTGCGAAAGCTCCCTTATGACCATATCTTATGAAAAATAGAGTATGATCGTGAACGCAACAAATCCTAAGGAGCGCGCGACCTTTTCGATCGACAGCACTGTGAAGAAAAGGCTCGACCGCGCTGTGCCGAAAAGCAAGCGATCGAGCTTTGTAGAGTACGCGATCGAACGGGCACTGCGGGAAGCGGAGAAACGGAAGGCGTTGGCGCAAATCAGGGCCTTCAAGCCTTATCCACCTAAGGGACCCGGCGTCGTGGACACACTCGACCAGGTCCGGGTACAGCGCGGAGAACAGTTGGCTGCCAGCGATCGTAACAAATGATCGTTGTCGACGCCTCGGTCTTTGCAAAACTCTTCCTGGACGAAGCCGATCGCCCGGAAGCAGAAGCCCTTTTCGCATATGTGGCGGAGCATGACCTCATTCTGGTCGCCCCGACTTTGATTGTCTATGAAGCCTTGTCCATAGGCCTTCGACACGATGTTCCCTTCAAGAGCATCCTCGGTCTCCTGGAAAACGCCCGCGCCATCGGCCTGCAGATCCTCGAACCCAGCGCCGACGAACTAATGGTGGCGGAGCGGATCGCGACGACAGTTAACAAGGGCGGAGGTTATCCGACCCTTCAGGACAGTATCTACCACGCTATGGCCATTGAACGGGGCGGCACATTCGTCACGGCCGACCGTCGCCATGTGACAAAGGCCGGCAAATTTGGCAACGTTTCATCGTTGGCGGACTGGAAGCCTGGCTGATCCGCCCCTATTCCGCCGCGCCCCTGAAGGCGCTGGCACCGGTCTCGAACTGCAGCCGGGCGAGACGGGCGTAGACGCCGCCCCTGGCGACGAGCGAGCTGTGCGTGCCTTCCTCGACGATCCGGCCGTCCTCCATCACGAGGATGCGGTCGGCCTTGAGCACGGTCGCCAGCCGATGCGCGATGACCAGCGTCGTACGTCCCTGCATCAACCCCTCCAGGGCCGACTGGACCAGCGTCTCGCTCTCGGCATCGAGCGCCGAGGTCGCCTCGTCGAGCAGCAGGATCGGCGCGTCGCGCAGGATCGCCCGGGCAATCGCGATGCGCTGCCGCTGACCACCCGACAGGGTCACGCCCCGTTCCCCGACAGGCGTATCGAAGCCGTCGGGCAGCTTGCCGATGAATTCGTCGGCCAGCGCGGCCTTGGCGGCGGCCTCGATCTCGTCCCGGCGCGCGCCCGGCCGGCCGAAGCCGATATTGTCGCCGACGGTTGCCGCGAAGATGGTCACATCCTGGGGTACGATGGCGATGCGCGACCGAACATCCCGTGGATCGGCCTCGCGCACGTCGACGCCGTCGACCAACACCGTACCGGTATCGACATCGTAATAGCGCAGGATCAGCGAGAAGACGGTGCTCTTGCCCGCGCCAGATGGCCCGACGATGGCGACCGTCTCGCCGGGTTTCACCGCAAAGCTCATGCCATGCAGCGCCGGGCGGTCGGCCCTTACCGGATAGGAGAAATGAACGTCGAGGAATTCGACCCGGCCCGACCCTTCGGCGGGAAGCGCGCGCGGCGCGGCAGGCGCAGTAATCGCCGGCTCCTCGGCCAGAAGCTCGGTAAGCCGCTCGGCGGCGCCCGCCGCGTGGGCGAGTTCGCCCCATACTTCCGAGAGCGCGCCGAGCGCGCCTGCGGCCAACACCGAATAGAGTAGGAACTGACCGAGCGTGCCGGCAGACAGCGTGCCGGCCAGAACGTCGCGAGACCCGAACCACAGCACCGCCACCACGGAGGAGAATACCGTGAAAATGGCGAAGAAGGTCAGGAAGGAGCGGGCGAAAACCGACGAGCGCGCCGCCTCGAAGGCGCTGTCGACCGCGGCCGAGAAGCGCTTCGTCACCAGCGCCTCGTTGGTGAAGGCCTGCAGCGTGCGCACCGCGCCGATCTGCTCGCTGGCATAGGCGGTGGCCTGGGCGAGCGTATCCTGAGCCGCGCGCGACTTCCTGCGCACCGACCGGCCGAAACCGACGAGCGGCAACACGACCAGCGGGATCGCGGCGATCACCAGGCCGGAGAGCTTGGGGCTGGTCACGACCATCATGCCGACCGCGCCGAGGCCCATGATCAGGTTGCGCAAGGCGACCGAGGCGGTCGAGCCCACGGCCGCCTTGACCTGGGTGGTGTCGGCGGCCAGACGCGACACGATCTCACCGGACTGCGCAGTGTCGAAGAAGGCGGGCGACAGCGTCGTCACATGGGCGAAAACGTCGCGGCGCAGATCGGCCACGACGCGTTCGCCGAGCGTGATGACATAGTAGTAGCGGCAGGCCGAAGCGAGCGCGAGCACGGCTGCGATCGCCACCAGCATCGAGAAATAGTTGGCGATGAAGGTCGAGTCCGAGCCCGAAAAGCCATGGTCGATCATGCGGCGCACGGCGAGCGGCAGGGTGAGCGTCATGGCGGCGGCAAGCACCAGGAAGAACAGCGACGCCACGACCTTGCCGCGATAACGCAGAACATAAGGCGCAAGCCGGCTCAACGGCTTGAGCGAGCTCCTGCGGTTTGCGTCATTGTCGAAAGCTTCGGCCATTATCGTTTCCCGGACCGTATTACGGTCGTTGCGTTGGCGCACCCGAGAAATGCGGGCGACGCGGCCTTGTGCTTCAATTTCGGCTGATGTATAGGCACGCCGACCGTTTTGAAAGCCGTGGCATGAATAGCTGCGGCTTCGCCTTTTCAAAGTGGGCGCATCGCCGCAGGCAGGGCGCCGCTCGAGCAGGAACAGACCGATGAAGACCGATATCCATCCCGACTACCACATGATCAAGGTCGTCATGACCGACGGTACCGAATACATGACGCGTTCGACCTACGGCAAGGAAGGCGACACGCTGAACCTCGACATCGACCCGACCACCCATCCGGCCTGGACCGGCGGTCAGCAGACGCTTCTCGACCGCGGCGGCCGCCTGTCGAAGTTCAAGAAGCGGTACGAAGGCCTCGGCATCTAAGTTTCGGCTCAACGCCCCGAACGTCAAGTCCCGCCCCGGCGGGGCTTTTGTTTTCTGGAGCAATTCCAGCACAAGTGGAAATGCTCTTGACATCAGCCGAAATCGGCTCCCCTCGACTATCCTACCAACTCGCGTATCGCCATGCGCTTGTAAGCGGCCACGACAGCGTCGCCTTCGCTTCGCTCGACCGAAACCGCGAGCCGCATGGTCGCCTCGCCGAGCTGCCAAACCAGGAATGCGCTGGCCTTGATGGCCTCTGGGTCCTCGCCGGGCCGTAGCCGCAGCAGAAGGCGCGAGAGCAACTCCCCATTTGCCCGGCTGTCTGCGAGTTCCATGGCGGCCAGAGCCTTGTCGGCTTGCATGCCTGACCATATGTCGCGCATCACCGGTTCGGCGAGGAAGATGCCGTAATAGGTATCGACCAGCGCGCCGAAGGCGCGTCCGAGCCCCGGCAGGTCCCGCACGCTGGCGAGCCCCTCTTCAATGCAGGCGCGGCTTTCGGCGTGGTAGCGCTCGGCGAGCGCCCGGATGATCGCCCCTTTCTCCGGGAAATACTGATAGAGCGAGCCGATGGAAATGCCGGCCTTCTCGGCCAGGTCGCCCATGCGCAGCGCATCGCTGCCGTGTACGGCGATCAGCCCGCTCGCCGCGTCGAGAATGCGCCGCATGCGCTCGCGGCTTCGCTTCTGAACGGGATCGCGACGGGGCGTGAGCGCCGCTCCCTCCCTTGCCTCTGCAGCCGTCTCGTTCATCCGCCCTTTTCCCATCTTCCGAGCATCCTCTTGACGAACAGAATATGAGGATTTATCACTTTTAGCAAATATGAGGATTCCTCACATTCATCGAAGGGAGAACGATCATGATGACGGGAACGGAAACCCTTATCGTCGGTGGTACCGGAAAGACGGGTCGCCGCGTCGCAGAACGCCTCATGGCGCACGGCATGCCGGTACGCATCGGCTCGCGAAACGGCACCCCGCCTTTCGACTGGGAGGATCGCGCGAGCTGGTCAGCAGCGCTGGCGGGCACGCGGGCCGCCTATGTCACCTACTATCCGGATCTCGCATTGCCTGATGCGGCGGAGGCGATCGCGGCCTTCGCCGACACGGCATTGCGCGCCGGTACCAAGCGGCTGGTCCTGCTTTCCGGACGCGGCGAACCGGGAGCCCAGCGCGCCGAACAGGCGCTGCAGGCCTCCGGCGCGGATGGAACGATCCTGCGCTGCAGCTGGTTCGCCCAGAATTTCAGCGAGAGCTTTTTGCTGGAGCCCATTCTCGCCGGCGATGTCGCCCTGCCCGCCGACCGCATCCGCGAACCCTTCGTCGATGCCGAGGACGTTGCCGACGTGGCCGCTGCCGCCCTCGTCGACGACAGTCACATCGGCCGGCTCTACGAACTGACCGGCCCGAGACTACTGAGCTTCGCCGAGGCGATTGCCGAGATCGCGAAGGCCAGCGGCCGTACCATCAACTATCGCACTGTCGACGCCACCGCCTTTGTTGCCGGTCTCGAGGCGGGCGGCCTGCCGGGAGACCTCATCGAGCTCGTCCGGCTGCTCTTCACGGAAGTGCTCGACGGTCGCAACGAATATCTGACCCACGGCGTCTTCGAGGCGCTCGGCCGTCCTCCGCGCGACTTCGCCGACTATGCCAGGGCCACCGCCCCATCCGGTATCTGGGGGCCATCGAAATGACCGGCACGCTCCTTGTTCCGCTCGTTTTCTTCGCCGCGCTGGGCAGCGGTCTGGCTGCGTGTGTCTTCTTCGCCTTCTCCACCTTCGTGATGAGCGGCCTCGCCCGCCTGCCGGCGCCGTCCGGGATTGCGGCCATGAATGCCATCAATGTGACGGCAGTCACGCCGGTGTTCATGAGCCTGCTCTTCGGCACGGCCCTGGTCGCGGCTGTCATCGGCGTCCTCGCCGTGATGAACTGGAGCACGGCGGGCTCTGCCTATGCGCTCGCTGGCGCGCTGCTGTATCTCGTCGGCGTGATCGTCGTCACGATCGCCTTCAACGTGCCGCTCAACGACCAGCTTGCCGCTGTTGCGCCCGACAGCGCGGCCGGGGCAGAGTTCTGGCAGCACTATCTCGCGGCCTGGGTTGGCTGGAACCATGTGCGCACCCTGGCCCCGCTCGGTTCCCTGGCGCTGTTCATCCTTGCCATGCGGACATGATCCCCGTCGCCGCTCGGTATCCGATGAAGGCGGCTATCCGCCCGTCGCCTTCATTACCGCTTCCGCCAGGCGCTCCGTATCGCCGACCGCGTGCAAGGTCTTCAGCCTTGCCGTGCCGCCGGCAACGACGCTGACATTGCCGGCTGGCACGCCGAGCGTCTTTGCCACCAGCCGTTCGAGCGCCGCGTTGGCGGCACCCTTCTCGGGTACGGCACGGACACGGGCCTTCAGATACGTACGACCGTCCGCAGCCGTCCCCACCCCGTCGACGGCATCCTTCGATGCCTTGGGAGTGAGACGGACGAAAAGATCGATGCCGTCGGCGCGCGCACGCCAGGGAGCGGGCATTGCGTGGAGGTCAGATCACCAGCGGTGCGACCGTGGTGAGGATGAACTGCCGGACGAAAAAGAGAATCAGGAGGAGGATGATCGGCGAAATATCGATGCCGCCGAGATCGGGCAGGAAGCGGCGGATGGGCCGCAGCGCCGGCTCGGTGACGCGGAACAGGAAATTGCCGATCGAGCTGACAAACTGGTTGCGCGAATTGACCACATTGAAGGCATAGAGCCAGGAGAAGATCGCCGCGGCGATCAGCAGCCACCAGTAAATGTCGAGCGCCAGAACAACGGTCTGAATAAGCGCGAGCATGAAGGGTCTCCGTTCGGGTTCGCGACATGTAGCCATTGGCGGCAGGACGGGCAAGCCCTGCAACGGCTGCTTGCCCCCAGGAAGCGCCACGCGACGCCTTGACAGTGCCGACAGCTGGCCCTAAATCCGCGCATCCGCTGGACGGGGCTGTAGCTCAGCTGGGAGAGCGCGTCGTTCGCAATGACGAGGTCAGGGGTTCGATCCCCCTCAGCTCCACCAGCGGTTTGCACTCTAGCTCCTTTGCTCAAGGGCCAACGGGCTCCCGCATCCGGGGGCGCTGTTCTGGCCTCACTTTCCTGCCGTCCATCAGGTCACGACGAGGGAGTCCGTGCTGCTCCGGCCGATGGAACTCGCGGACCAAGGGCCTTCGTCGTGTCGAGAAAGCGTTTGGCAAACTCGAACCGGTCGCCATTTGCCAACGATCGATGGCTACTCAGCGTTTTGCGCTGAAGCTTTGCCCCCTGCCCGACCAGCAACACGCCCTGGTTTGCTTGAGGCGGCGTAGCGACCCGAAATCCCCGTCAGATATCAAGGATGCTGATGTCGTCATGGAGTTGACTTGCGATCACCTCCGCAGTGGCAATTGCGTCATGCGATTGACCTTGCTCGTCCCTCCCCGGCGAACTTCACGCCCTGGCCGGGCTCGGGTCGCCCGCAATGCCGCCGCCCCTCGCAAAGACGGATCCGATGCGGAGAGCACGGCGACCAACACCGTCGGCATGCACACTCCAGAATTTCGATCACAAGCAGCTCTGGGAGTACGGCGCGTTTTCTGTATTGGCCAGGCAGCTTCAATATCTGGACGTTGGCTCAACCCGAATCATTCTAGGCTGCATGCTCCGGGCCATGGAGCTACGCGATGATTGAGAATGCCGACGACCGCCCAGGAGAAGGGCGCAACGGGGAGAACCGGAGCAAACTGCACCATACCCACAGCCTCAAGGGATGGGTGGCGGTCGCGACGGCGTTGTCGGCAACCGCCCTGGCGCTGGTCGAAGTGCTCCGCTTCATTCGCGAGGTCTGGTAGCCAGGCCGGCGCTATTGGAGGCGCGGCATCGGCCGTCATCCGGCATCGCGCCATCGGGCCCGGATTGGGATGGCATCCACGCCGATCGGCCGCAGCACAGGATGGAGGAGCCGGCGCCTCAGACGATCAGCCTGGCAAGGTCCACCTGCCTCAAAACTCCTCCCAGCCGTCGGCCTCGGCGACGGGCTTCAGCGCCAGATTGCCGCGAACCGCGGCAGGGCGCGGCGCGGGCTGCCGCGGTGCCGGTGCATGCGATGCGGCGGCCGCCTCGGAACCGACCTTGAACTGCCCGACCAGCCGGACCAGTGCCGCCGCTTCGCCCGAAAGCGTGTGGCTGGCGGCCGTGGTTTCCTCGACCATCGCGGCGTTCTGCTGCGTGACCTGGTCCATCTGGTTGACCGCGACATTGACCTCGCGCAGGCTCGTCGCCTGCTCGGCGGTCTTGGCGGCGATGTCGACGACCGCGTCGTTGATCTCGTTCACCTGCGTCATGATTTTTTTCAGCGCATCACCGGTGCTAACGACCAGCCTGACGCCGGCATCGACCTGCGACGATGAGTTGGCGATCAGCGACTTGATCTCCTTGGCCGCCTCCGCCGAGCGCTGGGCGAGCGAACGCACCTCCGATGCGACCACGGCGAAGCCACGCCCCGCCTCGCCGGCGCGCGCCGCCTCGACGCCCGCATTGAGGGCGAGCAGATTCGTCTGGAACGCGATCTCGTCGATCACGCCGATGATGCTGCCGATCTCATGCGACGACTTCTCGATCTGGCCCATGGCTTCGATCGCCTGGCGCACCACCTCGGCGCTCGTCACCGCATCGGAGCGCGTGCTGGCGACGACCCGGCGGGCATGATTCGCTCCATCGGCCGTCTGCCGCACGGTTTCGGTGATCTGGTTGAGCGAAGCCGCGGTTTCTTCAAGGCTCGCGGCCTGCTGGCTGCTGCGATGCGAAAGGTCGTCCGCGGCGGCCGAGATCTCGCTGAGCCCGGTGCGGATGGCGCCGGCGACCCTGTGGATGCCGAGCATGGTCTCCTGCAGCTTCTCGACGGAGAGGTTGAAGTCGACGCGCAGCTCGTCCGCCCCCTTGCCGAGTTGGGTCTGGATGCGCTGGACAAGGTCGCCGTCGGCGAGACGGTGCAGGCCATCGCCCAGTACATCGACGGCATGTTTGGCCGCACGCTGGCTTTCCGCCGTCTCGGCCTCGCGCACCGAACGTTCGCCGTCGATCGTCCGGCGCGCCTCGTCTGCCTCCATCTCCAGACGCTGCTTCTCGATACCGGCCGAGCGGAAGATGCCGAGGGCCTTTGCCATGTCGCCGATCTCGTCGCGCCGGTCTCCATAGGGCACCTCGGCCGCATAGTCGTTCTCGGCGATGCGGCGCATCGCCGTCGTCATGCGGCTGACCGGCTTGGCGATCGAGGCTCCGAGCCAGGTGAAAGCGACCAGTCCCAGGGCAAGGACGAGAGCGCCGCCGAGCAGCAGGATGTTGCGCTGTCCGACGGCATCGGCCAGCAGCGTTTCCTCCGGCACCCCGACCAGAACGGTCCAGGCCGCGCCGAACTCCGGCAAGTCGAGCTCGGTCGACGTGACGCGCCAGTCGACGTCGTTGACCGGAATGGTTTCATGGAAGCTGCCCGTGCGGGCACCCGCGACCGCGGCCCTTGCCGTCGCGTCCTCCGCGGGCTTGCCGATCAATGCAGCCTCCGGCGGCACAACCCAGTTTTTGTCCTGGTTGATGATGCCGACCCAGCCGGTGCCGAGCGGCCGGTGCGTGCCGATCAGGGAAGCGAACACGCCGCCGTTGAAGTCGACGCCGGCCAGCCCGACCGGCTTGCCTGCCCGGTCACGCACGATCGCTATCGTCGAGGTGTAGAGCAGGTCGTTGTAGAGATAGGGGCCCATCAGCGTGGGCTTGCCCTTGGCCAGCGGATCGAGAAACCAGTCCTTGAAGCCGTTCTCCATCGACAGGTCGAGATCCGAGAACCGGATCTCGCCGGTCTGAACGTCGCGCACGATGTTCGGTCCGAAATAGCCGTCGCCTCGGGCAAAGCTGGACGCCATAAGGTCGGGGTTCGCCGCCGAAGGCGCATCCTTGTTCAGCAGCACCCAGATGCCGACAGCGTCGGGCACGATGGTCATCTGTCGCGCGAGCAACTCGCGATAGGCGTCGGGGCCGATCATCGGATCCGAAACCAGCGTGGTCACCGTCTGCGAGATCGATTCCGCGACAGCCCAATGCCGTTTCAGCAGCATGTCGACATTGCCTGCTTCCGCGCGCGATATGCTCCTCAGCAACTGGTCGGCGGCGGCGAGGTCGGATTTCTCGGTCGACCGGACAACGTAGAACAGCATGCTGGCGATGGCGATGGTGAAGACCGCCGCGGCGGCAAGCACGATTTTGCCCCGCAACTTCAGTTGCGGCAGTTTGACGGATTTGGCGCGCATGTCCGGAAGCCCCCTTCGAAGTCGCGCGACGCCCATCGGCGCGACGGCGACGAAGAAAACACCGAGAAGGTTAAAGGCTGGTCAAATGCAGCCATCGGAGTTGGACCTTGTTCAGCCTGGGCGGGTCTGCCGCCCGTCGCAGCCGGTCCATTCCGAGCGTTGGCTTTCAATCTGACGCTTTACGACTTCCTTTCATTGCGTATTGTTCGGCAAACGGTCGGCGCTGGAGGGGGAAGGTATGTCGTTTCGTTGTACCGCTTTTTTGGTTCTTGCCGTGCTCGCTTTCATCGGGGCGGGTCCGTCAGCGGCACAGCCGGCGCAGGACGCCGCGAAGACGCAAGTCGCGGACACGATGACATCAGAAGACGTCCGCGCCCTCGCCAACCGCATGAGCGAAACCGAGTTTCGCCAGTTCGTCCTCGAAAGGCTGGGTGTCGCTCAGGCCAAGCCGACGCCGCCCCCGCCGGCCGAAACCGGTGACCTTGCGTCGGAAGGACAACGGCTCGTCGCCGGTCTGGGCGATCGGCTCCTGACGGCAGTGGTCGGCCTGCCGGTGATGTGGGATAGAACGAGCCTGGCTGTCTCGACCTTCGTCGGCAAGCTCGGGTGGAACGGGCTGGGCCGGTTCCTTCTGGGCGTCGCTGGAGCGTTCGGCGCCGGCATCGCCGCCGAACTGCTGGTCGACCGCCTGGCATCACGGCTGCGCCGTCACGCGTCGCGCTCGACGAGCACGGGCACGCTCGGTGAGACCCTGTCGATCCTGGGGGCACGGCTGGCGCTCGACATGTTCGGGCTGATTGCCTTTCTGGTGGTTACGCGAGCGGTTGGACGCGCGCTGATTGCGGAGGATCTGCGGCCGATCGCTGCGCAATTTCTGTTCTATTGCGTGATCACGCCCCGCTTCACCGCCGCCTTCTTGCGCTTCCTGTTCGCTCCGACCAGGCCAGGGCTGAGACTGGTCAGCATCGACGACCGGAATGCCAAATTCCTCTACCGCAACCTCGTCGGCATCATCGTGTTCCTCGGCGCGGCCATCTTCCTCATCAATTTCATCATCGCCAACGGTATCTCCATCGAAGGCACGGCGCTTGGTTTCTGGCCAAACCTTCTGGTCTTTGCCTGGCTGGGCTGGACGATCTTCCATGCCCGTTCAGGCGTCGCCATGATGTCCAGGGGCTGGGAAGCCGACGTCACGCCCATGGAGGACCGTGTCGCACGGGCCTATCCGTGGTTTGACCTGGCCTTGATCGCCGCGAGCTGGCTGGTTTTCGAGCTCGTGATCGTGGGAGGCAACAGCGCCATGCTGGAGAGCGGCAAGCAATATCTCACGCTCGGTATCCTGCTGCTCGCGCCCACGATGGATACGATGATCCGCGGGCTGGTGCGTCACCTGATTCCCCCGATGCAGGGCCAGGGAGCGGTTGCGGAGAAGGCCTATCTATCGACCAAGCGAAGCTATATCCGCATCGGCCGGGTGATGGTGTTCGGGCTCGTCGTCCTGGTCATCGCCGTGATGTGGGACCTCAGCATCTCCAGCTTCACCTCCAACCAGGTCGGCCTGCGGCTCGCCGCGCGGCTGTTCACCTTCCTGATGATCCTTGCAGCGGGTTACCTTGTCTGGGAGATATCGACGCTGCTCTTCAATCGTCGGATCGCGGGCGAGACGGCTCCCGAGGGCATCGACCTGCAGAACGAAGACGCCGGCGAGATCACCGGGACGGCGGGCTCTCGCATGACGACGGTGTTGCCGTTGCTCCGCATGGGAACCCAGGCGGCAATCATCGTGCTCACCATACTGGTGGCGCTGAGCAATCTCGGCATCGACATCACCCCGCTCGTCGCGGGCGCCGGCATTGTCGGTCTCGCCGTCGGCTTCGGTGCCCAGACGCTGGTCAAGGATATCGTGTCGGGCGTTTTCTTCCTGATCGACGATGCGTTCCGCGTCGGCGAATACATCGTTGTCGGCTCCACGGCCGGCACCGTGGAGAAGATCTCCGTGCGTTCGCTGCAATTGCGACATCCCCAAGGCGCGGTGCACACCATTCCCTATGGCGAGATCGGTCAGGTGACCAACAACTCGCGCGACTGGGTCGTCGTGAAGATGAAGTTCACCGTGCCGTTCGATACCGACGTGAACAAGATCCGCAAGATCTTCAAGCAGATCGGCAACGAGATCATGGACGCTCCATATGCCGACGACATCATCCAGACCTTCAAGTCGCAAGGGGTAAGCAGCGTCGACGACGTCGGCCTCCTGGTGCGCGGCAAATTCATGTCGAAGCCGGGCAAGCAATGGTCGATCCGCAAGGACATCTATTCGCGTGTCCAGACGGCCTTTGCCGCCGCCGGCATCGAATTCGCGCGCCGTGAAGTCCGCGTCAGCATGCCCAGATATCAGGATCTCACCGACAGCGAGCGGCAGGCGATCGCAACCTCTGCGGCCCAGGCGGCGCTCGCCAAGGGATAGACCTATGTTGAACACAGCTTTGCGCAAAGCCGGTGCGCGCGCTGTCGTCTCTTGCTATTGTCCGGCTGCGATCGGCGACGGTTGTCCGTCCCGGCAGGCAAGGAAACGCGATGGCCAAGCGTATTAGGATCGTCTCGGGTCTGGTCCTCTTCGCCTTCGTCACCATGCATCTTCTGAATGTTGCGTTCGGCCTCCATTCGATCGCGTCGATGGACCGCGCGCGACCATTCCTGATGGGCATGTGGACCAACCCGGTCGGCAGCATCGTGCTGGGCCTTTGCCTTGCCGCGCATTTCGTGCTTGGCCTCGGCGCGATCTACCACCGCAACACGCTGCGGCTTTCGCCCACAGACGCAGTTCAGCTCATGGCCGCCCTCGCCATCGTTCCGCTGCTCACCCCACATGTGGTCGGCACCGTCATCGCGGCCCGGTTCGGCATCGTGAACAACTTCTCGACCCTGATCCCCTATTTCTGGATCGACAAGCCGGCGGAGGGCCTGCGTCAGGTCCTGCTCCTCGCCATATTGTGGATCCATGGCTGCGTGGGAGTTTTCACCTGGATGCGCATCCAGCGCTGGTGGCCGCGCCTCGGAACCTTTCTCCATCCGCTCGCGGTCGCCGTTCCGGTGCTCGGCCTGCTCGGTTTCGTGCAGGCGGGCAACGAGGCCATCGCGCGCTTCGAGGACCCGACCTCGGTCGCCCCGCCCGCCGCGATCCCGCCAATGGTTCTGACACGCCCCTTCGACGAGATCCTGGCGATCCTGGGCAGGATCAACTGGACGGTGTTCGTCCTCTATCTTGCTGCGCTCGCGGTCGTTCTGGCAGCCCGCTGGTGGCGACTGCGCGGCGAGCGGCGGCATGTTCAGGTCTCCTTCGTCGGCGGGCCGCTGATCGACACAGGCACAGGCCTCAACATCCTGGAGATCGCCCGTCTCCACCATGTCCCCGTCGCCCATCTCTGCCGCGGGCGGGGGCGTTGCGGGACCTGCCGCATCCGCATCCTGGAAGCGTCCGGCAAGCTCGATCCGCCAAGCACGGCCGAAGCCGCGACCCTGGCGCGGCTCGGCGCAGGGCCCGATGTGCGGCTCGCCTGCCAGATGGAGCCGCCACCCGGCATGATCCGCGTCGAGCGCCTGCTCTCGCCCTTCATGCGTCCGCGGGAACTGCACGAGGAAGCGGTCCAGCCTGATGACGCGATGCCGGCTTCCGTGACGGCGGATGCGGCATGAGCCGGATCCGCCCCTTCCTCCTGGCGATCGTCTGCCTGCTCGCTCTCACCGGCGCGGGCGCCGCTCAGATACCGCCCGCTCCGGCGCAACCGTCCGCTGCCGCCGCCCCGTCGCAGGCCGACAGGCAGGAACTGCTGCGGTTGCTCGGCGACCCCGGGATGGTGGATTGGCTGCGGCGCAGCGCCGAGGCGGGGATGCCCGATTCCGCCGGCCCCGCGAGCCATTCCCTGCGCGCCGAGATCACCGCCCGCATAGCCGCCGCCCGCGCGCGCATTGCCGAACTGATGAGCGCCTGGTCCAACTTCCCGCTGATCCCCGATGTTATCGCCAATGCCTGGCAAGCCGAACTGAGCGCCGGCGAGGCCCTGCGCAGCCTGACCTATGTCATCGTCTTCCTGTTTGTCGGCGGGGGCCTGGAATGGCTGTTCTGGCAGTACTTCCACCCGCTCATGATGCGGATCGTGTACAGCAACCCCACCTCGCTCGGGCGACGTCTGGCCGCGGCCGGCGGCAGGCTTCTCCTGCAGACCATGGGACTGGCGATCTTTGCAATCGGCAGTGTCGGTACATTCGTCGCCTTTGTCTGGCCGCCCTTCCTGGAGCGGATCGTGGTCGACCTCCTGCTGGGCGTGATCGCGGTGCGCGCTTTGGCGCTGGTGTCGCGCTTCGTGCTCGCGCCGCGCCATCCGGATCTCCGACTGGTGCCACTGCAGGATTCACTGGCGCTCAGCGTGCATCGCTGGCACATCGTCGTCGGATCGGTGATCGTCGGCGCGCTGGTCGTCTCGGACGCGCTTTCGGCGCTCGCCCGGTCGGATTCGGGTTCCTTGGACGCCGCCAATGCCGCACTGGCCGTATCGGTGACGCTTGGCGCCGTTGCCGTGGCCACCATCATCGCAATGATCTGGTCGCACTGGCGGGCTTTCGCCCGGCTGCGGCCGGGGTCGAACGGGGCGCGCGGCCGCTTCGATCCTGTTGTCTTCAAGGTCCTGCCGATTTCGCAGACCGTCGTCCTCGTCACTGCATATCTGCTCTGGGTGTTCGATGCCGTCGAACTGATGTGGACCGTGCTGGTCGTCGGCACCTTCCTGCCCGCCTCGAGGCTCGTGCGCATCATCGTCGACCACGCATTCGACCAGGTACCACTCACTGTTCCCGGCCCCTCGGAAACGGCAACGGACGAGATATCATCGCCTTCGGATGAGGCGCGGGCCGCGGCGGAACAGGCTGAGCGTCTCGCCATCTACCGTCCGGTCGCCCGGCGGCTCGCCCGTTTCGCCCTGGCGGCGATCGCCCTGGTGATCCTCGCCACCACCTGGGGCACCAGCATCGCCGCCATGTCGACGTCCTCCAGCCTCGCCGGCCGCGCCGTCAAGGTCGCCATCGATATCGTTGCAGTCCTGCTGATCGCCGATCTGGTCTGGACCTGGGCCAAGACCGCCATCGACCTTCGCCTGGCCCGCTACGTGGCGCCGCCGCCGGGCGAACCACCCGGCCCGGAGGCGCGCATCGCGACGCTGTTGCCGCTGTTGCGCAACATGCTGCTGGTCGCCGTGCTGATGCTCGTCGCGCTGACGGTGCTGTCCTCCCTGGGCGTCAACATCGCCCCGCTGATCGCCGGTGCGGGCGTCGTCGGCGTCGCCATCGGCTTCGGTGCCCAGTCGCTGGTCCGCGATATCGTGTCGGGCATCTTCTATCTCATCGACGATGCCTTCCGCGTCGGCGAATATATCGAGATCGGGGATCTGCGCGGCACTGTGGAATCGATGTCGCTGCGCTCGATGCGCGTGCGTCACCATCGCGGCGCCGTCCACACCATCCCCTTCGGCGAGTTGAAGTCGCTCACCAACTACAGCCGCGACTGGGCGATCCTGAAGCTCGAGTTCCGCGTGCCCTTCGATACCGATCTCAAGCTGGTGAAGAAGATCGTCAAGCAGATCGGCGCCGAGCTCCAGGCGGATCCCAATTACGGCAGCCAGATCCTCGAACCGTTGAAATCCCAAGGCGTCCGCCGCATGGAGGAGTTCAACATGGTGATCGGCATGAAGTTCATGGCGCGGCCGGGCGCGCAATGGGTGATCCGCCGCGACGCATACCAGAAGCTGCGCGACGCCTTCGAGCGTCACGGCATCAGCCTCGCCCAGCGCAGCGTCAAGGTCGAGGTGCTGAGCGACAAGCCGCTGCCTGAGGACGTGATGAGGGCCGTCACCGGCGCCGCGCAGGAGGCGGTCGAAGAGCAGCGCAGGGCGCCACAGCCGGCAACCGGGAACCCTTGAGCCCCTGGCGGCTGTCTGCCCGGCCTACATCTTCTTGATCGACCTGACCTTGTTGTCGCCGCCCACGACCAGTTCATACTGGACGAAATGCCTGACGTCGTAACAGGTCACGAGCACCACGCGCCGCTCCGGCGTCGATTTGCGCTTGTCGAGCTGAAGATCGCTCACCCTGTCGCACCAGTGGCCGGCATTGCGGATGATCCTGGCAGTCCGCCTTTCCATCATGTCCGCATAGGCGGTCGCGGGAAACAGCGCCAGGGCAACCACGGTCGCGACAACCCTCATCCTATCCACTTCCCCCTGCCGCCTTGCGCCGCCCCGCGGGTGGCGCCTCGGCGCCACGATCGGGATGATGGTACAGGTGATCGCGACAAAGATGTAGTCCCGAGGCCGGTGCTACTCGGCCGCCTCCGCATAGGATGCAGGAACATAGTTCAGGATCGGGCCGAGCCACCGCTCCACCTCGCCAACGGGCATGCGCTTGCGCGCCGCATAATCCTCGACCTGGTCGCGTTCGACCTTGGCCACGCCGAAATAGTAGCTCTCGGGATGGGCCAGGTAGAGCCCGGACACGGACGAGCCCGGCCACATGGCGAAGCTCTCGGTCAGGCTCACGCCGGCGTTCTTCTCCGCATCCAGGAGGCGGAACAAGGTCGCCTTTTCCGTATGGTCCGGCTGCGCCGGATAGCCGGGCGCCGGACGGATGCCGCGATAGGGCTCCCCGATGAGGTCGTCAGGGGCAAAAGCCTCATCGCCGGCATACCCCCAGAACTCCTTGCGGACCTTTTCATGCATGCGCTCGGCGAAAGCTTCGGCGAAGCGGTCCGCGAGCGCCTTGACGAGGATCGAGGAATAGTCGTCGTTCGCGCGCTCGAAACGCTCGGCGATCGCCACCTCCTCTATACCTGCGGTCACAACGAAACCGCCGAGATAGTCCGGCAGGCCGCTCTCCTGCGGCGCGACGAAATCGGACAATGCGACATTCGCCTTGCCATCCCGTTTGGTCAGCTGCTGACGCAGCGTGAAGAAGGTGGCGAGATCGCGCGAGCGGGCCTCGTCGGTGAAGAGGCGGATGTCGTCGCCGACCGCATTGGCCGGCCAGAAACCGATCACCCCCTTTGGAGCAAACCAATTCTCCGAAATGATCTTGGCCAGCATCGCCTGTGCGTCGTCGAAGAGCTGTCGGGCGGCCGGGCCTTGCTTCTCGTCCTCGAGGATCTTGGGATAGCGCCCCTTCAGTTCCCAGGTCTGGAAGAAGGGCGTCCAGTCGATATAGCGGGCGAGCTCGGCCAGATCCCAGTCGGCGAAGACCTTCGTGCCGAGGAAGGAGGGCCTCGGCGGGACATAGGACGACCAGTCGACCCGATGCGCATTGGCGCGAGCCCTTGCCAGCGGCAGGCGCTGCTTTTCCGCCTCCGAGCGGGCATGGGCCTCGGCGACCTTGCGATACTCCGCCTGCAGTCCCTCGACATAACCGGGTTTCTGCTCGGACGAGAGCAGGCTCGACACCACGCCCACGGCACGGCTGGCGTCGGTGACGTAGACCGCCTGGCCGCGTTCGTAGCGAGGATGGATCTTCACCGCCGTATGGACGCGGCTGGTGGTCGCGCCGCCGATCAACAGCGGGATGTCGAAACCCTCGCGCTCCATCTCGGCCGCCACATGCGCCATTTCGTCGAGCGACGGCGTGATGAGGCCGGACAGGCCGACGATGTCGACCTTTTCGTCGCGCGCCGTCTGCAGGATCTTCGTCGCGGGCACCATGACCCCGAGGTCGATGATCTCGTAATTGTTGCAAGCCAGCACGACGCCGACGATGTTCTTGCCGATGTCGTGGACGTCCCCTTTGACCGTCGCCATCAGGATCTTTCCGGCGCTTTCGCGGGCGCCCCCGCCGTTGGCGAGCTTCTCGGCCTCCATATGGGGCAGCAGCACGGCCACCGCCTGCTTCATGACGCGGGCCGACTTGACCACCTGCGGCAGGAACATCTTGCCCGCGCCGAACAGATCGCCCACCACGTTCATGCCGGCCATCAGCGGCCCTTCGATGACGTGCAGCGGTCGCTCGGCGCCACGCCTCGCCTCCTCGGTGTCGGCCTCGATGAATTCGGTGATGCCGTTGACCAGCGCATGTTCCAGCCGCTTCTCGACCGGCCAGTCGCGCCAGGCGAGGTCCTTCTCCTTCGCTTCCTTCGCGCCGGCGCCCCTGAAGCGCTCGGCGATGACAAGCATCCGCTCCGTCGCAGTGCCGCCCCCCTTCGGCACCCGGTTGAGCACGACGTCCTCGCAGGCCTCACGCAGGTCGGGATCGATCGATTCATAGACCGCGAGCTGGCCGGCATTGACGATGCCCATGTCCATTCCGGCCTGGATGGCGTGATAGAGGAAGACGGCGTGCATGGCTTCCCGCACCGGCTCGTTGCCGCGGAACGAGAAGGAAAGGTTCGAAACGCCGCCCGACACATGCACATGCGGCAGGGTGCGCGTGATCTCGCGCGTCGCCTCGATGAAGTCGACGCCGTAATTATCGTGCTCCTCGATGCCGGTCGCCACCGCGAAGATGTTCGGATCGAAGATGATGTCCTCCGGCGCGAAGCCGGCCTGTTCCGTCAGCAGCCGGTAGGCGCGCCTGCAAATCTCGACCTTGCGCGCCCTGGTGTCGGCCTGCCCAGCCTCGTCGAAGGCCATGACCACGATCGCCGCGCCATAAGCCCGGCAGAGCCTGGCGTGATGGAGAAAGGCCTCCTCGCCCTCCTTCATCGAGATCGAGTTGACGATAGCCTTGCCCTGGACGCATTTCAGGCCGGCCTCGATCACTTCCCATTTGGAGCTGTCGATCATGACCGGCACCCGGGCGATGTCGGGCTCGGCGGCAATCAGGTTGAGATACTCGACCATCGCCCTTTTCGAATCGATCAGGCCCTCGTCCATGTTGACGTCGATGACCTGGGCGCCGTTCGCGACCTGGTCCCGGGCGACGTCGAGCGCGGCCGCGTAGTCGCCCGCCGTGATCAGCTTGCGGAACTTGGCCGAGCCGGTGACGTTGGTGCGCTCGCCGACATTGACGAACGGGATGTTCTTGGTGAGCGTGAAGGGTTCGAGGCCCGAGAGCCGCATCTGCGGCGCCGGTGTCGGCCGCTCGCGCGGCTGGTGTTTCCGCACCGCCTCGGCAATGGCGGCAATATGCTCCGGTGTCGATCCGCAGCAGCCGCCGACGACGTTGACCAGCCCCTCGCGCGCGAACTCCTCGACCTGCGCGGCCATGAACTCCGGGCTCTCGTCATATTGGCCGAAGGCGTTCGGGAGACCGGCATTGGGATAGGCGCAGACGAAGGTCTCGGCGGCATCGGAGAGTTCGGCCAGATGCGGACGCATCGCGGCCGCGCCGAGGGCGCAGTTGAGGCCGATGGTGAAGGGCCTCGAATGGCGCACCGAATGCCAGAAGGCAGTCGGAGTCTGGCCGGACAGGGTGCGGCCGGAAAGGTCGGTGATGGTGCCGGAGATCATGACCGGCAGGCGCACGCCCTTCCCCAGGAAGATCTCCTCGGCGGCGAAGATCGCCGCCTTGGCATTGAGCGTGTCGAAGATGGTCTCGATCAGGATGATGTCGGCGCCGCCGTCGATCAGACCACGCAATTGCTCTGCATAGGCGAGCCTGAGATCGTCGAAGGTGACGGCGCGATAGCCGGGATTGTTGACGTCGGGCGAGATCGACGCCGTGCGGTTGGTCGGCCCGAGCGCGCCCGCCACGAAACGTCGCTTGCCGTCTTCCTGCTGGGCCCGGATCGCCGCGCGACGGACTAGGCGCGCGCCATCGCGATTGAGTTCGTAGACCAGATCCTCCATGCCGTAGTCGGCCTGGGCGATCGAGGTCGAGGAGAAAGTGTTCGTCTCGATGATGTCGGCGCCGGCAATGGCATATCGGTAGTGGATTTCCTCGATCGCGGCGGGCTGGCTAAGGATCAGCAGGTCGTTGTTGCCTTGCTGGTGGCAGGCACAGCCGCCGAACCGGTCGCCGCGGAAATGATCCTCGCCGAAGCCGAGGCCCTGGATCTGGGTGCCCATCGCTCCGTCGAGGATCAGGATGCGTTCGCGCGCGGCGGCTTCGAGCGCGGCCCGCACTTCCGAACCATCGGGCTTGGGCGCTGTCGCACCGAAGAGGCGATCGAGCGATGACGACATTTGCGACAGTTTCCATCCTTGGAGCGACAAAGATCGAAAAATCACATAAAGACATCTTTATGTCAACATGCGCATGAACGCACAATGCTCCTCAGCGCCTTGCGATCTCGGTCGGGAAGGAACACGGAGCCGATGGGCGCACCGACCGGGCGCGGGCCATCTATCTCAGGGCGCTCGAATCCTGTCAGGATTCGGCCCGCATCCATCAATCCCTCATCGCCGATAGCCTCGCGCGGCAGGATACCGCCGGCGCTATCGAAGACTATGCCCGCTATCAGCGGGCACTGAATGGCCGGACCCCATTTTTGTCGCCGGCCCTGATGGCGCTGATCCGCCCGCTTCCGGGCGCCCAAGGATAGCGCGTGAACGATCGTCACCTACTTTCTTCGAGTCGGCGCGCAGAGCGGCCTGCCCGGTTGACATTCAATCGCTTGCGTCTTTTGGGCCGTGGCAGGCTGACCCCGAATGGCCTATCTTTCGACCATGCATCTGAACCATCGGGTGAGACGTGGCGCGTAAGGCGGGAAGCGCGGACCTGCCGCTGCACGGCGGCAGGGTACCGCCCTGGCTGGCCGATCGGATGACGCGGCTCGGCGCGGTCATCTGCGAGACGATCGTCCACCACTACGGGCGCGAGGAGCTGCTGCGCCGGCTTGCCCATCCCTTCTGGTTCCAATCCTTCGGCGCCGTGATGGGCATGGACTGGCACTCCTCCGGCATCACGACCAGCGTGATCGGCGCCCTCAAGCGTGGTCTCGGCCCGCATTCCGGGGAGTTGGGCATCCATGTCTGCGGCGGTCGCGGCAAGCACTCCAGGCAGACCCCGCACGAACTGGTGGCGATCGGCGACAAGGTCGGCTTCGACGGGACGGCGCTGGCCAAAGCGAGCCGTCTCGTCGCCAAGGTCGACAGCGCCGCCGTGCAGGACGGCTTCGACCTCTACCTCCACGGCTTCATTGTTGCCGACGACGGCCGCTGGGTCGTGGTCCAGCAGGGCATGAACGACGGGAGCCGCACGGCGCGACGCTACCATTGGCTCTCCGAAGGGCTGAAGAGCTTCATCGACGAGCCGCATTCAGCGATCGACGGCGAGAGCCAGGGCGAAATCGTCAATCTGACCGACCATAGGGCGGAAGCCTCGCGCCAGGGCCAGCTCGATCTGCTCTCCGCTCTCGGCCCCGACGGCATCACCCGTGAACTCGCCGCGCTTGCCGGCGGCGCCCGACCGGCCGAGCCCGTACAGCTCGCTTTGCCACATCTCGTCATGCCGGCCCATCACGACGTCCGCGCCAAGGACGTGCAGGTGCGGCGCCTGCACGCCGCCCTCGCTGCAGCCGCCGATCGCGGGCCCGAGGATTTCGCCGAACTGCTGCTTGTGCCCGGCGTCGGCGCCCGCACGGTTCAGTCGCTCGCCATGGTGGCAGAAGTCGTCCATGGCGCGCCCTGCCGTTTCAGCGATCCCGCACGCTTCTCCTTCGCCCATGGCGGCAAGGACCGGCATCCCTTCCCCGTGCCGATCCATGTCTACGACCAGACGATCGGCGTGCTGAAATCGGCCGTGCAGAAGGCACGCCTCGGACGTGAGGAGGAGCTTTCCGCGCTGAAGCGTCTCGACGACCAGTCACGGCTGCTCGAGCGCCGTGTCTCCGGCCCTTCGGTCGAAGCCCTCATCGCCGAGGAAAGGTTCCAGTCGCATGCGCTGGGCGGCCGCAGCGTTTTCGGTTGGGAAGAGCCGCCGCGGAAAAAGGAAGCCAGCGCCTGAACAGGTTGGCCTGTCTCGCTTCATTGCCAACACGGCGCGGCTTGTTCTAGCTTCCCGCCCATGCCGCAGCGGAAACTCAAGGCCTATCGCGACAAGCGGGACTTCTCGAAGACGAGCGAGCCGGTCGGCGGCGTGCTCGCCGGCTCCGACAACCGTTTCGTGGTGCACAAGCACTCCGCCACCTCGGATCACTACGATCTCAGGCTCCAGGTCGGCGACGTCCTGAAGAGCTGGGCCGTGCCCCGGGGCCCTTCGCTCAATCCGGCCGACAAGCGCCTGGCCGTCCAGACCGAGGACCATCCGCTCGAATATCTCGATTTCGAGGGCCTGATCCCCGAAGGGGAGTATGGCGGCGGCCCGATGATCGTCTGGGATACCGGCACCTGGGCGCCGATGGACGATGTCGACAGGAGCCTGACGTCGGGCGCCTTCAAGTTCCGCCTCGCCGGCGACAAATTGAAGGGCGGCTGGATGCTGGCGCGGCTGAAGCGCCGCTCCGATGAAGACGAAGACAAGCAGAACTGGCTGCTGTTCAAGGAGAAGGACCTCGCCGCCGATGAGACGCTCGACATATTGGCGGCACGGCCCGAAAGCGTGAAGAGCGGACGGCGGATCGAGGAACTGGTCGAGCAACCAAAGCCGACGCCTGTCCAGGTCGAGCTGAGACCGGGCAAGCCTAAAGGTGCGAAACGCGGGCCGATGCCCGACAGCCTGAGCCCTCAGCTCGCGACGGCCGCGACCGTTCCACCCAAGGACGAGGCGAAGGGGAAGGACAGGGCCGGAGGCAAGACCTGGCTCCACGAGATCAAGTTCGACGGCTACCGCACCATGGTTCGCCTCTCGGAAGGTGAGGCGAGGCTGATCACGCGCAGCGGCCTGGACTGGACAAGGCGTTACGGCGATCTCGGCCGCGCCTTCTCGGTTCTGCGATGCCGCGAGGCGCTGATCGATGGCGAGGTCGTCGCACTCGACGAGCAAGGCGTCAGCCGCTTTGCCGCACTGCAGGACGCGCTCTCACAAGGCTCCGCCGGCAAGCTGCTCTTCTACGCCTTCGACCTGCTCTACCTCGATGGATGGGACCTCAGGGCTGTGCCGCTGCTGAAACGCAAGGAACTGCTCACCCAATTGCTCGCCGGCCAAACGACGTCGCGTTCGGCGATCCAGCTCAGCGACCATGTGCTGGGTGACGGCGAGGCGCTCTTCGAGCAGGCCTCCGATATGGGCCTGGAAGGCATCGTGTCGAAGGACATCTCAGCCCCCTATCAGGAAGGGCGCACGCAGAGCTGGATCAAGGCCAAGGCTCCTAGGCCGGGCAATTTCGTGATCGTCGGCTATACGATTTCTCCGGCGACGGACGGATTGGGAGCACTCGCGCTCGGCGAATGGGAGAATGACGAGCTCCACTACCGCGGCAAGGTCGGTTCGGGCTTCGATGCCGGCGCTTTGCGCGACCTCGAAAAGCGATTGGCGCCCCTGACCGAAGGCGCAGTTCCTCTTGCAAGGGCGCCGAAGGAGACGATCTTCGTGCGTCCGGTGCTGACGGCGCGCATCCGCTACGCCAACAGAACCAACGACGGAATGCTGCGTCACGCCGTCTATATGGGACTGAGGGAGGCCGAACTGTCGCGCGAGGAGCCGACGGACCGGATACGGCTCGTTACCGATGCAGACCTCGCTTCGATCTGGGTCACCAACCCCACCCGCCGCCTCTTCGGAAAGTCCGGACCGACCAAGCTGGACATCGCGGTCTATTACGCGCTGGTCGGCGACTTCATGCTGCCGCACATCATCGGGCGGCCGGTCTCGCTTTTCCGCTGCCCGACCGGCAGGCCGCAGGACTGCTTCTTCCAGCGCCACGCCTTCAACGGCATGCCGCCGACGGTGGCCACCATCCGCACCACCAATTCCGACGACGAGGAGAAGACCTATATTTCCGTCGAGGACGCCAAGGGTTATCTCGCTCTGGCGCAGTTCGGCGTCGTCGAGTTCCACGCCTGGGGCGCCTTGCGGCAGCAGCTCGAAAAGCCTGATCGAATCGTCTTCGACCTCGATCCCGGCGACGGCGTCGCCTGGCGCGAGGTGGTGGAGGCCGCGATCCACATACGCGGCGAAATGGAAACGCTCGGTCTCGTCCCCTTCGTCAAGACGTCAGGCGGCAAGGGCATCCATGTGGTCGTCCCGATCCTGCCGAAGCGCGGCTGGAAGGAAGTGCACCGGGCAACCAGCGACATTGCCGGCAGGATCGCCGCATCGGCGCCTGAAACCTTCACCGCGATCATGGGCAAGGACAACCGCAAGCGTCGGATCTTCATAGACTTCCACCGCAATGCGCGCAGCGCCACCGCGGCGGCGCCCTATTCGCTGCGCGCCCGCGCCAACATGCCCGCCTCGGCTCCGTTGTCATGGAACGATTTGGAGTCCATCGACGCCCCTGAGGATTTGAACTATTCTTCCCTTCCGGGCTTGTTAACCATGTCGGGCGATCCCTGGGCCAGGATTAACGAATTCGCCCGTGAATTGCCGGCAGCATCGCAGGCGAAGACGTCGAGCAGAAAGCAATCGAACAACTAGTGCCGTCGCGTAGGAGACATCCATGGCACCGAGAGCCAGCTGGAAAGGATATCTGAAGCTCAGTCTGGTGAGCTGCCCGGTGCGGCTATACCCCGCCACCAGCTCGAGCGAGCGCATCTCCTTCAACCAGCTTCACAAGAAGACGCACAACCGCATCAACATGAAGCCGGTCGATCCCGAGCTGGGCCTCGTCGAACGTTCCGACCTGGTCAAGGGCTATGAATATGAAGACAAGCAATATGTCATCATCGACGAATCCGACCTCGAAAGCGTCAGGATCGAATCCAACCACACGATGAACATCGAGGCCTTCGTCGAGGAGGGTTCCGTCGATGTCATCTATCAGGACGCGCCCTATTATCTGGCGCCTGACGGCGCCATGGCGGAGGAGACTTTCGTCGTGCTTCGCGAGGCGCTGCGCAGGACAGGCAAGCTGGCGATCGCACGGCTGGTCCTGTCGAGCCGCGAACGTGTCGTCACCATCGGCGCGCGGGAGACGGGCATGTTCGTCTCGACGCTCCGAAACCCCAATGAGGTGCGGGGCACCGCCGAGTATTTCGGCAATATCCCCGTCGGCGATCCCGATCCGGAGATGCTGCAGCTCGCCGAGGCGCTGATCCAGCAGAAGCTGACGACCTTCGACCCGAAGAAATACGAGGACCGCTACGAGATCGCGCTGATGGCGATGATCCGCGAGAAGCTCAAGGGCCACAAGCCGATCATCGCGGCCGCCCCCGAGCGCGGCAACGTCATCAACCTCATGGACGCGCTCAAGGCCAGCCTGTCGCAAGCCAAGCCGCCGGCGCAAAGCAAGAGCAAGGCGGCGGCCGAGCCCGCAGCCAAGCCTGCGACCAAGGCCAGGCCCGCCAAGAAGAAAGCTTGATGCCGCTCGCCGCCAAGACCTTCGGTATCGTCGGCGCGCTCGCCGCCTTTCCCCGAAGGTTGGCCGCACGCGAGGTCGAGAAGCAGAACGGCCAGTTGCGCCATGCCGTGACCCGACGTACGTCGCATGCCGTCTTCGGCAGAACGCTGCTCGGCCGGATGTCCGAAGCAGACATCGAAACGCGCTTCACGACGGAACTCGCCGCCGGCCGCGCTGTGCTCAGCGAGAACGGCTTTTTGCGCATGCTCGGGCTGACGGCGTCACCTGAACCCTCGGCGCTGACGCGCCAGTCGCTGCTCGACCAGTCGCGGCTGCCGCCCCGCGCATTCGACCTGCTCGCTCTGTTCGACGCCTTCGAGCACGATGCGGAGCCCTTCTCCTTCCGCGACCTGATCCTAGCCCGAAAATATGCCGGGCTGATCGCTGGTGGTGCCACATGGGCCGCAATCGCACGCTCCGTACACCGCTCCGGCCCGGTCGCGTCACTCACAGCCCTGTCACTCCACGCGCAGGGCCGGGAGGCGATCTATGCCCTGAGCGGTGACCGCCTCAGCGAGCTCGACGGTCAGATGCTTCTGCCGCTCGACACGGCAGACGACGCTGAGGCCGAAGAACTCTTCGCGCTGGCCGAGACACTGGAAGCGGAAGGCCTCTCCGCAGAGGCCGCTGCCCAGTACGAACGATGCCTGGCGATCGACCCACGCGATTCCGTCGCCGCCTTCAACCGCGGCAACTGCCTGCGCGCCGCGGGGCTGCCTGATGAGGCCGCCCATGCCTACGCCCAGGCCATCAAGCTCGACCCCGGCTTCGTCGAGGCCTGGTTCAATCTCGCAGGCCTTCACGCCGATCGCGGCGAAACCAATACGGCACGCCGGCACTTCGAAAAGGCGATCGGCATCGACCCAGCCTATGGCGATGCCGTCTTCAATCTGGCCAAGCTCGAATATGACGACGGCAGGCTGGCCGAGGCGCGCCGCTGGTGGACCCGCTATCTGGAGCTCGACCGGGATTCCGAATGGGCGCGGACGGCCGCCCGCGGCATCCAGTTTGCCGACCTCCAGCTTTCCCGGAAATCGGCCGGCTGAGTTCGCTGTCGACGTGAATCAAAGGGTGCGGTCGACCCGCCCACGACCCGCAGCGAGAATAGGGCGAATGGCTCGGCGAATCTCCTCCATGAAGCTTGGCCCGAACATGCCTCGCGGTTTCTGGTTTGGCTCGAAATAATAGGACCGCTCGGCAATATCGTAGTTGAATTCATCGACGGTAACCCAACCGCGTTTGAACATCGATAGGCCTGCGCGTCTGAGCTCCAGCGCCGGTATTTCGAGCGCTAATTGTCCGAGAAGGGGCGAGGTGCCCGAGATTGGCAGGATCACGAGATGGGTGATCGAACGCGCCGGATCCCGCAAAGCGATGGCGAGACAGACCGGGCGGTCCTTTTCAGCGTTCTCCCGTCCTTGGTTCCTCTGCCAGCGCCAGAGATAGGGATACCTGATGATCGATCCGCTCGGGAAGCGGTCAGTCATGCTTCCCGCTCTCATACTCCGCGGATTGACGATCGAGCTCGGTCAACAGGATGTCGGCAAGTTCATCCGGCACCTCGTCAGCCGCGTAGGCACGACGAGGGTCGTCGCGAGCAGTCAAGCTTTCAAACGCCTCCGCTGACAGAACCACCACCGACGCACGACCATGCTTCGTCAGGGTGAGTGGCTCACGCAGAGCCTCGTCGTGATAGCGGCCGAAGTGCCGGATAAACTCGGCGGTCGAAACGGTCTTGGTTCTCATTGGGCCTCGCACGAATTTTCTGAATTATACAGAAAACTTGTACAAATACAATGGCTGCCCCAAGCGTCGCAAACATGCATAATAGCGGGTCCCATACCGACAAGCAGGCATGACCGACAACTTCCTCACAGACGGCCCGGACGACGCGCACGCCACCATTCTCCTCGCTCACGGGGCCGGCGCGCCTATGGATTCGGCCTCGATGACGGCAACAGCCAGGGCGCTGGCTGCGGCGCGTTTTCGCGTCGCCCGCTTCGAATTCGGCTACATGGCGGCGCGGCGCGAGGGCGCCCGCAAGCCCCCGCCGCGTGCCGAGACGCTCATTCCCGAATACAAGGCGGCGGTGGCCGAGTTGAGCGCGGCGGGCCCGCTGATCATCGGCGGCAAGTCCATGGGAGGCCGCGTCGCCAGCATGGTCGCCGACGAGTTGCATGCCGCAGGCCGGATCGCCGGGCTCCTGTGCCTCGGCTATCCGTTCCATCCGCCCGCCAAGCCGGAACAGTTGCGCACAAAGCACCTCGCGGATCTCCGCACGCCGACCTTGATCTGCCAGGGCACCCGCGACGATTTCGGCGCCCGCGACGAGGTCGCCGGCTACACACTTTCCGACAGCATCGAGATACTCTGGCTCGAGGATGGCGACCACGATCTGAAGCTGCGCAAGGCCGTATCAGGGTTCTCAGCCGCCGATCACCTGAAGACGCTGGCCGAGGGTGTCACAGGCTGGTTTGCCCGGATCACCCGCTGATCCCGCAGCGATGAGGATCGCGACCTTCAACATCAACAACGTCAACCGTCGGCTGGACAACCTGCTGCACTGGCTGGAGGTCGCAAAGCCTGACGTCGCTTGCCTGCAGGAACTCAAGGCCACCGACGCCCGGTTCCCGCGCGTGGCCATCGAAAAGGCGGGTTACGGAGCGGTATGGCGGGGCCAGTCGGCATGGAACGGCGTGGCGATCCTCGCCCGTGACGCCGACCCCGTGCTCACCCGCGACGCCCTGCCCGGCGACCCCGCCGACAGCCAGGCCCGCTATATCGAGGCCGCTGTGAACGGCATAGTCATCGCCTCGCTTTATGCGCCGAACGGCAATCCCCAGCCGGGCCCGAAGTTCGATTACAAGCTCGCCTGGTCGGAACGCCTGATCGCCCACGCCGGCGAGCTCTTCGCGACCGGCCTGCCAGTGGTTCTGGCAGGCGACTTCAACATCGTGCCGGAACCGCGCGACATCTATCCCACCAAGTCCTACGAAAAGAACGCGCTGGTGCAGCCGCAGAGCCGCGCCGTGTTCAAGCGTCTCCTCGACCAGGGCTGGGTCGATGCGATCCGCAAGGTCCATCCCGACGAGACGGTCTACACCTTCTGGGACTATATGCGGAACCGCTGGGCCCGGAACGCCGGCCTGCGGCTCGACCATCTCCTGCTCAGCCGCAAGGTCGCGCGGCGGCTGAAGGACGCCGGCGTCGATATGGATGTGCGTGGGCTCGAAGGCGCCAGCGACCATGCGCCTGCATGGATTGAGCTGAGGTAGTTTTTCGTCTTAAGCGTCGACGCCACCCTATCGTGTGCAGACGTCGCGAAAATACCCCTCATCCGACCTCGCTTCGCGAGGCCACCTTCTCCCACACGGGGAGAAGGGAAGGCTCCCGCGACGTCGCGGCCAATCGCATAGGTCGACGATTTGCCGAGCCGGCGAAACGGGGCTCCGGCCTTCTCCCCTTGTGGGCTAGCGTGCGCACACATCTATCTGTGGTTGAAGGCTGCTGGCCAAGGCAAAACCCTCGGCGATGGCGTGGAAGCGTCGGAGGCCACGGGTGAATGTAATGGGGCCCGGGGGCCGTTCGCTGGCATAGCCGGTCCATCCGCCGAGCCGGGCAATGCCCCAGGCGGCCCAGGCGAGGCTGTGTCGGGGGTGCGGGTTCTTCTGCTTTTCGGTCCTGCCTTCGAGCCTGCGGATCAGCGCCTCGAGGACGGTGATCTCGGCCGGATCGAACAGCCGCGCCGCCTCGAAGGCGGCGCCGGCCGCATCGCGGCCATGGACGAGTTGCATGACCCTTGTGGCGGCGACCAGCGTGGTTGCAGCCAGTCGTTCGAGCGCCTCGCCGTCGGCAAGCAGGCTTTCCTCAACATCGATGGCCTGCGACTTCAGGGTTCGAAACAGCTGTTCGATGGTCCAGCGCCGGCGGTAGAGGTCGACGATGCGGGCGGCATCGGCCAGCGTGGTGACGCTGTGGGTGGTCAGCAGCCGCCAGATCACCGCCTCCTTGGGCGATGGCGGATCGATCTCGCGCACCTCCACGATGTTGAGGCTGAGCGAGCGCGGATCGCGCCGGTCGGCGCCGGTCTTGGGCTGGCGTATGCTGGCCTGGCCAAAGCGGACGGCGAGGGTGACGGTGCGTCCCGGCCGGCCGGGGCGGGCCTCCAGTTCGAAGACGAGACGGCCGGCTTCGGGCTGTTTGGCGATTTCGGCGAACAGGCGGCCGTGCTCGGCAAGCGCCCGATCCTTGGTGGCGCGGATCAGCACATGCGTGCGCGCGTCGGGCAGCCGGGCGAACACTTCGTAGATGTCGCCCTCGCGGTCGGCGATCACCGTGGCAAGCGGCGTCTCGGGCAAGGCCCGGCGCGCCGCCTGGGCGGTGGCGAGCCATTTGTGGCTTTCCTTGTCCTCGATCGGCAGCGCCTGATAGTTCGCCTGCTTGGGCTTGGTGCGCCGCCAGATCGTGGCACCGGCAAGGCCCAGCACGCTGCCGTCGGCGGCATCCACAGCCAGCGCCGGATGCACGAACAGGCCGACATCGGTGCCGTTGCCGACCCGGCCAAGGCCGCGCTTGCGCAAGGCCTTGGCCTGATAGTTGATCTCGCTGGTATCCTCGATGATCAGCACGTGACGCCCGGCCGCCGCTTCGCCGGCTCGGGCCGCCGCGGTGCGCAGGATCTCCAGCGGGCTCACGCGCGGATTGCCAAAGAAGCGCGTGAACGCGATCTTTTCGGCGCGTGTGTCGGCCAACTGACGCAGGCTCGTGCTGATCCGCGTGCATACGCGCTCCAGCACCATGTCCCCCTTTTTTGCAGGCGCAGGTCGCTGAAGTGTCCAAGACGCAACAGTGCCACAGTCGATGTCTCCCGAATCAACAACGGCAGATACAGAATCACAAACGATTCAACGGCTTCAAGCCACGATCACCACAAATCCCTCTTGACAGCACAACGAACCACTTGTGTGCACACGCTAGCCCCTTGTGGGAGAAGGTGGCCTCGCCCGACAGGGCGAGGTCGGATGAGGGGTACTTTCGCGGTGGGTGCATCCTATAGTCTTTGCCGGGAGGCCGGCAGGCAGATGAGGGGCGGCGCCAAGGCCTCCCAAAAGGGCGCGGTCCTGTAAAATACTGGGGGTTTACAGGACGGGCCTGTTTTTCGACCTCGCACTTTTCAGCGTCGCAGAATCATTCAGGTCGCAAAACTCCGACAGTGAAACGACAGGTCAAGAAATCGTCGATTCCGGCGTCGTCGTCAATTGGCGACGCCGGGGGGGTCAGTGAGAATTGATCGAGGGACGCGCCGGTCGCTCATGAGCGGTTCAGATCCGCTCCTCCCAGACCTTGGCCAGTTCCACGATCGTTGCGACGGCCTTCTCCATGTCCTGGCGGCTCACCCATTCGAGCGGGGAGTGGAAGGCATGCCCGCCGGCGAAGAGGTTCGGACATGGCAGCCCCATGAAGGAAAGCCGAGAGCCGTCCGTGCCGCCCCTTATGCTGCCGCGCACGGGCGTCATGCCGGCGCGACGGATGGCTTCGATCGCGTTCTCGACGATTTCGGGATGGCGGTCGAGGACGACCTTCATGTTGCGGTACTGCTCCTTGACCTCGAAGCTGTAACTCGAGCCTGGATAGGCCTTCATCACATCCTTGATCAGCTCTTCGAGCAGGACCTCCTTGACCTTCAGCCCCTCCTCGCGGAAGTCACGGACGATGAAGCCGAGCGTCGCCTTCTCCATGGCTCCGCTGATCGCGATCGGATGAATGAAGCCTTCCCGGTCCGACGTCGTTTCCGGGGCGATCTCGCGGGGCAGCCGATCAACGATCGCGCCGGCGATCTTGATCGCGTTCTCCATTCTGCCCTTGGCGAAGCCCGGATGGATGGCCACGCCCTGGATGGTGACCTCCACCCCGTCGGCCGAAAAGGTCTCGTCCTCGATATGCCCCGCCGTCTCGCCGTCGAGCGTGTAGGCGAATTGTGCGCCGAGCTTGTCGAGATCCACCTTGTCGACGCCGCGCCCGATCTCCTCGTCGGGCGTGAACAGGATCTTGATCGTGCCGTGCCTGATGTCGGGATTGTCGATCAGGAACTGTGCCGCCGTCATGATCTCGGCGATGCCCGCCTTGTCGTCGGCGCCGAGCAGCGTCGTGCCGTCGGTGGTGACGATGTCGTTGCCGATCTGATCGCGCAGCGCCGGATTCTCGGCGACGCGTATCACCTGGAGCGGATCGCCCGGCAGGGTGATGTCGCCGCCGGGGTAGCCGCGCACGACCTGCGGCTTGACGTTTTTCCCGGTGAAGTCCGGGGCCGTGTCCATATGCGAGCAGAAGCAGATGACGGGCACCTGCTTGTCCACATTCGAGGCGAGGGTGGCATAGACGTAGCCGTGCTCGTCCAGATGCGCATCCGTGAGCCCCATCGCGAGAAGCTCGTCCACCAGCAGACGTCCGAGGTTCTTCTGTTTCTCCGTCGAGGGCTGCGTCGATGACGCGGCATCGGACTGAGTGTCGATCACGACATAGCGAAGGAAGCGGTCGAGGACGGTATCGGTCATGTGGCTGATCCAGAGATTTCGAAAGAGGGTGACAGCTTTACAGCATCGGTCCCGAAAAATGGATCGCGCTTTTCGGACGCCTACCGGCCACTCCGCAAGTACTCAGCCTGTCGCCGTCGCTACCCTCTCGCGCACCTTGGCCGTCGATGCCCGTTCGACGAGGTGGCAGGCGAGTTCCACGCGGCGCGAGGGCACGGGCAGGCCTGCAAGATCGTCCCGCAACAGGTCGAGCGCGACCGAGCCGATCTCCCGCATCGGAATATGCATCGACGTCATCGGCGGATTGAGGAAAGCCGCCTGGGGAAGGTCATCCATGCCCATGACGGACACGTCACCAGGCACCGAGAAGCCCATCTGCTGGACGCCGACCATCGCGCCGACCGCAAGGCTGTCGCCGGCGGCGAGCAAAGCGGTGAAATCGAGCCCGTTCGCGGCGATCCGCCTGGCGATCACCTGCGTGGCCAGTTCCGGCAGCCAGTCGTCCACGGGCACGACGAGGTCGTCGGTGACGGGCAGCCCGTGCGCCAGCATGGCATCGCGCCAGCCCTCGTAGCGCCGCTCGATCGTCCGGCGTCCCGGCCGCATCAGGAAGAGGATGCGCCGATGTCCGAGACGGATGAGATAGTCGGTCGCCAGATGCGCGCTCGATCGGTTGCAAGGCGTCACGCTGGAGAGCCGCATGAACGGATCGTCGCTGTTGAGCAGGACGACGGGCTTGTCGAAGCCACGGGTGGCCGCCAGCATTCCCTCGTCATCGATGGTGAGGAAGAGCAACCCGGCGACGCCATCGTCCTCCCGGGCTTCCTTCAGAACCGCCAGTTCCTCGGCCTGGTTGGCGATCGGCCGGGTGACGATCTCAAGCCCCAGCGTCTGCGCGCGCTCCTTCAGCCCTTCGAGCACGTAGAGCGTGAACTGGTTGCGCACATAGTCGATCATCGCCGCGCTCGAGGCGGCGAGGATGACCTTCTGACCGGCGACCGCCGTCGGGATGACGTAATTGGCGTTCTTGGCCGCTTCCAGCACCTGCCGGCGGATCTCGGGACGAACGCCCTTTTCGCCTGCCAAAGCACGCGAAGCGGTGCTCAACGAGACACCACATGCCTGAGCGATATCCTCGAGCCGCACTCGCCTGCTTTTCTTGCCACGTTTGCCTGGGAGAGGCTTCGCCATCGTCATGCTCGTTTCCTTCTCATCAGCATGAAAGAAATTTTCAGATTGCGCAAGTGAAACTCTCATGTCTCAATCCGGATCGAGGAGCCGCCGAGGCGGTCATACATGGAGGAGCGCGATGGGCCCGAACGCCCACGACATTCGCATTGGACTCGATCGTCTCGTCGGCGGCATGACCGGCCTTCGCCATGACGGTCGTTTCCACGAGCCGAATCTCGACGGGACTGCCGGCGACTACATCAGCTTCGACAGTTGGGAATGGCCTCAGGGCGTAGGCCTCTACGGGCTGATCAGGCTATGGCTCTTCACCGGCCGGGACGACCTGAGATCGCTGGTCGAAGACTGGTACCAGGCGCGGCTCGAAGCCGGCCTGCCCGAGCTCAATGTGAACACCACGGCGCCGATGCTCGGCCTCTCGGTGCTGTGGTCGAAAACGCGCGACCCTCGCTGGAAAGGACCTCTCGATGACTGGGCGAACCGCGTGATCCGTGAGCTCGGACGCACCCCCGAAGGCGGCTTCGAGCACCACGTGTCCGACAAGGTCAATGACAACGAATTGTGGGACGATACTCTCTATATGGTCGCCCTGTTTCTCGCCTCCTACGGCCAGGCTGCCGACCGGTCCGAGCTCATCCACGAGGCCTCCCGGCAATTCCTCGTCCACACCCGCTATCTCGCCGACACCCATACGGGCCTCTGGTTCCATGGCTGGACATTCCAAGGCCGGCACAATTTCGCTCGGGCCCGCTGGGCGCGCGGCAATGCCTGGATCACCGCGGGCATCCTCGACCTCTTCGACCTCGCTGAGCTTGCACCACCGGTCAGGGTCTTTCTCGAAGGCGTTCTCGTGTCGCAGGTCGAGGCGCTCCTGCCGCTGCAGACCTCTTCGGGCGCCTGGCGGACCCTGCTCGACGACGCCACGTCCTATGAGGAGATCTCGGCCACGGCCGGCATCGGCTACGGCCTGCTCAAGGGCCACCGCCTCGGCCTGGGCAACGCTGCCTGGCGGATGGCCGGCCTGCGCGCCCTCGAGGCCGTCATGAACAATATCGCGGAAGACGGCACCGTGCTCAACGTCTCTTACGGCACCCGCATGGGCCACGACCTCCAGTTCTACAGGGACATTCCAATCCAGCCGACCGGCTACGGACAGGCGCTCGCGATCCTGTGTCTCTCCGAAGCCCTGCAGCATGTCGGTGCAGAAGGACGAGCAGCATGACGATGAAGGTTTTGTACGGAACCGGCCCCGAGGACATCAAGGGCTACGACACGGACCGCCTCCGGGACGAGTTCCTGGTCACCGGTCTCCTTACGCCGGATGCCCTGCGCTTCACCTATACCCATGTCGACCGCATGCTGATCGGCGGCGCAATGCCGGTCAGCGAAGGACTATCCTTCGGATCGGGCGCCGAGATCGGCACGCCCTATCTTCTGTCGGCGCGCGAAATGGGCATCGCCAATCTCGGCGGTTCCGGCACCATCGAGGTCGACGGCAGGCGGTTCGCGCTCGAAAATCGCGACGTTCTCTATGTTGGCCGGGGCGCCAGGGAGATCAAGCTCGCCAGTCGTTCCCCGGAAACGCCGGCCCGTTTCTACATGAATTCGGTACCGGCGGGCGCCGACCTACCGCATCGGCTGATCACCAAGGCCGAAGCGAAGCCGCTGGAACTCGGCGAAGCCAGGCGCTCCAACAAGCGGCGGCTGGCGATGTACATCCATCCCGAAGTCTCGCATTCCTGCCTGCTCCTGATGGGCATCACGGATCTCGCCGAGGGCAGCGCCTGGAACACCATGCCGCCGCACCTGCACGAACGCCGCATGGAGGCCTATTGCTACTTCGACCTGGCGCCGGAGGATCGTATCGTCCACCTCATGGGGCGCCCCGACGCCACGCGGCATCTGATCGTCGCCGACGGTGACGTCGTGCTGTCGCCCGCCTGGTCCATCCATATGGGTGCGGGCACCGGACCCTATGCCTTCGTCTGGGGCATGACCGGCGAGAACCAGGAATATAACGACGTCAATCCCGTTGCTGTGGCGGACCTGAAATGAGCGACCGGCAGGAGCACCTCAGGCGGCCGCTGCAGGCAGGCGACGCGATCCGCTACTGGCAGCTCGGCGCCATCGCCGAGGAACGTTTCGACGTCCCGGACCAACCGATGAAGGGGGAGATGGACCCCTTCTTCTTCCTGACCAAGCACAAGAATTTCATCCCGCACGAATATCCCTGCCGCACGATCTTTGCCGGCCGCTATCGCGGCAATCGGCCTGAAGTCCGCGGCGCCTTCGAAGCTTCGCGCTGGTGGCTGCCCTTCGGCTCGCCCCGGCTCGACCTCTCGGGCTTCTGGTTCCGCCCGACCAGGCTCGCCACATGGGCGAGGACCTTCATCGAGGCCGATGCCAAGGGAACGGCGAGGGTCCGTCTCGGCACCTGCGGCGGCGCGGTCCTGTGGCTGAACGGCGCCGAAGTCGGCTGGATGGCGCCTTACAGCCGAAATCTCGAGGCCAAGTCCGAGTTCGAGCTTTCGCTCGAGGCGGGGCTGAACGAAATCGTCCTGTTCTTCGACGATCTGGCGGAGCGCGACGCGCGCTATTTCATCCAGCTCGACTATCTGTCGGGCCCCAAGGCGAATGTGGCGGTGCCGGTTCCTTGCCCGGGCGAGGATGCGGCGGCGATCGAAGCCCTGCTCGACGGCATGCATTTCGATCGCCCGGCCTATTTGGAGGGCGACATAAGTCTGCTGTTCCCGAAGCCGCTGGCGATAGAAGTCGACGCTAATGTCGCCGTCGAAGGCGATTTCATGTCGACCGAGCGCTTCGATCACGACTTCGCACTGGGGAGCGGCGAGAGCCGGCTCGTCATCGGCCCATCCGAGAAGGCGCCGGCGGACTTTCGCCACTTCCGCATCACGATCGACGCCGGAGGCTTCGTCGCCTCGCGGTCGATCGGCGTCGAGATCTGTCACGCAGCCCGCCAGGGCGAGGCGCCGGTTTCGCTTGCCGCGCGCATCGCCGAAACGCTTGATGAAATTTCGGAGTTCTCCGAGCGCGACACGGTGCGGGCCTTTGCGCGCCTCGCCAGCGGACGCTCCGGGGCCGACACCGATGCGATGATCGAGGAGATCCTGCCATCGATCGAGGACTGCCACGACTGCGCCGATTTTTCGCTCGTCCCGCTGATCTGGTCCCGCACGAGTTGGGGCGCTGACATCGGCGAAAAGACGCGCGCCCGCATCGACGCAGCCATCCTGAATTTCCGCTACTGGATGGACGAGCCGGGCAACGACGTGCAGTGGTACTTCTCCGAGAACCACGCCTTGCTGTTCCACACCGCGGCCTATCTCGCGGGCCACCTCCTGCCGGAGGCCACTTTCGTGCGCTCAGGCCGGAAGGGCGAGGAGCAGAGCGCGGTCGGGGCTTCCCGCGTGCGCGCCTGGCTCGATCATTTCGAAGCCTGGGAGATGGCCGAGTTCAACTCGGCCCCCTATTTCCCGATCGACCTCAAGGGCCTGACGGCGCTCGCCGCCCTTTCTCCTGACGCCGACATCGCCGAGCGCGCGCGCAAGGGCATCGTCCGCCTCTGCGAGATCATCGCCCGCTCGGCCCATCACGGCATGGTCACTGCCGCCCAAGGGCGCTCTTATGAACACACACTCTGCGCCGGCCGTTCGCTCGAGCTCTCGGGAGTAGCGCGGCTGCTCTGGGGGCGGGGCTGGTATGGCCGCCGGGTGCACGCCTTGCCCCAACTCGCCATCTGCCTGCGCGACCACGGCCTGGTCGTGCCGGAAAGCCTGGCGGCGGTAGCGCGCCATCAGGTGGATACGCATCAGGAATGGCGCTTCGCCCAGGGCGAAAACCGCTTTGCCGCGCTCTATCACTACAAGGGGCGCAACTTTGCCATGGGGTCGGCCGTCCACTATCGCTGGGGCGAATGGGGTTACCAGGAGACGATCCTGCATCTGAGGATCGGCGACCGACCGGAAGCAGCGGTATGGATCAACCACCCCGGCGAAACGATACAGCTCGGCTACGGCCGGCCCTCGTTCTGGGGCGGGTGCGGCACCCTTCCGCGGGCACACCAGTATCGGGGACTGGCCGTCGTCGATTTCTCGGCCTTCGAGGAACAGCCAGATTTCACCCACGCCTGGTTTCCGGTCGCCGAGTTCGAAGAGACCGCGATCGAGGGCAATCTCGCAGTTGGACGCAGCGGACGAGGCGCCGTCGTCCTCATCGGCAGCGGCGATCTTCATCTCGTCGGAGACGGTCCCTCGGCCGGGACGGAACTGCGTCAACCGGGGCACAAGACCCGCTGGCTCGTCAGGGTCTGCGAAGCGTCCGACGTCGACGCTGCCAGGTCCCGATACGGCTCGCTTTCGATCGTTGAGGCCGAAGACGGCGGATTGGCGGTGGAGGATCCCGACTATGGCCGCGTGCTGTTCCGCAGCGACGGGTCGGTCGAAGCCGAGGGGCGCAGTATCGCGCCGGCGGATTTTTCCGTCGCCGGCGAAATCACCATGCTCTCCGGATCATGACGATATCGCGCCGGTCGGGAGTAGCCGGCGCGGATACCAACGGCGAGCGGCAAGCTCGCCTTCGAAGAGGAGGAAAGGCAATGACCAAGACCAGCAGCATGCTCGCGGCCCTGGCCGTGGGGCTCATGACGTCCACGGCTGCCCTGGCCGGCGACGTGCGCATCATGTGGTACTCGGACGGCGTCGAAGGCGAGGTCCTGAAGGATCTGCTCGACCGCTTCATGAAGGAAAATCCTGATATCAACGTCGTTCTCGACAACGTCTCCTACAGCGTCGTGCGCGAGCAGCTTCCCGTGCAGCTCGAGGCAGGCCACGGCCCCGACATCGCGCGCGTCACCAATCTCAAGGCGCAGAGCCAGCATTGGCTCGATCTTCGCCCGCTCGTCGCCGACCCGGCCTATTGGGACGAGAATTTCGGTGCTCAGGCCGACTGGATGCGGCCCGACGGCTCCAACCAGATATCCGGCTTCATGACGCAGGTCACGATCGCCGGCGGCTTCGCCAACAAGACGCTGTTCGAACAGGCCGGCGTCGCGATCCCGGGCGATGACGCGACATGGGACGACTGGGCGAAAGCGGCCAAACAGGTGGCCGAGAGCCAGCAGGTGCCCTTCCCCATGGCGCTCGACCGCTCGGGTCACCGTCTGAGCGGGCCCAACCTCGCTTATGGTGGCAACTATATCGGTGCGGACGGCAAGCCGGCACCGCTCGACGAAGGAACGAAGAGCTTCCTCACCAAGTTCGTCGGCTGGATCGAGGACGGCACCATGGCCAAGGACGTCTGGGTCTCGGCTGCGGGCTCGACCTATCGCGCCGCCGCCGACGACTTCATCAACGGTCAACTCGTCTACTATTATTCCGGATCGTGGCAGATCCCGAACTTCTCCACCAAGATCGGCACGAATTTCGACTGGGTGGCGACCGGCAGCCCCTGCGGGCCTGCCAACTGCACCGGCATGACCGGCGGCGCCGGGCTCGTCGCGGTCAAATACACCAAGAACCCGGCCGAGGTCGCCAAGGTCATGGACTACCTGGCCCGCGAGGACATCGTGAAGGAGTTTTCCGAACGCACGCTTTTCCTGCCCGCCCATAAGGGCGTGCTGGCGAAGGGCCTCGACTTCAAGACGGACGACGCCCAGGCCAAGGCCGCGCTCAACGAGTTCGTCACGGCGAGCGGTGCGCTTTCCGAAATCGCCCGAAAGCTGCCGGGCTGGCATTGGTCCGATACGTTCTACGGCGCGCTCGTCACCCGTGTGAGCCAGGCCTCGGCCGGCGAGATGCCGATCGACGAGGCGTTCAAGCGCATCGATGCGGATATCGCCGCCAAGGTGAAGGAAGCCGGGCAGTAAGGCTGTCGGCGGGCTCCGACGGCCGGGCCCGAAGCAAATTGCAGCCAGTCGCTCCGTGCCGCACAGTGCGGCCGGAGCGGATGCCATGGTCGAAAAACGATCATCGGTCGGCGCAAAGGCCAAAAAGTCAGGATCGAGGTCCGCCGGCACAGCGAGCGGCCACGCGGCGATCATGCCGCTCTTGTCGGGAGGAGGAAGCCCGAGATGAACAAACAGATGGGTTCCGGTCTCGGCGGGGTCGTCATGGCGCCCGTTCGCGTCGCCATGGGCCTTCTCGACGCCCCGCTGCGCTGGGTCCAGCGCCGCTTCGGCGTCGGCGGCATGGCGGCGTTCTTCCTGCTGCCCAACATGGCCATCTTCGGCATCTTCGTGCTTCTGCCGTTCTTCATCAATTTCGCCTATTCCATGACGGGCGGGACGGCTCTGTTCCTGGCGGACCGCTCCTTCGTCGGCGCCGGCCAGTATGCGCGGCTGTTCGACTGCCGGAACTATCTCGACCCCAACAGCTGCGCCGAGGACACGTTCTGGACGGCGGTAAGCAACACGGCCTGGTTCGTACTCCTCCAGGTAACGCTGATGATCCTGTTCTCGCTGGTGACCGCCCTGATCCTCAATCGTGAGCTGAGGGCGCGCAGCTTCTGGCGGGCCGTGTTCTTCTTCCCCGTCCTGCTCTCGCCTGTTGTCGTCGGCCTGATCTGGAAGTGGATCCTGCAGCGCCAGGGCCTGCTGAACTTCGCGCTCTTTGGCTTCGGCTTCGAGCCCTACACCTGGCTCAACGACCGCAACTGGTCCTTCGCGGCCGCCGTCGGCGTTTCGATCTGGGCGCATATGGGCTTCTACACCCTGATCCTGCTCGCCGGCCTGCAGGCCATTCCCAAGGATCTCTACGAGGCGGCAGAGATGGACGGCACGCGCCCGGCGCGCGCCTTCTGGCGCATCACCTTGCCGCTGCTGATGCCCAATCTGCTGGTCGTCCTCGTGCTCGTGCTCATTCGTGCGGTGCAGATCTTCGACGAGGTCTATGTGCTGACGGGCGGCGGTCCGGGCACGAGCACGCTCTACCTCACCCAATATATCTACGAGACGGGCTTCGCCACGCAGTTGCGCAACCCCGGCCTTGCCGCCGCCGCATCGATCCTGATGGGCGCTGTATTGATCGTGCTCACCTTGTTCCAGCTCGGCCTCAGCCGTTCCAGCGAGAAGAAGGGGAGCCGCAAATGAGCCGGGTCGCTGCATTCGTCTTCCGGCGCAAGGGCCGTGACCGCTGGCACTGGACCGACATCGTCACCTGGCTGTGGCTGGTCGGGGGGCTCTTCCTGATGTTCGGCCCCGCCGTCTGGCTGGTCGGTTCCTCCTTCAAGTCGCCGGCCGCACTGGCCGAATTCCCGCCGACGATCCTGCCCTATGTCACGCAGAAGGCGACCGTCGAGGGTTACGACAAGCCGCTTGATCTCTACGAGGTCACCCTGCCCGACGGCAACAACGCTGTGCTGGCGGAGGTACGCCGTATCGGCGTCGTCGCGCAGATGGTGGATCCGAAGGCTCCCGGAGAGATCGTCAAGGTCAACATCGCCCAGCGCAGCCCGGTGCGGACCATGTCCTTCGCCGCGACGAACTACACCGAACCCTTCACGCATTTCGACTTCGTACGTTATCTCTGGAACTCGGTCTTCGTCACCGTGACCGCCACGCTAATCACCTTGGTCGTCAACTCGATGGCCGCCTTCGCGCTCAGCAAATACGAATTCCGCGGGCGGACCTTCGCGATACTGCTGATCCTGGCGACGCTGATGGTGCCGCTTTCGGTCATCATGGTGCCGCTCTATTCGATCGTCTCGGCGCTCGGGCTCTTCAACAATCTCTGGGGCGTCATCCTGCCGACCGTGGCCACGCCGACCGGCGTCTTCATCCTGCGCCAATATATGCTGACGATACCCGACGAGCTGATCGACGCAGCGCGCATGGACAAGGCGTCGGAGTGGCAGATCTACTGGCGCATCGTCCTGCCGCTGACGGCCCCGGCCCTGGCCGTGCTTGCGATCTTCTCCGTTGTCTGGCGCTGGAACGACTTCCTGTGGCCGCTGATCGTGCTGTCGCGCAAGGAGCTCTATACGCTGCAGGTGGGGCTCAGCATCTATTCGGGCGAGTTGAACGTGCAATGGCATTTCATCCTCGCCATGACCGTCGTGACCATGATCCCCGTCGTCCTGGTCTTCATCTTCCTGCAGCGTTTCATCACCACCGGCATCGCCGGAACCGGCTTGAAGTAAGGAGCGCGCCATGGGCCACATCAAGCTCACCAACGTGACCAAGTCGTTCGGCAGCGTCGACGTACTTCACGACATCAATCTCGAGATCGAGGACGGCGAGTTCGTCGTCTTCGTCGGCCCGTCCGGCTGCGGCAAGTCGACCTTGCTGCGCGTCATCGCCGGGCTCGAAAAACCGACGGGCGGGGAGTTGGCGATCGACGGCAAGGTGGTCAACACCGTGCCTGCAGCCGATCGCGGCCTCGCCATGGTGTTCCAGTCCTATGCGCTCTATCCGCATATGAGCGTGCGCCAGAATCTCGCCTTCGGTCTCGAAAACACCCGGATGCCGAAGCCAGAGATCGCGGAACGCATCGCCGAGGCGGCGCGCATGCTCGAGATCGACCCCTATCTCGACCGCCGGCCCGGGCAGCTTTCGGGCGGCCAGCGCCAGCGCGTCGCCATCGGCCGCGCCATCGTGCGGCGCCCGGTCGCCTTCCTGCTCGACGAGCCGCTCTCCAATCTGGATGCCGAGCTGCGCGGCTCGACCCGCGCCGAGCTCGCGGCACTTCATGCGCGCCTGTCGGCGACCATGATCTATGTGACCCACGACCAGGTGGAAGCCATGACGCTCGCCGACCGGATCGTCGTGCTGCGCGCCGGCCGCATCGAGCAGGTCGGCACGCCGCTGGAACTCTACAATCGCCCGGCAAACCGTTTCGTCGCCGGCTTCATCGGCTCCCCGCACATGAACTTCCTCGAAGGGACGATCGATACGGCGGGTCCGCGAAAGGCGACGGCAACTCTCGCCGGCGGACACAGGGTGAGCCTGCCGGTCAATGGCGCCGCGGTCGAAACGGGGTCGCGCGTCACTTTCGGTGTCAGGCCCCAGCACATTACGCTCGGCGCCGGCGAATACAGCATTCCGGCCAGGATCAGGCTCGTGGAAGCGCTCGGGTCCGAAACAGTCTTGCACACAGATGTCGCCGGCCAGAAAGTGCTGGTGGTCGCGCCGGGCCAACACGATCTGGAGCCGGGCTCCGATGTCGCACTGTCGCTCGACACCGCACCGATACATCTCTTCGACGAGAAAGGGCTACGCCTTGAACACGCTGTTTGACCTCACCGGCAAAACCGCTCTCGTCACCGGTGCCCGCACCGGTCTCGGCCAGGGAATGGCCCTGGCGCTCGCGCGGGCCGGCGCCGACATCGCCGCGCTCGGCTCCTCGCCCATGCCTGAGACGGCGAAGCTGGTCGGCGAGGCGGGCCGCCGGTTTCATGCCCTGACGGTCGACCTGTCGAAACCCTTCGACGCCGCCGCCGTCGTCGAGGAGGTGACTGGGGTTCTTGGCGGCATCGATACCCTCGTCAACAATGCCGGCATCATCCGCCGCGCCGACATTCTCGACTATTCCGAAGAGGATTGGGACGCCGTCATCGACGTCAATCTGAAGGGCGCCTTTCTCCTTTCGCAGGCCGTCGCGCGCCACATGGCAGTCACCGGACGCGCGGGCCGCATCATCAACGTCGCCTCGGTCCTGACCTTCCAGGGCGGCATACGCGTGCCTGCCTATGCCGCCTCGAAGCATGGCATAGCCGGCCTCACCAAGGCGATGGCCAACGAGCTCGCGCCCCGGGGGATAACGGTCAACGCGATTGCGCCGGGCTACATGATCACCGACAATACCGAGGCGCTTCGTAACGATGCCGAGCGCAATGCACAGATCTCGGCGCGCATCCCGATGGGACGCTGGGGAACACCTGACGACCTTGCCACCGCTCTCCTCTTCTTCGCCGCGCCGGCATCCGGTTATGTCACCGGTACCGTCCTGCCGGTCGACGGCGGCTGGCTCGTGCGATAGGCCGTGTCCATTTCGGTCGAACGCCTTCGAAAACTCCTCGGCATCCGGAAAGCCGGCCTGACGCTGGAGACATGCGAACTCGACAATCACGGTACCCATGTCGTCGAGCGGCTGCATTTCCGATCGGGCGACGGCGCGCCCATACGTGGAATCCTGACACGACCGGCCGCTACAAGCCGGCCGTTGCCGGCGATCCTCTATGCTCACGCCCATGGCGACCGATACGATATCGGCGCCCGCGAACTGGTCGACGGGCGGCCGGCGTTGCTCGATCCGCCCGGCCCCGCCTATGCCCGTGAGGGGTTCGTGGCACTGTCGATCGACATGCCTGTTTTCGGCGAGCGTGCAGGGACGAGCGAAAGCGCGGCGAGCAAGGCGGCCCTTTGGCAAGGCCGAACCCTGTTCGGTCAGATGCTGGATGAGCAGTCGGCCGCTTTGACGTGGCTTGCTCAGCGCAGCGACGTCGATCCCAGGCGCATCGGGATGACGGGCATCTCGATGGGCGCCACGCTGACCTATTTCCTTGCCGCGATCGACAAGCGCATCGCCGCGATCGCGCATCTGTGCTGCTACGCCGATTTCGCGACGCTCGTCGAAACGGGCGCTCACGACCGCCACGGGCACTATCTCACCATCCCCGGTTTCCTGAAGGAATCCTCCACCGGCGAGATCGCCGGCATGGTCGCGCCGCGACCGCAGCTGATCTGCGTCGGCACGGAGGATCCGCTGACGCCGCCCGTCGCCGTCCGCCGTGCCTTCGCCGTGACCGCCGCTGCCTATGACAGGCTGGCGGCCGCATCAGCCCTGTCGCTGGTCACGGAGCACGGCATCGGTCACAGCGAGACGCCGTCGATGCGCCGCGCTGTCCTCGATTTCTTCAGGGAAAAGCTCTGAGCCGGCGGCTCATGTCGTCGGTCCTGGTTCTTGACCGTCGCGAAATGCCACGTTCATGAATCTGCTGCTGAAAGCCGTTTACTTCAGTGGGATCGGGACAACGGTTTCGGCGAGGCCGAGCCAAGGCCCCTCATCCGGCTGCCGCCACCTTCTCCCCGCATTGCGGGGAGAAGACCGCTGGCCGCGATGACGGCGCTTGCCCTGCAACGCTGACGATTGGCGAAACCGGTGGCGACATCGGTCTTCTCCCCGCGATGCGGGGAGAAGGTGGCGGCAGCCGGATGAGGGGCACTTGGCGGTGTCGCCACATCTCTTATCCTATTGAAGCAAAACGGTTTTCGGCGCTACTCTCATGACAGGGCCCAGCTCCAGCGTCGCCGAATCCCCTGATTGGCATCACTCCTCGGCCACCGGCTCCAGACCGAGATCCGCCTTGGGGTCCCTTCCCGCCTGCAGCAGAGCCAGTTCCCCGGCATCGACGTCGTAATACTCTCCGTCGATGAGGACGCGCGCCCACATGCGGCCTTGCGAATAGCGTCGGCTGGCCACGTGAATCCTGTGCCTTTCCAGCACCCGTCGGACGGCGGCGCGGGCCTTGACCTGACTTTCGACGGCTTTGCGTCCTTCGTTCATTGTGGAAGTCTAGCACGAGGCGGCGGGGCCGTGAACCGCGGCGGCAAAGGCGTGACGGCCACGACGACAAAAGCACTTGAGCTTCCAGCAGGTGGAACCCCTATCGCTGCCATCGCAAACCGGGAAACGCTTCGATGATCACCTGCGGCGCAGTGTCAGCACCTTGCGTGGACTTGTCCTCTGCTTTGCAGCGTCCGCAAGAGAGCGAAAATCGCAATCACAAATCGGCGCGAGGCCTGAAATATGCCGCTTCGGCAATTGACTCGAACGGCCAAATCAGATCGTTGAACGGCATGGGCAGGATTTTGGCATATTCGACGACGGGAAAGTTGCTGTTCGCAGCGCTGTTCCTTGTGCTGTCGTCGCTCCAGCCCGGCCTGTTCGCTGCCGCCAACGCGACCGGCTTCCATGCCGACGGCGGCATCAGGATGTCGGTAGAACAGCCGCACACCCATGCCGGTGACGTCGACCACGCGGAGCACGGGACTGTCGCGGCAGATCATGACCAGCAGGCGCAGAAGCATCACCATTCCGAAGGCGCCAAGAACAAGAGCTGCGAGACCCACTGCGCGCCGGTGCTCGCCGTTCCTGTCGATTGCCCCGTGCTGGGCGAACCGTCCGCGCGCTGCTTCGCGCCCGCAATGGCGTCGCCCCTTCCGCTCGGCGAGTATGCCGAGTTCATCCAGCCCCCTCGAAGGCTGATCTGACCGAAGCCCGCAAGGGCGGATCGCGCGCGACGTCCGGAATGCCACCGGCATGGCCGAATGCACAGATCAAGATTCAGGTAGGACATGAAAATCGCAAGCCTTGCGATGCTTTTCGCATCGCTGACGGTTGCCGGCTGCGCGGCAACCACCCCTCCGGATGTGCTGCCGGCATACAATCCGGCGGACCCCGCCATGGGTATACGGGACACGCATTATCACCCTGTCGTCGATTATGTCAGGCGCGAGCCTGTCGATCCGCAGGACTGGCGAAGACAGAACGAACAACTCTCCCCCGCCAATCCGGGAGCTGACTCATGAGCCGCCGGTTGCCGACCATCGCTGCCATCGCCGCGATTTCGCTGACCGCGGTCGGATGCACTACCACCGACGCCCTCAACGGGATTTCCGATCCCATGGCCGGCTTTACGACCGTGTCCATGCGCAGCGAAGCCGTTACCGGCAGCAGGCCCGTCTGGATTCAATCGAGCGAGGAGGCCCGAGCCGTGACCGAACAGGTCAAGAGCCTCGTCCGGAAAAAGACGATTGGCCCCGACATCGCGGTCCAGGTCGCTCTGCTCAACAACAAGGGGCTGCAAGCAGCCTATGCCGAGGTCGGCCTGTCGTCCGCCGATGTCTGGCAGGAAACGCTGCTGGTCAATCCGCGCATGTCGATCGGCGCGACCGGCATCGGCGGCTTCACCCGCACGGTCGAGACAGCCATCGTGAGCAACATATTGGCGCTGGCCACCCGGGAGCGCCGCGTGGCGATCGCCGACGCACGCTTCCGGCAAGCGCAGCTTCGTGCAGCAGAGGAAACGCTGCGGCTCGCCGCCGACACACGGCGCGCCTGGATCAAGGCGGTGGCTGCCTGGGAGACCGTTTCCTACCTGAACCGGGCCCAGGCCGCCGCCGATGCGGCGTCCGAGCTCGCCAAGAAACTCGGCGAGACCGGCGCCTTCACCAAGGCGGGACAGGCGCGCGAGCACGTCTTCTATGCCGAGCTCTCGGGACAGACGGCGAAGGCCAGGATGGCGGCGCGGATGGCGAAGGAAGAGCTGACGCGCCTCATGGGCCTGTGGGGTTCCGACATCGACTACCAGGTGCCGAACGCATTGCCGAACTTGCCGAAGGGAGCGAAGGCGAAACGGGCGATCGAGGCCGAAGCGTTGAAGAACCGCGTCGATCTCGACGTCGCGAAGCTCGAGCTCGAAGCGCTCGCCAGGTCCTACGGGCTGACGGAAGCGACGCGCTACGTGACGGATCTCGAGCTGCTTTCGGGCGTCGAAGTCGAGCAGGAGAAGGAGGACGACGGGACGACGAGAACCTCCGCCGCCGGCAATGTCGATCTGGAGTTCGTCATCCCGATCTTCGACACCGGCAAGGCGCGCATGCGCAAGGCCGAGCTTGCCTATATGCAGGCGGCCAATCTGCTCGCGGAAAAGGCCGTGAACATCCGCTCCGAGGCGCGCTCGGCCTATGATGGCTACCGTTCGACCTACGACATCGCCCGGCACTATCGGAACAATGTCGTTCCCTTGCGCACCAAGATCGAGGAGGAATCGCTCCTCACCTACAACGGCATGATCACCAACACCTTCGAGCTTCTTGCCGACACGCGCGCGAAGATCGATTCGATCATGCTTTCCCTCGACGCCAAGCGTGAATTCTGGCTGGCCGACGTCAATCTCGCCACAGCCATCCATGGCGGCGGTGGCGCTTCGTCGGGCGGCGGCGAACCGGTCGCGGCCGCAGCCGACGAAGGCGCCGGCGAGCACTGAACCCCAGAGAGCACTGAACCAAGGAGAAACAAGATGATCACAAGACGTCAGATTCTCGGCGGCGGCGCGCTCCTCGCCGGAACGGTCGCCTGGACGAAGACATCGGCGATGGGCTTGCCGGATGCTCTGACGATGGAGTCGCCGGACATGCAGCCGCCGATCTTCCCGACCAGCGGCCCGGACTACCAGCCGGTCGTCACGCTCAACGGCTGGACACTGCCGCATCGGGTCAACAGCGGGGTCAAGGAGTTCCACCTCGTCGCCGAGCCGGTAGAGCGCGAGCTGGCTCCCGGCACGACCGCCTATCTCTGGGGTTACAACGGCCAGTCGCCGGGCCCGACCATCGAGGCGGTCGAAGGCGACCGGGTGCGCATCTTCGTCACCAACAGGCTGCCGGAGCACACCACCATCCATTGGCACGGCATGATCCTGCCCAACGGCATGGACGGCGTCGGCGGGCTGACCCAGCCGCAGATCCCGCCCGGCAAGACCTTCGTCTACGAGTTCGACCTCGTGAAGAGCGGCACCTTCATGTACCACCCGCATGCCGACGAGATGGTGCAGATGGCGATGGGGATGATGGGCTTCTTCGTCATCCATCCCAAGGACCCGAAATTCATGCGGGTCGACCGCGACTTCGTCTTCCTGCTCAACGCCTACGATATCGAGCCCGGCTCCTACGTCCCGAGAGTCATGGAGATGACCGACTTCAACCTCTGGGCCTGGAACAGCCGGGTCTTTCCGGGCATCAGCCCCCTGGTGGTGTCGAAGAACGATCGCGTGCGCGTGCGCGTCGGCAACCTCACCATGACCAACCATCCGATCCACATGCACGGCTACGACTTCGAGGTGACCTGCACCGACGGCGGCTGGGTGCGACCCGAGGCGCGCTGGCCGGAGGTCACGATCGACATCCCGGTCGGCGCCATGCGCGCCTATGAGTTCGACGCGAAATACGAGGGCGACTGGGCGATCCATTGCCACAAGTCGCACCACACCATGAACGCCATGGGCCACGACGTGCCGACCTTCATCGGCGCCGACAAGACCAAGGTGGCCGAGATGATCCGCAAGGTCCAGCCCGACTACATGCCGATGGGCAATCGCGGCATGGCCGACATGGGCGAGATGGAGATGCCGCTGCCCGACAACACCATCAAGATGATGGACGGCTGGGGCCAGTTCGGCGCGATCGAGATGGGCTCGATGTTCTCGGTGGTGAAGGTCCGCGAGGGCCTGTCCTCCTCCGACTATGCCGACCCCGGATGGTACAAGCATCCGGAAGGAACTGTCGCCTGGGAATGGACGGGCGACGTACCCGCTCCCGTGAAGTCAGGCGACGCGAAGACGGTGGCCCCCAAACATGGTGGCCACGGCTGAAAATAACGTCAGAAGCACTTTCAGATATCAACCGAGGAGAAATGGAATGAAGACGACGATTGCCCTGGCCGCGCTGGCCATACTTTTCCCCGCTGCGGCCTTCGCCACTGGCAACCACAGCGGCGGCCATGGCGAGATGATGGCCATCGGCAAGCCCGGCGAAAAGGGCGAGGCCAAGCGCACTGTGAAGATCACCATGGCCGAGAAGGACGACGGCAGCATGGTGTTCGAACCGGCAGTGCTGAAGGTCAAGGCCGGCGAGACGGTCCGCCTGAAGTTCACCAACAAGGGTGAGACCGACCACGAGTTCGTCATGGACACCAACGAGGCGGTGATGGAGCACAAGGTCCAGATGGAGAAGTTCCCGGAGATGGAGCATGCCGACGCCAACTCGCTGCGGCTGGCGCCGGGTAAGTCCGGCGAGATCATCTGGACCTTCGCCAACACCGGCGACTTCACCTTCGCCTGCCTGATCCCCGGCCATTTCGAGGCCGGGATGAAGGGCGGCATCACCGTCGCCCCGTGATCGGAGTCGACGACTCGGTACGAGTGCCGCCTGTCGTCGACGAGATTGGCGAAAGCCGAACCGACAAGGCTCACTCTCCCCGCCCGCGGGGAGAGATCTCAGGCAGGACAGTGGGGGGCAGGCTCCCGCGCAGACAACCTTCAACTCAACCACAGGAGATCGACATGAAATCCATCTTCAGGCTCTCAGCCGCGGCCTTGATCGCGCTCGCCACCACCGCCGCCTTCGCGGCCGAATACACGAAAGGCGTGGTGACCAAGATCGATACGAAGCAGAACAAGCTCACCATCAAGCATGAGGAACTGAAGGACCTCGGCATGTCGGCCATGACCATGGTGTTCGTCGCCGGCGACCCGGAGATGATCGGCAAGGTCAAGGAAGGCCAGGCGATCGAATTCGTCGCCGACCGCGTGAACGGCCGCCTCACCGTCACCGAAATCAAGTAGCAGGAAAGTACCGGCCGGGCCGGCACTCCCGCCGGTCCGGCAAGCATAGGAGAGACGACCATGCGCAGACTGGGCCTGATGATCGCTTTTCAGCTCGCCGTGGCGGGCGGCGCGATCGCCGGTGAACTGGTGACCGTCTACAAGAGCCCGTTTTGCGGCTGCTGCGAGAGCTGGTCGGAAGCGCTGCAGGGAGCCGGCTACACGGTCGAGCGGCACGACATGGAAGATCTGTCTGATATCAAGAAGACGGCAGGCGTGCCCGCCGATCTCGAAGCCTGCCATACGGCCAGGATCGGCGACTACTTCGTCGAGGGTCATGTTCCGCTCAAGGCAATCGCCAAACTGATGAGCGAACGCCCCGACATCGCCGGCATCGCCGTCCCGGGCATGCCGCAAGGTTCGCTCGGCATGGGTGGCGACCCGGCAGCGCGCTACGAGGTCTACGCGGTCTCCAAAATCCCTGGCGAGAAGCCGCAGCTCTTTTATCGCGTCGGCGGCTGAAGTGGTATAGGCGACCGCGGCCGTCAAGCCGGCAACGTTACGCTCCCACCGCATCGAGCCGTGCTTTGAGCGCGGCGACTTCCTCTTCCAGGATACGCATGCGCTCTTCCAGTTCGGCGACAGCCGAGATGGCCGGCGCGGCCGCCCGTGGTGCCGGCACCGGCAGCGATGAGACGTCGACATCGCCGCAGAGCAGGTGCGCGAAGCGATCCTCGCGTTGGCCCGGTGTGCGGCCGATTTCCTTGACCAGCGGCGGATGCTTGCCGATGAGCATATCGAGTTCTTCACGCACGGCGTCGGCGGAACCAAAATTCGCCATACGGTCGGTGCGCGTCTGAAGCTCGTTCAGCGTCTGCGGCCCGCGCAAGAGAAGCATCCCCACCAGCGCCGATTGCGGCTTGGTCAGGCTGAAATGCCGGCTGGCGAGTTGTTCGTAGCGTTCAACGCGAGAAGCCATCTGGCGCCGCGCCAGCCCCTTTTCCTCGAGCGATTTGAGCGTGCGGTGTATGTCCGCCGGTTCCAGCGCCATGACTGGTTCGCGCGACGTTTTCTGGTTGGCTGCCGCCTGAAGCGCGTTGAGCGTCAGCGGGTAGACATCCGGCGTCAGCAACTGCTTCTCGATAAGGCAACCGAGAATGCGGGCTTCGATGGCGTTGAGGTAGGGTAGCTCTTGGGGCATGGTTTTCTTGCTTGCTGTGTTCCGGCCGCCCGAGGCTGCAGCGCAGCGGGTCGATCCGTCAGACATACAGGGCCTGCCGCTCCTCTTTCAAGACGACCGACCGAACCGGGACGACGAGTTGTTCCTTCTCCGCTTCGACCTGCTCGCCGGTCAGAAAGGCGGCAATCCTTTCGAGAAGCATGCAAACTCTCTCCTTGCATCTTTGGTCAGCGCACCGCCATCGGGCCATTCCGGAATTGCGCTACGCGGGGAACTTGCGACGTCCGATTCATAAAGGCTTCGGCAAGCTGCCTGCGAGGCACTTCGACTTTGTTGCGCGAGCAAGAAGCGGAAATGCGCTGAAAAATGCCTTCCCCATCGTCATCTTCCAGCCCTTGCCGCGCGGTCGGCCCAGCGATAGCAAGACGTCCATGCGAAAGAAGATCCTCTTCGACACCGACCCGGGCGTTGATGACGCCGCAGCCTTGCTGTTCCTGCAGAAGCATCCCGACATCGAACTGGTGGGTATCACCACCGTGTTCGGCAACAGCGATATCGACCGCGTCACGCGCAACGCCCTCTATCTGAAGGAGCGTTTCGGCGTGACGGCGCCCGTGGCCAGGGGTGCTGCGGCGCCACTCGTGCGCCAGCCTGGACCCGCGCCCGTGATGGTGCATGGCGAGAACGGGCTCGGCGACGTCTCCGTGCCGGACATGGAAGCGATCGCGACCGACCCGCGGCCGGCCTGGCAGTTCATCATCGACATGTTACGGCAGAATCCCGGCGAGATCACCATCGTCGCGGTCGGCCGGATGACCAATCTGGCGCTGGCGCTCGCGGAAGCGCCAGATATCGTCGATCTCGTCCGCGAAGTGGTCATCATGGGCGGCGCCTTCGCCGTGTCGGGCCACAACGGCAACGTCACCCCTGTCGCCGAGGCCAACATCATCGGCGACCCGCATGCCGCGGACATCGTGTTCAACGCCCGCTGGCCGGTCGTGGCGGTGGGGCTCGATGTCACCCGCCAAGTGCTCGTTACGACGCAGGATCTGGAACTGCTCGCGCGCGAGGGCGGCGAGACGGGGCGCCTGCTCGCCGACATATCGGAGGGCTACATGCGCTTCTACGACCGCTTCGGCGCCGGCGGCTTCTATCTGCACGACGCGTCCGCGGCGGCGCTCGCCATCGACCGGTCGCTTTTCGGCATGCGCGCCGGCCCTGTTCGAGTGGTCACGGACGGCATCGCGGCGGGCCAGACCATCCAGCGCGACAACAGCCTGCCCTACCCGCCGAACGCATGGGACGGCGCGCCCGACCAGGAGGTCTGCGTGGCGATCGATGCGGCCAGGGTGAAGGCGCTCGTCATGGATACGCTGCTCGGTTGAGCGGCCGGCTGCCTGGAAAGGCCAGGCCCGGCCGGTATCAGGCCTTGCCCGCCTCGACGAGCAGCGTTTCGGCGCGGGCCCGCATGCTTTCGGTGAAGGGCCTTGCCTTCCTCAGGGAGAGGTCGAAGAACACGGTCTTGGCGGCCATGACGGCACAGAGCGACTTTCCGTTCATCCTGCGCATCTCGAGGCGGATCTCGATCGAGCTCGAACCGATGCGCTTCACCCCGCCCGATATTTCGACGATCGTGCCCGCGGACAGCTCGTCCTTGTAGTCGATCTCCTGGTGCACGTCGGCCCAGCCGAGGCCGGCCCATTCCGGGTCGTTCGGGCTCCAGCCCGTCGCCTCCGACAGGAGCACGTAGCTCGCATCGTCGAACATCGCCATGTAGTGGCGCGTCGTCAGGTGCCCCATCATGTCGCACAGCCAGGGATGCACGATCGATCTCGACAACAGGATCATGTCTTCCTCCGAGGATCCGGCAGGCGCGGCCCGCCATCGCCGCGAATGATCGCCATCAGCACGAACACTACGATCGAGGCAAGCACGATCTCGCGCATGCCGGCCGTTCCCGACACGCGTGACTTTGTTTTCGCATTCCTGGAAGCCGCTCAGGCCCCGCCGGCGGCCTTGAGGCCGGTGATCATCGAGACGATCTCGTTCTTGTCGGTCTCGGCGGTTTTGCGCACGCCGATCTGGCGGCCGCGCCGCAGCACGCAGATGCGGTCCGAAAGCCGGAACACCTGGTCGAGGCTGTGGCTGATGATCAGGATCGGCAGGTTGCGTGCCTTGAGGCCGCGGATGATGTCCTCGACCTTGGCGGTCTCGGCAACGCCGAGCGCGGCCGTCGGCTCGTCCATCAGCACCAGATTGGTCGCCCAATGCGTGGCGCGCGCGATGGCCACGCCCTGGCGCTGGCCGCCCGACAGGTCGCGGATGATCGACTTCGCCGAGGGGATGCGCACGTCGAGTTCTCGCACGAGCGTCTCCGTCTCAGCGATCATCGCGGCGCGATCGAGCTTGCCGAACGGCCCCTTCGTCTTCTCGCGGCCGAGAAAGAGGTTCATGTAGACCGTCTGGCTGTCGGCAAGCGCCAAGTCCTGATAGACGACCTGCACGCCCTTGGCCTGTGACTGGCTGGCATCGGTAAAATGCACCGGCTCGCCGCCGAGGCGGATCTCGCCCGATGTCGGCTGATACATGCCTGAAATGATCTTCACGAGCGTCGACTTGCCGGCGCCGTTGTCGCCGACCAGCGCGACCACCTCGCCGCGCTCGATCTCGAGGCTGAAGTCCTCGATGGCGACGATGCCGTCGAAGGATTTGTGGACGTTGCGCAGGCTGAGAGCCGGGGTCATGGCACTCACCATTCCGGCCAGTCGATCGGCCGGCCATAGGCGTCGTGGATCGTCTGCACTTCCGGAGAACCCGAAGCGAGGCCGGAGATGCCGACGACATAGGCCCGGGTGACGAATGCCTGCGCCCGGAAGCCGAAGACGACGCTGTCGCCGACACGTGGCGCGGCCGGGCCCGAAGCGTCGATCATCCCGTAATAGTCGATCGCCGCAGGCGGCGGGATCTCGACGCTGCGTTGCGCCGTTTGCGCCGTTGTCGGCTCGCGGGAGACGACCGCCTTCACGTCGTAGTCCGGGAAGACCGGGTCGATATAGAGCCCGCCGCCGAAGCAATAGGCGCGGCCGCCATGGAGATGCGACACCTCGCTCAGATAGACCACGGCGGGCGCCTCCGGCAGGTCCTCCAGCGCATGCAGCGGCGTCGTGCCGGTCAGCCCGTGGCCGGGTTCGCATTGCGTCGCGCCGACATCGGCGAGCGCCGGGATCATTACCGACGAGGTGGTGCCGGGCGCGTTGATCTCGATGTCCTTGCGGCCGGCGGCGGCCAGCGCGTCGGCCGCGCGACGAAGGGTCTCGGTATTGTGCGTCGGCTTGATCGCCCGCGTCGCGGCATCGAAAAGCTGTGCCGGAAACGTCGTGATGCCGGCGAAACGTCCCTTGCCGAGCCGTTCGATACGCTCTGCCACCGCGACGATGTCGGCCGCCGGGAAGCCGCCTTCGTGCCCCCGGTAGAAGGTGTCGCCTTCGGCCTGGATGCGGGCGAGAAGCTGCCCGTCATGGTCCGCTGCCCGTAGAGCCTCGACAGCCTCCCCGGCCTTCTCGTCGTTGAACACGGTCCAGTAGCGCGGCTTCATCCGCGCGGCGGCTGCCGCCTCGGCGCGCGGCACCTGCACGAGATGGCCGAGATGGCCGAGCGTGAGGCCGGCCCGGTGGGTGGCGCGCGCGCATTCCATGTCGACGGCGACGGATTCGGTGATCCCGCCGCGCCTGACGGCCGCGCAGAAATCGCCGTTGCGGCCCATCTGCTTGGTCATGGCGAAGATCTTCAACCCGTGCCGGTCGGCGGTCTCGCGGAGGGTGCGGGCGTTGCGCTCGACCGTGTCGGTGTCGATCACGTAGCTGTTGGCCGGCAGCTTCTTCTCCTGGTGGAGGTGGATCGCCGCCTCGATCAGGCCGGAATTGCGGCGGCGGAGAACGTCCAGAAACATATTGATCCTCCAGAGGTCAGCGCTGCGGTTCCCGCAGCGTCAGCGCGACGGCGGCCAGGATGATCAGGCCCCGTACGATCATCTGTTCGGAGACGGCAAGGCCCATCAGGATGAGCCCGTTGTTGAGCATGCCCATCAGCAGCGAGCCCACCAGCGCACCGACCACGGTTCCGGTTCCGCCGGTGAGACGGGTGCCGCCGACGATGACGGCAGCGATCACGGTCAGCAGATCGGTTTCACCCAGCGTATAGCGCGCGCCCTGGATGCGGCCGAGATAGAGCAGACCGGCAAGGGCAGCGCACATCGAGCCCAGCACCAGCACCTTGAGCCGCAGCCGGTCGACCTTGATGCCCGCGGCCCGCGCCGCGCGCGGATTGTCGCCGGTCGCCAGCACATGTGCCCCGAAGCGGGTCTCGCGATAGACATAGTGGCCGATCGCGACCGCCACCGCCGTCCAGATGACCAGCGACGGGATGCCGAACAGCGAGCCGGAGCCGAACAGGCCGGTGAAAGTGGCGTCGGTCACCGGCACGGATTGCAGATTGGTCATCCAGCGGGCGACGCCGGCCAGAAGTCCCATGGTGGCGAGCGTGACCAGGAAGGACGGCAGCCTGACATAGGCGACGAGCGTGCCGTTCACGAGCCCGATGACGGCGCCCGCCCCCAGCCCGGCGACGACGCCGAGCACCCAATGGTGCTCGCGCATCACCACCGCAGCCGTGAGGGCCGAGATCGCCACAACGGAGCCGACGGAGAGGTCGATCTCGCCTGCCGTCAGCACATAGACCATGCCGATCGCCATGATGGTGACCGGCGCCGTCTGCTGGACGATGTTGAGCAGGTTGGACGTGGTCAGGAAGCCGTCGTCCCTCAGCACCACCGCGAAGACGGCGAAGATCAGCAGGAAGCCGACATAGACGACATAGGCACTGGGATCGAGCCGACCGAGCAGCGGAACACGGCGGAGGGACGACTGGACCGACATCAATTGCCTCCGAGCGAAGCAGGCGGATCGCGATGCAACGATTTGTTCCAGCCTTCCTTCACGCTGTCGCCGGTGACGGCGATGGCATCGACCGCGAGGAAGGGAGGCACAGTCTCGCCGATGAGACCGAGAGCAGCGGCGCGCGCCGCCGTCGTGCCGATCGCATAGGCCTCGTCGGCGACGATCGCGGCTACGTTGCCGCCGCGCACCATGTCGAGCGCCAGCGGTTCCGAGAGGTCGAGCGTCACGATGCTGGTGTGCTTGTTGCCGGCGTTGCGCAAGGCCGCGAGAACCAGTTCCGCCGGCTCCGCCCAGGTCACGTAGATCGCGTCGAGATCGGGGTTCTGCGCCACGAAGGCATTGCCGATATCCTCGGCGCGCGCCGGGTCGGCGAGCCCCTGCTCGGCGACGATCTTCATGTCGGGGAAGCTCTCGATCGTGGCCTTGAAGGCACGGTCGCGCTGGTTGGTGACGTAGAAGTCGGCATCGTGGAAGATGTAGCCGACCTTGCCCTTCCCGGAGAGCTTCCCGGCCAGGGCCTCGCCCGCCTTGGTCCCCATCTGGACCAGGTCAGCGGAGGAGATGGCGATGTAGTCCTTACCGTGGACGAAGCCCTTCGGCGCATTGTCCACGAACATCAGCTTGGCGCCGGCCGCAAGCGCGGGCCGGTAGGCCTCTGGAGCGGTCTCGGGATCGACCGGCAGCGAAACGATCACGCTGGGTTTCTTGGCGAGGATGGTCTCGATGTCGCTTTTCTGCCTGGCTGCGTCGAAGCCGGCGTCGGTTTCGGCGACGACCTCGATGCCGAGCCGCGCGAATTCATCCTTGGCGCCGTTGCCTACCGCCGCCGACCAGTCGGATGTCGTGTGCCAGGACAGGGCTGCCGTGAACTTGCCGTCCTTGACCTTCGCTTCCTGATCCGGCGTCAGCGTGACGCTCGCGGCCGGCGTCGCCGCCTCACCATGCGGCCCCTTGGTCGTCGCGGCCGCGATGGCGGGCGTCGCCAGCAGAAGCAAGGCGGCGATCGAGTTCTTCATGAGATGAGCCATGATACTCCTCCGTGACGGCGGGGCGGCCACCGGCGGCCCCGCCGATTGATCACTTCGCTGCGTCGAGCACGGACTGCGGGGCGTCGCGGTTGAGCGATTCCTTGTAGCCCTCGGCGACATTCTCCTTCGTCACGGTGATGGCCGGTGCCACGACGAAGGCGGGCGCTTCCTTGCCGAGCAGGCCGTAGCCAGCGGCGGTGGCCATGGCGCGGCCGAGTTCGTAGGCCTTGTCGGCGACGATGCCGACGACATTGCCGCCGCGGGTCATGTCGAGCGCGACCGGCTCCGAAAGGTCGAGCGTCGTGACCTTGGTCTTGCTGTTTCCGGCCGAACGCAGGGCGGCCAGCACCCCTTCCGCCGGCTCCGCCCAGGTCACATAGATGCCGTCGAGATCGGGCGTCTTGGTGAGCAGCGCCTGCGCGATCTCCTCGGCGCGCGCCGGGTCGGCGATGCCCTGGCTGTCGACGATGGACATGTCCTTGTAATCCTTCTCGATCGTCGTCTTGAAGGCGTTGTCGCGCTGGTTGGTCACGTAGTACTGCGCGTCATGGAATATCCAGGCGACCTTGCCCTTGCTGTCCAGCGACTTGGCCAGAACGTCGGCTGCCTGCTTGCCCATCTGGAACAGGTCGTCTGTGACGATCGCCACATAGTCCGAGCCCTGCTTGTAGCCATCAGGCACATTGGACAGGAACACCAGCTTGACGCCCTTGTCCCTGGCCCCCTGGAAGGCCTTGGCCGAGCCGACAGGGTCGAGCGGCAGCGCCAGGATCGCGCTTGGCGACTTGGCCATGACGGTCTCGACGTCGGAAAGCTGCCTGGCGGAATCGAAGCCGGCATCGGTTGTGGCCACCACTTCGATGCCCAGCCGCTTGAATTCGTCGGTGGCGCCCGCCGTCACCGCGGTGACGAAGTCGGAGGAGGTGTGCCAAAGAAGGGCTGCCGTGTGCTTGCCCTCCTTGAGCTTCGCCACTTCGGCCTCGCTCAGCGTCAGCGCGCTCGACGGCGTCGCGGCCTCGCCGTTCGGGCCGACAGTCTGGGCGGCGGCATAACCCGCCGCTCCGAGGGCGATCAGGCCGCCCAGCGCGGCCGCCATCAGTCTCTGTTTAGATGCCATCTCTGCTCTCCCATCTTGCCCCTTGCGGGCGGTTACTCGATGACGGACCGATCGAAGGCCGCGAGGAAGGCGGCGAAGGCCACGATGCCGTCGAGATATTCCTGCACGACCACATGCTCTTCCAGCGTGTGGCAGTTGCGGATGTCGCCGGGCGCGCAATAGACCGCCGGAACGCCCAGCCGGTTGATCAGGAAGGGCGCTTCCGACCAATAGGGCGCGCCTTCGATCAGGCCGCGATCCGGGCGCACGGCTTCGACCGCCTGTGTGAGAAGGGCAACCGCAGGCAGTTGCGGCGAGACTTCGGACGGCATACCGCCATAGCGGTGGTCGCGGCCGGCCGGATAGGCGAAGGAGACCGTGATGCCTTCCGCCAGCTCCGCGCCGCGCACCGCCCTTTCGAGACCGGCGACCGCGTTGTCGAGGCCTTCGCCCGGCAGCAGCTTCAGGATCAGGCTGATGCGGCATTCGCCGGGGACGGCGATGTAGCCGCCGCCTTCGAGCCCTGTGACCAATACGAATGGCCGGCCGACGAGATCGTGCGGCGCGCGCGCCTCGAGCTCGGCCGAATGCGCCCAGATCGCCGAGAGGACTTGATGCGCGGCCTTAAGCGCGTCGATACCGAGCTCGGGCACGCCGAAATAGGCCGAACGGCCGGTGATGGTGATGTCGCAGATCAGGAAGCCCATCTGGGCCGGATAGATGTTGAGCCGGGTAGGCTCGACATAGATCGCGAAATCGGGCCTCGGCACGACACCTGCCTCGATCTCGGCGACGAAGGCCTTGATGCCGGCGCTGACGCCAGTGTCCGGTTCGCCGCTCTCTTCGTCGCCGATGAAGGCGAACTGGAGATCGCCGGCAGGCACGATGCCGGCCGCTGAGAGCAGGCGGACTGCGGCAAGGGTGGTGCAGATGCCTGCCTTCAGGTCTCCCGTGCCGCGTCCCCAGATGGCGCCGTCGACGATCGCCCCGCCGAACGGGTCTTCGCGCTCCGTGCCGGCCCAGCGTTCGGCCCAACCACGCACATGGACCGTGTCGGTATGACCGGCGAGGAGCAGGCATGGCCCCTCGCCCGCCCCGCGCAGCAGGCCGCGCACATTCGGCCGACCCGGTGCGAAGTCGTCGAGGACGATCTCATCGGCACCGAGCGCTTTGAGCTCACCGGCGAGCAGCCGTGCGAAGGCCGCTTCCGTCCCTGTGACGCTCGGCGTGCCGACCGCGCGGCGCAACAGATCGACGGCGGCATCAGTGTCGAGCGCCGCGCGCAGGCGGGAGATCAGTGCGGCGTCGAGCTTCATTCCGCGGCCCTCGCTATGGCAGGCAATGCGAGGTCGCCTGGCAGCCCCGCTATGCCGAACAACGCGTTGTGTAGGCTGTTGACGGCCGATGACAGCGCCCCGACCAGGCCGGCCCGGTTGCCGAGCAGGCTCTGCACCACGACGACGGGCCGGGCGAACGCTGCGGGCAAGGCCGCCTGGACCCGTTCGAGCAATTCGGGGCGCATTCCGATGCTTCCGCCCATCACGATGATCTCGGGATCGAGGATCGAGCAAAGCGCGGCGACCGCCAGGGCCAGGCTGCGCGCGACGTCGTCGAGAACGGATGCCGCAACGAGGTCGCCAGCTTCCAGTCTGGCAAAGACATCGCGGACGCTCTCGGCCCCGCTTCCCCGCGCGGAGAGATAGCGCCGCACGATCGCATGCGAGCCGACTTCAAGCTCGAAGGCGCCGACGGCAAGCGCCTCGGGCGAATAGAGGTCGGCGCCGATCGGCAGATAGGAGATCTCGCCGGCGGCGCCATTGGCGCCGCGCGCGAGCTTGCCGTTGACGATCAGGCCGAGGCCGGTTCCGGTGCCGAGCGACAGGAAGGCAGCGTTCTCACAGCCCTGGGCGCAGCCCTGCCAGGCTTCGCCCAGCATGGCGAGATTGACGTCGTTCTCGATGGCCACGGCCCGGCCGAACAACTCGGCAAGGATGGCGGGCACGTCGATCTCGGAGAGGCCGGCTATGTTGGGCAGGAGCGTGATGGCGCCGCTCTCCTGGTCGAGCACGCCTGGCGTGCCCACCACGACGCTTCCGATCCGCCCGGCGTCGATGCCCTTGCCAGCGGCGAGCCGGAGCGCAAGCTGGCGGATCTGCATCAGCACATGCCGGCCGCCGCGCGGGTCGGTGGGCTCGGTGGCCTCCGCCACGATCCCGCCGACGAGATCGGCCAGCGCCGCCGAGATCTTCGTTCCGCCGAGATCGACGCCGAGCGAGTAGGCGGCGTCCGCAGCGATCTCGAAGGTGACGGCCGAACGCCCGAGACCGCCGCTCGTGGTGCCCACCGGCCTCACCCAGCCGCCCGCTTCGAGCTCGCCGATCACTTCGGACATCGTCTGCTTGGAAAGGCCGGTCGTCCTGGCGAGATCGGCGCGCGAGATGGGCTCGCCCTTCAGGAGGATCTCCGCGACAAGGCGTCGGGAATATTGCCTGATCAGAGGTGACCGTGCGGCGTTCAAGCGTGCTTGCCTCTCTGCTTGGGTCGGCTTGCCATTTAGTTCGGCAAGTTGACGAACTAATGAATAGCGTCACCCACAACACCTGTCAAGGGCAACTTGGGGCGAAGCGGCAAGCCGATCCGGGTCCCGGCATGATTTCTACGCTCCGGTCTTCCAGTCGAGCACGGCCAGGTCCAGGCGGCCGAGGCTTTCGGGGTCCGCCACCGCATCGATCGCGACGATCTTGCCGTCAGCGATCGTGAGACGCACGACGACGCGCAGTTGCCCGCCGGGGGCTACCAGCAGGCCGACAGCCCCATCGACGAGGGCGACCAGCGCTCCTTGCGCGCGCCCCCTGAAGGTAGCGGCCACTGCGGCCGCGCCGCGGATCTCCGCCGCCGCCCCCAGTTGCGCGGCCGTCCTGTCGGCCCGAAACACGACGTCGGGATCAAGCACGGCCAACAGGGCGTCGAAATCACCGCCGCGCGAAGCGGCGAGGAAAGCCTCGACCACTTCCCGCTGCCGGCTCCGGTCCGGATCGGGCGCCGCCTGCGTGCCACGCACCCTGCGCCGGGCGCGGCTGGCGAGCTGGCGCGCCGCCGTGGCCGAGCGTCCGACCACGGGCGCAATCTCCTCGAACGGCAAGTCGAAGATATCGTGCAGCACGAAGGCGACACGCTCCGCCGGCGCCAGCGTCTGCAACACCACGAGCAGGGCGAGACCTACGGAGTCGGCGAGCAGCGTTTCCTGCTCCGGTTCGTAGCTCCGGCCGGCATCGGCTGCAGGCTCCGGCGTTCGCGCTTCCAGCGGCTCCTCGCGCCGCGACTTGCGCGAGCGCAGCATGTCCAGGCACACACGCGCCGTGACCGTCGTCAGCCATCCGCCGAGATTGTCCACGTCTCCCGTGTCGGTGCGGTTGAGACGCACCCAGGCTTCCTGGACTGCGTCCTCCGCCTCGCTCCGCGAGCCCAGCATGCGATAGGCGACTCCCAGCAAATGGCCGCGATTGGCCTCGAATCGATCCGCCAGAACTTTTTTCTCGTCCATCGGTCACATTTCTCCGTCGGCTTCCGTCAAGCCCATGACGTGCGAGACCCGGCGGATGTGACAGAACGGTTGGAACGACCGGCCGGGTGGCGGAACCGTCAGCAAGGAACCCGGATACCCCTGCCAGATACCTCTCAAGGAGACCACTCATGCAAGCAAGAATGAAACACCCGGCGATGATCCTCCCCGGAGCCATGCACGCCCTGCAGGCGCTGAATGCCGTGACGGAGAACGGTATTGTCCCGGCACGCACCATCCATCTGCTGCATCTGAGGGTCAGCCAGATCAATGGCTGCGGCGTCTGCGTGGATATGCACCCACGGATGGCCAGGAAGGACGGCGAGACGGATCAGCGACTGTTTGCCGTGGCGGCATGGCGGGACACGCCTTACTTCACCGACGCCGAACGCGCCGCTTTGGCGCTCGCCGAAGCGGTCACGCGCCTCAGCGACCGTTCCGACCCGGTGCCGGACGATATCTGGGCGGATGCCGCCCGTCACTATGACGAGCAGGCGCTGGCCGCTCTTCTCGTGTCGATATCGGTGATCAATGTGTGGAACCGCCTCAATGCCGCCACCCGGCAGGTCGCCAGCACAGCCTGGGGCTGAGCGCTCGAAAAAATCCGCGCCCTCCATGGCGATTTGCGCTACACGCGCTGCAACGACATCGCCGCATGGGTCGACATGACAGCCGACAGTACCGCCGCGGAACGCTTCACGGCGTTCCGCCATGGCCCCTTCCTCCGCTACTGGTTGGCGCGATTCCTCGCCACTTTCTCCACGCAGGTCGTCTCCGTCGCGGTCGGGTGGCAGATCTATGACCTGACGCGCGATCCGTTCGATCTCGGACTGGTCGGCGTCATCCAGTTCGCACCCTCGCTGCTGCTGGTCCTGGTCACCGGGGTCGTCGCCGACCGGTTCGGACGACGGCTGATCATGGCCCTGGCGGCAGCGCTGGAGGCGGTTTGCGCGCTGGCTTTGCTCCTGCTCAGCTGGCATGGCCTCGCCGGGCCCAGCCCCGTCTTTGCCGTGCTCGGCGCCTTCGGTATCGCGCGCGCTTTCTTCGCCCCGGCCTCGGCCTCGCTGGTCGCCAATCTGGTGCCGCCGGAGGACTTTGCCAATGCGGTCGCCTGGAATTCGTCGGCCTGGCAGACCGCGAACATCGTCGGCCCGGTCGCGGGCGGGCTGCTCTACGGCCTGTCCGCCGAAGCGGCCTATGCCGTCGCTGCGATGCTGATGCTGGCCGCAGCCGGCCTCGTCCATTCGATACCCAGACCCCGACAGCGCAGCGAAACCGACAAACCGACGCTCGAGACGCTCTTCGCCGGTTTCCGCTACATCTGGAGCGAGAAGATCGTGCTCGGAGCCGTCTCGCTCGACCTCTTCGCCGTGCTTCTATCAGGCGCGGTGGCGCTGCTGCCCGTCTATGCCCGCGACATTCTCGATCTGGGGCCCTGGGGGTTGGGATTGCTGCGCGCCGCACCCGGCATAGGCGCGCTTGGCGTCGCCGTCTGGCTTGCCGGCCACCCGATCCGCGATCATGCCGGCATCGTAATGCTGGCCTTTGTCGCCTTCTTCGGCGCCTTCACCGCCGTGTTCGGTATCTCCGCCATGCCCTGGCTGTCGATCGGCTGTCTCGTGATGCTCGGCGCCACCGACATGGTCAGCGTCTACATACGCGAGACCCTCATCCAGCTATGGACGCCGGATCGGGTGCGCGGCCGCGTCAACGCGGTCAACATGGTGTTTGTCGGCGCCTCGAACGAACTCGGCGAGTTCCGGGCTGGCACCATGGCCGCGCTGATCGGCACAGTACCCGCCGTGGTGTTCGGCGGCATCGGCGCCGTCGCCGTCGCCGGCCTCTGGGCAGTCATCTTCCCGGAACTGAGAAAGGTGCGCCGCCTCGACGGGCGGACCTGACCCGGATCATTTTGCGCAGTTCCGAATGCAAAACCGCGCGCACTCTTACTGAAGTTGCTTCAGCGCTTGGACTTGCCGCCAAAGATGAGCTGCAGAAATTCGTCCAGCCAGCGCTTCAGATGCATGTCCCAGATCATGCGACCGCCCAGGTGGTCGCGGCCCGGCTGCGCACCCGGAAGCTCGAACCGATGCGCTCCGCGCACGACCCAGCGCTGCATCATCACCCGCGTCAGTTCGGCATGGAACTGGATGCCCCAGGCATTATCACCGTAGCGGAACGCCTGGTTGGGATAGGAATCGGCCGTGGCGAGCAGCTTCGCGCCTGATGGCAGCGAGAACCCTTCGCGATGGAACTGGTAGACCATTTCCGGCCAGTGCATCATCGCCTTGCCTTCTTCGGTCGGCTTCAGCGGATACCACCCGATCTCGACCAGCCCCTCATGATGGCCGGCGACGCGACCGCCGAGATGATTCACCAGCATCTGCGCGCCGAGGCAGATCCCGAGAAACGGCCGGTTCTCCCGCAGCGGCACGGCGAGCCACTCGGTCTCGCGCCGGACGAACTCCTCCTTGTCGTTGGCGCTCATCGGCCCGCCGAAGACGACGGCGCCGGCATGGCCGGCAAGCGTTTCAGGCAGCGGGTCACCGAGGGGCGGGCGGCGAATGTCGAGGTCGAAGCCGTTTTCGATGAGGAGATGCCCCACCCTGCCCGGGCTGGAAGCTTCCTGATGCAGAATGACGAGGATTTGCGGACGTCGCGTGGACGGCATGGCGGCTGTCAGAATCGGATCGGTTTGCATGCTTCTTAGGTGCAGTCGAACACCACGGCACGATTCGCCCCGATCTCGACGCCGGCTCAGTCTAAGCAGGTTTCGCAAAAGTGTCCCACGGTTTTCCGACAAAAGACCTGCGGCAAAAGAAGTGGCCAGGCAGATGAAGCGCGGGCGAAGCCACGCAAGCCTGCCTGGACCGGCATCGCGGTGGTTGGAAATGCCGGAATCGAATGGTCCGACGGCATTTCACGACATCAGTCCGGGCAGCCGCGCCGCGAGGGCATCGACGGCGAGCCGCACCTTCAATGACAGATGCGGGGTCTGCAGCCACAACGCATAGCAATCGTAGAGAAATTCCGGCTGGTCCGGCAGGAGCCGGACAAGCCCGCCTGCCAAAATTCGCTCGCGCACCAGCCAGTAGGGCAGCCAGGCAAGCCCCATACCCGCTTCCGCGGCATCGGCGATCGCCTCGAGATCGTCGAGCCGCAGGCGCCCTGACGGCATGAACTCCATGATCGGCTGATCCTTGCCGGGGAAGAGCCAAGGGCGGATTCGTCCCGAACGGCGGTAGATGACGGCCTGATATTCGCCGAGTTCCTCGATCCGCCGTGGCCGGCCATGCGCACCGAGATAGGAAGGAGCGGCGCAGACCACCATGCGCTGACGCGCGACGCGGCGTGCGATGAGCCCTGCCTTGTCTTGCGGATCGCCGGTCCGTATTGCGATGTCGTATCCGTCTTCCGCGAGGTCGACGATCGCGTCGCCGAACGACAGGTCGAGTTCCAGGCCGGGATGTTGCCGCGCCAGGTCGAGCAGGATGGGAGCAACGCAGCGCCGACCGAAATGCACCGACATGGCGACACGCAGCTTTCCACGCGGCACGCCCAACTGGTCGGCCGCGAGCGCATCCGCCGCATCCGCCTCCGCGAGCACGACCCGGCACCGGTCGTAGTAGGCCCGTCCGAACTCGGTCAGAACCTGGCGGCGCGTGGTCCGGTTGATGAGACGCACGCCGAGGCGCTGTTCCAGGAACCGGACATGCTTGCCGACCATGGGTCCCGACATGTCGAGGGCCGCAGCCGCCGCCGAGAATGAACCCAGATCGACGGCCTTGACGAATACCGCCATGCTCAAGAGGCGATCCATTTCGAACCTGTGGTTTCCATTGCTCTGCCTATTCGCTCATTTATCGGCCTTTGGCATCCTGTCATAGCTCATTCAGTTCGATTGATTTGGAGTTATGACCGATGACGCGTGTCGTTCGTTTCCACGAGCTTGGCGGTCCCGAGGTTCTGCGCATCGAAGATGTCACCGTCCCCGCGCCGGGCCGGGGCGAAGTGCGCATTCGCGTCAAGGCGCTGGGTCTCAACAGGGCCGAGGCGCTTCTGCGCTCGGGTTCCTATATCGAAGAGGCGAAGCTGCCCTCCGGCCTCGGCCTCGAAGCATCGGGCATCGTCGAGGCGGTCGGCGACGGAGTGGTCGGCGTCGTACCCGGCGATGCCGTCAGCGTCGTGCCGCCTTTGTCGATGGTCCGCTGGCCCGCTTATGGCGAGATCGCCACATTTCCCGCCGAACTCATGGTCAGGCACCCGTCATCGCTCGGATGGGAAGAGGCCGCGGCGGCCTGGATGCAGTATCTCACCGCCTACGGCGCGCTGGTCGACATAGCGGGCCTGCGGCAGGATGACGTCGTCGTCGTCACTGCGGCATCGAGCAGCGTCGGCATCGCCGCGATCCAACTGGCCAGGACGATCGGCGCCACAGTGGTCGCCGTCACGCGGACCTCGGCCAAGAAGCAGGCTCTGTTCGACGTCGGCGCCACGCATGTCGTCGCCTCGGCCGAGGAGGATCTGGCGGCGAGATTGCGGGATATCGGGGGCGCCGAGGGCGTGCGCGTCGTGTTCGACCCGGTCGGCGGCCCGGCGATCGAGGCGCTGGCGGCGGCCATGTCGCCGGGCGGCATTCTCATCGCCTATGGCGCGCTCAGCCGCGAGCAGACACCCTTCCCGCTCCTCGCGGTCCTGAGCAAGAGCCTGACGCTACGCGGCTATCTCGTACATGAGGTGGTCCGCGACCGCTCCCGGCTGGAAGCCGCCAAGGCCTTCATCCTTGATGGTCTGGGTTCCGGGGCCCTGAAGCCTGTGATCGCCAGGACTTTCGCCTTCGATGAGATCGTCGAGGCGCACCGCTTCCTGGAATCGAACGATCAGTTCGGGAAGATCGTCGTGACGCTCTGATTGGTCGGGCATGAGACCCGACCGGCATCAGCGTCAATTTGCCTTGTCGGGGGCCTGGCGCTGGGCGCGCTGGCGCGCGGCGATGCGCTCGTGCCGGTCGACGCCGATCAGTTCGGCCACGCGCCACACCGTATTGTCCTCGAGCTCATGCAGTTCGCCGTCGGCAAAGACGACCTCCCACATGATGCCGATGAATTCCGCCTTGGCCTCTTCGTCGAGGTGGCGTTTCAGGACGCTGGTGAAGGCATAGAGGTCGATGGCCTCCTGGTCGGCCCGCTCGCCGGCGCGGAACAGCGCCTCCAGCGTCTCGCCCTTCACGCCGTAGTGCTCGGAGAGCATCTGCTTGAGCCGGGTCACTTCCGAGGCCTGGCGCACGCCGTCGGCGTCCATCACGTGGATCATCAGAGCGGCGGCCGCAACCTTGGGGTCGTCCTTGCCGGCGAGCGCGCCGGATTGCGCGCCGGGCAGTTCTTTGAGGAAGGACAGAAGACGTTCGATCATGGCGGGGACATCCGGGAAGAGAGGCAGGAGACCGTTATCCGGACGCCATGCCCATGACAATCGAAACAAAGACAATCAGAACAGACGAAAACGTTTCGACGCCTCGTCGGTTTCCTCGGGATCGACGCCGGGATCGTCGGGACGGCGCATCGGCTCCCCGTTCTCGGGCAGCCGTCCGTCGCCTGCCGGCGCCACCCGCGCTGCCGGTTCGGCGTCATGCTCGACCGTGTTCTGGTTGACGGCCGAGAGCGCGGCCGGCGCCGTTTCGGGCTCGACGGCCGGCGCAGCTCCGACCGCAGGCTCGGTCTTGGCCGGCAGGGCCGGAAGCGGGATCTCGTCCTCCTGCTCGATCATCTGGCCGAGCCGTTCGACGGGCACACGCCATTCGAAGGCGTCGAGCTTGCCCGTTACCGGCGAGCACGGAGCCCAGCGGTCGGAAACATAGCCGTCGGCCACCCAGGCGGGATCGCGCGGCGCGCGCAACGCTCTCGACAGGTATTGGCGGATGCGGCCCTGGTCGCCCGTTTCGGCCTCTTCGATATCGGCCAGCAGCAGATAGGCGGCCTCGCCCGGCTGCATGCGGATGGCCGCCTCGGCCTCCTCCCGCGCGGCGCGATATTCGCCGGCGTCGAGGGCGGCGCGCGCCACGGCGAGCGAGGATTGCGGATGGTTCTGCTTGAGCGACTGGAGCCGCCGGGCGCGCGCCAGCCTGTCATGGGTCGCATCGCCCGGACGCGCATGGACGTAGAGATCGGCGACCTCGGGATGCGGCTCGACCTTCCAGATCGCCTCGAGGACCTTCGTGCCCCTGCGCAGATCGTTCTGCCGGAACAGCGCGCGTGCGGCGGCGAGCGCGGCGGGCACCAGGGCGGGCGCCAGCCGGTTGGCTTCCGTCCCCGCATTCTTGGCGGCGAGCGGATCGACGTCGAGGGCGGCCATCGACTTTGCGGTCAAGAGCACCGCACGCCTGCGGTTGACGGTTTCGCGGTCGATCTGATGCCCGGCCTTCTGCATCTCGACCAGCCGCAGCGCGTCGTCCCAGTCGCCCTGTTCGGTCTTCTCTCCGAGCGTGACGTCGGATGCCCAGCCGAGCTGCGGGGCGATCGCTGCCGCACGGCCCGCGTAGTGCCGGGCCGCCTCGCGTTCGCCGAGACGTTCCGCCTCGAGATAGAGCCCACGCAGCCCGAGCAGCCGCAGCTCGGGATCGTCGAGCATGGCCTCGAACCTCTTGCGCGCACCGTCATGGTCTCCTTCGAGCAGCGAGGCATGCGCGTCCAGCAACTGGATCAGCGGCTCCTGATCCGAACTGATCAGCTTCGCCGCCTCCCTGTTCTTCTTGCGCGCCAGCGCCGCGTCACCGGCCCCGGCCGCGATCATCCCCGTAGACAGGGCCTGATAGCCCCGGTCGCGGCGCCGCACCCTGAAATAGCGAGAGATCATATAGGGGCTGTTCCAGATCGACCGGACGAGCCACCACAGGATCATGACCGCCGCCACGATGGCCGTGACGGCGACCGCCGCCACCATCAGCGACACCTGGTACTGATAGCCCTGGAAGGTGACGACCATCTCGCCCGGGCGGTCGGCGAGCCAGGCGAAGCCCAGGCCGAGGCCGAAAACGACAAGCAGGAAGAACAGGACGCGGACCATCGGCTTCCCCTCACCCGGCATTCAAGGCGCCGGCCAGCGCCTTGTCGACCAGTTGCTCGGCCTTGAGGCGGCTGCGCACGGCGTCGGCAAAGGCAGCGCCGGCGTCCTTGGACGGCTCCGGCAGCGTGTCGTATTCGGCAAGCGCCCTGGCCAGATCGCCATCCTTCAATGCTGCCTCCATGCGGGCGGTCTTTTCAGGAACGCCTTCCCCTTCCACGACGCCGACCGGCCGCACCTTTACGAGGGACTCCGCGCTCGTCATCAACCGGTCGAGGAAGCCGGCGTTTTCGTCGACGACGGTCGAAGCGTCGATCATCGCCGTCGCCGCGGCGGGCGCGGCGGCGACGAGGTCCGTCCTGGAAGGCACGCCCTTTTCGGCCAGCGTCCGCAACTCGGCCAGCTCCGGCGCATTCGGTGCGACCGCCGCCAGCGTTTCGAGCTCGGCCGCGAAAGCGCCGCCGCGCTCGACCGCTGCCTTGAGGCCCGACGCGGCGATCGCCAGCGCGATGCGCGGCTGGTCGGCCTGCGCCTCGACCTTCTGGGAAAGCCCGGCGACAGTCTGTTCGAGCGCAGCGAGGCGCCCGTCTACGGCGGTACCGGCCTTGGAGGCTGCTTCGATCGCGTCTTCCAGAGAGGCGATTTTCTGGTTCAGGTGATCGAGTTCAGCCGCCGACGCGCCGCCGTCCGCGGCGCCAAGCGCCGCGACGGTCGCCTCGACCTCCTTGAGTTTCGTGTCGAGCGCCTGAACCGCCGCTCCATCGCCGGCGCCGCCCGTTGCGACTGCCCCGTGCAGACCGGTGAGGTCGGATTTCAACTGGTCGACCGTCGCCGTCAGGGCGTCGAGCCTCTCGCCCGGGGCCGGCGCATTCTTCAGCCTGTCGAGCTCCTGCCTCAACGCGTCGATCTCGATCTGCACCGCCGCGGCATTGGGACTGCCGCTGCTGCCGGGCGAAGGGAGCAGCCCTGCGAACTGCAGCAGACCCGCCCCCGCGAGGGCGATCACGCCGCCGGCCAAGCCTGCAGCGATGGCGGCTCCCCGTCCCGCGGCGCGTTGGGGGCCAGGCTGGGGCTCCTCAGGATCCTTGATCTCATCGTTTTCCAGGGGCGAACGGCCAAACCCGGCGGCATAGCGCGGCTCTGCATGGGTCCTTGCCCGCACATCCTCATCGAGCACGTTGCGGTCGTCGCCGACCGCCGCTTCCGCCGAAGTCTCCTCGGCATCGGCAGGCTTTGCTGCGGGGTCTTCGGCAGCCGGCGCGGCGTCGAACAGGTTTTCGGAAACTGCCTCCGGCCGAGCCGATTCGCTTTCTCCTGCGGGATTCGCTTCCGTCACCCTCGACACGTCGCCCGGCCCGAGATCGATCGTCACCGGGTCTCGGCGCTGCTTGGAATGGCGTGTTTTCGGGGTCTTCACCATGGAGGGCTCCGCTTTCTGCCGCTGTCGTTCCAGGACCCCACCGGGCCTCATCCGATCACTACCACATCAACCCCGGCTGAAAAGAGGCCGGTTCAGGCACCATTGCCGCAGCGCTGCCGAAGCAGCGCGAGAAGTGCGGCTTCATCGGGTGTTGGCGCGGCGAAGACACGCCCCTCACCGACGTCGCGAAGCGCGGCGGCGACCCGATCGGAGAGGCAAAGGAAAAGGGTTTTTGCGAACAGAGGCTCGATTCCAGGCAGCGAGACCAGCCCGGCGAGCCCGCTTGCTGCCCTTGCCGAATGTAGGAGCGCAGCGTCGAGCGGCGCGGAACCGAGCCGGTCGGTCAATTCATCGATCGGATAGACGACCTCGGGCGCATCGTAGGTCTCGGCGATGGCGACATGCATTCCTTTCCGGCGAAGCCGATCTTCAACGCCGACGAGCCGCACGCGGCCGCACAGGTAGAGAATCCGCGCACCGGGAGGCAAGGTGTCGGTGACGAGACGCGCCAGGCCGGCGGCGTCGCCGGTACCCGCGGCAACCCTGGAAAAGCCTGACTTGCCCGCTGCAGCCGCCGTCTCGGCCCCGACCGCGAAGCAAGGCCGGTCCAGAAAGAGCGAAAGAAGCTCGCGGGGAGCGTGCCGCACCGCGTTGGCGCTGGTCACGACGACGGCATCGATCGGCGAGGCGGCCGGCAGGGGATCGACGGCCAGCTCACGGATCTCGGTGAGCGGCAGGACAACCGCCTCGAAACCCAGCTCATCGAGCCGGCGCGCGGTCGCGCCGGCGCCGGGTTGCGGCCGCGTCACCAGAACGCGGCTGCTCATTCACGACCATCCCTCAAAGAACGCCGCTCCCGCTTGGCTCCGCACGGTTTCGCCCGCGCGACGGCCGATCCGGGCGGCCTCGGCAGCAGGGCCCTCGTCGACGACCTCATGCGCCTCCTGCCCGTCGGGTCGGAGGATCAGGCCTCTGAAGGACAGCCGGCCGCCAACGATCGTCGCATGCCCGGCGATCGGCGTCCGGCAGGAGCCGTCGAGCGCGGCGAGGAAGGCCCGCTCGCAGGCAAGGGCCTCGAACGTCGCCTGGTGGTTGATCGGCGCCAGCATCGCATCGACGTCGGTCGCGCCGATACGGCTTTCGATGCAGATCGCGCCCTGGCCTGGCGCCGGCGGGAAACGATCGAGCGGCAGGAGCTCGGTGATGGCGCTATCGAGGTGCAGCCGGCGCAAGCCGGCATTGGCAAGCAGCGTCCCGTCGACGATGCCCTCCTCCAGCTTGCGAAGCCGCGTCTGCACGTTGCCGCGAAAGGTCGTGACCTTGAGGTCGGGCCTCAGACGCCGGATCAGTGCCTGGCGCCGCAAGGACGACGAGCCGATCGTCGCCGCCTCGGGCAGGTCTAGGAGCTTCACGCCGCCGCGTCCGATGAATCCGTCCCGCACGTCCTCGCGCGGCAGGAAGGCCGACAGATGCAGGCCTTCGGGCAGAACCGTCGGCATGTCCTTGGAGGAATGGACGGCGATGTCGATGCGACCATCGAGCAGCGCCTCCTCGAGTTCCTTGGTGAACAGACCCTTGCCGCCGGCTTCCGACAGCGGCCGATCCTGGATTCTGTCGCCTGTCGTCGCGATCGGCACGATCAAAAAGGCATCTGCCGGCAGGCCGTGGGCCTCCATCAGCCGGGCGCGCGTCTCCTCGGCTTGCGCCAAGGCAAGCGCGCTGCCCCTGGTGCCAATCCTCAAGAGAGTTGTTTGCATCGCTCGGTCCGTGTTAACCCGCGCCCCGGCGGGCTTCTGCCCGGAACTCCTAACGGGGAAAGAGCGACCCGGCAATCATGGATCGGAAGGCAGCGACAATACGCGTCCTCGGCATCGAAACGAGTTGCGACGAAACCGCCGCGGCGGTGGTTTCCTGCGGCCCGGACGGTACCGGCGAGATCCTGTCCAACGTCGTGCTGAGCCAGATCGGCGAGCATGCGGCCTTCGGCGGCGTCGTGCCGGAGATCGCCGCCCGCGCTCATGTGGAGGCGCTCGACGGCGTGATCGAGGCAGCGCTGGCCGATGCCGGCATGACGCTGGACAAGGTCGATGCGGTGGCCGCAACCGCCGGCCCCGGCCTGATCGGCGGGCTGATCGTCGGTCTCATGACGGCGAAGGCCGTCGCCTCTGCCGCGGGCAAGCCTCTGATCCCGGTCAACCATCTGGAAGGCCACGCGCTGACGGGGCGGCTGACCGACGGGCTCAGCTTTCCCTATCTGCTGCTGCTGGTCTCGGGCGGTCACACCCAGATCGTGCTCGTGCGCGGCGTCGGCGACTATGAGCGCTGGGGAACCACGATCGACGATGCGCTCGGCGAGGCCTTCGACAAGACCGCCAAGCTGATCGGTCTGCCCTACCCTGGAGGCCCCAATGTCGAGAAGGCCGCCGCAGAGGGCAATCCCGCGCGTTTCGCCTTCCCGCGGCCGCTCAAGGGAGAAGCCAGGCTGGACTTCTCCTTCTCCGGCCTCAAGACTGCCGTGCGACAGGCTGCGACGGCGATCGCTCCGCTCGCCGAAGAGGACGTCGCCGACATCTGCGCCTCCTTCCAGGCGGCGATCGCCGAGACGCTGGAGGACCGGGTGTCACGCAGCCTCGACCGCTTCAAACGCGACTTCCCCGGCATGGCCCGGCCGGTTCTGGTGGTCGCCGGCGGTGTCGCCGCCAACAGGACGATACGGGGCGCGCTCGAGGCCACATGCGCGAGCCGCGGCTTTCGTTTCGTCGCTCCGCCCCATATTCTTTGCACCGACAATGGCGCGATGATCGCCTGGGCCGGCATCGAACGTCTGCGGGCCAGCATCGACAGCGGCGACCCGTTGACCCTGGCGCCTCGCTCGCGTTGGCCTCTGGACACGCTTTCCGCGCCGCTGATCGGCTCCGGCCGGCGGGGAGCAAAGGCATGAGCGCCCGCCTGACCATAGTTGGCGGTGGCGCCTGGGGGACGGCGCTGGCCATGATCGCGCAAAGCGCCGGCCACGCCGTAAGGCTGTGGGCGCGCGATGCCGCGACTGTCGAAGCCTTGCGCGACCGCGGCGAGAACCCGCGCTACCTGCCGGGTATTCGGCTCGACCGAACGATCGAGGCGACGGTCGACGCTGCGGAGGCGCTCGCCGGGGCCGACCATGTGCTCGCCGTGGTGCCGGCGCAGACGCTGCGCGGCGTGCTTGGTGCGATTGCCGCGTCCGTACCGCCGGCAGCCACCGTCGTGCTCTGCGCCAAGGGGATCGAGCGCGACACCGGCGCGCTGCTGTCGAACGTGGTCGCCGAGGTGCTGCCGCACAATCCGATCGCCGCGCTTTCCGGCCCGAGTTTCGCTACCGACGTTGCGCGGGGCCTGCCGACCGCGGTCGTGGTCGCCTCGCCGGATGCCGAGCGCGCCGCAACACTCGCGGCCTTGATGTCGACGCCCAACTTCCGCTGCTACTCCACCGACGACCTCGTCGGGGTCGAGATCGGCGGCGCGCTCAAGAACGTTCTCGCCATCGCCGCGGGCATGGTTGCGGGCGCGGAGCTGGGCGCCAGCGCCCAGGCCGCCATGGTGACGCGCGGCTTCGTCGAACTGCGCCGCATCGCCGCCAGCTTCGGCGCCCGGCCGGAGACGATCATGGGTCTGTCGGGCCTCGGCGACCTCGTGCTGACCTGCGGATCGGCCCAATCGCGCAATTTCGCCTACGGCCTGGCGCTCGGCCGCGGCGAGAAGATCGAGGGGCTGCCGCTGGCCGAAGGCGTGCCGACCGCGGCAATAACAGCGCAACTGGCCAGGGAGAAAGGGATCGCGGCACCGATCATCGCCGCGGTCGACGAGCTTCTTCGCGGCACCATCACCATACGTCAGGCCGTTTCGAACCTGATGACGAGGCCTCTGCGGGCCGAGGACGAATAGACGGAACCAAGGGAGCCAGACATGCTTTTCGCTCTGATCTGCAAGGACGAGCCCGGCAAACTCCAGCTTCGGCTCGATACGCGGCCGGACCATGTCGCCTATCTCAATGGCCTCAACGAGAAGGGCACGCTCAAATTCGCAGGGCCATTCCTCGACGGCGACGGCAAGCCGGACGGCAGCCTGGTGGTGGTCGAGGCGGCCGACATGGCCGGCGCGAAGGCACTCGCGGAAGCCGATCCCTATGCCAGGGCCGGCCTGTTCGAGAGCGTCGAGATCCGCGCCTGGAACTGGGTTTTCAACAATCCCGCATCGGCATAGTGGTCTTCTGGCGCGCAACCAGCGAGGGTGATCCGACATGAACTATTGGCTGTTCAAATCCGAGCCGTCCGTTTTCTCCTTCGAGGCGCTGAAGGCGAAGGGCAAGGCCGGCGCCGAATGGGACGGGGTACGGAACTACGCGGCGCGCAACAATATGCGGGCCATGCAGATCGGCGATCTCGGCTTCTTCTACCACTCGAATGAGGGCCTCAACATCGTCGGCATCGCCGAGGTCTGCGCGCTGGCCCATCCAGATTCCACCACCGACGACCCGCGCTGGGAATGCGTCGACATCCGCGCGGTGCGCGACGTGCCCAATCCGCCCACGCTGGAGCAGGTCAAGGCCAATCCCAAGCTCGCCGACATGGCTCTGGTGAGGCTCGGCCGTCTCTCGGTGCAGCCGGTGACGCCGGAAGAATGGAAGGAAGTCTGCCGCATGGGCGGCGTCGAACCCGTGCCGTGAATGTCGCTCCAGCCCGACCATTTCGGACGCTTCATCCTCGAGAACACGGCGCTCTCGGCGCCGCCGCACGTCCCGGAGACACGGCTGCATCTCGCCGACGAGGCGCATGAGCTCTGGTTGAAGACCGAGGAGGAGCTTGCCGAGATCGGCCTGCCGCCGCCTTTCTGGGCCTTCGCCTGGGCCGGCGGACAAGGGCTGGCGCGCTACGTTGTCGACAATGCCGGGATGGTGCGCGGCCGCGACGTGCTCGATTTCGCCACCGGGTCGGGCCTCGTCGGCATAGCCGCGGCAATGGCCGGCGCAGCCGGCGTGCTCTGCGCCGACATCGACCCGTTTTGCGCTGAGGCTGTTCGCCTGAACGCGGCAGCCAACGGTGTCGCCGTCGCCTTCACTGCGGAGGATCTCGTCGGCCGCGACTTCGGCTGGGACGTCGTGCTCGCCGGCGATGTCTTTTACGACCAGGCTTTCGCTGGTCGTCTCGTGCCCTGGTTCGAGGCGCTTGGCCGGCGCGGCGCCACGGTGCTGGTCGGAGATCCCGGCCGCTCCTATCTGCCCGGCGAAAGGCTCGAGAAGCTTGCCGTCTACCAGGTGCCGGTCACGCGCGCCTTGGAGGATGCAGAGGTCAAGAAGACGACGGTCTGGCGCTTCGTCTGAGGACGACGGGTCTTACCGGCTGTGGCCGGTCTGAACTATCTCCCTTGGCACAATTTCCCTTAGGTAATGGCGGCGATATCGTGCCATATTCGACGTCTGGAAGAGGGGAAACGCCATGCGCAGTATCTTCCTTGGACTGTCCTTTGCGACCTTGATGACCGCCGGCCCGGTCCTGGCGCAGGAAATCCAGCCTGAGACCGTCACCAACATGACCATCCCCGACGGAACCGAGCTTGTGTTCTCGGTGGATCTGGCGCTCAATCACGTCGTCGACGGCCGCACCTACGTCCTGGACGCCAAGGATCTGAAACTTCTCGGACTCATCGGCATAGCCAATCTGGGGATGGTTCATGTGCCGGCGGGCAGCGCCGACATCTATGTGGCGACCACGCACCTGTCGCGCACCACGCGTGGCGAGCGTACCGACGTGGTGGAGATCTATTCCGGCAAGGACCTCACCTTCAAGGAAGAGATCCCGATCTCCAACAACCGGGCGCAGGCGCTCAACTATCGCTCGTTGTTCTGGACATCGAGCGACCTCAAATATCTCTTCATCCAGAATGCGACCCCGGCCACATCGGTGACTGTCGTCGATATCGCGGGCAAGAAGCAGATCGCCGATATCCCGAACCCCGGCTGCTACGGCATCTTCCCCTCCGCAACCATGCCGATGCGTTTCGCGACGACCTGCGGCGACGGAACCTTCGGCACGATCAACGTGAAGACCGACGGCTCGGCGGAGATGAAACCGTCGCAGCAGATTTTCGACGCCGACACTGATGCGCTCTTCTCCGGCGCCTACCGCTGGGGCGACAAGTGGGTCTTCGTCTCCTATGGCGGCAACATCTACGTGATCGACGTCGAGGGCGATACCGCCACGCTGACCGACAAGATCGCCTTGACCGAAGGGGTCGAAGGCAACTGGCGGCCCGGCGGCTATCAGCCTATCGCGGTCCACGACAAGACCGGCATCGCCTATGTGCTGATGCATTCGGGCGGCACCGAAGGCAGCCACAAGAACCCGGCCGAAGAGATCTGGGCCGTGGATCTCAAGAACGAGACCGTGCTCGGCAGGGCGGCATCTGTCCCGGCCATCGCACTGACGGCAAGCCAGGGCGACTCACCCGCCATTTTCGCCATAGACGGGCTGAAGGCCGAGATCGTGCGCTACGACCTGCCTGCTTCGGGACAGCCCTTCGCCTTGTCCGTGGCGGCTACCGCGCCGGGCGGAGATCTGCCCGATCAGGTCGAGGTACGCTGATGGTACTGGAAGCGCTCGCGCATCCTATCGTCGTCATCGTCGCATCAGGCACGCTGGTCGGCGTCTTCCTGCGCGGCGCCGCGCACAAGTTCCTCGATTTCACCTGGTTTGCGCATACGCTTGCCGAATACCGCATCCTGCCCGTCGGCCTCGCCGTTCCGGCGGCCGGTTTCCTGCTTGCGGCCGAGGTCGCCATAACGCTTGGCCTTGTCCTGCCGGAGACACGCTTCTGCGCCGCGGCAGGAGCCGCTTGTCTGCTGGTACTCTACGGGGCCGCCATCGCCGTCAATCTCCTGCGAGGCCGTACCCGCATCGATTGCGGCTGCGGCGGGGCCGGCCAGGGCCTGTCCTGGTTCCTCGTCGGACGCAACGTCGCGCTTGTCGGCCTTGCCCTGATCGCGGGGCAGCAGCCCGGAGCCGGAGATATCGGCGCGGTCGGCTGGTTCGCCACCCTCGCCACCATTGCCAGCTTCTGGCTGCTCCTGGCCGGCGCGGAGAAGCTCGCCGACAACCTCTCATATCTTGCCGCCGCCGACGATGGCGCTCATCGGCGTGACGCCGGGATGGAGACCCACTGATGGACCCGTTGGTGATCGCCGTCGTCGCGCTGTGGGTCGTGGTCATCGCGCTGCTGATCGTGGTCTTCGCGCTCGCGCGGCAGATCGGCATCCTGTTCGAGCGTGTCGCGCCGATGGGTGCGCTGATGACGGACGCCGGCCCCAAGGTCGGCGAAGCCTCGCCGCGTTTCGACCTGATGACGCTGGACGGGAAGCCGCTGGCGATCGGTGGCGCCTCCGCCAGAAACACGCTCGTATTTTTCCTCTCGACCACGTGCCCTGTGTGCAAGAAGCTGCTGCCGGTGCTGAAATCGATGCGCGCCGCCGAAGGCAAGTCGCTCGATATCGTGCTCGCGAGCGATGGCGACCACACCGCGCATCAGGCCTTCCACAGGGCGGCCGGACTCGGCGACTTTCCCTACGTCCTGTCGCCCGACCTGGGCATGACCTACCGCATCAACCGCCTGCCCTTCGCCGTGCTGCTCGACCGGCAGGGCGTCGTGCGCGGCAAGGGCCTGGTCAATTCGCGCGAGCAGCTCGAAAGCCTGATGAACGCCAACGATCTCGGTCACGCCTCGATCCAGGACTGGATCAAGGCTGAAACCGCCACTCTCAACTAGGAGGGGAACATGAATCGCCTCATGGATCGACTGTTCGGCACGATCGACAACGTCGCCGAAGGCGGCGCGCGGCTCATGGCACAGCGCACCGGCCGGCGCAGCGTCCTGTCCCTCATCGGCAAGGCGGCGATCGGCGGCGCCCTGCTGCCCATGCTGCCGTTCGACCGGGCCGGCGGCGGGTCCGCGCGTGCCCAGGCGGAAAAGGCCGATACGGAGTGCGAATACTGGCGTTATTGCGCACTCGACGGCTTCCTCTGCACATGCTGTGGCGGCTCGGTGAACCAGTGTCCGCCCAATGCCGCGGTCTCGCAGGTCACCTGGGTCGGCACTTGCCAGAATCCGGGCGACAGCAAGGAATACCTGATCTCCTACAACGACTGCTGCGGCCAGGCATCGTGCGGCCGCTGCCTGTGCAATTTCAACCTGCGGGAACGGCCGGGTTATCGCATGGGCGTGCACAACGACATCAACTGGTGCATGGCGAATGAGGCGAGCAACTATCATTGCACGGTCGCAGCGGTTGTCGGCCTGGGGAGCAGCGGCGGCTAGGATCGCCATCCTTGCGACGCCGGTTCTCGCCCTTTCGGCGCAACCGTCGCCTGGCGCGGACGGCATGGCGCTGTTCGGGAAAGCCTGCGCGGCCTGCCACAAGAAGGACGGCACCGGTATCGCCGGGCTCGCGCCGGCATTGGCGAAGGCCGAATGGGCTGCCAAGGGCGATCCGGATACGCGCCGCTACCTGCCGCTCGTCGTGCTGAACGGCCTCGCCGGCAAGATCGTCGCTGGCGGCAAGACTTTTGTCAGCGCCATGCCGCCGCAGAAGCAGCGTTCCGACGACGACATCGCCATGCTCGCGACCTATGTCATGGCCACGCTGAACCCGCCACCGGCCGATTGGAAGGACTACACGGCCAACGAGATCGCGACGCTGCGGGCGGAGAAGATCGACCACAAGGGGCTTCTTGCCCTGCGCGAAAAGCTGCTGGAGTAGGCTCGTGCGGAGGTTGCGCATCGCTCTCGCCTTGCTCGCCGCGGTCCTCTGCCACGCCGCGGCGGCGGGTGACGGGCAGTATCTCTACGTCTTGCATTGCTCGGGTTGCCATATGCGCGATGGATCGGGGTCGGTCGCGGGTCGCATACCTGCCCTGGCGGGAACCGTCGGACATTTCCAGCGACTGCCCGAAGGGCGCCTCTACACTGTCCAGGTGCCGGGCATCATGAATTCCGGACTGAAGGACGACGACGTCGCCGCATTGGTGAACTGGCTCGTCCCCCATTTCGCAGGCTCGTCGCTGCAGGACGGCTTCACGCCCTATGCGTCCGCCGAGATCGCCGCCGCGCGCCGCAGCCGCCCGACAGACATCTTTGCCGCGCGCCGCGCCGTTACCGCCGGACTGAGGCAGCAGGGCGTCGAGATCGCGGACTACTGATTGCTTTGCCGGTGTTCGCCGCCGGGAAGGGGCGACGCGGACGCGGCCGAGCTCGTTTCCGTGACCTCAACCGGGCGTTCGCGAAGATACCACGCGCTACAAGAACGACGCTCTCTGAGCGATACCTTCGGCGCTCGCCTCGCCCAGCACCCACTCCCGAAAGGCGAGGATGCGCGGATCGGACGCCGACTCGGACGGATAGACCAGATAGTAGGCGAAGTCCGCCGGCATCTTGATGCCGAGTTCGAAAGGCCGGACCAGACGGCCGGCCGACAGGTCCCCGGCGACCATTGTGAAATCGGCGAGCGCGACCACGCTCCCTTCGATTGCGGCCTGCACGGCGTGGCTCGTATCCTCGAACAGCACGCACTGGCTGTCGTCGAAGTCCTCTATCCCTGCCGCCGCCATCCACATGCGCCAGTTCGGCCAGGTCACGCCCTGCTGCGACCACTCTATGTGGACGAGCGTGTGCTTCAGCAGGTCACGCGGTTCGTTGAGCGGCGGACCGTTCTGCAGCAAAGCAGGGCTGCAGACCGGGATGATGACGTTGTCGAACAGGCGATCGGCGATCACGCCGGGATATCTGCCGCCCCCGAAGCGTATCCCGATGTCAACGTCGTCATAGCCGAAGTCCCTGACTTCGGAGGCGATGTCGAAGCGCAGCTCGATATCGGGATGCAGCCTGCGAAAGCGGTCGACCCTCGGCAGCAGCCATTTCGAGGCAAAGACCGCGTCCGTCGTCAGTTTGACCACCGCAGTCCCACGCTTGATCCTGCGTGCGCGCGTTACCGCGCGGCCGATACGATCGAGAGCGTCCGCGGCGGCTTCGACGACCAGCATGCCGGCCTCGGTAAGCTCGATCGAGCGGCTGGTGCGCGAGAAAAGTGCCACACCGAGCTGTTCCTCGAATTCCTTGATCTGATGGCTGACTGCGGCCGGCGTGAGCCCGAGTTCCTCGGCGGCCCGTGTGAAATTCAGATGGCGCGCCGCCGCCTCCAAGGTCCTCAACGCGCGGGTACCGGGAATGTGGACGGCCATGATCTTCAAACAGACCTATATGATCGGCCAAAAACTACTCGCTTCTCGGGGAGCAATCAATGAAATAGCTTCCCCTTCGAAAGGCAGATTATCAAAATCTGTTTGAGGCTAAGAAATGTCCGCGATCGCGCACCTTCCCTCCCACCTCCCCACAACCTGGCGCCTGTCGACGTCGATCGCGCGGGCCTGCCGTTCCTTCCGCATGGCACTGCGCTACCACGCGACGAAAGACGAACTCGATGGACTGTCCGACCGCTACCTGCGCGATGTCGGCGTGGATCGCCGGCAGATTTCGGAGGCCGTCAACGCCGAGATTACCCGCGCAACCCTCGCCGACACCGGTTGGGCTCGATCGCGTTCATGCCGTCTCCGATAGAACGGCGGTCGGTTCTGCAAACCGGCAAGGACAATGCTATGAGACGGCGGTACCGTACCATACGGTGCCGCCCTTTCTTGTCGCGCTATCCTAACGAATCACCCGGAGCACGCTCTGCCGCGTCAAGAGCGGCAGGATGCGGGCCATGACCGCATGGCTCACCGCCACGCAGCCCTGCGTCGGCGTGAAGCCGGGGCGCGCCAGATGGAAGAAGATCGCGCTGCCGCGCCCGCGCCGCCGGGGCCGGATATTCCAGTCGAGCACGATGACCGCGTCATACAGGCGATCGTCGCGCAGCATGCGTTCGTGGCTCGCGCCATAGGGTATGCGGACCGGCCTGTTGTAGTTCCGGTCATGCGGCACCTCGCACCAGCCGAGATCGGGCGAGATCGCTTTCAGCGGCAGCCGGCTGCGCATCGGGAAGCGGCCGCGGCGAAAGTAACCGGACAGCACCCGCATCCGGGCCAGCGGCGTCGCGCCGTCGCCCTCGCGCTTGGCCGCAGAGATACCGCCGCGCCCGAGCGCGCAGGGAAAGACCAGGCCGCCGGCATTGATCAGTCCCTGGCTTCGGTTTCCGGGCCGGGCCCTGACGGTAAGTGGAGAGAATCGTTTGCCGATTTTTCTCTCCGCCCCATTGCGCTCACTTTTTTTGGAGTATGATCGGTTCACGAAGCAAATCACCGTGACTGGCTTTCCTGCCCGTCAGGTTCCGCATAAAGGCTTGCCGGTCAACTGCATTCTTCATTTCAAAACAATGGATTGAGCCATGACCTCCCGGACCATCCTGATCGTCGACGACGATGAAGACCTGCGCGCCACTCTCGTCGAGCAGTTGTCGCTCTACGAGGAGTTCGACGTGCTGCAGGAAGCCACCGCCGCCAAAGGCATGGCCGCGGCGCGCGGCGGCATGGTCGATCTCCTGATCATGGACGTGGGCCTGCCCGACATGGACGGCCGCGAGGCCGTCAAGATCCTGCGCAAGGGCGGCTACAAGGCGCCGATCATCATGCTGACCGGCCATGACACCGATTCGGACACGATCCTCGGGCTGGAAGCCGGCGCCAACGACTATGTGACCAAGCCGTTCCGCTTCGCGGTGCTTCTCGCCCGCATCCGGGCGCAGCTTCGCCAGCATGAGCAGAGCGAGGACGCCACCTTTTCCGTCGGACCCTATACGTTCAAGCCGAGCCAGAAACTGCTTGTCGACCAGCGCGGCGGCAAGGTGCGGCTGACGGAAAAGGAAGCTTCCATCATCAAATATCTCTATCGCGCCGACCAGAAGGTGGTGACCCGCGACGTGCTGCTCGAGGAAGTGTGGGGCTATAATTCCGGCGTCACCACCCATACGCTTGAGACGCATGTCTACAGGCTCCGCCAGAAGATCGAGCGCGATCCTTCCAATGCGGAAATTCTTGTGACAGAAAGCGGAGGTTACAAGCTGGTTCCCTGACCAGTTCGCGGAGAGGGGCTTGGAGGGCCGCACGCGGGAGGGACCCGGTGCCTGTGAGCCGGGGACATAATGGCGCTGGATGACGACGTCCGCATCCTGTCCGGCGTGGGCCTTTTCGAGGGTTTCACGCAGGAACAGTTACGTTTGCTGGCTTTCGGTGCCGAGAACATGCGGGTTCCGGCCGGCCGCATCCTCTATCGCGAGGGCGATCAGGCCGACTGCGCCTTTGTCGTCGTAAGCGGCGAGGTCGAGCTCTTCCGGGACGTCGAGGGCAAGCGCGTGCCTGCCGGCAAGGCCGGCCCCGGAGTGATCCTTGGCGAATTCGCCCTGATCGCCGATTCGAATCGCCTGACCGACGCGACGGTCGCCTCCGATGCCGAACTCGTCCGGCTGAGCCGCACGCTGTTCCGGCGCATATTGGAGGAATTTCCCGAGATCGCCGTGGCGCTTCACCAGCGCATCGTCGACGAACTGCAGAAGCTGGTCAGCGAGATCGAGAGCCTTGCACCGCGCTTCACGCCCCAAGATTGACGCGTCGCAAGCTGCGAGCCGCAGGCGGCCGGGCCGCTCACTCCCAGGCGAAGCTCGCGATGACGGGCACATGGTCGGACGGCCGGTCCCAGCCGCGCGCCTCGCGCAGGATCTCGACACCGACGAGCGCGTCCTTGATGTTGTCCGAGGACCAGACATGGTCGAGCCGACGGCCGCGGTCGGACGCCTCCCAGTCCTGGGCGCGGTAGCTCCACCAAGTGTAGATCTTCTCCTCCGGCGGCACGCGCATCCGCATAAGGTCGACCCAGCCGGCCGCCATGCGCATGGCTTCGAAGCCCTCGGTCTCGACGGGCGTGTGGCTGACCACCTTGAGCAGTTGCTTGTGCGACCAGACGTCGTTCTCCAGTGGCGCAATGTTCAGGTCCCCGACCAGTATGGAAGCGCTGAAGTCGGGCGTGTCGGCCGTCACCGCCCGCATCTCCTCGACGAATGCGAGCTTGTGCTTGAACTTGGGATTGATCTCCGGATCCGGTTCGTCGCCGCCGGCGGGCACGTAGAAGTTATGCAGCAGCAGCGAATGCCCCCCGGCTTCCACGCGGGTGGCCAGATGGCGGCTGTCGACGATGCCGCAGAACTGTCGTTTCTCGACGATGGAAAGCGGGCGGCGGGAAATCGTCGCGACGCCGTGGTAGCCCTTCTGTCCGTTGAAGGCGAGGTGCTCGTAGCCGAGCCTGCGGAAGGCTGCCGAGGGGAACTGGTCGTCCGGGCATTTGGTTTCCTGCAGGCACAGCACGTCGGGCGCACGCTCCTTCAGGAGGCGCTCCACCAGCGGCATGCGCAGGCGAACGGAATTGATGTTCCACGTGGCGATCGAAAAGGGCATGAGAGAATCCGGCTTGGAAAGGAGCCGGAAACTGCCAGCCTTGGGCGGCAAAGGCAAGGAGAGGCGGCCCGGGTGATGGCCGCGCGCCCCGACGTATCGGCGTCAGCGGTTGGTCCGGCGCCCGGTGCTGGCCGAAACCAGACCGTAGTCGATCTTGAACATGTCGGCGGCGAACTTCACGCCTTCCCTCACGTTGAAGATCATCACCGTCGTGTCCTTGCCCTGGGCGTCGGTGATCGTCCATTGCCGCAGCGCGTTGGTCTTGGGGTCGAACATCATCGTCAGCCTGGAATTGCCGAACACCGACTTGTCGGACAGTTGGATGGTGGTCATGTCGCGTTCTTCCCTGACGCTCGTGACCTTGCTGCCGGACAGATCGATACGATCGTCGAGCAACAGCTTCAGCGGCGTCTTGGACAGTGGATAGAGGTCCCAGGTCTTGAGGCGCTGGTTGTTGAGCACCACCGACTTGCCGTCCGAGATGACGCGGAAGGCGGCCGGGGCATCGTAGTTGAAGCGGATCTTGCCGGGCCGCTCGATGTAGAATTTTCCGCCGGTCTGCTCGCCCTTGGGACCGAACTGGACGAACTCGCCGGTCATGGTGCGCACATTGGAGAAATGGTCGGCAATGCGTTGCGCCGCGTCGGTCGCAGCCTGTGCCTCGGCGACGGTGGCAAGGCCCGGAACCAGCCCGCCGGCCAGCGACGCGCCGAGCGCGGCCAGCGACAAGCCGAGGACCTGGCGCCGCGTGGCGAGGAAGGGGGTTCGGTTTTCGTTGCTCATGTGGCTCATCGCTTTCCGTTCTTCTGCGGGATTGCCGCTTGCAGCCTGACTCGGCGCACGCCTGCTTCCCGAAACCGCGTCACACTTTCGGCAGATATGCTCTAGGCTTTCAGTTGGGCTTAAGTTTGACGGGTGCCGCCGGTTCCACGCCGCCCCGGTCATCACTAAAATTTGTCCTCTTCGGTGGGAACCAGGATCTCGCGCTTGCCAGCGTGGTTTGCCGGCCCGACGATACCCTCCTTTTCCATCCGCTCGATGATCGAGGCGGCACGGTTATAGCCGATGCCGAGCCGGCGCTGGATGTAGCTCGTCGAGGCCTTTCCGTCGCGCAGCACGACGGCCACGGCCTGATCGTAGGGGTCGTCCGAATCGTCCAGATTGCCGCCGCCCGATCCGCCGCTACCGCCTGAACGCCCGGCCGGCTCGTCGTCCTCTTCGCCGTCGTCCTCGGTTATGGCGTCGAGATATTCCGGCACTCCCTGCAGCTTGAGATGCGCCACCACCTTCTCGACCTCGTCGTCGGAGACGAAAGGCCCGTGCACGCGCTGGATGCGCCCGCCGCCGGCCATGTAGAGCATGTCGCCCATGCCGAGCAGCTGTTCGGCGCCCTGCTCGCCGAGGATGGTGCGGCTGTCGATCTTGGACGTCACCTGGAAGGAGATGCGGGTCGGGAAGTTGGCCTTGATCGTGCCGGTGATGACGTCGACCGAGGGGCGCTGCGTGGCCATGATGACGTGGATGCCGGCAGCGCGCGCCATCTGCGCCAGGCGCTGCACGGCGCCTTCGATGTCCTTGCCGGCCACCATCATCAGGTCGGCCATCTCGTCGATGATGACGACGATAAAGGGCATCGGCGCGAGATCGAGATCCTCGGTCTCGTAGATCGCCTCGCCGGTCTCGCGGTCGAAGCCGGTCTGCACGGTGCGCGAGATCGTCTCGCCCTTCTGCGCCGCCGCCGCGACGCGCGCGTTGAAGCCGTCGATGTTGCGCACGCCCACCTTGGACATCTTGCGGTAGCGGTCCTCCATTTCCCGTACGGTCCATTTCAGCGCGACGACCGCCTTCTTGGGATCGGTGACGACGGGGGTCAGCAGATGCGGGACGCCGTCATAGACGGAAAGCTCCAGCATTTTCGGGTCGATCATGATCAGGCGGCAGTCCTGCGGCGTCATGCGGTAGAGCAGCGACAGGATCATGGTGTTGATGGCGACCGACTTGCCCGAGCCGGTGGTGCCGGCCACCAGCACATGTGGCATCTTGGCGATGTCGGCGATGACGGCCTCGCCATTGATGGTCTTGCCGAGCGCCAGGGCAAGCTTCGCCTTGGTCTGCTCGAAGTCGCGGCTGGCCAGCAGTTCGCGCAGATAGACGGTCTCGCGCTTGGCGTTCGGCAACTCGATGCCGATGGCATTGCGGCCGGGCACCACGGCCACACGGCAGGCGATCGCGCTCATCGAACGGGCGATGTCGTCGGCGAGGCCGATCACACGCGACGACTTGATGCCGGGCGCCGGTTCCAACTCGTAGAGCGTGACGACGGGGCCGGGACGAACATGGATGATCTCGCCCTTGACACCGAAATCCTCCAGCACGCCTTCCAGCAGCCGCGCATTCTGCTCCAGCGCGTCCTTCGACAGGCTGGGATCGCGGACGACGCTTTTCGGCTCCGACAGGAAGTGCAGCGACGGCATCTCGAAATGCCCGGAGCTTATCAGCGAGGTCTGGGCCTCGCGCTGCACGCGCGCGCCCTGCTGGGGACGCGGCGCCGGACTGTCGACCCGAACCCCGGCGGCGCGAGGGATCTCGGCTCCTGCGGCCTGCCGGCGGGCAGGCTGCGGCGAGAAATCATCCTCGTCGTCGAAATCGTCGTCACTGTCGAAGACCGGCTCCCGCGGACCCGTTGGTTCGCGTGACATCGAGAACTCCGGTTCGATGCGATGGCCCGCCGCAACACCCCGGCGCGGCGCCTGCAATTCGAAATCGTCGCCCTCCCCGGTCCGGCCCCGGGCCTGGCGCGAAGAACCACCGAAACCGTCGCTGCCGTGGCCCGGCAAGTGCCTGCGCAAAAAGGCGCGGGCCGAGAGCCACCAATGGGTGACGGCGCCGAGCGCCAGGATACCCTCGTCCTCGTCGTCATCGTCCTCGTCGAGCACGGCTTCGGCTGTGCGCACCGGCTCGCCCTCGGCGAGCACGGCGCCGAGGCCGCCCGGCCTGTGGAGCAGGCCGGAGCCGAAAGCGAAGAGCCATAGCGCAGGCAATGCGATGACGGCCCCGACGCCGATCGACAGGATACCGCGCGGATAGGTGCCGGTCACCGAGGCCGGTATTTTCAGCACCATGTCGCCGAACACCCCGCCGAGCCCCGTCGGCAGAGGCCAGGTCGGGGGCGGTGTCAGGCAGCCGGCGATCGCCGCGAACAGGATCGAGGCACCGAACCATGCCAAGGCCCGTCGCGGCATACGATCGACGCCGCGCGCCGACACCAGGAAAGCGCCCCAGATCACCGCCGGCACCAGGGCTGCGACGGAAGCGAGGCCGTAGAACTGCATGGCGATGTCGGCCAGGACCGCGCCGGGATAGCCCATGGCATTGGTGACCGGGTTGGCGGTGGCATGGCTGAAGCTCGGATCGGCGACATTCCATGTACCCAGCGCCGCCAGCGCGAAGGCAACGAAACCGAACAGCGCGAGGCCCGCCGCGCGCCAGATCTGGCGGCGCGCGAAGGCTTGCAGCCCTCGGCCTTGTCCAGCCAGCGATAGTGGCGCTGAAAGCTCTGAGCGCATGCCTGAACCCCCGGTCTTGGCAGGGACCACCGGCAGGCCGGTCATGTCCCGAGAATCGCGGACCAGACTATCGGCGGGAAGGTTAAGGCTGCATTAACCATGCGCTTTTTTGAACCGCATGTGCCGCAGGGCTTTGAGAGCAGCGCGCTACCACTACGTTCTCGCCCCTTCAGGCGGGTTTGTGCGAAGCGATTGGCCGCCTGCAGTAAGGCCCGGTCATAGACCTGTGCCGTCGTTCTCTTTCCGGAGTGCCCGGCAACCTTGGCCGCGTCGTCGGTAGAGGCATCGGCAGCGCCTCCTACCGTAATCCCGGACGCCCGCAGATCTCGCGCCCGCGAGAGTCGGCAGGCGCTGGCGTAGCCATTTTTCTGCGATTTCCTTGCTTACGATCGCTTCCGCGATCTGCCGGTCGCTCGCCAACATGGGCAGATCATCCAGGGTGACGTTCAGGCCGGCGTGCTTCATCCCGCCCCTTGAGATTTTCGCGCCTCTTCACTGGTCGGCGCCTGAAATCCCTTTTGAGCTCAAGATGAAGGGCAGACTACCGAACGGTCATCGTGCGCGGTAAGTCCGACAGAACCTCGATGCCGGTATGAGTAACGATCACAGTCTCCGACGCTCCGACCGTAAAGTTTCCATAGCTGCGCAAGGTGGCGGGCAGATGAAAAACCATGCCCGGTTCAAGCAGCCGGGTCACATGCGAAAACAGCGACAGAATCGCCCCTTCGCCCCAGTCGGGCGCGAAGGCGGCGCCCATCGAATAGCCGATCCGCTTGCGGAAGGCGCTCGAATAGCCGGCGGCATCAATGACCGCCTGGGCCGCCTCGTGTGGCCGGGCACAAGGAATACCAGGTCGCATCGCGGCAAGCGCCGCCTCCAGCGCTCGTAGCGTCGTATCCATCATGCGCGTTGCCTCCGCCGGCGGTTCCCCTATCCAGACGCTGCGCATAAGTGCTGCGTGATAGCGGTCGTGGCTGGCGGCAAGCTCGAGAAAGACAGCATCGCCGTGCTCGATGCGCCGCCGCCGCCACGTGGCATGGGGTACGCCGGAACGAGGCCCCGAGGATACCAAAGGCTCCATCGCCATCGCCTCCGACCCCGCGACAATCGCCGCTGCCGTCATTGCAGCGGTGACATCATTTTCGTTGACCCCGGCGCGGCACATCTCTAGGGCAGCAGCCATGCCGGTCTGGGCGTAGGTCGCCGCCCGGCGGATGGCCGCGAGTTCGGCAGGCGACTTGACGGCCCGCAGATCCTCCACGATACCCGATCCGTCATGGATCCGGACTTCTTTCAGCGCGGCGGCGATGCGCGCTCCGAGCGACAGACTTACGAACCAGCCATTGCGTTCGACGGCCAGGCTTTTCAGCCCGAGTTCAGCCACAAGCCGGCCGAGCGCGGCGGCCGGGTCTTCGCCGTCCTGCCAGGCGCGGATGTCGGACAGCCAAGTCGACGCCCGAGCACCGGTGGTCTCAAGCTGGCGCACCAGCAGAACCGGCTCGCCCGAGGCAGGCACGATCAACGCCTGGAAGGCAAAATAGCCGGCCGTCTGACGCCCCGTGGCCCAGAAGATGTTCTCCGGTCCGGTCAGCAGCAGCGCATCGGTTCCGAGCGGCGCGAGCGCGGCACGGATACGCTCGATCCGTCCCGCGAACTCTTCGCCGGGGAAAACGGCGTCCATGCCGCGCAGCGGATCTTGCTCTTGCATGCGCAGGTCGTCGAGCATCGGGCGTCTTTCAGCGACTGGACAGCGAGCCGAGCGTTCGCGTCCGCATGTTATCGAAATGGAGCGACATGGCCGCGCGGGCGGCTGCGGGATTGCCGTCGACAATGGCGTCGATGACGGCGATATGCTCCTTCGCCTGATCCGCGAAATTGTCATGCGTGCGGATGATCGTGCTGCGCCGGATTATGGCCCGCTGCTCGGCCAGCAGTTCAGGCAGCAACTCCATCCGGGCGGCAAGGGCAACGCCAAGGTGAAACAACTCGTCATCGCGCCAGAAGTCGTCGAAGGTGGCCCTGCTGTCGCCAAGGTAACGCGTCATGGCCTCGCGCACTTCAAGAAGCGCCGGTGTCGGTCCGAACTCGGCGGCGCGCGCTGCGGCGGATCGTTCGAGGATCTGGCGAAGCTGGACGATTTCGAGCAGTTGTTCGATCGTGACCGCACGCACCAGCAAGGCCCCGTTCGCCAGCCGATCGATCACGTTTTCTCGCTCCAGTCGGGACATGGCCGATCGCAGCGGCGTGCGTGAAATGCCGAGCCTGTCGGCGAGATCACGTTCCGACAGAATGGTGTTCGGCGCGATCCGGCCCGTAGCGATGTCGTCCTTGATGCTTTGATAGGCGTTTTGGGAAAGTGTTTGCGAGCTCATGGTGTCGCAAGCTCCAGCACCGCAGCGTGCACTGCCTCCACTGCCCGCGCCAGATCGTGCTGATCCATGCCCTCCTCAGGACAGTGGCTGCCGTTCCAGTTGCGGATGAAGACCATGACGCTGTCCCATCCCGCAGTGGTGAAGGCGGCTGCGTCGTGCCCGCCGCCTGACAGCATACGGCGCGGATTGTCGCCCAGCCGTGCGGCCCCGCCGGCCACCCAGTCGGCCATTTCGCCTGAAAGGCGGGCCGGCAGACTGCGGCTTTGAACGCCAAGGTCGAAACGGATGCCCGGACGTTCGCTCTCGATCCGGGCGATCTCGGCCCGCAGCTTGCGGTCGGCTGCCTCAAGCGCATCCGGGTCGGCGGAGCGGAGATCGAGACAGAAACCCAGTTCTCCTGCCACCTTTGCCATGGCATGGGCGGGGCTGGCGGCATCGACCTTGCCGAAAGTCACCGTCAGGTCGATACCGTCGGCAAGCATTTGCGCCCATATCCGGTCCATCGCCATGACCAGATCGGAAAACGCCACCACCGCATCGGCGCGGCCCTCGCGTGGTGCTGCGCCCGAATGGGCCCAGGCACCATGCACCCTGGCTGTGCGATAGCGCAGTCCGCCCCGGATCGCGGTGACCACGGCATAAGCTTCCCTCGCATCATGCAGCGTCGGTCCCTGCTCGATATGAAACTCGAGAAATTTCGCCGGAGCGGGCGGGACGGCCCGCATCAGCGCTTCGGGATCATACCCCTGTTCGCGCATGTGATCGGCCAGGCTGCGGCCGGTATCGACGCGTCTGGCCTGAAGATCGGCGCGCTCTAGCCGCCCGAGAGCCGCGCGCGAGCCGATATAGGAGACCGGAAACCACACACTTTCTTCGGCGCGGGTAACGGTGACGACGATATCCATCGGCGGGGTTGCGCCGCCCGCGCGCAGCGCCGCGACCAGCGCCAGCGCCCCGGCCACGCCGGCCTGCCCGTCATAGGCGCCGCCCTGGCTGACGGTATCGAGATGCGAGCCGGTGTAGAGTGCCGTGGCGGCCGGATCGCTTCCCTTCATGCGGGCGAAGAGATTGCCCGCCGCGTCGCGGCTGACGGCCAGACCGAGAGCGCGGGCCTCGTCCTCGATAACCGCATGGGCCTGACTCTCCAGGTCGCTGTAGGACGGGCGTGTCCAGCCCGGCCCGTCTTCGGAGAGCGCATTCACCCGCGACAGGACGCGGGCAATGGTGTCGCGAACGACCTGGGAAGTGCTGTCCGCTGCGACCTTGCTTGCGGCTGTGCCGTTCATGCGAAAGCGCCCCCCCAGGCTCCGGGATTCAATGTAGTCGCAGGCATCCGCCCAGAAAGGGCGGACACGACATGCCCCGCCGCCGCCTCGGCGACCCGGCGCAGCGCATCGTCCGAAGTCCCACCGAGATGGGGCGTGAAAACGACGTTCTCGAATCCCGCCAGTGGACCTTGCGATGCGTGAGTGGAATAGACGTCGAGCCCTGCCCCGCCAAGATGGCCCGATGCGATCGAGGCCAGCAGCGCTTCCTCATCCACCAGCCCGGCGCGGGCAACATTGACAAGGATCGCTCCCGGCTTCATCGCGGCGAAGGCAGCAGCGTCCATCAGGTTGCGGGTCTCCTCGCGCAGCGGCGTGTGCAGGGAAACCAGATCAGCCTCGGCAAGGCCGGCAGCAAGGCTAGACGCGCGGGCATAGCCGCCCGTCTCGGGCGCGCGGGGAGAGTGAACCAGAACGCGCATCCCGAAAGCCTGGTCGAGCATTCGTCCGAAATCGCGCCCGATAGCACCCCAGCCAAGGATAAGCGCTGTCTTGCCGGAAAGCTCGGTGAAGCTGGCGGACTCGCGAAAACCCTTGCGACTATCGCGCGCGGCACGGTCCGCTGCGGGAATCCGGCGCGCCACGGCGATCGCAAGCCCGAGCGCCAGTTCGGCGACCGAGCGGGCGTTGGCGCCCGGAGTATTGGCTACCACGACGCCGGCCCGCGCGGCTGCGGCCTTGTCGACCGGGTCATGGCCGGTTCCGTGCACCACCACCACGCGCAGCCGGTCGCCTGCCTCAAAAGCGCGCGCATCCAGTCCGGCATCGCGCGTGATGACCGCCTCGCAGCCCGCAATATGGAGCGCGACGGTTGCCATGTCGGGAGCCGGACAGAAAACCGGTTCGATCCCGTTCTGCCGGAGCTTCGAGAGGCCGGCTTCGTGAATCGGCTGGATGACAAGACACTTCATTTCGTTTCTGCTGTCGTGTCCTGCGGTTGGCCTGGAAGCTCCCGCAAACGGCCAAGCACTGCGTCGCGCGCATTCTCGAGATGGCGTCGCATCGCCGTTTCGACTGCATCGGCCTCACCGGAACGGACGGCGTCCAGGATCACGAGATGTTCGGCACAGCCTTTCAGAAAGCGGTCCGGCACCTGGGTATGGTCGAAGACGCAGGTACGGCGGCGCAGAGCCGCAACGGTCGAAGCGATGGTCCGATTACCCGCCTCCTGCGCCAGCAAAGCGTGGAAATCATCGTCGGTTTGCCAATGCAGATCATCGATCTCCGGACCGGCCGCCATCAATTTCCTGATGCGCGCCTCCATCGCATCGACCTGAGCCGGCGGCAGCCGCACGGCGGAACGAGCGGTGAATGGCTCCAGTTCAAGGCGAAGGAAGAAAATCTCCTCGATCTCCGCAGCGGCCAGGCTGCGCACGCGCGTGAACCGGCCTTCGGCCGCGGCCAGCCCCTCGCTCTCGATCCGCTTGATCGCTTCGCGGACGGGCGTGCGCGACATGCCGAGCACTTCGCCCAGCGCGGCCTCCTGAAGGGCGTCGCCGGATTTGAGAGCACCCTCGAAGATCATGCCGATGATCCGCCTGTGTGCTTCTCGTGCCAGATTATACGAGCCGCTCATGTCAACCTCCCCCCTGCTGCGACCACACGGGATGTAGGATTTCTTCGGCTGCAAAGATACCGATCAGATCGCATGAGAGAAGATATTCGGAATGCAGATCGCCTTCAGGCTTGGCGACCAGATCCGCGAGCACCGCACGCATATTGCGTTGATGCGCCAACAAGAGTTCCTCTCCCTCGTCGCGGGTTATGATGGCGAAACGCAGCGTGCTGCCTACCGGCATCTGTGCCAGCCGCGCCAGATCGACCGACGCGATGGTGGCAATCTTCGGATAACCGCCGGTCGTCTGGCTTTCCGCGAGAAGAACCAGCGGGAGACCCGAACCGGGCACCTGAACCGAGCCCGGCACTGTGCCGTCGGAGACGATGTCGTGTCCGCCCATTGCCGGCAGTTCGACACCTCCGAGCACCATGGCCATCCGGTCCCGCTGCGGTGTGACGGTGAACTCCTCCTCCGTCAGCCGTGCAATGATCTCAGGCGCGAAGTAATCCTGTTGCGGGCCGAGGATCAGACGAATGGGTCCCTTGCCGCAAGGAATGCTCGCCCCCTGAAGCGGGCTCGCGGGCCGCAGGCATGGACCATCGACGTCATCGAGGCCGAGCGGGAGTATGTCGCCCGTACGCAGGGCACGCCCCTCGATCCCGCCGAGACCGCTGCGCAGATGAGTGGAGCGCGACCCCAGTACGACAGGTGAAGCGATGCCCCCCGAAATGGCCATGTAACCCCAGACCACGCCCTGGGGCACGCCTATGGACAGGGTTTCGCCGGGCAACAGGCGATGACTTTCGCCGGCAGCGACGATCCGGTTGTCGACACGGATGTCGCAGGGTCCGCCTGTGACGGCAAAGCGCAGTGCGCGCGTCGTGCGAAAGCGGCCGCCCGGACCTGCAAATTCCAGAGCCGCCGCTCCGATGTCATTGCCGCAAAGCGCATTGGCCAGCGCCATGGCCGCCGCATCGATCGGGCCGGCGGCCGACACGCCGAGATGACGAAAACCGAAGCGGCCGGCGTCCTGTATGGTCAGCATCGGCCCGGCGGAGAGGACTTCGATGCTCATTGCGCCAGTCCTCCCGTGGTCTCCGGGACAACGATCATTTCGCCCGCGGCGGAGCGCGCGATAAGATCGCGGCTTTCCTCCTCGCCTATGGGGCGGAAGCGGATGCGATCCCCGGCGCGGAACAGGAACGGCTCAGCCCGCTCGGGATCAAATGACTTCACCGGCGTCCAGCCGATAAAACGCCATCCCGACGGGCCAGCCACGGAGTTGATATTGCCCTGCTGGCCGCCTATGCCGATGGCGCCTGCCGGAATGTTCTGCCGGGGCTTCAGCAGGCGCGGCGTATGGAGGATTTCCGGAAGGCCGCCGAGATAGGCAAAACCGGGCGCGAAACCGATCATGTAAATGCGGTATTCCGCACCGGAATGCAGCGCGATAACCTCCTCGGACGACAGGCCCTTCGTCGCGGCCAGTTCGTCAAGGTCCTGCCCGACCTCACCGCCATAAAGGCAAGGCACGATCCACAAGCGTCCTTGGTCTGACACATTGGCAGGATGTTCAAAGGCTTGGAGCAGCCGTTGTTCCAGATCGCCGCCCCTGATCTGCCCAGGATTGTAACGCACGAGCAGCGAGCGATAGGTAGGCACGATCTCCAGCACCCCGGGCAGCGCGCGGGCCGTCAACTCGTCCGCCAATGCAATGACGCACGCATTTGCTTCGGCGTCGATCTTGTCGCCGATCTGCAGCACGAGCGCGGCATCACCGCAGGGAAGAATGGTCGGGGTCATCGGTATTCACAGTATCAGTTCCGTTTGGAGCAGCGACCCTGGGGCCGCCGCGCATCGGTTTGCCGGTCCGCTCTCACTGTCCCCGCACCGTCTGGGGCAGGAACCCGATTATTCCGGGAAAGAGCGCCATGATGAACACAAAGGCCGCCATGATGAAGAAGAACGGCATGGTGGCCCGGGTGATCCGCCCCATGCTGTCGCCTGTCAGGCGCTGGATCACGGTCAGGTTGAAGCCGACCGGCGGCGTGATCTGCGCCATCTCGACAACGATCACGATGAATATGCCGAACCAGATCTTGTCATAGCCCGCCGACAGAGCCAGCGGCAACGTGATCGGCAGGGTCATGACAATGATGCCGAGCCCCTCCATGACCATGCCGAGCAGGACGTAGAAGACCAGCAGCACGACAACCAGCATAAGCGGCGGCATGCCCCAGCTCTGGATTCCGGTGGCGATGAAGCGCGGCACGCCCAGATAGCCGATGACGGTCGACAGGAACATGGCGCCGATCATGATCAGGCCGATCATGGCGCAGCTTTCCGCAGCCTGGCGTGCGGCAATCATCACACCTTTCAGATCCAAAGTACGCTGCGCGAAGCCGATCGCCATCGAAGCGGCCACGCCCACGGCGGCAGCCTCGGTCGGCGAGGCGATGCCGCCATACATGGAGCCCATCACACCCAGGATGAGCAGGATGAGCGGCCCCAGATCCTTGAGTGCGACGAGCTTCTCCCACAATGTCGTGGGGTCCGGCGGCTCGCCAACCAGCGATGGATTGAGCCAGGCGCGGATGCCGAGATAGCCCATATAGGAGGCCGCCAGCAGGACACCCGGCACAATGCCGGCGATGAAGAGACGCAGGATCGATTCCTCCGCCATCACCCCATAGATGATCATGATGGTGGAAGGCGGGATCAGGAAGCCCAGCGTTCCTGCCCCGGCTAGGCTGCCAGTGACCAGATCGCGATTGTAGCCCCGGCCGATCAGTTCCTTGGCGGTGATGCGTCCGACCGTGACGGTCGTCGCAGCCGACGATCCGCAGACCGAGGCAAACAGCGTGCAGCCCATTACCGTCAGGTGGCTCAACCGGCCGGGCACGCGCCGAAGCCAGGGCGAGAGGCCCGTGAAAAGCGCTTCGGAAATCCTGGTTCGGAACAGGATCTCGGCCATGAGAATGAACAGCGGCAATGCCAGCAGCTCGGGCGATACGACCGTGTTCCAGGTCTGCTGAGCAATCAGCTTCAGCGACGGCATGTTCGGCCGGAAAAATTCCAGCAGGCCGACGCCAGTGCCGATCAGACCCAGGCCGATCCACAGGCCCGAGCCCAGAAGCAGCGTCATCAGACCGAGAAGGGTGGCAATGATTTTTCCCATCCTCGCGCCCCTTATTCCAGGCCCGGACCGGTCGCGAGCGCTTCGCCGCACATCAGCCTCAGGAACTGCGCCAGACATTGCAAGGTCAGAAGCACGGCGCCGATGGCGAGCACGGCCTGGGGATAGATCAGCGGTACGCGGAAGGCAGTCGCTGCGGTCGAGCCGCGCATTCCCGACAGCCAGGCCATGTCGATCAGCGCCCAGCTCAGCGTCACGCAGATCGCGAAGCCCACCAGACAGGCGAATACCTCAAGCGCACGGGCAACAGCGGGAGGAAGCGTCTCGAGAAGCGCCGTGACGCGAACGTGGCTGCCGCCTTTCATCGCGGCGGCGCTGGAGAGCAGAAAGCAGGCACCCATCAGATAACCTGCAAGATCCCACGAGAAATGAAGGGAGATACCGAGGAGGTTCCGGGCGACGATCTCGCCGCCGATGAGGATGAGAATGCAGAGCAGGCTCAGCGCGCCGGTGATGCTGCCCAGATCGGTCAACCGGTCGATCATCGCGATCAGACCATGAAACCGAGGAGAAGAGGAAGATGTCATAACAATAATCCGACCGATAGGCGGCCGCTTGCGTCAACGGCAAGCGACCGGGTTTCGTCCCGGCTGACCCCAAGCCAGCCGGTTTCGGCGAAACAGCCTCAGTCTCTGGCCGTGAGATAGGCGTCGATTATCGGCGCGGCGTCAGGTACGCGCTTCTTGAACTCGTCCCACAACGGCATCGCCTTTTCCATCAGGGCCGCATTCAGCTCCGACGAAGGCGCCGTCACGTCGATGCCATGCTCCTTCAGCATCGCGATCTTCTTGGCATCCTCGGCGCGGCTGTTGAGCCAGAACTGGCCTTCCATCCGCTCGGCAACCGCTTCGATCTTCTTCTGGGTCTCCAGCGGTAACTCGTTCCAGGCGTCGAGGTTGACGGAAACCATATTGGAGGAAGCCTGCCAGTTGAAAGTGCTCATGTTCTTGGTGAATTCCCAGAATGCACCGTCAACGCCGGAGGAGGACGACGTCGTAACGCCCTTGATGGTTCCGGCTGCGAGCGAGGGAACGACCTCGCCCCATGGCATCTGGATCGGCGTGGCTCCAAGTGCCTCGAAGAAGGACGTGCCATTCGCATCCACGACACGAATGGTCAGGCCCTTCATGTCGTCGAGTGTATCGATCTTGTCAGGCGAATAGACCGCCTGACCCGGCCACGGCACCATGTAGAGAACCTTCTGGTTCATGCTGGCCGCGACTTCCTCCAGCTTGGGCCGATAGAATTTGTGCAGGAGCGCAAGCTCAGGCATCGTCGGCGCGAGGAAAGGCAGCGTCTCAACGCCCAGCACCGGAGCCTCACCGACCTGCTGGTTCAGCAGGATATCGGCGATCGGCACGAGCCCGTCACGCACGGCTGCCATGCCTTCCGGGCCCTTGATGCCAAGCGCGCCGCCGGAATGCACGGTGATGACAACCTCGCCGTCGGTCGCTTCCTTGACGCGCTCGGCGAAAGCCATGGCGTTCTGGGTGTGAAAGTTCCCCTCGGGCCAGACGACGGACATGTCCCAGGCTGTTTCGGCGAATGCAGCCGTTGTCGAGATTGCGAACGCGCAGGCAGCGGTGAAAGTAGCAAGTTTTCCCATTTTCATCATGTTCCCTTTGATGTTGCCAGTGGTTGCCAATGTTCTTGTAATTTCGGTACACCACCTGTATCCATTATAAGGCCATCATAATCCCGCCTGTCAATCCGTTGCGGGGAAATGACCTCGGAAAATATGCTAACAAGTTGTAATCAAAAGGCATTCGCTCGAAGGAGGCGGGAATGACCAGAAGAATCGACCTTAACTGCGACATGGGAGAAAGCTTCGGCGCCTATTCGATTGGTGACGATGCCGCGATGCTGAAACTCGTCACGACGGCCAATGTCGCCTGCGGTTTTCATGCCGGCGACCCGGTCGTGATGCGCCGGACGATTCGCATGGCCAAGGAGAACGGGGTGGCCGTTGGCGCGCATCCATCCTTCGCCGATCTCTATGGCTTCGGACGTCGCCGCATCTCTGGCGAGCGGCCGGAGGACCTTGAAACCCAGCTCATTTTCCAGATCGTCGCCATGCAGGGCATGTGCGCGCTGGAAGGCCACCCGATGACCCATGTGAAGACACATGGCGCGCTCGGCAACATGGCGGCGGTCGATCCCGAACTTGCCGCACTCTGTGTCAGTGCGATCCGCGCAGTCGATCCCGGCCTGACTTTCATTACCTTGCCCTATTCCGAGACCTACCGCGCCGCCGAGAAGGCGGGGCTGCCCGTGGCCTGCGAGATCTATGCCGACCGCAGTTACACGGATGAGGGGGAACTGACCCCGCGCGGCCAGCCGGGCGCGGTCATCCACGATCCGAGGCAAAGTCTCGATCAGGTGCTGGAGATGGTGCTCAACGGCCGCATCCCGACGACCGGCGGCAAGACGCTGCCGGTCGAGCCTGAAACGCTTTGCGTCCATGGCGATACGCCTGGCGCGACCGAAATCGCGCGCGCCCTGCGGGCCGCGCTGGAGGACAACGGCGTCGAGATCGCGCCCTTTGCAAAAGCCTGAAGGATAAGGACGTGACAAGGATCATCTACATCAACGGCGAGTGGTTGCCGGAGTCCGAAGCCAAGGTCTCGGTTTTCGACCGCGGTTTTCTCATGGCCGACGGTATCTACGAAGTGACCTGCGTGCTCGACGGCAAGCTGGTCGACTATGCCGGCCATGCGGCACGCCTGCAGCGCTCGGCACGCGAACTGGGCATGGTTCTGCCGCTGGACGAGGACGGCCTGCTTGCGGTGCACCGAGAGATCGTGGCGCGCAACGGCATGGATCAGGGAATGATCTATCTCCAGTTGACGCGCGGCGTCGCCGACCGCGATTTCGCCTATCCGCCGGCCGGCACGCCGCCGACTCTGGTACTGTTCACCCAGGCGAAGAACGTGCTGGAGAACCGCGCCGCTGAAGAGGGCATCGCGGTTGCGCTTCTGCCCGACCTGCGCTGGGGCCGGCGCGACATCAAGACGATCCAGCTTCTCTATCCCTGCATGGCCAAGATGGAGGCCAAGGAACGTGGCGCGGACGATGCCTGGCTCGTCGAAGACGGGCATGTCACCGAATCCAGCGCGGCGACATCCCATATCGTCACGGCCGACGATGTCCTGGTCACACGCGATCTTTCACATGCGCTTTTGCCGGGCATCACCCGCGCCTCTGTGCTCGAGCTTGCAGCCGAGCACGGCATCCGCGTTGAGGAACGCCCCTTCACACCAGCCGAGGCAGTGGCGGCGCGCGAGGCCTTCATCACTTCCGCAACCAACTTCGTGGTGCCGGTGGTCCGCATCGACGGCGCAGTCATCGGCGGCGGAAAGCCGGGCGCACTCACACGTGACCTGCGCCGCTACTACATCGAAACGCGCCGCGCCGCGGCGATCTGAGGGGAGAAGACATGGCTCGGAAAATCGATCGTGAAACCAGCGGCGTCTACATCATCGCCGCGACGCCGTTCACCGATCACGGAGCGGTGGATCACGAAAGCCTGCGCCGCCTGGTCGATTTCTATGTCGGACACGGCGTCACCGGCATGACGATCCTCGGCATGATGGGCGAAGCCAACAAGATGACGCCGGAAGAACGCCGCGCCGTCATCGACACGGTCTCCAAGCGCGCCGGCGATGTGCCGGTTGTCGTCGGCGTCTCGGATGCGGGGCTCGGCAATCTCGCCGATCTAGGCCGCTACGCGATGGATCACGGCGCGGCCGGCGTGATGGTCGCTCCCAATGCGGGCCCGGCTCGCGAGGACCGAATCGAAGCCTATTTCCATGCGGTCTGTGATGCGCTCGGCGCAGACGTGCCGGTGGTGTTCCAGGACTTCCCGCTTTCGACCAACCTGCCGGTATCGCCCGGCCTGATCCGGCGCCTTTCGGCAGCCCGTGCACAGATCGTCATGCTCAAGCATGAGGATTGGCCGGGTTTGACCAAAATCACGCAGTTGCGCGAGCAGGAGCAAACGCCTGGCGTGGCGCGGCTGTCGATCCTCGTCGGCAATGGCGGGCTCTATCTGCCGCAGGAATTGCAGCGCGGAGCAGACGGCGCGATGACCGGATTCGCCTTTCCCGAGGCGCTGGTGAAGACGGTGGCGCTGCATCGCGCCGGCAAGGCAGACGAAGCCGAGGATCTGTTTGACCGCTACCTTCCGATCCTGCGTCACGAGCAGCAGCCCGGATTCGGTCTCGCGGTGCGCAAATATATACTGATGCGGCGCGGCGCGATCGCCTCGGCCGCGACCCGCGCGCCGGGACCGAAGCTTTCGGCAGTTGACATTGCTGAAGTCGAAAGGCTGATGGCGCGGCTGGAAATCCGGCTGGCCTGACTTACTCCGCGGACTCGCCGCCGCAAATATCGACGAAGGCCCGCACGGCCGCGATCCGCGCGCCGGACCGGTTCCAGAGAACGCCGGTCTGGCGCACGCCGCCTTTTGGCAGATGGCGCTTCTGCAATTTCAGGCCCTCCGGCCATGGCGGCGCCCAGTCCGGCACGATGGCTACGCCAAGCCCGCGGCTCACAAGTGCCGCGATCGCGTCGAGCGCATCGAGTTCCAGCCATTCCCGCACGCTCAGCGAATGCTCGCGCAGGTATCGATCGACGATCTGTCCGCCCCACTGGTTGCGGTCATAGCGGATGAAGGGATGGTGCGCGATCACCGCGTGGAGATCGCCCAGTTCCGTCTTCTCGGGCGCGATCAGCACCAGAGGTTCTTCCCGGAGCGTCAGCCAGCCGGTCGATTTCGGGATCGGGAACTGCGGCTGCACGATCACGGCAGCGTCGAGTTCCCCCGCCAGAACACCGTGATAGAGATCGACCGATGAATCCGGCCGGATGAAATATTCGATCCTCGGATGGCGCGCCCTCAACCGCGAGATGATATCGGGCAAAAGCCCTGTCAGCGATGTCGCGGTCGCACCGAGCCGGAGCAGACCGGCTGGCTCGTCATTGGCTGCAATGGCGCGCAGGTCGCGCGCACTCTCGATCAGGTTGCGGGCATGTCGCAGCACTGCCAGGCCCGCGGCGGTCGGGCGCACCGTGCGCCCTACGCGTGTCACAAGCGAATGACCGAGATCCTGTTCCAGCGTGCGCAGACGCTGCGCCAATGCGGCGGGCGTCACGTTCAGCCGGCGCGCCGCCTCGGCGATTGAGCCATAATCCGCGACCGTGACGAAACTTTCGAGAAAACGAATGTCCATAAGATAGTTTTTCTATCTTCTAAAACTACAAAAGACCAGATTTTGTCGTTTCTTTTCGGCGCATAAAGTCGCCGCCGCGACGGACGCCGGTCCGCCCATACACGCCTTTCCCCGAGGAACCGGAATGTCGATCGAAGCCAAATTCAAGAAGCTGGGCACGGACAATGCGCCCGGCCAGGAAGTCCGACAACAGACATCGGACATCGAAAGCCTGCTGCGCGGCGCGGCGATCGAAGGGCGTCCGGTCGATTTCTCGCATGGCGACGTTGACGCACATGAGCCGACGCCCGGCTCCTTCGAATTGTTTTCGGCCGGCGTCGCGCTCGGAGGCGCGCAGGCCTATACCGAATATCGCGGCGACATCGGCATTCGCGAACTGGTCGCCGGGCGGTTAGCCGCCTTCACCGGCGCGCCTGTCGATGGCCGCGACGGCATGATCATCACGCCCGGCACGCAAGGCGCGTTGTTCCTCGCCGTGGCGGCAACCGTGTCACGCGGCGACAAGGTCGCCATCGTTCAGCCGGATTACTTCGCCAATCGCAAGCTTGTTGAGTTCTTCGAGGGCGAGATGCTCCCGGTCCAACTCGACTATGTGAGCGCTGATGAAAGCCGCGCCGGGCTCGACCTCAGCGGGCTCGAAGACGCCTTCAAGGCGGGGGCGAAGGTCTTCCTCTTCTCCAACCCGAACAATCCAGCAGGCGTTGTCTACTCCGCCGAGGAAGTCAGGCAGATCGCGGCGCTGGCCGGTAAATACGGCGCGACCGTCATCGCCGACCAGCTCTATTCGCGCCTGCACTATACGCGCGTCACCTACACGCATCTGCGCGCGCAGGCGATCAACGCGGAAAACGTCGTCACCATCATGGGGCCGTCCAAGACGGAATCGCTCTCCGGCTACCGCCTCGGCGTGGCCTTCGGGTCGAAATCCGTCATCGCTCGCATGGAAAAATTGCAGGCCATCGTCAGCCTGCGCGCGGCAGGCTATTCGCAGGCGGTTCTGCGGAGTTGGTTCGACGAGCCGGAAGGCTGGATGGACGACCGCATCCGCCAGCATCAGGCCATCCGCGACGATCTGCTCAAGGTCCTGCGTGGCATCGAGGGGGCTTTCGCCCGCGCACCGCAGGCCGGCAGCTATCTCTTCCCGCGCCTTCCCGCGCTTTCCGTCTCCCACGCCGATTTCGTGAAGATCCTCCGCCTCCAAGCCGGCGTGATCGTAACGCCGGGAACCGAATTCAGCCCGCATACCGGCGACAGCGTGCGGCTGAACTTTTCGCAGGATCATCTGGCCGCCGTTGCGGCGGTGGAGCGTCTGGCCTCGCTGGTCGAAAGGTATCGCGCATGAGCGCCTCTCTGCATGGCCAGCCCGTGCCGCAGGGCGACTATATTCCCGCCAAACGGCACGGCGGTCTGATCTTCACCTCGGGCATGACGCCGCGCCGGAACGGCAAACTGATGTTCACGGGTCCGGTGCGCGCCGACGTGTCGGTCGAGGATTATCGCGACGCGGTGGTTCTGGCCTGCGCCAACGCGCTTGCCGCCGCCCGCGGCATGCTCGGCGAGGGTGAGCACATCGCCGCGATCCTCAGCCTTACCGTCTATTTCGCGGCCGAGCCAGGCTTCATCGCTCATTCGAAGCTTGCGGATTTCGCCTCGCAGCATCTCCGCTCCGAGCTGGGACCGGAGGGCATCGGCAGCCGTGCCGCCGTCGGTGTCACGACACTTCCCGGCAATGCGCCGGTCGAAATCCAGTTGATCGCCGCAATCTGATGCGGCCCACTCCTAGGGAAGCATGAGAACGACATGACCTCCAATTCGGCGCCACGCCTCTCCTCGCGTCTTCAGGCAGTTCAGCCTTCGCCCACCATCGCCATGACCCGGCTCGCAGCCGAACTGCGCGGCCAGGGCAAGGAGATCATCGGTCTGTCGCAGGGCGAACCCGATTTCGATACGCCGGAGCATATCCAGGTGGCGGGACAGGCAGCGATCGCAGCGGGGAAGACCCGCTACACCGATGTCGACGGCACGCCCGAGCTGAAGCAGGCAGTGGCCGCGAAATTCCTGCGGGAGAACAGCCTGAGCTACGGGCTCGACCAGGTCAGCGTCGGTACCGGCGGCAAGCAGGTGCTCTACAACGCGCTGCTGGCCACGCTGGACGAGGGCGACGAGGTGATCGTCCCAGCGCCCTACTGGGTTTCCTATCCGGACATGGTGCGTCTTGCTGGCGGCGTGCCTGTCACCGTGCCCTGTCCCGAGGAAGACAATTTCCTGCTGACGGCGAAGGCGCTGCGCGCCGCGATAACGCGGCGCACCAAATGGCTGATCCTCAATTCACCGTCGAACCCGACCGGCGCCGGTTATTCGGCCGCGCATCTCAAGTCACTGGCCGAGGTGCTGCTGGAATTCCCCCGCATCCTCGTCATGACCGACGACATGTACGAGCATATCCGCTATGACGGATGGGAATTCGCGACCATTGCCGCCGTCGAGCCCCAGCTCATGAACCGCACTCTGACCTGCAACGGCGTGTCGAAGGCCTATTCAATGACGGGCTGGCGCATCGGCTTTGCCGGCGGCCCGGCAGATATCATCAAGGCCATGGCCACCTTGCAGTCGCAAAGCACCTCGAACCCGAGTTCAGTGAGCCAGGCAGCGGCGGTCGCGGCGCTGAACGGGCCGATGGATTTCCTGTCCGCCCGCAACGAAACCTTCCGCCAGCGGCGTGACCTCTGCCTCGAGGCTTTCAATTCCATTGAGGGGTTGAGCTGCATCAAGCCGGTCGGGGCTTTCTATCTCTTCCCCTCCTGCGCCGGGATGATCGGCCGCAAGCGCCCGGACGGAAAGATCATCGCGACCGATACGGATTTCGTCATGTGGCTGCTTGAGGAAGCCGGCGTCGCCGCCGTGCCCGGCAGCGCTTTCGGGCTTGCTCCCTATTTCCGCATCTCCTTCGCCACGGCGACCGAGAAGCTGGAAGCGGCCTGCACCCGCATCAGGTCGGCTTGCGACAGGCTGTCGTGAGATCGAGCCGCCCCAAACCCGACGACACTGACAAGGAACGGATTAGGTGATGGATCTTGGAATCAGGGGAAAGACGGCATTGGTTCTGGGCGCGGGCGGCGGCCTCGGCGGCGCCATCGCGCAGGCGCTCGCGCGCGAAGGCGTCAAGGTCGCACTCGGCGACATAGATCTCGCGGCGGCAGAGGCCACGGCAACGGTGATCCGTGCTCAGGGTGGCGTTGCACTCGCCCTTGAATGGGACCTCGGCGACCTTGCCGTGATCGAGCCGAACGTTGCCCGGATCGAGGCGGAGCTTGGAGACGTGGACATTCTCGTCAACAACACGGGCGGGCCGAAGCCCTCCACTGTGTCGGGCCAGGACGCCGCTCTGTGGCGGCAGAGCTTCGAGGCCATGGTCCTGTCCGTGATTGCGATCACCGACCGGGTGCTGCCCGGCATGCGTGAGCGTAAATGGGGACGCATCATCACCTCCACTTCCTCGGGCGTGGTCGCGCCGATCCCCAATCTCGGCCTTTCCAATTCGCTGCGCGTTGCGCTTGTGGGCTGGTCCAAGACGCTCGCGCGCGAGGTGGGCCGCGACGGTATCACAGCCAACATCATCCTGCCGGGCCGCATCGCCACGTCGCGCATCACCTTCCTGGACAAGCAGAAAGCCGAACGCGAAAACCGCAGCGTTGCGGAAGTGGCCGCCGAGAGCGTCGCCGCCATCCCCGTCGGGCGCTATGGCCAGTCCGAAGAATATGCCGACGCCGTCACCTTCCTTGCCAGCACGCGCGCGGCCTATATCACCGGCAGCACCGTGCGCGTGGATGGCGGCCTGATCGCCAGCATCTGATACCGAATTCCCGAGGAGACATTCATGACCGTCGATACAAACAATGATCAGGCACTCATCGAGGCCTTGTCCAAGGTAACCACGGCGACCCTGACCACGGTGCTGCTCAAGAAGGGCCTGCGCAATGTCTGGCTGCGGGGCGCGGCACCGCTCAACCCCGGCCAGCCGCGTATCGTCGGCCGCGCCTTTACGCTGCGCTTCGTGCCCGCGCGCGAGGATCTGGCAACGCCGGCGAGCTGGTCCTCGCCGATCTCGACCCGCGCCGCGATCGAAGCCATGCCCGAGGGCTGCGTCGCCGTGGTCGATGCGATGGGCGTCACCGACGCAGGCATCTTCGGCGACATCCTTTGCGCGCGCATGCGGAAGCGCGGCGTGGCCGCGCTGGTGACCGACGGTGTCGTGCGCGACGTGGCGGGCGTGCGCGCCACCGGCCTGCCGGTCTGGTGCAGCGGTGTCGCTGCTCCGCCTTCGGTGGCGGGCCTCACCTTCGTCAACTGGCAAGAGCCGATCGGCTGCGGCGGCGTGGCCGTCTTCCCCGGCGACATGATCGTGATCGACGATGACGGCGCGGTGCTGATCCCCGCCGGCCTGGTCGAAGCGGTGACCGAAGAGTCCATCGAGCAGGAACGGCTGGAAGGCTGGATCATGAGCCGGGTGGACGAAGGCGTGGCGCTACCAGGTCTTTATCCGCCGAACGAGGAGAACAAGGCGCGCTACGCCGCCTTCAAGGCCCAGGTTAGGTAGCGATCCAGCTCAAACGTCCCCGCAGGATCGAAGGTCGTTCGATTATTGTTCTTTGAGCGCAACTTCTGCGTCGCGCTCGAGAATGAGACTCATGACCTCCGCGACTTCCTTGAGCAAACGACGGATTTCATCGTGTGTGAGCACTTCGACGTGGTCGGCGGCATCCATCACGTTGACCAGGAGATCGACGCCGCGTTGATGAAGTTGCATGGCACCTCTCCATCGCAATCACGATATTCGGACGGAATACTCACACCATTCCTGACGCCCGACAAGCGCATGGATGCTTGAGTTCTGGAGGACGCCGGCTGGTCGGAGGGGTAGCGCTGACGATAGCGGCTCCGTCGCTCAAGGAGCCCGGAACCAGAAGCGTCACAGCCGGTTGACTCGATCGAAACCGGAGTACTGGCGATGCCCGACAAGACTGCCTACGAACTCGGCGCTCGCAAACTCATGGCCGCGAGTGGTCCTGACCCGCGAGACGATTTTTCTCAGGAAGCCGCGGAAAACCGCAAGCCGCGGCTTAGCCGCCGTCGGGGCACAAGGCGCACCCTCCTCGCGACACCAGAGAGGCGCCGTCGCCTAGCCCGGATGGCGCGTCCAAGACGGCGAAGCCGCCGCTCAAATCCAAAGCCGCTGCCTGAGGTGCCAGCCAAGGTGCTCCGGCTGACGATCCCTGGAGCGTGTCGCCACGCGACGAGGTCGAGAAGTCCCTCAAAGGCGCCGTGGGCGACGCGTTCAGGCGGCACGGCAATTGTCCTGTTGCCCGATCGGTCGAGCAATCGATCGCGGAGCCCCTTTGCACGGATCATCGGGAAGACGGGAAAGCGATTGCCCGGAAGCGGCCAGCCGCAAGCCGGCCCCTTGGTCATGCGCGCCGCCATTGCACCGTTATGGTCTCGCGGCTCGCCCACCTTCCAAAGTCGCCTACCGGAGAGTCGACTGCTCCGATTGGCGGAGGATACCTGATCATAAGGGGTAGGCCTTAAGCTTCCGCTAGGTCACGCTGAATTCACGCTGCCGACCTAGTCTCTGTCTCACGACCTGCTGTCCTCCCCAACCCGGCAGGTCGTGAAGGCCGCCCGGGATGAGCCGGGCGGCTTTCTCCGCTTTTCTCCCCCGCAAGACTTACAGGCCCGGCATCTCTTCCGGTCATCGCCCAGCGGTGGCAATTGCCCGGCGCCGCAGTGACAAGGCATTGCGCGTGCAATCGTTTTTCGCGCATGATCGGCGCTCTTGAGTACGGACCTTGATGTATGAAGCCGTTTCTGCCTGTCGCGATTTTTCTCTCATTCACCGTTTTCGATGCAGCCGCCGCGTCACGCTACGACGTCACGCAGATGACCTGCGCGCAGGTGCAGGCACGCATCGCAGCCGACGGCTTGGCGATCCTCAGTTATCGTTCGTCCCGCGTACTCGGCTTGCCGATCTACGATCACTATGCCAGCGGCCAGCAATACTGCCCTGACGGCAGCGTGCTTTCCCCAGCCGGCGTCCCGACTTCGGATATGAAATATTGCCCGGTGAAAAGGTGCTTCTCCTCGTCGAGGTTCGTCGCGCGCTGAGTTGCCGACAAAAAAGAACCCGGCCGAAGCCGGGTCAGGGAGGATAATTGAAGGACAGGGCGGCGGTTGGGTCGCCGCCCCGTCGATGGACGATCAGTTGTAGGCGCGTTCGCCATGCGACGTGATGTCGAGCCCTTCGCGCTCGCCGGCCTCAGGCAGCCGAAGGCCCATCACCGCCTTCACGATCTGCAGCGCCACGAAGGCGACGACCGCCGACCAGACGACGGCGACGATGACCGCCCAGAACTGCGTGCCGAACTGCCCCGCGATCGAGTAGTCCTCCGCGCCGGGTCCGAAGCCGCCGAGGGCGGGCGCCGCGACGATCGCGGTGCCCAGCGCCCCGACGATGCCGCCGACGCCGTGGATGCCGAAGACGTCGAGCGAATCGTCGTATTTCAGCATCGGCTTCAGCGAGACCACCGCCCACAGGCAGACCGCACCGGCCACCGCGCCGAGCAGGATCGCGCCGCCGGTGCCGGCGAGGCCGGCTGCGGGCGTGATCGCGACGAGGCCGGCGACGGCGCCCGAAGCCGCACCCAAGAGGCTCGCATGGCCGCGGGTGATTCGCTCGACGATCGACCAGGCAAGGGCTGCGGCCGACGTAGCGGTGATCGTGTTGAGCAGCGCCTGCGCGGTCAGGCCGTTGGCTTCGAGGTTGGAGCCGGCATTGAAGCCGAACCAGCCGACCCACAGCAGGCAGGCGCCGATCAGCGTGAACGTCAGGTTATGCGGGGCCATGTTCTCCTTCAGGAAGCCGACACGCGGGCCGACCACCAGCGCCGCTACGAGGCCGGCGACACCGGAATTGATGTGCACCACCGTGCCGCCGGCGAAATCGAGCGCGCCGATGCCGAAGAGATAGCCCGTGGGCGCCGAGGCCGCGCTCGGGCCGCCCCACCACCAGACCATATGGGCGATCGGCAGATAGGCAAAGGTGAACCACAGCGCCAGGAAGAACATCACCGAACCGAAGCGCATGCGTTCGGCGACCGCGCCGATGATGAGCGCCGGCGTGATGGCCGCGAAAGTGAGCTGGAACACGACGAAGGTGAGTTCCGGGATGAAGACACCCTCCGAGAAGGTCTCGGCCAGGGACGACGGTCCGACGCCCGCCAGGAAGACCTTGCTCAGGCCGCCGATGAAGGGGGTCAGCGCGGTCGCTTCCTCGGCCGTGCCGGCGCCGGTGAAGGCGAGCGAATAGCCGTAGGCGACCCACAGAAGCGCGATCATGGCAAAGCCGGCGAACACCTGCATCAGCACCGACAGCACATTCTTGGCACGAACCAGGCCGCCGTAGAAGAGGGCGAGGCCCGGAATGGTCATCAGGATGACGAGGATGGTCGAGACCAGCATCCAGGCCGTGTCGCCCTTGTCGGGGACCGGCGCCGCTGCGGCGGCCGGCGCGGCCTCCTGGGCGAAGGCGGTGACGGTGCCGAGCGCCCCAAGAAAGAACAGGCCCGCAAGGGCGGTCCGCGCCGGCGGCGCGAAAGGTGAAGCATCTAATCTCATCGATATCTCCATGAAGGCGGAATGGCGGCTGCCGCATCGGCCCGGAGCGGACATCCGCCTCGGGAAGTCGGGCGCGGAAACAGCAAGCTAGAGGGCGTCGGTATCGGTTTCGCCGGTGCGGATGCGCACCGCCTGGTCGATCCCGAAGACGAAGATCTTCCCGTCGCCGATCTGTCCGGTCTTGGCGGCGTTGGTGATCGCCTCGACGGCCTTGTCGACGAGGTCGGCGGCGACGGCGACCTCGATCTTGAGTTTTGGCAGGAAGCTCACGGCATATTCGGCGCCGCGGTAGATCTCCGTATGGCCCTTCTGGCGGCCGTAGCCTTTCACTTCGGTGACGGTCAGGCCCTGGATCCCGACGGCGGTGAGCGCCTCGCGCACCTCGTCGAGCTTGAACGGCTTGATGATTGCCATCACGATTTTCATTGGTTCACCCTTGTTGTTCTGCGGGTCCCGCGATTGGTCGTGGCATCTCCGACCACCCGAAGGCGACGGAGCGTGCAACAAGGGATTCAAGCTCCGTGCCAGTTGCCGGAATCGTCGCTCAAGGCTTTGCAATTGAACGGAAAAAAGGCTGCTTGTGGCTACGGCCCACGCCATCGCCATGTCCAACATGCACAAAAATTATGCAAATTTTCAGAATTGCCTAGTTTGAGGGCGGGGTCCTCAGGCGGATCAGGCCTTCCTGCGCCACCGAGGCGATCAACGTGCCGTCCTCGGCATAGATGGCGCCGCGGGTGAAGCCTCGCGCGCCCGACGACGAGGGGCTATCCTGCGTGTAGAGAAGCCAGCCGTCGAGCAGATGCGGACGGTGGAACCACATTGCGTGATCGAGGCTCGCCACCTGCAGATCCCGGTCGAACACCGCGCGGCCATGCGCGAAGGTCGAGGTGTCCAGCAGCGTCATATCCGAGAGGTAGGCAAGCACGGCCGCCTGCATTGTGCGATCGGCGGGCACCGGCCCGGTGGTGCGCAGCCAGATGTTCTGCCTCGGCGGCAGCTTCTCGCGGCTGGTATAGTGATCGACATTGACCGGCCGCATATCCAGCGGCCGCTCCCGCGCCCAGAAGCGGCGGATATTCTCCGGCACGTTCTCGGCCTGTTCGAGCAATTCGCGCTGCGACTTCAGGCTGTCCGGCGGCGGGACGTCGTCGGGCATGGCGAACTGATGCTCGAGACCCTTCTCCTCGACCTGGAAAGAAGCCTCCAGCGAGAAGATCGCCTGGCCGTGCTGGACGGCGACGACGCGCCGCGTGGTGAAGGAGCCGCCGTCGCGGATACGGTCGACCTGATAGACGATCGGCACCGTGGTGTCGCCCGGCAGCATGAAATAGCCGTGCAGCGAATGGACGCGCCGGTCGGGCTCGACGGTGCGCTGCGCGGCGACCAGCGCCTGCGCGATGGTCTGGCCGCCGAAGACACGCTGCCAGTTCACCTTCGGGCTGCGACCACGATAAAGGTTGTGTTCGAGTTCCTCGAGGTCGAGTATGGCAAGCAACTCTTGCATGGCGGCCGACATGGTTCGCCCTTTTGGTTGAGAGAACGGACGGGCCGGTTTCAGACGAACCACCGTCGAAGTCAAGCTTGCCGGCGCGGAAGGCGCCGGGCCGGGTGAAAAGGACGAAGGCCATGGCCGACCAGAACAAGACCGATATCGACGTGCTGGTGGCCGGCGCCGGTTATGTCGGCCTGGCGGCCGCCGTCTCGATCCGGGAGGCGCGACCGAGCCTCTCGGTCGCGGTGGTCGACGCCGCGCCGGCGAATGTCTGGCAAAAGGACGGCCGCGCCTCGGCCATCGCCGCCGCGGCCTGCCGCATGCTCGGCCAACTCGGTTGCTGGGACGAGATCGCCCCGCAGGCGCAGGCGATCACCGAGATGATCATCACCGATTCCAGGACCTCGGACCCCGTGCGGCCGGTCTTCCTGACCTTCGACGGCGAGGTCGCTCCCGGTGAGCCGTTCGCGCATATGGTCGAGAACAGGATCCTCAACGGCGCCCTGCGCCGGCGCGCCGCCGAACTCGGCATCGACATCATCGAAGGCGTCGCGGTCACCAGCTTCGTCAGGAACGGCCGCGACATCTCGGTGCATCTGGCCGACGGCATCACCATCGATGCCCGGCTCCTGGTGGCCGCCGACGGCGCAAGGTCGCGGCTGCGCGACATGGCAGGCATCAAGACGGTGAAATGGGAGTATGGCCAGTCGGGCATCGTCTGCACGATCGCCCATGAACGGCCGCATGACGGCCGCGCCGAGGAGCATTTCCTGCCGGCCGGCCCCTTCGCCATCCTGCCGCTCAACGGCAACCGCTCCTCGATCGTGTGGGTCGAACGCACCAGCGACGCGGAAAGGCTGGTGCAGGGTGACGAATTCTCCTTCGAGATCGAGTTGGAGCAGCGCTTCGGCCTGAAGCTCGGCGAGATCAGGGTCGAGGACAAGCCCCGCGCCTGGCCGCTCGGCCTGACGCTGTCGCGCGCCTTCGTGGCGCCGCGTTTCGCGCTCGCCGGCGACGCCGCCCACGGTATCCATCCGATTGCCGGCCAGGGTCTCAATCTCGGCTTCAAGGACGTCGCCGCGCTCGCCGAGACCGTGGTCGAGGCAGACCGGCTCGGCCAGGACATCGGCGCCCTGGACGTCCTGCAGCGCTACGAGCGATGGCGCCGCTTCGACACCGTCCAGATGGGCGTGACGACCGACGTGCTGAACCGGCTCTTCTCCAACGACCTCGGCCCGGTCCGTGCCGTGCGCGACATCGGGCTCGGCCTCGTCGAGCGCATGCCCCGCCTGAAGGAGTTCTTCATCCGCCAGGCCTCAGGCCTGTCGGGCGACACGCCGAAGCTGCTGCGGGGAGAAGCGATATGAGGAGAAGCGAATAGCGAATAGCAAGTAGCGAATAGGGGCTCGGCTGGCTGTCCTTCCCCTATTCGCTACTCGCTATTCGCTATTCGCTCAGTTTACGACGACCCCCAGCTTCTGCCGCAGACGATGCATGCGCGGCTCAAGCATCGGCAGCGGCGGGCCGCCCGCGGTGGCGACGCGCCGTATCATGGTCAGCAGATCGCCCTTCTCCGCCTCGTCGAGCCGGTCGCGCAAGAAGGGCGCGAGCCGGTCGATCACCATTGCAGTGTCGTCGATCCGGCCGGTCGCCCACAGGGCATAGTCCACAGCAGCATCCGCCTTCCCGGCGGCAGCGATCGCGGAGATCTCCTTCCGCAGCGCTGTCTCCCGCTGGGGCGCCATCTCGACGCCGTCGGAAGCGATGGATGCCAGCAGGGCCGCCGCGGCGACCACGGGATCGTCGATGGACGGCAGCGGCGAGGCGCCGTTCAGCCCGCGCTGTCTTTCCCCGCGCACCGCGCGGCGCGCGCGTCCGAGCGCCTCCGCCGCGTCATTCGCGGCCTCGTTCAACATCTTGCGCCGATACCACCAGAGGACGACCACAGCGACCAGGCCGACCACGATGAAAAACAAGGGCATTGCGCGGCATTCCCGTTGCAACGCCACAGACCATAGGCAATGCGGCGGCGAGGCTCAACGGGGAAGCGTTGGCGCAAAGCGGTCCGGGCCCGCTGTCCTGCTCCAGACGGCTATTTCGCGAAGCGTCGCGATCCGGCCACGCACAGCACCACGCCCAGCGTGACCGCCAGCATAAGGCCGCTGACGGGTTCCCTGAGCAACAGTGCGGCCAGCCCCAGCCCGAAGAAGGGCTGCAGCAGCTGCAACTGGCCGACCCCGGCAATGCCGCCCAAGGCCAGCCCCCGGTACCAGAACACGAAGCCGATCAGCATCGAGAACAGCGACACATAGGCCAGCCCGAGCCAGGCCGGTCCCCCGATCCCACCCCAGGAGGCGGGCAAGCTGGCCAGCGTGAGCCCGACCATCACGGGCAGCGACAAGACCAGCGCCCAGCAGATGACCTGCCAGCCCCCCAGCCTGCGCGAGAGCTTGGCGCCTTCGGCATATCCCAGCCCGCAGGCGATGATCGCGGCCAGCATCAGCAGGTCGCCCACCGGTGATGCCTGGAGCCCCTGCGCCAGCGCGAAACCTGCGACCAGCGCGCTGCCCAGGCCGGAGAACAGCCAGAACAAGGGCTGCGGCCGCTCGCCGCCCCTGACGACGCCGAAGATGGCGGTCGCCAGAGGCAGGAGCCCGACGAAGACGATGGAATGCGCCGTCGTGACATGGCGAAGCGCCAGCGCCGTCAGAAGAGGAAATCCCACGACCACGCCGAGCGACACGATGAGAAGCGGCACGAGGTCCTCGCGCTGCGGTCGCTTCTGGCGGAGCGCGGCAAGAAGCGCGACCCCCAGAAGCCCTGCAATGCTCGCGCGAGCGGCCGTCAGGAAGAGCGGATCGAAATCCGCCACCGCCACGCGGGTAGCAGGCAACGAACCGCTGAAGATCAGCACTCCGAGGAAGCCGCTGAGCCACCCCTGCGAGGTCTTGTCCATACCGGGTCCTTCGTTTCCAGTCTCTCTCGGCCGCACCTTTCCTCCGAAGCGACTCGACGTTCCAGAAACGGTTCGATACGGTTCTGACAAACTGTACCTGATATGGATGCAATACAGTGGACAGCACCGCTACGGATGAACGCACCCTCGTCGAGCAGGTCATGGGCGCAGTCCATCAGAGGATCGCCCGCCGCGCGCTGACCCCGGGCGCCAAGCTGCCCTCGATCCGCGCCTTGGCCGAAACCATGCGGGTGTCGAAGTCGACCGTGGTGGAAGCCTACGACCGGCTCGCCGCCGAGGGTGCCATACGCTCGCGGCCCGGTTCCGGTTTCTACGTCGCTGCGCCCCTGGCGCCGCTTTCGCTGGCGGAGATCGGTCCGCGCCTCGACCGGGCCGTCGATCCGTTCTGGGTGTCGCGCCAGTCGCTGGATGCGGGTGAAGGCATGCTGAAGCCCGGCTGCGGCTGGCTGCCCGCCGAATGGATGCCGATCGACGGCATAAGGCGCGCTTTGCGCGGCCTCGGGCGGACGGCGGAGATAGCGGCCTTGACCGATTACGGGCCAGCGCTCGGCCTGCCGCCGCTGCGTCGCCTGCTGTCCCGGCGGCTTTCCGAGCGCGGCATGGACGCTCCGCCCGACCAGATCCTGCTCACCGAATCCGGTACGCAGGCGATCGATCTTCTGTGCCGCCTGCTGATCGGACCGGGCGACACGGTGCTCGTCGACGATCCCTGCTATTTCAACTTTCTCGCGCTGCTGCGTGCCCACGGGGCAAAGATCGTCGGCGTGCCCTATACGCCGAGCGGGCCCGACATAGCACTCTTCGCGCAGGCCCTGGCCGAGCACCGGCCACGCCTCTACGTCACCAATTCCGGCCTGCACAATCCGACCGGAGCGTCACTGGCCCCTTCCGTCGCGCACAGGCTGCTGAAGCTTGCCGAAGCTCATGAATTGATCATCGTCGAAGACGACATATTCGCCGATTTCGAGCATGAGCCGGCGCCGCGCCTCGCCGCTCTCGACGGTCTCGACCGAGTGGTCCGCATCGGCAGCTTCTCCAAGACGCTGTCTGCATCGGTGCGCTGCGGATATATCGCGGGCCGACGGGACTGGATCGAGAGCCTCGTCGATCTGAGGATAGCCACCGGCTTCTCCAGCCCGCGCCTTTCGGCCGAGCTCGTGCTCGCAATGTTGAAGGACGGCAGTTACCGCAGGCATCTGGAAGCTCTTCACGGGCGCCTGGCGAAAGCGAGAGCGGCGACGCGACGCCGGCTCGGCGCCCTCGGCATCGAGCCCTGGATCGAACCGGCGGCGGGCATGTTCCTGTGGTGCCGGTTGCCCGGCGGGCTCGATGCAGGCGAAATCGCGCGCCGCGCGATCTCGGCCGACCTGGTGCTGGCGCCCGGCAATGTGTTCAGCCCGTCGCAGACGGCTTCCGGTTTCATGCGCTTCAATGTCGCTCAATGCACCGATGACCGCGTCTACGGTACGCTCGAGCAGGCGATGAAGGCCGCAGCCTGACGGGCCCGCCGTCAAGCGACCGCGAAACAGCGGTCGAAGGCATCGTCGATGATGGCGAGCTTGATCACCTGGGCAGCCGTATACTCCTCGCGGAACCCCTTCGACACCCACATCACCGAACGCCCGCGCGCGCCCTCCCAGCCGATGCTGCCCAATTGCTCGGCCTCACGCAGCTTGCGGCCGAGATGGGTCCGCGACAGCTTCAGCAGTCCGGCGAATTCGGCGATCGACACGACGCCGGCCGGAATGCGTTCGGCATCCGCATCGGCCGCGCCGATGCGTGAGATCAGCCAGTCCATGACGATGCCGCCATTGTTGAGCCAGGTGAACAGCGAGAAGGTGCGCTCCGGCTCTCGCACCGGCTGCGAGGCCAGCAGCCCATCCGCGATCAGGGGCTGCAGGCGTGCGAGCGCGTTCTCCTCCGTCGAGAAGGTGGCGACGCGCCTGCCGCCGTCCAGGCCGTCCAGCGTCGTCAGATGCGCATAGGTCCAGCCCATCAGGGCGTCGAGGCCAGCCGGGGTCGGGGCGATCAGCCGCACGCGGCGATCCCCGGCGGCGGGCACATGGACCACAATGCCGTATTTCAGAAGTTCCTTGATGAAGGCATCGGCCGTATTGCGGCTGGCGATATTGTGCTCGGCAACCTTTTCCAGAAGGCGCGCCAGCGTCAGCCCCTTCCATCCCTGGCCGAGACTGCCCCGAAAATGCAACATCAGGCCGGCATGGGCCATCAGCCAGCGCTGCTGCGTCGCGAAGACGGCCGAAACGCGCGGATTGGCCTCAAAGGCCAGCACGAGCGCCTGGGACTGCCGCCGGATGCAGCCAGGCAAGGCCAGGTTACCGGCGATGTCCTCTGCCTTCAACGCCATGCCCCGCCCCATGAAGCAAGTGGCCCCACCCTTCAGACCGGCTTGTGGACTATTCGCGGCTCGCCGAAAAGAGGCCGGAGCACAACCTGTCGCTGGGCAACGGCCTACTGCAGACCGACCGGGTCGACAATTCCGCCCGGGCATTCCGTCCTGGTCGGCGCGGCCGCGGCGATGAGATCGGCGAGCCGCGCATATGGCGTGATTTCGCCGCCGAGACCGATGGTGAGTTCCGAGATGATCAGCCGGCCGCCGTCACGCACGCACTGCATGCGCACCCGGTCCCCGGCACCGGCGCCGAAACCCTCGTCGAAAGCCGTGCTGATATCGTCGAAGGAGAGGAAGCCGCCGACCCTGCCCTCGAAAAGCGCCTGGACCGGTGACGTGTTGAGCTGGCGCATGACCGAAAGCGACTCGCCGAAATATTCCTCCATCGACGGCCCGTAGCAGGTGCCATGCTTGATCCACTCGTGGCGATCGAGATGCGACTGCGTGCCGGGCATGACCTGGTCGAGTTCCTTCGCCGTAGCCGGCTCGAGGACCACCTCGGGAAGCCGGTCCCATCGCCCGGCCTTGTCGTCCGCGACCGCCGCCTGCCCGACATTGCAATAGCCCAGGCTCCGGGGCTGCGGCCAAAGCCCGTGCAGCGCGAAATGGCTGGCGTCGAAGCGGTCGGCAGTCTGGCTCTCGCATTCGGCCTTGCCGGGCTTCGTCTCGCAGAAGCCCGGCTGCCAGCTCGCGGCGAGCACATAGTCCGTTCTTCCCACGGAGGCTTCGCCTGCCGGACCGCTGCCCTCAACCGCAGCCGTACCGCAGTCGACCGGCGCCCAGCGCCGCTCGGGAGCAGCGCCCGGAACGATGATCAGATAGTGGGTCGGCGGCTGCTTGTTGCCGGCGACGATCCGGTAGGAGCGGTCTGCCTCAAGGGGGACCGGATTGGACTTCTTATTCAGAGATTGGAACGCGCTGCAGTTCTCGCCCGCCGTGAAGGCGCCATCAAGAGCAACTTCGGCTCGCGCCGAAGGCGACAATGCCATGATGCCGGCCACTACTGCGAGGATTCGCGGAACTCTCGTCATGATCCCTCCCTTCCTGGCTCCACATAGATAGCCCTGTCATGCAGCCTTGTCATGACGGATCGGGTTTCCTTTCGTTTCGTTCCGACGCTCGATCTTCGCCTTGCGCGTGTCGTCGATCTGCGCTCAGGGAGCGGCGGATGATCATGCGCCCGACTCCCGGATCGGCCCATTGATCCCTGGCGGACTTTCAGCCCTGAGGGCGCGGCCACTCGGATCGAACCGCTTTCGGGCTCCGCCCCATGATTCCGGTTGCTATCAGCCTTCAGTCGGGTTAAAGGTCAGACGTCAGACGTCTGACGTCTGACCTTGGGAGGAAACCATGGCCGACACATCCGAATTCCGCGCTCGCGAAATCGGCAACCAGATCCTCGACTACATCAGGCAGGCACGGCTGCAGGCCGGCGACCAGTTGCCGGCCGAGGTCGAGATGGCCGGCCAGCTCGGCATCAGCAGGGCGACGATCCGCGAGGTCTATGTCAGGCTGATGGCGCAGGGGATAATCGTGCGCCGCCACGGGCTCGGCACCTTCGTCGGCCAGGTCCCCATCCAGGACGACCAGACTTATCAGACGGGCTTTGCTGCCAGCATCAGCGCCGCCGGCTTCACGCCGACGGTCGACCTCATCTCGGTCGGCCGCGTGCCGCTCGGCGCCGAACTCGCCGCCGAGTTCGGCTGCGCCGAAGGCACCGAGGCTTCGCGGCTGCTCCGCGTCTTCAGGGCCAATGGCGACCCGGTCGTTCTTATCGAGGACCACCTCGCGCCCGGGCTGGACGCGGCCAGGATCGACCTCGACGCCTACGCGATCGATCTGATCGCCGGCCTCACCACCCAGACGAATATGGAAGGCACACGCATCGACACCTGGACGACCGCGACTGACCTTTCGGACGAGCGCGCCGAACTGCTTGAACTGCCTGCCGGCCACCCGGCACTCCACATCTACTCGATCATCCATTCAGAGGCGGCCGGCACCGTCTGCGTGGCCTGGGCCTGGCTCAATCCTCGGCTGATGGAACTCAAGTCCAGCCGGCGCGTGAACCTGGCGAGCCCGCCGATCATCACGCTCGCCGACGAGGTCTCCCCCGTCGCCCAGCGTACGCAAAGAAGCATGAACCCAACCCAGGGGAAAAAGGAATCCAGGAAATGAGGAGAATTTCGGTTGTGCTGCGCGGCCTGCTGGCCGCAGCCTTCGGTTCCGTGCTGGTCGCAACGAGTGGCGCGGCCCATGCAACTGACGATGTGACGATCGGAGTCGATTTCAACATTCTCGGCTCTCAGGTCTGGGTCGCCAAGGACAAGGGCTTCTTCGAGAAGAACGGCATCAATGCCGACGTTCAGCCCTTCGCCTTCGGCATCGACACCATCGATGCCGCGCTGACCGGGCAACTCGATTTCGGTCTCGCGCTCGACTTCGCCACCACCACCCGCCTCCAGAGCGGCCAGCTCAAGATCGTCTCGGCGATCATCGAACCGGAGCCGGGCTTCCACAAGCTGGCCGTCAGCGAAGCCATTCAGAAGCCGGAGGACCTCGCCGGCAAGCGCATCGGCCTCGCCAACGGAACGGCGCAGCACCTGGTGACGCTCAGCTATCTCAAGAATGCCGGCGTCGATCCCGCGGATGCGACCATCATACCGCTTCCGAGCCTGCTCGAGATCATCGCTTCGCTGCGCGCCGGCCGCCTCGATGCCGCCTTCGTCTGGGGGGACGGGGTGGCGCAGGCGTCCGAGATCCCGGGTTTCCGGATCCTTGGCGACGACAAGCCAGCCAAGGTCCGCCTCTACGGCTACATCTCGACGACCAAGGCCTTTGCCGCCGAAAACCCCAAGGCCGTCGAGAACACGCTGCGAGCCCTCGCCGAGGCGACCGACTGGATGGATGACAATTTCGAGGAAGCGGTGGACATCGTCGCCAGCCACGCCAAATCCCCGCGCGACAGGGTCAAGGCCCAGATGGAGATCCAGCACTTCACCATCTCGCTGAAGCCGGAGCAGCTCGAAGGCTTCGAGAAGATCGCCGACTTCGCCGCGACGAACGGCATCACCAAGGCACGGGTCGAGCCGGGAGACTTCATCGACCCCAGCTTCCTCGGGGCCGTCGACCCCGCTCGGGTTTCGCTGGCGAAATAGCGCCGTCACCCATCGGGCGCCCTATCTTGAACCGACGGACCGGGAGGAGACCCATGAACGTCACGTTGCAACGTTCAGCCGCCATGACGGGCGGGCGCAGCGCCGGCCCGGCCGCCGTCAGGCTGGAAGGCGTCGGCATGGGCTATGGCCAGGCCGCCAGGCCTGAGAACTACATCCTGGCCGATCTGGATCTGACGATCGGCGCCGGCGAGTTCTTCGTGCTCGTCGGCCCGAGCGGCTCGGGCAAGTCGACCCTGCTCAAGCTTATTGCCGGCACGGCATTCCCCAACGAAGGCCGGGTGACTTTCGAGGGCGCACCCGTGACCGGTCCCGGCCGGAAGCGGGCAATGGTATTCCAGTCCGTCGACGGGCCACTCTTCGACTGGCTGACCGTGGCCGAGAACATCGCCTTCGGGCTGGAGATCGCCCATACGCCGCGCGACGTCAGGGACGCTGTCGTTGCGCGCCATGTCGAGCTCGTCGGCCTGAAGGGCCATGAGACCAAGTTTCCGCATCAGCTCTCCGGCGGCATGAAGCAGCGCGTCCAGATCGCCCGTACGCTGGCCGTCGAACCCGACGTGGTGCTGATGGACGAGCCCTTCGCCGCACTAGACGCCCTGACGCGGCGCGTTCTGCAGCGCGAGATCGCCCGCATCTGGAGCGAGACCGGCAAGACCTTCGTCTACGTGACCCACGACATCCGCGAGGCGCTGCTGCTTGGCCAGCGCATCGGGGTCATGAGCGTCGGGCCGCGGGCGACGGTCAGGCACATCCATGAGATCGCCCTGCCGTTCCCGCGCGACGAGCTCGACCCGCAATTCCTGGCGCTCACCCGCCAGCTCGACGAGGAGATCGAAAGGGAGGCGACACGGCAATGGGCTGGAAAATGAATACTTTCATTTCGGTCGCGGCGGTCGTCTTTGCGCTGGCGCTTTGGCAGCTCGCCCCGGGACGGGTCATCGATCCTTTCTTCCTGCCGACGCCGACGGCGGTGCTCGCCGGGCTATGGGAAATGCTGCTCGACGGCACCCTCGCGCAGTCGGTCGGCGCGAGCCTATACCGCATCTTCGCCGGCTGGCTTCTCGGCAGCCTGGTGGCGATCCCGATCGGCCTGCTGGTCGGAACGTTCCGCCCGGTGAAGAGCGTCGTCGACCCCTTCGTCCACTTCTTCCGCTTCGTGCCGGCCATCGCGCTGGTGACGCTGTTCATCGTCTGGTTCGGCATCGGTGAGACTTCGAAGATCCTGCTGATCGCCTACGCGACAGGCTTCATCGTGCTGGTCAACACGGCCAGCGGGATCGGTGCGATACCCGCCGACAAGATCGATGCCGCGCGCTGCCTCGGCGCCAGCCCGTGGCAGGTCTTCGCCAGGGTCATCCTGCCGGCCAGCCTGCCCAACATCTATGTCGGTATGCGCCTCGCGCTTGCCTCTTCCTTCCTGGTGATCGTGGCGGCCGAGATGCTGGCGGCGCAATCGGGCCTCGGCTACCTCATCTGGAACTCCAGGCTCTATTTCCGCATCGACTGGATGTTCGGCGCCATCGTCCTGCTCGGCCTGCTGGGCTTCATCACGGACAGGATGATGCGCGTCCTGGGGCGTCTCCTGATGGAACGCTATCTGCGCGACGCGCTGAAATACTGACCCGCCGCGCTGGCGCCCAGCAAGGCACGAGCCTCGCGGGTGCCGCCGGCGCGCCGGCAAGGACGAAAGGAAAGGTCATGACGGAAAGCCGCCCGGCCGGCCGCATCGGTCGCACGCATCTGGAATCCGCACCCTGGTACGAGGCCAGGCCGAAGCCGGCTCCGGACAGTCCCAATGTCATCTTCGTCGTTCTCGACGACGTCGGCTATGCCGATCTCGGCTGCTTCGGCTCGGAGATCCGCACCCCCAACATGGATCGCCTCGCCGGGCGCGGGCTGCGTTACAGCAATTTCCACACGACCACGCTCTGTTCGCCCACCCGCGCCTGCCTGCTGACCGGCCGCAACCATCATGCCGTGGGCATGCGTTATCTCGCCAATGTCGACATGGGTTGGCCGAGCGGCCGCGGCGCCATCTCGCACCGCGCCGCGACCATCGCCGAAATGCTGCGCGAGAGCGGCTATTCCACCTTCGCCGTCGGAAAATGGCATGTGGCGCCCACCGACGAGGCGAGCGCCGCCGGCCCCTTCGGCCAATGGCCGCTGGGACGCGGCTTCGAGCGTTTCTACGGTTTCATGAACGGCAGCACCGACCAGTACTATCCGGAGCTGATCGAGGACAACCATCCCGTCGAGGCACCGGCCGGCCCCGAGGACGGCTATCATCTCTCGAAGGACCTGATCGACAAGACGATCGCCATGCTTTCCAACCACGTCTCGTTGGTGCCGGAAAAGCCGTTCTTCCTCAACCTGGCCTTCGGCGCCGGGCATTTCCCGCATCAGGTGCCGCGCGAATTCATGGACCGCTATGACGGCGTCTATGAAGCGGGCTGGGACGAGGTCCGCGCCTCCCGGCTGGAACATCAGAAGCGGATGGGACTTGTGCCCGAGGCGACGGAACTGCCGCCGTCCAACCCCGGGGTCGAGCCCTGGTCGGCGCTTTCGCCGGAGCAGCGTGCGGTCGCCGTGCGGCTTCAGCAGGCCTATGCCGGCTTCCTCGAACATACCGATTTCCATTTCGGCCGGCTCGTCGACTTCCTCGAACGCGTCGGCAAGCTGGACAACACGATGATCGTGCTCCTGTCCGACAACGGGGCGTCGATCGACTGCGGCCCCGATGGCACGACCAACGTGCTGCGCTGGTTCAACCAGATCCCGGACACGGTCGAGCGCAATCTCGCCGAGATCGACCTGATCGGGGGGCCGCGCAGCTTCACCAACTATCCCTGGGGCTGGGCGCAGGCGAGCAACACGCCGCTTCGGCTCTACAAGAGCTACACCCATGGCGGCGGCGTGCGCGACCCGCTCATCGTCTCGTGGCCAAGGCGTATTGCCGATCACGGCGCGATACGACACCAGTTCCACCACGTGACCGACATCACGCCGACCGTGCTCGAGATTTGCGGCGTCGACGCACCCATGACGTTTCGCGGCGTGCCGCAGATGCCGATCCACGGCACCAGCCTGGCCTACACCTTCGCCGACCCCAAGGCGGAAACGCGCAAGGAAGTGCAGTATTTCGAGATGTATGGCCACCGCAGCATCTGGCACAAGGGCTGGAAGGCGGTCACCAACCACCAGCCGGCGACCTCCTTCGATCTCGACAACTGGGAGCTCTACCACCTCGACGAGGACTTCGCCGAGACGCGAAACCTGGCGAAGTCGCATCCCGAAAAACTCCGGGAACTGGTCGAACGATGGTGGGCGGAAGCCGGCAAGTATGACGTCCTGCCGCTGGACGACCGGCGCGAGATCCTGTTCAAGCCGGCGCCAAAGCCCGATTCCATCCGGGCGAAGAAGCGCTTCGTCTATCATCCCCCGATCTCGGCCGTTCCCGCCGAGGCCGCGCCGCTCACCCAGGACGTCTCGCACCGCATCGAGATCGAAGCCGAACTCGGCGACGGCGACGCGGGCGCGCTGGTGGCCTTCGGCAGCAGCGCCGGCGGCTACGCTCTCTTCGTCAAGGGCGGCAGGCTCGTCTATGCCTACAACCGTTGCGGGGAGATCATGCGGCTTGTTTCGGACCGGGCGATCGGGACGGGACGGGTGTCGCTGGGCTTCGAGTTCAGGAAGACCGGTATCCTCAGGGGAACGGGCCGCCTGACGGTTGCTGGACGGGCAGCGGGAGAGCGCGCCTTCGATGCGACCCTGCAGCGCATCTCGCTCTCCCCGATGCTGATCGGCCGCAGCGGCATGCCGCCCGTGGTCGACGACTATGCCGACCAGTTCTGCTTTTCGGGTCGGATCGAGCGCGTGACCTTCGAAATCGGCGACGACAGGGACCTGCCGCCCCCCTCGCCCGAGATCGATTGACCGGAGATCAGGACACCACCAGCCGCTCGGCCAGGAAATCGACGAAGGCCCGGATTCTCGGCGAGCGGCTTGCTGGCCACAGCACGCGCAACGCCCCGCAATCGCGCACCGAGCCTTCGAGCAGCGACACCAGCCTTCCCGCCGCGATCTGCCTGGTGACCGCATAGGCGGGCAGGCAGGCGATGCCGAAGCCCTCTTCGGCCAGATAGGCACGGGCTTCGATCGTGCTCACCGTGGCGGCGACCGGAAACTCAATGTCCAGATCGGCGCCATCCCGCACCAGCGGCCATGGTTCCAGCTTGCCCGATGTCGGATGCCGGTGGTGCAGGCAGGCATGTTTCGTCAGGTCTTCCGGCACGGCCGGGACGCCGCGGCGCGCCAAATAGGCGGGGGCGGCGACGAGCCGATGCGGGAAACTGCCGAGCTTACGGCTCATCAGCCGGGAATCGGCGACGTCGCCGGTCCGCACCACCGCGTCGAAACCCTCCTCGATGATATCGACGAGGCGGTCGGAAAAATCGATCTCCATGCGGATATCGGGATAAGCGCGCATGAAGGCCGCGATCGTCGGCAGCAGCAGGCCCTCCGCGATCGGCAGGCTGACCCGAAGCGTCCCTCGCGGAGCGGAGGCGGCTTCCGACAATTCCTGCTCGGCCGCCTCGATCTCGCGCAGGATCCGTCGGCAGCGTTCGAGAAAGATGCCGCCGTCGGCGGTGAGCATCATGGTGCGCGTGCTGCGATGGAACAACCGCACGCCGAGTTGGCCCTCCAGCCGCGCCACCGCCTTGCCGACGGCGGATGCCGACATGCCGAGTTGCCGCCCCGCGGCAACGAAACTACCAGCCTCGGCAGCCTGGACGAAGGCGCCGAGCGCGACGAGCCTGTCCATGGTTGCACCTCGATTGCGGAAGAATCTTCCGGATTGTCCGGAACCATAGCTGATTTTTCCGGAAAGCCGATGCCTTATTTCGATGGCCATCGACCAGACAGGCAGGAAACCTTCATGGGACGCCCGACAGACTGGCTGCTCGCAACCGCCGCCGGTGCAGTGCTCGCAGTGATGATCCAGTTGAACAGCCTGCTCGCCGCGCACAGCAGCGCCCTTTTTGCATCATGGGTCGCTCACGGCGTCGGCGCCGCAATGGCCCTTTGCCTGGCGGCCGCCGCCTCGCGGCTCGCCCGTTTTGCAGGCCCCCGCGACGTGGGGGACACGCAGGAGCCTCTTCCGCGCCTGCCGACGCCGTTCTGGGCCTATCTCGGCGGGATTCCGGGAGCCTTCACGGTCGTTCTGGCGGCAATCGCAGTGAATGGCGGCCTGACGCTTTCGGCGACGCTTGCCCTGATGCTTGTCGGACAGACGGCATTCGGCATGGCCGCCGATCGTTTCGGATGGTTCGGCCTTGCGCGGCGACCGCTCGGAGCAAGGGAACTGGTCGGCGCCCTCGCGCTTCTTGCCGGCAGCGCGTTTCTGCATCTCGGAGGGCGCGCACCGTGACCATCCTCATCCTCGTCGCCTTTCTCAATGGCGGACTGATCGCAGCCAGCCGGTCGATCAACGCACGCCTTGGCATGTCGATCGGCGCCCTGCGTTCCTCCTTCTGGAACCATCTCGGGGGCCTGATCCTGCTCACCGTCCTGTTGACTGCCGCCGGGCTGCCCGATCCCGACAGAGCGCTCGGCGCACCGCCCGCCGCCTATTGCGGAGGCGTTCTGGGGGCGCTCTTCGTCGCGATCAACAGCCGCGTCCTCCCGAGGCTCGGCGCCCTCACCACGCTGACGCTGATCATCGGCGGCCAGATGGCGGCGGGCCTCGCGATCGAATACCCCATTTGGGGGATGCCGCTCGATCCGCTGCGGATCGCAGCGGTCATGCTCATCATCCTCGGCGCAGCGCTTGCACGGGGAGGCATCATGCGTGCAACACGTTGCAACGGCGGGCTTATCCGATGCGAAACCGGTAAGATCCGACGCCTGGTCGAAACGCGGGAGTCGGATGCAAAGCCAGTCGGACGCACGACAGTCCCACAAGAAACGCGTCCACCCTGAATCCGTACCGCGCTTACGCCTTATGCGTAACGTGGCACGCGCGGACGTTGTGGTAAGCTCCGGTCAGTTTTTCCATACGGGCTGGGAGTAGTAGGAATGCGGAAGATCAAAACCTTTGCTTGGGCAGGCGCGGTCTTGTTGATGGCCACAGCTCCGAGCTTTGCAATGGGATGGTGGTTCCCCGGTGACGGGGATGGCGAGGGAAACCCGCCGCAAAGCCATTCCGCGCCGGGGCCTGTCCTTGGAATCGGCCTCCCGGCATTGGCGATCGCAGGTGGGTACGCGCTGTACATGATCCGGCGCAGGAAATAGCGGCGCGCGTAAGTGGCCGCGGCTAAAGGACTCCGTCCGGTTGGGTGTCGGCAGGCCGTGACGAAACTTCTCTCACAACTTTCCCGTGCCGGCGCGCCGAAGTCAGGCGCACACGCCTCGGGTTCGGCGGCCGCGCCGGAGGCGAGCGGTCACCTTCAGGCCGCACCGGTCACCCGGGGTGTGCTCTTTGGCGGCCTCACTGTCGTGGGCTTCGCCAACGGCATCAGCGAGCGGGCCGCCGACCAGATCGCCGGGAGCGGTGTCGCGACGGCACTGTTCAACACATTCGGGGTCAGCGCGGTGGTCTGGGCTGGCGCAATCGCGGCCCTCTGGCTGCTCGCGCGGGCTCCGCGCGAGGCTGCGACGCGAATGGATTTCGCCGTCGCCGCGGCCGCGGCGATCGCTTTCCTGCTGCCGGTCCCGTCTCTCGCCTGGCTGGCGATCACGGCGCTGGCCGCCTGGCTCGTCTGGACCTCGCCACCCGACGGGCCCATGCGGCGCGCGGCGGTCGTGCTCGCCGCCCTGACCGTGCCGATGCTGTGGGCCCGCATCCTCTTCGCTTCATTCAGCAATGCGATCCTCGGCGTCGACGCCAAGCTAGTCGGCTGGCTCGTCGGCACTCAGAGCACGGGCAACACGATCCCCTTCGCCAACGGAAACGGCGTGCTGTTCCTCGAGCCGGCCTGCTCCTCACTCACCAATGTGTCGCTCGCCCTTCTGTGCGGCGTGCTGTTCGTGAAGGTCTACGATCGGCTATGGTCTGGCCCGATCATCGGCGCAACCTTGCTCGCCTGCCTTGCCACCATCGCGATCAACGTGTTCCGGATCGCTCTCATCGGGGTCTTCCCCGACAGCTACGCACTGCTCCACGGTACGACCGGCGCAATGGCGGCGGAATGGGCGACCATATTGGCGGTTCTCGCCATTTACACCGCGGGGATCAAACCCGATGCGCCGGCTCGCGCTTAGCGTCGCCCTCGGCCTGCTGCTCGCGGCAAGCCTCGCCATCAAGGTCTACGGCCGTGCCGCGCTCGCCGGGAGCGCGGACGATGTCGGCGACCAGGATATCGTCGCCCTTCTTCAAAAGCACGGCTTCCAGACGTGGAGAGCCGCGACCGACACGGATCCGGTCTGGGTGCACGGCACCAGGAATGGCTGCCAAATCGACATCGCCGGCGTCTCCCCGCAGGGTTGGCATCGCGCAATCGTCGACTGGCATGCAGCCGGCAAAAGACTTCAATACTCCGCAATGGGCGAACTGCGCGACCAGCAGCCTATGCTGAAGCCGATGATGGTTCACTATCTCGCCCGGCTTCAGCGTTATGCGGGAATCGGCGCGCCGGAAGTGAAGATCCGGGCGATCGTCATCACGCCCGGTTGCCCGGCTGATGTCGTTCCGTCCGCAGAGCTGGCCGCCTTGTCGGATTGATGCTTTCGCCTGCCGCGCGGAACGCGGTTTGTCATCATTGAAGAACCCGGCGGCTTCATATACCCAAGGCCCGGTCGAAGTACGATGCGGCGGGTCCTCTTGCAGCTCTACGTCATCAATCTGCAGCGGTCGGGCGCCCGGCGGGCAACGATGAAGCGCCAGCTCGACGCGCTTGGCATCGGCCATTCCTTCTTCGATGCTGTCGACGCGTCGAAGGGTGAGCACCTGTCCATCTCGCGCTACGCTCCACGGCGCGCGGTCTGGCTGCGCCAGCGGCGCATGAGCGCCGGCGAGATCGGCTGTTTCGCCAGCCACTATCTGCTTTGGCAACGCTGTGCATCCGGCACGGAGCCCATCATCGTCATGGAGGACGATCTCGCCATCGATGCCGGCTTCTGCAGCGTGGTCGCGCTCGTCGAGGCTTCGATCGCTCGTTTCGGCTTCATCCGCCTGGCCGGCCTCAACAAGGTCGCCGAGGTGACCATCCGTCCGCTCGAAGCGCCCTATCGGCTCGTCCGCTTCCTGAAAGGGCCTGCCGGCACGCAGTGCTATGCGATCTCGCCGGAGGCCGCGCGCATGCTGCTCGCCAAGGCGGGTGCCTGGATCGAGCCGGTCGACGATTATCTCGACCGTTTCTGGACCCACGGCGTCCAGAGCGTGGCGATCCTGCCCTTCCACATCCGTCATGATGTCGAGGAACGGTCTGACATCGGCGACACCAGGGCAAACCGCGAGAGGTCGTTTGTCGGGCCGGTCGGACGAACAGCGAGCCGGCTCTATGCTTCGCTCGCCCGGCGGCTGTCCAATATCCGTCATCTCGGCCTCACGGCATCGCGGCCGAGATAAAGCATGTCTCCCGAAAGTGGGTACCGGTTTCGGGACAATGACATGCGTCAAATTAAAGACCTACAGCGTGTCGCGTTAATCCATTTTCACGCGACACGCTGTAGTAGGCCGGCGATCCCCAGGCGCCACGAGCGCACGCTCAGCGCGTCGCGCCCAGCCGATCGAGTTGCATCCGGATATGAGCCGCCTCGGCTGCGGTGTTGGCGAGGACGATCGCCCTGGCAAACGCGGCCCTGGCCTCGCTGTCACGCCCCGCCTGCATCAGGAGCTGGCCCTTGAGACCGTGGAAGTGGAAATAGCCGTCGAGCGGCGCGGCCAATGGCTCGACCATGGCGAGCGCGGATTCCGGTCCATGGAGCCTGGCCACGGCGACCGCCCTGTTGAGGCTCACGACAGGTGAGGGCTGCAGCCTTTCGAGCGCCTCATAGAGCGCGTCGATCTCGGCCCAGTCCGTGTCTTCAGCCCGGGCCGCGGCGGCATGTGTCGCGGCGATCGCCGCCTGGATCTGATAGGGCCCGGGGCGGCGGTGGCGCAGCGCCTTCTCGACCAGCACCGTGCCTTCCGCGATCAGTGCGGTGTCCCAGAGGCGGCGGTCCTGGTCGTCGAGGAGCACGATCGCGCAATCGGCATCGAGCCGGGCTCCGGCGCGCGCATGCTGCAGAAGCATGAGTGCAGCCAACCCCATGATCTCGGGTTCGCCGGGAAAGAGTTGGAGCAGCAGTCGCGACAGGCGGATCGCCTCCTCACAGAGCGGCAGCCGGATATGCGCCTCGCCGCCGCTTGCGGCATAGCCTTCGTTGAACAGCAGGTAGATCATCGCCGCTACGACGCCCAGCCGCCTTTGCCTTTCGAGGGCGTCGGGCGCGCCATAGGGAACTGAGGCTGCGGCGATCCGGCGTTTCGCCCGCGTGATCCGCTGCTCCATCGCGCTTTCTCCCACGAGGAAGGCGCGGGCGATCTCCTTGACGGAAAGGCCGGACACGATGCGCAGCGCCAGCGCGATCTGCTGTCCCGCCGGAAGATCGGGATGGCAGCAGATGAACAGCAGCCTGAGCACATCGTCGCGATAGAGCCCGTCGTCCAGCCGCTCGGCCATCGAAGCCTCCGCGTCATCAAGGTCGGAAATCGCATCCTCGGGCGGCAGGGCCTGCTGCCGCGCCTTGCGGCGGGTCTCGTCGAGCGAGGCATTGCGACCGACGAAGATGAGCCAGGCTAGCGGATCGCGCGGTGGCCCTTTCCCGGGCCAGGTCTTCAGCGCCCGGAGCGAGGCTTCCTGGTAGGCCTCTTCGGCCAGATCGAGATCCCGGAAATAACGCAGCAGCGCACCGATGGCCCGAGGCCGGGCCGCCGCAAGCTGTGCGCCGATCCAGCCGATTTCGGTCATTTCAGTCCGACACCCGGGTTGAATTCCTTGACCGGACGGAGCTCGAGCCCGCCGCCCGGCATGTGGCTGGCATATTCGCGGGCGATGTCGATGGCCTCCTCGAGCGATGCCGCCTCGAAGACCCAGAAGCCGAGCAGAACCTCCTTGGTCTCGACGAAAGGACCGTCCAGCACCATCGGTTCGGCCCCGCCGCGAATGCTCATCGCGGTGCTGGTCGGCATAAGGCGCAGATTGGGGCCGAGCTTTCCCGCAGCTTCGAGCTTTCCATCCGTGACCGTATGCCTGGCCATCACGGCCTCGTCGTCCTCCTTGCGCCACTCGACCGATTCGGGGGCGTAGCAGAACATCGCAAAACGCATCGGTTCGTCCTCCTTCATCCAGATCAAGGACGTAGCACAGCAGGCCGCGCCGACAAGCGCGGCCGGATTTTTCGGTCCGCCTGGCCGGATGCAAGAAAAAATGCCCGCCATGATGTCGGGATCGCCCGATGCCGATCGTCCTCGGGCAGGAACAACGAGGAGAATGAACATGACCAGCGAGACCGACCGCAACGCGATCAGCGCACTGATCGAAGGCATCCAACGGAGCATTCATGACAAGGACAGCGCGGCCGCATTGGCGCCCTATGCATCCGATGCGACCATTTTCGACCTCGCTCCGCCACTCGTTTCCGCGACGGGGACCGATCCCGCCAGGCTGCAGGCTTGGTTCGACGGCTGGGAGGGACCGATTGACCGGTCGACACAGGACCTCGCCATAACGGCCGAGGACGACATCGCCTTCTGCCACGCCCTGCTCCGCACAAGCGCGACGACCAGGCGTGGCGAGCACGCCGTCTTCTGGACCCGCGTCACTCTGTGCCTGAGGCGAATCGGCGGCGACTGGCGGATCGTGCACGAACACGAATCCGTGCCCTTCTACATGGACGGTAGCTTCCGTGCCGCCGTCGACCTCCAACCCTGACAGGAGGCGGACCATGGCCATGGTGACGGGCGAGAACCTCAACCATTCCGGCTCGACCAGGCAAGTGGACGCCGCCCGCTGCGAGGCGGCGAAACGAGCCTATCTCGCCGTGCTCTCGTCGGCTCCGGACGGGCCGACATCGGAAGAAATCAGCCTGCGCCTCGGAACGCATCCTTCCGAAGAGACGTTTCCGGCAGGGCTGGATTGGGCCGGTGGGCCAAGACCGTCCAGCTCGATCTGGAGGCCAAGGGCATCGCCAGACGCGACAAGAGCCGGCCTCTACGCCTGCGCAAGGCGTGAGGCGGCAACCACCGCATCGGCCCGAACCTCATACTCGGCAAGAACGATGCGCCGCTTCAAACCAGGGAGAAGATCATGTTGAACGACAAGCAACCGGTTGCGACCATCGCCGTGAGAGACCTTCAGGTGGCTCGCAGATTCTACGAGGACAAGCTCGGACTGACGCCACCAGGCGACCCCGATCCGCATATGGTCGCCTACCCGTGCGGCGGAAGCTCATTGTTCGTCTACCAGTCCGAGTACGCCGGGACCAACAAGGCGACGTCGGTGACATGGAATGTCGGCAGCGATCTCACGGAAATCGTCCGCAGGCTCGGAGCGAAAGGCGTCGCCTTTGAAAACTACGACTTCCCCGGCACGACGAAGGAAGGCGACATCCATATATTCGGCGAGATCAGGAATGCCTGGTTCAAGGATCCCGACGGTAACATCCATTCGTTGGTCGATGGCGGATGAACGGCACGGCATCCTTTCCCCGACGGGGAAAGGATGAAGCCGCATCGGAAGCCCACCGCGCGCTCGGCCCGTTGCCTGAACAGGACCCGGATGCCCTTGTGAGGCAGGCCGGAATTCCACCCCTCGGCCGAGCGCCGACCGGGTTTTGTTACGCAAAGACCCGTCCCGGTAGCTTGAACCTGCGCCGATTCGGTTAACGTTTCCTTTCACCGCGCCACGGCGGGTGAAGCCACTGTCGCGGGCACCTGTTGCGCACGCTGGCTCAGCCAGACGCTGCCGAGAACCACGACCATGCCTGCGACCTGCATGGGGCTGAGCGACTGTCCGAGCACGGACCAGCCCAGGATGACCGCCGTCATCGGGCTGAGGAAGCCGAGCGGCGATACGACGGAGGGCTCGAGCCGCGCGATGCCGCGGAACCAGAGGATGTAGGTCAGCGCCGCGCCGATGAGGCCCAGATAGATGAAGCCGAGGAGATTGTTCACCGAGAGCGCCGGCAGCGGCGGTTCGAGCCACAGGGCAACCGGCAGCAACAGCAAGCCTCCGGCCGTCAATTGCCATGCCGTGAAGGTGAGCGGCGAGACCGGCGGCTGCCAGCGGCGGCTCAGCACGGTGCCCGCCGCCATGGAGGCCGCCCCGCCCAGACCCGCCACGATCCCGAGCGGATCAAGCGCTGCCTGCGGCGTGAGGATGAGCAGCGCGACGCCGGCCATGCCGCTCAGCGCCGCTGCTATGGCGAGCGGCCGGATCGTCGCGCCGAGCAGCGGGCGCGCGAGAAGGATGACGATCAGCGGCTGAATGGCGCCGACCGTGGCGGCGACGCCGCCGGGCAGGCGGTAGGCGGCAACGAAGAGCAGCCACCAGAAGACCGAGAAATTCAGCGCGCCGAGGACCAGCACCCTGCCCCACCACGCGCCGTGCGGCAATTGCCGGACGAGGAGCAGCAGCAGGATGCCCGCCGGCAGCGCCCGCAGCATGGCGACCGTCAGCGGATAGCCCTGAGGCAGCAGTTCAGTGGTCACGAGATAGGTGCTGCCCCAGATTGCCGGTGCCACGGCGGTGAGCAGGAGATCGACATTGCGGGCCATGAGAGGCGTCCCCGTTTATCTTGACCTCAAGATAATGCCGTTTAGCTTGACGTCAAGATAGATTATGGAGATAAGGGCACATGGATCGGGTCGACGACATCCTTGCGCAGTGGAACCGGGAACGCCCCGATCTCGATGTTCGTCCAATGGGGCTCATCGGCCGCGTGAGGCGCATCTCGCACCACATGACGCGGACCATGGAAAAGACCTTCGCCGCGCATGGGCTGAACGCGGCCAGCTTCGATGTGCTGGCGACCTTGCGGCGATCCGGTCCGCCCTATCGCCTGTCGCCAGGCGATCTCATCGCCACCATGATGATCACATCGGGGACGATGACCAACCGCATCGACCAGTTGGAGAAGGTCGGGCTCGTGGCGAGGGAACAGAACCCTCAGGACGGGCGCAGCGTGATCATTTCGCTTACGGACAAGGGCTTTGCCGTCATCGAGGCAGCCGTTGCGGAACATGTGGCGACCCAGGCGCGACTGACCTCGGCGCTCAGCCCGGAAGACTTCGCCGCGCTCAACCGCCTGCTGAGCCGATATCTCTCCAGGCTGGAGGCGGAGGGATAGTTCCAGCCGTCGACAGGATCAGCCGTTGGAGCGCGCGGCCCACGCCTGTTGGCGAGAAAGCCGGGCAGTCTGGACCGGCCGCGCCGGCGACCTGGATATGTAGACACCCGGACCGTTGAACAAGGACCCTCACATCTGGTCGTTGTAGGGTTCCTTGGTCTGCGCGACGAGCCTGGCCAGATCGGAGAAGGACGGCGTCGCCGCCGTGGCCGACGCGCGGTTCGCCAATTGGAGCAGCCGGAGCGGGAAGCAGACGGCGTCGCGATTGGCCGGCGACATGTCCTGATAGAGCCGTTCCTCCCCGGTGAGCCCGGCTTCGGCCCGACGCAGGGCATTGTCGACTTCATCAGATGTCAGCAGGCCCTTGCGCACGAGGGTGCTGTTGATCGAGGCGACGGCCATCAGCAGGCCCTCGAGTTGGAGATTGGCGACGTTCATGGGCTTCCTCCAATTCCGGTTGGCCTCACTATAGCGCGCTTGTCGCGAATGCCGAACCGGGTCTCGTGGTCGAAGCCTCGCGTCGCAAACGACAGCGGCTCCTCCGCTGCGTCTCTGCCTCGACGCTTGTGCAGGCAGCGTCGTGCGCCCGGCTGCGGGCCCGAAAGCATCGGCCGGGACCGACACCGGCCGACCTCGTGATACCGTTTCCTCTTCGACGGGCGACAATATCCTGTCCGGGCCGATCGCCCGCGCTATAGTATCTGCTCGCCGCGTTGGCGGCGCCACCCCAACCTCTGGAGATGAGCCATGGATCGTCACGCAACAGCCGTCTGGACGGGCAAGCTGAAGGAAGGCAGCGGCACCCTCGACACACAGAGCGGGGTGCTGAGCAAGACGCCCTATTCGTTCAAGAACCGCTTCGAGGACGAAAGCGGTAGATCGGGCACGAATCCGGAAGAGCTGCTTGCCGCTGCCCATGCCGGCTGCTTTGCCATGCAGCTCTCGCATTTCCTGGCGGAGAACGGCACGCCCGCCGAGAAGCTGGACGCCAAGGCCGTGGTCACCCTGGTGCCGGGCACCGGTATCACCGGCAGCGCGCTGACCCTCGTCGGCACTGTTCCGGGCATCGACGCGGCAAAGTTCACGGAACTGGCCGAGAAGGCGAAGGAAAACTGCCCTGTCTCCAAGGCCCTCGGCGCGATCAAGCTCTCCCTCGACGCCCGGCTGGCTTAGGAGGGAGCGCTAAGAAGGCAGCGGCCGTGCTCAGGCGCGGCCGTCAGGTCCGCGGGCGACACTGCGATAGAGTGCAAGACAGTCGGCCGCGATCGCTTCCGGCGAAAACCGCGCGGCGGCACGCCGACGCCCCGCTTCCCCCATCTGCCTGCATCGCTCGGGCTCCGCCGCCAGGGCCGTGATCGCCTGCATCCAGTGGCCGGCGTCCGGCGGCAGCGTGAGGCCCGCGACATTATGCTCGACAATCTCGGCGGAGCCGCCGAAATTCATGGTCAGCACGGGGAGCGATTGCGACATGGCCTCAACCGCGGCGAGCCCGAACGATTCGCCGGGCAGGCCGGTCGGCGTGGCATAGAGGTCGAAAGCCGCCATGACCGTACGTGCGCGGGGCACCAGCCCCAGCAGCCGCAGCCGGTCGCCGCCGGCATCTCTCAGCCGCTGCAGTTCCGCGGCATCGCCTGCCGGCCCGATCACCGCGAAGACGAAGGGCGGCCCGAGCCGGCGCACGGCATCGGCGAGGAAAGGAAGGTTCTTGATCGGCCGGATAGTGCAGACCGTCCCGATCACGAATTCGTCCGGACGCAGGCCGAACCCCGACCGCAAGGCCTCGCGGTCGCGCGGATCGGCCTGCGCCGGCTGCTCGATCGCGTGATGCAGCACGGCGCAGCGTTCGGCCGAAATGCACCGGCGCAGCCAGGCCTGCCCCATCCAGTTGTTCACCATGGCATGGGAGGGCACGACGAGCTTGTCGATGCGCCGGTTGAAATAGGTCATCCAGTCGAAGGGGTTGAACAGATTTAGACCGCCGATCGCACCGTGGTCGAAGATGACGGGCACTTTCTGATGGTCCCGCAAAGCCTTGACCACGGCGAGCCCCACCGGCCGCCCGGCACCGGCGTGGACGAGATCGGGGCCGAAAGTCGCCACGGCTTCGGCCACCGGCCCGGTTATGTTCCGATCCGGAAAATAGCGCCGTCGCTTGCGGGCGAGCCGCGAGCCCCCCTCCAGGCGCAGTTCGGACAAGGCGATGCGGTGGAAGACGACCCCGCGGGACTCCAGCACGCGGAAGACCGGATCGTTGATCGTTTCGGCACGCTCCGAGACGAGAAGGACCTTCATCCGACCGCCTCCAATGACGGGGCCGTCAGACCCGGCGTTCCACCATCATCTTCTTGATCTCGGCGATCGCCTTGGCCGGATTCAATCCCTTCGGGCAGGTCTGCGCGCAGTTCATGATGGTATGGCAGCGATAGAGCCGGAACGGGTCCTCGAGATTGTCGAGTCGTTCGCCCTTGGCCTCGTCGCGGCTGTCGATCAGCCAGCGATAGGCCTGAAGGAGCACCGCCGGCCCGAGGTAACGTTCGCCGTTCCACCAGTAGCTCGGGCACGACGTCTGGCAGCAGAAGCAGAGGATGCATTCATATAGCCCGTCGAGCTTCTGGCGGTCCTCGTGGCTCTGGCGCCATTCCTTGGCGGGCTCGGGCGACACCGTCTTCAGCCAGGGCTCGATCGAGGTGAGCTGGGCGTAGGGCACGGTGAGGTCGGGCACCAGATCCTTGACGACAGGCATATGCGGCAGCGGATAGACCTTCACCGCGCCGGAAATGTCGTCCATGCCCTTGGTGCAGGCCAGCGTGTTCGATCCGTCGATGTTCATGGCGCAGGAGCCGCAGATGCCCTCGCGGCACGAGCGGCGCAGCGTCAGCGTCGGGTCGACCTTGTTCTTGATCCACAGCAACGCGTCGAGCACCATCGGACCGCAATCGTCGAGATCAACGAAATAAGTGTCGACCTGCGGGTTCTTGCCGTCGTCGGGCGACCAGCGGTAGATCCGGTATTCGCGCAGATTGGTCGCGCCCTCGGGCTTCGGCCAGGTCTTGCCGGGCTGGATCTTCGAGTTCTTGGGAAGGGTGAGTTCGACCATATCCTACCTCTTGAAGAAACCAGACGGGCTCTTCCTGGACATCGCGCCGGGCCAGGCCGTCACCGGCTTGCCCGAACAGCCGGCCGGCGCGCGCCCGACCATGTCAATACACCCGCGCCTTGGGCGCGATCTTCTTGGGATCGATGCCGCCTTCGTCGACCGGCAGCATCGTCTCGGTGTGCACCGGCCGGTAGGTGAGCGTCACCTTGCCGCTCTCATCGAGATGGGCGAGCGTGTGCTTGCGCCAGTTGGCGTCGTCGCGGCTGGAGAAGTCCTCGCGCGCATGGGCACCACGGCTCTCCTTGCGAGCCTCCGCGCCATGGACCGTGGTGATGGCGTTGGCCATCAGGTTCTCCAGCTCCAAGGTTTCGACCAGATCGGAGTTCCAGATCATCGAACGGTCGAAGACCTTGATGTCGGGCAACTCTTTCCAGAGCGCCGACACGCGGCGGCAGCCGTTCTCCAGCGATTCCTGGGTGCGGAAGACGGCGGCGTCCTCCTGCATGGCGCGCTGCATCTTCTCGCGCAGAAAGGCCGTGGGCGTCGAGCCATTGGCGTGGCGCAGCCGGTCGAAGCGATCCATGATCTTCTCGACCGATTCCGCATTGGGCGACGGCACCGGCGCCTCGCGGTCGACCACCTGGCCGGCGCGTATCGCCGCGGCGCGGCCGAACACGACGAGATCGATCAGCGAATTGGAGCCCAGCCGGTTGGCGCCGTGCACGGAAGCGCAGCCGGCTTCGCCGACCGCCATCAGGCCGGGCGACACCTTGTCCGGATTGTCGGCGCTCGGGTTCAGCACCTCGCCCCAATAATTGGTCGGGATGCCGCCCATATTGTAGTGGACCGTCGGCAGCACCGGGATCGGTTCGCGTGTCACATCCACGCCAGCGAAGATCTTGGCCGATTCGGAGATGCCCGGCAGCCGTTCATGCAGCACGGCCGGATCGAGATGGTCGAGATGCAGGAAGATGTGGTCCTTGTTCTTGCCGACGCCGCGCCCTTCGCGGATCTCCAGCGTCATGCATCGCGAGACGACGTCGCGCGAAGCAAGGTCCTTTGCCGACGGCGCATAACGCTCCATGAAGCGCTCACCTTCGGAATTGACGAGATAGCCGCCCTCGCCGCGCGCACCTTCCGTGATCAGGCAGCCCGCGCCGTAGATGCCGGTCGGATGGAACTGGACGAACTCCATGTCCTGGAGCGGCAGGCCGGCGCGCGCCGCCATGCCGCCGCCGTCGCCGGTGCAGGTGTGCGCCGACGTCGCCGAGAAATAGGCGCGGCCATAGCCGCCGGTGGCGAGCACCACCATCTTGGCCGAGAAACGGTGGATGGTGCCGTCGTCGAGGTTCCAGGCGACGACGCCCGTGCAGGTGCCGTCAGGCTCCATGATCAGGTCGAGCGCGAAATATTCGATGAAGAACTGCGCGTTGTTCCTGAGCGACTGGCCGTAAAGCGTGTGCAGGATCGCGTGGCCGGTACGGTCGGCGGCCGCGCAGGTGCGCTGCACCGGCGGTCCGTCGCCGAAATTCATCATATGGCCGCCGAACGGCCGCTGGTAGATCTTGCCTTCCTCGGTGCGCGAGAAGGGGACGCCGTAATGCTCGAGCTCGTAGACGGCGGCAGGCGCCTCGCGCGCCAGATATTCCATGGCGTCGACATCGCCCAGCCAGTCCGAGCCCTTGACCGTGTCGTAGAGGTGCCACTGCCAGGAATCAGGGCCCATATTCTGCAGAGAGGCGGCGATGCCGCCCTGTGCCGCAACCGTGTGCGAGCGGGTCGGGAACACCTTGGTGATGCATGCCGTGCGCAACCCCTGCTCGGCCATGCCGAGCGTCGCCCGCAGGCCGGCCCCGCCGGCGCCGACCACGACCACGTCGAACTTGTGGTCGACGAATTGATAGGCCTTGCCGGCCCCGTTTGCCTGTGCCTTGGCCACGCCTCAGCCTCCGAATGCCAGCTTGAGCAGCGAGAAGACGGCAACAGCGCCGACCGCCACCGTGAAGAAGGTGTTGAGCACGATCAGGGCGAGCTTGCCGCCCTCGCCATGCACATAGTCCTCGATGATGACCTGCATGCCGAGCCGCATATGGTAAAGGCCGGAGAGCAGCACCAGGATGAGCGGCAGCGCCACGAAGGGGCTGGCGAGCGCCGCCCGCGTCTCCTCATAGCTGGCGCCGTTGAGCGAGATCAGCAGGCCGACGAAGAACAGGATCAAAGGAATGTTGGCGATCGCGGTCAGCCGCTGCCGCCAGAAATGCCCGGTGCCTTCGCGCGCCGAACCGAGGCCGCGGACCTTGCCGAGAGGAGTGCGCATATCGGCCATGGTCAGAGCCCTCCCCGCGCGGCGTAGCCGGCGATCCAGATGAGGATGGTGAGCACTGCCGAGCCGCCGAGTGTGGCCCAGGCGATCTTCGAGGCGGTGTGCTTCTCGAGGCCGGCGCCGGTGTCCCAGACGAGGTGACGCAGGCCGCCGAGCATATGATGCATCAGCGCCCAGCTGTAGCCGAACAGCACGAGCCGGCCGATCCAGCTGCCGTAGACCCAGCTCACGAAATCGAAATACTGTTCCGACGTTGCCGCGGCGATCAGCCACCACGCGACCAGCAGCGTGCCGAAATAGAGCGCCCCGCCGGTGACCCGGTGCAGGATCGACATCGTCATGGTGATCGGCCAGCGATAGACCGTGAGATGCGGCGACAAGGGCCGCTGGCGGGTGGCTGGTGATTGGCTCATGGCTCCCCCAGGATCGAGTCCGCGCCCATGCCGGAAAAGCGGCATGGCCGCCCCGAAACGCGACGTCGGACAGCGGCTTTCTAATGCGCTTTTTGCAGCGCGTCAAAGCCCGAAAAACCGTTTCAGCCCATTGATTTAGTTTCAATCGATATGATTGGCGCCGCAGCCCTTGCCTTCAACCGATTGAAGCCTGAAGCATTTTGGGCGGCGGCGCAAAGGCAGCGCCGAGGACGGTCAGCGCGTACAGGTAAGCGGCGGATGCCGGCCATGCATGAACAGAGCCTCCCGTCCCTCGATGACGATCGCGTCGGCGCCGGCGCCGTACCGGCTGCGCTGGGCGGCCGGCGCCGCGGGCAGATCGATGGCCTCGCCGTCCGTGCCGACGACATGCACCGAATCGCCGCGATTCTCCACCGTGATCACGCCGTCGCTGCCGCATTCGTAGGTCGCCACGCGCGGTTGCGACACTTCGCCGGCGACGGGCTGTGTCGCGGTGGCCTGCGTCTGTTGCGCGACACAGGCCGAAACCGAGGCCGCAATCAGGAACGCCGGCAATGTCCGGACGAGACAGCGAAGGGCCGGGCGACGGCTTGAAGTCATGGTTCGGCTACCCCCACAGGTGAAGAGATCGGCCCGACCCGACGAGGCTCTCGGGCCCGACTTTGCGCTCCAAGCGGGTTTGCGCGGCTCCGTCGACGCTTCACCTGCCTGGCCTCTCGTCTTGCCGCAGGTTTCTTGTCGGAAAGCCGTGGGACACTTTTCCGGGAGCCTAGTGTTCCGACTCTAACGCTTGGTTCCTGCTCTTGGCGGCGTCAAGAGCAGCGCGGGCGCGGTGGACTTTGGCGAGGATGACATCGGCGCTCTTGGTCCACACGAAGGGCTTCGGGTCGGCGTTGTGCGCGTCGAGATAGTCGCAGATAGCGGTCTCGAGCTGGGCGACGCTCGTGAAGACGCCGCGCCGGATGCGCTTCCTCGTGATCTCGGCGAAGAAGCGCTCCACCTGGTTGAGCCAGGACGACGACGTGGGGATGAAGTGCAGCTTGAAGCGCGGATGCTTGGCGAGCCAGTCCTTCACCGCCTGGGTCTTGTGGGTGGAGTAGTTGTCGACGATCAGGTGCACGTCCAAGGACTTGGGTGTGTTGCGGTCGATGGTTCTCAGGAAACGGATGAACTCCTTGGCCCGATGCTTGGGCTGGCATTCTCCGATCACCGCGCCAGTCTTCACGTCGAGCGCGGCGAACAGCGTGGTCGTGCCGTGGCGCTTGTAGTCGTGGGTCATCGTGCCGGCGCGGCCTTTCTTCATCGGCAGGCCGGGCTGGGTGCGGTCGAGCGCCTGGATCTGGCTCTTCTCGTCCACGCAGAACACCAGCGCCTTGTCCGGCGGGTTGAGATAGAGGCCGACGACGTCGGTCACCTTTTCGGCGAACTTCGGATCATTCGACAGCTTGAACGTGGTCACCAGGTGCGGCTTCAAGCCCGCCTCCGCCCAGATGCGCTGCACGCTCCTGTGGCTGATGCCGACCGTCCTGGCCATCGTCCGCGCGCTCCAGTGCGTGCCGCCGCCCGGCGGCCGCTCCTGCGCCGTCTTGGTCAGCACGGCGAGCTTCACCTCCGCCGAGAGCGGCTTCTTGCGCGCCGGCCGCGTCTTGTCGCGCAACAGCCCGTCGACGCCGGCCTCGATGTAACGCTCTTGCCAGCGCCACACGGCGGGCTTCGACTTCCCCGTGCGCCGCATGATCGCCATCGTGCCGAGCCCGTCCGCCGTCGCCAGCACGATCTCGGCCCGCCAGGCCGCCTTGCGCGACGTGTTGCGATTCGCCACAAGCCGCTCGAGCCGAGCCCGGTCCGCCGGGCTCACGTAAATGCAGATGTCGTTCCTCATGGCCGCACACTGACTGATTTGCGGCCCGAAGGGAATCATTTGTTAGCGCCTAAACACTAGCGTTCGTCGAAGCGGATGACGAAGCTCGACCAGTCGGCCGGCGCGGCGATCTGCTCGTAGAGCTTTCGCCCGTCCTCGGGCTGGCGGGGCGCGTTGAGCATCAGCCTGGTCCAGCCGCGATCCTCGGCCTGGTCGGCGAGCACGTCGATCAGCGCCTTGGCGATGCCCTTGGCCCGATGCTCGTGATGCACATAGATGTGATCGCAGGCGCAGCAGCGCAGGCCCGACACCGGCTCGGGCATGTCGGTGAAGATGGCGAAACCGACCAGCTCGCCGTCGACCCTCGCGCCCAGCACTTCCGCCGTCCGATCCTGCAGCAGCGATTCGGCGTAAAACTTGTCGGGGCGGCGCGGGGCGCCGCGTTTGAGGGCCTGGGCGTAGGCGGCCAGAAGCGGCGCGAATTCGAGCGCGTCCTTGAGCCGCAGCAGGCCGATGTCGATCGTGTGGTTCACGCTCATGCCTCTTCTTGGCCATTGACCGCCTCGCCTGTCAATCGCGGCGTGCAATGAAAGCCGTACCCCGTGACAAATGTTAAGAAAAGGTTAACCTGCGCGATCGGGAAGCCGTATTGCGGATTTGCCGGGGAGAAACGCGCCATGCGTCCGAAACTGAGGGGTCTTTCGCTTCTGGCGCTCGTCGGGGGGGTCGTCGTCGCCGGCCAATCGCTCGCCGACGGCCGCTACCGCGACCAGGTCCATGCCGACTCCTTCGGCAATCTCGTGGTCTACAGCGCGTCGGGCTACAAGCGAATCGTCGTCGGCGAAGGCCACATGGCGAAGCGCCTTGCCGCCAACACAAGGGCATTGGTCGAGGCTCCCGAAGCGGGTGCCGCCTGGTTCGTCTGGAACTGCCCGGCGGTACTGCTCAAAGGTCGCAGCTATATGTACGGCCTGCCGGAGCACGTCGTTCCGGAACCGTCGCGCGAATTCTGCCGATAGTCATACCACGGCCGGCCGTTCGACCGTTGGAGCGCGCGACCGCGTTGCCGACGCTTTTTGGCGCGAACGCCGAGCGGCCCGGATGGGCCACGCCGGGCGACCGGGGCCGGGCGAACGCATAGCATCCATGCCACTGGATGCATCGACGTCCAGGCAGGTATCAGGCGTTTCGCGCTTCCGGCGAGCGTCCGCTGCCTTTTTCCGTCGAGACGCGCACGCGGTCCCGACCGGATTTCTTGGCTTCGTAGAGCGCCTTGTCGGCGCGCTGCATCAATTCCTGCAGGCCTTCCCCGGATGCAAGCTCGGCAACGCCGAAGCTGGCGGTCAGCCGGCTCGGCTCGGGTATGCCCTCGACGCAGAGCCGGGCCGCCACGCCGCGAACGCCTTCCGCGAAGAGGCGCGCAGCCACGAGATTGGTGCCGGGCAGCACGACTGCGAATTCCTCGCCGCCGATACGGCCGGCGACGTGATGATCGGAAAGCGCGGTTCTGAGGAACTGTGCGAAGGTCGCAATCGCCCGATCGCCGATCGCATGGCCGAAATTGTCGTTGATCGACTTGAAGTGGTCGATATCGGCGATAACCAGCGAGATCGGCATGCCTTGCCGGCTTCCAAAGGCCAGCGCGCGATGCGCCTGTCGTTCGAAGCCGCGGCGGTTGAGCAGCCCCGACAGCGTGTCGGTCTCGGACTTCTCCGCCATGTCGGCGATGAGATCACGCACCAGGATGACCAGCATCATCAGCGCGATCGCCATGGCGAAGACAGTGCCGAGTGACTGTGAGACCATCGCATAGGTGCTTTGGGAATAGGCCTGCGGGTTGGCGCCCCAGCCGCCGAAAGCCGCCGCCAGGAACGGCTTGCTCAGGAACTGCAGCGCGCTCGCCGAGAGCAATGCGGCGAGCGCGAAGTCGATGCCGCGCTGCGTGCGCGCCGACAGGACGATGCCGGCGGCGATCGCCTGCATGATGAAATAAGGCACCTGGTAGGCCATCATTCGCCAGAAGTCCTGCCGCGGCAGATCCTGGGCGAAATAGACCGCCAAGGTGGAGGCCACGAAGATCGCTCCCATCAGCCGCCATGGCACGCCCACCTCGTATTTGTGGGCAACGCCGGCATTGAAGGCGACGGTCGCGGCCAGAAAGACGGCGAACGCAACCACCACAGGCACGCGCGCGTCCGTGACGAACGGCATGCTGACTTCGACCACATAGTAGGCCATGCCGAGAAAGAAGCTGAATGCGAGCCAGCGGGCCGTGACGCGGGCGCGATCATAGACGGCGACCATCAGGAACGCCGTGCCAAGAAGCCCGGCGACGACGAGATTGATGGCGAGTATGAAACCTGCGGCGCTCATGAAACCCTGCTGTCCCGACGCAAGTAGCACACTTCGGCGAAGATCGCGTTAACGCCGCGACCGGCAAGCGGATCGGTCCGCCTCGGCCGGTTATTCCATGCGGCGCAGACGACGTTCCCCCATCCTGTCGGGCATGGCCACGACTCTGTCCCGCCCGCCATGTTTTGCCTCATAGAGGGCGATGTCGGCGCGAATCAAGAGCGTCGATAGCGAATCGCCCTGCGCGCGCTCGACCACGCCGAAGCTCGCCGTGATCGGCGTTCCGGCCGGCATGCCGGGAATGGCAATGACGCCAAGCGATGTTCTCACTCCCTCGGCGAAGAGCCGCGCGGACGCCAGCCCGTTGCCCGGAAGGATGATGGCGAATTCCTCGCCGCCGATACGGCCCGCGATTCCTTCCCCACCGGCCGCGTCACGCAGAATTCCGGCAAAGGCTGCGATGACACGATCGCCACAGGCATGGCCCCAACTGTCGTTGATGTCCTTGAAACGGTCGAGGTCTGCGAGGACGAGCGTCACCGGCATGGCGCCGGCCGGGTCGCGCCCCAGCACCTCACGACCGCGTTCCTCGAAGCCCCGGCGGTTGAGCAGGCCGGACAGGGGATCGTTCAACGCATCCGATTGCAGCTTGCCGATGACGTCGAGGGCAATCCCGGTGATCAGGCAGATGGCGATAAGCACCGAGAAGAAGGCGTGTGTGACGCTGGTGGAGATCCAGTAGGCCGACATGAAGACGTCACCCTCGGTGCCGGGCGCGCCCGCCACCGCGATGATCCATAGCGGTCGCACCAGGAAGCTCAGCCCGTAGATGAGCAACGCCGCCATGAGTACCTGGTCGACGAAAATCTTGCGCGGCGCCGAACGGATCTCGGCCACGACGATGAGCGACATCGCCGCCAGCGCAAAATTGATCGAGAAGATGCGCCAGGTCATGTTCGGTTCGACGAACAGGAACCAGCTCAGCCCGGAAAGGCCGGCCGCACCGACGAGGCCGAGAGCGAGGTGCGGCGGCCGCCTGCCGAAGCGACCGACGACGCCGACAGCCAGCATGTGGCCCGCCACGAGGAAAAACGCGTTCGATATCAGCTTTGCCGTCTCGCCGCCGATCGGCGGGGTGACGCCTCGTATCAGGAAGCCGGTAACGCCTGCGAGGTAGGAGAAAGCAAGCACGCGGATATAGCGGCGATCGCGCTGATGCCGCCACAACAGGAAAAAGCCGCCCGCGAAGATCGCCGAGATCGCCGGGTTCAGCAGCGCAATGAAAATCCCCTTGCCCAAAGTCCGCCGCCTTTCCGCTTGGGACGACCATAGGCGGCAAGGGGAAACAAGGTGTTAACCTGTGAAATACCGGAGCCTGCGTGGGAAAGGGGGGCCGGAGCCCCCTCATCGTCGCGTCGCGCTTGCGCGTCCGAATGGACGCGCGGCGCCCTGCTTTAATGCCAGTCGCGGATGTCGACGAAATGGCCGGCGATCGCAGCGGCGGCGGCCATGGCCGGCGACACCAGATGGGTGCGGCCCTTGAAGCCCTGGCGGCCCTCGAAATTGCGGTTGGAGGTCGAGGCGCAGCGCTCGTGCGGCTTCAGCCGGTCGTCGTTCATGGCCAGGCACATGGAACAGCCCGGTTCGCGCCAGTCGAAGCCGGCGGCGACGAAGATCTTGTCGAGCCCCTCGGCCTCCGCCTGTTCCTTGACCAGGCCCGAGCCGGGCACGATCATCGCATTGACGCGCGCATTGACGGTCTTGCCCTCGACCACCTTGGCCACGGCGCGCAGATCCTCGATGCGTCCGTTGGTGCACGAGCCGATGAAGACGCGGTCGATCTCGATGTCGGTGATCCTGGTCCCCGGGGTGAGCCCCATATAGTCGAGAGCGCGTTTCTTGGAGTTGCGCTTGTTCTCGTCCTCGATCGCCTCCGGATCGGGCACGGTGCCGAGCACGGACGCAACGTCCTCGGGCGAGGAGCCCCAGGTGACGATCGGCGGCAGCTTGGCGGCGTCGAGCACCACGACCTTGTCGAAATGCGCGCCCTCGTCGGAATGCAGCGTTTTCCAGTAGTCCAGCGCCATGTCCCAGGCCTCGCCCGTCGGCGCCTTCGGCCGGCCCTTGATATAGGCGTAGGTCGTCTCGTCGGGCGCGATCAGGCCGGCGCGGGCCCCGCCCTCGATCGACATGTTGCAGATGGTCATGCGGCCTTCCATCGACAGGTCGCGGATCGCCTCACCGGCATATTCGATGACGTAGCCGGTGCCGCCGGCCGTGCCGATCTCGCCGATGATGGCGAGCACGATATCCTTGGCGGTGACGCCTTCCGGCAGCTTGCCGTCGACACGCACCAGCATGTTCTTGGCCTTGCGCTGGATCAGCGTCTGGGTGGCGAGCACGTGCTCCACTTCGGAGGTGCCGATGCCGTGAGCCAGGGCGCCGAAGGCGCCATGGGTGGAAGTGTGGCTGTCGCCGCAGACGATGGTCATCCCGGGCAGGGTGAAGCCCTGCTCGGGACCGATGATGTGGACGATGCCCTGGCGCTTGTCGTTTTCCGAATAGTACTCGACGCCGAAGTCGGCGGCGTTCCTGGCGAGCGCCTCGACCTGGATGCGGCTTTCCTCGTTCTTGATGCCGTTCTTGCGGTCCGGCGAGGTCGGCACATTGTGGTCGACGACGGCCAGCGTCTTTTCCGGATGCCGCACTTTGCGGCCGGCCATGCGCAGGCCTTCGAAGGCCTGGGGGCTCGTCACCTCGTGCACGAGATGGCGATCGATATAAAGAAGGCAGGTGCCGTCGGCCTGGCGGTCGACCACATGGTCGTCGAAGATCTTGTCGTAGAGGGTGCGCGGTGCGCTCATGGTTTTTGATCCGTCGATATCGAAAGTTTGGAAAAGTCCGGCCCGCGGCCGGAAGCCCGTCGGCGTCAGTCGAGGCGGCTGGTCAGCGCGCCGGAAATCCGGGCAAAGAATCGCGACGGCAGGCGCTTGCGGTCCTGCAGCACGAAGCCTTTGTAGGCCGGATCTCCAAAAAGCTCTTCCATCGCCCGGCTAGATAACAATCTTTTGCCGTCCCGGCAATTGCGGTCCTTTCCGCCGCCTTTGCCGACACAGTTGCCTGTATCGGCGCCGGCCGACTGCCGCTGCTATTTTTCAACGGCCTCGACGCGCGACGGCTTCTTGTCCTGCTTCGGCTCGATCTCGCCGGCCGGCTGATTGAGCTCCAGCCGGTCTTCAAGCTTGCCCAGCAAGTAGAGCACGATCAGCGCCAGCAGGGTTCCGAAACCGGCGATCTGCCAGTAGCCAAATCCGCAGGCGAGCCCGATGGCGCCGGCGAGCCACATGCCCGCGCCCGTGGTCAGGCCTTGGACATGACCACGGGCGAAAAGGATCGTACCGGCGGCCAGGAAGGCGACGCCGGCCGTCACCGCCTCCACCGCCCGGATCGGATCCACCCTGGTCGCTTCGCCGACGAACATCGGCGCATGGATGATTTCGATCGTCAAGACGCCGAAGGTCGCCGCGGCCAGGCAGACCAGTATATGAGTCCGCAACCCGGCGGGCCGTTGGCGCCATTCGCGTTCGAAGCCGATCGCCGCGCCATAGATCGTGGCCAGCAGCAGGCGCGCGGCGATCACCGAGAGGGCCGTGTAGGTGGGATGACCGAATTCCTCGACGAGCTGTTCCATGGGACCCCAACTGCAGTTCGGCCGGTAACGCGCCGCCCGCCGTCGGGTTCCTCAAAGCACCTCGAAGACGAAGGTCTTGACCAGCGCGTCGGGATCCGCGACCGCATAGGCCCTGTACCAGCCGCTTTCCTCGACCGGCCGCCACTTGCCCCCTTGTTGGAGGTCCTCGAAGACCGGCCGGAAACCGCCGCTGTCGAGCACCTGGTCGCGCACTGTGAAGATGGCGTGCCCGCCCTCGGCCGTGATGCGCACCAGCTCGTGCAATCCGGAGGCCGGCGCATGGCTGATGGTGAAGACGCCGGTCGAGAAGAAGGCGCGGAAATGACCGTCCGGCCAAGGCAGCGGGCGACCGAGTTCGGCCTGTTTCAGCGCGCGATAGGCGCCACGGCTACCGGCGATCGCCAGCATATCCGGGGAGAGATCGAGCCCTTCGATGTCGCCATAGCCCAGCGCCTTCAGACAAGGACCGGAAAGGCCGGTGCCGCAACCGGCGTCGAGCAGCGGGCCCTCTCCGGCCGGCACGTGGCGCGTCACCCATGACGTTATGAGGAAGGGCAGGCAGTAGCCGAGAGCGGCCGTCTCGCCGTCATAGGTCGCGGCCCAGGCGGCATAGGCAGCCGATAGCTCCTCCGGCGTGCTGGCGGTATACACCATCTCCAGCGCCGCATTGGCCTTGTCGAGGTCCACCAATTCGCCTCCCTTGTCACGCCTCCCTCGTCGAGAGAGTGCTGCCGAAAGCGTCGGCACGTCAACCCTGCGCTTCCTCCCGCGATTTTCCCGGTCCGCATGAAACTGGAAAGTCCCTGCTATCGTTTCTTTCGTGCCTATTTGGTGGAGGAACAGATGAAAGGAATCTTGCATATGGCCGCAGGCGCCGGTTTCGGCGCGACGCTGCTGCTCACACCCGCCCTCGCCGCGGACGAGACCCTCTATCAGCGTCTTGGGGGGTATGACGCAATCGCCGCCGTGACCGACGACTTTCTCGGCCGGCTGAAAGGCGACGACAAGCTCGGACGCTTCTTCGTCGGCCTTTCCGACGACAGCGCCGCCCGCGTGCGCCAGCATGTCGTCGACCTGATCTGCGCCGAGACCGGCGGTCCCTGCCTCTATACCGGACGGGACATGAAAACGGCTCACAAGGGAATGCGCATCACCAAGGAAGACTGGGACCGGACCGGCCAGCTTTTCGGCGAGACGCTCGACAAGTTCAAGGTGCCCGAGCAGGAGCGGAAGGATCTCGGCGGCCTCATCGCTCCGCTCGAGAAGGACATCGTCGAGAGCGGCACCTGAGAGGCTTGCGCGTGTCCGGGGAGGCGGCGCTAGCCTGGTCCTTGCCGGCGCAGCCGCTTCTCCAGGGCACGCAGTGCGAGCGAAAGGCCGACGGTCAGGATCAGGTAGATGTAGGCGATGATCGAATAGGTCTCGAAGAAGCGGAACGAGCCCGCTGCGTAGACCTTGCCCATCTGGGTGATGTCGGCCACGCCGAGCACGGAGACGAGCGAGGAATCCTTCACCATGGCGATGAAGTCGTTGCCCAGCGGCGGCAGCATGGTGCGGATCGCCTGCGGCATGACGATCAGCCGGAAACGCTGGAAGCGGGTGAGGCCGAGCGACTTCGCGGCCTCGATCTGCCCCTCGTCGACGGACAATATTCCGGCCCGGAACACTTCCGAGATGAAGGCCGAATAGCCGATCGTCAATGCGATGATCGCCCGCCACAGCAGCGACACGTCGCGCACCAGAAGCTCCTCGGCAAGCCCGGCCTGGCGCAGCGGCACGGTAAGCGCATTCCAGGCTGCGACGAAGGCAGGGGCGCCGGCGAAGGCGATCCAGAACAGGAGCACCAGGATCGGCACGCCACGGATGATCTCCACATAGAAGCGTGCGATCTGGCGCAGCGATGTTGACCCGGAAAGCCCCATCAGCGCGACGCCGAGGCCTAGCGCGGAGGCCAGCGTGAAGCCCGTGACGGTGACGAAGATGGTGATGCCGATGCCTTTGACGACGGTTCGGAACACCTCGGCATAGAGGCCGTTTGCAGCAATGAAGACCGCGACGGCAAGCGCTGACACGCCCGCCGCGACGAGCCAATAGGGGAAGTCGGCCTTTCTGGCGGTCGGAGCGGAGAGGGTCATCGCCTCACGGAGGCAAGCCAGCGGCTCACGGCGAGCCTACTGGCCCATCTTGTAGTCGAGGAACCATTTCTTGTTGAGGGCGTCGATCGTGCCGTCGGCCTTCATCGCCTCTATCGCCGCATTGACCGGCGCCACGAGGTCGGAGCCCTTGGTGAAGATGAAGCCGAAATCCTCGGTGCCGAGCGGCCCGCCGATGACCTTCAGCTTGCCTTCCGATGCATCGACATAGCCGTTGGCAGCGACGCCGTCGGTGAGCACCAGGTCGACATCGCCAGCGCGCAGCGCCTGGACGCCGGCGCCGAAGGTTTCGAAAGTCTTGATGCGGGGGTTCTGCTCGTTGCCGTCGAGCACGTCGTAGACGGTGACGTAGAAGGGCGTCGTGCCGGGCTGCGCGGCCGCCAGGCCGCTCTCCAGCGCAGCGAAGCTCTTGGCATCGGTGAAGCGGGTCTCGTCGCTGCGCACCAGCATGCGCATCTCGGAGCGCATATAGGGGTCGGAGAAGTCGACCTTCTGCTTGCGCTCTTCCTTGATGGTGATGCCCGTCATGCCGATATTGTATTGGCCGTCGGAAACCGACTGGATCATCGCGTCCCATGAGGTGTTCCGGTAGTCGATCCTGAAGTTCAGCCGCCTGGCGATCTCGTCCATCGCGTCATATTCCCAGCCGATCGGCTTGCCGCTCTTGGGATCGACGAATTGCAGCGGCGGATAGGCGTTTTCGGTGACCACGACCACGGTGCGGCCGCCGAGGTCGGGCAGCGTCTGCGCCCATGCGGCGATCGGAAAGAGAAGCATGGCCAGCAGGCCGGCGATGGAGAACTTCCTGGTCATGTATGGCTCCTGTCACGATGCCGAGAGGCTGAGGCCAACCCGGCCGCGACTGTAGCGGTCCTACGGGGCTGCGCAAGCGCCGCACGCCGATTGGCGCCATGGCCAGCGAATCCGCCTCTGCGAGGATGTCGGGCAAAATCACGTCGTGTGGCGGGCGAGGCGGCGTTGCGCCTCGTTACCCCGGAAGGCCTCAGCTTTCCGGGGTCACCGTGCGGCGCAGCGCTTCGTTCAGGCCGCGCAGGGCGTCGTGGATCCGTTGGATCTCCACAGCCGGCAGAGGCAGGCTGCAAGAGAGAGCCTCCCTCACGCGCAGGGCCTTTTCCTTCAGTGCGATGCCGCTTTCGGTCGGCGCCACCAGCACCCGGCGCTCATCCTGCGGATCTCGCCGGCGGCTGACATAGCCCGTCGCTTCCAGCCGCTTGAGCAACGGGGTCAGCGTTGCCGAGTCGAGGCCGAGCGCGGAACCGATCTCCCCAACCGTCAGCGGCGCCCGTTCCCACAGCACCAGCATGGCGAGATATTGCGGATAGGTCAGGGCAAGCGGCTCCAGCAGCGGCCGGTAGAGCCGGGTGACCATGCTGCTGGCCGAGTAGAGCGCGAAACAGAACTGCCGGCCGAGCATCAGTTCATCGGCCGCTTCGGCGCGGTCCTCATCCCGCGCCGCGGTTTCGCGCCTTGCCCGGCCCGTCATGCCGCCTTGACCGTGAGCGCCACGTCGACATTGCCCCGGATGGCGTTGGAATAGGGGCAGACCTGATGCGCGGTCGCGACCAGCGTCTCGGCCGCCGCCTGGTCGAGGCCCTTGGTTTCGGCTTCCAGCGCGACGCCCAGCCGGAACCCCTCGCCATTGGGCAGAAGCTGCACGGTCGACGTCACCGCCGCGTCCTTCAGGGGCAGCTTCTGCTTGCGCGCCACGAAGCGGATCGCGCTTTCGAAGCAGGCGGCATAACCCACCGCGAAAAGCTGTTCGGGATTGGTCGCGCCGCCGGCGCCGCCGAGTTCCTTCGGCATCGCGAGCGCGACGTCGAGAAGCCCGTCTTCCGTGCGCCCCTTGCCGTTGCGGCCCCCGGTGACATGCGCCCTGGTCGAATACAATGCTGGCATTTCGTCTCTCCAGTTAATTTGATTGCGATCAAATCGCACACAAACTAATCGACGTCAAGATGCCGCTGCATCGATCCGCGTCGGGTATCGTCAGCCGCGCCTGGTCGCGCCGATCGAGAAGGACATCGGGATGCGCGGCATGCCGGCGGGAAGCTCGAACTTGTTCCTGCCGGTCTCTCGCAAGAATGAAAACGCCTTCCAGACGATCACATCGTGCTCGTTCAGAAAATCGATCGAAAGGCCTGCCCCCACCAGCGCATTGACGATGCTGGAGAGCGGATGAAGCCATTCATAGGTTCGCACATTCGTCAGGGACCGCGGGTCGCCCGTATAGGTCTGCGCATCATCCCAGGCCAGCGGCTGGGCCTGCGGCGTGCGCCAGTCGAGTTGCAGCGTCAACGTGTCGGCCATCATGTCGAACTGGAGCATGGTCGGGTGCCCTTCCAGCAGATAAAGCCTGCCGCCCGGCCGCAGCAGCGCGGCGACCACCCGGGCCCAGCGCGTTATGTCGTCCAGCCAGTTGATCGCCCCCCAGGTGACGAAAACCATGTCGTAGTCTGCGTTCAACGCCTCGACGGCATCGTAGACGGGCGCTTCGACGAAGCGGACATCCACACCGGCCCTTGTCGCGAAGTCGCGTGCCGCGGCGATCGCCTTCGGCGAAAAATCAAGCCCGGCTACGCTTCTGGCGCCGAGCCGTTTCAAACTGATCGTGTCGAGACCGATATGGCATTGGAGATGTGCGATATCCTTGCCGGAGACGTCGCCGATCTCGGACAGCTCCAGCGCGTGCAGGCTCGAACCTCCCTCCAGCACTCTTGCGATGCAGTAGCTGCCGGTCGGATCGGTCGCATGCAGTTCGGCCCGGTCGTCCCAGTTGAGCCGGTTGGCCGCGATATGCTCGTCCATGCTCCCCCCTTTGCGCATCGGAACCTGGAACGGAAGCCGCTCAAAGCCCGATGCCCAACCCCAAACCCAAGGCACCCCAAATGCCTTCCGCATCCACAGGAGGCCCAAGCCGATTTCCTGGTTGCGTCGCTTCAAAGTGTGGAGCGTCAGTCGCTCCGCGCGAGCTGCGCACAAGAAAAAGGCGGCCGAAGCCGCCTTCATCGATGTCCGTATCGAGGCGCTCAGTCGGCGGCCTTGGCCTCGGCTGCATCGGCAGCGGCCTTCTCGGCGGCCAGCGCCTCGGCGGCGGCGAGCTTTTCGGCTTCCAGTTTCGCCTTCTCGGCGGCAAGCGCCTCACGCTCGGCGTCGTTCAGCTTGCGGGCGCGAACGCCGGTGTTCTCGGAGATACGGGCCGACTTGCCGCGGCGATCGCGCAGATAATAGAGCTTGGCACGGCGCACCTTGCCGCGGCGGACGATCTCGACGCCCTCGACCAGCGGCGAATAGACGGGGAACACGCGCTCGACACCTTCGCCGTAGGAGATCTTGCGGACGGTGAAGTTTTCCTGGAAGCCGGAACCCGAACGGGCGATCACGACGCCTTCATAGGCCTGCACGCGGGTACGCGAACCTTCGGTGACGCGCACCTGGACGCGCACGGTATCGCCGGGCTGGAACTCGGGGAGCTTGCGCTTGGCTTCGATCCTGGCGGCCTGCTCGGCCTCGAGCTGACGGATAAGGTCCATCTCAAAAATCCTCTTCTTGCTTCTCGACAGCCAGAGCGCCCTACGCTCGCCTTGCAGTTCATCGGACCGCTCGGCTATGCCTTGTCTTCTCCCGGAGATCTCCCTGGAGACACAAGGCAGGGGCGAATGCACCGTTCTTATCGACGGGACCGGGACAATTCCCGATTTCGCGCGGGCTCATACACGCTTCCGTGTGCCTTGTCACCTTTTAGTTGACAATTTTCCTCGCGGAAAGGCAGGAAGGCTGCTTCCGCTGCCGCCCTCGCGGCATATCGTCCCCGCACCGCGCCGCTGTCCGCGTGCCGCCTTGCCTTGCCGCGCAACGCTTCCTACAGGGGACAAAACATCCTGAGGGGTTCCCGCCGTGTCGCCGCTGATCGCCGCCCTGCTCTTTCTCGCCGGTTTTCTTTCCGGGGCCGTCAATGCAGTCGCCGGCGGCGGCACTTTCATCACTTTCGGCGCGCTGTCGATCGCGGGCATTCCGCCGATCGTCGCCAATGCAACCTCCTCCGTGTCCCAATTCCCGGGCTACATCACCTCGACTCTCGCCTATTGGAGCGACATCCGGAGATTCTGGCGCGGCGCGCTGCTGCTTGCCGCCATCTCCGCCGTCGGGGCGCTGTGCGGCGCTCTGATCCTGCTGGCGCTCGACAATCCTTCGTTCCGGCTGATGGTGCCCTGGCTGCTGATCGCGGCGACGGCGCTGTTCGCTGCGGGCCCCTGGCTCAAACCCAAGCCGAAGCCGGGGCGCGAAGCTGCCGTCGGCTCCCTTCCGGGAGCCATCGTGCAATTCGCCACCGCCGTCTATGGCGGCTTCTTCGGCGCGGGCATGGGCGTCATGATGCTGGCCACGCTGGGCCTCACCCAGAGCGGCGACTATCACCGGCTCAACGCGTTGAAGAACATGCTCTCGATCGTGATCGCGGCGGTCGCCATCGCCGTCTTCGTCGGCGGCGGCGTCGTGGCCTGGCCGGAGGCCCTGGTGATGGTTCCCGGCGTGGCGCTCGGCGGCTATGCCGGCGTCTGGGCCGCCAAGCGGGTTCCGCAGGGTATCGTGCGCGCCTTCGTCGTCGCCACCGGCCTGTTCCTCGCCGTCTATTATTTCGTGACCGGCTGACCCCGCAGGGCCGTGAGATCCGGCCGCCGCTCGGCGGTCAGCCGCTCGGCTTCGGCGCGCCGCCATGCGGCGATCCTGGCGTGGTTGCCCGAGGTCAGCACATCGGGGATCGTACGGCCCTCGAACTCCTGCGGGCGCGTATAGTGCGGGTGCTCGAGCAGCCCGTCCTCGAAACTCTCCTGCGTGCCCGAGGCCTCGTTGCCCATCACGCCGGGCAGCAGCCGAACGATCGCGTCGAGCAGGACGAGCGCTGCCGGCTCGCCGCCTGACAGGATGTAATCGCCGATGGAGACCTCCTCGAGCGCGCGCGCCTCGATGACACGCTGGTCGACGCCCTCGAAGCGCCCGCACAGGATCGTCACGCCCGGACCTGCCGCCAGCTCGCGCACCCTCGCCTGGGTCAGCGGCCGTCCGCGCGGGCTCATCAGCAAGCGCGGCCGCGGATCGCCTTCCGGCGCCGTGCCATCGATGGCTTTCGCCAATATGTCGGCACGCATCACCATGCCGGCCCCGCCGCCCGCCGGGGTGTCGTCGACCGTGCGATGCCTGTCCGTCGCATAGTCGCGGATCTGCACCGTCTCCAGCGACCAGGTGTCGTCGGCGAGCGCCCGCCCGGCCAGTGACAGGCCCAGCGCGCCGGGGAACATCTCGGGATAGAGCGTGAGCACCGAGACGCGGAAGCTCATCGGTTGCCTCCGGCCTCCCGGGGCCCACGCGGCCGGCGGGTCGGATCGAAGCCGTCGTCGTCATCCGGCCCCTCCTCGTTCTCGACGAGGCCCGCAGCGACGGGATCGACGACAACATATCCGCCGGCAACGGAAACTTCGGGCACGGCCGCCGCGGTGAAGGGAACGAGCACGTCGCCGCCCGTGTCCAGCACCACCTCCAATATATCGCCGCCGCCGAAATTCTGCACGGCCCTGACTTTGCCGATGCCCGCCCCGACGCCGTCGCGCACCAGAAGGCCGACGAGGTCGGCATGGTAGAATTCGTCGTCCTGCAGATCGTCGGGCAGGGCCGACCGGTCGACGAAGAGCGCCACCCCGTTGAGCGCCTCGGCGGAGTTGCGGTCGCCGACGCCCTTGAAACGCACCACCGCGACGGTGCCCTGGGGCCTTATGTCCACGACCTCGAAGGCGCGCCCGTCCTTGGCATAGAGCGGCCCGTAGTCGCCGAGCGCCAGCGGGTCGCCCGTGAAGGTCTTCACGCGCAACTCGCCCCTGATGCCGTGCGCAGCGCCGATGACGGCCATCTGGACGGGGTTTTGCGGCTTGGGCATGGAACAGCTCCTGTTCCGGAGGCTCTAGCGCATCGGCTGGAGAATCGGAATCGATTTTCGGAAAGCACGATACGTACATAGATCGGCGAGCATCCTTTGCATCCCCAGGGCGACGAGCGCGTTCTGCTGCCGACTCAAGCGTTCCGCCGAACCTATTCTAGGGGAACAGGTCACCGCTTCGAGATCACATCATCCGTCACCCGCGCCGCGGGCAGCGGGTGCTTCGCTGTGCTCTGTTTTCTCGCCTCGGCACGCACGCCCGCGCCATTCGCCCATTGAAAGATGACGAAACCGGCAAGGATGAGCGCGAGCCAGGCCAGGCGCGCCACGCCCGTGGGTCGATGCGCGAAATTCATGAGCGCGAAATGGTCGATAACCAGCGAGGCCATCAGCTGGCCGGCGATGACTGCGATCATGAAGCTCGCAGCACCGAGCTTTGGGGCAAGCAGCAGTGCAGCCGTCACATAGACGACGCCAGCCGCGCCGCCGACCCAGATCCACCACGGTCCCTTGATTGCCGCTCCGATCGTGGGCACCGGCAAACGGAAGGCGAGCATGACGGGAACGACAAGCGCGGCACTCACGAACAGGGAAACCAGCGTTGCCCACAACGGATGGCCGAGCAACCGACCGAGCATCGCATTGGCGCCGGCCTGGAACGGGACGGCGGCGCCGGCGAGCAGGGCCGTGAGAAGAAACGGGAAACTGCCTGGATTGGACATGAGCTTGGCCCCCGGTGTTGACGCCCAGGGACATAGTTCATGATCGATATCTATGGAAATTCGATTTCGTCACTCGTAATATGCATGGGATGAATAATCTTGGCGGCGCCGATCTCAACCTGCTCGTCGTTCTCGAAGCCCTGCTCGCCGAGCGTCACGTCTCGCGGGCGGCGGTGCGGCTGAACAGGAGCCAGCCGGCGGTCAGCCACGCGCTGGCGCGACTGCGCATCCTGCTCAACGATCCCCTGCTGGTGCGACGCGGCGGGCGGCTGGAGCCCACGACCCGCGCCATGGAGATCGCACCGCAGCTCGCCGAAGCACTCGGCCGCATGCGACACCTGCTCGCGCCGGCGGGCTTCGACCCTGGGACGGAACGGCGGACGTTCCGGCTGGGCATGTCCGACTACGGCGCGGCCGTGATGCTGCCCGCCCTCCTGCCTCTCCTCCGCGCGCAGGCTCCGCATGTCGACCTCGTGGTCAGCCAGGCGAGCCGCGAGGTCATGGCCGCCGAAGTCGTGGACGGCGAGACGGATCTGGCCTTCGGCGTCTTTCCGGATCCTGACCAAGCCCTGTACGTCGATCGGCTGTTCGAAGAACGCTTCGCTTGCCTGGCCGACGCGGAAAGCCTCGCAAGCAGGCAAGGCATGGATATGGCAACCTATCTCGCGCGGCCGCACGCGCTTGTCGCCCTGCGGGCGGATAGCGAAAGCGAGGTCGACTCGGCACTTGCCGCTCTCGGGCTCAAGCGGCGTCTCTGCCTGGTGCTTCCCCATTGGAGCGTAGCACCTGACCTGATCGCGGGCACCGATCTCGTGCTCACGATAGCCAGACGCATCCTTCCCTCGCGGCCAGAGGAAAAGGGACTGCGCATCTTCACGCCGCCCTTCGACATACCGCCCTTCGGTTTCCAGCAGATCTGGCACCGGCGGCGCGATGGCGACCCCGCGCATCAATGGCTTCGCCGGCAGATCAAAGATCTTCTCACTGCGTGACCGCCTCGGCACCTCGGGACGCCGAGTCCAACCTCCGGCATCCAACCATACGACCCGCGCCGCTCAGACGGCGCGCCTGCGGCTCGATCCGCCCCTCCTGGTCGAGGTCCGTTTGGCCCCAGCCCGGCCGCCCACGTCGGTGACATCGCCGCCGGTATCCTGCTGCCTGGCCTTTGTCACCCGATAGATGCGTTCGTAAGGCAGCAGTTCCTTGATCCGGACATTGAGCGATGCGATTTCGGCGCGCAGGTCCTCGCACTCCTGTTTGCGGATATCGAGCTGTATCTGTTCGGATGCCTGCTGGAGGGAAAGCTGGGAAAAATTCGCGCTCGCCGCCAGGAGGTTCATCTTGTCGTTCTCGTTCTCCTTCAGCAGAGCGGACAACCTTTCGTCGCCGACATGCTTTTCCGCGAGTGCATCGCTCAATTGAACCTTCAGCGTCGCGAGTTCGCTGGCAGCGTCGCTGCGCTCCTTCGCGGCGAGTTCGAGCCGTGATTGCAGGCTCTGGATTTCGGAACGCAGCCCGCGCATTTCAGCAAGGCCGCGTTCGATTTCGGCTTCCCTGTCGACTTCCATGATCCGTATGGCTTCCGCCAGCTCCGACTGCTTCATCTGGGCGAGTTCCAGCGATTTCTGCAGCCGCAGCACGTCCTTTTCGCTCTTGCCGAGCATGCCGAGCAGTTCGGAGTGGCGCGCCGCCTCGCCGGCATGGATCGCCGAGAGTTCGTCGAGCTTGTGGCGCGCCTCGGCCTCCCGCTTCAGCGCCTTGTCGGCATCGATCGACAAGCTGACTTGCTTTTGCCGGAGCACCTCGTTTTCGCGCGACCGCCTTTCGACCTCGACGGTTCTGGCGGAAAGCGTCTTGATGAGATCGCCGAGCTCGGCTTCGTTCCTGGCGATGGTGTTGGTGGCCTCGACGAGTTCCAGCTTTGCGGCCACCAGTGCGGCACGAAGCACCTCATTGTCATGAACAAGGCTCGCTTCGCGTTGCCGCATGGCCTCCGTGGCGGTTTCGAACTCCTGCTGTTTCTTGCAGAGGTAGCGGAGTTGCTCGGATTGCCTTCTTTGCTCGGAGACAAGATTGCCGTTCTCCAGCTCGAGTTCGTTGGCACGAAGGATGTCGGCGTGGAGAATCTTGAAGAACTCGCGTGTCAGGCGGTGCGCATTCGCCACCTCGCCGAGCTTCGCATGGACCTCCTGCAGATGCTCCTGCGCCTCATGGTTGAGACCGTCGAAAGAGTTCAGGGCGGCGAGCCGGCTTTGAGTGTGCGACGTGAGCCGTTGCGGGGCCTCCTGGGCTTCCACCGGGGCGTCGGCCGGCACCTCCTCGTCCACGGCCGCGGCTGCGGGTTCCTGCTCCTGTTCGGGGGCGTCGCCCTCATCTGCCTGGAAATTCTCGTCCGGCGACTGATCGTCGCTCGACGACGGCGCATCGCTTTGGAAGCTCTCGTCGAATGCGACCGACATCTCCGCCTGAAGTTCGTCGAACGCCTTGTCGACTTTCTCGATTGACTTGTCGACCTTGTCGCTTCGGTGAATCAGAGCCTTGAAGTTCATGGCCAACACCCTTGAGCTAGCCCCGGAAATTCAATCGGTATTTTAGATTTCGTTAACCTATCCTACACGTCGGCCTGCATTAGGGAAGCGCACCGCCGACCCGAACTTTAGTGGTAATTCCTACGCTTTCCGGCCATCCGGGCTAATCCCCAACCACGAACCGCCGGCAGTCAGTTGTGGACTTCGACAGTGCCCGCTCGGCGAAGCGACGGCCCCACGGTCCGGGCCCCCCGATCCGTTCGGGCAGACTCGCCCCTCTCGACAAGGTCGAGCATCCGGACGCGAGCGCAAGATTGTCGATTCCTTAACCCGAAGCTGGCGAAGTGGAAGTCTTCCGAAACAGCATCGGCGATGGCGGTTCGATGGCGCAACAGCAGGAGTTTCTGATCTCCGCCAGGGAGGATCTCCAGGCGGCGCGGACCGACTGGCTAAAGTCGCTCGCGCGCGAAAGGCGGCTGTCGGCGCTCACCGTCGAGGCTTACGAGCGCGACACGCGCCAGTTCCTCCAATTCATCACGGGCCACAATGGCGGCCCGCCCGGAATTGCCGACATCAAGGAATTGCGTCCGGCCGATCTTCGCGCCTTCCTAGCCTTTCGCCGCACAGGCGGAGCCGGAGCCAGCACGCTCGGGCGCGGCCTCGCAGGGTTGCGCTCGCTGCTGCGGTTCCTGGAGCGCCGGGGCCAGGTCAATGCCGCCGGCGCCGCGGCGCTGCGTGCGCCGAAACAGCCGAAATCGCTTCCCAAGCCGCTCACGGCGCAGGATGCCCGGCGTGTCGTCTCGGCCGAAGAGCAGTTCGCGGAGGAGCCCTGGATCGCCGTCCGCAACGCCGCCGTACTGACGCTGCTTTACGGATCGGGCCTGCGCATCTCGGAGGCGCTGGCGCTCGGCGGCGAGGACCTGTCGAACGAAGGCGAGACGGTGCTGAGGATATCAGGCAAGGGCGGCAAGACGCGCCTGGTGCCGGTGCTTCCCGTCGCTCTCCGGGCCGTCGCTGAGTATCGCCGGCTCTGCCCCTATCGGATCGACGCGCAGGGACCGCTTTTTCGCGGAGCGCGCGGCGGCGCGCTCAATCCCGCGATCATCCAGCGCGAGATGCGCAAGCTGCGTTCGGCCCTCGACCTGCCCGAAACGGCCACGCCGCACGCGCTGCGCCACTCCTTCGCCACGCATCTGCTGGGCCGCGGCGGCGATCTTCGCGCGATCCAGGAACTGCTCGGCCATGCCAGCCTGTCGACGACGCAGATCTATACCGGGGTCGACACGGCGCGGCTGCTCGACATCTACGAGGCCGCCCACCCGCGTGCATAAGCAGGTTTCGAAAAAGTGTCCCACGGTTTTCCGGCAAAAACCTGCGGCAAAAAGAAGTGGCCAAGCAGGTGAAGCGTGGGCGAAGCCACGCAAGCCCGGTTAGGGCGCGGCGTTGTCGGGACAATTTCCCGACGCCGGTTAACTGTTTCGCCGTTTTTGCGTCCTATGCAGGTTTCGGAGAAGTGCGCCACGGTTTTGCAAGGCATGCAGCAGGTGGAGAGCGGGCGAGCCACGCAAACCTGCCCGGGGGGTCGGGACATGAAACGCGTCGTCGCCATGGCAGATCATTCGGCAGTCCTGTGGTTGAAGCTGCTCGCGGCGATCAACGTATTGTTCTTGTTGTCCTTCATGGCCGTCGCCACGCTTGCCTCGGGCCAGGCCCGCGCCGAGATGCCGGAATGCACCGGAAAGGATCTCATGGCGTCGATCAGGACGGATGACCCGGACACGTTCCGCAGGATCGAGCAGGAGGCCGCCGCGACAGTCAATGGAAAGGGGCTGTTGTGGAAGCTGGAGAAGGAAGGCCGGGCGCCCTCCTTCCTGTTCGGCACCATGCACATGACCGATCCGCGCGTGACCTCGCTGCCCCCCGCCGCCCAGCGCGCCTTCGACGCGTCGCAGACGGTGGTCATCGAGACGACCGACGTGGTCGACCCGGCCCGCATGATGGCTGCCGTGATGAAGAAGCCCGAACTGACGATGTTCACCGACGACACCACGCTGCCGTCGCTCTTGTCCCCGGAGGATGCCGCGGTCGTCGATGCGGCTCTCGCGAAGCGCGGCATCCCGCTCGCCAGCGTGATCAAGATGAAGCCGTGGATCCTTGCGACAATGGCGGTCTTGCCGGCCTGCGAAACGGCGCGCAAGGCGGCGGGCGCACCGGTGCTCGACGTCAAGCTGGCCAAGGACGCGGAGGCCAGCGGCAAGAAGCTGGAAGGCCTGGAGACGGCGACCGAGCAGCTCGAGGCGATGGCCTCGCTGCCGATGGATTTCCATCTGGAGGGCCTCGTCGAGACGTTAAAACTCGGCGACAGGATGGACGACATCGTCGAGACCATGATCACGCTCTATCTGCGGGGCGATATGGGCATGTACTGGCCCTTGTTCCGTGCCGCGCTGCCGGACGCCGCCGGCGACGAGGCCGGTTACGCCGCCTTCGAAGAGGCGATGATCACCGAGCGCAACAAGACGATGGCCGGGAAGGCCGAGCCGCTGCTGGCGGCCGGCAATGCCTTCATAGCGGTCGGCGCGCTGCACCTGCCGGGACCGGACGGCCTGGTCGAACTGTTCCGCAAGGCCGGCTACACTGTCTCCCCTGCCGGCTGAACGGACCACTTCACGCAAAGCGTGATTTGGCGCAGCGGCGAGGCTTTGTTAGCGTCTGTCGTCGCAATCGAGACAGGATGAAGAGGATGACGAAAGCCCTGCTTGTGGCCGCAGCCCTTGGCCTCTCCATTGCGGGCGCGAATGCCTGCGAATTCATGCATTCCGCCGCCAAGACCGACAACATGACCGTGGCCGGTACGAGTGCCACCTCGCAGACCATGTCGACACCGGAAAGCACGGCGGCGACAGATGCGGTGCGGGCCGACCGGGCGAAGGACGCCGACGACGAGCGAGGCTGACCGCACCGCTCCTTCGGGAATTGCATGGCTATGTCGGGCAAGGATGCGCCCGACATAGCCTCTTATGCTTGCGTGCCCTTTTGAAACCGAACCGGCAATGAAACGTTATCCGTCGTTGCAACCGACGGAGGATCATTTCATGGCCAATCCCGCGCGGGGAGACAACGATCCCCAGAAGCCACCCGACGATCCCCGGAATCCGCCCGGCAATCAGCCGCCTGTCGAAGACGTCGCTCCGGTTCGCAATCCAGTGCGTCAGGAACGCGGCATGGGCACCAGCGTCATCATCGCGGCCATCGTGCTCGTTCTAGCCGCGATAGCATATTTCCTGTTCGGCCCCAGCGGCACCCAGACCACGACGACCGCGAACCCGCCGGCGGCGACGGAACCTGCGACCCCTGCACCGGCTGAACCTTCGACGCCGAGCACGCCGGCGGCACCGTCCGCGACGCAGCCGGCCGCCCCGACGGAGCCGGCTCCGGCTCAGTAGGGCAGCGGGCATGAATACGGCCCGCCGTGGCGGGGCCGTTTATTGGCTGCTCTGATCCGACCGGCGGCCTATATCTTGCCGAACCTTATATTCGGGCGGGGACGCGATGCGTTTTTTGCCCGCGGCCAACATCGCGTCATTACAACGGGCGTGGATGCCGACACAGCCACGCCAGGCGGATGCTCGCGCACCCACCTTGCCTCGATCGACGGCGCCGCCCGGCGTGGGGTCACGCAGTCGCGCGATCCAACGGTGAATCCTGTCGGGAGTCGGTATCAGATATGGATCGGCTTGAAGAAGGTTGCCAGCGCCGCCTCCTTGACGGCCTCCGACATGGTCGGATGGGCATGACAGGTGCGCGCGAGATCCTCCGACGAGCCGCCGAACTCCATCAGCACAGCGGCCTCGTGGATCATCTCGCCGGCGCCGAAGCCGACGATGTGGGCGCCGAGCACGCGGTCCGTGTCCTTGTCGGCCAGTATCTTCACGAAGCCGTCGGTATGGAGGGAGGCGCGCGCGCGGCCATTGGCCGAGAAAGGGAACTTGCCGGCCTTGTAGGCGACGCCCTCGGCCTTCAGCTGCTCCTCCGTCCTGCCGACCGACGCGACTTCAGGGCTGGTGTAGACGACGCTGGGGATCACCTCGTAATTCACATGTCCGGACTGGCCGGCGATCATCTCGGCGACCGCGACACCCTCGTCCTCCGCCTTGTGGGCGAGCATGGGCCCGGCGATCACATCGCCGATGGCATAGATCCCCGGGACATTGGTCCTCAGATGCGCGTCGGTCTCGACCCGGCCGCGATCATCCACCGCCACGCCCGCCTCGGCAAGGCCCAGCCCCTCGGTATAGGGTTTGCGGCCGGTTGCGATCAGCACCACGTCGGCGTCGATCGTCTCGGCCACGCCGCCCTTCACTGGCTCGAACGTGACGCTCGCGCCCTTCTTGGCCCTGGCGACGTCAGTCACCTTGGCGCCGAGCTTGAAGTCGAAGCCCTGCTTGGCCAGCATGCGCTGGAACTGCTTGGCCACCTCACCGTCCATGCCCGCCAGGATCGTGTCCAGGAACTCGACGACCGTGACCTTGGCGCCGAGCCGCGCCCAGACCGAGCCGAGCTCCAGGCCGATGACGCCGCCACCGACGACGACCAGATGGCCGGGCACCTTCTCCAGGTCCAGGGCGCCGGTCGAGGAGACGATGACCTTCTCGTCGAAGTCGATCTTGACGCCGGGAATGCCGTTCACGTCGGAGCCCGTCGCGATGACGATGTTCTTCGTCTCGACCTCGACGATCTTGCCGTCGTCGCCGGTGACCGCGACCTTGCCCGCCTCCATGATGCGGCCGGTGCCGCGCAGCACCTCGATCTTGTTCTTCTTCATCAGGAAATCGAGGCCCTTGACGTTCTGGTCGACCGTCTGCGTCTTGTGCGCGAGCATCTGCTTGAGGTTGAGCTTCGGCTTGCCGACCTCCACGCCGAGCGCCTGGAAGGAGTGTCCGGCCTCCATGAAGACCTCGGACGCATGCAGCAGCGCCTTGGACGGAATGCAGCCGACATTGACGCAGGTCCCGCCATGCGTCAGGCGCTTCTCCACCACGGCCGTCTTCAATCCGAGCTGCGCGGCCTTGATCGCGCAGACATAGCCCCCCGGGCCGGTTCCGATCACCACGACGTCGTAAGTCATTCTCGTTCCTGTTGGTTGGGGCCGTCCGGCCGAACTCCATTTATGGTCCGCCGGGGCGAGGTGCCACCGCGGACCCATTCATTCCTGGCAACCCTTCAATGCGAAAACGTCCCAGGGCAGCTTTGAAGACCCCTGGTCGCGATACGCTGACAAATGCCTGAGCGCCGGGCCGAGATCGGGGAAGATCAAGGTCCTGGGCGCGGCCGTCCCTTCCGCCGGCAGCAGGCCGATGCCGCCCGAGGCGTCCGCCGTGTAGATGACGCCCTGCCATGCCGTGCAGGCGGCGAGTTCCTCCCCGGTCACGTCGCCCTCGGGGCAGTCGTGCATCAGCATCCCGTTCGGGCGCGACACATCGGCCGACCACATCACGATGCCGTCGAGCACGACGCCGTCGCCGAGCACCATGCGGAACGTATTGGTGACGGCAGCGCCTTCTCCGGTCGGAACGAACTCGACGGAGGCGGCTTCGTCACGATCGCCGAACACGGCGAGTTCGATCGGACAGGCCGCCCGTGCAGGCGCGGCCGCAACCGCAAACACTGCGAGAAAGGTGGCGGCCGACGCGCCCTCACGAAGCGTCATCCAGCCTTCCCCAGCGGCGCGTTGAAGGCCCAGACGTGGCCGAACGGGTCCTGGATCTTGCCGTATCTGGCGCCCCAGAACATGTCGTCGGCCGGCATGGTCACCCCAGCACCCGCCGCGACGGCGCGCTCGATCGCCTTGTCGACCTCCTGCGGCGACTTCAGATTGACGTTGATCGACAGGCTCGCGCCGCCACGCGAGTGCGGCGACATCACGTCCGCTCCGAATTCCGGGAATTCATCGTGCAGCATGACCTCGCTGCCGAAGACGGAAAGGTTGGCATGCAGCACACGCTCGCCGTCCTCGGCCATCTGCTCATAAGTCTCGACTGCGCCGAACGCGGCCTCGTAGAAGGCGATCGCCGCCTTGCCGCCCTTGACGCAGAGGTGAACCTGGATCGGTGGAATGTCGGGTTCGAAGGCCATGCCCGATGATCCTCTCCTCGCTTCGCCGCGATTTGGCCCCGGCAGAACGCGGACGTCAATCGCGCCCGCCGGCCATTTTCCGCCAGGCCCGCTCGAGGCCTTCGATCACGCGGGCAAAATCGTCCGCATTGATCAGTTCGCCCCAGTCGCTTTCATGATTGCGCGGGCGCGGCCAGTGCCAGACGAGATCGTCGAGGATCTCGAGCAGATGCGGCGGCGCGCCGTTGACGAGCCGCCGGATGCGCGCATTGGTCTCGCGGTCGAAGATCTCCTCGCCGTGAATGGAGATGTCCGTCAGCGGGTGATCCCCGGGGCGGCCGTCCGGCATCGGCCTGGTCTCCTACAGATCCAGTACCAGCCGCTCCGGATCCTCGAGGCTCTCCTTGACGCGCACCAGGAAGGTCACAGCCTCCTTGCCGTCGACGATGCGGTGATCGTAGCTCAGCGCCAGATACATCATCGGACGGATCACGATCTGGCCACCGACGACCATCGGCCGTTCCTGGATCTTGTGCATGCCGAGGATGCCCGACTGCGGCGCATTGAGGATCGGGGTCGACATCAGCGAACCGTAGACGCCGCCGTTGGAGATGGTGAAGGTGCCGCCCTGCATGTCCGCGACGGCAAGCTTGCCGTCGCGGGCCGCGACGCCGAGCCGGCCGATCTCCTTCTCGATTTCGGCGATGCTCATGGAATCGGCGTTGCGGACGACAGGCACGACCAGACCCTTGTCGGTGCCCACGGCCACGCCGATATGGGCATAGTTCTTGTAGATGATGTCGGTGCCGTCGATCTCGGCATTGACCGCCGGAATCTCCTTCAGCGCATGCGTCACGGCCTTGGTGAAGAAGCCCATGAAGCCGAGCTTCACGCCGTGCTTCTTCTCGAAGACGTCCTTGTACTTGGTCCGCAGGTCCATCACCGCCTTCATGTCCACCTCGTTGAAGGTGGTGAGCATGGCCGCGGTCGACTGCGCCTCCTTGAGCCGGCGCGCGATGGTCTGGCGCAGCTTGGTCATGCGCACGCGCTCCTCGCGCGCCTCGTCGTCGGCCGGCGACGGGGCCCGTACCGAGACAGGCACGGCAGCCTGGGCGGGCTGTGCGGCGACGCCCCTGGCGATCGCGTCGAGCACGTCGCCCTTCAGCACCTGCCCGCGCTTGCCGGAGCCGGCGACCTGGTCGACGGCGATGTTGGCTTCCGCGAGAAGCTTCGCCGCGCTCGGCGCCGGCGGCATCCTGCGTTCGGCGATCGGTGGCTCGCCGGCGATCACCGCGGTCTTGGCCCCGGCCTCCTTCACGGTCCCGGCACCCGCCGGGCCGACGGTTTGTGCAACCGCCTCCGGCTTCGGCGCCGCGGCCTTGGCGGCGGGGGCGCCGCCGGCTGCGATCGAGCCGAGAAGGGCGCCGACATTCACCGTCTCGCCTTCCTTCACGGCGATCTCGGCCAGCGTGCCGCCAGCGGGCGCGGGCACCTCGACCGTCACCTTGTCGGTCTCGAGCTCGACGATCGGCTCGTCGGCCGCGATGGCTTCCCCTGCCTGCTTGAACCATTTCCCGACGGTCGCCTCGGTAACGGATTCGCCGAGGGTCGGAACGCGGATTTCGGTAGCCATGGTATCTTCCCTGCTCGCCTTTACCGTTATTCGCCGAGCGCATCCTCGAGGAAGGCCTCGAGCTGCGCCAGATGCTTGGACATGAGGCCGGTCGCCGGCGACGCTGCCGCCGGGCGCCCGGTGTAACGCACCCGCTGATGCTTCGCGTCGATATGGGCGAGCACCCATTCCAGATAGGGGTCGATGAACGACCAGGCTCCCATGTTCTTGGGTTCCTCCTGGCACCACACCATCTGCGCGTTGCGGAAACGCGACAGCTCGTTGATCAGCGCCTTGGCCGGGAACGGATAGAGCTGCTCGACACGCAGCAGGTAGACATCGTTGATGCCGCGCTTCTCACGCTCCTCGTAAAGGTCGTAATAGACCTTGCCCGAGCACAGCACGACGCGGCGGATCTTGGAGTCCTTGACCAGCTTGATCGCCTGACCGGGCAGGTTCTGCGCGTCGTCCCACAGGAGACGGTGGAACGCGCTTTCGCCCGACATGTCGGCCAGCGTCGACACCGCGCGCTTGTGGCGCAGCAGCGACTTCGGCGTCATCAGGATCAGCGGCTTGCGGAAGTCGCGCTTGAGCTGCCGGCGCAGGATATGGAAATAGTTGGCCGGCGTGGTGACGTTCGCCACCTGCATGTTGTCTTCCGCGCAAAGCTGGAGGAAGCGCTCCAGGCGCGCCGACGAGTGCTCCGGCCCCTGGCCCTCATAGCCGTGCGGCAGCAGGCAGACCAGCCCCGACATTCTGAGCCATTTGCGTTCGCCCGACGAGATGAACTGGTCGAAGACCACCTGGGCGCCGTTGGCGAAGTCGCCGAACTGGGCTTCCCACAGCGTCAGCGCCTTGGGCTCGGCCAGCGAATAGCCGTATTCGAAGCCGAGCACGGCTTCTTCCGAGAGCATCGAGTTGATGACCTCGTAGTTGGCCTGGGCCGGCGACAGGTTGTTGAGCGGGATGTAGCGGGTCTCGTCGCGCTGGTCGTAGAGCACGGAATGGCGCTGCGAGAAGGTGCCGCGCTCGGAGTCCTGGCCGGACAGGCGGATCGGGTTGCCGTCGAGCAGGATCGAGCCGAAGGCCAGTGCCTCGCCGGTGGCCCAGTCGATGCCCTCGCCCGTCTCGATCGCCTGGCGGCGGTTGTCGAGGAAGCGGCCGATCGTGCGGTGGACCTCGAAGTCCTTCGGCACCTCGGTGAGCTTCTTGCCGACCTCCTTCAGCGTCTTGGCCGGCACAGCGGTCTTGCCGCGCCTCAGTTCATCCTGCTGGTCGGCCGTCCTCAGCCCCGACCAGGCGCCGTCGAGCCAGTCGGCCTTGTTCGGCTTGTAGGCATGGCCGGCCTCGAACTCGGCCTCGAGATGCGCCCGCCAGTCGGCCTTCATCTTGTCGATCTCGGCCTGGCTGGCCAGCCCTTCGGCAATCATCTTCTCGCTGTAGAGCTGCAGCGTCGTCTTGTGGGCACGGATGGTGCGGTACATGATCGGCTGGGTGAAGGCGGGCTCGTCGCCTTCGTTGTGGCCGAAGCGGCGGTAGCAGAACATGTCGATCACCACCGGCTTGTGGAACCGCATGCGGAACTCGATTGCGATCTTGGCCGCGTAGACGACGGCCTCCGGATCGTCGCCGTTGACATGGAAGATCGGCGCCTCGATCATCTTGGCGACATCGGACGGGTAGGGCGACGACCGCGAGAAACGCGGATTGGTCGTGAAGCCGATCTGGTTGTTGATGATGAAATGCAGCGTGCCCGCAACGCGGTGGCCGCGCAGGCCGGACAAGCCGAGAATCTCCGCGATCACGCCCTGGCCGGCGAAGGCGGCGTCGCCGTGCAGCAATAGCGGCAACACCTTCGCGCGTTCGGCGAGCGGCACGATCTCCTCGCGCGTGCGGCCGTAGAGCTGGTCCTGCTTGGCGCGCGCCTTGCCCATCACGACCGGGTCGACGATCTCCAGATGCGACGGGTTGGCGGTGAGCGACAGATGCACCTTGTTGCCGTCGAACTCGCGGTCGGACGAGGCGCCGAGATGGTACTTCACATCACCCGAGCCCTCGACGTCATCTGGGGCGAAGGAGCCGCCCTTGAATTCATGGAAGATCGCACGGTGCGGCTTGGCCATGACCTGGCTGAGCACGTTGAGGCGGCCGCGATGGGCCATGCCCAGCACGATCTCCTCCATGCCGAGCGAGCCGCCGCGCTTGATGATCTGCTCCAGCGCGGGGATCAGCGATTCTCCGCCGTCCAGGCCGAAACGCTTGGTGCCCTTGTACTTGACGTCGATGAACTGTTCGAAACCCTCGGCCTCGATCAGCTTCTGAAGGATCGCCTTCTTGCCGGCCGAGGTGAAGGCGATGCCCTTGTCGACGCCTTCGATACGCTCCTGTATCCAGGCCTTCTCCTCGGGGTCGGAGATGTGCATGAATTCGACACCGAGCGTCGAGCAATAAGTGCGGGCCAGTATCTCCAGCATCTGCCGGATGGTCGAATATTCGAGCCCCAGCACGTTGTCGATGAAGATCCTGCGGTCGTAATCCGCCTCGGTGAAGCCATAGGAGGTCGGCGACAGTTCGTCATAGTCCTCGATGGGCTTGGCGAGCCCGAGCGGATCCAGATTGGCGTGGAGATGGCCGCGCATGCGATAGGCGCGGATCATCATGATGGCGCGCACGGAATCGCGCGTCGCCTGCATCACCTCGCCATCCGACAACGGCAGCCCGGCGGCGGCCGCCTTGTCCTTCACCTTCTTCTCGATGTGCTTCTCGACGAGGCCCCAATTGCCGTCGAGCGCGCAGACGAGCTCGCCATTGGCGACCAGCGGCCAGCTCGGAGTGGACCAGGAAGCGCCCCTGGCGTTTTTCCTGACGTCGCCGGCATCGTCCTGCAGCGCGCCGAAGAAGTTGCGCCACTCGGAATTCACCGAGGACGGATCGTCCTGATAGCTGGAATAGAGCGCCTCGATATAGTCGGCATTGCCGCCATAGAGGAAAGAGGTGAGGGAAAACTGGTCGTTGGCTTGATCTTGCCGTGCCATGTCCTTGATCGGAGCGTCAGCCCCGTCTCCTATTCAGGGGTGAATGGCAAAATGGTGAATGGTGAATGGAAGCGTCGCAGTTGGGCGAGCTTGCCTCTTCCATCCATTCACCACTGACCATTCACCATTCACTTACCCCTTGATCGCCTCGAGCAACGTCGTGCCGAGCCTCGCCGGCGATGGCGAGACGCGGATGCCCGCCGCCTCCATCGCCGCGATCTTGTCTTCCGCGCCGCCCTTGCCGCCCGAAATGACGGCGCCGGCGTGACCCATCGTGCGCCCCGCCGGCGCGGTGCGCCCGGCGATGAAGCCGGCCATCGGCTTCCGGCGCCCGCGCTTTGCCTCGTCCTTCAGGAACTGCGCGGCATCTTCCTCGGCCGAGCCGCCGATCTCGCCGATCATGATGATCGATTTGGTCTCGTCGTCGGCGAGGAACATCTCGAGCACGTCGATGAACTCGGTGCCCTTCACGGGATCGCCGCCGATGCCGACAGCGGTCGTCTGGCCGAGCCCCGCATTGGTGGTCTGGAACACGGCCTCATAGGTAAGCGTTCCCGAGCGCGATACAACGCCCACCGAGCCCTTGCGGAAGATGTTGCCCGGCATGATGCCGATCTTGCATTCGTCGGGGGTGAGCACGCCGGGGCAGTTCGGCCCGATCAGCCGCGACCTGGACTTCTCGAGCCTGGCCTTGACCTTGACCATGTCCATGACCGGGATGCCCTCGGTGATGCACACGATCAGCGGGATCTCGGCCTCGATCGCCTCGATGATGGCTTCTGCCGCGCCTGCCGGCGGCACATAGACCACCGAAGCATTGGCGCCGGTCTTCTCCTTGCCATCCGCCACGGAGGAGAAGATAGGCAGGGCCTCTCCGGCGGCGCCCCTCCAGGTCTCGCCACCCTTCTTCGGATGGATGCCGCCGACCATCTGGGTGCCGTGGTAGGCAAGCGCCTGCTCGGTGTGGAAGGTGCCGGTCTTGCCGGTCAGGCCCTGAACCAGGACCTTGGTGTCTTTGTTGACGAGAATGGACATTCGGGTTCCGTCCGTTCGATTGGGATAGGGTTGACGGCGAGAAGCCTGCCGCGGCGGCCGCGCCTGGCGCGCGCCGCGGCAGGCCTGCGCCTTAGCCGTTCACCGCCGCGACGATCTTCTTCGCCGCGTCGTCGAGGTCGTCGGCCGGAATGACGTTCAGGCCGCTCTCCCTGAGGATACGCTTGCCCAGTTCGACATTGGTGCCTTCGAGCCGCACGACCAGCGGAACCTGCAGCCCGACTTCCTTGACGGCCGCGATCACGCCCTCGGCGATGACATCGCATTTCATGATGCCGCCGAAGATGTTGACGAGGATGCCTTTGACCGCGGGGTCGGCGGTGATGATCTTGAAGGCTGCCGTCACCTTCTCCTTCGACGCGCCGCCGCCGACATCGAGGAAGTTCGCGGGCTCCGCGCCATAGAGTTTGATGATATCCATCGTCGCCATGGCCAGGCCCGCGCCATTGACCATGCAGCCGATATTGCCGTCGAGCGCGACATAGGCGAGATCATGTTTCGAGGCCTCGATCTCCTTGGCGTCCTCTTCGGTCGTGTCGCGCAGTTCCATCACCTCCGGGTGCCGGAAAAGCGCGTTGTTGTCGAAGGAGATCTTCGCGTCGAGGAGCCGCAGACGGCCGTTGGTCATGACGATCAGCGGGTTGATCTCGAGCAGGCTCATGTCCTTCTCGACGAAAGCCTTGTAGAGCGCCGGGAACACCTGGGCGCCGTCCGTCGCCGCATCGCCGGAGAGCTTCAGCGCCTCGTTGAGCCTGGCCACGTCCTCGCCGGTCACGCCGTTGTCCGGGTCGATCGCCAGCATGACGATTTTCTCCGGCGTGTCATGGGCCACGGCCTCGATGTCCATGCCGCCCTCGGTCGAGACGACGAAGGCGATGCGGCCGATCGTGCGGTCGACCAGGATGGACAGATAGAGCTCGCGGTCGATGTCGGCGCCGTCCTCGATGTAGAGGCGGTTGACCTGCTTGCCGGCCGGTCCGGTCTGCTTGGTGACGAGCGTGTTTCCGAGCATCTCGTTGACATTGGCCACGACCTCGTCCGCCGAGCGCGCCAGCCTGACGCCGCCCTTGGCGTCGGTGCCGAGTTCCTTGAACTTGCCCTTGCCGCGACCGCCGGCATGAATCTGGCTCTTGACCACATAGAGCGGCCCCGGCAGTGCCTTTGCCGCCGCGGCAGCTTCTTCCGCCTTCAGCACCGCCACGCCTTCGGCGACCGGCAGGCCGTAGGCCTTCAGCAGTTGCTTTCCCTGATATTCGTGGATGTTCACGGGAGCCGCCTCCTTAGTTCTTGCCGAGATTCGGCGCGATGTTGACGCAGGCCTCGCACAGGCCCTGCACCGCCCCCACCGAATTCTCGAACATCTTCTGCTCGGCCTTGTTGAGGTCGATCTCGATGATGCGCTCGACGCCGCCGGCGCCGATCACGGTCGGCACGCCGACATACATGTCCTTGACCCCGTACTGCCCCGAAAGATAGGCAGCGCAAGGCAGGACGCGCTTCTTGTCCTTGAGATAGGCTTCGGCCATGGCGATCGCCGAAGAGGCCGGCGCGTAATAGGCGGAACCTGTCTTCAGCAGACCGACGATCTCGGCGCCGCCGTCGCGGGTGCGCTGCACGATGGCGTCGAGCTTCTCCTTCGAGGTCCAGCCCATCTTGACGAGATCGGGCAGCGGAATGCCTGCCACCGTCGAGTAACGGGTGAGCGGCACCATCGTGTCGCCGTGGCCGCCGAGCACGAAGGCGGTGACATCCTCGACCGAGACCTTGAACTCCTCGGCGAGGAAGTAGCGGAAGCGGGCCGAGTCGAGCACGCCGGCCATACCGACGACATGGCTCTTCGGCAGGCCGGAGAACTTCTGCAGCGCCCAGACCATGGCGTCGAGCGGGTTGGTGATGCAGATGACGAAGGCCTTCGGCGCATATTTCCTGATGCCGGCCCCGACCTGCTCCATCACCTTCAGATTGATGCCGAGCAGATCGTCACGGCTCATACCGGGCTTGCGCGGCACGCCGGCGGTGACGATGCACACATCCGCGCCCTCGATCGCCGCATAGTCGTTGACGCCGGTGAATCTCGCATCGAAGCCGTCCACCGGCGAGGACTGGGCGATGTCCAGCCCCTTGCCCTGCGGGATGCCTTCGGCGATGTCGAACAGAGTGACGTCGCCCAGTTCCTTGAGGCCGATCATGTGAGCCAGCGTGCCGCCGATCATGCCGGAGCCGATGAGGGCGATCTTGTTGCGTGCCATGTTGGAGAGTATCCCTTGTCTGAAAACCGTCGACGGACGGCGCTATGGAAGGCATGTGAGGACGGGCCGGAAGGGCCGGGATTTCGAGGCTGCCATAGCCTCGACGGCTGTAATATTCAACCGATTCTTTCGGCATCAAGTTTTTCAATCGGTTATAATGATTGGGATTTACGTAAACGTCAAAATTTGGAGATTTCGAAGATGATCCGTACACGGGGATCGAGAGAAAGCGAGTAGCATCACAGGCGCGGGCGATCCGGCAAGCCTTCTAATCCCTATTCGCTATTGGCTACTCGCTATTCGCTCCTTTCGCTCCTATGCCTTTCCGACCAGGCATCCAGCCAGTCGCGGCTCTGCATCTCCATGAGGCGTGAGGCCGTGCGGTCGAATTCGAAGGCCTCGGTGCCGCGCCTGCCTTCATAGAGTTCCTGCGGCGGCGCCTCGGCGCTCATCACAAGGCGGACCTTGTGATCGTAGAGCGTATCGATCAGCAGGATGAAACGCTTGGCCTCGTTGCGCCGCGCCTCGGCCAGCACCGGCACGTGGTCGACGAAAATCGTATCGTAGCGTCCGGCGATCGCCAGGAAGTCGCGTGCGCCGAGCGGTTTCTCGCAGAGATCGCGGAAGAAGAAGCGCGCAGCGCGCCCCGCGGCCTTCGGCACCGCGACATGGCGCCCCTTGACGGTAATTTCGGCCGTCGCCGGCGCGTGGCCGTTGGTCATCGTCTGCCAGGCGACATCCATCTGGCGGTCCGCCGCCGCGTCGACCGGAGTGAGATAGACCGGCAGGCGGTTCACGCGGTCGAGCCGGTAATCCTTCATCGCATCGAGCGAGACGACCTCGGCATGCCTCTCCAGCAATCCGATGAAGGGCAGGAAGAGCTGGCGGTTCAGTCCGTCGCGATAGAGCTCGACGGGAACCACGTTGGAGGTAGCGACCAGCACCACGCCCTCGGCGAACAGCGCCGAGAACAGGCGCGACAGGATCATCGCATCGGCGATGTCGGTCACCGTGAACTCGTCGAAGCAGAGCACCCAGGCTTCTTCCGCCAGTGCCTTGGCCACCGGCGGGATGGGATCGTCCTCCCGGGTCTCGCCGTTCTTGCGAGCCAGACGCTGCTTCTGGATCCGATCCTGGACCTCCGCCATGAAATCGTTGAAATGGACGCGGCGCTTGCGCCGCACCGGCACGAGCTCGAAGAACAGGTCCATGAGCATGGTCTTGCCGCGGCCGACGGCACCGTGGATGTAGAGGCCCTTGACCGGCTCGGGCTTGCGCTTCTTCCCGAACAGCCAGCCGAGCGAGCTCGATTTGGCGGCAAGCCTCTTGGAGGCGATTTCTCCGATCAGGCGGTCGAGCGCGACCGCGACCGCTTCCTGGGCGGCGTCGCGTTCAACGGCGCCGGTCTCCACGAGGTGGCGATAGCGCTGCGCGACAGAAGGGTGTGTCTGGATGCCGTCGCGCAGATGGTGCATGAAGTCGTCTTGGCTGGAACGGGTTGGACGATGCCTATCACCGCGTCAGCGAAACCGGAACGCCGCCTTCGGTCTGACCGTCGAATTTTTCCGGGCCGGACGAGTAGAGCCTGGCGAGCGTGCCGCCGTTCTCGTCATAGAGCGTCAGCTGCTTGCCGCTGACGTTCCACGACTTGACGCCGTCGAGCGGAGCCGGGCAGCGCAACGGACCGGCGCGGAAACCGGCGCCGAACTTGGTCTGCGGGGTGGCGACCTTGCAGCTCTGGCCCGAGACCGATGCATTCCAGACGCCGGCGACATTGCCGGCGGTCAGGTCGGGAGCATCGGCCGGCGGCGCGACCGGCGTGGCAGCCGCTACATTCGTCCCGCCTGGCGCCGGCGGGAACTGGCTGGCGTCCGTCCCAGGAGCAGCCGGCGGCGGCAGTTGGGAGCCTGTCACTGTCCCGGACGGGGCCGGCGTCAGCGGCGCCGGCTGGGAATCCAGCGTCGAAAACCGCGAACTGGAACAGCCGGCCGCGGTCAGCGCCATCAGCGACACAAGAACAAGGCCCGTCTTGGAAAAATTCATCAAATCCTCCGTCGGAGCCAGTCCACGCTCCGGCCGTTGATATCATTGAACCCAAATCATCGATATTGGCTAAATTGCAACCGGATATGGTTAAAATGCGGTTTCGATCCTACAAATGTTGCGATTTTACCACGCTGCATGCTCAGCCCGGAGAATTCACCCACCGATTGATCTGCTCGGCACGCAAACAGCCGCAAGGCGCTGTGAGACGGGCCTCCCGCGGCCCGAACGGCCTGTCGACGGAGCCGACCGGCACCGTGGCCGGCCTCTCTGTCCGGGCCTCGATCCGGCCGGCGTCGGCTCTGCAAAGGCGCATCTCGAAGCAAGGACTAGCCAAACGGCAGCGCCTTTGTCAGCATCAGGAGGGGCCGCTTGCTCCAGCGCCATCGTGTCGGGTTCATTGCCAACGGTCGACAGGATCGCTCGTTGGCGCGAAGCGGAGCGGCCCGGAAGGACCGCGACGGCAACTGAGGTCGCGCGGATGCGTCAGCGTCCAGGCACATGGCATCAGATGATGGAACAAAGCGGCGGATCTGCACGTTCGAGACGACAGGGATGAAACCTCTGGCCGGAAACGTCACGCGCACCAAAAGGCGCAACCCCTATTTCCAGGGCGATGTCAGCGACCATTTCGACGGGCGCGTGTTCTTCAATCCGGGCGGCAGGCCGCCGGCCGGTTTCGCCGACCTCCTGCGCTGGCAACTGGGCGGGGAGCGCACGCCGTGGCCAGCCTCCTGGCCGAGCCCCTTTCCTTCGGCGCGACCGGATGCGCGCGTGGCCGGCGACGAACTTCGCGTCACCATGGTCGGCCACTCCACCGTGCTCATCCAGTTCGCCGGCCTCAATATGCTCACCGATCCCGTCTGGTCGGAGCGTGTCTCGCCCTTCTCCTTCGCCGGACCGAAGCGGGTGAACGAACCCGGCATCGCCTTCGACGACCTGCCTCCCATCGACCTCGTGCTTCTGAGCCACAATCACTACGACCATATGGACGCCGCCACGCTGAAGAAGCTCCGCGCCGGACATGATCCGCTCGTGGTGACGCCGCTCGGCAACGACGCTATCCTTGATGCCGCCGCGCCGAGCCTGCGTGTCGTCGCCCGAGACTGGGGAGAGACCCTGGCGGTGACGGACCGGGTGACGATCCATGTCGAGCCGGCCCATCACTGGTCGGCGCGCGGCGCGGCGGACCGGCGCATGGCGCTATGGGGCGGTTTCGTCGTCGAGGCCCCTGCCGGAAAGCTCTATTTCGCCGGCGACACCGGCTTCCATGGGGGCAGCATCTATCGACGGCTCGGCCAGAAGCATGGCGGTTTCCGCCTTGCCGTCCTGCCCATCGGCGCCTACGCGCCACGCTGGTTCATGGAGCCGCATCACCAGGATCCCGACGAGGCGGCCGAGGGAATGTTGCTGTGCAAGGCCGCCTGGGCCGTCGGCTGTCACTGGGGCACCTTCCCGCTGACCAACGAACCGATCGAGGAGCCGCGCGACAGGCTCTGGCGCGCACTCGAGGCGCGCAACATCGGGCGCGAATGCTTCCGGCCGATGCTGCCGGGTGAAGTATGGGACGTGCCGGCCCCCTGATCGGCTCCGCTCCAACGGGTCGCACTGGTAATTCCCGGCCGTTTCCGCCATATAGGCGCCAAACGCAACAGGCCGAAAAAGCAACGGAATGACCGCGAGGGCGAAGTTCGCAAAGATGAACGGGCTCGGCAACGAGATCATCGTCGCCGACATGCGCGGTCGCGCCGGCCGCGTCTCGCCCGCCGCCGCGGTCGCGCTCAATGCCGATCCCGCCACCCGTTTCGACCAGATCATGGCGATCCACGATCCGCGCACATCAGGCACCGAGAACTATATCGAGATCCTGAATTCCGACGGCTCGATCGCGCAGGCCTGCGGCAACGGCATGCGCTGCGTGGTGCGGGCCCTGTCGGCCGAGACCGGCCGCAGGCACTTCACCTTCGAGACCGTGGCCGGCATCCTCAACGCGGACGAGCATGCCGACGGGATGATCTCGGTCGATATGGGCATGCCGCGCTTCGGCTGGCGGGACATCCCGCTTGCCGAGGAGTTCCGCGACACGCGCATGATCGAGCTGCAGGTCGGCCCCATCGACAAGCCGGTGCTGCACTCGCCCTCGGTTGCCTCGATGGGCAACCCGCACGCCATCTTCTGGGTCGACCGCGACGTCTGGTCCTACGAACTCGACCGCTTCGGTCCGATGCTCGAAAATCATCCGATCTTCCCCGAGCGCGCCAACATCACGATCGCGCAGGTCACGGCACCGGACGCCATGGCCATTCGCACCTGGGAGCGCGGCGCCGGCCTGACCCGGGCCTGCGGCTCGGCCGCTTGCGCGGCCGCGGTGAGCGCCGCACGCACGCGGCGAACCGGCCGCGCCGTTACCGTGACCGTGCCGGGTGGGCCGCTCCTGATCGAATGGCGCGACGACGACCACGTGATCATGACCGGCCCGGCCGAATGGGAATTCGCCGGCAGTTTCGATCCGGCCACCGGTGCCTGGAACCGCGACGAAAGGGACGTTGCCTGATGGCGGTCGACATCGTCACCTTCGGCTGCCGGCTGAACACCTATGAATCCGAGGTGATGCGCCGCGAGGCGGAGACTGCCGGGCTGGGCGGCCTTGAGGGCGGCGCGGTCATCTTCAACACCTGCGCGGTGACGGCCGAAGCCGTTCGCCAGGCGAAGCAGTCGATCCGCAAGGCGCGCCGCGAGAGCCCCGACGCGCGCATCATCGTCACGGGCTGCGCCGCCCAGACCGACCCCGCGGCCTTCGTGGCGATGGACGAGGTCGACCTCGTGCTCGGCAATGAGGAGAAGCTGCGCTCGAGCAGCTACCGCGCTTTGCCCGACTTCGGCGTCAACGATACCGAAAAGGCGCGCGTCAACGACATCATGAGCGTGCGCGAGACCGCCTCGCATATGGTCGACGCGATCGAGGGCCGCGCCCGCGCCTTCGTGCAGGTCCAGAACGGCTGCGACCATCGCTGCACCTTCTGCATCATCCCCTTCGGCCGCGGCAATTCGCGGTCCGTGCCGATGGGCGCGGTGGTCGAGCAGGTCAAGCGTCTGGCCGGCAACGGATACGCCGAGATCGTGCTGACCGGCGTCGACATGACCAGCTACGGCGCCGACCTGCCGGGCGCGCCCAGGCTCGGAAAGCTGGTCAAGACGATCCTGAAGCAGGTGCCCGACGTGAAGCGGCTGCGGTTGTCCTCGATCGATTCCATCGAAGCGGATGACGACCTGCTCGACGCGATCGCCAACGAAAACAGGCTGATGCCGCATCTGCACCTGTCGCTGCAGGCCGGCGACGACATGATCCTGAAGAGGATGAAACGCAGGCATCTGCGCGACGATTCCATACGCTTCTGCGAGGAGGTGCGCAGACTGCGCCCCGGCATCGTGTTCGGGGCCGACATCATCGCCGGCTTCCCGACCGAGACCGAAGCGATGTTCCAGAACTCGCTCGGCATCGTCGAGGAATGCGGCTTGACCCATCTCCACGTCTTTCCCTTCTCGCCGCGCGCAGGAACACCGGCTGCCCGCATGCCGCAGGTCGACCGGGCCGTGGTCAAAGCGCGCGCCGCACGCCTGCGCGCCGCCGGCGACGCCGCCTATGCCGGGCATCTGGCGACGCTCGCCGGCACGCGGCAATCGATCCTCGTCGAGCGTGACGGCATCGGTCGCACGGAAGGTTTCACGCTGACCGCGATCGCGGCCGGCGCGCCGGGCGACATTGTCGACGCCGTGGTGACAGGCCATGACGGACGCCAGCTGCTGGCCTCCCCCCTCTCGGCCCGCGCGGCCTGACGGAACGTTCGATGGCATTCAATTTCATCAAGAAGGTCTTTTCCTTCGGCCGCAAGCAGGCTGAGGAAAAGGAGCAGGTCGAGAGCCAGGCGGAGGATCTGAAGCCTCTCAGCCCCCCGGAACTTGTCGCCCCCGCGCCACAGGAACCGCAGCCCGCACCGCTCCCCCCAGCGGAACCGGCTCCCGCTCCGACCGAGCCGGAGAAAACGCCAGAAGTGCCGCAGCCGGCGCCGCCGCGGCAGCCCGTCGAAGTACCGACGCCGGCAGAACCCGCCGCGGAGCCTGAACCCGCGCTCCCGGAAGTGGAGCCTGCCGCTCCCGAACCCCAGCCCGCGCCGGCCCCGGTTGAGATCCCCACCGCTCCCGCGTCTCCTGAGACACCGGAAAAGGTGGCCACCGACGAAGCGCCGAACACTGCCGAAATAACCCCCTCTGGCCCTTCGGGCCATCTCCCCCTCAAGGGGGGAGAGGATGCCGCGCCGACGTCCCCCTCCCCCTTGAGGGGAGGGTCGATCGGCGAAGCCGATCGGGGTGGGGTCGCCGCAGAACCTGACGCCCCGGCCGAGGAAGCGCCGCGTTCCGCTGAAACTGTCTCTGCCCAAGCAGCTTCGGAGCCGGTCACCGAAGAGCCCAGCGCGCCTGTTGAAGAAACGCCGAGCGCGGCCGAGACCATTGCGTCCGAAGCACAGCCCACGTCGGATGCAGGCAAGGCGCCCCGCGCTGCCGAGACAACCCCCTCTGGCCCTCCGGGCCATCTCCCCCTCGAGGGGGGAGAAGCGCCGACGCCCCCCTCCCCCTTGAGGGGAGGGTCGATCGGCGAAGCCGATCGGGGTGGGGTCGCCGCGGAACCTGACGCCCCGGCCGAGGAAGCGCCGCTCCCTGCTGGGACTGTCCCTACTGAGGCAGCGCCAGCACCATTCGTCCAGGAATCTCGCGCGCCTGTCGAAGAACCGCCGAGCATCGCCGAGACGATTGCGGCCGAAGCACAGCCGACGCACGATGCAAGTGAGGCGCCGCGCGCGGCCGAGACAACCCCCTCTGGCCCTTCGGGCCATCTCCCCCTCAAGGGGGGAGAGGACGTTTCGCCGACACCTGCCGGCAAGGTGACCGTCGCGAAGAAAGTGCAGCAGAAGGCCGAGGCGAAGCCGGTCGAGGCGGCACCGAAACTTTCCTGGTTCCAGCGGCTCAAGCAGGGCCTGTCGCGCTCGTCGAAGGAGCTGTCGAGCAACATTGCCGGCGTCTTCACCAAGCGCAAGCTGGACGAAGACACGCTGCAGGATCTGGAGGACGTGCTGATCCGCGCCGATCTCGGCATGGAGACCGCGATCCGGGTCACCGACGCGCTCGCCTCCGGACGTTACGGCAAGAACGTCTCGGACGACGAAGTGCGCGCCATCATGGCCGAAGAGATGGAGAAGGTCCTGATGCCGGTGGCCATGCCGCTGGAACTCGATCTCTCGCACAAGCCGCATGTGATCCTTGTCGTCGGCGTCAACGGCACGGGCAAGACCACCACCATCGGCAAGCTCGCCGCCAAGCTGGTCGAGGGCGGCCTCGCGGTCACGCTGGCCGCCGGCGACACGTTCCGCGCCGCCGCGATCGAGCAGTTGAAGATCTGGGGCGAGCGGACGGGCTCTCCGGTCGTCTCCTCCAAGCTGGGCGCCGATGCCGCCGGCCTTGCCTACGACGCTTTCGAAAAGGCCAAGCAGGCCGGCTCCGACGTGCTGATCATCGACACGGCCGGCCGGCTGCAGAACAAGGCCGAGCTGATGGCGGAACTGGAGAAGATCGTGCGCGTACTGGGCAAGCTCGATCCGGACGCCCCGCATACCGTGCTGCAGACCGTCGATGCGACCACCGGCCAGAACGCGCTGAACCAGGTCGAGATCTTCCGCAATGTCGCCGGCGTCAACGGCCTCGTCATGACCAAGCTCGACGGCACGGCGCGCGGCGGTATTTTGGTCGCAATCGCCGCCAAGCATAAGCTGCCGGTCTATTTCATCGGCGTCGGCGAGCAGGTCGACGATCTCGAACCGTTTTCGGCAAGCGACTTCGCCAAGGCGATCGCAGGAGTGGCATGATGATGGACGAACCGATCCTCGAACGCGATCCGACCGACCCGAGGAAGAAGGAAATCAACCCGTTGCTGAAGCTCGCGCTCGAGCTCGGTCCGCTCCTTGTCTTCTTCTTCGCCAACACCCGGGGCGAAGCCCTGATCGCGCGGTTTCCCGCTCTCGGCGAATTCGGCGGCCCGATCTTCCTCGCCACCGCCCTGTTCATGGTGGCGACCGCGGTAGCGCTTACGGTGTCGTGGATCCTCACCCGCTCGCTGCCGATCATGCCGCTGGTTTCAGGCATCGTTGTCTTCGTGTTCGGCGCCCTCACGCTGTGGCTCCAAGACGACGTCTTCATCAAAATGAAGCCGACCATCGTCAACACGCTGTTCGGCGGCGTGCTGCTCGGCGGCCTGCTCTTCGGCAGATCGCTGCTCGGTTACGTCTTCGATTCGGCCTTCCGGCTCGATGCGGAAGGCTGGCGCAAGCTCACCTTGCGCTGGGGCCTGTTCTTCCTGTTCCTGGCCATCGTCAACGAGATCGTCTGGCGGACCTTCTCGACCGACGCCTGGGTAGCATTCAAGGTTTGGGGCATCATGCCGATCACGCTCGTCTTCACGCTGAGCCAGATGCCGCTGATCATGAAGCACTCGCTGGATGACGCGCGGAAGTAGAAAACCTCTTCCCACAGACGCGCAAATTTCACCGACGGCTGCTTTCCCTCTTTTCACCTCTGGTTGAACCGGCGTAACTTCCTCCGCCGCGCCAGGATCGGCCACCGTCGGAGAGCGGTGCTTTGGGGAAAGGACCGCAACGATGCAATTCGTGAGCAACCGCGACGAACTGCGGACGATCTACAAGGAACCCGGCGAAGGCGCGGTGCGCAAGGAACTGAAGTCGCTCGACTTCCATTGCCGCGGCTTCCTCGCCAAGAGCCCGTTCGTCTTGATCGGCTCCTGCGACGACCGAGGCAATGGCGACGTGACGCCGAAGGGCGACAAGCCCGGCTTCGTCGCCATCCTCGACGACAACACGATCGCCATTCCCGACCGGCCCGGCAACAATCGGCTCGACACGCTGGAGAACATCCTGGTCAACCCTGCGGTCGGACTGCTGTTCCTCATTCCCGGCATGAACGAGACGCTGCGCATCAACGGCGAAGCGCGGATCACCGCCGACAAGGCGCTGCGCGAAAGGCTGGCCGTCGACGGGCGGCCCCCGATCAGCGTCATCGTGGTCACCATCAAGGCGGCCTATATGCATTGCGCCAAGGCCTTCATGCGCTCGGAACTTTGGAAGCCCGAAAGCTGGGTGGACCGCTCCACCCTGCCGACGTTGGGCACCATCCTCAAAGACCAGCTCGCGCTCGCCGATTCCGCCGCCAAGACCGACGAGTGGCTGGACGAGAGCTACAAGAAATCCATGTGGTGAGCATCCGGCAACGCCCGTTTCGTTCCGACAGTCCAGACGCGAACATCCTTTCCGATGTCCAATACCAACCATCGATGAAATCGACGTTGAAGCGCGCGACCGCGTGGCCCACGCCTGTTGGCGCGAAAGCCAAGCGGCCCGGAGGGACGCGCCGACGTTTGAGGCGCATTGGATGTGCCATGCAAGGCGCGCATTGCTGCAATGCAGCAGTTTATTTTGCACTGCACCATGATTATGTCATGATGCATCGGCCGGAGGAGAACAGCACGAGCGCTGGACGCGCTCCGGAAAGGACAAGACCATGATCTTCTCTACCATCGTCGCCCGCACCCAGGACCGTCTCGCCAAGCGCGCCAAGTACCGCCGCCTCGTCGCCGAGATCGAGAGCATGTCGACCCGCGACCTCGTCGACCTGCGCGCCGACCGCAGCGAGATGCTCCATCAGGCCTATCGCTCGGTCTACGGCTGAGCCGGCTTCTTCCGGCGCCAACCTTGGCGCCTCAAACCGCCGCGGCCCCGGCGCGCCGCTTGGCGAGCGCGACGAAGATCGCGGCGGTGATGTAGGCCACCAGCCCGTAGATCGCCGGCGGGATGGCCATCTCGGAATTGTTGAGCAGCAGCGGGCTCATCGCGATGGCGATGACCAGCGTGCTGTTGTGGATGCCGATCTCCATGCAGATGGCGATCGCCTGCTTGTAGCCGAGATTGAACAGTCGCGGCACGCCGTAGCCGATGGCCAGGCTGATGAGGTTGAAGGCGAGCGTCGCCATGCCGATCACCGGCCCCCAGGTCACCAGCGTTTGCCATTCGCGGATCAGTGCGACCAGCACGATCGCTGCGAGGAACACCGCCGACAGGACCTTCACCGGCCGTTCCAGCCCGAGCGCCAGCGTCGGGTAGCGGTTGCGGAGGAACATGCCGGACGCCACCGGAACCAGGACGAGTGCGAAGATCTGCAGGATCCTGTCGAATTGCAGCGGGATCACCTTGCCCTCGCCGTAGAACTGCAGCAGCGAGAAATTGACGATGATCGGTAGCGTGATCATCGCGAGAACCGAATTGATCGCGGTGAGCGTGATGTTCAGCGCCACATCGCCGCCGGCCAGATGGCTGTAGAGATTGGCTGACGAGCCGCCCGGACTGGCCGCCAAGAGCATCATGCCGACCGCGATCGCCGGCGGCAGCGCCGACAGATAGACGATGCCGAAGCAGATGACGGGCAGGATCAGCGCCTGGCAGACGAGCGCTACGACGACCGGCTTCGGCCGCGACAGCACCTTGCGGAAATCCTCCACGGTCAACGACAGGCCGAGGCCCAGCATGATGACCGCGAGCGCCGCAGGCAGGAAAATGCTGAAAACCGCGCTGGACTGCATGCCGGATCGTCCCCTGCGGACCCCCGCGATGATTCCGCGAACAGGAGGTTAGACCAAGACGGCGTTGTGATGAAGTAGGTTCATCACATCTGCGTTACTGAATCGGGAGCAGTGGCGGAACGCCGCTAACCCGGCGCCGCCAGCGCCTTCTCGATCTGCGGCAGCAACTGCCTGCTCACGGCCTCCGGCGTGAGCGGTCCGACATGTTTGTAGAGGATCTTACCGTCCTTCCCGACCAGAAAGCTCTCCGGCACCCCGTAGACGCCCCAATCGATCGCGGTACGCCCCGTTTCGTCGCTGCCGATCGCGCCAAAAGGATTGCCGAGTTCGCCGAGGAACCGCCGCGCGTTTTCCGGCCGGTCCTTGTAGTTCAGCGCGACGATGCCGAAGCGGCGGTCCTGTGCCAGCGCCATCAGCACGGGATGCTCTTCCCGGCACGGTCCGCACCAGGAGGCGAAGACGTTCACCAGCGTCACATTGCCGAGGAAGGCCGCCGAATCGAGACCTGGCAGGTCGAGGCCTTCGAGCGCCGGCAGCCTGGTTTGCGGTGCGGGCGAGCCGATCAGGGCCGACGGCACCACCGAAATGTCGCGGCCGGAATAGAGCTGCACCAGGAATACGGCAGCCAGCGCCAGGAAGGCCGCGAGCGGCAAGAGCACGAACAGCCTGCGCGGCCGCTTCGGCGCCTCGGCCTGCGTGCCGCTCATGGCCGGCCCTCGACGGCGCGATCCGAGCGCCGGCGCACGCCGCTCGCTTCCAGGTCGGCGAGTTCACGGCGGCGGGCGTTGCGGTCTGTGAGCAGCCAGCCGATCAGCCCCGCCATGACGATGAAGGTCACACCGTAGGCGGCCATGACATAGAGAGCATGCGTGCTCATGCCGGCACCTCCGTGCTTTCGGCCCGCCGGGCCGCCACGCGCCGCATGGCCGCCACGCGGCGGCGCCAGATCTCGGTGCGCATCGCCGTGAGATGAAGGGCGAAGAACAGGATCGTGAAACCAAGCGCCATGACCATCAGCGGCCACAGCAGGCTCGGATGGATGGTTGGTCCGTCGAGCCGGAACACCGATGCCGGCTGGTGCAGCGTCGCCCACCAGTCGACGGAGAACTTGATGATGGGGATATTGACGAATCCGACCAGCGCGATCACCGCCGCCGCGCGGGCCGAGCGCGTGTGATCATCCAGCGCCCGGGTCAGTGCGATGATGCCGAGGTAGAGGATGAAGAGCACGAAAACCGAGGTGAGCCGGCCGTCCCACACCCACCACGTTCCCCACATGGGCTTGCCCCAGATCGAGCCGGTGATGAGTGCCAGCGCAGTGAAGGTCGCCCCGATCGGTGCCGCCGCCTTCAGCGCCACGTCGGCCAGCGGGTGACGCCACACCAGGGTCCCGAGCGCCGACGCCGCCATGATCGAGTAGCACATCATGGACAGCCAGGCGAAAGGCACATGGATATACATGATGCGCACCGTGATGCCCTGCTGATAATCCTCGGGCGCGGCGAAACCCATATAGAGGCCGATCGCGAGCACCAGCGCCGCAAGGCCGGCGAACCAGGGGATCAGCCGGTCGGCCAACGCCACGAAGCGTGTCGGATTGGCCAGATCGGTCCAGCGCATGGTCGTATCGTTCATGGACCGTTACATAACGCCGCGCCCCTGTCTCCGCAATTCGCCGACTTTGCCGCATCCGGCTGGCGAAGTCCGTGCAACGGGATTCAGTCGGTTGCGTAGCGCAATGCCACTGCCGCTGCAGCCGGGCCGATCACGGCGAGGAACAGCGTCAGCGCCGAGAGAATGAGAAAAGGCGGCAGGAACGGATCGGGCTCGGCGACCGCCGCATAGGAGGCCGAGACGCCGAAGATCAACACCGGCAACACCAGCGGCAGCACCAGCACCGAAACCAGCACGCCGCCGCGCGGCAGGGCCACGGCGACCGCCGCGCCCGCCGCGCCGACGAAAGCGATCGCCGGCGTGCCGACCAGCAGAGTAAGCGCTGTCGCGCCGATCGCCAAAGGCGGCATGTTCATGAACAGGCCGAACAGCGGCGCCGCGACCACCAGCGGCAGGACGCTCACCACCCAGTGGGCCAGGCACTTCACGAAGACGGCGAAGGCCGGCATGTGGCGGTCATGCGCCAGGAGCAGCGCATCGAGGGACCCGTCCTCGCGGTCGGCCTGGAACAGGCGGTCGAGGCCGAGCAGGCTGGACAGCAGTGCGCCGACCCACAGGATCGCCGGGCCTATGCGGGCGAGAAGGTTGAGATCGGGACCGACTGCGAAGGGCACCGCCGTGATCACCGCCAGGAAGAACAGCACGCCGGTCAGTCCCCCGCCGCCGGCCCGGATGCCCAGCCGGATATCGCGCAGGAACAGCGCTAGCATGGGGGGACCGTCCATTGGAGGGAGGAACGAACGTCTGGCGTCGAGCTTGTTTTGATACCCCCCTCTGTCCTGCCGGACATCTCCCCCTCAAGGGGGGAGATTCGCTGAGACAGGCCAAGGCGATCATTCTGCGAGGTCGACCCTTTACGTAGAGCGCGCTGCCAGCCGATCTCCCCCCGGGGGGAGATGTCCGGCAGGACAGAGGGGGGTAACGCGGTATGCGATTTCACGATGCCTCTCCCCTCATCGCCAGCGTCTGGCCGTTATCCAGCCCAAGCGGCAGATGAGTTGCTGCGACAATGATGCCGCCGTTCTCGAGATGGGCGTTCATCAGCCCGGAGAAACGCTGCTCGGAGGCCTTGTCGAGGCCGGCCGTTGGTTCGTCGAGCAGCCAGACAGGACGGTGGCTGACCAGCAGCCGTGCGATCGCCGCACGGCGGCGCTGGCCGGTCGACAGATAGCCGAAGGGCAGGTGAGCGATCGCTTCGAGCCCGACTTCGCCGAGCGCCTCTTCGGCGGAGAGTCGCGGCATGCCGCAGAAATCCTGCCAGAAGCGAAGGTTCTCCGACACGGTCAACGCCGCCTTCATCGCGTTCTGATGGCCGAGATAGTGAAGGGCACCCGCGAGTGCCGGCCACTGCCCCCCACCTTCGAAGGAGATGTTCCCCGCCGCTGCGGGCAGAAGTCCCGCCAGCACTCTCAGCAGCGTCGACTTGCCGGCGCCGTTCGGGCCGGTGACGGTCAGGCTCGTACCGGCGTCGAGGATGAAGCCGACGCCGGAGAATATCCGCTCGCCGCCACGCTCGCCCGCCAGTCCGTCGGCTTTCAGCCGCATCTCTCCCCCGTCGCAGGAAGCCCGGCTGCGGCCATGTGCGCCGCAGCAAAATTGCCCGATTCACCGTCTAGAACTATTCCAGGAATTTCTCTATATGCGGGTTGACCATGCCAGCGGTCGGCATGGGAACCGAATTTGCGCCGAACCAGCGCGCGCGCCGCCTTGAACGGCCGGGTGCGAGGGGGCGGACAGCGGAAATGGCCGTACCCGCACCTTTGCGCGTGATTCCAGCATGCCGAGGCGTCCGTTCCCAGGCAGAACAGACCAGTGGGATCGCACGTGTCCAAATCTCTCGACAGTTTCAATTCCCGTAAGACGCTGAAGGTCGGCGACGCGGAATATGTCTATTTCGACCTGGTGGAGGCCGAGAAGAACGGCCTCGCGGGGATTGCCCAGCTCCCCTATTCGATGAAGGTCCTTCTGGAGAATCTGCTCCGCAACGAGGACGGCCGCTCGGTAACCAAGGAAAGCATCCAGGCTGTCGCCGGCTGGCTGACGGACAAGGGCAAGGCCGGCGTCGAGATCGCCTATCGGCCGGCCCGCGTGCTGATGCAGGACTTCACCGGCGTGCCGGCGGTGGTCGACCTCGCCGCCATGCGCGACGCCATGGCCTCGCTGGGCGGCGACCCGCAGAAGATCAACCCGCTGGTGCCGGTCGACCTTGTGATCGACCACTCCGTCATCGTCGACGAGTTCGGCACGCCGATGGCCTTCGCCCGCAATGTCGAGCTCGAATATGAGCGCAACGCAGAGCGCTACCGCTTCCTGAAATGGGGCCAGCAGGCGTTCCGCAACTTCCGCGTGGTGCCGCCCGGCACCGGCATCTGCCACCAGGTCAATCTCGAATATCTCGGCCAGGTGGTGTGGACCAACACCGACGATGACGGCGAGGTGGTCGCATATCCCGACACCTGCGTCGGCACCGATTCGCACACCACCATGATCAATGGCCTGGGCGTGCTCGGCTGGGGCGTCGGCGGCATCGAGGCCGAGGCGGCCATGCTCGGCCAGCCGGTGTCGATGCTTTTGCCCGAGGTGATCGGCTTTCGCCTGACCGGCAAGCTCAAGGAAGGCGTCACCGCGACCGACCTCGTGCTGACCGTCACCCAGATGCTGCGCAAGAAGGGTGTCGTCGGCAAGTTCGTCGAGTTCTTCGGGCCAGGCCTCTCCAACATGACCTTGGCCGACCGCGCCACGATCGGCAACATGGCGCCGGAATACGGCGCCACTTGCGGCTTCTTCCCGGTCGACGCGGAAACCGTGCGCTATCTCACCATGTCCGGCCGCGCCGAGAGCCGCATCGAGCTGGTCGAGGCCTATGCCAAGGCGCAGGGCATGTGGCGCGACAACGGCTCGGCCGACCCCGTCTTCACCGACCTTCTGGAACTCGACCTCGGCGACGTCGTGCCGTCCATGGCCGGTCCGAAGCGCCCGGAGGGCCGCATCCCGCTCGAAGGCATCGCATCGGGCTTCGCCAAGGCGCTGGAGGCTGAATACAAGAAGACCGCCGACGCCGCCAGGCGCTACGCGGTGGAAGGCGCCGACCACGACCTCGGCCATGGCGACGTGGTCATCGCCGCCATCACCTCCTGCACCAACACCTCCAATCCGAGCGTGCTGATCGGCGCCGGCCTGCTGGCGCGCAACGCCAACCGCGTCGGCCTGAAGCAGAAGCCCTGGGTGAAGACCTCGCTCGCCCCCGGCAGCCAGGTGGTCGCGGAGTATCTCGACAAATCAGGCCTGCAGAAGGAGCTCGACCAGATCGGCTTCAACCTCGTCGGTTTCGGCTGCACGACCTGCATCGGCAATTCCGGTCCTCTGCCGGCGCCGATCTCCAAGACAATCAACGACAAGGGGCTGATCGCAGCGGCGGTGCTTTCGGGCAACCGCAATTTCGAGGGCCGCGTGTCGCCCGACGTCCAGGCGAACTACCTCGCCTCACCGCCGCTGGTCGTTGCCCATGCGCTGGCCGGCACGGTGACCAAGGACCTCACCGCCGAGCCGATCGGTGAGGATCGCGACGGCAAGCCGGTCTATCTCAAGGACATCTGGCCGACGACGCAAGAGATCGAACAGTTCATCGCCCAGAACGTCACGCGCGAACTGTTCGCCCGCAAATATGCCGACGTGTTCAAGGGCGATGAGAACTGGCAGAAGGTGCAAGCGCCCGAGGGCCAGACCTATGCCTGGGACGACCAGTCGACCTATGTGCAAAATCCGCCCTATTTCGTCGGCATGGGCGCCAGGCCCGGCGCGATCGGCGAAATCAAGGGTGCGCGCGTCCTCGGCCTCTTCGGCGACAAGATCACCACCGATCACATCTCGCCCGCCGGTTCGATCAAGGCGGCCTCGCCCGCCGGCAAATATCTGATCGACAACGGCGTCGGCGTCGCCGACTTCAACCAGTACGGCACGCGGCGCGGCAACCATGAGGTGATGATGCGCGGCACTTTCGCCAATATCCGTATCAGGAACCACATGCTGGGCGAGAACGGACGCGAAGGCGGCTACACCATCCACTATCCGTCCAAGGAAGAGATGCCGATCTACGACGCGGCGATGGAATATCGCCGCGAGGGCGTGCCGCTGGTGATCTTCGCCGGCGTCGAGTACGGCAACGGGTCGTCGCGCGATTGGGCGGCCAAGGGCACCAACCTGCTCGGCGTACGCGCTGTGATCGCCCAGTCCTTCGAGCGCATCCACCGCTCGAACCTGGTCGGCATGGGCGTCATCCCCTTCGTCTTCGAGGAGGGCACCTCCTGGGCATCGCTCGGCCTGAAGGGCGACGAGACGGTGACCATCGACGGGCTCGATACCATCCGTCCGCGCCAGAAGATGAACGCGACGGTGACCTTCGCGGACGGCACGGTCAAGAACGTGCCAATCCTCTGCCGTATCGATACGGTCGACGAGCTCGACTACTTCAAGAACGGCGGCATCCTGCAATATGTGCTGCGCGACCTGGCGGCGTGAGCCGCCAGCAACGCAGACCTACCGATTTGAAGCCCCGCGCGTCCTCTCGGACGCGCGGGAGCCTCTTCCTGGCACGCGTCCCGAAAGCGGAGCCGAGGCATGTCTCCCGAAAGTGCAGCGGTTTCGGGAAAATGGCAGGCGCGAAATCAAGAACCTGCAGCCTGTCGCATGAATCCTTTCTCGCGACACGCCGCAGGTCCCGAAGCCTGTGCGCAGTTGCGCCTCGAGGGGCTCTGGCAGGCGAAGCTTCAAGTGAACGTGACTTCCCGTTGAAAGTCGCTTCTGCCAGTTTGTCGGGCAATCAAAAGCAGCCGGCTGGCCCGGCGTGCAAGAGCGGAAACGGCCATGGGATTTCGGCACCTTGACGGGCTGGCGGCGGCGCTGGCCCTGTCGGTTATTGCAGCACCTTCGATCGCAGGCGAGATCGGCAATCCGCGTGGTGTCGTCGAACTCTTCACCAGCCAGGGTTGCAGTTCCTGCCCGCCGGCCGACGAGTTGTTCGCCGAGATGGCCGGCAAGGGCGACATCGTGGCGCTGGCCTATCACGTCGATTACTGGGACTATCTCGGCTGGCGCGACACGCTGGCCAAGCCCGAGAACACGGCCCGCCAGCGCGACTACATGCGCACCTTCGGCAGCCGCTCGGTCTACACGCCGCAGGCGGTGATCAATGGCACCACCCATGTGAACGGCTCGGACCGCGCGGCGATCGAGACGGCGCTGGCGTCGGGGAAGGCGGACGCCCAGGGCCTGCCGGTGCCGATTACGGCCAAGCGCCTCGGCGACAGCCTGGTGATCGAGGTGGGCGAAGGCAAGACGGGCGAGAAGGCCCATGTCGTACTGGTCTACTACAATCCGGTGACGCCCATCGCCATCGCCGAAGGCGAGAATCGGGGCCGTACGGTCTCCTACTGGAATGCGGTCACAGACATGCAGACGGCAGGCGTCTGGCACGCCAAGGCAGCGCGATTCGAGATGCCGATGAGCGAGGTGACAAAGCGGGGCGCGGGCGGCTGCGCGGTGCTTCTGCAGTCGGTCGGCAAGGACGACACGCCCGGTCCTATTCTGGGAGCGGCGGCGATCGAATATCCCTCGGGCCTCTGAGATCAACAAGCATGTCGCGTGCTTGTGCGCTCCTGGCTGAGCGCATGTCTTTTTCCCAAACCCTGCACCAGCACCATTTCGGGAGACATGCATTAAAAAACCGGCGCCAGTCGGGACTGACACCGGTTCAGTGGTTTTGGGATCGTCGCACCCGGTTCCTTGCAAAAACCGAGGTTGGTTCGATCCGACGCGGGCCCGTGGGCGGGGGGCTTGGGGTTTACGAGCCGATGCCGGACCGAACCGTCTCAGGCAACGAACGGATGGTCGCCAGACATTGGGGCGTGAGCTTGGATTATTTGTGGCGAGATTGTGGCCAAGGATCACCAATTCTAACACCACCGCTTGCTTTGTGACATGACGCCGCGTGACCCTTGCCCCCCGGAATCGGCGTGATCGGCCCCCGAATTGCGCCCAGGTCTTGCTTTTGCGGGACGAAAGAGCAAACCTGTCGTCGTCTTGTGATTGTCACAAAGGGTCGGATCGGATGACAGAACGCGGATCTGGTGCGGAGGGTGGGGACGAATCCGCAATATTGATCCCGTTTCAGGAAGCGCGTCGCGAGCGCCTCGACATGCCGGTGTCTTTCGACCGGCGCGAGCTCGACCAGATTCTGCGCCTCTATGGCCGAATGGTCGCCGCCAATGAATGGCGGGACTATGCCATCGACCATCTTTCCGACCGCGCCGTGTTCTCCGTCTTCCGCCGCACCAGCGAGACGCCGCTGTTCCAGATCGTCAAGGACCCCAAGCTCGCCCGCAAGCAGGGCGCCTATTCGGTCGTGGCGGCAACAGGCATGATCCTGCGGCGTGGCCACGAACTCGCCCGCGTCCTGGGAATCTTCGACAAGAGGCTGCGGCTTGTCCAGGCCTGATCCAGCCGAGGTCAAGCACCGTTCTCACGGGCGTGAAAAGCTGCTTGACACTCAAGCAAGAACATAGGGCGACAGCGCCGATTCCATTGGCGCGTCCGCCCCTCTAGACCAGACTTGAAAGCCTGATGCTTCGGTACACGGCGCCGAAGGCGGCTCCAAGCGGAACTTTGCCGCTCTAGCCGTCTGTCGGAACAAGCAAGCAGCGCCATAGGCGGCCGTTCGACTGCACATTCGCGAATTGAGAGATTTAGTGACGATGCAGTTGCCCCCAAATGCATGTTGCATACGGTCCAGCATCGTCTAACTTAGAAGAGGCTAATTTAGAAAAAGGGGGCATTCATGCGCTCGTTTTTCTATGCTGGCATCTTGAGCATTGTTTCCTTCGCCAGCGTGCAAGCGGACGTGCTGATCGGCGTGGCAGGCCCCATGACAGGGGCAAATGCTTGGCCCGGCGAGCAGATGCAACGCGGAGCAGAGCTGGCGGTGGCGGACATCAACGCTGCCGGCGGCGTCCTCGGTGATGAAGTGCGGCTCCTGACTGCCGACGATTTCTGCGATCCGGACCAGGGCGTCGCCGCCGCACGGAAGCTGGTCAGCGAGGGTGTGATCTTCGTCGCCGGCCATTATTGTTCCGGGGCCTCCATACCTGCTTCGAAAATCTATCAGGACGCCGGCGTTGTGATGATCTCGCCGGCCTCGAGCAATCCCACCTTGACGGAGCTTGGCCGAGCAAATGTGTTCCGTGTCATCATCCGCGACGACGCGGATGGTATCATGGACGGCAACTATTTGGCCGATCACTGGAAGGGCAAGGAGATCGCGATCCTCCACGACGATTCAGTCTTCGGAAAGGGACTCGCGGATTCCACCAAGGAGCAGCTGCGCAAGCGCGGTGTCACCGAAGCCATCTACAAGGCTTTCCAGCCCGGCAAGTCCGACTATTCGGCGGAGATCGCCGAGCTGCAGAGTGCCAACATAGCGGTGCTCTACGTCGGCGGCTACCAGACCGAGATGGGCCTACTGATCCGCGCGGCGCGCGACAGAGGCTACAACGTCCAGCTCGTAACGGGATCGGGCGTGCTGGCCACGGAGGAATATGGCCTGATAGCAGGCGCGGCTGCCGAGGGCACACTCTTTACGTCGTTTCCCGACCCTCGACTAAACTCCAACGCCGCCGCGGTGATCGAGCGGTTTCGTGCCGACGGCTTCGACCCGGAGGGATACACTCTTCTGACCTATGCCGCGATCCAGACCTGGGCGCTGGCTGTCGAAAAGGCGGGGACGCTGGAACTGCAACCGGTCATCCAATCGCTCCATAAGAATGAATTCAGTACGGTACTCGGCCCGATCGCCTTCGATGCCAAGGGAGACATCACCACCCAGAGCCCGGTCTGGTACGTCTGGAAGGGCGGCACGTATGTCCCGGTCGAATAGGCGCTTCGGGCGCTCGTTAGAGCATCGCTGGCCCGCGATGATCAACATCTCGGCATTCACGATTGCCAGCTGCCGGCCTTCGCTGCCGCGCAGACTGTGCTTTGGAGGGACGTAGCCATGCACCGCGTCGCCTCCATGGCGATCGCCTCGCTCGCGGTCGCGTTCAGCAGTCCGGCGCAAGCGGAGATCCTGATCGGAGCTGCCGGTCAAATCACCGGACCGGTCGCCTGGCAAGGCCAGCAGATCATTCACGGCTCGGAAATGGCCGTCGCCGACATCAACGCCGCAGGTGGTGTGCTCGGACAGCCGCTAAGGTTGATCACGGCAGATGACTTCTGCGATCCCGAGCAGGCGATCGCTGCCGCGCAAAAGCTGGTCGGGGACGATGTGGTGCTCGTCGTAGGGCATGGCTGCTCCGGCGCGTCGATCGCGGCGTCCAAAGTTTACGAGGCTGCGGGGGTCATTCAGATCTCGCCGTCATCGACGAACCCGATGCTCACCGAGCAAGGCCGCGGCAACGTCTTCCGCACCATCGGCCGTGATGACATGCAGGGAAGCGTGGCCGGCAACTATCTGGCCGACCATTGGGCCGACCGGAACATCGCGATTCTGAACGATGGCACGACCTATGGGAAAGGCCTGGCCGACGAGACGAAGAGGCAGTTGAACAAGCGCGGCGTCGCCGAGGCGATCTTCAACACTTACGATGCGGGCAAGGCCGACTATTCAGACGAAATGGCTGCGCTGCAGGCGGCCAATGTCGCAGCGCTGTATGTAGGCGGGTATCCGAACGACATTGCGCTCATGGCGCGCGCGGCGCACGATCGAGGCTACACAGTTCAGCTGATCTCGGGCGATACGATCGCGACCGAAGAGTTTGGCCTTGTCGCCGGCACCGCGGCCGAGGGCGTTCTCTTCACCTTTGTCGCCGACCCGCGTAGAAGCCCCGACGCGGTGGAAGTCGTAGAGAGGTTTCGCGCAGAGAACTTCGAACCGGATTCCTTTACTCTGCTCAGCTACGCTGCCGTGCAGGCTTGGGCACACGCTGTCGAGAAGGCGGGCGCGCTGGAGCCGACGGTAGTGATCGCATCGCTGCACAAGAATCAGTTCGACACCGTCCTGGGCCGGATCGACTTCGATGAGAAGGGGGACATCATGGTTCAGAACTGGGTGTGGTACGTGTGGCGTGGCGGCGAATACACGCCCGTGGAGAAATAGGAGGCGGATTGCGCGGTTCGGAAGACCCCCGAGGCAATCCCGTGCAGAGGTTGCTCACCGGTCGGTTGGGTCCCCGCGCGCTGCTCGGGCGCTTCGGCATACGCGGGCGCCTGTTGCTTGCTTTCTTCGGAATCAGCATACTCGCCGTGCTGGCGACTGCCGCGGCCTTGTATGCTTTTTTCGAAGTCGGCTCCGCCGTCGAGCGGATCACGAAAAGTCGGGTTCCAGCCGCCCTTTCATCGCTGGAGTTGTCCCGTCAGGCCGAACGGGTCACCGCGACCGCACCGTCAATACTGGCTGCCACCAGCAAGGCCCGACATGACGAGATCAGAGCTGTTGTCGCCGACAGCCTGGCGCAACTCGATGAGTTGCTCGCTTCGTTGAAAGCCGCGAGCCAAGGCACCTCTCCCGTTACCGGGATAGAAGCGGCGGTCGTTGGGCTACGGAGCAATTTCGAGGCGCTCGACGGCATTGTTGCGACCCGCCTGTCGGCGACCGCTCGCAAAGAAGAGCTCTTGCGGCGACTGTCCACGACGGTGAACGCCAGCCAGCGCCTCATTGCGCCCGCCATCCTCGTCATGAACTCGAAGGTCGATAGATGGCGCGCGACCATGGCCGAACCCTCCGCAGCGGCGCAATCGGGCAGCCCCGAGAATGCCGGCTTTCTTGAAGCAATCGCCTCCTATGTCCCACAGCAGAAAGCGCAGCGGGAAGTTGCCAGTATGAACGATGCGCTCCTCAGGGCATCGGTGGCGCCGAGCCCGGGCGACTTGACGCTGATGTCTTTTCCGCTGCACCGGTCTCTGGAGGCACTGAGTGCGTTGGCGCCTGAGATCGACGGAAAGCTTCGCGCTCGTTTTCAGAAACGCGTGGACGAACTCAAGGCTCTGGTCGAGGGCGAAGATAGCATCCTGAAGGCGCGTGCGGACGAACTCACGGTCCTTACGGCCGGAGAGGCGCTCCTCGCGGAGAACAGGCGTCTTTCAAACGATCTCACGGCGGCGGTAGATAGGCTCGTGGCCATTGCCGACCATGATATCAACGAAGCGGAGCGCGAGACTGCCACCGTACAGCGCTACGGCACCGGCGTCGTGCTCGGCGCTGCCTTTCTTAGTCTGCTGACCTCGGCGCTGGTTGTTTGGCTCTACGTGGATCGGAATCTCCTCACGCGCCTGGCGGGCGTAAGCCAAAGCATGCTCGCCATCGCCGGCGGGGACCTTCGAGCGTCCCTGCCATCACCCGGGCGCGACGAGATCGGCCGAATGGCAGAGGCGCTGCGGCTCTTTCGCGACACAGCGATCGAGGTGGAAGAGAAAAATCTGCGCGACGTGGCCGAGGCGCGCCAGCGGCTTGTCGACGCGATCGAGAGCATCTCCGAGGGCTTCGCGCTTTACGATTCCGATGACCGGCTCATCCTCTCCAACAGCCGCTATCGCGAGATCATGTATCCTGGCATCGCCGATATTGTCATGCCGGGTACTCCGTTCGAGGCCATAATCCGTGGGGCGGCGGAACGCGGTCTCGTGGCAGATGCCAAGGGGCGCGAAGAGGATTGGATCGCCGCCCGTCTGCTGCAGCACCGCAATCCCGGCGAGCCGCACGTGCAGCAGCGCGGCGACGGGACATGGATCATGATCAGCGAGCGGCGGATCACCGGCGGCGGGACGGTCGCAGTCTATTCCGACATTACCGAGTTGAAACGGCGGGAAGAAGGTCTGGCGGAAAAATCGGCCGCCCTGGAGGTACTTTCCGGCAAACTCTCCAAATATCTGGCGCCGCAGGTCTACAACTCGATCTTCACCGGACACCAGGACGTGCGCATTGCAAGCCAACGCAAGAAGCTTACCGTGTGCTTTTCGGACATTGCCGGCTTCACGGAAACGGCCGACAAAATGGAGTCTGAGGAACTCACCCAGCTTCTCAATCACTATCTGACCGAGATGTCACGCATTGCTTCGGAGCATGGCGCCACGATCGACAAATATGTCGGCGACGCGATCGTGATGTTCTTCGGCGATCCAGAGAGCCGAGGCGTCAAGGAGGACGCGCTTGCCTGCGTGACGATGGCGCTTGCGATGCAAAGGCGGATGAGCGAGCTCGCACAGGTCTGGAAGGATGCCGGCATGGAGACGCCTCTCCGCTGCCGCATCGGCATACATACCGACTATTGCACCGTCGGCAATTTCGGCAGCGAAGACCGAATGGACTACACGATCATTGGCGGTGCCGTGAACCTTGCGTCTCGCTTGGAGCACGAAGCGCAGCCGGGGACGGTGCTGATTTCCTATGAGACCTTCGCCCAGGTGAAGGACTCGATCCACTGCGAGGAACAGGGCCGCATCCAGGTCAGAGGCATTGCTTATCCTGCGGCCACCTATCGCGTGGTCGATCTGAGGGCCAATCTCGCGGCGAGAGCGCAGCCCATCCTTGCCGAGCTGCCGCATCTGAAGCTGCGCGCCGAACCCGGCCTCATGTCGGCCAAAGAACGCGGCGAGGCAACCAAGACCCTGCGTGACCTCCTTGAGCGGCTAAAGTAGTGCCGAAGCATATCTCCCGAAAGCGGGCAGCGGTTTCGGGAGACATGCGCCAAATCAAGAAACTCACAGCGTGTCGCGAGAATCCTTCGAATCCTTTCTCGCGCGACGCGCTGTGGTCCGGCACGGGATCTATTTTCGGGCGGACCCGCCGGAGAAATTCCGCTCCGGCAGCGACGAGGGATCTGGCGGCAGTGACGAACCGCCGTTGATAGCAAGCTGCATCATCACCGTGTCGAGCCAGCGTCCTTGCTTGAAGCCCGAGCCTTCGAGGGTACCCGAATGGCGGAACCCCAGTTCCTCGTGCAGCCGGACGGACGGGCTCGACGGCGAACCGTCGCCGATCACAGCCAGGACCTGACGGAAGCCAAGCGCCTCGCATTCCCCGACGAGAGACCGCAGCAGCAGCCGGCCGATGCCTCGTCCCTGGCAATCCGCCGCAACATAGATCGAGTCCTCGACGATGAACCTGTAAGCCGGCCGGGGACGAAACGGTCCGGCATAGGCGAAGCCGACGACGCCGCGGCCCTCAACCACCGCTACGATATAGGGATAGCCGCCGTCATGGAGCGCGGCGAAGCGCCCCGCCATGTTGGCCGGCGACGGCGGCTCCAGCTCATAGCTGGCTGTGCCGTGGCGGACCGCATGGGCATAGATCTCGGTGACGGCGTCCATGTCGGCTCGCGTCGCCGGTCTGAGCGAAATCGTCTCCGCCAGTTGCTGCATCAGGGCTCCTTACCGCATCGGCCCGACGTGGCACTCGATCTTCCGAAGGCGCGATGCATCGATTGAAGTGTTAAAGCATGTCTCCCGAAAGTGGACACCGGTTTCGGGAAAAAGACATGCGCCAAATCAAGAACCTACAGTGTGTCGCGTGCATCCTTTTCACGCGACACGCTGTAGGCTGTCCCTTGTGTGTCCAGATGGGCGCGCCGCGTTCCAGGTCGCGTGCCGGCACATTCCGTGCCGGCAAAGCGACGGCCCTGGCCAGGTCCGTCGCCCTCCGCCTCCGCGGCAGAGCTACGACCGGCCGCACCATCAACTCTTCGGGATCGCCATATATGAGCAATTGCTTATTTAATGTGCCCGCCGGATGATGAAGCGGGCGAGCGGGTTGTTTCTGGGCGTCAACATGGAGCGAGCCATGTCCAAATACCTCTACGTCTATCACGGCGGCAGCATGCCACAGTCGAAGGAAGAAGGTGAGAGGGTCATGAAAGCCTGGACCGACTGGTTCGGCAAGCTCGGCCCCGCCGTGGTCGAGGGCGGCAACCCTGTCGGCATGTCGAACACCGTCAATTCGGATGGCTCGGTTGCCGCCAATGGCGGCGCCAACCCGGCCAGCGGCTATTCGATCATCGAGGCATCCAGCATGGAAGATGCCAACACCAAGGCCAAGGGATGCCCGATCCTGGCCCGTGGCGGCTCGGTCGAAGTGGCGGAGATCATGCAGATGTAGGGCATGTGGCAGCGAAGCCGCGGAAGAGCGATCCTCCCGACCTTTGTTTGCCTCTTCTCCGACTGGCGCAGACACGACCTGTTCCACGTCATGCGGATGGCCGTCAACTCCGCGCGGCGATCGCCGCGGCAGCTCCGGCCATCGTCGCGGCGCTGACCCGGTTGGCGATCCGCATGGCGCGGGCACTCCTGAGCATCCGGCGCGCCTGAGCGGCGGCGAACACCCAGGCAAGATCGATCGCGACCAGCACGACCGCCATGGTGACGGTGAGCTCAAGCCAGCCGACCACCGTCACTGCCGCAAGATCGATGATGGTCGGCAGCAGCGCCAGATAGAACATCATGATCTTCGGATTGCCGAGCGTCACGGCCATGCCGGCCAGGAACAGCCTGACAGGCGAATCCTCGCGCGGCATTTCGCTCTCGCCGACGGTAACGGGCGCCGTCCACATCTTCCAGGCGAGATAGGCGAGATAGGCGACGCCCAGCCACTTCACGACCACGAACACGGCGTGGAAGGTCTGCGCCACGAAGGCGAGCCCGAAGACCGCCATGGACAGCCAGATCGCCTCGCCGATCCACATCGCGGCCAGGAAGGGGAAGACGTCGCGAAAGCCCTTGCTGATCACGCGCGCGACAAGCGCGGCGATGGACGGTCCCGGCGAGCCGGCCGCGACAATCAGAGCTCCGGCGAAGATCAGCAGCGACGTGAATTCCATGGCACCCATCCCCCCTCGCCCGTCGAACGATAGTCTCTCGTCCAGCCATCGCGAATGGGCCAGATCGGGCGAAGCGCTGCCAATTGCCCTTGACGTGCCGTGCAGTCGTCGAACGCTCGACGGGCTGCGGCCAGCCGTGCATCATGCACCTTCCTAGAGTTCGGCCTAAGGAAAGGGCGGCTCGAACCGGCCGCCCTTCGAATTGTCAGGCCGCGCCGGCCGTCTTGCTCTTCTCGAACCGCTTGCGCTCATGCGTGTCGAGATAAAGCTTGCGCAGGCGGATCGACTTCGGCGTCACTTCGACAAGCTCGTCGTCCTGGATCCAGGCGAGCGCCCGTTCGAGCGTCATGCGGACCGGCGGGGTAAGGCGCACCGCCTCGTCCTTGCCGGCGGCGCGGATGTTGGTGAGTTTCTTGCCCTTGAGCACATTCACTTCGAGGTCGTTGTCGCGGGTGTGGATGCCGACGATCATACCGGCATAGACTTTCACGCCGGCGTCGATGACCATGGGTCCGCGATCCTCGAGGTTCCACAGCGCGTAGGCGACGGCTTCGCCCGGCTCGTTGGCGATCAGCACACCGTTGACGCGGCCGGGAATCTCGCCCTTGAACGGCTCGTAGGAGTGGAACAGCCGGTTCATGACGGCGGTGCCCCGCGTGTCGGTCAGCAGTTCCGACTGATAGCCGATCAGGCCGCGCGTCGGAGCGTGGAAAACCAGACGCTGGCGGTTGCCGCCGGAAGGCTTCAGCTCGACCATCTCGGCCTTGCGCTCCGACATCTTCTGCACGACGACGCCGGCATGCTCCTCGTCGACGTCGATGACGACCTCTTCCACCGGTTCGAGCAACTGGCCGCTCTCATCCTTCTGCATGACCACGCGCGGACGCGAGACGGCGAGTTCGAACCCCTCGCGTCGCATGGTCTCGATCAGCACCGCGAGCTGGAGTTCGCCGCGGCCGGAAACGTAGAAGGAATCCTTGTCGGCCGATTCCTCGATCTTCAGCGCGACATTGCCTTCCGCCTCGCGCAGCAGACGATCGCGGATGACGCGGCTGGTCACCTTGTCGCCTTCGGTACCGGCCAGCGGGGAATCGTTGACCAGGAAGCTCATCGTCACCGTCGGCGGATCGATCGGCTGGGCGGCGAGCGGCTCGCTGACGGCCGGGTCGCAGAACGTGTCGGCGACCGTTCCCTTCGACAGGCCGGCGATCGCCACGATGTCGCCCGCCGAGGCCTCGTCGATCGGCTGCCGCTCGATGCCGCGGAAGGCGAGGATCTTCGAGACGCGCCCCGTTTCCAGGACGCTGCCGTCATGGTGCAGAACCTTGACCGCCTGGTTCGGCTTGAGCGAACCTGACTCGATGCGGCCGGTGATGATGCGGCCGAGGAACGGGTTGGCTTCGAGGATCGTGCCGATCATACGGAAGGGCCCGCTGCCGACCTTCGGCGCCGGCACGTGCTTCAGCACGAGGTCGAACAAGGGCGCGAGGCCCTGGTCCTTGGGACCTTGCGGATCGGCGGCCATCCAGCCGTCGCGGCCGGAACCGTAGAGGATCGGAAAGTCGAGCTGCTCGTCGGTCGCGTCGAGCGCGGCGAACAGGTCGAACACCTCGTTGATGACCTCGACCTCGCGCGCATCGGGCCGGTCGATCTTGTTGATGGCCACGATCGGCCGCAGACCGACCTTAAGCGCCTTGCCGACGACGAATTTTGTCTGCGGCATCGGGCCCTCGGCCGCGTCGACGAGCACGATGGCACCGTCGACCATGTTCAGGATGCGCTCCACCTCGCCGCCGAAATCGGCGTGACCGGGCGTGTCGACGATGTTGATGCGCGTATCCTTCCACTCCACCGAGGTCGCCTTGGCGAGGATGGTGATGCCGCGCTCCTTCTCGAGGTCGTTCGAATCCATGACGCGTTCGGCGACGCGCTGGTTGTCGCGCACGGCGCCCGACTGCTTCAGGAGCGCATCGACCAGCGTCGTCTTGCCATGGTCGACATGCGCGATGATCGCGATATTACGGAGTTGCATTGTCTGCTCGGGATTGCTGGGGCGCACGAAAGACCGCGCCGCGTCTTCGGTTGGCCGCGCTCATACAGTGTTTTTCGCAATTGCGAAAGGGGGCCGACGGCTACAGAGCGCCGCGCGTCCATCCGGACGCGCAACGGGCGCTCCGTCTTTTCATATGGGTCGGCACATCGCGCGTTCCGATATCCGGAGGGCCGAAACCCGGACTGGACGTTCGGAACGGGCGGCTGGCGCCTCGGCGTCGCCTCAGGCGGCGCCGCGGGACGGCCGCTCGGGCCGCGGCTTCTTCTTCGGGGCGGGCAGCAGCCCTTCGCGCTGGGCCTGCTTGCGCGCCGCCTTGCGGCTCCTGCGCACGGCCTCGGCCTTTTCGCGCGCCCGCTTCTCGGACGGCTTCTCATAGGCGCGACGCGCCTTCATCTCGCGGAAGACGCCTTCCCGCTGGAGCTTCTTCTTCAACACCCGCAATGCCTGTTCGACATTGTTCTCGCGAACCAATACCTGCAATAGATTTCCCTACTCTGCCCGCCGTACCGTCACACGAGGCACGCGCAAGCGCTATTGGCCCGCCGGGATGGCGAGCCATGATGGCGCACCCTTTATCAGTTTTTGCGCGGAATGCACCCCTCCACGTTACGAATTTCGACGAAACCGGCGCGAAGGCCTGCGGGCTGCCCTGTCCCAATGCCAATTGCGGGAGAGATGGCGCGAGCGCTATCTGGACGCGAGCCGGGCGATCACCTGCAGCGCCACGGCTTCGCCTGAGAGCCGCGCCCCGCCGCAAGTCTGGATCAGCGGCCCCGCGAGATGCTCGCCGGCAAACCATATCCTTTCGGCCACGGGTTCGGCCAGCACCTTGCGCGCACCCGCCTGGCCCGGCCGGGCCGCGGCATATGCCCCGCGCACCCAGCGCTCGCCGCCCCAATTGGTCATCATGGCGCGCCCGACCTGTTTCCTGAGGTCGTTGCCGAAGATCCCGCAAAGCCGGTTGGTGACGAAGTCGACCCCCGCCTCCTGCCCGGCCGCGGAGAGTTCCCAGGCAAAATCACCGCCGACGAAGCCGATCATGAGATCGAGGTCGAAGGGAAAGCAGAGGAAATAGATGTCATGCTCGGCGCGACGTTCGATCAGCAGGTCCTCGAAAGGCTTGAGACCGAGGCGATTGCCCTTGATCTCGATCGGCAGCTTGGTGAGCATTCCCATCGGCAGGTCGAAAATGGCATCCCGATGGGCATCGGGCAGATCGGGAACGAAGGCTATCTCCTCGAAGGCGAGCACCGCCGGCGAGGCGGTGACGATCGCAGCGCTGGCGCGGACCGCGCCACGGTCGGTCTCGCAGACGACCTCGGGCCCGTCCCAGCGGATCCTGCGCACCGGCGTGGCGAATTCGACGGCCACGTCGGCGCCGTAATGCGCGACCAGCGCGCCGAAGCCTTCCTTGCTGAGATAGTTGGGCTCGAGATCTGCTGCCGCTTTGAAATCGGCGATGGAAATCTCATCATAGTCCTTGCCGAAATCCATCGGCCCCGCGAAAGTCGCGGCCGCGCGCGACGCCTGCCCGTCGGCCAGCAACGCCGACAGACGATCTTCGTGGCCGACATGCGTCTCAAGAAGCGCCGTCAATTGCGCGTCGGCAAGTTTCGTCTCCACTTCGTCCTGTTCGCTCGCCTTTTTACGCCCGAAGTAGAGATGATCGAGATTCATGTCGTGATACTGGAGTGTCCAGCCGGCGGACTTCGCCTCTTCGAAATAGGGATTGCGATCGGCTGCATGCAGCCACGCGCAGCCTATGTCGAAGGGTATCCCGAAGTGTTCCGACGAGGTCCAAGCCCTGCCCCCGATGCGGTTCGTCGCCTCGAACAGGAGGAACGAGCGGCCGGCGCTGCGCAATGTCTTGGCGGCGGACAGCCCCGAGGAGCCTGCGCCGACGATTACGACGTCCACCTCGACCATGGCAGTTCCCGCCCCTCACAGGAGTGCGTCACAGAATAGTTGACCTTACCGCATCGGCGCAAAAGTCGACAACGATTTTCGGAAAGCACCAGGCGTTACTTGAAAATGCCGGGGCGTCCTTTGCGCATCCGAATGGACGCGCGTCGCGTTGGGGAATTTCGGCTCCTCGCGCCAGTATGACTTGCTTTGGCCGCAAACTTCATCTTAACGATGACCGGGAAGGGTCTTGCCGGCATTGACCGGCGCTCGGGACAATCAGGCAAACAGGAGATGGGAATGGCAAGTCTTGCCAAGGTGAAGGTAATGGCCGTGGCGACCGCCATGCTCGGTCTGGCGGCGGGCGCCGCCGAGGCGGCCAAATGCGGCAACAATTCCGCCGGTTTCGAAACATGGAAGGCGGCCTTCTCACGGGAAGCGGCGGCCAACGGCGTCGGCCAGAAGGCACTCGGCGCGCTGGCCCAGACCAGCTATGCATCGAAGACCATCGCGGCGGACCGCAACCAGAAAAGCTTCAAGCTCTCCCTCAACCAGTTCATGGCCAAGCGCGGCGGCAAGACGATCGCCTCCAAGGGCAAGAGCCTGCGCAGGCAGAATGCCGATCTCTTCAACCGGATCGAACAGCGCTACGGCGTACCGGCCGGACCGCTGATCGCAATCTGGGGCATGGAGACCGGCTTCGGCGGCTTCATGGGCAACTCCAACATCCTCTCGGCCGTGGCGACGCTGGCCTATGACTGCCGCCGTTCGGAATACTTCACCGACCAGCTCTATGCCGCCCTGAAGCTCGTGCAGGCCGGCGCGCTCAGCCCGTCGGCCATCGGCGCCATGCATGGCGAGATCGGCCAGACGCAGTTCCTGCCGCTCAACGTGTTGCGCTACGGCGTCGATGGCGACGGCAACGGCCGGGTCGACCTCATCCGCTCGAAGGCAGACGCGCTGGCCTCGACCGCCAATTTCCTGCGCGGCCACGGCTGGAGAGCCGGTGGCGGCTATCAGCCGGGGCAGGCGAACTTCGGCGCCCTGCAGGGCTGGAACGCAGCCAGTGTCTATCAGCAGGCCATCGCGATCATCGGTGCGGAGATAGACGGAGATTGATTCCGGTGAATGGTGAATGGTGAATGGTGAATGGAATGTAGGAGGCGGCGGCTGCCAAACCAGCCCTATCTGCCACCGACCATCTTACCATTCACCATTTTTCCATTCACCATTCACCCCTTCACCGTTCACCCCTTGCGCTTTCTCGCCGCCAATGTGCGCAGCCTCAAGCCATTCAGCCGGATGAAGCCTTCGGCGTCTTTCTGGTCGTAGGCGCCGCGATCGTCCTCGAAAGTCACCAGCGCATCGGAATAGAGCGACGTCGGCGACCTGCGGCCGGTGACGATGACGTTGCCCTTGTAGAGCTTCAGCCGGACGGTGCCCTCGACATCCTCCTGGCTCTTGTCGATCAGGGCCTGCAGCATCTCGCGCTCGGGAGAGTACCAGAAGCCGTTGTAGATCAGCTCGGCATAGCGCGGCATCAGCTCGTCCTTGAGATGTGCCGCACCCCGGTCGAGCGTGATGGATTCGATGGCGCGGCGCGCGGCGATCAGGATCGTGCCGCCGGGCGTCTCGTAGACGCCGCGCGACTTCATACCGACGAAGCGGTTCTCGACGAGGTCGAGGCGGCCGATGCCGTTGTCGCGCCCCAGGTCGTTGAGCCGCGCCAGCAGCGTGGCCGGCGACAGTTTCTCGCCGTTGAGCGCGATCGGGTCGCCCTTCTTGAACTCGATCTCGATCTCGGTGACCTGGTCGGGAGCGTCGATCGGAGAGACGGTGCGCTGATAGACAAATTCCGGCGGCTCGCTCCACGGATCCTCCAGCACCTTGCCCTCGGAGGAGGAGTGCAGCAGGTTGGCGTCGACCGAGAAGGGAGCCTCGCCCTGCTTGTCCTTCGGCACCGGAATCTGATGGTCGCGGGCGAAGTTCAGGAGATCGGTGCGCGATTTGAACGACCAGTCCCGCCAGGGGGCGATGACCTTGATATCAGGGTTGAGCGCATAGGCCGACAGCTCGAAACGCACCTGGTCGTTGCCCTTGCCGGTTGCGCCGTGGGCGATCGCGTCGGCGCCGGTCTCGCGCGCGATCTCGACGAGGTGCTTGGAGATCAGCGGCCGTGCGATCGACGTGCCGAGCAGATAGGTGCCTTCATAAAGCGCATTGGCGCGGAACATCGGGAAGACGAAGTCGCTGACGAACTCCTCGCGCACATCCACGATGCGGATGTCCCTGATGCCCATCAGCTCGGCCTTCTTGCGCGCCGGCTCCAGTTCGCCGCCCTGGCCGAGATCGGCCGTGAAGGTGACGACTTCGGCATTGAGCTCGGTCTGCAGCCATTTCAGGATGATCGAGGTGTCGAGACCGCCCGAATAGGCGAGCACAACCTTCTTGACGTCTTTCCACTTGGACATGTCTGGTTCCGCTTGGATGGGGTTTGCGCCAGCTATCACGCCCTTTCCGGGCTCCGCAAGGGCGCAGCGTCGAACCAGGCCCGATCCGCGCCCCCTATTTCCTTGCGGGACGCACACAAAAATCGTCTTGCCACAATCCACCGTTTCAATCGACCGCTGATTCTTCGAACGATTGATCCGAAAGGTCTGATAAGGTGGAACGCTCCTGGCATCCGGCAATCCTCGCTTCAGCCCTGTCGCTTGCCTCGGTGCCAGCCTTCTCCTCGGAAAAGTGGGAGGCCGCGGCAAGCGGCGCAGTGGCGATCCTGCCGGTGCCCGAGAAGGCGAAAGGCATATCGGGCGGCTCGCTCTATTGCGCCGAGCAGCGCTGGAGCTTTCTCTTCCGCCCCGACGAGAAGCCCCCCGCCGGCACAAGGGTCGCCGGCAAGGTCACGATCGGCGGCGAGCCTTTCCCCGTTCTTGCCGTCGAGACCAACGGACTGCTCGGTGCCTCGGTACCCTTCGAGATCCTGGAGCCGCTGAAATCCGCCGCCCGCATGGGCGTCGCGATCGGCGATGGAGACACCTCCATGAACGCGATCTTCCCGCTCAAGGCTTCCCGCGCCGTCATCGAAGCGGTGGCCGCCCGTTGCAGCCCCGTCGACATGTCGGCCTATCAGCGGCTCGCGCTCTCCGAAACCGACCCGGCCGTCGCCGAGGCCGAGCGGCTTCTCGCCGGCGAGGCGAAACTGTTCCGCGCCGCGACCGGACTTCAGCCGAGCTACGCAGCAAAGCTCCTGGAACTGCCCGACGGCGGGGCGCTGCTGTTCGCCTCGATCTGCGGCTCGAACCGCTATTATGGCGAATCCGGCTGCAGCCTCGCCGGCTTTGCAAGGTCAGGGGCCGGGCAGGACTGGAAGCCCGTCTACAACACCGAGGGTGTGCAGTTGCATCTGGACCCCGCAACGGCCGCTGCGGGGTTTCCGGGGATTGTCGCCTTACCTCACGCAGGTGGCGCCGAGCCGAGCCACTGGGTCTGGAACGGATCGGCCTACCAGATCCGCGATGCCGAGGGGCCGGTCGGCACCATATCGACGCGCGAGCCTGCCCGGTAGGCGAACGGGTTGGCGCGGCCAGCCCGATCGGTTATTGACCCCCCACCTTCCACCGGAGCCGGTCCATGGTGACGCAGCCTGTCGAGGCACATCAGGAGAAATCGCTGCTCGGGGCGAATAGCTTCGGCCTCCTGCTGCTCCTTCTTCTCGCGATCCTCGCTCTGCGCATCGCGGGCCTCGCGGTCTCGCATGCCGAACTGTTCTTCGACGAGGCCCAGTACTGGGCCTGGGCGCAGGATCCCGCCTTCGGCTACTACACCAAGCCGCCGCTCATCGCATGGCTGATTACGGCTTCGACGTCCTTGTGCGGCGACAGCCCGGCCTGCATCCGCCTGCCTGCGCCACTGATGCATTTCGCCACGTCGCTGCTCCTCTATGCGGTCGCGGCGAAGCTCTTCGACCGGCGCGTGGCCTTCTGGTCGGCGCTCATCTATGCCGCCATGCCCGGCACGTCGATCTCGGCGACGCTGATCTCGACCGACGTGCCGCTGCTTTTCCTCTGGACGCTCGGCCTCTTCGCCATCGTCCTCCATGTCCAGCGCCCCTCGCTCGCCGCCGGTGCGCTGCTCGGCCTGGCCGTCGGGCTCGGCCTCAACGCCAAATACGCCATGGCGTTTCTTTTGCTGTGCTTCTTCCTCTATGTGATCTTCACCCGCGAGGTGCGCCATCTGCTGAAGCATCCCGGGACATGGCTCGCCGTCGTCATCGCCGTCCTGCTGATCGCGCCGAACGTCTGGTGGAACATGGAGCACAGCTTTGCCACCTTCTCCCACACGCGCGACAATGCCGGCGCCTGGGGTTCGCGTTTCCCCAATCTCATGGGCGCGCTCGAATTCCTCGGCATCCAGGCCGCCATCATCGGCCCAGTGCCTTTCGCCGCCTTCGTGCTGACCTTGTTCGGTGCTTCCGCCAAGGTGGCGAACGGCCCCAGGCGCCTGCTGCTTTTCCATTCGCTGCCGGTCTTCATCGCGATCACCGGCCAGGCGCTTCTCAACAAGGCGAACGGCAACTGGGCCGCAACCGGCTTTCCCGCCGCCGTAATCCTCGCCACGGCAGCCATGCTGGCGCTCGACTGGCGCCGTGGCATGATCGCCACGCTCGTCATATCGGCCGTGGCGCTGGTCGCCGTTTCCTTCGCCGGCGCGCTGGCGGGCACGGTCACCACTGGCCCGGCCGGCCGCGAACTCGGCAAGATGGTCGGCTGGGGCGACCTCGCCGCTGATGTCAAGCGCATCGCCGACGCCAACGGCATCCGGACGGTCGTCCTCTCGCAGCGCGGCCTGACAGCCTCGATGATCTATGAGTTGCGCGACAGCAGCCTCGACGTGCGGGCATGGCGTGCCGACCCGAACCACCCGCTCGATCATTTCGAATTGACCCGACCCTGGGGTGCGGGAGATTCCGGCCCGGTCCTGTTCCTCACCATCGGCGAGGCGCCGGTGCCCGAGGCCGTCAAGGCCCGGGCCAGGAGGCTGGAGGTGTTCCCGACGGACGTCTTCATCGCCCGCCGCGTCGGCCAGGTGGCGACCGCCTACAGGATCGACTGAGGCTACCTCCCACACGTCGTGAACTGCCTGTCACCTTTCCGATGCGCGGTCCACCACGGTATGATATTTTCATACCGATACTTACAGGAGGGAAGTATGGCAGCTGCGGAGAAGCGCACGTTCAGCTTGCCGGCCGAGCAAGCAGCTTTCATCGACAGCCAGGTGAAGTCCGGCGCATATGCGACCGGCAGTGAGGTGATCCGCGCCGGGCTTCGTGCGCTGCAGGAGCGAGACGCCGCCATCGAGCGTTGGCTACGCGAAGAAGTCGTGCCGACTTATGACCGCATGAAGTCCGATCCCAGCAGAGGTATTTCAGCTGAAGACATGGCCGAGCACGCGCGCAAGCGCCATGAAGCTCGTCTGCAGGGGAAAGCGTGAAGCAACGGGCTGTCATTTATGCGCCCGAAGCCGGAGATGACCTCGATTGGATATACGACACCGTCGCGGACGCCAGCAGCCCCGCTACGGCGGATCGCTATGACCAACGTATCCGCACTTTTTGCGAACGCCTCGAATACGGCTCCGAGCGCGGCACGCGCCGCGATGAAAAGAAGGTCTTCGTGTTATCGGGGTTGAGCGAAACGTGACCGTCGCTTTCGTCGCCGAGCCCGACCGCGCGGTAATCTTACGCGTGTTCCATGGCGACGCCAATTGGCAGGAGGAACTGGCTGCAGGCGATGGCGATTGACACCGCCTAAGAAACTTGGGACGGGACTGAGCCGTCTCCTCCCAGCTAAGGCGCGCCATGAGCTTCGTTCCCGAGACCACCGTCATCCTGCAATTCGCCGTCGCCACGCTGATCCTGGCGATCACGCCCGGCCCCGACATGACGCTCTTCGTCAGCCGAACGCTGAGCCAGGGTCGTGCCGCCGGCTTCGCCTCGATGGCCGGCTCCTTCGCCGGCATCGTCGTCCACACCACGCTGGTGGTCGTCGGCATCTCGGCGCTGATCGTGGCCTCGCCGCAGGCGTTCCTGGTGCTGAAGGTGTTCGGCGCCGGCTATCTGGTCTTCCTGGCCTACCAGGCGATCCGCTACGGCTCGGCCTTCTCGCCGGAGAAGAAGGCGGGAAGCGAGCGCTCCCTGTTCCGCAACTGGGTCACGGGCTTCGGCGTCAACCTGCTCAATCCGAAGGTGATCCTGTTCTACATGACCTTCCTGCCGCAATTCGTGTCCGCGCACGACCCGAATGCGCCGGGCAAGCTGTTCTTCCTCGGCCTGATGTTCATCGTGGTGTCCATCCCCGTCACCGCGCCGATGATCCTGGCGGCGGACGGCTTCGCGGCGATGATGAAGAAAAATCCGCGGGTGACGCGCATCATCGACTATCTCTTCGCCGGCGTGTTCTCGGCCTTCGCCCTCAAGATCATCACGGCGCAGGCGAAATAGCCGGAGCCGTTCGGCCCGCAGGTTCACGGCGCGATGTCCGGCTTGACGCCGGCCCAGCGGCCCGCGGCGAACCAATAGGCGATGCCGCCCACGACGCCGCCGCCGATCATCATCATGATGAAGCCCGCATCCAGGCTGGCGGGATCGCCATGGTTTCGTCCGGCAAAGCCGGCATCCGACAAGGGTCCACTGGCCTGCCACAGGTAGCCGACGACAACAACGGCGACCATGCCTCCCGCGATGGCGTAGAACAGCCAGTCGCGCCTAGCGAGCATCTCGGCGAGCAGGATCACGGGCACGGCAGGGATGAAGGCGAAATAGCCGATCAGCAGCGCCACCACCGGGATGGTGACCATGACCGAGCCGGCCACCACCCATGGAAGCTCGTCCTGACCCCAGTCGAGCGCGCCGAGCGACAGAAGATTGAGGAAGGCGCTGGCCGCGAAGGCGGCGACGGCATAGCCAAAGACGATGACGGCGAAACGGAAAAGGCAAGCCGCGACTAGCGTCACGCTTCCCCATGCCCGGCGATCATCATCGCCTCGAGCGCCAGCCGGTCGGCCTTGCGCATGCGCTCCGATTCAGACTTCAACTGTCCGCAGGCGGCGAGGATGTCGCGGCCGCGCGGCGTGCGGATCGGCGAGGCATAGCCGGCCTGGTTTATGTAGTCGGCGAATTTCTCGATCGTCTCCCAGTCCGAGCACTGATAGTTGGTGCCTGGCCAGGGGTTGAACGGAATCAGGTTGATCTTGGCGGGGATGCCCTTGAGCAGGCGCACCAGTTCCCGGGCGTCGTCGAGTGAATCGTTGACGTCCTTCAGCATCACATATTCGAAGGTGATGCGGCGCGCATTCGAAATGCCCGGATAGGCCCGGCAGGCGGCCATCAGTTCCTTGAGCGGGTATTTCTTGTTGATCGGCACCAGCATGTCGCGCAGATCGTCGCGCACGGCGTGCAGGGAAATCGCCAGCATGACGCCGATCTCGTCACCGGTACGCGCGATTTCGGGCACGACGCCCGAGGTCGACAGCGTGATGCGGCGCTTCGACAGCGACAGGCCGTCACCGTCCGAGGCGATGAGCAAGGCCTTCTTGACCTCCTCGAAATTGTAGAGCGGCTCGCCCATGCCCATCATGACGATGTTGGTGATCTTGCGGCCCTCGGCCGGCACGATCGCGCCGTCGGGCGTATCGCGGTCGGGAAAGTCGCCGAGGCGGTCGCGCGCCGTCATGAGCTGGGCGAGGATTTCCTCCGCCGTCAGGTTGCGCACCAGCTTCTGCGTGCCGGTGTGGCAGAAGGAACAGGTGAGCGTGCAGCCGACCTGCGAGGAGATGCAAAGCGTTCCGCGGCCTTCCTCGGGGATATAGACCGTCTCGATCTCGACCGGCCGGCCCGCTCCGCGCGGCGGGAAGCGGAACAGCCATTTGCGCGTGCCATCGTTCGATACCTGCTCCTCGACGATTTCGGGCCGCGCCACCGTGAAGTGGCGGTCGAGCGAAGCGCGCAGGTCCTTCGAGATGTTGAACATATGGGCGAAGTCCGAGACGCCTCGCACATAGAGCCAGCGCCAGAGCTGCTGGACGCGCATCCTGGCCTGGCGCTCCGGCACGATGCCTGACGAAACGAGAGCTTCGCCCATTTCGGCGCGCGACAGGCCGACCAGCGATGCCTTCTGGGGCGCAGCGACGCGCGCCACGAGCGCAGCGCGGGTGGTATCGGAGGTGAGATCGAGCGAAAAAGCCATGATGGTCGCGAATATAGGGTGCCGGGGTGCGGTTTGTCGAATGGCGCGGGCTCATATCACGCCCGGCGCGCCACGTCACGCCGGTCGCATGGGGCGGCTGGCCGCGGCCGCGCCTGTTCAAGGATGCCGCCGCGAGAGGCGCAGTCACAGTGGAGCCTGCCGAGGACGACAAGTCGATGCCTCCGGGATCGCTGGCGATCCCCGGGGTCGCTAGTCGATCCCCCGGGTCGCTAGTCGATCCCGGCGAGAAGGTCGGGCAACTCTGCGAGATGCACGATCTGGCGGAAACGCGCGGCGTCCACCGGCGCCTCGGCATGTTCGAATGCCCAGGTCAGGTCGTGCGGGACATAGACGCCCCAACCGCCGGCCTCGATGGCCGGCACGACGTCGGATTTGAGCGAATTGCCGACCATCATGGCACGCTCGGGCCCGTCGCCGTGCCGGACGAAGATGCGGCGGTAGGTCTCGGCCTGCTTATCGCTGACGATCTCGACGGCTTCGAACAATTCGCCGAGGCCCGACTGGGCGAGCTTGCGTTCCTGGTCGAACAGGTCGCCCTTGGTGATCAGCACCAGGCGATAGGAGCCGGCGAGCCGTTCCAGCGTCTCGCGGACATTGGGCAGGGTCTCGACCGGATGTTCGAGCATGTCGCGGCCGGCGGCGAGGATCTGTTCGATGACGGCGGCCGGCACCTTGCCGTCGGTGATCCCGATCGCCGTCTCGATCATCGAAAGGGTGAACCCTTTGATGCCGAAGCCGTAGAGCTTCAGACTGCTTTTTTGCGCATCGAGCAGCCGCTCCCGGAGCGCGGTAGGGTCGGCATGATCGGCGAGCAGCGAGGCGAAGCGGTCCTCGGTCAGACGGTAGAACTGCTCGTTCTGCCAGAGCGTGTCGTCGGCGTCGAAGCCGATGGTGGTCAGTATCGAGGTCATAGCGGGCGATTTACCGCATCGGCTGCGGAAGCGGTACCGCCTTTCGGAAGACCCCTGCCTCGAAAGGCACCGGCGGGAGGGAGATCCTCACGAAAACAGCCTGGACGAACCGGGAGCAACCCATTTTTGTCTTGTTAACAAGTGCCTCGACACCGACAATAGCGATGAGCGATGCCCTCAAGCGGGTAGATTGAAGCGGGAGTCGATGTCGGCGATCATCGACGTAAGAAAAGTCAGAAAGTCGTTCGGCGGATTTACCGCCGTCAATGAGTGTTCCCTGACGGTCGAAAAGGGATCGATAACAGGCCTGATCGGTCCCAATGGCGCAGGCAAATCAACGCTTTTCAACATCATCGCCGGCAACCTGAAGCCGGATCGCGGCGCCGTTGTCTTCGACGACGAGGATATCACCGGCCTATCCCCTCATGAGTTGTTCTCGAAAGGCGTACTCAGAACATTCCAGATCGCACATGAGTTTTCACATATGACGGTTCTTGAAAACCTCATGATGGTTCCCGCCGGGCAGTCAGGTGAAAACCTTGGATCGGCCTGGTTCCGGCCCGGCACCGTGGCACGCCAGGAGAGAACCATCCGCGACAAGGCCGAAGAGATTGTCGAGCTGCTGCAGATCGCCCATGTGAAGCACGAACTTGCCGGTCGCCTGTCAGGTGGGCAAAAAAAGCTGCTCGAGCTCGGCCGCACCATGATGGTGGATGCCAGGGTCGTATTGCTCGACGAGATCGCGGCCGGCGTCAATCGAACGCTGCTCAACAGCGTCGTCGCGAACATCGAACGGCTCAACCGCGAAATGGGTTGCACGTTCTTTGTGATCGAGCACGACATGGATGTGATCGCGAGACTCTGCTCCCCGGTCATCGTCATGGCCGAGGGTACTGTCATGCGGACGGGTTCGATCGAGGAAATACAGAACGACCCTGAGGTCATCGAAGCCTATTTCGGCGGTTCGTTCAGCAGGCAGATGTCAGGAGCGCCATAGATGCCGTTCCTCGAGCTCCGTGACCTTCATGCAGGCTATGGTTCGACGACGATCCTGCACGGGGTCGACCTGGCCCTCAAGGGCGGTGAGATCGGCGTCGTCGTCGGCCCCAACGGCGCGGGAAAGTCGACGACGCTGAAAGCCATCTTCGGCATAGTTGCGATCACCCGCGGAGCCGTCCTGGTCGACGGCGATGACATCACGGGCATGGCGCCGGAAACGCTGGCCGGTCGCGGCATCGCTTTCGTGCCGCAGGAGGCAAACGTATTTCCCACGTTGACGGTTCACGAGAACCTCGAAATGGGAGCCTATGTCCGGCGCGACGACTTCCGTCCGGCGCTCGACAAGGTCTATGAGATCTTTCCGCCATTGAAGGAAAAGCGGGCGCAGCCGGCGGGAGAATTGTCCGGCGGTCAGCGGCAAATGGTGGCGTTTGGGCGAGCGCTGATGATCGAACCGCGCCTGCTGCTCCTCGACGAACCGACGGCCGGTTTGTCCCCGGTTTTCAGGGGAGAGATCTTCGATCGCGTCACCGCCATCAACCGCAGCGGCGTCACCATTGTCATGGTCGAACAGAATGCCAGACAAGCGCTCGCCATCGCGGACAAGGGCTTCGTGCTGGCCAACGGCCGCAACAGGTACACCGGGAAGGGCGCGGACCTTCTGGCCGATGCCGAGGTCGCCCGCAGCTTCCTTGGCGGATAGAAGCGCATGGACGAGTTGGTCTTCTTCGTGAACAAGGGAATTGTCTCCGGGTTGGTGATCGGTTCCATGTACGCCCTCGGCGCGGTCGGCGTGACGATGGTCTTCGGTATCTTGCGCTTCGCCCATTTCGCCCATGCCGATCTCATGACAAGCGGCGCCTTCCTTTCTTATGTGCTGGCAGCAATGGTCGCTTCGACGGGCGCCGTCGCGCCGTTGCCGCTCGCGGTCATGGTCCTGCCGGTTTCCGTCATCCTCACGATCGGTCTGTCGCTGGGCATCGACCGGATGTTCTACCGGCCGCTGCGTAACCAAGGCGCGCGACCCGTTGTTCTCGTCATGGCCTCGATCGGGGTCACCCTGATGCTTCAAGGCCTGATCCGCCTGTTCGCGGGTCCACGTCCACGCGAGATGTATTTTCTTGAGCCCAAGGACATATTTCGCCTCGATGTCCCCGCGGCGACCGCAAAGGTCGTGCTATCCGAGCCGCAGATCGTCCTCATCATTTTCACCCTGGTCGCGGTGTTCGCCTTGCACTGGTTCCTGACCCGGACCAGGCTCGGCAAGGCGATGCGCGCGGTTTCCGACAATCCGGATCTCGCGCGGGTGACTGGCATCCCTATCGAAACGGTTGTGCGGGCTACCTGGGTCATCGGCGGAGGATTGGCGGCGGTCGCCGGCACCATGCTCGCGCTCGACGTCACGCTAAAACCCGACCTGTCCTTCAACATCCTGCTGCCCATCTTCGCGGCAACGATCGTCGGAGGCATCGGCCAGCCCTACGGGGCGATCGCCGGTGGATTCCTCATCGGGTTTTCCGAAACGCTGGCCATATTCAACTGGTCGGTCCTGCTGAGGCCGGTCGCCCGGCTTACCGGCGACGCCTTCGACGTGCCGGCGAAGATCGCGTTCGTTCCCACCGAATACAAGCTGATGGTCCCCTTCGTCATATTGATCTTCGTGCTCATCTGGCGCCCAACAGGTATTTTCCGCGGGAGGACGATCCGATGATCGCCACGTACCGCCGCGACGTGCTGCTTTTCGCCGGACTTGCCGCACTTTTTGCCGGCGTGTTCCTTTCGCAGGGAGCGGCCTATTCGCTGCGAATGCTGGTCGAAGCCACGTGCTATGCCATTGTCGCGCTTGGCCTGTCGCTGCAATGGGGCTCGGCCGGCCTCTTCAATGTGGGCGTCATGGGCTTCGTCGCCGCCGGCGCATTTGCTTCCTTGTTCGTTTCCTTCCCTGTCAGCACCGCGTTCTGGTCGTCACAGGGCCCGGCATTGCTTGGCGGGGTTCTGTTGAAGGCCGCCGTGGGCGCACTGGCGATCTACGCGATAAGCCGGAGCGGCAGGATCGGGGTGCCGAAACGGCTTGTGTCTCTCCTGACCTGGGTCGCGGTTGCGGTAGCCTATCTGATGGTCTCAGGCGCGCTTGATCCGGCCGCAGGGCTGATCGAGAACGAGGCCGGTTTCATCGGCGGACTCGGCCTGCCGGTATTCGTCGGCTGGGCAGCCGCCGGCGCGGTCGCGGGCGCGATTGCCTGGTTCGTCGGAGCGATCTGTCTTGGCCTCAGATCCGACTATCTTGCGATCGCAACGCTCGGGATCGCCCAGATCATCAAGACATTCCTCAAGAATGCCGACTGGCTGACCAGAGGCACGCTTACCGTCTCGCCCTTGCCTTGGCCGATTCCCGACCCCGGCGATGTCGGTTTTGTCTCGGCCCGGTCGGGCTACTTGGCGATGACCGCGATCATGCTGGTGATCATTTACACGCTGCTTCAGCGCGCGCATCGGGCGCCATGGGGGCGCATGATGCGCGCGATCCGGGACAACGAGGATGCGGCAGCCTCGATGGGCAAGGACGTCAACCGTCGGCGCCTCGAGATCTTTGTCTTCGGCAGCATTCTGATGGGGATCGGCGGCGCCGTTCTCATCCACTTCAACACCATCTTCGACCCGTCCGGCTTCCTTGACCTGAACCACACCTTTCTAGTCTGGGTGATGGTGATCCTCGGTGGCGCCCGCAACAATCGCGGCGCGATTTTCGGCGCCTTGTTCGTCTATCTCGTATGGACGATGTCGGAGCCATTCTCGCTCTGGCTGTTCGATCATGTTCGCAACATCGGCCTCGCCGCTTTCGGTTGGGTGGCGCCGGACGATCTTGATAGCCGCGCGCTTTCCATGCGTGTATTCGTCGTCGGGCTGACGATCGCGCTGGTCCTGCGGTATGCGCCGCAGGGGCTGTTTCCAGAACGGATATCCCGCCAGGACTGAGCGGTGATGGCAACGCCCCTGGCGGCAAATGCGGCCAGGGGCGTGATGTCGTCCTCGATTACTGGGATTCGGTCTTCGCCGGGCCGACCCGCTCGAACTTTCCACTCTTCACGACCATCTCGTCGAAAACGCCTGGAACATCGCCGTTCTCGTCGAATTCGTGACTTCCGGAGGCGCCTTCGTAATTGATCTCCTTGCCTTCCTTGATCAGTTCCGCTGCTTTTTCCCACTCTCCCGGCAAGATCGTTTCGCCGGGCTGGGTGGCAACTTCGCGCAGCGCCTCATTCAGGCCTTCGGCTTTACCCCCGGTCTTCTCCAAGGCCAGAGCGAGAAGAAAGGCGGCGTCATAAGACTGGGAGGCGAAGGTCGCCTGAGGATCGAAGCCGGTCTCCTTGGCGGCACGATCGAAGATCTCCGTTCCAGGAAGTTCAGGGGCGCCTGGGCGGGTGGCGATCATGCCGTCCGCCTGCTCCCCGGCAAGTTCACCGATCCTGTCGCCGACCATCCCATCGCCACCGATGAATTGCGAGAAATCGCCGCCCTCGATGGCTTGCTTGACGATCGTGCCGCCGGAGCCGTCGATATAGGCCAGCACGACGAGCGCAGGGGCGCCGGTCGAGGCGAGCGAACCTATTTCGGCGCGATAGTCGGCTTTGCCGTCTTCATGCGCTTCGGACGCCAGGACCTTGCCGCCCGTCTTTTCAAAGGCCTCCTGGAAGGACCCGGCGAATCCCTTCCCGTAGTCGTTGTTCACATAGGTGACGGCGACCTGGTCGATCCCCTTGGACTTGACGACATTTGCCAGTACCTGGCCCTGAAAGGCATCCGAAGGCGTGGTACGGAAAACCAGATCCTTGTCCTCGAGCGTGGTCACGGCCGGCGAGGTCGAAGCCGGTGAGACCATGACGATGCCGCCGGGGATGGCGGCATTGTGGGCCGCCGAGATGGTGGCACCCGAACACATCGCCCCGACAATGGCGACGACCTTCTCGACATTCACCGCGCGGTCGGCAGCATCGGCAGCCTTGGTCGCGTCCGCACAGGTCGTATCGCCGACCACCAGCTTGATGGGGTTCTTGCCGGAGATGCCGCCGGCTTCATTGACCTGATCCACCGCAAGCCGGGCACCTGCCAGAATCGGCGGCATCAGACTTTCAATAGGGCCCGTCATGCCGCCGAGGAATCCGACCTTCAACTCGTCTGCCGATCCTGCGTTTGTGGCTGCGATAGCGGCGCCTATCGCCAGCACTGCTTTGAACGATCCTTGCATCACATGCCTCCCTTGAATTCATGGCTTTAGATGAATCTGGAGCGATGTTCGCAGCAAGCAACCGAAGCGTATCGGCTTTTATGGGATTCGGGAGAGTTGAGTTGATCGGTTCCGATTCACTTTGCGCAAGCAGGAGGCCGATTGATGGCAAGGCACACCACCCGCGAAGGGTTCAAATATGCGAGTTGTTGCGTTTGGAGGAGGAGGGTCATAGCGAGACCGGCGCATTGTCGGATTTCGCCACGTTTCTTGAACAGCATGATGGATCTGGAGCGCGAAACCGGTTCGCTGCGGTCGTCATCGGCCGGATACCATCCCGGCATGTCGGTGCTTCTGCACCGCGCGCCATGCCTGGCGCAGAAAGAAACAGGCCGGGCGGGCCCGGCCCGAACCATGAGATCCGGCGTCCTACTTGCAGTTCGCGATCGACTGCAGCGCTGCCGAGATGCCCTTCAGCGAGAACACGTAGTTGGTCGAATTGCCGCGCCCCGATTTGGCGGCGACCTTCATCTCCGCTCCCGACTTCATGGCCGCGATCAGGGCAGGCTCCTCTGCGGCGTTCTCCATCCAGGCGGACTTGCCGCGGGTGAACATCGAGAACGTCTTGCTGCCGACGCTGACGGCAACCTTGGAGTTCTCCTGGAAATCATAGGAAGCGATGAACTGCGGCTCATATGAGATGTTCTGGCCGGGCTTCTGGCTGACGAAGAAGTAGATATCGCCATGATCGAGGGTGGTCGGCTGCATGTCGGTCGGCTTGGTCAGCACGTAGCAGACCTTCCCGTTGCCGGCCTTGTAGGAGTATATTCCCCAATCGTCGTTCTGACCGATCTTGCTGGCCGACTGGGCAAGCGCCGGCGCAACCGTTGCGACCATGGCCAAGCCCGAAAGAAGTGAAATGAGTCCGCGCATTGTTGTTCGTATCTACCCTGTCTGTCGCGTGATGCAGGCACACGGCCCCGCGCCGCAGCCAAGCCGGTTTGCTTCATTTTGATTTAATCTGGGTTACCAAAGGATGAATCTTTCGGCAAACTGCCGGATTCGGTACCCTGACACCATCGCCATAACAGCTGTCCGCCCTGCCGCGAGCATCCCGCAGTTGCAGTCCCCTCATGCGTGGTTCAAGACCACGAAAACGGCGAGAGTTTGACTGAGGCAAGGGCAAGTTGCGCTGAAGCAGTTTCAGTGCGGAGGTCAGGCCTCGGTCAGGGCCTGGCGCGCGGCGATCTTGTGCGCCGGCTTGAGGTGAGCCTGCACAGCCGTGATCGCGGCGGTCAAGACGGCGATATCGTCGGTGAAGCCTAGGCCGAAAATAACGTCGGGGATCGTGTCCGCCGGCAGGATGAAGTAGCCAAGGGCGGCGAGCAATATGCCCTTGGTACGCAGCGGCGTCTGCTTGTCGAGCGCGCAGTAGTAGGCCGCGACCACATCTTCCATGAAGGGCACGTGCCGCGCGGCCTTCTTCGCCGTGCGCCAGAAGTTCTCGCGCAGATTCCGCTCGTCCTGGCCTGTTTCGCCCTTCATCGTCACCGCAGATACACCCTCAGGCTTCATATCCGTCGACTGCAATGTGGTGGGTGCGTGCCGCCGCTGCAAGGGATCGATGGCTAATCCGCATAGGCGTTCATCTTGCGGGCCAGCTTGAAATCCAGTTCGGTCAGTCCGCCGGCGTCATGGGTGTTGAGCGTCACGTCGACGGTCCTGTAGACATTCGTCCAGTCGGGATGATGGTCGAGCTTCTCCGCCGCCAACGCGACGCGCGTCATGAAGGCGAAGGCCTCGCTGAAATTGCGAAAGGTGAAGCTCCGCTGGATGGAATTGCCGTCCTCGGCGAGCGTCCAGCCCTCCAACCCGGCCAGCGCCTCCTGCACCGCGTCGGCGCCAAGTTTCTCTCTCGCCATGGCTCGCTTCCGTGCTAACCCGTCGGCAAAGTGACCGAGCCTGTTTGAAGAGAGCGCGGCTCCGTCGGCCGAAGATGACAATCATAGCGCGTGCCCCATGATCGCAAAGCCCCCCGTCTCGATTCTTTTCGTGTGCCTCGGCAATATCTGCCGCTCGCCGCTCGCCGAGGGCATATTCCGCGCGGTGGCCGAGGAAGCCGGACGTGCCCACGAGTTCCGCATCGATTCGGCGGGCACCGGGGGCTGGCACGCCGGATCGGCGCCCGACCCGCGCTCCATCGCGATCGCCGGACGCCATGGCGTCGACATATCGGGCCAGGAGGCACGGCGTGTGCGACCCGACGACTTCCGCCACTTCGACCTCATCCTCGGCATGGACCGGTCGAATGTCGAGGAACTGAAACGCCTCGCGCCGGCGGACTCGCCCGGACGCGTCCATCTCTTCCTCGACTATGCGCTCGGCCGCGACAGCGACGTTCCCGATCCGTATTACGGTGGATCGGAAGGCTTCGCCGACGTCTACCGCATGATCCGCGAGGCATCCGAAGCGCTGGCCGCTATGGCGACTTCCGGATCGAGCGTGAACAGCTCGCTGGCGCGTCCGACGCCACGCAAGGCATAGCGACCGACCGAGACCAATGTCTCGGCCTCAAGCGGCGGAAGCAGCCTCGCGAATTCCGCCGAGCACAGCATGGCGCGCCCTGCCGACTGGCACATGGCCGAAATGCGGCTGACCTCGTTGACTGCCTGCCCCACCACCGTGAAGTCGAGCCGGTCGAGGCTGCCGATATTGCCGTAGAACACGTCGCCGACATGCAGGCCCAAATGAATATCGGCGACGGGCAGCCCGGCCGAACGGCGGCGGTCGGCAAGGGCGGCCAGACGCTTGCGCATGTCGCTTTCGGCACTCATTGCAGCGCGGCAGGCAAGGTCGGGCCTGACGCCGGCGAAGATTGCCAATACGCCGTCGCCGATCAGTTTCAGGACATCGCCGCCGGCCGACTGCACCGCATTGATGACCGCTTCGGCGTAGTCGTTGAGCAAAGGAATGAGCTGGTCGCTCTTCACCGTTTCCGACAGGTGCGTATATCCCTCCATGTCGGAGAACCAGAGCACGGCGTTTATCTTCTGGACATCTCCCCGCCTGATGGCGCCGCTTAGGACACGCCGGCCGGGATCTCGTCCGAGATAGGCCTCGACCAGCGTCTTGGCCAGTCTTGTCTGAGCGGCGGAACGGATAGCAAGGCCGAGATGCACCGTGAGCCGTTCCAACTGCTCGATTTCCTCGCCCGTGAACCCACCCGGCCGCGAAGTCGTCCAGCGGGCATAGAATCCGTCCACGTCCTCCGATCTGGCGGCCTGGCGGATACGATAGACGACGGCGAGATAGTCCGTCTGTCCTGCGTTGCGAAGCTCCTCGATCGGCTGGAATCCGCGTGTTTCACCCTCTTCCAGCTTGCAGCGCAGCGTGGTTTCGCGCCGCTGGATCATGTGAAAGAACGGACTACGCTTCCATAACTCCGCGCCGGCCCCGTCTCGGGTCGATCCGAGCTGTTCCTCGCGAAATCCCACGTCGGGATCCTCGTCCCAGAAGAAGGCCCGGGATTCGTGCTGCGGATGCAGGATGTCGATCATCACGAAAACCTTGCCGAGCGGCAGCCCGGCTTCGACGCAGCGTCGGCAAAAGGCTTCCGTCAGCGAGGCCTCGCTGCGCACGCCGAGCAGGCCGGCCTCAGCGAGCCATGCGGCAATCTCGTCGGCTTCGGATGCTTTCATCGAACCAGGATAAAGCATGTCTCCCGATAGTGTGCAGTGGTTTCGGGACAAAAGACATGCGCAAGATCAAGACCTGCTGCCGACTGTGTCGCTGCGCGGGTTGGAAGCCGAAGGCGAGGCCTCGTCTCAGCGCATGATCCGCGAAGCATCGGAGAAGCCGGCGGAAAAGGCCGGCTGGCGCAAATCGGCGCCAAGCAGCGGCCAGGCCTCTTCGACGATGTAGGGGCCGCCGCCGATCGAATCGCGCGATGACATCAGCACGAAGCGTCCGACCCGGAACGGCAGGGTGGAGAAGTTGCCCCGGGCCGAGAGATAGTGGGCGACATCGCCGGGATTGGCGTTTTTGAGCCGGGCCAGCGTGACATGCGGCGCGAATTTGCGCGGGTCCGGCGGCAGTCCGAGCCGCTGGCAGATGCGCTCGATCTCACCCTGCAGGGCGTAGAGATCGGGCGACGTGGCGACGCCGGCCCAGACGGCGTGCGGCTTCTTGCCGAAGGCGCCGACACCGGACAGCGTCAGCGAGAAGGCCGGGCGCCTGACCCGGTCGAGCGCATTGGCTATCTCGTCGGCCACATGGCCCTCGACGTCACCGATAAAGCGCAAGGTGAGGTGATAGTTCTCGACGTCTATCCAGCGCGCTCCCGGCAGACCTCCGCGAAGCAGGGATAGCGACATTGCGGCGTCGCGCGGGATTTCGAGGGCGGTGAAAAGTCGCGGCATGGCTCCCTCCCCGAATCGAACTTCATAGCCGCAGCGAATCACCGATTCCCCGGCCGGGCAAGCTGTTTATGCGTGACTGTCGTCCCGCGGGCCTGCCGGGATCCAAGCTGCCCGACGATTCGTCCAGCTTTGTGACAGGCCTGTGGATTCGACCCTCCGGATCATCGGCGGCTTGAGTCAACACCCGAAAAGGAGGCTGCCTCCTGCGCGCCCGGCGCCATGCCCTCAGTCGGCAGGCGCACCTCCGGCCGTCCTTGCGGCGGCAAGCGCTTTCTCCATGTCAGGCATGAAGTTCTCCACCATACGGTCGATCCCGGCAGCATTGGGATGCATGCCGTCGGCAAGCAGGAACCCTTTATCGGCGGCGACGCCGTCGAGAAAGAACGGATAGAGCTGGAGGCCGTACTTCTCCGCCAGCCGCGGATAGATCGCGTTGAAGGTCGAGGCGAAGTCGGAGCCCAGATTGGGCGCGGCGACCATGCCGGCCAGAAGCACCGCGATGCCGCGCTGCCGCAGGCTCGCGATCATGGCGTCGAGGTTCTTCTCGGTGATATCAGGGGTGACCCCGCGCAGCATGTCGTTGGCGCCGAGTTCCAGGATGACGAGTTGCGTCCCGTCGGGAACCGACCAGTCGAGCCGCGACAGTCCGGCACTGGTCGTATCGCCCGAAACGCCGGCATTGGCGATCACGATATCGTGACCTTTCTTGCGTAGCGCAGCCTCCAGCTTTTCGGGAAAAGCTTCACCGGGACCGAGTCCGTAGCCGGCCATCAGGCTGTCGCCGAAACCGACGACGCGCAACGGTTCGGCGGAGGCCGATGTGAGGATGGCGAGAAGGACGACAATGGCGGCGACAAAGGCCTGCCCGCTCCGTTTGAAAGCCATGATCCACAACCCATATGACGAAAGACCGCGCCCTGCAGCCTCCATATAGGACGATTTCGCCGTGACTGAAGCCGTCATCGAATTGCGGGACGTGTCGCTGACCCTCGGCGAGGGCGCATCGTCCGTCCATGTTCTGAAGGGCGTGAGCCTCGACGTCATGGCGGGCGAGGCGACGGGCATCGTCGGCCCGTCGGGTTCGGGAAAATCCACGCTGCTGATGGTGGTGGCCGGGCTGGAACGTGTCGATACCGGCACGGTGCGCATCGCGGGCGAATTGCTCAACGGCCGGACCGAGGATCAGATCGCATCGTTTCGGGGCCGTCATATCGGCATCGTGTTCCAGTCCTTCCATCTCATTCCCAACATGACGGCGCTGGAGAACGTCGCCGTGCCGTTGGAGCTCGCCGGCCATCCGGATCCGTTCCGGGTGGCCGCGCGCGAGCTCGCCGCGGTCGGGCTGAGCGAGCGCGTCACCCACTATCCGGGCGAACTTTCAGGAGGCGAGCAGCAGCGCGTCGCGATTGCCAGGGCGCTGGCACCCGAACCGCGCATCCTGATCGCCGACGAGCCCACCGGCAATCTCGACCAGGCCACCGGCCGCCAGATCGCCGACCTTCTCTTCGCCAAGGCGCATGAGCGCGGCATGACGCTTGTGCTGGTCACCCACGATCCGACATTGGCTGCGCGCTGCACGCGCCAGGTCGCGATGCGTTCCGGGCGCATTGAAGGTGCGTCCTTCGAGGCTCGCTTCGCGAGCACCTCAGGATGAGGGAGGTTTCCGCCATTCCCCAGATCCTCGCGGTTTCGACGCGAAGTCCGAAGGGCGACGCATGTCGGGGCGAGCGGTCATGCGCTACCCCCCGCATCCTGGGATGCTCACGGTTTCGACGCGCAGCTCCAAGGGCGAGGCAGTTGGGGCGAGCGTCATGCGCTACCTCCCGCATCATGGGATGCTCACGATTTCGACGCGCAGCCCCAAGGGCGAGGCAGTCGGAGCGAGCGTCATGCGCTACCTCCCGCATCCCGGGATGCTCACGGTTTCGACGCGCAGCCCCAAGGGCGAGGCAGTCGGAGCGAGCGTCATGCGCTACCTCCCGCATCCCGGGATGCTCACGGTTTCGACGCGCAGCCCGAAGGGCGAGGCAGTTGGGGCGAGCGTCATGCGCTACCTCCCGCATCCCGGGATGCTCACGGTTTCGACGCGCAGCTCGAAGGGCGAGGCAATTGGGGCGAGCGTCATGCGCTACCTCCCGCATCCTGGGATGCTCACGATTTCGACGCGCAGCCCCAAGGGCGAGGCAGTTGGGGCGAGCGGTCATGCGCTACCTCCCTCATCCTGAGGTGCTCGCGAAGCGAGCCTCGAAGGACGCACCTGCCCTTTACCGCTCTATGAGGTCCTAAGTGGACGCCCGCTCGCACGCGCCTGCCACCCTTCCATCCGCTGCGCCCGGCGTGGCTGGCACTAACCTCCGTACGCTCAGGCTCGCCATCCGCTTTTCGCTGCGCGAGATGCGCGGCGGCTTGTCGGGCTTCATGATCTTTCTCACCTGCATCGCGCTGGGCGTCGCGGCGATCGGCGGCGTGAACTCCGTTGCGCGCGCCATTTCGGCCGGCGTCGCCGACGAAGGCCAGTCCCTGCTCGGCGGCGACATCCGCTTCGAGCTCACGCAGCGCGAGGCGACTGCCGCCGAACGCACCTTCCTGAGCCGCCTCGGCACGCTCGCCGCCAGCGCCACGATGCGTTCGATGGCCCGGCTGGAGGACGGGTCGGACCAGGCGCTGGTCGAGGTCAAGGCCGTGGACGGCGACTATCCGCTCTACGGCCCGCTCGAAACGGCTCCTGCCCTGTCGCGCGAGTATCTGCTGGGCGAAAGGAACGGCGTATACGGCGCGGCCGCTCCCGACATCCTCTTCGAACGGCTGAACATCGAGCCCGGCTCCCGCATCAGGCTCGGCGAGGGCACCTTCGAGCTGCGCGCGTTGCTCGTGAGCGAGCCCGACGCGGTGTCGGAAGGTTTCGGCTTCGCGCCGCGCCTCATGGTCTCGCTGGAGGGCCTGCGCGCTTCGGGCCTCATTCAGCCTGGCAGCCTGGTCCATCACGCCTATAAGCTGCAGCTTCCGGACGGGACCAGCGACGCCAGGATCGCAGCGATCCGCGAACAGGCCAGGACCCAGTTCCCGGAGGCGGGCTGGTCGGTCCGCACCCGGTCGAACGCGGCCCCGGCGCTTGCCTCGAACATCGAACGTTTCTCGCAGTTCCTCACTTTGGTCGGGCTGACCGCGCTCGTCGTCGGCGGCGTCGGCGTCGCCAATGCCGTGCGCGCCTATCTCGACGGCAAGCGTGGCGTGATCGCGACCTTCAAGAGCCTCGGCGCCTCCGGCGGCTTCGTCTTCACCGTCTATCTCGTCCAGATCCTGATGATCTCCGGGCTCGGCATCATGGTCGGGCTGGTGCTCGGGGCACTGATGCCTTTCGCCGCGACCGCGGCCCTGGCCTCGGTGCTGCCCGTGCCGGCCGAGGCGTCCGTCTATCCCGCCGCCCTCGGCGTTGCAGCCCTGTTCGGCGTCATGGTGACGCTCGCCTTCGCGCTGCTGCCGCTCGGTCGCGCACGCGACGTGCCGGCGACGGCGCTGTTCCGCGAAATGGGCTTCGAGGGGAGCGGCCTTCCGCGCTTGCCCTACACGGCGGCGGCACTGGGCATCGCCCTGCTGCTTGCGCTGTTCGCAATCTGGTTCTCCGGCGACAGGCGGATCGCGACCATCTTCGTCGGCGCCATGGTCTTCTCCTTCCTCGTTCTGCGTTATGTCGGCGTGCTCGTGCAGTGGCTGGCCCGCAGGAGTCCCCGTGTCAAGTCCACGGCGCTGCGGCTCGCCATCGGCAATATCCACCGTCCCGGGGCGCTGACGCCATCCGTGGTCCTGTCCCTGGGGCTCGGCCTGACGCTGCTGGTCACGCTGGCGCTGATCGACGGCAATCTCAGGCGCCAGATCGCCGGCAGCCTGCCCGAGCGCGCGCCCAACTTCTTCTTCGTCGACATCCAGAACTCGGAGGCCGACGCCTTCTCGCGACTGGTCGAGCAGGAGGCGCCGGAAGGTGCGCTGGCGCGCGTGCCCATGCTGCGCGGCCGGGTGATGGCGATCAACGGGGTGGACGTGCAGAAGATGACCGTTCCCGCCGACGGCGCCTGGGTCCTGCGCGGCGACCGCGGGCTCACCTATGAGGCGGAAAAGCCAGGCAACGCCACGCTCACCGAAGGCAAATGGTGGCCGCGGGACTATTCCGGCGAGCCGCTCGTCTCCTTCTCCGCCGAGGAAGGCAAGGCGATCGGCCTGAACCTGGGCGATAAGGTGACGGTCAATGTGCTCGGCCGCAACGTCACCGCGAAGATCGCCAATTTCCGGCAGGTTCAGTGGGAATCCATGGGGATCAACTTCGTCATGGTGTTTTCGCCCAACACCTTCGCCGGCGCGCCGCATTCCTGGCTGGCGACGCTCACCGCCAGGGAGGCCACTCCGGTCGAGGAGGCTCGGATCCTCAATGCGGTCACGCGTGCCTTTCCGGCCGTCACGACGGTCCGCGTCAAGGACGCGCTCGACATCGTCAATCGGCTCGTCGGCCAGTTGGGGACGGCCATCCGCGCCGCCGCAAGCGTAGCGCTGATCGCTTCCGTCCTGGTGCTTGCCGGGGCCCTGGCAGCCGGCAATCGCGCGCGCATCCATGACGCCGTCGTGCTGAAGACGTTGGGTGCCACGCGGCGCACCCTGATCGCGGCCTTTTCACTGGAATATGCGCTGATCGGCCTGGCGACAGCCGTCTTCGCACTGCTGGCCGGCGGCATCGCCGCCTGGTTCATCGTCGCGCGTATCATGCAACTGCCGTCCGTCTTCCTGCCTGAGGTCGCCGTCGGCACGGTAGTGGCCGCCCTTGCGCTGACCGTCGGCATCGGCCTCGTCGGCACGTGGCGCGTGCTTGGTCACAAGGCCGCGCCCGTGCTGAGGGAGCTCTGATACCGAAGGCACTGGATGTCGATACATCCGGTCGCGCGATCCAGCGGTCGATGTCATCCTTCCTCAGCCGTCATAGATGCGCTCGGCCAGCGGCGTCTCGGCAATCTGCGCCTGCACGCCGGAGATCAGCGCGGCTTCCGCCCGGTTCAGCGTCTTCTCCGGATTGACCAGCAGGAAGATGTCGATCTCGGGCGGCGCGTCGTAGGGCGGCAGGCGCCAAAGAAGACCGTCGGTCACGTCCCGGCGCGCCACATGCAGAGGCAGCGGTCCGATGCCGAGCCCCGCGACGATCATGCGGCGGACTTCCTCCAGGCTGGAGGACACGCCGACGACGTCGGCATCGAGTTTCGCCTCGCTGCGCAGCAACGCCACCGGCCGCAGCGCGTCGGAGATGTGGTCGGTCTGGAACGAGACCGAGCTTTCCCCTTCCAGATCGGCCAGTGTGAGCCCCTCGCGCCCGAACAGCCGGTGGTCCGGACCGCAGAAGAAACCGAAGAATTCGCGATAGACCATGATGTAGTCGAGCATGGGGTCGCGCTGGCTGACGAGGCAGATACCGAAGGAAGCGCGCCGCTCGCGGACCTGCTTGGTCACCTCGGTACTGGGCGCAACCGATATGGTCAGGCTGGCCCGGGGGTGGTTCCTGTGGAAGGCGGCGAGCGCCTTGTCGAATAGCGGCGACACGACATGGCTCGCCACCGCGATGTTGACATGGCCGGTGACGTCGTCGCTGACGCCGCGCACGAGCATCGGAAGCTGGGAGATCGTGCCGAACACCTCTATGCCCTGCTCGTAGAGGAGACGACCGACCTCCGTCAGCTCGAAGCGCGTGGCGTCCCGCTCCACCAGCCTGCGGCCGACCCGCTCCTCCAGCCGCCGCAAGGCGTTGCTGACGCTCGGCTGCTTCAGGTTCAGCCGTTCGGCCGCGCGCGTGATGCCCTTCACTTCGGCGATGACGACGAAGGTGCGCAGCAGGTTCCAGTCGAGGTCCCAGACCAGCCTTTCGAGTCGTGAGCTGACCATTCCTGAGATCTATGCCTTCCATTTCCATTATCTATTTGCGCAATGCTTCACCAAACGCAATCATGACGCCAGGAAAAAGCGCTGCCGGCATCTGAAGAACAGCGGCCGCGCTCCACATCCAGGGAAGAGGACACCCCATGAAAAGACTGCTTTCCGGCCTCGCGGCCACGGGCCTGCTTGTCGCCTCCGTCTTCGCCGCCGTTTCCGCCAGGGCCGACGACCTGGAGGCGGTGAAGGCATCAGGTGAACTGAAGATCGCCATGAGCGGCCAATACCCGCCCTTCAACTTCGTCAACGACAAGAACGAGGTCGTCGGCTTCGACGCATCGGTCGGCCAGGCGATCGCCGAGCGGATCGGCGTCAAGGGCACGATCGTGACGACCGCCTGGGACGGTATCATTGCCGGGCTGCTCGCCAAGAAATACGACACCATTGTCGGTTCGATGACGATCACGCCGGAGCGCGAGAAGGTCGTCGATTTCGTCGGCCCCTACTACCATGCCGGGCGCGCCGTCTTCGTAGCCGAGGATTCGGCGGTGAAGACCCTCGACGAGCTGAAGGGCAAGACCATCGGCGTGACGCTGGGCGAGACCCATGAGAAGTGGGCCCGGGCCCAGGGCGGCTGGGACATCCGCACCTACAAGGGCCTGCCCGAACTGCTGCTCGAGCTCAAGGCGGGGCGCGTCGACGCCATCGTCGTCGACAACATCCCCGTCATGGTCGCCGTCAAGCAGACCGGCGAGAAGGTGCGCAGGCTCGAAACCCCCGACATCGAGGGCGGCAGCGTCGCCATCGGTATCGCCATCCGCAAGGACAATCCCGAGCTGAAGGCTGCGATGCAGAAGGCGCTGGACGAGATGATGGCCGACGGCGCCTATGAGAAGATCTCCATGGAGTGGATCGGCAGCGACATCCGCTGACGCCTTCATAGAGGCAGCCGGCCGCCGCCTGCGGCAGGAGAAGAGTCGGGCAGGTGAAGCGTGGGCGAAACCACGCCAGCCTGCTTGGACCGGAACGCAAGCAGTCATCCGGAGCCTCCTCATGGATTTCCCGCTGATCGAGCGCGTCTTCCCGTTCTTCCTGGGAGCCGCCCTGGTGACGATCGAGATCTCGGCGCTTGCCCTGATCCTGGGGCTCGCCGTCGCGGCTCTCGCCGCCGCCGCGAAGCTGTCGCGGTCCCGCATCCTGCGGACCCTGGGCACCGCCTATGTCAGCCTGTTTCGCGGCACCCCGTGCCTGATCCAGCTCTTCATCCTCTATTTCGGCGGGCCGCAGGTGGGCATCAATCTCGAGCCCTTCGCCGCCGGCGTCATCGGCCTCGGCCTCAACATCGGCGCCTATATGGCCGAGTCGATCAGGGGGGCCGTGCTGGCCGTCGACCGCGGGCAGACCGAAGCCGCCCGCACGATCGGCTTCAGCCGTGGCCAGACGCTGCGCAAGGTCGTGCTGCCGCAGGCGGCTCGCCTGATGATCCGGCCGCTCGGCGTGAACACCGTCGCCCTGGTCAAGGGATCAGCCCTTGTCTCCACCATATCCGTGGTCGAACTCACCTATACGGCGCAGCGTTTCATCGGCTCGACCTACAAGCCCTTCGAGATATTCGGGATCGCCGCCCTGCTCTACATGATCATCGTCTACGTCATCGCCCGCGTCGTCGACCTGCTCGATCGGCGTTTCGCGATCGCCTGACGGGAGCGCCGCGATGCAAGGCCTCGATTTCAGCGTCGTCCTGCCCTATGCGGGCATATTGTGGACCGGTCTGTGGTGGACCGTGGTGCTCACGGTGTCGGCAGCCGCGCTCAGCTTCTTCTGCGGCATCCTGTTCGCGGTCGCGGTGCTATACGCGCCGCGAGCGATCGCCTACCCCGTGCGCTTCCTGATCTGGCTGTTCATGGGCACACCGCTCTTGCTGCAGCTCTTCCTCATCTATTTCGGCCTGGTGCAGATCGGCATCGACATCCCCGCGCTCGCCGCCGGCATCATCGGGCTCGGCCTGCATTTCGCCGTCTACAATGCGGATGTGCTGAGAGCCGGCATCGTCACCGTCGATCCCGGCCAGACCGAAGGCGCGCGCAGCATCGGCTTCGGCAAGTGGCAGACGCTGCGTTACGTCGTGATCCCGCAGGCGGTGCGCAACACCGCCCCGCCCATCGGCGGCAACATGATCGCGCTTCTCAAGGAATCCTCGGTCGTGTCCGTGATCGGCATCGCCGAACTGGTCCATGCCGCCCAACTCGGCATCAGCGAGACGTTCCGCCCGTTCGAATTCTATATCACCGCGGCGGCGCTCTATTACATTCTCAACCTCGTCCTCGAGGCGCTGCTGCGCCGGGTCGAGAAGAAGACGGAGGTATCGCGATGACCGCGCGGCCAATGGTCGAGGTGCGTGGCGCCCGCAAGGCTTTCGGCGCCCTGGAAGTGCTGAAGGGCATCGACCTGTCGGTCCGCCGGGGCCAGATCGTCGCCATCATCGGCCCGAGCGGTTCGGGCAAGAGCACGCTGCTGCGCTCGATCAACCATCTTGAACCGTTGAACGGCGGCGAGGTCTGGCTCGACGGCGTGCAGGTCAACCAGGATCTGCACGGCCGCGCCTTCGAGCGCCACATCAATGCGGTGCGCCAGCAGATGGGCATGGTGTTCCAGCACTTCAATCTGTTCCCGCATCTGACCGTGCTCGACAACATCACCATGGGACCGATGATCCTCAAGGGAATGGGCAGGAAGGAAGCGCGCGACCTGGCCCATGGCCTGCTGTCCAAGGTGGGCCTTGCGGACAAGATCGACGCCTATCCGTCGCGCCTCTCGGGTGGGCAGAAGCAGCGCGTCGCCATTGCCCGCGCGCTCGCCATGCAGCCCAAGGTCATGTTGTTCGACGAGGCGACGTCGGCGCTCGATCCCGAGCTGGTCGACGAGGTCAACGCGGTGATGCGCCAGCTCGCCGCCGAGCACATGACCATGCTGATCGTCACCCACGAGATGCGTTTCGCCGCCGATGTCGCCGATCACGTGCTGTTCATGGATGGCGGCGTGGCGGTCGAGGAAGGACCACCTGGCGAGATTTTCCGCGCGCCGCGACAGGAGCGCACGCGTTCGTTCCTCAAGAAATATCTCGCCGCCTGAAGGATGCCGTGACCATGGATGGTTTTCCCGATTTCGGGCTGACGCCGGAACAGCGCCGCGAGGCCGTGCTCGGCCATTATTACGAATATCCCGGGATGGATGGCGAACGGGGCGAGATCTGGTGCTACACCGACGCCTACGCCTACCGCCCGGGTGCGACCGCAAGGCTGCAGGTCAGCTCCACCGCACCTCGTTTCACGATCGAGATCGTCCGCGACGGCGCAACCGAAACACCCGTGTTTCGTCGCGAGGGCCTGATTGCGCGCTGGCAGGAAACGCCGGACCAGTGTTCCGTCGTCGGCTGCGGCTGGGACACTTCCTTCGAGTTCAAGGTCGACGAGGCGTGGCCGTCCGGCGCCTATCGCATCACGCTGACGGCGGAAGGGCGGGACGGCACGCCGATCCGCTGCCATCATCTTTTCATCATGCGCCCCGCCCTCGGCCGCAAGCCGGGACGGCTTCTGCAGGTCGCGGCGACCGGCACCTGGACCGCCTACAACACCTGGGGCGGCTCGAACCACTACCAGGGCATAACCGGCCCGGGGCGGGACCAGTACGCCACCACGGTCAGCATCGAGCGTCCGTTCTGCCGGGGTTTCGTGACCCTGCCGAAAGACGCGCCGCGCGTGCCGCTGGAAATCCATACCCCGCCCTCTGCTGCGCCGCGCTATCCGCATATGGAGTGGGCCTATGCCAACGGCTATTCGAAGAAATACGCATCGTCCGGCTGGGCCAGCTACGACAGCCATTTCTTCCGCTGGGCCGAGCGCGCGGGATACCAGGTCGATCTCGCCAGCCAGCACGAGCTGCATTTCGAGCCCGAGATACTCGACGGCTACGACTGCGTCGTCTTGGTCGGCCACGACGAATACTGGAGCTGGGAGATGCGTGACGCCGTCGACGACTATGTCGAGCGCGGCGGTCGCGCCGCGCGTTTCGCCGGCAACTTCATGTGGCAGACGCGGCTCGAGGACGGCGGCAGGAGGCAGGTCTGCTACAAATATCGGGCCCGCGCCGAAGACCCCGTCTATCGCTCGGCCGACCCCAGCCGCACATCGGGTTGCTGGGAAGCGGCCGAGACCGGCAGGCCCGCCGCGCAGACCTTCGGCCTGAACGCGCTCCGCGGTCTCTATGTCGGATGGGGCGGCTGCGCGCCGCGCGGCGTCCGCGGCTTCCCGGTCTACCGGCCCGAGCATTGGGCTTTCGTAGGCACCGGGATCTACTACGGCGACCTGCTCGGTGCCGAAGGCCATGCCTTCGGCTATGAGGTCGACGGGCTCGACTACGTGATCCGCGGCGGCCTGCCGGAGCCTGCGGAGAACGCGGGCGCGCCGGAAGGTCTAGAAGTGCTTGCGCTCGGCATGTCGTCGCTGAAGGAGGAGAGCGCCGACATTCCCGCCGACGACCAGTTCCTGTCCGATGCGGACGCCAAATTCGTCGCCGGGACGCTGATCGGCAATGACGGCGATGACGCCGTCGACCGGGTCAAGCGCGGCTGCGGCATGATCGTCAATTTTCCGCGCGGCAAGGGCGAGGTGTTCCACGCCGGAAGCTGCGAATGGGTGGCCGCTCTCATGCGCGGCGACGCAATGGTCGAGCGTGTCACCGCCAACGTCCTCGACCGCTACCTCCAGCCAACCGACCGTTAGGGCCCGTCCAATGTCCCAGGCCGCCAGCCTACCCTTTGCCTATGCCGCCGAGCCGGAGCGTCCGGCCTCGCATCTCTTCTACGTGACCCGGCTTCGCCGGCCGCTCGTCGACCGCGCCGAAGGCATCTATCTGTGGGACCAGCGCGGCCGGCGCATGATCGACGGCTCGAGCGGCGCCATGGTCGTCAATGTCGGCCACGGCAACAGGAACGTGCTCGACGCGATGAAGCGGCAGATGGACCGCGTCACCTTCGCATACCGGCTGCATTTCGAAAACGAGGCCGCCGAGGAGCTGGCGCGGCGCCTGGCCGCAAAAATGCCCGGCGACCTCGACCGGATCTTCTTCGTGTCCGGCGGCTCGGAGGCGGTGGAATCGGCGATCAAGCTGGCGCGCCAATGGGCTGTCGCCACCAGCCAGCCGAAGCGCTGGAAGGTCATCACGCGCTTCCCCTCCTATCACGGCGGCACCATCGGCGCGCTGGCAGTCACCGGCGACCTGGCCCTGACGGAGAGCTTCGCCCCGCAGATCCGCGACATGCCGAGTATACCTGCGCCGGCGGCCTATCGGGATCGCGACAACCTCAGCATGGAGCAGCGCGGCCTGCGTTACGCCGACATGCTGGAAGAGAAGATCCTTTCCGAGGGGCCCGAAAACGTGCTTGCCTTCATCATGGAGCCGATCGGCGGCGCCGCGACGGCCGCACTGGTCCCGCCGGACAGCTATTTCCCGCGCATCCGCGAGATCTGCGACAAATACGGCATCCTGCTCATCCATGACGAGGTGATGACCGGCGCGGCGCGCACCGGCCGGTATCTCGGCGGCGATCATTGGTCCTGCCGGCCGGACATCATCACCCTGTCCAAGGGCATCGGCTCCGGCTACGCGCCGCTCGGGGCCATGGCGGCGTCACGCAGGCTGGTCAAGCCGGTGCTTGACATGGGCGGGTTCCAGCACGGCTACACCTATGCGGGCAACCCGTTGTCCTGCGCCGCAGGCCTGGCTGTGCTCGACGAGATGGAACGGCTCGACTGCGCCGGCAACGCCGCCGCCATGGGCGAGCTTCTCCGGCAGGAGTTGCTCGGGCTCTCCCGTCGTTTCCCCTTCGTGGCCGGCGTGCGCGGCAAGGGACTGCTGATCGGCGCCGACCTCGTCGCCGATCCGGAGAGCTTTGCCCCGCTGCCCAAGTCCCTCAACGCCAACCAGCGGCTTCTCGACCTCGCCTATGAGCGCGGCATGATCATCTATTCCCGGCGCATCCGCGGCGGCGGCGCGGAGCTCGACAACATCATCCTGGCACCGCCGCTCATTATCGACGCGGCGCAGGTCGGCGAGATATCGGCCATATTGGGCGATGCGCTCGAGGCGCTGGCGGCCGAACTCGACCTTCCCGTCAACCGCTGAGGCATTTACATGACAGCCACGAAAACCACCCGCGGCAAGGTCATCGTCACCTGCGCCGTGACCGGCTCGGTGCATACGCCGACCATGTCGCCCTATCTGCCCGTGACGCCCGACCAGATCGCGGCCGAGGCGATCACCGCGGCGGAGGCCGGCGCCTCCATCCTGCACCTGCATGCGCGCGACCCGCAAGACGGACGCCCTTCCGCCGATCCTGACGTGTTCATGCGCTTCCTGCCGCGCATCAAGCAGGCGACGGACGCTGTCATCAACATCTCCACCGGCGGCTCCTCGCTGATGTCGCTCGACGACAGGCTCGCCGCCGCGCTCCGGACCGAGCCGGAAATGTGCTCGCTCAACATGGGCTCGATGAATTTCGCCCTGTTTCCGGCGCTCGACAAGCCGGTCGCCTGGCAGCACGACTGGGAACCCAAGCTCCTGGAAGCGACACGCAGCTCGATCTTCAGGAACACCTTCGCCGACATGGAGCACATCCTCGACCGCCTTGGCCGGGGTTGCGGAACCCGCTTCGAGTTCGAATGCTACGACGTCGGCCATCTCTATTCGCTCGCGCATTTCCGCGACCGGGGCCTGGTGTCGGGGCCTCTCTTCATCCAGTTCGTCTTCGGCGTGCTCGGCGGCATCGGCGCCGATCCGGAGAACCTCACCCATATGAAGCGCATCGCCGACAAGCTGTTCGGCGATTCCTACAGCTTCTCCGTGCTCGCCGCGGGACGGCACCAGATGCCGATGATCACCATGGCCGCGGCCATGGGCGGCAATGTGCGGGTCGGACTCGAGGACAGCCTCTACGACGGACGCGGCCAGCTTGCGCGATCCAATGCCGATCAGGTACGCCGCATCAGGACCGTGCTCGAGGCGTTATCGCTTGAGGTCGCCACACCGGCGGAAGCGCGCGACCTGCTGGCGCTGAAGGGTGGGGATCGGGTGGCCTTTTAAGGACGACCTGCGAGTCCAGATCGAGATCGAGGAGCCGCGATGAAAGCCTTCTACGCCGACGAGCAGAAACGTCACGACCCCAAGGCATTCCTGTCGAGCGGAGCGCCGCAGCCCAACCCCGAGCAGCCGGAGCGGGTGGAACGGCTGCTTGCCGGCGCGCGCGCGGCCGGTTGCCGGATAGTGCGACCGCGCGACCACGGGCTTGGGCCGATCGCGGCCGTCCATACGCCGGAATATCTCGACTTCCTCCAGCACATCTATCAGCGCTGGCAGCGCATTCCGGGGGCCTCGGACGAAGTCATCCCAAACATCCATCCGATCGCGCGCGGCGGCAGCTATCCGGCTTCGGCTGTCGGCCAGGCAGGCTACCACATGGCGGACACGGCCTGCCCGATCTCGGTCGAGACCTGGGAAAGCGTCTGCTGGAGCGCCTGGAGCGCGGTCGACGCGGCCGACGCCGTGCTGGCCGGCGAAGCGGCCGCCTATGCGCTCAGCCGCCCGCCCGGCCATCACGCCTTCGCCGACGTCGCCGGCGGCTTCTGCTTCGTCAACAATTCCGCGGTGGCCGCACAGCGGCTGCGCGGCGAGGCCGCGCGCGTGGCCATCCTCGATGTCGACCTGCATCACGGCAACGGGACGCAGGGCATCTTCTATGCCCGGCCCGATGTGCTGACCGTCTCCATCCATGCCGACCCCATACGTTTCTACCCTTTCTTCTGGGGTCATGCGGACGAGCGCGGCGAGGGGCCGGGGCTCGGCTACAATCTCAATCTTCCGCTGCCGCGCAAATCGGGCGATGAGGACTTCCTGGCCGCACTCAACACGGCCCTCCGCCGCATCCGCGCTTTCGCCCCGGAGGCGCTGGTCGTGGCGCTCGGCCTCGACGCCTTCGAAGGCGATCCTTTCGGCGGCCTTTCGGTGACGACGCCGGGCTTCGGCCGTATCGCCGAGGCGATCGGTGGCCTCGGGCTGCCGACGGTCGTCGTCCAGGAGGGCGGTTACCTCTGCGACGCGCTCTCGGACAATCTGACGGCCTTCCTGACGGGTCTCGGACGATAGGCCCGCATCGGCCGCCGAGGCCTTGTACCACAGGTGACAGGTTCGACCGGTGGAGCACGCGGCTGCGTGGCCCATGTCTGCCCGGAGGTATCACCCCCCGGGGCGCAACAGATAGACTCGCGAGCGCACACCCGTCTGGACGTATGAAAAAGTTAGGCTATTGTCGGGTAACGGACGTTTGCGGGCCGTAACGGGTCTTGTCCTTGCCCGGAAGACGCATCATATTTCGCTGAGGCATGCTGGAGTCCCGCCAGCGGCGCCTGGGCGATCGTAGGCCCGACACCCGACGGGACAGTAGCAACAGAGGAAATCCATGGCTGACCTTCGTAACTATCAGGCACGCGTCGCGGCCGGCAGCCGCGCCGACGCTGCCATCGACGAAGGCCTGCGCGCCTATATGCTCAAGGTCTACAACCTTATGGCGCTTGGCCTTGTCATCACCGGCGTCGCCGCCCTCGGCACGATCATGCTGGCCACGACCAATGATCCGGCTTCGGCTGTCGCCACGCTCGGCAACGGCAAGATGCTGACTGCCTTCGGCGCCGCCATCTACGGTTCGCCGCTGCGTTGGGTCGTCATGCTGGCCCCGCTCGCCGCCGTCTTCTTCCTGGCCTTCAGGGTCCAGACGATGAGCGTAGCGGCCGCGCAGACGGCGTTCTGGGTCTACGCCGCGCTCGTGGGCCTCTCGCTGTCGTCCATTTTCCTGGTCTTCACGGCGCAGAGCATCACTCAGACCTTCTTCGTGACCGCCGCCGCCTTCGGCGCGCTCTCGCTCTACGGCTACACGACGCGTCGTGACCTCACCGCGATGGGCTCGTTCCTGATCATGGGCGTGTTCGGCCTGATCATAGCGATGCTGGTCAACATCTTCCTGCAGTCGTCGGCCCTGCAGTTCGCCATCTCGGCGATCGGCGTGCTGGTCTTCGCCGGCCTCACCGCCTACGACACGCAGAAGATCAAGGAGATGTACTTCGAGGGCGACGACGTTCTGGTCGCCGGCCGCAAGGCCATCATGGGCGCGCTGACGCTCTATCTCGACTTCATCAACCTGTTCACCTTCCTGCTGCAATTCCTGGGCAACCGCGAATAAGCAGGGCAGACAGGCAAACAAAAAGGGCGGCCTCGTGCCGCCCTTTTTATTTGCGCATCGCGGGTCTTGCCCCGTCATCTGCACTTCATCGAGGTTCCGCATTTTCACCGCGATGGGTCGTAAAACCGGCATCATCTGCTACGATAGTCCAAAAGCATGCGGCGAGAGGGACAGAGACGCCATGGTTGCCAGCCAGAAATCCAAGGCTGTGGTCAAGGGGGCGTCCGCCTCCGACAAGCGTGGGGGAGCGGCCGGGAAGCTGGCCGAATATCTGCTCGACCGCGCAGCGGCCGAGGATGTGGCGGCCTATGCGCCGGCCGACCTCGATAAGGCTGCCGCGCTCGCCTGGCAGGCGGTCGCCAGGCATCGCAAGGGCTCCAGTGTCGTCGCCGTCGACAACGGCCGGGAGGTGGAGCGCCAGGACCGGCCGGTGACGGTCATCACCGTCGTCAACGACAACATGCCTTTCCTGTTCGATTCGATCCTGGGCGAAGTGACGGACAGCGCCGGCGAGGCCATGTTCGTCGTCCACCCCGTGCTTGCCGTGAAGCGCGGCCGCGACGGGATCACCGACATCCTCGGCGACGCCGCCCATGCCAAGGGCGATCCGGACCGTGTCAGCGTCATCCATGTCCATGTCGGGCAGATCTCCGATCAGCACGCGGCCGGCTTGCGCGAAAGGCTGCATAAGATCCTCGACCAGGTCCGCGCCGCGGTCACCGACTGGAAGCCGATGCTGGCGCGCCTCGACCAGGCCATCTCGGAATTCCGCTATGCGCCCGTGCCGCTCGACAAGGACGATGTCGGCGAGGCGATCGCCTTCCTCGAATGGTTGCGAGACGACAATTTCACCTTCCTCGGCATGCGCGAGTTCAGATATTCGGGCGGCGAGAAGAGCGGAACCCTGGAGCGCGCCGACGAACCCGGCCTCGGCATCCTCGCCGACCCCGACGTGCTGGTGCTGAGACGCGGAACCGAGGCGGTCACGACGACGCCCGAGATCCGCGTGTTCCTGCACGGGCCCGACCCGCTGATCGTCACCAAGGCCAACGCCAAGTCGGTCGTCCATCGCCGGGCCTATCTCGACTATGTCGGCGTCAAGACCTACGACAAGAAGGGCAAGCTTTCCGGTGAACTGCGCATCGTCGGCCTCTTCACCTCCACGGCCTACACGCGCTCGGTGATGAAGATCCCCTATCTGCGTTCCAAGGCGCAGGCGGTCGTCGCCCGTTCCGGCTTCGATCCGAACGACCATTCCGGCAAGGCCCTCATCAATGTGCTGGAATCCTATCCGCGCGACGAGCTGTTCCAGGTCGCGGTGCCCAAGCTGCGCAAGCATGCCATGGCGATCCTGGCGCTGGGCGAGCGGCCGCGCGTGCGCGCGCTCGTCCGTGTCGACCAGTTCGACCGCTTCGTCTCGGTGCTCGTCTTCGTCCCGCGCGACCGCTACGATTCGGTCGTGCGCGAAAGGGTCGGCGCCTACCTGAAGGACAAGTTCGACGGCCGCCTCTCCGCCTACTACCCGGCCTTTCCGGAGGGTGGGCTGGCACGCGTCCATTTCATCATCGGCCGCTCCGGCGGCAAGACACCGAAAGTCGAGCAAACGACGCTGGAAGCCGGCATTCGCGACATCGTACGCACCTGGGAGGACGGGCTGCGCGAGGCCGCAGCCGAGTCCGGCGCCGGTACCGGGCTCGCCGAGATCGCCAGGCGGTTCCCGGAAAGCTATCGCGGCTCCTTCACCCCTGCCGAGGCACTGGTCGACGCCGGCTGCATCGCCGAGGTCGGGCCGGACAACCCGATCGCCATCGACTACTACCGGCATGCCGAGGAGAAGCCGGAACAGGCCTCGCTGAAGATCTATCATTTCGGCGCGCCGGTGGCCCTGTCGCGGCGCGTTCCGCTCCTGGAGAATATCGGCTTCCGCGTGATCAGCGAGCGCACCTTCGAGGTCGGCGACGCCGATCACGACACCGTCTTCGTCCACGACATGGAACTGGAGAACGCCTTCGGCCGCCCCATCGATCTCGCCGACGGCGGCGCGTTGTTCGAGGAAGTGTTCCTGTCGGTCTGGCGCGGCCTCAACGACAATGACGGCTACAATGCGCTGGCGCAGACCGCCGGCCTGAGGGCCGCCGAGATCGCAGTCCTGCGCGCCTATGGCCGCTACCTCCAGCAGGCCGGCATCCCACAGAGCCAGGACTTCATCGCTACGGCGCTCAACCGCTATCCCGAATTGGCGCGCGGCCTCTACCAGCTCTTCGTCGCCCGTTTCGACCCGGCCGCCGAGGACGGCGAGGTGACGGCCAGGCATCTCAAGGCCAAGATCCGCGACGAACTGGAAGCGGTGCCCAGTATCGACGACGACACCATCATCCGCCGTTTCCTGAACCTCATCGAATCCTCCCTGCGGACCAACTACTTTGCTTCGGTCATGTCGTCCGATGGCGTCTCCCTGGCGATCAAGCTCGATTCCAAGGCGATCACCGGCCTGCCGGAGCCGCGCCCGTGGCGCGAGATCTTCGTCTACGGGCCCGAGGTGGAAGGCGTGCATCTGCGCTTCGGCCCGGTGGCTCGCGGCGGGTTGCGTTGGTCGGACAGGGCCCAGGACTACCGAACGGAAGTGCTCGGCCTGGTGAAGGCGCAGCAGGTCAAGAACGCCGTCATCGTTCCGGTCGGCGCCAAGGGCGGCTTCTTCCCGAAGCGCCTGCCGGCCGGCGGCAGCCGCGACACGATCTTCGAGGCCGGCAAGCAGGCCTATGTCAACTTCGTCTCGAGCCTCCTGTCGGTCACCGACAATCTCGAGGGCGATCGAGTGGTGACGCCGGACAAGGTAGAGCGCCGCGACGGCGAGGACCCCTATTTCGTGGTCGCCGCCGACAAGGGCACGGCCACCTTCTCCGACACCGCCAACGCCATCAGCGAGCGGCACGGCTTCTGGCTCGACGACGCCTTCGCCAGCGGCGGCTCGGCCGGCTACGACCACAAGAAAATGGGCATCACTGCCCGCGGCGCCTGGGAAGCGGTCAAGCGGCATTTCCGCGAGATGGACCGCGACATCCAGACGACACCGTTTACGGTCGTCGGCGTCGGCGACATGTCGGGCGACGTCTTCGGCAACGGCATGCTCTTGTCGGAACAGACGAAGCTGATCGCCGCCTTCGACCACCGCGACATCTTCATCGACCCCGCACCCGACGCCGCCGCCTCCTTCGCCGAGCGCAAGCGCATGTTCGATCTGCCGCGCTCGAGCTGGCAGGACTATGACAAGGCCAAGCTGTCGCCGGGGGGTCTTGTTGCCTCGCGCTCCCAGAAATCGATAGCCCTGTCGCCCGACGCGGCCGCCGCGATCGGCCTCGCCAGGACGACGGCCACCCCGGCGGAGATCATGAGCGCCATATTGAAGGCGCCGGTGGACCTGCTCTGGTTCGGCGGCATCGGCACCTATGTCAGGGCGACGTCCGAGACCAACGCCGATGTCGGCGACCGCGCCAACGACGCGATCCGCGTCACGGCGGCCGAGCTGCAGGCCAAGGTCATCGGCGAAGGCGCCAATCTCGGCGTCACGCAGCGGGCCCGCATCGAATTCGGGCTGAAGGGCGGCGCGTGCAATTCCGACGCGATCGACAATTCGGGCGGCGTGAACTCCTCCGACGTGGAGGTCAATATCAAGATCGCGCTGGCGGGCGCGATGCGCAAGGGCGCCCTCACCCGGCCGGCCCGCAACAAGCTGCTCGCCGAGATGACCGGCGAAGTGGCCGATCTCGTGCTGGCCAACAACTACCAGCAGACGCTCGCCATCTCCCTGGTCTCGAGGCGCGGCCTGGCCGAGCTGCCCCACCAGGCGCGCTTCATGACGGCGCTTGAGCAGCGCGGGCTGCTCGACCGGGCCGTCGAGCAACTGCCGTCGCCGGCCGCGCTTGCCGAACGCGAGGCGCGCGGCGAGCCGCTGACGCGCGCCGAGATCGGGGTGCTTCTGGCCTATGCCAAGATCGTGCTGTTCTCCGACATCGTCGACAGCGGCCTTCCGGACGATCCGCATTTCGACAGAGACCTGCTCGACTATTTCCCTGAGCGCATGGCGAAGAAATATGCCGAGGAGATCCGCGGCCACAGGCTGCGGCGCGAGGTCATCGCGCGGGTGGTCGCCAACGACCTCGTCAATCGCGGTGGCCCGACCTTCGTCAACCGGCTGCAGGACCTGACCGGCCGCAGCGCGGCCGACGTCGTGCGCGCTTTCACCATCGTGCGCGACGGCTTCGGCCTTGCCGGCGTCTACCGCGACATCGATGCGCTGGACAACAAGATCGACGGCCAGGCACAGCTCGACTTCTATGCCACGGCCGGCCGCCTGATCGTGGCGGCGACGGCGTGGCTCCTGAAGAACGACCGGGACGACACGCCGATGGAGACCCGTATCGCCGAGCTGCGCGACGCGCGCAAGGCGCTCGAGCCGAAGCTCGACAGCCTCCTGCCGGCCTTCATGCGGGAACGCCTGGACGAGCGGCGGCACGGCTTCTTCAAGGCCGGCGCCCCGGAGCCGCTCGCCGCGCAGCTGGCCGCATTGACCGTGGCGGAACTGCTCCCTGATATCGCGCTGGTGTCGCGCAACAGCGGCGCCGACCTCGTCGTGTCTGCGAAGGCCTTCTTCGCCGCGAGCGACGCATTCCGTATCGCCCGCATCGAGGATGCCGCCCGGGGGCTGCAGCCATCCGACTATTATGACGGCCTCGCGCTCTCCCGCGCCAATGACATGATCGGCGCGGCGCGGCGCGGCATTGCCGTTTCGGCGCTATCGTCCTTCGGGCAGGCGGCCGATTCCGTCGCGGCCTGGCTGGAAGCCGGCGGCGAACGGGTGGCGCGCACGCGCGAACGGCTGCAGGCGCTGACCGAGGGCGGCGAGCTGACCGTGTCGCGGCTCTCCGTCGCCGCCGGGCTGATGAGCGATCTCACCGGACTTTGAGCTCGTGAGGCCGGCGACTGTCGCGCCCGCAATGGAAGAGGGTGAAAGAGGGTACGCCTGTTCCACTGGCGCTCTTCCCTGCAGGGCGGGTTTCAGAAGAACGGTTTTCCGGTAAGCTGCGGCAACGCTGAGCCCGGTCGGACTCGACCGGGCTCAGCCATGCAGGTCTGCTTGGGGCAAGGAGGGGGCATGGCATCGGTGGAAGTTTCGGCGCGACGAATTTCGACGCCGCGGCGCGGCATCTGGGGATGGATGCTGTTCGACTGGGCTGCGCAACCCTTCTTCACGGTTGTCACCACCTTCATCTTCGGCCCCTATTTCGTCTCGCGCATGGCGGCCAATCCTGCCGATGGCCAGGCCGCCTGGGGCTACGGCATCGCCGCGGCCGGTTTCGTGATCGCCATATTGTCGCCTGTGCTGGGATCGATCGCGGACCAGACCGGGCCGAGAAAGCCATGGATCGCCTTCTTCGCGGTCATCAAGATCGTCTCGCTGTCGCTTCTTTGGACGGCGGCACCCGGCTCGCCGCTTGTGCCGATCGTGTTGCTTTTCTCGCTCGCCTCCGTCGCGGCGGAGTTCTCGATCGTCTTCAACGATTCGATGATGCCGCGGCTGGTCTCGAAGGAGGAGATCGGCCGGGTTTCCAACATCGCCTGGGGGCTGGGTTATGTCGGCGGCATGATCACGCTGATCTTCGTCATCGCCTTCCTCGCCGCCTCACCCGAAACAGGAAAGACGCTCGTCGGCGTCGATCCGCTCTTCGGGCTCGACCCGCTGAAAGGCGAGGATGCACGCGCGACCGGGCCATTGGCCGCGGTCTGGTATCTGATCTTCATCCTGCCGATGTTCCTCTTCACGCCCGACAGCGGCAAGGGCCTGCCGATCGGCAAGGCCGTGAGCGCCGGCCTCGCCGAGCTCAAGGAGACCATTCTGGAAGCTCGGCGGCGCGCCGGCATCTTCCGCTTCCTGATCGCCCGCATGATCTACCAGGACGGCGTCAATGCCCTGCTTGCGCTGGGCGGCGCTTTTGCGGCTGCGATGTTCGGCTGGTCGATAACCGAGATCGGCCTCTACGGCATCATCCTCAATATTGTCGCGATCGCCGGATGCCTCGCGGCGAGCCGGTTCGATACCCGGCTCGGCTCCAAATCCGTCGTGCTGATCTCGCTGGTCCTGCTGTCGCTCGCCACCCTGGGAATCGTGTCGACCGGCCCGGGCTACACACTCTTCGGCTTCCTGCCGCTGCCCGGCGCCGACACCGGCGGTCTGTTCGGCACCCCTGCTGAGAAGGCCTATATCGCCTTCGGCCTGCTGATCGGGGTGGCTTTCGGCCCGGTCCAGGCGTCGTCGCGCTCCTACCTGGCGCGCAGCGTGTCCGCCGACGAGGCCGGCCGCTATTTCGGCCTCTATGCCCTGGCGGGCCGCGCGACGAGTTTCCTGGCGCCGTTCCTGGTCGCCACAGTCACGGCGGCCAGTGGCTCGCCGCGGCTCGGCATGGCGGTGATCATCCTGTTCCTGGCCGGCGGTCTCGCCGTGCTCCTTGGAACACCCTACCCGGCTGCAAAGCCGGAAGAATGATGCCGGCGGCTGCGGAGCATCCCCTTCGGCCCGGGCCCGGGTCTCAGAAGTCGCTGGTGAGGCCCTTGATTTCCCAGTCGCCGTAGCGGCCGGGCTCATGGCCGCCGCGGCCGCCGATCTCCTTGGGCATGGCGGCCTCGCGCTCATAGTATTCGTCGCGCCGCGCCTCGGCTTCGGCGAGAGCCCTGAGCGCCGTGGGAGACAGCTTCCGGCGGACGGGCTCCGCCTCTTCATCGGCCTTGTTGGAACCGTCGCCCATGCTGGCTTCCCTCGCAGGCTTTGCTATGCAAAGCATTGAAACGTGTCTTTTCCCGTCCCATCATATAGACAGCCCGGCAGGACGGATCGACCCCCTTTCGAGGAACGAATATGAACATCATGCGCACGGCCATGCTGCTGGCCCTGATGACCGCGCTCTTCATGGGCGTCGGCTACCTGATCGGCGGATCGGGCGGCATGACCATCGCCTTCTTCATAGCTGCGGCGATGAACCTGTTCAGCTACTGGAACGCCGACAAGATGGTGCTGCGCATGCACCATGCCGCCGAGGTCGACGAGCGCAGCGCACCAGAATATTACGGCATCGTGCGCGAGCTCGCCCAGCGCGCGGGCCTGCCGATGCCGAAGGTCTATATCATCGAAAGCCCGCAGCCCAACGCCTTCGCCACGGGCCGCAATCCGCAGAATGCGGCCGTCGCGGCCACGACAGGGCTTCTGCAGCGCCTCTCCTATGAGGAGGTGGCGGGCGTCATGGCGCATGAACTCGCCCATATCCAGAACCGCGACACGCTGACCATGACCATCACCGCGACACTGGCCGGGGCGATCTCCATGCTCGGCAATTTCGCCCTCTTCTTCGGAGGCAATCGCGAGAACAACAACAATCCCCTGGGCTTCGTCGGCGTGCTCGTGGCCATGATCGTGGCGCCGATGGCCGCCGCCGTGGTCCAGATGGCGATCAGCCGGACGCGCGAATATTCGGCCGACCGGCGCGGCGCGGAGATCTGCGACCATCCGCTGTGGCTGGCCTCGGCCCTCGACAAGATCGCCCGCAATGTCCAGCGGATCCACAATCCCGATGCCGAGCGCAACCCCGCAACCGCTCCGCTCTTCATCATCAATCCGCTCTCGGGTGAGCGCATGGACAATCTCTTCTCCACCCATCCCGCGACGGAGAACCGCATCGCCGCGCTGGAGGAGATGGAGCGCACATGGTCGAGCAATGCGCCCGCGCAGTCGGAGCCACACGCGGCACCCCGCGCCCGGGAGAGGCCGGCCGAAGCGCCACGCGCCCAGCCGGGCCCTCAGCCCGGTTCCGGACCCTGGAGCGAGGGGGCTTCCAAGCCGGCTGAGCCACGTTCGTCCGGGCCATGGGGCCGCAACCCGAGTGGACCGAAATCCGGGCCGAAGGGCCCGTGGTCGTGAGTTTCGCGACAGACAAGCCCAGCCGTCCAAGGGGAAAGACCGACAGACCCGACGAGAACGTGCCCGGGCTGCCGGCACGCAAGGCAGCGGCAAAACTGCTCGCGGCCGTCGTCGACGCCGGAACACCGCTCGACGGGCTCACGGATCATGAGCACGGCCACCCGCAGTATCGCGCGCTTGATCCGCGTGACCGGTCGCTCGTGCGCGCCATATTGGTGACGGCGCTGCGCCACCGCGTCACCATCGGCCGACTGATCGAACGACGCCTGGAGCGCCCATTGCCGGCCAATGCCCATGCGCTCGGGCACATATTGCATGTCGCCGCTGCCCAGGTCCTGTTCCTCGATGTCCCCGACAGCGCCGCGGTCGACCTTGCGGTGACCCACGCCAAGTCCGACCCGCGGACCACACGTTTCTCCGGCCTGGTCAACGGAGTGCTGCGCGCTCTGGTGCGCGTAAAGGAGCGGGCGCTGCCGGCCGAGCTCGCAAAGAACGACGACGCGCCGGACTGGTTCTCCCGGCGGCTTGCCGACGCCTATGGCGAGGACAAGGCGCGCGCCATCCTCGCCGCCCATCGCCTCGAGGCGCCGATCGATTTCACCGTCAAGTCGGATCCGGACGAATGGGCGGAGCGCCTCGGCGGCATCGTCCTGCGGACAGGCTCGGTGCGGGTGGAGCGCCTGACCGCGCCGGTCACCGAGTTGCCCGGCTTCGCCGAGGGCGAATGGTGGATCCAGGACGCCGCAGCAGCCTTGCCCGCCAGGCTGCTGGGCGACATTGCCGGCCTCGAGGTCGCCGACCTCTGCGCCGCACCGGGCGGCAAGACCGCGCAGCTCGTCCTCGCCGGCGCGCGCGTCACGGCGGTCGACATATCGAAAAGCCGGCTGCGACGCCTCGCCGCCAATCTCGAAAGACTGCGCCTTTCGGCCGACATCGTCGAAGCCGATCTGGCGACATTCACCCCGCCGAGGCTGTTCGACGCGGTCCTGCTCGACGCACCCTGCTCCTCGACCGGAACGGTACGACGGCATCCCGACGTCCCCTGGACGAAGTCGCTGCAGGACATCGGGAAGCTCGCCGGCGTCCAGCGCCGGTTGCTCGCCCGGGCCGTGCAATTCGTGAAGCCCGGCGGGCGCATCGTCTTCTCGAACTGCTCGCTCGACCCGGCGGAAGGCGAAGAGCTGCATGCGGCCTTCCTGGCCGAAAGCCACGGCATCTCGGACGACCCGATCCGGCCAGGCGAGATCGCCGGCGCCGAGGGCTTCGTGACGCCGGCGGGCGCTCTGCGGACGACGCCGGCCGACATGAATCTCGGCACATCGGCGCTTTCCGGCATGGACGGTTTCTTCGCCGCGCGCATGCGCCGTACGGGCTGAGCCGCGGCGCTAACCAAATATTCACCGTCGTGGTAAACAATTGATCAACCAAACTGGCCGCGTCCGATTCCACGTCAAGTCCCCGAAGGGCGACGACGCCGACCAGGTAACTTGTTGTTTCTGATTTTTGTTTTGGATTTGAGTTCCCGAACGCCGATGTCGACGAAACAGATGGGAACAGCAAATCCTCCAATAGGAGCGGCCCTTGGCCCGTCGCTCCGGAAAGCCTTGTCCGGGGTGGCGGAGACGGGAGCAGGAGGGATCTTCTTGGCGAACGCGGCGGGCGGCTCACCGCGTCTGTGGGGGCTTGTGGCGCGCGAATTGTGGCGCCGCACGCGCCGGCGCCTGCGCGCCGGCCCGGTCTATCGCTGGCGGTTCACCGGCCGCACACCCGAACGCGTGCTCATCGCTCCGCCGGACCTGCGGCTGGCCGATCCGCAGATCGCCATAGAGATCTACTACGGACGCTTCCCTTTATCCGGCCATCTGGTCGAGACCGGCGGCCAGTCACCCTTCCAGATCGAGGTCGCCAATCGCGGCTGGCAGAAGTCGCTGCACGGCTTCCGCTGGCTGCGCCATATGCGCGCCGCGGGCACCGAGCTGGCTTCGGCCAATGCGCGGGCGCTGGTGTCCGACTGGATCGCCATCCATGGCGGCCGCATAGCTGGCCTCGCCTGGGATCCCGCCGTCACCGCGCGCCGCATCATCGCCTGGTTGCAGCATTCCTCGGTCGTACTGCAAGGCGCCGAATTCCCCTTCTACCGGGCGTTCCTGAAGTCGCTCGCCATCCAGATCCGCTATCTGCGCTCCATGGCGCCCGAAATGCCCGACGGCAGCGAAAGGCTGCGCGCCAGGATCGCCCTGGCATTCGCCAATCTCTCTCTGCCCGCTCCCGCCTCGGCACTGCGCAACGCCACGCGCAACCTGTCGGAGGAGCTGGAACAGCAGATTCTGCCGGATGGCGGCCATGTCTCGCGCAACCCTTCGGTGGTGATGGAACTGCTCGCCGACCTGCTGCCGCTGCGCCAGACCTACGCCAACCAGGCGGAGTCGCCACCTCCCGCATTGCTCGGCGCCATCGATCGCATGCTGCCGGCACTGCGTTTCTTCCGCCACCAGGACGGCAGCCTCGCCCGTTTCAACGGCATGGGGGTGACCATCCACGACCGCATCGCCGCGATCCTGCGCCACGACGACACGGTCGGCGCGCCGCTACTGCACGCCCCGCATTCGGGCTATGAGCGGCTATCGACCGGCGGCGTCACTGTCATCGCCGACACCGGCGCGCCTCCGGCAGCCGAACTGTCGGAAGACGCTCATGCCGGATGCCTCTCCTTCGAGATGTCGTCTGGGCGCCAGCTCTATGTCGTCAACAGCGGGGTCGACACGTTCGGAGCCGACGACTTCCGGCCCCTGGCGAGGGCCACTGCAGCGCATTCGACGGCAACCCTCAACGACACCTCGTCGGCGCGCTTCACCCATTCGTCCAGCGTCAACGACCTCATCGGCCGGCCCCTCGTCGGCGGCCCGAAGGAAGTGCCTTGCGAACGCACCGACCAGGACGGCAAGCAGGGTTTCGTCGCAAGCCATGACGGCTATCTCGGCCGCTTCGGCCTCTACCACGAGCGCGAGATGCTTCTGTCGCAGGACGGCAACCAGCTCGACGGCGCCGACCGTTTCTTCGGCGCCAAGGGCGTCCTGCCCCGCAACAATGGCCGCGATGTGGTGACGCTGCGCTTCCACCTGCATCCCGATGTCAGCCTGTTGCGTGACGAGTCGGGCCGCTTGATCCTGACCGCGCCCGGCATGGACAGCTGGCGCTTCATGGCGAACGGCGTCCAGCCCACGATCGAGGAATCGATCTTCTTCGCCGGCCTCTCCGGGCCGCGGCGCTCACGCCAGATCGTAATCAGCTTCAAGGCCTCCGAAGTGCCGGAGATGCGCTGGCGCATGCTGCGCATCGGCACCGCCGCGCAGCAGGCCAGACGTTGACCAAAGCATGTCTCCCGAAAGCGGGTACCGGTTTCGGGACAAAGACATGCGTCAAATCAAAGACCTGCAGTGTGTTGCGCGAATCCGTCTTCACGCAACACGTTGCAGGCCCTGATGTTCCGATGCAGGAAGCCCCGCCGGAGCGGGGCTGGTTTGCCGGCGATGCCGATCGGAGAGCCGCTATGCGGCCTATTCCTCGTCTTCGTCCTGCTTCGCCTTGAGCGAGGAGAGCTTGGCGAAGACCGCGTTGGGGTCGAGTTCGCGCTCCTCGTCGTCGTGCCTTTCGGCTTCCGGTGCCAGGCGTTCGGTGAGTGCGGCCGGCAGCAGCGTATCGCCGACCGGGGCGGCCGGCTGCTTGCCGTGCGATGCGCGCTGGACCTCGATGTCGAGGTCGACCTGCGAGCAGAGGCCGAGCGTCACCGGATCCATCGGCACGAGGTTCGACGAGTTCCAGTGGCGGCGTTCGCGGATCTGCTCGATCGTCGACTTGGTGGTGCCGACGAGGCGCGAGATCTGCGCGTCCTTCAGCTCCGGATGGTTGCGCACCAGCCACAGGATGGCGTTCGGCCGGTCCTGGCGCTTCGACAGCGGCGTGTAGCGGGGACCCTTCCGCTTCGATTCCGGCACACGAACCTTGGGCTCGGAAAGCTTCAGCCGGTAGTTGGGGTCCTTCTCGCCCTTGGCGATCTCGTCGCGCGTCAGCTGGCCGGTCATGATCGGGTCCATGCCCTTGATGCCCTGCGCGGACTCGCCGTCGGCGATCGCCTTCACCTCCAGCGGATGCAGCGTGCAGAATTGGGCGATCTGGTCGAAGGAGAGCGCGGTGTTGTCGACGAGCCAGACGGCGGTCGCCTTGGGCATCAGAAGCGTGTTGGCCATGGAGTAAAATCCTCTCGTTCGCTCGCGTCCCTGGCGCGAGCGGTGGATGGAAGCCACCAAAATGGGGAAATCACGGAGTCATATAGCGGTTCCGCTCCTCATTCGCAACGATTTAGCAAAAGCGAATAGCGAATAGCGAGTAGGGAATTGGGAGCCTGCGGCCTTTCCCCCTACTCGCTATTCGCTACTCGCTATTCGCTCAAGTAACGTCGAGCACGATCTTTCCGACATGCTCGCCTTCCTCCATGCGCTCATGGGCACGCCAGGCCTCGCGCAGAGGGAAGATCATGTCCATGACGGGCGCGATGCGACGGCTGGCGAGCAGGGGCCAGACCTGCGCCTCAAGAGCTGCCGCTACGCCTGCCTTGAACTCGACCGTGCGCGGCCGCAGCGTCGAGCCGGTATGGGTGAGGCGCTTGACCATCAGCTTGGCGAAATCGGCACTGGCGATCGCCCCGCCCTGGGTGGCGATCTGCACGATGCGGCCGTCGACCGCCGCGGCATCATAGTTACGCGCGACATAGTCGCCGCCAACCATGTCGAGGATCAGATCGGCGCCGCGGCCGCCGGTCGCCTCCTTGGTCGCGGCGACAAAATCCTCGTTCCGATAGTTGATCGCGCGGTCGGCGCCGAGCTTCAGGCAGGCGGCGCATTTCTCGTCGGAACCGGCGGTCGCCAGCACATGGGCACCGAAGGCCGAAGCGAGCTGGATCGCCGTGGTGCCGATGCCCGAGCTTCCGCCATGGACGAGGAAGGTCTCGCCCTTCGTCAGCGCGCCGCGCTCGAAGACGTTGTGCCACACGGTGAAGAACGTCTCGGGAAGCGCGGCGGCCTCGGTGAAGGTGAAACCCGCCGGCAGCGGCAGCGCGTTGGTCTCGTGCACCTTGGCATATTCGGCATAGCCGCCGCCCGGCGTCAGGGCACAGACTTCGTCGCCGACACGCCAGCGCGACACGCCTTCGCCAAGGGCGGCGACCTCGCCCGACACTTCCAGGCCCGGCAGGTCCGACGCGCCCGCCGGCGGCGGATATGCGCCCTTGCGCTGCAGCACATCCGGCCGGTTCACCCCGGCTGCGCGGACCCGGATGAGGATCTCCCCCTGGCCGAGCTCCGGCACGTCCCTTTTCTCCGGCTTCAGGACACGCGGCCCGCCCGGCACCGAAATGGCGATGGCCGTCATCCTGTCGGGAATTTTCTGTGCTTGCGCCATCCTCTCACCATCCCTGTTTCGCCTGTCGGCGGCATATTTGCGTCATTGTTTCCCGACTATGTATTGTCACGGGCGGAACAATCAAACCGGAGAAGCGAGATGGCGATCTTCGACGAGGAACCCGTCAAAAAGCAGCGTGTCCATGAGATCGGCCAGGATCTGTCGCTTCTTTCGGTCGGCGAACTCACCGAGCGGATCGGTCAGCTCAAGGCCGAGATAACCCGGCTTGAAGCCGAACTGAAGAGCAAGGGTGCGACGAAGGCGGCGGCGGAGGCGCTGTTCCGACGCGAAACTTGAAGCCGATGCCGCCGGCGCGCCGCCGAAAAGCCTGAAAGCCTGTATTGTCAGGCAACATCCGTTCCCGAATCGCTTGCCGGATCGCCGTATGTTCGTTGCCTACCGCCCGATCATTTCGCTCCTGCGCGGCACCGCCTTCCTGCTCGCCGCCACCGGCCTTCACGGGCTCTTGCTGCCGCTGCGCGGGCAGCTCGAAGGATTCTCGACCGCCGCGCTGGGCCTGATGGGAACGGCCTGGGCAGCCGGTTTTGTCGCCGGGTGCTTTTTCGCGCCGCGGCTCGTGCGCCGGGCCGGCCATGTCAGGGCCTTCGGCGCTTTCGCCGCGTCGGGGGCCATCATCGCGCTGCTCACGGGGCTGCTGATCGATGAGTATTTCTGGATTCTGCTTCGCGCCTGCACCGGCTTCACCATGGCCGGCGCCTTCATGGTGATCGAAAGCTGGCTGAACGAAAAGGCCACCAACGAGAACCGCGGCCGGGTATTCGGCCTCTATATGATGGTCACCTACACCTCGATCATGGCCGGCCAGATGATTGTCGCGGTCGGTGATGTCGGCGCGGCCTCTCTGTTCATGGTGACCGGCATCTTGTTCTGCTGCTCGCTGATCCCGACAGCCGTCTCCACCCAGGCCCATCCCAAGCCCCTGCAGGACGTGTCGCTCGACCTCAAGGGCCTCTACGCGAATTCGCCGGTCGCCTTCGTCGGTTGCCTGTTGGTCGGCGTCGCCAACGGCGCCTGGGGCACGCTCGGCGCGGTCTATGGCGCGCGCATCGATCTTTCGACGGCGGAGATCGCCCTGATGATGAGCCTCGTGGTCGTCGCCGGCGGCGCACTCCAGCTGCCGGCCGGGCGCATCTCCGACAGGACGGACCGTCGTTATGTGCTTGCCGCCGCGGCACTGGGCGCGGCCGTCATCGGCGTTTCCATCTTCCTGGCTGCGCCGCGCATCGGCTCGCTCGTCATCGTCATGACCGCGGCCTATGGGGCGCTCGCCTACACGCTCTATTCGATCGCGGTCGCCCATGCCAACGATCACGCCGATGCCGCCGATTTCGTGAAGGTCTCCGGCGGGCTGCTCCTGCTCTACGGCTTCGGCACGATGATCGGCCCGCTTCTGGGCGCCGGTCTCATGGGGCTCCTGTCGCCGGAAGGCCTGTTCCTGGCCACCGCCTTCGCCCACTTCGCGCTCGCCGGCTACGCGGTGCTGCGCATAGGCCGCCGGGCGCCCGTCCCCCTCGAAGAACGCGAAGCATTCAAGACCTTGCCGGCAGAACGTGCCGTGACGCCGGAAGCATTGCGGCTCGATCCTCGCACCCAGGCCGACGAGGGCAGTTGATATTCCTGAAGTGCTGCCGCAAAAGGAGGCATGATCCTCGACGATGCTTTTGTGGCCATCTCAGATCCGAACCGGCGATTTCTTCTCGAAGAACTGCGCCGCGGCCCCAAGACGGTGAACGAACTCGCAGCAGGCCTGCCGGTGTCGCGGCCCGCCGTTTCCCAGCATCTCAAGGTCCTGCTGGATGCAGGGCTGGTCAGCGCCAGACCGGAAGGCACGCGCCGCGTCTACGCCATCAGCACGGAAGGCTTCCTGCGCCTCAACATCTGGCTCGATCAGTTCTGGGACGGAGATACGAACGGCGTATAGACCGTTGCGGCGTGGGGCACGCACCCCTGCGTCGCCAAATGATTGATCTGCAGCTTCCGCGAGCGCATCACGACGCCTCACGCAGCAGGGGCAGATTTGTCGATGGAACGCACCGCTGCTAGAGATTTGACACGATCGTAGGACCGATCCGTCCGTGTCGACGCGCAGCAGGACAGTCGGCGCTATCGTCTTTCCGCCCACCCTTTCATTCTCAACGGCGTGCCCGAAGCACCGCAGCCGTCCTCGACGCCGGTAGGCGCGGCTTGAACGGCATGGCGTTCGCTCTGCCGCACCAGTCGGAGCCACGCCTCAAGGGGAAGATTTGGACATGGATCAAGCCCGGCCGACGGCTGTGCGGATTACCTCTTGCTATTCCGCAACAAGTGCGCCCCACCGCCTTGGTCGAAGTCAGCTTGTAACACCGCGGCACACTGCCCTGATTAACCTGAAACGAATGAAACACTTCTCAACGGCGCCGGAAAAACACCCGATACACGTCACTGCTAAGGTCTTTCAGGATGCCGGACGAGCAAGCGTCTCCCATCGGGCATCCTCCAAAGCCGCCACCGGTTGCAAATCTCGCTCGTCCGGCGTCGTGGCGACCTATCGCCGGGAACAGGCGCCCTGGCGCCAAGCAAGGAAGGACATGCAATGGCTGTAACTGCCTTTTTTAGTCCCACCACCGGCGTTCTGACGGTGTTCGGGGACAATCTCGACAACAATATCGTCATCAGCCGCAACGCCGCCGGCCAGATCCTGGTCAATGGCGGGGCGGTCGCCATAATCGGCGGTACGCCGAGCGTCGCCAACACCGTGCTGATCCAGGCGTTCGGCCAGAACGGCAACGACACGATCACCCTCGATGAATCGAATGGCGCGCTGCCCAGGGCCAATCTGTTCGGCGGCGCAGGCAACGACATCATCACCGGCGGTTCGGGCAACGACATGCTGTTTGGCCAGAGCGGCAACGACGTTCTGCTCGGCAAGAGCGGCTCCGACTTCCTGTTCGGCGGCGCCGACGATGACACCCTCACTGGCGGCAACGACGACGACCAGGTGTTCGGCGAGAGCGGCAATGACCGCATGATCTGGAACCCGGGCGACGACACCGACCTGAATGAGGGCGGCGGCAACACCGACGTCACCGAGGTAAACGGCGGCGGCGGTGGCGAGGCCTTCAGCCTGACGGCGAACGGCACGCGGGTGCGCTTCGACCGGCTCGATCCTGCGCCGTTCTCCATCGATATCGGCACGACCGAAAACCTCGTCCTCAACATGAATGGCGGCAACGACAAATTTAGCGCCACCGGCAATCTGGCGGCGCTCGTCAACGTCACCGTCGACGGCGGCGCGGGCGACGACACGATCTTGGGCAGCAATGGCAACGACCTTTTGCTCGGCGGCGACGGCAACGACTTCATCGACGGACAGCAAGGGAACGACACCATCCGCCTGGGCGCCGGCAACGATGTGTTCCAGTGGGACCCCGGCGACGGCAGCGATATCGTCGAAGGCGAGGACGGAACCGACACGATGCTGTTCAACGGCAGCGCCGGCTCCGAACTCTTTGCCGCCTCGGCCAATGGCGGCCGGGTTCTGTTCACGCGCAATCTCGGCAACATCGTCATGGATCTCGACGACGTCGAGCGGATCGATCTCAACGCACTCGGCGGAACGGACAGCGTGACGGTGAACGACCTTTCGGGAACCGATGTGGTGGAGGTGAATGTGAACCTCGCCGGCACGGTCGGCGGCACGTCGGGCGACGCTGCGGCAGACGTTGTCACCACCAATGCGACGAACGGCAACGACATCATCGACGTCGTCGGAAGCGGGACCTCGGTCTCGGTCGTCGGCCTTGCCGCACGGGTGAACATCTCGAACTCGGAGGGCGCCAACGATTCGCTGGTCATCAACGGCCTCGGCGGGGATGACGCCATCACGGCCACGACGCTGCCGGCCGGCGTCATCAAGCTGACGCTGGATGGCGGCGCCGGCGACGACACCATTCGCGGGAGCCAGGGCGCGGACACGATCCTGGGCGGCGCCGGCAACGACTTCGTCTTCGGCGACAACGGCAACGATGTTGCGCTCATGGGCGCCGGCGACGACGTCTTCCAGTGGGACCCGGGCGACGGCAACGACACGATCGAGGGCCAGGAAGGCGACGATACGATGCGGTTCTTCGGCTCGAACGCCTCCGAGAACATCAACATCGTGGCAAACGGCGGACGGGCCCTGTTCCTTCGCGATGTCGCCAATGTGACGATGGACCTCAATGACGTCGAGAACATCGACTTCAGCGCACTCGGCGGCGTCGACAACATCGTCGTCGGCGACCTGAGCGGCACGGATGTGAAGAAGATCGGCATCGACCTTCGCGGACCGAACGGGGGTGGCGACGGCGCGGCCGATACCATCACCGTCAACGGGACGCAGGGCGCCGATGTGTTCGGCGCGGCAGGCGATGCCGGAGGCGTCACCGTGTTCGGCCTGCAGGCTGGAGTGAACATCTTCTCCCCGGAGGCGGCCAACGATCGGCTCGTCCTCAACGGGCAAGGCGGCGACGACGTGATCGACGCCACGAGCCTCGAGGCCGACGGCATCAAGCTCACCATGAATGGCGGGCTTGGCGCCGACGTGCTGCTCGGCGGCGAGGGCGACGACCTCTTCAATGGTGGCGACGGCAACGACCTGGCGTTGATGGGCGCCGGCGATGACACCTTCGTCTGGAACCCGGGCGACGACAACGACACCCTCGAGGGCCAGGCGGGCTTCGACACGATGCTGTTCAACGGTGCCAACGTGAATGAGATCATCGACATCACGGCCAATGGCGGACGGACCACATTCTTCCGCAACGTCGCCGCCGTGACGATGGACCTGAACGACGTCGAGAGCATCGACTTCAACGCGCTCGGCGGTGCCGACCTGATCCGCATTGGTGATCTCAGCGGCACGGATGTGACCGAGATCAACATCAACCTCGCCGAATCCCCTGCGCTCAGCGGAGCCGACACGGTCAGTATCGACGCCACCAACGGCGACGACGTGATCCTGGTTGTCGGCGATGCCAACGGAGTGACCATTCTGGGTCTCGGTGCCGCAATCAACATCACGGGCTTCGAGGCCGCGAACGACCGGATCGTTATCAATGGTCTCGGCGGCGACGACGTGATCGAAGCCTCCGGCCTCGCGGCCGGGGCTATCCAGCTCACCGCAAACGGGGGCAACGGCAACGATGTCCTCGTCGGCGGCGACGGCAACGACGTGCTGACCGGCGGCGACGGCGACGATGTGCTGATCGGCGGCCTCGGCCTCGACGTCCTCGATGGCGGAGCGGGCGACAACATCGTGATCCAGTAGGCGGTGACGCAGGAAACACCGCCAATCGCCGGGGCGCCTCGACATCGAGGGCGCCCCGGCTTCCCGAACGCAACTAGATTCACGTTTCGGTTCTTATGGGGAACTCCGTGACACCCTCAATCTCCTCGGGCTCGAGCAAGAACCCGTTCTCGACCGCCCTCGCTCGCTCCCGCGCGGCGCTTACCTTCATTGCCTTCTATTCCGGCGCGATCAACGTGCTGACGTTGACCGGCTCCCTTTTCATGCTCCAGGTCTATGACCGCGTCCTGCCGAGCGGCAGCGTCGACACGCTCGTCGCGCTCGTGGTGATCGTTGCCTTCCTCTATAGCGTGCAAGCCGTGCTCGAGACCGTGCGCACGCGCATGCTGACCCGCGTCAGCCGCCGCCTGGATGAAGATCTTTCCGGCCTTGCGTTCCGCTCGGCCACAGCGCCGACGACGGCGGTAAATGGCGAGCGCGGCGACCCCGTCCGCGACCTCGACCAGATCAGGCAGTTCTTCGCGACGCCCGGCCCGGCTGCGCTGTTCGACCTGCCGTGGATGCCGCTCTACCTCCTGATCAGCTTCCTGTTCCACCCCTGGCTTGGCTGGCTGACGGTCGGCGGCGCGACGACCGTCTCGCTGCTTGCCGTCTGGGGCGAAGTCCGGGGACGGGCAGCCGCCAGAAACAACGCCCGAACGGCGGCGCAGCGTCAAAACCTGGTCGACCGCACGCGGCAGAACGCCGAGGTGCTCGCGACCATGAACCTGCGCGCGCGCTTCGAGCGGCGCTTCGAAGTCGTGACGCTGGACTTCCTGTCGGTCGTCCAGAAAGGCAGCGACCGCGCAACGGGCATGAGTTCGGCGGTGCGGGCGCTGCGGGTGCTTCTGCAATCGCTGGTGCTGGCCCTAGCCGCCTGGCTCGCGATCCGCGGCGACATAACGATGGGCACGATCATCGCCGCGTCGATCCTCGCCTCTCGCACCCTCGCGCCGATCGACATGGCCGTTTCGCAGTGGCGGTACTTCGTTGCCGCGCGCCTCGCCGCGAAGCGCCTCCAGCGCTCCCTGGCAGAAAGTGACGTTCGAGAGCCAACGACCCGCCTGCCCGCACCGCACGCGCGTCTCGAAGTCGACGACGCCTATGTCGCGCCGCCGGGAACACGCGTCGCAACCCTTTCTGGGGTCAGGCTTTCGTTGCAGGCGGGCGATGGTCTCGGGATCATCGGCCCCTCGGGTTCCGGCAAGACGACCCTGGTACGTGCCATCACCGGCGTCTGGCCGGCCGTGCACGGCGAGGTCACCCTCGACAGCGCTCCAATCGCGCAATACTCGGCCGAAGATCGCGGCGCAGCGATCGGTTACCTGCCGCAGTATGTCGAGCTGTTCGACGGCACGATCGCGGAAAACATCGCGCGCTTCGATCCCGACCGAGCCGACCAGGCCGTGGTTAGGGCTGCGCAGCTCGCCGACATCCACCGCATGATCCTGAAGCTCCCCAGAGGCTACGACACCAGGATTGGCGAAGGCGGCCTCCAGCTCTCCGCCGGCCAGCGCCAAAGGATTGGGCTGGCGCGCGCGATCTACGGCGATCCCTTTGTCGTCGTTCTCGACGAGCCGTACTCCAACCTCGATGGCGACGGCGAGATCGCGCTCGGGCGCACGCTGGCCGGCATCAGGGCTCGGGGCGGCATTGTCGTGGTCATAGCCCATCGCCGGAGCGCCCTGGCGGCAGTCAACAAGCTGGTCGTCATCTCCGACGGCAAGCAGATGGCGTTCGGACGGAAGGAAGAGGTTTTGGGACAGGTCGGCACGATGAGCGAAGCAGCGGAATCCGCCATCGCGTCCGAACGCCCAAGCAATGTGAGGGTCCTGAGCCATGCGAGCCGTTGACATGACCGCCAAGCGCAACGATGGCTCCATCCGCAACCACGCGATCTTCGGCCTGCTGATCGTGTTCGGCCTGCTCGGCGGGTTGGGCACATGGGCGGCGATGGCCGAGATATCCGGCGCTGTGATCGCTCCCGGGCGCATCGCCGTCGACAGCAACGCCAAGAAGGTCCAGCACCCAGAGGGAGGCGTCGTCGCCCGGCTCGAGGTGCGCGAAGGCGCCCATGTCGGTGCCGGCGACCTGCTGATAGTGCTGGACGATACGATCCTGCGCGCCGATCTCGCCATCGTATCCAAGGCGCTCGACGAACTTGGCGCCCAGCAAGCCCGGCTGGTCGCCGAGCGCGACGGCTTGGTCGAGGTGGCGTTCCCCCTGGAACTGGAGAACGTGGCGCGATCGAACCCTGACGCCAGGGATTCGATCGAGGGCCAGCGCATCATCTTCGAAAGCCGCAAGCGTGCGCATGAGACCGCCGAGACCCAACTCTCCGAGCAGATCGCGCAGCTCGAGTCGCTGATCGAAGGCCTTACGGCGCAGCGCGCAGCGCGAGAAGAAGAGCTGACGCTGATTGGCACGGAACTCGAAGGCGTGCGCGAGCTCTATGAAAGGAAGCTGGTGCCGCTTCCGCGCCTCGTTGCGCTGGATCGGGACCGCACGCGCATCGCCGGCGAAAGCGGCAAGCTGGTTTCGGACATCGCGACCGCCCGCGGATCGATCGCCGAGAAAAGGGTCGAAATCGTGCGCCTGAACGACGACTTCCACTCGGAGGTCGTGAGCGAACTCGCCGAAGTGCGCAACAAGATCAATGAGAACGTCGAGCGTAAGATCGCGGCAACCGTGCGCCTCTCGCGAATCGAGATTCGCGCGCCGGTGTCCGGGAAGGTGCACCAGCTCAGCGTCTTTACGGTCGGCGGCGTCATAAGCGCCGGCGAGGTCGCCATGCTGATTGTGCCCGAGGACGACCAGCTTGTGGTGGACGCACAGATCGAGCCGCGCGAGATCGAGGAACTGCGCATCGGGCAGAAGGCGGTCGTTCGCTTCAGCGCGTTCGCTGATCCCAACCTCCGGGACGGAGCGGGTGAGGTTACGATGATCTCTCCGGACCTGGTGACGGACGAGAAGACGGGCCGGGCCTACTATCAGGTGAAGCTTTCGGTCGATGCGCCATCAGGCGGGAATGGCACCGCCCTGAAGCTCGTGCCCGGCATGCCCGTCGAGACATTCATCACGAAGGGCGACCGCACCGTGCTCGCCTATCTCACGCGGCCGGTCAGGGATCAGATTCAGCGCATATTCAGGGAGTAGGTGGCCGGATGAACTCAAGGGCGCAAGCATGGCCGCCACCGGCGGTGTGCTGGATCCCGCTGCATGGTCGATGACATGGAGCCACGTCCCGTCGGCCTTTCGGCGGACCAGTTGGGCGCCCCTCCCCGAAACGACGAGCCTGCCCCTCACGCTGCGCGAACTGCCCGGCATCACGCCCAAGGTCATGGCCGAACGGCCGGATGCGCCTGGGGACGGCGGGCTCGTCGCCCGATCCCGGCTGTCGCGGTTTCCGCGCGGCTTCTTCTACGATGTCACGCGTCGCGGCAGGGCGATTATCCTTATCCTTGATCAGATCGAGACCCGGGCGGCGCAAGGGTAACGGCCCGGCATGGAACGGCGAGATCGGTCGCCGCGATGTCAGTCAAGAATGACCATTGTGTTACCCCAAACCCGCACCGCGGCTCGCCGCGGGCCGCAAGTCCGATTTGGCACGATGCAGAGCGTCCCCGTGTCCTCAGGACACGGGAGCGACGCTCTGCATTCTTCGTTCAACGCGTTCGAAACCTCGCCCCGTTCCCGGAACGACGCGGAAGAGGACCTCCCTGGGTCAGTGGGTCGTGCGCGACCTCAGTTTCTCAATCTCGTCCTTGAGCGCCAGCTTGCGCCGCTTGAGATTCACGATTTCGAGATCGTCCACCGACGGATGGGCCATCGCCTCGTCGATTTCGCGTTCGATATCGCCGTGTTTCCGCTGCAGCTCCTCAAGATGGGATGCAAGAGACATGATTGGCTCTCCCTTTCATGGTTGCTCGACGCACCATCACGGCCCCACCCGCCGCCAGCCTGTGACGGTACTGTGACACTCTGGCATCAAGTCATATGAATGTCGAACGTGCGGTAGTAGCATTTCCCGACGCCTTGAAATGTGGTAAGAGCACCGCGCCGGATTCGAAAGTTTCCGGACCCGCCGGTGTGGCGCCATGACGGGGCGCCGGAGACTCTGCAGACGGTAAGCATGTCGGAACAGGAACAGGCCGAAATTCGTCTCGAGTTCGCGCGCTTGAAGCAGGAACACGCCGATTTCGACGCCGCGATCAACGCGATGATCGCCATGGGTTGCGACCCGCTGCAGATCCAGCGCATGAAGAAGAAGAAGCTGGTGCTGAAGGACCGGCTGAAAGCGCTGGAAGACAGGATCATTCCCGACATCATAGCCTGACGACGCCCCGTCGGCCGCACTTCTCGGTCGACCCTGGAGCGCCGCGCGTCCATTTGGACGCGTAACGGACGCTCCACACTTTTCCGCATACGCATCGTGCTTTCCGGGAATCGATTTCCGATCTTCGGGCCGATGCGGAGCGCCCGGTGCCGTTGCGGTCGACAAGCATTTCGGCTAAGCCGCCGCTGACGATTTCTGGGGAATTGCTGGTGCAGCACAAACGCGCCGATGTCGCGATCATCATGGGCAGCCAGTCCGACTGGGCGACCATGAAACACGCCGCCGAGACCCTCGAGGCGCTCGGCGTCTCTCACGAGGCGCGCATCGTCTCGGCCCACCGAACGCCCGAAAGGCTCTACGACTTCGCCAGGGGCGCAAGGGAGGCTGGTTTCAAGGTGATCCTCGCGGGCGCCGGCGGCGCCGCGCACCTGCCGGGCATGACCGCCGCACTCACCCCGCTGCCGGTCTTCGGCGTCCCCGTCGAATCCAAGGCGCTGTCGGGGCAGGATTCGCTTCTCTCGATCGTGCAGATGCCGGCAGGCATACCGGTCGGCACCCTGGCCATCGGCCGGGCCGGCGCCGTCAACGCGGCCCTGCTCGCCGCCGCCGTCCTCGCCCTTACCGATCCCGCGCTCTCCGGCCGCCTCGACGACTGGCGCTCCGCGCAGACCGCCAGGGTGGCCGACAGACCGTCGGACGAGGCATGAAGCCCGTCGGACGAGGCATGAAGCCACTTCCGCTCGGCGCGACCATCGGCATCGTGGGCGGCGGTCAGCTTGGCCGGATGCTGGCGATGGCCGCGGCCCGCCTGGGCTACCGGACGATCGTGCTCGAGCCGCAGGCGGACTGCCCGGCCGCGCAGGCCGCGAACGGCCAGATCGTTGCCGCCTATGACAGTCCGGACGCCCTGGCCGAGCTTGCCCGCCGGAGTGCCGTCGTCACCTACGAATTCGAGAACGTCCCCGTCGAAGCCGCGGCGACGCTTGCCGCAAGCGTACCGGTCTTTCCGCCGCCACGTGCACTCGAAGCGGCTCAGGACCGGCTCGTTGAGAAGACCTTCCTGAACGGCATCGGCATCGCCACTGCCGGGTTCCGCCCCGTTGACGACGATGCGCAGTTGGTCGAGGCGCTGGCCGTGTTCGACGGAGCGGGCATCCTGAAAACCCGGCGCCTGGGTTATGACGGCAAGGGCCAGCGCCTGTTCCTTGCCGGCGACGGCCAGGTCCTCTCCGGCGCCGTCGCCGCCATGGGTGGCGTGCCGCTCATCCTGGAGAGCCTGGTGACCTTCACCCGCGAGATTTCGATCATCGCGGCACGCGGCTTTGACGGCGCGCTCGCGGCATACGACCCGGCCGAGAATGTCCACCGCGACGGCATTCTGCACCGCTCCACCGTGCCCGCCGGCATTTCACCGGACACGGCCGATGCGGCGCGCGAGGCGGCCTTTGCCATACTGACGGCTCTCGATTATGTCGGCGTGATCGGGGTCGAGTTCTTCGTACTCGCCGACGGCAGCCTGCTAGCGAATGAGATCGCCCCGCGCGTCCACAATTCCGGCCATTGGACCGAAGCCGCCTGCGCGATCTCGCAGTTCGAACAGCATATCCGCGCAGTCGCCGGTCTCCCGCTCGGCGACGCCCGCCGGCATTCCGACTGCGAGATGGAGAACCTGATCGGCGACGAGGTGCTGCGGACGCCTGAACTGCTCGCCGAACCCGGCCTCGTGCTGCATCTCTATGGCAAGGCGGAGGCGCGGCCCGGCCGCAAGATGGGGCATTTCACGCGTCTGACAGGATGCGTATAGAATGTCGGATCCGAATGTGGGTGCCGGTTTCGGGACGAATCCGAAGCTACGACAGATGGATAGAGCGGCGAAGGACTTCTGCCGCTCTTAGCCCTTCCAGTAGATGGTCCCGCTGCGCTGGATCGAAGAACGGCTACGGCGCTCGTGAGGGCGCGCTCGCGAGCGGCTGCGCTACCGCCGGGCTACGCCACTCGGTGCGACGCGACCCCCGGGCCGGTCGGGATCAGCTACCCGAGACGCGGGGAGATTGCGTGATTTGAACCCTTCGCTGATCTTGTCGAGCGCCGATCTCGGGCCCTTCGGTGCTGAAGAACGTGGGATCGAAGACGCCGGGGGCGGTCTCGAAGAGATGCTCGATCAGCCGTCCCGAGGCCAATTTGGCGCCGATCACGACGAGTTTCTGTGTCATCATTCCTTCCCTATTCCGCGGCGATGGCTTTGAGCCGGGACTTGGTAGAGGAGGTCCGACCCATCCGTTTCTGTTTGATCTGTTCGAGGAGCGCGGGGTCCGGCTTTGCCCCGCCTTCGTAGGCTTCGAGGAAATCGAGGAGTTCCTCGCGATAGGCGTAGTAGTCGGGGTGAGCAAGCAGCGCCTTGCGCGAACGCGGGCGCGGCAGGTCGACCTCCATGATGTTGCCAATCCTGGCGTTCGGACCGTTGGACATCATGACCACGCGGTCCGCGAGCAGGATTGCCTCGTCAACGTCGTGCGTGACGCAGACCGCCGTCACCTGAGTGCGCATCCAGACCTCCATCAGGACATCCTGGAGCTCCCAGCGTGTGAGAGAATCAAGCATTCCAAATGGCTCGTCGAGCAGCAACAGCTTCGGTGAGAGGGCAAAGGCCCGCGCAATGCCGACACGCTGCTTCATGCCGTTCGACAGGTCGGTCGCGAGCTTGTGCATGGAATCGCCAAGCCCGACACGATGCAGGTAGTATTCGACGATGTCCTTGCGCTCGGCGGGCGAAGCATCGGGGTAGACCCGGTCGACCCCGAGGGCAACGTTCTCGCGCGCGGTCAGCCACGGCATCAGCGACGGCGCCTGAAAGACGACGGCACGGTCGGGTCCGGCTCCGGACACTTCCTTGCCGTCCAGGATGACCCCGCCGCTCGAAATCTTGTTAAGCCCGGCCACCATCGAAAGCACGGTCGACTTGCCGCATCCCGAATGGCCGATGAGCGTGATGAACTCGCCCTTCTTCACCTTGAGGTCGAAGCCGTCGACGACGGTGAGCGGACCTTTCGGCGTCGGATAGACTTTGCGCACGTCGCTGAATTCGACATAGCGCTTCTCGATCGGCGAATGGGCTGCCTTGACATAGGCCTCCGGCGGGGGCCGCGTCGAGACTTTCCGTGTGATCGGCACGACGTTCGGCAGTCTGATATTTGTCTCCAGCTCGGTGCCACGCTCCGCACCGACATCCATGAGGTAGGCCGTTACTTCCGCGCGCAGCTTGATGAAAACCTCGTTGTGATTCATCGCGGCGCGGTCGCGCGGCCGCGGCAGATCGACGGTGAACGAAGGTCCCAGCGTCGCCTTCGGTCCAGGATTGAGGGGGACGATCCGGTCGGCAAGCAGGATCGCCTCATCCACATCGTTGGTGATGAGGATGATCGTCTTCTTCTCCGTCTGCGAAATGTCCGCCAACTCGTCCTGCAGCTTGGCGCGCGTCAGCGCGTCGAGCGCCGAAAGCGGCTCGTCGAGCAACAGGATCTCCGGTTGGATCGAGAGGGCGCGGGCGACCGCTACGCGCTGGCGCATGCCGCCGGAAAGCTCCGCCGGCTTGCGATCCGCGGCATGGCTGAGCCCGACCATTTCGATATATCTGCGCGCGATCCGATCACGCTCGGCCTTCGGCTTGGCGTTGAACACATTGTCGACTGCCAGCGCGACATTACCGTAGACCGAAAGCCACGGCATCAGCGAGTAGGACTGAAAGACGACACCGCGGTCGGGACCCGGTCCGTCGATCTTCTTGTTGCGCACCAGCACGCCGCCTTCGTCCGGCTCGATCAGCCCGGCGATCGCCGAGATCAGCGTCGTCTTGCCGGAGCCGGAGAAGCCCACGACGGCAATGAACTCGCCCTCTTCGACCTTGAGGTCGATGCCCGAGAGGATCTCGGTCCGGTTGGCGCCGTGGCCGTATGACTTCGAAAGGCCGGTGATTTCGAGGAATGCCATTCTTCACCCCTGTCAGCGGCTCGAAGAGAAAGTGAAGGCCGACTGCAGCGCGTACATGATGCGGTCGAGCACGAAGCCGATCAGCCCGATGGTCAGCACCGCGACCATGATGCGGGCGAGCGAAGCCGACGAGCCGTTCTGGAATTCGTCCCAGACGAATTTGCCCAGCCCTGGGTTCTGCGCAAGCATTTCGGCCGCGATCAGCACCATCCAGCCCACACCGAGCGAAAGCCGCAGGCCGGTGAAGATCAGCGGCAGCGCCGAGGGCAGGACCAGCTTGCGGATGGTGGTCGGCGTCGAGAGCTGCAGCACCTTGCCGACATTGACGAGGTCCTTGTCGATCGAAGAGACGCCGAGCGCGGTATTGATCAGCGTAGGCCATAGTGAGCAGAGCGTCACCGTTACGGCCGAAATCACCAGCGATTTCGGAAGTGCGTCCGAGGGATTGAGATAGAGCGCCGAAACCACCATCGTGACGATTGGCAGCCAGGCGAGCGGCGAGACTGGCTTGAAGATCTGAATCAGCGGATTGATCGCGCCGCTGAACGTCTTCGACAGGCCCGATGCGATCCCGAGAGGCACGGCGATCAGGGTGGCGATCAGGAAACCCAGGCCAACCGTCTTCAGCGATGTCAGGATCTGATCGAAGTAAGTCGATTTGCCTGTATAACCGCGCCACTTGATCTTGTCGGCCTTGCCCTCGGATTCAAGCTTGGCGTTGCGCTCCTCCTGACGGACGTAGAAGGCTGCTTCCTTCTCGCGTTCGGCTTTGTGATCGGCATAGAGGTTGAGCGCCTGATTCCAGACCTGTGCAGGGCCGGGTATTGCGCCGAGCGAGGTCTGGACCTTTGGAGCCAGGAAACCCCACGCAAGGAGGAACACCACGATCCCCATCAGCGGGATCACCAGCACGCGCTTCAATTCGTTCAACTGCTCGGCCGGATTGTCGCCGGCCGCAATCTTCAGGATGGGCGTCAGCCACCCGAGACCGAGGGCGTCGAGCCAGCCGGCGGCCTTGTTGATACGCGTGAACAGCCGTTCCTTCCGTTCGAGCCGCGCTGCAGCGGCGCTTGTGATCGTGTCGGTCGCATTGCTCATGAGCGTTCGGCTCCTGATATCTGGTTCAGGGAGGGCGGCCACGATCTTGAGCGGCCGTCCGCTGTCGCGGCGTCAGCCGCCGACGACTTCCGTGCCGGAGACGGTCTGGCCGCTCTTCAAGCCGATCGAAAGGCTGTCGATATAGGCGTTGGGCTTTCTGCCGTCATAGGTCATGCCGTCGATGAATTCCGCGGTCGGTTCGCGGTAGCCGTCGGATTCCCACGGAAAATCCGCTTCCTCGGCGAGGCCTTCTTCGACGAGCATCTTCGCTGCCTGGAGGTAGATGTCCGGAAGATAGACCGACTTCGCGGTCTGCTCGTACCAGGCGTCGTCCTTGTGCTCCGGGATCTGGCCCCAACGGCGCATCTGGGTCAGGTACCAGACAGCATCCGAATAGTAGGGATAGGTCGCAAAATGGCGGAAGAAGACGTTGAAGTCCGGCACGTTCCGCTTGTCGCCCTTCTCGTATTCGAAAGTGCCGGTCATCGAATTGGCAATGACCTCGGCATCGGCGCCGACATATTCCGGCCTTGCCAGGATCTCGACCGCTTCCATCCGGTTGGCATTCTGGTTCTCGTCCAGCCAAATGGCAGCGCGGATGAGCGCCTTGGTGAGGGCAAGCGTCGTGTTAGGATATTTCTCGGTGAACTCCCTGGTGAGGCCAAACACCTTCTCGGGATTGTTCTTCCATATCTCGTAGTCGGTGATGACCGGCACGCCGATACCCTTGAACACGGCCTGCTGGTTCCACGGTTCGCCGACGCAGTAGCCGTTGATGGTCCCGGCTTCGAGCGTCGCCGGCATCTGCGGCGGCGGTGTGACGGAGAGAAGCGCTTCAGCCTTGATCTGGCCGGAGACGTCGGTCTCCGAATAGAAACCGGGATGGATGTCGCCGGCTGCCAGCCAGTAGCGCAGTTCGTAATTGTGCGTGGAGACCGGGAAGACCATGCCCATGTTGAAAGGCCGGCCCTCGGACCTGAACGCGTCGATGACCGGCTTCAGCGCGTCCGCCTCGATGGGATGGACCGGCTTGCCGTCCTCCATCGGGATGTGCTGCTTCATCTTTTCCCAGACTTCGTTGGACACGGTGATGCCGTTGCCGTTCAGGTCCATCGAGAAGGGGGTGACAATATGGGCCTTGGTGCCGAAGCCGATCGTGGCGGCGAGCGGCTGGCCGGCGAGCATATGAGCACCGTCCAGCTCGCCGGTGATCACCCGGTCGAGCAGAACCTTCCAATTCGCCTGCGGCTCAAGCGTTACGAAGAGGCCTTCGTCTTCGAAATAGCCGAGCTCCTTCGCGATCGCGAGCGGCGCCATGTCGGTCAGCTTGATGAAGCCGAACTTCAGTTCGTCCTTCTCGACGTCCAGCATCTCGGCACGTGCATGTGATGCAGCGAGTCCAAGCAGGATCGCGCCAAGCCCGGCGCCAAGCATCAGGCGTCGGGTCAAATCGACTGTGGTGGCTCTTGCAGTCATCACGTTCTCCACTGTTGAAGGGCCCGGTGGGAGGGTCGGCCCCGGCTTCGGTTCGTTTGTGGCGCAATAAAAAAGCTGCCGGCCAAGACCGCGCGTCCGTACATCCGGGATCGCGTAGTCCTGATCGGCAGCTCTGCCTGGGGCGCCCATCGTTGGACGCCGATTCTTTGGCCCAAGGGCCTGTGAACTTAAAAGCAAGCAGCGTGCCAGTTTCCTGCCGTCAGAATTTCTTCATAAGAATCAGATTGATAGTGGAATGTTGCGTCCACACGTCGCCTAAACCCGCCAGCGCGGTTGTGGCAAAAACTTTCGCGCTGCGCACAAAAATTGTGCATTGCACAAAGATGATGAAGAAGTAGGCAGCAGCAAAATCAGCCCGGCTTCCGGCGCTCCAGGCACGCCTCGATCCGGTCCGGATCGTCGGGTCGGGCGTCTCGGCATAGAGGTCGAGCACATCCTCCATGCGCGCGACACAACCGGCAAGGAGAAGCCTTGCTGGTGGCCACCGCCTGCTTCAGCCCGCCGCCGGGCCGCAGCCGCTGGATGCTGGAGCTGTTGGCCGGCGCGTTCGTCAAGCCGACCGAGCATGAGCAGCTGTCGCGCGAGACGGTGCGCCGACGCGGGTCGGGCCGACCGGCGTTTCGGCAAGGCCCGCGACGAGACCACGGGTCTTCGATGCCTACAGCGGGTCGCGTGAAGAAGGATTCAAGCAAACACGCTGCAGGTTCTTTGGAGCATGTCTTTTTCCCGAAACCGCTGCACACCTTCGGGAGACATGCTTTATTTCTTGCGGCCCTTCTGGCGGTATACGTCGGCCACGACCGCGGCGATGATGATCAGGCCCTTGATGATCTCCTGGTAGAAGGCGTCGACGCGCAGGAAGGTGAAGCCTGATGTCATGGTGCCGAGGATGATGGTGCCGATGACGGTGCCGGTGATGCGCCCGACACCGCCGGTGAGCGAGGTGCCGCCGATGACGGCGGCAGCGATCGCGTCGAGTTCGTACATCACGCCCATGCCGGCCTGGGCGGTCTGCGCACGGGCGGCGGTGACGACGCCGGCCAGGCCGGCGAGCAGGCCGGCGATCGCATAGACCTTGATCAGGTGCCGCTCGACATCGATGCCCGAAACGCGGGCGGCCTGGACATTGGCGCCGATCGCATAGGTGAATTTGCCGTAGCGCGTGTAGCGCAGCGCGATGTGGAAAATCGCCGCGACGGTCAGGAAGATCACGACCGGCCAGATGCCAGAGCCGATCACGTTGAAGGAGTCCGTCAGGCCCGAGACCGGCTGGCCTTTCGTGTACCATTTGGATACGCCGCGCGCCGACACCATCATGCCCAGCGTGGCAATGAAGGGCGGGATCCTGGTGTAGGCGATGAGGGAGCCGTTGATGGTGCCGGCCAGAAGGCCGATGCCGAGGCCGATCACCACCGGAACGATGACAGGCAGATCGGTCAGGGCGGGATAGAGCGCCTTTGTCCAGGTCGAGGATTGGGCGAAGCTCGCCGCGATCATGGCGGTGAGACCGACGACCGATCCTGACGAGAGGTCAATGCCGCCGGTGATGATGACCTGGGTGACGCCGACCGAGATGATGCCGATCACCGAGACCTGCAGGATCATGATCGTCAGGCGCTGCGGGTTCGCCAGGAAGCTCTGGCCGATGAAGATCCAGCCGAGCAGCTCGAAGACGAGCGCGATGCCGATGAGGATGAGGAGGATGTTGGCCTCGACCGGCAAACGGCGCCTGGTCGCTCCCGGAACGGCGACGGAAGACGGTGTCGCGGATGTGTTCGGCACGGACATTTTCGTTCCTCCCGGCTTTCGCGTGGTTACCTGGCTGCCAGTTCCATGATCTTGACCTGATCGGCTTCGGCGCGATCGAGGATGCCGGTCACACGGCCTTCGTGCATGACCATGATGCGGTCGCTCATTCCAAGCACTTCGGGCATCTCGGACGAGATCATCACGACCGCGACGCCATCCCGCGCGAGTTGGGTCACCAGTTTGTGGATCTCGGCCTTGGCGCCGACATCGATGCCGCGGGTCGGCTCGTCAAGGATGAGGATCTTCGGCCTGGTGAGCAGCCAGCGCCCGATCAGCACCTTCTGCTGATTGCCTCCGGACAGGTTCTCGATGCGCTCATGAAGGCTGGGTGTCTTGACCCTGAGCTTGTCGCTCATGGTCTTGCAGGCTTCGGCGATGCTGCGTTCGGACACGAATCCTCGGGAGACGAAGTCCTGCTGGAGCACGGCGAGCTGCATGTTCTCCAGCACGTCGAGGATCAGCAGGCAGCCGGTCTCCTTGCGATCCTCGGTGAGCAGCGCCATGCGGTGGCGGATGGCGGCATTGGGCGAGGTGATGCTGACGGGCTTGCCAAGGATCTCGATCGTCCCCGATGTCGCCGGGGTCACGCCGAAGATCGCCTCCGCGACATTCGAGCGGCCCGAGCCGACCAGGCCGGCTACACCCAGGATCTCGCCGGCGCGCACGTCGAAGGAGACGTCGTGGAAGACGCCGTCTAGATTGAGGTTCTTCACCGACAGCACGACGTCGCCGATCGGAACCTCTTCCTTCGGGAACATCTGGGTGATCTCGCGTCCCACCATCATGCGGATGATGTCGTCCCGCGTCACGTCGGCGGAGGCGTGAGTGCCGATATAGCGGCCGTCGCGGAATACCGAGAACTCGTCGGCGATCTCGAACAGCTCGTTCATCTTGTGGGTGATGTAGACGATGCCTTTGCCCTCGGCCCGCAGGTCGCGAATGATGGTGAAAAGATGCGACACCTCGCGCTCGGTCAGGGCCGAGGTCGGCTCGTCCATGATGAGCACGTCGGATTCGTAGGACACCGCCTTGGCGATTTCCACCATCTGGCGATTGGCGACGGAGAGGTCGCGCACCTGGACCTGCGGATGGATACTGATGTTGAGGCGTCGGAAAAGATCGGCAGTCATCCTGTTCATGACCGCATGATCGACCAGGCCGAGGCGGTTCAGCGGTTCGCGGCGAATCCAGATGTTCTCGGCCACTGTCATGAAGGGCATCAGGTTCAGCTCCTGATGGATCATCGCGATGCCGTTCTCCAGCGCATCGAGCGGCGACTTCAGGCGGATCGGCTGGCCGCGCAGGCATACCTCGCCGCCATCGGGGTGATAGATGCCGGCGATGATCTTCATCAGGGTGGACTTGCCGGCGCCGTTCTCGCCCATCAGCGCATGCACGGTGCCGCGCTTCAGCTTGAAGGAGACGTCGTCGAGCGCCAGCACGCCCGGGAATTCCTTGCGCACGTTCTCGATCGTCAGGAGATATTCCGAACCGGGAACGGCGCCGCTGGCGCGGACAGCCGCCATCGTCGATGGGCTGATCATCGCGTGCTCCTCCTCGAAGCGCGGTTTGGTCGGGGACGCGCCTGTCGCGCGTCCCTTGCTCGGCAGGCGGGTCAGTTCTTGGCCTGGTACTTGTCGAGATTGGCCGGCGTCACCAGCTCGAAGGGAATGTAGACCTTGCGATCCACCTTCTCTCCCTTGGCCAGCTTCAACGCCGCATCGACCGCGCCCTGGCCCTGGCCGGCAGCGTTCTGGAACACGGTCACGTCGAGGTCGCCGGCGCCCATGGCTGCGAGCGCATCCTGGGTGGCGTCGACGCCGCCGACGATCATGGTCTTCATATCCATGCCGGCCGCTTTCATCGCCTGGATCGCGCCGATCGCCATCTCGTCATTGTTGGCGACGACCGCGTCGAACTTCAGTCCGGCCGAGAGCCAGTTGCTCATGAGGTCGGCGCCTTGGGTGCGCTGCCAGTTGGCGGTCTGCTCCTCGACGATCTTCATGAAGGAGCAGTCCGGCGTGGCGATCACGTCATGGACGTCCTGGGTGCGCTGGCGCGCGGCCTGGTTCGAAAGCTCGCCCATCATGACCACGATCCCGGCCTCGGTCTTGCCGGCCTCCTTCAGCAGGCGGCACACCTCCTTGGTCTCGAGCGTGCCTGACTCCTTCTCGTCCGACGCGACGAAGGCCTGGGTATCGGGCAGATCATCCACATTGACCGGCTCTCGATTGACATAGACCAGCGGAATCTTGGCTTCGGCGGCGATCTTCGACATGGCGGCGGTGGCATCGGTGTCGACCGGATTGACGATAATGGCGCTGACGCCGGCTGCGATGAAATTCTGGATCTGGCTCTGCTGCTTGGCGACGTCGTTCTGGGCGTCCTCGACCTGCAGGGTGACGCCGTCCTGGGTCTTGGCATAGTCGATCATGCCGTTGCGCAGCACGGTCAGGAAGTTATCGTCGAACAGTGCCATCGACACGCCGATATTCTCGGCCAGCGCCGATGTCGTCATCAGCGCCGAGACAGCCGCGCCCAAGAGCAGTTTCTTCATCGTGTCTTCCTCCACAAACCGGGTGTCCGGTCGCACCCCTCTTCCGGAAACTCCCCTCCTCCGGGGAATTCACGAGAGACGCATCGCATCCGCTTCACCGCCTCCTCGGCGGAGCCATTCGCGCCAGTTCGCCGAATAAAAATGAAACGTTTAGTCTGATGCGATCTCAGTTTGGACTATTTATTCTAAATTTTGTCGAGACGTCAAGGGCGTTTCGAAACGCATGGTCGCGACGTGGTGATTTCTTCCCCGGGGGAGACGGCTCGTGGCGATCTGCAGATGTCGTGCTTCCGTGCGAAGATGACCTCACCGCCCGGATATGTCAGATGTTTTCGGCGACGAAGATGTCGAACGGCAAGAAGATCTGGCCCGGCGTTTCGGCGGGTCCGTTCTCGATCGTATGGACCATCTGCGCCACCAGTTCGCGCGACAGCCTTTCGAGCGGAGTTCCGATGACCATGGCGACAATGTCGTCGGCGAGTGCGGCGCGGGAATCCGCGGTCAGCTCATTGCAGACGGCGACGATCCGCCCGGCCATTCCTTCCTCGCGCAGGGCCGCGATCACGCCCTCCATGCCGCCGCCGCCGACATAGAGCCCGACGAGATCGGGGCAGCGCCTGAAAAGGTCAAGCGTCGCCTCATGAGCGATGTCGCCGTCCTCGAGATTGACCACGGTCTCGACCAGTTCCAGCCCGGGCGCATATTCGCGGAAATAGCTGCGGAACCCGATCTCGCGCATTTCCTGGCCGTGAAAGCGATGGCTGCCGATGAAGACCGCAACTTTCCCAGGGCGGCTCGCCGTCCCAGGTCGAGTAGTCGTACCAGGGCGGCCTGGCGTCCCCGGCTGGCCTGTCGTGCGGGCGATCAGCCAGGCTGCCGTCCTGCCGACCTTGCGGTTGTTGAGCCCTATATAATTCTCCCGGATGCCGGGCGCGAAGTCCGACAACAACGAGAACACCGGCACCCCCTTCTCCCTGGCTTCGGCGACCGCGGCGGTGACGGCGGGGTGGTCGATCGCCACTATCCCGACCGCGCGGCAACGGGAGGCCGTCTCGCGTAACCTGGCTGCGATCTCGGTCGGCGTCTGGGTATCCAGATGGACGATGTCCGCAGTGCCCCGAAACCGCTCGGCCGCGTTGACGACGTGGTCCAGTTCACGAGCGAAGGCCTGGTAGAACGGTTGATCCGGGCGCTGCAGGATGAAACCCAGCCGGTATTGCGGGAGTTCCTGCTCGATGCGTCGCCGGATCAAGGCAGCCGCGTGATAGCCGATGGCATTGGCGGCGTCATAGACACGCCGCGCCGTCTCTTCGCGCACGGGCAGGCGACCGTTGAGCACACGGTCGACGGTCGCGACGCTGACACCCGAAGCCCTTGCTATGTCGGACACGGTCGGGCGGCGCGCCATGGCCATGCCTCCTGCAAAAAATTCATCATCGGATGATAATCCATGATGATAGCTTCTGATAGAATCTATCATACCTGGATTGAACCTGCCAGCCGGCGGTATTATCGTTCCAATCCGGTGGACGGCTGGAACGAAGTCGTTGTCGAGAGGAGCCGGAGGGAGGAATGAGCAAGCGCGACTACAGCTTGATTGGCCGCGACTCCCGCGCCGCCGTCGCCAGCGGGCTTGCGGCGGCACAATGGTATCACACCGATGTACCGCGAAAGCAGATGAAGGAGTTGATGAAGCGGAGCGACGGGCCGGCGATCCGCGACACGGCGATCTGGCTCGCCGCCTTCCTGCTCGCCGGGACCGGCGGCTGGTGGTTCTGGGGCACCTTGTGGTGCGTGCCGTTCTTCTTCTGCTACGGCGTCCTCTACGGCTCGTCGAGCGACTCGCGCTGGCATGAGTGCGGCCACGGCACCGCCTTCAGGACGCAGTGGATGAACAACGCCGTCTACCAGATCGCATCCTTCATGATCATGCGCAACCCGGTGACCTGGCGCTGGAGCCATGCGCGGCATCACACCGATACGATCATCGTCGGGCGCGACCCGGAGATCGCCGTGATGCGTCCGCCCGACCTCGCGCGGCTCTGCCTGAACCTGTTCGGCATCGTGGATATGTGGCATGCCGTCCCCGATATGCTGCGCAACGCCGCCGGCGATCTCAGCGCCGAGGAAAAAACCTTCATCCCCGAGCAGGAACAGCACAAGGTCGTGCGCATCGCCCGCATCTGGGTCGCCATCTATGCTGCGACGGTGGGTCTGGCGGTCGCTCTCGGCTCGATCCTGCCGCTGATGTTCGTCGGCCTGCCCCGGCTCTACGGCGCATGGCATCACGTCATGACCGGGCTGCTGCAGCATGGCGGCCTCGCCGACAATGTCGTCGACCACCGGCTGAACAGCCGCACCGTGCTGATGAACCCGGTCAGCCGCTTCATCTACTGGAACATGAACTACCACATCGAACACCACATGTTCCCGATGGTGCCTTATCACGCGCTGCCGCGGTTGCACGCGATGATCGGGCATGACCTGCCCGCGCCGAACACGTCGATCCTCGACGGCTATCGCGAGATGATCCCGGCGTTCCTTCGGCAGCTCCGCAACGAGGATTTCTTCGTCGAGCGCCTGTTGCCCGCCACGGCGAGGCCCTACCGGGCCGAACTGCACGAACTCACGGCCGCTGCATCCGCCGCGTAGCCCCTCGACCCGGCGGACACGGGCGCTGGGCGGCACCGCGTGGGAGCTGCCCATTCGCCGGACGATTTCAGATGCATCCGATTTCAACGGAGGTCCCGATGAGTGACTGGATCGAAGCCTGCCGCAAGGACGACGTCGACGAAGAGGATGTGATCCGCTTCGACCATAGCGGACGCACCTTCGCCATCTATCGAAGCCCCGACGATGCGTTCTTCGCCACCGACGGGCTGTGCACCCATGAGCACGTCCATCTGGCCGACGGCCTGGTAATTGACGAGATCATCGAGTGCCCGAAGCACAATGGCCGCTTCAACTACAAGACCGGTGTCGCCCGCGGCGCTCCGGCCTGCGTGAACCTCAGGACCTATCCGGTTCGCGTCGACGCCGGGAAGGTCTTCATCCAGATCTGAGGATGCGCCCATGAGCGGCATGGTCATCATCGGCGGCGGCGAATGTGGCGGGCGCGCCGCGTTGGCCTTGCGCGAAGCAGGTTACGAAGGATCGGTGACGCTGGTCGGCGCAGAACCGCATCTGCCCTATGAGCGGCCGCCGCTGTCAAAGGAAGTGCTTGTCGCCGAGACAGCGCCCGACCCCAGATGGATCGGAACCGGCCTGCGCTATGAAGAGGCGGGCATTCGCTGCATCACGGGGCTGGCTGCTGCCGCCATCGATCGCGCGGCCAAGACCGTCACGCTGGCAGACGGCGCCACGCTCGCCTACGACCGGCTGCTGCTCGCGACGGGCGCAGCGCCGCGCCGGCTTGCGGCGGCCGACATGGCGGGACCGAGGGTCGCCTATCTGCGCAGCTATGCGGATGCCCTCGCCCTGCGCGACCATCTGGCAGCCGGCACCGATCTTGCGATCATCGGCGCCGGCTTCATCGGACTGGAACTCGCGGCGAGTGCCCGGCGGCGCGGCGTCAAGGTTACCGTCATCGAGGCCCAACCGCGTATCCTGATGCGTGGCGTGCCCGAGCCGATCGCGGCGGTCGTGGCCCAACGCCATCGCGCTGAAGGGGTCGATCTGCGCACAGCTTGTCGGATCGAGGCTTTCGCCGGCCGCCCGGACGGCGTGACGATCACGCTGGAGGGCGGAGAGAGGATCGATGCCGGCCTCGTGGTCGTCGGCATCGGCGCGCTGCCCGTCACCGGCCTCGCCGAGGCGGCCGGCCTGGCGGTCGACAACGGCGTCGTTGTGGATCGCCTCCTCGCGACCTCCGACCCCGACATCTTCGCCGCCGGCGACTGCTGCTCTTTTCCGCTCGCCCTCCACGGCGGGCGGCGCGTGCGGCTGGAATCCTGGCGCAGCGCCCAGGAGCAAGGCGCGCTCGCGGCGCACAACATGCTTGGCACGGCCGACCCGGTGTCGTCGGCCCCCTGGTTCTGGTCGGATCAGTATGAGTTGTCCCTGCAGGTCGCCGGGCTGGCCGACGGCAGCGAGCGGACTGTGCGGCGCGACCTGGACGACCAGGCTTTCATCCTTTTCCACCTCGACGCCGGAGGACGACTGGTCGCCGCGAGCGGCATCGGCCCCGGCAATGCCGTCGCCCGGGACATAAGACTGGCCGAGATGCTGATCGCCAGGGGTGCCAGGCCCTCGGAAATGGAACTCGCCTCGCCCGATGTCAGGCTGAAGGCATTGCTCGCCGCCTGACGCGGCACTCAGGGAGGAACGACATGCCACGATCGCTCCGACCCACCGTTGCGGACCTTCTGGGGCTGAAGGGACAACGACAGCTCGTCATGTTGCGGGTCACGACGCTGGAGGAAGCCGAGGCCGCCCAGCGGGCCGGCGTCGAGATGCTGTCCGTTACGCCCGAACTGATGACCGACAGGTCCTTTCGCGATGCCGCGCCGGATTGCTTCGCCGTCCCCGGCGGCGAACAGAGCGTCTACACGCCGAAGGAGGACTGCCTGCGGGAGGCGTTCCGCATGATGCGCGCCGGGGCGGATGCCGTCTACTGCGCGGCCGGGCTCGACACGATCCGCGCACTTCGGGCCGAAGCCGTTCCGGTCTGCGGCCATTGCGGTCTGGTCCCGTCCCAGGCGACCTGGACCGGCGGCTTCCGCGCCGTTGGCAAGACCGCGGCAAGCGCTTTCTCGGTCTGGAAGAAGGTCCGGGATCTCGAGGCAGCTGGAGCATTCGCGGCCGAGATCGAGGTCGTGCCGGCAGAAGTCGCCGCGGCAATCTCCGGACGAACCTCGCTGTTCATGATCTCGATGGGGGCCGGGGACGGCTGCGACGCGCAATATCTATTCGCCGAAGACGTGCTCGGTCAGAATCGCGGCCGCTATCCGCGTCATGCCAGATCCTACCGCAATTTCGCCGCCGAGTTCGATCGGCTGCAGCAGGAACGCTCGGCCGCCTTTGCCGAATTCGCCGCCGATGTGCGCTCAGGCCGTTTTCCCGAGAAGCGACATCAGGTCGGTATCGATCCGGCCGAGCTTTCCAGCTTCCTGGAGGCCTTGGAGGCTGCGCAATAAAATTACGCGACCGGCATCAAATACGACGCGAAGCGCTTCTTACCTTCTGAAACCGCCGTGATAGAGTCCGGCCGCGATTGACCCCCGGGCCGCAAGTCCCGGCGAAGCGTCAGAGGGAGGCCGCGTCGTGACACCGCAAGCAGACAATCCCGCGCCCTTGCGGCTCCATGTTCCGGAGCCGGAGGTCAGACCCGGCGGAACGCCCGACTTCTCGAGCGTGAAGATCGCGCCGGCCGGCTCGGTGCGGCGGCCCGAGGTCGACGCCAACCCGGAAGACATCCGCGATCTCGCCTATTCCATCATCCGGGTGTTGAACCGCGAGGGCGAGGCGGTCGGGCCCTGGGCGGGTCTGCTCAACGACGACGACCTGGCCGAGGGCCTGAAGCACATGATGACGCTGCGCGCCTTCGACGCGCGCATGCTGATGGCACAGCGCCAGGGCAAGACCTCCTTCTACATGCAGCATATGGGCGAGGAAGCCGTAAGCTGCGCCTTCCGGCGCGCCTTGTTGCCCGGCGACATGAACTTCCCGACCTACCGGCAGGCCGGCCTGCTGATCGCCGGCGGCTACCCGATGGTCGACATGATGAACCAGATTTTCTCCAACGAGTCCGACCCGCTTAAAGGCCGGCAACTTCCGATCATGTATTCGTCGAAGGAGCATGGCTTCTTCTCGATATCGGGCAATCTCGGCACCCAGTTCGTCCAGGCGGTGGGCTGGGCGATGGCCTCGGCGATCAAGAACGATACCAGGATCGCCGCGGGCTGGATCGGCGACGGCTCGACCGCCGAATCCGACTTCCATGCGGCTCTCGCTTTCGCCTCGACCTACCGCGCCCCCGTCGTGCTCAACATCGTCAACAACCAGTGGGCGATCTCCACCTTCCAGGGCATAGCGCGTGGGGGTTCCGGCACCTTTGCCGCGCGCGGCCTGGGCTTCGGCCTGCCCTCGCTGAGGGTCGACGGCAACGACTATCTGGCCGTCCATGCGGTCGCCTCCTGGGCCGTGGAGCGCGCGCGGCGCAATCTCGGGCCGACGCTGATCGAATATGTCACTTACCGAGTTGGCGCCCATTCGACATCGGACGATCCATCGGCCTATCGACCGAAAACGGAATCGGATGCCTGGCCGCTCGGCGATCCCGTCATCCGGCTGAAGAACCATCTGATCCTGCGCGGCCGCTGGTCGGAGGAGCGTCACAAGCAGGCCGAGGCGGAGATCCTCGACACGGTGATCTCGGCGCAGAAGGAGGCCGAACGCCACGGCACGCTGCACGCCGGCGGGAAACCTTCGGTGCGCGACATGTTCGAGGGCGTCTATGCCGAGATGCCGCCGCATCTGAGGCGCCAGCGCCAGCAGGCGGGGGTTTGATCCGATGCCGCGCAAGACAATGATCGAGGCGATCCGCGACGCCATGGACGTCATGATGGGCCGCGATGACGATGTCGTCGTTTTCGGCGAGGACGTCGGCTATTTCGGCGGCGTCTTCCGCTGCACCCAGGGCCTGCAGGCGAAATACGGCAAGACGCGCTGCTTCGACACGCCGATCAGCGAGCTCGGCATCGTCGGCACGGCGATCGGCATGGCCGCCTACGGGCTGAAGCCCTGCATCGAGGTGCAGTTCGCCGACTATGTCTATCCCGCCTACGACCAGATCGTTTCGGAAGCGGCCCGGCTGCGCTATCGTTCCAACGGCCAGTTCACCTGTCCGATCGTCATCCGCATGCCCGCCGGCGGCGGCATCTTCGGCGGCCAGACCCACAGCCAGAGCCCGGAAGCGCTTTTCACCCATGTCTCCGGCCTGAAGACGGTCGTGCCCTCCAATCCGCACGACGCGAAGGGCCTGCTGATATCGGCGATCGAGGACCCGGACCCTGTCATCTTCCTCGAGCCCAAGCGCCTTTACAACGGCCCCTTCGATGGCCATCACGACAGGCCGGTCACGCCCTGGTCGAAGCATGCCCTGGGCGAGGTCCCGGACGGCCACTTCACCGTGCCGCTCGGCAAGGCGGCGATCCGCCGGCCGGGCACCGCCATGACGATCCTGGCCTACGGCACCATGGTCTATGTCGCCGAGGCGGCGGCGCAGGAAACCGGCATCGATGCCGAGGTGATCGACCTGCGCACCCTCCTCCCGCTGGACCTGGAGACGATCGTGGCTTCGGTGAAGAAGACGGGACGCTGCGTCGTCGTGCACGAAGCGACGTTGACGTCGGGCTTCGGCGCCGAACTTGCCGCTCTCGTCCAGGAGCATTGCTTCTTCCATCTCGAGGCGCCGGTGGCACGGGTCACGGGATGGGACACGCCCTATCCGCATGCGCAGGAATGGGACTATTTCCCCGGCCCGGCCCGTCTCGGCCGCGCCTTGCTCGATACCATGGGAGTCTGACGGAATGGGCGAACACGTCATAAAACTCCCCGACGTCGGCGAGGGCGTCGCGGAGGCCGAGCTTGTCGAATGGCACGTCAAGGTCGGCGACCTGGTGCGCGAAGACAGCGTGCTTGCCGCAGTGATGACCGACAAGGCGACCGTGGAGATCCCGTCGCCGGTCGACGGCGAGATCCTGTGGCTGGGCGCCGAGATCGGCGACACGGTCGCGGTCGGGTCGCCATTGCTCAGGCTCAAGGTCGAGGGCGAAGGCAATGCCGCGCCCGAGCCGTCCGCACCCACGGCAGCGAAGCCGTCAGCAGCCGCGCCAGCCGAGCCGATCGCAGCGCCAACGCCGGTCGCCGCCGCGACGCCGACGGCCAGACCCGAGATCCCGGCACTGGAGAAAGCCCCCGCGCGGCTCGCCGCTCCGGCCGCAGCACCCCGCGCCGAAGGCGAGAAACCGCTCGCCTCACCTGCGGTCCGGCTGCGCGCCAAGGAGGCCGGCATCGACCTGCGGCAGGTGCCCGGAACCGGCCCTGCCGGCCGCATCGGCCATGACGACCTCGACGCCTTCCTGCGGCAGGGCCCGCAGACCGCCCGGGCGCCGGCGCGGCTGGCGGAAAACAACAGCGTCGAAGAGATCAAGATGGTCGGCATGCGCCGACGCATCGCCGAGAAGATGGCGCTGGCGAAGACGCGCATTCCGCACATCACCTATATAGAGGAGGTCGACGTCACCGCGCTCGAGGAACTGCGCGCCACGCTGAACAAGGACAAGCGCCAGGACCGGCCGAAGCTGACCCTGTTGCCCTTCCTGATGCGGGCCATGGTCAAGGCGATCGCCGAGCAGCCTGGGATCAACGCCTTGTTCGACGACGAGGCGGGTATCGTCTACCGTCACGGGGGCGTCCATATCGGCATCGCCGCGCAGACGCCGTCCGGACTGGTGGTCCCGGTGGTGAAGCATGCCGAGGCACGGGACATCTGGGACTGCGGCACCGAGGTCAACCGTCTCGCCGAGGCGGCAAAGGCCGGCACCGCGACACGGGAAGAACTCACCGGCTCGACCATCACCATCACCTCGCTCGGCGCCATGGGAGGTGTCGCCACCACGCCGGTCATCAACCACCCCGAGGTCGCCATCGTCGGCGTCAACAAGATCATGGTGCGGCCGGTCTGGGACGGCTCGTCCTTCATTCCGCGCAAGATGATGAACCTCTCGTCGAGCTTCGACCATCGCGTGGTCGATGGTTGGGACGCCGCTGTCTTCGTCCAGCGGCTGAAGACGCTGCTGGAAGCGCCGGCACTGATTTTCGTGGATGATTGATTTGGACGCCGCGTGGAACGGAGATCGGGGATGATGAAGGAAATCTCCTGCAAGTTGCTGGTCATCGGCGCTGGCCCGGGCGGCTATGTCACGGCCATCCGCGCCGGCCAGCTCGGCGTCGATACCGTCATCGTCGACTTCCAGAAGCCCGGCGGTACCTGCCTCAATGTCGGCTGCATCCCCTCCAAGGCCCTGATCCACGCGGCAGAGGAATTCGAGAAGGTCGTCCATGCCGGCCACGCCAAGAGCCCGCTCGGCATCTCGGTCACCCAGCCGACCCTCGACTTTCCCAGGACCATCGCATGGAAGGACGGGATCGTCGGGCGCCTCAACACCGGCGTGTCCGGCCTCCTGAAGAAGGCCAAGGTCAAGATCGTCGACGGCCACGCCAGGTTTCGCGACGGCAAGACGGTCGAGGTCGAGACCGAGATCGGCCAGCAGGTGATCCGCGCCGAGGCGGTGGTGATCGCCACCGGTTCCGCCCCGGTCGAGCTTCCCGCCCTGCCCTTCGGCGGACCGGTGATCTCGTCGACCGATGCCCTGGCGCTGACCAAGGTTCCCGAGCGGCTCACCGTGGTCGGCGGCGGCTATATCGGCCTGGAACTCGGCATCGCCTTCGCCAAGCTCGGCGCGAAAGTTGCGGTGGTCGAGGCCGAAGGCAAGGTTCTGCCGCTATACGATGCCGAGCTGACGCGGCCCGTGTCGAAACGCCTTGCCGAGCTCGGCATCGACGTGCTGACCGGCGCCAGGGCGAAGGGACTTTCGACGAAGGGCGATGCGCTGGTCGTCGAGACGGCGGACGGCGCCGAGAAGAAGCTCGCAGCCGAAAAGATCCTGGTCACCGTCGGACGCAAGCCGGTGACCGAAGGCTGGGGTCGCGAGGAGATCGAGCTCGACATGGCAGGCAGGTTCATCCGGATCGACGACCAGTGCAGGACCTCGATGCGCGGCATCTATGCAATCGGCGACGTCACCGGCGAGCCGATGCTGGCGCATCGGGCAATGGCGCAGGGCGAGATGGTGGCCGAGATCGTCGCCGGCCATAGGCGCAGCTGGGACAAGCGCGCCATCCCGGCGATCTGCTTCACCGATCCGGAAATCCTGTCGGTCGGCCTCTCGCCCGACGAGGCGAAGAAGTCGAGCCGCGAGATCAAGACCGGCCTGTTTCCGTTCCAGGCCAATGGCCGCGCCATGACACGGCTCGGCGAGGACGGTTTCGTCCGTGTCGTGGCACGCGCCGACAACCATCTGGTTCTGGGCATCCAGGCGGTCGGCCAGGGCGTCTCGGAACTGTCGACGGCCTTCGGCCTCGCCATCGAGATGGGCGCAAGGCTGGAGGACATCGCCGGCACGATCCACGCCCATCCGACAATGGGCGAGGCGTTTCAGGAAGCGGCGCTGCGGACGCTGGGGCATGCACTGCATATCTGAGGGTGTGCAGTCAATTCGTTGAGGTGCCGGGTAGCCATGGTGGCGTCCGCCTCGTTTCGAGTTAAGCTCTGACACGAGACATGGCAGGAGCCTTTCGATACCAAGGGTCAAAGAGGGAAAATCGTTGCCGGAAGAGGTGACGATACAATTCCGCATCGTGGAGATGAGCCACTGCGGGTTTCACGACTTTATGCAGCGAACCGATGGGCCGGGCGTTCCCGTGCCCGAGATTGCGGAATTGGTGCGCCGATCGGCACCTTGGGACGCCTCCTGCACCACGTCAAAGCTCTGAACACCGAATCGCCTGTGACGTTGGCCTACCGTGAAAGTGCCTCTGAAATCCGTTTTGTTTCAGTTGGATAACGGATTCGTTTACACCGTGCTGGGCCCCTCATCCGCCTGCCGGCACCTTCTCCCCGCATGCGGGGAGAAGGTGCCGGCAGGCGGATGAGGGGCAGCGCAATCGTCGCAGGACGTGCCCTCAGCCCTTCACATGGGCGTCGATCTGGCGGGCGAGCTCGGCATATTCGGCGCAGCCCTTGCCGCAGCGCTTCTCGATCTCCGCCAGTTGCTTGCGTGCCGCCGTCACGTCGCCGAGTTGGAGATGGGCCTCGCCCATATATTCGCGTACCAGCGTGTAGTCCGGGTCGACGCGCAGCGCCTCCTCGTAATAGCCGAGGCCGACGAGCACGCGGCCTTGCTTGCGATGCGAATAGCCGAGATAGTTGAGGATACGCGGATCGGACTTGTCGGCGGCCAGGCTGAGGATTTCGATGGCCTCGCCATACCGCCCCTGCATGGCAAGCGAACGTCCCGTCTCATAAATGCTGTCGTTGCCGAGCTGGCTCTGCTTGCTGACGCATTTCTTCCTGTTCTTGTCCCAGACCTTCCCGCCTTCGCATTTCGGGACGGGCGCCGGCTCGGAACTGCCGCCACCGCCGGCGGCGAAAGCAGGCGAGGCGGCGAGCAGGAAGGCGAGGCTCGTGATCAGGCGGGCATTCATTCGGTCCTCCTTCTATGGCATGCACGGTCGGATCAACGGCACCGGCCGCCGATTTCTTCCCGAAGCTACCACAAATTGCGGCGATTCGGGGAGGTCTGTGCCGGAGGGGCATCGAATGCCGGCGCACCGGCAGGGGAGAGGCCATCCCCAGGCAGCCCCCGCTGCGAATTCAGTGGAACTTCAGGTGGCCCCTGCCGTCGCGATGTCGGGTCTCGCCATGGCTCAGGCCGCCGCGTTCCCGGCAGCGCGCGGAAAGAAGATCGCGCGGCCGGGATCGAATTCGTAGCACGCCTCGAAGAGCGTGGCGTCGCTTGCGAGCGCGGCGACCGAGGCCAGTATGAACTCCACCTTGTCGTCGGGGAGAAGCACGCTGAAATTCAGTCGCGTGAAGCCCGGCTTGGCGATCTCGTCGCGGGCCAGGATGGCTTGGCGCATGCGCTCCGAATCCGCTGGTCCGATGCCCAGCAGCCGATGGACATAGGGCCCAGCGCAGGCACAGCCGCCGCGCGCCTGGATGCCGAAACGATCGCTCAGCATGCGGGTGACGAGTTGCTGATGCACATGGCCGCCCTTGCCGTTGCCGACGCGGAACGAAAAGATGGGCAGCCTGTCCGGAGATGATGGTCCGAGCAGTTCGAGCTGCTTCACGCCGCGCCAGGCCTCGAATGCGCGAGCGGCAAGTTCGGCATTGCGCTTGCGCATCGTGTCGACGCCGATCGCGTCCTTGACCAGGAAGGCGAGCGCGGCACGGATGTCGCCGACGACATTCGGCGTGCCGGCTTCCTCCCGAGCCTCGACACTGTCGCTGTAGTCATGAGCGGTCGGCGAGACGAACTTCACGGTGCCGCCGCCCGGCCAGGATGGCTTGGTGGCCACGACCGCGTCGCGGCGCAGGATCAGCACACCCGACGCGCCGGGGCCGCCGATGAATTTGTGCGGCGAGACGACGACCGCGTCGATCTCAACGCCAGGCCTGGGCGACATGGCGATCGGCAGATAGGGCCCGGCGCCGGCGTAGTCCCAGACGACCCTGGCGCCCGACGCCTTCGCCAGCCGGGTGACCGCGGCGACATTGGTGACGATCCCCGTCACATTGGACGCGGCCGAGAAGGCGCAGACCGTGAGATCGGCCGGCTGCCGCAGCGCCTCGCCGAGACCGACGAGATCCGGCCCCCCGTCCGGGCCCTCGGCGATCTCGATCACTGTGGCGCCGCTTTCCCGCCAGGGCAGGATGTTCGAGTGGTGCTCATAAGGGCCGATGATCACACGGGCTCGCTTGCCCGCGGCCACGGCGTCGGCCAGGCCGAACAGCGTCACGAGGCGGTTGATGCCGGCGGTGGCGCCCGAGCCCGCGAAGATTACCGCATGCTCCGCACTTGCTCCGCAGCAGTGGGCGATGGCTGCGCGGGCCTCCCGGCGAAGCCGTGTCATGAAGCCCCCGCAATAAGAAGCCTCCGTGTGGCTGTTGGCGTAGAAGGGCAGCACCTCCTCCAGCACGAACCGTTCGACCTGGGCGAGCGCCCGCCCTGAGGCGACGTAGTCGGCATAGACGAGAGGCTTTCGGCCGAACGCACCGTCGATCGACACGTTCCGGCCGATCAGTCCGGCCTGCAGCGCCGCAATCGTGTCGTCGGACAGAAGGTCGCGGCTGAAACCCTGCAGCAGGCCGGCCGTGCCGGCTTGGCCCTGTTGCGTCATGCGCATCGTTTCTCTCCCGGGAAATGCCAGGGAGATTCTATTCGGTTTTGCGCGGTGAAATGACATCGACTTCATGCAATTTTTCGGCCATTATGGGTCATATGATCGAGAAAATCACAAGGATCGATGCAATCGATCTAAGGATCCTTACCTGCCTGCAACGCGACAGTGCGATCTCCCAGCGGGACCTGGCCGATCAGGTGGGGTTGTCACAAAACGCCTGCTGGCGTCGCCTGCGGCGGCTGAACGAGAGCGGCCTGATCCGCGGCTCGCGCGCCGATGTCGATCTCACCGCGCTCGGCTTCGACCTGACCGTCTTCGTCATGATCCGGACACGCCACCATTCCAAGGAATGGGCGGACAATTTCCGCAAGCATGTGGAGCGGCTGCCAGAGGTGATCGATTTCTACCGGATCGGCGGCGACTGGGATTACCTGATCAAGGTCGTGACGCGCGGCATGTCTGGTTATGACGGCTTCTACCAGAAGCTCATCACCAATTTCGACCTGGCCACGGTCACGGGCTTCTTCTCGATGGAAGCCATCATCGACAACCGGCCGGCGGATCTCGCTCGCCTGCGCTGAGCGCCCTTGGTCCGCCGGCTGGCGGTTCAGCTCTTGCGGACCTGCCAGGCAAGATAGGCGATGGAGGCGCCCACGCTGACGAGTTGCAGGCCGAGCAGCAGCCCGATCAGCCACATCGCCGTCACCGGCATGCTGGCCAGGAGGATGATCGACAGGGCGATGCCGACGAGCCCGCTCGCAAGGACCCAGCCCCAGTTCGGGAAAGGCCGGATGGTGAGGGCGAAGACGACCTTCGACATGCCCTCGATCATGAAGAACACGATCAGGAGCAGCGTGACCGTCACCAGCCCCTGCTCGGGATCGCGCAGGAAAAGGAAGCCGATCAGTACGGCGAGGATGACGGAAATGAGCTGCAACCAGAAATGCGGCACCTGACCGGCCCCGATCAGGCCGAAGCCCTGAATGACGCCGCTCAGGATCAGCAGCCAGCCGAGCAGCACGACGACCGCGACCGACGAGATGACGGGATAGATGATCGCCAGTACCCCGGCTACGACCAGAAGCGCGCCCTGGATGAGATACCAGAGCGAATGACGCTTCACGGCCTGGCGCATCGCCTCGCGAAAGACTTCCGCCGCCGCATCCACCGAAATCGACATGCCCGCCTCCTGCAGTTCCGGTTTACCTTGCGGCAGCATTGCCCCAAACGGGTCGGGCTGCAAGCATCCTTTGCGTCGGCAAAGCTCCGGGGAAGGCGCGGGCCGCCACCATTGCCGCCGATCCTTCCGTCGAGCGATCACATGGCGGCGTATAGGACCGCGTCATCCCTATCGCCTTAACGCCCTGAAGCTGCGGGCCATTCGGGACATACTGAAGCTCGCCTTGCGCAATCTCCACGAGAACGCGGTCGAGCACATGGCCAACGGTGGCAGCGTCGCCTGGCGTCCGGTTCGCGACGGTTGCGGCGTGATGGTCGAGGACGATGGACCGGGAATTCCGGAAGAGGATTTGCCGCTCGTCATCCGGCGTTTCTATCGCGGACGGCACAGGAGCGCCGCCGGGACGGGGCTCGGCCTGGCGATCGCCGAACTCGCGGCGAAACGGTCAGGCGGCGGGCTCATGCTGCGCAACCGCGACGGCGGGATCGGCCTCGGGGCCGCCATCTTGCTGCCGCCCACCGACGACCCGGAATGGGGTCTGATCTATCTCGCTTTCGAACCTTGTTTTCTTTACGATTTTTCCAGAACCGGCGTGCAACTTTCGGTACGGTTGCGCTATTGTGACTCGGGGAATGGCGAGGCAAGTGGTTAGGGAGTCTTTCTCATGAAGAAAATCATCGCCGCACTGGCCGTTGTCGCCGCTTTGAGCGGCTGCACGACGACCGAGCGGGATATAAGCGTGGGCACCGCCGCGGGCGCTGTCATCGGCGGCATCGCCGGCGGCGGCGAAGGAGCAGCGATCGGCGCCGTGGCCGGCGCGGTCGGCGGTGTGCTTGTCCGCAACCTGCGCAACGGATATTGCCAGTACCGTGGCCGGGATGGCCGCATTTACACGGCCCGCTGCTGATCCGGGCTTCAACGCTGAAACGGCGGCCCTGATGGGATCGGAGCCGCCGCGTTTCCTGTCCTCGCGCTCGGAGCCTTCCCGGTTCAACGACGCGGCCATCAAGCGGCCACGGCGCGCAGCTTTGCCGTTTCGTTGCCGCCCGCTGATGCGGTCGGGGCCTTGAAGCGCCGCAGCCGCAGGGCATTGCCGAGCACGAAGACGCTCGATAGCGCCATCGCCCCGGCCGCCAGCATCGGCGACAGCAAGGTGCCGCCGATTGGGTAGAGCACACCGGCCGCGACCGGGATCAGGCCGGCATTGTAGGCGAAGGCCCAGAACAGGTTCTGCCTGATATTGCCGATCGTGGCTTTCGACAGCGCGATCGCGTTGGTCACGCCGTTCAGATCGCCCGACATCAGCACGACGTCGGCGCTTTCGATCGCGACGTCTGTGCCCGTCCCGATCGCCAGGCCTACATCCGCCTCGGCCAGCGCCGGCGCGTCGTTGATGCCGTCGCCGACAAAGGCGACTGCCCGCCCGCGGTCCCGCAGCCGCTTGACCGCCTCGACCTTGCCGTCAGGCAGGACCTCGGCCACGACCTCGTCGATGCCGAGCTCCGCCGCGATCGCCTCGGCCGTGCGCCTGTTGTCGCCGGTGATCATCGCCACCTTCAGGCCGAGCCCATGCAGCGCCCGGATCGCCTGCGGCGTCGTCGGCTTGACGGGATCGGACACGGCGATGATTGCGGCCAGTCGGCCGTCGAGCGCCGCATAGAGCGGCGTCTTCGCCTTGCGGCCGAACGCAAGAGCCAGTTCGGCCAAGGGAGCCGGGTCGACGCCGAGTCGGCTCATGAACCGGTCGGCACCGATCGCGATCCGGTGTCCGCCAACGACCGCCGTGACGCCGTAGCCGGGAACCGCCTCGAATTCCGCGACCGAATGCAGGGTCAGCCTCTCGGCCTTGGCGGCGGCGACGATGGCCGAGGCCACCGGATGCTCGGACTGGCCCTCGACCGATGCCACGAGCGCCAGCACCCGCTCGCGATCGAAGCCCGGCGCCGGCACGAGATCGGTCAGCAGCGGGCGGCCTTCCGTCAGCGTGCCCGTCTTGTCGAGCGCCACCACCTCGACACCCTTGAGCGTCTGCAGGGCCTCGCCGTTGCGGAACAGTACACCGAGCTCGGCGGCGCGGCCCGTGCCGACCATGATCGAGACGGGGGTGGCGAGCCCCATGGCGCAGGGGCAGGCGATGATCAGCACCGCCACGGCATTGACGAGCGCGAAGGTGAGCGCAGGCTCGGGACCGAAGGACAGCCATACCAGGAAGGTGATCGCGGCGGCCGCCATCACGGCAGGCACAAACCAGGCCGTCACCTTGTCGACCAGCGCCTGGATCGGCAGCTTCGATCCTTGCGCTGTCTCGACCATCCGGATGATCTGGGCAAGCAGCGTGTCCGCCCCGACCTTGGTCGCGCGATAGGTGAAGCTGCCCGTCTTGTTGATCGTGCCGCCGACGACCTCGTCGCCCTCGCCCTTGGCCACGGGAACGGGCTCGCCCGAGATCATGGATTCATCGATGAAGGAGGAACCGCCGAGCACCAACCCGTCGACAGGCACCTTGTCGCCCGGCCGCACCTGGATCACGTCGCCGGCTCGGACCGCGTCGAGCGGTGTCTCGACGAACGCGCAATCGCGCTCGACGCGCGCCGACTTCGCCTGCAGACCCATCAGGCGCTTGATCGCCTCGCTGGTGCGCCCCTTCGCCTTGGCCTCGAGGAACCGGCCGAACAGGATGAGCGTGATGATGACGGCGGACGCCTCGTAATAGACATTGGCCGTGCCCTCGGGCAGGATCGACGGCGCAAATGTCGCAACGACCGAATAGCCCCAGGCCGCGGTAGAGCCCAGCACGACGAGAGCGTTCATCTCCGGCGCGAGCCGCATCAAGGCGGGCAGGCCCTTCCTGTAGAAGCGCAGGCCGGGGCCGAACTGCACGATCGTCGCCAGCAGGAAATAGGCGAGATAGAGCCGCTCCCGGCCGATCGCCATCCACAGCCAGTGATGCAGCGGCGGATAGGCATGCGACCCCATTTCCAGCAGGAAGATCGGAAGCGTCAACACGCCGGCGAAACGCAGGTCACGCTTGAGGTTGAGCAGTTCCTTGTCCTTCGCCTCCTGCCTCGGATCCACGGCGGCTCCATCGGCTGCGGCGATGCGGCGAGCCTGGTAGCCGGCTCCCTCGATCGCAGCTTCGACAGCCGCGACGGGTACCGGCCCCGCGGCCTCCAGGGTCGCCCGTTCAGTGGCGAGGTTCACCGACGCCCGGAGGACGCCCGGGACGGCCGATATGGCGCGTTCGACCCGGCGCACGCAGGAGGCGCAGGTCATGCCCTCGATCCCGATCTCGGCCGTCTCGATCGCGACCTCGTAACCCGCTGTCCGGATCGCTTCGATCACGTCGCTCGGCCGGGAGACGCCGTCGAAGGTCACCTCGGCCGATTCGGTCGCGAGGTTGACTGCGGCACGTGTCACGCCCCGCACGTTGCCGACCGCGCGTTCGACCCGGCGCACGCAGGACGCACAAGTCATGCCCTCGATGCGGAAGCTCTGCGGTGCTGCAGCGGGTGAAGAATGCGCATTCATCTGTCTCGTTCCCTCATCCAAGAATCTGGATCGGAACGCGGTGTAGAGGTTCCAGTCATTGGAAGGTCAACAGACCGACCAGGATTTTTCTTCCCGGCTCTCCCTTGACCCTCCAGTTGCTGGAAACCCCATTTGCTGCGACGTGGCCATGCGCCAGGCAACAGAACAGGAGATCGAAATGCTGAAACTCAACGTGCCCGACATGACGTGCGGCCATTGCGCGAGCACCGTCACCAAGGTGGTGAAGTCGGTCGACGCAGGCGCCGAGGTCACCATCGACCTGCCGGCGCAGACCGTCACCATCGCTTCGGCCGCGGACGCGGCGAAAATCACCGCGGCCATGGATGCGGCGGGTTATCCCGCGAAGGCGGCGTGAAACGCGACACCAGGGTCGGGAAATGCGAGCCCGGGCAGCCGTCCGGGCAATCGCGACGGGACCACACTATATGGACGGGTAACGAACGGACCGGGGACGTAGCACCCCTCACAAAGCACTTGAGCTTCCAGTGACTGGAAGGGCTATGGAGCCGGTATTGCAGGGAGACGTGTATGAACATCGGACTGGCTGCGGAAAAATCGGGCCTCCCCCCCAAGACGATCCGCTATTACGAGGATATCGGCCTGCTCACCGCCGACCGGGCCGGTAACGGATATCGCGATTACTCCCTGACGGATGTGCATCGGCTGCGGTTCCTGAAGCGGTCGCGCAGCCTCGGCTTCTCGGTCGAGGAATGCCGCCAGCTGCTTTCCCTTTATGACGACAAGACCCGTGAAAGCGCCGAAGTGAAAGCCGTTGCGGAGGCCAAGCTCGACGAGATCGAGAAGAAGCTAGCCGAACTCATCGGGCTGCGCGACATGCTGAAGGAGCTGGTGAGCAGCTGCCATGGCGACCACCGGCCCGACTGCCCGATCATCGAAGGCCTCTCGGGGGGCAAGGCGCCACGGTAAGGCGCGACTCCGCGGCCTTACCCCGGTCTTTCATGAGTCTTACAAGTCCGAAAAGATCGTCGAGATCACGATCACAAATGCGCGCAGCGCCGCCGTCGACAGGCGTCGGCGGTTGACTTGTACAAGCAAATCAGATGCCTGAAGGGGCTATGCAGGAGACGACAGGACATCGGCGGACCGGGGGGATGCTTGCGCGCATTCTCCTGGCCCTGGCGTTCCTGACGATGTCGGCACTCCAGCCCGGCCCTTATGACACCCCGGAGAACGCACCCTTACGCGACAGGAACGCCATCGCGGCAGATGCGCTGCAGGTCGCACCCGTCCCAGAACCCGCTTCGATCGATGCGGGCGGGCAGCATGCCGGCGTGTCGGCCAAGAGCGGAAAGGTCGTGGACCAAAACTGCCAGGTCCATTGCGCGCCGACGGCAGCGCTGCTTGTCGGCTACCTCACCATCCAACCGCAGATCGGCGGCTGCCCCGCGCCGCCGCCGACACCGCAATTGCCGTCGGCCGAGCACGCCTCGCCGATCCGGCCACCCAGGCTCGTGGCCTGATCCGACCGCGCCGACAGGGCGCATCAAGGCCGAGCCGACAAGCCCGAGCCTAAGGACAACAGACCGGAGATGCCCTCGCGCGGCTGACGTCGTCCGCCGCGAGGACGCTTGCCGCGAACTCTCCACGGTCATCCCGAATCGAAAGCTCCCGATATGCGCATCCTTCTTGTCGAAGACGACGAACGCACCAGCCAATATCTCGCCAGAAGCCTGACCGGCGCCGGCCATGTGCCGGATGTCGTCAGGGACGGCCGCGACGCTCTGGCCGTCGGCATCCGCGAACCCTACGATCTGGCGATCGTGGACCGGATGCTGCCGGGGCTTGACGGCCTCTCCCTTGTGCGCGGCCTGCGCGCCGCCGGCGGCAAGCTGCCGATCCTGTTCCTCACCTCGATGAGCGGCGTCGATGACCGGGTCGAGGGGCTGGAGGCCGGCGCCGACGACTATCTGGTCAAGCCCTTCGCCCTTTCCGAGCTCATGGCCAGGGTTAACGCGCTCGCCCGCCGCCCGCCGCTCAGCAACGAGCGGGTCCGCCTACAGGTGGCCGATCTCGAACTGGACCTCGTCCGTCGCATCGCCAGGCGGGGCGACAACACAATCGAGCTCCTCCCACGCGAATTCGCCTTGCTGGAACTGCTGATGCGCAATGAAGGCCGCATCCTCACCAGATCGATGCTGCTGGAGCGGGTCTGGAACTTCAATTTCGACCCCCAGAGCACGGTCGTCGAGACGCATATCAGTCGGTTGCGCGCCAAGATCGACAAGCCTTTCAGGGTACAGTTGCTGCACACCACCCGCAACACCGGCTACAGCATTCATGCCCCCCGCTAGCATTGCGCGCAGCACGGCGTTCCGGCTTGCAGCCCTCTATGTCATGCTGTTCCTGGCGTCTTTCCTGGTCGCCAATATCTTCGCCTACAACATGGTCGCCGCCTACCTCTATGAAAGGCTGGATTCGCACGTGACGGAGCGGTTTCGCGAGATCGAGGCAGCCTATGATGCCAGAGGGATCGACGGCGCCGTCGCCATGATCGGCAACCATGGGCCGGCGATCCGCGGACAGGAAACAGTCTATGCACTGACGTCGGACAACGGTGCCCGGCTTGCCGGCAATGTCGAGGCGCCATCCGTACCGCGTGGCTTCTCGACGCTGCCGCCTCCGAGCGAGCCCGCCATGCCCTCGAGCTATCGGCTCCTGCGCCGCAATCTCGGCGACTTCGACCTGATCGTCGGCGTCAGCTACGACGATACCGACAGGCTGCGCGAGATCGCGCTGGTGAGCTTCGGCTGGGCGACCGCGATCGTTTTGGCATCGGGCCTGGGCGGAGGTGCATTGCTGGCCTTCAGGACACGTCGCCGCATCGCCGCGCTCTCCGCGAGGGCCAAGGCTGTCGGCGCCGGCGAACTCGCAACCCGCCTGCCCATCTCTCGCCGGCGCGACGACCTCGACATGCTCGCGGCGGAAATCAACGTCGCGCTCGCCCAGCTCGAATCCAGCGTCAATGCGATGCGTCAGGTGACGACCGACATCGCCCACGATCTGAAGACACCGATCTCGCGGCTCTATCTGCTGCTGGAGCAAGCCCGCGACGCCGCGACCGGCGGCGCCGATGTCGCCTCGATCTTGGATCATGCGCTCGACGAAGTCGCTCTGATCACTGACACTTTCGAGGCGCTGCTGAGGATCTCCCAAATCGAAGCCGGCGCGCGCAAGGGAAAAATCTCGCGCATCGACCTTTGCTCCCTGATGGACGAACTCCACGAGATCTATACGCCGATCATCGAGGATAGCGGACGCTCGCTTCGCCTGCCGAAGACAGATCGCTCGCAGGGCCTCGATGTGACAGGAGATTTCGAGCTCCTGCGGCAGATGTGCGCAAATATCCTCGACAATGCGATCAGGCATACCGACAAAGGCGCCGTCGTCACCATGGGTTGCGGGATTGCCGGGGGAAGATGCGTGATTGCGATCGCCGACGACGGTCCGGGCATACCGGAAGCGGAGCGGGCGAAGGTCTTCAAGCGTTTCTACCGGCTGGAGAAAAGCCGGACGACCGATGGCTCCGGCTTGGGTCTAAGTCTGGTGAAGGCCGTCGCCGACTTCCACGGCGCCCAGATCGTGCTGGACGACAACCATCCTGGACTGGTCGTACGCATCCTGTTCACATCGGGTCAATAAAAGCCCCGCCCGCGCGGTCAGATACGCGGGCGGGGTAGTTTCGGGTCGGGGTGAACCGTCCCTACTGGAGATGCGACCGGGACGTTATTCGCATTTCCTTGGAACGACCTGTCCCGGATCTTACATCTTTGTGATCTCCGGCGAGATCACCGGGCGTGCCGGTGGTTTCTGTCCCAGCGCTGCACAGGACCGCGGACCTCCGAGGTTCCGAAACGATCGTTGCTTCGTTTGATCAGCCCGTTCTCCAGCACCCTGTAGCTCACCGCCGGGTCGGACGCCGACACGACAACATCACCGGGGCGCCCCTCGCCGTGGATGATCGCTTCGATCCGCTTTGCCGTGGCCTCGACGCCGGGGCGCGCCGCAGGATGCGCTAGGGCCTGCCGTGCCGTCATGGGAACGGCGAGCAACAGGGCGATGACGAGATATTTCATGTGTTTCTCCTTGGATGCCGGCTCGCAGGCATCGATGATTGTCCGCAGGTCGATGCGTGGGGCCAAACGGAAGCGCAGTGATTACCTGCCCGAGTGCAGATCGGACCGGGTGATGTTCGCCGAATAGTTCCGAAGCGTCGGATCGGGATTGACGGCGACCGTGGTCCTCGGCGCGGCAGGCGCGATCGGATGGGTTCCGCCGAACGTCGACGTCCCCGCATTGTCGTCACGCGCGACCGGCGGCCGATAGTCGCCCCTGTAGGCAGGGGCCTCGCCGGCAAGGGCCGGAGCGGCGAAGAGGGGGAGCGCAATCGACGCGACGGCGACAAAACGTGTCATCTCGGTACCTTTCCTGTCCTGCAGGGCCCTGCGGTCGCGATGACCTTCAAGGGCCTCGATTGACGACCCTGGCACCGTGAGGCGGCTGCGTTCCGGCTGCTTTTCGGGAACCTTACATTCGCGCAACCGCACGCGATCGTGATCGGCGGCGGCCGCCTCCCGATGCGCCGGGCACGGTTCGAACTGTCCTGGCATCACTGCCCCGGATTCGACCGCGATCCTGTAAAAAACTGGGAAATAACAGGACGGGCCTGTTATTTCGGTATGCCGTCGAGGGCGGGGTGACGGGGCAATGCTTGCGTCGCCCTCGCCTGGCTGCTGACATCTCGCGAAGGCTCGGAGAAGACCCCCTGCCGAGACGGCTCGCCTCGTTATGCGGATATGTGCATCCTTCGGCGGCTCGGCCAGAGCCAGCGGACGCAATTCATCACGTTGAAAGCAAGCGTCAAAAATCCACTGCAAAGAACTGGGCGTTTGCAGGATCGGGCGCGAATCCCCCGGCAATACCGACGGCTCAATCGCCGGCGCGGCCCCTGCGGGCATCCTGGCAGCGGCATCAGCAGGCGCGGGCCAAGCAGCCGCGTCCTCCGGTCGATCTGATCGACCGCCGGCATCGGAAGCCCGCCGCGGCTGGTACAGGGGCGGGCGCAATTCCTCGAAAATGAAAAGATAGGTCGGAAAATCCGCGATAGGGCGGGAAAGTCAACGGCAAAAGCGGTTGGTCAGCAAGAATTGATCGCGCTCCGCGCCGAAATCCAGGCGCAGCGAGATCCGGCCCAGGGCCAATGCTGCGGCGGCGGAAGACCTGATGGCCTCACCGGACTGTGGCCGAACGGTCACAGCAATGGCAGCAAGCGGCAAAGACAAGCCCTTCTTACAGCGATGTAAGCCCCTCGCAAAATCCGGGAAAACGCCGGGGCTCCTATTCCGACCGGCTGTCGGCGGCCGGTCGCGACCGCTCCCGTCGCCAGCAGAGAACCAGCTTTTCCTAGGAGACGGGAACAATGAAATACGCAGCAATTCTGCTCGGCTCGGCTGCCGGACTGATCGGCGTGCCGCTGGCCCAGGCGGCCGACGCGGTCGTCGTGGCCGAACCGGAGCCGGTCGAATATGTCCGGGTCTGCGAAACCTACGGCGCGGGCTTCTTCTACATCCCCGGCACCGAGACCTGCCTCTCGGTCAACGGCTGGATGTGGTACCAGATCGGCGCCGAGGGCTACAAGAATTCCAGCGACACGCCGGCCTTCATCGGCGGCGCCGCCGATGCCGATGGCTGGATCAAGAGCAGCAGGGCGCGACTGAACTTCGACGCCCGGTCCGAGACCGACTGGGGCACGCTGCGCAGCTTCATCCGCCTCGAGGCGGAAGGCGTCTCGACCGGCGGTGTCGACTTCCCCGTCGGTGTCGACCAGGCTTTCGTCCAGCTGGGCGGTTTCTACGCCGGCTATACGGAATCGGCGTGGTCCGCGACACGCAACGGCGGCGCCTCCAACTGGGGCGCCCATTCTTATTACGGCATGTATTACGGCTACAGCCAGGCGCAGCAGATCGGCTACGACTTCACCGGCGCCTACGGCCTGTTCGGTACGGTCTCGCTGGAGGACGACGCGCTGGCCGGCGACGGCTACATGCCCGACATCGTCGCCAAGGTGGGCGTCAACCAGGGCTGGGGCTCGGTCTGGGCCAAGTTCGGCTATGACGAGAGCCGGCCCGGCGCCTTCGCCGACGAAGCAGGCTGGGGCGCCGGGCTCGGCCTGCAGCTCAACGTGCCGAACAGCCCCGGCTCCTCGCTCCGCATGCTCGCCTTCTACTCCGACAGCGACAACACCTACGGTTCGTCGAGCGCGCTCGGCGTCAACTCCGAATGGTCGGTTCTGGGCTCCTACTTCCACCAGTTCACGCCGGAATTTGCCGCCTCGGCCGCCTTCCAGTATTTCGGCGACCTCTATTCGGACGTCGGCTCCGACGTGAGTTCGGGCCTCAACGCCTATGGCGCCGAGTTGAACCTCGTCTGGTCGCCGGTGCTGAATTTCGAAATCAGCAGCGAGATCCATTTCGACAAGGTCGACGGCCTCGACGGCACCCCGTCCGGCTTCCTCCGTTTCAAGCGCTACTTCTGAGAACGCTTCGGCTCGCCGGCGCCCGGAACTTCCGGGCGCCGGCGAACCACTCGCACCAGCTTACGCTCGCACGGAATTCGCCCTTCCGATCCTGCTCGCTTCCGTCGCGAATGCGATGTCGCAGATCATGGGTCGAGATTTCCTTCGAAGAAGGAACGGCGGCAGTGTCCTTCGACGACGCACTGGCCGACATCGCCGCCCTGACCGCTGCGACCGCCGAAGCCGGCTATCGGTCGCGTCCGTCCAGGGATCCAGCCGATGAGTGACCGGGTCCCGGTCGTATCCGGCACTATTCGCGACCCCGACGTCTCAGGGAGGGGGACAGACCACATGACGGTCCTGCGGAGCACGATCACTTGCCCCGGCTGCGGGCATCGGGAGACCGAGACGATGCCGATCAACGCCTGCCGGTTCCTCTACGACTGCAAAGGCTGCGGAGCGCTGCTGCACCGCTGCGCTGCTGCGCAGATATTTGTCGAGCGCCGCAATCGCGAACACGACAATGGCGAGGGTCAGGACAGGCTAGCGCCATCCCGCCTGTCCATCATGCCGTCCCTGGCGATAGCCCAAGCCGGGCGGAACCGACCGGTCGCGCCTCGGCAGCATCAATGCGACCGGATGAGTTCCCCATAGGCTTCCATCAACGCGCAATGGCAGCGCGCATGATCCCGAATGCCCGGTTCCCGTTCCAAGGTCTCCAGGGCGCGCAACAAATGCTCGGCGACATCCGGCCTGTTTGCCCGGCACGCAACCTTGAAGAGTCTGACGATCTCGCGCTCCAGCCTGTCGCCGCGTTCTGCCATCCCCGGCTCCTCCGAGTTTTGGAAGAGCTTACCGCTTCCAGCAACTGGAGGGTCAAGTTCGCCGTTTATCGAGAGGAGATATCGTCATCCGGATCCGGCCGCGGTCCGGGAATCCATACCAATCGCCGGCACGGCCCCTCCGGGCCGCTTGGCTTTCGCGCCAACGGGCGAGGGTCACGCCCAACGGTATGAAATCAGCCCAAGGCAAAGTCCGGCATTTCGAGCCGGAAGGGCGCCGATTTCAAGCCTGGAAAGGTTCTGTTTTCTGCTCTTGCGGTGAGTAAGTGCGCCATGTTCAATTTTGAATTGAAATTCAGAGCTTTCGCCGAAATTCAGAAAATTTTCTTAATGATATCGAACTTAGAGTAAGGCTTTACGCGAAATGCTGTACGTTCTTGATCGAGCTAATGTCTTTTTTTGAGAAAGCGCTGCACGTTTTCGGAAGGAATGCCTTAGATTCGGGTTGAGATACCAATCTATACATAGTACAATCAAACAACCGTAACGGTGAGGTCTCGCTATGCCAGACATATCGGACTACCTGACCACCTTCCGAAATGGGCTCGCCGCACTCAGCCTTGGCGAACAGAAACTCATCTTCGACGGCCTCCCGGCTGCCTACCAGGCTGCACTCTGGCAGGACCGGCTGCGCGAGGGGATCGAGGCGGTGTACGACAAAGGGCAGAAGGCGACGCTGTCGGATCTCGCCGAGCGGTTGCGTCCCGAAAGCTACTCGGACCCCAAGAAGAACAAGGCAGCGGTGGCATATATCGACAAGTTGGCGCCGAGGCTGGAAAAGCTCTTTCCCGATTTCACGCTATTGCAAAAGTACACTCAGTACCTTGGCGATGGTGCTTGCAAGAGCCCGGTCATCATGCAGGCCGGCGGAGCCTTGCCAGCCTGCGAATGTCGTTCCGCCGATTCGGGATTGCTGCGAGGCAATCCCTGTGGCGCGCTGATTCAATGCCGCGCCGGCGGCTGCACCCCGGTCAGGGGCTGCGGCTTTTTCTGGCTGCAGATCTGCGACGGTCTATGCACGGGGCAGTTCGGTCCGTGAGCCTCCAGGGCCGCGCGTCGTCGGAGAGGTCGCAACGTTCTCGCGAGGAGACGTCATCATCCGGGTCCGACCGCGATCCGGGAGCGCATGCGGCGGAACTTCGAGATTGCGGCTGCGGGCCCTGCCCCCCTCGGCACAATCGTGGATCGAGCCGTGGCAGAAGCAGAACCATCCAGTCGTAGGGACCGCGGGGATCATCGTCCCTCCGGCCGAGCGGAATGCAACCGGCCGGTGGCGACCGTTCCTGTCGCCAGGCGTTCCGGTGCCCGCCAACTCAGGTCGGCGGGATGGCGACCTCGTCGGCGGCTTCCTCGATCCGTTCCATGTCGTCGTCGGAAAGGCCGAAATGATGTCCGATCTCATGGATCAGCACATGGGTGACGATGGCGCCCAGCGTCTCCTCGTTCTCGGCCCAATAGTCGAGAATGGCGCGGCGGTAGAGCGTGATGCGGTTGGGTCCCTCGCCGGTCTGCGGGGTCCAGCGTTCGGCGATGCCGCGGCCCTCGAACAGGCCGAGCAGGTCGAAAGGCGTCTCCAGCGATAGGTCGTCCATGATCTCGTCGGTCGGGAACTCGGAAAGCTGGATGATGATCTCGCCGGTGAGGGTGCGGAACTCCTCCGGTAGATGGGCATAGGCTTCCAACGCCAGAAGTTCCATTTCCTCGATCGACGGCGACAGCTGGTCGTGCCAGGCTCGGGTCTGATAGATGCGGGCCATTCTTTGTCCTTTTGGCGGGATATAGCCTTTCGGCCGGCATTTCTCAAACTGGATGTGGTTCGCCTTATTCATGAAGACGACAGCACAGGGCGCCACGCTTAAGGAATAAATTCTCAATCGGCACGCTTGACTCTTGAGGCCGGCTCTGGAATCCATAAGAACATAACAGGAACAGACCGGAAGCAACCGACATGGCGACCTCCGCCGTGGCGCGGGAAACTATTTTGTCCTTGCGCCGGAAAATCGCCAGGATCGAAGGCACTCTCGCCGAGCGGTTCGATGCCCCGCCCGCCCCGGATGTCGCGGCTGTGCCGGCCGCGGCCGACGGCGTGATCCTGCGCCAGGCCGGCCTGGCAGCCAAATCCCGGCTTTCGGCGGGGCTGAGGACGGGAGTGGCACGCCTCGACGCCGCACTCGGCGGCGGGCTGCCGGAAGCCGCGCTGACCGAAATCCACGGCCCCGATGCCCGCGACGCTGGCGCCGCCGCCGGCTTTGCGATGGCGCTGGCCGGGCTTGCCCGCAAATGTCATGCCGGCGCCCCCATATTGTGGATCGGCACGGGTGAAGCCTTCCGCGAGGGGGGTTTTCCCTATGCGCCCGGGCTTCTTGCTTTCTGTGGGCTGGCGCCGGGCGACCTGCTCGTCTCTGATGTGCAGAAACCCGCCGACGCCTTGTGGGTCGCGGAGGAAGCCGCCCGGCTGAGCGGCCTCTGCGCCGTCTTCCTGGAAATACGCGGCAATCCGCACAGGCTCGACCTCACCGCGACGCGCCGGCTGCATCGGCGAGCGCAGATCGCCGGGCATCCCGTCTTCCTGCTGCGCCAATCGGCCGCGCCGGAACCGACGGCCGCGCCGCTTCGCCTCGTCGTATCGGCTGCCCCCGCCACGCCGCGCGCGACGGTGGCCGGCCCGCTCGCCGGCTCCGTCGGCCATCCGGCCTTTTCCGTCGGCATCGACAAGAGCCGTTTTGCCCTTGCCGGGCAGTTCATCGTGGAATGGAACCCCCATGACCTCTCATTTCAGGAAAGAGGGTCAGAGAATCCTGACTCTATGGTTCCCCTATCTCAGCGCGGAGCGGATCCTGCGCCAGCGGCTGGGTCGGTCCTGGCGTTCCGGTCCGGCGAGCGCCAGGCCGCCGCTCGTCTTCAGCCATCGCGAGAACAACACCCAGTGCATCGCCGCCCTCGACGAGCAGGCTGAGGCGTTGCGCCTGAAGCGCGGCATGGGCATCGCCGACGCCCGCGCCATGCATCCTTCCCTCGACGTCGTGGAGGCCGATCCGGAGGCCGACCGGCGGCTGCTCGAAAGCCTGGCCGACTGGTGCGATCGCTACACGCCGCTGGTGGCGCTCGAGGGAGGGGACGGGCTGTTCCTCGACATCACGGGCTGCGCCCATCTCTTCGGCGGCGAAAGGGCGATGCTGGACGACCTCCTGCTGCGGCTTTTCCACCAGGGTTTTTCCGCACGGGCCGGCCTTGCATCCACGCCGGGAGCGGCCTGGGCCGGAGCGCGTTTCTCCTTGTCCCCTATCGCGCCGGGCGACGAGGCGGCGGCGCTGGCGCCCTTGCCGCTCGCCGCCTTGCGGATCGCCCCAGAAACCCGCAGCGGCCTCGAAAGCGTCGGGTTGCGAACGGCCGGCGTCATCATGGCGGCGCCGCGCGCGCCGCTCGCGCGGCGCTTCGGCAAGGGGTTGCTGATCCGGCTCGACCAGGCGCTCGGCCGGATCGACGAGGCGATCTCACCGCGCCTGCCGGTCGCCGACCTTTCGGCCGAACGGCATCTGGCCGAGCCGATCATGCTCACCGATCATATCGAGGAGCTGGCCTTCATCCTCGCCACGACGCTGAAGAAGGGCCTCGAACGGCGCGGCGAAGGCGCCCGGGCGCTCGAACTGGCGCTGTTCAGGGTGGACGGCGCCGTCTCACGCATCGCGGTCGGTACGTCGCGGCCGCTGCGCGAGCCGCGTCTGGTCCGGCGCCTGTTCCACGAAAGGCTGACGGCGGCAGAAGGAGTGATCGACGCCGGCTTCGGTTTCGACCTCGTCCGCCTCTCCGTGCTTCAGGCCGCGCGTCTGGAGATCGGGCAGGCCGATCTCGGCGGCGTGGAGACAGACGAGGGCGAGGAACTCGCCGTCTTCGCCGACCGGGTGCGCGCCCGGCTCGGCCAGACGGCGGTGCTGCGGCCGCTGATGGTCGAAAGCCGCATTCCCGAACGCGCCGCGATCGCCGTTCCCTTCGCCGAGGCAGCCGGCGGTCCCGCCGCCAGGGAGCAAGTGCGCGGACATGGACCGGCCGACAGGCCGATCCGGCTGTTCCGACCTCCCGAGCCCGTCGAGGTGATGATGGCCGAGATTCCCGAAGGACCGCCCGCGCGGTTCCGCTGGCGGCGCGCCCTGCACGACGTCGCCCGCGCCGAGGGGCCCGAGCGCATCGCCCCGGAATGGTGGCGCGAGAAAGAGGATGCGGCCACGCGCGACTATTTCCGCATCGAGGACGCCAAGGGCCGCCGCTACTGGCTCTTCCGGCAAGGCTTCTACGGCGCCACGGAGGCTACGCCGCGCTGGTACATGCACGGAATCTTCGCATGAACGCGCCCTATGCCGAATTCGCCGTGCAATCGAATTTCTCCTTCCTGCGTGGCGCGTCGCGGCCGGAGGAGTTGCTCGTCTCGGCGCAGCGTCTCGGCTTTTCGGCGATCGGGCTCGCCGACCGCAACACCGTGGCGGGCGTGGTGCGCGCCTGGCAGCAGGCCAAGGTGGACGGTTTTCCCTATCATCCCGGCTGCCGCCTGGTGTTTTCCGACGGCACGCCCGACATCCTCGCCTATCCCCGGGACCGCGCGGGCTGGGGCCGGCTGTGCCGCATGCTGACCGAAGCCAATATGCGGGGCGAGAAAGGCAATCCGGATCTGCGCCGCGACGATCTCCTTGAATGGGGTGAGGGCCTGTCGCTCGCCGCACTGCCCGATCTCGCCGCCCATGGGGAAGAGCAGGACGCCTTCCTCCGCCAATTGAAGGAGCGCTTCGGCGAAGCCTTGTGGCTGGCCGTCTCGCCGGATTATTCGGGCAATGACCGCTTCAGGCTGGAACAGGCGGCCGCGATCGCGGCGGCCTGCGGCCTGCCCCTGATGGCGGTCAACGACGTGCTCTATCATGCGCCGGAGCGTCGTCCCCTGCAGGACGTGCTGACCGCGATCCGGCTCAACGTGCCGGTGGCCGAGGCGGGTTTCGACCTCATGGCCAATGCCGAACGTCACCTGAAGGGCCCGGCCGAAATGGCGCGGCTCTTTCGCCGCCACCCCGAGGCGCTGGCCGAGACGCTGCGTTTCGCCGGAACGCTGAGGTTCTCCCTCCAGCAGCTCGAATACAACTATCCCGACGAGCCGACCGAATCCGGCCTGGAACCGCAGGCCGAGCTGGAAAGGCTGACCTGGGAGGGCGCGAAGAACCGCTATCCGGACGGTGTTCCGAAGAAGGTGGAGGAACTGATCCGGCACGAGCTCGGCATCGTCGAGAGGCTGAACTATGCGCGCTATTTCCTCACCGTCCACGATATCGTCAGCTTCGCGCGGAGGAAGAAGATCCTCTGCCAGGGGCGCGGTTCGGCCGCCAATTCGGTGATCTGCTTCTGCATCGGCATCACCGAGGTGGGTCCCGATATCATCGACTGCCTGTTCGAGCGCTTCATCTCCGAAAAACGCGGCGAGCCGCCCGACATCGACGTCGATTTCGAGCATGAGCGCCGCGACGAGGTGATCGCCTATATCTACGAGAAATACAGCAGCAAGCGTACCGCACTTGCCGCCTCGGTCGTCACCTATCGCGGCCGTTCGGCATTGCGCGAGGTCGCCAAGGCGATGGGCCTCTCCGAGGACGTCATGAGCGCGCTCTCCGGATCGATCTGGGGCTGGTCGTCCTCCGAGCTCGGCGGGAGGGAGACCCGGGCGGCCGGCTTGGCCGAGGCCGATCCCGTGACGCGGCATGTGATCGCCCGGGCGAACGAGATCCTCGGCTTTCCGCGCCATCTCTCCCAGCATGTCGGCGGTTTCGTCATCACCAGGGACCGGCTCGACGAGATCGTACCCATCGTCAAGACGGCGATGGAAGAACGCATGATGGTCGAATGGGACAAGGACGACCTCGATGCGGTGAAGATCCTGAAGGTCGACGTGCTCGCGCTCGGCATGCTCTCCTGCCTGCGGCGGGCGCTCGATCTCCTGGAAGCGCATTACGACGAGCGCGATCCCCATGACAGGCGGCTGGAGCTGGCCACGATCCCGGCGGAGGACGAGCGCGTCTACGACATGATCTGCCGGGCCGACACGCTCGGCGTCTTCCAGATCGAATCGCGCGCCCAGATGAGCATGCTGCCGCGGCTCAGGCCCCGCGAATTCTACGATCTGGTCATCGAGGTGGCGATCGTGCGCCCCGGCCCGATCCAGGGCGACATGGTCCATCCCTATCTGCGCCGGCGCCAAAAGAAGGAAGAGGCCGAATATCCCAAGGAAGAGCTGAGGGAGATTCTCGGAAGAACCCTCGGCGTGCCCCTCTTCCAGGAACAGGCCATGAAGATCGCCATCGTGGCCGGCGGCTTCGCGCCCGACGAGGCCGACCAGCTGCGCCGCGCCATGGCGACCTTCAAGCGCACCGGCACGATCGGCAATTACAAGCAGCGCATGATCGACGGCATGGTCAGGAAGGGCTACGAGCGGGATTTCGCCGAGCGCTGCTTCAAGCAGATCGAGGGCTTCGGCGAATACGGCTTCCCGGAAAGCCATGCCGCGGCCTTCGCGCTGCTGGTCTATGCCTCCTGCTGGCTCAAGACCTTCTATCCCGACGTCTTCTGCGCCGCGATCCTGAACTCGCAGCCGATGGGCTTCTACAGGCCGGCGCAGCTTGTGCGGGACGCGGCCGACCACGGCGTCGACATCCGGCCGGCCGACGTCAATCTTTCCGATTGGGACTGCACGCTCGAAGCCTTCACCTTCGATCCGTCGCGGGTCGCGCCGCGCCATGACGAGATGCGCGGCGTCATCCGCAGCAACCATGCCGTCAGGCTCGGCTTCCGCCAGATCAAGGGCCTGTCCGAGGAACGCATGATCGAATTCGTCGCCCGCCGCGGCGACGGTTATCATTCCGTGCACGACGTCTGGCTGCGTTCGGGGCTCGACATGGGCGAGATCGGACGGCTGGCCGAGGCCGACGCCTTCCGCTCGCTCGGCCTCGACCGGCGCGCCGCGCTCTGGGCGGTCCGGGCGCTCGACGCCAGGAACGCCGCCCAGCGCCTGCCGCTCTTCGACCGGCCGGAACTGCGGCTGGCCGACAACGAGCCGAAGACGGCGCTGCCGGCCATGCCGCTTGGCCAGCATGTGATCCATGATTATGAAGCGCTGGGCCTGTCGCTCAAGGCGCATCCCGTTTCCTTCCTGCGCACAAGGCTCGACCGCGCCGGCGTCACCCCGCACGGCCGATTGTCCCTGGTGCGCGACGGCCGGCGCGTCTCGGTCGCCGGCCTCGTCCTGGTGCGGCAGCGGCCGGGCAACGGCAATGCGATCTTCCTCACGCTGGAGGACGAGCAGGCCGTGGCCAATGTCATCATCTGGCCCAGGATCTTCGACCGCTACCGTCCAGCGGTGATGGGTGGGCGTTTCATCCGCGTCGACGGGCGGCTGCAGTCGGAATCCGGCGTCATCCACATCGTCGCCGACAGAATCGGAGACCTGACCCATTGGCTGGGCGAGCTTTCCGAACAGGCGCGCTTCCTGCGCGGGCTCGCCGACCAGCGCAAAGCAAGGGAGAGTGATGGTCCAACCGGAACATCAGGTGGAGCGAATGTCGTCCGGCTTCCCGCGAAACCGCCCTCGGTGGTCGACGACTACGAGGATCTCGCCCGCGCCCCGGGTCAGGTCATGCCGAAGGGGCGGAATTTTCAGTAGAAGATGGTGAATGGTGAATGGTGAATGGTGAATGGTGAATGGTGAATGGTGAATGGTGAATGGTGAATGGTGAATGGTGAATGGTGAATGGTGAATGGTGAATAACGAACGCGGTGCGCGCCGGTCCGTCAACTTCTTAACCATTCACCATTTTACCATTCACCATTCACTCTTCTATCTGCCGCGCCTCCGACGGCAGCATCACCGGAATGCCGTCGCGCACGGGATAAGCGAGCCCCGCAGCCTTCGATATGAGCTCGCAGCTTTCGGGAACCCAGGTCAGCGGGCCTTTGGTCAGCGGGCAGGCCAGAAGCTCGAGCAGCTTGGTGTCGATGGCAACGCTGCGCTCGTCCTTGACCATGCCGCCCTCACTGCAGGCTCGAGCCGAAATCGTCCTGCTCGCGGGCCAGCGCCATCTCGGTGATCGCGATCAGCGTGTCGGCCCGCGTCTTCAGGTCGGGCGATTCCAGAAGCGCCTGCTTCTCGGCCGGCCCGTAAGGCGCCATCATGGAGAGCGCATTGACCAGCATCGCATTGTCGGCGCGGCTGACGCTTTCCCAGTCGGCGTCGAGGCCATTGGCTTCGAGATAGGAACGAAACGCCTTGAGCAGGGCCGGACGGTTGACCTCCCTGGCGCCGCTCTCCTCGTCGAGATCGCCGGCGAAGGGCGTGATCCGGCACTGCCGGAAGGGAGTCCTGACCGTTATTTCCTCGGTGACACGGAAGCGGCATACGCCCTGCAGCGCGATCAGATAGCGGCCGTCGCCGGTCTCGGAGAGCGACGTGATCCGGCCCAGACAACCGACCTGACACAGCTCCGGTTCCCCGTCGCCGCGCAGCCGGCCGTCGAGGCTCGGCTGGATCATGCCGATGATCCGCTGGCCGCCGATCGCCTCGTCGATCATCTGCAGATAGCGCGGCTCGAAGATGTTGAGGGGCATGCGCCCGCCAGGAAGCAGCAGTGCCGCCGCCAGCGGGAACACCGGTATTGTGGCAGGCAGGTCCTTGCCCCGCCGGTAATAAGCATTTCCCGCCTGCACGGCGATCGCCTTTCCGTGTCAACAGTCCCTATCTGGCGCTTGCCGGCCCGAAGTCGAGCCGCACGGGAAGCGCAAGCCGTTCCTTCTTACGAAAACAGCACCGACGACAGCTTGCGCCGGGCCGCGAGGGTTGCTTCGTCCGTCGGCCCCCACGCCTCGAAGAACTTCACGAGCTGTGCCCTGGCGCCGTCATCCTGCCAGCTCCGGTCGGCCTTGACGATGGCGAGCAGGTTGTCGGCCGCCTCCATGCGCTTGCCCTCGGCATTCTGGATCATGGCGAGGTCGAAGCGGGCCTGATGGTCCTTGGGGTTTGCGGCAAGCCGGCTCTCGAACTCCGCGGCGTTGCCGAGTGAGGCGGCTTGTTCCGCGAGCGCGATCCTGGTGCGGATGGCGGCGAGTGCCGGAGCATCCTTCTTCTCGGCCGGCGCGCCGTCGAGCAATGACAGCGCCCCCTGGGCGTCCCCGCTCTCCAATACCAGTTCGGCCAGACCCGCCAGCGCCTCGACATTGTCGGGGAACTGCTCGACCAGCGCCGAATAGATGTCGGCCGCGGTCCGGGCGTCGCCGGCGGCCCGCGCCTCGGTGGCTGCAGCGAGCGCCTCGGCGATACCCGTCTCGGCTTCGCCCTTGCCGCCGACGCGCTGGATGAATTCCTTCACCTGGCTCTCGGGGACCGCGCCCATGAAGCCGTCGACCGGCTGGCCGTTCTTGAATGCGATGACGGCCGGGATCGACTGGATGCCCAGTTGCCCGGGGATGGCCGGATGGTCGTCGATATTCATCTTGACCAGCTTGACGCGACCTCCGGCGGCCTGAACCGCCTTCTCCAGGACCGGGGTCAGTTGCTTGCAGGGGCCGCACCACGGCGCCCAGAAATCGACCAGCACCGGCTGTTTGCGCGATTCCTGGATCACGTCGGCACTGAAGTTGGCCGTGGTCGTGTCCTTGATCAGCGTCTTGTCCGCGCCTGCGGGCCCGTTACCCTGCGGAGTGCCGAACTGCACGTTGGTGGCGTAGCCGCCGCCATTTCCTGCATAGGGATTGTTCTTGTCGTCCATCGTCATCCTCTCGGCCGGTCGGATTTCCCTGCGCCGTCAGGCGCCTTGCGGCTCCATGTGGCGATCACTGGGAAACTTTCAAGATAACAGCTTCGTGGCCCGTCGCATTCAGAAATCTGAGCAGGTCGTCGGCCGCGATCGACGTCGTCGCCTCATTGGTCAGCGGATGGGCATTGACGATGCCGTGCGCGAGCAAGGGTTCGTCGATCACCACCCTCACCTTGCCCCCGGTATCGTTGATCGCGCCGAAGGCGGTGACGGCGCCCGGGATCACGCCAAGCAGGTCCATCAGGGCTTCCGGCTTTCCGAACGAGACCCGGCTCGCGGCACCGATCGCCTGATGGATCGTCTTCAGGTCGACGGTTGCGTCCTCCTCGACCGTGACGAGAAAGAAATTATCCTTCTTATCCTTCAGGAAGAGGTTCTTGGTGTGGCCGCCCGGGATCTCGCCGCGCAGCGACTGCGAATCGGCGACCGTGAACAGCGGCGGATGGCTGACCGTCTTCACCGCGATGCCAAGCCCGTCGAGGAAGGCGAAAAGGTCGGCCGGCGTCTTCGGCATGTCTGGTCTCCGCTTGCTCGAAAAACCGTCTATGGCGAAAAGCGGCGCGGCCGCAAGTCCCGCCTCATGTTTTGGCGGCAATGTCGCCCGACGGCACGAGGCGCGTCAGCCCTGCCTGCCGCTACGGCACGGAAAACTGGAACCAAAACGGGGCATCGAGCCGCCGATTTCCCCAAAAACGGCACTTCGAAAAAAGATGACGGACCCCTGTTGCAATCCCCGCGCTCTTCGGCCATATAGGCGCGGCTTGCGGCGGAGACGCCGCGCGAGCGGGTGTAGCTCAGGGGTAGAGCACAACCTTGCCAAGGTTGGGGTCGAGGGTTCGAATCCCTTCGCCCGCTCCAGTTTCCGCAAGGAAGTCAAGTATTTGCAAAGGCCGCCAGATCGGCGGCCTTTTGCTATTGGCGCCATATCGCCACCATGTCGCCACGGCGTGCAAATACGGTCTTCGTTAGGGGCACGGAAACGCCTCCTGCAAAGCGTCCAGGGCCACCGAAGACCATTCTCGTGAAGTTCTCAGGATGCCGATCCGAATAGCGGACGAAACCGTCAGGATCTGAGTGAGGGTGGGACTGTTCCGGGCGCGCAAATCAGGAAAAAGGGTGGCGCGTGGTTTTTCCCCACTATCGTCCACCATTCCCACAGCCCCTAGTTCAAATGCGCAGCGAACCGGTACCGAGTTGTTTACGGCCGGCGACCTACGCCCTTCGGAACAGTTTTGACCGAGGGATGACGATGCTGAAGAAGACCGTTGGAATCACTGCCGATGAACAAGCGACTGCCCTAAGTCCGCTCAAGAGCATGGCCGCATTGATTAGGGCTGGTGATGTTGAAGGCGCCTTGTCGCTTGCGGAAGGGAGCGAGGCCGTTGAGCGACAGGAGGCTCCGGCGAAAATCAACCTCGATAATCCGATGTTGTCTATCGAACTGCGCCAAGTTCTGAAGACGCATGCAGCGGCGAGGCGGGATCTGAATGACAAGTGCATCCTCGTTGATGCGAAGGAACTCGGTCGCGAACCGACGCGCAAGGATAAGGCGATTTGGGATAAGGCAGATCACGTTGAGCGGGAAGCGCTGATGGCTCTATGCAGCCTTCCCGTAGTGACCGACTCGGACCGCGTCGCGAAGGCCGCGTATCTCTTAGACTTCGGCTGCTGCTCAGAACTGCAGCCCGAGCATATGGAGGCCCTTTTGGAGTCGATGGTCAACGCACCGGCATCGGGAGCGAGCTGGAGATCGGCGTACTACGACTTGGAAAGCGAAATCCATGACGCGGTTAACATGACGATGGTGCTCTCTGACTTGCTGGCAGACCTTTTTGGAAGTGTGACCGTTGACAGCAACTTCATTTACCGCGTTGAGGAATGGGATGGTACGAAGGCCCTGTTCTTAGGAGGACAAGCTGTCGACAAAGCCAAAGCCATCCTGACGGTATGGAAAGCGGGCTTTGCGAAGAACGGGTGTGAATAGGCAGATGCGGGTAAGATTCGATCTCTTTTGAGGGCGATCGTATATTTGACAACCCACGACCGACTCGCTTAGCTTTCTTACCCAGTGGCACAGAGGGCTTGGGTTATGTCTGACGAAGAACGGATTGCGCAACTTGAAGCTGAGGTAACGAGGCTTAGACGTGCCCTTACCGACTTGCAAAAATCTGTAAAGGCTCTTGTCGATTCTAAGCTGGTCACTCATGGGCAATTGAAAGAAGCGGTCCCTCAGATTCTAGCAAAGCTTTCACGTCGCTAGCAGTTAGGTCGCACCGCGAATAAGCAGTCGATTATGTTGTTGCGCGGCATGATCGGCTTTGCCGCCGAGCGGCTGATGGAGCCGGGAACAGGGCGAGGGCGTCGAGATCCGCAATCCCGCTTGGTCCCACTCCGGCATCTCGCTGGCATCCTGCTCGCCGTCCACGATATCGACGCGGCCGAAGCGATCGGGTAGCGCCTGGTTGAAGGCGCTGGACCATCCTAGCGACGGCTCGTCTTCGGAATCGTCCCGCTCCAGGTCCTGGAAGCCGCCATAGTCGCCAGCAAGCCAAGGCTCGTTATCCTCGTCCTGCTCGATGTTCTCGTCTCCGTCCGCCTCGTCCAGTATGGACAACAAGACCTCTATCGTGGCCTCGATGCGACGGCGCCAAGATGGGGAGAGCGGCAGGAAGTCAGAAGGGCACGGGCGCGCGGTCATGCCTATGCCCTCGCTCTTGCGGCTTCCACTGCTGCGAGAAGGTTGACCGGTGGATCCTCGACCATGGAAACCATGATCCGAATTGCGTACTCCTCGACAATCTCCGCATTGTCCGAGCTGATACTGGCGAACTCGACGAGGTAGGCCATCTTTGCGCTGGCCTCCGCCATGTCGGCAGGGCGGTAGTCTATGACGCCCCAAAAGGCGACCCATTGCCGATCGCACGCAGCGTTCAAGGCCGTTTCGAGTTCGGCTAGACCGCTCTCGGCATAGGCCTCGCGACGGGCCGCCCCGGGGGCATGAAGCTTAAGGTCCACCCGGTAATAGACAGCGCAATAGGCCTTGTCTGCTGTCTCAACGCCCACGATAGCGGCCTGATGCTCCGCAATGAGAGCGTCCAGGCTCTTGACCGCCCCTGCAGCCGCTACGGCGGCTGCAGTTGACATTGTGGCCACGGCAGGCGGAACCGCCCGGAGGAATGACCGACGCGTCATCATGACGGCACCGACATGTTTGCCGTGCTATCGCCCTCGCCGAGGATCGAGCGAAGCAGCGTTACCGTGTCGGCCTGTTCCAGCGGGAAATAGCCGCCCCGGGGACCCAGCTCCAGTATAGCCCGCGCCTTCGCTGTGATGTCGGCCTGTGACCGGCAGGGGAGCGCTAGCAGGTGCTGGAAAGTCTGGTAGGCGACCCAGGCGGCGGCCGAGATCTGGTCATCGTCTCCAGCGTCCAGCGCCGCCACATGGTCGTCTATGGCGCGGGAGCAGATGTTGACGGCGTTCTGCATCGCATGGGGGTTTACCTGCACCCACTCGACGCGATCGATGGGCGGGGTAGGCTGGATGCTTTCGAAGCAGACCGGATGACGAGCGCGCCCGACGGGGTAGATGCGAGCCACCCAATAGCTACCCGGGCCGCCGATTTCGTTGTTCCAGTCCTTGAGGGCGTAGGCCAGATCCTTTGCGATCCGGCGCACCTTGTCGTACGGAAGCTCGTCAGCAGGCTCTGCGCTGGCCATTGCAGGGGCAACGATGGGTTTGCACCCGGAGAGGGCGGCGACTGCGCCAGCGGCAGCGGTAAGAGCCTTGCGGCGGTTGATTTCAGGCAAGCCTTCGGCGGCTGCCCGGACAGAGTTCCGGGTCATTGCAATTCTCCTGGGTTGTGATGGGCGCTGGTTAGTGCTGGTGGATCGAAGTGGCCGGCATGTCGGAGAAATCGTCCGGAGCGGCCCGACCTATTCCGGCAAGGGCATGTGTGAGCGCCCTCAAGGCGTCGGCTGTCAGAACGAACTTGGCGACGATGGTACGCTCTTTCTCGCCGCGCGTTCCGTACAGGCTGCGTTGCTCAGAATAGAAGGCGCAGCGAAACAGGTTGGGCGCGATTTCTTCCGCAAGCGCGAGACCGGCAACAACCTTGTCCTCCACGTAGAAAGGCTCAGAAAAGGTGACTTCCTTCGACATTTCAGTGGCTCCATATCAAGCTGCGAGAGCGGCGAGTTCGCTCGCCAGCTTTCGGCGGAGCGGCTCAACGTTTTGCTGGAATGAGCGGGTATCGAGAGTGGCGAGTTCGTAGCGGATGGCCTCGGCCCGGATCTGAGCCATGGACTTTGTAGCGCGGTGAGCCTCGCCCCATGCACAGCGGAGGCAGTAGGCGAAGTTGGAGCGATCGAACCGCCGCCGGCCGTATTGCGCACGGTAGCGCTTCCAAGCCTGGTTCATGATGTCGGTACGATTGAACATTGAAGGCTTCCCGTTGTGTTTTTAAGGCAATCTGTTATCTGTATCGCCCAACGGTAACGGGTTGTCAATCTTTTAATGCAATGCATTGTGTGAAAATATCAACGGAGTAAGCCTTTATGCTAAACGCTGCGCAAATCAGGGCTGCAAGAGGCCTGGTCAACTGGACGCAACCGGAGCTAGCCAAACAATCCGGGCTGGCGCTCGGGACCATCCAGAGGATGGAAAAGATCGGGACGGGCCGAAGCTCAGTTGCGAACGTGGAGGCGGTACAGAGGGCGCTTGAAGCTGCCGGCGTGGCGTTCATCCCCGAGAACGGGGGCGGGGCCGGTGTGAGGCTGGCGCGCCCTGGTCGAGAAGACGAGGGCAAGCGTCCGGACGAACTCAACGCAACGAATGACGACTAGGAGAGACAGAGCACTGAGACGGCTGCGAAAGCTGGTCCGCGTCCCGGTGGGGCCGGTCCGGTGGGGCAGGTAGCGGCGGATTAGCGATAGCGCTATATTCCCTCCGTTCATGGGGGGGCCGTGATATGCGTTTTCTATCTGCCGTCCTTGTCTCGGGGTTACTTTCCTCAAGTGTGCTCGCTGCAGACATTTCACGCGATTACCTGTCAGTGAACGGAAGGAATACCCCAGTTGTCCGCATTGAAGGGCCGCTGCTCAATGGAGATGCTTTCCGGTTCAAAGATGTCGCTCGGGAGATTCAAGGGGCAGCCGTTCTGTTGAATTCCGAGGGCGGGAATTTGGAAGCCGGAATAGAGATAGGACGGACCATCCACAGGGCCGGCTACGACACCATTGTTCAAGATATCTGCGCGTCGGCATGTGCTCTTGCGTGGCTTGGTGGAAGAATCAGGTTTGCAACGGAAGGTGCCCGGATCGGCTTTCATGTGGCCTACGACGACGAAGGTGATGTACCGAAAGAATCGGGTATGGCTAATGCTGTGGTTGGCCTTTTCTTAGGTGAATTGGGGTTTGGCCAGAACGTGGTGATCTACGCCACATCGGCACCTCCAGAGGGCATGCAATGGCTTTCTTTGCGAGATGCCGCATTGTTGGGGATTGATGTGACTGCGTTGTCTCGGAGTGCAATTGAACGCGCGTCACCCGCGGCACCTTCGATCGTTCAGACCAAGCGGATAGTAGCACCTCAAGAGTCCACGCCTGTCCCGACGCCGAGGGGGTCATCACCTCCTCTAAATCCCGGGTCTAGACGGGTCGTCAATCCTGCGTCGATCGATGAATTCCTTAGATCACTTCAAGGGGGCCCAAAGGAGCCGGCACAGCCAGTGACCAATCCTGCAAAATTGGATGGCCGCTTTGAGGAGAAGGCGAGAAAGGCCATTGAACAAGCCGAGAGGGAGCGCGATGCTCGTCTGAAAGCACAAAAGGGCACTGCGCCATAGTACGCCGGATCAACCTCGCTCCTGCTGTTCTGCTCCTGTTTTCAGCGTCGATTGCTGCTGCCGGCGACGAAACCGAAGTAATTGGTCGCGCGTCCGTTATCGACGGCGACACGATCGAGATCCACGGCCAGCGGATCAGGCTCCACGGCATCGATGCGCCAGAGAGCCGGCAGCTCTGCAGCGACGAGGCGGGGGAGGCCTACCGGTGCGGCCAGGTCGCCGCGTTCGTCCTCGACGACTTCCTGAGCGCCGCTTCGCCGACGACCTGCCATGAGGTCGATCGGGATAGATACGGCCGGATGGTCGCCCGATGCACTGCTGGTGACCAGGACGTGGCGGAATGGCTCGTCAGGAACGGTCACGCGCTCGACTGGCCGAAATACAGCAAGGGCGCCTATGGCAGGGCCCAGGAAGCCGCACGGGCGGCGCGCGCCGGCATCTGGCGCGGTCGCTTCGAATGGCCGTGGGAGTGGCGGAAAGCGCGCCAGCCGGCGGGATAGTCACCGTTCGTTCACGCTGAGCGAGTTGCTGCATTGACGGTATGGGCGTCAGCCGCCATCGTGTCGCCATGGTCAGGCTGCGGGCAGCATTGAAGTCGATTGGCCGCTACCTATGTCCGTGAAGGCCTCGATAACTCCATCACTTAATCGGCCTTGCGGCCAAGCTCCCAAGCAGCTTAGATTTTCGCTGGAGGGGGCAGAATATGGCAGCGCCATCATTTCGCATGTTCATTGACGACACTGGGAATGTGCATTCCCGTGTAAGCGACCATCCTCAGAGTCGCTATGCCGGCATTGTCGGCGTGATTGTGAGCCTCGATTATTTGTACAATCGCTTTGAGCCTTCCTTCGAGCTGCTAAAGGTTAAGCACTTCGGGAATAATCCTCCCATACTGCACCTTCGGAAGATGAAAAAAGCCGAAGGGCGATTTCAATCCTTGAAAGACGCTGACGTGCGAGCGGCTTGGGAGAAAGATTGCTTTTCTATGTACGAGCGCGCCCAATACACAGTCATCTCTGTCTGCGTTGACAAGGCCGCATTCTACGCCGCGCACCCGAATTGGCATGGCGGCATATACCGCATGCTCGTTGGGAATGCCATCGAGCGCTATTTCTACTTTCTTCGAAGCAACAATGCCGTTGGCGACGTCATGTCAGAGGCCACCAACTCTCAACTGGATGGCGAGCTAAAGGCCCTCTATCGATCGTTCTATGAAGGTGGGACTGACCATATACCAGAAGCGAGATTGCGGCCTCGGCTTTCATCAAAGGAGATAAAGATCCAGCCGAAAGTCGACGACATCGCAGGCCTACAACTGGCTGACCTATTGGCCTCCACCTGCTTCTCCCACTGCAAGCGGATTTATACTGGGGGGCCAGAATTCGACGCCTTTGCTATGAAAGTCGCGGCGCTTCTGGAGGCTGAGAAGTTTTACCGTAGCCGGAGCGGGAATCCCAATGGATACGGAAGAATCTGGCGCCCCTAAAAAGCTAAACGGCCCGGTGACGGGCCGCCCAAGCTGGTGCGCTTGTCCCTCCAACAAGCCGTTGGATTAAGCACACATTAGCGCGTCCACTTCGCAGTTTCCAGAAAAATTCGTTCTGTCAGTCAACATCCTGACATCAATCACATGTCCCTGGGTTCGCGCTGAGATGAGTGCGATAGGTCGATGCCGCGACTGAACGCGGGTTGGTCGAAGCGTTAGTCAGAGTACCTGCACTATCTTTACTGACGCCCTAAACTGACGCCTAGTCCGGCAAGTCGTAGGCTCTGGAAATTCATATTTCTATCGAGGCCAACAGTTGGAGCGCTTTCTGGATCAGGTCCCGCGTCTCTCTCCTGGCCTCGATCGCCTTCCGCGTCTGCTTGCCATGGACATATCGGCCATGGAGTGAGCCGCAGGGCGCACCTCCCCGAGCGCCATGCATTCGGCAGACTTTCTTACCGCGCACGGCCGGCGCCTTGCACTGGAATCCGCTGCGCTTGCTCTTGGCCGTACAGCGCGGGGCCAAATGCATGAGGTTAACGGGCGAAAGCTTCATGACCCGCCCCTATGCCCCCGGGCTGACGAAACGTTACCGACGACAGCTTGGCCGCCGGCCTCAACGTTGACGCGCTCGACAATGACGCGCTGCTCGCCTTTGCTCCGATATTTCTTGAGCGCCTCGACCTGAGCCGAGAAGGTGCGGGCGAGCTTGTTTAGCGCCTTCTCGTTCTGGTCCAATTGAGCTGGCGTTTTTGCGTGGTTGAGGCGCCGCGCCATCGCCACGGTCGCGATATGCACCGCGGCCATTTGTGTTGCGAGCATGGTTTCAATCTGGTCCTGAGGCTCGATGCCGGTGACGAGCGACATCGCGAAATTGAGACCCTGAGCGTCCGGATCAGCGCCGCCCTGAATGCCTATGTTGCCGATCTGGTTGACTATGCCGGCGGTGAAGATGCTGTCTGCAGTAGCGAGCGACTCCCTTAGAAGGGCGCAAGCCGTATCGAAGTCCGGATGATCGAAAGTCACCTCCTTCGCTGCCGGGTCGTCGACTACGGTCTTGAAGCGCACCATAGGCAGTCGCGCTTTTCTTCTGGCCTCCTGCGCCTCCAGCGCTGCTCTTTCGCGCGGTGTCGGATCGTAGGGGGCCGATGGCAACGCGGGTTTGTCGGCGGCCCGCGTTTCTGCTGGCTTCGTATTGTCCGCAACGAGCTGGGGCTTGTGCATGGCATTGCCCTTTGCCGGGACTGTCGCGCCGCAGTCCATCAATGCTTCAGATCGATCGTGCCAATCGCTGCAATCAACTCGGCATGCGCTTGGCTGGCCGCCTCGAGCAGGAATTGGCCGAGGTCGTAGAGGCCGGCCGCCGCATCGTGATTGCCTTCCCGTCGCCGAACATCCGCCGCAGCGTGGCACCCCCGAGCATGGGCGATGAGCTGGAACGGCCGATCAGCGAGTGAAATGCTCCCGTCCATCAGAACATCGGCGATGGCGTCGGCCGCAGTGTCGTTGTCCAGACCTTCCGCAATGCTCGCGGTGATCTGGTGCAGGAGATCGGGATAGGTCGGGATCTGGGCCACTTCCGTATTCATCGGGGCTCACCTATGTTGATGCTTATGCCGATGCCCGACGACTTCAGGCCGCCAGCGCATTTCACGCCCTTCCAGGGCCTGCTTTTCCGTCTGCTCTGTATCGTGTCCTTCATCGTCGTCATGACGCTGTTTGCCTTCTTCGTCCTTCCCTTGGTTGAGCAGTATGTTTCGATCCCGCTCTCCAATTGGGTCGGAAGCTTCTTCGACTAGCGAACCGGCACTCGCTTCCGCATATCCTCGACCATCGGCACGAACGGTTGAGAGAGGCCGCGAAGCGTCGCGCCACCAGATCCGGAAGGCCTGACCGGCACAGGCATCCGGGTTGCGGCGGAGGCCTTCGCTTGCCTGGCGCCGGCGCCCACTGCCTTAAGCGCCCCCGTGGTGAGCGCCCCGAGCCCCAGCGAGGAAAGCGGGTCCAGCCCGCCATAGGCCCCAGCTCCACCGGACAGCATGCCGGCCACTGCCGAGCCCCAGCGCTGAAGCTGGGGGATAAGCCGGTTGGCCGTGTTGCTGTTGTTGAGACCACCTTTCGGCAGTGACAACATCCGCATCACGTTGGCAAAGCTTCCCATGGCGCTGCGCTCGTCGGCCGAAAAGACGACCTGCGCCAGCCCCTTGCCGTCGCCCTTCAAGAGCCCGTCCAGATTCTTCGCTATCTTGGCGGGGCTCATGGCATCATCACCAGCCCGCACCGCCCGGAGCCAAAGGGCTTGCCGCACGCCAGCCCATTCCGCGCTATCGGCGCCGAGGTGGCGTTTCAACTCGTTTGCCGTAGCAAAGGACATATTTTTCGGGGAAACGACCGAAGAGCCGAACAGGTATTGTCCGATCTCTGCCGGCGACATGTCCTTTTCGATGATATTTCGAACGCGGGCCTGCGCCTCGTATTGCGGATTGATCCGGCCGCCCCTCTTGGCTTTCGGCTCGATCAGGCCCTTGTAATGCGACCAGTTCGCCCGAGCCGTTTTCAGCTGGCCGAGCACGTCGTCTGAAGCGCTGACTAGGCCGCGTTCGAACACCTCGTCTGTCCAATCATCGATAGCGCCCTTGATGGCCCCGAGTGCCGGCGCGTCCGGGCCGATCGGCGGGAAGTTCTTGCCGAGCGAGGCGCGAAGGTTTTCGACCCAGCGCAATTGCGCCTGTACGCTTTTCACATCACCGCCAACCTGGGGCATGCGGCTGATGTAGTCGTCTACGAACTGAAGCGCCCTCGCCGCCCCGGCGTGATACATCGGGTCAATGATGATGTTGTCCGCGTCAAGACTTGAGCGAATGAAATTCGGGAGAGCCGCGACAGCCTGCCCGGAAACCAGCACGTTGGGGTTATCGACCGAAGCCGCATAGGCATCCTGGCCGGCAGCCTTCAGCCGGTCGCGCGTGCCCCTCAAGCCGCTCTGTACCGAATCCCATGCAGTAGCCGCGTCTGGGACCGGCCGGTTACTGCCGGCAAGCCTGCCCTGCATCGCCCCGAGCGCATCATCTACAGCCTGCGTCTGGCCTTCCTTAAAGCTCTGCATGGCGCCTGTGGCGCCGAGCTGGTCCTCGATATTGGCCTGCTTGATCGATCGGGTAGCTTGTGCCCTGGTAAGCGGTATGCCGAATTGCCCTGCCTCCGCCACATTGGCGGCAGGGTTGATGCCACGGGCCACATCATCGGCCCCGCTAAACAGCGAGCGCCAGCCTGCGCCGAGGCCCATCACAAGGCCCTCGCCGCCTGCCCCGAACGCCGCCCCTAAGGGCGCATTATATGCCGCCTGCTGCAGTCGATCTTTGACGCCCTCGCCCGAGCCGAAGCCGTACAAGCCCGCTGCAATGCCGCCGTCTGCAGCGCCGCCCAATAGGCGAGGCAGCCAGCCCTTGCCGGCCTGTGCGGCATTGGCGGCCAGGGAGAGCCCGCCGCGCACGGCTGCCACACCACCAGAGACGCCGCCGGTAACCTTGCCCGCAAGATTCGTCTTGGGAAATTCCGCTGCCTCTGCCTCGCTCTGGCCCCGGATCTCATCGAGCAATTCGGAATAGCCCTTACCGTGCCCACCGGGGAGCATGCCGCCGAGCGAACCGACTGCCGCCGCCGCCTCGTCAGCAAGGCCGAATGTGACCAGATCCGCAAAGCCTTGGGCGCCCGTCCGTGCCTGCCTGATGCCGGCAGAGTCCTGCGGTGTATCGGGCAGCATTGAGAAGCCGGGAGGCGGAGGCGGGATTGTCTGCCCTGCCTTAGCGCCACCGGCCGCCTGTGCGGCGGTCGCCGGCCCTTGCATCTGGGCCTGCTCCTCGTCGAGCAGTCGGAAGCCGGGAGGCAGCGGGGGAATGTTGCTCATTGCACCGGCACCCACTGCGTTCCGTCAAATTCAAGGATAGTCGTGCCGTTCGTGGCTCGCGGCCGAGAAGCGCCAGGCTGCGGATTGCGGACGCGCTCCGGGCCGTTCGGCGTACTGTTCGGTGGCAGCGACGGGAAAAGCGGATTCTGCTCCGCCCATTGCGACAGGTAGTCGTCGAAGCCGGGATCAATCCGGCCACCGTTCTTCGCGGCATACTCACGCGCCAGTTTCGCGATGTGCTGCTTTCGCTGTGCAAGCTTCCGCTGGATCTGGATAAGCTGCCGGTTGCCTTCCGGCGTATTGCCGAGGTTGGGCACCTGATCGATGACGAAATCACGGTCGGCGTTCGAAAAGCCCGTGCCGAGCGAACCGCCCATAGCGTCCAAAGCCGTTTGCTTGGACATGGCGTTGAACGCTTCCATGCTGTCGACGCCATCAGGGTCAAACCCGAGTGCCCGCGCGAATTGTTTGACGCGCCTCACCTGCTCGGCAGCCGTACCGGAATAGAACCCTTCCTTGCTCATCACTTGCTCCATGACGGTCAAGGAATTCAGGGCTCGTTGTGCCGTCTGCGCCTCTTTCTGGAAATCCGTGAAGCGCTCGCCGTAGCTCTTGCCGAGCGTCTTGTCGTACTCGTTTTCAAGCGTCGGTAGCTTGATCTCCGATCGGCCGGCTGCTGCAATGTCCTTCGCCTGGGCCAATTCTGCCGGCGTCTTCAGGTTGGTTTTCGTGCCCCCGACAGGCTGGATGCTGCCGGGGTTGTTCATGTCTACGAGAACCTTCTGTTCGTTCCCGTTGTCGTCATAGATGGTTTGGAACTGCCAATCGGGGGCGCCACTGTTGACGCGATTGCCGATGTAGCTCCGCAACATGCTTGGGTCGCTGGCAACGACCGTCGCTGTGCCCTGGTCGAGGCCCTGATGCATCAGCCAAGTAATTGTCTTGTTCCTGGCGTCAGCTCGTCCGCCTCCGAACAGATTCCCGAGAAGGCTGCCAAGGCCGCCGCCTTGGGCGGCTTCGCCCTGGAGAGTGTCCCCACCATTTCCCCCAAGGGCGATGTCGGAGCCGGCGCCGCCGGCATAGACCGCAGCACGCTGAGCCATTGCCTTGCGTCGAGGGGAGAAATCACCATTCTGTCGCGCCCGTAACTGTGTCGCCTGGGCCGGCGTGTCGTCACTGCTGCCAAGGCCGCGCTGCCATGCAAGGTAGGGGTCGCCGTATGCGGTTCGCATGGGGCTGGCCCGCGGCGCCGCGTTGTTGACGGCGGCCGTCTGCATCGGGTCCTGCTGGGGTGCAGCCTCACGCATGCCTGCCCACTGGTCGGGGCGCGAAGTCGGCAACGGGGGATTGGTTGGCATGAATGGCGCACCGCCGCCCGGGGTCACCTTTGGCAGTGTGAGCGATTCCATAAGGCGGTTAGACGGGGTGCCGGCTTGGCCTCGAAACAGTTCATTGCCTGGGGACAGGAGATCAGCGCCTGGGCCACCGGCAAGGTTGTCAGAGCCGGCGCCGCCGAAAAGCATATCACCGATCGAGCCAAGCCCGCCCACGGGCATCGGATGCCCCGCAGCCGCCAGGCGGTTAAGAGCGGTGGCGTCTTCTTCTCCCGTGAGGCTCGCGAGAAACCGCTGCAGCAAATTAGCCATTGGCAGGAGCCTCTTTTGTTTCGAGGGCATTCAGGCGTGAGTTGATATCCTGCAGGGCCGCGATGATGTCGGCTATCACCTCAGACGTAGACGCCTGCATCGATTGGTAAACGGGCTCGCCCGAGCTATCGACCGCATCCTTCTCGCCCGTGACGGAAGCCGGATAGACTTCGGCAAACTCATGCGCCACGAATCCCGCAGCCCATTCTCCCGTGCTCCACTGAAAACGGCGGGGCAGGATGAGAGACAGGCGGTCCCAATAGCCTGTCAGAGCCTCACGCATCGGCTTAAGGCGGTAGTCCGAGGATGTATTATAGGTCGTCGTCGTTGAAGTGACCGAGACCGACCCAACCTGCGTTCCAGATCGACGGTACGAAACCAGCGTTGCATCTGCATTGACGTTGCAGAACAGGGCCGCACCGGACGCATTCGAAATGCGGATGGAATCGCCAGTTACGCCGCCGCCTGTACTGGTGTTCGAGACGCCAGGATTGATTGCTGAGCTTTGGAGCAGAAAGACCTGATCCGAGCTGTCATTGCCCAGGACCATGCTACCGTTGAACGTCTGTGTTGTTCCGGCTGCCCACGTACAAGAACTGTCGAGAAGAGGCACGACAGTGCCAGACGTGCCGGTGTTTTGGGTGGCGGCGGTTCCCAGACCGAGATTGGTACGGGCTCCTGAAGCCGTACTTGCCCCCGTCCCCCCGTCCGCAACGGCAATGTCCGTTCCTTCCCACACGCCGGTTGTGACGGTGCCTAGCGTCGTGATGGAGGCTTGCCCGGCATAGGTTCCGGCAATGGCAATCGTTGGGTTGCCGCCCGAGCCGGTCGGATTTGTCACCGTGATCTGATTGGAAGTTCCGTCGATCGTGCGCAGAGCATAGGTGTCTGTTGCTATCCTTGCCGCGAACCCGGTTCCGGTGAGCGCTTCAAAGGCCGCCAGATCATTGGCGAGGGCAAATGTCGGGTTTCCAGCTACCCCGGCGGGATTGGCGATTGTCAGGCCGGCGGCGGGCGCTGACAGGCTTCGAACAGCCCAGGTGTCTGTTGCCGTCCTCGCCGCAAAACCTGTGCTGGAAAGCCCCTCCAAGCCAGACAGATCATTCGCAAGCGCAAACGTCGGATCGCCTGCCGTGCCTGCCGGGTTTGTGATGGTGAGGCCGGTGGCGGGGGCCTGCAAAGTACGCTTGGTGAAGGCATCGGCGCCAATCTGAACAACAATGCCGGCAGTCGAGTTGAGCGCTGCCAATGCGGTAAGTGTTGCGTCCTCGGCCTGCAAGCCCAACTTCAAGGCCGGTGCATGAACCGGCCTCCCAGTTTGAAAACACACGACGCGAGCATTCGAAGCATCGGAGAACCCGGCAATTGCCGGGATGCTGCCCAAGGTGTTGGTCGCATCCGAGGCCATTATTCGCTATCTCTCTCGCTAGGGTGGTGGATCCAGTCCTCGATGGCAGGAATGTTGAATCCGCGCCCGGATTCGACCAGGCCGAGCCGCTCCGACAAAGCTGCAAGCTGCTGGCGCAAATCCTGATTGTCCCTGATGAGCAAGGGTACGTATTTGGAATAGTCCACTCCCCAAGGGGCAAAGGTTGCATCGCCCGGCGCGTCGCCCTCCGAGCCAGTGGAGACGGCATCGGGGAAAACTTGCCGCGCCTCCTGCGCCTTTACGCCGTAGCCAGATCCGCCTGCCTTCCAATCGAAGCGATAGACGTTGATTGCGCCGATCAGCGCACCCGCGTCGAAGTCGCGGAAGTTCGCCTTAAGGCGTCCGTCCGAGGTAGTGTTGAAGGTTGTCGCCGAACTGGTGACGGAGACCGAGCCGACCTGTGTTCCCGAACGGCGGAAAGACACCAGCGTTGTGTCAGTATTGACGTTAGCGAATATGGCGGTGCCCGAGGCATTGGAGATGCGGAAACTGTCAGACAGGAACGCTCCGCCAACGTCTGTATTGGAAACGCCGGGATTGTTGCTCGTGTTCTGGCCGATGCGGATCGCGTCGCTGCTGTCATTACCGAGGGTGACATCCCCGTTGAAGTTCTGCGTCGTGCCGGCCGACCAGGTGTTGGAGGCGTTGAGCAAGGGCAGCGCCGCCCCAGACGTGCCGGTGTCGCGGGTCGAGGCTGTGCCGAGCGAGGTGTTGTAGATGTGCCAGCCGCCGGCACTGGAATTGAGCGCCGCGTCGTAAATGGCGGTGTAGAGCCCGCCCTCCTGAATATCGCCCGCACCAAGCGCGGATTCCCCGCCTGTGATGGCGAACTTCCGCGCCACCTTCGCGCCGATGGAATTGACATTGATCGTGATGCCGGTCGTGTTGTCGGCAGCCGCCTTGAAGGTGACGATCAGGCCCGTCGCATAAGCCGTGAAGGCGGAATTGGCCGTGATGGTGATGGCGTTGGCACTGCCGCCCGTGGTCGTCACGCCGCCGAGGTCGTCTCGCCATTCTGCGACGCGGCCCATAACCTGCCTTCCGGCGTTGTTGAGCGTTGAGGGTGGTTGGCCCTCGGCATATGTCAGGCCGGAATCTGAACTGCCGTTGTCCCCTGGCGTCTTTGACCAACTATACAGGCTCGACATTTCGGCCCCCTATTTTACGCATCGAGGCCAGCGCCGCCGCCTCATCGATCACCGCGAACCCGAAGCCGCTTGGCAATGGCTCGATGCCGGCGATAGCGCCGGCTCGTGCGTCGGCGACAATTGCGCCAACAGGCCGACACTCGCTTTTGTGGCGAAGCCAGAGGCCCATGAGCGTCAGTGTCGCGGGGATGGTGGCGACTTCAACCATGGGCTTAGGCCGCCACCTGACGAGCCGCCTCTGTGGCGGACCTGCGCAGAAATTCGGAAAGGCTGAGCCCCCGACTCCTAGCCGCTGCCGTCAAAAGACGGCGCTCATCGCCTGAAACTCGGGTCGCCACTAGCTCCGCCATGGCCTCCTGAAATCGCATCGCGAATGGTCTCCGATTTGCGAAGCAGTATAGCCAGTTGTGAGAAAATGTCTAACAAAATCAATATGTTGTAGCATCCTGTATCATTGTGCTTCATGCTGGTTCGCGCTGTATCTGGCCTGGTGCTGGCAATCGCTTGCGAAGCGCCGACTGCCTCTCAGCAAACCAATGGCGATGACGTACTGAAGAGCCACTCTCCAGGAGGTCAATCGGGCATACCCGCTGTAACAGAAAGAATGATTTGACGGAGAGACGCGGTTTGGGATTAGAATTGGTTTAGGCTTAGTGGGGGGTGTGATGTTGCGGGTTGTTCTGGCTGCTCTTGGACTAGCTATGCTAGCTTCCTCGTCTCAAGCGGCAGAGATTCACCGATATCAGGTTGGTAACTGGACAGTCGGTGTATACACCGACGATGCGAGTAACCGTTTCTCAAGCTGTATTGCGTCCGCAGCCTATAATAGCGGAATCACGCTCGTCGTATTGGTGTCGCGGGACTACCAGTGGGATCTGGGCTTTTCTGCCTCGAATTGGAAACTCCGACCGGGCGAACGACTGTCGCTTCGGTATCGATTTGATAGATCCGGTTGGACGGGCGCCACGGCTGAAATTGCTACTGAAACATTCGTTCGCATGCCGATGCCATCAAACGGGCCTGTTGCGCAGCTTTTCCGCCGCAGTCGGACCATGGAAGTCCATGACGGCTACCAGTCCTATTTTTTCAATCTCGACGGCACGGCGCGGCTCCTCACGAGTCTGGTTGATTGCGTCCAGGCATCTTTGAATTCCGACCAGGTGGCCTCGGGCCCACCTTCCAGCCCGGCGGCTACCACGACCCCTGGCGTAGCCGCCGCTCAAGGAGGAGATTTGGCATCTCTCAGGTTGGAAGGCACTCGCGTGCTGTCGAACTTCCTCCTTGCTGCAGAGCTTCCCGGTGCGGAACTCCTCGCCGAGTCTGACTTTCCGAAAGATCTGGCCTTCGCTCATGCTGTAGCTGTAGTTGGGAGCACAATTGGGTTTTCATTCGTCGTGACGACAGCAGATGTGTCTCCTGACGCGTTGTCGGCTCAGATCGCTGCCGCATTGTCCGAAACCTGCAAAGGCAAATTCGGAACCGGATCGACCAAAGAAACAGTCGAGAACGCAAAGCTGATCAACGCATTCACGGCTTGCCAGAATCAAGGTGCTCAGTCGCTGCTGCAGTACGTTGTCGTGTCGCGCAAACAGGGCGGCCAATATGTTATCGGGGTACTCTCCGAGACAGCAGAAGCGACCGCAGGCCAGTCAAGCACCGCGTCTCCGCCGCCTGTCAATTCCGATCGCCTCATGAAGGCTGCCTTCCAGGTTAGCCGGTAGGGCCGATCGGTAGAGACCAATTGGTCATACGGTCCCGCGCCGCTGTTGATCCGCTCGCGAGCTTAGAACGGGGGCCTTCGGAGTGCCTGTTCCCGACTTCCGGTTTTGCGATGGTCGCGCGGGCGTCACCAATGGCAGTTCAGGCCGTTCAGCGCCAAGCGGCAACCAAAAGGCTTCGCGCGGGCGCGGTCAAAAGAATGGGCCGCTGTCCAATACTAGCAGCTCACGAAGTAGGCCATTAGATGCAATAGCAATCGCGGCCACGATCAGTGCCCATTTGAGCACCAAGATGAGTCCCCAGAACACCGCTATGATGCTAGCGCTGACATCATAAAGCAGGCCGTTCACTCGACTGTGCTCGTATTCGTGTTTGCGCTGATAGCGCCAAAACTCAAATTCGCCCATAGTTGAAGTCTATCATGCTGCCCGCCGACCGGGAACATTGTCGAGCTTAGTGCCGTGCGCTTTTCAGCCACATCCGCGCTTCTCTGCGCAAGGAGATCAACCTTCCATCGTTGGCCATGGGCGCCTGATGCCGCTCCCGCCACATGCGCCGCGCAATCGCTGGCACGGCCGACAGGATTTTTGCTGTCGGCCGGTTTGCCGCCCATTCAAACAAGTCGAGCTGCGCCGGATCACCTTTCCGACTTCTCATGATGCAAGCCTCCGCTGTTCTTCAATCATGGCCGGGGTCAATTGCCCCGCGAGGAACTTTCTCCGGAAGAAACCGACGACTGCCGGCGAAAGGCCCTCGTCGAGTAGAACCGATAGCATCGTTTCGAGCCGTTCCACTGTGTCAGGCACAGCAAACGGTTCATGAGGGTGTTCGCTAGCCTCGACTTCGACGCTTGGGGACGTTCTCCCTTCAGAGCCATACCTTGAGGGGTAGTGAGGGGTATTGCCGGTAATATTTGCGGGGACGTCACAGTCACTAGGTGAGTGTGACAAGGCTATTTCTGTCCCTGCAAAATTTGCGGTGACAGCTTTGCGAAGTGCTCGTCTGGACGCCTGCCTTTCCTTCACAGCCTCCCGGTAGTGGTCGGTTGTTTCCTGCACGTGCATTCGCATCTCCGCCAGCCGAGGATTCTGGATCTCAAAGAGCCTGGAGGTGCCTTGCAGCCCCTTGCTGACGAGATATTTGCGGTCCATCAGTCTCGTGCGGCTAAGATTGATTTGCCGCTCAGACAGGCCCGTCAAAGCTCTGGCATGGGAGGCAGACAGCCACGCCAGCCGCTTCGGCCACTGAAGCTTGCCCAGATACGCTACTATCACTGCAAGGTCGGCCGGCTTCATCTGTGGATCGGCGTTTACTGTCTCGATCAGATCAAGCTTGAAGGAACCCTTGGCGGAGGCGTTTGCCTCGTCGGCTATGTGGTCCAGTCGATCGGCCGATTTGTCGTATTTCCCGCTCATCAGCCACCCTCCTGCAATTCGCGTTGCAGGGCGGCAATGAGTGCCTTGAGGGCCTGTTCGGTCGAAAGGTAGATAAACGTATCCTCGTCGTAGCCATCCCCTTCGGCGCGGATGACGACATGGCCGCGGGGGTTCCTGTACACGGCAATGCTGGGCTGGCGTTCCACTATGACGGCCTCGTCGGTGAACCAGTCGAACGTTTCGGGATGGCGCTGGCGCTGTTCGGTCGGCGGCATCGGGATTGCGATGGAGAGCCCCAGCAATTCGCCCTGTGCCGCATCGGAGGGGAGCCCCGGCCTTTCGGCCGGAGCAGTGTCATTGGTTGGTGTCGGCGAAGTCATGACGATGCGCCCTTGGAAGAAGGACGACGTTTCTTCGTGACTGTCCTTGTCCATTTCGCGAGCCAACGAGCGGCGGCGTCGTGCTCGCGATGCTCGATTTCATCCCGGATGGACAGCGACCGCTGCTTGCCGAGCTGAGCCCGGCGCCAGTCGAGTTTCGCGCTCATCTGGTCAGGCCCTCTTGCTCAAGGATGGTCACATCCGAATGCAAGACGTACCGCGCATGCGTGCCGCTGAATTGGCCGCCGTGGTCCTCGTGGATAGTCTCGATGATTATCCCGAAGTCGTGGCGCAGATCGTGGACGTAGGCGCTCCACCGGGGCGCCGGCCGGTCGATCGGCGTACATCCACGTTTGCCGGCGTCGATCAGGCTTTGGAGACACCACGCCTCCCGGCCATAGATCGTCATCGGCATGCCGTCAGGCTCGACGCGGGCCTTGACCCACACCTTGGCTTTGGATTTCCGGCTCATGACAACACCGCCAGACCCGCCAGATGGCAGACTACACGTGCTGTCTCAATCCTCAGCCGGAACCGAGCGGCGACCTTGCGGGCGGCATACTCGGGAGCGTTGATTTCCGTTGCGAGCGGGGCGGGGGTGAGGTAGGAAGAAGCCGCTACAGCATTCTTGACTACCACGGCTCCAGCGCTTCCGCCGCTGGGGCCGTATTCGTTATGATGGTCCATTCCGCACCGCCTTACGCCGCTGCCGACGTGGACTTGCGGCGATTGGCGTCAAGCCAGGCGTCGAGGTCTCGGGTGTCATAGATCACTGCCCTGCCGCATTTCGCGTAGACAGGTCCAACGCCTGTGAGCCTCATCTTTTCAAGAGTAGAGACGGAGAGGCCGACATACGCTGCCGCACCATCGGTGCGGAGCCTCTGGCGGCTCGCGGGGAGATTTTGCATGGTATCTTCCTTCTGCTGGTCCCGCGATAGAAACAGACACAACGCGAATGTGCGGGATAGCCAAGGATGAGCGAGGTGCCCTAGTGCGGTCCAATTCCGCCGGGCGCTTCGTGGCGGACGACGGCGGACAGATGGCGGATGCCGGCGGAGGGCTGGCGGAGGGCTGGCGGAACGTTTCTATGCACCCCGAGCCGCCTTGCGTGGCCATGTGTGCGGTCGCTGGAGCCATACATTGTCCCGCACATATGGAATCGAAACACCAGGAAACTGTTCTCTAATTTCCTTCTCAAACTGATCTTGCGTCGGCCGCCCACGCTCCCCTGATTCTACCGCATCAAACAGGTTGGTTGCCCACAATATGAGATCTTTGAGTGGGTAGGTCTGTTTTGGCGACCGATCGGGTTTTGGATGGCGTTCCCGTACGTACTGCTCCAAGCCCTCGCGGCCCACAAATATGTATTGGAAGCTATCGCCACCTACAGCATTACCGAACGGTGACGACGGATTCATCTGGCACCAGAAAAACCGTTCTTCCACGCGTTCTGTGTTCCAGAGGTCTGGGGAGAGGGGACGACCGAATGAGCCGCCGGCTTTCGGACGGAGAACAGATTGGAGCTGTCCAGTCCGCAAGCCGTTGGTTACTTCCGCCTTCGTGTTCATGAAGCGCATCCGCGCTTCTGCGTGCTCAGCGTCCAAACGGTTAGCAATTTCCAAGCCCGCGTCCCATTCCTCTGAAGTGAATGCCAGTTCAGGAGGACCGTACTGGCCCCATTGCGTTGGCGGCCTTCCCAAATCATGGCGATATTGGATGATGAGGCCGTGGACGATCTGCCTTTGCCATGGTCTCGCGGAACCGAGGGGCAGCGGAAGCTGCACACCCGCAAAAGTCCAGTGCAAGTCATACGGGTCCGGTGTGAGTGGTTCATTGCCTGTCCACTCATCGGGAAACAGTGCAGCCCCAACGATGTGAACCGAACGTGCCAGGAACACGCAGTGAGTGGTATCCACTGGCCACTTAGCTTGTTCCGCCCAGAACCGGATTCGTTCTTTCATTTTTCGCAGCACCTTTGCGATGCACCTTGTGGGCCGCAGGGAAACCGGGAGGTGCGCCCCGGCTTGTCGGATGGCCGTCCTATCCCTGCGGATTCGTACTGCTTAGGCGCCCCTCCGCTTCATCGGGACGACCTTTGCGGGTTTCTTGCCAGACAGGGCGGCAGCGATTGGCTTAACCGCACGGGCTGCCGCACGAGCTGCCGGATCTTGTTGCACGTGGGCGTAAATCTGCGTCGAACGCATTTCGCTATGGCCGAGTATTGCGCCGGTCATGACGAGTGTTTCGCCGATGGACACTGCCGCCGATCCAAGGGTGTGCCGCAGCGTGTGAGGGGTAACCCCTGACAGCTTCGCCAGCGCGACAGCCTTCGGCCAAACTCGTTTCGTGCCCTGAAAATGGGCCTCGCCACTGGTCGCCGGGAATACATACGGGGAGCCGGCCTCCTTGCCGATCGAAGACAGGAGCGCCAAGGCCGGCGCGGCGAGAGGTCGAATGCTCGCCCCGGTCTTCGTCTCTGCGAGCCTGAGACAAGAATGCTCAAAATCCACCTCAGACCACTTCAGGGCGGCTATTTCGTCACGCCGACAGCCGGTCAATGCCCATAGCCGCGTGATGTCGAGCGCCTTCGGGTTCACGCCTTCGGACTGCAGAACCTCAAGTGCCTTGCCGAGCCTTTCGACTTCATCAAGGCTCAAATAGCGGGTGCGGCGATTGTCGGTTTTCCGAATGGCGGCAGTCTCGCAGGGGTTTGTCGTCACAATCTTCAGACTGCGTATTGCCCATGTGAACATCGCCGACACGTCGCGGGCCACCTTGCGGGCCGCGCCGTCACCACCCCGCACAATAATCCGTCGCCGTTTCCCCTGCTTCTCGTCCTTGGCAGTCTTGCCCGCGGTGATATCGCGCACCATCCGTTCAATGTCGCTGGCGGTGACTTCGGTAACGCGCCGATTGCCCAGGAGGGGCACAACATGGTTGCGGAGCCGGGCGACGGTATAGGCTTTCGTCTTGGGCTTCATGGGCTCGCCTTGGCGCTTGCCACGGAGAACGTAACAGCCCTCTTTCTCGTAGAGATCGACAAGCGCCGAGACCTTCATTTCGCGTCGCTTCTCGCCACGGTCTTTTGCCGGGTCTTCCCCCTTCGCCGCGGCCGAAAGGATATCACGTGCCTTGCGGCGGGCCTCATCAGGTGAAAGGGCGGTCGTGGCTCCTAGAGCCATACGCCGCTTAGCTACTTCCCGGCCGCCGGGATAGGGGCGGTACTCAACCTGCCACGTCATTGCGCCGGTCGGCGCCACGCGAACCGCAAACCCCTTCAGCTCCGTGTCGTAGACAAGGAACGCCTTGGCGGCCGGCTTCAAGCCGTCGATCGCTCTCTTGGTCAGTTTGTCTGTCGCCACGTCGCCACCATGTCGCCACGGAATCGGAAATCACCGGCAACACAGTAACCTGTCATGCGGCCAAAATCCAAGGAAATCAGCAAGTCGGTACAACGCGCGGAAACACCGAGAAATCTAGGTGCCAACCTTGCCAAGGTTGGGGTCGAGGGTTCGAATCCCTTCGCCCGCTCCAGTTTCCTCAAGGAAATCAGCAATTCAGCAGGCGCCTTCCGGGGCGCTTTCTGCTTGTGCGCACGCAGGCGGTGCGGGTTCAGGCATCGTGCAAACATCGACACCGCATCGCCGGATCTGACGGAAGGGGCCTGGCACCTGCCCTGTACCGAAGCACCTCCCTGCAAGCAGTGTCATTTCGACGCCGCCGGCCAACCTCAGTCCTACAAAGGCGCGGCGGCGGGAACTCGGAAGCGCTCCCATGCGGCCGAGCGTTGCTCGGCAGGCGCTTCCTCCTGTTCCGCACAGTTGAGGCGCAGGTGTCTGTCGCCGAAGGCCGCGTCCACATAGGCGCAGTGGTGGGGGTTCAAAACATCGTCATGAACGTTGGGCCGGAAGTGGCGGCAGGTGATGCACATACGCTGCAGCGGAATGTCTCCATTCTCCTGCAGCGCCCGGACGATCTTGACGAGAGAGCGCAGGAAGCCTGCCTGCTCGTCCGGCTCGAGAGACTCGACCGCGCGCGTCAGGAAGTCCGGCCACTCGTCCGTACGATCCGCCAGCGTCTTGCCCGCAGGCGTGAGCTTCAAGGCGATAGACCGCTTGTCGGGACCGGCCTCCTTCGCAGCCAGACCCTTTGAGACGAGCGAGTTGACCGCATCGCTGGCGGTGGGCGCCGACACGCCGAGCAGTTCCGCCAGCGCCGAAAGCCGCAGGCCCTTGGGCGCTTCGCGGAGGAGGCCAAGCGCCTGGCCCTGCGTCGGCGTGACTCCGGCCCCACCAGCACCCTTCCACGCGCGGCTCTTGAGCGCGAGCGCGATCTTCGCCAGGCCCGCGGTCACGCGCTTGGCGATAGGCTCGCTGATCGCGTCGAAGGTCATCTATTTAGGACTCCTAACATTCAGCTTGACCAACTTCCAATGAAGTGATTATTAGCACTCCTAACGGTTCTTGTCGATGCGAGGCCGTGGACCCGAGGAGAAATCAAAATGACCATGCTCCAGACGACGCTGCGGGCAATGCTCGCTGGCGCAACGGCGACGCTTACTCTGACGGCGGCCGCCTCCGCTCACCCCATAGACGCGGCCAAAGGCAACGCTCAGCCGACGGACTTTGACATCGTGCGCACCGAGATCGTCCTCGCGGGCGACGACCTTGTTTTCCGCATGGCGGTAAGCGGCAAGGCCGGTTCATCGAAGCCCGCACCTTCGGGCAAGCTCGCCGGTTCCACCGTCTACTCTTATGTCTGGCCGACCGGTCTCAACTCAGGGGCGGTCGGGTTCGAGAACGATCAGGGCATCCTTGCCTTTGCCGTGACCTCACACCCCGACTTCGACGACACGCCGCTCTATGACGAGAACGGCGACGGCGACAATGCCAATGACGGCGATCTGTGGCACAGCCATTGGGTCGTGCTCGTGCCGGACGACGCCTGCGGCAATGGCGCGCTCAAGGTTCGCGACATACCGGAGGGCGCCAAGCCGAAACTGCCGAAGACCTGGCCCAGCCTGCCCATCCTCATCGACAGCCCTGGTCACAAGCCGCAGATCGCCGGACCGCAGGTGACGGTGCGTGCGCCGGCGGCTTCACTCGGGCCGACGGAAGGCGTGACGTTCGACGGAGTGACCGCAGGGCTGCGCGTCAGCGCGTCGGTACACTCGCCGCTGCTCTGCGTCGCCAACGTCTTTGACGTGGCGAGCGGCGACCTCAGCCTGCCTGGCCGCGTAGTGGAGTGATACGGGATTGAACCTGCAATGCCCGTCAGCCGGCTCCCCAATGGGATATCGTGCAGCGGCTGAACAGTGACGCACCGCTCGATCTTGCCGCCTTGCGGAGTCGGGCGGTGGTTGCCGCCGCCTTTTCAGACGCTCTGCCCGGGATGCGTCTAGACCACCGTGCTGCGGCTCAGGCGGGTCCACGCATTTGTTGTCTTCCGACGAGGTCGCTGTCGAGGGCCGGCACACCGTCTTCGATCTCCATGAGGCGGATCGGCCCGCCCTGCTTGCCGCCTTCGTTCATACGGGCAGAGCGTCGCGGCATGGCTTGTCCGGAACGGCCACCCGATCGATGGGCCCAAAGCACTATGAGGACGCCCTGCGCGGACGACCGGGAAGCGGCCGAAAAGGCCGACGCCGGCTGGTGTCAGGGCGAGTTCGCGGGGCCCTGAGCGTACCGCAAGCCGCGGTAGCCGGAGCTATATTCCTGCCTGTTGTTGTGGCATCTGCCAACCGGATCGCTTGCACTCACCCTCTCGCGTGACATTCTGTTACGAGGGCTGCTTCATCTTGAAATCGATTGACAGCGATAGAGATGAGCATTAATATAATACATGAATCCTGAAATACTTTCCAATATTGATTGGTGCCGGTCAGGTTGAGGCGGCAGGCCATGCGTTGGAAAATTCTCAAGGTTGCGTCCAGAGCGCTGGGTAAACTGCTCGACGAAGCGGACGCGCGATGGGTTCGCTTTGGCGACGAAGTGTTTTTTTATGCTCCCGGAGCCAAGCTGAAAGCGCTCCGCCCGGGTGACGGCGAGGATGTCACGACGGTGCGGCAGGGCGATGACGACCTGCCGCTCGGCAATTTTCACCTGGTCGCACAGATGGGACGCAGCTTCCAGCGCGAACATCCGGACGTCAGGGTGCTGTTCGACAAGGGCCGCTATATCGTGGTTGATCTCGAACGTGACAAGGCCGAAGCGATCCGCGCCGAAGGACACAGCTGTTTCGTCATCGAGCCGCTCGGCGACCGGCGGGTAATGTTCGACATTCGGCCTGCCGGCGCGCCGGTCCGCAAGCAGCCACGGGCCTCGGCAATGGCCAACGCCGTAAGCAGCCCGGCGTTCAGCGGGGACCTTGAACATCTCGTCAGTCTCCAGACGCGCCTGTCGACCAGCACCGACTTTCTCGGCGCAGCCAACTGGGCGCTGACCCGACTTTCGGGCTTCGGCTACGCGATCGGCATGCGGCCGATCGCGGTCGGCAACCTCGGCCCCAGCGTCAATGTCGTCGCGACCAAGGCAAGCACCGCGGCCTCGCCCGGCGAGGTGATCGTCACCGCGCATCTCGATTCGATCAATCACGAGGACGGTCCGGCCGGACCGGCGCCCGGCGCCGACGACAATGCCAGCGGTTCGGCGGGCGTGCTGGAGCTTGCCCGCCTTGTCGCGATGCGGGAGTTCGAGCATGACGTGACCTTCGTCCTGTTCGGCGGCGAGGAACAGGGCTTGTTCGGGAGCAGGCAATATGTCGCCTCCCTGGCGGCCGACGAAAGGGCGCGCATCCGCGGCGTGATCAACATGGACATGGTAGGCCGCATCAACGCGCCGCCGGCAACCGTCATGCTGGAGGGCGCCCCGGTCAGCCAGGATCTGATCGACCGGCTGGCGGATGCCGCCGCCGCCCATACGTCTCTGGCCGTCCAGATTTCGCTCAATCCATTCGCCAGCGATCACGTTCCCTTTATCGAGGCCGGCATTCCAGCCGTGCTGACGATCGAAGGAGGCGACAGCGCCAACGACGCGGTCCATACGGCGCGTGACACGCTGGACCGCGTCGATCCGGCCTTCGCGGTCGAGATTCTCAAGATGAACATCGCGACGATTGCCGAGCTGGCCGGCGTCAGGGAGACGGTGGTGCTGACCCCTCTTTCCTGCTGCAGCCCGTTCACCAGCGGCACCTTGCCCAGCCCGGCAGGAGACATCAATCGGACGCTCGCGGCGCATCTGAACCAGTTGATCGCGCAATACCGTCGTCTCGAAGGCGAGCGGCGGCTGCAGGCCGAGGACTACCAGTCCTGGCAGGACGTGCGGCAGATGCTCGAGAGCTTGCCTGGACAAGGGCGACCGGGCTGACGTGCCGGCCAGCAGCGTTCGCTGGCGATCGCCGGCGCCCGAACGGAGACGATGATGACCGATATCAAGAAAATGACGAAAAACTGGGTGGAGGTGCGGGAGGAAAGCTCCCCCGGTCGCATCGTCCTGCGGCCCGACAGTTACAATCTGCCGCCGGCGCGCGGCCGCCGCCACCTTGACCTCAGTTCCCGGTCACAGGCGCTCGCCAAGTCGCCGGGCCCTGCCGACAAGCTCGAAAGTGTCGCAGGCACATGGTCGGTGGACGGCGACGAGCTCCATTTGTCGGCGCCGGGCTGGGAAGGACACTACTCCATCGAGCAACTCACGGAGGATTTGCTCGTCATCTCGAAAAAGTAGCTCGCCGGTACGGCGAGTGTGTCTGTCGAATTCGCGCGCAGTCTCGAAATCCATCTTTCTTGCAAACCACCATCCCAGATGAGGAGGTAAGGAAATGGCAGACGCAGAACCCCCCAAACGGCGACAATGCGGCACGATGCACGTGCACCATCGCCTGCTCGCCACGTCGCCGCGCTATGCCGAGGCCCGGCAGCGGATCGAAGAGCAGGCATTCAGGGTGGAAATGGGCATGGCGGCCGCGGCGCGGCCAGGCTGCACGGAAATCCCGGTGGTGGTGCATGTCGTCCACAAGACGCCGGCGCAGAACATCTCCCAGGCGCAGATCGACAGCCAGATCAAGGTGCTGAACGAGGACTTCCGCAAGCAGAACGCCGATGTCGCGAACACGCCGGCTCCGTTTGCGCCGCTGGCGGCAGATTCGCGCATCCAGTTCAAACTGGCGACGACCGACCCGAGCGGCAATCCGACCGACGGCATCGTGCGCAAGAGGACCGACCGCGACGGTTTCAACGACAATGATGACGTCAAGTCCGATGCGACCGGCGGCAGCACTGCATGGCCGGCGGATCAGTATCTCAACATGTGGGTATGCCAGCTGACCGGCGGCCTTTTGGGTTACGCCCAGTTTCCCGGCGGTCCGGCGGCTACCGACGGTGTCGTCATCACGCACACCGCCTTCGGCACGACGGGCACCGCCGCGCCTCCGTTCAATCTCGGCCGCACGGCCACGCACGAGGTCGGGCACTGGCTCAATCTGCGTCATATCTGGGGCGACGACGGCGATGGCTGCGGCGGCAGCGACTTCGTTGCCGACACCCCCAACCAGGGCGGCAGCAACTTCGGCGCGCCGACATTCCCGACCATATCGTGCAACAACGGTCCGAACGGCGACATGTTCATGAACTACATGGACTATGTCGACGATATCGCCATGGTCATGTTCACGCAGGGGCAGGCATCCCGCATGCAGGCTGCTCTGGACGGCCCGCGCGCGATGATCGGGTCCAACATCCCTTGCGTGGGGGCCAAGATACCGGTCAAGGACACTCCGAAGGACGCTATCAAGGAGGGTCCGAAAGATCAGCCGAAGGACCTCGTGAAGGAGACTCCCAAGGATATTCCGAAGGATGTCATCAAGGAGCCGCCGAAGGACCTGCCCAAGGACCCGCCGAAAGACTTCCCCAAGGATCCGCCGAAGGAGTTCCCCAAAGATCCGCCCAAGGATTTCCCGAAGGACAATCCCAAGGACCTTGTCAAGGAGCCCCCGAAGGATCTGCCGAAAGATCCGCCGAAGGATCTGCCCAAAGACCCGCCGAAGGACTTCCCCAAGGATCCGCCGAAGGAGTTCCCCAAGGATCCGCCGAAGGAGTTCCCCAAGGATCCGCCCAAGGATTTCCCGAAGGACAATCCGAAGGATCTTATCAAGGAGCCCCCGAAGGAGGGCCACAAGGACTTTCCGAAGGACGCGATCAAGGACGGCCCGAAGGACAATCCCAAGGATCTCGTCAAGGAGGCAATTCACGATCCGCAGAAGGACGTCTTCGAAACTCCGATCGATTGGCCGAAATCGGCGCTGGAGCCGCCGATCGACCTGCCGGGTATCCCCGGCGGTCCGGGCGGAACTCCTTTCGTGCTGGCAACGGGACAGGCTGCCGCCGCGGCAGCCCAACAAGCCCGTGCGCAGGCGGCAGCCTCCTATCAGGTGCTGCTCAGCCACTACGCTCAGTTGCATCGCCGCGGCATGCTTGACGCCCAAGGGCTCGAAGGCTGGAGGCAGGCTTGGGCTGCCTACAGGCAACTCGGCGGGGCCTGAGCGTGACAAGAGCCCGGCGGCCCGGCCGCCGGGCTCTCCCTTCCCCGGCTTTCTCATTCCGCCGCCCTCGCGCCGCTGCCGATCCGGCGAGGGCGCATCCCACATCAACAGAGGTCGCCGTGATCCTGATCGTATCGTTCCTCGACAACCAGCATGTGCACAAGGTCATCGAGCACCTGACCGTGGATCACGCAGTCGTCGACGTATCCTGGTTTCCGGAAAGGATGCGGCTCAACGCATATGCCGGAGCCGTGGAGAACGGGCATTTCTTCGACCTTCCCGATGGACGTCGGGTTGCACTCGATAAAGTCGGCGCGGTCTGGTATCGGCGTATCCGCAACATGACGGTCGCGCCGGAGGTGACGGAAGGCACTGCACGTCTGTTTGCGTGGTCGGAGTCGAACGAAGCCCTGCTGGGCGTCTGGTACGCAATGCGCTGTTTCTGGATGAACCCGCCGACAGCGGACGAAATGGCGTTGCGCAAGGTGCATCAGCTGCGCGTCGCGCGGCGACACGGCTTGGCCATACCCGAGACGCTGGTCAGCAACAGCCCGCAGGAAGCGCTCGCCTTCATCGAACGTCACGGCGTCGGCAAGGTGATCCGGAAGGCCTTCCGCAACATTCAGGAGGCGCCAAGGGAAACCGCAATCGTGACACGCGACGACCTGGCGCTGATCGAGTCGGTTCGCTTTGCTCCGGTCATCTTCCAGTCCTTCGTGCCGGCACGGCTGGATCTTCGGGTGACCGTGATCGATGGCGACATTTTTGCGGCGTCGATAGCATCGGATGCCGATCACCAAGTCGATTACCGCAAGGGTCTCGGTACCGCGGCGGTTCGGCCGTATACGCTGCCGGACGATGTCGCGAAGAAACTCCTCGGGCTGATGGACGAGATGAACCTGAAATTCGGCGCGGTCGATTTCCGGGTCACGCCGTCAGGCGAACATGTCTTCCTGGAGGTCAACCCCGCCGGCGAGTATCTCTTCATCTCCGAACGCACCGGCCAGCCGATCCCCCAGGCGATCGCCGCGACGCTGGAGCGGCATGCGCGACAGCATCGCGCGGAAATCTGACTTGAAGCATGTCTCCCGAAACCGCAAAGCGGTTTTACGACAGGTCCGATGCTGCAGGAAATTGATAGAGCGACGGCGCCGATTCCATCGGTGCGTCCGCCGCCCTGGCATGTCTGCTTGAGGATGCGCCGCGGCCCGGGGCCGGCGCGACAGGCGCGGCCCCGGACATCTTTCCGCTATCCGGCCTGGCGCAATGTCTCGCGTTTCGGGAGCTTCCAGTTCGGCCGCGGGAAATGGCAGGTATAGCCGTTGGGATAACGCTCAAGATAATCCTGATGCTCCGGTTCGGCCTCCCAGAAATCGCCGACCGGCGTCACCTCGGTCACCACTTTGCCCGGCCAGAGGCCCGACGCATCCACGTCCGCGATCGTGTCTTCGGCAACGCGCTTTTGTTCGTCATTCGTGTAGAAGATCGCCGAACGATAACTCGTGCCGACATCGTTGCCCTGGCGGTTGCGCGTGGTCGGATCGTGAATCTGGAAGAAGAATTCCAGCAGGTCGCGATAGCCGATCCTCGCCGGATCGAAAATGATCTCGATCGCCTCGGCATGACTGCCATGATTGCGATAGGTGGCATTGGGCACGTCGCCGCCGGAATAGCCGACGCGTGTCGATACAACGCCGGGATAGCGGCGGATCAGATCCTGCATCCCCCAGAAGCATCCGCCGGCAAGCACCGCGCGTTCTGTCGTCATGGTCTCACTCCTCGGTTCTCGGATTCGCCCATGATATAGGCATCGCCGAGCGCCATTATCAGAGTACGGCAGGCCGATCTCAAGACGCTGACTGAGGCTCAGGCCGCGCATCGGCCGATTGCGCCCAACCTTCTTCGAAGCGCGCCCCCAAATCGGAGGCAGCGCTGCATTGCCTGGACCGGACATGGCGGCATTCGCGACCTTATCAGGCAGGCCCGCTGCCGGAGTCGTTTCCGATCCGTTCGGCCAATCGCCTTGACGCCACGACCACAATGATGGCTGGCCATGCCAGCCATCGCATTTGCGCCTGGCGATCCCGTGGGCCGCAGCCCTGTTCCTTCGCCGTTCAGGCGGCCTGCGCGACCTGCGGTTCGGCCAGATCCGCGGAAATGGCGTCGGTACGGTCCGAAGCGTCGGCGAGGCCTTTCTTGACCGAGTCTTCGCCAAGGGCAGTACCTTCGATGCGGATGACCTCCACATCCGTCATGCCGTTGAAAGCCAGGACTTGCTTCAGATACGGCCCTGCGAAATCCGCCGCCGCGGCGGGACCTTCCGAATAGACGCCGCCTGACGCGATCACCACATAGACCTTCTTGCCCTTGACCAGCCCTTCGGGGCCGTTTGCGTCGTAGCGGAAGGTGCGGCCGGCACGGGAGATGTGATCGATCCAGCTTTTGAGCGTCGAAGGAATCGAGAAGTTCACCATCCCCATCGCCAGGATGACGTGATCGGCAGCCAGCAACTCGTCGACGACGGAGTCGGAAACGGCGACCAGTTCGGCCTGCGCCGCGGTGCGAACCTCGGGCGGCGTGTAGATGCCCGATGCGTAGTCGGGGACGATATGCGGCAGAGGCTGCGCGACCAGATCGTGATGCACGACCTTGCTGCCCGGCAGGGCCGCCTTCAGCTTGTCGGCCAGTTCGATTGCGACCTTGGAGGAGATTGAAGCGGAGCCGCGCGGGCTCGATGTGACGAGGAGTATGTTGGACATCGGTCTCTTCCTTCCATTCGCCGAAACGCCGTCGGCGTGAGTTTCCCGGTTGAGATAGGATGAGTGACCGGTTGAAAAAATCGATATAATGTCGATGCTTTCCATCGATGAGATAGATACATGAGTGGAGCCAACCCCACGCTCGATCAGTTGCAGGTATTCCTCGCCGTCGCCGAGCAGGGCAGTTTTTCGGCCGCGGCTCGCAAGCTGAACCGAGCCCAGTCCGTGATCAGCTACACGATCGCCAACCTCGAGACGCAGCTCGATCTGAAGCTTTTCCTGCGCGAAGGCGTGCGTGAGCCGCGGCTCACGCCCGAAGGCCAGGCCATGCTGGTCGATGCCAGGCGTATTGCCGGCGCGCTGCAGGCGATCCGCGCCCGTGCCCGGGGACTGAAACAGGGGATCGAGGCCGAGTTGGCCATCGCGGTCGACGTGGTGCTGCCCGCGCCTGCGCTGGTGAAGGTGCTGAAGACATTCGACGCGCAGTTCCCGACTGTGCCTCTGCGCCTCAGCATCGGCGCGATCGGCATCGTGTGGCAGCAGTTGCTTGCCCGGCAGTGCGACGTCAGCTTCGGTGGCCAGGCCTTGAATCTCAGCGATGAACTCGCCGCCATCCGCATCGGCGAAACGACGATGGTTCCGGTCGCGGCGCCGGATCATCCGCTCGCGCTCTATCCTGGCCGCGTACCACTCTCGGTGGTGCGCGATCACATCCAGCTGGTCGTCTCAGACGTATCGAAGATGACGGAAGGGCAGGATTTCGGGGTCTATGCGTACCGGACCTGGCGCATGACCGATACGGCGACCAAGCGCAACCTGATCCTCTCCGGGCTGGGCTGGGGCGGCCTGCCGTTATGGATGATCGAGGCGGACGTCGCCGCCGGGCGGCTGGTGAAGCTCGACCTGGAGCCCTATCCGCCGGCCGGCTATCCGGCCTTCGCCTTCCATCGCAACGACACCCCGCCTGGGCCGGCCGGAAGGTGGTTGATCGAGCGGTTCCGCTCCGAGCTGCTGCCGACCGAGCAGGTCTGACGCATCAGGCCGAGCTGTCCGTGCCGGTCCCGCGACCTCATCTGCGGACGGATACCGCTATCGAGACTATGACATCAATCTGATCGGCGAGACGGTCCTGCCCGTTGCAAGGGCGATGGTGGCAGCGACCAGGTTTGCCGCCACGCTGGCCGCGATCGGAAGGAAGTAACTGTGGCTGACGTCGAAGGCAAAACCCGCTGCGCTGGGGCCGACAAGCGTTCCGATCGCGACACTGGTGTAGAGGACCCCGATGATCCCGCTGACATTGCGCCCGCCGAAATGATCGGAAACGATGGCCGGCAGAATAGCGACCCAGCCGCCGTAGAAGATCCCGAATGCAAGCGCGAAGATCGCAAGTGACCAGAATCCGCCTGCGGCAGCCCAGAAGACGAGTGATGCCGCCATGCCCACATACATCGCGACAAGGAAGGCATCCCTGCCCACCCTGTCGGCCACTCCGCCCAGGAAAAAGCGGCCTGCGGTGCTCCCCACGCCGATCGCCCCGAGCAGCATGACGGCAGCCGCCGTCGGGACCTGGCGATCGATCGCATAGGGAACCAGATGCACGAATGGGACAAAGACGCCGAACGCGCTGATGAGGCATGCCGCATAGAGGCCGAGGAAACGCGCGCTGCGGATGGCTTCACCGACCGACAAGCCCTGTCGCACGACCGCGCGTGAGGTCGGCTCCAGAGGGCCACCGTCCGGTTCAAGGCCGCGTTGGCGCGGGTCGTCCTCGATAAGGAGCGAAGCGCCGACCCCAACGGCCGCAGCACCGACTCCCAGAACGAGATAGGTTTCACGCCAGCCGGTCACCGTGATCAGCATGGTCGCGAGCGGCGGCATCACCAGCGTGCCCACGCCGATGCCGCTCACCGCCAGGCCGGACGCGAAGCCGCGTCGCCTGACGAACCAGCGCTGCACCGCCCCGATCGCCGGGACATAGGCGCAACCGACCCCGAGGCCGATCCCGAGCCCATAGGCTGCATAGACCTGGACGATCGTTTCCGCCTGGCTGGCAAGAACCAGGCCGAGGCCGACGAGCAGCATTCCGCAGACGGCGAGCCTTCTCGCGCCCCAGCGGTCAGCGAGCGGTCCCGAAACAACGCCGAGCCCGAAATACAGGAAACCGGCGATCGAGAAGACGAGCGACACCGCCCCGCGCGAAGCTCCGAACTCCTCCTGCAACGCTTCGACGAAGGAACCGAATGTGTAGGCGCTGCCGAAACCGACAAAGGTCACCACGAAAGCTGCGGCGACCACGACCCACCCGTGGAACAATCTGTCCTGGTCCTGCCTGTTCATGGTCATTCTCCGGTCCAGGACCTCTGTATGCGCATAGCGTCGTCGGCCGTTTTGGACAAAGGGATTGCTTGTCTCCCATGCAAACGGATTGGCGCGAAGGGGAGAACGATCCGCCTGCTCATATCGTCATCTCCGCAATCATCGGACCGCCTTCCAGAATCATCGCCGGGTGGCGGTTATGCCACGTCGTGACGTTCTGGAATGCCGCGCCCGCGCGCAGCAGCATCGCCTCCCGGAGATGACCTGCAACGAGTTGCAGGCCGATCGGCATGCCCTCGCCCGTGAAGCCGGCGGGGAAGGAAAGCGTCGGATGGCCGCTCATGTCGAACGGGCAGGTATAGCGTTGCAATGCGGCAACGAGGTCCGGCCGTTCGCCAAGCGTGGCGACGGCGGCCAGCATCAGGGGCGCGAAGGGTTGGACGGGCGTCAGCAAAAGGTCGATGGAACGAAAGAGGTTCTCGACGCGGCCACGGAAGGCTGCGCGCCGCAGCAGGATCTTCTGATACGCGGTGCCCGACACGGCCTGCCCGGCCTCGATCACAGAGGCGAGAATGGACCCGTACTGCTCCTTGTGCGCCGCATAGGTGCCTTCATGGGCGACGGCTGCCTCGACCGCGCAATTCGGAACCCAGTCAGCGACGATCTGGTCGACATCCGGAAACGCGATCGGTACGAGCTCCGCACCGAGTTCTGCGAACACTGCCGCTGCCGCGGCAAGCACCGCCTGCGTCTCAGGGTCGACGTCCCGACTGTTCCATTGCGCGTCGATGCCGATGCGTAATCCGCCTGCGCCGATCCGCGTCACGGCCATGTAGTCCGGTACCGGGTCGTTGGATGTGGTGGGGTCGCGTGGATCGTGGCCTGCGATCGCCGCGAGCATAGCGCCCGCGTCGACGACGCTCCGCGCGATTGTTCCGACATGGTCGAGAGAAGCCGCGAGCTCGAAGACACCGTGGCGGCTGACACGGCCCCATGTCGGCTTGATGCCGGTCGTGCCGTTTGCCGCACAGGGCCAGCGAATGGAGCCGCCCGTGTCCGAGGCGATCGCTCCGAAACACAGGCCTGCCGCCGTCGCTACGGCTGAGCCGCTGGAGGAGATTCCCGTCCAATAGTCCCCGTTCCACGGATTGCACGGCGGTATCACGGACGGATGGTGGTCCGAATAGGCACCTTCCGTCAGTTGTGTCTTCCCGATGAGAACTGCGCCCGCCGCCCTCAGCCGCCGGACGACCGTGGCATCCTCGGCAGGCACAAAATTCTTGTAGACAGTGGTTCCCGCCGCAGTCGGTACACCTTCGATCCAGCACAGATCCTTGATCGCGACCGGCACGCCATGCAGCGGTCCGCGATAGCGGCCGGCGGCTATCTCTTCGTCGGCGGCTTCGGCCTGTATACGCGCGGCAGTGTCGAGCACCTGCACATAGCTGTGCAGGCGTCCATCCAGCATCGCGATGCGCTGAAGCTGTGCCTCCAGCAAGGCGCGCGACGAAACGGTTCGGCTCCTTATCAATGCGCCCACATCCATGAGCCCGAGAAAGGCCAGATCGGCAATCGGATCGGTCATTCCTTGCTCCGTCAGAGCGCTGTTCGGACAAGCGCCCAAAGCAGAAAAACTCATTCTTTCCCTCCGCGCGCCTTGCGCTTCTGCATTCAAGAGTTCAATGTCCCTCTTGTAAAGCATGTGCGCGGGCGCCTCCGCAAACCAGAATTCCTTTCCGGATCAGATTAGAATAACTAAACTATGGCTCAGCGACTGCCGCCCCTCAACGCCCTCAAGGCCTTCGAGGCAGCGGCGCGCCATCTTTCGGTCAAGGCGGCCGCGGAGGAGTTGTTCGTTACTCCGGGCGCCGTCAGCCAGATGCTCAAGACGCTGGAGACCCATCTCGGGGTAAGGCTCTTCGAGCGGGTGAACCGGGGCATCCATCTGACGCCGGCGGGGCGCGACTACCTTCCATCCATCCGCAATGCCTTTCGCCAGATCGCGGACGCAACACGCCGTGTCGCCGCCTCGACCGACAGCGGCGTGCTGACGATCAGCGTCACGCCGTTTTTCGCGTCGGCCTGGTTGGTTCCGCGCATGAAGTCGTTCCAGGACGCGCATCCCGAGATCGATCTCCAGATCGTCACGAGTAACGCCGTGGTCGATTTCTCGCGCAGCGGCGTCGACGTGGCCATACGCCACGGTTTGGGGCGCTATGGCGGTCTTCGAAGCGACCGGGTCGTGGCGGTCGAAATGGTGGTGGTGGCCGCGCCCTCCCTGGTCGAGCGGCTCGGCCTGCCGGCCGGGGCGGAGGATCTGGTTCGTTGGCCGCATGTGCACGACGCCGAACGCAAGGGCTGGAGCCTATGGTTCCAGAGCAACGGGATCGAAGAACTTCGTGCTCCGCGGGGGCCGTCCTTCGACGATTCGAGCCTGTTGCTGAAAGCGGTGCTCGGCGGGCAGGGCGCAGGACTGTTGCCGGCTGCGATGGTCGCGGGCGAGGTCGAGGGCGGGCAACTCGTAAAGCTTTTGGAGGAGACCCACATGGAGGACTTCGCCTACTATCTGGTCTGCCCGGAAGTCACTCAGAACGATCCGAAGATCGCGACCTTCAGGGAATGGATATTGGGACGCTCTTGAGCGCCCGACACGGCAAGAGGTCAATCCAGCTATCGCAGCCCTCGGCCCTTTGTCGAACGTCGTCGCAGTGGCGTAGTCAGGTCGAAGTGCATCTGTCGCCCAAAGGCAGTTCGCTTCATAGGAAGACAGGCTGCCTCACCGCCTCGCTCCTTCGCCACTCAGGCTTTGCCCCGCATGAGATGATCGACCTCAACATCACGGTTCAGCGACTGCGGGATGGCATGAGCAAAGCGATTGAAGTCGCGGACTGACGCTCATTGTGAAGGATGCGTCCCTTCCAGCGGAAACTCCGCTCCGCCGGAAGGGTATCCGGCCGTTCGGCCGGAATTCCGATCATCGGATGATCTCGACGATCCTGCGATCCGCCGGGTCGACAATCACGGTCCGCCCGTCGACGACGACATATTGATAGGTCACATCGGGAACGTCGATCGGGTAGAGTTCAACGGTCTCGGGCACGGGCGTGCCGATATTGAGCTCGATTCCCGGCAGGTCGATCGAAGCCACCGGCTCGCGCTGCACATACTCCCGGATCACGGTCCGTTGCTCCGGCCGGATGATGACGGTGTCCTGGGCCATCGCGACGCCCGTTCCTGTCGCCAGCATTGTCGCCCCAATAAGCGCAATCCATGATCTCGAACGCATGGCTACCTCCTTGAGTTGGCCGCCCGCATCAGGGGCAAACACCCATTGCGCGGGTTCGTTCCAAGAAGCTCGGACCGTCTTTGGCTCATCCACTTCGTCTTCGGTCGATGGAACGGGATCTCGATCTGGCACGTTGGATGCATCTGGGGGGCCGGGCGAATAGTGACCGGCGACACGCCTGGTCCGAAGCCGGAGAAACGTGATTGAACGCCCCGGCGAAGCCTGGGAAACAAGATGATGAACCGGGCCGTGCCGAAGTCGCGCGCGCCGCTTCGTTGCGATATGTCGCCGATGATGAAGCCGGCATCCTCCGCAAGCGGTCCGGTCGCGGATTCTGCTTCCTGCTGGGTGCGCAGAAGATCGACGACGCCCGGACACTCACCCGCATTCGCGACCTCGCAATTCCGCCGGCCTGGACCGAGGTCTGGATCTGTCCCGACCGCAAGGGGCACATCCAGGCGAGGGGAAGGGACCAGCGGGGCCGGCGCCAATATCTCTACCATCCAGACTGGGTGCAGATGCGCGACGAGGCCAAGTTCTCGAGCCTGATACCGTTCGCGCGGGCCCTTCCTCGGTTGCGGCGCCATGTCGATCGGGACCTTCGAAGACGCGGATTGCCGCAAGCGCGGGTCATCGCGGCGGTCGTCTGGCTGCTCGACCGGACCATGATCAGGATCGGCAATGAAGCCTATGCGAAGGACAATGGCAGTTTCGGGCTGACGACGCTGCTCGATCGCCATGTCGACATATCAGGGTCGGCGATGCGGTTCTTCTTCAAGGGCAAGTCGGGCAGGGAGTGGCGGCTCGATCTCACCGACCGCCGCATCGCCAGGATCGTCCGGAACACGCAGGAGTTGCCCGGCCAGCAGCTGTTCCAATATCTGGATGAGGAAGGGAACCGGCTTCCTGTCACGTCCCAGGCGGTCAATGCCTATATCAGGGATGCATCCGATCCCCGCTTCAGTTCCAAGCATTTCCGAACCTGGGGCGCAACGGTGCGGGCGCTGGCGCTGTTCGCCCGCATGCCGCTTCCCGATAGCGCCGGCAAAGTTGCGTCGCTCCGCAACGAGATCATCGACGAGGTGGCCGCGTGCATCGGCAACACCCGGTCGGTGTGTCGCAGCGGCTACATCCATCCGCAGGTGATTTCCTCTTGGGAGAGCGGAACACTGCCTGCCGAACTGGAAGCGTGCCGACTGCCGAAGCATGACGGATTGCTGGACCGGGACGAACGGCGTGCACTGGCCTGGCTGAGGTCGCTCGAAGAAGTGGCCGGAGAGGTCTCCCGACGTGCCGCGCAGTGACCATGCTGATGGTCACAGTTGCAGTCTATTCGCCTCGGATCTGCTCGATCGGCGCATCCAATGTCCAGATCACGCCTTCCGGCGGAAAACCGAGATGCGCCGTGCCGTCCAGCGCGGCGGGCGTGATGCGCTCGAGCACGATCCTGCCGAAGCCGCCTTTGGACACGGTATCGACGATCGGCCCGCCGAGTTCCTGCCAGGTCAGCCGGAAGCGCTCGCCCGCGGTCCAGCGGATGCTGACGATGCCGTCCTTGCACGAAAGCGCGCCGTGCTTGGTGGAGTTCGTGGCGAGTTCATGAAAAGCCATGCCCAGGTTCTGAACCGCCTTCGTCGACAGTGTGACCGGCTCGCCCGATACCTGGATGCGACTGTCTTCCGTGAAAGGCCTGACCTGGCCGTCGATGAGGTCGCCGAGTTCAGCCCCTTTCCAGCCACCGCGGACCAGCAGGTCCTGCGAGCGCGCCAATCCGATCAAACGGTTGCGGAGCTGAAGTTCGAATACGGCGATGTCGTCGGCGCTCTTCCCGGTTTCCCTGACCATCGCCAGTATGACGGCAAACTGGTTCTTCACGCGGTGGTCGACCTCACGCATAAGCATCTGGATCCGGCGCTCGCTTTCCTTGCGTTCGGTGATGTCACGCGCGATCTTCGACGCGCCGATGACGGCGCCGGCTGCATTGCGGATCGGGGAAACCGTCAGCGAGATCGGTAGCTTCGCGCCGTCCTTGCGCACCCTGATCGTATCGAAATGTTCGACACGCTCGCCACGCCGCACGCGTGAGAGGATCAGCTCTTCTTCGTGCTGCCTGTCGGAGGGAATGAGCAAGCCTATGTGTTTGCCGACGATCTCTTCCGCACGGTAGCCGAACAGGCGCTCGGCTCCCGCGTTCCAGGTCTTGACGAAGCCGGACAAGTCCTTGCTTACGATCGCATCGTCGGAAGATTCGACGATTGCGGCCAGCCGATGAACCTCCTCATGATCCTGCAGATGGGCCGAGACGTCGACGAGGAGATTGATCGTCCCCGTCACCTTACCCGCAGGGTCTCGGGTCGGGGTGGAATGCACCAGGAACTCGCCCCAGCTACGATCCGGCCGCTCGCAGGCAACCCGGCATCCCGCAGGCGAGGAGTGGCTGCCCAATGCCGTCGCCACAGGTTGCTCATGGTCGGCGATGGAGTTGCCGTCGGCAAATCGCATGCGCCACAGGTCGCAGCTGTCGGCGGTGCCTGGCGCCGGCCGGTAGCCCAGCAGCTTTGCCGCCGCATCGTTGCAATAGGTGATGCGACCGTGCGCATCGGTCAGATAGGCTGCGACGGGAAGCGTGCCCAGAAGCTCGTTTTCAAGGTTGGACATCGCTTTGCTCACCGCGGTTCCGATTTTCAAACAGCCATATATCGTTGCCCGACACTACAGGACAAAGGGCTCTGTGAGCCGCCCGAACCTGTCGAGGCCGAATATCGCGCAACCGGCAAGCCGCCAGGTTCACTACCGAGCCCAATCGACAAACGGTCAGCTGCAAATTATCTACAAAACATGGGCCCACAAACAGAAGATACGTTGGCGGTCCGCATCAGCCGGACCCTGGCGGGGCGTCCGGGTCGCGTCCTTCGACCTCGCACGCCGGGCGGCCGGCGGCGCGACGACTTCGCCATCATCGGCTGGATCGACGGCGCGCCCAACCGCATCGTCCCCTGCCGTCAATGAAGGGCGCTCGCAGCAGCATGCGGCTGGCGTAGGGTCGACGACCTTCGCGGCCCCGTTCCGGAGGCCTGCCCGGCCATGCGTTGCCGAGGCGAGAGGGGTCGCCCTGCTTCCCGGCGCCAGCCCCCGGCTACACCTCCGACCGCTGCGCAATGCCTTATCAGCGGGCCCGGCCTGCCCCGGACAGAGGGCAACGTCGGCCGCTTGCGGTTGTGGCCGGCCATCCAACAAATAGGGGAGGCGGAGCGGATTCATTCTCCGTTTCGGCAGCTTTATCGCCGCGACCGCCGCGGGCATGCTCGCGAATGTGGCATCTTGGCATCCCGGTCCACGGGCGCTCGCCCGGCCGCCGGCGCAAGGGAGGGTCCGGTGACTGAGGATCCGGCCTCGATCAAACCGACTGTGCGCGAGAACGACCGCCCGCTGCCCCAGGGCTATCGGCAAGGCGTAATCACCGCGATCACGGTGATGCTGGGGTTCTCCCTCTATTTCCTCCGTTTCTGGAGCCTGGAGGCCACTGGAGACTGGACGCCGGCTTCCTTCTTGGCGGCAGTCCCTGTCTTTCTCTCCATCGCGTGCCTGTTCGTCGCCCTCTGGCGGTCGCTGCAGGTGGCGGACGACAGCGAGCCCGTCTATCGGGTAACGCTGCGCTGGTTTTTCTGGGGGGTGGTGCTGGCTTTCGTCGGCGTGCTGGCCGCGTCGGTCGCCTATGCCGGCATTGCCTGAGTTCATCCGGTCGAGGAGTGCGCCTCATGACCAGGGGTACTAAACGCGCCTTTTACCGCCCGGACGCATTCGTCGCCCCACCAACACCTTTGCCAAGCGCCGCTGCCTGAGTACTACCCTTGGGTTGTCTGGGGGGCGCGACGGGCAACGGGGCAAGCCAAGCGGCGTTTGGCGTCCCTCCTTTCGCGTCGTCGTGCCGGTCGCCGCGGCGGTCGCAATCACCGTCGCGACGGTCGCAGGCTCGCCTGGTTGTCAATGGCCAAGAGTGACGGCATCGCCCACGCCGCGCCTGCGGCCGCGGTCATTGGCGCACCGAACAGGATCGCCGCCATGCCGGGGGCTTCCCAGCGGCCGAAAACCTGCTTTGGAAGCAGGCGGGACGGGACCGTGACGAAGACGGTCGCGCCCATGGCCGCAGACGCCGCCGTTGACGGCAGCTACGACTTCACACGGCGCGAGGTCGCCTCGTCGACCAAGGCGCGGAGTTGCCTGAGCAGCGGATGCCGGTCGGTCTGCTTCACCCCGTAGGTCAGGTTGAAGGCATAGTCGAAATCGGGCGCATTGCGACCGACCAGGTGCTGGAGCATCGTTTCGAGCTTGTCGAAGCCTTTCGCCAGCACCGCCTCCGGCGTGGTCGCGGCGCTGTACTCGTCCCACAGGTCGAGAATCTCCCGCTGCAGGTCCCGCGGCAGCGGCGCGCACAGCCTGATCAGGTCGGCACGCTCGCGTTCGGCGCGCCCGTCATCGCCTTTCTGATGGATCGCGGGAACGTCGCCCGAAATCGCCTCGCCGAGATCATGGACGATGCATAGCTTGAGAAGCTTGAGGCGGTCGCACGCACCGAGTTCGCGGTCGAACATCATCACCATCAGGCAGAGCCGCCAGCTGTGCTCGGCGGTGCTTTCGGGCCGCCCCTCCGAAGTGATCCCGCTCCTCAGCGTGTTCTTCAGTTGCTCCGCAGCCTGGAGGAATTCGATGATTCCGACAAAGCGGGACGTTTCCAATTCTGGTTCGGATCGCATGGATGGAAGACTATTCGGCATTGCCGGCCGAGGCCATCCGCCGAATAATTTATGCGCGGCCATACGCATGCTCTCGCGCTCGTCGCATGCCGCCCCACGCGAGGCCTGAGGCGGCACAGCCAAGAATTCCGTTCAGTAATCCCCGAGCTTCATGCCGGGCTCATAGTCGATACCGTCTATATCCTTCACCACCGCCTGGCCGCAGCGCATCGTCTTGGTCTCGGCGTCGAAGCCGTAGGTCGGCGAGCCGAACAGATGCCAGCCCTTGTTCATCGCGGCCGTGACCTTGTGACAGAAGCTCGCATCGTCGGGGCCGGTGAGGAAGCGGTAGAGTTTCATGGATGTGTCCCCTTCTGTGCTGAACCCTTGGCAAGCAGCCTTTCGGCCTGTTCCAGATGCAGCCGCTCGACCATGCGGCCGTCGATCGAGATGACGCCCTTGCCGGCGTTGCCCGGCTCGGCGAAGGCCGCCACGATCTTCTCGGCTTCGGCGACTGCCGCCGGGGTCGGCGAGAAAGCCATATTGGCCGGCTCGATCTGCGCCGGATGGATCAGCGTCTTGCCGTCGAACCCCATGGCGGCAGCCTCCGCGCATTCGCGCCCGAAAGTCGCGAGGTCGCGGAAATCGTTGCTCACGCCGTCCAATATGTCGAGCCGGCCGGCACGAGCGGCCAGCACCATCTGCATCAGCCAGGGCATGAGATAGCGGCGGTCCGGCGTCATCAGAACGCCGGTTTCCTTGACGAGATCGTTGGTGCCCGCCACGAGGCAGGTGAGCCGCGCAGCCGGGTCGCGGCCGAGTTCCGCGATCGCGCCGAGGTTGAGCATCGCCCGCGGCGTCTCCACCATCGCCCAGAGCTTCGTCGGCACGTCGCTCTCATCGAGCAAGTCGCCGGCCTCGAGGACGTCGCGAGGCGCCTCGACCTTCGGCAGCAGGATGGCATCGGGCGCCAGTTCCATAGCGATCCGGAAATCCTCCGAGCCCCATTCGCCCGACAGCGCATTGACGCGGATGACCGTCTCGCAGGCCGGGCGCGCGGCGAAGAACGCCGCCAGCCGGTCGCGGGCGGCTGCCTTTTCGCCCGGCGCCACCGCATCCTCGAGATCGACGATGACCGCGTCGCAGGCGAGCGAGGCTACCTTCGACAGCGCCTTCTCGTTGACGGCGGGCACGTAGAGCACGGAGCGGCGGGGACGGGGGGTCTCCATGCCCGATCTATGCCGCCTGCAGCACGGCGTGGCAAGCCTGCACGATTTCTGCACGAAACTCCCGAAAATCTCCTCGATGCCGCCACGGTATGTGCCGCACCGCCTGCGACAAGGCGGCCATGACACGGCTTCTCTCCTTGCCACGGTCCGCCCTGCCCCGCCGCCTGCAACATGACGGCTGGTGGCTTTCCATTCCGCCCGCCACGCGCCCCTCGGGCAGCGTCGTCGCCTTCATCCCGGCCTCGCGGCCGAGCCGCATGAAAGCACGTCCGTGACGAACACCTTCCGTCCTGTCTTCTTCGGCGCGCTGCTGCTCGTGGTCCTTGCCGACTTCCTATTCTTCGGCCGCATGATCGGCGTCAGCCTGCTCATCTTCTGCGCGGCGGTCACGGCCGCGATGCTGATACTGCATCCGGCGGCAGCCCGCAGCCGGACAATCGTCTTCCAGCTCTGCCTGCTCGCCACAACACTTCTGCCGCTCGCGGAAAATGTCAGCCCGCTCTCCTTCGCGATCGCCGTCGTCGCGCTCTCGGCATTCGCTTTGTCGGTCGCCGGCCTGCTCAGGCCGGGCATACCGCGCATCGCCAGGCAGATCGCAGCCTTCCTGGTTGCAGCGCCGTTCGGCTTCCTTCTCGATTTCTTCCGGTGGCGGCGCAAAGGCGTACGAGCCAGTGCGGCACGGCTTGCCGCCTGGCTCCTGCCACTCGGCCTCGGCGCCGTCTTCGTCGCCCTGTTCGGCATCGCCAATCCCGTCGTTGAAGACTGGCTGTCGCGCGTCGACGTCTTCGCCCTGCTCGAGCATGTCGACGTCGCAAGGCTCGGCTTCTGGCTCTTCGTCCTGGTCGCCGTCTGGGCTTTCCTGCGGCCGCGGCTGGCGTATCTCCCCGCGCCACAACCACCATCGCCGTGGCTTGCGGCGACGCCGCAGGCCATCGCCCCTGACGCGACGCGCACCATCGGCCAACTCGTCTTCGGCAAGGCGGCGATCCTTCGCGCGCTCGTCGTCTTCAACCTGTTGTTCGCCGTGCAGTCGCTGCTCGACCTCGCCTATCTCTGGGGCGGCGCCACCCTTCCCGACGACCTCACCTATGCGGAATACGCCCATCGGGGCGCCTATCCGCTGATCGTCACCGCGCTGCTCGCCGCCTTTGTGCTCGCCGCCATGCGCCCAGCCGGCACGACGTCACGCGATCCCGTCATCCGGCGGCTCGTCTATCTCTTCATCGCCCAGAACGTCCTTCTGGTGATCTCCTCGATCCTGCGGCTCGACCTCTATGTCGGAATCTATGCCCTGACCTATTGGCGGGTCGCGGCCTTGGTCTGGATGGGACTGGTTGCGAGCGGCCTTGTCCTGATCCTTGCCCGCATCGCGCTCGAAAAATCGAACGGATGGCTGTTCGGCGCCAATCTTCTGACGCTTTCAGCCACCCTTTATGCGTGTTCCTTCGTCAATTTCGCCGCCCTGATCGCAAACTACAATGTGGACCATTCCTACGAGATGACCGGCCAAGGCGTTGCACTCGACCATTCTTATCTGAGATCGCTCGGTCCGGCAGCTTTCCCGGCAATCGACCGGCTGCTCGACCGCCGCGATCTCGCCGGCACGGACGCCTGGATCATGCTTTCGGCGACGCGCCAGAGCGCTGAGGACAGGTACCGGGAGACCCAACGGGACTGGCGCGCCCGCACCTTGCGCGGCTGGCGGCTGACCGCCTATCTCGATAGCCGCCCGCCGCAGCCGCCGGCACCGGTCACCCACCCCACGATGCCGGGCTACTGAAGCGATGTCGCACAGGATCCTCGTCGCCGACGATGACCAGCATATACGCGAGGTGATCTGCTTCGCGCTCGAAAAGGCGGGCATGACGACGACTTCGGTCCGCGACGGCGCTGCGGCCTTGCGGGAATTCGAGCGGCGGCCGCCCGATCTCATGGTGCTCGATGTCGGCATGCCGGAGATGGACGGGCTCGAAGTCTGCCGTCGCGTGCGGCGGCTGTCGGATGCCCCGATCCTGTTCCTGTCGGCCCGCGACGAGGAGATCGATCGTGTGCTCGGGCTGGAGATGGGCGGGGACGACTATGTGACGAAACCCTTCAGCCCGCGCGAGCTGGTCGCGCGCGTCAGCGTCATCCTGCGCCGCATGCGCAGCGCCACGTCTTCCGAAGCGGCGGATGAGACGGTGCTCACCCACGGTCGGCTCACCCTCGACCCCGCGCGCCATGTGGTGCTTTTCGGCGAAACGGCGCTGGCTCTCACCGCGCTCGAGTTCAGCATCCTCAAGACCTTGATCGCCCGTTCGTCGCACGTCCTGTCCCGCGAGACGATCATGGCCAATGCCTATGCCGTCAATATCCATGTCGCCGACCGCACGGTCGACAGCCATATCCGCAACATCCGCGCCAAGCTGGCGGCGGCCGGCTGCGCCGACGCCATCGAGACGGTACATGGCGTCGGCTTCCGCATCGGAAGATGCGGCGCGTGACGGGTTCATCGCTGCCCAGCAAATGGCGGCCGCGCCTCGCCACGATCGTCGTAGCCATCCTCGTCTTGGTCATGGCGCTGCCGCTCGTCGGCCTGTTCTTTTTCCGGCTCTATGAGAACCAGCTCGTCCGGCAGACGGAAGCGGAGCTGATCGCGCAAGGGGCGGTGCTCGCCGCCGTCTATGCGGAGAGGATCCGCGAAGCAGGGATCCCTGAAGCAGCATTCAGAGCAACACTTCCCGGCAAAGGAACAAGCGCCCGGCAGGCGACCTACCGCCCGATCGAGCCGCGCCTCGATCTCGCGGTCGACGCCGTGCTCGGGCGGCGGCCGGATGCCGTGCCCGCCGCTGCCGAGCCGCGCTTCGCCGCGATCGGGGCGAGCCTCACCGGCATCATCGACGAGACCAGGAACGTCACGCTCGCGGGATTCCGCCTGCTCGATCCATCGGGCGTGGTGATCGCGGGCCGGCAGGAAGTCGGCCAGTCGCTTGCCCATGTCGAGGAGGTGCGCGAAGCACTCGCCGGGCGTTATGCCAGCGCGCTGCGGCTCAGGGTCTCCGACCAGCCGGCACCGCCGCTCTATTCGGTGAGCAGGGGCACGAAGGTGCGCGTCTTCGTCGCCATGGCCGTTGAAGTCCAAGGCAAGGTGGCGGGTGTCGTCTATCTTTCGCGCACACCGAACAACATCGTGAAGCATCTCTATGGCGAACGCGGCAAAGTGGCGCTCGCCGCGATCGCCATTCTCGGCGGCACCTTGCTGATCGCCGCCCTGTTCCTGCGCGCCGTCAGCCGGCCGATATACGAGCTGATCGAGCGCACGCGCCGGATCGCCGGGGGCGAGCGCGACGCGATCCGGCCGCTCGACCATCACGGCACGCGCGAAATGGCGGAGCTCTCCAGCGCCTTTCTCGACATGGCGGGGAAGCTGCAGGCGCGCTCGGACGCGATCCGCACCTTCGCCAGTCATGTCTCCCACGAACTGAAATCGCCGCTGACCGCGATCCAGGGCGCGGCCGAGCTGCTGCGCGATTCCGGCGCGGAGATGGACGAAGCCGAGCGTCGGCACTTTTCCGGCAATATCGTCACCGATTCGGAACGGCTCAATCGGCTCGTGCGCCGCCTGCTCGAGCTGACGCGCGCAGAAAGCCTCGACGTGGGCCTGGAAACCACGTCCGCCGGAGAGGCACTGAGCCTTATGCCGCCCGTCGGCGGCCTGACGGTCAAGGCCGGCACCGGCGCGGAACTGCGCTTCCGCATGTCGGCGGAAAATGCCGGGATCGTATTCGCCAATCTCGCCGACAACTCGGCCAGGCATGGCGCGACGCGGTTCGGCATCGATGTCGGATCGGCCGGCGACCGCGTGATCTTCACCGTCACCGACGATGGGGACGGAATTTCACCCGGCAACCGGCACCATATTTTCGAGCCCTTCTTCACCACCCGCCGCGAGACCGGCGGCACCGGCCTGGGTCTCGGCATCGTCACGGCGCTGCTGAAAGCGCATGGTGGGGCGATCCGACTGGTTGACTCCGAACGCGGGACGCGCTTCGAGATCGTCCTGCCGGCCGCCTGAGCGCGCCGGCTTCGGCATGGCAGGACTGGGTCGTGGGAAGGACTGGGCATGGGCTATGATGTCGTGATCGTCGGCGGCGCGATCGTCGGGAGCTCGGTCGCCTATTATCTGCGCGAGGAGGGCTTTTCCGGCTCGATCGCGCTGATCGAGCGCGATCCGCAATTCGCCCATGCGGCGACGACGCTGTCCTGCGCCTCGATCCGCCAGCAGTTCTCCATCCCCGAGAACATTCGCCTGTCGCAGTTCACCCTGGCCCTGTTTCGCCGACTGGAAGAGGAGTTCGGCGCCGGCGCCGACATCGGCTTCCGCGAGAAGGGTTATCTGATTCTCGCCTCGGAGGAGGGCCTGCCGGTGCTCAAGGCCAACCATGCGATCCAGGCCCGCGAAGGCGCCGACATCCTGCTCGAGGACGTCGACGCCCTGACGCGCCGCTTCTCCTGGCTCTCCGGCGAGGGTATCGCCGCGGGCGCCTATGGTCGCAGCGGCGAAGGCTGGTTCGACGCCAATGACATGCTGACGCTGTTCCGCAGGGCGCTCAGGCAGAAGAATGTGGACTTCGTGACCGGCGAGGTGGCCGGCATCGAGCGTACCCGCAACAAGGTGACGGCGCTGACGCTCGCGAGCGGCGAGCGTCTCGGAGCCGGCACGATCGTCAACGCCGCCGGCCCGAATGCCGGCGCCGTGGCAGCCATGGCGGGGCTTGCACTGCCGGTCGAACCGCGCAAGCGCAACGTCTTCGTCTTCGAGGCGCGAGACCGCTTCGACGACATGCCGCTTCTGGTCGATCCGAGCGGCATCTATGTTCGCCCGGAAGGCTCGGTCTATATCACCGGCGGTGCCGAGCCCGAGGACGGCGAAACCGCCGCGGATCCCGCCGATTTCGATCCGGCCTGGCCCCTGTTCGAGGAGGTGATCTGGCCGGTGCTCGCCACCCGCGTCCCGGCCTTCGAGGCCATCAAGCCGACCCGCGCCTGGGCCGGCCATTACGACTACAACACGCTCGACCAGAATGCGGTGATCGGGCCGCATCCCGAAGTTTCGAACTTCATCTTCGCCAACGGCTTCTCCGGCCATGGGCTGCAACAGGCGCCGGCAGTCGGCAAGGCGCTCGCCGAACTCATCGTCCATGGCGGCTATCGCAGCATCGACTGCTCGGCCTTCGGTTATGCGCGCATTGCCGAGGGCCGGCCTTTCCGCGAGTTGAACGTGATTTAGGTTGCATCCGCATTTCTTCCGATACACTTCTGGCGCGAGATGCTCACAGAGCAAAAACAGAAGACGGCCTCTTCCGGGATAATGCTTGAACAATACTCGCGGTCATAAGAAAACGATCGATTGACGCTCGCCGGGAGCGCGTCCTACAGTGGGATGTGCTTTTTGGAAACGGCTCCCGCGTGCCGGGTCGTTTTCTCGAACCGCAGGCAACGTTGCCTGCCGCCTTGCCGGAAGCATCTCGACCGCGTGTACAGGCGCGCAGGCCGGACTGTTTGACAGCCCGCATCCCGAGTTGGGATTTCGAGGAGGCAATCGCCTTGTCGTCCGTCATCGCCGCCCCTGCGTCACGGCCAAGCATCCTCGCCACGGCTGCGTCTGGGAGCTGGCGCCATGTCGAGCGCCGCACGGACGCCGCCACGATCAAGGCTTGAACATCCGGCCGCGCTACGGCCGCAGCATGGAGGAAACGAAAGGGAGGATTACATGGCAAGCTGGCGTCCAGATGCGAGCTTTTACCCGTCGCCGCGCATGGCGGAGAAAGCCAAGCCCGAGAGCATCGCCTATGTCGCGATGTTCGATCCCCAGAGAAAGACACCTGACGGCATTGCCGTGGTGGATGTCGATCCGTCGAGCCGCTCCTATGCGAAGATCGTGGGATCGGTCGCCATGCCCAATGCCGGCGACGAGCTTCACCATTTCGGCTGGAACGCCTGTTCCTCCGTGCTGTGCCCGAACGCTCCCCATCCCCACGTCGAGCGGCGCTATCTGGTCGTGCCGGGCTTGCGCTCGTCGCGCATCCACATCATCGACACCAAGCCCGATCCCAGGAAACCGAAGATCGTCAAGGTCATCGAGCCCGAAGAGATCGCGGAAAAGACCGGCTACACACGGCCGCACACGATCCATTGCGGGCCCGAGGGCATCTATGTCACGGCGCTCGGCAATGCCGAGGGCAAGGCGCCCGGCGGCATCTTCCTGATGGACCATGAGAGCTTCGAGCCGCTCGGCCGCTGGGAGATCGACAGGGGACCGCAGCAATTCGCCTATGACGGCTGGTGGCATCTCGGGCACGATACTCTGGTGACGAGCGAATGGGGCACGCCCGACATGTTCGAGGACGGGCTCGTGCCCGAGATCCTGCTCGGCTCCAAATATGGCCGCCGCCTGCATTTCTGGGACCTGAACAAGCGCAAGCACCTGCAGGAGATCGATTTCGGCGAGGAGAACCAACTCGTCTTCGAACTGAGGCCCGCGCACGACCCGACCAAGGCCTATGGTTTCGTCAACTGCGTCATCAGCCTCAAGGACCTGTCGTCGTCGATCTGGACCTGGTACCGCGACGGCGACAAATGGGCGGTGAGGAAGATCATCTCGATTCCCGCTGAGCCGGCGAGCGAGGACGACCTGCCGCCGCTGCTCAAGGGCTTCAAGGCTGTGCCGCCGCTGGTTACAGACATCGACCTGTCCATGGACGATCGCTTCCTCTATGTCGCCTGCTGGGGGACCGGCGAGATGCTGCAATATGACGTCTCGGATCCGTTCAATCCGAAGCTTGCCGGCAAGGTGAGGATCGGCGGCATCGTCTCGCGCGCCGGTCATCCCGGCGCGAACAACGGCAAGCTCGGCGGCGGCCCGCAAATGGTCGAGGTCAGCCGCGACGGCAGACGGGTCTATTTCACCAACTCCCTCTATGGCGTGATCGACACACAGTTCTACGAGGGCGGCTTCGACGGCTGGATGGTGAAACTCGACGCCAAGCCCGATGGCGGCCTCGCCTTCGACGAGAAATTCTTCGTCGACTGGCCGAAGGGCCATCTGCCGCACCAGATCAGGCTGGAAGGCGGTGACTGCTCCTCCGATTCCTACTGCTTTCCGTAGGGCGCGGAAATGACCCACAGGGCATCGGGATGACCCAAAGGGCAGAGAGATGACGTCGAGCCTGGCGCCGTGGCTCGCCATTGCCGGGCTCGGCGCATTCCACGGGCTGAACCCGGCGATGGGCTGGCTGTTCGCAGTCGCCCTCGGCATGCATCGCAAGAGCCGGGCGACGGTATTTGCCTCGCTCGGGCCGATCATTCTCGGCCACGCTTTGGCAGTGGCAGCGGTTCTGGCCGCCGTGCTCGCTTTCGGGATCGTCATCGATCACGGCCGGCTCGGCCCATTGGCCGGCGCGGTACTGATCGGCTGGGCGGCCTGGCATCTGGCCTATGGCCATCGCCGCCGCGTGCGGATCGGCATGCAGACGGGCTTCCTTGGCCTCGCCATCTGGTCGCTGCTGATGGCGAGCGCGCATGGCGCCGGCCTGATGCTGCTGCCGGTGGTGATGCCGCTGTGCCTCTCGGGGACACCGGCAGCCGGTATCACCGCGCAGGCTTCGATCGGCACGGCTTTTGCCGCCCTCGGCGTCCATACCGGCGCGATGCTGGCGGTGATCGCCGCCATCTCGGTCCTGGTCTATGAATGGCTCGGCCTGGAGTTCCTGCGGAGAAGCTGGATCAATCTCGACTATCTCTGGAGCGCGGCCCTCGTGGCGAGCGGGGCGCTACTGGTTGTTTGGTGAATGGTGAATGGTGAATGGTGAATGGTGAATGGTGAAGAATAGATCGTAGTTCCCCGAGAAGGCCAACGACGAAGTCAGAACTTGGCCTCCGGGATCCAGAAAACTACCATTCACCATTCACCATTTCACCATTCACTACACCGGCAACGCCCCTCACACCGCCTCTGTCTATCAGTCGAAGTCGAAGAGCTCGCCGAGCAGCGACTTGCGTTTCTTGTAGGGACGGTGGTCGCCCCGATGCCGGTCGTCGCTGTCGTAGGAGCGATGCTCCCGGCGCTCGTACCGGCCCTCGTCACGCGGCGGCTGCCGGCCTTCGTCGCGCATGGCGGCACGCGGCCGCTCCTCGGGCGCCGAGCGCTCGATGATCTTGTCGAGCTCGCCACGGTCGAGCCAGACGCCGCGGCATTTCGGGCAATAGTCGATCTCGATGCCCTGGCGCTCGGCCATGACCAGATCGGCATTGTCGATAGGACACTTCATCGTCGTTCCTCTTTGAGCATCTGCGCTCGGGAGATAAGGAAGCGGAGGCAACATTCAAGGCTATGTGCGAGCGAGACGCTTGCGCTGGCTCTTTGATTCCGCTCCGGCCTTGTGTAAAGCGGGCCAGGACAATTTCCCGGAACGCAACCGACGGGTCTACGCAATGGACAAATTCACCAAGCTCACCGGCGTCGCCGCCCCCTTGCCGATCGTCAATGTCGACACCGATATGATCATCCCGAAGGATTATCTGAAGACGATCAAGCGCACCGGTCTCGGCGCCGGCCTGTTCGCGGAGATGCGTTTCCGCGAGGATGGAACCGAGAACCCGGATTTCGTGCTCAACAAGCCTGCCTACCGCAATGCGCAGATTCTCGTCGCCGGCGACAATTTCGGCTGCGGCTCCAGCCGCGAGCATGCGCCTTGGGCGCTGCTCGATTTCGGCATCCGCTGTGTGATTTCGACGAGCTTCGCCGACATTTTCTACAACAACTGCTTCAAGAACGGCATCCTGCCAATCACGGTCAGCCCCGAGGATCTCGACAAGCTGCTGGACGACGCGTCCCGCGGCTCCAACGCGACGCTCTCGGTCGACCTCGAGACCAAGGAGATCCGCGGCCCCGACGGCGGCGTCATCAAGTTTGACCTCGACGACTTCAAGCGGCATTGCCTGCTCAACGGGCTCGACGACATCGGCCTCACCATGGAGAAGGCCTCGTCGATCGCTGCCTATGAGCAGAAGGCTGCCACGAGCCGCCCCTGGGCCTGACCGCCGCGACGCTTTGCGCCGCATTCCTCGCGGCATTTGGACCGACCTTTCCGGCGGGCATGGACCCGCCCTCGATCCGGAGACGACGATGCGGGCTCTGAACCGCCTTGCGCTTGCGGCCGGCCTGTTGGTGTCGGCGACGGCTCACGCCCAGCAGGCGGCGCCGGAAGAGATCCCCTTCGAGGGCGGCAGGTTCACGATCACGGAGACCGCGGACCAGGACAAGATCCTTGCCTTTGACGGCAAGGAGATCGCCCGCAACTATGTCGTCTATCACGATCGGACCGTCACCATAGGCGGACGGCAGGTGGCGCTGTTTTCCGTCGGAGACGGCGGCAATGCCTGCGGCACGGCGACCGTGATCGCCTGGAAGCCGGAAAGCGGCGACATCAGGAGCGACATCGTCGGCGAGGACTGCGGTTCGCCGCCGGCCGCCGTCACCGGCGACAGCATCTATTTCGTGCCCTATCTCGTCCCAGGCGAATCCGCGCTGGCGGAAGTCTGGTCGCCCGATGAAGGCGTCAGGGTCGCCGGTACGCTGACCTTCACGCCGCAGCCGGGCACCCAATGGTCCGATCTCGATCCGTCCGGCCTGGACAACATCATCGACGCCTTGCGCAACGAAGCGATCTACCGGGACGCACAGAAGCTGCTCGGCTCGTCATTGACGGAGGTCATGACGGGCCTGCTTGTGGGCGGCGGGCCACAGATGCTGCCCTCGGGCATCATCCATGCCAGCGGCTGCGTGCCGCACGCCTGTGGCAGCGCCGACGCCTTCATGGCCATCGACGCCAGGGGCCAGAAACTCTACTTCGCGCAGGAAAGCGACCAGCCGGAGCCACGGACGTGGCCGGCCCTCGACGGATGGCCGGCCGATCTGAAGCAGGCGATGCACACCGCGTTCAATCCGCCGCAATAGGAGGACCTATGCGCAAGCTCATCTCCACCGGGTCGCCCTTCGAGAAGACGGCCGGCTATTCGCGCGCCGTCGTGCAGGGCGACTGGTGCTTCGTCGCCGGCACGACCGGCTACGACTATGCAGCCATGACAATGCCGGACAGCGTCGAGGACCAGACCCGCAACTGTCTTGCGACCATCGCCAAGGCGTTGAAGGACGGCGGTTTCGATATGGCCGACGTCGTGCGTGCCCGCTACTACATCACCGACCAGGCCTATGTGGACCGGGTCTTCCCGATCCTCGGCGAGATCTTCGGCGACATCCGGCCGGCGGCGACCATGATCGTATGCACGCTCAACAAGCCGGAAATGAAGATCGAGATCGAGGTGACGGCGCTGCGGCGGACGGCGTAGGCGGCTCTCGCCGGCCGCGCTTGCCATCGCGGATCGGACGCCAAACTCCCATCGCCCGGCGTCCGCTTCTGCTACTCCACTCTGAACTCCCCGCTCTTATTGAACAGAGCCTTGCCGTCGCGCTCTACGCCTGCCGTGACGCGATAGACGCCGGACGCCGGCGCACCCTTCTTGCCGCCGAAGGCCGAATAGTCCGCCTTGTTGCGGTCCATCGGGTCGCTGCGGGTGAGCGCGATCTCCTGTCCGTCCGGGCCGACGAGCCTGACGACGACCCTGTCGCTCCGGCGGAGATTGATGAACCAGGCCCAACCGACAATCGCCGGCGACGACGCCTTGGCCGCGGGCGGCGGCCCGGAAACCGACAGGGCCGCATGATCGATCGGCCCACCGGCCAGGCCGAGGGCGATGATCTGAGGACCCGCTTCGCCGAGTGCGTCGACGATTTCGGCCGAGAACAGCGGATGCCTGGCCTCGCCCTCGACGAGACAGCCGGCGGCGAGCGGCTTGCCCGTCACCGGGTCGACGTCCTCGCCGTTCCTGCGCACCGTGACATGGACATGCGGGAACTGGGCAAGGCCCGACGCGCCCACCGCACCCAGCCTCTGGCCCCGCTTCACGGTCTCGCCCGGCTGCACCAAGAGGCTGCCCTGGCGCATGTGACAGTACTGGACCTCGATGCCTTCGCCATGATCGACGATCATCCCGTTGCCGCACTCCTTGCCGGATACGGAAGTGCGGTCGGCCTGGCTGGTCACCAGCCGGTCGGGCTCGCCGTCGCGCAGCCGCAGTACCTTGCCATCGGCCATGGCCACCACAGGAACGCCGCGTTCGACGTCGGCCATCGACAGGATGCGCAGGTCGGTGCCGTCATGGCCGTCATAGGTGGCGGTCCCGCAGAACGGGTCGACGGCGGCCGAACCCTTCTCCATGTCTGGATATTGCTGGACGAAGCAATCCTGCCCGATCCGGCACAAGGCCGGCAGGTCCAGGTCCAGCGCGAATACGGCCCGCCCGCTCAAAAGCACGAGGCCGCACGCGGCCAGCAATCGAATGATTGCCGTCCTATTCATGCGGGGGAAGGTAGAATGGTTCCGCAACGGAGGGAACCGGCATCGCCGAAAGAAGATGGACCGTTTCCTCCTTGCGCATCGGGGCCCGCGCGGTTAGCAAGAGCGCGGTTTTCCGCAGAATTTCGAAGAGGGTTCTCCATGGCATCGCGCAAACTTCTCCTCCTGCCCGGCGACGGCATCGGTCCCGAGGCGATGGCCGAGGTCAAGAAGCTGATCGCGGTGATGAATGCCGATCTCGGCGCCGGCTTCGAGACCGAGGAAGGCCTGGTCGGCGGGTCGGCATACGACGCCCACGGCAAGGCCATCTCGGAGGACGACATGGCCAAGGCGCTCGCCGCCGATGCCGTGCTGTTCGGCGCGGTCGGCGGGCCGAAATGGGACGGCGTCGCCTATGAGGTCCGTCCTGAGGCCGGCCTGCTGCGGCTGCGCAAGGACATGCAGCTCTTCGCCAATCTGAGGCCGGCGATCTGTTATCCCGCGCTTGCCGCGTCCTCGTCGCTGAAGCAGGAGGTGGTCGAGGGTCTCGACATACTGATCGTGCGCGAATTGACCGGCGGCGTCTATTTCGGCGAGCCCAAGGAGATCATCGATCTCGGCAACGGCCAGAAGCGCGGCATCGACACGCAGGTCTACGACACCTTCGAGATCGAGCGCATCTCGGGCGTCGCCTTCGAGCTGGCGCGCACGCGCAAGAACAAGGTGTGCTCGATGGAGAAGCACAATGTGATGAAGTCGGGCGTGCTCTGGAAAGAGGTCGTGGCCCAGACCCACAAGGCGAAATATTCCGACGTCGAGCTCACCCACATGCTGGCCGATGCCGGCGGCATGCAGCTCGTTCGCTGGCCCAAGCAGTTCGACGTGATCGTGACCGACAACCTGTTCGGCGACATGCTGTCCGACGTCGCTGCCATGCTGACGGGTTCGCTGGGCATGCTACCCTCGGCCTCGCTCGGCGCGCCCGACGCCAGGACCGGAAGCCGCAAGGCGCTGTATGAGCCGGTGCACGGTTCCGCCCCCGACATCGCCGGCAAGGGCGTCGCCAATCCGATCGCCATGATCGCGTCTTTCGCCATGTGCCTGCGCTACTCCTTCGGCATGGTCGCCGAAGCCGACCGGCTGGAGGCGGCGATCTCGGCCGTCCTGGACGAGGGCCTGCGCACCAGGGACATCCTGTCGGAAGGCAAGACCGAGATCGGCACAGCCGCGATGGGTGACGCCATCGTCGCGCATTTCCGCGCCGCCTGAGCGCGGGGGATAACGCTCTTACAGAAAGAGGGCCGGAAAGCCGTTTTCCGGCCCTTTTCTAATAGAAGCCTATGAAACGGCCCGCGACCAGCACGCAGAGCCAGAGCGCCGCCGAGAAGATCACCTGCAGCCGCAAGGGGGCGGGAAGATTGCCGGACTTGGCGACCCGTGCCTCGAGCCGGCGGAAAAGCAGGAAGTTGAGGATCGCGATCGCCACCAGGACCATCTTCAACAGGAACACCGGCGAGGCCGCGTAGTCCCTTGCCCTGACGGCGAACAAGGTCGCTCCGGTCAGCACCGCGCCGGCGAAGGCGACAAATGCCACACGCCGCAGCAGGGCGACGAACGGCGCGGCGGGGACAGAACCAAAGGCGCCAAGCACCCTGAGATCCATCAACAGGACGCTGGTCACCAGGGCGCCGATCAACAGGATGTGCAGTGCGTTGACGAGCGGGTAGGCGACAAAGGAGCTCTTCAGCGCCAAAACCGGCGGCAGCCCCTCGATCGCCGCGAGAATATCGGCCATTCCCGACCGGATCAGTCTGACGGCGCCCGGTTGGGATAGACGTCGTAGGTCTTGCCGCCGACAATGATGCGGACCGCCTTCATCCGCCGTTCCGCCTTGTCGAGCGAACGGTTGCCGATCGCCGTAACCTCATCGCCCGGCTTGGCCGAGGCTTCCGTGAAGCCTGCCCGCTCGGTGGCCCGGGGCGGGGCGAGCTCGACCTTCCAGATCTCTCCGTCGACATCCACATCGAGCGTTGCATGCGGGTTCCCGACATAGACCTTGCGGATGACGCCCTTCAATTCGGACAGTTCTTCCACCGTCCAGGACCAGCCGTGATGGGCGAGCGCGGGGACGGCGCCCGCTCCGGACAGGGCGAGAGCGAGGCAGATCAGGCGGACATTTGCCAGCATTGTCGTCATGGTCGTCTCCCTGCGAGATGCAAGGAACTTATGGCCCGCGGCTGCATGGTCAAATCACATAGAAAGGAGGCCGTCCCCAGTTCCGAGCTTTCAGGCATCCGGCGTTTCGACCGGAACTGTGTCGAACCGGACGCCCGTCGGCACGGGTCCCCATTGGTTCTCGTGCTTCTGCGAGGGAACCAGGCCGAACACGAATGTTACGATCGCGCCGACGATGCTGAACACGACCGACAGCACGATCGGGAGGAGCGAGAACCATCCGGACAGGCCGATGTCGTGCAGCCTGCGGACCAGCAATGCGAGCGTGGGCAGGAAGGTGGCAAGCTGGACCACCACAACCAGAACGACGCTGACGACCGGCCATTCGCTGCCGGATTGGAAATTGCCGAGCCCGAAATCCGCCGCCGCAGCGGCGGCTGACACCGCGAACAGGCCGAGCCAGTAGAACAGGACGTAGCCCCAGAATTCCTTGCGGCGCGCGCGTCCCCTGAAATTCACGTAGTTTCTGGTGATCCCTCTCCAGAAATAGCCCCAAAGCCCCGTGTCCTCCGCATCGCTTGCCGCTGCAGACCGGCCGAATCGGCCCACGGCGCCAGCGCCTGTCCCCGGCATTTCGTCCCGCGTGATGAAAATCTCGCGGGCGGCGTCGCCGTCCGGCAGGAATTCGAGCGGCGTGCCCCTGCCGATCGGCGCATGTTGGCGCAACTCGCCACGGTCGAAGGAGTAACGCTTGCCGTCAGCGCCGGCTATGAAGCCGATTCCCAGTTCTTCGTCGAAATGCAGCACCTCCCCGCGCATGATCACTCCCCCCGACCGCCGCTCAGCCTGACGGCTTTCCTGTTATCTCCAGCAGGAAGGCTCATTCGCCGATGGATCTTTGTCAATGACATCGGGCACGGTTGACATGGACGAGACTCCTCGTCTATGAGCCAGTCGCAAATTCGGGCGCGTCCTCGGGCGCGCCCTTAATGTTCGGCCCTCGACGGGCCCTGACCCACGGGCTAGACCAATGAAGATCAAGAATTCGCTCAAGGCACTGAAGAGCCGTCACCGCGACAACCGCATGGTTCGCCGCAAGGGCCGCGTCTATATCATCAACAAGTCGGCTCCCCGCTACAAGGCGCGCCAGGGCTGATCTCCCGCCGGAGGCGTTTTGCTTCCGGATCGGCGAGGGCAATCCCGCATCACGCGGATTTCAGTTTGACCTTCCGCCGAGCGAAGTTAGACTCCGGGCATGCGGAGCGCATTCGCCTGCTTTCTGTTTCTGATTCTTGCCGGCGCCGGGCCGGCAATGGCTGCTGATTCCGGCAGCGATGCATCCGGCCAATCAATCGTCCAGACCGATGAGAACCGCCTCGACGGGCTGTTCGCGCAGCTCAAGCGCGAACGCAATGAAAAGGCCGCCGAGCGAATCGCGGGCAGGATCTGGCAGGAATGGTTCAAGTCGGGCAGCGCTTCCATCGACCTGATGATGTCATGGTCGAATGATGCGATCGAAGCCAAGAAGTTCGACGTCGCGCTCGATTTCCTCGACCAGGTGGTGACGCTCGACCCGGACTATCCGGAAGGCTGGAATCGCCGCGCCACCGTTCACTTCATGATGAACAACTACGCCAAGTCGATGGCCGACATCGAACACACGCTGGAGCTCGAGCCGCGCCACTTCGGTGCGCTCTCGGGGATGGCGCAGGTCCTGAAGAACACCGGTCGCAAGCAGCTCGCGCTCAATGCCTATCAGCGCGTACTGGAAATCTACCCGATGATGCGCAGCGCCCAGAACGAAGTGGCGACGCTGTCGGAGGAACTGGCGGGCGAAGGCATTTGATGGAAGGACGCCGTCGCGCCAGTTCCCTGCGCCAAGGCTCCTTTCGCACTTTTTTCCTTGCTTCGTCTCGCCCCGCATGAACCTTCTCTATGCCTTCGCGGCCTTCACGCTCGCGCTTCTGCTCGTGCTCGCCGGTATCACCCGCATCGGCAGCTGGCTGATCGAGCGCCGCCATCCCCCGGTGGGGAGCTTCACCGAGATCGGAGGGGCACGCATCCACTATGTTCACGTGCCGGCGTCCCCAGATGCGGACCTGCCGCCAATCGTCTTCATCCACGGCGCCAGCGCCAATCTCAACGACCAGATGGTGCCCTTGCGCCCGCTGCTGGAGGGCCGCGCCGAGCTACTGTTCGTCGACCGGCCGGGTCATGGCTGGTCCGAGCGCGGCGCCGGCAACGAGACGCCCGACGGGCAGGCCGCGACGATCGCGGCCCTGATGGACCATCTCGGCATCGACAGGGCAGTCATCGTCGGCCACTCCTTCGGCGGCGCCGTCGCCGCGGGCTTCGCCCTCACCCGGCCCGAAAGGACGAGCGGGCTGGTGTTCGTTTCCGCCGCCACCCATCCCTGGCCCGGCGGCGGGACCTCCTGGTATTACAGCATCGCGGCGCGGCCGTGGCTCGGCCGCCTGTTCGTCGAGACGATCGCCAATCCGGCCGGATCGCGCCGCGTTGCCGCCGCCACGGAATGCGTCTTTGCCCCGAACAAGGTACCCGACGCCTATCTGCAGGCGGCCGCCATCCCTCTCGTCCTGCGCCCATCCGCTTTCCGCTTCAACGCCGTCGACGTGGAAGGCCTTTATCGCCACGTCTCGACGGCGGCACCGCGTTATCGCGAGATCGCCGTGCCCACCGTCGTCATCTCGGGCGACCGCGACACGGTCGTCTATGAGGAAATCCATTCGGTCGGCCTGGCGCGCGACATTCCCGGCGCGGAGCTCGTCTGGGTGCGCAACCTCGGCCACAAGCCCGACTGGCACGCACCCGAGCTCGTCGCAGCGGCGATCGAGAAGGTGGCAGGCAGGGAGCGCGACCTGCGCGCGATAGCAGCTCTGGCCGAGGCCAGGATGGCCGGCGACATCCTCGACGTCGAATGCGTCGACGCGAAGGCTCCGACGAAGGCATTCGCAGCGCGCTGAAAGCCGGCGCAAGCCGCCGGCATTCACTCCCGGCGCTATTGAACTGGCAGCCCGAGCGATAATATGACATTTGTCTGCAATTCCCTGCGGATGTTCAGGATTCGGCGGCGCCTGTCAGATGGAAGCAACCGTCAAGCCAGAGAGCAAGTTCAGCGAGAGGAGGCTGTTCCAAAGCCTTCTGTCCTGGCTGTTCGCCGCATTCGCGGCCGCTGCGACGCCGATCGTGGCGAGCCCCGCAGAAGAATCCGGCGGCGTGCGGACATTGCGCGAAATCGGCCCTTCCGAAGGTCCATTGCGTCATATCGCCGACGCGTCCGCTCTCGTCGCGCCGGCCGAGACCGAGCGTGCCTGGAAGAACGATCCGCGCGGCGATTGCGACGACGCCGCACCGGTCGTCTTGCCTGCCCCGCCCGCGGTCGCGAGCAGAGTGCTGGTCACCCTGTCCTTCCGCGCCGCCGACCAGACCAGTCAGAACACCGCCACGGGCTTCAGTTCCCGAGCACCGCCGGCCCTCGCCTGATCTGTCCGTCCACCCACCGATCTCCGGCCGGCCTGCCACCATCACGAAATTCCTTCCCAGGCGGGACCGGCCGTCCACAGGATGCGGGTCGTCGCATCCTTCTGCCCCACCGAAGCCTGTCCCGCCGCACGGGACCAAGTCGGCGCCTTGCAGGCTCGGTTGTTTGAAGGGACCACACATGTCGAAAACACACCCCCTCGGCTTCCGCATCGAGCGAGAAATCAAGGAAGCCCTCGTCAAGGCCGCCAAGGACGACCACCGTTCCGTTTCCTCGCTCGTCGAGCTCGTCATCGCGCGCTGGCTCAAGGAGCGCGGCTATCTCGGCGACGCAATCGACAAGGCCGCCTGATCCGAGGGACGCCACCGCATCGGCCCGAAAATCCCGCGCGGCTTTCGGGCCGATGACGGCCGCCCCGGGAGCGCATCGACCGTCAGTCGACCTTGACTGCGTGGCACAGCGACCGCCGCGACGCCTGGCTGCCCCCGGCCAAGCGACCACGCTCCGACCGCAACCCGGGATCAGAAGCGGAAATAGGGGGCCAGCAGGATCGCGTTGGAGTATTCCACGGCCCGTCCCGTCTCGCCGACGACGCGCGTCACGCGCAAGACAGGCCTGCCTTCCTCGATCCCGGAAAGACGCGCTTCCTGCTCCGTGGCATGTGACGGCGCGAAATGCTCGTCGGCAATGAAGAGGTAGCCGGCGCCGCTTCTGCGTCGGATCAGTTCATAGAGGGAGCGGCGTTCCAGTTCGACGCTGGGGATCTGCAGCGCGATGTCGAGCGGGAGCATCGATCGCTGCTGCACGACCGCTTTGCCGTCGAACAGCCTCAGGCGGCAGATTTCGCCGAGCGGTTCGCCCAGCGGAACGCCAAGGGCGCGTGCCTCGCCGATTCCGGCGCCGATCTCGCCGATGCGAAGTACCCGGGTGGACAGCCTGAAACCCGCCCGGCGCGCAGCGGTCGGGAGATCGACCACCATGTCGTGAGACCAGTCTATGACCCTTCCGCGATAGAGGGTCCGGCGGCCACGACCCTTGACGATCAGCCCCTGTTTCTCGATCAAAGCCAAGGCCTTCCGCACGGTCCTGCGGGTAACGTCGAAATGGGAAGCAAGTTCGATTTCCGATGGAAGCGGGTCGCCGCTGCGCCACAGGCTGTTCGTCAACTCCGCCGCTATGGCCCGCGCGATGCGGTCGTAGGCGAATTGCTTCCTCTCGACGTTCAAGGCCGGCAAACCCTTGTGCCGGCGTCAATCACGAACAGGCCGCTGCCGCGCAATCTACACCTCCATCCCCGTGGTCAGGTGCAGGCCCGGGCCCGGTCTTGTCAACCTCACCGCGCGGCTCAGCCCGGTTCCCCTTCCCGAAACGGACCGCCGGTTCCGCAAATGTCCCGGTCAGAAGTCTCCCTGACCGGCCAAGCGGGATGGATTGACGCCGCAATAGGCGCGGAAGGAGGCCGCAAATCGCCCGGCATGGGCATAACCGACGCTTTCGGCGACACGGGCAATCGACATCCCGCCGCGGTCCAGCAGCTTCCGGGCGTGTTCCATTCGCCGCATCGTCAAGTACTCGTGGGGCGAGAGACCGGTGAAGCGCCGCATGCCTGTCGTCAGCGTCCGCGGCGAGACATCCAGCCGTCGCGCCAGTTCCGTGACCGTCGCCGGCAATTGCCGGGGGTCGTCGAGCAATCTGCGGAAGCCTCTGACATGAGCCGGCAGGGGTCCGGCCATCGCCGCCTCGACGGTAGCGACCGGGGTGACGGGAACTTGATCGAACAGGGTATCGAGCACCGCATGGACGAGGGGCATTGGCGACAGCACCGCCGAGCCTGCCTCTATCTGTTCCGCGGCCATCAATCCGATCAGGCGCGCGATACGTCGCCCGGCTGGTGTCTGGAGGTCGAGTTCGGCCTGGAAGACCGGTGTCCGCCGCGTGGTCTCGCCCGTATAGCGTTGCCAGGCCTGTTCAACGAAACCACGGTCCAGCCTCAACATCACCTGCGTGGTGTCGGCACGCCATGTGGAACGCACATAGGCGCCTGGAGACAGGACAAGGCCGCTGCCGACGCGCGACGATACGCGCCGGTCGCCATAACGAACGTCGACGCCGCCGCCGAGCGGAAACTCCAGCATGTAGAAACTGTCGAACGTGCCGGCGTCGACGATGAGTTCGGGACCGTAATGGAGGAGATTGAGGGAAGCGGCCCCCGAAGTGATCGCGTGATGGCGGAAATCGAGCCCCGCCGTCCGGTTCGACAGCAACAGCCGATGTGGGCGATAGCGGGTCGACAGGGCCGCGACAGCCTCGTCTGCGTTGCCGGAGCAGAGACCCGGCACGCTGGCCAGCCGATTTGAAGCGTCGATCAGGTCGGGCACCATCTTGACGAAAGGATAGGGACGTCGGGGCGGGTTGTCTATCCGGCCGGGGTGGACAAGCAGGCGATCGGCAGCTCATCGAACGATCGAGTACGCTATTGAAAATAAAGCATAATATCGAACCGCCCGCCATGACGGTTCCATTTGACCTGTTCCCCGCCGGCGAGGTGATTATCGCCGTCGAGCAAGGACGAGACGTATGAACAAGCCCTTAGATCCGAATTCCTTCCGCACCGGCCCCGACGAGCAGGGCATGTTCGGCATCTTCGGCGGCCGCTTCGTGGCCGAGACGCTGATGCCGCTGATCCTCGACCTCGAACGGCACTGGAACGAAGCCAGGGACGACCCGGCCTTCCGCGCCGAGTTGCAGGCGCTGTCGACCTTTTATGCCGGCCGGCCCTCGAAGCTCTATTTCGCCGAGGGGCTGACGCGCCATCTGCGTGAGGTGTCCGCGGCCAAGGGCCGCGGGGGCGGCGCCAAGGTCTATTTCAAGCGCGAGGACCTCAACCACACCGGCTCGCACAAGATCAACAACTGCCTCGGCCAGATCCTCCTGGCCAAGCGCATGGGCAAGAAGCGCATCATCGCCGAGACGGGTGCGGGCCAGCACGGCGTCGCCTCGGCCACGGTCGCCGCCCGCTTCGGCTATCCGTGCGTGGTCTATATGGGCGCCACCGACGTCGAGCGGCAAAAGCCCAACGTGTTCCGCATGAAGCTTTTGGGCGCCGAGGTGCGGCCGGTGTCGGCCGGCCACGGCACGCTGAAGGACGCCATGAACGAGGCGCTGCGCGACTGGGTGACCAATGTCGAGGACACCTATTATCTGATCGGCACCGCCGCCGGGCCGCATCCCTATCCGGAGCTGGTGCGCGACTTCCAGTCGGTGATCGGCGCGGAAGCGCGGGCCCAGATCCTCGAGCAGGAGGGCCGCCTGCCCGACGTCGTCATCGCCGCCGTCGGCGGCGGCTCCAACGCCATCGGTATCTTCCATCCCTTCCTCGACGACCGCGGCGTCAGGATCGTCGGCGTCGAGGCCGGCGGCCGCGGCCTCGACGGCATCGAGCACTGCGCCTCGATGAATGCCGGGCGGCCGGGCGTGCTGCACGGCAACCGCACCTATCTCCTGCAGAACGACGACGGCCAGATCCTCGACGGCCATTCGATCTCGGCCGGGCTCGACTATCCCGGCGTCGGGCCCGAGCATGCCTGGCTGCGCGACAGCGGCCGCGTCGACTATGTGCCCATCCTCGACGACGAGGCGCTCGACGCGTTCCAGCTGACCACCAAGGTCGAGGGCATCATCCCGGCGCTGGAATCGGCCCATGCCATCGCCCATGCGGTCAAGCTCGCGCCCGCCATGGACAAGGACCGGATCGTCGTCGTCAACCTGTCGGGCCGCGGCGACAAGGACGTGCATACGGTGGCCCAGATGATGGGCATGGAGATCTGATCATGACGACCCGCATCGACCGCCGCTTCGCAAAGCTCAAGGCCGAGGGCCGCCCGGCGCTGGTCACCTATTTCATGGGGGGCGACCCCGACTACGACACCTCGCTGTCGATCATGAAGGCGCTGCCCGGGGCCGGCAGCGACGTGATCGAGCTCGGCATGCCGTTCTCCGACCCGATGGCCGACGGCCCGGCGATCCAGGCGGCGGGGCTGCGGGCGCTGAAGGGCGGCCAGACCCTGGCCAGGACGCTGCAGCTCGCCCGCGAGTTCCGCAGGCACGACGCCGACACGCCCGTCATCATGATGGGCTACTACAACCCGATCTACAGCTACGGGGTCGAGCGCTTCGTGGCCGACGCGCTCGAAGCCGGCATCGACGGGCTGATCGTCGTCGACCTGCCGCCCGAGATGGACGAGGAGCTCTGCCTGCCCGCCCTCAGGGCCGGCTTGAACTTCATTAGGCTGATTGCAGCCAATGCGAGCGATGAGCGGCTGAAGCAACTGGTCGCTCGGGCCACGGGCTTCATCTATTGCGTCTCGACATACGGCGCCACGGGCGCGGCGACCCCGGATTCGAAGACGGTGCGACACCTGGTCGAGCGCATTCGCGCCTGCACCTCGCTGCCTATCTGCGTCGGCTTCGGCATCAAGACGCCCGCCGATGTCAGGATGCTAAGCGAGATCGCCGACGGCGCCATTGTGGGCACCGAAATGGTTCGGGCCATCGCCCGCGGCATGGAAACCGGCGCCGGCGTTGCGACGGCGAGCGCGTTTGCAAGCAGCTTGCGTGATGCCGTTCCATCCGCCGGGGCTGCGCGGATGCCTCCTCCCAATGCCGTAACCGGCGGCCAATAGTCCACGAACAGCCGGCGCCCGGCCAAGATTGGGCGATGCGGCCGCGCCTCCTTCGGCCGCGGGCACGATCATCGCCGGCTTCCTGAGCGACAGCTATGGTCTTTCGGTGTAGGACAAAAGTCATAATCCCAAAGCATCGCTGCCTTTCCAAGGATGACTGTGACAGTCTCCGCGCACTGGCGCGCATCCCGAGTGAGATGAGCGATGCGCGGAACAGCGGATCATCCGAGGTCTCACGGGAGGACTACGACCCATGGCAGTTACGGCAATCGTCGGCAGCTCGAGCCGAAGCATGTCGCGGGAGGAAAAGAAGGTCATCTTCGCTTCCTCGCTCGGCACCGTCTTCGAATGGTACGACTTCTATCTCTACGGCTCGCTCGCCGCCTTCATTGGCGCGACCTTCTTCAGCCAGTATCCCGAGGCGACGCGCAACATCTTCGCGCTGCTGGCCTTCGCCGCGGGCTTTCTCGTCCGCCCGTTCGGCGCGCTCGTCTTCGGCCGCATCGGCGACCTGGTCGGCCGCAAATACACGTTCCTCGTCACCATCCTCATCATGGGCCTGTCGACCTTCCTGGTCGGCCTTCTGCCTGGCTCGGCGAGTTGGGGCATCGCCGCGCCGGTCATCCTGATCGCGCTGCGCATGCTGCAGGGCCTGGCGTTGGGCGGCGAATATGGCGGCGCCGCGACCTATGTCGCGGAGCATGCTCCCGACGACCGCCGCGGCTACTACACGTCCTGGATCCAGACGACCGCGACGCTAGGCCTGTTCCTGTCGCTGATCGTCATCCTCGCCATCCAGGGCGTGATGAGCAAGGAAGACTTCGCGGCCTGGGGCTGGCGCATTCCGTTCCTCGTCTCGGTCGCGCTCCTCGGCGTCTCCGTCTGGATCCGGCTGTCGCTCAACGAGTCGCCGACCTTCCAGCGCATGAAGGAAGAGGGCAAGGGCTCCAAGGCCCCGCTCTCGGAAGCCTTCGGCCAGTGGAAGAACGCCAGGATCGCGCTGCTTGCTCTGTTCGGCCTCACCGCCGGCCAGGCCGTGGTGTGGTATTCGGGCCAGTTCTACGCTCTGTTCTTCCTGCAGAACGTGCTCAAGGTCGATGCCCAGTCGGTCAACGTGATGATCGCCATCGCGCTCGCGCTTGGCACGGTCTTCTTCGTCGTGTTCGGCTGGCTGTCCGACAAGGTCGGCCGCAAGCCGATCATCATGGCCGGCCTGGCGCTCGCCATCATGACCTACTTCCCGTTGTTCAAGGCGCTGACCTGGGCCGCCAATCCGGCGCTCGCCACGGCGCAGCAGAATGTCCGCGCGAAGATCACGGCTGCTCCCGGCGACTGCAGGTTCCAGTTCAACCCGACCGGCACGGCGAAGTTCACCACTTCCTGCGACATAGCCACCTCCTTCCTGACCCGGAACTCGGTGCCCTATGATGTGGTGATTGGGGAGGCCGGCAAGGCGGCCACCGTCACTATCGGCGAGACGACGATCGAGTCCTTCGACGCCGTTGCCGCCGGCGACCAGGCCAAGGTCAAGGACGCAGCCTTCGCAAAGGCTGTGAACGTCGCCCTGCAAGGCGCCGGCTATCCGCTGGTGCGCGACGCAGCGAAGGTCGCCGACCAGAAGCTCGACGCTTTCATCGCCGCCAATCCCGAACTGAAGCTCGACGCGGCCGCGATCCGCGGCGGAGAAAAGACAACGGTTCCGGTCGAGCAGGCGATCAAGGACAAGCTGGTCACGGCCGAGGAAGCGGCCGGCGCGACCGAAGTTTCTGTCTTCAGCATCCCCGGCGCCGGCGCCTTCAAGATGGTCGCCGATCCGGCAGGCGTGAACTGGCCGATGATCATCGCCATCCTGTTCGTGCTCATCGTCTATGTGACGATGGTCTACGGCCCGATCGCGGCGATCCTGGTCGAGATGTTCCCGACCCGCATCCGCTACACCGGCATGTCGCTGCCCTACCACATCGGCAACGGCTGGTTCGGCGGTCTGCTTCCGGCGACAGTGTTCGCCATGAGCGCGGCGGCCGGCGACATCTACTACGGCCTCTGGTACCCGATCGCCATCGCGGCCATGTCGCTGATCATCGGCATGATCTTCGTCAAGGACACGCTCGGCACCGACCTCCACGCCAAGGACTAGCTCCGGCGAGCCCCGAAAGAGGCCCCGGCGGGTGCGAGCCTGCCGGGGCTTTTGATTGGCGGCTGCGCCCTCGCTGCATATTGACAGACGGCGCGCGCTCCTCCACCTCAGGGCCGGACCGCATCTTTCTGCGCAATTCCCGGCCGCGGGTTCCGAACCGAACAGGTTCCGGCGCTTCCAGGATTGCCCCAAACGCGAGAGGCCACCCGACATGACCGGGTATTTTTCCTCCCCCTTCCCCCGCCGCGCCTCGGTCGGGGTCGATGTCGGCGGTGTCATGGTCGGCGGCGGCGCGCCGGTCGTGGTGCAGTCGATGACCAATACCGACACGGCCGATATCGACCAGACGGTGGCGCAGGTCGCCGCGCTTCACAAGGCGGGCTCCGAGATCGTACGCATCACCGTCGACCGGGACGAGAGCGCGGCGGCCGTGCCGCGCATCCATGAACGGCTTATGCGGCTCGGCATCGACGTGCCGCTGGTCGGCGACTTCCATTATATTGGCCACCGTTTGCTTGCAGATCATCCGGCCTGCGCCGAGGCGCTCGCCAAATACCGCATCAATCCCGGCAATGTCGGCTTCAAGGAAAAGAAGGACAAGCAGTTCGCCGCGATCGTGGAGATGGCGATCCGCTACGGCAAGCCGGTGCGCATCGGGGTCAACTGGGGCTCGCTCGATCAGGACCTGCTCACCCGGTTGATGGACGACAACCAGAAAAACGGCTCGCCGCTGACCGCCCAGCAGGTGACGCGCGAGGCGATCGTGCAGTCGGCGCTGCTGTCGGCCGAGGCGGCCGAGGAAATCGGCCTGCCGCGCGACCGGATCATACTGTCGGCCAAGGTCAGCCAGGTGCAGGACCTGATCGCGGTCTATGCCGAACTCGCGCAGCGTTCCGACCATGCGCTGCATCTCGGCCTCACCGAGGCCGGCATGGGCACCAAGGGCATCGTCGCATCCTCCGCCGCCATGGGCATCCTTTTGCAGCAGGGGATCGGCGACACGATCCGCATTTCGCTGACGCCCGAACCCGGCGGCGATCGCACGCGCGAGGTCCAGGTGGCGCAGGAACTGCTGCAGACCATGGGCTTCCGCCAGTTCATCCCGATCGTCGCCGCCTGCCCCGGCTGCGGGAGAACCACCTCGACCGTGTTCCAGGAGCTTGCGCAGGAGATCCAGGCCGACATCCGCAGGAACATGCCGGTGTGGCGGGAGCGTTATCCCGGCGTCGAGGAACTGAAGGTTGCGGTGATGGGATGCATCGTCAACGGCCCCGGCGAATCGAAACATGCCGATATCGGCATCTCGCTGCCAGGCACCGGAGAGACGCCGACGGCACCCGTCTTCATCGACGGCCGGAAAGCCGCGACGCTGCGCGGCCCTGGGATCGCCGCCGATTTCCAGAAGATGGTCGCCGACTATATCGAGCAGCGTTATGGCCGGAGCGGCAAGCAGGCGGCTGAATAGGACCACGGTCGGGCTGGCGCTGCTTCTTGGCGCAGCGCTCCATGGGGGCTCCGCGCGCGCCGATCCGCCGGGCCGGTCCTTGCCGCCCACCATCCACCGCATCTGCGACCTGATCGAGGCCCACGCAACCCGTCACGGGCTGCCGACCGATTTCTTCGCACGGCTCATCTGGAAAGAGAGCCGCTTCGACCCGAATGCGCTGAGCCCGGCGGGTGCGCAAGGCATAGCGCAGTTCATGCCTGGCACAGCCAGGATGCGCGGCCTCGCCGACCCCTACGATATCGACCAGGCGATCCCGGCCTCGGCGCGCTACCTCGGCGAGCTCAAGGCCGGCTTCGGCAATCTCGGCCTGGCGGCGGCCGCCTACAATGCCGGCGAATCCAGGGTTTCGCGCTGGCTTGCGCGCGGTGGCTTCCTGCCGCTGGAGACGGAAAACTACGTCATCGACATCATGGGTGAGCCGGCCGACAGCTTCAGCGACAAGGCGCATGCCGGCACGGTGCAACCGCTCGACCCGAAACTCCCTTTCCGTGACGCCTGCCGCAAGCTGCCGATCATCATGTCGGCTACGATCCCGATGGCCGCCATCAACGTCAAGCCTTGGGGCATCCAGGTAGCCGGCAACTTCCGGCAGGCCGCGGCGATCAGGCAGTGGCAGCGGCTGAAGGGTCGTTTCCCGGCATTGCTCGCCGGCCACGAGCCAGTGGTGAGCCGGGTGCGTACGCCGATCGGCCGGCGCGGCATCTATGCCGTCAGGATCGGCGCCGACGATCGCGGCGAGGCCAACGGCATCTGCAACCAGCTCCGTCGGATCGGCGGCTCCTGCGTCGTGCTGCGCAACAGGTAACGAACGGCCCCGGACGGGGACGTCACGCACTCTTCGCCAGCGCCTGTTCGCTGAGCCAGGTGCCGATCTTGGCGCCGAGACGGTCCGGCGAGACCGGTTTCGGCAGATAGTCGTCCATGCCGGCCTCGATGCACCTCTCCCGATCGCCCTTGAGCGCATGGGCGGTGACGCCGATGATCGGGGTATGCGCGCCGCTCGACGCTTCGACCGTGCGGATGGCGCGAGCAGCCTCGTAGCCGTTCATCTCGGGCATCGAGACATCCATCAGGATCAGCTTCGGCTTCAGCGTGCGATGCAGCTCGACCGCCGTGCGGCCGTTGCCGGCGATGCGGTAGGACAGGCCGAGCCCGTTGAGGATCTGGCCGAAGACGAGCTGGTTCACCTCATTGTCCTCGGCGATCAAAATGTCGATCTGCTGCGCCGCCACGGCCGCCGCCTCACGCATGTCGTTGATGGCGGCAGGCGGCGCGACCGACGTGCGGAGCTTGGTGAAGGCCGGCTTCGGGGCGAGCTCCGCCGGCTGGCGGACGAAGGCAGCGCGGCCGGCCCCCGAGCGCGCTTTCTGGATGACGGCGATCACCGTTCCGAGCAGCACCGCCGATCGGGCCGGCTTGGTGAGATGGGCGGCGATGCCGTAATCGAGCACCAGCCGGCCGAAATCGACCTGGTCGACAGAGGTCAGCAGGATGACGGGTATCTTCGCGATGCGCGCATCCCCGGCGATCGCCCTGGCGACATCGGCGCCGTTCATGCCGGGCATCTGGTAGTCGAGGATCACGGCGTCGACCCGCGCCCCGAGCTGCGCTGCCCGGTCGAGGAAAGCGAGACCGACCGCGCCGCTTTCGGCTGCCGCGCAGTCGAAGCCCCAGTTCCTCAACTGCTCCAGCAGGATCTCACGGTTGACCGCATTGTCGTCGATGACGAGCACCCGCGCGCCGGTGACGTCGACGGGGACCGGCGCGGATGCGGGCTCTGCTTCGTGGACGGGCAGCGGCACGGTGAACCAGAACGCCGAGCCGCGCCCGACCTGGCTCTCGACGCCGATGCGGCCGCCCATCATGTCGACCAGTCGCGCGGCGATCGCCAGGCCGAGACCGGTGCCCTCGTGGCGGCGGGTCGAGGAGCCGTCGACCTGCGCGAATTTCTCGAACACCGACTGCAGCTTGTCGGGCGGGATGCCGATGCCCGTATCCTCGACGCGTATGTGAAGATGTACCGCGCCCTCTCGTCGCTCGCCGGTCACGTCGATCAGCACGTGGCCCTTCTCCGTGAACTTCACGGCGTTGCCGAGCAGGTTGGTGACGATCTGCCGGAAGCGTCCGACATCGCCGACCAGGGTCTCGGGCAGGCGCGGATCGACCCGCACGATGAGTTCGAGGTCTTTCTCGGCGACACGGGCGCAGATCAGCGTCGCGACGTCCTCCACGGCCTCGGCGAGCCCGAACGGCGCCGGATCGAGGGTCATCTGGCCGGCATTGATCTTGGAGAAGTCAAGGATATCGTTGATGATGGTGAGCAGCGCGTTGCCCGACTTGACGATCACCTCGGTGAAGGTCTTCTGGCGGCTGTTGAGCTCGGTCCTGGCGAGCAGCTCGGCCATGCCGAGCACGCCATTCATCGGCGTGCGGATCTCATGGCTCATATTCGCAAGGAATTCGGACTTGGCGCGGTCGGCGGCCTCGGCCTTGAGCAGAAGCGCTTCCGATTCCTCGATGGCCCGGCGGATCGCCTTTTCCATCGGCCGGAAGATCCAGAGCCCAACGACGCCAAGCACGAGCAGCACGAGGCCGCTGGCGGTAACCAGGAACCTTGCGGCCTCGGCGCCGGCGGCACGCCGTTCGTTCTCCAGAGCCACACGGGCTCGCGTGAGCATGGGTTGCGCGAACAGGTCGTTCTGGTTCTTGATGGCGCGAGCACTCCACTCGTCCCATTTGTCCGCCGCCGCCAGCAGGCCGAGATTGCGCACCATATCGCGGGCCGACCAGAACAGGTCGCCATTGATCGAGGCGGCATCCATCTCGTCCGCCGCCGGGCCGGACAGCCGCGGCCGGATCGCGGCGATGTCTGCTCCGATGGCGTCGATGGCCGCGTTCAGCCGCTCGACATGGCCGAGGGCAGCGCCGGCGAGCTCACCGCGGGATTCGGGGCGCCAGGAATTCGAGGTCTGCTCCGCGAAGCTGCTCGCATTGCGCAGCTCGCGGGTAAGCGCCGCGATGCCGACGCCGAGCTGCTCGATCTCCCGCTCGTATGAGGCCATCCTGTTCAGCGCGAACATGACGCCGCCTGCCGCGAGCGCTATGACCAGCAGCCCGGAAATGTAGCGGATCCGGATCGATCGGATGAAGGACGAGGACTTCGGCAAGGCTCCGCTCCGCTCAACTCGATACATGCGAGCGGAGCCGATTACGACCGATATGAATTAAAGAAACGTTCTGGCCTCTACCGGGAAGGGTAGCGCTGCAACGGATTCGGATGTCACTGCTCAGTTGCGCCGGCGCGCGACGAAGGTGGCCGCCTGACGCAGGCGGGCAGCCGCATCGCCATAGGGATCGAGCAGCGCCTCGGCCTGCTCCACCAGCCCCTTGAGCTGTCGCCGGGTCCAGTCGATGCCGTAGAGCCCGGCGAGCGTCGCCTTGCCGGCCGCGGCGTCCTTGCCGGTCGCCTTGCCGATGGCGCCGGCGTCGGCCGTGAGATCGAGCAGATCGTCGGCGAGCTGGAAGGCGAGGCCGATCGCCGAGCCGAATTCGGCGAGGCGCTCGCGGTCGGCTGGTGCCGCGTCGGCAACGATAGCGCCTGCTTCGCAGGCGAAGCGTATCAGCGCGCCCGTCTTCATTGCCTGAAGCGTGATGATGCCAGCCTCGTCGGGTGCCTGGCGCTCGGCCTGGAGGTCCAGCGCCTGGCCGCCGGCCATGCCGCCGAGGCCGGCTGCACGGGCAAGCGCCAGGACGAGTTCGAGCCGCCGCGCCGGCGGCAGGGCGGTCGCTTCGTCGGCCAGGATATCGAAGGCGAAGGTCAGCAGGCTGTCGCCGGCCAGGATCGCCGTCGCCTCGTCGAAGGCTTTGTGCACCGTCGGCTGGCCGCGGCGCAGGTCGTCGTTGTCCATGGCGGGCAGATCGTCATGGATCAGGGAATAGCAGTGAACGCATTCCAGCGCGGCGGCCACCCGCATGGCCGGATCGTCCGCGGCACCCAGCATGGCAGCGCTCTCCAGCACGAGGAAGGGCCTGAGGCGCTTGCCCCCGTTGAGCACGCCATGGCGCATCGCCGCCAGCAGCCGTTGCGGACGCGCGATCTCGCCGGCCAGCAATCGCTCGTCAAGCAGGCCGTCGAGCACGGCCTCCACCGCCCGCGCGCGGCTTTCCAGCACGATTTCGAAAGGTATAGCGTCGCTCCCGGTCATGCGGCGAGGGGTAGCCGACACTCCGACATTGCGCAAGAAGCCCCGTCCCTTTATGCCGGGGGATGAGAGATCTTCCGGAATCCATGGGCTCCAGGGGAATGGACGGGCTGACCGAGCCGATCGTAGAACCGGACACCGAGGGGATGGCCATGTCGGGCAGGAAGGGGCGCAAGCCGGGCAAGACCCTGCGCCGCTGGATATGGCGCGGCATCATGGCCTGCGTCGTGCTCGCTATGATCCCGGTTGTACTGACCTTCCTGTATCTGCCCTCTTTCGTCCATCCGATCTCGACACTGATGATGAAGGATCTCGTCACCTTCAGCGGCTACGACCGACGCTGGGTGCCGCTTGAGGACGTGGCACCGGTCATGGTCCATTCGGTGATGATGTCGGAGGACGGCCAGTTCTGTTCGCATTACGGCATCGACCTCGGCGAGCTCAACGCCGTCATCGACGACGCCATGGCCGGAGAGCCGACCCGCGGCGCCTCGACCATCCCCATGCAGACGGTCAAGAACCTCTATCTGTGGCACGGCCGCTCGCTGCTGCGCAAAGTGATCGAGCTGCCGCTGGCCGTCTATTTCGACCTCGTGATGCCAAAGCATCGGATCATGGAAATCTATCTCAACATCGCCGAATGGGGGCCTAACATCTACGGCGTCGAGGCAGCCTCGCAACATTATTTCGGCAAGCCGGCGAAGGAGCTGAACCGCAGGCAGGCGGCACTGCTCGCCGTCACCTTGCCGAACCCGGCCATTCGCAACCCGGCCAGACCCTCGGCCGGCATGCGCCGTCTGGCCTCCGTGATCGAGCGCCGCGCCGCGCGCGCTGGCGACTATGTGGGCTGCGTCGATTAGACCGGTCTCCCAGCCACCCCCTCGCCCGCCCTTTTCGGCGCAATGCCGGAAAAAAATCCGCAGCGGGCTGGTCAAACCGTCCCGGCCCGTGTATAGGCACGCCACTTTCTGAAATATGGCCCGTCAGTGCGGCCCTTTCGCGAGGGAACACCGGGGCTTTGACCGATCGTAGTGGAGCAATTCCATGGCAGTACCTAAAAGAAAGACCTCGCCGTCCAAGCGTGGCATGCGCCGTTCCGCCGACGCGCTCAAGGCCCCGTCCTATGTCGAGGACAAGAACTCCGGCGAGCTGCGCCGTCCGCACCACATCGACCTGAAGACCGGCATGTATCGCGGTCGTCAGGTGCTGGAGCCCAAGGAAGGCTGACGCCTTTCGGGCCGCATGGCTAATGATGGGAAGACCGGCCCTTCGCCGGTCTTTTTCATTTCAGGGTTCTTTCGGCCGCCTTTGCATCGCCGTCGGCCTTCGCCGAGAAGGGCCGCCCGTCGGACCCATTCAAAACCGGAGCTAGACATGCTCGGCGCCGTTCCGCTGCTGATTATCCCCTTCATCCTCTACAATCTCGGCCTGACAGGGTTGTCTGGCGAGACCGGGCCCGATCCATGGGCGTACGAGATATTCTCGATGCGGATGATGTCGGGCGGCGTGTGGTCGATGACGCTCGGCGACGCGCTCGTGGTCGTGGCGCTGTTGCTGCTCTTCGTCGAGATCGTGAAGTCGACGCGCACGTCGAACGCGTCGATCGTCGACCATCTCCTGTCGACCTTCGTCTTCGTCGCCTATCTGGTCGAGTTCCTGCTGGTGCGCGGCGCCGCCCATTCGGTGTTCTTCACCCTCATGGTGATTGCCGCGATAGACGTGCTGGCCGGCTTCTCCGTCTCGCTGCGTTCAGCAGCACGAGACGTCAACCTGGGCAGCTGACAGGCTCCGGAAGCAGAGGCACGCCGGAGAACCGGCGTTGCCCTTGCCTGTTCGAACGCCAGGCTTCTCGAGACCCCGCGTCCGGGTCGCCCGATCAGCCCGCGTCGGCCTGGAAGCCCGCAGCCTCGATGCCGGCGACGGCGCAGGTTTCGTCATTGTCCGACGTGTCGCCCGATATGCCGACCGCGCCGATGATCTCGCCGTCGGCGCGGATCAGCACGCCGCCGGGCACCGGCACGATGCGGCCGTCAGCGACGCCGGACAGGCCGACCATGAAATGCGGCCGCTCGACCGCCGTCTTGCCGAGAGCCCGCGATCCCATGCCCGTGGCGAGTGCGCCGAAGGCCTTGCCGGAAGCGATTTCGGGCCTCAGGAACGAAGCGCCGTCCTGGCGCTGGAAAGCCACGAGATGGCCGCCGGCGTCGAGCACGGCGACACCGAGCGGCTTCAGGTCGAGTTCCCTCGCCTTGGCGAAGGCTGTGGCGATGATAGAGTTCGAGCTTGCAAGCGTCAGGCGTGGCATGGTTTCTCCTCTTGTCGCGTCAACCGTCCTGTTTAGGCCAGCGACAAGGATGTCGGTACTGTCTTCCTGATGGAAGCTGTTTTGCCGAGCAGAGGGAAGGGAAGTTCATGACGAGACGATTCGACCGGCCGGGCCGCTCGCCTGTTATCGCCGAGAACGGCATGGCCGCCACATCGCACCCGCTGGCGACCGCCTCGGCGCTCGCCGTGCTGAGGGAAGGCGGCAACGCGGTCGATGCAGCACTCGCCGCATCGGCGACGCTGGTCGTGGTGGAGCCGCACATGACCGGCATCGGCGGCGACTGCTTCGTCATCCTGGCCGAACCCGGGGGCGGTGTGCACGGCCTCAACGGATCGGGCCGGGCGCCTGCCGCGGCCGATGCCGCGCGGCTGCGCGCCATGGGCCTGCGGGCCATACCGGAGATCGGTCCGCACGCGGTGACCGTTCCCGGCGCGGTGAAGGCCTGGGAGACGCTCCATGCTCGTTTCGGCACGCTCCCCTTCGAAAGGCTTTTTGCCGATGCGATCCGCTATGCCGAGGAAGGCTACGCCGTGCACGCACGGGTGGCCGCCGACTGGGCCAAACTTGCCCAGGAACTGGCCGCCGACGAAGGCGCGGCGCGGCATTTCCTCATCGACGGCAAGGCGCCCGGGATCGGGGTCCGCCACGCCGTGCCGGCGCTCGGCGCGACATTGAGGCGGATCGCCAGGCACGGCGCCAAGGGTTTCTACGAAGGCGAGATCGGGGCCGAGATGGCCGCGACCGTTCAAGCCAAGGGCGGCACTCTCAGCGAAGCCGATCTCGCTGGCGTCGGCGCCGACTGGGTGGAGCCGATCTCTACCCGCTATGCCGGCCACGACATATTGGAGATCCCGCCGAACGGACAGGGCATCACCGCGCTGATCCTGCTCAACCTGATGCGAAGGCTCGGCACCGGCAGGCTCGCGCCCGACAGCGCCGAACGCTATCACCTCGAGATCGAGGCCGCCCGCCTGGCCTATTCCGTGCGCGACCACATGGTGGCGGATCCCGCGGCGATGCGGGTCAAGCCTGAAGTGCTTCTCGGCGAAGCCTACACGGAGGCGCTGGTCCGCAAGATAGACCCCGCGCGCCGGAACCCCGACATCGCACCCCCGAAAGCGCCGGCTTCCGACACGGTCTATCTCACCGTGGTCGACCGCGAGCGACGCGCCGTCTCCTTCATCAACTCCGTCTATGACGGTTTCGGCTCGAAGATCGTGACACCGAAATCGGCAATCGCGCTCCAGAACCGCGGCGCCTGCTTTTCGCTCGAGGAAGGCCATCCGAACGAACTCCGCCCCGGCAAGCGGCCGATGCACACGATCATCCCGGCCATGGCGATGAAGGACGGGCGGCCCGTGGTCTCGTTCGGCGTGATGGGTGGCGCTTATCAGCCGATGGGCCATGCCCATGTCTTCTCCAACCTCGCCGATCACGGCATGGACCCGCAGGAGGCGCTCGATCATGCCCGCCTGTTCTGGGGCGACGATCACGCGCTCGAGGCGGAAGCCGGGATCCCCGCCGACACCCGCACCGCACTGGCGGCGAAGGGGCATGCCGTGCGCGACGCGGCCAAGCCGCATGGCGGCGGCCAGGTGATCGTGATCGACGAGAAGAACGGCTTCCTGATCGCCGGTTCCGACCCGCGCAAGGACGGGCTGGCCCTTGGGTGGTAGGCGTCCCGGCTGGACATCCGGCCGGATAGCCTGACTCGTCAGCCTTGAAGCGACGATTCCAGCCTGGCGTAGCTCGCCTCCATGCCGTCTTCCATTCCCGTCGCCAGCATGGCCGTGCGCGTTTCGGCGTCCGGCAAGGTCATGCGCAGGGTCAGCAGCGTCCCGCTGTCCCTAGCCTCGAAGATGCTTTCGACATGGTTGTCCGGCGTCGGGTCGGGCAGATGCATGCGCTCGACATGGACAATGCGGCTGAACGGAACCAGCTCCAGATATTCGCCGGTCAGATGGAACCCGCCGCCCCTGCCGTCCGTCCATTCGTAACGGATCCTGCCGCCCGGCCGCGGCTCGCTGATGCAGACCGGCATCGTCCATCCGTCGGGACCGAGAAGCCACTTCTGGATCAGCTCGGGCTCGACATGGGCGCGATAGACCGCCTCGGGGGACGCCGCGAAGTGCCTGGTCACCACGACATGGGTGTCGCCTTCGGTTCGAAGCTGCAGTCTCGACATCGTCATTCCTTTCCTTCGCCTTTTTCCATGGTCGCCAGGAGCGCATCCAGGCGGTCGTAATTCGCGGCCAGCGCCTTGCGCATCATGCCGAGCCACTGATCGATCTCGGCAATGGCGACCGGTGAGAGCCGGCACGGCCGTCTGGTTCCCTCGACGCGCCGGCTGATCAGCCCGGCGCTTTCCAGGACCTTGATGTGCCGGGAGATGGCCGGTTGCGACATCGCGAAAGGCTGGGCGAGTTCCATCACCGTGGCTTCGCCCAAGGCCAGCCGGGCGAGGATCGCCCGGCGTGTGGGGTCGCCCAGCGCTGAAAACGCTGCGTCGAGATCTACCATTCCGTCTCCTTAACAATAGCATCCTTGTTATATAACAAGTTAGTTATGGTCAACTGGAAAGAGTCGGTTGCGCAGATGATGCCGGCGATGGTTGACGGGTCGAAGCCTCGACGCCCGCCGGGGCTTCGTTCCATGAACTCGCTGAGCAGGACTTGGTTGTTTTCGATCGGGCGCATACCCACCCGCAGGTTGCCGCCCTCGCGAGCCGACGGTGGCTCCGATCAGTTTTCCTGACGCTGGAACTCCGGCACCGACAGTTCGCCGCCGACCAGCACCCGTTCGTCGGCGCCGCAGGCGAATCCGCGCGCCTGCTCGTCCGCGATCCTGCGGGCCGTCTCGTTGGCTTTCGTATTGCCTGTCGCCATCACGAGACCGACCACGCAGCCGTCCCGCTCCGCGATCTGGCCGACCTTGGCAACGACGAGCACTTCCACCTGCCTGTCGGGATCTTCCGGATTGCTGACCGACCATCGATGGATGGTGGCGAAGGGAATGCGCAGGTCGCCATTCTCCTCGATGCGCCACTCGACCTTCGGCCCGGTTGAATTGAAGGCAGCGAAGCTCTCCCAAGTCGGAGCAAGATCGCCTGCGGGCGGAAAGCCGTAGAAGACGGATTCGCGCAGATCGGCCGAATAGATGATCACGGGATAGCCGCGGTAGCCGTTGCAGACCATGTTGGCGAACTGGCCTTCCTCCGCGTTCATGGCGAAGGTCGTGCAGTCTCGTCCCGTATCGAGGTCGGTATAGGTGCTCGTGATCTCACCCGCCTCCGCCCCAAAGCAGCAACAGGCGGCAAGGATTGCAGATAGCAGGAACCGGCGCATGGCAATCGGCCTGGTTGAGGATCATGCAAGCCTAGCGCCCGATTGCCCGGACGGCTAGCACCGAAAGATCATTCGGCCTTCTTGCGGTCGGAGTGACCGAGGTCGCGGCCCGGATCGACGACGTCACGGACGAGTTGCTTCAGCTTCGCCGCGTCGGGAAAGCCGCCGTCGCGCTTGCGTTCCCAGATCAGCACGTCGTTGCAGGTAACGCTGAACACGCCGCCGGTTCCCGGCACCAAGGTGACGGCGCCGAGGTCGGCGCCGAAGGTCGACAGGAGCTCCTGCGCCATCCAGGCCGCACGCAAGAGCCACTGGCACTGCGTGCAGTAGGTGATGCGGACTTCCGGCCGCTCGCTCATGCCGCGCCGAACTCGCTCATGCCACGCCGAGCTTGCTCATGCGGCGCTGAGCTTGGCCAACGTGGCTTCGTCGACTTCGAAATTCGCGTAGACGTTCTGGACGTCGTCGTCGTCCTCGAGCGTCGCGACCAGCTTCATCAGCGACTGGGCGCGCTCCTCGTCGACCGGCACCGTGTTCTGGGGCTGCCAGATCACCTTGACGCTTTCGGCTTCGCCGAGCGCGGTTTCCAGCGCCTTCGACACCTCTCCGACATTCTCGAAGGCGCAGAGGATGGTGTGGCCGTCCACGTCGGACTGTACGTCGTCGGCGCCCGCCTCGATCGCGGCCTCCATGACCTTGTCGGCGTCGCCCGCGGTCGCCGGATAGTAGATCTCGCCGACGCGGTTCCACATGAACGAAACCGACCCGGTCTCGCCCAACGCCCCGCCGGCCTTGGTGAAGGCGGCGCGGACATTCGAAGCGCTGCGGTTGCGGTTGTCGGTCAGCGCCTCGACGATGAGGGCAACACCACCTGGACCGTAGCCCTCGTAACGCACCTCGTCATAGTTATCGCCCTCGCCGCCCGCGGCCTTGTTGATGGCGCGCTGGATATTGTCCTTTGGCATAGACTGCGCCTTGGCGTTCTGTACCGCCAGCCTCAGGCGCGGGTTCATCGCCGGGTCGGGCGTGCCCGTCTTGGCGGCAACAGTGATTTCGCGCGCGAGCTTGGAGAACATCTTCGACTTGGCCGCATCCTGGCGGCCTTTGCGGTGCATGATGTTCTTGAATTGTGAATGGCCGGCCATGGAGCCCCTGTTCTTGTCGTCTCGATCTTTTGGAATGCCGCGCCTTATAGTTATTTTGCCATGAAACGTCCAGTCGCGGACGCCAAAATCCGCCACGCCGGCCTCGCGAAAACGTGAGGCGCGGGCGGCCGGTCCTTGCCATAGTGTCGGAAGCCGCGCCGCGGCGAGGGGAAACCGCCCGGAGGACCAGATCGATGCGCATGCTCACCGCCGTCGCCGCCCTTGTCGCTCTGCTTTTCGGCATGCCTCATGCATTCGCCCAGGAAGATCCGGTGCCGAGCAGCTGCGTCGCCATGGCGAACGCTCTGCCTGCAGCGACCTATATCGGCTTCGCGCCCACCGGCGCCACTAGTGGTGGTGAGGTCCGCTTCACCTATGCCGGCCATTCGACCTACATCATCGAGACGCCGGCCGGCGTGCGCATCGCCACCGACTTCAGCGGCGTCTACGGTAGTGATCCCTTGCCGCGCGTCGTCACGATGAACAAGGCGCACCGCACCCACTACACCGACTTTGTCGATCCCGGCATCGAATATGTGCTGCGCGGCTGGAATCCCGATGGCGGGCCGGCCAAGCATCGGCTGGTCGTGGACGATGTCTATATCCGCAACGTGCCGACCGACATCCGCCGCTTCGACCAGATGGAGAAGGACGGCAACTCGATCTTCATCTTCGAGGTGGCCGGGCTCTGCATCGGCCATCTCGGACATCTGCATCACGATCTGGAGGATGCGCATTACGCGGCGATCGGCCGCCTCGACGTGGTGATGGTGCCGGTCGACGGCGGCATGACGCAGTCGCTGGCGAACATGCGCGAGATTACCCGCCGCCTCTATTCGTCGGTCGTGCTGCCGATGCACCGGCATTCGACGCCGCTCGAGGAGTTCACCCTCGGCATGGGCGAAGGCTTCGCCATCGATTTCCGCGAGAGCCGGTCGTTCTCTTTGTCGCTGGCGACCCTGCCGGACCGTCCCACCATCATCGTCCTCGATGGCGTGTAGGCCTGTGCTCTGTAGAGGCGGTGCTTAGTCGCACAGGTGCCGCGACGTCGGGCGCCGGAGTGCCCATGCGGGCATGGATCGCGTCAACGCCCCGTTGCTCATTCGCTGCACGCCCTCTTCCACGCGATAGCAGCAGCGCCGCCTCCGGATCTCGGCGTTCACGCGCGCTCCGCTCTTCGTTGACCTTGTTCTCAGGCGCCAGGGAGCGGGACAGTCTCCGGGAGAGGAATTGCGGCCTCCTTCAGCCCGGCGGCAATCAGCACGCTTGCAGTTTGCAGCAAGAGCGGAACGGCTTCGCCCGCTTCAAGCATCTGCGAACTGACGAATGCGCCATTGACAAGCAGTGCGAGCTGGCCCGCAAGTTCGTCGGGGCGGTCGGTGCCCAGCCGCTCGGCGATTCCCTTCAACCGACTCCTCATTTCGCGTTTGTGGGCCGCCGCGACCTTGCGCGCGGGGTGATCGGCCTCCGGAAACTCTGCGGCAACGTTGATCTGCGGGCAACCGCGATAGTTCGGTCGCCCGACCCGCTCGCCGATCCACTCCAGCTGCGCGTCGAGTTCCGCCCGTGCGTCATCCTTGTGTATTTGCGCCACACGATCCCAAGTGCCCCAGAAGTCCTCATCCTCGCGCGCGAGGAAGGCGGCGACGAGATCGTCCTTGGTGCCGAAATGCCGGTAGAGGCTGGTCTTGGCGACGCCTGCCTCCTCGACCACGAGGTCAACCCCCACGGCGCGCACGCCCCGCTGGTAGAAGAGCGATGAAGCGGTTTCGAGAATTCTCTCCCGCACGTCGACACCATCCTTGCTGCCCGGGCTGACCGCTCTTGTCGACATCACGTACCTCCAATGTCGGCAATCTAGCACAGGCGCGCTTGACGCGCTACAGACTTGTATGTATCGATAAAACAAACAGGTCTGTATCGCGGAGGAAATCGATGACTGTTCGCCTGCCGGTAGCCTCGAACCAGCATCAGGCCGTCGCGGTCTTCGGCGCGGCCGGCCATACGGGGCGTTTCGTCGTCGCGGAACTGCTGCGCCGGGGCATTACCCCGATCGCCGTCGCGCGCAGCGTGGCGAAGCTGGCGGAATTCGGATTCGAGGAACGCGGCATCGAGGTGCGGGGTGCTTCGGCGGAGGACCCGGACTCACTCGATCGCGCCTTCAGGGGCGCGGCGGCCGTCATCAACTGCGCCGGACCCTTTCTCGACACGGCCGATGCCGTGGCTTCCGCGGCGATTCGCATGGGAATCCATTATCTCGATGTCACGGCCGAGCAGCCGAGCGCACGGGCGACCTTCGAGACATTCGACAAGGCGGCGCGCAATGCCGGCGTGCTCGTCATTCCGGCAATGGGCTTTTATGGCGGCTTTGCCGACCTGCTCGTGACGACAGCCATGGGCGATTGGGATTTCGCGGACGAGATCATGGTCGGCATCGCGCTCGACCGTTGGCATCCAACCCAAGGCACGCGAGTGACGGGCGAGAAGAACACCGCCCGGCGCATGATCGTCGCCAACGGGCAGCTTTCACCTGTGCCCCTGCCCGCCGCCGAGATGGACTGGGATTTCCCGGAGCCGTTCGCACGGCAAGCGGTCGTAGAGCTCCCATTCTCGGAGATCGTCGTGATTGCCCGACACACCCGGTCATCCGAGCTCCACACCTATCTCAATCGCACCGCTCTTCGTGACATCAGGGACACCACAACGCCGCCGCCGGAACCCGCGGATGACGAAGGCCGATCCGCTCAGGTCTTCCTGGTCGAGGCGATCGTGCGAAACGGCGTGCACAGCCGTCGGATCGCCGCGCAGGGGCGGGACATCTACGCCTTCTCGGCGCCGCTCATATGCGAAGCCGTTCAGCGCATCCTTGACGGCAGGGCCCGAGGCAGCGGGGCCCAGGCCCCCGGCGCCGTTTTCGATGCCCGCGACTTCCTCGACGCCTTGCCGCTCGAACATTTGTCATTCGTGCTCTCGGACGATGAGCACCGGACCGCATCTCCCCTTTCCAGGCCGTGAGGTAGACATGTCGAACCAGTCCATCCAGGCCCGGATCCTCAGGTCGCTTCACATTCCGGGCCACCCGCTTGTCTTGTTCAATGTCTGGGACGCGGGCAGCGCCAAGGCCGTGGCCGCCAGCGGTGCCCGGGCGCTCGCCACGGGGAGTTGGTCCGTCGCGGCCGCACACGGCTTCACGGACGGGGAGCAGATGCTCCTCGACCTTTGTCTTGCCAACCTGCAACGGATCGTAGGGGTGACCGATCTTCCCGTCACGATCGATTTGGAAAGTGGTTATGGAGCCGACCCCATAGCGGTCGGGGAGACGGTTCTGCGCGCATTGCGGGCCGGGGCCGTCGGCTGCAACATCGAGGACAGCTTCCCGGGAAGCGGATCGCTCCGCGAGGCCTACGAGCAAGCGGCCCGGCTCAAGGCCGCCAAAGCCGCGGCCGACGCAGCCGGGATCCCGGCATTCATCAACGCCCGCACGGACGTCTTCTTCCAGGCCGGGCCGGACCAACACGACGAGGGCATGGTCGAGGCGGCCCTCCAACGTGGTCGGTTCTATGCCGACGCGGGGGCTGACTGTCTGTTCGTTCCCGGCTTGGTCGACGAGAGGCTCATCGGCCGTCTGGTCGAAGGTTCAGCGCTCCCGGTGAACATCATGGCAGGCGAGCGCACGCCGCCCGCCGCAAGGCTTGCCGAGTTGGGCGTGGCCCGGATCAGCCACGGACCGGGTCCATACCTTCTCGCCATGCGCGCTCTGGAGAATGCTGCGAAAGCAGCTTTTGAAAAGACCAGAACCCTCCCAGGTCAACCGCTTGCCTAGCAACTGGTAGTGTTTGCCACTGCATCGAAGTGACTGCCCGGCTCAGCCCTCCAGATCGGCCTTCAACCGTTCGAGGATGCTGGCGGCGTGCGTCGCGTATCCGCTGATCCAGCGATCGTGGATCTGCTTGATCGGAAGCGCGTTCAGGTGGTTCCAGCGTTCCCGCCCCTGACGCTGGGCGATTACGAGATCCGCCTCTTCCAGGACCTTCAGATGCTGCATCACGGTGCAGCGGTCCATGTCGGGGAAGGCGTCGCACAAGGCACCCGTCGTCTGGGGCGCCTCCTTCAGCCGATCGAGCATCTGACGCCGCCGCGGATGCGCCAAAGCTTTGAAAACATGATCGTCTTTCGATTCGATTGACATGTTATATTTTTATAACATATTGTCATCAGACGCAAGCAAGGAGGCGTGTCATGTCCCTCGGTTTCAGGATTTCGGGCCGGATTTCCAAGCCCGCCGCGGAAGTGTTCGACGCAGTGGTAAACCCAAAGAAGCTCAGCGGCTATTTTACCACGATCGGCGGGGCGAGCGCCCCGATTGTCGAAGGCACCACGGTCACATGGTGGGGGGAGGTCCCCGTCGAGGTCGACGAGGTGTCCAAGGACAGGCGCATCGTGCTGCGCTGGGATGCGAGCGTCCCCGAAGGCGAGCCTGGCTACAAGACGCGGATCGAGATGAATTTCGAGCAACTCGACGACGGCGGCACGCTGGTCACCATCTCCGAAGCGGGCTGGCACGAGGGCGAGAACGGGCTGAGGAAGTCCTATCTCAACTGCGAAGGCTGGACACAGATGCTGTGCTCGATGAAGGCCTTCCTCGAATACGGCATCAACCTCCGCGACGGCTTCTACCGCAGCGAGATGCACGGCGAGCCCGCCCGCGAAACCAATATCTGAAACCAGCAGGCGTGGATGCCGGCGCATCCACCGGCCTCAATCGCGGACGCGACCGCTCCGGGCCGCCCGTTTTCGCGCAACGTGGCGCGGGCAGCGCAGTCGAGCGCTCCAACGGCTGATCTCGTCGACCTCTGGCAGAACACGCACTCAACCCGCGAGATAGGCCGAGTGCAGGATGGACGGGTCGCGGCGGAGCTGCTCCGGATCGCCGGCGAAACGGATGCGCCCGCGCTCCATGACATAGGCGAAATGGGCGAGCTTCAGCGCGATATGGGTGAACTGCTCGATCAAAAGCACGCCCACGCCCTGCTCGGCGAGCCTGGTGATGACCGGCACCAGGCGCGCCACGATCACCGGCGCCAGCCCGAACGACAGCTCGTCGGCGAGGATGTAGCGCGGCCGGCAGACGATCGCCTGGGCCAGCGCCACCATCTGCTGCTGTCCGCCCGACATGTCGCCCGCGCGCTGCGACAATCGTGCCCGCAACTCCGGAAACGTGTCGAGCGCCGTCTCGATCGCCGCCGCGAGCTCGGTCCGCGACAGATGGCTGCCGGCCGCCTTCAGATTGTCCTCGACACTGAGTTCGGTCAGTACCTGATGGCCTTCGGGCACGGCCGCAACGCCGAGGCTGCGCACAGCCTCCGGACGAAGGCCGGTGAGCGACCGGCCGTCGGCCTCGATGCTGCCTGAAGTCGCGCCGAGCGCGCCGGCGACGGCGAGCACGAGGCTGCTCTTACCGGCGCCGTTTGCTCCAAGCAGCGTCGTCACCTTGCCCGGCTCGATGGTGAGGTCGACCCCGTGCAGCACCTGCTTGCCGCCGCGCGAGACGGCGAGCCCTTTTATCTCCAGACCCGTGCTCACGCCGCGTCCTCCTCGAAGACGCCGAGATAGGCGGCCTGGACCTTGGGGTCCTTGAGCACCTCGGCTGTCGGTCCGTAGGCCAGCTTCGATCCGAAATCGAGGACCAGCGTCGCCTGGCAGGTCGCTGAGATCAGATCCACGTCGTGATCGACGAGCAGCACCTGCGCGCCGCAGAAATCGGGTATGCCGAGGATCACGTCCCTGAGATGCGCGGCCTCGTCCTGGCTGAGCCCTGCTCCCGGTTCGTCCATCATCACCAGCTTCGGGGTACCCGACATGGTACGTGCGATTTCCACCATGCGGCGGTCATGCGCGTTGAGCTCATGCCCGAGGGCGGCCGCCTTCTGGGCGAGACCGACATAGTCGAGCACCTTGCAGACCAATTGCGTGGCCGGCACGCCGCCGATCGGCACATTGTCGAGCACGGCCATGATATTGTCGGCGACGCTGAGGTTCTCCACCACCTGCTCGTTCTGGAAGGTGCGGCGGATACCGAAGCCTGCCCGGCGATGAACCTGCAGTTTGAGCACGTCCTGCCCGGCGACGCGAACCGTGCCGGCGGCCGGCCGCACGAAACCGGACAACACGTTGAGCAGCGTGGTCTTGCCGGCGCCGTTCGGTCCGACGAACCCGGTGATGCGTTCCGGCAGGACGGCGCTCAGCTCGCTCAGGCTCTTGACCCCGCCGAACCGGACGGTGAGACCTTCGATCTCGATCATGTCCGCGCCCTCCCGAACAGGGTCTGAACTTTTGCCGCCACCAACTTTGCGAAGTCGCCGAGCTGGCCGGCGATTCCGTTCGGTGCGGTGGTCAGAGCATGAAGCAGGCCGATGCCGAAGATAATGGTGGCTATGTTGCCGTCGACCCTGAAGTCGTTGAGCAGGGCCGGGAAGGCGCGCAGGAGCAGGCCGGCGATGATCGGCCCGATCCAGCTATAGGCCCCACCGATCACCGAGATGGCGAAGAGCATGATCGACTGGCTGGCCGGGAAGGCCGTGGCGTCGAGCTGGCCGACGCCGCCCGCCAGGAGGCCGCCGGAGATTCCGGCCAGGAAACCCGCCAGCGTGAAGGCCCAGACCTTGTAGGCGACGATGTTCACACCGCCCGCCAGCGCGCAGATTTCGCCACGCCGTATCATCGCCCAGGCCCGGCCGGGTCTGCCGCGAATGTGCAGCCACACGATCAGATAGCATATTGCGACCACCACGACCGCGTAGCGGAAATAGGCCTCGTCCGTGCCGGCGAGCAGGGGACGCTCCATCATCTGGCGTGCCGTACCCATGCTCTTGCCCAGGATCCCGGGGCCGCCATCGGGGAATCCGAAAGCGCTGATCAGCACCTGCAGCGCGCCGGCTGTCATCAGCGTGACGATCGCAAGATAGAGGCCGCGCATGCGCAGCGCCGGCAGGCCGGTCACAAGGCCGACGAGGGCCGCCGCCAGTCCCCCGCCCAGCAGAGCGAGTTCAAAAGGCAGGCCGGTACCGTGGGCGATGCGCAGAGCGAACCAGCCGCCGACGCCGAGCAATGCATATTGGGCGAGCGAAATCATGCCGAGCTGGGCGTAGAGCAGGCTTACGCTCAGGCTGGCGAGCACCAGCGCCGTCACCGAGATCATGGTGCGCAGCCAATAGCCGCTCATCATCTCCGGCAGGAAATAGAGGAACAGGGCGATTGCGGCGGCAACCGCTCCTGTGAGCGTCCAGTTGCGGGCGGAGGCGGCAGCCGGCGCGAAGGACATGGTGTGATCTGTCACAGCATCCCTCCCCTCACCGGTAGATCGAGACGGGACGGCGCTGCATCCAGATCAGGGCCGCCACGGCGAACAGGAAGGGAACCGCGGTTCGGAACGGCCCGATCACCGGAACGGGCGTCAGCAGCGCCTCACAGACGCCGATGACCACACCCCCGGCGACGGTCAGCGGCAGCGAGGTGAAGCGCCCGATGACGGCGGCCGCGATCGCAGGGATCACCGCGAAGGTCAGCGCCGGTCCGCTCAGACGCAGCATATCGGCGAGAAGCAGGCCGCTGACTCCAGCCAGGACGCCGGAGATCACCCAGGCCCAGGCATCGGCCCGAAGCACCTTGATGCCGAGCATGGCGGAAAGATCGCGATTGTTGGCGAGAGCCCGCATTTCGAGGCCGAGCCGACTCCTGGCGAGGAAGATCATGACCGCGATGGTGGCGAGCACCGCTATGGCGAAGGCGCCGGCGCGGGTGACGGTGATGCGCACGCCGAGGAGGGAGAAACTCATCGTGTCGGTCGGCAGGCGAAGCCGCCGCGGCGCCTCGCCCCAGACGTAACCCATGACGCCGATCAGGACGAGCGCGAAGGCGAGCGTGCCGACGGCGCGCATGACCGGGTCGCCATAGGCGAGCCGTGGCGCCAGCACGCGCCCATAGAACAGCGAGGCCAGGGTCGCGGCGAGGATGCCTGCGCCCCAGCCGAGAATCTGGTAGCCGCCGTTCTCGACGATCGACCAAGCGATGAAGGCGCCCAGGGCGCCGAGCGCGCCCTGGGCGAAATTGACCACGCCAGAGGCCCGGTAGAGCACCACGATGCCGACCGCCGACAGGACATAGGTCGCCGCGACCGCGAGACCCGACACGAGGAACGGCGTGAAATCGGGCATGGCCTACTGCCGGATACCGATCTTCTTCTCGTATTCGTGGACGTCGGCCAGTTCCGGGTCCTCGGCGTCGATGCAGCCGGGCTTGGCGACCAGCTTGCCGTCCTTCACCATGGCCACGGGGCCGGAATTGTTGGCGTTATGGCGCGGCGCATCGCCGATGTACCAGGGCTTGCAGAAGATATCGCTTTCGAACCTGGTCACGCCACGGAGCGCCGCCGTCACCGTCGGCCTGTCGATCTTGGCGGGATCGAGCTTCATCAGCGTTTCGGCCGTCACGCGGGCGGCCAGATAACCGGCCTGCGAAAAGGTGTCGCGCGGGTCGGAGGACGAGCCGTGCTCATCCATCACGGCCAGCCAGTTGTCCATATCGGGGGTGCCCGCGTCGGCCGCGTTCATCTCCATGTCGACGGTCACCTTGCCGTTCCAATAGTCGCCGATTGCCGTCGGGAAATCGGGATTGTAAAGCGATGCCGGGCCCATCCAGTGGACCTTGTCGGCGAGATCCTGTTCCTCGGCTGCCGCGAAGATCGGCACGGCGATCTCCTTGGGCGTGCTCACCGAAATGACGTCGGGCTCGAAGGCCATGGCCTGGAGCACCAGCGACGTCGCGTCCATGCTGCCGGGATCGAAGGCGATGGTCATGCCGTCGCCGCCATTCGACTTGATCCATTCGATGGCGCCGTTGCACGACCATTCCCCGACATTGGGAATGTTGGGCGCGAAGCAGACCACCTTTTTGATCTCGCCGGGATAGCTGTTGTAGAGGTCGATCAGCGCCTTCGTGTTGCTGACGCGCGGACCCGCATTGGTGGGCGCGTAGTTCTTCTGGAAGAAGCAGTCGCGTGGCACGCCGACGCCGGCCACCACCATGATGTCCTCGGCCTCGTAGATGCCCTGGTTGGCGCCGCAGTCGATGAAGCTCATATTGCCGACCAGCGCGACCGCGCCCTTGTCCTTGATCAGCTTGGCGGCGACCTGCGAAGCCTGCTCGGGATTCCAGCCGTCGTCCTCGAGCATATATTCGACCGGGCGGCCGTTGATGCCGCCATTGGCGTTGAGGCATTTGAAATAGGCAGCGGCCGCCTTGCCCGACGAGCTGAAGTCGGCCGGGCCGACGATGCTCACGATGCCGCCGATCACGATCGGCTCGCCGCTGGCCGCCTGCCCCGTCGAGGCGCCGCATTTGGCCGCGGCCTCGGCCCCGCCTATGGCCGCAGCAAAGGCTCCGACGGCCAGGAGCACGCCGGTCACTATCGATTTCAGATGCATCTTCCTTCTCCCATTTTGCCTCGGACCGGCGGCTTTGCTCCTCCCGCTCGGCCTCCGAGGCGTCACCAATTATAGTTTGGTTCCCAACTATATTCGAACAGGTTCTCCCCGTCGCGCGTTTTTTTCGGGGCTGAGCCCTTTTGCTCTCCATCGTTTCGTCGCCGCGTCGCTCTCTCCGACGCGCCGCGGAACACCTCTCAGCCGGGGCGACCACTATAGTCCGGCGTGGGACGGGCGCTTGCCTGCGAAGCCCGGCAGTCTTGACTGGCAGGCGCAATACCGACCGCTCGCCTTCTGCCTAGCGGTTCGGACAGCCCTCGTCTTGGAGATGCACGCAGGTCATGTTGGAGAAAAGCGCAAGGGCTACGCCCTTGGGGGATCCTTGTCGTGACGGACCTAGGCGAAGCGATGTTGTTACCATTCTCGCGAAATCGGTAACAACAAAGGAGCTGACTTTCGAAAGGCTTCAGCCGTTGGACAGAGACAGGCCCTTGGCGCGGTCGCGCAGCAGCGACAGCAGCTCGGCCCGGCGCGGCTCGGGCGTGTCGATCGGCAGCACGAAGCAGAGCGTGCGCGCGATGGCGCCGTAGCCGTCGCGGATGGGCGCGGCCATGCACCAGGTGAAACGGTCCGCAAGCGCCGAGGTCTCGCTGAAACCCTGCGCCCGCGCCGCGGCGACCTCGGCGAGGAAATCGTCCTCGCGGATCACTCGGCCGTCAGGCAGCCTGTAATCTTCGGCCGGGACGAAAGCGCGAATCTCCTCGTCGCTCATATGGCCGAGCAACAGCCGGCCCGATGCGGTCCACGGCGTCGGCACCTCGACGCCGACATCGCTGGAGATGCGGAAAGGCCCCGGAGAATCGCGGCAGTCCAGCACGACATATTTGTTGCCACGCATGCCGCAGAGCTGAACCGTCTCGCCCGTCTCGGCCGCCAGCCGGTCCATCGTCTCGATGATGCGGCGGTAATGCACGTTGTGATGGCTGTAGGCCCAGCCGAACAGATGCATGGCGCGACCGAAATAGACATGCCCCTCGCCGCCGACATTCTCCAGCATCTCGGCTTCGAGCAGGCTGTTGACGATCTCGTAGGTGGTCGAGCGCGGCGCGTTGATCATCTTGGCGAGGTCCCCGACCCTGACCGGCGCACGATGCTTGAGCAGCGCCTCGAGCAGCATGATGACCCGGTCGATGCCGCGCCGGCGCTCGCCGCCGCGCGCCGCCTCGCCGGCGGTGTTTCCACCGAGATCGATCGCTTCATTGCTCATGGAGATGCCGTCCGGAAATTTCGTTGCCGACTGTCCTCCCAAGACGCTTGAAATCTGTCAAGACCGCGTCTAGCATCCAGTTTGTCCGATATACAGGCATTGTGTCCGAAATATCAGACATGTGCAAGCCCTGGCGCGAGCAGACCGGACGGAGGAGGCGGTTCCCGCATCTCGTGGGAGCCAGTGGTTTTCTCGTCTCGATCCCGCAGTCGAGGCGCAACTCTGAACAGGGGAACAATCATGTCAAAATCGTCATTCCTCGAGCAATTCCAGCAAAAGTGCGCAGCGGCTTTGCGTCCGGAATTGCGTGGAAATGCGCTTGCGTCCGCGAGCGCGCTCTGCCTCGGCCTGTTGATGGCCGTCGGCGCCGGCTCGCAGGCCGAAGCCGCAGCCAATTGCATCAAGGGCGACCGCAAGGCGCCCTATACGATCGGCTGGGCCAACATCTATTCGGTACCGACCTGGATGAAGCAGACCCAGGGCACGATCGAGGCCCAGGTCGAGGAGCTCAAGAAGAAGGGCCTCGTCGACAAGCTCGTCGTCACGGACGCACAGGGCGACGCCAATGTGCAGATCCAGCAGATCCAGTCGATGATCGATTCCGACGTCGACGCCATCATCCTGATCGCCGGCTCGTCGACGGCTCCGGCCCGCGTGCTGGCCGACGCCTGCGCCAAGGGCATCGCCATCATCAATTTCGACAGCCTCGTCGACAGCAACGACGTCACCGCCAAGGTCAACACCGACTCGGCGCAGTGGGGCGAGCAGGCGGCGAAGTTCCTGATCGAGCAGATGGGCGGCAAGGGCAACATCCTGGTGCTCAACGGTCCGGCCGGCGTCTCGGTCAGCGACGACCGCCGCAAGGGCGCCGAGGCCACGCTGCAGGCCAACCCTGACGTCAAGATCCTGGCCGAGACCAACACGGCCTACAACGTCGCCCCCGCCCAGGAGGCCGTCACCAGCCTGCTCTTCGCCAACCCCGAGATCGACGGCATCCTGTCGCTCGGCGGCGCGCTGTCGGCCGGCGCCGTGCTCGCCCTCGACAAGCAGGGCCGCGACCAGGTTCCGATCACGGGCGAGAACGCGCGCCAGTTCCTCGAACTGTGGAAGGAGAAGGGCCTCAAGAGCTGGGCGACCATGCAGCCCAACTGGCTCGGCGCCTTCGCGACCTATGTCGCGGTGCAGGCGCTGGAAGGCAAGGACGTGCCGGCCTTCGTCAAGATCCCGCTGCCCGTCATCGACAACTCGAACATCGATGAGTATCTGGCCCGAGCCGCCGATTTCCCGGCTGACGGCTATATCTTTTCGCCATACGATCAGGCGCTGTTCGACAAGCTTCTGGCCGAGCAATAAGCCCGAAGGTCCGCGAAAGTGCTGGCTGGTCCCGCTCCGCTCCTGGCCGCGCGCGGGGTGTCGAAGTCTTTCTTCGGCAACCCCGTCCTGCGCGACGTCTCCATCTCGCTCCTGCCGGGCCGCGTGCATGCGCTGCTCGGCGAGAACGGCGCGGGCAAGTCCACGCTCATCAATCTTCTGTCCGGCGCCTTGTCGCCGGACAGCGGCGCGATCGAGGTCGACGGCCGTCAGGTGCCGCGTATGACTCCCCCCGAGGCGCGGCAGGCCGGCATCGCCGTCGTCCAGCAGGAACTCAGCCTCACGGCGAGCCTCTCGATCGCCGAGAACATCGGGCTGGGCGCCTATCCCAGGCGCTTCGGCCTGGTCGACTATAAGGAGCTCGCCGCCCGCGCGGCGGCGGCGTGCAAGCTCGTCGGCCTCGACGAGCCGCTGTCCACGCCGGTCGGCGAGCTCTCGCTCGGCCGGCGCCAGATGGTGGAGATCGCCAAGGCGCTCTACCGTAGGCCGCGCGCGCTGATCCTCGACGAGCCGACCTCATCGCTGTCGGCGACGGAAACCAGCATCCTGACCGCGCTCCTTGAGCGGCTGCGTCGCGAGGGCGTCGCCATCCTCTATATCTCGCACCGGCTGAACGAGGTGATGGCGCTCTGCCAGCACGTGACAGTGCTGAAGGATGGGACCTGCACGGCGGACCGCCCGCTGGAGGGGACCGACGCCGCCGGGCTCGTGCGCCTGATGGTCGGACGCGACCCGGGCGACCTGTTCCCGAAATGGACGCCCGCGCCTTCCGCCGGCACCGTGATGTCGGTGCGCGGCTTATCGTCAGGCATGATGCGCGACGTCGACCTCGACATCAGCGCCGGCCAGGTTCTGGGCATAGGCGGCCTCGTCGGCCAGGGCCAGGAAGACCTGCTGCTCGGCCTCTATGGCGCGCTTCCGGCCAAGGCCGCGACGGCGTCGGTCGGCGGTACGACAGGCCTGCCCGGCGGCGTGCCCAAGGCCAACCGGCTCGGCCTCGCCTATGTGCCGGCCGATCGCAAGCGCGAAGGCCTGCATCTCATCCATCCGATCCTGACCAACCTCATGCTGCCCGCCTTCGCGCGGCTTCCGGCACTGAAGCTGCGCAACCGCGCCGGGGAGAAAGCGACGGGGCAAAGCCTTGCTGCCCGCTTCGCCATCAAGGGCGACCTGGGGCGTCCGGCGCAGGCGCTTTCGGGGGGCAACCAGCAGAAAGTGGCGCTGGCCAAATGGATGCCACATGAACCGACAGTGCTCCTGCTCAACGACCCGACGCGCGGCGTCGACGTCGAGACAAAGCGCGAGATCTACATCATGCTCCGCCAACTCGCAGCAAGCGGCAAGGCGGTCGTGCTGATGAGTTCCGACACGCCCGAACTGGTGCATCTTTGCGACCGCGTGGCCGTGGTCCGCGAGGGCCGCATCGCCGCCATGCTCGAACGCGAGGCACTCTCGGAAGAAGCGATCGTCGCCGCCGCCGTCGGCAGCGACCGTTCGAAGGTGGCAGCATGAGCGCCGTCCAGCCTTCTTCCAAGAGCCGTCCGCTCTACTGGCCCGTCCAGTCGCGGCGCAATGCCGGCGTGCACGGCCTCTTCGCCGTCGTGCTCCTGTTCCTGATCGCCTATGGCATCCTCTTCCCTGGCCTGTTCACTTTGGCGGGTTTCGCCAAGTTCACGCAGAGCTGGTTCCCTCTGGCGCTCGTCGCCATGGCGCAAGCGATCCTCATGCTGACCGGTGGCATCAGCCTCGCCATCGGCGCGACCGTCAGCCTCGGCGCCGTCATCGCGGCGACCACAATGTCAGGACCGCTCGGCGTCGTCGGCGGCACGGCAGCTGTGGTGCTCACCGGCCTCGGCATCGGCGCCGCGACAGGGCTGATCGTGGTGAAGCTCAGGCTTCCGGCGATCGTCGTCACTCTGGCCGGCTCCTTCATCGTCGGCGGCGCCGCGCTGCTGGTGCTGCCGCGGCCCGGCGGCTCCATTCCCGACTGGCTGTCGAACCTGCTCGCCGGCAACACGCCGGCGGCCTTCATCATCCTCGTCGTCATCGTCCTGTTGTGGAAGCTCTATCTCGCCACGCCGCTGGGGCTCAGCCTCTATGCCGCCGGCGAGAACCCGGTCGGCGCCTATCGTTCCGGCGCGCCGGTCGATGCCGCGCGCATCGCCGCCTATGCCATCAGCGGCCTGTTGTCGACCGGCGCGGGCCTGTTCGTCGCGGCCCAGACCGGCTCGGGCGATCCGGTCATCGGCACTGCTTTCACTCTGAACTCGATCGCCGCGGCCGTGCTCGGCGGCATCGGCTTCCTTGGCGGCCAGGGCACGATGCGCGGGGCGCTGGCCGGCAGCCTGCTGCTCAGCCTCATGATCAGCGTTATGTTCTTCCTCGGCTTCACGCCCGTCGCCCAATATGTCGCGCAGGGCCTGATCATCATCGGCGCCGTCGCGCTGCCGCAATTCCGCAAGGTGCAGAGATGAGCCAATCCGTTCCGGCACGCAGCCGCGCCCCTGTCATACCGGGCAGCCGGGTCATACTGGGCAGCCGGCCGTTCCTCACCTTCGCCGTGGTGGCGCTCGTCTGGATCGTCGCCAGCCTGCTGTCGCGCGGCTTCGGCGCCTTCGGCCATCTGCGCTATCTTGTCGAGCTGGCCGCCGTCATCGGCCTCGTCGCGGCCGGCCAGACCTTCGTGGTGATCGCCGGCGGCATCGATCTCTCGGTCGCGGCGATCGTCACCGTCAGCGCCGTCGGCCTGCCGCTGCTCGGCTGGCAGGGTGATCCGACCGGGCTCTCGGCGATCCTGCTGGTGCTCGCCATGACCACGGGTATCGGCCTCGTCAACGGGCTGGGCGTCGCCTTCCTGCGCGTCCATCCGATGATCATGACGCTGGCCATGGCGACCTTCCTTCAGGGGTTGCTGATCATCCTTGCCGGCGGCAGCGCGGTTTCGCTGCAGAACCCGCTGGTGAGCTGGCTCGGCAATGCGCGGCTGGCCGGCATTCCGGCAGGCGTGCTCCTGTGGATTGTGGTCTCGATCGCCGTGCTGGTCGTGATGCATGCGACGCCCTTCGGCGCCCGCGTCTTCGCGCTTGGCGCCAACCAGCGCGCCGCCGAGCTCTCCGGCGTGCCCGTGCCGTCCACGACGACCGTCGTCTATGGCATCAGCGGCTTCACCGCGGGACTTGCGGGCGTACTGGTGCTCGGGATGAACGGTCAGGGCTACGTCGGCATCGGCGACCCCTACCTGCTCGCCTCGATCGCGGCCGTGGTGCTCGGCGGCACCTCGATCCTGGGCGGCCTCGGCACCTATGCCGGCACCATTCCCGGCGCGGTGCTGCTGGTCACGATCACCGCGCTCATCACCGTCATCAACGCCTCGCCGGGCTGGCGCGCCATTTTGTTCGGCTCGCTGATCCTCGGCCTGCTATTGTTGTCCGGCCGGGAGGCTGCCCGGCGATGAGGTTTCCATGCGATAGACCCGCTCGGCCGTGCCGAAGAACAGCGCCCGCTGCTCGGCCTCGAAGAAATCGGCGGTGATCTCCTTGAAGGAATCGTACACCTCGTCGAAGGTCGCATGCAGTCCGGCGACCGGAAAGTCGCTGGCGAACATCGCGCGCCCCGGACCGAAGCAGTCGATGCACTGCATGATCACGGCCCTCAGGCTGTCGAGGGTCCAGTCATGATCATAGGCGACGAGGTCCGATATCTTGATCGCCACATTGTCGTGACTGGACAGGAGCCGCAGGCCCTCGCGCCAGCGGCGCATGCCGTCCTCGTCGCGGTCGATCGGGCTGCCGCAATGGTTGAGCACGAAGAGCTGGTCAGGGAACGCGGCGGCAAGACGCGCGGCATCAGCCAGCTGGCGCGGGAACACCATGAGGTCGAAGGCGAGCCCGTGCCGGCCGAGCCGGGCGAGGCCGGCACGCCAGGCCGGCTTGTCCATGATGCCGTCGCGCGGCGCGAAGCGGCGGGCGGGGTCGGGGTCCCAGCTCAATATGTCGCGCACGCCGACGACCCGCGGAAAGGCGGCCTGTGCTTCGATCAGTCCGGCAGCTTCGGGGCTCCCCAGCGGCACGGCCGCCACATAACGCGCCGCCACGCCGCCCGCCTTGTCGAGCGTCTCCAGCCATCGCGTCTCGCCGATGCCGTCGTCGGCGCGCCAGCCGGCCTCCACATGCACGGTCGCGACGACGTCGTGCCGCGCCGCGTCGCGCCGATAGTCCCGCGGCAGGTAGTCCCGCTGCAGCGGCCCGAGGTCGCCCAGCCCGCCGCGTTCGCCGGCCGCGGCCTCCAGCCACGGGTGGCGGCGCATGCCGAGGTCCCAGAGATGGTGATGGGCATCGATGATGGGACCGGAATAGATGGGCACGCTTTATCCTCGTTCCAATGGGCGCCGCGCGCTCCAACGGTCGATCATCGACCGTTGGCATGATTTGCCGAAGGGGTATCATCGGATGACCACCAGCGCACCACTCTTGTTGCCGACCGTCGCGAAGCCTGTCGAGCTCGACGATCTGATCCGCGGCGTGCCGCCGGGCACGGCGGGTTTCGATGGCGGCCAGGTCGCATCCAGGCGCTGGCACCCGGCCGACGGCAACATGTCGCTGCCGGTGCTGACGCTCGACACGGCGGCCTTCGCAGCCAATCGCGACCTCTTCCTTCGCTATGTCCGCGAACACGGCGTCGCCGTAGCGCCGCATGCCAAGACGCCGATGGCGCCGGACCTGGCGCGCTCGCTCGTCGAGGCCGGCGCCTGGGGCACCACGGTCGCCGACACCAGGCAGGCCTCGGTGATGCTGCGCGCTGGCCTCGACCGGCTCATTCTCGCCAACGAGGTCGGCGGTCTCGGCGGGGCGCGCCGGCTCGCCGCCCTTATCGCCACCCACCCGCATGGCGAGCTGTATGTCTTCGCGGATTCGGTCGCGGCGGTTGCGGCCCTGGCGCGAGCCTGGCGCGAGAATGCCGAGCTTCCACCGCTCCGCATCCTGGTCGAGACGGGCGCCGCCCGCGCCGGCGCCCGCACCACCTCGGATGCCGAGGCGATCGCCGATGCGATAACGGCTGCGGAGGGACGGCTTCTGCTGGCCGGCGTTGCCACCTATGAGGGGGCGGCCGCCCGGCCCGATCCGCAGCGCACGGACGAGGTGATATCAGGGCTCCTGTCCATGACGGCGGACATGTTCCTGCGCGTGCGGGCCCGGGTGGGCGGCGAGACGCCGCTGATCCTCACCGCGGGCGGTTCTGTCTTCTTCGACAAGGTGGTGGCCAGTCTCGCACCCCTTGTCGCGGCGGACGGGAAAGCGACGCTGGTGCTGCGCAGCGGCGCCATCTATTTCCACGACCACGGCGTCTATGACCGCGCCTTGGACCAGCTTGACGCCCGCCACGGCTTCGCCGTCGGCGGCGCCGAGGTTTCAGCGCGAAAAGCCTTCCGGCCGGCGCTGCGCCTATGGGCCGAAGTCCTGTCCCGTCCCGAGCCCGGCCTCGCGATCTGCGGCATGGGCATGCGCGACGTCTCCTTCGACCAGGGTTTTCCGATCGTGCTCGGGCTCTGGCGCGACGGCCGCCGCTTGACGTCGCCCGCGGCCAGGGTCGTCAAGCTCAACGACCAGCACGCTTTCATTGAGATGGAACGGGGCGTCGAGACCGACCGGGACGGTGACATCGCGGTCGGCGACGTGATCGAGTTCGGGATCTCGCATCCGTGCACATGCCTCGATCGCTATCGCGTGATGTTCGGCGTCGACGAGACAGGGCATGTCAGCCATGCCTTCCCCACCTTTTTCGGCTGATCCCTCGGGACGGCCGACGAGACCATGAACCAGAAGGAACCGACATGATCAGATATTACCAGTCCGGCAGCCGTATGTCGCAAGCGGTCGGCTATGGCGGGCTCGTGCATATCGCCGGCCAGGTCGCCGACAACCGCAAGGCCGGCATCGAGGCCCAGACGGCCGACGTGCTCGCCAAGATCGACGCTCTGCTTGCCGAGGCCGGCACCAGCAAGTCGAAGCTGGTGGCCGTCAACATCTTCCTGCCGCAGATCGGCGACTTCGAGACCATGAACAGGATCTACGATGCCTGGGTCGATCCGGAGCGGCTGCCGGCCCGCGCCTGTGTCGAGGCCCGCCTCGCCGATCCTGATCTCCGGATCGAGATCACCGCCGTCGCGGCGGTCTGACACCACCATGCATACCGGCCTCGTCCATCAGCTCGATTTCGATCGGGACGGCAGGACGCTCGACTTCCTGAGTATCCCCTTCTCGATCGACCGGTCGCCGTATTTCCAGGTCAAGGTGCCGATCTCGATCATCCGCAATGGCGACGGCCCGTCGGTATTGCTGATGGCGGGCAACCATGGCGATGAATATGAAGGCGAGCTGTCGCTCGCCAAGCTTATCCGCAGGCTCGATCCGGCGCGCATCAGGGGCCGCGTCACCATCCTGCCGATGGCGAACGCTCCGGCGGTGATGGCGGCCAGGCGCTGCTCGCCGCTCGACGGCGGCAATCTCAACCGCGCCTTCCCGGGAGACCCCTCCGGCACGCCGACGGCGCGGCTGGCGCATTTCCTGGAGAAGGAGATGTTCCCACGCCACGACATAGTCTTCGACATCCATTCGGGCGGCACCTCTATGGAACATCTGCCGACCGCGCTCATCGAGCGAAACGACGATGCCGAAAGACACGAGCGGGCGCTCGGCCTGATGCGCTCTCTCGGCATGGCTCACGCCTTCGTCGCCGACAACGGCCCGGCGGCGCCGACCTCGATGGGAGCGGCCCGGCGCGCCGGTTCCATCGGATTGAGCGGCGAGTTCGGCGGCGGCGGCACGGCGACCATCGACAGCATGGCGGTCACCGCGCGCGCCCTCGACAATCTGCTTCTGGCCGCCGGTGTCACCGACGAAGCCGTGCTTGGCACACCGCCTTCACAGGGCGTCCCCACCCAGCTTCTTTCGCTCACCCGGCACAGCCAGGGCATCTACGCCACGCGGCGCGGATGGTACGAGCCCGCCGTGCGGCTGGGCGACCGCGTGGCGGCGGGCACGATCGCCGGCTGGTTCCACGACCTCGAAAGGCTTGACATGCCCGAAGAGCCCCTGTTCTTCGCCGAGGCCGGCATCGTGATCTCGCGCCGGCTGCACACGTACTGCGAAGCCGGCGACTGCCTGATCCAGGTCGCCGAGCCGGTTGAGGCCTGACGACGACGATGGACACGCTGATCCGGGACGCCCGCATCATCGACGGGTCAGGCGCACCCTGGTTCCGGGCGGACCTGCGCATCAGTGGCGGGCGTATCGCCGCCGTCGGGCCGCATCTTTCCGACGACGGCGCGACCGTTGTGAACGCGGGCGACCGATATCTGGCGCCCGGCTTTATCGACGCGCACTGCCACGACGACCTGATCACACTTCGCGAGCCGCAGCGGCTGGAGAAGATCATGCAGGGGGTGACGACGGTCGTCGTCGGCAATTGCAGCTTCTCCCTCTACCCCGTCGCGGCAGGCTCGCGCCGGCTGCTTGCCGAGCATTTCGGCGCCCTGCTCGGCGCCACCGCCGATGACGAGGTCTTCGCCGATCTGGATGGCTACCGTAACGCCCTGGAAGGACGCGGAGCGGCGCTCAACGTCGTCTCGCTGGTCGGCCATGCCGCGCTGCGGCTCGCCGTCATGGGTTTCGAGCAACGCGCCGCGACGACCGAGGAAAGGCAGGCAATGCAGCGGCTGCTGGCGGGCCAGCTTGAGCAAGGCGCCGCCGGCCTGTCGCTCGGCCTGGTGTATCCGCCGAGCGCCCATGCCGACCAGGCGGAGCTCGTCGCGCTGGCCGAGACGGTGCGTGACCACGGCAAGCTGCTCACCGCTCATATCCGCAGTTACGAGGGCGGCCTGATCGCCTCGACCGAAGAATTCCTGTCGATCCTGCGCAGCGCCGGCACCGCCGGACTGCTGTCGCATCTCCAGTCCGCCGGACGGCCGAACTGGGGCAACGTGCCCAAGGTCATCGAGCGCCTGGAGACGGCCCGCAGCGAAGGGCTCGACGTCTCCTTCGACATGTATCCCTATCCGGCCGGCAGCACCTATCTGCTCCAGCTCCTGCCGCCCGAAGCGCTCGCCGGCGGCCATGCCGCGCTGGTCGAGCGCCTCGCGGACGCTGCCTATCGCGACGATCTCAGGCGCTGGATCGAAGAGGGCGGCAGCGACCCGCACCGCCAGTCGAAAGTGTCGCTGATCGGCTGGGAGAATGTTCGCCTCTCGGCCATCGGCACGGCCGCGCTGAAGCATCTCGAAGGACAGTCACTGGCCGATTCAGCGGCCAGCGAAGGCAGTACGCCTTTCGACCTCTTGGTTCGGCTCATCGTCGAGGACCAGGGCCAGACCGGCATCGTGCTGTTCCAGCTCGACGAGGGCGACCTCCATGCCGCCTGCACCCATCGATTGCACCTCGCCTGCTCCGACGGCCTGCCGCGCATCGGCACGCGCCCGCATCCGCGCGGTTTCGGCAGCTTCGCGCGTTTCGCCGGCCGGCTGGTGCGCGACGGCTGGTTTCCGATCGAGGACGCCGTGCGGCGCATGACGTCGGCGCCGGCGCAACGCTTCAACCTCACCGATCGCGGCGTCATCAGGCAGGGACTGGTCGCCGACCTCACGCTGTTCGACGCGGCGATCGACGACCCCGCGACCTTCGACGACCCCGTGCGGATCGCCACCGGGGTCAACCACGTCTTTGTCGCCGGCGAAGCGGTCGTCGCCGATGGGCAGCCGACCGGCAGCCTGCCGGGAAAAATCATTCCCTAAAGATCATTCCCTGAGGAGTTCGCCATGCAGCTTTCGATGTGGACCTATCCCTGGGATATCCAGGACATCGGCTACGACACGGTCGAGCGCGAATTGCGCGAGAGGGCCGGGCTCGACACGGTGAGCGTCGCCACGTCCTATCACGCCGGCCGCTTCCTGCAGCCGCGCAGCCCCCGCCGCAAGGCCTATTTCCCGGAAGACGGCACGATCTATTTCGAGCCGACCGCCGCGCGATGGGAAGGGCTGCCGATCCAGCCGAAGGTCGCCGACGTCATCCGCGAGGGCGGCGATGTGCTCGGCGAATTCGTCAGACGACGCGAGACGACCGGGATGCGGGTCTCGTGCTGGACGGTCTGCCTGCACAATACGCGGCTCGGCATGCTCCATCCCGATGCCGTGACCCGCAACGCCTTCGGCGATCCCAACTACTACAATCTCTGTCCGTCCAATGCCGACGCGCGGACCTATGTCAGGACACTCGTCGAGGACGTGACGCACACCTATCGGCCCGACCGGATCGAGCTCGAAAGCCCGTGCTTCATGGGCTTTGCGCATGAGTACCACCATGAGAAGGACGGCGTCGGCCTGACACCCGAGGACGACTTCCTCCTGTCCCTGTGCTTCTGCGCCTCCTGCGTGGGTCGCGCCAAGGCGGCCGGCGTCGATGCGGAACCCGCGCGAAGGCTCGTCCGGCAATGGATCGCCGAAAGTTGCGAGCGGCCGGTGCCGGCGCGCCGGTTCCCGGACTTCCCGGCGCGTGGGCTCGACACTTTCGCGCCCTGGCCCGAACTCCATGCTTTCCTGCTCTGGCGCTTCGAGCCGGTGACCAGCCTGGTCGCCGAGATCCGCGAAGTGGCCGATCCTTCGACACAGGTCGTGATGATCGATCTGAAGGACGGCTGGCTCGGGGGCTGCGATCTCGCCGCGCTCGGCAAGGCCTGTGACGGCGCGATCCTGTGCGCCTATGACATGCACGCCGAAGCCGTCCGCGATCTTCTTGCGGCTGGCCGCGCGGCTCTCGGGCCCGAGAAGTTCCTCGGTACGGGCTACCGGCTCTTCTATCCGGAGATGTCCAGTCCCGAAGTGCTGGCGTCCAAGGTGCAGCCGGCGCTGGAGGCCGGCATCGACGGCATCAACTTCTACAATTACGGGCTCGTCCCCGCCGCGCGGCTGGACTGGGTGGGACAGGCGCTCGGCAAGCAAGGCGGCTGAGCGCGAGTACGGCAACGCCACTGCTGGCCAAGTCTTGTGATATGTTGCCCCAGACGAGGAGGGCAATGGGAAGGGGTGAGGCTATGGCGAGAAGCTCTGAGAAATCAACTCGAGAAAGTCCAGTGACAGGCGCCCGTGTGAATCCCGGGGCGCAGACGGACGCGGATACCGACCTCATCGAGTGCGCGCTTGCGAACGTCGCGCTCGAAGACGATTTCGCTGAAATCTTCAGAAGCTCCTGAGGCAAGGTCGATCCGGATCTGAAGCTGGGTTTCTGATGCCGACAAGGCTCGACTGGACGGGGCGCCAACCCTGCCCGGCCATGTGCCCCCGCTCAGAGATAGACGCCAACACCTTGGCGTAGCCGATACCGAAGTGGTATCACTTTGGTATTAGCCAGATTCGAGTGCGCCGGCATGCTGACGTTTGAAGGGTTCAGGCTGAACCATTCGACACCCGCCTATCGCCAGCTGAAAAGCTGGATCGCCGACGCCATAAGGGACGGCAGGGCCAACCCCGGCATGCCACTTCCATCCGAGCGGGAGCTCGCCGACCAACTGGAAATCTCGCGCGTGACCGTGCGCAAGGCGCTCGACGAGCTCGTCGCGGACGGGCTGGTCACGCGCCGGCGCGGCAGCGGCACCTATGTGGCGGAACCGCCGCAGCGTGTCGCCCAGAGCCTCTCGCGACTCTACTCCTTCAGCGAGGACATGCGCGCCCGCGGCCGCGAGCCGGGGACGACATGGCTTTGCCGCGAGATCGCCGCGGCGAGCGCGGAGGAGGCACGCCGTCTGGGCATCGAGCCCGGCGAGCCGGTGGCCCGACTGCACCGGCTGCGTTTCGCCGATGGCGAACCGATCGCGCTGGAATGGACGGTGAGCCCGCTCAGCCTGCTGCCCGACCCGCAGCAGGTCGGCGCCTCCTTCTACGAAGCGTTGCGTGCGCAGGGCCATCCGCCGGTCCGGGCGAGCCAGCACATCACCGCCGTGACCATAGACGGTCCTTGGTGCCGGCTGCTGAAGGTCAGCGAAGGCCATGCGGCCCTCGACATCCACCGTATCGCCGAACTGGCGGATGGTACTCCGGTCGAATGGACCCATTCCGTCTTCCGCGGCGACGCCTATGATTTCGTCGTCGATCTTTCGTTTCCGGAATAGCCGCCCTTGATCCCGACGGATTTCGTGAGCCATCGCGGACCTTGCCTACGTCAGACATACTCGCTCGAACTGGATTTCTCATGAGGCGATTTCTACTGGGCATCGACGCCGGGTCCACCATGACCAAGGCCGCGGTCTTCGACCGGGACGGGACGGAGATCGCCGGCAGCGGCCATCGCATCGCCATCCAGCGTATGCAGCCCGGCTGGTGCGAGATCGACCCCGCAGACGCCTGGAAGGCAACGGGTGCGGCCATACGCGATGCGCTCGAGAAAGCCGGCATCGCCGGCGACGACATCGCAGCGGTTGGCCTTTCCGCCGCCATGGTCGGTATCTGGCTGGTCGATTCCGCGGGCAATGCGTTGCGGCCCGGCGTCAACTGGGAGGACAGCCGGACCCAGGCCATGCTCGACCAACGGCTTGCCGACGATGCTGATTTCTACGCCAAGGTCTTCCGGTCGAACGGCTGCGTGATGCAGCAAGGCTGCACGCTGCCGCTGCTCGCCTGGCTGCGCGAGAACGAGCCCGACATCGTCGAGCGCGCCGCCCATGTCTTCAGCTGCAAGGATTTCCTGCGCATGAAGCTGACCGGCCTCGCCGCCGCCGACCGCACCGAGGCGGCCGTCGCGCCGGGCGACGCCAGGCTTCGTGACCGCAGCCCTGCGATGCTCGATCTCTTCGGCCTTGTGGACCTCGCGCAAAAGCTGCCGCCGGTGGCCGACTCCGAAAGCATCGCCGGGTACATCACCGCCGAGGCCGCGGCCGCCACCGGCCTCAGGGAAGGCACCCCTGTGGCGATCGGCGCCGGCGACGTGCCGGCGACCGTCACAGGCGCCAGCGCGCTGGAGAACGGCATGGCCATGGCCGTGCTCGGCACCACCTGCATCGTCGGCGTCGTCTCCGACAAGCCGATCTTCACCCCGCCGAATCTCGGCCTGCTCTTCACCTTGCCAGGAGAAGCCTGGTTCCGCGCCATGGTCAATGTGGCCGGCACGCTGAACCTCGACTGGGCGATCGACACCATCCTGGGCGAGGCGGCGCGCGACGCTGCTTTATTCTCCCGGCTCGACCAGATGATCGGAGCCGTGCCGATCGGATGCGACGGCGTGGTCTTCCTGCCCTATCTCAGCGAGAGCGGCATCATCGCCCCCGTTTTCGACGCTCAGGCGCGCGCCGGCTTCTACGGTCTCACGCCTCGACATGGCCGCGCCCATATGATGCGGGCGGTCTATGAGGGCGTGGTCCTTGCGATCCGCGACCTGCTGTCCGACCTGCCGCCGATCGACGACGCGCTTCTCCTCACCGGCGGCGGCGCCCGCAGCCGCTTGTGGACGCAGATGATCGCCGATGCCCTGGGCAAGACCGTGCTCGTGCCGGCCGGCACCGAGTTCGGCGCGCGGGGCGCCGCGCTGCTCGCCGCAACCGCGATCGGCTGGCATCGTTCGATCCGGGAGGCCTCGGTCTCGACGCGCCGGATCGAGCGTCGCCAGGCTCCCGATCCCGACCGCAGGCAGGAATGGGAACGCGCCTTCGCAGCCTATCGGCGGTTCCGCGATCGCGCGCTCAGCCCGTAAGGCCGTCCAGGTCACACTCCTTTCGAAACTGTGCGAATCGCGATCTGGCCGTGCTCCGGCTCGTTGACTGCACGCGGCTTGCCTGAGTAGATTGAGTGGTACATACCACCCAGCCAAGCGGAATATACCGCCAATGATGTCAAGCCTTCTGGCCGGCCCGGCGCCCGATCAGGTCCCGCTCTACCGGCGCATCGCCGGCGAGCTCGAGGCCAAGATCGGCTCGGGCGCGCTCAAGACGGGCGATCGCCTGCCCTCCGAGCGACAGATCGCCGAGGATTTGGGCGCCAGCCGCATGACCGCCCGCCAGGCGCTGAAGCTGCTGGAGCAGCGCGGCTTCGTCGAGACGCGCGTCGGGCGCGGATGTTTCGTCATCTATCCGCGCATCGAGAAGCAGTTGCGCACCCTCAACGGCTTCACCGAGGAGATGCGCCGTGGCGGACGGCATGTTTCGAGCATCGTGCTCGACGCCGGCACGGCTGCCGCCGACAAGGAAGCAGCGGCAGCACTCGGCATCGCCGAGAACACGCCGGTGCACCGGCTGGTCCGCATACGCCTCGTGGACGCCGAGCCAGTGGCCGTGGAGCGCACGGAGATCCCGGTGGCGCTGGCGCCCGGCCTGCTGGAACGCTCCGACTTCTCGATCGATTCGCTCTATCGGGTGCTGCGCGAAGAATTCGGCCAGGTTCCGACGGAGGCCGAAGAAAGCCTCTTCGCCGACACGCCCGACATGGCGACCGCAGCGGCGCTCGGCATTCCGGCCAGCGCGCCCGTGTTGCGCATCACCCGCTGCACCTTCGCGGGCGACGGTCGGCCGCTCGAATATGTGCGCTCTTCCTACCGGGGCGACTGTTTCAACATGCGGGTCAGGCTGAAGCTGACGAAGGAACCATGACAAAGACATCCACCCCCACCGCTGCCGCCTATCTCGGCGAACTGACCGAGCGCATCGGCAAGCTGCTCGAACAGAACGGGGAGGCCATCGCCGGGGCCGCTGATGCGATCGAGAAGACCGCGCGGGCGGACGGGCTCGTCTATATATTCGGGACCGGTCATAGCCACACCATGGCCGAGGAGGCGCACTACCGCGCCGGCGGCCTGGCGCTCACCGTCCCGATCCTGGCGGGCACCACCATGGTGCATGAGGGCGCGGTCGCCGGCACCGTGTTCGAGCGTATGCCCGGCATCGTGGCGCCGATCTTGGCGCGCTACCCGATCGGGTCGAACGACGTGCTGATCATTGTCTCCAACAGCGGGGTGAACGCGGCCCCCGTCGAGGCGGCCAGGATCGGCAAGGACGCTGGCGCGACCGTCATCGCCATCACTTCCGAGGGCTATTCGAAGCTGGCCGCGAAGGGCCGCACCCGGCTCGCCGACGTCGCCGACATCGTGCTCGACAACAATGCCCCGGCCGGAGACGCGATCACTGCGGTGCCGAACAGCGAACTGCGCGTCGGCCCGATCTCGACGCCGGTCGGCGCCGCTCTGATGAACGCCGTGCTGGCCGAGGTCGCGGCCCGGCTGCAGTCGTCCGGCGTCGCTGCGCCGATCTACCTCAGCGCCAATATGCCGGGCGCCGCCGAGGTCAACGAGGCGCTCGTCGCCCGCTACCGGCCGCGCAACCCGCATCTTTAGGCGCTTTTTCGGCAGAGAATTCCGTCGCTTTGGGGAGCGGCGAGACAAGAGGGAGAAACCAGGATGAAGAAGACCCTGACTTTGGCCGCGCTCGCGGCCACACTGCTCGCCGGGACGGCCTATGCCGAACCGGTGAACCTGACCTTCTGGCATATGGAACAGCCCCCGCATCGCGTTCAGCGCATGCAGGAGCTGCTCGACGAATTCAACAAGGCCCATCCCGATATCGTGGTGAAGCAGGAGCCGCAGAGCTGGGGCGAGGTCTACGCCAAGGCGCCGGCCGCCTTCGCGGCAGGCAACGGTCCGGACCTTCTGTTCGCGATCCCCGACTTCACCACCGTGCTCAAGGGTATCGACGCCGTCGTCCCGGTCGACGACATCGTCAAGGACCTCGACGCCAGGCATGGCTTCGTGGAAGCCACCGTCGCCCCCTACAGCTACGACGATCACGTCTGGGCGGTGCCGGCCTACAACATGGCGATTTCGCTGTGGTACCGGAACAGCGCCCTGAAGGCGGCCGGCCTCGAAGTGCCGAAGACTTGGACGGAATGGAAGGCGGCTGCGGAAAAGCTGTCCGCCGACGGCAGATACGGCATCGGCCTGCCCGCCAACAAGCAGCTCTATACCGATCAGACCGTCTACAGCTTCATGGTCAACAACGGTGCCGCCGACCTCTATTCCGAGGACGGCAAGATCACCTTCGACACGCCCGAGACCGTTGCCGCCTATCAGGCCTATGCGGACCTCCAAAAGCTGTCGCCGGCGGATAGCACCTCCTGGACATGGGGCGAGGCGGAAGCCTGCTTCGCCAGCGCGACCTGCGGCATGATCCTGCAGTTCAGCGTCATCAACACCTACGACACGCAGGCGGAAGGCGATGCCGCCGACCTCGGCGTGGCGGCGGTGCCGCACGCGGACGGCCAGGCGGACTCGGCGACCATCTCATATTCCAACGCCATCATGCTGACCACCAAGGACAAGGCCAAGCAGGACGCCGCCAAGGTGTTCCTGTCCTGGCTGATGGAGCCCGAGACCTATGGCCGCTTCCTGACCATGGAGCCGGGGCTCTTCCTGCCGGTCACCGATGACGGCGCCAAGGCGGACTCGTTCTGGAAGGACCCGGTCGTGGCCAAGTACAAGAGCCAGGTCGAGACCATGGTCGCCAACTCCAGGAACGGCAAGCTGTTCGGCTTCACCAACGGCAAGGTGTTCTCCTCGATCGGCGCCATCTCGGCGCAGAACGTGATCGCCGAGACCCTGCAGGACATCGTGGTGAACGGCCAGAGCCCCGCCGACGCCGTCAAGGCCGGCCAGGCGCGCATGGCCGAGATCACCGCCAAATAACACGCGTGGCGCCGGGGACGGACCATGATGAAGAACACGCCTCTGGCCTTCGTCTTTGTAGCCCCGGCGCTGCTTTTCCTGCTGGCCGTGCTCGGCTGGCCGCTCGTCCAGGCGATCCTGCTCAGCTTCCAGAATGTCGGCGTCATCGGCTCGGCGGGGAACTATGTCGGCCTCGACAATTATGTGGCCGTGATGGGCGGTGCGGGCTTCTGGAAAGCGCTCGGCCGCAGCGTCGTCTGGGTGGTCGCCAACGCGCTGGTCCAGACGCTGCTCGCGCTCGCCACGGCCCTCGTCCTCAACCAGAAATTCCCAGGCGTGCGCATCGCCCGGACCTGGGTGATCCTGACCTGGATCGTGCCTACCGTGGTCGTCGTCATCATCTGGCGCTGGCTGCTGTCGACATCGGGCGGCATGATCAACCCACTGCTGATGCAGGCCGGCGTGATCGACCGCCCCGTCGGCTTCTTCGCCACACGCGAAGGCGCCATGACGACGCTCGTCATGATCAATTCCTGGCGGTGGTTCCCGTTCACCGCGCTGATGATGCTGGCGGGCCTCACCCGCATTCCGGGCGATCTCTACGAGGCGGCGCGCATCGACGGAGCAAGCGCGTTCAGGCGTTTCACCCGCATTACCTGGCCCCTGCTGCAGCCGACGCTGATGGTGCTGGGCGTCGTCGGCACGCTGCTGTCCTTCAACGTCTTCGACGTGATCTGGCTGCTCACCGCGGGCGGCCCGGCGCAGGCCTCGCAGACCTTGCCCGTGCTGATCTACGAAACCGCCTTCAAGGGATACCGCCTGAGCGAGGCCGCCACCATCTCCGTGATCACCAGTATCCTCCTGATGGGCTTCGCCATCCTCACCACCCGCGCCATGATGGCGAACGAGGCCGCGCGATGAGACGAAGCCTTCCGCAATCGGCGTCGCTTCATGCGGGGCTGCTATTCCTGATGCTCCTCATCGGCCTGCCCTTCTGGTGGGTGATCACCGGCTCTATCAAGCTGCCGCGCGAGATCATCCAGCGCATGCCGACGATGTTCCCGCAAAGCTTCACCCTCCAGCATTTCGAGAAGCTGCTGCAGTCGTCCGATTTCCCTACCTATCTCGTCAACAGCCTGTTGGTCGCCCTGTTCTCGACGGCCGTGACGGTGCTGCTGGCGCTCCCCGCGGCCTATGCCTTCTTCCGTATGGAGTTTCCCGGCCGCAACGCGCTCTATCGGGTGATCCTGCTGGCCTACGCCTTTCCCGGCGTCGTCGTGCTGATCCCGCTCTACGGGCTGTTCTCCAAGGCCGGGCTGGTCGACAGCCGGGCGAGCCTCGTCATCGTCAACGTGGCCTTCGCGCTCCCCTTCTCGATCTGGATGATGCGCTCCTTTCTGGCGTCGGTGCCGAAGGAGATCGAGGAGGCGGCCATCGTCGACGGCGCGCCGACGACGACTATCTTGTTGCGCATCCTGATGCCGCTGATCGCGCCCGGGATTGCCAGCGTCGCGATCTTCGCCTTCATCTCGTCCTGGACCGAATATCTCTTCGCCTCGGTGCTGATCGTTTCCGACGCGCACCGTACGATCCCCGTCGGCTTCGCCGGCATCATCGGCCAGTATCAGATCGACTGGGGCCTGTTGCTCGCCGGCGCCACCGCCGCGACCATTCCCGTCGTCATCCTCTTTGCGCTCGTCGGCCGCTGGTTCGTCTCCGGCCTGACCGAAGGCGCGGTCAAATAGAACGGAACCCACGCATGGCAGGCCTCGCTCTCGACGCGGTCAAGAAGCGCTTCGGCGCCACCGAGATCATTACCGGCGTCGACCTCCAGGTCGCCGACGGCGAGTTCGTCGTCTTCGTCGGGCCGTCGGGATGCGGCAAGTCCACGCTGCTGCGAATGATCGCCGGGCTGGAGACCACATCCGAGGGCCGCATCGTGATCGGCGGGCGCGACGTCACCGACGAGGACCCGGCCCGGCGCGGCATCGCAATGGTGTTCCAAACCTATGCGCTCTATCCGCATATGACCGTCGCCGCCAATATGGGCTTCCCGCTGGAGATGGCGGGTCATCCCAAGGCCGAAATCGCGGCCAAGGTCGCCGACGCGGCGCGCATTCTCCATCTCGAGCCCTATCTGAAACGCAAGCCGCGCGAGCTTTCGGGCGGCCAGCGGCAGCGCGTGGCCATCGGCCGCGCCATCGTGCGCAAGCCGGAAGTGTTCCTGTTCGACGAGCCGCTCTCCAATCTCGACGCGGAACTGCGCGTCCAGATGCGCATCGAGATCGCGCGACTTCATCAGGAACTGAAGTCGACGATGATCTATGTCACCCACGACCAGGTCGAGGCGATGACGCTGGCGAGCCGCATCGTCGTCCTGAGAGCCGGCCGCATCGAGCAGGTCGGCGCGCCGCTCGAACTCTACGAGAACCCCGACAATGTGTTCGTCGGCGGCTTCATCGGCTCGCCCCGCATGAATTTCGTGCCGGCCATGGTGGCGGGCCGGGCCGGCGACAAGGCCGTGACGGTCGAGGCCGCCGAAGCCGGCCTCTCCGGCACGGTCGTCGCGACCCGCGGCACGCCGCCGGCACCGGGCACCGCGGTCAGCCTCGGCATACGTCCCGAGCATTTCGTCTCGGACAGTGCAGGCAGCGGCATCGAGGGCCGCATCACCGTCATCGAGCGACTGGGCGGCGTCACCTATGTCCACGCTTCGCTCGCCGACGGCAATTCGCTCACCGTCGAAAGCCGCGACGCCGCCGACCTCCGGCAGGGCGAGAGCGCGCGGTTCCATTTCGACGCCGCGCGCGCCTTCCTGTTCGGCGAAGACGGCCGGCGGATCTGATCCCGCGCCTACCCTGATCCACCCGAGCCGGCCGCTTTTGCCGTCGCGGGTCGGCAGCCTGCGCCGGCACGCAGGCGCTTGATCCAGCGCAATTTCTCCGTACCGCCGAGCGGCTATTGCCCTTGCAGGTCGTAGCATCATGAACCCGATCGGCTCGCCAGCGTTTGACAATGGCGACGGACGGGCAGGTTGCCCGACCGGCCGGCGTGGAAATACACTCGCGAACAGCCGCCGAGCCCTTGGCCCCTCTTTTCGAATGAAAGGACCGCACGCCATGAACGACGCCGACGCTGCCCCCCTCTCCGAGACCGAGCTCGAACAGATAGACGCCTATTGGCGGGCCGCCAACTACTTGACCGTCGGCCAGATCTATCTGCTCGACAATCCGCTGCTGCGCGAGCCGCTGCGGCTCGAACATGTCAAGCCGCGGCTGCTCGGGCATTGGGGTACGTCGCCGGGCCTGAGCTTCATCTACGCCCATCTGAACCGCGTGATCCGCCGGCAGAAGGCGAACATGATCTATATCTGCGGGCCGGGCCATGGCGGGCCGGCCATGGTCGCCAACGCCTATCTCGAAGGCACCTACAGCGAACTCAACCCCGATGTTCCGCTGGGCGAGGCGGGGCTGCGCAAACTGTTCCGGCAGTTCTCCTTTCCGGGCGGCATTCCGAGCCATGCCGCGCCGGAAGTGCCGGGTTCGATCCATGAAGGCGGCGAACTCGGCTACGCGCTTTCGCACGCCTATGGCGCGGCTTTCGACAATCCCGGGCTTGTGGTCGCCTGCGTGATCGGCGACGGCGAGGCTGAAACCGGCCCGCTGGCCACGGCCTGGCATTCCAACAAATTCCTGAACCCCATCCATGACGGCGCGGTGCTGCCGATCCTTCATCTCAACGGCTACAAGATCGCCAATCCGACGATCCTGGCCCGCATTCCTCATGCCGAGCTGCGGGCTCTGCTGGTCGGCTACGGCTATGATCCGCTGTTCGTCGAAGGCGACGAGCCGACGGCGATGCACCAGCGCATGGCGACCGTGCTCGACCAGGCGATGCGCAAGATCCACGCCATCCAGGACGCCGCCCGGTCCGGGCACGGCGGCACGAGGCCGGCCTGGCCGGTCGTCGTGCTGCGCAGCCCGAAAGGCTGGACCGGCCCGAAAGAGGTGGACGGGCTCAAGACCGAAGGTTTCTGGCGGGCGCATCAGGTTCCGTTGTCCGGCCTTGCCGACAATCCCGAGCATCTGAAGATGCTGGAAGAGTGGATGCTGAGCTACCGCCCGCAGGAGTTGTTCGACGATACCGGCCGGCCGAAGGAAGAGATCAGGGACACCACACCCACAGGCCCCTTGCGCATGAGCGCCAATCCCCACGCCAATGGCGGCCAGTTGCGCAAGCCTCTGGAACTGCCCGATTTGTCGAAGCATGCCGTCGGCGTACCGCAGCCCGGCGCCGCCAAGGCGGAGGCGACCCGAGTTATGGGCGGTTACCTGCGCGCGGTGATGCAGGCCAATCTCGCCGCGCAAAACTTCCGCATCGTCGGCCCGGACGAGACGGCGTCCAATCGCCTGCAGGACGTCTTCGAAGTGACCGAACGCGCCTGGATGGAGGAGATACTGCCGGAGGACGTCCATCTCGGACGGGACGGCAAGGTGCTCGAGATTCTCTCGGAGCATACCTGCCAGGGATGGCTCGAAGGCTATCTTCTCACCGGCCGCCATGGGTTCTTCTCCTGCTACGAGGCTTTCATCCACATCGTGGATTCCATGTTCAACCAGCATGCGAAATGGCTGGACGCGACCCGCGACATTCCCTGGCGACAGCCGATCGCCTCGCTCAACTACCTGCTGACCAGCCATGTCTGGCAGCAGGACCATAACGGCTTCAGCCACCAGGACCCCGGTTTCGTCGACGTCGCGCTGAACAAGAAGGCCGACATCGTGCGCGTCTATTTCCCGCCCGATGCCAATTCGCTGCTCTGCGTGACCGAACATGCGCTGCAGACCTGGGACCGCATCAACATCATCGTCGCCGGCAAGGCCCGGTCATGGCAGTGGATGTCGATGGAGGAGGCGCGGCTGCATTGCGACGCGGGTATCGGCATCTGGGACTGGGCCTGCCGGCACAACCGGCCGGAGCCCGACGTGGTGATGGCCTGCGCCGGGGACGTGCCGGCGCTCGAGACCCTGGCCGCCGTCGCCATCCTGCGCGAGCACCTGCCCGATCTCGCCGTGAGGGTGGTCAATGTCGTCGATCTGATGGCGCTGCAGCCGGAAGAGATGCACCCGCACGGACTTTCGGACGCGGCCTTCGACGCCCTCTTCACGACGAACCGCCCCGTAATCTTCGCCTATCACGGCTATCCCTGGACCATCCACCGGCTGACCTACCGGCGCACCAATCATGACAACATCCATGTGCATGGCTACAAGGAGGAAGGGACAACGACCACGCCTTTCGACATGACGGTGCTCAACGGCCTTGACCGATTCCATCTGGTGCTCGGCGTGCTCCGCCGGCTGCCGGGCCTGGGCGAGGCGGGCGACCACCTGCGGGCGCTGATGGAAGCCAGGCTGACCGAGCATCACGACTATATCCGGACTCACGGCCAGGACATGCCCGAGATACGCGACTGGCGCTGGACCTCGAACGCCTCGGCCTGACCGCGTCCAGTCCAGCAGGCATGGATGTTGACGTATCCAGGCGACGTCAGCCGCTGGCGCGGCCCGAAGTCGTGCGTGGTAGCGGTCGACAAACGCCCCAACAGTCGATCTCATCGACCGTTGCCATGACAGCGTTGCAGTCGGACAGCGGTAGCAGATAGTGTTGCAGCCGGGGATCGCAGCACACGTGTCACGGAAGTTCTACAAGTCTGGGCCAGTATCCCGGCCAACATCCCTGAAGGAGTGGATTCCATGAGTGATCTCGTCTTTATCGCCTTTCCCGATGAGCAGAAGGCAGAAGAGGTTCGGCAGAAAGTGCTCGGCCTCCAGCGGGAATATCTGATCGAACTCGGCGACGCCGTCGTGGTCGTCAAGGATGCCGACGGTCGGATCAAGCTGAACCAGCTCGTCAATTCGACCGCAGCGGGCGCCGTCTCGGGCGCCCTGTGGGGCACTCTCATCGGCTTCATCTTCCTGATGCCGCTTGTCGGCACCGCCATCGGTGCGGCTTCCGGCGCCCTCGGCGGCAAGCTGACCGACATAGGCATCGATGACAAGTTCATGAAAGAGGCCGCCGGCGTGCTGCAGCCGGGGACGGCCGGACTGTTCCTGCTGATCCGCAAGATGACAACGGACAAGGTTCTGGCAGACCTGAAGGGCATCGGCGGCACCGTCATGCGCACGTCGCTCGACGAGAAGGCGGAGGCCGCGCTGCGCGAAGCCATCGGCGGCCACGTTGTAAGCAGCGCCAAGGATACAGCCTCTTGATTTGATCTCGCGGAGGCTGCGGAGCACCGCATCGGGCTGGGAGTACGCCCGGCGATCGGTTCCGGTCGCCGGGTTCGCAGCAGCACGGCAACCAGTCGACCAGATCGGCTGACCGCGGAGAACTCTGTTCTGCGAGCCGTCGGAACATCGGTGTTCGGAGGCATGGTCGCCGCTTCCGCGATCGGAGTATTTCCGATTCTATGTGGTTATGGAGAAGCTGCGCGAATGAGGTCATGCCCGTTGTGTGCTCGGCCAGCCGCTCGATGTGGAGAAGCCGCAGCCCGGCGGCACCCGCGAAGCCATGGACATTCGCCCGAGCGAACAGGGGAGAGCCTATCCGGTCGTCGTTGACTGATCGCCGTCCGGTTCGCCCCGGCCGCCCCCAGGCACGGGTCCGAGCAGCGCCTTCAGGAACGCCTGGACGAGCGAGCGGCCGGCGTCGGCCTTGCGGTGGGCGACCTTGTGCATCGAACTGAACGCATAGGCCCTCGGCTTGATCGCACGCATCTCCCCCGCCTCCACCCAGGGCGCGGCGAAATGGCAAGGCAGGAAGCCGATGAAGTTGCCTGAGAGGATCAGCATGAGCTGCGCTTCCATATGGACCACCGACGCGCTCGCGCGCGGGTGCCCGACGAGATAGAGATCGTCGAAATGCCGATAGCTGCGCACGGAAAACCGCGCGGAATCGATCGCGTTCTGATCGATCCTGGCATCGGGCAGAGCAAACAGCGGATGCTGCCGGCCGCAATAGAGCTGATGGGGTTCGCCGCAATAGCTGCGATAGACGACCCCCGGCGCCTTCTGCGACAGAGGCCCGATGACGATGTCGCGGCCGCCATCGGCAACCTGCTGTTCCAGCTCTGAAGGCGTGCCGACCGTCAGGTCGATGAATACGTCGGAATCCGGTCGCATGAAGCGCTCAAGCGCATGATGGATTCCGAGCTCGCTGCTGGTGAACACACCGTCCGACGTGCCGATCCTGAGGCGACCCGAGAGGCTGCCGCTCGCCGCGCTGATCCTGTGCCCGAAATCGTCGAGATCGCGAAACAGCTTCTGCGCGGCGTCATAGGTCGCCTGTCCGACTTCCGTCAGGCGGAACTGCTTGCGCCCGCGATGGCAGAGCTGGGCGCCGATCCGCTTCTCCAGTTCCGCCAGATGCGTGCTCAGCGTCGGCTGGGACAGGTTGAGCGTGATCTGCGCGTCGGCGAAACCGCCGCAATCGGCGAGCGTCACGAAGATGCGCAGCAACCTGATGTCGATATTGTCGAGCCTTCGCATGCTCTCTCCATGGCTTCGATACATCGACATTATTCGATGCATACTTCCAAACAAACTCATTTACATCAATGTTGAAAACCGGGAACCTGCGTCCAACGAACAAAGGGGAACGACCGTGAAATCGACACTCAGGATTGCCTTGAGCGCCGCGCTGATGCTCGGCGGTTCGCAATTCGCCTTCAGCGCCGACCAGATCCGCATCCTGGCCCCGACCTGGCTGGGATTTGCGCCAGTCCACATCGCCGGCGATCTCGGATGCTTCACCGGCAAGGATCTCGACGTCAGCATCAAGTTCGAGGACGACCTGACCAATGTCATGGCGGCCATGGCCCGCGGCGACATCGAACTGCAGATGCGCTCGGTCGGCGAGTATCAGGGCCGGCCCCGCGACGCCTCCACGCCTGGGATCATCATCGGAACGATCGACGAGTCGGTAGGCGGAGACGGCGTCATCACCGACGACAGGATCAAGTCGGTCGCCGACCTCAAGGGCAAGGTGGTGGCGGCTGAACCGAATATTCCCTCGCGGCTCTTGCTTCAGATGGAATTGAAGCAGGCGGGCCTGACATTGGATGATCTACAGATCAAGGACATCGCGACCGCCGATACGGGGGCTGTCTTCGTCGACGATTCGATCGCGGCCATCGCCACCTACGAACCATTCATGTCGCAGGCGTTAAAGGCGTCCGGTCGCCCCGGCGCTCGCATGCTGGTGTCGTCGAAGGATCATCGCGGTCTGATCATCGATGCAATCATAGCCCGCAACGACGACTTCCAGGCCAATCCCGACAAATATGCCCGCTTCCTGGGCTGCATCTACGAGGCGGTCGATTTCATAAGGGCAGAACCCGAGAAGTTCGCCGAGATGGCGTCGAAACATTTCGGCCTTTCTCCGACCGAGGTCTCGGAGATCGTGACAAGCAGCCTGTCCTACACCACACTTTCGGAATCGCTCGCCTATATGGGCAAGGCAGGCGAAAAGGGCACCCTCCACACGATCTTCGACACGGTCATGGACCTCAACCTCGCCAATGGCGCGGCCGACAACAAGCTGGTCGCCGCCGACCAGATCGACAATTCGGCGATCAACGAACTCCCGCGCAAGTAGCACGCCTCCGATGGAGACCCGCCGAACCCGTTCGGCGGCCTCCAAGGCAGCCGAACCGGCAAAGAACGCCCGCAAGGACAGCATCTTGTTCAGCAATCTGTTTGTATTCCGCGGCCGTGCTTCGCCCGCCGCGGAGGTCGCCGTCAGCATCGCGGCGGCGGCCTTGATTGTCGCGGCCTGGGAGGTCGCGGCCAGGGCCGGGATCATCGCGCCGCAGTTCCTTCCGTCGCCGAGCCGCGTGCTGGCGGCGCTTTGGACCATGCTCACCGAGCAGAACCTGCTGTGGCATTCGGCGGTCTCGGCCGGCCGTGTATGGGCGGCCTTCCTGATTGCCGCTGCGATGGCGATACCCATCGGCATGCTGATGAGCAGCTACCGGATCGTCGGCGCAGCCCTCGAGCCGATCATCGACTTCATCCGCTATCTGCCGGTTCCGGCCCTGGTGCCGCTCTCCATCATATGGTTCGGCGTCGGCGAGGAGACCAAGATCTTCCTCCTGTGGCTCGGCACGTTCTTTCAGCTTGTGCTTCTGGTCGCGGACGACATGCGGCGGGTGCCGCAGGAGTTCGTCGAAGTTGCCCGCACCGTCGGCGCCAATTCGCGCCAGGTGATGACCGACGTGGCGCTGCGCTGGATGGGCCCGACGCTGATCGACAATCTGCGCATCACGCTCGGCTGGTGCTGGACCTATCTCATCATCGCCGAGATCGTCGCCGCGGATTCCGGCATCGGTTACGTCATCTGGACCGCGCGCCGTTTCGTCAAGACGCCGGAGGTCATGGCTGGTGTCGTCGTCATCGGGCTGATCGGTCTCGTCACCGACCAGCTCCTGCGCCTGCTTCATCGCCGGCTCTTCCGGTATCTGTGAGGATCATGGCATGACGGCCGGCTACGTTCAGTTTCTCGATACCGCAAAGTCATTTGGCTCCGTCGAGGTGGTGCGCAAGACCGATCTTGCGCTGGATCGCAATTCGCTCGTCGTCTTCCTTGGCCCCTCAGGCTGCGGCAAGACGACCTTGATGCGCATGGTGGGAGGTCTCGACCGGCCGAGCTCTGGCGGGATCCTGGTCGGCGGCGAAGAAGTGACCGGACCGGACCGCCGGCGCGGCATGGTCTTCCAGTCCTATTCGTCGTTCCCGTGGCTGACGGTGGCCGACAATATCGGCTTCGGCATGCGCTACCGGAAGGACATCGACGCTGCGGAAAAGGCCAGACGGACCGGCCATTATCTCGAGCTCTTCGGGCTCGTCGATTTCGCCGGCTCCTACCCCAACCGGATTTCCGGCGGCATGCGGCAGCGTGTGGCCATCGCCCGCACGCTTGCCGCGGGATCGGACGTGCTGCTGATGGACGAGCCGTTCGGAGCCCTCGACGCGCTGACGCGCGAACGCCTTCAGGCCGAGCTGCGGCAGATCCAGATCCGCGAAGCCAAGACCATCATCTTCGTCACCCATGACGTTGAGGAGGCCGTTTTCCTCGCCGACCGGATCATCCTGTTCTCGCGCCGCCCGGCGACGGTGGTTGCCGATATCGATGTCGCGGCCGAACTTGGTTCCGACCGGCCGCTGGAGATTCGCGAGACCCAGAAATTCTTCGCACTGCGCAACAAGGTCCTGCATCTGATCCGCAACGTGGCCGGGGCGGCTGTATGAGCCTGTCGCTATCGGGAAAGACCGTCGTCATTACAGGGGCCAGCCGCGGCATCGGACTCGGCGTCGCAAGACGCTTCGCCGAGGCGGGTGCCCGCCTGCACCTGATCGCCGACGACGCGGCTGTGACGGATCGGGCGAACGAACTCGAAGCTTCCTGCGCGCAAGCCGACATCGCCGACCCGCAGGCGGTCGCCGCCGCGTTGCAGCCGCTGTCCCGGATCGACGTGCTGGTCAACAATGCCGGCCTCGAGCTGATGACGCCGATCACGGACCGCAGCGAGGAGGTCGAGGCGGCGTTCCGGCGCATCATCGAGATCAATGTCATCGGCACCGCGCTGATGACCGCGCGCGCTTTGCCCCGCATGCGGGCCGGAGCATCCATCATCAACACGGCATCGATCTGGGGGCGTGTCGCAGAGGCGCGGTTCGGCGCCTATGTCGCGTCCAAACACGCCATCATCGGCCTGACCAAGACCTGGGCGAAGGAACTCGGCCCACGAGGCATCCGCGTCAACGCGATCTGTCCCGGCTGGGTCCGGACAGAGGCGTCGATGCGCTCGCTCGGGCGCATGGCTGCGCGGGAGGCGGCCAGCGAGGACCAGCTTTTGGAAAGGATCGTCGCGGCGCAGGCCTTGCCGGGATTGATGGAGGCTGCCGACGTCGCCGGTTCCTACCTCTTCCTTGCCTCCGATCTTGCCGCCAACATCACCGGGCAGTCGCTCGGCATCGACAGGGGAGAAGTACCTTGGTAGCTGCGCTTTCGGGAAAACGCGCGCTGGTTACGGGCGCTGCCAGCGGCATCGGCGCCGCGACCGCACGGGCCTTGCAGGCGGCCGGCGCGACCGTGCTGGGGCTCGATCTCGTGGCGTCGGAGAGGCCGATCCCGATCCTTGCCTGCGATCTTTCCAGCGAAAGCGATATCGTCCACGCGGTGGCGGAAGGCACCGAACGGATGGGCGGCTGCGACATCCTCGTCAACAATGCCGGCATCCTTCAGGAGGCAACCCTCGGGGAGATCTCGCTCGACCATGTCGACCGCATGTTCGCCGTCAATGTGCGTGGCGCGATCATCGTGACGCGTGAGGTCCTGCCGCATCTCGGCGAGGGCGGCAGGATCATCAACATCACCTCGGAACTTGCCTATCTCGGCCGAGCCGGTGCGTCGGTCTATTGCGCCACCAAGGCCGCGCTTCTCGGCCTGACCCGTTCCTGGGCGCGCGAACTCGCACCCTCGATCCTGGTCAACGCAGTGGCGCCAGGCCCCACCGATACGCCGCTCCTCGGGTTCGAGCAGCTGAACGAGAGCCAGCGCGCGCTGGAGACCACCCATCCGCTCGGCCGGATCGGCCGGCCCGAGGAAATCGCCTCCGCCGTCGTGTTCCTCGCCGGACCCGAATCCACTTTCTTCACCGGGCAATGCCTGGGCGCCAATGGCGGCGCCGCGATGGTTTGAGATGAGGTCGACATGAAGGATACCGTATTCCTGGCCGAGCTGCCCTGGCCCGAGGCCGCAAAGCGCATCGCGGCCGGCGCGCCCGTCTTCCTGCCGCTCGGCGCGACCGAGCAGCATGGCCGCCACATGGCGATGAATGTGGATGTGGTGATCCCGACCGCGATCGCCGAGAAAGTGGCCGGCCAGGTCGGCGGACTCGTCGCGCCGCCCATCGCCTATGGCAATCGATCCCAGCCGCGGACCGGGGGCGGACCCGCCTTTTCCGGTACGATCAACATCACGGCGCATACTTTCTCGCTGCTGGTCAAGGATGTGATCTGCGACCTCTACCGCCAGAAGGTTCGGCGCATCGTCGTGCTCAACGGACACTACGAGAACATCGGGCCGGCGATCGAAGGCATCGAACTCGCGCTCGACGCGCTCGGCCGCGATCGTGTCGGCGACCTTACGATCCTGCGCATCGATCATTGGGAGCTCGTGCGCCCCGAAACGCTGGCGAAGGTTTTTCCCGACGGCTATCCGGGGATCGAGCTCGAGCATGCGAGCGTGATCGAGACGTCGATGATGCTGGCGCTGCGGCCCGACCTCGTCGACCTCGGCAAGGCGCTCCATGACGGTCCGGCGCAATTCAGACCCTATGACCGCTATCCGCGTCCGGCCGAAGAGGTTCCGCCGTCGGGCGTGCTCTCGCTGACGGAGGGATCGTCGGCCGAGAAGGGCCGCTGGCTGCTCGCGGATTGCGAGACAAGGATCGCCGAGATCGTCAAAAGCGAATTCTTCTGAGGGTGCCACGCATATGAGCTCGAACTTCTTCCAGCCGGTCGACGCGGCGATCGTTCCCCGTTTCGCGGGTCACTCGACCTTCATGAGGCTGCCGGCCGTCCAGTCGGCCGCGGGCCTGGATATCGCGCTGGTCGGAATTCCGTGGGACGGCGGCACGACCAACCGGGCCGGCGCCCGCCACGGCCCGCGCGAGATCAGGAACCAATCGAGCCTGATGCGCCGTGTCCATCATGTCTCGGGGACCGAGCCCTTCAGCATCGCCAATGTCGCCGACATCGGGGATCTCTCCGTCAACCCCATCGACCTGACCGACGCGCTGAAACGCATTGAAGAGGGCATCGCGGCGATCGTCGAAGCCGGTGCGATCCCGCTTTCGGCCGGAGGCGACCACCTTACGACCTTGCCCGTGCTTCGCGCCGTGGCCCGCAACGCGCCGATCGGCATGATCCATTTCGACGCGCATTCCGACACCAACGACCGCTATTTCGGCGACAACCCCTACACCCACGGCACGCCCTTCCGGCGCGCCGTCGAGGAAGGGTTGCTCGATCCCGAACGTGTCGTGCAGATCGGTATCCGCGGTTCGATCTATGCGCCGGACGAGCACAGCTGGGCCGTCGAGCAAGGCATCCGCATCATCTATATGGAGGAATTCGTGAGGCGCGGCGCGGAGGCCGTCATGGCCGAGGCCCGCGCAATCGTCGGCAATCGCGCGACCTATGTGACCTTCGACATCGACAGCATCGACCCGTCGATGGCCCCCGGCACCGGCACACCCGAACTCGGCGGATTCACCACCCGCGAGGCGCAGGAAATGGTCCGTCTGCTCGACGGGGTGAAGATCGTCGGTGCCGATGTGGTCGAGGTTGCGCCGCCGTTCGACCTCGCAGGCATGACCGCGTTGGCCGGCGCCACCATGATGTTCGAGCTGCTTTGCGTGATCGCCAGATCCATAGCGGCAAAGGGGTAGCGGCGCAGCCGAGCGGCTTCCGGAGCCGATTGCCCCCGTTCATCCGCCTCCGATCTGCGCCCGCCGCGCCGAACCCTCGCTCTGCCTGCCGAGCAGGACGGCACCGAAGATACCGATGCCCATCGTCACGACGATGTAGATCATCGGCGCATAGGTGCCGCCGGCCTTGTCGAGCAGGGCCAGCCAAAACGGGCACATGCCGCCGAAGACCATGGTCGCGATATTGTATCCGGTCGCGCCGCCGGTGGCGCGCGCCAGCACGGGGAAATGCTCGATCGCCAGGGTGCAGGAGGCACCGACGAGGGCGGCATAGGCGGCGGCATAGCCGAGCTGCAGCCAAAGGAACGACGTGGCACTCGGCGCGGCCATGTAGAAGGGAAAGAGAACGCTGTACATGACGGCAGTGCCGGCCATGCCTGATATGGCGAGATTGACTCGCGACACCTTGTCGGCCAGCCAGCCGAAGACGGGAATGAGCACGGCCATGACAAGCGCCACCGCCAGAACGGCGAGCATCGCATCCGACTGGGCGACGCCGTGCCGGGCAATGGCAATGCTCGGCATGTAGACGGTGTTGACGTAGTTGGGCCCGGTCACGGCGGCGAACAGACCGATCGCGGCGAGCAGTTCGACCCGGTGACGCTTGATCATGGCGGGAAGCGGCACCGAGGCGGCGGAGGCCTCTGCCTTGACAGCCCTTTCGAACTCCGGCGTCTCGGACAGGCGGGTGCGGAAGTAGAAGCCGATCGGGCCGACGATCGCCCCGGCCAGGAAAGGCATGCGCCAGCCCCAGCTTTCGAAGTCGGCGGGCGACAGGTTCCTGGAGAGCAGGAAGACGAAGACGGCCGCAGCGACGACGGCCAGAGCCTGCGAGCACATCTGAAGCGAACCGAAGAAGCCCTTCGACCCGCGCGGGGCGAACTCGATGAGCACGGCCGTCGCGCTGCCGAACTCGCCGCCGGCGGAGAAGCCCTGCAGCATGCGGCAGATCAGCAGCAGCGCCGGCGCCGCTATGCCGATTGCCGCGTAGGTGGGCAGGAAAGCGACCATCCCCGTCGCGACCGCCATCATGACGAAGATGAGCCCCAAGGCCTTCTTGCGCCCATGACGATCCGCATAGAGGCCGAAAACGATGCCGCCGATCGGGCGCGCCACGAAGGCGATGCCGAATGTCGCGAAGCCCAGCAGGATCGACGTCATCGGATCGTCCGACGGGAAGAACAGTTTCGATATGGTCCCGGCGAGCAGGGCGTAGACGATGAAGTCGAACCACTCGAGCGCGTTGCCGATCACCGATGCGGCGATCACCCTGCCGGCTTTTTTTCTTTCACCGATGCTGTCGGCCGACCAGTCGAGTGTCATCGCAGTGCTTCTTCCCAATCGCCGGGAGCGCTCGGGCCGCCGGGTCGTGCCGGCCCGAGAGCGTCTCGGCCATTTCAACCGCAGCTAAGCACGTGAAGATTGCCCGAGGCTTGGCCCTTCGCAGCGCCGAAGGGCCAACCGGCACTTTCCACCGGCCTGGTCAACTAGCCCCGATCTCTCACACAGTTGAAGCTCATCGGGTTCCGAATCAGAGAAAGTTGTTTTGCGGCAACAGCTTAACATTGATTGCGGTAACAGGGGCATAAGCCTTTGTTTTATCGCCCCGTTCACCGCACGACGAAATCGTACCGGCCGAACTTGCCGTCACCTCCGCTGGTTACGTCGAGCAGCAGCGCGTCGTTGAAAATCGTGTCCACGGCGTTGCCCGGCTCCCCGGGAAAATAAAGCTGAGTGGTGAGGATTCTGGCGCCCGGCCGCTGCACCTTGACGTGGAAATGCCGCGTCCGGCCCGGATAGAGGCCCGGCACGACGGTGTTGAACCACCACCGACCCTCGGCGTCGCTGAATTGATGGCCGCGCAGCTTGTAGCCATCATTGTCGTATTTCCCGGTTTCGTCCGCATGCCACAGTTCGACCAGCGCCTTTGCGACGCGCCGGCAGTCCTGCGTCAGCACGTAGCCGGCAATGGTGATCCTCTCGCCACCGGGAGCCTCGCTGGCGAAATCCTGCTTCTCGGGACTATTCGGCGTGAAAAAGGGCCCTTCGGTCTGGGACGGTGTCAGATCGTCGTCATCGGCGCAGGACGGCGTCGGCACGAGTTGCGCCGGAGCAGCCGAATAGGCACGGATCGGCGCGAGCACCGGCGCGGCGGCAAGCAGGGACAGGATTTGGCGGCGGGACGGCATCAGCTTCTCCGGACTGTCGCTGATTTGTCGTCGGCCCTTTTCGGCGGAAGTGAGGCGCAATCCGCCAGCGGGAGGAAGGCCCACGGATTGGCCGGCACACGCGTCGGACAATTTTCTGTTACCGGCCGCTCGGCAGCGTAGAGCGTCTCTTGCGTGTCCAATGGACGCACGACGCTCTAAGCCCGCCTGGGCCGGCGGACCGCTCTCACCTTCCCGCTGTTTCCGCCGCCGCAGAAGAACCGGTCGCCGCCATCGGACTCCAATCCCGAGACGTTGGCGCCGGCGGGCATGTCGAGCTTTTCCAGGACCTTTCCCGTCTCCGGATCGATCCGCCTCACCTCGCTCTGGTCGCCTTCCCATGTGGCGTGCCAGAGTTCGTCGTCGACCCAGGTGACGCCGGTGACGAAGCGGTTGGATTCGAGCGTGCGAAGGACCGCACCGGTCTCGGGGTCTATCTGGTGGATCTTCCGCCCCCGATACTGGCCGACCCAAAGCGAGCCTTCCGCCCAGGCCAAGCCGGAGTCGCTGCCACCGCCCGGTGCCGGGATCGTCGAGAGAACGCGCCCGGTTTCAGGGTCGATCTTCTGGATGCGGTCATCGGCGATCTGGAACAGGTGGCGGCCGTCGAAAGCCGTCCCGGCATGCGCAGCGACGTCGATCGAACGCACCGCCTCCCCACTGTCGGGATCGAGTTCGTTGAGCTTATCTCCGGACGCGAACCAGACATGCCGGCCGTCGAAGGTCAGCCCGTGCACATTGTCGATGCCGGGAAAGGGCCCGTATTCGCGGATGATTTCGGCTGCTGCGAGTTTCATGCTTCCCATCCTAATCTCCGGGCGGCGGGCCGGGGAGTAACAAGCTTGTCGGGAAACCGGGCACGGGCGGGGTCATCCAGCGAAGCGCCCGCCCGCGGCCGAAGGACTGGACCTTGCCGGCGGCCGCGAGTTGCTCCAGCGCCCGCTGCACCGTGCGGGGGCTCGTGCCGAGCGCGATGGCCAGGGCCGAACTCGACCAGGATTCGCCATCGGCGAGGAAAGCCAGCACATCGGCATTCTGCTCCTCGACCGGCGGCGCCAGGACAACCACTTCGCCCGCTCGGCGTGGGGCAAGCGCAAAACCCTGCTTCGTGGCATTCACGTCGACAAGCGTGCGAAGCTCGACGCGAAGCCGACCGATCTCGACCCGCAGCCGGGCGCGGTGCGACTCGTCGGCATGTCTGGCGCCGAAGGCACGCAAGAGCAGCGTGCTTCGCGACACGTCGGCCGGCCAGGCCTCGGCCAGTGCACGTGCGAGCGCGAACAGCACGGGTCGCGTCGCCAGCGAGACCGCCTGCCTGTCGTCCCGCACGACGTTCCGGCACGCGTCGATCACGAGCGCCCCCGATGCCAGAAGCGCTTCGACCTCGTCCAGCAGCAGATGGCGTTCCTCGCCCCTGACGATCGACCGCGCGGCCGGCCTGTTCAACGCCTGCGACGCGCTTTCGACCTCCGCCGTCAGAGCGGACATTCCCGCCTGCCGTGCGGCCTGTCCGGCGCGGGCAAGCGCAGTGCGCGCCGCCTTCGTCTGCAGGCGCCGGACGCCGATCCCGGCGATCGTCAGCTCATGCGCCGCCCGCAAGGCGGGTGGCAATTCCGTGGGATCGAGCCCGTCGAGCATGCGCTCGGCCTCGTCGAGGCGGCCGACCAGGAGCAGCCGCCGCGCCTCGATGTTCCTGACATGCGCGGCATTCAGCCGGTCGCCATGTGCTTCGAATGTCGCACGCGCGGCATCGAGTGCCTTCAGAGGCCAGGAAAGATCGCGCGAGACGAGCGCGATCTCGGCCTCGGCGGCGATGCAGCGCGCACGTGCAATCGTCTCCCTCGGGCCGAAGGCGCGCGCCGCGCTCTTGAGCAGGACCTTGGCGCGAACGAGATCGCCGAGCTGCGCCATGGCGATGCCCCGGAGCGCGAGCGCGGGTGCGTCGTCACGCAGGGCGACGCGTTTCAAGGCGCCGAGGGCATCTCCTGCCGCCAGTGCCTGCGCGGCGGCCGTGATCAGCGAGTCCATCGCAATGCCGTCACACTTGTCACCCTCGTCAGTCGAGCTTTGTCCCGAACCTATGTCATGGCCACCCGCGCCGGCAATGAAACGAGAGGAAACATCGCGATACCAGGCACCTGTTGCGTCGCGACGAAGCCTGCCGCTCGAGATGGATCGCAGGTTCCAACTCAAACCGCTACAAGAATTTCGGCTTCACGTGCGGCCTCGAGAAGTGCATTCCGCGCGTCGAGCGTGGATCTGTGGCCATCCAGGACCTTCAGACAGGCGTCGACAGCATCTCTGTGACGTGGCCCGCGCTCACTGGGCCATCGGGCATCGGTCAGCAGTTCCACCGCCTTTTTGGTGGAGTGGATCGGCAGGGCAGGGCCGAGCGGCTCCAACCTGACGAGAACCGGTTCCTCAAAGGGCTTTTCGTCCATGAGTCGAGATCAACTATTCGGCGGCCCACCGGAGCTTGATGGAACCCGGGATCGGCAGAAGTCCCGCACTTGGAACGTGACGGCGCCAGCTTGGTTCCAGGCGGGACCCTCACCGGAACGCCTGCAGTGCCGGCACGCTGCTCTTGTCCGAAACGAAAAGGAGCACGTCATGATGAACAAAACCCGACGTCAAGGAAACGCACGAACTCATCGCGAGCGATATGGTTGTTGGAACGAATGTCTACGACAGGGAAGGAAACCATATCGGGAACGTCGAGCGACTGATCCTCGTGGCGTTCGGAAAGAAGGTATGGGCGGTGTTGGTAGGGTCGTGATCCCTATCCATTGCCGCCCACTCCTGCCGATTGCCGGCCTGATGGCGGGGCGCAAGTCTAACGGCCAACGGCGCCATTCCTAGCGTGTGTACCGCCGTTCCCCGCTTCTCGGTTCACTCGACCGGTTCGATCTCGCTCGGACGCCAGCTCTTGTCGAAGAACGACGGGAGCGGGCTGTAGAGGCGCAGGATCGTGAACCAGCCCTTCTTTGGATCGGTTTGTATCCAGTTGCCGCGCGCGACGCCTTCTGGCTGAGAGGGGCCGAAATAGACCGTTGTGGTGCCGTCGCCGGCCGCCTCCGCTGCTGGTGACGGATAGCTCTGGCTGCCGGCACGGGGGTACTTCTGCGGAGTTTGCAGCATCGAGCGCGTCTGGTTGTCATAGAGGGTGAAAGACCAGAATGCCGCCGCCGGGACATCCTTGGGCAGGGTCACCTTGTAGGTCTTCGCACCATCGAACGGCTCGCCGTCGGCGTCCAGGAAACCCATCAGATATTGCGAACCCACGCCGGGGATGCGCATGATCATGCCCGGTGAATCGAGCGTGTAGCCGTAGTAGAAGGCCGCGCGCGAATCGAGGGTGCGGGCGCCTGTCGGCGGCAGCGGTTTGAACACGCCGCCCTCGAACAGGGGTGGCGGCGTCTCGAAGAAGGCGCCGCCTTCCCACAGCATGCTGCCCCAGTGCGAGCCCTCGTAGTAGGCCCACTCGGGGTGCTTCGTCGCAAACCGCCAGTTGAGCGCCCGACCCGTAGCCTGCCCGACCGCGGCGGCTTCGGACAGGATTTTCTTCATCCGCTCGTCCGGCTTGAACTCCTTGCCATGCACGATGCCGATCGCGGCGAGCTGGCCCGCCAGTTCCACGTCGTAGCTGGTGGCGGGCTCGTTCTGGACGTTCTCATTGATCAGTTCGAAGAAGCCGAAGTCGCTGGGCGGGATCGTGTTGAACGAGCGTCCGGTCGCTTCGATGAACTTCGTCTCGGGAATCTTCGGTTCTTCGGCAATGCGCACGCTTCCGTCGAGGGCCTGGGCGATGCTGGAGCCGAAGGCGCCGGGCTGGTACGGATAGACCTTCATGTTGCGCTTGATGTTATCGACAGCCGGCTTCGGATCGTTGTCGACTAGGTTGGCGCGCGCCGCATAGAGCGCGAAGTTGGTCTTCGCATGGGCGACGAAGTAGCCGCCCTCAGGCAGCGGGCCGTCATAGTCCGGGCCGACGATCAGGTACTTTCCGCCAAGCCCGCGATCCGGCCCCGGCGCACCGATATCGATGACCCAGGAGAACCACATGTCGTTGATCGTGCCGATGCCGCCCGACGGCTGCTCGACCACCACCGGGCCCTTCGTCAGGTCGAGTCCGGTCATGTAGTAGATCGTGTCGGCATTGGCGGTCAGGAACAACGAAGCCGAATCCATCAGCTCAGGAAATATGACCACTTCGCCGGGCTTGGCGCCGATCTCCTCGAAGCCCTTGACAAGGGCGAGTGCGGACGCGCCGCGGAAGCTGTTGTTGTAGACGTTCAGCGCGCGCGTGAAGTCCAGGGTGTCGTAGATCTTCCGCGCCGTTTCCTCGGTCGGCGCTCCGTCCCGGAAATCAAGCTTGCCCGCTCGTGTTTCAATCGTGTCTGGCGCCGAGAGCGATTTGACGGTTTCGGCGGATACTTCGGAGAAAGCTGGACCTGTCGCAAGAACGAAGGCGAGGCTGCTGACTAAGGCTAAGCGGACCATTGTTCAAATTCCCTTGATGCTCTGACCGGCCCCATGCTTGGCGGAGCCTAACCAATGGTGGTGGCGCTTTGCGCCCCTCCATTCACATGCTGTCGGCTCCCGGGGCTTGCTGCGTGCCGCCCGCTCGCCAACTCACCACTCCTCTCCGATTCCTCTTTCAGAAATCCAATTGATGCGCTGTTGCACCTCCTGTGAAGGTAAATAACTGTACTCCACTATAGCCACTGACGCGGAGTTTCCCCCAAGTACAAGAGACATTAGCAACCACGAATATACTACTACCTGGTTGGCGGAGCGGTCTGCCTATCCCACTCCGTCAGAGCCGCGCAGGGCGCTTTCGCCAAAACCCGGGCCCCAACAACACCCTGAGGGTGACCGCTGCAGCGGGAGGTATCCATCAAGGGGCACTCTTCCCGCATGCCCGCCGCTGATACGCATCGGCGAAATTTCATGCCAATTTCAACCGACATTCCAGACATCCCGCCGGCAGGGCGCGATGCTCCGCTATCGAACTGCGAGAAGGAGCAAGCGATGACCATCCTTGGCATCAAGCCGTTGGAAACGAGCCATCATGGTACCGGTCACAGGCTGTTCGGATGGCTGAACGTGTTGGTCGCCGGATGGGAGAGGTGGTGCAACACGCGGGCAAGCTGGATGTTTTTCGACAGCATGAGTGAATCCCAACTGGCCGATATTGGAATGAGACGTATCGCTGGTTGCGAGTCATGGCGTGACTATCACGAAATGCGCCGACCTTTTGATTTCGAGTACGGTGTTCCGTCTGACGACCTCCCACCGAAGGTGGGCCGCCGTGTTTGACGGCCATCAAAGGCGGATCGTCGCCGATGTGGAAGCCCTCCGGATTCCTGCCATTCGTTACGACGTGGTGACCGACCCGGCTGGTCTTTTCCTTTTCTGGGAGAGGGCTCGCTCGATTCCAGCGACATTGGACGGCGAGTTGCTCGCCTATGAGACACGGAGCGAAGCACAGCGTTCGGGCGACGCGTTGAATGCCGCTCGGCGCAAGGACAGCGGGCTGTCCGCTTGGTGGAAATGTGGGTGATTGTCGGGCATGATCGCCGGCGAGCCGAAGCGATAGCGCGAAGCGATCCATGTCCGTTTTCGAATTCGCAGGCCATACGCTCGACCTGAAGCAAGGCAGGCTCCGCAATGGCGCCGGCGACGTGAGGTTGCGCGCCAAATCGCTGGCCTTGCTGACCTATCTGATCAAGAACCCGGGCAGGGTGATCGGCAAACACGAGCTGATCGAAGTCGTGTGGCCGGATGTCATCGTCTCGGACGATTCACTCAGCCAGTGCCTGAAGGATATTCGCGTCGCCCTCGGTCCGCAGGCGGAGGGTTTCATCCGCACCGTGCCGCGTCGCGGCTATATCCTGGACGAGAAGCAGCTTCGCTCGATCGAGGAACAGAGACAGCCCGGGCCCCCAAGACCTCAGTCGCCGAACGACAAGCCGTCGATCGCCGTGTTGCCGTTCGAGACCGCGGGGGCCGATCAGGATTGGTTCGCGGATGGGATCGCCGAGGACATCATCACAGCGTTGGCGAAAAGCCGGAGACTCCGGGTCGTTTCGAGGAACTACAGTTTCACATTCAAGCAGCACGAGTTGCGCGGCGGCGAGATCGCGCGCGAACTCGGTGTCGGGTATCTTCTAGAGGGGAGCGTCCGCTTGTCCGGCCAACAGCTACGCGTCTCCACACGCCTGCTCGAAGGCAAGTCCGGAGAGCTTCTGTGGGCGGAACGGTTCGACCGGGAACTCGCCGACATCTTCGCAATCCAGGACGAGATTACCGAAGCGGTGGTCCGGCATCTGGAGCTGGAACTGCTGCCTGAAGAACGGCGCGCCATGCGGCAGACCCGTACCCACAGCATCGAAGCCTATCACTACGAGCTCCGCGGGCGGCAGTTGATGGTAGAATTCACCAAGCCGTATCTCCTGTTGGCGCGACGCATGTTCGCCAAAGCGGCTGAACTCGATCCTCGCTATGGGCGCGCCTATGCGGGGATGGTGATATGCGACTGCTTTCTGCTGAATCGCCATGGTCAGGATATCGCCGCCGATGCGATCCTGGATATCGCCGACAAGGCGCTCCATTTCGACACCACCCTTGCCGAGGCTCACGCGGCCAGGGGTTTCGCTCTGTTCTGCTGTGAAAGATACGAGGAAGCCGAACTGGCATACCGGACAGCTCTTTCCATCGACCCCAATTCATACGATGCCAACTTCTTCTCGGCGGAGACCATGGCGCGTTTCCTTGGGAACCGAGAGAGATTGATCTCCACATTCAAACTGACGGCACGGCTCCGGCCCGACGACTATTATTCGCCGCTGATGGTCGCGAGCTTCCTGACAAGGGACGATCCGGAACGGCCGAGATGGGCAAGGACCAGTTTCGAGCGCGCCGAACGCGCCGCGGCGCTGCATCCTGAAAGTGCCGCGCCGCTGCATCGCGGAGCCCTCGCGCTCGCCTATCTCGGTGACCACGATAAGGCACATTCCTGGCTTGCGAGAGCGCTGACGATCGATCCGGACGATTTCGTCACGCAATACAACGCCGCCTGCGTGCATTCGGTACTCGGGGACGTGGAGGAAGCGGTGCGGCGCTTGGAAGGGGCTGTCCGAGGCGTGAGCCGGAACGCGATAGAGCAGATACGTCATGACGTGGATTTCGACGCCATTCGCGATCACCCGCGCTTCCAGTTCCTCCTTCGTTCAAGAGCACCATGACGCGCTGCTTGCGCCAGGCAGCTGATCGAGTGGTGATCCCGACAGGAATCGAACCTGTGACCTACAGATTAGGAATCTGTCGCTCTATCCTACTGAGCTACGGGACCACGCGACGCCACTCATAGCGGCTTCGGGGCGGTTCGCCAACCCGTTTCGTCGCGTCGCGTCGACAGGAGAATGCGGAACGGCGAAGGGTGGTTGCGCCCACCCCTCGCGGTCTCGCCTGCTCAGGCGGCGAGCGCCGTCTCCGTCAGGCGCACCCAGTAGCTGATGCCGTGGGGGATGGCCTCGTCGTTGAAGTCGTAGCCGGGATTGTGGAGGTTGGCGGTATCGCCGTTGCCGAGGAAGATGAAGGCGCCGGGCCGGGCTTCGAGCATATAGGAGAAGTCCTCGCCGCCCATCAGCGGCTCGATCGCGCGGTCGACATTCTTCTCGCCGGCCACCGTGGTCGCCACATCGCCCGCGAAGATCGCTTCCTCCGGATTGTTGAAAGTGACGGGATAGTTGGCATCGTAACGGACGTCGATTTCCGCCGCATGCGCGGCACCTATGCCGGCGCAGATGGCATGGATGCGCTCGCGCGCCAGCGCCGCCACTTCCTTGCGCAGCGTGCGCACCGTGCCCGCGATCTCGGCCTGCGCCGGGATGACGTTGTAGGCATCGCCGGCATGGAACTTCGTCACGGTCACCACGAGCGAATCGATCGGGTCCACCGTGCGCGACACGATGGTCTGGAACACCATGACGATCTGGCTTGCCACCACCACCGGATCGACCGAGCGGTGCGGCATGGCCGCGTGGCCGCCGCGTCCCTTGACGGTGATAGTGAATTCGGCCGTGGCCGCCATGATCGGTCCCGGCCGGATGGCGAATTCGCCGACGGCAAGGCCCGGCATATTGTGCATGCCGAACACCTTGCCGATGCCGAAACGCTCCATCATGCCTTCGCGGACCATGACGCCGCCGCCGCCGCCGCCCTCCTCGGCCGGCTGGAAGATGACCGCCACCGAGCCGGCGAAATTGCGGGTCTCGGCCAGGTATTTGGCCGCCCCCAGCAGCATGGCGGTGTGGCCGTCATGGCCGCAGGCATGCATGGCGCCCGGATGCTTCGAGGCATGAGGTACACCGCTCGCTTCGGCGATCGGCAGCGCGTCCATGTCGGCCCTTAGCCCGATCGTCGCGCCGGCGCCGAGATTGCCGCGGATGATGGCGACCACGCCTGTTTTGGCCAGACCGGTGACCACCTCGTCGCAACCGAAGGCCCTCAGCTTGTCGGCGACGAATTCGGATGTCTTGAACAGGTCGAAACTCAGCTCCGGCATCTGGTGGAGCTCTCGTCGCCAGCCGGCGACTTCGTCCTGCATTTCGGCGGCGCGGTTCAGGATGGGCATGTAGAGCTGGGCCTTCGTTGCTTGGGCGGGCCGCGAAGCGTCCGCTGTTGAGATCGTGATCGGCCGGACTTTGCCATTTTGGCGTCACATAGGCTAAATAGCACCGGCACTGGTCGACCGGGCGCCGATCGGGCTTGAAACCATAGCCGATCCGCGCCGAAGCTCAAGGACCGGAATTCGCCTCAGGATTGCGGCAGGGACTGTTCGGGATACGATGGCAGGGACGCATTTTTTTCGCCGGGCGCTCACCGGCATCCTCCTCCTGGCGGCGGCGCCTGCGGCGGCGAGCCCATCGATCCTGTTCGATGCGAAATCGGGCAAGGTGCTCGCCCATGAGGATGCCTTCAAGCGCTGGCATCCCGCCTCCCTGACGAAGCTGATGACCGCCTATGTGACATTCCGCGCGCTGAAGGCGGGGGAACTGCAGCTTGATTCCCCGATCCGGATGACAAAACATGCGGCCGGCGAGCCACCGAGCAAGATGGGCTACAAGCCCGGCTCGGTGATGACGCTCGACAATGCGCTGAAGATGATGATCATCAAGTCGGCCAACGACGTCGCCATGGCCGTGGGCGAGAATGTCGGCGGGTCGCAGGAAGCGTTCGCCGCGCGCATGAACGCCGAGGCCGCCCGGCTCGGAATGACCGATTCGCATTTCGTCAATCCCAACGGCCTGCATTCGCCCGACCAGTACGCCACCGCCCGCGACCTCGGCCTGCTCGTCATGGCGATCCGCAACGAGTTTCCGGAATATGCCTCCTACTTCTCGATCGAGGGCCTGCTCGCCGGCAAGAAGAGGCTGATGAGTTACAACATGCTGGTCGGCCGCTTCGAAGGCGCAGACGGCATGAAGACCGGCTTCATCTGCGAGTCCGGCTTCAACCTGGTCGGCACGGCGACACGCGACGGCAGGACGCTTGCGGTGGTCGTGCTGGGGCAGAAGTCGGCGGTCACCAGGACCGACTACGCCGCCGGCCTGCTGGAGCGCGGCTTCGCCGCGACCGGCACGCAGAGCCAGACCCTGACGAGCCTGGCGGCCTACGGCATGCAGGATCCCGGCCCCGTCAACATGCGGCCCGAAGTGTGCGACCGGAAACAGGCCGCGGCGCAGTCCGAGGCCGCCGGTGACCACGAGGCCAAGAAGGTCAAATCGCGCTGGCTGGAGAAGATCGCCAATCCGAAGCTCGTCGCCGTCGGCCTCGGCAAGGCGACCGGACCGGTGCCGCTGGCCTGGCGCGACCGGGCCGAAGAGGTCGACGTGCCGATTCCCACGCCGCGCCCTGTCGACGGCACCCCGATCGAGACGAAGGCCGACGCGCGGGTCAAGGCCGCGGCGGGCGTGAACTAGGCCGGCCATGCGCCACGACCCGATCCCCGTCTCCGTGCTCACCGGCTTCCTGGGCGCCGGCAAGACGACGCTGCTCAACCGGCTGCTGAAAGATCCTGATATGGCCGATACGGCCGTCATCATCAATGAGTTCGGGGATGTCGCCATCGACCATCTGCTGGTCGAGCAGGCTTCCGACGGCGTCATCCAGCTTTCCGACGGCTGCCTCTGCTGCACCGTGCGCGGCGAACTGGTCGACACGCTGGCCGACCTCGTCGACCGGCTGCAGACCGGCCGGATCGCCGGACTGAAGCGCGTCGTCATCGAGACGACCGGGCTGGCCGACCCGGTTCCGGTGCTGCAGTCGATCATGGCCCATCCCGTGCTTCTGCAAGCCTATCGGCTCGACGGGGTCGTGACCCTGGTCGACGCGGTGAACGGCGCCGCCACCCTCGACGCCCATGTCGAGGCGGTGAAACAGATCGCCGTGGCCGACCGCATCGTGCTGACCAAGACGGACATGGAGCCCGGCACGGCCGAGCTGAAAGCCCGGCTGCGGGCGATCAATCCCGGCGCGCCGATCCTCGACGGCGGCGAGGCGGCGGCAAGCATGGCCTCCTTGGTCGCCTGCGGCCTCTACGATCCCGCCACCCGCACGGCCGACGTCCGGCGCTGGCTCGGCGAAGCCGAACATGCCCATCACGGCCATGATCATGACCATGATGATCACGACCACCATGGCCATTCGCATCACGGCCATGGTCGGCATGACGCGCGGGTGCGCTCACTGTCGCTTGTGCATGACGGGCCGCTGCCCTTCGCTGCGATCGAGACCTTCCTCGACCTGCTGACTTCCACCCAGGGCGACCAGTTGCTCCGGCTGAAAGGCATCGTCGAGCTTGCCGAGGATCCAGGCCGGCCGCTGGTGGTGCATGGCGTGCAGAAGATCCTGCATCCACCGGCGCGGCTGCCGGCATGGCCGGACGAGAAACGCGGGACGCGGCTCGTGCTGATCATGGTCGACCTGCCCGAAGACTATGTGAAGCGCCTCTTCGCGGCCGTGACCGGCAAGCCGGCGCCCGATACCCCCGACCATGCGGCGCTGCGTGACAACCCCCTCGCCATTGCCGGGTTCGGCGGGGTGCGGTGAGGTTGCGGGCGCTACCGTCGCAGTTCCTTTCGAGCACTTATTGAACGACGGCGACAATCCGGTCTCACAGCCTCGTTGCGAGGCCCGATCCTGCCCGTGTCGTGCAGTTATCGTCCGGTGAACGAAGCGGTTTGGAGTGCAGCTTTCATCACCACGGTGAAGCTGGACACCTCGCATCCCTCCGCGTTTCAGCGTGGCTGCCTTTCCGCTTCCGGATGGAGGGCGTGGCAACCGTTGTGCGGTTAGCCAGGCGCGATCGCACCATCGCTGGCCAGCATCCACACTGACGACAGCGACCTGCGCTTTACCGCCCTCCAGCCGGAATGAGCTTTTTTGGCCGGCGCCCGCGAGAATGATCCGCAGCCCTGCTACGCGTCGCCGCCTTGAGAAGCTTGCGAAAGCTTGGGCACTCCAGATGCGTCGGGGCCGGGCAGTCGGCGACATGGCGGAGGACGTCCCGCAGCACCCGGAGATCCACGATCTGCCGCTGCAATTCGTTGGCTTTGGCATGCAGCTGGCCACGCGGAATATCAGGTCGGCCATCCTGCCCGAACATGCCGGCGATCTCGACCAGCGAAAAGCCCGCCAGCTTCCCGAGGCCGATAAGGGACAGTTTCAAGAGAACGTCCGCATCGAATTGCCGCCGCAGACCATGTCGCCCAAGCGAGCGGATCAGTCCGATTTCCTCGTAGTAGCGCAGCGTCGACGGCGGCACGCCCGAGCGTTCCGCAACGTCCCCGATATCCAGAAAATGCATGCTTGACCTCAAGTTGACTTGAAGTCGTACGCTCTCCCGGAATGACGATTTTTGCAAGAGGTAAGTCATGGAGAGCGTTCACGAGACCACAAGCGCGAGGCCTGTCTGGGTTGACGGGCGCGCGATCGCATTGTTGATGGCGGCATCGCTGACCGTGATGGCAAATGCGACGATCAGCCCTGCGCTTCCTGGCCTCGAGCGCCTGTTCGCGGACGATCCGAATGCAGCCCTGCTGACACGCCTTCTCGTACCGGCTCCCTCGCTGAGCGTCGCCCTTTGCGCGCCGCTCGCCGGGGTCATGGCGGATCGATTCGGACGGCGTCGGCTGCTTCTTTCCGGTGTGATCCTCTTCATCATCGCCGGATGCGCCGGGCTGGTCCTCCCGAGCCTTCAGGCGATCTTCGCCAGTCGTCTCGTGCTTGGGGTTGCGGTCGCTCTGATCATGACCGCACAGACCGCACTTGTCGGCGACTACTTCACCGGCAACCACCGAAGCGCCCTCACGGGACTGCAGATTTCGGCGCGGAATTTTGGAGGCCTGGTCTTCATCTCGCTTGCCGGATGGATCGCGGCACTGTCACCGCGTTTGCCTTTCGCCATCTACGGTCTGGCAGCCGTATTTCTGCCGTTGATGTGGAGGGTCATCGTCGACCCGGCGCCCCGAAGCCCCGAAGCCCCTGACGCGAGGCAGGCGGAGATCGCCGACAGGCATCCGACCTGGGTCGCACTCCTCCTGTTGTTGGTCATTCTTCAGGCGGCCACCAACATGATCTTCTTCGTCATGCCGACCCAGATGTCATTCTACCTCGAGGCCGCAGGTTATGACGGCGCGATCATGACGGGCGCTTTCCTCGGCATCCTCATGATCGCCGGGGGCTGCTCCGCGCTGCTCTATCCTCGAATCCAGCGGGCGACCGGCTATCCCGGCATCTTCTTCCTTGCCTATGCAGCGATGGCGCTCGGCTTCTTCCTGCTGCTCCAAGCAGCGTCGACCGTGTCCTTGTTTGCAGCAGCTGCAGCGATCGGGACGGGCTACGCTCTGGCCTCGCCGAGTTTCGTTGCGCTGATGCTGGAGCTCGCACCGGCGCGATACAGAGGTCTGGGCGGAGGAGTTCTGACGGCGTCCATTTTCATGGGCCAGTTCTGTTCGCCCCTTGTCAGTTCGCCGCTCATCGCGAGTTTCGGCTATGCAGGACTGTTCCACGCAACGGCTCTGCTTGTTGCGGCGATGAGCGTTGCAGCCGGAGTTGCGGGCGGTGCCAACTGGATGCGCACGCGATCGGTCGGCAGGCCCTGACACGTGTTCCGGGCAAAGGCGCGAGCCGCAGTTCCTTCGCGAGGCGATCCTGGAAGGTGCGGGTGGCGCAATCTGCTCGGCCCCTCGCTCCAGCACGATCGTAAAGAGCTCGCGCTTACCCCCCACGTTCGATCAGAAAGCGAAGCCCGCCTTCGACGACGACCGTTTCCACCAGCCTGTGGCCGGCCTCGGTGCAGAAGGCAGGGATGTCGATCGCGGCAAGCGGATCCGTGGTTTCGAGCCAGAGACGGCTACCCGGGCGCATGGTCTTCAGCCGCTTCCTGGCCTTGAGCACCGGCAAGGGGCAGTTCAGTCCCTTGAGGTCATAGACCGCAGTACGGGAAGCCAATCTCAACTGCCGAAGATGCTGCCGATGCGCTTGCGCACGGAGCCGATGGAGCCGAGCAGGCCGGGCTTCTTCTCCTCCTGCGCAGGGGCTTCGGCGGTCTCGGTCGCGCCCTCGGCAGGCGTCGCCTCGGCGGGAGCAGCCGGCACGGTCTCGGCCGCAGCGGCCGCCGCCTCCGCGGCTTCCTTCTCGGCCTTGGCTGCAGCTATTGCGGCGGCCTTTTCCTCTTCGGCGCGTTTTTCGGCCGCGAGCTTTTCTTCCTCGGCCTTCCTCCTGGCGGCGGCCTCGGCCTCCAGGGCTGCCATGCGGCGACCGGCCGGCGAATCGATACGGCCCATGCGCGGCGTCGCCACCACGCTGCCGTCGTCCGCGAGCGACGGCGGCTCGATCGAGATGCGCTCGCCCCGCGCCCGCCGATGCGTCCAGTCCTGCACGACCTTGGCTTCCTGGATGCCCTTGATCGACGGCTTGGTCGGCGCCGCGCTGTCCGCGGCCGCGCTGGCGAATGCGGCCTCGTACTGGGTCTGGTAGGACTGGTAGGCGCTGGCCAGTGCGGGCGGCTGCGTCGAGATCGGGCAGGCCCCGGTCGGCGAGAAGGCCTTGCCGTCCGTCACCTGGTTGAAGACGTAGCGCTTCTCGCAGACATCGACCTTCGGCGGCACCTTGGTAAGCTCGAAGTGGTCGTAGCCTTCCTTCAGGTTCTTCCAGAACGCGTAGTTCGGATCGTTGCGGTAGCGCGCCATATTGGCCGCCGTCATGCGGAAGGGATAGGCCTGGATCTGGAACTCGGTCTGGCCACCGGCGAAGGATTCGCGGGCGAAAAGATAGATCTGCTCGATCTGGTCGTCTTTCATGGAATAGCAGCCCGACGAGGAGCAGCCGCCATGCACCATCAGGTTGGAGCCGGTGCGTCCATGCGCACGGTCATAGGCGTTGGGATAGCCGATGTTGAACGAAAGATGGAATTTCGAATTCGGATTCATCTGGGCCGGGCGGACGGTATAGAAGCCCTCCGGCGCCTGGCGATCCCCTTCGATGAATTTCGGCCCGAGCTTTCCCGAATATTTGCAGATGTCGTAGGTCGCTATGATGTCGTAGCGCCCGTTGCTCTTCTGCTTCCAGACTTCGAGCTTGCCCTCTTCCTTGAAGATGCGCGCCAGAACCGGCGAGTTGCGGCTCATGCCCTTGGCGCTCATTTCGGTCAGGATCTTCGACGGCAGCGACTTGCCGGCATTCGGCACGAAGTCGGACATCGAGCTTTCGTTGCAGCCGGCCAATGCCAGCGCGGCGAACAGCAAACCGGTGCGTGCGATGCGGGCCATCATCTGGTGTCGTCGTCTCTCTCGGCCGGTCTCTGAATTGTCCCCACCGGTCTGTCGGGGCGCGCACACCCTAGCCCCGTTAACCCTAAAGAATCGCTACCGCAAGCGGACCGTCCTTCCCTCACGGCATCGTTATTGAACCAAAGCTGGCGGCAATTTTGTGGCGAAAACGCGGCCGTCCGCCGCGTGCGGCGCGGCTCCTACAGGCTGCGGCCGATCGCCAGGTATTTCTCGCGGCGCTGCTCGCGGAAATCGGAATTGGAGCCGGCGAAATCGTGCAGCGTCCGGGCGATCTGGTCGCCGGTCGCGGCGATCACCTTTTCGGGCGCGCGATGCGCGCCGCCGAGCGGCTCGGCGATGATGCCGTCGATGACCTTCAGCTCCAGAAGGTCCTGGGCCGTGATCTTCATCGATGTCGCGGCATCCTTGGCGCGTGTCGAATCGTGCCACAGGATCGACGCAGCACCCTCCGGCGAGATCACCGAATAGATCGAATGCTCGAGCATGTAGACGCGGTTCGCCGTAGCGATGGCGATCGCCCCGCCCGAGCCGCCCTCGCCGATGATGACCGACAGCGACGGGATCTTGAGGCCGAGCGACGCCGAGGTCGAGCGTGCTATGGCCTCGGCCTGGCCGCGTTCTTCCGCGCCGATGCCGGGATAGGCACCGGCCGTGTCCACCAGGCTGATCAACGGCACGCCGAAACGGTCGGCGAGTTCCATGATACGCACAGCCTTGCGGTAGCCTTCGGGCTTGGCCATGCCGAAATTGTGCTTGAGCCGGCTCTTGGTGTCGGAGCCCTTCTCCTGGCCGATGACGGCAACCGGCTCGCCGCGGAAACGGGCGAAGCCGCCGACGATGGCGTGGTCGTCGCCGAAGGCGCGGTCGCCTGCCAGCGGCGTGAAGTCGGTGAACAGCGCATCGACATAGTCGAGGCAGTGCGGCCGGTCGGGATGGCGGGCGACCTGCGCCTTCTGCCAGGGATTGAGCTGCTTGTAGATGTCGCGCAGCGCGTCGCGGGAGCGCTTTTCCAGCCGCGCGACCTCGTCGCCGACATCCACCGCCTCGCCGCTCTCGGAGAGCTTCTTCAGCTCGATAATCTTGCCTTCGAGGTCGGCGACGGGTTTTTCGAAATCGAGGTAATTATACATTCGTGAGCGGACCAGGACGCGGGATACGGTTCGAAACGACGCCGGAATTGACGGGAAAATGGGCCCGGCGCCCGGAATGCTGCCCTCACATAACGATCCGAGGCCTAGTCGGCAAGCGGATGATGGTCCTGCACCAGCCTGACCAGCCGCTCCTCCAGGACATGGGTGTAGATCTGCGTAGTGGAGATGTCGGAATGGCCCAGCAGCTGCTGCACGGCACGCAGGTCGGCGCCGTTCTGCAGGAGATGGCTGGCGAAAGCGTGGCGGAGCACATGCGGCGAGACCTTCGCCGCCGCGATGCCGGTGCGCGCGGCGAGCCCCTTCAGTTCGCGCGCGAAGACCTGGCGCGGCAGATGGCCGCTCTCCGACGACGCCGGGAACAGCCAGGGGCTTTCGTCGAGGCGCGGCACGGCGGCGCGTTCGGCCATCCAGCCGCGCATCGCCTCGCGCGCCGCCTTGGACAGCGGCACCATCCGCTCCTTGCCGCCTTTGCCGCGTACGATGAAGAAGCGCTCGTCGCGCTGCGCCACGGAGGCGGGCAGCGACACCAGTTCCGAAACGCGCAGGCCCGTGGCGTAGAGCACCTCGACCAGCGCATGCAGCCGTTTCGCCGCGACCCGGGCCGCACCGCCCTCTGCCGGGTCGCGCGCTTCCGCCGCGGCCCGGTCGAGCAGGCGGCCCGTATCGGCCTCGCTCATCGTCTTGGGCAGGGGCCGGCCCTTGCGCGGCGCGTCGAGAGTGCCGGTCGGATCGTCGGCGCGAAGCCCTTCCGCATAGAGGAACTTGAAGAACTGGCGCAGCGCGGAGAGCTTTCGCGCCTGCGAGGTGGGCGCGAAGCCGCGCTCGGCGATGCCGTCGAGATAGGCGCGGATGTCGGCGGCTCCTGCGCCCGCCAACCCTCCCGGCGCATCGGCCATGTGCTCGGCCGCATCGTCGAGGTCGCGCCGGTACGAGGCGAGCGTGTTGTCGGCCGCCCCGCGCTCGGCGCTCATCATCTCCAGGAAAGCCTCGATGCGGGCGGCGCTGCGCATCGCCTACTTCTTCGGATTGAGCTTGTCGGGCGGGATCCTGACGATCATCTCGCCCTGGTTCGGCTGGACGAAGGTGGCGAGCGCGAACATCGCGCCGTAGACGACGCCGGCGATAACGGCGAGGGTCATCAGCAACCGGAACAGTGTCGGCATCGGTCGATTCGCGCGCCTTTTACGATTCTGGTCCTTATCCGACGGGCACCGCGCCATTTCAAGGCGGCCGCGGCGCTTGACGCAACAGGCCTTTTCATGTCGATACGCGACCGGCAGGACGAGAGACGATGACGACCGAGCACATCCCGATGGAGCAGCGGCCGAACGAGGTGCTTCGGCGCCTGGGCAACCGTTCGATCGTTTTCGTGGGGCTGATGGGCGCCGGCAAGACGGCGATCGGCCGCAGGGTGGCGAGCGCACTCGGTCTCTCCTTCACCGACAGCGACCACGAGATCGAGTCCGTCTCGCGCATGACGGTTCCCGAGCTTTTTGAACGCTACGGAGAAGCCGAATTCCGCGCGCTGGAGCAGCGCGTGATCGCGCGCATCCTCGAAAGCGGACCGCAGGTCCTGTCGACCGGCGGCGGCGCCTATATGAACGAGCATACCCGCCAGGCCATCACCGAGCGCGGCGTGTCCGTCTGGCTGAAGGCCGACATCGACACGCTGATGGAACGGGTGTCCAAGAAGCAGAACCGTCCGCTGCTGAAGAACCCCGATCCGCGGGCCGTCATGCAGCGGCTGATGGCCGAGCGTTATCCGGTCTATGCCAGGGCCGACGTCACCGTGCCGACCCGCGACGAACGCAAGGAGGTCATCGCCGCCGAGGTGATCGCCGCTCTGTTCGCGGCACTGGACGGCGGGGCGCAGGCCGGGGTCCAGGCACCCCACGCCGCAAAGGAGATGCCATGAGCGAGCGGGTCACCGTCGGGCTGGGAGAGCGCAGCTACGACATATTGATCGGACCGGGCCTGATCGAGGCGGCAGGCGCCGAGATCGCCGCCCGGCTGCCCGGCATCCGCGCCGCGATCGTGACCGACGGGAACGTCGCGCCCGTGCATTTGGCAAGGCTGGAGGCGGGCCTCGCCGCCGGCGGCGTCCCGTCCGTTGCCCTGACGCTCGCGCCGGGCGAGAAGACCAAGAGCTTCGCCGCCCTGCAGGATGTCGTGGACGCCGTGCTGGCCGCGCGGCTCGAGCGCGGTGACGCAGTCGTCGCGCTCGGCGGCGGCGTGATCGGAGATCTTGCCGGCTTCGCGGCGGGCATTGTGCGGCGCGGCATGAATTTCGTGCAGATACCGACATCGCTGCTCGCCCAGGTCGATTCTTCGGTCGGCGGCAAGACCGGCATCAACAGCGCCCACGGCAAGAACCTCGTCGGCGTCTTCCACCAGCCTCGCCTCGTGCTGGCCGACACCGGCGTGCTGGATACGCTGCCGGCGCGGGAATTCCGGGCCGGCTACGCCGAAGTCGCCAAATACGGCCTTATCGACCGGCCGGATTTCTTCGCCTGGCTGGAAGCCAACTGGCGGGAGGTGTTTTCAGGCGGTCCCGCCCGCACGCGCGCGATCGCCGTGTCCTGCCAGGCCAAGGCCGATGTCGTGGCGCGCGACGAATTCGAGACCGGCGATCGCGCCTTGCTCAATCTCGGCCACACATTCGGCCATGCCCTGGAGGCCGCGACCGGCTATGACGGCGGGCGTCTCGTCCATGGCGAGGGCGTGGCGATCGGCATGGCGCTTGCGCACCGCTTCTCCGCGCGCCTCAATCTGGCGAGCCAGGACGACGCGGCCCGTGTGGAGGCTCATCTCCGGGCCGTCGGCCTGCCCTGGCGCATGGCCGACATCCCCGGCGAACTCCCCGATGCCGAAAGGCTGCTTGGCTACATCCAGCAGGACAAGAAGGTGTCGCGCGGCGCGCTGACCTTCATCCTCACCCGTGGCGTCGGCCGCTCCTTCATCGCCAGGGACGTGCCCGCCTCGGAGGTGCTTTCCTTCCTGAAGCAGAACCATCCGGGATGAGCCCGGAGCTTGTCGGTGCGCTGGCGGTGCTGGGCCTGGCAACGGCCGGGGCCCTGCTTTTGTTCGCCCGCGGCAGGTTCGCGCCCGGCACGGTGCCCGACAAGGCCGGCAGCGGGCGCGCGCAGGAGCGCCCCGATGCCGCTCAGCGCGACGGTGCGACCGCGCCGGCCGGCGCCGGATGGCAGGCCGATCTCGCGGGTCTCGAGGTGTCGGACGTGATGGTGCACCGTATGAACATGCGCTCCGTCAATGTCGACGATCCCCGGGAGACGATCGTCCGCGAGATCCTGCAGAGCCCGCACACCCGCATGCCGCTGTGGCGCGGCTCGCTCGACGACATCGTCGGCGTCGTCCATGCCAAGGATCTGTTGCGCGCGCTCCATGACCTCGGCAACGACTTTTCGAAGCTCGACATCATGAAGGTTGCCACCAAGCCCTGGTTCGTGCCCGACACGACCTCGCTGCAGGACCAGCTCAACGCCTTCCTGCGCCGCAAGGCGCATTTCGCGATCGTGGTCGACGAATATGGCGAGGTGCAGGGACTGGTCACGCTGGAGGACATCATCGAGGAGATCGTCGGCGAGATCGCCGACGAGCACGACGTCGACATGCAAGGCGTCAAGCAGGAGGCGGACGGCTCGATCGTGGTCGACGGTTCCGTGCCGATCCGCGACCTGAACCGCGCGCTCGGCTGGAACCTTCCCGACGACGAGGCCACCACCATCGCCGGCCTCGTCATCCACGAGACGCAATCGATCCCCGAGGAGAAGCAGGCCTTCACCTTCCACGCCAAGCGCTTCATCGTGATGAAGCGCGAGAAGAACCGCATCACGCGGATCAGGATCAGGCCGGCCGACCAGCAGTGACGGTTCATATGCCGGTCGTTGTTGCCGGCCACTTTCGAGCATGGCTTTGTATGTCCTTCGGAGGTGGACGATCATGACCGAGCATGTGTCGAAGTCGCAGTTCAAGGCGCGGGCATTGGAGTTCTTTCGCCGGGTCGAAACGACAGGGGAACCTGTCGTCATTACCGACCGCGGCCAGCCCAAGCTCGAGATACGCCGCTATTCCGCGCCGCGACGGGATTCGCTGGAGACCTTGCGTGGGACGGTGCTGCGCTACGACGCTCCCATGGAGCCAGTGGGCGACGATGTTTGGGAAGCCGGGACTTGATCATACCCGATCCCGCGTCGCGACGATCTGTCGTAACGGGTTTCGGCCGACCGTCGCGAACACTCCGGCATCACTCGACGGCTGACGCGCTTCCTTACCAGCGCGTCTTCTCTCCCGGCGCGGCCGGTTCGATCGCCAGCGCGTGAACCCCGGCTTCGAGCTCGTCGGCCAGCAGCCGGTTGACGGCACGGTGGCGATCGATGCGGCTCATGCCGGCAAAGGCCGGCGACACGATCCGCACCCGGAAATGCGTTTCGCCGGAGCCGTCGAAGGTGGCGTGGTGGCCCGAATCCGCGTGATGATGGCCGGCATGGAGATGGCTCTCGTTGATCACCGACAGCCTTTCGGGGCGGAAGGCCTCTGTCAGCTTGGCTTCCATCGTCGCCTGTATGGACATCACGCTATTCCTTCACCATATGTGCTGTGCCGCCGCGAAAATCTGAAAAAACTGCACCCGATGGCCGCGATTCAGCGGTTAGGGCGATTGCGTCGGAAATGTCAATTCTTGTCTCGCGGCCCCATCTTCCCATAAATGGAACCGATGACGTCCTATTCCAAATATTTCGACCGGATCCGCGTCCGGCCCGATCCGGAGGCGGAGCTGAAATCGCGCGCGCCGCGCTGCCAGTGGGACGGCTGCGCGGAGGCCGGCACGCATCGCGCGCCGGTCGGGCGGCTGAAGGAGGGCGAGTATTTCCGCTTCTGCTTCGAGCATGTGCGCGAGTACAACAAGGGGTTCAACTACTTCTCCGGTCTCGCCGACTCCGAGATCGCGCGCTTCCAGAAGGAGGCGCTGACCGGCCACCGGCCGACATGGACGATGGGCATCAACGGCGCGGCGCGCTCCGCGCCCGATTTCGCGCAGCAGCGCTCGGGCCGCGCCGGCTACTACAACCGCATTCGCGACCCCTACAACCTGTTCAACGGCGGCCGGGACCATGACGGTCCGCGCGAGCGCAAGGCAAAACCGCTTGAGGCCAAGGCGCTCGAAACGCTTGGCCTTGATACAAAGGCGACTGGCGCGGACATCAAGTCCCGCTATAAGGAACTCGTGAAGCGCCACCATCCCGACGCGAATGGCGGTGACAGGGGTTCGGAAGATCGGTTCCGCGACGTGCTCCAAGCATATCGCGTGCTCAAACAAGCAGGTTTGTGTTGAGCGCAGGGTCTGATAAAGACCACCCCCGAAGAAAAGATGGGTTGCCGGCGAAGCGAAGACCTTCGCGCGTGGAGAAGTGATGAACAAGATGGATCGCGATATCGCCAACCTGCCCGACACGACGGTGTCGGTGAAGCAGGTCTTCGGCTTCGACTCCAGGATGGTGGTGCCGGCCTATTCGGTAGCGACCGAGCACGTGCCCGATGTCGACCCCGACTATCTGTTCGACGAGCAGACCACGCTCGCCATCCTCTCCGGCTTCGCCTTCAACCGCCGCGTGATGGTGTCGGGGTATCACGGCACCGGCAAGTCGACCCATATCGAGCAGGTCGCCTCGCGTCTCAACTGGCCCTGCGTGCGCGTCAATCTCGACAGCCATGTCAGTCGTATCGACCTCGTCGGCAAGGACGCGATCGTGGTCAAGGACGGCAAGCAGGTGACCGAGTTCCGCGACGGCATCCTGCCATGGGCCTATCAGCACAATGTCGCGCTCTGCTTCGACGAGTACGACGCCGGCCGGCCCGACGTGATGTTCGTCATCCAGCGCGTCCTGGAATCGTCGGGACGCCTCACTCTGCTCGACCAGAGCCGCGTCATCCGCCCGCATCCGGCCTTCCGCCTGTTCGCCACGGCCAACACGGTCGGCCTCGGCGACACGACGGGCCTCTATCACGGCACACAGCAGATCAACCAGGCGCAGATGGACCGCTGGTCGATCGTGACCACGCTGAACTATCTGCCGCACGACAACGAAGTCGCGATCATCCTGGCCAAGGCCAAGCACTACCGCAACGAAAAGGGCAAGGACATCGTCAACAAGATGGTGCGTGTGGCCGACATGACCCGCTCGGCCTTCATGAACGGCGATCTGTCGACCGTCATGAGCCCGCGTACCGTCATCACCTGGGCCGAGAACGCCGAGATCTTCGGCAGCGTCGGCATGGCGTTCCGGCTGACCTTCCTCAACAAATGCGACGAGCTCGAGCGCAACGTGGTCGCGGAATTCTATCAGCGCGCCTTCGGCGAGGAATTGCCGGAATCGGCGGCCAACGTGGTGCTCGGCTGAACCGGTAAGACCGATGGCGGGCCCCGGAGACAACACGCGCAACAAGCCGAAGAACGGCACCGACACGGACGCCTTCAAGCGCGCCGTGACGGTCACCATGCGCGCGATCGCCGGCGACAACGAGATGGAAATCGCCTTTGCGAAGGACCGGCCAGCTTTGGCCGGAAACCGGGCGCGGCTTCCCGAACTGCCGAAGAAGCCGTCTAAGACAGACATCGCCGTCACTCGCGGGCTCGGCGATTCCATGGCGCTGAAGCGCGCCTGCCACGACATGCGCATCCACACCCGCCTCGCTCCGGATGGAAAGCAGGCCCGCGCCATCTATGACGCTGTAGAGCAGGCGCGCTGCGAGGCGATCGGCAGCCGCGCCATGCAGGGTGTGGCCGACAATATCGGCATGATGCTGGAGGACAAATACACCAAAGCCAATCTCGCCGACGTGCGTGATCAGGCCGACGCTCCGCTGGAAGAGGCGATCGCGCTCATCGTGCGCGAGAAGCTGACGGGCCGCGCCGTGCCGAAGAGCGGCGAGCGCATGGTCGGCCTCTGGCGCAACTGGGTCGAGGACAAGGCCGGCGCCGACATGGACGGCCTGGCCGACAAGCTGGACGACCAGCAGGCCTTTGCCCGCGTCGTGCGCGAGATGCTCGCCTCCATGGAGATGGCCGAAGAACTCGGCGACGACGAGGAGACCGAGGACGCCCAGGACGACAATGACGACCAGCCGCAGGGCGAGGAAAACAGCGAGAAGGGCGGCGAGGAGGACTCCGGATCGGACGAAGCCCAATCCGACGACGCCGAAGCCTCCGCCGAGGAGCAGGAGACCGGAGAGACCGAGGCTTCGGACGCGACGGCCGACGACATGTCGGATGACGAGGATGCCGACGCAGAGACGCCCGGCGAGGCCAAGCGCCCCGACAACCCCTTCGTCAACCTGCCCAAGGAGATCGACTACAAGGTCTTCACGTCAGCCTTCGACGAGACGGTGGGCGCGGAGGAGCTCTGCGACGAGGAGGAACTCGACCGGTTGCGCGCCTTCCTCGACAAGCAGCTCGCCAATCTGCAGGGCGTCGTCGGCCGCCTGGCCAACCGCCTGCAGCGCCGCCTGATGGCCCAGCAGAACCGGTCCTGGGACTTCGATCTCGAGGAAGGTTATCTCGATCCGGCACGCCTGGTGCGCGTGGTCATCGACCCGATGCAGCCGCTCTCCTTCAAGCAGGAGCGCGACACCAAGTTCCGCGACACGGTGGTGACGCTGGTGCTCGACAATTCGGGCTCCATGCGCGGCCGGCCGATCACGGTGGCGGCGACCTGTGCCGACATACTGGCCCGCACGCTGGAGCGCTGCGGCGTCGCGGTCGAGATTCTCGGCTTCACCACGCGCGCCTGGAAGGGCGGGCAGTCGCGCGAGAAATGGCTGAAGGACGGCAAACCCGCCAATCCCGGCCGCCTCAACGACCTGCGCCACATCATCTACAAGAGCGCCGACACGCCGCTGAGGCGCGCCCGGCGCAATCTCGGCCTTATGATGCGTGAGGGGCTGCTGAAGGAGAACATCGACGGCGAGGCGCTACTTTGGGCGCATAACCGCCTGATCGGCCGGCCCGAGCAGCGCAAGATCCTGATGATGATCTCGGACGGCGCGCCGGTCGACGATTCGACGCTGTCGGTCAATCCGGGCAACTATCTGGAACGTCATCTGCGCGCCGTCATCGAGCTGATAGAGACGCGCTCGCCGGTCGAGCTCCTGGCGATCGGCATCGGCCACGACGTCACGCGCTATTACCGGCGCGCCGTGACCATCGTCGACGCCGAGGAGCTTGCCGGGGCCATGACCGAGCAACTCGCCTCGCTGTTCGGCGAGGAATCGACCCGGGACATCCGCCGCAGCGGTTTGCGGCGGGCCGGATGAAGAAATCCTCCCTTTTCGTCGCGATCGCTCTGGGCTTGCTCGCGGCTGTGCCGCCGGCGACGGCCCGTGACCGGGCCGCGGTCGAGCAGCTGGAGGTGAGGGCCCGGCCGATCACCAACTTCCGCATCGGCCGCGACGACAAGCAGTTCGGCCCTTTCGAATTCGTCGGCGGGCTGGAGATGACCTCTTCCGGGCGTGACTTCGGCGCGCTGTCGTCGTTCCGCTTCCTCTCGCCAGGCGGCGACTTCGTCGGCGTCGCCGATACCGGCTTCTGGTTCTTCGGCGTTGTGACCCGCGATGCGGACCGGCGCCCGACCGGAATCGACCGCTTCACCATGCAGCAGATGGTCGACGCCGGCGGCAATCCGATCGGCGAGAAGTGGCTCGTCGACGCTGAAGGGCTCGATGTGACCGACGACGTCGCCACGGTGGGCTTCGAACGCAATCATCGCATCGCCCGGTTCCGCATCGATCGGGACGACATGAAGGCACCGTTCCACGAGCTCGATTTCGTGGTGCCGAAGGTCGAGCTGCGCCGGAACAAGGGCTTCGAGACGGTCGCGCGCGCGCCTGCCGAGGGCAAGCTGCGGGGCAGCCTGATCGTCGTGTCGGAGCGCAGCATCGACAAGCAGGGCAACGTCTTCGCCGCCATCCTCGAAGGGCCCGGCAAAGGCGTCTTCACGATCCGGCGCCAAGACAATTTCGACATCACCGACGGTGCCTTCCTGCCGGACGGAGACCTTCTTCTTCTGGAGCGGCGCTTCACCATGGCCGACGGTGTCGCCATGCGGTTGCGCCGGATCAAGGGCGATACGATCGCCAAGGGCCAGATCGCCGACGGGCCGGTGCTGATGTCGGCCGACATGGGCTACCAGATCGACAATATGGAGGCGATGGACGTCTGGCGCCGCGACGACGGCGCGCTGATGGTGTCGCTGATGTCGGACGACAACCACTCCATGCTCCAGCGCAATCTCTATCTGGAGTTCCGCCTGCACGAGGATTGAGGCGTATTTTCCGCAAGGTCGGCTTTGCGGTGGCAGGGTTGCACTGCTACGTGGCGCCCCAGCATTTACCCCTCATCCGACCTCGCTTCGCGAGGCCACCTTCTCCCACAAGGGGAGAAGGCTGGTGTCTGGCTTGTCCGGCTCTGCAAACCATCAACGTCAACGATTAGCCGAGACGTCGCGGAAAGCCTTCCCTTCTCCCCTTGTGGGAGAAGGTGGCCTCGCCCGAAAGGGCGAGGTCGGATGAGGGGTAAATGCCGGCCGCTACGCCGCCGCCAGACGCGCGCTCCAACGGGCCACGATCAGCCGGTAGGGAATAAGCGCAAAGACGGCGATGACGAGCTTCACGCCGAGATCGCCGAGCGCCCAGGAAACCCAGCGCTCGGCCTGCGCGCCGAACAGGCCGAGCAGCGGCGCCTGCTCCAGTGCGAAGGCGTCGTCGGGTCCGAAGAAGGCGAAGGTGGCCGAGAAGGCGATGCTGAAGAAGACGGCGGTGTCGACGACCGAGCCGGCCAGCGAGGCGAACACCGGAGCGCGCCACCAGCTCTGCCGCCGCAGACGATTGAACACGGTGACATCGAGAAGCTGGCCGACGAGGAAGGCGCTTCCGGAGGCGGCGGCAATGCGCACCAGGCGTCCCGCGGCCGTCTCGAATTCGATCAGCCCGTAGCGATAGAGCAGCGGCGGCACGACGATCGAGCAGAGCACCGCCGCAGCGAAGCCGACGAAGACGACGCGCCGCGCGATTGCCGGCCCGTACCGGCGGTTGGCGAGGTCGGTGACAAGGAACGCGAAAGGATAGGTGAAAGCGCCCCAGGTCAGGATGTCGGCGAGCGAGAGGACGCCAAGCTGCCCCTGTATGGGAAACTGCACAAGCACATTGGATGCCATGACGATGAGCGCCATAGCCGCCACGAATGGCAGGTACTTGGAAAAGAAAGACATTTTTTTATCCTGGGTGATGGAACCAGTGGAGCGGAACCACGAGAGGCGACTGCTCCGGAAGGCGGTCGTCCCCCGCCTTGGAACTTGCTATCAGGCGGCAGTCTGCTCGGCAAGCTTCTTCACGACCTGCTTCTTCAGAAGCCGGGCACGCTGGGAAAGCTCGGCCACATCGGCCTTCACGAGGAATGCGTCGAGACCGCCGCGATGCTCGACCGAACGCAGGGCGTTCGCCGAGATGCGCAGGCGCACATTCTGGTTCAGCGCTTCCGAGATAAGCGTCACATTGACGAGGTTAGGCAGGAAGCGGCGCCGCGTCTTGTTGTTGGCGTGGCTCACATTGTTGCCGGTCTGGACAGCCTTGCCGGTCAGTTCACAAGCGCGAGACATTTTCGTACCTTCAATTCGTACCGGGCCAATTGTCCAAGCCGCACCAAACAGGGATCGGCGCGCGGGCTTGTCAGGCGGCCTTGAGGGAAAAGTTGGCGTTCCATAGTGGCATTTGACCGATGCGTCAAGCGCAAGCTTGGCGAAGCCTCGCGATTGCGGCGTTTCACAATGCCGTCGGAATTGGTCGCTAGCCAGTCCCCGAGGGATGTTTGACTGCGATCGGGAGCCGGACTTGTCTTTCACGCATCGCTCTTCCCAACCCGGCCGAATATGCGCCGCAAGCGCCCTGGCCGCGCTTGCCTGCGTCTGGCTGGCGGTTCCGGTCCATGCGGCGGCCAAGCAGCAGCCGCGTGCCTTCAAGGCGGACTACGCCGTCACGATCTACGGGCTGACAGTTGCGCGCTCCCAGTTCACGAGCCGCATCTCGCCCGACAGCTTCAAGCTGGAGGGCGCGATCTCCAGCGCCGGACTGGCCGTCATCTTCGACAATACCAGGGCCAGCACGGTTGCCACGGGTCGCTTCTCGAAGGACGCCACGCTGCCCGATGACTATTCGGTTTCCTATACATTCGGCAAGAAAATGAAGCGGACGACGCTGGCCTTCGCCGACGGCAAGGTGTCGAAGGTAATCAACGTGCCACCTCTGCAGAAGCGCGGCAAGGACTGGGTTCCGCTCGACGGCAAGGATCTCGTCGCCGTCACCGACCCGATCTCGGCCGTGCTGGTGCGCGCGCCTTCGCTCGGCCAGGTCTGCCGCCGGACCATAAAGGTCTTCGACGGCGAGCTTCGTGCCGATCTCCGGCTTTCCCCGGTCGGCACCGGACCGGTTGACATGGGCGCCTACAAAGGCGACGCGGCGGTGTGCAGCGGCAAGTTCGTGCCGGTCGCCGGCTATCGGCCCGGCAACAAGTCGATCCGCTACCTGAGGGACCGCAGCGACATCCGCATCACATTTGCCCCGCTCGGCGAAACCGGCGTATATGCGCCGATCCACGCCACGGTGGGGACGCAGATCGGCACGGTCACGTTCCGCGCGCGGCAGATCGAAGCCATCGAGTAGCGCGCCGGGCGCGCCGGGAGGGGACCTTGGGGGGCGTTTCACCGGGAACGGCTGGCGGAGCCGGAGCATGATGCCGTTTTCAGGAGGCATCGAGGCGACGGCGAACGCCGCTCTGCTGCTGTCGATCGCAGCGGCGGTGCTCACCCTGTTCCAGGCCGAGCGGGAACCGAGCCTCCGCCGGTCGGCCGTGAAGACGCTTGCGGTGGCGCTTCTCGCCGTGATCTCCACCGTCGAACACGGACCGTTGCTGCTGACCGGCGCGCTGGTGCTGAGCGCGGCCGGCGACGCCTTCCTGTCGCGTATCGGCGAGCGCGCCTTTCTGGCCGGGCTCGGCAGCTTCCTCGCCGCGCATGTCCTTTACATCCTGCTTTTCGCCATGTCGGGCGGGGCCGGCATGCTGTTTTCCGATCTGTGGCGCCCGGTCCTGGCTGTAGCGATGGTTCTTCTGGCGGCGGCCATGGCGACGCTTCTTCTGCCGCGCGTCGAGCACGCGCTCAAAACGCCGATCGCGGTCTATGTCGCGGCCATCCTCGCCATGGGCCTCGCCGCGCTCACCACGCAGAGCCTCGCCGTCATTGCCGGAGCGACCCTGTTCATGGTCTCCGACGGCATATTGGCGACCGAGCGTTTCCTCACGGCCGGCGCTTCTCCTGTGCGGCTGCCGATGCGCTATGCCGTCTGGATCACCTACTATGCCGCGCAACTGCTGATCGCGCTGGGCATGCTGCTCGGCTGAGACGACAAGGCCGGGAGCGGACGGTGAGCGATCGAAGACAACATCCGGATGCGCGGGACTTCATCCGGGAAAAGCTGCATATCGTTTCCCCGCCCCTTCTGCCCGAACTGAGACTCCATGCGGCCCATTCCGGCAGCGGCCTGTGGCGCCTTGCCGCGGGGCCCGACGGCGGTGCCGACTCCGCACCGCCCTATTGGGCCTATCAATGGCCGGGCGGGATCGCGCTCGCCCGCTATCTGCTCGACATGCCCGAGATCGTGGCCGGCCTGTCCGTGCTCGACCTCGGCGCCGGATGCGGCGTCGTCGGCATCGCCGCCGCCAAGGCCGGCGCACGGCAGGTGACGGCCGCCGAAATCGATCGCAATGCCGTCGTCGCCCTCGGTCTCAATGCGATGCTGAACGAGGTCGACATCGCCACGCTTCCCGCAGACGTCATGGCCGGCCCGCCGCCTCCCGTCGATCTCGTGGCCGTCGGCGACCTCTTCTATGACAAGGCGCTGGCCAGGCGGGTGACGGCCTTCCTCGACCGCTGCCTCGCCGCGGGGATCGGCGTGCTTGTCGGAGATCCCGGACGGGTCCATCTGCCCCGGTCGCGGCTTCGGCTTCTGGCCGACTACGCCGTGCCCGATGTCGGCCAGGCAAGCGCCGGCGGATCGGGCGCCGTGTTCTCCTTCATTCCGGCCTGAAGCATATCTCCCGAAACTGTGCAGCGGTTTCGGGAAAAATACATGCGCTGATCAAGAACCTGCAGCGCGTCAGAACACGTCCTTGCGCTTGCGGATCTCGGCGAAGACCTCGGCGTCGCTCGCTTTCTCCATGCCCAGGTTCTTGCGGATGACGGGGTCGTGGCAGCGCAGGAACGGATTGGTCGCCAGTTCCAGGCCGATCGTGGTCGGCAGGGTCGGCTTGTCGGCGGCCCTTAGCTTGTTGACGTCGCCCGCCCGCTCGCGCAGCGCCGAATTGGTAGGGTCAATGGTCAGGGCGAACCGGGCATTGGCCTGGGTATATTCATGGCCGCAATAGACCGAGGTCTCCAGGGGCAGGGCTGCAAGCTTCTGGAGGGAGGCATGCATGACGGGCGGTTTGGCCTCGAACAACCGGCCGCAGCCCAGGGCGAACAGCGTGTCGCCGGTGAAAGCGACCGCCGATTGCGGAAAGTGATAGGAGACGTGGCCGGCGGTGTGGCCGGGCGTGGCGATCACGCGCACGGGCTGCCCGGCGAAGCGGATCTCCTGGCCGTCCGCGACGGTTTCGTCGATCCCGGGGATTTTCGACGCTTCGGCCGCCGGCCCGACTATCCTGAGCCCGAATTGCTGTTTCAGCACCAGATTCGCCTCGATATGGTCGCCGTGATGATGCGTCGTCAGGATGACAGTGGGCTTCCAGCCGGTGCGGCGGATGGCCTCGAAGATCGCCCGCTCCTCGGGAGCGTCGATCAGCGCCGTCTCACCGCTTTTCGGATCGTGCAGCAACACCCCGAAATTGTCGCTCCGGCACATGAATTGGTCGATCTCAAGGGACATCGCATTTCTCCTTTGCGGGCCGGACGATAGGAGCCACACCCTCGTCTGTCACCACTTTCTTGAAACATGCCGTGGGGGCCGCTACCGTCGCCCGGGATGAACTCTGATATCGTCGATCTCCGCTCCTTCTATGCGTCGGTGCTCGGCAGGCTGGCCGAGCAGTCGATCGCCGCCGCGCTGTCGGCGATCTGGGACAAGCTGCCCGGCGAACGGCTGGTCGGCCTCGGCTACACCTTGCCCTGGCTCGATCGTTTCGGGCCCGACGCGGAGCGCGTCTTCGCCTTCATGCCGGCGACCCAAGGCGCGGTGAAATGGCCGCCGGCCGGCCCCTCGGGGACAGCCCTGGTGTTCGACGAGGAACTGCCGCTGGTCGATTCGTCCGTCGACCGCATGCTGCTGGTCCATTCGCTTGAGCATGCCGAAAGCCCGCGAGAAACGCTGAAGGAGATCTGGCGCGTGCTGGCGCCCGCCGGCCAGGTCGTCATCGTGGTGCCCAACCGGCGCGGCATCTGGGCCCGCTTCGAACATACGCCCTTCGGCACCGGCCGACCCTTCTCGCGCACCCAGTTGAGCGACCTTCTGCGGGAAGCCAACTTCACGCCGGCGGCGTGGTCGGACGCCCTGCATTTTCCGCCGTCGCTGCGCCGCTTCGTGATGCGTTCGCACAATTTGCTGGAGCGGTCGGGACGCCGCTTCTGGCCGATCTTCTCGGGCGTGATCATCGTGGCGGCACAGAAACGCCTCTATCAGGGCCTGCCGGTGGCGCAACGTGCCTCGCGACGGGTCTTCGTACCGGTACTCACCCCACAGGGCGCGGGGCGGATCGCCTGACGCGGCCCAGCCGGCACAGGCCGGCCGGGTCAAATATGGATCGTTGCCGGCCTCGAGGGTGGCGGTCCGAAGATCTATGCCAGTTGCTGCGCAACCCGCATTGAAAGGACCGTTCCGATGACGGCTCAGACCGAGACCGCTTCCCGGGCACCGGGGGCCGCAACCGACGGAGGCAGCCTCGGGGCCCAGCTCGGCCTCATGTTGCGCGCCTTCATCACATCGCCGCTGCGCAACGTGATCCTGGTCATGGCTGCGACCAGCCTGGCGGTGATCGTGGCCACCGCCTTCGGCCAGATCCTTCTCAATCGTTGGAACCAGCCGTTCTACGACGCGATCGAACGGCGCAACCTCCCGGATTTCCTCTACCAGCTTCAGGTTTTCGCGATGATCGCGGCCGGCCTGCTGGCGCTCAACATCGCCCAGCAATGGCTGAATCAGATGGTGCGGCTGAAGCTGCGCGAAGGGCTGACCCTCGATTTGATCGGCGAATGGATGCGGCCGCGCCGTGCCTTCCGGCTCGCCAATGCCGGCGCCATCGGCGTCAACCCAGACCAGAGGATGCAGCAGGACGCCGGCCACCTGGCCGACCTGTCGACCGATCTGGGCTTCGGGCTGCTGCAGTCGTCGGTGCTTCTCGCCTCCTTCGTCGGCGTGTTGTGGTCGCTCTCAGCCGACTTCGTCTTCCATGTCGGCGACAAATCCCTCGAAATTCCCGGCTACATGGTCTGGGCCGCGATCCTCTATGCCGGCTCCGCCTCGGCCCTCAGCTGGCTCGTGGGACGACCGCTGATCGGCCTCAATAGCGATCGCTATGCACGCGAGGCCGATCTGCGCTTCTCGATGATGCGCGTCAACGAGAACATCGACGCGATTTCGCTGGCCGGCGGCGAAGCAGGCGAGCGGCGGCGGCTCGAATTCGACCTGGCGTCGCTGCTCGCCGCGATCCGCGGCATCTTCCGCGCCCAGATCCGCCTCGCCTGGGTGACCGACGGTTATGGCTGGTTCACGGTGGTCGCCCCCATCCTGGTGGCCGCGCCCGTCTATTTCGCGGGCGATCTGAGCTTCGGAGGCCTGATGATGGCCGTCGGCGCCTTCAACCAGGTGCATTCTTCCCTGCGCTGGTTCATCAACAATATCGGTGCCATTGCCGATTGGCGCGCCACGCTTCTGCGTGTTGCCGTGTTCCGCTCCGCCCTGATCGAGGCCGACGTCCTGCACGATGCGGAGAAGCGCCTCGAGTTCGCGACCAACGACGAGGACAAGCTGACCTTCGACGAACTCGAGATCGCCGCGCCCGGCGGCTGCACCAAGCTCGCCGAACCCCATATCGAGATCGGCGCCGGCGAGCACGTGGCCATCGGCGGCGATCCGCGCGCCGGCAAGACATTGTTCTTCCGGGCGATCGCCGGACTCTGGCCATGGGGCAGCGGGCGGGTCGGTCTGCCGAGCGGCGGGTCCATCGCCTTCGTGCCCAGGACGCCTTATTTTCCACCCGGCAAACTGCGCGACGTGCTTTCCTATCCGCAGGCCGATGGAACCTTCGAGGACGCGGAGATGAAGGCGGCGCTGGCACGCCTCGGGCTCGACCGGCTCGCCGGATCGCTGGACCAGGCGGCGCGCTGGGAGCGGATGCTGAGCGAGGACGAACAGCGCCTGCTGGCGCTGGCCAGGATCAGGCTGCAACGTCCGCGCTGGGTGATCCTCGACGAAGTGCTCGACACGATGGGCGGCGACACGCTGAAGCGTGCGCTCTCGCTGTTCCGTGACGATCTGCGCGAGACCGCGGTCGTCAGCGTCGGCAACGTCCACCGCAACGGCGACTTCTTCTCGCGCGTGGAGCATCTCGTCAAGGATACCGAGGGGCGCAGGCTCAGGACGGTGCGCTTCGGCGACGACGAGCGCCTGAGGACGGCGATGAAGGCACACGAGGAGGCCCGACCGACGGGGACCTGAACGCCGAACGACACGAGCGATGCGATCCGGACGTGGTCGCGCGCGAGGACTTTTTCTCGACACCGGGCGCTTTGCTTTGTATCAGCCTGCCGACCCGCAGGTTCCTAGACCCCGAAAGCAGCTTCCGATGGATGAGAATTCGCCTGGCGTCCGCCCCGTGCCGAGACAGGGCATCATGGACATCGCCGCCTATGTGCCCGGCAAGAGCAATGCGCCCGGCGTCGCGAAGATCCACAAGCTCTCGTCCAACGAGAACCCGCTCGGCGCTTCGCCCGCGGCCAAGGAGGCGGTGAGGCGCGTCGCCGAGAAGATGGAGTTCTACCCGGACGGCTCCGCCGCAAGGCTGCGCAAGGCAATAGCCGAGCGGCATGCGCTCAATCCGGAGAACATCATCTGCTCCAACGGCTCGGACGAGGTCATCGGGCTCTTGACGCAGACCTATCTCGGCCCCGGCGACGAAGGCGTTTTCACCGAGCACGGCTTCCTGGTCTACAAGATCTATATCCAGGCGGCGGGAGGCATGCCGGTCATTGCGAAAGAGACCGACCGGACGGCCGATGTCGACGCCATCCTCGCCGCGGTCACGCCGCGCACCAGGATCGTCTTCATCGCCAATCCCAACAACCCGACGGGCACTTACCTCCCCTTCGGCGAGATCAGGCGCCTGCATGCGGGCCTGCCCAGATCCGTATTGCTCGTGCTCGACGCGGCCTATGCCGAATATGTGCGCAAGAACGACTATGAGGCCGGCGTCGAGCTGGTCTCGTCGGCCGAGAATGTGGTGATGACCCGCACCTTCTCCAAGATCCACGGGCTTGGCGGCCTGCGCGTCGGCTGGGCCTACGGGCCCTCCCATGTGATCGACGCGCTCAACCGGGTGCGCGGCCCCTTCAATGTCAATGCCGCCGCGATCGAGGCAGGTATCGCGGCGATGGGCGACCGCGCCCATGTCGAGCGCACCGTGCTGCACAACGAAAAATGGCTGAACTGGCTCAGCGAGGAACTGCCCAGGCTCGGACTGTCGGTGACGCCGAGCGTCGGCAATTTCGTGCTCATCCATTTCCCCGAGGACGGCCGGCATTCGGCTGCGGCGGCCGACGACTATCTGTCGGCGCGCGGCTACATCTTGCGCCGCGTCGCGGCCTATGGCTTCCCCAACGCGCTGCGCATGACCGTGGGCAGCGAGGAAGCCAATCGCGGCGTGGTCGCCTCTCTCGCCGAATTCCTGAAAGCGTGACGACATGACGATACCCCTCTTCGAAAAGGTCGCCTTGATCGGCATCGGCCTCATCGGCTCCTCGCTGGCACGCGTGATCCGCCGCGAGCAGCTCGCCGGCCACGTCGCCATCGCCACGCGAAGCGCCGGCACGCTGGCGCGCGCCGAGGAGCTGAAGCTCGGCGATTCCTATTCGACCGACCTCGCCGAAGCGGTGCGGGACGCCGACCTGGTGATCGTCTCCGTGCCGGTCGGCTCTTCGGGCGCGGTCGCGGAAGCGATCGCTCCGGCCCTGAGGAAGGGGGCCATCGTCACCGATGTCGGCTCGACCAAAGCGTCCGTGATTGCGCAGATGGCGCCGCACATCCCGGCCGGCGTCCATTTCATCCCCGGCCATCCGCTCGCCGGCACGGAGAAATCGGGACCGGACGCCGGCTTCGCCGACCTCTTCGACAATCGCTGGTGCATCTTCACGCCGCTGCCCGGCACCGAGCCGGAGGCGCTGGAGAAGCTCTCCGAATTCTGGCGGCGCTGCGGCTCCAACATCGACACGATGGATCCGGCCCATCACGACATGACGCTCGCCATCGTCTCCCACCTGCCGCACATCATCGCCTACAACATCGTCGGCACGGCCGACGACCTGGAGACGGTGACCAAGTCCGAGGTCATCAAATATTCGGCCTCGGGTTTCCGCGACTTCACCCGCCTCGCCGCATCGGACCCGACCATGTGGCGCGACGTCTGCCTGCACAACAAGGATGCGATCCTCGAGATGCTTGCGCGCTTCTCGGAAGACCTCGCCTCGCTGCAGCGGGCAATCCGCTGGGGCGACGGCGAGAAGCTGTTCGATCTCTTCACCCGGACCCGCGCCATCCGGCGTTCGATCATCGAGGCCGGCCAGGAAATCGACGCGCCCGACTTCGGCCGCCAGGCGATCGAGCATCCGGCGAAGGCGTAGGTCGGCGTTACGCTCGTCTCGGCTTCGCGGGATTACCCCTCATCCGACCTCGCTTCGCGAGGCCACCTTCTCCCACAGGGGGCCCACAGGGGGAGAAGGGAACGCTTGCAGCAACGTCTCGGCCAGTCGCAAACGCTGGCGATTTGCAGCGCCGGCTAAACTGGACTCCAGCCTTCTCCCCCTGTGGGCTAGCGTGCGCACACATCTATCTGTGGTTGAAGGCTTCTGGCCAAGGCAAAACCCTCGGCGATGGCGTGGAAGCGTCGGAGGCCACGGGTGAATGTAATGGGGCCCGGGGGCCGTTCGCTGGCATAGCCGGTCCATCCGCCGAGCCGGGCAATGCCCCAGGCGGCCCAGGCGAGGCTGTGTCGGGGGTGCGGGTTCTTCTGCTTTTCGGTCCTGCCTTCGAGCCTGCGGATCAGCGCCTCGAGGACGGTGATCTCGGCCGGATCGAACAGCCGCGCCGCCTCGAAGGCGGCGCCGGCCGCATCGCGGCCATGGACGAGTTGCATGACCCTTGTGGCGGCGACCAGCGTGGTTGCAGCCAGTCGTTCGAGCGCCTCGCCGTCGGCAAGCAGGCTTTCCTCAACATCGATGGCCTGCGACTTCAGGGTTCGAAACAGCTGTTCGATGGTCCAGCGCCGGCGGTAGAGGTCGACGATGCGGGCGGCATCGGCCAGCGTGGTGACGCTGTGGGTGGTCAGCAGCCGCCAGATCACCGCCTCCTTGGGCGATGGCGGATCGATCTCGCGCACCTCCACGATGTTGAGGCTGAGCGAGCGCGGATCGCGCCGGTCGGCGCCGGTCTTGGGCTGGCGTATGCTGGCCTGGCCAAAGCGGACGGCGAGGGTGACGGTGCGTCCCGGCCGGCCGGGGCGGGCCTCCAGTTCGAAGACGAGACGGCCGGCTTCGGGCTGTTTGGCGATTTCGGCGAACAGGCGGCCGTGCTCGGCAAGCGCCCGATCCTTGGTGGCGCGGATCAGCACATGCGTGCGCGCGTCGGGCAGCCGGGCGAACACTTCGTAGATGTCGCCCTCGCGGTCGGCGATCACCGTGGCAAGCGGCGTCTCGGGCAAGGCCCGGCGCGCCGCCTGGGCGGTGGCGAGCCATTTGTGGCTTTCCTTGTCCTCGATCGGCAGCGCCTGATAGTTCGCCTGCTTGGGCTTGGTGCGCCGCCAGATCGTGGCACCGGCAAGGCCCAGCACGCTGCCGTCGGCGGCATCCACAGCCAGCGCCGGATGCACGAACAGGCCGACATCGGTGCCGTTGCCGACCCGGCCAAGGCCGCGCTTGCGCAAGGCCTTGGCCTGATAGTTGATCTCGCTGGTATCCTCGATGATCAGCACGTGACGCCCGGCCGCCGCTTCGCCGGCTCGGGCCGCCGCGGTGCGCAGGATCTCCAGCGGGCTCACGCGCGGATTGCCAAAGAAGCGCGTGAACGCGATCTTTTCGGCGCGTGTGTCGGCCAACTGACGCAGGCTCGTGCTGATCCGCGTGCATACGCGCTCCAGCACCATGTCCCCCTTTTTTGCAGGCGCAGGTCGCTGAAGTGTCCAAGACGCAACAGTGCCACAGTCGATGTCTCCCGAATCAACAACGGCAGATACAGAATCACAAACGATTCAACGGCTTCAAGCCACGATCACCACAAATCCCTCTTGACAGCACAACGAACCACTTGTGTGCACACGCTAGCCCCCTGTGGGAGGAGGTGGCCTCGCGAAGCGAGGTCGGATGAGGGGTAATGCAACGCGACGACAGCTGACTGTCTTCGCTTGAACCTATGATCACCGCGCCACTGGCGGCAGGTCGCCGAGCGGGATGAAGCCGAGCGTCGCCTTGCCCCTGACGATCCTGAGCGGCAGGGACGGCTCGCGACCGAGCAGAGCGAGGCCGGCCATGGCCGATTCGATCTGGGACCTGGCTTCCGGAAAGGCGCCGACAAGCAGGGCCGAGACGGCCGGAGGGTTGCGCAGCCTGATCGTCAGCGAGGCGTCGATCAGTCCGTCCGCCGCCACCGAGATCGGTCCGCTCACCGACACGCCACCTTCGCCCGACGAGAGATCGAGATTGCGGATTTCGGCCGAGCGCCCACGCAGGCCTCGCGCGCCGGACCGGATCAGCGCGACGCCGTCCTTGAGTGTGACATCGCCGCTGCCGTTGAGCATCGGCAAGGTGCGGCCGCCGGCGATCCCTGGGTCGATCTCCAGCTCCGTGAAATTCCCGGCCCAGTCCACATCGGTCCCGTTCGGCCGCAGATGCATCTCCGCCTTGCCCGCGCTGAACAGCGACACAGGATCGCCCTCCTCGGGATCGGTCATTCCGGACAGGCCGTCGGTCGCGACCGAGACACGTTCCGGCAATGGGGTTGCTATCCTCACGCTGGCGCGCAGGCTGTCCCAGTCGAGCCAGAGCGGCGCGATGCCGGGCGCCGACACACGGAGCGGGCCGTCAAGCTCGGCCACGGCCTTGCTCGGCTGGTAGACCTGGGCGGCCGAGCGCAGGCTGCCGGCAGCCGCGAACAGGCTCCGGCCGCCGTCCTCGTAGCCCAGGCTGTCGCAATAGAGGCCGATGCGGAACGGGAAGCCGCGCACGTTGAGATTGGCGCATTCAGCTGTCACGCCGTCCTTGTTGAGGTCCGCTACGGCCCTTGCGGCCTCCGCCTCCAGCCGGTCCGCCATATAGAACCAGCCGGCGCTGTAACCGCCGAACAGCACCACCACGAACACGGCCAACCACATTATGCGCCTGGAGTAGCTCGGCTTCTTCGTATCGCTTGACGTCATGTGGCGGCTCTCGCTAACCGTTGGCTTGCGTGCCCCGCGCTTCCGGACGGATGCGCGGGCACGCTCTGAAATCTCGATCTGCGCGGCATGTCCCGAAAATCGCTTCCGACTTTCGGACCGCAGCGGCAGGCCTGCGGCCCGTTTGCCGCGTCTGGATGTGGCTTGGCGATATGGGCGATTTTTGGGTTTTTGGCTACGGCTCGCTGATCTGGCGCCCGGGTTTCGCCCATGTCGAAACGCGACGCGCCCGCCTGCACGGGTTCCGGCGTTCGCTCTGCGTCTATTCCTGGGTCCATCGCGGCACGCCCGAGCGGCCCGGCCTCGTGCTCGGCCTCGATCGCGGCGGCTCCTGCGTCGGGCTGGCGTTCCGCGTGCCCGGCGAATTGCGCGACGAGGTGATCGGCTATCTGCGCGAGCGCGAGTTGGTCACCAATGTCTATTCGGAGCGCACGCTGCCGGTGAGGCTCGACGGCGGCGAGACGGTGACGGCCGTGTGCTACGTCGTCGATCGCGGGCACCGGCAATATGCCGGCAACCTGCATGCCGCCGAAGCCGCCGCCGTCGTCACGGGAGCGGCCGGCCAGTCCGGGGTGAACGAAGACTATGTGCATTCCACCCTCGCCCATCTGCGCGCGCTCGGCATCCGCGACCACTGGCTCGAGGATGTGGCCTCCCAGATCGGCGGCGGGCACGAATAGGCCGGGAACTCAATTCTTCGGCTGCACGCCGAGATCCTGCAACCGCTTCCGCGCCGTCTCGGGCAGCGGCGGCGGGTTCGGCCCGGTCGCGGCCTCGACCAGCAGCTCGTCGCAGCCGGCTTCGGTCTCCCGGATCAGCCGCTCCATGAACTCTTCCTTGCCGAGGCCCGGCGGGATCGGCGGCAGGAAACGCGCCTTGATGGTGCCGGGATAGCGCAGGAACTTGCGGCGAGGCCAATAGAGCCCGGCGGCATGGGCGACCGGCACCACCGGCACGCCCAGGCGGAAATAGAGCTCGACGATACCCCATTTGTAGGCCGGCTCCGCGCCCGGCGGGCGGCGTGTGCCTTCGGGATAGATGATCAGCTGGCGCGGGTTGCGGGCCAGCTCCTGCCGGGTCGCAGCCACAACAGCCTTCAGCGCCTTGGAGCGGCTGCCGCGATCAACCGGGATCATGCGCATCTTCATAATGTACCAGCCGAAGAACGGTATCCAGGTCAGCTCGCGCTTCAGGATGTAGAGCGCATCGGGGACATGCGGCAGGAACGCGATCGTGTCCCAGAAGGACTGGTGCTTCGGCGCGAGGATGTAGGAGCCCTCGGGGAGGTTGTCGACCCCCTGGATCTCGGTCCGGGCACCGGCCAGCTTCGCGTGCAGCCACAGGCTGGTGCGCACCCAGATTTTCGGCACGTACCAGGCCCGCCGGCGCTCCGCCAGGAAATAATAGGGCGTCCAGAATATCATCTGGACGATCAGGTTGAGGTAAAAGGCGACGTTGAACGCCAGCGAGCGGAGATAGAGCATCGGCCGCTGGTTACACCAAGCCCGCAAAAAGGAACAGTGGCTCAGCCCCCTGCGGTAGCCTGCGCGTCGACGACCGTGACCGGTTCGGCCACGCTGCGCAACGGCATGACCCCCCGCGCCAGCGCGGCGATGTATTTGGTGTATTCGGTGAACAGCACGCGCAACGCCGCCGGCTTCGTCATCCAGCCGCCCCCGTCGAGCCGGTGGTTGACCACCGGGTAGGGAAGAAGGTCCGCATTGGAAAGATAACGCCGCATCTCGAGCAGGCTGCGCGGCATGTGGTAGTTGTTGGTGACGAGGATCACGCGGCTGTAGGCGTGGCTCGACACCCATTTGGCGCTCTCCTCGGCATTGCCGATCGTGTCGAGCGCGGCATGGTCGATGTCGACGCAGCAGGAGAACAGCTTCTTGTCGCCGCCGGTCGCCGCCTGCAGGTCCCCGAGATCGGCCGCCGGATGGACGCCGCTGATCAGCAGCCGCTTGCCCTTGCCCGATTTCAACAGACTGACGGCGGCATCGATGCGCGACTGCCCGCCGGTGAGCACGATGATGGCGTCGGCTCTCTCGGGATCGTCGGGCGTGGACATGCCGCTGATATGGGTAGCGAACAGGCCGAAACCGCCGGCGAAGACGAGCCCCACGAGAAGAATCGCCCCGACCGAAAGCTTGAGTGCCGGAAGCTTGAATGCGGAGAAAACCCGACCGTCGCGCGCCTCTCCGGGCTGCGCCCCGATACCCTCTCCGGGCGTGGCCCGGTCGGATATGTCCTTCCCCTTCATGACGTGATGGTTAACCGCCAAATGCGGCGCTGGATAGGAAGATTTACCGTTTTCAGCCAAAATGCATTACAATTTGACATGATTCGTGATCAACTTTCCGGGACATGCCGTCATGTCTCCGGTCGGCCGCCCTCCATGTGGTTCAGATAGGCAACGACGGTGAAGTGCGAGGTAGCGGCGGTCAGGCCGGCGATGACCAGAACGATCAGCGCCACGCCCGCATAGCCCGCTGCGCCGATGGCGAAATTGCCGAAGAGCGCAGTCGCCTGATCCGCCTCCGGCGTCGCGAGATTCATCGACGACCAGAAGGAAAAGGCGATGAAGACCACGACCGCGGCCAGGCCGCCCGCCGCGGCGCCCTTCATGCCGGTGACCAGGAAGTGACGGCGGAACTCCGAGGCGATGAAGCCCGCCTCGGCGCCGACGAAATGCAGGACCTCGATGATATGGCCGTTGCCCGCCATGGCGCCGCGCGTGGCGAACACCACCGTGAGCACGGTCGCTGCCAGCATCAGCACCAGCACCGTCATGCCGATCGTCACCGTGGTGCGCGCCATTGCGACCAGCCGGTCGACCCAGGTGCGGTGGTCGTCGAGCGCCGCGGTGGGCAGTTCCGGCGCCAGCATCGCCCGCATGGCGGCGAAATCGGGCGGATTGTCCTCGTCGATCGTTACGATGACGAGGCGCGGCACCGGCAATTCATCGATGTCGAGGCCGGAACCGAGCCACGGCTCCAGGAGACGAGCGGTCGCGGCGCGGTCGACGATGCTGGTGCTCTTGACGCCGGCGAAACCCGAGGCGATGCGCGCCGCGGCCTGAAGTGCGGCGTCCATGTCGAGCCCGTCGGCCGGCTTGATCTGGATCGTCGCCTCGCGCGCGATCTGGTTCTCCCACACCGCCGCCGTGTCGCGCACCAGCGTCACCGCGCCGAGCGTCAGGCAGGAGAGGAAGGTCATGATGGCGATAACAAGCACCAGCGCGCGGCCGGCGACATTGTGCTCCGGCACGATCGGCGCGGCCTTGCGGCGAGGGGGCTGCGGTACATTCGCGACCGACAGCTCCGCTTGCTGCGGGATCTCGACGCGTTCAGTCATAGATGTCGAGCCTCCCGCCGGAAAGGATCATGCGGCGGGCGTCGACCTGCTCCATCAGGCCGACGTCGTGGGTGGCGATGACGACGGCGGTTCCCAGCCTGTTGAGCTCGAGGAACAGGCGCAGCAGCCGGCGCGCCAGCGGCGGATCGACATTGCCTGTCGGCTCATCAGCCAGGAGGATCTCCGGCTGCTCGATCAGCGCCCGGGCAATCGCGGCGCGCTGTTTCTCGCCGCCGGAAAGCACGGGGGGCAGCACATGCATGCGTTCGCCGAGACCTACCCATCTCAGCAGTTCGACCACGTCGTTGCGGTAGCTGACCTCCTCGCGGCCGCGCACGCGCAGAGGCAGCGAGACGTTCTCATAGGTGGTCATGTGATCGAGCAGCCGGAAATCCTGGAACACGACGCCGATGCGCCGACGGATCAGCGGCAGATCCTGCCGGGAAATGCGCGAACGATCCTTGCCGAAGACCGTGATCAGCCCCCGCGTCGGCTTCAGTGCCAGGAACAGCAGCCTGAGCAGCGTCGTCTTGCCGGCGCCCGACGGTCCGCTCAGGAACTGGAACGAGCGCTCGGGAATCTGGAAGGAAATGTCACGGAGGATTTCCGGACCCATTCCGTATCTGAGGCCGACATTCTCGAAGCGGATCACGTTGCTACAGCCTTGACGTTTCCCGGCGCCGCAAAGCGGCCCGGTCATGTTTGGACCATCGGCCCGCATGGTTAACCATTGGTTAATTTCGGGCCGCTCGGGAGCTTCCGATCGGGAAACGTTAACCATTTCGGGCTACGTCCTGCCGATGAGAGCATGTCCTGACAACAGGATGACGGGCCATATGGCCGACCATTGGAACGCACGCCCGGTTTCGGGCGAAATCATGACGGCGCCGAGTACCGCCGCGCCCGACCTGCGTGCCCGCCCGGAACGCAGTGCCGATATCATCGATGCCCGGTTCGCGCCCGTCGTCTCCGTCGGCCGCACCGGGGATCGCGCCACGACCGCGGGGCAAGCGGCCGTTTCGCCGTCCCGGGGCTTGGATGTGCTGCGCAGCGCCAGGCCGACAACCGAACGGGCCGGTGGCGGCGGGCCGTTCTTCCTGCTCGGCGTCGTGACGCTTGCCGCCGCCGCGTTCTGGATCTCGGGCGGCCACGCGCTCGTCCCCGCGGAATTCGCCTCGGCCGTGTTCCGGCCATGATCAATCCGCATTGCATCGTCCGGCCGGACGGCCTATGCGGCAGGTCTGGCCGGATCCGTCCCCGGCGAATGACATGACCCAGATTGACCACGGTCCAAGGAGAACGCGATGCCGGTGGTACGAGGCAAGGAAATCGAGGTGCTGTTCAGCGCCTCCGAGATCGCCCGCCGCAATCTCGAGCTCGCCGAGGAGATAGGGAAGCGCGACTACCACGACCTTCTGGTCATCGCGATCCTCAAAGGCTCCTTCATCTTTGCGGCCGACCTTATCCGCGCCATGCACGACACCGGGCTTTCGCCCGAGGTCGAGTTCATCTTCATCTCGAGCTACGGTGCCGGCACGACCAGCGGCGAGGTCAGGGTGCTGCGCGACATCGACAATGAAGTGCAGGGGCGCGACGTGCTTCTGATCGACGACATCCTGGAATCGGGCAAGACGCTGAAATTCACGCGCGAGCTGATGCTGTCGCGCGGCGCCAGGAGCGTGTCGATCGCGGTGCTGCTCGACAAATATACGCGGCGCCAGACCGAGCTCGACGCCGATTTCACCGGCTTCCAATGTCCCGACTATTTCGTCGTCGGTTACGGCATGGACGTGGCGCACGCGTTCCGCGAACTGCCGTTCGTCGGCGTGGTGAAGGGCGACGCCTGACGCATCGCCCCGATGTTCAGGAAACGTCAAGACTTCGCGGGAAATATCCCGCCATGGCAAGAATCCTGATCGTCGAGGACGACGACTCCGTCCGCTCCTTCACCGCACGCGCGCTCGCCGCGGCCGGCCACAGCGTCGACACCGCCGAGGACGGCGAGGTCGGGCTCGACCGAATCACCGCCCATGCCGGCGGCTACGATCTCGTGCTCTCCGACATCCGCATGCCCGTGATGGACGGGATCGAAATGGCCAAGAAGGCGGCCGGGGCCTATCCCGGACTGAAGATCCTGCTCATGACCGGCTATGCCGAGCAACGCGAGCGCGCCGCCGAACTGTCGGCGATCGTGCTCGACGTGGTGCAGAAGCCTTTCTCGCTCGCCGAGATCCGGCAGGGGGTCGCCCGCGCCATCGCCTGAGTTCGCGTCTCCAGCAGCGCTCGACCTGACCGCTCGGCGGTATTTGTGCCCCGCGAAGACGGGCTTCCATCACAGCAGGAATGGGCTCTCCCGCGCAAGGTTGTACTCTTCGAGATTGCTACGAAGAATAGAATTCGGATGGCAGTTGAAAGGCAACGCCGTAAAAGCGCTGCGTTCAGGCTATCAAGCAAATCTCACATAAGAGCCGCACGGCGCGGCGCGATTAATCAAAGCTTTACCGAAACCAAGCAAGTGTTCGGTGACCGTCGCTTCGGGCGACCGCACCGACAACACCGATCCCCGTTCCATCGTCACGCCATGGAGGGTTCCCCGGTCTTGACCGCGGGCGGAGCCGCTTGGGCATTCCGGATCGGGCCGGCCATGAAGGCCTTCCCGCAACCACCGGCTCCGGCCGGCCATGAGGGCCGACCGGCAACGATGAGCTGGGGAAGTTCTGTGCTCACCAATCTGAAAATCTCGCGAAAGCTGGCACTCGCCTTCTTCGCACTCATCGCCACGATCGGAGCCATGAGCGGCGCGGCGCTCTGGAACATGTCGACGATCTCCCAGGCGCAGCATGCCGCCGAAGAATCGAAGGCGACGGCCGGAACCGCGCTTCTGGCGCGCATGGCGCTGGCGCGGGTCGAGAACTCCTATCGCGGCCTGCTCCTGTCGGGCGACGCCTATTACGTCAGCCGCATCGAGAAGCATGGGAACACGCTGAAGAAGGAACTCGCCGCGCTTCGGACCTTGCGGGCCGACGATGCCGAGATCCTTGCGCTCGCCGACAAGGCGGAGCAAGCGCTGGCGATCTACCAGAAGGACGTGATCGCCGCCGGGCAGAAGCTGGCAGCGGATCCGATGACCCGCGACCAGGCGGTCAGGATGGTCGGCCCCGACGGCCCGGCCGACGCGCTGATCGCGCCCATCGAGGACGCGCTCGACAGCGTCATCGAACTGGGGACGACGGCCAACCAGGCGTCCTCGGTACAGCAGCAGGTCGAGGTCGACCGCGCTTCCGTCGCCCTCTATGTCGGCCTGGTGGCTGCGCTGCTCATCGCAGCCGGCGTATGGTGGCTTCTCACCCGCCTGATCGCCGCGCCGATCAACGCGCTCACAGCCGCCATGGGCCGCCTGGCTGCCGGCGACAATGCGACCGAGGTGCCGGCGACCGGACGCCGCGACGAGATCGGCCAGATGGCCGGGGCCGTCCAGGTGTTCAAGGACGCCCAGATCGCCAAGGTGCGGCTGGAGGCCGAGGCGGTCGAGACACGCGCCGGGGCCGACGCCGATCGCGCCCGCAGCGAGGCGGAGAAGGCGCGCGAGGCGGCCGAGGACCGCGTCGCGGTGTCGGCTCTGGCCGCCGGCCTGTCGCGGCTCGCCGAGGGCGACCTCTCCTACCGTATCACCGAGGCCTTCGCGCCGAAGGCCGAGCAGCTCAAGACCGACTTCAACCGCGCGATCGCAGAGCTGCAGGCGACCATGGCGACCATCCATGGCGCCGTCGGCGCCATGACCACCGGCACCAGCGAGATCAGCCAGGCCGCCGACGACCTGTCGCGCCGTACCGAGCAGCAGGCGGCAAGCCTCGAGGAGACCGCGGCCGCCCTCGCAGAGGTCACCGGCACGGTCAGGAAGACGGCCGAGGGCGCCCGCCAGGCCGCCCGCGTCACCGGCGAGGCGCGCGAAGGCGCCGAGAAGTCCGGCGAAGTCGTCCGCGAGGCGATATCGGCCATGGCCCAGATCGAGAAGTCGTCCGAGCAGATCTCGCAGATCATCGGCGTCATCGACGAGATCGCCTTCCAGACCAACCTCCTGGCGCTCAATGCCGGCGTCGAGGCCGCCCGCGCCGGCGAGGCCGGTAAGGGTTTCGCCGTGGTCGCCTCGGAAGTCCGGGCGCTCGCGCAGCGTTCGGCCGAAGCCGCCAAGGAGATCAAGTCGCTGATCTCGACCTCGACCCAGCAGGTCGAGCAGGGCGTCGGCCTCGTCGGCCAGACCGGCACCGTGCTGCAGCATATCGCGGCCCAGGTGACGGAGATGAGCACGCTGGTCGCCGAGATCGCGTCCTCCGCGCATGAGCAGTCCACCGCGCTCGGCGAGGTGAACGTCGCCATCAACCAGATGGACCAGGTGACCCAGCAGAACGCCGCCATGGTGGAACAGTCGACCGCCGCCAGTCACTCGCTGGCCCAGGAGGCGGGCCAGTTGTCGCGGCTCGTGGCGAAGTTCACGCTTGGCGCCGACGCGGCGCGCCCCGCACAGGCTCAGCCGGTCGCAAGGATGCAGCCCGCCGCGAAGCCCGTCGCCGCGCTGAAGACTGTCTCGACCGGAAGGGGATCTGCGGCACTCGCGCCGCAGGCGGACCCCGACGGCTGGGAAGAGTTCTGAGCATTCTGCAAAGGATCCGGCGGCCCGCTTCAGGCGGGCCGCTCGCTTTTTGAGCGGGCGGAATTCTCCGGCATTTAATTGAACCTTTACCGAACTGAAGCAAGATCGGTGGCGAAGGTTGCCTTGGGCGGGCAGGCCGACAGCACCACGTGATTCACCAGAAAGCGGGTCGGAACTTTCCGATCCTCGTCGTGGTACCGTTCGCCATACGCCCCAGACACCGATCGATCGGAATTCGAGGGGGCTTCCATGAAATCTTTCCGCATTTCGACCAGGCTGTATTTGCTGGTCGCGCTGACGCTCGCGATAACAGCGTGCGTCGTAGTATTCAATGTGTTCGAGGCCCATCACAGCCTCGTCGACGAACGCAAGGCAATGCTGTCCGCGATGAACGAGAATGCGGTGAGCATCTTCGACGCCTACCACAAGCTCGAAGCCGCCGGCACCATCAGTCGCGAAGAGGCGCAGGCGCGCGCTATGGCGGCGATCAAGCCGATGCGCTATCAGGGCAACGGCTACTTCTGGATCAACGACATGAACCAGAAGATGATCATGCATCCTATCAAGCCGGAAATGGACGGCACCGATCAATCCGCGATGGAGGATGCCCATGGCAAGCCGCTGTTCGCCGAGATGGTCGCGATCGTCAAGGCGCAGGGCAAGGGATTCGTCGATTATTACTGGCCGAAGCCGGGATTCGAGGAGCCGGTGCTGAAATATTCCCACGTGGCCGGTTTCGCGCCGTGGGGCTGGATCGTCGGCACGGGTGTCTACAGTGACGATCTTTCGGCCATGTTCTGGAGCAATGCCACGGTTTCCGGCGGCGCTCTGCTGCTGGGCGTGCTGGTTTCCCTGGCGGCCGCCTTCCTTTCGGTCCGCAGCGTCACCCAGCCGATCAACGCCCTGACTTCGGCCATGGGCAGGCTCGCCACCGGGGACCATTCGACCGAGGTGCCGGCGACCGGACGCCGCGACGAGATCGGCCAGATGGCCGGGGCCGTCCAGGTGTTCAAGGACGCCCAGATCGCCAAGGTGCGGCTGGAGGCCGAGGCGGTCGAGACACGCGCCGGGGCCGACGCCGATCGCGCCCGCAGCGAGGAGGAGAAGGCGCGCGAGACGGAACAAGACCGCGTCGCGATATCCTCCCTGGCCGCCGGCCTGTCGCGGCTCGCCGAGGGCGACCTCTCCTACCGTATCACCGAGGCCTTCGCGCCGAAGGCCGAGCAGCTCAAGACCGACTTCAACCGCGCGATCGCAGAGCTGCAGGCGACCATGGCGACCATCCATGGCGCCGTCGGCGCCATGACCACCGGCACCAGCGAGATCAGCCAGGCGGCCGACGACCTGTCGCGCCGTACCGAGCAGCAGGCGGCAAGCCTCGAGGAGACCGCGGCCGCCCTCGCCGAGGTCACCGGCACGGTCAGGAAGACGGCCGAAGGCGCCCGCCAGGCGGCCCGCGTCACCGGCGAGGCGCGTGAAGGCGCCGAGAAATCCGGTGAGGTCGTCCGCGAGGCGATATCGGCCATGGCCCAGATCGAGAAGTCGTCCGACCAGATCTCGCAGATCATCGGCGTCATCGACGAGATCGCCTTCCAGACCAACCTCCTGGCGCTCAATGCCGGCGTCGAGGCCGCCCGCGCCGGCGAGGCCGGTAAGGGTTTCGCCGTGGTCGCCTCGGAAGTCCGGGCGCTCGCGCAGCGTTCGGCCGAAGCCGCCAAGGAGATCAAGTCGCTGATCTCGACCTCGACCCAGCAGGTCGAGCAGGGCGTCGGCCTCGTCGGCCAGACCGGCACCGTGCTGCAGCATATCGCGGCCCAGGTGACGGAGATGAGCACGCTGGTCGCCGAGATCGCGTCCTCCGCGCATGAGCAGTCCACCGCGCTCGGCGAGGTGAACGTCGCCATCAACCAGATGGACCAGGTGACCCAGCAGAACGCCGCCATGGTGGAACAGTCGACCGCCGCCAGTCACTCGCTGGCCCAGGAGGCGGGCCAGTTGTCGCGGCTCGTGGCGAAGTTCACGCTTGGCGCCGACGCGGCGCGCCCCGCACAGGCTCAGCCGGTCGCAAGGATGCAGCCCGCCGCGAGGCCCGTCGCCGCGCTGAAGACGGTCTCGACCGGCAGGGGATCTGCGGCACTCGCGCCGCAGGCCGACCCCGACGGCTGGGAAGAGTTCTGATGGCACCGGCGGTCGATCTCGTCGACCGCCGAACAGCGAATCAGCGGGAGGCGGCCTCTTCGGCCGCCTTCCTTATCGCAGTCGAGGACAGGGACGACCTCGGCCCGTGGATGAAGGTCCAGGCCGGCGCCCTGGCGCGGGCGAGGCGGGGCGCTTCGAGCTCGTCGATGCGCGCATAGTCGAAAGTCTTGGCCACCACCGACGAGAGGAATGACAGCGTCGCGCCCGGCCGGTCGATCACGGCGATCGGGAAGGTCATCACGATGTCGCGCCAGCGCTGCCACCGATGGAAGTCGCGCAGGCTGTCGGCGCCCATGATCCACACGAAATCGACGCCGGGGTTGCGGGCCTTCACGAGGGCCAGCGTGTCGGCCGTATAGCGGACATGATGCGCCGCCTCGAAGGCGGTGACCTTGATGCGCGGATCCCGCGCGATCGTCTCGGACCAGCGGATGCGCTCGGCGAGCGGCGCAAGCTCCCTTTTGCTCTTCAGCGGATTGCCGGGGGTGACGATCCACCAGAGCTGGTCGAGCCTGAGGCGACGCAGTGCAATCTCCGCTGCCAGCGCATGGCCGCCATGCGGCGGATTGAAGGAGCCGCCGAACAACCCAACCGCCCGGCCGCGCGGCGCGTGCGGCATCTTGAGATACCGCGCATGGACCCCGGTGAAAGACGATGCGCCGTCGCTCAAAATTGATTGCGCCTACCGCGCTGACATTTTGGCAATGGCCCCTGCCATGAAAATAGGGCGGAAAGCCTTTTGATTTCAGTCGGATAGGGTTTCGCCTGATACCCCTCTCTGTCCTGCCGGACATCTCCCCCACAAGGGGGGAGACCGGCAGTCATCGATGACGGCACTCGTCCTGCGAGGTTGACGATTGGCGAAATCCAAGCGGCCGGCCTATCTCCCCCCTTGTGGGGGAGATGTCCGGCAGGACAGAGAGGGGTGCGAAGACACGCCGCACTTTCATCCATGATGGCGCCCGGTGACCGGCGGTGGGTCTCATCCGACCGCGCCGAGCCTGTCCTCGGGCTTTCGCGCCAGCGGGCATGGGCCACGATGTTGCGCGCTCCCACGGTCGATCTCATCGACCGCGGATATGATTTGGTGGGCGAAGCTGGCCGATCTCGAACAGAGACCGCACGAAGACCGATCACGGCCGCGTCTGCCCCGACCCGCGCACGCGATATTTGAACGACGTCAGTTGCTCGACGCCCACCGGCCCGCGTGCGTGCATCTTGCCGGTGGCGATGCCGATCTCCGCGCCCATGCCGAACTCGCCGCCGTCGGCGAACTGCGTCGAGGCATTGTGCAAAAGGATCGCCGAATCGATCTCGTTGAAGAAGCGTTCGGCCGCCGCCTGATCCTCCGCGACGATCGCCTCGGTGTGGTGGGACGAATAGGTCTCGATATGGTCGATCGCGCCGGCCACGCCGTCGACCAGCTTCGCCGAGATGATGGCATCGAGATATTCGGTCCGCCAGTCCGCCTCCGTGGCCGGCTTCGCCGCAGGAAACGCGGCGACGACCTCTTCGCTGCCGCGGATTTCGCAGCCGGCCGCGGCGAGCGCGTCGAGCACCGGCACGAGATGGGTCGCAGCGACGGCTCGGTCGACCAGCAGCGTCTCTGCCGAGCCGCAGATACCGGTGCGGCGCATCTTGGCGTTGACGGCGATCGTCACGGCCATGTCGAGTTCGGCCGAACGATCGATGTAGAGATGGCAGATGCCTTCGAGATGGGCGAAGACGGGCACCCTCGCCTCGGTCTGCACCCGGCCGACGAGGCTCTTGCCGCCGCGCGGCACGATGACGTCGAGATTGCCGTCGAGGCCCTTCAGCATCTCGCCGACGGCGGCGCGATCGGTGACGGGCACGAGTTGGATCGCCGCTTCCGGCAATCCCGCCGCCTTCAAGCCTTCGACGAGGCAGGCATGGATCGCGGCCGAGGAATTGGCCGAATCCGAGCCGCCGCGCAGGATGACCGCGTTGCCGGCCTTGAGGCAGAGCGCGCCGGCATCGGCCGTCACGTTCGGACGGCTCTCGTAGATCACCCCGATCACGCCGAGCGGGGTGCGCACGCGCTCGATCTCGAGCCCATTCGGCCGCTGCCAGGCGACTATGACCCGGCCGACCGGATCCTCCAGCGCGGCGATGGCGCGGATGCCTTCGGCCATGTCGCGGATGCGGGCAGGCGTAAGCTTCAGCCGGTCGAGGAAGGAGCCGGCGAGACCCGCCTCAACGCCGTTCGTCATGTCGATGGCATTGGCTTCCAGGATCGCCGCTTCGTTGCGCAGGATCGCATCGGCCATGGCGTCGAGGGCCGCATTCTTGGCCGATGTCGGGGCGATCGCCAGCGGTCGCGCGGCGGCGCGCGCAGCGCGGCCGATCCCGGCCATCAGTTGAACGACGTCCGCGGCGTGCTTGTCGAGCATGGCCTATCCCTCCACCCGCATCGGCTCGGCCGGCCGGCTGACGACCAGGTCGTCGCGGTGCACCATTGCCGACCGCGCTTCGTAGCCGAGCACTGTCGCGATCTCGGCGGTCTTCAATCCTGCGATCCTTACGGCATCCGCCGCATCATAGGCAACCAGCCCGCGCGCGATCTCGCGGCCTTCCGGGCCGAGAATGGCGACCGTATCGCCTCGCGAGAAGCTGCCGGCAACCTGCTTCACGCCGGCCGGCAGCAGCGACTTGCCCGACAGCAGCGCACCCACCGCGCCGGCATCGACCACCAGCCGCCCGGCCGGTTCGAGCTGTCCGGCGATCCAGGTCTTGTAGCCCTTGACCGGACTGGCGCTCGGCCGGAAGAAAGTGGCGCGCTCGCCGCGGTCGATCGCCGACAGCGGGTTCAGCCGGCTGCCCAGCGTGATGACCATGGCCGTGCCGGCCGTGGTCGCGATCTTGCCGGCGTCGAGCTTGGTGCGCATGCCGCCGCGCGACAGTTCGGACGCCGCGCCGCCGGCCATGGCCTCGATCTCGGGCGTGATGCGGTCGACGACGGGGATGAACGCCGCCGAGGGGTCGAGCGCCGGCGGCGCCGTATAGAGCCCGTCTATGTCGGAAAGCAGCACCAGGAGGTCCGCGCCCATCATCGTGGCGACGCGGGCGGCGAGCCGGTCGTTGTCGCCGTAGCGGATCTCTGTCGTCGCCACCGTGTCGTTCTCGTTGATGACGGGAACGGCGCGCATTTTCAGGAGCGTCGATATCGTGGCGCGTGCGTTGAGATAGCGGCGCCGCTCTTCCGTGTCGCCGAGGGTCACCAGGACCTGGCCCGATTTCAGCCCCTTGCGCCCGAGTTCGTCCGACCACGCTCCGGCAAGTGCGATCTGTCCGACGGCGGCGGCGGCCTGGCTCTCCTCGAGCTTCAGCGCCCGCTTGCCGAGGCCAAGAATGGTGCGGCCGAGCGCGATAGCGCCCGAGGAGACGACAAGCACATCCGCCCCGGCTGATGTGAGCGCCTCCACATCGTCGACCAGCGAGGCCAGCCACTCGCGCTTGAGTCCGGTAGAGCGGTCGACCAGCAGGGCCGAGCCGATCTTGACCGTGATGCGGCGGTAGTTCTGGAGCGACTGCGTCATGAGTGCAGTCCAGTATTGTCGTCGCAGAAACACTCGAAAGTTCGCACCCTACGTTGCCCCCCTCTGTCCTGCCGGACATCTCCCCCACAAGGGGGGAGATCGGCTGTCATCGGCGAAGGCGTCCGTTCTGCAGCGTCGCAGATTGGCGAAAGGCAAGCGGCCGGCCGATCTCCCCCCTTGTGGGGGAGATGTCCGGCAGGACAGAGGGGGGCAACGTGGAGCGCCATCATCATTTCATTGCCTACCTTGCCCACCGCGCGTCCGGTTCGGCCGGCGCTTCGGCCTCCCTGGCTCCGTGGATCTCGCCCGCCAGCGTGCGCAGCACCGCTTCGACACCCTCGCCGGTGACGGCCGACAGCAGGAAGGGCGCGCGGCCGGCCGCGCGCTTCAGCGCCGCGACCTTCTTCTTGCGGGTGGCGGCGTCGAGCGTGTCGATCTGGCAAAGCGCGACGATCTCCGGTTTCTCGGCCAGTCCGTGGCCATAGGCTTCGAGTTCGCCGCGCACTGTCTTGTAGGCTTTCCCGGGATTTTCCTCCTGGGCGGAAACGAGGTGCAGCAGCACGCGTGTGCGCTCGACATGGCCGAGGAAGCGGTCGCCGATGCCCACGCCCTCATGCGCGCCCTCGATCAGGCCGGGAATGTCGGCGAGCACGAATTCGCGCGCGTCGATGCGCGCCACGCCGAGGCCGGGATGCAGCGTCGTGAAGGGATAGTCGGCGATCTTCGGCTTGGCCGCCGTCACCGCCGCCAGAAAGGTCGACTTGCCGGCGTTGGGCAAACCGACCAGGCCGGCATCGGCGATGAGCTTCAGGCGAAGCCAGATCGTGCGCTCGTCGCCCGGCAGGCCGGGATTGGCGCGGCGCGGCGCCTGGTTGGTCGACGTCTTGAAATGCTGGTTGCCGAAGCCGCCATTGCCGCCGGCCGCGAGGCGGAAACGCTGTCCGACCTCGGTGAGGTCGCAGATCAGCGTCTCGTTGTCTTCCTCGTAGATCTGCGTGCCGGCCGGCACTTTGAGCGTGACGTCCGCACCCTTGGCGCCGGTCCGGTTGCGGCCCATGCCGTGCACGCCGGTCTTGGCCCGGAAATGCTGCTGGTAGCGATAGTCGATCAGTGTGTTGAGCCCATCGACAGCCTCGGCCCAGACGTCGCCGCCACGACCACCGTCGCCACCGTCCGGCCCGCCGAACTCGATGAATTTCTCGCGGCGGAACGACACCGAGCCGGCGCCCCCGTCGCCGGAGCGGATGTAGACTTTTGCCTGATCGAGGAACTTCATCTTCTGGTCAATCTGCCGTGAAACGGCCCCTGCTCTAGACTATTTCCGCGCCGGATTGAACTGTCTTGCCGACAATGCTTCGCGCGGCAGCGCCAGGGCATCGGCCCGAAGGCGGGATCGATCCTCGAGCGACATGGTGCCCGGGTGGCTGAATGCCCTTGGCGCCTCCAAAGGACGCTCCTGGATTGCGACCGTTTGCCCCGAAGAAAGTCGCAGGCGACAGGTTGCCGCGAAGTACCCGGCGGCAACATTATCGGAACGCAAGTGCGGGAGAAGCATATGAAGCTGGTGAGCTACAATATCCAATACGGCATGGGCCGCGACGGCGTCTTCGACCCCGACCGGATCGCGGCAAGCGTGGCGGATGCCGACATCATCGCCCTGCAGGAGGTGTCGCGCGGGCTCGCCCAGAATGGCGGCGCCGATCTCGTCGCGTTGATGAAAGACCGCCTGCCCGGCCATTTCGCCGCATTCGCCGCGGCCATGGAAATCGACGGCGGTTCGTCGATCGTCGACGGACGCGCTGTGACGCGCCGCCGGCAGTTCGGCAACATGGTCCTCAGCCGCTGGCCGATCCTCGCCACGCGCAATCTTCTCCTGCCCCGCAGCCGCAGTTTCGACCGCGCCAACTTCCAGCGCGCGGCACTGGAGGCGCTGATCGTCACGCCGCTCGGGCCCCTCAGGATCTATGACGTGCATCTCGACCATATCAATCACGAGGAGCGGATGCTCCAGATCGCCGATCTCAAGAAACGGATCTTCGCCTATCCGATGGAAGGAGGCGCGATCACTGGTGCCGCCGAATATGGCGAAGAAGAGCTGCCGCATCCCGAGGATTTCGTGCTGCTCGGCGATTTCAACATGACGCCGGATTCACCGGAATATGGGCTGATGGCGGGCGAGGCCGACTATGCCGAGGGCCGGCGCATCGTGGCCCATCACCCCGTCGACGCCTCCCGTATCGAGGGCCCAAACGGCGAAGTGAGCTGGATCGACACGCAAAGGCCGGAGCGCCGCGGCCGCCTCGACTACTGCTTCGTCTCGGCCGACCTCGCCCACCGCATCAGCCGTTCCTGGATCGACGCGGAAGCACAGGGTTCGGATCATTTTCCGGTGTGGGTGGAGATGGGATAGAGCGAGTAGCGAATAGCCAATAGCGAATAGGGGAAGAAAGGTCTGCGGCCCATATCCGGTGCCAGCCTCTTTCCCTATTCGCTACTGGCTACTCGCTATTCGCTCCTTCTACAATTTCCCCCAACTCCTCAAACTCACCCACGTCTTCCGATCCAGCCGATAGCGTTCGACCGGCACCTGGCCGGCCACCAGCGAGTTGAGCATGCCCTGGCCGGCATACTGGAAGCCGCATTTGTGGATGACGCGCCGCGAGGCGGGATTGATGACGCGGCATGAGACGTGCAGTTCCGCGATGTTGGTCGCGCGGAAAGCGAGGTCGACCAGGGCATGCGCGGCTTCCGTCGCATAGCCGCGCTTCCAGTAGGGTTCGCCGATCCAGTATCCGATCTCGAGCCCGCGCTCGGTGGCGTTGAGGCCGGCGCAGCCGACGAAGGCGCCGGTGTCGGCGAGCGTCACGGCATAGACGCAGCCGGCCTTCCTCTGCCGGGACATGGCGATGAAGGCCCGCGCTTCGGCCTCGCCATAGGGATGGGGCATGCGCGACAGCATCTCCGCGACGCGCCGGTTGCCGGCGAGCTCGGCCAGTTCCTGGATGTCGTGGTCGTGCGGCGGCCGCAGCACCAGGCGCTCGGTGACCAGAACCGGGCAATCTATGGTGGTACTTTCGCCCTCGAAATCGTCGTCCGTTTCCTTGATCATCGCAATCTCCTCGATTTGCGTACCATCAATGGGCCTGGATGCAGTCGCATCCAGGCGGCCTCAGTCGCCGGCGCGGCCCATCCGGGCCGCTTGGCTTTCGCGCCAACGGGCGTGGGCCACGCAGTCGCGCGCTCCAACGGTCGAATGGTCGACCGTTGGTACAGTTCTGCTGACGCGTCAGGCTGCATGGGCCGCCGGCCGGACATGCGCATTGCCTTCGAAGGCGGCGCGCGTCAGCCGGGTCTTGACGATCGCGACCATCTCGTTGCGCGGGACCGACCAGGCATTGCCGCCGCCGCAGACGCTGAAGCCCAGCTTCTGCTGGACCCGCTGCGAGGCCGGATTGTCGACGAAGGCCGAGGACCTGACGGCTGCGATGTCGCGCGTGGCGAAGGCATGGCCGATCAGCGCGCGGGCGGCCTCGCTGACGAAGCCGCGGCCGTGCCAGGGTTCGGCAAGCCAGTAGCCGAGTTCCGGCTCCGGCCCGGCGCCCTCGATGGAGACGATGCCGATCAGCCGCTGGCGGTGGATGGTGTAGACCATCGCGTCCGGATCGTCGGCGAGGCCGGCGATCCACTCCTCGGCGTCGGCCTGGGCGTAGGGGAAAGGCACGCGGGCCAGCATGCGCGCAACGGCCCGGTTGGAAAGCCACAGCGCGATGTCCTCGGCATCGAACGCGATCGGCGGTCTCAGCGTCAGCCGCCTCGTAACCAGAATATGCATTGGCCGTCCTCCAGATGCGAAAAAGGGGAGATGGTTGCCCATCTCCCCTGATCCTTTTCCGGATTCTGCCGGACACCGGTTCCCGAGATGGGCGCCGGTGTTGTGGTGCGGGACCGGCTACTCCGCTGCTTCAGTAATCGGGTTTACCGACACGTAGGTTCGGCCGTTGGCTTTCTTACGGAAGGCCACCGCGCCGGCTTCGAGTGCAAAAAGCGTATGGTCCTTGCCAAGGCCGACATTGGTGCCGGGATGCCACTTGGTGCCACGTTGACGCACGAGGATGTTGCCGGCGAGCACCTTCTCGCCGCCGAACTTCTTCACGCCAAGACGCTTGGACTCGGAATCGCGACCGTTGCGCGACGAACCGCCAGCTTTCTTATGTGCCATCGGTGTTCTCCTTCAGTCCCGTTCTTACTCTGATTCCGCCGCGGCTGCAGCCTTTTTCGGCGCGGCCTTCCTGGCGGGCTTATTCTCGGCCTCGGCGGAAGCCTCGGCCACGTCTTCCTTCTTCGCCGCGGCCGCCTTGGAAGGCTTGGCCCCGCCGGTCAGGATCTCCGATATCCGGACCGCGGTGTGCAGTTGGCGGTTGCCACGGGCGCGGCGCGAATTCTGGCGACGGCGCTTCTTGAACGCGATCACCGTGCGCGCCTTGCCCTGCTCGACGACTTCGGCCGTGACGACGGCGCCGGCCACGAAGGGCGCGCCGATCTCGACATTGTCGCCTTCGCCGACGGCGAGGACTTCGACGAATTCCACGATGTCACCGGCATTGCCGGCGACCTTCTCGACCTTGAGCAGGTCGTTGGCGGCGACGCGATACTGCTTGCCGCCCGTTTTGATGACTGCGAACATTTCTTGCCTTTCGCTGTTCGGTCGGCCTTTGTGGTCCGCATGAAGCGGTCCGGCCGTCTTTTTGTCAGTCTGTTGCGGGTTCAAACGACATCCGGCGCGGAGAGACCCCACGCCGGATGCTGGCTGTCCCTAACGCGCCGATGACGCCAAGTCAAGGCAAAGGCTCGAAAATCGCTTCGATGGGGCCTTGCGGTGCGTGCGCCCACCCGTTATCTAGTGCGCCGCGCCGGCAACGGCGGACCACGCCCCGCGGAGAGGTGGCAGAGTGGTTGAATGCACCGCACTCGAAATGCGGCATACTCGCAAGGGTATCGGGGGTTCGAATCCCCCCCTCTCCGCCATCCTGCTTCGCGCTGCGCGCTTCGCAGGATTTGGCACACAGCTCTCATTCGAAGCAGGATGCCCTCCGAAGCTTCAGCGAAGGAGGGCTTATCGATAGCAGGATTGGCATCAGCCTTCTCCTGCTTCGCGCTGCGCGCTTCGTAGGATTTGGCACACAGCTCTCATTCGAAGCAGGATGCCCTCCGAAGCTTCAGCGAAGGAGGGCTTTTCGATAGCAGGATTGGCATCAGCCTTCATCCTGCTTCGCGCTGCGCGCTTCGCAGGATTTGGCAAACAGCTCCCATTCGAAGCAGGATGCCCTCCGAAGCTTCAGCGAAGGAGGGCGTCTATCTTATCGAGAGCCTCATCCTGCTTCGCGCTGCACGCTTCGCAGGATTTGGCGCCCCCGTTGATGCGCCCTCCGAAGCCTTACCGAAGGGGCGCGCTTCGCAGGATTTGGCACACAGCTCTCATTCGAAGCAGGATGCCCTCCGAAGCTTCAGCGAAGGAGGGCCGGACGGGATGAAGCCTCAAACGTCAGCCTGCTTCCCCTTTCGGGCCCTTGGTGTCACGGCCATGCCGAGAAACACGGTCATGGCCTGATTGAGGCGCACCATGTCCTCGTGATCGAGCCGCCCGACCTGAGCGCCCAGCCTGGCCTTGGGGACAGTGGTGATCTTGTCCACCATCAGGCGGCAGGTGGAGCGCAGGCCGTTGCGCTCGTTCGGCTCCACGACGAGGCGGAACAGCGGTGCTTCGGTCGGGTCGGTGGTAAAGGCGCAGAGCGTGATGGAGTCGGTGGCGTCGAAACTGTCGTCCTGCACGATGACGGCAGGGCGTGGCTTGCCCGCATAGTTCCTGCCCCCGGTGACGGTCCAGACCTCACCGCGCCTCATTCATCGCCCCAGTCGGACACGGCGTCGATGAAGGCTTGATCTTCGCGCGCGTAAGCGCTGGCAGCGACAGCCTGCGACTGGCGATGAGCTTGCGTCCGGAAGGAAGGTGAACGCACGTCCGGCACCCAGATCTGGATTGGACGCAGCCCCTGTGCGCGCAGCCGCTCGCGATGTTCGCGCACCTTCTCCCGAACAGGCTTGGACTTCGATGCCGACACTACCGGCCTCCGCAATTTCAGTTACATGTAACCTAGCATTTAGCGAAGGAGGGCGCTACGCAGGATTTGGCACACAGCTCCCATTCGAAGCAGGATGCCCTCCGAAGCCTCAGCGAAGGAGGGCTTATCCCATGCACTACGTCTACCTTATCGAGAGCCTCTCGGTGCAAGGCCAACGCTATGTCGGGCTGACCACCGATCTGAGGCGACGCCTCGAAGAGCACAATGCCGGCAAGTCCCTTCACACCTCGAAATTCAAGCCATGGCGCCTGACGACCTACATCGCTTTCGCGGATCAGGCCAAGGCGATCGCCTTCGAACGATATCTCAAATCCGGTTCGGGTCATGCCTCGCAAGCAGGCGCCTGTGGTAGGCCATCCTGCTTCGCGCTGACGCGCTACGCAGGATTTGGCACACAGCTCTCATTCGAAGCAGCATGCCCTCCGAAGCTTCAGCGAAGGAGGGCCAACCTTTCGATGAAGCGCCCCTTCCGGGCATGCCGCTCGCGGCATAGAAAACTACGACCGGCTGGACATCGAGACACAGCAGCTTCTGCCTCTCAAGCGGATCTATTGGCCGGCATGAGCCGGGGTGAGCCTACTCCCCCTCCGGCACCCTCAGGATCACCGTCTCATCAGGCCCGAACGCCCGGCCGTCCGGGGTGGTGATGTCGAGCTTCACGAGCGAGCCGGTCGCGCGCTCGACCAGTAGGGCCGTTCAAGGTTATTGCCGCCGCCCTCCGGCCGGGCCGCACAGCGGGTCGTTCCGCTCGTCGGCAAAGATCATGAGAAGGTCGGCGTTGGGGCAGAAGTGCTCCGCGTTTTTCGCAGCAGTCCCTGCCTCCAGCTCGCGGAAGCAGCGTCTCTTCGAACGGCATCGCATGCAGGCGATCTCGGCGTCGCGCAGCATCCTTGGATAGTCTTGCTCCAGCTCACCGCCATTGACGCGGAATGCCTCCATCATGCGGTACAAGCGCAGCTCCGACCCACCATTTCCCGCTGGCAGCCGGAACTCGCTTCTCCAGGCGCCGAGATCATCCGGCGTTTTCCTCGCAACCGGCCCGCGTCTGCCAGGGCCACTTCGATCATTTTCGGGGCATGAATAACGATGCCATGTGTCGCGCACGGCCTGGAAAAATGCTGCAAAGCCCTGCATTGGTTTCTCCTTCCAACTGCTCGAGCAACGCTCAAAACCGACCGCCCCATGCCCTCCCTTTGGGTGATCGCCGCGACGAACCCCAAATCGGCGCCGACGCGCCAGCTGTTCGTCCCTGCTTTCTGGCCCGCGGTATGAACGGCTGGTTCGCAGCGTAATCCGGGGAGCTGTTGGCGCCTTGACCAGGATCAAGGCCGCACAAGAGATAATCCGGAGCCTTCCTGCGGGAGGTCGGCGGTCTCACGCCATCCACGCGGGGCGCGTGGCTACCCCACCAATGGCCTGGCGGGCGTGGTCACCAGCGGCATCGGCAGCGTCGCCTTGGATCACTCGCGCCCTTCTTCGAGGTGACGGACGGTTGCGAGGCGCCTGACGGCGGTCGTCGCGAGGGCTTGCGCCCGCTCCCGGGCGGCCTGCGAAGGCAACGTCTCGCCGGCCTCGATGTAGAAGTCGACCAGCCATTCGCAGAGCGCATCCAATGAGCGCGGCGGCGGCAAGCCGACGGGCGCGGGATCCTGGAGCGGATCCGATGCGAGGTCGAGCGAAAGCTTGCGCGCCTCGAGGGCGAGAGCGCGATAGTCGCTTGCTCCCTGGTGCTCGTCGGCGCGCTGCTCCAGTTTCCGGCAGACCTCGAGCTCCAGTTCTGCCAGGTCATGGGGTTCGCGAACCGTCGCGCCTGCATGGCGGCCTGCGAAGAAGGCCTTTCGCCGCGCGCGCCTGAGCGTCTTGGCATGTTCCAGTTCCTCGCGCGCCATCCGTTCCGCGGCCTGCCGGATCTCCGGCGACGCATTCTGCGCGGCGACATAGGACCAGAAGGCGAAGGCGCGCTCCTCGTTGCGCACGGCAATGGCGAGCGAACGGTAGGCCTCCACCAGTTCGGGTGAGACAAGGCCGATGCCTTCGTCGTCGAAGACGCCCTCCGGCGCGGGGCCGGCGTGGAGGACCTCGGGCCGAAGGCCGATCTGTTTCGACCAGGCGGCCACCATATCCATGTGGCCGGTCTCCTCGGCAACCAGTTGCTCGAAGACATCGGCCAGTTCCGGGCGGCCGGCGGCGCGCATGCGTCCGGCAAGGCCGGCATAGCGGTCGGCGGAGTCCTTCTCCATCGCCATGGCAACGGCCAGAAGCTCCTCCATCGAACGGATGGGCCTCGACGGTTCGGATTTCAGACGCGGCATCGGATCGCTCCTCCGGTTCATGGCGACAGTACAGGCACCTTCACCGGACTTGTTTGCGCTCGATCAAAGAAGTGCGGGCCGAAACCGGCGACATGTTGCGCGGCAGGCCGCATTCGAATGGCCTGGAGAAAGGTGCAGATGCCCGCGCGCATTTCAATACGGCGGACCGGAGCGAGTGGTGCCTTCCGCATCATTGCGGAAACGCTTGCCGCCTGCCTGCGCCTTCTTGCGGCGCTTGCATGTCTCGCGGTCTGGACGGTGCCGGGCCACGCCGCCGGAAGCCTGCAGGATTTCCTCGCGAATGTCAGGCCGGACGAGCTGATCCAGGGTGCGGAAGCCTATGGCGAGATCGCGGGAAGCCCGCCATTGGCGCCGCTGCTGTCCGCGGGCAGGACGGTCGGCCACGCCTATCTCAATACGGACTACACAAGTGCCGTCGGTTATTCCGGCAAGCCGATCCACATCCTTGTCGGCATCGATCCGCAGGGCGTCATCCGCGGCATCAAGCTGGTCGAGCACAAGGAGCCGATCGTTCTCATCGGCATTCCGCAGGAAAAGGTCGTTGCGGGGCTGAACTCGCTGATCGGCAAGGATCTCGGACGCGTGGCCTCCGGCAAGGAGCAGCCTCCGCAGGTGGACATCGTCAGCGGCGCGACGGTGACGGTCCTGGTGATGGGCGACAGCGTGGTACGCTCGGCCGTGCGGCTGATCCGCAGCGGGCGCCTGGGAGGCACCGACGCGGCCGCTACGCCCACCCCCGCGGTCGCCGCTCGCACCGTCGACATGGCCGTGTCTGATGTCCGCGACTGGAACACACTGGTCGGCGACGGTTCGGTGCGCAGCCTTCGGCTAACCGTCGGCGAGGTGACCAGGGCCTTTGCCGACGCAGGCCTTGCCAAGGCGGCCGCACGGCCGGAGACAGGCAATCCCGACGACCCTTTCATCGAACTCTATGTCGCGCCGGTCAGCGTGCCCACCATCGGCCGCAGCCTGCTGGGCGATGCCGCCTATGAGAGGTTGCTGAAATCACTCAAGCCGGGCCGGCAGGCGATCCTGGTCGCCGGAGACGGCGCCTACTCCTTCAAGGGCTCGGGTTATGTCCGCGGCGGCATCTTCGACCGCATCGAGCTGCTCCAGGACGGGCAGGGCGTCCGCTTCCGTGACCGCAACCATACGCGCCTCGGCGATCTCGCGGCCGAGGGCGCGCCGCGCCTGCGCGAGATCGCGCTGTTCCAGGTGCCGGAAGAATTTGCGCTCGATCTTTCCGAGCCGTGGGATCTGCAGCTGCTCGTCCAGCGCAGCTACGGCGCGCGCGACAAGGCCACGCTGCCCTTCAATCTCGGCTACGCACTGCCGGCGCGCTACCTGAAGGCGATCCCGGCAGAGGTGTCGCAGGCAGTTCCCCAACCCGACGCGGCGAACGAGCCGTCGGAGCAGGGCTTCACGGATAGCGACCCATTGTGGGTGAAGATATGGAAGCTCAACACGGTCGAGATCGGCATCACCGTCGTTGCGCTGCTCGTGCTCACCGCCATCTTCTTCTTCCAGAACTGGCTGGTGCGCAGGCCGCGCCTGTTCGCATGGGTGCGGCGGGGCTACCTGCTGTTCACGCTGGTCTGGCTCGGCTGGTACGCCAATGCCCAGCTTTCCGTGGTCAACGTGCTGACCTTCACCAATTCGCTGATCACGGGCTTCAACTGGGAGTTCTTCCTCTCCGCCCCGCTGATCTTCATCCTGTGGGCGGCGGTGGCGGCCGGCCTGCTGTTCTGGGGCAGGGGTCCGTTCTGCGGCTGGCTCTGCCCGTTCGGCGCGCTGCAGGAGCTGACCAACAACCTGGCGCAATGGCTCAAGGTCCCGCAGGTCAAGCTGCCCTTCGGCCTGCATGAGCGGCTGTGGCCGGTCAAATACATCATCTTCCTCGGCCTCTTCGGCCTGTCGTTCTACTCCGTCGCCCTGGCCGAAACCTATGCGGAGGTAGAGCCGTTCAAGACGGCGATCATCCTGAAATTCGGCCGCGAATGGCCTTTCCTGATCTTCGCGCTGACGCTGCTGGCAGCCGGGCTCTTCATCGAGCGCTTCTATTGCCGCTATCTGTGCCCGCTGGGCGCCGCCCTCGCCATCCCCGGCCGCATCCGCATGTTCGAATGGCTCAAGCGCTATCCCGAATGCGGCTCGCCCTGCCAGCGCTGCGCCAAGGAGTGCCCCGTCGCGGCAATCCATCCCGAAGGGCAGATCAACGTCAACGAGTGCATCTACTGCATGCACTGCCAGGAACTTTATCACGACGATCATCGCTGCCCGCACATGATCCAGGTGCGGCTGAAGCGGGAGAAGTTCCAGGCGCTGTCCTCGCCTGTGACAAAGGCGCCGGCCACACGTGCCCCGGGCAAGGGACCCGCACGCCCGCCGGTCATCACGCACAAGGGCGTGCCGATCACGGCCGCGACAGCGACCACGGTTGCAACAGCGACCACGGTTGCGACAGCGACCACGGCCCCGAACAAAGACACCGAAGCAACAGGCTGACAGGCCAATCAGAAGGAGACGGACCATGTCGCAGGAAAATCAGGAACGCGATGAGCACGAACACAGGGCGATCCTCAGCAGGCGCCAATTGCTGGGAACGACGGCGGCGATCGCCGCGGCGGGAGCGGCCGGCGTCGGCACGGGCCTGTCGTTGACCGGAGGCCTCGTTTCGCCGGCCGCCGCGCAAGGTGCTGCCGGCGCGCAGCATGCCGAGGTCAAGCCCGGCGAGCTGGACGAATACTACGTGTTCTTCTCCAGCGGCCAGACGGGCGAGGTCCGCATCGTCGGCGCGCCCTCCATGCGCGAGCTGATGCGCATACCGGTCTTCAACCGGTGCAGCGCCACCGGCTGGGGCCAGACCAATGAAAGCCGCAAGGTGCTGACCGAAGGGCTGCTTCCCGAAACGCAGGAATTGCTGAAGGATCTCGGCGGCGTCTACCACAATGGCGACCTTCACCACCCGCATCCGTCGTTCACCGACGGCACCTATGACGGGCGCTATCTCTTCGTCAACGACAAGGCCAATACCCGCGTCGCCCGCATCCGGCTCGACGTGATGAAGTGCGACAAGATCATCCAGTTGCCGAACCAGCATACGGTCCACGGCCTGCGCGTGCAGAAGTACCCCAGGACGGGCTACGTGTTCTGCAACGGCGAGGACCGCGTGCCGATCCCCAATGACGGCAAGATCCTCGACGACAAGACCGGCTATCATTCGATCTTCACCGCCGTGGACGGCGAGACGATGAAGGTCGCCTGGCAGGTCATGGTGGACGGCAATCTCGACAATGTCGATGCCGACTACCAGGGCAAATATGCCTTCGCCACCTGCTACAATTCCGAGGAGGGCCTCAACCTCGCCGAGATGATGGCCAAGGAACAGGACTGGATCGTCATCTTCAACCTCCAGCGCATCGAGGAGGCGGTGAAGAAAGGCGACGTCAAGGAGATGGGCGGCGTGCCCGTCATCGACGGTCGCCATGGCTCTCCATACACGCGCTATGTGCCGGTGGCGAACAGCCCGCACGGCATCAACACCGCGCCCGATGGAATCCATGTGGTGGCCAACGGCAAGCTGTCACCCACCGTAACGGTGTTCGACGTGACCAGGTTCGACGATCTGTTCGACGACAAGATCGAGCCGCGCGACACTGTGGTGGCCGAGCCGGAACTGGGGCTCGGACCGTTGCACACGGCCTTCGATGGCCGCGGCAACGCCTACACCACCCTCTTCATCGACAGCCAGATCTGCAAATGGAGCATCGAAGACGCCAAGCGCTCCTTCGCCGGCGAGGCCGTCGATCCGATCCGCCAGAAGCTCGACGTCCACTATCAGCCGGGCCACAACCACAGCTCCATGGGCCAGACCAAGGATGCGGACGGCAAGTGGCTGATCTCGCTCAACAAGTTCTCCAAGGACCGCTACCTCAATGTCGGCCCGCTGAAGCCGGAGAACGATCAGCTGATCGACATTTCGGGCGACCAGATGGTGCTGATGCATGACGGTCCGAGCTTCGCCGAGCCGCATGACGCGACGCTCGTCCACCGCTCGAAGATCAATCCAGTCAATGTATGGGATCGCGCCGACCCGTTCTTCGAGGATGCCGTCAAGCAGGCCGCGGCGGACAATATCGACCTGATGATCGACAGCGAAGTCATCCGCGACGGCAACAAGGTGCGTGTCTACATGACCTCCTCGGCGCCGGCCTTCGGGCTGGAGAGCTTCAGCGTCAAGCAGGGCGACGAAGTCACCGTCTACATCACCAACATCGACGAGGTGGAGGACCTGACCCATGGTTTCGCCATCGTCAACTACGGCATCAACATGGAAGTCGCGCCCCAGGCCACGGCTTCGGTGACGTTCACTGCGAGCAAGCCCGGCGTCTACTGGTACTACTGCTCGTGGTTCTGCCATGCCATGCACATGGAGATGAAGGGCCGCATGTTCGTAGAGCCGCAGGGCGTCTAGGGCATGGTCCGTCCCCTTGACATAGCCACGATGGGAATGGCGGCGTTCATCGCCGCCGTTCCCCTGCGCCTGGCCGGCGCGGCTGAGATCGTCGTCCTGCCCGGCGCGCAACCCTTGCAGGCGGTGGTCGACGCCGCCGCCCCGGGAGACGTGGTGAGGCTGGCGGCCGGCGAGCATCCGGGGCCGGTGGTGATCGCCAGGCCGCTGACCCTCGAAGGCGAGCCGGGCGCAGTGCTCAAGGGCGGCGGTCATGGCAGCGTCGTCACCGTCGCGGCCGCGGATACGATCGTCCGCGGCCTTGCCATCGAAGGATCGGGCATGGATCTCGATGCCATGGATGCCGGGGTCTTCGCGACAGAGGCGGCATCGGGCGTGCTGATCGAGAACAACACGATATCAGGCAATCTCTACGGCATCTATCTGCATGGCGCGCGCGACGCGATCGCACGCAAGAACCGGATCGAAGGCCTGCGCGACGGGCGCACGAGCCGGTCCGGAAACGGCGTCTCCGTGTGGAACGCGCCCGGCGCGAAGGTCCTCGACAACGAGATCAGCTTCGGCCGCGACGGAATATTCGCCAACTCCAGCAAGCGCAACGAATTCAGGGGCAACGTCTTCCGCGACCTGCGCTTCGCCATCCACTACATGTACACCAACGACAGCGTGATCGCCGACAACAGCTCGTTCGGCAACATCGTCGGCTACGCGATCATGTACTCCAGCCGGCTCGAAGTGACCGACAACCTGTCAGATGGCGACCGCGACAACGGGCTGCTCTTCAACTACGCCAACGGCTCCGAGATCCGCGGCAATGTGGTGCGCGGCCGCCCGCAGCCGGCAGGCCGCTGGACCAGCAATGGACAGCGTGTCCGGGACCCCGACTTGCCGACCGCGAGCGGTGCCGAACGGCCGGCGCCGGCGCGACGCGGAATGCGCATCGGGCCGGAAAAATGCGTCTTCATCTACAACGCCAACAAGAACCATTTCAGCGGGAACCTCTTCGAAGGTTGCGAGATCGGCGTGCATTTCACCGCCGGCTCCGAGGGCAACGCCATGAGCGGCAACGCCTTCGTCCGCAATCGGAACCAGGTCAAATATGTCGGCACGCGCTCGCTCGACTGGTCGAGCGGCGGCCGCGGCAACTACTGGAGCGACAATCCCGCCTTCGACCTCGACGGCGACGGCATTGCCGACAACCCGTACCGGCCCAACGACATGATCGACAAGGTGCTGTGGGAGGCGCCGGCGGCGAAGGTGCTGGTCAACAGCCCGGCCGTGCAGGTTATCCGCTGGGCGCAGGCGCGCTTCCCGGCGGTTTTCCCGGGCGGCGTGGTCGACAGCCATCCCCTGATGAAGCCCGCCGGCGCGCGGGCAACGGAGCGGCCATGAGCCCCAATGTCGAACTGAAATCGGTCAGCCGGCACTTCGGCCGGCTCAAGGCGGTGGACGGCGTCTCCTTCTCCGCCGGCCCCGGCGAGGTGATCGCGCTCGTCGGGCACAACGGCGCCGGCAAGACCACGCTGATCAAGCTCATGCTCGGCCTGGCGCGACCCAGCGCCGGCTCCGTCTCTGTGCTCGGCGAGGATCCGGCCGCCGGCGACGCCGCCGTGCGCCGTCGCCTCGGATACCTGCCCGAGAACGTATCCTTCAATCCGGCCCTGACAGGCCGCGAGGTGCTGCGATTCTACGTCCAGCTGAAGGGTGGGAAGAGGCGCGCCGAAGACGCCCTCCTTGAGCAGCTCGGCCTCTCCCATGCGGCGGACCGCCGCGTCGGCACCTATTCCAAGGGCATGCGCCAGCGGCTGGGGCTCGCCCAGGCCATGATCGGCACGCCGGCGGTGCTGCTGCTGGACGAGCCGACAACGGGGCTCGATCCGGAACTGCGCCAGCAGTTCTACCGCATCCTGCGCGAGATGCAGTCATCGGGAGCAACCGTGCTCCTGTCGTCCCACGCGTTGAACGAGCTGGAAGGCAATGCCAGCCGCGTCGTCATCCTGAATGAGGGGCGCAAGATCGCCGACGGGTCGCTCGACGAACTGCGTCACATCGCGCGGCTGCCGACCAGGATCCGCCTGAAGGCGGCGGACGGCGGCGCAGAGCGGCTGAGGGCGTGGATGGGGTCCTCTCCCCGGCTGCGGCAGATCAACGGCCACATCGTCGAGATCGACGCCACGCCGGAGGACAAGGCCGCCTTCCTGCGCCGCACCGCCGGCGCGGACGCTCCCTTCGAGGACCTCGACATGGTGCCGCCCGGCCTCGACGAACTCTATGCCCATTTCCTCGCGGGGAGAGCGTCGACATGAAGACGATCCTGTTGCTGGCGTCCAAGGAGATCCGCGAGGCCCTGCGCAACCGATGGGTGCTCGCCGCCACGGCGCTGCTGGCCGTTCTCGCGCTCACCCTCGCCTTCCTTGGCAGCGCACCCACCGGCAGCGTGGGAGCAGGCGCTCTCGACGTGGTGGTGATCAGCCTCGCGAGCCTCACCATCTTCATCGTGCCGCTGATTGCGCTGCTCATCTCCCACGATGCCATCGTCGGCGAGATCGAGCGGGGCACGATGACGCTGCTTCTGAGCTATCCGGTCGGGCGGCGGCAGGTGCTCATCGGCAAGTTCCTGGGCCATATCGCGATACTCGCCTTCGCCACCTGTGTCGGCTATGGGCTCGCCGCGCTTGCCCTGCTGGCGGCCGGAAGGGCGGAGGGCGGAGGGTGGAATGCCTTCGCGGTGATGACGGCTTCCTCCGTCCTGCTCGGCGCCGTCTTCGTGGCCATCGGCTACCTGGTCAGCGCACAAGTGCGCAGCCGCGAGACCGCCGGCGGCATCGCCATCGGCATCTGGCTTGTCTTCGTCGTCATCTACGACATGGCGCTGCTCGGCGTGCTGGTCGCCGACCAGGGGCGCTTCGTCGCCGGTGGCGTGCTCGACGCATTGCTTTTGCTCAATCCCACCGACGCCTACCGGCTTCTCAATCTCACCGGCTCGGCCGACATCGCCGCCGCATCGGGCATGGCAGGCGTGGTCGAGCATGCCGCGCTGGGGCCGGGCGCACTGATTGCTGCGCTCGCGGCGTGGATTGCCGGGCCGATGGCGCTGGCGGCGCTCGTCTTTTCAAGGAGGGAGCTGTGATCCCACGATTTGCCATCATGATGCTGGCCGGGCTGCTTGCGCTCGGCGCATGCGAGCCGGAGACGGAGAACGCGCCGGCGCCATTCGCCATGACGGAGGATGCGATGGGCCGCTATTGCGGCATGAACGTGATCGAGCATCCCGGGCCGAAAGGCCAGATCATCCTCGCCAGATATGACGAGCCGATCTGGTTCTCCTCCGTCCGCGACACAATCGCCTTCACCCTCTTGCCGGAAGAACCCAAGGCCATAAGAGCCATATACGTCTCCGACATGGCCAGGGCGGCAAGTTGGGAGGACCCGGGGGCAGACAACTGGGTCGACGCCAGGCAGGCCTTCTTCGTCGTCGGCAGCGACCGTATCGGCGGCATGGGAACCGTCGAGGCGGTGCCCTTCTCGGACGAGCGGAAGGCAGCCGATTTCGCGAGGGACCATGGCGGCGAGGTCGTCCGCTTCGACGAGGTCCCCCGCGATTACATATTGGAACCGCAGGCGGCGGGCGACGAGGTGTCCACGATCGCCGGCGGCGAGGTCAATTGATACCAACAGTCGATGAGATCGACTGTTGGAGCGCGCGACCGCGCGCCGCGCCGGTTGGCGCGAAAGCCGCCGCTTCGGCCCGAAAATCGTCCTCGATTTTCGGAAAGCACGATGCGCCGACGCAAAGTGTTAGAGCGTCCTTTGCGCGTCCAAAAGACGCGCGGCGCTCTAATCGGCCCGGAGGGGCCGCGCCGGCGATTGAGGCCGCGTGGATGCGTCAGCATCCACGCCCACTGGATGTGCCAACATCCAGTGCCACTAGTATGAGAGGATCGCCATGAACTCCTGCATCTCACGCCGCCGCTTCATCGGCATCAGCGCGGCCGCCGCCGGCATGGCATTGCTTCCGTTTCGCGGCATGGCGGCACCGCAGGCGGTGACCTGGCAGGGTCAGGCCATGGGCGCTCAGGCTTCGCTCGTGATCCACCATCGCGACCGTGGGATGGCGTCGAGGCTGGTGGATGCGGTGGTCGCCGAGGTCAGACGGCTGGAGCGGATATTCAGCCTCTACCGGGAGGATTCCGATCTGACGCTTCTCAACCGGCAGCGGTTTGCCGTCGCGCCGGCACCGGAACTCGTTGATATACTGCAGGCATGCCGCGAGGTCTGGGCTCTCACGCAAGGGGCGTTCGATCCCACCGTGCAGCCGCTTTGGGACGCCTATCGAGCCCACTTCTCCGAACCGGGCGCTTCCGCTTCCGGACCGGCCGCCGGGATCGTTCGCGAGCGCCTCGGCCTGGTCGGCCTCGACAGGCTGGCCTGGTCTCGGGACCGGATCGAACTGCCGGTTCCCGGGTCGGCGCTGACGCTCAATGGCATCGCGCAGGGCTATGTCACCGATCGCGTGGTCGAAATGCTGAGGGCCGCAGGCATCGAGCGCTCCATGGTTGATATGGGCGAAAGCCGCGCGATCGGCACCGCGCCGGGCGGCAGGCCCTGGCGTGTCGGCATCGCCGTTCCCATGCGCCCGGATACCGTCGTCGACGTGCTGGACGTGGAAGACCGCGCCGTCGCGACGTCGAGCCCGTTCGGCTTTCGCTTCGATGAAGGCGGCAGGTTCAGCCACATCATCGATCCGCGCAGCGGCACGACGCCGCAGCGCTACGCGAGTGTCACGGTCGTCGCCGGCGAGGCGACGCTTGCCGACGCGCTGTCGACCGCCTTCAGCCTGATGGACGTGGACGGCATCACGTCGGTTGTCCGCGACAGGGCGGATGTCGAGGCACATCTTTTGTCGCATGACGGGCGGCTGACCCCTATCAGGTTCTGAATGAGGGCGAAGGCCCGCGTCGACGAGGCGACATTCACCACAAGTTTGCGCTGGCTCAAAGTCGACCGGCGGGACCGGCGGTAAAAGCCATGCAACGGCTCGGCCGTTGCAAAACGAAAGGCAAGAATATGAGACGCGCATTCATCGCCACGACGACAATAGCCGCCCTGCTGGCGGCCGGCACCGCCTATGCGGCCGACCATCAGGTCCAGATGCTCAACAAGGGTGAGCGTGGCGTCATGGTCTTCGAGCCGGAATACATCGAAGCCGCCCCGGGCGACACGGTGACCTTCGTTCCCACCGACAAGGGGCACGATGCTGCAAGCATCAAAGGCATGCTTCCAGAAGGAGCGCAGCCCTTCAAGGGTGAGATCGGCAAGCCCATAACCATCACCATCGACAAGGAAGGCGTCTACGGCGTCAAATGCGTGCCGCATTACGGCATGGGCATGGTGGCGCTGATCGTCGCCGGCAAGCCCGTGAACCTGGAAGAAGCCAGGAAGGTCAAGCAGCCCGGCAAGGCGAAGGCCGTGTTTGGCGATCTGCTTGCCAAGGTTCCAGCGGGTAGTTGAGCGCGCCAGGCTCGACCCTGCCGGGTGGCAATGCCGCCCGGCAGCCCTGATCACCAGCTGTTTCAACCTCCTTGCATCCAGGGCATCTGAGATGGCAATCCCGCGCACGAGGCCGGGCAACTATCCGGCAATCCTTTCCTACGGCTTCCGCCCCTTCTTCCTCCTGGGCGCGCTTTATGCCGGCGTCACGATCCTGTTCTGGCTGCCGCTGTTCTACGGGACGGTCGACACGGCGAGCCTGTTCGCTCCGGTGGACTGGCACATCCACGAAATGCTGTTCGGCTATGCCGGCGCGGTGATAACCGGCTTCCTCCTCACAGCCATCCCCAACTGGACGGGGCGCCTGCCGGTCCAGGGGGCGCCGCTGGTTATGCTCGTGCTGCTCTGGCTCGCCGGGCGATTCGCCATCTTCTTTTCGGCCACGATCGGCTGGACCGCCGCCATGGCCGTCGACGGCGCCTTCCTGATCGCGGTTGCCGGCGCGGCGGCCGTCGAGATCGCGGCGGGCCGCAACTGGCGCAACCTCAAGGTCCTGGCGCCGGTCTCGGTGCTGTTCGCCGCCAATCTCCTGTTCCATCTCGAGGCCCATTTCAACGGTGTCTCGGATATCAGCCGTCGCCTCGCCATCGGCGCCATCGTCCTGCTGATCATGATCATCGGCGGGCGCATCACGCCGAGCTTCACCCGCAACTGGCTCGTGCGCGCCAATCCCGGCCGTCTGCCGGTGCCCTTCTCGCGTTTCGATACCGCGACGATCCTCCTGTCCGCACTCGCGCTCACGGCCTGGACCGTCGTCCCCGATCACCCCGCCACAGGGACGGCGCTGGTCGCGGCCGCTCTTATCAACGCGGCAAGGCTGGCGCGATGGGCAGGCGACCGCACCGTCAGGGATCCGCTCGTCCTGGTCCTGCATCTGTCCTATGCCTTCGTTCCGATCGGCCTTTTGCTCACCGGCCTGGCCAGCATCTTCCCGCAGGCCGTGCCGGCCGCCGCCGGACTTCATGCCCTGGGTGTCGGGGCGATCGGATGCATGACGCTGAGCGTCATGGTGCGCGCCACGCTTGGCCACACCGGCCGGGAACTGCGCGCCGGCGCGGACGGATGCGCGATCTTTGCTGCTATCTTGGCTGCAGCCGTCCTGCGCATATATGCGGCCTTCCATCCCGGAGAGACGGCCTTGCTGCACCTGTCCGGCGCGGCCTGGGCGCTAGCCTTCCTGGGTTATGCCCTGCTCTTCGGCGGGATGCTGCTTCGACCACGCCTGCGGGTCGGGGAAGACGAGGGCCGGGACGTTCTTGCCCGACTGATGACGAAGCGGGCTTGATATCGCCGGTCGACAAGACCGACCGGCGGAGCGTCCGACCGCGTGGTCCACGCCTGCTGGTATCAGGCATCTCCGTCGCGCAAGCTCGGCGCGCGACATCGTTTGCTTTGCAATCGGGCGCGGCGGAGGTTACGGACATTCGGGAAGCTGGGGATTCCCGATATGAGCCGTCTCGACCGCTCGCTGATATCAGGCATGCCGTTGTTCCAGGGGCTGGGACCGGCCGAGCTCGACCGTATGGTGGGTCAAGCCCGTTCGCTGCGTGTCGCGAAAGGCCAGGCCGTGTTCGAATACGAGCAGGAGGCGCATTCCTTCTTCCTGCTGCTGGATGGCCATGTCCGTGTTGTCAAGATCACCCCGGACGGCCAGGAAGTCATCGTTCGTTACATAAGCCCCGGCGAGTTGATGGGCATCGCCCATGCCCTCGGCCGGACCACCTATCCGGCAAACGCCATTGCCGCGATCGACTGCGTGCTCCTGGCATGGCCCAGCCAGCTCTGGGCTGAGTTCGCCGCCACCTATCCCAGCTTCATCGCCAATGCGTACAAGACCGTCGGCGAGCGGTTGCAGGATGCTCATGCCCGCGTTGTCCAGATGTCGACCGAACAGGTGGACCAGCGCGTGGCGCACGCATTGCTCAAGCTGGTGAAGCAGACCGGGAAACAGACCGACGACGGCCTCCTGATCGACTTCCCGATCAGCCGGCAGGACATAGCGGAGATGACGGGGACGACGCTGCACACGGTGAGCCGCCTTCTCGCCGCATGGGAGGAAAAGGGACTGGTCAAGAGCGGCCGGCAGAAGGTGACGGTGGTCGAGCCGCATCGGCTGCTGATGCTCGCGGAAGGCCGCACGCCCAAGGCTTGACGAGCCGGTCGCTCAGGAAGAAACCGCACTTTCCAGTTCGCGGCGTAGTTCGACTTCATCCAGCCCGTGCTCTCGCGCAGCGTCCGGGATCGTGTGGAACGAGGCGATGGGGCAGCCGACGCACAGCATGCCGTGGCGAAGAAAGACACGGATGGTCGACGGCCATCTGCGCATCACCTCGTCCACGGTCATATCGTCACTGAAAAGGTCCATGATCGCCACCGCTACCGCATCGGCCCGAGAATCGTTTCGATCTTCGGAATGCACGATGCGTCGATTCAAGGTGTCGGAACGTCCGTTGCGCGTCCGAACGGACGCGCGGCGCTCCAACGGTAGCGAACATATCTAAGCGCTCAGCGGTGGACCTTCGTTGCGCAATGGCAAACTCGGCGCAACACGACCGAGAGTGGCGGAGCTGTGCCGAAACGGCCCCGTCAGGCCCTCCGTCACCGAAGCAGCGGGGCGTACATCAGCCCACCGGCGATCCAGCGCGCGTCGATGCCGCTTGCGGTCCTGAGGCCGCTGCCGGCGCCGGGATTGCGTGCGGCTACCCGCCTGAAGCCAGGACGTCCCTGAACGTCTCGTCGAGCACGTCGACCAGATGATCGGCATCGGCCCGGCTGAAGATCATCGGCGGACGCATCTTGAGCACATTGTCGTGCGGCCCCTCGGTGCCGATCAGCACGCCGCGGGCGCGCGCGCCGTCATTGACGCGGCGCGCCAGCGCCGTCGCCGGCGTCTTCGCCGCGCGGTCTCTCACCAGCTCGATGCCGAGGAAAAGCCCCATGCCGCGCACGTCGCCGATCACCTCGTAACGCGCCTGCATCTGCCGGAAACGCGTCACCAGATAGGCGCCGATCTCGGCCGCATTGTCGCGCAGGCCATCGCGCTCGATCACGTCGAGCACGGCGAGGCCGGCAGCGCAGGAGACAGGGTTTCCCCCGAATGTGTTGAAATATTCCATGCCGTTGTCGAAAGCGTCGGCAACCTCGCGGGTCGTCACCACCGCCGCCATCGGATGGCCGTTGCCGATCGGCTTGCCCATGGTGACGATATCAGGCGCGACGCCCTGCGTCTCGAAAGCCCACCAGTGGCTGCCGACGCGGCCGAAGCCGACCTGCACCTCGTCGGCGATGCACACGCCGCCGGCGGCGCGCACCATGGCATAAACTTCCTGGAGATAACCCTCCGGCAGGAACACCTGGCCAGCGACGCTGGGGATCGATTCGGCGATGAAGAAGCCTGGCCCGCGGCCCTGCCCCGCCATCTCGGCGATCTTTTCGGCGACGTTTTCGGCGAAGCGTTTCGCGATCTCCTCGGCGGGCCATTCCCGCGGCGCGCGATAGGCGTCGGGGATTGTCGCCTCGAACACATTGGGCTTCCGTCCCTTGCCGCCCTTGCGTTTGTATTTATAGGGGCTGAGGTCGATCAGTTCCTGCGTGGTGCCGTGATAGGCCCAGTCGAGAACGATCGCCTCGTCGCGGCCGGTCGCGGTGCGCGCCATGCGCAGCGCCAGGCTGTTCGCCTCGCTGCCGGAGCAGGCGAAGGAGGCGACGGTCAGTCCATCAGGCAAGGTCGCCGTCAGCCGCTCGGCATAGATGACGATGGCGTCGTGCAGATAGCGCGTGTTGGTGTTGAGCTTGCGCGCCTGGAGGGCGATCGCCTCGGCGACGTCGGGGTGGGCATGGCCGAGATGGCAGACATTGTTGAAGCAGTCGAGATAGGCACGGCCGCGTTCGTCGATCAGCCATACGCCTTCGCCACGCACGAATTTGATCGGCTCGGAATAGGAGATCGAGAGATTGGGCAAGAGCGTCGCCCTGCGCGCCTCGACGATTTCCGTGCGTGTCCTGCCGGTCTGCTTGAAGGCCTCACCCGGGATGCCGGCGAGGTCGGCGGCGTCGGGGAACAACTCCCGCCAGACGTCAAGGTAGCGCGCCTCGCCGACGCCGAGAATGTCTCGCGCGGCAAGCCCCGGATCGGTCGAGATCTGGAAATGGAGATGCGGCGCCCAGCCGCCATTCTCGGCCGGCGGGCCCATCTCGCCGACCAACGCGCCGGCCTCCAGCCGGTCGCCCGGCTTCAGCCTGGATATCGTCTCATGGGCGAGATGGCCCCAGAGCGTGGTGAAGGGCGGGCAGCCTTCGGGCGCATGGTCGAGCGCCACCATGCAGCCATAACCCAGCGGGTCTTTCTCGATCTCGACGCTTTTCACCTTTGCTGCGAGCGGCGTGCGGACCCGGGTGCCTTCAGGCATGAACAGGTCCAGGCCGAGATGGCGGTCGCGGCGCGTCCCCTCGATGAAACGCGAGCGGAAGATGTCGCTGGTATAGACGCTGCGCGCCTCGCCCCAGGGTCCGATGCCCAGCATTATGCCGTTCCCGGTGCAATAGGCGTCCCACCACGCGCCGGCTTCCTGCGGCCGCTCGCCGGCGGACGCCACCGTCATCGGATGGTCGGAATCGCCATAGGGCACGAGCGCCTTGGCGAGCGTCGCGGGATGCTTATCGAGTACAGGCGCGAAACCGCGGCGGTTCTCGGCGATCCAGCGGATGATCGCCTTGGCGCCGGGGGCGGCGTCGAAGCCGCAGGCATGGCGCAGGATCGCAGTGGCGAAACCGGGCTTCATCGCGTCCAGGCGCCGAAGCAGCCGCCAGGCCGGCGCCTCGCTGACAGCGAGATAGGGGTTGTCGGCGGTCCTGTCGCCACGGGCAGCCGACATGGTGACGCTGATCATCAGCCGCATGGCGACGAGGTCGAAGAGCAAGTCGAGTTCTTCCTCCTGCAGCGGATACTCCGCATGGAAACCGGCGGCGAGCCGCGCGGCGGCGCCGATCGGATCCTCGACGTCGAGCATGGCATAGGCCGCCGCAACCGCCACTTCGGCGATCAGAGGGGCGTGCAGCGCATCGCCGAAATCGATCAGCCCGGACACACGGTCCGGCCGGTCCGGATCGACCAGCACATTCCAGTCATTGGCATCGTTGTGGATGACCTGGGCGCGCAGCCCGGGCAGGCGCGGCGCCACGGTCGTGTCGAAACGATCGAGGAAGCGGACGAGCAGGGCGCGATCGGCTTCGTCGCGGATGAAATGGAGGCGAGAGCGTGAATCGCCTGCCCGCCTTATGTCCCAGTCGAAGCTGCGCAGAGCGCCCGGATGGATGAAGCCCTGCAGGGCGCGGTCGAGCCTGCCCAGCATTGCGCCGAGGCTCTCGAAAAGTGCCGGTCCCCGTGTTGTTTCTGCCAGCGGTTGTCCGGGCAGCCAGGAAACGAGGCGCAAGGCATGACGCGCGCCCGACGGGCCGGCGACTTCGCCGAGCACGGCACCGCCGAGCGTCTTCCTCAGACGCGGCGCGGCGAGGCCGGGCGCGGTGCGGGCGAGATGGTCGAGCAAGGCCGTCTGGAACGCGCTTTCGACATCGGGCTCGCTGGCGTTCACGATCTTCAGGATCCAGGCCTCGTCGCCGACGGCCAGGCGGAAATTCTGGTCGCGCTCGCTGTCGAGCGGGCTCGCCATGCCGTCCAGACCGAAATGCCGCAGGGCCAGGGCCTGGGCCTCGTCGGTCGAGAAGGAGGGCGCGGGGTGGGTAACGTCGGTCATCGGCATCCGCATTTGTTGTCTTATGCAAACTTGGCACGGGTTGAAAAATCGGGCATCCGGCATAATGCCGGTTCGTCAGGCATTGTGGCTGGCAGAACCGGCATATTATCGGAAAACGAAAAGGCATTCTTCATGCGGGAACTGGACGCCAAGGACCGCGACATCCTCGCCATACTGTCGAAGGAGGCGCGCATTCCGCTGAAGGCGCTTGCTGCGCGCATCGGGCTTTCGCGCAGCGCGACCACCGAGCGCGTGGCGCAGTTGGAAAAGAGCGGCGTTATCCGTGGCTACCGCGCCGATATCGGCCAGATGGACGAGGGCCTCGTCGCCGCCCTCTTGCTGGTCACGCTGGTGCGCACGCCCTCGATCGGCATTCTCGACCAACTCGCCCGACATGCGGAAGTCCGGCGGGTCTCGTCGGTGAGCGGCCAGCTCGACCTCGTCGTGGAGGTCGAGGTGCCGTCGATCGACCGGCTGAACACGATGCGCGACGCCATCGCCAGCCATCCGGGCGTGGAGGATCTGACGACGCTGATCGTGCTGCGCCGGGATATCGACCGGACGAGCTGAAGGTTGTCACGCCTTCGCGGCGATGACCTCGACCTCCACCTTGAACTCGGGGCGCGTGAAGCCCGACACGATCATGAGCGTCGAGGCGGGCGCCGGTTCGGCGAACAGCCTGTCCCGCACCTCCATATAGGGCTTCATGCAAGCGCGATCGGTGACGAAGGCATTGATGCGCACGACGTCGGCGAGCGACATGCCGTCCTCCTCCAGTATGCGCGCAATGCTGGCGAAGCAAAGCTCGGCCTGGGCGCCGGCATCGTCGGGAACGACGTCGTCGGCCGATATGCCGAGCTGCCCCGAGCAGAACAGCAGGCGGCTGCCGGCGGCGACAGCGACGCCATGGCTGTAGCGGGCGAATGGGGCGCGCAGCCCGGCGGGGGTCAGATGTCTCAGCATTCCTGTCTCCTATGAATGATCGTTCCTGGCAGGCCGCGGCCGGCAGGTTTCGGCAAAGTATCCCACGGGGTTCCGACAAGAGAAGACTGAGCAGGTGAAGCGTGGGCGAGCCACGCAAGCCTGCTTGGCGGTCCAACTCTGACGTCTTGCACTGAAGGCGTAGGCCCGCTCCAGGGTGGAGGGCCGTCGCCCGCTGCGATCAGGCCGAGTAGCTGCGATGCGGACGTTCCTGACATCGGTGTTGAGCAATGGGCGCGATTTCGGTGGCTTCACCACTCTCACCGCTACGCGGTCTATCGCCCGTTGGGATTGCGAAAGTCGGCCGGGCGCGAACGCCCGGCCCTGATGGCCTTACGCGGCAAGACCGGCCTGGGAAAATCCCATCCGCTCGGTGAAGGGGGCCTCGGCCTCCAACTGCTCGACAAATGCAGGGGTTGTCAGGAGCTGCCTGAAATAGCCCGACAGTGCCGGATAACGACCGGCGGATATGGATTCGCCCAGATAGTGAAACAGCACCAGGTTCGCGCCGACGGAAATGTCGGCGATGGTTGCTGTTTCCCCGACCAGCCACCTGCCGCTGATCTCGCCTTCCAGATACTGGAAGTAGCGGGGCGCGACGTTGGACAGCGCGTTGTCCGTCACGGCAGTGTCCGGTGTTCCGCCCCGCATGGGCGCAACCACGCGCTGGTGAAAGAGCGGGTGCATCACATCGCGGAAGAAGGCGCCCATATAGGCCTCGAACCATATGGCGCGGCCGCGCAATCGAGGGTCGGCCGGGGTAACGGGCGTCTCGGAGTATTTCGCATCCAGATACTGAATGATCGCGCCGCTGTCGGGCAGGGTGAAATCGCCGTCCTCGATCACGGGGATGAGACCGGTCGGGCTGAGCCGGGCCCAGTTTTCGGGCAGGGTGTCCGGCATGATCGGAATGACCACATTGAGGTCGTGGTCGATTCCCTTGGCGCGCAGGGCCAATTGGACCTTGCGGGTATGTACGGAAAGTGGAACGCCGTAGAGTTTCATGGCTTGGTCCTTTCGTGTCGGGAAGATGTACATGGCCGCCCGCGCGCGTCCCGGCGGCAGACGCGGGTGTTCGGCAAAAAGCGGATTGCGGGTTCAGGCGGTGGCGGCGACCGGGAACTGGATTTCTACCAGCGCCTTTTCGAAGCCCGGCGGTTTGAGCACCGGTTCCAGGAAGATTTCGCGGCTTGGGCCGGTAATCGAATAGCCATTGGCTTCGATCCAAGTACCGATGGCGCCGAATGCGGCATGGCTTTCCGGGTTCGTGCCCTGGCGCACCACGGTCGCCGCGGTCTTGATCGCCGGCAGGTTCTGAGGCGAGAAGGTGAACCCGTCGACGGTCAGTCCGCGCTCGCGGGCACGTGGCAGCAGGTAGCCTATGGTGAGATCCAGCCGGTCGGAATCCGGGTCGTTGCGCGCCAGTACTACCAGATTGCCCCGGCTGGAGGGGCGCAGCCCGGCCTGGCCCGCCGCCGCCACCGCGGCCACCAGCGGGCCGGCCTCCTCGAAACCGGCGACGCTATGATGCGTGGCGAGGATCGGCTGGGACGGCAGCGATTTGGCTACGACATCGTAGCCGGCCGAGCCGCCTTGCCGGTCGATCTGGGCGATGCGGCTCTCGATATGCCGCAGCCTTTGTTTCTCAACCTGGATCGCCTGTTCGGTTTCCGTCTTCTTGAGCAGCAGCATCCCGCGTAGCGCTTCGGGCGAAACGGCCTCCTCGAGCAGCGAGCCGATCTGTTCGAGCGTCAAGCCAAGATCCTTCAGCGCAAGGATTGCGTTGAGCCGCGGCAACTGGCGGATCGCATAATAGCGGTAGCCGCTTTGCTGGTCGGTGTGTTCGGGGCGCAGCAACTCCAACTGGTCGTAGAACCGCAACTGGCGGGTGGACACCTGCGCGATCTGGGCAAATTCGCCGATCCTGAACATGGCAACATCCTCGCAAATCTTGCTTCGGATTGTTTCATGCGGGCTTGACGCGGGGTCAAAGTCAAGCGCTTGCCAAATGCAGGATGTCATTCATGGCATGTCGCAAGACGGCAATGGGCTCAACCGAGCCATTTGTCATGGTCGACGCCAATGACGGCAACGGGTCGGAGCGGGCATTCCAGGTCGGGTAGCAGGCGTCGGATTTTCGCCGCTGCGCGTCCCGATGGACGCGAGGGGGTCTAGGTCGTCCCTCGCCATTGCGCGCGTCGACGCACGGGGCTACCAATGGGCCAATCGAGGGACGGCTGAGCTGAAGACGTTTTCCGACGCTGCGACCGAAAGCACCGAGAGCTCCGGAACGGGCGCGGGCGGCACGCCCGCGACGCGGACAGGCGCGGCCAATGCCGGAGCGATCCTCACCATCGACCTCGGCGCGATCAGGGAAAACTATCGTCGGCTCGCAGCCAGGGTGGGCGGCGCGACGCGATGCGCCGGTGTCGTCAAAGCCGACGCCTACGGGCTCGGCGCGGCCGAAGTCGCCCCCGCGCTTGCGCGGGAAGGCTGCCGGACCTTCTTCGTCGCGCATGTCGAGGAAGGCCTCGTTCTACGCGGGTTCCTCGGTGCCGGGCCCGACATCTACGTCCTCAACGGACTACCGCCCGGCGCCGAGCCCGATTGCGCCGCCCGTAATCTCGCGCCGGTCGTCAACAGCCTGGAACAGCTCACCGCCTGGCGTCGTCTGGCGGCGCGACGTGGGACAAAGCTGCCCGCGGCGCTGCAGATCGACAGCGGCATGGCCAGGCTGGGCATGTCGCCCCGCGAGGTTAACGTCGCGTCCAGCGATCCCGGCACGCTTGATGGCATCGAGCTCAGACTGGTGATGAGCCATCTCGCCTGCGCCGACGAGCCGGCCAGCCCGGCCAACGAGGCGCAGAGGCTCACTTTCGAGCGGCTGGCGGCGATGTTTCCCACCGCACCCTGGTCGCTCGCCAATTCCTCGGCGATCTTCCTCGGGACGGCCTATCATTTCGATCTTGCCCGGCCGGGCGCCGCGCTTTACGGCATCAATCCGACCCCGGGCAAGCCGAACCCGATGCGACCGGTAGTCCGGCTCGCGGCCAGGGTGATCCAGACGCGGGAGCTGCCCGGTGGAACCGGCGTCGGCTACGGCCATATCCACAGGACCGAGGGCCCAATGCGAGCGGCCACGATCTCGCTCGGCTATGCCGACGGCTGGCCCCGCCACGCGGCGGCCGGCGCGTTTTACAAAGGCGTCCGCCTGCCCTTCGCCGGCCGCGTCTCGATGGACAGCATCATCCTCGACATCTCGGCCTTGCCATCAGGCGCACTCGCTGCCGGCGACCTGGTCGAACTGATCGGCGAGCACCAGGCGGTCGACGATGCGGCTCGGCTCGCCGGAACCATCGGCTACGAGATCCTGACCGGCCTCGGCCACCGCTTCCACCGCCGCTATCTGGACGACTGACACCACGCATCCGGGGGACGACCCATGAAGATCCTGGTTCTCGGCAGCGGCGTAATCGGAACGACCAGCGCACATTACCTGGCCGAGGCGGGCCATGAGGTGACCGTCGTCGACCGGCAGAAGGGAGCTGGACTTGAGACGAGCTTTGCCAATGCCGGCGAGGTATCGCCGGGTTACTCCTCGCCATGGGCCGGGCCGGGCATCCCGGTGAAGGCGATCAAATGGCTGTTGATGCGGCACGGGCCGCTCGTCGTGAGGCCGCGCGGGGATCCCCATATGTGGATCTGGCTGCTCAAGATGCTGGGGAATTGCACGGCCGCCCGCTACGCCGTCAACAAGGCGCGCATGGTGCCGATCGCCGAATACAGCCGCGACCGGCTGCGCGAGCTGCGCGCCGCCACTTGCATAAGCTATGACGAGCGGAGCCAGGGCACGCTGCAACTCTTCCGCACGCAGGCGCAGTTCGACGGCACGGCCGGCGACATCGAGGTGCTGAAGAAGTTCGGCGTACCCTTCGAGCTTCTCGACCCGGCCGGCTGCATCGCCGCGGAGCCGGCGCTCGCCGGCGTCAAGGAAAAGTTCGTCGGCGGCCTGCGCCTGCCCGAAGACGAGACCGGCGACTGCCGCATGTTCACAGAGCGTCTGGCGGCCCGTGCCGCCGGCCGTGGCGTCACCTTTCTCTACGACACGACGATCGAGCGGATCGAGGCGGACGGCGCGCGCATAACGGGCGTGAAGAGCAGCGCGGGACCGCTCACCGCCGACGCCTATCTGGTGGCGCTGGGCAGCTATTCGCCTGTCATGCTCCGGCCGCTCGGGCTGTCCATCCCCGTCTACCCCGTGAAGGGCTATTCCATCACCGCGCCGATATCGGACGCCGAGGCCGCGCCGGTCTCGACCGTCATGGACGAGACCTACAAGGTCGCGATCACCCGGCTCGGCACCCGCGTCCGGGCCGGCGGCACCGCGGAGGTCTCCGGCTACGACCTCAGGCTCCACGACGCGCGGCGCGACACTCTCACCTATTCCGTCGGCGACCTCTTCCCGCGCGGCGCCGACCTGTCGAAAGCCTCGTTCTGGTGCGGCTTGCGGCCGATGACGCCGGATGGCCCGCCGATCATCGGCGGCACAAGATACGCCAATCTCTATCTCAACACCGGGCACGGAACGCTGGGCTGGACCATGGCCTGCGGCTCGGGCCGCGTCATCGCCGACATCATGTCGGGCAAGGCGCCCGATATCGATGTCCGCGCCCTGGCCATGTCGCGATACGGTTAGCAGGCATCGGAAAATGACCGCTTCGCCCTGTGTCGCCCTCACCGTCCTGCCGGACGCCCGGCCGGGTCCCCGCCGCTTCGCAGCGTCCCGGCTGCTCACCTCCGCAGCCGGGGAGAGAGCGGATCGGGTCCGCGCCTTCTCCGATGGCTGAGGTTTCCGATTGGCGAAATCCGGGGAGCAAGCCTCTCTCTCCCCGGTTGCGGGGAGAGATGTCCGGCAGACAGTGGGGGGCAACCCGGGTGCGGCCGCACCGCCATCCCCTCGCCAATTCTGGTCGAAGCGATTTGGCTATTTGGACGACACCCTGGAGTGCCGCGTGTTCAGGAAATCTGCTCCAGGAACGGAAGATTGCCTGCCGTCAGCCCGGCATCGACGGTAAGCGCAGCGCCGGTGATCCCGCTTGCCGCAGGCGAAGCGAGGAACGCCGCCGCCCTGGCGACCTCCGCCGGCTCCACCAGCCGGCCGAGCGGATAGAGACCGCTGACGGCGCCAAGGATCTCCGGCTTCTGGGCGATGCGATGGTCCCAGGCGCCGGTCCGGATCGAGCCGGGAACCACGGCATTGGCCCGGATGCCGTTGCGTCCTTCCTCAGTCGCGATCGCCCGCATCCAGGCGGTCAACGCGGCCTTCGCCGCGGAATAGGCGGGGTTGCCGCAATGGAACATCGCATTGACCGACGTCACGAAGACGAAGGCAGCGCCCGACGGCTGGTTGCGCATGGCGGGCAGGAAGGCCTGCGACAGGAGTGCGGCACTTCGGAAATTCAGGTCGACCTCGCGATCGAGCGCCTCCGGCGTCACGGCGGCCAGCGTCTCGGCGCGCGTCCAGCCGGCATTGGAGATCACGGCGGCGGGCACGCCCGCGCTGAGGGTCCGCGCGGCGAAATCGGCGACGGCGGCGTCCTCGAGAAGGTCGAAGTGGCTGGCCTCGGCGATGCCGTCGGCCGAGAGGTCCACGCCTTTCCGATCACAGGCCACCACACGCGCTCCGCAATCCGCCAGCACCTTGACGAGCGCGCTTCCCACTCCGCCGCCGGCACCGGTGACGATCACGCTTTGCCCGCCGAAATCGATCATGCCCGTTCCTCCCCTGCTGCGCCGCCGGGTCGCCGCCGATACAGGATGCTGGTGGCCGTGTAATAAAGCAACATGGCGATCAAAAATTTGTTGCTTTCCAACAATGCACCATGACGGGCGCCTCGAACTGACATAGATTGCCGGCAAGGGAAAGGCGCGAGGGGCTGCAGCCGAGAGAGGGGACCGTGGGGATCGGCGTCGAAGACGATGCCGGCCTCGGCGGTTTCCGGCGATACGCCCCACGACACAGGATCGAGTGTTCGAGAGGAGGCAGACCGTGCCCAGGCAGTGTTTCGGAACCTCCCACGTGCCGCTGTCGCCGGCGGTGAGGGCAGGCGATTTCGTCTATGTCTCCGGCCAGGTTCCTGTCGATGGCAACGGGGTCGTGGTGAAAGGCGGCATCATCGAGCAGACCGAACAGGTGCTCGACAATGTCGCGGCCACGCTGTCGCTCGCCGGCTGCACGATGGACGACATCGTGAAGACCACCGTCATCCTGGAGGACGCGCGCGACTTCGGCGCCTTCAACGCCGTCTATGCCAGATATTTTCCAGACAACCCGCCGGCGCGCACGACCGTCGAGTCACGGCTGATGATCGACATCAGGATCGAGATCGAGGCGGTCGCCTACAAGCCGCTCCGGGCCTGAGACGCGGCACAGCCGCCGCCGACATTATGAGGGAGGAAACCGGGCCATGCAGTATGAACTCCTCCTGAAGGGCGGGCGTGTCGTCGACCCCGCCTCCGGCCTCGACGCGCCGCGCGACGTCGCAATCTCCGGCACTCGCGTCGCCGCCATCGATGCCGATATCCCGCCAGACTGCGCGGCGCGCGTGATCGATGCCTGCGGCGCCGTCGTGACGCCGGGGCTGATCGACCTTCACAGCCACGTCTATTGGGGCGGCACCTCGCTCGGCGTCGACGCCGACCGGCTGGCCGCCAGGAGCGGAACGACCACATTCATCGACGCAGGCAGCGCCGGCGCCGGCAACTTCCTCGGCTTCCGCCGCCATGTCATGGAACGGTCGAAGGTCCGCATTCTGGCCTATATGAACATCTCCTTCGCCGGCATCTTCGGTTTCTCGCGCACGGTCATGGTCGGCGAATGCGGCGACCTGAGGCTATGCGATCCGCGTGAGGTGGTGGCGGCGGTGCGCGCCCATGAGGACGTGGTCGTCGGCGTCAAGGTCCGCTCCGGCCGCATCGCCGGCGGTACCAGCGGCATCGCCCCGGTCGACCTCGCGCTCGAGGCGGCCGACAGGGTGGGACTGCCGCTGATGGCCCATATCGACGAGCCGCCTCCCGGACGCTCGGAAGTGCTGCCCCGGCTGCGCCGGGGCGACATCCTCACCCATTGCTTCCGCCCGTTCCCCAATGCGCCGGTCTTCGCATCGGGCGCCGTGCGCCCCGACATGCGCCTGGCGCGCGAGCGCGGCGTCGTCTTCGACATCGGCCACGGCATGGGTTCGTTCGATTTCGAGGTGGCGCGGGCGATGCTGCGCGACGGACTGGCCCCCGATGTCATCAGCAGCGACGTCCATCTCTACTGCGTCGACGGCCCGGCCTTCGACATTCTCGTGTGCATGTCGAAGCTGCTGGCGCTCGGCATGCCCTTCACGGATATCATCCGCGCCGCGACCCAGCGCCCGGCCGAAGTGATCGCCCGGCCGGAACTCGGCCGGCTCGCGGTCGGCGCGCCTGCCGACGTCGCGGTGCTGCGGCTGCAGCCGGGCCGCTTCAGCTTCGTCGATTCGGGCGGCGCCAAGCTGGTGGCCAAGGAGAGGCTGACGTCCGACGGCATCGTCGCCGGCGGCGTCTGGTGGCCGAACGAAGCGGCCGGCGCGGAGGCGGAACGCTACGAGCCGCAGGCTCACCGCACCCATGTCGACGTGGTCTGCAATCATTTCGGCTGCGGCGGGCAGAGGTGACCGGGCCGGCATCTTGGCGGGGTGCGTCCTTCGAGGCTCGCCCTCTCAAAGGATGCGCCTTTCGCGGTGACATATTGCGGGCTCGCACCTCAGGATGAGGAAGGTCGGCGCTACCTATTAACGGTGCATAGGCTCGAAGATGTCTTGATGCAGCCTTCGGAAGGGCCGGCATGAGGCTCGCTGCACCGGAGTCCCCGGAGGAGAATAATCGCCCGGGTCTCCGTCATCCCCCGCGTCTCCGTCATCCCAGTGTCTAGGACCCAGCTCTTCGAGCCCAAGCACCGTGTTTAGGTAGCGCCAACTTTCCTCATCCTGAGGCGCGAGCCCGCAACACGTCGCCTCAAGAGACGCAGCCCCTGCGAGGGCGAGCCTCGAAGGACGCACCACGCTCATGCCCCCCGATCAATAAACCGGAGTAGCAATCCCCTCCATGCGCGCCTTGAGCTGCAGGGCGACGAATTTCGAATAGAAGCGTGACAGCGCGAGGTTGCCGCCTTGGAACCAGAGCGCGTCCTGCGCCGTCGGCTTCCACATGTTGCGCAGTTCGCCCAGCCACGGGCCGGGATCGTTGCGCACGCCCGAGCCGAGGCCCCAGCACGGCCCGACCTTGTCGGCCACCTCGCGCGAAACGATCGCCGCCACCGTCTCGTGCATCGACTGGTAGCCCGTGCAAGAGATGATCACGTCGGCCGCGAGTTCGGAGCCGTCGTCGAACTGGATACCCTTCGGCGTCAGCCGCTCGACGGCCACGCCGCTGCGCACCGTAATCTCGCCGGCGATGATCAGTTCCGAAGCGCCGACATCGATATAGTAGCCAGATCCCGTCCGGTAAGCCTTCATCATCAGCCCGGTCTCGTCGTCACCGAAATCGATAGCGAAGCCGGATTGGCGCAGGCGGTCGTAGAAGTCGGCGTCGCGAACCCTGATCCTGTCGTAGAGCGCTTTCTGGCTTTCAGGAAGCAAGGCGAAGGGCGTCGAGGCGACCATCATATCAGCCTTGTCGGTGCCGATGCCGCGGGCGAGCGCCTGCTCGGAATAGATCTCGAAGCCCAGCTCCATCAGCGTGTCCGACTTCACCACGGTCGTCGGCGAGCGCTGGATCATGGTGACGTCGGCGCCGCTCTCCCAGAGGTCGACGCTGACGTCGTGGCCCGAGCTCGCCGCGCCGATGACGGCACAGGCTTTGCCGCGGAAACGCCGCCCGTCGGCATACTGGCTGGAATGCAGGAGCTCGCCCTCGAAAACGTCGGCGCCTGGCAGGTCGATCATCCTCGGCGGTCCATAGGCCCCAGTGGCAAAGACGAGATGTTTCGGCTTCAGCACCACGCGTTCGCCGGCGCGGTCGACCTCGACGGTCCAGCTCTTCTCGCCATCGTCATAGGCGGCGGAAAGGCAGGTGGACGAGGTCCAGCAATTGAGCTCCATCACCCGCGCATACATTTCCAGCCAGTCGCCCATCTTGTCCTTGGGCGTGAAGACCGGCCAATGCTCGGGAAAGGGCATATAGGGCAGATGGTCGTACCAGACCGGATCGTGCAGCACGAGCGAACGATAGCGGTTGCGCCAGGAATCGCCGGCGCGGGCATTCTTCTCCAAGATGATGGCCGGCACGCCGAGCTGCCGCAGCCTTGCGCCGAGCGCCAGGCCGCCCTGGCCGCCGCCGACGATCAGGCAGTAGGGCTGCTCGGTCGAGCCGAGCGCGGCCTCCTCGCGACGACGGCGCTCCGACCAGGTTTCCCGGCCGCGGTCGGCTCCGTGCCTGACGCCGAGCGGCCGCCCGGCGCCTTTCTTTTCCTCATGCCCCTTGAGCTCGCTTACCGCTGTGAACAGCGTGCGGCATTTGCCGTCGCGAAGCCTGAGAATCCCCTCGCCGCGCGCCACCGCAGTCTCGAAGGTGAACCCCGCCTCGACGCCGCTGTTCTCCACGGTCGCCTCGCGGGAAAGGCTCCAGGCGGAGGGCCGTCTCCCGTCCAGCGTCGCCTTCAGCATCTCGATGATGGCCGCCTGGCCTTCCATGGTTCGAATGTTCCAGGTGAAGGCGAGCAGGTCGCGCCAGTAGCAGTCGTCGAGGAAGAGATCCGCTGCCGCTGCCGTGTCGCGCGCATCGAGCGCGGCGGCGAAGGCTGCGAGCCAGGCGCTCGCCTGTCTGGTCGGTGCGGTGTCGGACATGTCTCCCCCTCTTCATTCGCACGGCCGCACCGCGGCCAGAGATTTCGTTCCAGTTGTCTCGACCGTTGGTGCGCGCAACCAGGCCACGCCCGCAGGCGTGAAGCCGGGCGACCCGCTGAGGCCGCGCCGGCCATCGGTATCAGTCCCCGAGGGGTTCCATCTCCTTGCCCGCGCGGTGGAGCTGGATCGTGTATTTTATCCGGCGCAGCGTCTCGCGGGCCGGTGCGTCGAGCCTGTAGCCGGCGGCGACCGCCATGAGATCGATGACAGCCAGGAAGGCGAAGCGTGAGGCAGTCGGCTTGAGCGTATCGGGATATTCGGGAACGGCGACCGTCAGCCTGACGTCGCAGATGCGCGAAAGGTCCGTGTCGGGCGCCGTAACGCAGATGGCATTGGCGCGATAGTGCTTGGCGAGCTCGACCGCCTCGATCACCTCGCGTGTGCGCCCCGTCGCCGAGATCGCGATGACGAGGTCGTTCGGCTTCAGCGTCGATGCCGTCATGCGCATGAGATAGGGGTCGCTGTGGGCGCTGACGGTGACGCCGTAGCGGAACAGCCGGTACTGGGTCTCCTGCGCCAGCGCCGAGGAGGATCCGCCGAGGCCGAACACGGTGACCTGGCGCGCCTTGGCAATGAGCTCCGAGGCCTCGGCGAGCTCGGCCGGATCGAGCTGCCGCTCCGCCTCGTCGAGCGCCCTGCGCGCTTCGCCGAAGACGGCGCCCCAGAACGGCATGCCGTTGTCGGGGCTCGGCGCGGGCGGCTTGCTCAGATAGAGCTGCCCGACGACGAGGCTCTGCGCGAGCTTGAGCTTGAAGTCGCGCACCCCGTCGCATCCGATGGCGCGGCAGAAGCGTGTGACGGTCGGCTCGCTGACGCCGGCCTTTTCGGCGAGTGCGGCATTGGAGGCGTCGACCGCGAATTTCACGTCGTCGAGAACGACATCGGCCACGCGGCGCTCGGCCGGCCGCAGGTCCGCATAGGAATCCTTCACCAGCGAGATGATGTCGGGGATGCGCCCGCCATGACCCGGCGTCTCATAGTCCTCGGCGCTGCGCCGTCCCTCGTCAGCCTCGCTCATGAAGAAGTTTCATCCTTTGCCGTCGGTCGATCCACCGCATTCCCTTAGCATTGTCCGGACCTCCGCGTCCCAGCCGACCGGTACGCCGGGGCAAGCGGCGCTCACGATATGGCCGGTCAAACTATGTAGGAAAGCTACATGATTTTCAAGAATCGAAAAAGACATGTTTTTCAAATGATTGATGGGTACATCGCGCGATAGCTCGACCTGGCTGGCCGGTCGCTCCTTGACAGAAAAGTAGGATAGTTACAGACTGATTTTGGCGGGAGGAGCGATCCGCTGGATTGTCGCGCAATCTCCAGGGGGGAGTATGAACGCGGGCGATGGAACAGTCCCCAAGCTTGCCGTCCGTGCGGCGACGAAAGTCTACCACACGGCGTCCGGCGACCTGACGGCGCTGGAAGGCTGCAGCCTGGATGTCCGGGCCAACGAGATCGTGTCGATCGTCGGCCCCTCCGGCTGCGGCAAGACCACGCTGCTCTGGTCGATGTCCGGCCTGCACGGGCTGAGCGCCGGAGAGATCGCGCTCGACGGCAAGCGCATCGACGGCCCGCATCCGGACATCGGCATCGTCTTCCAGGAGGCCAACCTCCTGCCGTGGCGCAACCTCGACGCCAACATCAATTTCCCCTTCGAGATCAAGGGCACCCGGCCCGATCGCGACTGGATCGCCCATCTCCTCGAACGGGTCGGCCTCGACGGCTTCGGCGGCAAGTTCCCGCGCGAGCTCTCCGGCGGCATGCAGCAGCGCGCCGCGATCGTGCGCGCTTTGTCGCTCAAGCCTTCCGTCCTCTTGATGGACGAGCCGTTCGGCGCGCTGGACAGCTTCACCCGCGACGAGATGAACCGGCTGGTCGAGGAGATCTGGCTCGACCGGCCCACGACGATCGTCTTCATCACGCACAGCATCGAGGAGGCGATCTTCCTCTCCGACCGGGTCGTGGTGCTTTCGCCGCGGCCGGGCCGCGTGGCCAGGGAATACGAGGTGCCGTTCCCGAGGCCGCGCTCGATGGAGATCATGGCCACCAAAGAGGTCTTCGACCTCACCAATGCGATCAAGATGGATATCGTCGGCGGGCGCACGAGCCCTTCCGGGGCGCGTCGACTCGACCAGGTCGAGACGGTGAATTGAGGAATTCCAGGCGATGAGCAGCGACGCTATTCCGGAGTTCCACAAGACCAAGGCGGGCGACGGCCACGACGTCAGCCTGACCAATCTTTCCGCCTTCTCTACCGGACCGGGCGTCAATTCGGCTCGCGAGGTCGCCGCGATCCTGGCTGTCGCGGTGGTGGTGATCGGCGGTCTCGAATTCGCGCTGCGCTTCTTCGAGGTGCCGCAATATATCATGCCGCCGCCGAGCTTGATCGCCGAGGCCCTGGTCACCGAGTTCCCGCTGATCCTTCCCCATCTCGGCCACACGCTGGTCGAGCTTCTGTCGGGATTCGCTATCGGCGCGCTGGTCGGGCTGGTGCTGGCGGCGGTCGTGACGCAGTTCCCCTTCGTGGAGAAGATCGTCGCGCCCTATATTTTGCTGCTGGTGACGACGCCGATGCTGGCGCTTGTGCCGCTGCTCATCCTGCGCTTCGGCTTCGGCTACACGCCGCGCATCATCGCCGTCGCGCTCGCCGCCGGCCCGATGGTGATGATCAACGCCGCCACCGGTTTCCGCCGGGTCGACAGCGCCAAGATCGCGCTCGCCCGCTCCTATGGCGCCAGCACGCTGCAGATCTTCTGGAAGATCAGGGCGCCGATGGCGCTGCCGATGATCCTGGTCGGCCTGATGATCGGCGCGATCTTCGGGCTGCTGACGGCGGTGGGCGCGGAGATGGTCGGCGGCGGCTTCGGCCTCGGCAACCGGCTCACCACCTATTCGTCGATGATCCAGATGCCGCAGTTCTTCGCCGTGGTGCTGATCCTCTCGATCCTCGGCATCCTTATCTATGTGCTTTTCTTCCTCATCGGGAAGAAGTGGGCGAGCTGGGAGGCGTGACCAGCAGGACGCGCCTCCGGGAGGCTGGCGCGAGAGCGGAGTGATTTGCACGCCGGGGCGCGACATCCGTCAACAAGAAGGGAATGCCATGAACGAAAGCTCCATCAAGGCCGGCCTAACAGCCGGAATGAACCGCCGCTATTTCCTGCAGGTCACCGGCGGAGGCCTGGTAACCGCAACCGCGCTCGGCGCCTCGGGTTATCTCTCCCGGGCGCAAGCCGCGGTCTATGAGAAGTTCACCTGGATCTCGCCGCGCGGCACGCTGGAAGTGCTCGACGACTATCCCTATTGGGCCGCCAAGAAGATGGGCTATTTCGGCGACCTCGCCACCGACATGCAGCCCGGCCCCTCGGACGGCACCGCCACGGTGAAATTCGTCGATGTCGGCCAGGCCGATATGGGCTTCCCGTCGCCCGGCGTGTTCTCCTTCGCCATCCAGAACGGCATGAAGCTGACGTCGGTGTTCCACATGGGCGCACGCGACACCTTCAGCTTCGCCTTCCGCAAGGGTGAGGGCTCGAGCGACCTGAAGGCGCTGGAGGGCAAGACGGTGCTGCTCGGCTCCGCCGCCTGGCAGTCGATCACAGATCCGCTGCTCGCCTCCCAGGGCGTCGACATCAAGAAGGTGAAATATGTCGAGGCCGGCTGGCCGACCTGGGGCACCGCGCTTGCCGGCGGCCAGGGCGATGCCGCTTTGTCCTGGGAGGGGCTGCGCGCCGAATGGATCGCGACCGGCCTCAAATTCGACTACTGGCTCGGCGTGCAGAAATCGAAGCTGCCGGCCAACACCTTCGTCGTGCGGACCGCCGACCTCGAAGATCCCGACCGCAAGGCCTTTCTCGAGAAATATCTGCGCGGCTGGGCCATGGGCCTCGAATTCGGCTACCAGAACCCGCGCGCCGCAGTCGAAGCCGTGTTCGAGCAGTTCCCCACGCTCGCCAAGAATCTCGGACCGCAGCTCGGCACCACGTCTATCCTGCAGCAGATCAACGTCTTCCGCGGCGACATGGACAAGCGCGACGGCTGGGGCTGGCACGACATGGCGAGCTGGCAGGGCTTCTTCGACGAGATCCACAAGATCGGCCAGATCACCAATCCGGTGAAAGCCGAGGATGTCTGCACCAACGATCTGATCGCGCCGGCCAACGATTTCGACAAGGCCAAGGTGAAGGCCGACGCCGACGGCTACCAGCTCTCGGAAGGCTTCACCGCGCTCGATGTCGAGAACATCAAGGCGCATATGTTCGACGACGCCGTCTGAGACAGGAATGCATCCCGGGCGGACGGCCCTTGCCGTTCGCCCGGCCCATGACCGCAGCGACCGGCGCCGTGCGCATCCGCCACATGAAAGAGGCGACGTTGGGCCGGCCTGACGTTGTCGTGACTGCAATTGCAGCAATCAGGAGGAAAGATTGTCCGACAAGGTAAAAGTCCTCGTGGTCGGCCTCGGCAATATGGGGGCCTCGCACGCCAGCGCCTATCACCGGCTCGACGGGTTCGAGATCGTCGGCTTGATGAGCCGCTCCATCAAGAGCAAGAAGATCCCGGCGGAGCTTTCCGGCTATCCGCTCTATGAGGATTTCGACGAGGCCTTGAAGGAGGCCAGACCCGACGCCGTCTCCATCAACAGCTGGCCCAACACCCATGCCGAATATGCGCTGAAGGCGATCGACGCCGGCTGCCATGTCTTCATGGAAAAGCCGCTCGCCACCAACATCGAGGATGCCGAGAAGGTGGTCGCGGCTGCGCGCGCCAGGAACCGCAAGCTGGTGCTCGGCTATATCCTGCGCGTCCACCCGTCCTGGATAAAGTTCATCGAAATGGGCAAGACGCTTGGCAAGCCGCTGGTGATGCGCCTCAACCTCAACCAGCAGAGCAGCGGCCCGGCCTGGCACTGGCACAAGAACCTGATCGATTCGCTGATCCCCATCGTCGATTGCGGCGTCCACTATGTCGACGTCATGTGCCAGCTGACGGGGGCCAGGCCCGTGCGGGTGCACGGCATCGGCGCGAAGCTCTGGCCCGAGGCAGCCAAGCAGAATTACGGCCATCTGCACGTCACCTTCGACGACGGATCGGTCGGCTGGTACGAGGCCGGATGGGGCCCGATGATGAGCGAGATCGCCTATTTCGTGAAGGATGTGGTCGGCCCCGAGGGCGCGGTCTCGATCGTCGCCGGCCAGTCGGAAAGTGCTGCCAAGGACGCGGACGAAGTGTCCGACTCAGCCGACATCGACCGCCACACCAAGACCGATGCCATCAAGATCCACCACGCCAAGGTCGATGCGGACAAGAACTTCGCCAAGCCGGACGAGATCTTCAGCATGGAGGACGAGCCCGGCCACCAGGAGCTGTGCGATCGCGAGCAGCAATTCTTCCTGCGCGCCATCCGCGAGGACCTCGATCTGTCGGAATCGATGGATGCCGCGGTGAACAGCCTGCGCATCGTGCTCGCCGCCGAGCAAAGCATCGAAGAGCGGCGCGCCATCGATCTGGCCTGACACAAGCCCCCGGCTGCATCAGCGCGGTTGCGGCCGGGTGTGATCAGTTCCGTTCACGAACGGCAAGGCGGGAGGAAGCGTCAGGCCGTGCCTCAGGCACGACCGCTGCTGGAACGCATCGATAGGGACGCGCGACAAGCGCTCTGACATTTTGGGTCGACGCATCGTGCTCTCCGAAGATCGGGAACGATTTTCGGAGCAATGCGGCAGGAGGAGAGAAGACCATGGCCACCGTCACCGACAGCTTGCTGAAGACCTATGCCGAGTCCGATGCGCTCGGCCTTGCCGGCCTCGTGAGGCGCAAGGAGGTTTCGCCGGCCGAACTCGTCGAGGCCGCCGCCACACTGATCGACCGGCTGAACCCCAGCCTCAACGCGGTCATCCACCGCCTCTACGACATGGGGCGCGCCGCGGCCGCCACGATCGACCGCGACGCTCCTCTGGCCGGGGTGCCCTTCCTGCTGAAGGAACTGGCGTCGTCCTGGACCGGCGCGCCCAACACCAACGCCTCGGTCTATTTCAAGGACTTCGTCGCGACCTTCGACACCGAGGCCGTGCGGCGCATGAAGGCGGCCGGCCTCAATCTGGTCGGCAAATCGAACGCGCCGGAGAACGGCTGGTCGATCTCCACCGAGCCGAAGCTCTATGGGGCGACACGCAACCCCTGGAAGGCCGACATCACCGCCGGCGGGTCGAGCGGCGGCACGGCGGCGGCGGTCGCCGCGCGGATGGTGCCGATCGGCGAGGCGAGCGACGGTGCGGGGTCCATTCGCATCCCGGCATCGTGCTGCGGCGTCGTCGGGCTGAAGCCCTCGCGCGGACGGGTCACGCTCGCCCCTTTCGGCGACTTCTGGTACGGCGGCGCCTATTTCCTGTGCTGCTCGCGCACAGTGCGCGACACCGCCGCCTATCTCGATGCATTGGCGGGCGCCCTGCCGGGCGACCCCTACACACCGCCGACACCTGGTGAGAGCTGGCTTTCCCTCTCGGCCAAGGCGCCGAAGAAGCTGCGCATCGGCTACACGGTCACCCCGCCCAACGGCACGCCGGTCGGCACCGAGCCCAAGGCCGCCGTGCTCGCCGCGGCGAAGGCGCTCGAGGCGCTGGGCCACGAGGTCGAGGAGCACGACATGGCGCTCGACGCCAATGCGGCCTGGAAGACCTATACCGACATGACCTGTGTCCAGACCGCAGCGATGTTCGCCGCGTCCGAGCAGTTCGTCGGGCGGCCGGTCACGAAGAACGACGTCGAGCCGGTGACCTGGGCGATCATCGAGCGCGGCCGCGCAACCGGCGGCATCGCCCACATCGCCGATGTCGAGCAGATCCGTCAGTTGAGCCGCGCCATCGCCGGCGACCTCGCACCATACGATCTATTCGTCACGCCGACGCTCACGCAGCTGCCGCGCCCGGTCGGCTACTACGACATGTCGGAAACCGATCTCGACCGCTACAATGCGAAATGGACAGACTCCGTCTTCGCCTTCCCCTTCAACATCTCTGGCCAGCCCGCCATATCGCTGCCGCTGCACTGGACGGCGGACGGCATCCCGGTCGGCGTGCAGATGGTCGGCCGCTACGGCGACGAGGCGACAGTGCTGGCGGCATCCGTGCAGCTCGAGCAGCAGATGCCGTGGAAAGACCGCCGCCCGCCGGTGAGCGCGTAGGAGACGATCGCAGGTTGGCGCCGCCAGTGATGCCGGCATCTTCTCGGATGCGTCCCTTCGAGGCTCGCCCGCGAAGGTAGGTCCGCCAACAGTCAGTTCCCTGCGGGCCTGCACCCCAGGGTGAGGCCCTGTGGCGCCGGCGCCGCACAACCGGGAAGCACCGAGGTCGGACGAGGATATGGCACCACGGGTCCTCATCCTGAGGTGCGAGCCCGCAAAGCGTCGCCGGGAAAGCGCATACCCGGCGAGGGCGAGCCTCGAAGGACGCACCCCGGAAGAGGCCGGCATCAGGCGCGAGCCTGCGACGTTTCATGCGGCGTCCAGACTACTTCAGCGACCGCGGCGCCCCGGCCGTCTGATACATCGAGATCGTGTGGCCGTCCGGATCGACGATTTCGGACGACCATCCCCCGGGAGCGTGGCTCACCGGGGTGACGATGGTAGCACCCTTGGCGGCAAGGCCTGCGACGACGTCGTCGATACCGCCGTCGGCCAGGTCGAAGACGACAACAGGCGAATTGCCGGGACGCGATTCCATCTTGAAGAAGATCAGGTCGACCTCGTTGGCGGTTCTGGCGATCAGCCAGGCGCCGGCCTCGTCATCCTCCATGCGCTCGACCTCCAGGCCGAGCACGTCGCGATAGAAGGCTTCGGTCCTGTCGATGTCGGAGACATAGTAGCAGATGTTTCCTATGCGGCTCTTGCCGAACATGTGCCTACTCCTTGTTGGCGGTTGCACATTACTCCTGTTGCCGTGGAACCGGATTTCGTGAGCGGCCGATGACAAAAATATGCCCGTCGGGATCATGACTGGCAAGGAAGGCCCCTTCGCGGCGCACCAGCTTGAGCAGGGATCGCCGGATGCGGCCGAAAGCCAGCGCTCCGGCGAGGCCGGGAATCTCCTCGAAGCGATGACCGCCGGCGGCACGCCAGCGCCGCTTGATGTCGGCGATGCGTTGCCGCAGGGCCGGATCCGAGAGGTTCTGGAGCCAGGCGATCTCCTGCCTGTTGTGGCCGGTCAGAGCGAGCAGCGCGGTGGTGCGCAGCGCCGCAGGAAGCTGCGCCACGAAGCGGGTCGGCAGAACGTCCCGTTCGGCCGGTTCGACAGTTGCTGCCGGCGCGCAAAGCGTTTCGCGTCGCCGGTGCCTGATCGCCGAACGGGCATCGAAAGCGGCGCGCTTGCGCAGGGCCCCTTCGAGCCAGCGCCGGTTCCCGATGTCGGAGAGGTCCGTGCGTCCCGCTTCCAGGGCCGCGAGAAGGATCGTCTGCAGCAGGTCCTCGGCCTCGTCGGCCCTTCGCGCACTGAGCTTCGCCTGGCGCAGCAGTTCGGCATAGGGCCGGCGCAGCGACTGCAGCGAGGCCGTCATATGAACAGCGCCCGTTCACGCTCCACCGCCTTGCCGATGAAGGCCGCGACAAGCTGGACGCGGCGCATGGGTCGCACGCTCTCGTGATAGACCAGCCAGTAGGCCCGGCGTATGGGCGGTATCGCCGACACCGGCACCAACTCGTCATGCATGCGGGCGATGAAGGCGTGCAGGATGCCGATGCCCGCACCCGAGCGCACCGCCTCCACCTGGCCGAGGGCCGACGAGATGCCGAACCCGGCATTCCAGGACGGGCTGAATTCGGCGGCATAGTCGAGCGACGGGCTGATGACGAGGTCGGGCACATAGCCGACGAGACGATGCTGGCCGAGTTCGGCCGCGTCGCGCGGCAGGCCGTGCGCCGCGGCGTAACCGCGGGAGGCGTAGAGGCGGAGCGAATAGTCGACCAGCTTGGCCGCGACCAGCCGGCCTTCGAGCGGCCGCTCGACGGTGATCGCGATGTCGGCCTCGCGCCGCGACAACGAGAAGGAGCGCGGCACCGGCACGAGCTGGATGGTCAGGTCGCGATGCTGGGCGGTCAGCGCGCCGAGCCTCGGCGCCAGGAAGGTCACGCCGAAGCCGTCGGGCGCGCCGATCCGCACCGTCCCCGAAATATCGTCGCCTTCACCGGTAATCTCGGCCCGCGCCGCGATCATGTCGGCTTCCATGCGCTCGGCCACCGAAAGGAATCTCTCGCCCGCCGGCGTGAGCTCGCTGCCGGTTGTGAGGCGGCGGAACAGCTTCGCCTTCAGCGCCTGTTCCAGCGCCGCGATGCGCCTCGAGACCGTGGCATGGTTGAGTTCGAGGCGACGCGACGCGCCGAGTATCTGTCCGGAACGGGCAACGGCAAGGAAGACGCGGACGTCATCCCAATTCATGTTGGAAGCCTCCCGTCCATCCTCGGAACTGGTTCGCCGAGCCCCGCGCAAACCAGGAGCACCGCAAGCTACCATTTGCGACAAATGATGCACAGAGTCTTCCGGTCCTATATTTTCCGCACAACGGATGCGATTCCCCTCGCGTTGCCAAGCGTCGCGCGAAGGCAGACAATGAAGCCAGCCTCGAACCGGGCAAGTCAGCCAATCAGGGAGAGAAACGATGGTCGAATACGGTCATTTCATCGGCGGCAAGCGCGTCGCCGGCACCAGCGGCCGCAGCCAAGACGTCATGCAGCCGATGGACGGCTCGGTGCGCGGCACGGTCGCGCTCGCTTCCGCAGCGGAGCTCAGGGCGGCGGTCGAGAATGCCAAGGCGGCACAGCCGGCCTGGGCGGCGACCAATCCGCAGCGCCGGGTACGCGTGCTCATGAAGTTCCTGGAACTGGTCAATCGCGAATATGACGAGCTCGCCGAGTTGCTGGCCCGCGAGCACGGCAAGACAATCGCCGACGCCAAGGGCGACATCCAGCGCGGCCTCGAAGTCGTCGAAGTCTGCATCGGCGCACCGCATATGATGAAGGGCGAGTTCACCGACGGCGCCGGCCCTGGCATCGACGTCTACTCCATGCGCCAGCCGCTCGGCGTCGTGGCCGGCATCACCCCCTTCAACTTCCCGGCGATGATCCCGCTGTGGAAGATCGCTCCGGCGATCGCCTGCGGCAACGCCTTCATCCTTAAGCCGTCGGAGCGCGATCCCGGCGTGCCGCTGAGGATCGCCGAGCTGTTCCTCGAGGCCGGCCTTCCGGCTGGCGTGCTCAATGTCGTCAACGGCGACAAGGAAGTGGTCGACGCCATCCTCGACGATCCCGACATCAAGGCCGTAGGCTTCGTCGGCTCGACCCCGATCGCGCACTACATCTACAGCCGCGGCTGTGCCGCCGGAAAGCGCGTGCAGTGCTTCGGCGGCGCCAAGAACCACATGATCATCATGCCCGACGCCGACATGGACCAGACCGTCGACGCCCTCATCGGCGCCGGCTACGGCTCGGCCGGTGAGCGCTGCATGGCGATCTCGGTGGCCGTCCCCGTCGGCAAGGAGACGGCGGACCGGCTCGTCGAGCGGCTCGTTCCTCGCGTCGAGAGCCTGAAGGTCGGACCGTCGACCGATTCCTCGGCCGACTTCGGACCGCTGGTAACCCGGCAGGCGCTGGAGCGCGTGAAGGGTTACGTCGATCTCGGCGTCAAGGAAGGCGCCAAACTCGTCGTCGACGGACGCGGCTTCACCATGCAGGGCTACGAGAACGGCTTCTATATGGGCGGCTGCCTGTTCGACGAAGTGACGCCTGACATGCGCATCTACAAGGAAGAGATTTTCGGCCCAGTGCTCTCGGTCGTGCGCGCCCCGACCTACGAAAACGCCATCAAGCTCGCCAACGAGCACGAATATGGCAACGGCGTCGCCATCTTCACCCGCGACGGCGATGCCGCGCGTGACTTCGCCAGCCGCGTCCAGGTCGGCATGGTCGGCGTCAACGTGCCGATCCCGGTGCCGATCGCCTACTACACCTTCGGCGGCTGGAAGGGTTCGGGCTTCGGCGACCTCAACCAGCATGGCTCGGATGCCTTCCGCTTCTACACCAAGACCAAGACGGTCACCTCGCGCTGGCCGTCGGGCATCAAGGACGGGGCGGAGTTCGTCATTCCGACGATGAACTAACGCCCGACGCTTCCTCGGTTGCGTGTCCTCGCCGCAAGGCGGCTGCGGGCGCGCGGCGGGGGCATCAAGGACGGGGCGGAGTTCGTCATTCCGACGATGAACTAACGCCCGACGCTTCCTCGGTTGCGTGTCCTCGCCGCAAGGCGGCTGCGGGCGCGCAGCGGGGGCATCAAGGACGGGGCGGAGTTCGTCATTCCGACGATGAACTAACACCCGACGCTTCCTCGGTTGCGCGTCCTCGCCGCAAGGCGGCTGCGGGCGCGCGGCGGGGGCATCAAGGACGACGGAGTTCGTCATTCCGACGATGAACTGAATTTCGATCTGGTTGATTTCCTCAACGGCCTGGGCCTTCGCCTGGGCCGTTTCCGTTCGTGCCGTAGAGCCGATGTGTTCCAGCTAAATCTTTCGTGATGGAACATGCGCCGAGCGGACCGGATTAGCGTTTGTCGGCATCGGCCGACAGCCAGCAACGCAGCGCCGCAGGGAGATGTCGATATGACACGCGCACCCTTGATTTTCATGACCGCCGCCGCGGTACTGTCGTCGGGAGCGGCCTTCGCCCAGGCTCCGACCTGCGGCCCGCGTGACGCGCTCGCCAGGAGCCTCGCCGAACAATACCGCGAGAAGCCGCAGGCGATCGGCGTCGTCGACGCCAAGACCGTCGTCGAGGTCTTCGTTTCGGAGGCGGGCACGTGGACCATCATCGCGTCCGACACGGACGGAAACAGTTGCGTCGTTTCGGCGGGCGAAGGATGGGACAACGCCGCTGTTGTCGCTCGGCTTCCCGATGGCTGAGCGAGCGTCCATCGGCGCCCGGTTCACGCGGCTCTTGCGGTTTGCCGGGCGCAACACCATATATAGGAACATAAAGGGAACATTGTTCCCGATTGTCAGACCGGAAATGGAAGGAGCGACGGGAATGAAGACGTCGACACCGGCCTGGATCGTTTCGGTGGGGTGAGGACGCCGGATAGTGCCTCGCTTTGCCGGAGCGTGATGGCAAAGGAGGTGCCTTATGGCACGTTTTTCATTGACAAGATGGATCGGCTTCGCAGTGGCGGTGGCCGTCGTATCTCCTTCCGCCGCTCATGCGCAAGTGATCTGCCTCGATCGTACAGCCCTGGTCGACAGCCTTTCCGCGAGGCTTCACCAGCGGCAGTTCGGGTACGGTATCGTCAGCGACACCGTGGTTGTCGAACTCTACACCGCGCCCGACGGCAGTTGGACGGTCGTCATGACCGACGTGTCAGGCAGGGCCTGTATCCTGGCGATCGGCCAGGGATGGCAGACCACACTCCCGGCCCCGGGGGACGATGCCTGATCATCGCCGGGGATCGGACCCGAATGCGGATACCCGTTCGCGCGTCCGGCCGCTCTGGCCTCACCGCCCGGCCGCGACCTCCGCGTGGAGGCGCAGCAGCGCCATCAGATGCTCCGCCTTGAGGGCGGCGGAGTTCTCGTCGCCCTCCACGATGGCCCGGATCAGCGCGACATGCAGCTCGGCGGATTCCGCAAGACCGGTCTCGGCCTTGTAGCGGAACCAGAACCTGCGGCTATGGGTCTGGAGCGGCGCGGCCATGCGCGCCGCGAAGGGATTGTCGGCCGCGCGCGCCATCACCTCGTCGAGCGCCTTGTCGGCCTCCAGAAAGGCGATAACGTCACCCGCGACGACGGCATTGTGCATGGCGAGCGCGGCGCGCTGGAAATCACCCGCCGCCTCGCGCCGCACGAAGCGGGCAGCGGAACGGGCGAGCACGATCTCGAGCCCGCGGCGGGCATCGATCACACGCAGCCAATCGCTCGCATGGAGCGGCGCGATGGCAAGTCCGGCGCGCGGACGGATGTCGACCAGCCCCTCCCAGGCGAGCCGCTGAAGCGCCTCGCGCACCGGCGTCCGGCCGAGCCCGATGCGCTCGATGAGCGCTCCCTCGGTCGCGACACTGCCAGGTGCCAGCTCAAGCGTGACGATCATGCGCTCCAGCGCGCGATAGGCTTTCGCCGCCACAGGCTCGAAGGCGCTCGTTGGAATTTCGTCGGCCAAGCTGCTTAGTCCACGCGACACTCGATTGATATATCAGGCCCTATACCAGCCGACGCCGACGCTTGACAACAGTCTGTGCAATGAGATATATCAGCAATATATCAGAAGGAGAGCAATCATGTGGGCCGGTGTATTCCCCGCAGTCACGACCAAGTTCACCATGGACGACCAACTCGACCATGCCGAGATGGAGCGCTGCTTCGGCCTGATGATGGATGCGGGCTGCGACGGCATCATCGTCTGCGGCTCGCTCGGCGAAGGGCCGATGCTCTCGCATGACGAGAAGCTTGAGGTTTTTGCAACCGCACGCAGGGTCGCCGCCGGCAAGCCCATTCTGGTCACCGTCAACGAAGCCGCAACGCGCGATGCGGCCGCGCTCGCCAGGCGGGCGGCCAAGGCCGGGGCCGACGGCCTCATGGTCGTGCCGAGCCCGATCTACCACACCAACGAGCAGGAGACGGTGGCCACCCTCCGCGCCGTCGCCGAAGCCGGCGACCTGCCCGTCATGATCTACTCCAACCGGCTCGCCTATCGCGTCGACGTCACCGTCGACCTCATGGAGGAGCTCGCCGCCGACAAGCGCTTCGTCGCCGTGAAGGAATCGTCCGACGACATCCGTCGCTCGACCGAGATCATCAACCGGCTCGGCGACCGCTACGACCTGTTCACCGGCGTCGACAACCTCGCCTTCGAGGCCCTGTCCGTCGGCGCCATCGGCTGGGTCGCCGGCCTGGTCACCGCCTTCCCGCGCGAGACGGTCGCGATCTACCAGCTCATGAAGCAGGGCCGCCGCGAGGAGGCGCTTTCGATCTATCGCTGGTTCCGGCCGCTGCTCGACCTCGACGTCTCGACCTATCTCGTCCAGAACATCAAGCTGGCGGAAGTGCACGCGCTGGGCTCCAACGACCGCGTGCGCATGCCGCGCCAGCCGCTGGCGGGCGAGCGCCGGGCCAAGGTGGAGAAGGTCATCAAGGACGCGCTCGCCGTTCGTCCGGAACTGCCGCGCTTCTGACCGGTTAGCAATCGACGGAGCGCCTCTCATGCCCCCTCACCCGGCCTGCGTGGAGCCTGTCCTCGGGCTTGCCGCAGGACAGGCTCCATCAAGGCCGGGCGAGGGGGCGGCGACGGCCACGCAACGCGCATGACAACCGATAGCCATCCCGACATCATCGTCATCGGCGCCGGCATCGTCGGCATCGGCGCCGCCGCCTTTCTCGCCGAGGCCGGCCACAAGGTCACGGTCATCGACCGCGCCGGCATCTGCGAGGAGACCAGTTCCGGCAATGCCGCAGCCTTCGCCTTCTCCGACGTACTGCCGCTCGCCCACAAGGGCATGATCGGACAGGTGCCGAAATGGCTCGCCGATCCGCTCGGGCCGCTATCCATTCCCCCCGCTTATCTGCCGAAGCTGCTGCCCTGGCTGTTCCGTTTCTGGCGGGCCGGATCGAATGCGTCCTATGAACGGAGCCTCGGCGCGCAGGCCGCGCTGATGAGGCTCGCCGAGGTCGAATGGATGGACCTCTTGGACCGCTCGGCCACGCGCGGCATGCTGCGCGAGGACGGCTCGCTGGAGCTCTATGAAAGCGAGGCCGAGTTCCGGTCGTCGCTTCCAGGCTGGGCCGTGCGCGACCGCTTCGGCATTTCCTATCGTCACCTGGAAACGCATGAGCTGCCGGACTACCAGCCCGGTCTCGCCGGAACCTTCTCGCGCGGCACCTTCGTGCCCCATTGGAAGACGGTAGGCGACCCGAAGCTTTTCGGCCAGGCGATCTGGAGTTACGCTGAACGGAACGGCGCGACCTTCATGCGGGGCGACGTTGGCCTGGCCATGCAGGCGAAGGACGATCGCGTGCTCGTCCAGCTTCGCGAGGGCCGCACGCTCACGACCCGGCGGCTGGTGATCGCCGCCGGCGCATGGTCGCATCGGCTGGCCCGTCATTTCGGTGACCGCATTCCGCTCGAGACGGAACGCGGCTACAACACGACCCTGCCGAAGAAGGCGTTCGACGTCAGGCGTCAGCTCATCTTCTCGGGCCACGGCTTCGTCATCACCCCGCTCGACACGGGCCTGCGCGTCGGCGGCGCCGTCGAGTTCGGCGGCCTCGACCGGCCGCCCAATTTCGCCCGCTCGAAGGCCATGCTGGCAAAGGCTCAACGCTTCCTGCCCGGACTTGATGCAAGAGGCGGACGCGAGTGGATGGGCTTTCGCCCGTCGCTGCCCGATTCCCTTCCCGTGATCGGCTACTCGCGCAACGACGCCAAGGTGCTCTACGCCTTCGGCCATGGCCATCTCGGTTTGACGCAGGCAGCAGCGACGGGGCGATTGATCCGCGATCTCGTGATGGGGCAGACTCCGCCGATGGATTTGTCGCCGTTCGATCCGCAACGCTTCCATGGCCGATAGAGCGACCGACTGCCGACGATCGGCAAGGCAGTCGGAGTGCGCGATTGCGCCACGCCGTCGGCGCGAAGAGCCGGGCAGCAAAAGGGCGCCGGCGATTGAGGCAATGCGAATGCGTGGGCATCCACCTGGCCTGGGTGCCGGCATCCAGGCATACTGATATAAGAGGCATCGAGGCATCATGGCGCGTCACACCTTTACCTGTATCGACGGGCATACCTGTGGCAATCCGGTCCGGCTCGTCGCCGGTGGCGGGCCGCTGCTCGCCGGCTCCAGCATGATGGAGCGCCGCGCCCACTTCCTCGCCGAGTTCGACTGGATCCGCACCGGCCTGATGTTCGAGCCGCGCGGCCACGACGTCATGTCCGGCTCGATCCTCTATCCGCCGACCCGGCCCGATTGCGACGTCGCGATTCTGTTCATCGAGACGTCGGGCTGCCTGCCCATGTGCGGCCACGGCACGATCGGCACGGTGACCATGGCCATCGAGAACGGCCTGGTGAAGCCGAAGACGCCGGGCGTCCTGCGCCTCGACACGCCCGCCGGCCTCGTCGTCGCGGAATACAGCCAGGTCGGCGAATATGTCGAGGAAGTGCGCATCACCAACGTGCCGTCCTTCCTCTACGCGGAAGGGCTGACCGTCGACTGCCCCGTGCTCGGCGAGATCAGCGTCGACGTCGCCTATGGCGGCAATTTCTACGCCATCGTCGAACCACAGGAGAACTATCGCGACATGGCCGATCACTCGGCCGGCGACCTGATCGCCTGGAGCCCGATAGTGCGCGAGCGGCTCAACGAGAAATACTCCTTCGTCCATCCCGGGAATCCCGCCATCAACCGCCTGTCGCATATGCTTTGGACCGGCAAGCCGCTCGATCCGCAGGCCCATGCGCGCAACGCCGTGTTCTACGGCGACAAGGCGATCGACCGCTCGCCGTGCGGCACCGGCACCTCGGCGCGCATGGCGCAGCTCCATGCCAAGGGGCGGCTGAAGACCGGCGACGATTTCGTGCACGAATCGATCATCGGCTCGCTGTTCAAGGGCCGCGTCGAAAGCGAGACGACGGTCGCCGGCAGGTCCGCCATCGTCCCCTCGATCGGCGGCTGGGCACGCATGACCGGCTACAACACGATCTTCATCGACGACCGCGATCCCTTCGCGCACGGCTTCGTAGTCAAATAGTATAATGCCATCGGTCGATAAGATGCCCGTTGGCGCGAAGCCAGGCGGCCCGGAGGGGCCGCGCCGGCGATTGCGCCAGCATTCACCGGGCCCGGATATGTCAGATCCAGTGCCGTTGGCATTAATGTCTAGACATAGCGGCGAGGGCAATCGCTTGCCTTGCGCAAACTTTCCCCACTGATGGCCCGATGCGAAGCGAAATCTTCGAATTCGCGCCGAAAAACCGACCCATTCGTCAAGGACATTGCGTTGGGCCAATGCTAGCTTCCGCGATAGTCCAAGAGCCGGAAGACGCAAAACACAAGGCCGGCCTTGACGCTTGGGAACGCGTCCATCGAGCAAATTTGACGTTGCAATCCGGGCTCGAGACTTTAGGACTAGGAGAAATTACGAAAGGAATGCGACCGCGAGGCGACATTCCCAGGGGAGCGGCCTACACATGGAATACTTCGTCCAGCAGCTTATCAACGGGCTGACGCTGGGATCGATCTATGGGCTGATCGCGATCGGCTACACGATGGTCTACGGCATCATCGGCATGATCAACTTCGCCCATGGCGACGTCTTCATGATCGGCGCCTTCATCGCCCTGATCGTCTTCCTCATCCTCGTCAGCCTGTTCTACGCTGTTCCGGTGGCGATCGCGCTGCTGATCATGATGATCGTGGCGATGCTTCTGACCAGCCTCTACAACTGGACGATCGAGAAGGTTGCCTACCGGCCGCTGCGCGGTTCGTTCCGCCTCGCGCCGCTGATCACCGCGATCGGCATGTCGATCGTGCTGTCGAACTTCGTGCAGGTCACGCAGGGCCCGCGCAACAAGCCCATCCCGCCGATGGTCTCGCAGACCTACAGCATCGGCGGCATCACCATTTCGCTGAAGCAGATCATCATCGTGGTGGTTACCGCCGCGCTCCTGGCGGTGTTCTGGTATCTGGTCAACAGGACGGCCCTCGGCCGCGCGCAACGCGCTTGCGAACAGGACCGCAAGATGGCGGCGCTGCTCGGCATCGACGTCGACCGCACGATCTCCATCACCTTTATCATGGGCGCGTCTCTCGCGGCCGTCGCCGGGACGCTGTTCCTGATGTACTATGGCGTGGTGGTCTTCTCGGACGGCTTCGTTCCGGGTGTGAAGGCATTCACCGCCGCAGTGCTCGGCGGCATCGGCTCGATCCCCGGAGCGGTGCTTGGCGGTCTGTTGATCGGCTTCATCGAGAGCATGTGGTCGGCCTATTTCTCCATCGACTACAAGGATGTCGCGGCCTTCTCGATCCTCGCGATCGTGCTGATCTTCCTGCCCTCCGGCATCCTCGGCCGGCCTGAAGTCGAAAAGGTCTGACGCCATGGTCGCCATAACGGACGCCCGCGCCGACACCGCCAACCTCTATGCCCGCGCGGTCCGCGAGGCCATCTATGCCGGCGCCATTGCCTTCGGCCTGTTCGTGCTCCTCGTCGGGCTGAAGACCGACCAGAACATCCGCAACGAGCTCATCCTGGTCCAGCGCTGGGGACTGCTCGCGATCGTGGTCGGCCTGGTCATGGTCGGCCGCTTCGTCGCCATCGCCTTCGTGCAGCCGGCGATCGCCCGCGCCAAGGCCCGGCGGGCCGCGGCGCCCGCCGTCGTGGCCGAGCCGGGCTTCGTAAGCCGTAACTTCAGCAAGCTCGCCATCGTCGCCCTCCTCCTCTACCCGGTGGTCGTCGTATCGCTCGTCGGCTTCCAGGGATCGCTGAAGTGGGTCGACAATTTCGGCATCCAGATTCTCATCTATGTGATGCTGGCCTGGGGCCTCAATATCGTGGTCGGCCTCGCCGGCCTGCTCGACCTCGGCTATGTCGCCTTCTACGCCGTCGGCGCCTATGCCTATGCGCTGCTCGGCACCCATTTCGGCTGGTCGTTCTGGATCCTGCTGCCGGCCGCCGGCATCATGGCGGCGTTCTGGGGCGTCATCCTCGGCTTCCCCGTGCTCAGGCTGCGCGGCGACTATCTGGCGATCGTGACGCTCGCCTTCGGCGAGATCATCCGCCTGGTGCTGATCAACTGGCGCGAGGTCACCAACGGCTCGGCCGGCATCTCCGGCGTGCCGAAAGTGAGCTTCTTCGGCCTCTTCACCTTCAACGTCTCCGACCCCAACTATGTCGCCAAGGTGTTCGGCATCGCCCAGTCGGGTGCCTATTACAAGATCTTCCTCTACTACCTGATCCTGGCGCTGGCGCTGCTGACGGCATTCGTGACTATCCGGCTGCGCCGCATGCCGGTTGGCCGCGCCTGGGAAGCGCTGCGCGAGGACGAGATCGCCTGCCGCTCGCTCGGCATCAACACCACCAACACCAAGCTGACCGCCTTCGCCATCGGCGCGATGTTCGGCGGCTTCGCGGGGGCCTTCTTCGCTGCCCGGCAGGGTTTCGTCAGCCCCGAGTCCTTCGTGTTCCTGGAATCGGCGATCATCCTGGCCATCGTAGTCCTGGGCGGCATGGGCTCGCTGCCGGGCATCGCAGTCGCGGCGGTGGTGATGGTCGGCGGCACCGAGATCCTGCGCGAGATGGAATTCCTGAAGATCATCTTCGGCCAGGGTTTCACGCCCGAGCTCTACCGCATGCTGCTGTTCGGCCTCGCCATGGTGATCGTCATGATCTGGAAGCCGCGCGGCTTCGTCGGCAGCCGCGAACCGACCGCGTTCCTGCACAAGCGCAAGGCGGTCTCGAGCTCCTTCACCAAGGAAGGCCACGGCTGATGGACACGACGACGACGCACCCGATCCTCAAGGTCGATCATCTGTCGATGAAGTTCGGCGGCCTGATCGCCATTGGAGACCTGTCCTTCGAGGCCAAGCGCGGCGAGATCACCGCGCTGATCGGCCCCAACGGCGCCGGCAAGACCACGGTCTTCAACTGCATCACCGGCTTCTACAAGCCGAGCGAGGGCATGATCACGCTGACCGGCCGCGACGGCGGGCAGTTCCTGCTGGAGCGCATGCCCGACTTTCAGATCACCGCGCACGCGAAGGTCGCGCGAACCTTCCAGAACATCCGCCTGTTCTCCGGCATGACGCTGCTCGAGAACCTTCTCGTGGCGCAGCACAACATGCTGATGAAGGCGTCGGGCTTCACGGTACTCGGCCTGCTCGGCATCGGCGGCTACAAGAAGGCCTCGCGTGAATCGGTCGAGCTCGCCCAGTTCTGGCTGGAGAAAGCGCAGCTGATCGATCGCGCCGACGATGCCGCGGGCGACCTGCCCTATGGCGCGCAGCGGCGCCTGGAGATTGCGCGCGCCATGTGCACGGGGCCGGAGCTGCTCTGTCTCGACGAGCCCGCCGCCGGCCTCAACCCGCGTGAATCGCTGGCGCTCAACGCGCTGCTCAACGACATCAAGGACACCACCGGCACCTCGATCCTGCTGATCGAGCACGACATGTCGGTGGTCATGCAAATCTCCGACCATATCGTCGTGCTGGAATACGGGCGCAAGATCTCCGACGGCGACCCCGACTCCGTGAAGCACGACCCGCGCGTCATCGCCGCCTATCTCGGCGTCGACGACGAGGAGATCACCGAAGTGCTGACCGAGGTCGGCGACGAGCACGTGATCCAGGAGCTCGACGTCGAGCCGGATCCCGCGCATGGGCCGAGCGCGTCGTCGTCGATGTTGGCCGGCGCGGTTTCCGACACGATCGGCCACGCCGACCCGCAGGGCGAATTCGTGAAGGTCTCGCCAGGGGCCTCGCGGGCGGAACTTGCCGAGGAACATGCCAAACGGCAGGCCGAGGCGAAGGCGGCCGAGGCCGCGAAGACAGCCAGCGCACCAAAGACGGCGGCGCCCAAACGGGCTGCGAAAGAGAAGACCCCCGGGAACGCTCCGGCGGCGAAGACATCGGCCGCGCAGCCCTCATCGACGCCGAAGGCGACCGTGGCGACCGAGGGGGCGCCGAAAGCCGCAGCCGCTTCGAAACAGGCGGCGAAAGCCAAGGCTCCCGAGAGCGCCGAGAAGCCGGCCCGGGCGAAGGTCGCCCCGGCGCCGAAGACGCCGGACACAAAAGCCACCGCGGCGCCGAAACCCGTTGCAGCCAAGCCGCAGGCAAAGGCGACCCGGGCGCCCGCTGCCAAAGCCGCGCCCGAGGCACCGACAACAACCGCCAGGTCCGCGCCGAAGGCCACAGCCGGGTCCAAGCCGTCGCCGCGAAAGGCGGCATCGGCCGGGCCCGTGGCCCCGGCCGCGGTCTCCAACAGGCTGCCGGCGCCGCGCGGCGGAAGGCCCGACGATCTGCTGCTCATCAAGGGTATCGGGCCGGTCAACGCGAAGAAGCTCAATGAGCACGGCATCTTCCATTTCGACCAGATCGCTGCCTGGAAGAAGGCCGATATCGCCGCGGCCGAGGCTTATCTCGCCTTCGACGGCCGCATAGCGCGCGAAGACTGGGTCGGCCAGGCGAAGAAACTGGCGAAGGCTCCGGCCGGGGCCGCGAAACGCGGGGGACGCAAATAATGGCCGCAGGCCCACTTCTCAGCGTCAGGGGCGTCGAGACCTACTACGGCAACATCCGCGCCCTGAGCGGTGTCGATGTCAGCGTCGAGCAGGGCGAGATCGTTGCGCTCATCGGCGCCAACGGCGCCGGCAAGTCGACGCTGATGATGACCATCTTCGGCAGTCCGCGGGCGCGTTCCGGCACCATCACCTTCGCGGGCTCCGACATCACCCAGCTGCCGACCCATGAGATCGCGCGGCTCAGAATCGCCCAGTCGCCCGAGGGACGGCGCATTTTCCCGCGCATGACGGTGCTGGAGAACCTGCAGATGGGCGCCAGCCTCGACAACCTCAAATATTTCGACGAGGACGCCGAGAAGATCTTCGCGCTTTTTCCCAGGCTCAAGGAACGCATCTCGCAGCGCGGCGGCACGCTTTCGGGCGGCGAGCAGCAGATGCTGTCGATCGGCCGGGCGCTGATGGCGCGGCCGAAGCTGCTTTTGCTCGACGAGCCGTCGCTCGGCCTCGCGCCGCTGATCGTCAAGCAGATCTTCGACGCCATCAAGGAACTCAACCGGTCTCAGGGGCTCACCGTGTTCCTGGTCGAGCAGAACGCCTTTGGCGCCCTTAAGCTCGCCAATCGCGGCTACGTCATGGTCAATGGCAAGGTGACCATGAGCGGCACCGGCAAGGATCTCCTGGCCGATCCCGAAGTGCGCGCGGCCTATCTCGAGGGCGGGCGTCACTGATCCGGAGGAATGTGGAACATGCAGGGTATTCTCTACGAGGAAGCATCCTTCTGGCAGTTCGTCTTCGTCACCTGTATCCTGGGGGGCGGGGCCGCGTGGATGACGGGGCGGGCCTGCGCCCAGACATGGCGCCCCTATCGGGCGCTCGTGGTCTACCTCCTGGTGCTCGGCATCGCGGTGCGCTTCATCCATCACGCCTTGTTCGAAGGCACCATGTTCACGGCACAGTTCTACATCGTCGATACGATCGTGCTGCTTGTCATCGGCACGCTTGGCTATCGCTTCACACGCACCAACCAGATGGTGACGCAATATCACTGGCTCTATGAAAGAGCCTCGTTGCTGAGCTGGAAGACAAAGGGTTGACGGGAACCAGCCACCAAGAATCGCGTCCGATTCCGCCAAGATGAATCGGACGTGACAACTGCCTGAAAATCGGCAAACTTACCACTTCTGCGATAGGGTGGGCATCGCTGAAAGTGTCATCCACGCCCACTCAGCCAATGGGAGTTATCAATGAAGAAGTCACTGTTGTCCGCGGTTGCGCTGACGGCGCTGGTAGCGTTCGGCGGCAGCGCGTGGGCCGACATCATGGTCGGTGTCGCCGGCCCGATCACCGGGCCGAACGCCGCCTTCGGCGCGCAGCTGCAGAAGGGCGCCGAGCAGGCCGCCGCCGACATCAATGCGGCCGGCGGCATCAACGGCGAGCAGATCAAGGTGGTGATCGGCGACGACGTCTCCGACCCGAAGCAGGGCATCTCGGTGGCCAACAAATTCGTCGCCGACGGCGTGAAGTTCGTGGTCGGCCATTTCAACTCGGGCGTGTCGATCCCGGCATCCGAGGTCTATGCCGAAAACGGCATCTTCCAGATCACGCCGGCCTCGACCAACCCGACCTTCACCGAACGCGGCCTGTGGAACACCTTCCGCACCTGCGGCCGCGACGACCAGCAGGGCGCCGTGGCCGGTGCCTACCTGGCGGAGAACTTCAAGGACGCCAAGGTCGCGGTCATCCACGACAAGACGCCTTACGGCCAGGGCCTCGCCGACGAGACCAAGAAGGCGCTCAACGGCGCCGGCGTCACCGAAGCCATGTATGAAGGCATCAATATCGGCGACAAGGACTTCTCGGCCCTGATCGCCAAGATGAAGGAAGCCGGCGTGTCGGTCGTCTATTACGGCGGCCTGCACACCGAAGCCGGCCTGATGATGCGCCAGCTCGCCGATCAGGGCCTGAAGGCGACCTTCATGTCGGGCGACGGCATTGTCTCGAACGAGCTCGCTTCCATCGCCGGCGACGCCGTCAACGGCACACTGATGACCTTCGCACCGGATCCGCGCAAGAATCCGGCCGCGAAGGATATCGTGGAGAAGTTCCGCGCGGCCGGCTTCGAACCCGAAGCCTACACGCTCTACGCCTATGCCGCGCTGCAGGCTATCGCCGATGGCGCCAAGGCCGCCGGCGACACCGACCCGCAGAAAGTCGCGGAAGCCATGAAGGCCAAGGGGCCATTCAAGACCGCCATCGGCGAGCTCGGCTTCGACGCCAAGGGCGACATCACCCGTCCGGACTACGTCATGTATGAATGGAAGAAGGGTGACGACGGCAAGTACAGCTACTTCGAGAAATAAGCCGATCCAGCGCGGCTGACCAAGATGCCCGGCGTATCCGCGCCGGGCATTCTCTTTGTGGGCGGATCGCCCGGCTTAATTCGTTTGCACTGCAGCATTTTCCGGCTAATCATGCGCTGTCCCTGACGCCAAGCAGGCTTGCGTGGCCTCGCCCCGCTCCACCTGCCTGGCCTCTTCTCTTGCCGCGGGTCTTGTCGGAAAGCCGTGGGGCACTTTTCCGATACCTGCATTGGTACCTGGAGCCTTTTCCTTGCCGATCAGCAAAATCCTCGTCGCCAACCGTTCCGAGATCGCGATCCGCGTCTTCCGTGCCGCGAACGAACTCGGCATCAAGACCGTCGCCATCTGGGCAGAAGAGGACAAATATTCGCTGCATCGCTTCAAGGCCGACGAATCCTATCAGGTCGGCCGCGGCCCGCATCTTGCCCGCGATCTCGGCCCGATCGAGAGCTATCTGTCGATCGACGAGGTGATCCGGGTGGCCATGCTGTCGGGCGCTGACGCCATCCATCCCGGCTACGGCCTTCTCTCCGAAAGCCCTGAGTTCGCAGAAGCCTGTGCCGCCAACGGCATCATCTTCATCGGCCCGAAGCCCGAGACCATGCGCCGGCTCGGCAACAAGGTAGCCGCGCGCAACCTGGCGATCGAGGTCGGCGTTCCGGTGGTGCCGGCGACCGACCCGCTCCCGGACGACATGAAGCTTGTGGCCGGGATGGCGGCCGGGATCGGCTATCCGGTGATGCTCAAGGCGTCCTGGGGCGGCGGCGGACGCGGCATGCGCGCCATCCGCGGCGAGGCCGACCTGGCGCGCGAGGTGACCGAGGCGAAGCGCGAGGCCAAGGCCGCCTTCGGCAAGGACGAGGTCTATCTGGAGAAACTGGTCGAACGGGCGCGCCATGTCGAGGTCCAGGTGCTGGGCGACACGCACGGCAACGCCGTGCATCTGTTCGAGCGCGACTGCTCGATCCAGCGCCGCAACCAGAAGGTCGTCGAGCGGGCCCCGGCGCCCTATCTCGACGATGCCAGGCGCGCCGAGCTTTGCGGCCATGCGTTGAAGATCGCGCGCGCCACCGACTACGTCGGCGCCGGGACGGTCGAGTTCCTGATGGATGCCGACACCGGCGAGTTCTATTTCATCGAGGTCAATCCGCGCATCCAGGTCGAGCATACTGTGACCGAGCAGGTGACCGGCATCGACATCGTCAAGGCGCAGATCCACATCCTCGACGGCTTCGCCATCGGCACGCCGGAATCGGGCGTGCCGGCGCAGCAGGACATCCGCCTCAACGGTCACGCGCTGCAGTGCCGCATCACCACGGAAGACCCCGAGCAGAACTTCATTCCCGACTATGGCCGCATCACCGCCTATCGCGGTGCGACTGGTTTCGGCATCAGGCTCGACGGCGGCACCGCCTATTCCGGCGCGGTGATCACGCGCTATTACGATCCGCTGCTGGAGAAGGTCACGGCCTGGGCTCCGACCGCCGAAGAAGGCATCGCTCGCATGCATCGCGCACTGCGCGAATTCCGCATCCGCGGCGTGGCGACCAACCTCACCTTCCTCGAAGCGATCATCACGCACCCTGCCTTCCGCGACAATTCCTACACGACGAGGTTCATCGACTCGACACCGGAACTGTTCGCCCAGGTGAAGCGCCAGGACCGCGCCACGAAGCTGCTCAACTATCTTGCCGACGTCACCGTGAACGGCCATCCGGAGACGCGCGGAAGGCCCGCGCCAAACCCCGATGCCGCGGCTCCCGTCATCCCCTGGTACACCGCGCCGATCCCCGACGGCACCAAGCAGCGGCTGGACGCGCTGGGACCGGAGAAATTCGCCTCCTGGATGCGCGACCAACAGCAGGTGCTCGTGACCGACACCACGATGCGCGACGGTCACCAGTCGCTGCTCGCCACCCGCATGCGCACCTTCGACATCGCCCGCATCGCCGGCACCTATGCGCGCGCGCTGCCGCAACTGCTCTCGCTGGAATGCTGGGGCGGCGCCACCTTCGACGTCGCCATGCGCTTCCTTACCGAGGACCCGTGGGAGCGGTTGGCGCGGATCCGCGAGGCGGCGCCCAACCTGGTGCTGCAGATGCTGCTGCGCGGCGCCAACGGTGTCGGCTACACCAACTATCCCGACAATGTGGTGGAGCATTTCGTCGCCCAGGCCGCCGCGGCCGGCGTCGATCTCTTCCGCGTCTTCGACTGCCTGAACTGGGTCGAGAACATGCGGGTGGCGATGGATGCCGTACGCGCCGAAGGCAAGCTGTGCGAGGCGGCGATCTGCTACACCGGCAACATCCTCGATCCGGCGCGCGCCAAATACGACCTCGGCTATTATGTCGAGCTGGCCGGAGAGCTCGAGAAGGCGGGGGCCAACATCATCGCGGTCAAGGACATGGCCGGTCTCCTCAAGCCGGCGGCCGCCCGCGTGCTGTTCAAGGCGCTTCGTGAAGCGACCGACCTGCCGATCCATTTCCACACGCACGACACGTCGGGCGTGTCGGCCGCCACCGTGCTGGCGGCGGTCGAGAGCGGCGTCGACGCCATCGACGCGGCCATGGACGCGCTGTCCGGCAACACCTCGCAACCCTGCCTGGGCTCGCTGGTCGAGGCGCTGAAGGGGTCGGATCGCGATCCCGGCCTCGATCCCGAATGGATCCGCAAGATCTCCTTCTACTGGGAGGCGGTACGCAACCAGTATGCCGCCTTCGAGAGCGACCTCAAGGGACCGGCCTCGGAAGTCTACCTTCACGAGATGCCGGGCGGACAGTTCACCAATCTCAAGGAGCAGGCGCGCTCCCTGGGACTTGAGACGCGCTGGCACGAGGTTGCGCAGGCCTATCACGATGTGAACCTGATGTTCGGCGACATCGTCAAGGTCACCCCCTCCTCCAAGGTCGTGGGTGACATGGCGCTGATGATGGTGAGCCAGGACCTGTCGGTCGCCGATGTCGAAAACCCTGCGCGGGACATCGCCTTCCCCGACTCCGTTGTCTCGATGCTGCGCGGCGATCTCGGCCAGTCGCCGGGAGGCTGGCCGGCGAAGCTGCAGAAGAAGGTGCTGAAGGGCGAAAAGCCGATCACCGCCAGGCCCGGATCGCTGCTGAAACCAGCCGACCTCCCAAAGGCGCGCAGGGAGATCGAAGGAAAGCTTGGCAGGTCGCTTTCCGAGTTCGAATTCGCTTCCTGGCTGATGTATCCGAGGGTCTTCACCGATTTCACCGGCGCCCAGGAAACCTACGGCCCGGTCAGCGTGTTGCCGACCCCGGTCTATTTCTACGGCATGAAGCCCGAGGATGAAATCTTCGTCGACATCGAGCGCGGCAAGACCCTGGTCATCCGCTGCCTGGCGGTCGGCGACGTCGACGAGAAGGGCATGGTCACGGTCTTCTTCGAACTGAACGGCCAGCCCCGCCGCGTGAAGGTGCCCGACCGGGCGCATGGCGGCTCCTCCGCCAAGATCAGGCGCAAGGCGGAGGCTGGCAACGAGGCCCATGTCGGTGCGCCGATGCCGGGCGTCGTGTCGACGCTCGCCGTCGCCGGCGGCCAGGCCGTGAAGGCGGGCGACGTGCTGCTGTCGATCGAGGCCATGAAGATGGAGACGGCGCTCCATGCCGAGCGCGACGGCACGATCGCCGAGGTCCTGGTGCGTGCCGGCGACCAGATCGACGCCAAGGATCTGCTGGTGGTTTACGGGTAGCGGACGGAGAACAGGTCTTTCTCCTGCCGCATTTCCGGCGGATCGCACCGGCGCTGCTTTCCCCTCGCGGATCCCATGTCCGCGTGGGAAAGCTGCGAGCGCATCGAAACCACGGACATGAATCACCGGCTCCGTGGCCCAATGGCACGCCTGCCGGGCGCCTTGACTGAACGCTAAACCGATTTAGTCTCGCCGCCCGCAACCGGGATATCCTCATGGACGCTTCGATCAGACTTGCTTCGGCCGCTCGCGGCCGGTGGGCCGTCGCGGCGATGTTCTTCGTGAACGGATTCGTCACGGGCAGCTGGGCCCCGCAGATTCCCGTATTCCTGACGCGGCTCCAGATCAGCGAATTCACGCTGGGGTTGCTGATCCTGCTGTTCGGAATGGGCGCGCTGATCGCCATGCCCGTTTCCGGCTACCTGATGTCTCGTCACGGCTCGCGCAACGTGACGCTGGGTTTCGGCTGCGTCGTCGTCGTCGCGCTGCTCCTTGTCGTGCTTGCCCCGAACGTGCCCGTGGCCGCCCTCGCCATGCTCGTTTTCGGCGGCTCGATCGGCGCAATGGACGTCGCTATGAACGCCAACGCGGTGGCCGTGGAGAAGAAGCTCTCCCGGGCCGTCATGTCATCCTCTCACGGTTTCTGGAGCCTCGGTGGCTTCGCCGGCGGCGGACTTGGCGGCTTCGCCATCCAGAGCTACGGGTCCCTGCCCCACGCGGCGGTCGTCAGCCTGATCGCGGCCGCCATCCTCGCGGTCGCTGCCCGCCATGTCGTCACCGAGGACAAGCCGGTCGCCCACGAGCATCACACATTCGCGCTGCCGAAGACCGCGACGGTCTATCTGGTCGGCCTGATGGCGCTGTTCAGCATGGTGCCGGAGGGCGCAGTGCTCGACTGGGCCGCGCTTTACATGAAGCAGGAGCTCGGAACCGACCTCGCCACCGCCGGCCTCGCCTATGCGTTCTTCTCCGGCGCCATGGCGCTGATGCGATTTGCCGGCGACGGCGTGCGCAACCGCTTCGGCGCTGTCAACACGCTGCGCATATCGAGTCTCGTCGCGGCGTCGGGCATGCTGGTCGCGGCCTTGTCGCCCTGGCCCATGCTCGCGGTTGCCGCCTTCGCGGTCTGCGGCCTCGGCATCGCCAATGTCGTGCCGATCATCTTCTCCGCCGGCGGCAACCAGCCGGGCATGGCCTCGAGCGTCGGCATGAGCGTGGTGACGACAATGGGCTATTCGGGCATCCTGCTCGCGCCCTCGGCGATCGGCTTCGCCGCCGAACATGCCGGCGGCTTCTCGCCCGTCTTCATCACGCTGTCGGGCCTGCTGATCGTGGTCTGCCTGATGGGCCGGCTTGTGCACACGGCGGATTTCAAAGGTTAGAAATTTCCAGCCGCATAGCGCTTCAGTTCCTCATACAGGAAATCGGCGAGACGCCGGATGCGCGGGCTGGTGCGCACGTCGCGATGCATGGCGAGCCACATCGGCAGATCCGGCAGCGGCAGATCCGGCAGCACGATCTCGACCAGCGGCTCGGCCGCGGCGAGCGACCGCTGCGCGAAACCGATGCCGTTGCCCGCCTTGACCGCCTCCCACAGCACGATCTGGTTGTCGGTCCGCAAGCGGAAGGCGTGCCGGTCGATCGTGACGCCGAGACGTCCGAACTCCCGGATGATATCGTCGGCGCGATCATATCCGATGAGATCGTGGGAGAGGAGGTCGTCGGCCCGTTCCGGCCGCCCCCGGCGCGCGATGTAGGATCTCGCGGCGCAAGCCGTCAGCGGCAGATCGGCGATCTTGCGGGCGACAAGTTCGCTCTGGGTCGGCTTCACCATGCGCACGGCGATATCTGCATCGCGGCGCAGGAGATTCTCGACCTGGTTGGAGGCGACGAGCTCCACTTCGATCTCCGGCTCCTCGACCGCCAGCCGCGCGAGCATCGGCGGCAGCACATAGGCCGCGACGATCTCGCTCGCCGCGATGCGCACCGTGCCCGCAACGGCTTCCGTCGTGCCCAGCGCCAGCCGCGAAAAGGCCGCGGCCCGAGCTCCGACCTCGCGCCCGCGCTCCAGGAGCGCCGCGCCGCTCTCTGTGAGCTCATAGCCGCCGCGGCCGCGCCGGAACAGCACCACGCCAAGCGCCGCCTCCAGCTCCGCAACATGGCGCCCGAGCGTCGGCTGGCTCGTGGACAGTCTGCGCGCCGCCGCCGACAGGCTGCCGGCTTCGGCGACAGCGACAAAGCTCCTGATGAGGTTCCAGTCGAGGTCGGTCACGGGTCTATTCAATCTTGAATATCATCGCGTCAATCATATGGAATTTCCATTCATTCGCAATTGGCCGATGCTGGCTCCGTCGAAAACACCGTGATGGAGACGAGACATGGAATCCGTTGTCGTTCTGGGCGCTGCTGGCCGGGTCGGCGATGCGGCCGCGCGTGCCTTCACCGCCGACGGCTGGCGTGTGAAGGGAGTGGCTCGCAATGCCAAGACATCGGTGATCGCGCCCGGCGTCGAACCCGTCCGGGCCGACGCCTTCGACAGGGCCTCCCTGATCGAGGCCTGCAGAGGCGCCGACGTGATCGTCAACGCGCTCAACCCGCTCTACACGGAGTGGACCGAGAAGGTCATGCCCATGGCCGAGAATGTGATTGCCGCGGCAAAGGCCGTGGGCGCGACCCATATGCTGCCAGGCAACGTCTACAATTTCGGCTACGACATATCCGTCGGCACGACCGAGGAAGCGCCCGAGATCGCCTCGACCGAGAAGGCCGAAATCCGCATCGCCATGGAGGCCCTGTTCCGCAGGGAAGCCGAACAGAACGGGGTACGCACGGTCGTGCTTCGGGCGGGCGACTTCTACGGCGGCACGAAACCGCAGAGCTGGCTCGACCTCATCATACTGGCGCGGCTCGGGAAGAACATCTTCACCTGGGGCGGCCCGATGGACATTCCCCATGCCTTCGCCTATCTGCCCGACCTCGGCCGCGCCTTCGTCGCGCTCGCCGGCAAGCGTCGGGAACTGGGCACATTCGAGCGCTTCCACTTTGCCGGCCACACTTTGTCGGGCAACGAGATGAAGGCGGCGACCGAGGCCGCCGTCGGCCGGCGCCTGAGGTCAGCCACCGTGCCGTGGATCGCCTTGCGCGCGGCCGGTCTCTTCAGCCCGATGATGCGCGAGGTGGTCAGAATGTCTTATCTCTGGCGCACCCCGCATTCGCTCGACGGCGGCAAGCTTCAGCGGCTGGTCGGAGATCTGACCGTCACGGACCCTGTCGACGCGCTGCGCCAGGCGATCGCCGACCTCGATCTGGACCATGGCCGCCGCATGGCGGCGTGAGAGCCGGCATTCGGTTCAGATACGCCCCATCAGGACGAGGATCAGCAATACGACGAGCACGACGCCAAGGATGCCCGAGGGGCCGTAGCCCCAGCCGCGCGAGTAGGGCCATGCCGGAAAAGCACCGAGCAGGAGAAGGATCAGGATGATGATCAGAAGTGTCGTGAGCGTCATGGAAATCCCCTGAAAGGTTTCGCATTGGACGAGCAATGCCCAAGCCCACGCTTTGTTCCGCTATCGTTCCGAGAATTTCGAGGAAGGTGCAGCTATAGCGAGACAGCCATCAGCCGGCCTCGCAACAGGGCGGGAAGCTGAGCCGGCAGGCGACATCTTCTCGATGGCCGCCCCTCGGCGGTCTAGGGCGGCGTCATTGCCGCACGTCGCCCTTTCCTTTTTGCTGCTGTTGTGGTGGAGGTGGCCACCCAGGCTTCGAAGAGCGGCTCGATAATCGGTCGCCGCGCCGGTCGTGCTGGGGCCTCTTTTACTCCGCAGCCTTCGGGAACGCTTCCGCCGGGGCACCGGGCTCCGCTGCTGCCGGCGCGGTCTCCTTGGCTTGCTTGCCGCGACGGAACAGCCGGCCCCACCAGCTCCTTTCGCCCTTGCGGTGCTTTTCACGGGTGAACACCATCAGCATCGCCGGCGTCACCACCAGCGTCAGCAGCGTCGCGAAGGACAGGCCGAACACGATCGCCGATGAGAGCGAGATCCACCATTGCGTCGACGGCGCATTGATCGTGGTCTCGTGATGGAAGATCTCCAGGCCGAGGCCAAAAGCGATCGGCAGCACGCCGAGGATAGCCGACAGCGCGGTCAGCACGACCGGTCGCGCACGCTCGCGGCAGGTCTGCAGCACGGCGTCGAGCTTGCCCCAGCCTTCCTCGCGCAGCCTGTCATAGGTGTCGATCAGCACGATGTTGTTGTTCACCACGACGCCGGCCAGCGCGATGACGCCGATACCGGACATCACCACGCCGAAGGGCTGCCCGGTGATCAGCAGGCCCAGGAAAACGCCGATCGTGGACATGACCACGCAGGACAGCACCAGCCACACGCTGGTGAACTTGTTGAACTGCGCGAGCAGCACGATGAAGATCAGGAAGATCGCCGCGCCGAAGGCTTTCGACAGGAAGTCCTGGGCAGCTTTGCTCTCCTCGTCTTCGCCGGCGAGCTTCCAGCGGATGGCGCCGAGATCCTGCTTGGCCATCATCTCGTTGACCTGGGCCTGCACCGCCGCCGGCTGGAAGCCGCTGGCGATGTTGGCCTGCACCACGATGGTCCGCTGGCCGTCGATGCGGTTGAGGACGCCGACGCGGGGCTCCGGCTTGCGATTGACGAAATTCGAGATCGGAACGGACCCCTCAGCGGTCTCGACGCGCAGCTGGTCGAGCGTCGCCAGCGTGCGGCGGTCCTCGGGCAGGCGCAGCCTGATGTCGACGGCGTCGTCGGCGCCGGCGGGCCTGTAGTCGGAGAGCTTCAGCCCGGTCGTGACGAGCTGCACCACGCTGCCGACCGCGAACGGGCTGATGCCGTATTGGGCGGCCTTGCCGCGGTCGACCTCCAGCGCCCAGTCGATGCCGGGCGGCGGCAGGCCGTCGGCGATGTCGATGACGCCCGGAATCGCGGCGAGCTGCGCGGCGACCTCCTTGGCCTTCTCGTTCAGGCCTTCGGGATCGGCCGCGGAAAGGCGGACCTGGATGGCCTTGCCGGTCGGCGGCCCGGCTTCGGGCACCAGCACCTCGATATCGACCCCCGGGATGCCGGCCATGGCCACACGAAGCTCGTCGAGCACCTCATGGGCGGGCTTGCGCTGGCGCCAGTCGATGAACTCGTACTGGATGACGCCGACCACATCCTCGGCAACGTTGTTGGCGCTGCCAGTTGCCTTGCCGGCGCGGGTGTAGACCGATTTCACGCCTGGCCAGCCGAGGATCCGCTCCTCGGCGAGCCCGGTCGCAAGGTCCATCTCGGCCAGCGAAAGATTGCCGCGGGCATGGACGTAGAGCAGGCCGTATTCCGGCTCCACATTGGGGAAGAATTCGAGGCCGGCACCGTATTTGGAATAGGCGACCTGCACGCCGACCAGCAGGCCGACAGTGAGCAGCAGCACGGTCTTGGGGAAACGGACGGCGGCCTTGACGGTGGCCATGTACCAGCCGTCGCGATGCTCGGGCTCGGGATGCGCCTTGCCGAAGATCGCACCCAGCGTCGGGGTGAAGACAAGGGCGTAGAGCATCGATGCCGACAGCGTCACGATCAGCGTGATCGGCATGTATTTCATGAACTCGCCGACGATGCCCGGCCAGAACAGCAGCGGCGAGAAGGCGGCCACGCGCGTCATGGTCGCCGCGATCACCGGGCCGGCCATGCGATTTGCGGCAAGCGCATAGGCTTCCTTCCTGTCCATGCCCTCCGACATGCGCCTTTCGGCGAACTCAGTGACGATGATGGCATCGTCCACCAGCATGCCGACCGCGAGGATCAGGCTGAACAGCACCACGATGTTCACCGTGAAGCCGGCCATGGACAGCATCAATATGCCGAGCAGGAAGGAAGTCGGGATGGCGAGCCCGATCAGCATCGAGGCCCGGCCCGACAGCGAATAGAGGATGACGATGAAAACTAGGATGACCGCGATCATCACATGGTTCTGCAGGTCGCCGAGCAGTTGGCGGATGGTCGTCGACTTGTCCTGGCTGTAGGATACGACGGTACCCTCGGGAAGCCGCTTGGCGAACTCGCCCGCGGCGGCCTTCACGGCGTCGACCGTCTCGACCAGATTGGCGCCGGTGCGCTTCTTCACCTCGATAGCAATGGCCGGCTTGCCGTCGAGCCGGGTGACCGTCTCGGCATCTTTGTAGGTAGCGCGGATGGTGGAGATGTCGCGCGCGCGCACGACCGCACTGGGCGTGGCCACGACGGGCAGGTTGGCGACGTCTTCCGGCGTCTCGATCAGCGACGGCACCTTGACCGCGTAGCGCCCTTCGGAGCCTTCGATGTTGCCTGCGGCGACCAGGCTGTTGCCGGCGACGACGCCCTGGATGAGCTGGTCGAGCCTCAAGCCGTAGGACGACAGCCTCACCGGATCGATGATGACCTCGACGAGATCGTCGCGGGCGCCCTGCAGGTCTGCCTCCAGCACGCCCGGCACTTCCTCGATGCGGTCGCGCAGTTCGCGCGCTGCGGCCGTCAACGCACGCTCGGGCACGTTGCCGGCCAGCGTCACAACCAGCACCGGAAACTCCGACAGATTGACCTCGTTTACGGTCGGTTCGTCAGCGTCCTGGGGCAGGTCGCGCTTGGCATCCTGGACCTTGGCGCGCACATCTTCCAGTGCCGTCGAGAGATCGGCGCCGGCATTGAACTCGACCAGCACGAAGCCGCCGCCCTGATAGGCCGACGAGCGCATTTCCTTGACGTTGGAAAGGCTCTTCATGCGCGTCTCGACGGGCCGCAGCAAAAGCCGCTCGGAATCTTCCGGCGAGATGCCCTGGTAGGTCAGGCTGACATAGATGATCGGAATCTGGATGTCCGGCTCTGCTTCCTTGGGGATCGACTGATACGCGAGCGCACCGGCGATCAGGAAGAACACCATGATCGAAAGCGTGAGGCGAGCGTTCCGGATTGCGAGACGGACGATATCCATGGGCTAGAGTGCCCCGCCGCTGACGTCGCCCACCAGCCGCTTGATCGTGTCCGGATCAGCCACGACGGGGTTCACGATGTCGCCCTCCGTCACCAGATCCTGACCGGCGACGATGATACGCGCATCGGCCGGAATGCCGCCGAGCACCAGCCCCTTGGGCGTGTCGTCGATCAGGTCGATCGGATAAAAGGCGACCTTGTTGTCCATGCCGACCGCCCGGATGCCGAGGTCGCCGGCAGCGCTCAGCGTCACCACGGAACGCGGCAGCGCCACCGCATCGACGGGCTCGGAGCGCAGGATGACCTCCGCTGTCATGCCCGCCGGTATGGCCTTGTCGGGATTGGGGATCGCCACCTCGACGCGGAAGGTGCGTGTGGCGGCCGACGCGTCGCGGCTGATGTAGCGCAGTGTGCCTTTGACGGTCTCGCCATTGACCAGCCGAACCTCGGCTTCCTCGCCCTTGCGCAGGAACTGCAGGTCGCGCTCGCTCACCTCGCCGACGCCGATGACCGGGTCGAGGCTGATGATGGTGGCAACCTCGGTGCCCTGCATGATCATGGCGCCCCGCTCGACGTCGACGCGGTCGACCAGCCCGTCGAATGGCGCGCGAACCTCGTTGCGGGCGAGATCGGCGACCATGGCTTCAAGCTGCGACTTGGCCGTGGCGAGCTGGGAGCGCGCGAGCTCGAGCTGCAGCTTCGGCGTGCTGCCGGCCTTGTGGAGCCGCTCGGCGGCTTCCCATTCGGCCTGGCGCTGGCCGAGCACGGCCTTGGCCATGTCGACGGCGGCTGCCTTTTCCTCGTCGGCAAGACGCAGGATCAGGTCGCCGGCCTTGACGCGGTCGCCCTGCCTGACCGGCAGTTCGTCGATGATGCCGCCGCTGCGCACGGCGAGCGCCGCGCGTTGATCGGCTTCGGTCTGTCCGGAAATACGGATCGCGCGGGCGTGCCGGAGCCGTGGCGGCGTCACGACTGCGACCGTGCGGGCGGGTGCCTTGGCTTCCTCCGCCGCCGGTTTCGCGCCGGCCTCGGACTGGGCGCTGCCCACTGACGAGAATTCACCCGTGGCAATCCAGGTGGCGAAACCGATCGTCACGGCCAGGGCCGCAAACTTGTGGTACCTGATTCTCGACATGCGTCGCTTTCCGTTGGCGGTCGCGGCCCGACCGCTCCATCCTCCGAGCGCGACGCTCGATATGGGATCGCGCCCGGTCGAATTCAATTATCTGATGCCCGCATTCCCGCGGAGCGTGCGTCTTCTACAGCAAAGTCAACCTGCAAAATAGTCGGAAAAGCACTTCGCCCCACGACTGCCCCAGAACGACATCAGCCGCCGGGACAAGGCGCTCCCGCCGCGCTCCAGTTACGGATCGCTTCGTAGGTTTCCTGCGCCGAGCCCGGCGCCGCCTCACGACCGGGCCCAGGCGCCCAGCCCCAGGCGACGAGCTTGTCGTCCCGGACATGCGTCGCGACCTCTTCCAGCGTGCGCCCGCCATTGCGCTCGGGATCCTTGATCTGGGCGCAGATCTCGGCCGACGACTTCTGCCACCAGACCATCTCAGCAGGCGCGAGATGCCACCCCTCGACACCGGGCGGTCCATGCAACGCGCTGGAATTGCTGTCGAAATGGCATGTCGTGCAACGCTGCCCGGCATTGCCGAGGCCGGAACCGTCGGCGCCGCGCCCGACATTGAAGCCGTGATGTTGCGCAACCGGAAACTCCGGCCCGGACCAGCGCGGATGCTCATCTTCAACATGGCAGTTGGCGCAACGCGGATGCGAGAAGACCGCATGGATCTTCTCCCATTCCTCGAGGCCTCGGGCAGGATCGGCGGCAGTTGCCGGCGCTTCCTGCCCGCTCGCGCCTGCGGCGAGCGTGACCAGCATGGCAGCAGATGTCAGCAATCTGTTGCCCCCTGTCATGCGAAGCCGACTTCCTTGTTGAGCGGCAGCCGGCGGATGCGCTTGCCGGTGAGCGCGAAGACGGCGTTGGCCAGCGCCGGGGCCGCCGGCGGCGTGCCGACTTCGCCGACGCCACCCATCCGGTGATAGTTCTCCAGGATCGCGACCTCGAAAGTCGGGCATTGGAAGATGCGCATGGCGTCGAAGTCGTGGAAGTTCGACTGCTCGACCATGCCGTCGGCGAAGGTGATCTCCTGGCCGACCGCGGCCGACAGGCCGAAGACCGCCCCTGACGTGAGCTGCGCCTCGATGATGCCGGGATCGATGGCGGTGCCGACATCGGCGGCGATCCACACCTTCTCGATGCGGATGCCCTCAGGCGTGTCGGCGACCTGGACGATCTCGCCAACCCAGCTTCCGAAGGAGAGGGTAAAGGCGAAACCCCTGGCCTTGCCGGCCGGCAAAGGCTCGCCCCATTTCGCCATCTCGGCAACCTTGTCGACCACCTTCACCGCGGCCGGGTAATCGGCCATCAGCTTGCGGCGCATCTCGACAGGGTCGATTTTGCCTGATGCGGCGATCTCGTCCATGAAGCTTTCATGGAAAAAGCCGTTGTAGGAGTTGCCGACGGAACGCCAGAAGCCGACCGGCACCGAGACGGCGGCGGGGATCGCGGTGACCCTATAGTTGGGGACCGTATAGGGCTGATCGTGCGATCCTTCCGTGATCGTCTTGTCCGGCCCCGCGGCGGGAAGCGACGGGAAGGTGCGGCGCAGCGTGCTGGCAATCGTCGAGGGCGAGGCAATCCTCATATCGATCGCAACGGGCAATCCATCCTCGCCGAGCCGCGCCTGGAACCGTCCGGCTGCAGCCGGTCGATAGACGTCATGGCGGATGTCCTCCTCGCGGGTCCAGACCACCTTGACGGGGCGGCCCGCGGCCTCACTGGCGAGCAGCGTGGCGAACATCGAATAGTCCATCTCGCCGCGTCGGCCGAAACCGCCGCCCAGATAGGTCGTATGGACGTTCGTCTTGTCCTGTGCGACGCCGGCGAGGCCGGCGCAGAGCTGGCGCGTGATGGTCGGCATCTGGTTCGGCGACCATATGTCGAGCACGCCGTCCTTCAGCCGCGCCGTGGCGTTCATCGGCTCCATGCAGGCGTGGGCAAGATAGGGGACCGCGTAATCCGCCTCGACGATCCTTTCGCGGGGCGCGTCGGCGAAGGCGGTGTCGACGTCACCGTCGTCGCGCAGCGCCGAACCGCCGCCGGCGGCGAGCGCATCCTGCAGTGCCTTTTCGATGGCTGCGCTGTCGGGCGGATATTCGGCGGCGCCCCATTCGACCTCGATCGCCTCGGCCGCCTTGAAGGCGGCCCAGCTGTTCTCGGCGATCACACCGAAGCCCGAGCCGTAGGTGGTGTCGATGGGCACGATCTTGACGACGCCAGGCATCTTCTCTGCCTTGGACAGATCGGCCTTGACCGGCCTGGCCCAGAAACGCGGGCTCATCTTCACCGTGCCATAGAGCATTTCGGGCAGGTCGACGTCGACGCCGAAGATCGGCGCCCCAGTCACCTTGGCCAGCATGTCCTGGCGCATCTGCGGCTTGCCGAGCAGCTTCCATTCGGCCTTATGACGCAGCGTGACCGTCGAAGGCGGGGAGGCGGCCCCGGCTGCGACCGCGACCTCGCCATAGGTGACCGACCTTCCCGTCGCCGGATGGCTGATCACTCCCTTGGACGTCTCGAGATCGACCGCCGGGACACCGAGCCTGTCGGCCGCGGCGGCGACCAGCATGAGCCGCGCGGCAGCACCCGCCTGCCGCATCTTGTCGAAACCGTCGCGCATCGAGGCCGAGCCACCGGTGCCCTGGAAGCCGAGGATCTTGCCAACCGCGCCCATCACATCGCGCATCGTCTCGGCGGCGATGCCCTCCTCGTAGAAGGCGAAGGGGCCGCCCTCGGCCAGCATTTCGGAATTGTAATAGGCCCATGAGGCCGGGCCGTGCTCGACCCTGACCTGGGCGAGATCGACGTCGAGTTCCTCCGCGACGAGAGCCGCGAGCGACGTCGAGATGCCCTGCCCCATCTCCGCCCGCGGCGCGACGACGGTGATGGTGTTGTCGTCGGCGATCTTCACATAGGGATTGAAGGTCGCCTCACCGTCGGCGAGTTCGCCTTCGAGGGGGTTCGGATAGGGCCTGCGATAATAGTAATAGCCGACCGCCACGCCGCCGGCGATCGCGGCGCCCCCGATCAGGAAAGTACGGCGAGCGATTGTTCCAAGGCTTGCCATGGTTAGGCCCTCGCGAGTTTGAGGGCGGCCGCTTTCTTGATGGCCGCCCGGATGCGGGGATAGGTGCCGCAGCGGCAGAGATTGCCGCCCATCGCATTGTCGATGTCGGCGTCCGTGGGGTTGTCGATTTCGTCGAGCAGCGCCACCGCGCTCATAATCTGGCCGGCCTGGCAATAGCCACATTGCGCGACCTGGTCTTCCAGCCAGGCCTGCTGGACCGGATGCAGCTTGCCGTCGGCGGCCAGGCCTTCGATCGTCGTGATCTCGCCCTCGACCGCGCCGACCGGCAGCGAGCAGGAGCGTATCGGCGTGCCGTCGACCAGCACTGTGCAGGCGCCGCAGGCGGCGATGCCGCAGCCGAACTTGGGACCCTTGATGTTGGCCAGATCGCGCAGTGCCCAAAGGAGCGGCATGTCGGGATCGGCCTCGATGTCGATGTCCTTCCCGTTTACGGTCAGGCGCATGGGGATACCCTCCGTTGTCGTCCATGGCGCTGGCTTATGCAGCTAAGACATCTTGACAAATTCCGTCATTTTGTCAAGAGAGAGAGGAGGGACATCAGACATGACGCCGGAAGCCGAATTCACCGCAGATCCCAAACGCGCCCGCATCATAGAGGGCGCGATGCGGATGTTTCTTGCCTACGGCTTCGCGCGGACCACGATGGACGACATTGCCCGCGCGGCGGAGGTATCCCGGCCGGCGCTCTATCTCCTGTTCAAGAACAAGTCGGATATCTATCGGGCGATCGCGACGATGCTGTTCGACCAGTCGATCGCGACCGCGCAGGCCGAACTTGCCGTGGAGGCTCCTTTCGGCGAGCGTGTCGTGGCGGCGATCGACAAGTCGCTGATCGGCATGATGCAGCCCTTCGCCCAGTCGCCGCATGGCGCCGAGATCCTCGATATGAAGAACAGCCTCGCCGGCGAGTTGATGGGCGCCTGGAGGGAGAGGCTGGTCGGCCTGCTCGCCGAGGCAACCGCCGCGGAGGCCGCGCGCACCGGAACCGATCTCGCAGCGCGAGGGCTTTCGGCGCAGACCCTCGCCGAACTGCTGCTCGACGGGCTGGAAGGCATGAAGATGCGCACCAGCGACCCCGACGAGCAACGGCAAGCGGCGCGCGGGCTGGTCACCGTGATCGAACTGGCTCTGCGGGCCTGACGCCCGCGGTGGAATCTGACTGGCCCCGCCGGTGAAGAACTCTCCGGCTCTTGCCTCTTGCTCTCTCCCGCAATCCCGATTGACACCGGCAATGGTCGATGACTCTATGCCCGTGGAACGGGAGATTTCTCTCATGAGTGACGAACTGATCGGCATGGGAGTCTACACGCCATCGGAGGCCGGCCGGCTGTTGCACATCCCGGCTGCAAGGATCACGCGTTGGCTTCGTGGTCATAGGATCGGGGAGCAGGCGTACGAGCCTCTTTGGCGACCTGAAGTCACGCTCGACGACCGTGTGTTCCTCGGCTTCCGGGACCTCATGGAAGTGCGCGTTGTCGACGCCTTCATCCGAGCAGGCGTGCCTGCGCTTCGCCTACGTATGGCAATCCAACTGGCGCGCGACATTCTGGGCAGCGATCATCCGCTCTCCACGAACCACTTTCGGACCGACGGACGGGAGATATTTCTCAGGGTCATTGAGACCGACCCGGACGGACGTGAACGCGAGCGTCTGCTGAACCTCTTCAGGCGGCAGTATGAATTCAACGATATCATCAATCCCATCCTGAAGACGGTAGACTTCGATGATCACGGTGCGCCCTTTCTGTGGTGGCCTGGCGGCCGTCGCCTGAATGTAGTGGTGGATCCGGCTCGCTCCTTTGGTCAACCGATCGACGCAGCGTCGAGCGTCCCGACCGCCGTCCTGGCAGCCGCCGCAAAAACAGAAGGTGTTCAGGGAGCAGCCACGGCGTTCGAGGTCTCCGAAGCCTCAGTGCGTAGGGCCGTCGAGTTCGAAACATCGATGGAACAGAAGCTGGCTGCGTGAACGTCCTTTTCGACAACTGCACGTCACCGGTACTCGCAACGACCCTGCATGGCTTCATCCAGCATTTTGGCCACGCCGCTTACCACATCAAGGACGTACCGGGGCTGTCGAACGGACGCCACTCTGCCGATCTGGAATGGATAGATCTTCTCCGTCGCTCTCCCGACGAAGGGATGTTCATTTCCGGTGACGCGCGTGTCTTGAGAAATCCGGCTGAGAGGGCGGCACTGCGTTCTGCGGGCTTGCATGGATTCATCCTTGCAGCCGCCTATCAAAAAACGCCTCTTCATCAAGTCGCAGCGACGATCGTGTGGCGATGGCCGGATATTTCTCAGGTAATTCGCCTCGTCGCCGCGCCGTCAATGCATGAAGTTCCCATCGGCAGGCAGACGAAGCTGCGGCAGCTATCCGTCTGAGTGGTGGGCGGTCGAAACAGGGTACCAAGTCCCGGTTCACGCCTGCCGGACGGCAGCCGGCCTTCTCCTCCGCGCGAGGAATTCGCGGACCCGATGTCCCGGTGCGGTGCTTCGTTTCGGCGTCATACCCGGCACCAGCATATCGGAGAGGTCGAGCGTCGGCTCTTTTCCGACCTTGTCGAAATGCTCTTCCAGCCAGTCATCTGCGGCCGAGCGGCCGAGGTCGCGCAGATATTCAAGGAAGGCCCACTCGGCATTCACCTTGGACGAAGCGCTGAGATCCTTGAACGCCTCGTCGGCGTCGATGCGATGCATGCGGATGTCGCGATAGTCGTCGTGGCCGATCTTTCCGCTGCGGATCAGTTCCTTGACGAAGGCGATGGCGCGGAACTCGCGCAGCAGCCCCGCATTGAAGGTGATTTCGTCGACCCGGTTCTGGATCTCGTTGACGGTCTTGGGCACACCCTCGCGGAAAACAGGATTGATCTGGACCAGCAGCACATCCTCGACCGCGCTGGCGTAGAAGAACGGATAAAGCGCCGGATTGCCGCCATAGCCGCCGTCCCAATAAGGCGCGCCGTCGATGCGGACCGCCTGGAAGATCTGCGGCAGGCAGGCCGAAGCCATGACCACGTCCGCGTTGATTTCTCCTGTCTCGAAGACCCGCAACTGGCCGGTCTCGACATTGGTGGCCGACAGGAACAGCTTGATGTCATGGCAGCCGCGGACATTGTCGAAGTCGATCTCGGTCTCGACGACATCGCGTAGCGGATTGACGTTGAAGGGATTGGCCGCATAGGGCGAGAACAGCCGCGACATCGCATCGAACCAGAAATAGCCCGGCGTGTTCTCGACCGACCAGTTGCCCCACAACACGTCCCACGGCGTGCGCTGGACGGGGCTGAACCGGCCTGTCCGGCCGACCGCGCGCCAGAAGTCGTCGAGCTTGCGCCGGGCGCCGTCGCGGCCGCCGCGAACCAGCCCGTCGGCGAGCGCCACCGCGTTCATCGCGCCGGCGCTGGTGCCTGAGATCGCCCTGAAATCCAGGCGCCCGTCCTCGAGCAGGCGGTCGAGCACCCCCCACGAAAAGGCGCCGTGCGAGCCGCCGCCTTGCAACGCAATGTTGATCGGCTTGCGCGACGCCGCTTCGACGACATCGGCCGGCCACGAGTCCTTGGCGGGGGCTATCGTCATTCCGCGGTCCAACCGCCGTCGACCGAGATATGGGTGCCGTTGATCTGGGCGGCGTCCTCCGAGCAGAGGAACGACACCGTCGCAGCGATCTGCTCGACCGTCACGAACTCCTTGGTCGGCTGCTTCTCGAGCATCACCTCGCGGATCACGGTCTCGCGATCCATGTCGTGCGCCTTCATCTGGTCGGGGATCTGCGCTTCGACCAGCGGGGTGAGCACATAGCCGGGGCATACCGCGTTGCAGGTGATCCCGTCGCGCGCGATCTCGAGCGCCACCGTCTTGGTGAAGCCCATGATGCCGTGCTTGGCCGAGACATAAGCCGATTTGAAGGGCGAGGCGACCAGCCCGTGGGCCGAGGCGATGTTGACGATCCGGCCCCAGCCGGCGGCCTTCATCAACGGGATCGCGGCCGCCGTCGTATGGAAGGCCGAAGAGAGGTTGATGGAGATGATGGCGTCCCATTTCTCGACCGGAAACGCCTCAACCGGCGCGACATGCTGGATGCCGGCATTGTTGACCAGGATGTCGGCCGTCCCGAAACGTTCGGCCGCCGCGGCGATCAGGGCGCGGCATTCCGCCGGCTTCGACATGTCGGCCTTGATATAGGCGGCGCGCACACCATGCCTGGCAGCGATCGACTCGGCGGCGGCGTGATCCTCGGCCGTATCGGAGAAGGAGTTGACGACCACGTTGCAGCCTTGTGCCGCCAGCCTGTGGGCGATGGCGAGGCCGATGCCGGAGGTCGAGCCTGTGACGATTGCTGTCCTGGTCATCGGGTATCCTTTCAATTCCCTCGGATATTGCGTTGCAGCATAGATACTGCATTGCAGCAGAATTGCGAACCCGGTCTCACGATCGCGCTTGCGCAGTCGAGCAAAAGTGAAACGCCGGCCAGGCCTGATCGAGCCTGCCGGCGTCGATTGGGGACTTCCGATCGGCGAGCGGCCCTACAGCGTGTTGCGTGAAAACGGATTCACGCTCGCTGTAGGTCTTTGGTTTGACGCATGTCTTTGTCCCCGAAACCGGTACCCACTTTCGGGAGACATGCTTTAAAGCGCGCCCAGCCCGTCGGAGCCGATATAGGCGATGCGCAGCATATTGGTCGCGCCCGGCGTGCGCAGCGGCACGCCCGCGGTGATGATGACCCGGTCGCCCGGCTGGCCGAACTCCTCGGCAAACGCGATGCGGCAGGCGCGATCGACCATGTCGTCGAGGTCGGTGGCGTCCTCGGTCACCACGCAATGCGTCCCCCAAAGCAGCGACAGGCGCCGCGCCGTCTCCAGGATCGGCGACAGCGCGATGATCGGCACCTGCGGCCTTTCGCGGGCGGCGCGCAGGCCGGTCGTACCCGATGCCGTGTAGGTGACGATCGCGGAAAGCTTCAGCGTCTCGGCGATCTGGCGCGCGGCGGCCGAGATCGCATCGGCGCCGGTCGCCTCCGGCTCCGAGCGCTGGGCGTTGATGATGCCGAGATAGACCGGGTCCTGCTCCACGCGTTCGGCGATCCTGTTCATCATGCCGACGGCCTCGATAGGATACTCGCCGGCTGCCGATTCGGCCGAAAGCATGATGGCGTCGGCACCCTCGAAGACCGCGATCGACACGTCCGAGACCTCGGCACGGGTCGGCACCGGCGCGCTGATCATCGATTCCAGCATCTGCGTGGCCACCACGACCGGCTTGCCGGCGCGGCGCGCGGCGCGCGTGATCTGCTTCTGGATGCCGGGCACGGCTTCCACCGGCATTTCGACGCCGAGATCGCCACGCGCCACCATGATGGCGTCGGACAGCTCGATGATCTCGGCCAACCGGGCGACCGCCTGCGGCTTCTCGATCTTCGACATCAGTGCGGCACGGCCGCGCGCGATCTTGCGCGCCTCGGCGAGGTCCTCCGGCCGCTGGATGAAGGACAGCGCCACCCAGTCGACCCCGGTCGCGAGCACCGCGTCGAGATCGCGCCGATCCTTCTCGGTGAGCGCACCGAGCGGCAGTTCCGTGTCGGGCAGGCTGACGCCCTTCTTGTCGGAGATCCTGGTGCCGGTGACGACCCGCGTCACGATAGACTTTCCGTCGGTCTCTTCCGCCACCAGATGCAGCCGGCCGTCGTCGATCAGCAGCCGGTCGCCCGGCTCCACCGATTTCAGGATCTCGGGATGCGGGAGATGGACGCGCTCGGCATTGCCGGGTTCGGGATTGTCGTCGAGCGTGAATGTCTGGCCTGGCTTCAGCTCTTCCCTGCCCCTGGCGAACTTGCCGACCCTGAGCTTCGGGCCCTGCAGATCGGCCAGGATGCCGATCGGACGGCCGACCGCCTGCTCGACCGCGCGGATGCGTCCGACCAGCGTGCGCATCAGCTCGTGGTCGGTATGGCTCATATTGATCCGGAAGACGTCGGCGCCTGCTTCGAAGAGCTTTCGGATCATGGCCTCGTCGGAAGAAGCCGGGCCGAGCGTTGCGAGGATCTTGACCTTTCGGCTGCGTCTCATTGAGTTCCTGTTCCCGTGACGGCCGGTGCGCCGCCGGTTGCGGGCTGATCGGTCAGCTGCACCATCCAGCTCGCCTGCTCGCCCGTGTCGTATTCCTGGAATCCTGCGCGCTGGAAGCCGCGGGCGACGCAGTCGCTGACGCCGGCGATCTTGAACTCCTTCTCGGCGACGCACATGTTGATCGGCCCGTCCCAGCGCCCACCGCGCTCGGCATCCTCTGCATACAGATAATAATAGCGTGATGACAAAGGCCCCTCGATCAGGGTCTTGCAGGTCGATCCTTCGACATGCCACCAGCCTTCGGTGACCCAGCCGGCCTTGGCGCGATAGCCGATCGACACGCCGATGAGGTTCTGGGTGGCATTGCAGACCCGAAAGTCCGCCAGGGCCGGGGAAGACGCAACGGCCGCGACGATGGGGATACCCGGCAAAAGCAAGAGCGCGGCCATCAGGTGGCGAAGGCGCAGCCTGCCGGCGAATATCATCCTGAAGCCCCTCGACAGTGAAATCGGCATCGTTGACGCCCCTTTTCGGCAAAGTCCGGGCGCATGTCAACGCGCGCCCGCTGCGGAACCCAATCGATTTAGAACGCGACCGCCGGACGAGTTCGTCACCCTTTTGGTCATTTCAGTAAAAAGATTGGCCAAACAACGGCATTGCAACCCCGACACCGCCGTGAAATGACGGGTCCCACGCCGAAATGGACGAACAGGGGACAATTCGACCCGCATGACACGCTCCGCAGTCTTTGCTCCCTTCGAGGTCGTCGAGGGCTCCCGAAAGCGTGGCCTCGTGCTGATCGCGGATCACGCGCGGCGCGACCTGCCCGAGGAATATGGCGATCTTGGCCTGCCGGCCGGGGAGTTCGACCGCCACATCGCCTATGACATCGGCGTCGAGCATGTCACGCGGCGGCTTGCCGCTCTGCTGGACGCGCCGGCCGTGATCGCCAATTTCTCGCGGCTGCTCATCGACCCCAACCGCGGCGAGGACGACCCGACGCTGATTCGCCAGCTCTATGACGGCACCGTCGTGCCGGGAAACTATCCGATGGCGCCGGAGGAGCGCGAAAGACGGCTCGAGCGCTTCTACCGGCCCTATCACGATGCGGTCGCGGCGGTCACCGCCTCGGCCGCGCATGATTCCGGCCATGCGCCCTTCGTCATGTCCATCCATTCCTTTACGCCGGTGATGCAGGGCTTCGTGCGCCCCTGGCATGTCGGCGTGCTGTGGGACCTCGATCCGCGCGCGCCGCTGCCGCTGATCGACCAGTTGTCGCAGGATCCGGACCTCGTCGTCGGCGACAACGAGCCCTATGACGGCGCCTTGCGCGGCGACACCATGTTCAGGCACGCCATCGTCAACGGCTTCGCCCATGCGCTGGTCGAGATCAGGCAGGATCTGATCGCCGACGAGCATCAGGCCACGCGCTGGGCCGAGCGGCTCGCGCCGATCGTTGACGCGATCAACCGTCGCCCCGATATACATGAGGTCAGGCGCTACGGCTCCCGCACCGGGCCAGTGTGAAGGAGATTGGAATGAGCGAACTCACCGACGAGCAGAGGCGTGATTTCGAGGCGGCCGCCTTCCGCACGCTGGTCGCGCATCTGCGCAATCGCGCCGACGTCCAGAACATCGACCTGATGAACCTCGCCGGCTTCTGCCGCAACTGCCTGTCGAACTGGTATCGCGACGCCGCCAACGCGGCCGGCCTCGACATGAGCAAGGAGGAATCGCGCGAGATCATCTACGGCATGCCCTATGCCGAATGGCAGGCGCGCCACCAGACGGAAGCCTCCGACGCCAAGAAGACGGCCTTCGAGGCCAACCGGCCGAAGGACCATTAGACCCGACGTTCTGTCTACGACGACGGCAGCCGGTCACGCGGCCTGCGATTCGAAGGCCGGATTGGCCTTGACCAGCGCGACCTTGAGCTTTTCGAGCGCACGGTTCTCGATCTGGCGAACACGCTCCTTGGAGATTCCCAGCGTCTCGCCGAGCGCCTCCAGCGTGGCGCCCTCGTCGCACAGGCGCCGCTCGCGGATGATCTTGAGCTCGCGCGGATTGAGCACGCAGAGCGCGCTGTTCAGCCAATCGCTGCGGCGCTCGTCGTCGATGGCGTCGCCGACGATCTCGTCCGGAAGCGGCTCATCCGAGATGAGGAAGTCGAGACGGTCCGAAGCGCCGCTGCCCTCTTCGGCGATCGGGGCGTTGAGCGAGGCGTCGGGACCGGACAGCCTGGAATCCATCAGCGCGACATCCGCCTCGGGCACGCCGAGCGCAAGCGAGATCTCCCGATAGGCTGCCGCGCTCGACAGCGGGTCGGATCCTTGCGCCAGGCGCGCGCGCAACCGCCTCAAATTGAAGAACAGGGCCTTCTGCGCCGAACTCGTGCCGCCGCGAACGATCGACCAGTTACGCAGTATGTAATCCTGGATGGAGGCGCGGATCCACCATGTGGCATAGGTGGAAAAGCGCACCTCGCGCTCCGGCTCGAAACGTGCCGCAGCCTCCAGAAGACCGACATGACCTTCCTGGATGAGATCGCCCATCGACAGCCCGAAATTCCGGAATCGCGCCGCCATCGAGATGACGAGCCGCATATGGGCGGTGGTGATGCGGTGGAGCGCTTCCTGGTCGTGATCCTTGCGCCAGCGGATAGCCAGCGCCAGTTCTTCATCGCGCTCCAGATAGGGCGCCTTCATCGCCGCCCGGATCATCGTCCGTCTCGCCGACTCGTCCGTCATCATGCGCTCCACAAGATGGCCGTTCACGAATCCCGGTCCGCAACGGACCGTGATAGGCATAGGGTGCGTCGAGCGGCTAAACTCCGGCCCGCCGTCCAGAACCATCAACGTACCGGATGAGGAAATGTTCCATGATCAGCGTCGACCGGACCGATCTCGCCTTCCAGCTTTTCGACGTGGTCAGGGCAGAGGAACTCGCTGCCGCGGCGCGCTTCGCCGACTATGACCGCGCGGCGATCGAGGCCGCGCTCGATACCGCCGAGCGCATCGCATTCGACCATTTCCTGCCCCACGCCGCCGCCCTCGACGAGAACGAGCCGCGCTTCGTCGACGGAAAGGTGGTCATGGACGGGCGCGTCGGCGAAGCGCTCGCCGCCTACCGCGAGGCGGGCTTCTTCGGTGCGGGCTTCGACCATGAATGGGGCGGCGCGCAGATGCCCGAAACCGTGCGCAGCGCCTGCGCCTTCATCTTCTCCATGGCCAATGTCGGCACCGCCGGCTACCCGTTCCTCACCGTCGGCGCGGCCAATCTGATCGCCGCCTTCGGCACCGCGGAGCAGAAGGAGCGGTTCCTGAGGCCAATGGTCGAAGGCCGGTTCTTCGGCACCATGTGCCTTTCGGAGCCGCAGGCGGGCTCGTCGCTCTCCGACATCACCACCCGCGCCGAACGGCAGGCCGACGGAAGCTGGCGGCTGACCGGACGCAAGATGTGGATCTCGGGCGGAGACCAGGAGATCTCCGAGAACATCGTCCACATGGTGCTCGCCAGGATCCCCGGCAGCCTGCCCGGGGTGAAAGGCATCTCGCTGTTCATCGTGCCGAAATATCTGGTCGCCGACGACGGCAGCCGGGGACCTCGCAACGGGGTCGCGCTGGCCGGCCTCAACCACAAGATGGGTTATCGCGGCACGACCAACACGCTGCTCAACTTCGGAGAGGGCACGCCCTGCACCGGCTATCTGGTCGGCGAGGAGAACAAGGGGCTCGCCTACATGTTCCAGATGATGAACGAGGCCCGCATCGGCGTCGGCCTCGGTGCGACGGCACTCGGCGCAGCCGGCTACCGCGCATCGCTCGCTTATGCCCGGGAACGGCCGCAGGGCCGCCACCCCGACGGCAAGGACGCCGCCAGCCCGCAAATCGCCATCATCGAGCATGCCGACATCAGGCGCCTGCTGCTCGCCCAGAAGGCGGCGGTCGAAGGCGCGTTCGCGCTCCTTCTCCAGGCGGCCCTGCTTGTCGACACGATCCGCACCGAAACCGACGAGACGAAGCGCCGCGAGACAGAGCTGCTGCTCGACCTGTTGACGCCGATCGCGAAGTCCTGGCCATCGGAGTTCTGCCTCGAAGCCAACAAGCACGCGATCCAGGTGCTCGGCGGCTACGGCTACACCCGCGACTATCCCGTCGAGCGGCTCTATCGGGACAACCGCCTCAACCCGATCCATGAAGGCACGCACGGCATCCAGGGCATGGATCTGCTCGGCCGCAAGGTGGTGCAGGCGGGCGGCGACGGCATGCGCGTCTTTGCCGCCCGCGTCATGTCCGATGTGGCCGCGGCGAATGCGACCGATGCCTTGCGCGCCCATGCGGCGGATCTCGCCGCGCACCTCTCGGAGACCGTGGCGACGACGGGCAAGCTCGCCGCCGCACTGGCCGAGAACCCGCGACTGGCGCTGGCCAACGCCACCGCCTATCTCGACATGACGGGTCACGTCGCGATCGCCTGGATGTGGCTCAGGCAGGCGGTGACGGCATCGCGCAAGCTCGCAGCCGGCGAAGGAGACGCGGATTTCCTGCAGGGCAAGCTCGCCGCCTGCCGCTACTTCTTCACCTACGAGCTGCCGAAGGCGCGTACCCAGCGGGCCCTGCTCGACAGCCTCGACGATACGACGCTGTCGATGCGGCCGGCCTGGTTCTAGCCTCTGCTGGTCCGCTTGGACACGCAAGGGACGCCCTGTAGCATCAAGGTCCGGAGATCGAGAATCCACTGTGTTGCGATTTTCGACGGGAACGACACGCAAGCAGAGAGACCATGCGAATCCGCAAGGCAGATTTCCTGCTCGACATGCGCCGGACCTTCCGCGCGCCGCCGTCGCTGGTGTTCGAGACCTTCACCCGCGCGGAGCTGCTGCGCCGGTGGATGTGCCCGCATGGCTACACTGTCCGGACGGCCCATGCGGATGCCCGGATCGGCGGTGGCTTCCGGATCGAGATGCAGTCACCCGAGGGGGTGGGCTACGAGGTGGCAGGCCGCTACCTCGAGATGCGTGCGCCCGAGCTTCTTGTCCTCAGCTGTATCTGGGAGAAAGGCCACGGCATGGCCGGCATCGAGACTATCGTCCGGGTCGAGCTTTCCGCGCAAGGCAGCGACACGCTGAAGGTGATGACCCATTCCGGACTGCTCGGCGAGCACGAGCGCGCCGATCACGAACAGGGCTGGAGCGGCGCTTTCGACAATCTGGCGGGGCTGCTCGCCCGGCTCGGCGGCCCAGGCAGCGGCACGTCTGCGTAGGTACCAGCTTTCGGAAGACATGCTTCAAAGAAAAACCCGGCGCGACGGCCGGGCTCTTCGGTATCGTGACGGAATGCCGGCTCAGGCCGCCTCTTCCTGCTCGGCCTCTTCGTTGTCGGCCTTGGCTCCGCGCTTCGGCCCCTTGGCCAGATTGGCCTCGATGAGGCGCACGGCTTCGGTCTCCGACATCTTGTTCACGGCAGCGATCTCACGCGCCATGCGGTCGAGAGCCGCCTCGTAGAGCTGGCGCTCGGAATAGGACTGCTCGGGCTGGTTCTCGGCGCGGTAGAGGTCGCGCACCACTTCCGAGATCGATATCAGATCGCCGGAATTGATCTTGGCGTCATATTCCTGGGCGCGGCGCGACCACATGGTGCGCTTCACGCGGGCGCGGCCCTGCACGACCTTCAGCGCGCGATCGACATAGTCGGTCTCGGACAGCTTGCGCATGCCGATCGACGTGGCCTTGGCCACCGGCACCTTGAGACGCATCTTGTCCTTCTGGAAGTCGATGACGAAGAGTTCCAGCTTGTGGCCCGCGACCTCCTGTTCATCGATCGATACGATCTGGCCGACGCCATGCGCCGGATACACGATGAACTCGCCGGTCTTGAATCCGTGACGCGTCGCCGCTGTCTTCTTCTGGGGGGTTGCCATACGCCCTGCACTCCTTTGCGCTGCCGGCGGAATCGCCGGCCAGACTTGACATGGCCGCCGACATGGCGGGCCTTAGATTGCCGCACAACAGGTCTCACATCCGGAATAAGCCGAGCCGCGGCACAGGTACAAATCATACCCGCCTGGCCCAGTTCGCCTGGTCCGGAGTGTGTGCATCACCTTTCAATGATTTGAGGCGTTCGCCATCAATCGACGTTGTGTCACCGGCATGTTTTTTACGGATAGCACAAAAAGTCGACAGAATCAACAATTTGCTGCACACGCGAAGAATCGGCCGTTGTCAATGCGGCTGAGCAAGGTGACAATTCGGACGAAATTGATCAAGCCGGTTACAATTTCCGGGCGAAGATCAGTCCCCTTCGCCGGGCTCGGGAGAGAAGAATTTCTCGAACTTGCCCTCGATACCGTCGAACTCCTTGGCGTCGGCCGGCGGCTCCTTCTTGGAGGTGATGTTCGGCCAGGCCTCGGAATACTGGGCATTGATCTTGAGCCAGTCGTCGAGCCCGGGCTCGGTGTCCGGCTTGATCGCGTCGGCCGGGCATTCGGGTTCGCACACGCCGCAGTCGATGCACTCGTCCGGATGGATGACGAGCATGTTTTCGCCTTCGTAGAAACAGTCGACCGGACACACCTCTATGCAGTCCATATATTTGCATTTGATGCAGTTGTCGGTGACGACATAGGTCATGGAGGCGGCTCCGGGAGGTCCCGTATTCTACTGGTTGCGTTCGTGAGGTAGACCCTTTGACGGACCATGGCAAGGGCGGCCATTGCGCGCAGTCGCGCCCGCGAGGAACCGATTTTCGGGCCAGCCCGGACGGGCGCATTTTCCGCCTGCGGCGTATCGCCTGGAGGACGGTTCAAACGACACGCAACTGCAGGTTCCTGATCAGCGCATGCCCTTTTCCCGAGACCGCTGCACGCTTTGGGGGGCATGCCTGGTATCTACTCGCCGGAGCGGAAGCGGTCGGTCTCGCGACGTTCCTTCTTGGTGGGTCGGCCGCTGCCCGCATCGCGCAAGGGCGGCAGCGCGTCGGGCAGGGCTGCATCGCGCGGCGCCGGCGGCGGCGTCAGGTCTTCATAGAGGGTGCGCGCCTCCTCGGCCGGCCCGCGGCGGACGCCGCCGGCGAGCACCTTCAGCACGAGAATGCGCCGGTCGAGCGTGATCGTAAGAACATCGCCCGGCCTGACCGGATGCGCCGCCTGCTCGGCCTTGTCACGGTTGACCCGGACGCGGCCCGACTGGACCAGCTTGGCTGCGAGCGATCGCGATTTCACGACGCGCGCGAAGAACAGCCATTTGTCGAGCCGCTGCCGCCCGCCGTCCATCTATTTCTTGAGCTGGTCGCGCAGGGCGGCGAGCTTGGCGAAGGGCGAATCCGGGTCGAAGCGCGGGGCGCGCTCCTCGCGCGGCCGCGGCTGGAAGCGTTGCTTCTGCCCCTCGCCGCCCTTGCGCTGGTCGCGATCCCGGTCGCGCCGCTGGTCGCGATTCCTGTCGCTTCGCTGGTCGCCGCTCCTGTCGCTTCGCTCCGGTCGATCGCCCCCGTCGGGCCCGTTGCCGGGCTTGCCGGCGAACTTCTTCTCGAAGCGCTGCTTGCCGCCCGGTCCGCCGTCGCTCGTACGCTCATGGCGCTCGCCGGGCGCGCTGTGACGCGGCCCGCCATGGCGCTGACCCTCCTTGCCGCGCGGGTGATGGCGGTGGCGCGGGCGCTGCTCGAATCGCGCCTGGCGCCAGAGCATGATCGGCTTCGCCTCCTCCGCGGCGGCTTCGGTGGTCGCGGTGGCCTCGTCGGCCTTGCCCCCGTCGCCGGCAGCCGCCACACCGGCTTCAGCCTGCGCAGCGGGCTCGTCGGCCGCCTGGGAACCGCCGGCAGCCGAGGCCGGGGCGATCTCGGCTTCGGTCGTTACGACTTCCGCAACGGGCGCTTCCGCAGCGGCCTGCGGCTCGACAGACATAGCTTCCGCGGCTTGCCCGCTTTCCTCGGCGGAAGACGTGTCGGCAGCAGCAGAGACGTCCTCAGGGGCCTCGGCCTCACCTGAGACGGCCGCGTCTACGGTCTCGTCTACGGCCCTCTCGGTGACTTCCGCTTCAACCGCCTCGGTCTGAGCCGGGGCGGCTTCCGCTGCTGCCGCTGCAGCAGCCTGGGCCGCAGCCTTGGCAAGGGCTGCCGCCTTCGCTGCCTCGTCGATCTCGGCGAGCCTCGCCTTCACCTCGGCCGCGGGTTTCGGTTCGCCGCGATAGCCAAGACCCTTCAGGATCTCCTCCATGTCGTCGGCGGTGGCGCCGAGGATCGACATCATGGGCGGGGTTACGAGGAAAGCGTTGCCGTCCCAGGCGCCGTCGGGACGGGCCCCGATGCCGGCCCGCCAGGCGAGCGCCGGACGGATCAGGTCCGCTAGCCTTTCCAATATGTCGACGCGCACGGCGCGACGGCCGAGGATGCGGAAGCCGGCAAGCTTGTAGAAAGCCCGATCGAAACTCTGGTTGACCACGACGGAGGTGCGACCCGCGGCCAGGGCATGGACGATGTCGCCGAAGCCTGCCTTGTCCTTGCCGTCGTTCTTCAGCGCCCAGAGCAGCGTCACCAGGCTGGCCGGGCCGGGCTTGAGCAGCGCCGGCGCAAAGACGTGGTAGGCGCCGAAGCGAACGCCAAGCTTGCGCAGCGCGGCGCGGCCGTCCTGGTCCAGCGACTTCACGTCTTCCGCGATATCGCGGCGGTTGATCAGGCCGAGTTCCTCGACCAGGCGGAAGGCGATGCCCTTGCCGATGCCAGGGATGTGTTCGGCGCCCTTCAGGTCGATCAGCGGCTTCAGCAGCGTGTCGATCTGGTAGTTGACGAAACGATCGGCCCGCGCCGCGACCTTGTCGCGCGCGGGGCCGGTGAGTTGATCGTCGGCCAGGAGGATGACGCGCGGCCGCAACGGATCCTCGCCGGCCACCAGCGTGCCGATCGGCGCGCCGATCCATCGCAATATGCCGTCCGAGGCAAGCGCGATGTCGCCGTTCGGCGCGATCGCGAACTTTTCCGCGCGCGCCTCGAACTCCGTGGCGAGCGCCTTCTGCGCGGCGGCGCGCACGGCCTTGGCATCCTCGCCGCCGGCGCTCTGGTCGGCGGTGAAGCGGAATCCCTGCAGTTCGCCGACGTGATGACCCTCCACGGTCACCGTCCCGGCAGGGCTGATCTCTGCTTCCAACATGCTATTCTCTCTCAGGCGCCTCATGAGCACGGATGTCCTGCGGTCTACGAAGCGTTTCGTCAACCGGTCATGCAGGGCATCCGACAATCTGTCCTCGATCTCGCGCGTTTTTTCCTGCCAGTGTGCCGGATCGGCCAGCCAGCCAGGCCGATTGGAGACAAAAGTCCAGGTCCTGATCTGGGCAATCCGGTGGGACAGGGCGTCGATGTCGCCGTCGGTGGAGTCTGCGCGGCGCACCTGCTCGGCCATGTAGTTCTCGTCGACATGGCCGGTGCGGACGAGGTCGAGATAGATCGAGCCGATGAGGTCGGCATGCTGCGCAGGCGCGATCTTGCGATAGTCCGGCAGGGCGCAGGCTTCCCACAACAGCGCCACCCTGGCGGTGCCGTGCGCCAGGTCGCGGATCTCGGGATCGCGCGACAATTGGTCGAGCGCCTGCTGGTCGACGGCCGGCAGCGCGCGCGTCAGTCCCTCGACCGGCGCCGTCGTCTCGATCGAGCGCTTCAGGGCATCGAGGCTCGCATAATCGAAGACTGCCGTGCGCCACTGCAGCACCTTCACCGGATCGAAATTGTGGCTCTCGATCTTCTCCACCAGTTCGTCGCCGAGCGGATCGACCTGGCCGGTGACGCCGAAGGTGCCGTCGCGCAGATGGCGGCCCGCGCGGCCGGCGATCTGGCCGAGCTCGGCTGCACTCAGGTCGCGATACTGATAGCCGTCGAACTTGCGGTTCTGGGCGAAGGCGACGTGGTCGAGATCGAGATTGAGCCCCATGCCGATCGCATCGGTTGCCACCAGATAGTCGACATCGCCATTCTGGTAGAGGGCGACCTGGGCGTTGCGGGTGCGCGGCGACAAGGCGCCGAGCACCACGGCCGCACCGCCGCGCTGACGGCGGATCAGCTCGGCGATCGCATAGACCTCGTCGGCGGAGAAGGCGACGATCGCCGAGCGGCGCGGCAGGCGCGTCAGCTTCTTCGAACCGGCATAGGCCAGATGCGACAGCCGCGGCCGCGTGACCAGCGACACGCCCTTGAGCAGGCGCTCCAGTATGCCGCGCATGGTGGCAGCGCCGAGCAGCAGGGTCTCCTGGCGGCCGCGCAGATGCAGGATGCGATCGGTGAAGATGTGGCCGCGCTCGAGATCGCCGGCGAGCTGCACCTCGTCGATGGCGACGAAGGCCGCATCCGTTTCGCGCGGCATCGCCTCGACCGTGCAGACGGAATAGCGCGCGCCAGCCGGCACGATCTTCTCCTCGCCGGTGATCAGGGCGACCTTGTTCGCGCCGACCTTCTCGCAGACCCGGCCATAGACCTCGCGCGCCAGGAGCCTCAGCGGCAGGCCGATCAGGCCGCTCTCATGGGCGACCATACGTTCGATGGCGAGATGGGTCTTGCCCGTATTGGTCGGCCCGAGCACGGCAGTGACGTCACGGCCCGACAGCACGAGCGGAGCATTCGGTTTCGGCTGGATGTTCATGAAGCTTCTTCGGGCCTTTCGGCTGGAGCCCCCCGCGTGTCCATCTGGACGCACACGGGCGCTCTCTACTTTGAATCTACGCGTCGCGCTTGCCGGAAATCGAGCACGATTTTCGAGCCGATGCGGTAGAGGCGAGGATCCCCGATCCGCTGCGCAAAGGCAGGCCGCCTTGGATGGGCAGACATATAGGAACTGAAGCCGGCTGCAACAGGCAAAATCGTCGGATTTTCTGCCGCCTCACGCCGGAGACCCGGCCCGCCGCGACGCCGATCGATACAACACAGATTAAGCTTTGGAACGAGTCTGGAACGAATCAGCGACGAATCGCTGACTCCGGAAGATTCATCTTTTGTTCACGGCTAGATGTGGCCCCTGGACGAGGGATTCCAACCAGATGCTGAATCCGTCGTTCCGGATTTCCGACGCTTCATGAAGAACGCCATGGCACCCGTTAACTTTTGCGGCCGGCGGCCGGCGCATCCGATCACTCCATCGGGCAAGATTATGAAATTCTTCACTTTTCCTAAGCAGAGCCTAACCGGAGCGACGCCACGGGCGCGCTCTCGCGTTAACGATCGGGCCAAAGCCGGAACGAATCAGCGACGAATCGCTGATCGCGCGGCGTTCCCTGTCTGTTCACCGCTAGATGTTGTGGCCGGGCGCTGCCGATGACCGATTGCGGCAGCCATGCGGCCGATGTTTGTTTCCGTCGCGCTGGCTGGCGTTAACCGGCTTGCCCCGTTTCGGGACAGCTCGGCCGCCGGGTTATCAAAAAGCCTATGACTTGCCGATAGGGAAGCTTTTGCCATCTTGCGTTGCGCTTCACGCGGGAGTTGGGTTGTCATGTTCGACAAGACACTTGGTACGAGGAGGGATCTACCATGTCGAAGAAACTTGTCGCCGAATTCCTCGGCACGTTCTGGCTGGTCTTCGGCGGCTGCGGCAGCGCCGTGCTGGCAGCCGCATTTCCGGATCTGGGCATCGGCCTGCTCGGCGTGGCGCTGGCCTTCGGCCTGACCGTGCTGACCGGCGCATACGCCTTCGGCGGCATCTCCGGCGGCCATTTCAACCCCGCCGTCTCGGTCGGCCTGATGGTCGCCGGCCGCTTCCCGGCGAAAGACCTCATTCCCTATGTGATCGTCCAGCTGATCGGCGCCATCGTGGCGGCGGCGGTGCTTTATGTCATCGTCACCGGAAAGGCCGACTTCACCACCATCGGCGGCTTCGCCGCCAACGGCTATGGCGAACACTCGCCGGGCGGCTATTCGCTCGCATCGGCTCTGGTCATCGAGGTCGTGCTTACCTTCATGTTCCTCATGATCATCCTGGGGGCCACCCACGGCCGCGTGCCGACAGGATTCGCCCCGATCGCCATCGGCCTCGCGCTGACCCTGATCCACCTGATCTCGATCCCGGTCACCAACACCTCGGTCAATCCCGCCCGCTCGACCAGCCAGGCGCTGTTCGTCGGCGGCTGGGCCCTGCAGCAGCTCTGGCTGTTCTGGGTCGCGCCAATCGTCGGCGCCGCGATTGCCGGTATCGTGCACAAGGCAGCACTCGGGGACGACTGATGAAGCCCGAAGCGCGGCGGCGCGATGGTCGATGAAAAAGGCGCGCGTCCTGTAAAGAACTGGATTTTTGCAGGACGAGGCCGGTTTTCGGGCTTCACGCCATCGGCGTCGGGCCAGAGCCCGTCTGGGCATGATCGGATCGCGGACGGTGCAGCAGAAAGGCTTCGCTGGCGAGAGCAGGCCGCAAGACCTCGACAGTGAAATGATGTGTCGGAAAATCGCTGAACCCGGCGCCGCGGTCAACCGCGAACGCCGGGGGTCATCGAGAATTGATCGAGGCTGCCTGGATGCGCCAGCGTCCAGGCCCGCCGGTCAGGCGAAATACCGGTCAGGCGAAATACTGGTCAGGCGAAATACTGGCCGCCATTGGCGGTGATCGTCGATCCCGTGACGAAGCCGGCGTCGTCGGAGGCCAGGAAAACCACGCAGCGCGCGATCTCGGCCGCTTCGCCCAACCGCCCTACCGGAATCTGGGCGATGATCGATTCGCGCACCTTCTCCGGCACCGCCATCACCATGTCGGTGGCGATGTATCCCGGGCAGACGGCATTGACCGTGATGCCGACGCGCGCCCCTTCCTGGGCGAGCGCCTTCGTGAAGCCGAGATCGCCGGCTTTGGAGGCGGAATAATTCGCCTGGCCGAACTGCCCCTTCTGGCCGTTGATCGAGGAAATGGTGACGATGCGGCCGAACTTGCGCTCCCGCATGCCGTTCCACAAGGGATGCGTCATGTTGAAGACGCCGTTCAGATTGGTGCCGATCACCTCGTTCCACTGCTCGCGCGTCATCTTGTGGAAAGGCGCGTCGCGGGTGATGCCGGCATTGTTGACGAGGATGTCGATCGGGCCGAGATCGGCTTCGACCTTGGCGATGCCGGCCGCGCAGGCGTCGTAGTCGGCCACCGACCATTTGTAGACCGGAATGCCGGTCTCGGCCTTGAACTTCTGGGCCGCCTCATCGTTGCCGGCATAATTGGCGGCGACCTTGTAGCCGGCGTCCCTGAGGGCGATGGAGATGGCCGCGCCGATGCCGCGCGAGCCGCCGGTGACGATTGCCGTTCTTGCCATGGTTCCTCCTCCCAGGAAGCAAAGTTCAATGGCGGAATAGTGAATGGCGAATGGGCGTCACGCAAGTATCAGGAGAAGCCGATCGACCTTCCCTAACGTAAGCCCATTCACCATTTCTCGATTCACCGGGTCAGAGTGCTTCGACGCACATCGCCACGCCCATGCCGCCGCCGATGCACAGCGTGGCGAGGCCCTTCTTCGCGCCCCGGCGCTTCATCTCATGGACGAGCGTGTTGAAGATGCGGGCGCCGGACGCGCCGATCGGATGCCCGATGGCGATGGCGCCGCCGTTGACGTTGACGATGTCGGGGTTCCAGCCGAGCCCCTTGTTGACGGCGCAGGCCTGGGCCGCGAAGGCTTCGTTCGCCTCGACGAGATCGAGATCGCCGACCGACCAGCCGGCCTTCTCCAGCGCCTTCCTGGAAGCCGGGATCGGGCCGGTTCCCATGACCTGCGGGTCGACGCCGGCGGTCGCCCAGGAGACGATGCGCGCCAGCGGGGCGATGCCGCGGCGGGCTGCCTCGGCCTCGGTCATCAGCAGCGCGGCTGCGGCGCCGTCATTGAGACCGGAGGCGTTGGCGGCGGTCACGGTGCCGTCCTTGTCGAAGGCGGGCCTGAGCTTCTGCATTGCGTCGAGGGTCGCGCCGTGGCGGATATACTCGTCCTGGTCGACGATGGTATCGCCCTTCCTGCCCTTGACGGTGACGGCGACGATCTCGTCCTTGAACCGGCCGGCCTTCTGCGCGGCCTCGGCCTTGTTTTGCGAGGCCAGCGCGAAGGCATCCTGGTCGTCGCGGGTGATCTGGAACTGCCGGGCAACGTTCTCGGCCGTGTTGCCCATATGATAGCCGTTGAAGGCATCCCACAGGCCATCCTTGATCATGGTGTCGATCAGCTTCAGGTCGCCCATCTTGGTGCCGGCGCGAAGATGCTGGCAGTGCGGGGAGAGCGACATGGATTCCTGGCCGCCGGCAATGATGACCCTGGCGTCGCCGGTCGCGATCTGCTGCATGCCAAGCGCGATCGCGCGCAGGCCCGAGCCGCAGACCTGATTGACGCCCCAGGCGGACGCCTCCTTGGGAATGCCGGCGCCGATGGCGGCCTGTCGCGCCGGGTTCTGGCCCTGGCCAGCCGTGAGTACCTGGCCGAGGATCACTTCGTCGACTTCGCTGGCGTCGACGCCGGCGCGGCCGAGCACTTCCTTGACCACGACCACGCCGAGTTCATGAGCGGGCGTGTTGGCGAAGGAGCCATTGAAGGAGCCGACCGGGGTGCGGGCAGCGCTGGCCACCACGATTGCATTGGACGCGGACATGTTCATCTCCAGACTTGAATGCCAGACTTGAATGAAGGCGGGGCGACGGTCTCTTCATCCTGTTTCTTGCCCTTTCCCGAACCCGAGTCAAACCGGAAATCGGCGGCGAGCCCGCGATGCCCGGCCATGCTGCACCTTTGCTGCGCTCATGCTGCACTCATGCTGCGCAGCATTTTTCGGGCCGCGCTGCGGCATAGCGGTTCCGCAGCGCACAAACCGCTTGGAATTGCATGCTCTTTGCGCATATCCTGATCGGAAAAGGTGATCGCAGCCGCGGCTTGCGAAAGCATCGCCGCTTCCGGGAGGATGGAAATGCCCGCCAAAGACGAACCGGTTGTCATCAAGAAATACGCGAACCGGCGCCTCTACAATACGGGCACGAGCACCTATGTGACGCTCGAGGACCTCGCCGAGATGGTCAAGAGGGGCGAGGACTTCACGGTCCAGGACGCCAAGACGGGCGAGGACATCACCCACCCGGTGCTGACGCAGATCATCTTCGAGCTGGAGAACAAGGACGGCCAGAACATGCTGCCGATCCCGTTCCTGCGGCAGCTCATCGCCTTCTACGGCGACCAGATGCAGATGATCGTGCCGAGCTTCCTCGAGCAGTCGATGATCGCCTTCGCGAAGGAGCAGGAACGCCTGCGCGAGCAGATGAAGTCGGCGTTCGGCAAGAGCCCGATCGACGTCATGAAGCTGACGCCGATGAAGGCGATCGAGGAGCAGACGCGGCGCAACATCGAGATGTTCCAGAACGCCATGCGTATGTTCACGCCATTCCCGCCCGCGGGTGTGCCGGGCGGCGCGGCGCCGGCCGAGGCGCCGAAGAAGGACGCGCCCGAAAAGGCGAACGAACTCCAGGAACTCAAGGAGCAGATCGCCGCCATGCAGCGCAAGATCGATTCGATGGGGTGAGAAGTGGTCCGCGTAGCGGACGAAAAGCCAATTGCTTGGCTTTTCGAGCTTCGAACGCCCTGAGCGAGAGCGAAGGGCCGGGCCGCCGGGCGAGCGAACGCCGGGGCGCTGCGAAGCAGCGGGGACCCGGCAGGGGCGCGGTTCGCGTAGCGGAACGCTGCCTTCGTGTTGGAAAGACGGCGCTGCCCCTCATCCGCCTGCCGGCACCTTCTCCCCGCAAGCGGGGAGAAGACCGATGGCTTCGACGGCTTCGCCAACCGCCAAGGGTGCAGAATGAGAACTGTCGCTGCGGCATGCTGTCATCTCCCCGCTTGCGGGGAGAAGGTGCCGGCAGGCGGATGAGGGGCCGGCGCCGGGGTTCCCGAACGCGGAGGCGCTCGCAGCCCAGACCGCCGATTACTTCGACTTCTTCGCCCGCTCGATCGCCTCGACGATCATCTTCCTGGCATAGGCGGCGTCGTGCCAGCCGCCGATCTTGACCCACTTGCCGGGTTCCAGATCCTTGTAGTGCTCGAAGAAATGCTGCACCTGCTCGCGGGTGATCTCGGGCAGTTGGGTGTATTCGACGACGTTCTCGTAGCGCCGGGTCAGATGCGGCGAGGGCACAGCGATGACTTTTTCGTCCTCGCCGGCATTGTCTTCCATGATTAGCACGCCGATCGGCCGGACATTGATGACGCAGCCCGGCATAAGAGCGCGCGTGTTGCACACGAGGACGTCGATCGGATCGCCGTCGCCCGACAAAGTGTGCGGCACGAAGCCGTAATTGCCGGGATAGCGCATCGGGGTGTAGAGGAAGCGATCGACGATCAGCGTGCCGGCTTCCTTGTCCATCTCGTATTTGATCGGCTCGCCGCCGACCGGAACCTCGATGATGACGTTGATATCTTCCGGCGGATTCTTGCCGGCACTGATCGCATCGATGCGCATGGCTATGTCCCTCGTTTCGGGCGGACCGATAGCGTCCCGAGCGCCATTGTGCAATGCACGAAAATCGGCAGCCGGCGTTGCTATTCGTGAAGGGCGTTCGAGGCGACAAGACGCCGCATCCGTCGGCCGGATCCGGCAGCAGTTTTCAATCCCAGACGAAAGCGACCTTGCGCAGCGCCTTGTGGTCGAAGACCTCGACGCCCTCGGCCACGTCGCGTCCGCCGGCGCCGGCATAGAAATCGAGCGCGCCGACATTCTCCTCGAGCGCCCAGACCACGAGGCCTCGAAGCCCGTGATCGCGCAGCCTCTGGCGGGCCGCGCCGAATAGACGGGTGCCCAGCCCGATGCCCTGATATTCGGGCTTCAGATAGAGCTCGTAGATCTCGCCCTCCTGCCTGAGCTCGCGGGCGCGGTTTCGACCGATCGTGGCATAACCGGCGATCTCGCCGCCGATCTCCAGGACCAGAACCGACGCGGCGCGGCGTATCGCATTCGCCCACCAGTCGCGGCCGCGGCGATTGATCATGGCGTTCAGCGCGCGGTGCGGGATGATCCCGGCATAGGCGCCGCGCCATGCCTCATGATGCACATCGGCGATCGCGGACGCGTCGCCTGGCTCTGCCTTTCGGATATCGATCGAGAGCGTGGTCATAACCCTTTAACCATAGCTGCTTCGCCCGCCGCTGCGCAAGCGATCGATATGGCTCCTCCTGCCGATACACCCTCCTGCAAAATCATGCGGCGCATCCGACGCGTTCCAAAGGTGAAGACCCGAATTGGGCTTCAGGGAAATGGGCCGCAAAGCAGCGCGGTGCGGAAGCCTCTGCCCGCGCCGGACAACGCCACGCCGCCACTTGGGCCGCAGGAGCAGAAATATTCGACTGCCAAAGACATCGACGGCGCCGGCTTTCTTATGAGCGCTTTTCAAAAGTCCCAACTCTATGATTCAATAGAGAAAAGTTAGGATTGATTCGGCTATGTCTCGTCGTAACTTGGCGCAACCTTCACTCGCCGATGCATTGGTGCGTGACGTGAGCAGGGGTAACAAGTTTCTGGAAGAAGTGCAGAAGTTGATCGATTGGTCGGCTTTCGAGGTGCTGTTCCGGGAAATCCATAACGATGCTCTGGGGGCGCCCGGCTACCCGCCGATAGCAATGTTCAAGATTGCGCTCTTGCAGCAATGGTACGGCCTGTCCGATCCGGCGGCGGAAGAAGCGGTGGCCGACCGGCTGTCGTTCCGCCGCTTCTGTGGGTTTCCGCTCGATCAAAAGACACCGGACCACATGTCGATCTGGCGCTTCCGCCAGAGGCTGGTCGAACTGGCGCTTCAAGATAAGCTGCTTGCCGAATTGAACCGGCAGTTGGAAGGGCGCGGTCTTCTGGTAAGGCGCGGCACGCTGGTTGACGCCACCATCATCTCGGCGGCGGTGGCCAGGCCCGACTACGAGAAGGGCCAGGTGTCGGCGCGCGATCCGGATGCAGGCTTCACGCACAAGCACGGCAAGACCTATTTCGGCTACAAGGCCCATCTCGCCGGCGACGCGGAGAGCGGGCTGATACGCCAGGCGGAGATGAGCTCGGCCGATCTGCATGACAGCCAGATGGGCGCTGTGCTCATTCAAGGTGACGAAGAGGCCTATTACGCCGACAAGGCCTATGACAGTCAGGCGCTGCGCGACGAACTGGCGGATCGAGGCATCAAGGACCGGATTGCCTACAAGGCCAAGCGGGGCAAGCAGCAGCCGAATTGGCAGAAGTGGATGAACAAGGTCGCCGCCAGCGTGCGGGCCGGCATCGAGCGGACCAACGCGACGATGAAGAACTGGTACGGCATGGCCCGGGTTCGCTATCTCGGCCTGGCGCGCAACCACTGCCATCTGCAGCTTGTCGCCTGCGCGATAAATGCCAAACGGGCGCTCGTTCTCGTCAAGGCCGGCACGGCCTGAGGGGAAGGCTGCGTCCAAAATCAGGAAATCGAGGGCAAAATCGGGAGCAAGTGAGCAGAAACTGAGCCGATAGGCTGGAGAAAGTTGCGCGGATCGGCGGCGACGGGCCGCTGATGCCCGCCACATACGGGCGAAGAACGTCTAAGGGCGGGACGCCCCAACTTTAGAAAAGCACTCCTTATCTATTGTCGTGCGCCAGGCTCCGGCAATTGTCCAACAAGACATCCGAGGGGGTATCCATGAAAACGTGGCAGGACGTTCTGAACAAGACGAAGGAGCGCCGCAAGCTGGGAGATGACGAATCCGCGAACAAACTATCCGGCGTCACCACAAATATACTCTTCTCTCTCGCAAATGACAGCAAGGTACAAGAGCTGTCCAATACACTGAAGAATACGAAAGAACTGAGCCAGACGACGATCTCCGTCGGCATCACGAAGATACATGACTTTCCCTATGCGGTCATCTGCAAGAAAGGGTCCACGGACCAATTTGCCGATATCATCGCACAGGCGCTCGTTCGTGTCATCGGTCCCATCATCGTCATCGAGACCATCACGAACAATCAAACGGGACTCCACGCCGAAATGGCGATCCTGAGACATTTTTCCCAGCTCGGGATCAGCAAATACAATATGGAAGACCGCGTCTTCATCATGTGCATCGGCAAGCCCGTATGCAAGGATTGCGCGGGCTACATGAATTCACAGTCGATCGGTCACTGCAGCCTCGTTTCGGACGGATCGATGGGGCTCATACAGTTCTCATGCGGCAGCGTGTCGACCATGGGTGGCGGACAGTGGGAACACCCCTTCACCGGCTCGGTCTATATCGGGGGAAACAACATAAACTCCTATCAGAACAAGAAGATGTCCCAATCGCTCAACCAGTTCAAGACGTCGTTCACCGTCTGACGTCGCGTTTCCTGGGTTCTGAAGCATGTCTCCCGAAAGTGTGCCGCGGTTTCGGGATAAAGACATGCGCAAGGTCAGGTATCTACAGAGTGTCGCGTTAATCCTTTTTCGCGCGGCATGCTGTAGACTGGATCGGCACGGAGGCATGGTTCAGAGCTCGACGACGTGATCGTCGAGCTCGTTGAAGTCCGCCTCGCCGACGGGAAAATGCTGCGCCAGGAGCGAGCCGACGCTCCCGACCGCTGCGACGAAACCGTTGGCGAGATCGCCGCGCCGGGCATGGTCGAGGAGCATCGCGACTACATCGTTCCAGGCGACCTGGTCGACCCGCCGGTTGATGCCGGCGTCGGCCACGACCTCGGCATAGTGTTCGGCGAGCGACACGAAAAGCAGCACGCCGGTGAGTGCCGTGGTGATGTGCACATTGCGGGCGAAGAACTGCTTGAGCGCGTTCTCGTGGGCGCGCCGGAACTGCAGCCGCTTCGGCACAAGCCGGATACGCAGGGCGGGAAAGAACCAGAGCACGACCAGCGCGCAGGCGATGGCGAGCAGTTGCGCAAGCGCCAGCGTCGCCGGCCTGACGTCGAACCACCAATGGTGCAGCGCCAGCGACACGAAGAGGCTGAGCGTGACGATGGCGACCGTCACGAAGAAGGCCGCGGGGAACAGATAGCTGTCGCTCGCCCGCGCCACCACGCAGTAGATCTCGCCTGATGTCCGCGCCTCCGCCTCCCGCACCGCGGCAGCGATCAGGGCATGTTCCTTCTGCGTCATCGATCGCGTCGTCATCGCCTACCAGCTCCCGGACGCGCCGCCGCCGCCGGACGACCCGCCGCCGCCCGAAAATCCACCCCCGCCGGAGGACCAGCCCCCCGATGAGCTTCCCGACGACCAGCCTCCTCCCCCGGAGTAGCCGCCGCCGGAGCCGCCGCGCTGGTTGTAGTCGAAGTCCATGCCGAGCCAGCGATAGCGACCCGGGCCGATCTTGCGGCCGAACATCGGCGGCAGGAAGGCCATGGCCAGGCCGCCGAAAAACAGCGTGGCCCAGATGGCGATGAAGATGAGGACCGGCAGGTCGACGAAATCCGGGCCGGTCGCCTGGTTGCGTTCGGCACGGGCCTGAAGTTCCGCTCCGTTGCCTTCGAGCACCATGATGATGTCGTCGACGGCGCCGGAGATCCCGCCCGGGAAGTCGCCGGCCCTGAAGGCCGGCACCATGGTGTTCTCGATGATCAGCTTCGAATGCAGGTCCGTGAGCGTGCCTTCCAGTCCGTAGCCGACTTCGATGCGCATCTTGCGGTCGTCGCGCGCAACGAGCAGCAGGATGCCGTTGTCCTCGCCGGCCTGGCCCAGCTTCCAGGCACGGAACAGGCGGTTGGCATAGGGCTCTATCGCTTCGCCGCCTGTGGTCGGCACGGTTGCGACGACGATCTGGTCGGATGACTTCGTTTCGAAATCCGCGAGCTTCCGGGTCAGCGCTTCCGATGTCGCCGCATCGATCAGGCCGGCATCGTCGACCACCCGGCCTGTGAGAGCGGGCAGATCGTCGGCGATGGCGGCGAACGGCAGGAAAAGCAGCAGGAGAATGGCGCAGGCGATGCCCGCCGTTTCCGCGGACAACCCCTCTAAGCAGACATTCCTTGGCAAGCCAACGAATGGTCTGCTTAGGCCTTTGCTTTGTCGCAGATTCTTGTCGGAAAACCGTGGGACACTTTTCCGGAATCTGCTTAGTCGCCGGCGAAGACAGGCTTGCCGTGGGAGGGAGGAAGCAGCCGGCATCAAGAATCCCTGCGCTCGCGAAGGATGCTGAAGCGCGCCCTCAGCCGCCCTGCTTTGTGCCGAAATCGACCTTCGGCGCCTGAAGCTTGTCCTCGGCGACAGTGAAGTTCTCGAACGGCTCGTTGTTGGTGAACCAGAGGATCGCCCAGACGATCGACGGGAAGGTCTTCAGTGTCAGATTATATTCCCGCACGGCGTCTATATAGTCGCGGCGGGCGACCGCTATGCGGTTCTCTGTGCCTTCGAGCTGTGCCTGCAGGCCGAGGAAATTCTGGTTCGCCTTGAGATCGGGATAGTTCTCGACCACGGCGAGCAGCCGAGACAGGGCACCGGTGAGCCCGGCCTGGTTCTCCTGGAACGCCTTGAAAGCGTCAGGGTCGGACAATGTGGCCGGCGTGACGGTCACCTGCGTGGCCTTGGCTCGGGCCGCGACAACCGCATCCAGCGTGTCCTTCTCATGGGCGGCATAGCCCTTCACGGTCTCGACCAGGTTGGGGATCAGGTCGGCACGACGCTGATACTGGTTGAGCACCTCGCTCCAGGCGGCCTTGGCCTTTTCCTCGGCGGTCGGAATGGTGTTGTAGCCGCAGCCCGACAGCAAAGGCAGCAACAGAAGCAGCACGGCCGGCAGCAAGGCGACGGGCCGTGAAGCGGATCGAGCAAACATGGAGAACCCCTCGTGTCGTGACCGTCTGCGCCGCGACGATAGCCAGAATCTCGCGATATGGGAACATCCCGGCCGCCGCAACCTTCGGACGAGAAGATGGCGGCTCGATCATCGGGACTGTGACAGGCCCGTCGAACGCGCTAGATTGCATGGGTGTCCTGCGACGCAGCGAAGAGGGATGGATCGCGCATGGCCGACGACCGCGAGCGGCTGGCCGAATCCCGGCAGATTCTCGATCGTGTCGAACGCGAGGCCGATGCGTCCGGACTGCTGGGCGGCGCAGCGCGCCGGACGGGCGCCCGTCTGGCCGCACAGGACGCCGACCAGGAGGACCGTATCGAGCTCTGGGGAACACGCATCGGGCGCGTGCTCGGGCTTGTCATCACGCTCGGCCTGTTTGTATGGCTGGTTCTTTATCTCTTGCGCGGATGAGCAGCGAATGAGCGAAGAGCAAGCCGACGCGCCGCGGGCCGTCATCGTCATCTCCAGCCATGTCGCGCGCGGCTCGGTCGGCAACCGGGCGGCCGTCTTCGCGCTGGAGACTCTGGGCTTCCCGGTCTGGGCCGTGCCGACCGTCATCCTGCCCTGGCATCCCGGCCATGGGCGCGCGACCCGGATCGTGCCCGAGCCCGAACAATTCGCCGCGCTGATGAAGGATCTGGAACGCGCGCCCTGGCTCGGCGAAGTGGCGGCCGTGCTTTCGGGCTATCTGGGCGACCCAGAGCAGGCCGGGGCGGTCGCCTCGCTGGTCCGAACCGTCAAGGCCAGGAATCCGCAGGCGCTCTATGTCTGCGACCCCGTGATGGGCGATCTCGGCGGGCTCTATGTTCCCGAAGCCACGGCCGTAGCGCTGCGCGACGAGCTGATGCCGCTGGCCGATGTCGCGACCCCCAATCGCTACGAGCTGGAATGGATGACCGGGACGAAGCTCCCCGACCTGCGCTCGGTGATCGCCGCCGCCCTGCATGCCGGTCCGCGCATGGTTCTGGTCACCTCGGCGCCATCGCTGATGTCGGGCGGCACCGGCAACCTGCTGCTCACATCCAGCGAAGCGCTACTGGCCGAGCATCGCAGCATCGATCGTCCGCCCAACGGTCTCGGCGACCTCACGGGAGCCGTGTTCCTGGCGCGCCTCCTGCGGGGCTCGCCGGCGGGCAAGGCTTTGCAGTCGACGACCGCGGCCGTGTTCGAGATCCTGGCGCGCACGGCAAAACGCGGCGCCGACGAGCTCACACTCGAAACGGACGCCCAGAGCCTGTCGCATCCCATGGCCATGGTGCACCTGCGGCATCTTACCCACCCCAGCAGGGACCGGCGCGCTTGAGCGATCGGATCGCCGCCGGGGTCGACGGGTGCAAGGCCGGTTGGATCGCCGTCGTGCGAGAGCCGGGACGCGCAGCCTATGCTTGTGTCGTCGGCAGCTTCGAGGCCCTGATCGCGATGCTTCCCGGCGATGCCGCGATCGCCGTCGATATGCCGATCGGCCTGCCGGGCCCGAGACGCTTGTTCGGCGATTCCTCGGCGAGCGCCAGTCGAGCGTGTTCTCGATCCCCTCGCGGGCGGCCGTCTATGCCGCGGACGAGGGATTCACGACGGTCGAGCGCTGGTACGAGACGCATCGTCTGGCCAGCCGTGTCGCGCGTGAGACCTCCGAACCGCCGTGCGGCGTGTCGATCCAGGCCTTCGGCATCTTCTCCAAGATCCGCGAACTCGACCGCCTGCTGCTGGCCCGGCAGGAGCTGCGCGGCCGCATCATCGAATCCCATCCGGAGGCCGCCTTCTGGCGGTTGAACGGCGGCGAGGCCATGGCGCTGCCGAAGAAGATCAAGGGCCGGATCAACCCGCCAGGGATGGAGGAGCGCAAAGCGCTGCTGGCGCGCAGCGGTCACGATCGCACCTTCCTCGACCGACCGCCGCCGCGCGGCGCTGGCGAGGACGACCTGCTCGACGCCGCCGCGGTGATGCTGGTGGCCGAGCGCTTCATCCGCGGCGAGGCTGTGAGCTTTCCCGACCCACCCGGGAACGATCGCCTCGGCAACCCGATAGCGATATGGACCTGACCCAATGGACCTGACGCTGACGGCGCGAGATCCGGCTTCCGGCGACATCGTGGCCGGTGGTTTTTCCGTCCGCGATCGATTAGATGATCGATCGCGAAACGAAAGGATCACCTCCATGAAAGCGCGCGTGAAATGGGTCGAGGACCGGACCTTCGTCGGTGAATCCGGCACCGGCCACAAGCTCGTGTTCGGAACCGCGCATGGAGAGGGCGGACCGAAGCCCGGCCCGAGCCCGATGGAGCTTGTGCTGATCGGCACCGGCGGCTGCTCCGCCTTCGACGTCGTCCACATCCTGGAAAAGGGACGCGAGGCGGTCGAGGACTGCGTGGTCGAGCTGGATGCCGACCGCGCCGAGACCGACCCGAAGGTCTTCACCCGCATCCACATGCATTTCGTGGTCAAGGGCCGCAACCTGTCGGAGGCCAAGGTGAAGCGTGCGATCGACCTGTCGGTCGAAAAATACTGCTCGGCATCGGCGATGATGGCCAAGACCGCCACGCTCACCCATGATTTCGAGGTCGTCGACACGGCTGCGGCGAGTTGATCTCGCGCGACCCACGCCGTGCCATGCGTAATTGCGCATTGATCGTCGGAACCGATTGCCGGTAGGAAAGGTCCATGTCACACCTGCCCGACCACCTGCTCACCGGCTATCGAAACTTCATGCGCGGACGATACGTCGCCGAAAGCGGCCGATATCGTTCGCTCGCCCGCGAAGGCCAGTCGCCCGAGACGATGGTGATCGCCTGCTGCGATTCCCGCGCGGCACCCGAGGCGATCTTCGACGCCGGGCCGGGCGAACTGTTCGTGGTCCGCAATGTCGCCAATCTGGTGCCGCCCTATTCGCCCGACGGCGAGTTCCATTCGACTTCGGCCGCGCTCGAATTCGCCGTGCAGAGCCTCAAGGTCCGCAACATCGTGGTCATGGGGCACGGCCGCTGCGGTGGCATCCGCGCCGCTCTCAATACGGAAGCGGCGCCGCTTTCGCCCGGCGACTTCATCGGCAAGTGGATGAGCCTCGTCGCCCCGGCGGCCGAGACCGTATCGGGCAACGCGCTGATGACGCCGGGCGAGCGCCAGACGGCGCTGGAGCGCATTTCGATCCGCTATTCCATCGCCAATCTCAAGACCTTCCCTTGCGTAAAGATCCTCGAGACCAAGGGGAAACTCACGATCAGCGGAGCCTGGTTCGACATTTCGACCGGCGAGTTGTGGGTGATGAACCGCGATAGCGGAGATTTCGAACGGCCCGACTTCGACTGATCGACGTCTCGATCTACAGCGGGTCGCGTGAAAGGATTCACGCGACCCGCTGTAGGTACTTGATTTTGCGCATGTCTTTATCCCGCAACCGCGGCACACTTTCGGGAGACATGCTTTAAGCCTTGGGCTGGCCCATCGCCGGCTCCGGAAGCCGGCTCCAGGCCAGCCATGACAGGACCGCGATCAACCCCATGGCCGGGATCACCATCGCCATTGCCGTCACCGGCTCGGCGATCAGGGCACAGACCATGCCGCCGACCAGCCCGCCGCCCATCTGGAAGAATCCGTTCATCGACGCTGCCGCTCCGGCCATGTGCGGGAAGGGCGCCAATGCCGCCGTCGTCATGGCCGGCATGATGAAGGCAATGCCGAAGGCGAGGAACCCTACAGGTCCCATGACCAGCAGGAAGGTTGGTTCGTGGAGATGCAGACCAGCCACCAGGGCCGCGTCGCCGATCACCACCATGCCGAGCCCGACCGGCACGAGCCGGAAGGCGCTGACGGTGGACAGCAGTTGGCGCACGGCGAGCGAGCCGATCAGGAACATGCCCGACTGCATCAGCATGCCCAGGCCGAACTGGGTCGGTGTCAGGCCGACCCGGTCCATCAATATGAAAGGCAGCACCGTCGCCTGCGTATAGATCGCGCCTACGGAACCCGCGGTGATCAGGCTCGCCAGCACGAAATAGGGCGAGGTCAGCAGGCTGCGGTAGGATTTCGCCAGGGCCTTGGGCCGGATGCGCGACAGGTCGCGCTGGACGGTCTCGACCATGCGCAGGTGGATGATGAGCATCATGATGACCGCTGCCGCGAACATCACGAGGAAGATCGCGTGCCAGCCGGCGATCTCCATGGTGATGCCGCCGAGCGTCGGTGACACAGCCGGGCCGATGCCCAGGATCAGGCCGATCAGGTTCATGATCCGCGCCGAACTCTCACGCGTGAAGAGGTCGCGCACCATGGCGCGGGAAATAGCGATGCCGACCGCGGCGCCGACGCCTTGCAGGAAGCGTGCCGCGATCAGGAGCTCGATGTCAGGGGCAAGAAGCGCGAGCAGCGAGGCGACGAGATAGATGCCGAGGAAGGCAAAGGTCACCGGCTTGCGGCCGAAACCGTCCGACAGGGGTCCGCAGACGAGCTGGGCGATGGCGAAGCCGGCGAAATAAAGCGACAGCGTCATCTTCACCGCCGCTTCCGTCGTACCGAAGGCGTGCACCAGCTCAGGCATCGCCGGCGTGAACAGCGCCATGGAAACCGGGCCGATGGCGGCCAGCATGGCGCCCAGCAGGCCGACGCGGCGCTCGCTCATCAAAGGCGCCAGCGGCGCGGAGAGCTGCATGTTCATGCGGCCGCACTTTCCCTGCGCGCACCTTCCAGCCGCGCTTCGGTAAGGTTGGCGCGCACGATCTTCAGCGTGTCCAGGAAACGCTGCCAGTCGGCCTGCGCGACGCCCTTCGAGGCATCCGCCCGCATCCCGGCGGCAATGGGCTGGATTCGGGCCAGCATGTCCTGGCCGGACTCGGTGACGTGGACCTGCTTGGCACGCCGGTCGGCAGGGTCTGGTTGTCGTTCGATCAGGCCATGGGCTTCCAGGCGGTCCAGCGCCGTGCTCAGCGTCATCGCCTCCACGCCCATTCGCTCGGCAAGCACGGTCTGGCGCACCGCGCCTGCGCGCGCCGCATGCGACAGGGTTCGGCCCTCGCCCGGCGTCAGGCCGAGCCCGGCCTCTCCGATGCGCCGGTCGAGCTCGGCGCGAACGAGGCGCTGCACGTCGGTGACGAGGAAACCGAAACTGTCGGGGTCGATGCGCTGCGGCATTTTACTAAGCCTTACTTATTATAAGTTCTACTTATTGTCTAAACTCAAAACCGTCAAGGCGATTGCGCGACGCCGTCGGCGCTCCTAAATGGTTGCGAAGCCCTTCCCGCCGACCAGCATCCGGAAAAGACCTCCATGACCACGATCGACCTCGGCAGCCATCCCCTGACGCTCTGGACCGGCCCGCTCGGCCTGCCTGATTTCTCCGCTGTTTCGGACGATGCCTTCGGCACGGTCTTCGACGCGGCACTTGTGGCACATCAGGCCGAAATCGACGCCATCGCCGCCAGCCCGCAGCCTGCGACCATCGACAACACGCTCGCCGCAATGGAACTTGCCGGCGAAGCGCTCGGCCATGTATCGGCGATCTTCTGGTGCCTCGCCGGCGCGCACACCAATGACACCATCCAGGCGCTGGAGCGTGAGGTCGCACCGAAGATGGCGCGGCATTATTCCGGCATCTCGATGAATGCGGCGCTGTTCGCGCGCATCGACGCGCTCTATCAGGCGCGCGCAACACTCGATCTCGATGCCGAGACGCTCCGGGTGCTCGAGCAGACCTGGAAAGGTTTCGTCCGCTCCGGCGCCCGGCTCGACGCCGCCGGCAAGGAGCGGCTGGCCGCGATCAACGAGGACCTCGCCGGTCTCGGCGCCCGTTTCGGCCAGAACGTGCTCGCCGACGAGAAGGACTGGGCGCTTTTCCTCGAAGAGGGCGACCTCGCGGGTCTGCCTGACTTCCTGAAGAGCGCGATGGCCGAGGCCGCCGAAACGCGCGGCCAGGCCGGCAAATACGCCGTCACCCTGTCGCGCTCGATCTATGAGCCCTTCACCACCTTCTCGGAACGGCGCGACCTGCGCGAGAAGGCGTTCAAGGCCTTCACCCGGCGCGGACAGAACGGCGGCGCCACCGACAATGGCGAAGTGGTGAAGCGGACGCTCGAGCTGCGCGCGGAAAAGGCACGGCTGCTGGGTTACGACAGCTTCGCCGCCCTGAAGCTCGATGACACCATGGCCAAGAAACCGGAGGCCGTGTTCGGCCTGCTCGATCCGGTATGGGACAAGGCACGCGCGAAGGCGGCAGCCGACCAGGCCGAACTGCGGCGCCTCGCCGCCGCGGCCGGCAGCAACGAGCCCTTCGCCGCCTGGGACTGGCGCTTCTACCAGGAGAGGCTGCGCGCCGAGAAATACGACTTCGACGAAGCCGAGCTGAAGCCCTATCTGCAGCTCGAACGTGTCATCGCCGCCTGCTTCGACGTCGCGACGCGGCTGTTCGGTATCAGCTTCGAGGAGAAGAAGGGGATCGCCGCCTGGCACCCTGACGTGCGTGTCTTCGAAGTGAAACACCCTGACGGTTCGACGCTCGGCACGTTCCTGGCCGACTACTTCGCCCGCCCCTCGAAGCGATCCGGCGCCTGGATGAGCGGACTGGAGTCCGGCTACCGGCTCGGCAAGGGGGCGAAGCCCGTCATCTACAACGTCATGAATTTCGCCAAGCCGCCGGCGGGCGCGGCAGCGCTGCTCTCCGTCGACGAGGCGAAGACGCTGTTCCACGAATTCGGCCATGCGCTCCACGGCATGCTGAGCGACGTGACCTGGCCATCGGTCTCGGGTACGTCCGTCAGCCGCGACTTCGTCGAACTGCCCTCACAGCTCTACGAGCACTGGCTGACCGTGCCTCAAGTGCTGGAGAAACACGCTCTCCACGAGAAGACCGGCCAACCGATGCCGAAGGTTCTCATCGACAAGATGCTGGCCGCCCGCAATTTCGACGCCGGCTTCGCCACCGTCGAATTCACCTCCTCGGCGCTGGTCGACATGGCCTATCATGCGAGATCCGACGCGCCGGCCGATCCGCTGGCCTTCGAGGCCGAGACGCTCGAAAAGCTCGGCATGCCCGACGCGATCGCCATGCGCCACCGCACGCCGCATTTCAGCCATGTGTTCTCGGGCGACGGCTATTCGGCCGGCTACTATTCCTACATGTGGTCGGAAGTGCTCGACGCCGACGCCTTCGCCGCCTTCGAGGAAACGGGCGATCCGTTCAACCCGGATATGGCAGCCAAGCTCAAGCAGCATATCTACGCCGCGGGCGGGTCGAAGGACCCGGAAGAGCTCTATCTGGCCTTCCGCGGCAAGATGCCCTCGCCCGAAGCGATGATGGTGAAGCGCGGCCTGGCGTAACGGCGCATCGACCCGCCGCGCCGACGACCTGCTCTGCGCGGCTCGTGGCCCCGGTCAGTTCTTGGTTGCCGTGATTATGAGCGCCGGCATGTCGAAGGCAACATCGCCATTCGCAGAAACGAAGCCTTGGAGCGCTTCCTCGGCCTCGTCGACCAGCTGCTCGAACTGGGCCTGGTCGAGCAATCCGCCGAGCGTCCACACACATGCTCTTTCGGTGGAGATGAGCGACTCGATCGAGGCAAAGCGGACCATTCCATGGTGTCGCTTCACGCTGGCATTCGCCACGCCCGCTTTCGCGCAGATCGTGTAGAGCAGTTCGGGGTCGCCAAGCACGAACGGGGCACGGAAAGCATTCGCGACCCCATCTCCGAACAGCCGTTCCAGCAGCGCCGCCACTGCGGCGTAGCCCGGCGAGCGCTCGAGCGCATCGCAAACCGCGACAGCGAGCCGGCCGCCCGGCTTCAGCACGCGCATCATTTCGCGCAGGCCGGCGACGCGGTCGTCGAAGAACATCAGGCCGAACTGACTGACGACTGCATCGAAGCGCGCATCGGGAAATGGAAGCGCCTCGGCTCGCGCGTCGCGCCAGTCGATGCGGTCGCTCTTGCGGCGTGCGACGCTGAGCATATCAGGGTTTGCGTCGATCCCGAGAACCTTGCCCTGCGGCCCGACGCAGTCGAGTGCTGCGAGTGCCAGTACCCCCGTTCCGCAGGCGACATCGAGTACCTGCTGGCCTCCAGCGATCTGCGCCGCGTCGGCAACGACAGGTCCCCATCGCCGGAACAGCGCCGGAACGAACAGCGCGTCATAGATCTCGGCCGGTGACTTCGATTCCCTTCGTTCGATCGTCGCGGCGTCCGCCCTGGGGATCACCCCTTCGAGGAAAACGGCGTTGGATCGGGTTCCGGCCAGGCGAAGCGCCTTCAAAGGCTCGTATTCGCGCGACCAATACCAACGTTGCGCCTGTTCTCTGTCGGAAAACTCCACGATGACCGGATAGACCGGCTGCCAGTCTCCTTCGACGAGATTAGATTTGCCGCCCAGCACCAGATAGCGTCCCCCATATTGTTCAACCGTAGCGAAGACTCCCGTAAGATATTGATCGACCTTGGCCTGGTCGGTGATCTCACGCACATCGAAGAAACAATAGGCGGCCATGACGGTCATCCTTCATCCGTTCGGAGCTGCTCGGTGGATATGCTGTTCCGCACGTTGTAGACTTGGTCATGGGTACGTTCCATGACCCTGCGTCTCGATCGCTTGACCCCGCGTCCTTTCATGCCGGGCCGCCCGAACCCATAGCTGGTTCGTCGTCCGTCGAACCGGGCAAGGATGTGCTCTCGGACGTGCTGCGCGCGATAAAGCTCACCGGCGCACTGTTTTTTCGGGTCGATGCTTCTTCTCCCTGGAGCGTGGAAGTTCCGGAGGCTGGCCTGTTCGCCCACACCATCCTGCCACGGTCCCGGCATGTCGTTTCCTACCACATCATCACCAGGGGATCGGGCTGGATCAGCGTCGGCGGTGGTTCGCCGACGGAATTCGCCGAAGGCGACATATTGGTGATTCCACAGGGAGACCGCTACGCAATGCGCGGAACGCGAAACGAAAGATCGGGCCTGACGTCGGAGGACTCGCTCGATTTCTTTCGCGCGATGGCGGCAGGCCGGCTGCCGTTCGTGGTCTCCGAGGGCGGCGGCGGCGCGACGCTCACGAAATATGTATGCGGCTTTCTCGGTTGCGACGCGGGACCATTCAATCCCCTTCTGGGCGCCCTGCCCAGGCTGATGCGTATCGCGCGCGTGACCCATCCGGCGGACGACCTCCTGGATCGGCTGATCGACATGACGCTGGCCGAGCCGCCCCATCCGCGGGCGGGGGCAGAGTGCATCCGCCTTCGCCTCAGCGAACTCATGTTTGTCGAGGTCATCAGACGCTATCTCGAGACGTTGCCGCCGGACCAGAGCGGCTGGCTTGCCGCATTGCGCGACCCCGCGGTCGGCCGGGCTATCGCGATGCTTCACGACGATCCGGCGCGCGACTGGAGCCTGGAAGAACTGGCGCGGGAGGCCGGGGTATCGCGCTCCGTCCTTGCGGCCCGCTTCGCCAGCCTGGTCGGCTGGGCGCCGATGCGGTATCTTGTCCGCTGGCGCATGCAGCTCGCAGCCCGGCTGCTTGCCGACGGGAACGCCAAGGTTTCGGCAGTAGGGCGCGATATCGGGTACGAATCCGAAGCCGTCTTCAGCCGAAGCTTCAAGAGGATCGCGGGTGTCTCGCCGAGAGAATGGCGTGACGCCTGTCGAAACTGACCCGCAGGACGCGAAGAGGCAGGACGCGAAGAGAAAGTGCGCCCGCGGAAGCCTCGCCAGCGGCCTGTCCTGTCGAACGATCAGACCCTGACGCGCCCGATCTCAGCCCGCTTTGGACAGGGCTGCAGCCCCTGAACCAAGCAAGGCGGTCGACGCCAGGTCTTTGACCAGCGCCTCCCTTTCGGCCTCGCTCAACGCAGTGAGCGGCGGCATCATGCGACGCCAGTTCGCATTGCCCGAGATCAACGCCAGGGTTTCCTTGACTGCCGCCACCAGCGGGAACTTCGCGATCTCGGCGCGGATGCGCACCGCCTCGGCGAGGCCCGCTTCCCGCTCCGCCTGCGTCTTCCCGGTGAAGGCGGCCTGGGCGAACGGTCCCGTGACATTGGCGGTTGCCGAGATGCAGCCGGCGAGGCCGAGTTCGGCCGCCCGGCCGATCGCGGCTTCCGCGCTCGGGAAGACGTCGAAGCCGGTCAGCGCCCTGGCGAGCCCGCCCGAATAATCGAGATCGCCGGTGCTGTCTTTCAGGCCCTTGAGCGCATCGGGGAAGCGGTCGCGCAGCCTGATGACGGCATCGGGCGTATAGGGGACGCCGGAATTGCCGGGGAAATGGTAGAGATAGAGCGGCAGGCCGTCACGCCCGACGCGATCGACGACGGCGGTCACGTAGTCCACGAGGGCATCGGCGCCGATACCCTTGTAATAGAAGGGCGGCAGGAGCAAAGCGCCGGCGAAGCCGAGCACCTTTGCCTCAGCCGTCAGGCGGCAGGCGTCCTCGAAGGCCGCAGCCCCCGTACCGACCATGAAGCGCGAAAGCGGCAGGCCCGACGAGGCGACGGCGCGCATCGCGGCGACGCGCTGCTCCACGGAAAAGGACGTCGCCTCGCCCGTCGTTCCCAGGAGGTTGATGCCGTCGCAGCCACCCGCCTCCAGGAGATGGGCGCAGTGACTGACAAGGCCGTCGAGATCGATCGACAGATTGTCGGTCAACGGCGTCGCCGCTGCGGCGATGACGCCCTTCAGCATGGTCATGTCAGGCTCCGATTTGGCATCGGCCCGAAAATCGGGATCGAATTTCGGAAGGCACGATGCGAAGGCTCAAAATCCCGGTTTCAGGTCGTCGCCGTCTCGCGGCGCGGGGCGGCGGCAACTTCGGCGTGGTCGAGTTCGGTCCGGTAGGTCGCCGTCGCTCCGCCCGGCTCGCCCCAGCCGGTGACGCCGGGCCCGAAGAACTCTTCGTTGATCCTCTGGAAGCGCTGCTCGTGGGGCGGCAGCTCGTCCTCGGACCAGATCGCATCGACGGGGCAGATGGAGAGGCACAACCCGCAGCTTATGCATTCCACGGGATGGATGTACATCATCCGGCCGCCTTCATAGATGCATTCGACCGGACAGACGTCCTGGCAGGCGCCGTCCTTCACGTCGATGCAGGTCGATGCGATCACATAAACCATCGGTTCAGCGCCCTTGCCAATTGGGCGGGCGCTTCTCCCGGAAGGCCGCCACGCCCTCGTCCTGGTCCTGCGACTGCAGCGCCTCGACGAGCTGCGGCAGCCGCAGCATCTGCGCCTGTGCCGCGCTCATGCCTTCGCCGGCCCGCACCATCGCCTTGATCGCCCGCACCGACAGCGGCGCGCAGGCCAGGATGTCGGCGACCCAGCGGTCGACGGCCTCGTCGAGCGCCTCATGCCCGACGACCTCGTTCACCAGGCCGAGCGCATGGGCCTCGCCCGCCGGGATGCGCCTGCCGGAAAGCAGCAGCCCCATGGCGTGAACATGCGGGATGCGCCGGGTGAGCAGCGCGATGCCGCCGTCGAGCGCCAGCCGTCCCACCCGCGGCTCCGGCAGGCCGAAGCTCGCTTTGTCAGACGCCACCACGATGTCGCAGCCCAGCACCATCTCCATGCCACCGCCGAGCGCGTGGCCATTGACGCGGGCAATCACCGGCACGTCCAGCGTGTCGCGGAGCGCGATGCCGCCGAAGCCGCCGGGGCGTGGTGCCGCCCAGTATTCGAGGCCGGAGAGACCGCCGCCGCCCTTCATGTCGGCGCCGGTGCAGAAGGCACGGTCGCCCGCGCCGGTGAGTACGACCACCCTGACGTCGCGATCCTTCTCGATCGCCTCCCAGATGCGCACGAGCTCGGCCTCGGTGGCGAGATCGACGGCATTCATCCGGTCCGGGCGGTCGATCGTGACCCGCGCCACATGGTCCTTGACGATGAAGGAGACGTTCATGCCGCCTCGCTTCGGCGTTCGCCGGAAAGCACGCCCGAGGCGATCAGCGCGTCGATCTCGCCGGGCGCGTAACCCGCCTCCTCCAGCACGGCGCGCCCATCGGCGCCGAGTGCCGGCGGCGCGTGACGGACCTCGAAGGCACCCTCTCCCATGGTGAGCGGCGAGCCCAGAAGCAGGGCCTTGCCGTCGCCGGCCGGGTCGATCACCGATCCGTTCGCTTCGGTCTGGCCGTGTTCCAGCGCCTGGGCAAGCGTCAGCACGGGCGCGCAGAGCAGGTCCTGTTCTTCCAGCCGGGCGAGCCAATGCTCTGTCGTGTCGGAGGCGAAGCGCTCGCGGAACATCGCCTGCAGCTCGGCCTTGCTCTCCATCTGCCGCGCGAAGCTGGAGAAACGCTCCTCGAGCGAAAGGTCGGGCAGGCCGAGCGCGGCCGAAATGTCGCGCAGCGGATTGGTCTTGAAGGCGCCGACCAGAACCACCGCACCGTCCGTCGTCTCGAAGACGCCGGTGAGCGGGAAGGAGGCCCAGTTGAGGTCCTTGCGGCGCTGCAGCCACATGGCCGCTTCCTGCATCTGCATGGCCAGCATGGATTCGAACAGCGAGACCGACACTGGCTGGCCGCGGCCGGTCTTTTCGCGCTGCAGCAGCGCGAGCAGGATCGCCTGGACCAGATGCATGCCTGCCGAATAGTCGGCAAGCGCCGTCGGATAGATGCTCATCGGCACCGAGGGGTCGGCGCGCCGCGCCATCACGCCCGACAGGGCCTGGGCCAGGATGTCCTGCCCGCCCTTGTGCGACAGCGGCCCCGACGGGCCGAAGCCCGAACCGAAGGCCGAGATGATGCGCGGGTTGATCTCGCTGAGCCGGTCGTGGCCGAAGCCCATGCGTTCCATCACGCCGGCGCGGAAATTGTTGACCACGACATCGGCCGAGCGCACCAGATTGTAGATGACCTCCTTCGCCCCTTCCTTGCGCAGGTCGAGCGCGATCGACCGCTTGTTGCGGTTGAGGCTGCGGAACACCGGATTGTTGTGTCCGTCGGGATCGTCGGCGATCGAGGTGCGGGAGAGGTCCCCCGCCCCCGGCCGCTCGATCTTGATGACGTCGGCGCCATAGTCGGCCAGCACCTGGGTGCAGCAGGGGCCGAGCATGACCTGCGTGAAGTCGATGACCTTGACCCCTGAAAGCGGCTGGGTTGCGGCTGAAGGCATGATGGCTGCTCCTGTCATTCTGCGGCGATCGAGAAGGATGCGTTGGACGCCGGTCGGTCGCCGGGATCGGCGCCCTGCTCGCGCAGCAGGTGCTGTACCTTCGCTATGTCGACCTTGTCGACCGTCACCCCCTGGGAGAGGGAGACCGCCGCGGCGACGCCGACCGCCTCGCCCATCGCCATGCAGGGCGGAATCTCGCGCGAGATGCGCTGCGCGGCGGCGGTCGAGGAATAGTGCCGGCCGGCGACCAAGAGCTGCCCGACATTCCTGGGCAGCAGCGAGCGATAGGGATAATAATAGTCCCGGCCGCGCGCCACGCTGTCGGCGAAATGACGGCGCGACGCGACGTCCTCCTTGCTCATGACATGGACGCCTTCGAGCAGGCGAGAGGTGCGGATGCCGAGTTGCGGCGCGACGTCGATGACGAAAGCGTTGGCGAAACCGGGCACTCTGGCGCGCGCATAGTCGACCAGTGCGGCGATCCGTTCGCGCCCGTGGGCATCCGCGCGTGTCAGGTCCTCGACCGAGGTGCCGTCGAACCCGGCCATATGAGGGCAGTTGCACCACACCACGCCGGGAAGCGGCGTCTTCAGCCACCAACGCTCCCACGATCCGCCCATGATGCGCTTGGCTTCGCGGTCGACAGCGGCGAAGGCCTCCGGCTCCTCATATTCGAAGCGCTCGGCCTCTTCCGTGTCTATGCCGCCCAGGCGGAACACGGTGGTGACGATGAAGGACCCCTTGCTGTAGGGCGCGCCGGCCGAGGCCGCAACATCGAGGTCCCCCGTCGCATCAACCACGACCTTGCCGAGCACGGCCTGGCGGCCGGCCTTCGTCTCGCAGACCACGCCCTTGACGACGCCGTCCTCGACGATCGCCCGCGAGAACCAGCTGTGCAGGCGCAGATTGACGCCGGCCTCGGCGACCATGTCGTTGGAGGCCCGCTTGAAGCCGTCGGGGTCGAAGGCCGATGCGTAGCAGATCGGCTGCGGCTTCTGATGCGAATGGAAGTTGTAGACGCCCCAGCGCGCCCATTGCCGGAACTTCGCCTCGTCGGCGATCCAGTCGGCCTCCGGCGGCGTCACGCACAGGCCCATCGTCGTCATGCGATCGATCAGCTCCGAGCAGAGGCCCCGCACGGAAACCTCGTTGCCGTTGCACATATCGTCGAGCACCAGCACCATGCCGCCCGAGGCCAGCCCGCCGAGATAGGCGTAGCGCTCGAGCAGCGTCACGGAAAGGCCGTTGCGGGCGCCGGCCACGGCGGCGGCGATGCCGGCCGGCCCGCCGCCGACCACGACGAGGTCGGATTCGGCCACCACCGGCACCTTGCCGCCGGCTTCGTCGATCGTTTGAACGGACATGTGGGGTCTCCCTGAAATCTGATTTGGCGGTGTGGGGCTGCGCTCAGCGCGTGCCGACGTTCCATTTGAGGAAATGACGCTCGGCCCAGGAGATGACGGCGAAGAAGCTCGCCGAGAAGACGGAGCCGACGACGATGGTGGCGTAGAGCAGAGGCGAGTCGAAATTGTAGGTCGCCTGGATGATCAGCGCGCCGATGCCCACCGTCGAGCCGATCCACTCGCCGACGATGGCGCCGATCACGGCCGTCGAGGCGGCGATCTTCAGCGCAGAGAACAGGTAGGGCAACGCATTCTTCATCCGCACCTTGAGGAACACTTCGCGCGGCGACGCGGACAGGACATGCATCAGTTCGAGCTGCTGCTTGTTCACGTCGCGCAAGCCTCGGGTCATGTTGACCAGAGTGGGGAAGAAGCAGATGAGCGCCGCGATCGCGATCTTCGGCTCCATGCCGTTGCCGAGCAGCAGCACCAGGATCGGCGCCTTCGCGACGACGGGGATGGTGTTGATCATCACCGCGATCGGGAAGAAGGCTTCCTCCAGCGTTTCCTTGTAGGCGAAGGCGGTGGCGATCGAGATGGCCGCGAGATTGCCGATCACGAAACCGGCGACCGCCTCGATGGCGGTCGGCATGAGATTGGACAGCAGCATCGGGAACTTGCTCACCAGCACGGCGAAGATGGCGCTGGGCGCAGGCGCGATGAAGGGTTTTATGTCGAAGATCAGGACCGCGATCTCCCACAAGACCACGAGGGACAGGAAGGCGGCGACGGGAAGCAGCCTGCGGCGCCACAGGAGGCGGCGTTTCGCTGCGAGGTAGATCGCTTGGGCGTGGCCGTCCTCGGTGAAGGCGCCGTTCGAGCTTTCGGCGGTGGAAACGGACATGTCAGCAGGTCTCCAGGACGCGTCTCAGATGTGAGACGAGGGCGACGAATTCGGGGGTTTCGCGCATGGCGATCTTGCGCGGCATCGGCAGGTCGACGGGCACGCGTTCGCGCATCCGTCCGGGCCGCGCCGCAAGCAGCAGCACCTCCTGGCCGAGGAAGGCGGCCTCGTAAATCGAATGGGTGACGAACAGGATGGTGGTGCCGGTGCGTTCCCACACTGCCAGCAGCTCCTCGTTCAGCCGGTCGCGGGTGATCTCGTCGAGCGCGCCGAAAGGCTCGTCCATGAACAGGAGCCGCGGGCCGGACACCAGCGCCCTGGCGATCGACACGCGCTGGCGCATGCCGCCCGACAGCTCGTGCGGGAAGGCGTTCTCCCACCCGGCGAGGCCGACGAGATCGAGCAGCTCATGCGGATCGCGACCGCGTCCGGCCGGGGCTCCCCCGCCCACTTCGAGCGGCAGGGTGACGTTGTCGATGACGGTCCGCCAGGGCAGCAGCGCGGCATCCTGGAAGACGAAGCCGATGTCGCGCCGGGAGCGCGCCTCGGCCGGGCGGCCGCCGAACACCCGGGCGCTGCCGCTGGTCGGCTGGATGATGTCGGCCACGACCCGCAGCAAGGTGGACTTGCCGCAGCCCGACGGTCCGAGCAGCGTCAGGAAGCCGCCCTTGGGCACGGTCAGGTCGATGCCTTCCAGCGCGGTGATCGTGCCGCGGTCGGTGGTGAAGCGGACCGAGACCCGCTCCAGCTCCACTGCGAGTTCCTCCGGCTCGGGCAGGCGCTCGACACGCCTTTGATGGTCGATTGCGGCAACAGCCATGTCGAAAGTTCTCCCATTGGACGTCACGGCCCGCCACGGACGGGTCCGGCGGGGCGCAGCCTATCGTGACGGAACGGCTCCGGCTTGCGTTTCGGCGGCCTCCGACGGCCGCCGTCGCAGGACGGCCGATGTCGCTCAGCCGATCTTCGGGCGGGCGTCGGCGGTGGCGTCGAGGATAGACGTCGTGATCACGTCGTCCAGCTTCGGCGCCCCGGCGGAGAATTGCTTCAGCTCGTCGTAGAGGCTGATCTGCGCTTCCCAGACCGCGGGATCGAAGGTGCCCCAGCCATTCTTCGCGGTGGCCGCGGTGAACATATGGGCAAGCAGCACATCCACCGCCTTGACCTCGTCGGCCTTGACGAGATTCGGGTAGTCCTTGAGCAGGAGGTCGACCGCCGCCTCGCGGTTGTCATGGGCATATTGCCAGCCCTTGGCCGCTGCGCGCAGGAAGCCCGCCAGCATCTCCGGCTCTTCCTCGATCATGGCCGTGGTCGCATAATAGGGGTTGGCGTAGAGCTGCACGCCGTTGTCCCAGAGCTTCATGACCACCTTGTCGTCGCCGAGCGCGGCGAGCGCCGTCGTGTTGGTGAGCCAGCCGGTGACCGCGTCGACCTGGCCCGAGACCAGCGGCGTCATGTCGGCGCCGATGACGACCACCTCGACGTCGCCCTCGGGAATGTCGTGCTTCTTCAAAAGCGCCGACAGCAGCACCTTGCCCGTCGCCTGGATGCCGATCTTCTTGCCGATCATGTCTTTCGGCGCGCTGATCGGCTTCGATGCCAGCGAGAAGAATGCGTAAGGGTGCTCCTGCACGCTGACGGCGAAGGATTTCACCGGAATGCCCTGGGAGGCGGCGAGCATCAGCGACGGGCTCGACGACACCTGGCCGATCTCGTAGCGGCCCGAAGCGACGATGGCGACGCCGTCGATATTCGGTCCGCCGGGCTGGATGGCGAAATCGATCTTCTCTTCCTCGAAATAGCCCAGATGCCTGGCGACGACCTCGCCGAGCTGATTGCCGCCGGCAAGCCAGCCAAGCTGCATGTTGACGGCGCGCGTGCCCGATGCGGCGAGCCCCCGGCTCGACACGATCGCCGGCAGCGCCAAGGCACTCGCCGCGGCTGCGCCGCTCCTGAGCAGGCTGCGCCGTGTCATGATGAAATTGGTCATGTCCCTGTTCCCCTGTTCGAGTGTGAGACCGTTCCTGGAATCCCATCGGTCTCGCGGGCGTCTTCGGCCAATCTTTCGAAACCGGAGGCGAGTTTACGTTTGCTTGGGTGCTGTCGAGAAGCATAGAGTTTCGACATAGCCGATGCCAAATCGGCATCACCCGAGCAGGCTTCGGAAAACTGTCCCACGGTTTTCCGACAAGAGCCTGCGACAGAAAAAAGCCAACAGGTGAAGCGTGGCCGTGGCCACGCTTCACCTGGTTGGAGAACAGGGGGATGACATGCACGCCGCGGTGCTGCGCTACATCGATCAGGTCGCCAGGCTCGGCTCGATCCGGCGCGCCGCGAGCGTGCTCAATGTTGCTTCATCGGCCGTGAACCGGCAGATCCTGAAGCTGGAGGCCGAACTGGGGACGCCGCTCTTCGAGCGCGTCGGCAACGGCGTTCGTCCGACGGCAGCGGGCGACTATCTCATCCGCCACGCCCGCGAGACGCTGGCCGGCTGGCAGAATGTCTGCGGAGAGATCGCGACCCTGTCAGGAAACGTCCATGGCGAGGTGCGGATCGTATCCATTCCGGCGCCGATCGTGCGCATCCTGCCGAACGCCATCGTCGCGACGTCGCAGCGGCATCCGAACATCACCTACCGCATCATCGACGCCACGCCGCAGGAACATGCCGAGGAGATGCGGGCACGCCGCCCCGACATCGCGATCCTGTTCATCGACCGCCGCTATCGCGGCTACAATGTCGTCGCGCGCATCAAGATGCGGCTCGGCGCCATCATGCGCCCCGATCATCCCTTGGCGAGCCGGAAGGAACTCAGCCTGACGGAATGCGCCGCCCATCCGGTCATCATGCTCAGCGACCCCTGGATCCTGAACGCGGCCGCCGAGGCCGAGTTCACCCACAGCGGCGCTCAGTTCAAGGCGACCGCGCTGACCAACTCCCTGCCGATGACGAAGGAGATGATGCGCGCCGGCCTCGGCATCGGCTTCTTCACGCCGGCCGGCTTCATCAACGAGCTGAAGGCGGGCGAACTCGTCCATGTGCCGCTCACCGAGCCCGATCTCTCGCTGAGCGAGATCGGCGTGCTCATCCATCGCGACCGCCAGTCCGCCCCGCCGGTGCGGGCGCTGAGCGCGAGCCTGATCCAGGAATTCGCAAGTCTTGAGGAGGACATCAAGGCCTGGACGGCTTCGCGTTAGAGCATATCCGGATCAGCAAGCGGTTCGAGGAGTCGCTTCATCCGGACAAGACCTTCGACTTGTGACGGAAATGCCCGGCCGCCAGCAAGCGTGATGCTCACTCGGCGGCCAGCGCCAGCGGCGCTCGTTCCGCCTCGATCGGCTCCACCGGCTCATTCGCGGGCACCTGCTCCTCGGCCTTGATGCGGCCCCGGAACCACAAGGCGTAAAGCGCCGGCAGGGACAGGAGCGTCAGGAAGGTCGCGACGAACAATCCGCCCATGATGGTGTAGGCCATCGGCCCCCAGAAGGCACTTCGGGTCAACGGGATCATGGCCAGTATCGCGGCGAGCGCGGTCAGGATGACGGGCCGCGCCCTCCGGACGGTCGCCTCGACGATGGCGTCGCGCAGCCTGTGGCCCCCGTCGCGCACATCCGCCTCGATCTGATCGACCAGGATCACCGCGTTGCGCATGATCATTCCGGCCAGCGCGATCAGGCCGAGAAGGGCGACGAAGCCGAACGGCATGCCTGACATGTTCAAGGCGAGCGAGGCGCCGATCAGTCCCAGCGGAGCGGTGAGCAGCACCAGGACCAGCCGCGAGAAGCTCTGAAGCTGGATCATCAGGATCGTCAGCATCGCGACCAGCATCAGCGGGAAGACGGCGAAAATGGAGCTGTTGCCCTTCTCCGACTCCTCGATCGCGCCGCCGACCTCGAGGCGATATCCCGGCTCGAGCCCGTCGCGCAGTTCCTCCAGCCGTGGCCAGATCTGGTTGGTGACATCGGGCGGCTGCACCCCGTCGACGACGTCGGCGCGCACAGTGATCGACATGTCGCGGTTGCGCCTCCACAGGATCGATTCCTCGGCATCCGGCACGATGCGCGCAACCTGGGACAAGGGCACCGCGTTGCCGTTCGGCGACAGGATGGTGAGGTCGCCGATCTGGCCGAGTTCGAGGCGTTCGCCGGGAACGGCGCGCGCCACGACTTCGACCTTCTCGGTTCCGTCGCGGACATTGGTGACGCCGTAGCCCGAGATCAGGGTCTGCAGCGTCTGGGCGACGTCCTGCGGCGTTAGGCCGAGCGCGCGGGCGCGGTCCTGGTCGATATCGAGACGGATCGACGCCATGCGCTCGTTCCAGTCGAGATGCGGGTCGATGGCGTTCTTGTTGGCGCGCATGATCTCGCGCACGTCATAGGCGATGCGGCGGACCTCCATCGCGTCCGGTCCGACCACGCGGAACTGGACGGGGAAACCGACCGGCGGTCCGAAATTGAAGCGGTCGACACGCACGCGTGCTTCCGGCAGGGCGCCTTCAGCCAGTTCCTTCTCCAGCCGTGCCTTGATGCGCTCGCGTGCCTCCACATCCTGCGAGACGATAACGATTTCGGCGAAGGCCTCGTTCGGCAGTTGCGGGTTGAGGCCGAGCCAGAAGCGCGGCGAACCCTGGCCGATATAGGTGGTGTAGGTGGTCACGTCCTTGTCGCCATCGACCATCGCCTCCGCCTTGCGCGCGGTCTCGGTGGTCGCACCGATCGAAGTCCCTTCGGGCAGGCGCATCTGGAAGAACAATTCGGGCCGTTCGGAAAGCGGAAAGAACTGCTGCGGCACCCGGCCGAAGCCGACCACGGCGCTGACGAAGACGGCGACCGTGGCCAGGACCACGATGACGCGATGGCGAACGCACCAGTCGATCAGCCGGCGCAAGGCATTGTAGGACCGCGTCTCGTAGATCTCGTGCGGATCGTGATGCGCCGCGGCGGTCCTGGCGAAATCAGGCAGAAGCTTCACGCCGAGATAGGGCGTGAACACCACCGCCACGAACCAGCTGGCGATCAACGCGATCCCGACGACCCAGAAGATGCCGCCGGCATATTCGCCGACGGCGGAATTGGCGAAGCCGACCGGCAGGAAGCCGGCCGCCGTCACCAGCGTGCCGGTCAGCATCGGGAAGGCGGTCGAGGTCCAGGCGAAGGAGGCGGCCCGCATGCGGTCCCAGCCCTGCTCCATTTTCACGACCATCATCTCCACCGCGATGATGGCGTCGTCGACGAGCAGGCCGAGCGCGATGATGAGCGCACCGAGCGAGATCCGGTGCAGGTCGAGATCGATGATGCTCATCACGATGAAGGTAATTGCGAGCACCAGCGGGACCGACAGCGCCACGACGATGCCGGTGCGCCAGCCGAGCGAGATGAAACTCACCAGCAGCACGATGCCCAAAGCTTCGGCGAAGGACTTGGTGAATTCGTCGATGGCATGGTCGACGACATGCGGCTGGTCGGCGATCTGCTCGAGATCGATGCCCTGCGGCAGGGCCGCCTCGATCCGTTTCACCGCGGCTTCCACATCTTCGCCGAGTTTCAGGATATTGGCGCCGCCTGCCATGACGATGCCGATGCCCAGCGCCGGCTTGCCGCGTTGATGCACGAGGTAGGTCGGCGGGTCCTCGAAACCGCGCGTCACGGTGGCGATGTCGCCAAGGCGGAAGCTCGAGCCCCCCGATTCGACGGGCGTATCTGCCACCGCCTTGACGCTGTCGACGGCCCCGGTGACGCGCAGGGGCACACGCTGCGCGTTCGTCTCGACCGTGCCGGCCGGGGTCACGGAATTCTGCCTGGCAAGGGAATCGAAGATCGCCTGCGGCGAAATCCCGAGCGTCGCCAGCTTGGCGTGGCTGAATTCGACGAAGATCTTCTCGTCCTGCACGCCGTAGAGGTTGACCTTGGCGACATTGTCCACCTTGAGCAGCCGCTGCCGCATGGTCTCGGCCACGCGCTTCAGCTGCGCGAAGTCGGCGCCGTCGGCCGTCAGCATGTAGAGGATGGAATCGACGTCGCCATATTCGTCGTTGACATTGGGGCCTATCAGACCCTGAGGCAGGTCCGCACGGATGTCGTCCAGCTTCTTGCGCAGCTGGTAGAACAGTTCCGGCACCTCGCGGGGCGGCGTGGAATCCCTGAATTCGACCTGCATCGCCGTGAAGGACGGCTTCGAATAGGTCGTGACCTTGTTGAAATAAGGCAGTTCCTGCAGTTTCTTCTCGATCGGATCCGCGACCTGGTCCTGCATTTCCTGCGCGGTGGCGCCCGGCCAGATCGTCGTGACGACGGCGACCTTGATCGTGAAGTCCGGATCCTCGGCGCGGCCGAGCTTCAGATAGGCGAAGATGCCGGCGGCCGCCAGGATCAGGATCATGAACAGGACGAGCGGCGGGTGCCGGACGGCCCAGGCGGAGAGATTGAAACGGCTCATCGCGGGATCCTCACGATCTCGTACTTCCCGCGCCGCCTGTTCGCGGCGGCTCGGGAGTGTCGTATTGCGGTCGGTTTCGCCGGATCAGAATTGCAGGCTGTCGACAACCCGCACCTTCTGCGCGGTGTCGAGCTTCTGCGTGCCGAGGGCCACGACCCATTCGCCTTCGGCCACGCCGCCCTTCACCAGAACGTCGCGCGCCTCGTAGCCGGCCACCTCGACGGGCTTTTGCGCGAGCTCGCCGGTCTGCCTGTCGACGACGAACAGCGCCGGCCCCTTGCCTTCGTCGAGGACGGCCGAAAGCGGCACGCGTGCGACCTGACCGGCTGCCGGGTCGCTGAGGATGACGGTGGCGGTCATGCCGAAACGGACATCGTCCCCGGCGCGCAGGATAGTGAAGCGCGCCTGATAGGTACGCGTGGCAGGATCGGCTCCCGGCGAAAGTTCACGCAGCCGCGCGGCGTAGAAACGGTCCGGCTGCGACCACAGGCTTACCTTCACTTCGCCCTTGGGGAGCCGGCCGACGAGCGCCTCGGGAACGGCGACGACGGCTTCCTTCTCCTCCAGCCGCGCCACGCGGACCGCCGTTTGGCCGGCGGCGACCACCTGGCCCGGCTCCACGGCCGTTGCGGTCACGACACCGTCGGCGTCGGCGCGCAGGCTGGCATAGGCGAGTGCATTGCCGGCCAGCGACACGGCGCGTTCGGCCCGCAGGACCCGCGCATCGGCCTCGTCGGCCGCCGCGCGCTGCTTTTCGAGATTGGCATCGGTGGACCAGCCGTCCTTTCGCAACACCTCGCCGCGCCTGAGATCGGCCCGGGCCTGCGCCTGGCTGCCTCTTGCGGCCCGCAGCTCGGCTTCGGCCTGATCGAGCTGGAGTTGAAGATCGCTCTCGTCGAGCATGGCGAGCACCTGATCGGCTTTCACCGTTTCGCCGACCTCGACCAGTCGGCGGGCCACCTTCCCGGTGACCCGGAAGGCAAGATCGCTCTCGATGCGCGGACGCACGGTGGCAACGAAGCTGCGCTCACGCACAGCGGTCTCGTAGTGGATCTGCCGCGCCAGGACCGGCCGCGTCGGCGGCTCGTCCTTGACCTCGGACTTGCCCTCGGTGCAGGCGGCCAGCGCCAGGGCCATCATCGGCAGGAGAGCGGGTGCGAAACGCATGACCATATCCTCGAAGCGGGATCAGGGACGCAGGGAACGAAGGATGAGCGAGACCGTGCGACGGGCCTCGTTCTCGGCGTTCTCGTGGTTGTTCTGGGCCACGAGCGTCGGATGGCAAAGGCTCGCGCAGAGCATGAAGACGGACTCGGCGGTCGTGACCGGATCGAGCGCGGCAAACTCACCGCTGGCGATACCCTCGGCGATCACCGCAGCGTAGTAGCCTTTGATCTTGTCGCAATGGGCCTGGATGGCTTCCCAGTTCTCTGCCATTGCGACTTCGACCATGTCGTGCAGACGCTTCTCGCGCACGAACTGCGCCCTGTTGTAGCGGTTGATGCCGAGAATGATCCGCTCGAGCCGGATTGCCGCCGGCTCCGGCGAGGCGATGATCTCCTCGATCATCGCATGCTCCTGCCCGAGGAGCTTGTGGCAGATCGCGTCCCTGATCGCGCTTTTCGATGGAAAGAACCGGTAGACATTGGCCGGCGACATGGCGAGCGCGGCCGCGATGTCCGCCACCGCCGTCTTGGCATAGCCGACGCGGCGGAAATGCTCTTCGGCGGTCTCCATGATGCGAAGACGGGTTTCCTCCGGAGAGACTCGTGCCCTGATGTTCATGCGAACGACCGCGCGCTCTGACGATTGACGATTTTCGTTTTTTATCACTCATCAGCATCGCAGCGCAACATCCCCTCGATCACGTCACCGTGTTCGTTCCGGCATCCAGGATCATGCAGGTCTCGCTGCCATGGGCGATCAGGCGTCCCCTGGAATCGACGAGCCGGCCCTCGCTGCTCGCCATCCTCGATCCCGAATGGACCGCCACGGCCTCGCAGCGCACCTCGCCGGCATCGGCCGCGAGCGCCCGCACATAGTTGATGGTCATTGACGTCGTCGTATAGAGCTGGCCCGGTCTCAGCGTCGAATGGACCGCGCAGCCCATGGCGCTGTCCAGGATCGTGGCAATCCAGCCGCCATGCACCGTGCCCATCGGGTTGAGGAAGGCGAAGTCCGGCCGGCCGGTGAAGACCACGCGCCCTTCGTCCACCTCGGCGAGATCGATCAGCGTGGTCGGCGCGAAGGGCGGAGCCGGCAATTCGCCCCGCATCACCCTGGCGAGGGTCTCCTTTCCCGTAAGGCCCGCTATGCCTTCGCGCGGCAGCGGTCGAGCGACGAGTTTGCGTTCGGCGAGGGTCATGACGAGAGCTCCGGAGGGTTGCGACGGGTGACGCCGGCCGCGCGACCAGCGTTGTATATACACATAAATAAACGGAGCGGAGCCTTGGCTTGGTTGCGCATGGCTGTTCAGGAGGCTGGCGCCAGGACGCCCCGCGCGGCGCGGCGCAGCAGTTTGAAATCCTCGCGGATATCGTCGTCCTTGTCGGCGGGCAGTCGCGCCAGGAGATCGTTCTGCGCGTCGCGCCACAAGGGCAGCGCCGCCGCCACCATGTCCAGGCCCTTGTCCGTCAGCCGATGCGTAACGCGCCGGCCGTCGCCTTTTTCGGCGGCGACGAGGTCGGCGGCGACAAGCCTGTCGAGATTGCGCGCCAGCGTCGAGCGTTCGACGCCCACCATCTCGGCCAGTTCCGAAGCCGACTTCGCCTTGGCGAGCGCGATGGTGCACAGGATGGTGAACTGCGTGACCTCGATGCCGAGCGACGCCAGATGCTGGTTGTACGCGCGCGTCACCAGATTGGCCGTCCGGCGCGCCGCACGCCCGAGGCAGGCCGCCCCGATCAGCGTCAGTTCATGTAGCGGTGTGCCGTCCATGACTGTGTATGTACAACAAAACGCTTCGCCTGACAAGCTGATGATGTCACTCACTTGCAACCTGAGCAGATTCGGCAAAAGTGTTCCGCGGTTTTGCGGCGAGAACCTGCGGCAAAAGAAGAATCCAAGCAGGCGATTCGTTGGCTTGCCAACGAAATTCTGCTTGGGAGAATGCCCGCCGCCGGGTCCCGGCGGCGGGCAGCCGCTCACATCGTGGCCAGCCTGCGCAGGGCCGAGACATCGCCCGGATTGACGAGATCCTTGGCTACCCAGCCGGAGAGGTCGTATTCTGCCATGCAGCGCCGCGCCATGTCCTGGAGCATTTCCAGTTCGCCCGTCGCCTGCGCGGCCAGCAGCGTCTCGATGCGCAGGTTGTCCTGATTGCCGGCATAATTGCGCTCGTAGAGTTCGTGGCGCGCGCCGAATTCCGAGCCGATGGCGTCCCACAGAAGCTTCAGCAGCTTAACCCGATCGATTGCCGCATAGCCATTGGAGCCGCGCACGAAGCGGTCGAGATAGGGGCGGATCGCCGGGCTTTCGAAATCCGCCACCGAGGATGGCAGGTAGATGAGACCGGAAGCGACGTTCTGCTCGATCAGTTCCTTGATCTTCGGATAGGCAAGCGGCGCGAGTACCCGATAGGCGAGGCCGTAGTTCATGTTGGGCAAATTGTAGCCATCCGTGCCCTGCCAGGGGATCGGCGACTTGACCATGGCGTCGGCAAGGCCGTGGAAGGTATTGCGCCATGCCAGCGCTTCGCCCACTGCCGCCTGCACGCCGCGGAATGTGGAGGAGCCGGTCGCTTCGACGGCCATCGAGAACAGGCCGGCGATGAAGTCGAGCTTCACCGCGAAACGCGATACGCCATGCAGCGTGAAGCGCGGCACGAAACCGGAAGCCGGGAAGAAGGCGTTCACCTTTTCCGTGTCGCCGTAGATGAAAATGTTCTCCCACGGAACCAGCACCTTGTCGAAGACAAGGATGGAATCGTTCTCGTCGAGCCGGCTCGACAGCGGATAGTCGAACGGGCTGCCCATTACCGCGGCCTGCGCCTCATAGGACTGGCGGGCGATGAGCTTCACGCCCTCGGCATCCATCGGGACGGTGAAGATCAAGGCGAACTTCTTGTCCTTGATTGGAATGCCGTAGTGGGCGATGAAATTGTAGTGGGTCAGCGCCGAGCCGGTGGCGACGACCTTGGCGCCCGACACGACCACGCCCGCGTCCGTCTCGCGCTCGACATGCATGTAGACATCCGCGACCTCCTCGATCGGGCGGTCGCGGTCGATCGGCGGGTTGACGATGGCATGGTTCCAGTAGTCGAGCCGCTCCTGGGTGCGGTTGTACCAGTTGCGGGCGTTCTGGGCATACTCGCCATAAAAGGCGGAATTGGCGCCCAGCGTGCCGAGAAAGCTCGCCTTGTAGTCCGGCGAGCGGCCCATCCACCCGAAGGCGGGCTGCTGCAGATCCATGATCGCCTGCTTCGCCTTTACGAGATCGTCTGAACTGCGCGAGCCGAGGAAGAACGGATGCGTCACCTTGCCCGATCCGTTGTCGCAGGGCACGCCGATTTCGGCCGCGTTGTCATGGAAGCGGTCGTACCAGCGCGCCACCATTCGCGCCGAATTGCGGAACGCGGGATGGGTGGTCACGTCCTTGACGCGCTCGCCATAGATGTAGATCTCGCGGCCGTCGCGGATGCTTTCGAGGAACTCGTTGCCCGCATAGGCGTCGATGGTGGGGGCGGCTGTAGGGTTGATCTGGTCCAAGGTGTCCTCCCGTGCTGGATCGGCAGGAACTGTCCCATCATCTTGTCCTTCCGATAAGGTATCGTGCCTTACCTGCGCGGGCATTGCCGCGTGCCGCTTCCTTCGCCAGCTTGAGCGTATTCGGCGACCATACGCCGGCGTCGGGAAGGAGGAGTCCGGATGCGAACACCGCCATCGCTCAACGCACGAAGGCGCGCTGCGGGCGCCTGCATCGCCATCGGCGCTTTCGATGGTGTCCATCTCGGCCATCAGGCAGTGATCGGCGCCATGTTGCGCCGGGCGCACTCGCAGGACATGGCGGCTCTCGTCCAGACCTTCGACCCCTTGCCCAAGGTGGCGTTCGGGCGCGGACGGCCGATCTGCACGCTTGCGGAGAGGGTATCGCGTCTCTATGCGCTCGGTGTCGACCGGGTGCATGTGGCCAGCTTCACCCCCGACTATGCGGCCCGCCCGGCCGAAGCCTTCCTCGACGACCTGGCCGAACTCGATGTTCAAGAGGTCCATGTCGGCGAGGATTTCCGCTTCGGGCGCGGACGCAGCGGCGATCTGGCGCTGCTTGCCGCGCATTTCCGGGTAATCATCGCCGACGGCGTGACCTGCCCTGAAGGCGAGCGCATATCCTCCACCCGCATACGCGGCCTGCGTGCCAGCGGCCAGGTCGGTGCGGCGCGCGCCCTGCTCGGCCTTTTGCCCAGTGCCTTTGCCCTTGTGCAGGAAGCTGCCGTCCAACCCCTTTCTCCCCTCGACCTGGAGGTGTTGACGTGACCACGATGGCCTCCGTTCTCGACGCTCGCGAATTCCGGAACGCCTGCGGCGGTTTCAGCACCGGCGTCACCGTCATCTCCACGCGTTGCGGGCAAGGCGACCATGCCATGACAGCCAACGCCTTCATGTCGATCTCGCTCGACCCGCCGCTTATCGCCATCTCCATTGCCGGCACGGCCAGAATGCTCCCAAGATTGCGCGCCGCAGGCGCCTTCGCCGTCAGCGTCCTGCGCGAAGGGATGGAGGACATCGCCTGGCATTTTGCCGGCAGACCCCGCCTCGATGGGCCCGCGCCCTTTGCCGAACTCGCCGGCCTGCCGGTTATCGGCGATGCCGCCTCGATCTTCGTGGCCGACGTGCACAGCGAAGTGGCGGCCGGCGACCATGTCATCGTCATCGGCCATGTCCATTCCATGCGCCGCGACCCGCAGGCGCGGCCGCTCGTCTTTCATGGCGGGCGCTTCGCCAGCCTGCCGGAGGTGGCATGATCATGGAGAGGGTCCGATGAGCGCCGAAGACGGCGCGAACACGGCGCAGCCCTTCGATATCAGGCGGCTGCGCTATTTTCTCGCCGTTGCACGCGAGCTGCATTTCGGCCGCGCCGCCGACCGGCTGGGCCTCGCCCAGCCGCCGCTGTCGCGCATGATCGCGCAACTCGAACGCGACCTCGATGTGCAGCTTTTCGACCGCAGCCGCAGCCAGATCGCGCTCACGCAAGCCGGCGACCTTTTGAAGACGCGGGCGAGCTATATCGCCGAGCAGCTCGACCGCGCCGTTCGCGATGTGCGACTGATCGGCAAGGGTGGTTCCGGCGTGCTGCGCGTGTCCTTCGTCGGCTCGGCCACGCACGGCCCGTTCCCGACGCTCATCAAGCGCTTCCGCTCCGCCTATCCGGAAGTGGACCTCAGGCTCAGCGCCATGAACAACGCCGAGTCCCACGAGCAACTTATCACCCGCGCTATCGACGTGGCGCTGGTGCGGCCGAGCCTCGATGACGCCACCTTGCGCCAGCAGCTCTTCGTCGAGGAGCCGCTTGTTGCCGCGGTGCATGAAGGTGCGGCGAAGGAACTTGGCTGCTCCATCCGCCTCGCGGCGTTGAAGGATCGGCCTTTCGTGCTCTTTCCGCGCAAGCCGCGCCCTTGTTTCGCGGACATGGTGCTCAGCCTGTGCGCCGGAGCCGGCTTTCAGCCGCCGGAAATCGTGTGGGCGCCGGACTACCAGACCGCAATCAGCCTGGTGGCGGTGGGCGAAGGCATATCGATCGTACCGGCATGCTGCGAGGCCGCGCACCGACCAGGCGTCAGCTTCTGCCATCTGAGCGACGAACAGGCCCGCACCCGCCTGTCGATCTGCGCCCGCAGCGACAACCAGAGCCCGCAGGTTTTCAAGTTCCTTGATTTCGCCCGCTGCTTCGCGCGCAGCGTCGCCAACGGACAGGTGGCGGCATGATGCAGTGCGGTATCGCGCCAGACCTGCCGAGTATTGGACAATTGGCCGCTCCGCCTCAAAACTCCACCGGAGACTGCATCGAAGAAACGAGCGTGACGTGACCACCACCATCGACCAGATCGAAAGCATCATCATCGACGTGCCGACCGTGCGCGGCCACGTGCTGTCGATGACGACGATGATGACCCAGTCCGTTGTGCTGGTGCATGTCCGTTTCTCCGACGGATCGGAAAGCTGGGGCGAAGGCGCCTCCATCGGCGGCCTGTCCTACGGTCCCGAAAGTGTGGAGAGCATCAAGCTCGCCATCGACACCTATATCGCCCCGGTCCTGCTCGGAAAGGATGCCGACCGCATCTCCGCCGCATTCGGGCTGATGGCGCGGGCGGTCAAGGGCAACCATGCGGCCCGCGCGGCGGTGGAAACCGCTCTCTGGGACGGGCTCGCTCGCCGGCTCGGCGTTCCGGTCGCGCAACTCTTCGGAGGCCGCATCCACGACCGGCTGTCCGTGGCATGGACGCTCGCCTCCGGCAACAGCGAGACCGACATCGCCGAGGCCGAGCGTATGCTTTCCGAGCGCCGCCATCGCGATTTCAAGCTGAAGATCGGCAAGCGCAAGGTGAAGGACGACCTCGCCCATGTCGCGGCGATTGCCCGAGCGGTCGGCGACCGCGGCACGATCCGCGTCGACGTCAACCAGGCGTGGAGCCTGACCGAGGCCCGCTACGGGGTGAAGGGTTTGCAGGAGATCGGCTGCGTGCTGGTCGAGCAGCCGGTGCCGCGCGAACGCCTTGACGGTCTGCGCGCGCTCACCCACGGCTACGAGATCGCCATCATGGCCGACGAAGTGCTCCAGGGTCCCGCCGACGCCATGCGCGTAGCCGCTGAGCGTGCCGCCGACGTCTTCGCCGTCAAGGTCTGCCAGTCGGGCGGGCTGATGCCGGCCGCCGAGGTCATCGCCATCGCACGCGCCGCAGGCATCGGGCTCTATGGCGGCACCATGCTGGAAAGCGGGCTTGGAACGGCGGCTGCCGTTCAGCTTTTCGCCACGGTGCCGGAACTGGCCTGGGGGACGGAACTGTTCGGCCCCCTGCTGCTCACCGAGGAAATCCTCGCCGAACCTCTGTGCTATGGCGACTTTTCCGTTACCGTGCCCGACGGACCGGGCATCGGCACTGCTCCCGATCCCGACAAGATCAGGTTCTATCGCCGTGACCGCTCCAGCTCGCGGATGGCGGTCAGCACCGCCTGATCCCGAGCCGCCTCCTCAGACGACCTTGCGCGCCACTTTCTGCGCCAGCGTCACGAAATTGTGGACGTGGATGCCCTGCTCGTCGACGCGGTGATTGACGGAAATTCCGGTCCGCACGGTCAGCCCCGCGATCTCGTGATAGCGCACGCCGTTGCGCTGGGTAGTGCCCACCGAAGCGGGCACCAGCGCAACCCCTTCGCCCACCGACACCAGCGCGATGGCCGTCTGGAAATCCATGGTGAAGACCCGCCGTGCCGTGTCCGCGCCCACGCTCTCGCAGGCGGCAATGACGATATCGGCAAATGAAGGGCGCGGATATTCGGGATAGAGGATGTAGGCCGGCTGGCCGAGATCGGGCAGCGACACCGGTCCGGGCGTCGTGATCAACGCGTCCGGTGCTGCCAGCACGAGTGGCTCTTCCATAAGCTTACGGGTGACGATCTCGCTGTCGTTCAAGGCCGGCCGTGCAATGGCGATGTCGATGTCGCGCCGGACCAGCGAGCGCTGGAGCTGTGCATTGTTCATCGGCGCCAGCGACAGGTTCACCTCCGGGTATGAAGCCCGGAAGGACTTCAGGATGGTCGGCAGCATGCCGTAGGTGGCGGAGCCTACGAAACCGATGCGCAGCCGCCCCTCGGCCCCCTGCCCGATGCGCCGGATCTCCAGCCTGATGTCGTTCAGTTCCGCCACCAGGGCCGAGGCGCGCTCATAGAAGCGTTCGCCGGCCTGGGTGAGCGAAATGGCATTGCGGCCGCGATTGATGAGTTGGGCACCGAGATCACTCTCGATCTGCTGGATCTGGCGTGAAAGCGGCGGCTGCGCCATGCCGAGCCGCTCGGCGGCGCGGCCGAAATGCAGCTCCTCGGCAAGGGCGATGAAATATTCGATCTGCTTCAGGTTCATCGGCGTCCTCCCGGCTCCAAGCTGACGAAGGGCCACCCATATGGCAAGCGCCGCGCTCATGACAGGCAACGATCGGGTAAGGGGGCCTTGCGGCGTCGCCCCAGCCACACAGCGGCCCGGACGGCGGCCAGTCGCGGCTCTGCGCGCCGTGACTGGCGCACACGAAAAAGCCGCGCCCCGGAGGGCGCGGCATCATTGCTTGGGAGATGAAGTCTATTCGGCCGCGAGCATCTTCTCTTCCGCCTGCGGCTTCAGCGTGAAGTCGAAGCGGACGTGGAGATCGGTATCGTCGCCGGGCCGGCCGGGCTCGAACCTGGCGACAAGGCTGTTCTTCACCGCGAACACCGAGTCCTCGTCCAGCCACGGGCTGTCGGCGTCGAATATCTGGCTGACCAGTGTGCGGTATCCGTCCTTGGCGAGGATGAAGTGAAGGTGCCCCGGTCGGTTGGGATGGTGGCCCATGTAGCGGATCAGTTCGCCCGCCGTCTCGTTGTCCGGGATCGGATAGGGAACCGGCCGCACCGCGCCCAGCGCGAAATGGCCATCCTCGTCCGTCTCGAAGCGGCCACGCAGATTGTATTCGGGCTGGTCGGGATCGTGGTTCTCGTAAAGGCCGTTCGGCGCGTCCTCCCAGATGTCGAGCGTGACGCCGGCCAGCGGCTTGCCATCAGTGTCGCGCACATAGCCCTCGACCAGAACGCTTTCTTCGTCGTCGAAATGCTTTTGTACGGTCGACGCTCCCTTGGGCAGGACCGGCGGATTTTCGCGATAGAACGGCCCGAGCACGGTGGACTCGCTCTCACTGCCGTCGATCGGGTTGGAGAGCATGTCGACCAGCACCTCGACGCCGAGGATGTCACCCAGAAGGATGAACTCCTGCCGCTTGTCGTCGCAGACCTTGCCCGCACGGGCCAGGAAGTCGCAGGCCTGCAGGAACTCGTGGTGCTGCAGCTTCACATCACGGCAGAAGCCGTGCAGATGCCTGAGCAGAGATGCCATGATCTCGCGCTGGCGCGGCGAGATTTCGCCGTGCCGGCCCAGCGACCCGATCACGGCGTCGGTGACGTTTTCGATGGTTACGTTGCGCATGCCTTTCCTCCCGGGTATGCCATCGGGAGCTTTCCCTGCTCCCTGAACTGTCCCGACTATCCACGCCCCGCGCGGCCTCGCCAATGCCCCGGCCGGTATCGCTCGATACCCCTCTTTGCCCTTTCTCCTGGCGGTATGAGGGCATACCCCGGCCGGCATTGCCAAGGGAGGCTCCCTGTCCTTGATGGGATGATGCCGCGTCGCCTCGGAGAGGTCGATGCCGGCCGAGGTCGATGCCGGCCGGAGGATAAAGACACATGCTGGAAACCCTGTTGACGATGCAGCAGCGGCTTAACGCCACGCCGCATCTCCTTCGCCTCGGAAGGCTCTTTTGCGAAACCGTCCTCATCGAGGTCGAAGACCAGTCGTTCTATCTTGAATTCCGCGACGGGCGCCTGGTGTCGGTCACGCCTGGCCCCTCGACCAGGACGCCGTGGCGCTTTGCGTTGCGCACCGACAGGGCGGCACTTGAAGCTTTCTGGGAACCGCTCCCCAAACCCGGGTTCCACGACATTTTCGGGCTGGTGAAGATCGGGCGCGGCCGTATCGACGGGGACATCCTGACGCTGGTGAAGAACCTGCGCTTCTTCAAGGAATTCATGGCGCTTGGCCGCCTTCAAGGCAATGAGGAACGACCGGCATGAGGTTCGAACCGATCACCGGACGCTATATCAATGTCACCGTCGCCGGACGCGCCCAGCGCATCTATGTCGAGATGGCCGGCGAAGGCCGCCCGGTTCTGTGCCTGCACACGGCTGGCGCCGACACCCGCCAGTGGCAGCATATCCTCAACGATGCCGACCTGACCGGCTCGCACCGCTTCATCGCCTTCGACATGCCGTGGCATGGCAAGTCGCTGCCTCCGCAAGGTTTCGAGACGGAAGAATATCTGCTGACCACCGAATCCTATATCGAAACCGTGCTGGCGGTGGCCGATGCCCTTTCGCTGGACAAGCCTATCCTCGCCGGCTGTTCGATGGGCGGGCGCATCGCGCTTCAGATCGCAGCACTTCGCCCCGAGCGCTTCTCGGGCTTCATCGCCATCGAGGCCTCGGATTTCCAGCCCGCCTGGTACGATATCGACTGGTTCCATCGGCCTGACGCCCATGGCGGCGAGATGGGAGCGGCCCTCGTCTCGGCCAACATCACCCCGCACGCACCGGCCCAGAACCGCTGGGCCACACTATGGATGTTCATGCAGTCTGGGCCCGGCGTGTTCCGCGGCGACCTGTCCTTCTACACGCAGGACCCAAGCCTGATCGAGCGCCTGCATCTGATCGACACCAGCGGCACGCCGGTGCATCTGCTGGTCGGGGCTTATGACCTTACCTGCACGCCGCATGATGCGCGACGCACCGCTGATGCCATTGCCGGTGCGACACTGACGATCATGCCGGAGCTGGGGCATTTTCCGATGTCCGAGCACCCGCAGGCCTTCCGGCCCTATTTCGCTGACGCATTGAAGCGCATGGGCTAAGCGCAGCGGCCCCCGCCATGAGGAAATCGCATGGCGCGGGGCCACCGCCGTTCCCGGACGAGAATACCCTCGTCACACCCGCCGCGGATCCAGAGGTTCATTGCCGACAAATGGCACCTCGCTGAGATGCTCGCCTCCATCAACGGCGGGAAACACTGCTGCAGCGCGCCATCGACGGGGGCGGAACCGTCCCGCCCTGTCGCCTCCATCAGCTGAGGGCTACGCGTTCCAGCTCGGCCGCGCTCGCATCCGCCGGTCCCAGGCGCCCACATTGTCGAGGCCATCAGGAATGACCATTCCGAACACGTCGCCGAGCCATGACGCGACCATGCCGATGATGTCGGCGGTCGAGAAGGCGTCGCCGGCGATGTAGGGCCGGCCGTCGGCCAGCTCACGGTCGAGCCAGGCCCATTTGCGAGGTACGTCAGCCCGTTGAGCCTCGGCAAAGGCCGGCACCTGGGTCAAGCGTTCCTTGAAAAACGGGTCGGTGTGGAGGGCGACATTGCCGATGGTCGCGAACACCTCCTGCTCCATGCGTCTGTTCCACATTTCTATTTTTCCCTGGCTGACCGCATCGGCGCCGAACAGCGGCGGCTCAGGGTGGAGCGCTTCGAGGTATCGGCAGATGGCGATGCTCTCGGTGATGACGGTGCCGTCGTCGAGCTCGAGCACGGGAACCTGGCCGAGCGAATTCAGCTTCAGGAACTCCGGAGCCTTGTGCTCCATCCTGGCGAAGTCGATCTGAACGGAGGGCAGCTCTATGCCCTTCTCGGCCATGAAGATGCGCACGCGATAGGAATTCGGGCCGATGCTTTGGTAGAGTTTCATGCTTTCCTCCCGGTACGCGTTCAATTCTCGAAAGTCGGCGAGGCCTCTCGCACCAGGTCGGCGCGACCCTTCGGCTCTTCCCATTGCTCCTGGCGCCCGAGCGCGGTCAAATCCAGCCAGTAGTAGGAGCCTCCAAACATCTCCGCGCCGCGTCCGAAGGTGGAATAGGTGTGATAGATCGTGTCGCCGTCGCGCAGGAAGATGCTGGTGCCGGGCTGTTCGAGGGGTGGCTCGCCCTCGAAATAATATCCGGTTCCGGCAGCCTCGTGCTGCTTTCTGGTCTTGTAGTTGTAGACCGCCGGCTTCACGCGCTCGTCGATGGTGACGTCGAAGTCGTAATTGAAGTCGCTGCCGAAGGACGAGTACCAGGGGAAGGTCCAGCCCTTCTTTGCCTTGTAGGCTTCGATCTTGGCGATCGGCGCGCGCGAGACGGCGGCATAGGTCGTATCGCGCTTGTGAAGATGCGCCAGCAGCCCGTCCGAAATCTCGTCCGCGCCGGCCGAACAGCCGGGGCAGCCGTTTTCCCAGCGCGGATCGAACATGAAATGGCCGAGGATCAGCTGGCGCCGGCCTTCGAACAGGTCGAGAAGGGAGGCCTTGCCGGCGGAGCCTTCGAAGACATAGTCCTTTTCGATCCTGACCATCGGCAGCATGCGGCGCTCGACATTGAGCGCGTCGCGGGCGCGCGTCATCTCCTTTTCCTTGGCGAGCAGGGCCTTGCGTGCGGCCAGCCATTCTTCGCGGGAAACGATATCGGGCAACGTCATGACATTCTCCTTCCTTCGTTTGTTCGATCGTCGCCGATCGCATCGCGGCGATCAGGCCGCCACGTCGCGTTCGAGCTCCAGGGTGAGGTTGTCGAGGGCGCCTTCGAGGCCTGCCCTGTGGCCGTCGACCATGCTTGCGCCGCCATAGGCGGCCACCTGGTCGGTGAGGACCAGCCGGCTGCCGCCTGCCGTCGCCTCGAAGTCGACTGTGATCAGCGCGAAGGACAGCGGATACTCTCCCTGGCGGACGACTTCCGAGTAGACGATGCGTTGTCCCGGGATGATGTCGTGGTAACGCGCCTCGACGTGATAGATCAGATTGCCGCGCGGGCCGCATCGGCTGCGGTCCAGCCCGCCCACGCGGAAATCCGCCTCGTCGTAGACGAGCTCGACATTGCTCGACGGCACGCCCCAGCGCATGCGGGCGACAGGATTCGCAAATGCCGCGAACAGGCGGGCGGGCGACGCCTCGTAGCCGCGTTCGATGACGAGCGTGGCGTGGTTGACGGGAGGCTTGGCGAGTTCGGTCATTTGCTTTCTCCCTGTGGCTCAGGCGGCTGCGCGGCCGCGCTTCAGCTCGTCGCCGAGCTGGTCGAGCATGTGGTTCCAACCCGCTTCATGGTTCTCCGGCCGGTCGTAGCCGTCGAGGAACACGCCCTGCTCGGTCATCACCATCCGGCAACCGGAGCCGGAGGGGTGGAACTCCACGGTCAGCATGCCGGCGAAGAGGCGTTTGCCCGCCGACGACATCGAACCGGCCGAAACGATGCGTTCGTTGGGTACGATGTCGAAATAGCGGGTCTCGTTGACATAGACTTCGCCGCCCTTCGGGCCGAAGCGGCAGAGATCGCCTCCGCCTTCCCGGAACTCGAACCGCTCGTAGCTCATCTCCCAGTCGTCGCCGGGCGATCCCCAGCGCAGAAGCGCCTCCGGCGTGGACCACGCCGCGAAGACCCGCTCCGGCGAAGCCTCGTAGGCGCGTTCGAGCACGATGGTGGCGGGATGGACGGATCGCTTGGTCATCATTCTCTCCCTGGTTTCGATTGCGCCGGACCCTGGTCGGGCTCCCCGGGATTCTCTGCCAGGAACTGGCCGAGCCGGTCGAAGCGGCGCTCCCAGATCGCCCGCCTGTCGCTGACCCAGCGCTCGACGGTGCCGAGCGCCAGCGGCTCGATCCGGCAGGTGCGCACGCGCCCGACCTTCTCGCTGTGGACCAGCCCGCTGGTCTCCAGGATCTGCAGATGCTGCATGACCGCCGAAAGCGACATGTCGAGCGGCTCCGCGAGCTGGCTCACCGAAGCCGGGCCAAGGCTCAGCCGCTCGACCATGATGCGCCGCGCCGGATCGGCCAAAGCCTGGAACATCCGATCGATCTGGGCCGGATCATGATACATGATCAGGCCTCCTTGACCGGGAAGAGGTGGAAATAGGGCTGCGCCTCTTCGAGCACACGTGCCACCGACGGGCGCCGCGACAGCCGGTCGAGATAGGCTCTGACATGGGGGAAGCGCTCGCGGAGCGGCGAAACCTTGTCGGCGTAGAAGAGCGCGGGGAATGCCGCGCAATCGGCGAGCGTGAACGCATCGCCGACCGCCCAGGGCTTCGTCGCCATGTCGGCATCGATGATCGCGCAGGAGCTTTCGATCTGGGCGCGCGCCTGGTCGACCCCGTAAGGATCCCTGCGGTCTGCCGGCCGCAGATAATCCGCGACGAACCTTTGCATCGGCTCGTGCACATAGAAATCATAGAAGCGGTCGGCGAGCCGTACCTGCAATGCAAGCTCGGGGTCGTCCGGCATCAGTCGCACCCGCCCCGGATAGAGGCGGTCGAGATACTCGATGACGATGGTCGATTCCGGCACGGTCATGTCGCGGGCCTCGTCGCGCAGCACCGGCATCTTGCCGACCGGCGTCAGCTTGAGGAACGCGGCGCGGCAGACGGGATCGCCGAGATCGACGATGACGGGCTCGAACGGCGTACCGTTCTCGTAGAAGGCGATCAAAGCCTTCCAGCAGAACGAAGCCAGCGGATGGAAATGGAGCGTCAGGGACATCGTTTTTCCGAACTCGCCTTGTTTCGGCATCAATTGTGAAGCCATCACTTAACTATAGTACCGGGCCATTGGGGTCAATGGTTAAGTCATAGCTTCAGTAACTGTCCGGGTTAATCGACCACGGCGCCGCAAGTCAGGTTGGCAACGACGGCGGTCATCGCGCCGGCCCGGTCCGACGCCATGAAGGCAGCCGTTTCGGCCACCTGCTCCAAGGTGGGAAGGCGCTTGAGCAGCGTGCCCTCCGCGGCTCCCTCAAGCATCTCGCCGACGGTGAGGCCGGCCCGCTCGGCTATCGGCCGAAAGACCTTCTCGCTATGCGATCCTCTCGCGGAGGCTTCGGGAATGGCGTGCGGCCGCAGGCAGACCACACGGACGCCGACGGGCGCCAGCTCCGCGGCGAGCAGCCTGGCCATGCCCTCCTTCGCGGCGCAGGCCGTGCCGTAGCCGAGATAGCCGGTGCCCGCCAGGCGCGCGCCCGGCGTCGATATCATCATGAAGACGCCGGAGCCCTTGCGGGCCATGAAGCGGGACGCCGCCTTTGCGGTGATGAAGACCGTCCGCGTGTAGGCTTCGATCGGAAGCATGAAGTCCTCGACCGAGAGTTCCGCAAATGGTTGTCCCTGCACATGGAAAATCCCGACCGCATTCAGCGCCACGTCAATTGCGCCCGCGGCTTCCGCGACGGCCTCGGCATGGCGTTCGACCGATTGCGCGTCGAGCGCATCCACCACGGCCGTGGCAGCCGCTCCGCCGAATCGCGCGATGTCGCAGGCCACTGCCTCCAGCTTTTCAAGGCTGCGTCCGGCCAGAAAGACCTTTGCCCCTTCCCGGGCAAACGCTCTGGCGGCGGCGCCGCCAATCGCTCCGCCGCCGCCATAGACAATGGCCGTCTTGTTCTGGAGCAGCATCTGCGTCCTCCGGCTTGCTTCGACAGACTGATAGCAATATGAAACTAGTTGCACCATATGATCACTGATACGGATTTGCAACCGGTTTTTCGAGGTAGCGGAATGGACGCGACACATCGCTCGGGATGCCCGATCAATCTCTCGCTCGAAGTGTTCGGCGACAAATGGAGCCTGCTGATCCTGCGCGATATGATCTTCGGCGGGAAACGGCATTTCCGCGAATTGCTGCGATCCGAGGAAGGCATCTCGTCCAACATCCTCGCCGACCGGATGAAGTCGCTGGTCGAGCTCGGCCTGCTCACCAGGGCGGACGATCCGACGCACAAGCAGAAGGCCATCTACAGCCTGACGGAGATGGCGATCTCGCTGGTTCCGGTCTTTGCCCAACTCGGCGCCTGGGGCCGCAGGTGGCTGCCGGCCACACCCGAACTCAGCATCCGGGCGCAGCTCCTCGAGGAAGGCGGACAGCCGCTCTGGGACCGCTTCATGGCCGAACTGCGCCAGGAGCATCTCGGTATCGCCGCCGGCGCAGGCGAACCGTCCGTGCGCGCCACCCTGCAGGCCGCCTACGAAGCGGTGGTGGCCAGGCAGGCTGCGGCACGATCGCTCGATTGACTATTGCGGGAAACCGCGTAAAAGGCGCGGTCGATACGGAGACCTCCATGCGCGGCCTTTTGATGGCGCTTTTTGCAGTCGATTTCCCCGGCCATGCCGGAGAGAGCGATCGTGCGCGTCTCCGTTCGACCAAAACCCCGGCCAAAAAAACGACGACCAAAACCGTCTGAATCCCTTGGCCAGCTCGCCCTCTCTCCCCGGGTCAGGCCGGGGGAGCGAGAACCCGCATCGGCCGGCGGTGTTCCCGAAGCGAAACGAGCGGAGAGGGAACAGGAGATGAAAGCCATGGGTTTCAAGGTTGCGATCGCCGGCGCCACGGGCAATGTGGGCCGCGAAATGCTCAACATTCTGGAGGAGCGCGGTTTCCCGGCCGACGAGGTCGTGCCGCTCGCCTCGCGCCGCTCGGTGGGCACCGAAGTGTCCTATGGCGACCGCACCCTCAAGGTGAAGGCGCTCGACGGCTACGACTTCTCCGACACCGACATCTGCCTGATGTCGGCCGGCGGCAACGTCTCCAAGGAATGGTCGCCGAAGATCGGCAAGCAGGGCTGCGTCGTCATCGACAATTCCACGGCCTGGCGCTACGACGCCGATGTGCCGCTGATCGTGCCCGAGGTCAACGCCGACGCGATCACCCAGTTCTCCCGCAAGAACATCATCGCCAATCCGAACTGCTCGACCGCGCAGCTCGTCGTGGCCATGAAGCCGCTGCATGAGCGCGCCACCATCAAGCGCATCGTGGTGGCCACCTACCAGTCGGTGTCCGGCGCCGGCAAGGAGGGCATGGACGAGCTGTTCACCCAGACCCGCGCCGTCTTCGTCGCCGATCCGGTCGAGGCCAAGAAGTTCACCAAGCGCATCGCCTTCAACGTGATCCCCCATATCGACGTCTTCATGGAGGACGGCTTCACCAAGGAAGAATGGAAGATGGTGGCCGAGACCAAGAAGATGCTCGACCCCAAGATCAAGCTGACCGCCACCTGCGTGCGTGTCCCGGTCTTCATCGGCCACTCGGAAGCCGTCAACATCGAGTTCGAGAAGCCGATCACGGCCGACGAGGCGCGCGAAATCCTGCGCGAGGCGCCCGGCTGCCTCGTCATCGACAAGCGCGAGGACGGCGGCTACATCACGCCGCTCGAATCTGCCGGCGAGGACGCCACCTACATCTCCCGCATCCGTGAGGATTCGACCGTCGAAAACGGCCTCGCCATGTGGGTGGTGTCGGACAATCTGCGCAAGGGCGCCGCTCTCAACGCCGTGCAGATCGCCGAACTCCTGGTCGAGCGCGGGCTGATCCAGCCCAAGCGCCAGGCGGCTTGATGTCGCTCAAGGGCGGTATTGCATCGCTCACGGGCCGTTCCGCCGCCTGACGGCGGCTGGCCCTGCGCGGGCGCGCCGGACGACCGGCGGCCCGCGGTCGCGGGCTTGATCGTCGACATTGGCGGATCGTGGAGTACCCCTCATCCGACCGCGCTGCGCGCGGCCACCTTCTCCCACAAGGGGCCCACAACGGGAGAAGGAAACACCCTGCAGCAGCGTCTCGGCCAATCGCAGGCGTTGACGATTTGCAGAGCCGGCCAAGCCAGGCTCCGGCCTTCTCCCCTTGTGGGAGAAGGTGACCTCGCGCAGCGAGGTCGGATGAGGGGTAACCCAGCGGCAAGCGAGCAGCACTCACGCCTCCCGCGCCATCTCTTCCAGCAGCGCGACCGCTTCCTCGGCACGGTCCGCCGGCACGAAGAGATGGTCGTGATAGAAGGCCGAGACCGGGTTGACGCCCATCCCTGACGCCGCCAGCCGCGTCGTGATCGCCGCCAGGAAACCGACTGCTTCCAGCGCGGAGTGGATCTCGAGCGTGATCATGCGGCATCGGAAGGTCACGTCGAGCCCCAGCTTTGCGGCGTCCCCTTCTGTCAGGATGAATGTACAGCCTTCGGCCTCCCGGAAGACCATCACGGGTTCGACCGTGGGCGGCGCCGGCTGGCCCGGCGGCAGGGTGGCAAAGACATAGACCCCGTTGCGCAGCCGTGGCTTCATGCCGCCGATCAGAACGGCCAGATCCGTTTCACCCTGCATTCCCGTTCCTCGCAGGTCATACCACCGGCTTCTTCCCTGTGGTCCAGCGCGCGCCGATGTCGCTTTTGCAGCTTCATGTCGCCGCACTGCCGGCGAAGCTCCGCCGCATGACCACATTACGCGAAAAGCCTCGGGAAGACACAGGCGCAGGCGAGGCGCCCGCATCGCTTGTCGCCATAACCAGCGTCATCGTCTCGGTGACGCTGGTGGCGGTCGGCAACGGTCTGCTTTTCGCCTATGTACCCGTGCGGTTGGGCGCGGAAGGGCTTCCGCCGATCTGGGCGGGGCTGATCCTGACGGGGCTGTCGGCCGGGGGAATGCTCGGCTGCTTCCTGACCGGCGCCATGGTGCGACGCGTCGGCCATGCCCGCGCCTACATGACCGTCTCGGCGATGATCATCCTGTCCAATGCCGCCCTTGCCGCGGGTACATATCCGGTGCTCTGGATGGCCTCGCGCGCGCTCTACGGCTTCGCGATCTGCGGTCTCTTCATCGTCGCGCAGAGCTGGCTGAACGACGCCGTGGGAAACGCCATCCGCGGCCGCGTCATGGCGATCTTCTACATCTGCTACATCGTGGGGCTCGGCCTCGGCTCCCTAACGCTGAGCTTCATCCCGATCGACACGCCGGCCGCGCCGATCGTCGCGGTCTGCTTCGCCGCCCTGTCGATCATTCCGGTCGGGCTGACCAGCCTGCGGCCGCCGCCGGCGCCGGAATCCGCCTCCATCGCCATTGCCCAGGCCTGGCGCATCTCCCCGGTCGGTCTCGCCGGCATGCTTGCCGTCGGCGGGCTTTCGATGATGGTCGCCGGCTTCGCGCCGATCTATGCCACGGACAGCGGGTTCACCAAGAACGAAGTGTCCGTCCTGCTGCTGTCGATGCAACTCGGCACCATCCTCATCCAGCTTCCCTTCGGCTGGCTCTCCGACCGAACCGACCGCCGCTACGTCCTGGTCGCCGCCTCGGCCGTGGTGACGCTGGCCGGCCTGGCAGCCAGCCTGACCATCGGCGCCCCTTTCCTTACGGTCGTCCTGATCTTCATGATCTGGAGCGGCGCCACGGAATCGATCTACTCGATCGCCAGCGCCCATGCCGGCGACCGCGCCGGCAAGGAGGATCTGGTCGCGCTTTCGAGCACGATGCTGTTCGCGTGGTCCTTGTCCGGCTTCCTGATCCAGGGCGCCGCGACGGCGTTGACGGCTGCCTTCGGCACCGAAGCCTTCATGTATGTCGCGGTCGCCATCGCCGCCACCTTCTGCGCCTTCGTCGTCTGGCGGCTCACACAATCGCCGGCGGCGCAGCCGGAGATCCCCTCTCCCTTCGCGCCGATGTCGGCGCAGGCGCCTCTGGCCGCTGATCTCGCCTTCCCGTCCGAGGGCCCGGCCGACCATCACGGCGCGGTGGATCCGGAACCGGCATTCGGGGAGGCGGCGGCAGGAATGCCGAACCTGCGGAATTGACCGATCGCCTCCCTCCGTGGAGGTAGAGCCCCCCGGGAAGCCGTCGACCATAGGTCGGCTGCGGCGGTCCATATCGAACATTTGGCCGGTCGCAGGCGTCTTGAAACTGTTACCCAACTCTGACTATCTATATTGTATCGCCTGCTTCGTCGGGTGATTTGGTTGTTCTTGTCGCGAAAGGAAAGACACTGAGAACAGCACTACGGAAGAAGGCCGATATCGTGCCTTCGCCGGCCGGGATGAACGACTTCGTGTCCCGCGCCCTCAAGACGGTTCTTGCCAGTCTCGAAGACTCCAAGGCCGAAAACATCGTCCCCATCGACATCCAGGGTAAATCGAGCCTCGGCGACTTCATGGTCGTCGCGTCGGGCCGGTCGCACCGCCATGTCGCCGCCGTGGCGGACAATCTGCTCAAGGCGCTGAAGGATGGCGGCTTCGGCAATGCCCGCGTCGAGGGCCTGGCCAGCGCCGACTGGGTCCTGATCGATTCGGGCGACATCATCGTCCATGTCTTCCGTCCGGAAGTCCGTGAGTTCTACAATCTGGAGAAGATGTGGCTGGCACCGGACCTCGAGGAAGAGACGCTCCACTGAGCGCTTCCGCCTGAGGTCTGGACATGCGTATTGCGGTACACGCCGTGGGCCGGATGAAGGCCGGCCCCGAAAAGGAACTGGCGGACCGCTTTTTCGACCGTTTCGCCAAGAGCGGGCCGGCCGTCGGGCTGGAATTCCCGGGCGTTTCCGAAGTGCCGGAAAGCCGCGCGCGGAGCGTGGCCGAGCGCAAGCGTGAGGAAGCCGAGCGTCTGCGCACCCAGCTCGCGCCGGGCGCCACGCTTATCCTGCTCGACGAGCGCGGCAGGAACATTTCCTCCGAAGCCCTGGCGCAGAAGATCGCCACCCTTCGCGACGGCGGCCACAAGAGCCTCGTCTTCGCCATCGGCGGGGCCGACGGGCACGATCCGGCCCTGCGCGACACCGCCGAGCTGGTGATTTCCTTCGGCGCCGCGACCTGGCCGCATCAGCTGGTGCGCGTCATGCTCGCCGAGCAGCTCTATCGCGCCGCGACCATCCTTTCCGGCCACCCCTATCATCGTGCCTGAAACCGATGGGCCAGAAGAGCGCTCCTGCTGCCGATCTTGTCGACCGCGGGCATGATACGTCCGGCGAAGATCCGCGCCGGCATTTCGACACGATGCCGCGCTTAGCTCCTCCGTGGGCGGTCGGGCAACGCCGATGTTATGGTTGATGATTCGTTAACGACCCGATTCTAAGGTCGAGGCTTCATGATCCGGTTGGCACGGTGAGCGCTATGTTGTCCAAATCAGGCGCGGTGGCGCGGCTCCTCCTGCTCGTCGCGGCGCTGGCGGCGCCGCCGGCCTTCGGCCAGGAAGCCGACGGCGCCGCGGAGATGGAGGCCCGTCAGGCCGAGAGCCAGGCGGAATATGAGCGCGTCTCGCGCGAGGTCGCGCTGTCCAAGGAACGGCTCGACCGGCTGTCTGCCGAGATCGCCGATATGCGCAAGGACCATGCGAGCCTGACGGCCGCCCTGATCCAGACCGCCAAGACCGAAAAGAAGCTCTCCCAGGACGTCGAGGACATCACCGACCGCCTGGCCGGGCTCAAGGGGCAGCAGGAGGAGATCCAACTTTCGCTCAGCGCGCGGCGCGACGTGCTGGCTGAGGTGCTGGGAGCGCTGCAGCGCATGGGCCTGAACCCGCCGCCGGCCCTGCTCGTCAAGCCCGAGGACGCGCTCTCCTCCGTGCGCAGCGCCATCCTGCTCGGCGCGGTGGTGCCGGAACTGCGCGCGGAGACGACCGTGCTGCTGAACGATCTCAAGGAACTCGCCCGGATCGCCGCGACGATCGAAGCCGAGCGCGACCGGCTGAGCGCCACGATCGGCGAGCAGGTCGCCGAGCAGCAGCGGCTCAACCTGCTCCTGCTGGAGAAGCAGACGCTCCAGCAGAAGTCCGAGGCGGCGCTCGACGAAGAGCGGCAGAAATCCGAACGGCTCGCCGCAAAGTCCCGGAATCTGCAGGATCTCATCGCATCCCTCGAGAAGGATATCGCCGCCACCCGTTCGGCCGAGGAGAAGGCGCGCCGCGCCGAGGAAGCACGCAAGGCGCGCGAGGCGACGCTCGCCGCCCTGCCGGTGCCGGAGGCCAACCGGCTGATCGAGACAGCGCCGTTCTCGCTGATGCAGGGAAAGCTGGCGCTGCCCGCGGCCGGCCGTTTCAGCCGCCGTTTCGGCAAGGGTGACGGTAACGGCGCGGTGATGCGGGGCGACATGCTTGCGACACAATCGGGCGCCATCGTCACCGCGCCCGCCGATGGCAGCGTGCTTTATGCCGGTCCGTTCCGCTCCTATGGTCAACTCTTGATCCTGAACGCCGGCGACGGCTATCATGTCGTCTTGGCGGGAATGGGCAGAATCAGCGTGTCGCTGGGTCAGTCCGTCCTGGCGGGCGAGCCGGTGGGCACCATGGGGGAAGCCAGGGTGGCGAGCGCTGCGGCTTTCGAGAATGGCAATACCGCGCCGGAACTCTATATTGAGTTCCGCAAGGATGGAAAACCCGTCGATCCGGCACCGTGGTGGTCGGAGCGTCTTTCTGGAAGGACAGGAAATGATTCGTAAGGTGTCGCTTCTGCTTGCCGGAGCGCTGATGGGTGCCTCGGCCATGAGCCTGGTCCACGGGGCGGTGGGTACGACGGCGAATGCGGCAGGGTCCGAGACCTACCGGCAGCTGGCCATTTTCGGCGATATTTTCGAGCGCGTGCGCAGCCAGTACGTCACCCCGCCGGACGAGAAATCCCTGGTCGAGAACGCCATCAACGGCATGCTCACCTCGCTCGATCCGCATTCCTCCTATCTCAATCCCGATGCCGCCAAGGACATGCGCGTCCAGACCAAGGGCGAGTTCGGCGGCCTCGGCATCGAGGTGACGATGGAGAACGAGCTCGTCAAGGTGATCACGCCGATCGACGACACGCCCGCGGCCCGCGCAGGCGTGCTTGCCGGCGACTTCATCTCGGCGATCGACGGCGAGGAGGTGCGCGGCCTCACCCTCAGCGAGGCGGTCGACAAGATGCGCGGCCTGGTCAACACGCCGATCGAGCTCACGATCCTGCGCGAAGGGGCCGACAAGCCGATCAAGCTGACCATCGTGCGCGACGTCATCAAGGTGAAGGCGGTCAAGTTCCGCGTCGAGAACGATGTCGGCTACATGAAGATCACGTCCTTCACCGAAAAGACGGACGACGATCTGCGCACTGCGATCGAGACGATCAAGAAGCAGATTCCGGCCGACAAGCTCAGGGGCTATGTGCTCGACCTGCGCCTCAATCCGGGCGGCCTGCTCGACCAGGCCGTGGCGGTCTCCGACGACTTCCTCGACCGGGGCGAGATCGTCTCGACGCGTGGACGCGACCCGAAGGACATCACGCGGTTCGACGCGCGCGCCGGCGACCTGACCGACGGCAAGCCGATCATCGTGCTGATCAACGGCGGCTCGGCCAGCGCGTCCGAGATCGTCGCGGGCGCGTTGCAGGATCAGCGCCGGGCCACCGTGCTCGGCACCCAGTCCTTCGGCAAGGGCTCGGTCCAGACCATCATCCCGCTCGCCGAGAACGGTGCCCTGCGGCTCACCACCGCGCTCTATTACACGCCGTCGGGCAAGTCGATCCAGGGCAAGGGCATCACCCCCGACATCAAGATCGAGCAGCCGCTGCCGCCGGAGTTGCAGGGTCGCGACGTGTCGCGCGGCGAGTCCGATCTGAAGGGTCACATCAAGGGCGTCGAAGAGAGCGATCAGGGCTCGGGCTCTGCCGCCTACGTGCCGCCGGATCCGAAGGACGACCTCCAGCTCGGCCACGCGCTCGACCTGCTGCGCGGCGCCAAGACGGATGCGGCCTTCCCGCCGAATCCGGACCAGGCCGTGCTCGACCAGTAGCGACGGGCGGCCGACCGGCCGCCGTGTCATCGTTGCTCGACTGCCGGGGTCGTCCGATTCCGGCAGTCTCGATTCCAAAGCATGTCTCCCTGATGCGGGAACCGGTTTCGGGGACAAAGACATGCGCAAGAACAAACAGCTAAAGCGTGCAAAGCGAATCCGAAGGGTCGCGACGCGCTTTAGGGTCTAGATTTGGCGCATGTCTTTTTCCCGAAACGGCAGCACACTTTCGGGAGACATGCTTCGGAAACCGGTTCGCGGCAGGGGGGCGCGATGTCGCCAGCGAACAATTCCCTCGACAGCCCGCTCGGGCAGTCGGCCAAGGCGCGGCAGCAAGGCCGGCGCCTCTTCAAGGTGACGAAAGGCGGCGTCGGGCTGGTCCTGGCGGCTGTCGTCATCGTGGCGGCCTCCAGCCTTGTCGCCCTGCGCGAAAGGCCCTTCCGCACGCCTGTCGTCGCGGCGGCTCCGGAGCCCGCCCCTGCGTCCGACATTGCCCGGGCCCATCCCGCGCCCTCCAAGCAGGCCCCGACCGACGGAAGCCCTGCAATCATCCGCGTAGACCCCGAAACGCCGCGCTCGGGCGGCAATGTCGTCGTCTTCCGCGATCCATCGGCGATCGGGCAGAATCTCAGGGTGGCCCATCTGCCCGACAAAGCGCTCATCGAGGCGTCGGCCATAGGCCCGCTGCCGATCCGCTCCGCCGACGGGCGGCGGCCTTTCGATGTCTATGCCCGGCCGTGGTCGGGCGCCCGCGGCGCCCGCGTCGCCATCGTGATCGGCGGCCTTGGCGTTTCCCAGACGGGGACGATGGAGGCGATCGAAAAGCTGCCTCCCGAGGTGACGCTCGCCTTCGCCTCGCAGGGCAACAGCCTCGGCCGCTGGATGCAGGCTGCGCGCCAGCGCGGCCACGAAATCGTCATGCAGGTGCCGCTGGAGCCGTTCGACTATCCGAATGTCGATCCCGGCCGCAACACTTTGACGGTCGCGGCCAGCCCGGCCGAGAACGTCGAGGCCCTGCGCTGGTCGCTGTCGCGCATCACCAATTACACCGGGGTGATGAACTACATGGGCGCGCGCTTCTCGGCCGACGCCGACGCCATGGCGCCCCTCATGGAGGAACTCGGCAGGCGCGGCCTGCTTTATCTCGACGACGGCTCCTCGGCCCGCAGCACGGCGGCCGAGCTCGCCCTGAAGTCGGGCGTGCCCTTCGTGGCCGGCGACACGGCAATCGACGCCGCCCGGGAGCGCGGCGATATCCTGAAGAAGCTCGACGAGTTGGAGCGCATCGCCCGCGCCAAGGGTTATGCCGTCGGCACCGGCTCCGCCTTCGACGCGACCGTCGATGCCGTCGCAAGTTGGGTGGAAGAGGCGAAGCGTCGCGGCATCGAGATCGTCCCGGTCTCTGCTGTTGCCAGCGATCCCGAGCGCGGATAACGGAAATCATGGCCAAGAAGAACCGGACGATCAACCCCGAAACCCTGCCCTACCGCCCGTGCGTGGGCATCATGGTGCTCAATCGCGACGGGCTCGTCTGGGCCGGCAGGCGCATCGCCGCGTCGGACAGCGAGTTCGCCGGCAGCACGCAGCTCTGGCAGATGCCGCAGGGCGGTATCGACAAGGGCGAGGAGCCCCTGCCGGCGGCCCGCCGCGAACTCTATGAAGAGACCGGGATCCGCTCCGTCTCACTGCTCGCCGAGGCGCCGGAGTGGATCAAATACGATCTGCCCCGCGAGGTCCTGGGCATCGCGCTCAAGGGAAAATTCCGCGGTCAGGCGCAGAGATGGTTCGCCTTCCGCTTCGAGGGCGACGACAGCGAGATCTCCATCCAGCCGCCTCCGGGCGGCCACGAACCGGAATTCGACGCCTGGGCGTGGAAGCCTATGGCCGAGCTGCCCGAATTGATCGTGCCGTTCAAGCGCAAAGTCTATGAAGAAGTGGTCGCCGCCTTCCGGCATCTGGCGTGACCCGCTTATTGTCGCGATTGACCGCTTTGAGCAATTCGGCCGATAAGGTCCGCTCATGGACATCGAAATCTTCGAGCGGCTCGGTCTGGCGATCGCGATCGGCGCCCTGGTCGGCGCCGAACGCCATTGACGTGAACGCGACGCCGGAGCGGGGGGACGCACGGCCGGGCTGAGGACCTACATCCTCATCGGCATGCTGGGCGGCGTCACCGGACTGATCGCGCACGCGTTCCCGCAGTCGGGCCCCGCGGCGGCGATCACCGTGGTCGGCGTCTTCATTGCCTTCTCCTCGGTTTTCGCCGTCTTCCAGTATCGCGAACAGGTCGCCGAGAACGACTTCAGCGTCACATCGGTGGTCGCCGCCATGCTGACCTTCGCGCTCGGCGTCGTCGCGGTCGTCGGCGACATTGGCCTGGCATCTGCGGGCGGTGTCGTGCTGGTCGCCGTGCTCGCTAGCCGCGAAGCGCTGCACGGCTTCGTGCGCCGGCTCTCCTGGGACGAGCTGCGCGCGGCGATCATCCTGCTCGCCATGACCTTCGTCATCCTGCCGCTGGTTCCTTCCGATCCGATCGGTCCGTTCGGCGGCATTTCGCCGGCAAGGACCTGGATACTGGTCATCATGCTGGCCGCCATCTCCTTCTGCGGCTACATCGCGGTGAAGATGCTGGGAAGCGCGCGCGGCGAGCTGGTGGCCGGAGCGGTGGGCGGCCTGGTCTCCTCGACCGGAACCACGCTCACCAATGCCCGCCGCGCGGCCGACGGCGCCGATGCCCCTACGTTGGCGGCGGGCACGCTCGCGGCCTCGGCCGTCTCCTGTATCAGGACCGCCTTCCTGGTCGGCCTGCTGGCTGCCCCGTTGATGAAGCTTCTCGTACCGGCCCTACTGGCTGCCGCTTTGGTGATGATCGCCTATGCCGGCCTGCTCGCCCGCAAGGACGCGACGGAGCATCAGGAACACAAACCAAAAAACCCGTTCGATCTCGATTCCGTCGTCACCATGGCGTTGGTGCTCGTCGCCGTCGCCTTCATCGCGCGCGCTGCCGCTGCATGGTATGGCGAGAGCGGCGTGCTGGTGGTCTCCACCTTGTCGGGTCTGGCCGACGTCGATGCGGTGACCGTGACGGTCGCGGGCATGCTGGACACGCTGTCGACGACGGTGGCCGCCGCGGCGATCGGCATCGCCGTGGCCTCCAACACGATGGCGAAAGCCGCCTACGCGATCGCCTTCGGCAGCCGCGCCTTCGCAATCCAGGTGGCGCTGGCGCTGCCCGTCTCGCTCGTCGCCGGCGCGGCCGTCTTCTGGCTGTCCGCCGTGGCGTGACTGCCCTACTTATGTGTCGACTGGAAACCTTTTGTGATCGATCCAGTCGCATCTCGCTTTGAAATTGCTGTCAAACTAGATGTGCGGCAAATGCGTCTTACCAGCGAGGGAGCGATTCGATGCGGCTTGCAATTCTGGGCGGCGACGGCTTCATCGGATGGCCGACGGCCTTGCATCTTTCGGCGCGCGGCCACGAGATCCATATTCTCGACAATTTGTCGCGCCGCTGGATCGACACCGAACTCGGCGTACAGTCGCTGACGCCGATGGATTCCATCCAGGAACGCACCCGCATCTGGCATCTGGAGACCGGGCGGCGCATCCATTTCCACCTGATCGACCTCGCGCGCGACTATGAGGTGCTCAAACGCTGGCTGGCCGACCATCGGCCGGACGCGGTCATCCATTTCGCCGAACAGCGCGCCGCGCCCTATTCGATGAAAAGCGACCGGCACAAGAACTATACGGTCAACAACAACGTCAACGCCACCCACAACCTGCTCAACGCGCTGGTCGAGCTCGATCAGGATGCCCATCTCGTCCACCTCGGCACAATGGGCGTCTACGGCTATTCGACGATCGGGGCGGCCATCCCGGAGGGCTACCTGTCAGTCGGCATCGAAACGCTGACCGGCGAGACGGCGAGCCAGGACATCCTTTATCCGGCTAATCCCGGCTCGATCTACCACATGACCAAATGCCTCGATCAGCTGCTCTTCCAATTCTATGCGAAGAACGACGGCGTGCGCATCACCGACCTGCACCAGGGCATCGTCTGGGGCACGCACACGCAAGAGACGCGGCAGCACCTGCAGCTCATCAACCGGTTCGACTATGACGGCGACTACGGCACGGTGCTCAACCGCTTCCTCATCCAGGCGGCGATCGGCCATCCCCTCACAGTGCACGGCACCGGCGGACAGACCCGCGCCTTCATACATATCCAGGATTCGGTCCGCTGCATCGAGCTCGCGCTCGACAATCCGCCCAAGCGCGGCGACAAGGTGAAGATCTTCAACCAGATGACGGAGACGCACCGCGTCCGCGACCTGGCCAGGATCGTTTCCGAGATCACGGGCGCACGCATCGCGCATCTGCCCAATCCGCGCAAGGAGGCGGTCGAGAACGAACTCGTCGTACGCAACGACCAGTTCAGGGAGCTCGGCCTGGAACCGATCACGCTGGAAAAGGGCCTGCTCTCGGAAGTCATCGACGTAGCGAAGAAATATGCCTATCGCGTCGACCGGAGCCGCATTCCGGCCGTGTCCGCCTGGACGAAGGACATCGCCCCGACGCTGGAACGCGACCCCGAGGGCAAGCGGCTGAAGAGCGTCTCGTGACCAAGGTCTCGGCGGGCCGCGCCTATGCGACGCTGGTCACCAATGCCGACTATGCGAGGGGCGCGCTCGCGCTGGTCCGCTCACTGCGCCTGACCGGCACCGAAGCGGACATCCTCGTGCTGTATACAGGTGGCGTTGCTGCCCGCGACCTCGCGCCGCTCTCCGCGCTGGGCGCACGCCTGTGCGAGGCGGAGCTGCTGCCGACGTCGGAGGCGTTCAACGAGCGGCATGCGCGGGCCAGGCTTCATGCCAATGCGCCCTTCACCAAGGGACGAAAGCCTGAATTCCATACACCGCTCGACAATTTCGCCAAGCTTCGCCTGTGGCAGCATGTCGAATTTGAGAAGATCGTCTTCATCGACGCCGATGCGATCGTGCTGCGCAACATAGACCGGCTGTTCTCCTACCCTGAGTTCTCGGCCGCTCCGAACGTCTATGAGAGCCTGGCCGACTTCCACCGGCTGAATTCAGGCGTATTCGTCGCAAAGCCGTCGCATGAGACCTTTGCCGGCATGCTCGCCCGTCTCGACCGGCCCGATGCCTTCTGGCCGCGGACCGACCAGACCTTCCTGCAGGCCTTCTTTCCCGACTGGCACGGCCTGCCCGTGTTCTGCAACATGCTTCAATATGTCTGGTTCAACCTGCCCGAACTGTGGGACTGGAAGTCGATCGCGGTGCTTCACTACCAGTATGAAAAGCCCTGGGAGAAGAACCATCCCAAGGCCGACAGGCTCGGCCCGTTGATCGCACTGTGGCAGGCCTTTCACGACGGCGGGCCTATCCCCGACATCGCCGCCCTGCCCGCCCCGGCCGCGCGGGGATGAGACGGCCGGCGACATTGGTATCGGGCGGCACCGGCCTGGTCGGACGGTTCATCGTCGAGCATCTCGCTGCGGCCGGCCACGACGTCATTGTGCTAGGCCGCACGTCTCCGCCGAAAGGCTTCTTCAGCAATCCCGTACGCTTCCTCGAGGGAGCCCTCGACCCCGACCGCGATCAATTCCAGGCATTCGACGGGATGGATTTCTTCGTCCACGCAGCCTTCGATCATCTGCCGGGAAAGTACAGGGGCGGCGAGGGCGGCGATCCCGACGGCTTCTGGCGACGAAACCATGAGGGTTCGGTCGCCCTGTTCGATGCGGCCCGGCGTGCCGGCGTGGCGCGGACCATTTTCCTGTCCAGCCGCGCCGCCTATGGCGGGGAGGCGCCTGGTGCTCCTCTGCACGAGGACCTGGCCTGCGCCCCCGACACGCTCTACGGCAAGGCCAAGCTCGCCGCCGAGTCGGCCCTGGGCCGGCTGACAACGCCCGAATTCGCTACGGCATCGCTGCGCATCACCGGCGTCTACGGTCCGGCGGGACCGGGCCGGGAGCATAAATGGTCCGCACTGCTCGGCGACTATCTCGCGGGCAAACCCATAGAGCCTCGAGCCGGCACGGAAGTCCATGGCGAGGATGTGGCCGCCGCGGTCGAGCTGATGCTCACGGTGGCCGCCAAAACGATGTCCGGGAAGCTCTTCAACGTCTCCGACATAGTGGTGGACCGGCACGACCTGCTCGCCATCGTCAAAGAAAGAACGGGATCGCCGCATGCCTTGCCTGTCAGGGCGGACGCCTCTTCGCTGGGCGTCATGGCGACCGACAGGCTGCAAGCCTTGGGATGGCGGCCGGGCGGCCATCGGTTACTTCGGGAAACGGTAGTGGGGCTGGTCACGGAACATGAGCGCCTGGTGTTGTTGCAGGGCCCCTGAACCGTATCCCACCGCCCGCGCCAAGGCTTCCACATCGAGGCACTTCATGTGCTATGATCTCCGGCAAGATCCGATCACGGCTTGGCGACAGCATGAGCGAGGCGAGCGGCAATCTCCACGACACATCCGGGCCGATCGTGCGCCCACCGATCGCCATGGCGCTGGCAGTCGTGGCGGGGCTCGTTCTTCAGTGGCTTTATCCGCTGCCGTTTCTGCCGGCCGCAATGCCGGCCGGCTGGGTCGGCGGCCTCGTCTTCCTCGCCGGCCTCGCGCTGCTGATCTTTGCCGCCTCGACCTTTCGCCGGGCAGGAACGGCGGTCCCGACAAGCGTACCGACGACCAGCATCGTATCCGATGGCCCGTATCGCTACAGCCGCAATCCGATCTATGTCGCCATGTTCATCGGCCTCGTCGGTGTCTCCATCGGCTTCGACAGCCTATGGCATCTGATCCTGCTGGTGCCGTTCTATCTGGTGATCCGCCATGGCGTGGTGGCGCGCGAAGAGATCTATCTCGCGCGCAAGTTCGGCGACGCCTATCTCGGCTACAAGCAAAGCGTCCGCAGGTGGCTATGACCATCTCACGCGCAGGCCTTCATATCATTTCCAGCGGCCGCTTGCCCCGTGGAGGCGGAAAGGCGCGGTCGAGTTCAGCCAGATCCTCAGCCGTCAGTTCGAGGTCGAGTGCCGCCCGGTTGTCCCTGACATGCTGCGGACGGCTGGCCTTGGGGATGGCGATCACGCCGTCCTGGCGCAACAACCAGGCCAAGGCGACCTGCGCGGCAGTGGCGCCCAGGCGTCGTGCCATCGCCTCGAGCCGCCTCTCGTTGCCGAGCCTGCCCTGCTCCACCGGCGAGTAGGCCATGACCGGGATGCGGCGACGGTTGGACCAGGGCAGCAGGTCGTAATCGATACCGCGTCGTGTGAGGTTGTAGAGGACCTGGTTCGTCTGCACCGCCGCACCGGCCGGGAGGCGCAGCAGTTCTTCCATGTCGTCCGTGTCGAAGTTGCTGACGCCCCAATGCCGTATCTTGCCGGCCGACTTCAGCTCCTCGAAAGCCTCGATGGTTTCCGATAGCGGCACCGCGCCGCGCCAGTGCAGCAGATAGAGGTCGATGACCTCGGTTCGCAATCTTTCGAGACTTGCCTCGCAGGCTTTTTGGACACCCCGCCGCGTCGCATTGGTCGGCAGCACCTTGCTGACGATGAAGACCTCCTGCCGCCTCCCGGCCATGGCCTCCGCGACGATCGCTTCGGCGCCCCCGGAAGCATACATCTCCGCGGTGTCGACAAGGGTCATGCCGAGGTCGAGGCCGAGTTGCAGGGCGGCCACCTCTTCGGCGCGGCGACGCGGATCCTCGCCCATATTCCAGGTGCCCTGGCCGAGACGGGGAACCACCTCGCCTGCCTGGAGCGTGACGACCTTCATTGCATCCATCCCTTCGCGGATTGCTTGTTTCACGATCGTAGAGCGCCTGAGCGCGGATGCAAATCCGCCGGATCGAGCATGTCGTTACCGTCGCCGCCGTCGAGCGTGTCGTTCCGGAACTCGCCGGCCCGAACTATGTTTCCCGGGCGTGACGTCCTTTCGTCCGGAGCCCCTCGCGGCGCAGACGTCCGAAGCGAAAGCCATCCGCAAGCGCCGAACGGACCATCAGCATTTCGCCAAGAGTTTCGAAGGTCATCAGGCCAACGAGCCGATCGTCCCGGGCTGTCACCGCCACGGCTGGCGCGCCCTTCCCCTGCATCAACCGCAGGCAGGCACGCAGGCTTTGCTGCCCGTCGACCACGGGAATGTCGGACCGCATGCCGCCAACGACGGATGCGGACGCGCCGCTCTCCTTCAGCGCCTTGACGATATCGTTGCGAGTCAACAGGCCGGCGAAACGTCCGTCCTCGCCGACGACGGGGAATTCGTGCTGCGTCGTCGCCAGCAGCTTCTCCACCGCCTCCTCGATGGTCGCAGAACGTTCGAGGGTCGCGAAATCGGTGACCATGACGTCCCGCACAAGCAGGCTTGATGCAACGTCGCGCAGCTGCGCGTTCTGTGCCTCGGCAGCCGCAGCGAGATAAACGAAGACCGCGATCAGGATCAGCAGCGGGTTGTAAAACAGGCCAAGGAAGCCGAAGACAAAAGCGAGGCCTTGCCCGATGGTGGCGGCGATCTGCGTCGCTCGCCACCATGGCATGAAAATCGCCATCACTGCCCTCAGCACCCTGCCGCCATCCATTGGAAAGGCAGGAATAAGATTGAACAGGGCCAGGAACACGTTGATGGCGGCGAGGCGGGCCAGGAAGTCGAGCCGCGGGTCCTCGATCAAGACGAGTTCCTCCGCGGTCGACCATCGCCCCAGATAGACGAAGATCAAGGCGGCGATCACGATGTTGACCAGCGGCCCCGCCAGGGCAACGACGATCTCCTCGACAGGCTTTTCCGGTATGCGCTCCAGGCGCGCAACTCCCCCGATCGGGAGCAATGTGATGTCGGGCGTTCTTATTCCGTAGTAACGCGCCGCGGCAGTGTGGCCGAACTCATGCAACACAACGCAAGCGAAGACGGCGATCACGAAAAGGACGCCTTCCCAGGCCGCCCAGGCTCCGCCGATGGTGAAGTGCATGATCCACACCCACACCAGGAGCAACAGGAACAAGACGTGGACGCGCAGCGTCGTGCCCGCAATCGTGCCGAGGTTCAAGGACCAGCCCATACCCAGCCTCCATTCATCTCATCGCACAGAAATGCGTTTCGGTCGTCAAGAACCATAGCTCGAAACCATGGCAAGCGCCCGACTCATCATTCCACTACCGTCCGACGGCCTGATCGCGACAGTTGGCGATTGCGTGCGGCACACTCCGCGCGGCTGAAAGAGCGGGCCGCCTGTGTGACCCATTGCTCACTGTGACGAGCATTCGAAAGAGCCGGCGGCTTGACTTGACTCAGACAATTGCCATGCGCTCGGAGGCAGCGGTATCGGCCTATTCAACCCCATGTCAGACATGCCGGCGGGTCGGCGCGGGTCTCCCGTCTGCAAGGCCGTTGGTCTCCGCGCCTGGTTTCAATCCCCTCCATCAAGGGAAAGGCGCGGCAAACCTCCCGCCTCCCCTCGTTGAGGAGACCGGACGAGCCGCAAGAGTACCTTGCAGGGGGTCGAAACAGCATGACCCTCTGTACGATCGGACGACGACCCTCAAAAAAAGCCGGGTCGACGCCCGGCTTTTCTCTACTTCTATGTCTGCAAAGCTCAGGCGGGCAGGATAGCGCCTTCGAGCGTCGTCAGCTGGCCGAGGAACTGCTCGGCCTTGGTCCGCGCCTGGTCATCCTTCGCATCGACGACGTCTTCCCTCGCCTCCTGGATGCGACGGGCGAGGTCGTTGCGGTCGATGTCCCGCACGGACACGGCGGATTCGGCGAGCAGCGTGCAGCCCGAAGGCAGGATGTCGGCGAAACCGCCGAACACCACATAACGCTCTTCCCCGCCCGCTGCCGGCTTGACCGTCACCACACCGGGCTTCACCGTGGTCATGACAGGCGCATGGTTCGCCATGACCGTCATCTCGCCTTCGGCGCCCGGGATGACGACCGACTCGACGTCTTGCGAGACGAGCAAACGCTCCGGCGAGACCAGTTCGAATTTGAAAGCTTCAGCCATTTCGCATCTAGCGAGCGGCGAATAGCGAACAGCGAACAGTTGAACAGGCAACCTCGCTCAGTTCCGCAATTCCCCTATTCGCTACTCCCTATTCGTTATTCGCTTTGCACTCAGGCCGCCTCGGCGGCCAGGCGCTGCGCCTTCTCGACGGCTTCCTCGATGGTGCCGACCATGTAGAAAGCCGCTTCCGGCAGGTGGTCGTAGTCGCCGTTGCAGAGGCCCTTGAAGCCCTTGATCGTGTCAGCCAGGTCGACGAGCTTGCCCGGCGAGCCGGTGAAGACTTCGGCGACGAAGAAGGGCTGCGACAGGAAGCGCTCGATCTTGCGGGCGCGGGCAACCGTCATCTTGTCCTCTTCGGACAGTTCGTCCATGCCCAGGATCGCGATGATGTCCTGCAGCGACTTGTAGCGCTGGAGGATCGACTGCACCTGGCGAGCGACCTGGTAATGCTCCTCGCCGACGATCATCGGATCGAGCATGCGCGACGTCGAATCGAGCGGATCAACCGCCGGATAGATGCCCTTTTCCGCGATGGCTCGGTTGAGCACCGTCGTTGCGTCGAGGTGAGCGAAGGATGTCGCCGGCGCCGGGTCGGTCAGGTCGTCGGCCGGCACGTAGATGGCCTGGACCGAAGTGATCGAGCCTTTGGTCGTGGTGGTGATGCGCTCCTGCAGGGCGCCCATGTCGGTCGCGAGCGTCGGCTGGTAGCCCACCGCCGAGGGAATGCGGCCGAGCAGCGCCGACACTTCGGAACCCGCCTGGGTGAAGCGGAAGATATTGTCGACGAAGAACAGCACGTCCTGGCCCTGGTCGCGGAAATATTCCGCAACGGTCAGGCCGGTGAGGCCGACACGGGCGCGAGCGCCCGGCGGCTCGTTCATCTGGCCGTAGACAAGGGCGGCCTTGGAGCCTTCGCCGCCGCCCTTCTTGTTGACACCCGATTCGATGAACTCGTGATAGAGATCGTTGCCTTCGCGTGTGCGTTCGCCGACGCCGGCGAACACCGAGAAGCCGCCATGCGCCTTGGCGATGTTGTTGATCAGTTCCTGGATGATCACGGTCTTGCCGACGCCGGCTCCACCGAACAGGCCGATCTTCCCGCCCTTGGCGTAAGGAGCCAGCAGGTCGAGAACCTTGATACCAGTGATCAGGATCTGAGCCTCGGTCGACTGGTCGACATAGTCCGGAGCCGGCTGATGGATGGCACGCTGTTCCGTCGCGGTGAGCGGACCTGCCTCGTCGACGGGCTCGCCGATGACGTTGATGATGCGGCCGAGCATTTCAGGACCGACCGGAACCGAGATCGGCGCCCCGGTGTCGGTGACCGACTGCCCGCGGACGAGACCATCGGTGGAGTCCATGGCGATCGTGCGCACCGTGTTCTCGCCGAGATGCTGCGCGACCTCCAGAACCAGCCGGCTGCCGCGATTGTCGGTCTCGAGCGCATTCAGGATCGCTGGCAGGTGATCCTCGAACTGCACGTCGACGACGGCGCCGATGACCTGGCGCACCTTGCCGACCGCACCGGAGGCCTTTGCCGCCGTCGTGGGTGCCTTCGCCGCGGCAGCCCTGGCGGGAGCCGCCTTCTTCACTGCGGGTTCCTTCGCCGCCGCAGCCGCGGCTGCGGGAGCCTTCTTCGGGGTCGCTGCTTTCGCCATCTCTCGTTACCCTTTGCCTATCTGGTTTCTCACGTGCCGCGCCGCAAAGCGGCGGCCGTGCCTAGAGCGCTTCCGCGCCCGAAATGATCTCGATCAGTTCCTTGGTGATCTGCGCCTGGCGCTGGCGGTTGTAGGTGATCGACAGCTTGTTGATCATGTCGCCGGCGTTGCGCGTCGCATTGTCCATCGCGCTCATCTTGGCGCCCATCTCGCCGGCGGCATTCTCGAGCAGCGCGCGGAAAATCTGGACGGCGATATTGCGCGGGATGAGGTCGGAGAGGATCTCGCCCGGCTCCGGCTCGTATTCGTAGACGGCGCCGGCCTCGCCGGTGCCGCCATTGGCGGCCGACGCGGCCGGAATGATCTGCTGCGCCGTCGGGATCTGCGAGATCACCGACTTGAACTCCGAGTAGAACAGCGTGCAGACATCGAACTGGCCGTCGTCGAACAGCGCGATCACCTTCTTGGCGATGGCGTCGGCATTGACGAAGCCCAGCGTCTTCACTTCGCGCAGCTCGATCCGGTCGATGACCAGCGCGGCATAGTCGCGGCGAAGGATATCGTAGCCCTTCTTGCCCACGGCAATGATCTTCACCGTCTTGCCGGCTGCCTGCAGCTTGCGGATATGATCGCGTGCAAAACGCGCGATCTGGCTGTTGAAGCCGCCGCAGAGGCCGCGCTCGGCCGTGCAGACGACGAGCAGATGCACGTCGTCCCGGCCGGTCCCGGTCATCAGCGCCGGCGCATCGCCACCGCCGCCGACCGCCTGGGTGATGTTGGCCAGAACCGCACCCATGCGCTGCGAATAGGGGCGTGCCGCCTCCGCCGCTTCCTGGGCGCGGCGCAGCTTCGCCGCGGCGACCATCTGCATCGCCTTGGTGATCTTCTGCGTCGCCTTGACCGAGGCGATGCGGTTGCGGAGGTCTTTTAGCGAAGCCATGCCCCGAACCTACTTCCCTCAGGCGAAATTCTTGGCGAAGGCGTCGATCTGCGCCTTGAGCTTGGCCCGGAGATCGTCGGACAGCGCCTTCTCGGCACGGATGCCTTCGAGCACGTCCTTGCCTTCCGAGCGCAGATGCGCGAGCAGACCCTGCTCGAACTTCTGCACCTGGTTGAGGGCGAGTTTGTCGAGATAGCCGTTGACGCCGGCAAAGATCACCGCGACCTGCTCTTCCGTCTTGAGCGGCGAGAATTGCGGCTGCTTCAGGAGCTCGGTCAGGCGGGCGCCGCGGTTGAGCAGGCGCTGCGTCGCGGCGTCGAGGTCCGAGCCGAACTGCGCGAAGGCCGCCATTTCGCGGTACTGCGCGAGCTCGCCCTTGATCGAGCCGGCGACCTGCTTCATCGCCTTGACCTGCGCCGACGAGCCGACGCGCGACACCGAGAGACCGACGTTCACGGCCGGGCGGATGCCCTGGAAGAACAGGTTGGTCTCGAGGAAGATCTGGCCGTCCGTGATCGAGATCACGTTTGTCGGGATGTAGGCCGACACGTCATTGGCCTGCGTCTCGATGATTGGCAGGGCGGTCAGCGAACCGGCGCCGTTGTCATCGTTCATCTTCGCCGCGCGCTCGAGCAGGCGGGAATGCAGGTAGAACACGTCGCCGGGATAGGCTTCGCGGCCCGGCGGGCGGCGCAGCAGCAGCGACATCTGGCGGTAGGCGACGGCCTGCTTCGACAGATCGTCATAGGCGATGAGGGCATGCTGGCCGTTGTCGCGGAAGTACTCGCCCATGGTGCAGCCGGCGAACGGCGCCAGGAACTGCATCGGCGCCGGATCGGAAGCGGTGGCGGCGATGATGATCGAATAGTCGAGCGCGCCGCGCTCCTCGAGCACCTTCACGAACTGCGCGACGGTCGAGCGCTTCTGGCCGACGGCGACGTAGACGCAGTAGAGCTTCTCCTTCTCCGGGCCGCTCTCGTGGATGGCCTTCTGGTTCAGGATCGTGTCGAGGATGATGGCGGTCTTGCCGGTCTGGCGGTCGCCGATCACCAGTTCGCGCTGGCCGCGGCCGACCGGGATCAGGGCATCGATGGCCTTGAGGCCGGTCGACATCGGCTCGTGAACCGACTTCCTGGGGATGATGCCGGGGGCCTTGACGTCGACGCGCTTGCGCTCGGTCGCCTTGATCGGGCCCTTGCCGTCGATCGGATTGCCGAGGGCGTCGACGACGCGACCCAGAAGGGCCGGACCGACCGGCACGTCGACGATGGCGCCGGTGCGCTTGACGGTGTCGCCTTCCTTGATGTCGCGGTCGGCGCCGAAGATGACGACGCCGACATTGTCGCTCTCGAGGTTGAGCGCCATGCCGCGGATGCCACCGGGGAACTCGACCATCTCACCGGCCTGGACATTGTCCAGACCGTAGACGCGGGCGATGCCGTCGCCGACGGAAAGAACCTGACCGACTTCCGAGACCTCGGCTTCCTTGCCGAAGTTCTTGATCTGGTCTTTCAGAATTGCGGAAATTTCCGCTGCGCGGATATCCATCAGCCGACCTCTTTCAGTGCAAGCTTAAGCGAATTGAGTTTGGTTTTGAGCGACGTGTCGATCTGGCGCGAGCCCATCTTGACGATAAGGCCACCGAGCAGGGACGGATCGACCGTGACGGTGATTGCGACATCCTTGCCGGCAACGCTTTTGAGCGCGGCCTTGAGCTCGGTCTCCTGGGCGGCGGAAAGCGCATGCGCCGAGGTGACTTCGGCCGCGACTTCGCCGCGACGTTCTGCGGCGATGCGGCGGAAGGCCTTGATCATTCCGGGAATGGCGAAGAGGCGACGGTTCCTGGCGACGACACGCAGGAAATTGCCGGCGAGCCCACCGATCCCGGCCTTCTCCAGGACCGCCGCGATGGCGCGGGCCTGGTCGTCGGCGGAGAATACGGGGCTCTTGATCAGCCGCTGCAGATCCTCGCTGCCCTCCAGAAGCGCCTCGAACCTGCCAAGGTCGGCCTCCACGGCCGGTACGGACTTCGCCTCGGCGGCGAGGTCGAACAAAGAAGCGGCATAGCGCTCGGCGACACCGGAGATGGGCGAGGTTGACTGGGCCACGGACCGTCTTTTCTCTGTCTGACAGGCCGCAAGATTTTTGGCGCGAGTCGGGTACTCTAGCTAAATCTTTGACCTTATTGCATTTTGCCGGCCGCAAGGGTGCATTTACGGCGTCCCCAGGCCGAAAGTCGATTGCCGTCTAGCACAGGCTTCTTACGACCGCAACACGATCTCTAACAGGCTTTTCCGGCAGTTTTGTCGCAGTCCGCGCGGGGTCGACGCGGCGACGCGGTGATTCACGGCAGAAAGCCGAAGGCGAAGCCGAGCGGAAGGGCCGCGAGCACCAGTTCGACAACGACCGCAGACCAATTGTAGGCGGTGTTGCCGCGGTCCGACAGCATCGAAATGATCCGCCCGAAACCCGTCAGCAGCCAGGAGAAGCCGAGCGCCATGTAGAGCAGCGGCTGGGCGAGCAGGATACAGCACAGGCCCGTGCCGAGATAGAAGCCGGACATGGTGGCGCGGGCCCCGGCAATCGCCTCCGGATGTTCCGCCGTCGGCTGCAGCCGGAGGACGCGGAGCGAGATTCCCGGCGCGAACAGGAGCAGGAGCCCGAACAGAACAGTGACCGCCGCCGACGCCCAGGCCAGCCACTCGCCCTGGCTCAGCGGCCACGGAAACGCGAATTCCATCGAAGTCCCCCCTGCAGAATCAGCGCCATCGGGGGTGCATCTTAGCCGGGCGCGAGAACGGCGCCAGACCGAAAAGATGTGCCGAGCGTCTCCGCCAGATCAAGCTTCCCCGCGCAGCGCCGCGGCGATCCTGCGTGTCGGTTCCATGGCGTCAGCGAGGACCCGAAGGATCGCCAGTTCGGGATCGTCAGCGCGACCGGGGACACGGTAGTAGACGATGTGAGACGCGCCATCTCGGCGGCGCGCTGCGAATTGCAGGTGAAAGGAACGAACCCCTGCTCTGATCTCACTCCGATCCCGAGAGGACGGCCGCGCGGGATTCTCCCGGAGCATGGAAATCCCTGCATGGAAATCCCTGCATCGATGATGCCGGCATAACGACGCACCTGATTTTCGCCGAAAAGACGAAGGGTCTCGGCGAGTATTCGCTCTATGTCACGATCGGCTTCCCTGGTGAGCCGGACCTTCGATTGCTTCGCCGATTTAGAACCGACTCGGCAATCCCGTCGACCGTGCGGCTGGAGAATTCACCGCGCTCCGACTGCTCGTATCCGCGGTCGATCTCTTCGCGGAGGAGCCTGAACTTCGCTTCCTCTCGCTCCTTTTCACGGCGCATCAACCTGATCGCGTCGCGTACCACCTCGCTCGCGGAAACATAGTCGCCGCTGGAGACTTCGCCCTCGACGAACTCCACCATTTCGGCAGTCAGGCTCACATTCATTGTCGGCATCTTCGCCTGCTCCGTCGCACAAGAGAATGTAGCCGTGAGACCCCTGTTTCTCAAAATTTGCCAATCGCTTCAGAGAAAGCTCTGCGGGTCGATATCGACCTGCACCCTGACCGAGCCGCGCGGCCTCGCGCCGTCGACCAGAAGCTTGCGGACAAAGCCCTGCATATCCGAGCGCCGCTCGCCATGGACCAGGAGCCGGAAGCGGTGGCGCCCGCCGACCAGCGCCAGCGGCGCCTCGGCCGGGCCGAGGATGTCGATGCCGGCGACATGAGGCGCTGCCCGGCGTAGGTGGCGCGCATGGGTCTCGGCCTCGGGCCTGGTGGCGGCGCTGACGATGATGCCTGCCAGCCGACCGAAGGGTGGCAGATGCGCGCGCTCCCGCTCGATCGTCTCGCGCTCGTAGAAGGCTTCCGCATCGCCCGAGACGATCGCCCGCATCACCGGATGGTCGGGCTGGTAGGTCTGCAGCAGGCCGACGCTCTTCCTGCCGGTGCGGCCGGCGCGGCCAGTGACCTGCGACAGGAGCTGGAAGGTGCGCTCCGCCGCCCTCGGATCGCCATTGGCGAGGCCGAGATCGGCATCGACGACGCCGACCAGCGTCATCCCGGGGAAATTATGGCCCTTGGCGACGAGTTGGGTGCCGATGACGATATCGGCTTCGCCGTTCGCGATCGCCTCCAGCTCGAGCCGCAGCCGCTTCACCCCGCCCAGCATGTCGGAGGAAAGCACGATGGTGCGGGCCTCCGGAAAATGGCCGTCGATCTCTTCGGCGATCCGCTCCACGCCGGGGCCGCAGGCAACCAGATGATCGAAAGTCCCGCATTCGGGACAGGCATCCGGACGTTTTTCGTTGTGCCCGCAGTGGTGGCAGACGAGCTGTCCGCGGAAGCGGTGCTCGACCAGCCAGGACGAGCAGACCGGGCAGCCGAAGCGGTGGCCGCAGACGCGGCAGAGCGTCAGCGGGGCATAGCCGCGCCGGTTGAGGAAGAGCAGCGACTGCTCGCCGCGCGTCAGCGTCGCCCGGACCTGGTCGATCAGAACGGGCGACAGGAAGCCGCCGCGCGCCGGCGGCGCCCGGCGCATGTCGATCGCCTTGATGTCGGGCAAGGCTGCTTCGGCATAGCGACCCGGCAGCACGACCCGGGCATATCTGCCCTGCTGGGCGTTGACACGGCTCTCGAGCGATGGGGTCGCGGAGGCGAGCACGACGGGAAAGCCGCCGAGCCGGCCGCGCACCACCGCCATGTCGCGGGCGCTGTAGAAGACGCGGTCCTCCTGCTTGTAGGCGGGGTCGTGCTCCTCGTCCACGACGATCAGTCCGAGGTCATGGAACGGCAGGAACAGCGCGGAGCGGGCGCCGGCCACCACCCTGACCGAGCCTTCGGCCACCTGGCGCCAGACCTTTTCGCGCATGCGCGGGGGCAGATCCGAGTGCCACTCGGCCGGCCGCGCGCCGAACCGGTCGTGGAAGCGTTCGAGGAAGGCCTGGGTGAGCGCGATCTCCGGCAGCAGGATCAGCACCTGCCGGCCCTTCGCGATGGCCGCGGCGACCGCCTCGAAATAGACCTCCGTCTTGCCCGAACCGGTGACGCCGTCGAGCAGGGTGACGCCGAAGCCGCCCTTGTCGACGGCTTCGCGCAGCGCGTCGCCGGCCGCCTGCTGGTCGGCCGTCAGATCGGGCCGGGAAAATGACGGATCGGGGGGTGCCACCACCGGCCGGGGCGGGATCCAGGTGGTCTCGAAGACCCCCTGCTCGCGCAGCCCGTCGACGACGCCGAGCGACACGCCGGCGGCATGGGCAAGGCCCGATCGGGTCCAGGCCACGCCTTCGCCGGCGATCTCCATCACGCGCTCGCGCGCTGCCGTCAGCCGCTCCGGCCGGGAGCCCGTCGGCCGCAGCCCTTCCGTCCACGGTTCCGGATCGAATGCCTCCGGCGCGCGCAGGAACATGCGCGCCACCATACCGGGCGCGGCCAGCGTGTAGGCCGCGATCCAGTCGACGAAGCGACGCGACGCCTCGTCGATCGGCGGACAGTCGAAGACCTGGGCGATCGGCCTCAGCTTCCTGGGGTCGACCGCCTCGCCCGGCCCGTCCCAGACGATGCCGGCGACCTCCCGCGGGCCGAGCGGCACCCGGACGACCGAACCCGGCACCACCGTCATGCCGTCGGGCACGGCATAGGTGTAGGGCCGCTCGGCCGGCATCGGCACGAGCACCGGCGCTGCCCGGCTTTTCGGCGAATCTTCCTTCATCGGGCGTGACCTTGCCCCGAACTTGTTCTAGAGCAAAGTCCCAAAGGGAGATGGCCCGTTGCCGTCGATCCGTCATCCAAGGAGACCGTCATGAAATTCTTTGTCGACACCGCCGACGTGAAGGAGATCCGCGAGCTCAACGATCTCGGCCTGCTCGACGGCGTGACCACGAACCCGTCGCTCATCCTGAAATCGGGACGCGACATCAAGGAAGTGACCAAGGAGATCTGCGACATCGTCTCAGGGCCGGTCTCGGCCGAGGTGACCGGCACCGAATATGCCGACATGATGCGCGAGGCCGCGGTGCTCGCCAGGATCGCCGACAATATCTGCATCAAGCTGCCGCTGACGCTCGACGGCCTCAAGGCCTGCAAGGCGCTGACCTCGGACGGCCACAAGGTCAACGTCACGCTCTGCTTTTCGGCCAACCAGGCGTTGCTGGCTGCCAAGGCCGGCGCCACCTTCATCTCGCCCTTCATCGGCCGCATCGACGACATCGGGATCGACGGCATGGAGCTGATTTCCGAGATCCGCACGATCTACGACAATTACGACTTCCGGACCGAGATCCTGGCCGCCTCGATCCGCACGGTGAATCATGTCAAGCAGGCCGCGCTGATCGGCGCCGATGTGGCGACCGTCCCGCCGGCGACGCTGAAGGCCCTGGTCAAGCACCCGCTGACCGACAGGGGCCTCGAAATGTTCCTGGCCGACTGGGCCAAGACCGGCCAGAAGATCGGCTGATCCGTGGCAGCCGGCGGCACTGGCGATATCGCCGCCGAGATACTGGCGACCCTCGACGCCGGGCGCCAGGTCGAGCCGCTGACGGCCCGCATCGGCGGCTTCGACAGCGCGGCCGCCTATGGCGTCGCGAGCGCTCTGCGCGACCTGCGCGTCGCGCGCGGCGAAAGAGCGATCGGCCGCAAGATCGGCTTCACCAATCGCAACATCTGGGCGGAATACGGCGTCTACGAGCCTATCTGGGGCGACGTCTACGATCGCACGCAGCACGACATCGCCACCGGCACTCGGATCCGGGTGTCGCATCTTCCCGAGCCGCGCATCGAGCCCGAGATCGTGCTCGGCCTCGGCCGGGACGTGACATCGGATATGACCCTCGACGACATTGCCGGCGCGATCGACTGGGTCGCCCATGGTTTCGAGATCGTTCAGTCGATCTTCCCCGGCTGGCGATTCGGCGTGGCCGACTGCATCGCCGACGGCGGTTTGCACGGCGCGCTCTTCGTCGGGCCCCGACGGTCGGTGCGGGAAGGCGAAAGACCCGGCCTGACGGCCGCCCTGGCCGGCCTCGCGGTCACCCTTTCCCGGAACGGGACTGCCGTCGATCGCGGCATCGGCTCCAACGTGCTCGACGGCCCCATCCAGGCGCTCGGTCATCTGGCCGGTGTCCTTGCCGGGGATCCCCTCGGCCCGCCATTGCGCAAGGGCGAACTGGTGACCACGGGCACCGTGACGCGGGCCTTTCCCGTGGCGCCGGGCGAGAAATGGTCGACCGAAATCGAGGACTTCGATCTGCCCGGCCTCGCCGTCGAGATCGCCTGAGACCCCGGCCGGGTAAAGTTCGGGCCAGAGCGCCGCGCGTCCATTCGGACGCGCAAAGGACGCTTCAACTCTTTGAATCCACGCATCGCGCTTTCCGAAAATCGAGGACGATTTTCGGGGCGATGCGGAAGTGGGTCGCCGAGGCTACTTGGCCGGCACCGGGAAAGCCGCGAACTCTGCCTGCGGGTCCCGCGCCAGGGCGTGAACCGTGTGCTCCTGCAAGCGCGCGGCGACCTCGGCCACATCACCGGCGAGGGCCTCCGCCGGGATCGGCCTGCCGACGACGATCGAGAAGGGCCGCCCCTTCTTGTTGAGGAACTCGTGGAAGATGGTGATATCCCGGAGATCCGTCGAATATTTCGACAGCAGATAGAACAGGCCCGAATTGCGCGACGAGATGCTGGCCGGCACGATCGGAAAGTTGTAGCGGCGAGCGAGGGCGACGATCGAGCCCTGCCATGGCCTCTCGGTCAGCCGGTCCTCGTTCCAGTAGGCGATGCGTCCCGCGGGGAAGAGCACCACGGCCTTTTGCGCCGCAAAAGCCTTGGCGGTCATCTCCAGCGTGTCGCGGCTCTTGGCGTGGCTCTTTTCGCCCTGCCGCCATTCGACGGGGATGATCATGTCGCGGAAGCCCGGCGCCGCTCGCAGCGCGTCGCGATTGGCGAAAATCGCCATGTCGGGCCGGATGTGCTTCAGCGCGTCGAACACCGCAATGCCGTCTGCGATGCCGGTCGGATGGCTGGGAGCCAGGATGAAGCCGCCTTTCGCGGGCAGGTTCTCGCCGCCGCGCATGTCGATCTTCAGCGCCAGAAGCGTGCTCAGATAGCTGAAGGCGTCCCAGCCCGACATGCCGGCGACGTCGTCGCACATGCGCACAGCCTGGTTGTAGTGGAAGAACCGCATCAGAAACGGCTTCACCAACGGCCACCAGGCATGCCGCGATAGCTCGACGGAACGTTCGTCGATCAGCTGGTCGACGATGTGGCGGCTGCCGGCCGCGGCGATTCGGGCCGGCATCCCCATCGCGGCGGGTCTGGTCCTCGGATCCATGAGGTCAAGCTCCCTGCCGCTTCATCCGGCGAACGATCATCGCGTCACAGCCGGACAAACATGAGCGACCCGCCTGGACGCATCACTTGCTGGCGATGTCCTGCGCGATCGACATGCGCAGCAACTCCGCCAGCTCGCGCGACGACCGGTTCTCCGCGTCACGTAGTGCGCGCAAGGCGGCGAACTCCTGGCGCGGCACGTCATAGGACGACATGATCTGCCGTCGGCCGGTAGCGACCACCTCGCCCGTGCCCGCCTTCTTCAGCGAATAGCTGCCGATCAACGTCACCGTCGAGGCGGTCGGCTCGTCGTCGACGGTGGTGACCTGGGTCGTGGCCGCGACCTCGACCCTGCGCGCAACGTTCAGATCGAGCGTGTAGGCCGGCGAGGACGGTTGCCCGGCGCCTCCGTTGAACAGGAAGATCAGATTGTTGCGCACTTCCTGAGCATATCTGGTCGATACCGGCTTGATCGAGATCGACGACAGTTCGGCCGCCATCGAGGCCGTGCCGCTGGTCGTGGCCGGAGCGTTGGAGTAGAGCGGCCGCACGGTACAGGCCGAGACGGCCGCCACGGACAGCAAAAGGCCGAGCCCGACGCCAAGTCTGGCGAATCTGACGTTCACCGGATTTCCCCCTCGCTCAGGCGACGACATTCACGATCCTCTGCGGGACGACGATGACCTTGCGCGGCGGCTTGCCCTCGAGCGCCTTCTGCACGACGTCGAGAGCCAATGCCGCTTTTTCGACCGCAGCTTGATCCGCGTCGCGGGCAATTGTCAAATCCCCGCGCTTCTTGCCGTTCACCTGGACCGGCAGCGTGATCTCGTTGTCGACGGTAAGCGCCGGATCGAAATCGGGCCAGCGCCGGTTCGCCGCGAGGTCTTCGCCGCCGAGGGCGGCCCAGCATTCCTCGGCCAGATGCGGCATCATCGGCGCGAAAAGAGCGAGCAGGATCTCGACGGCCTCGCGGAGCGCCGGCAGCGTCGCCTGGTCGCCCTTGTCCTCGCCGAGGGCCGTGAGCGGCGCCTGCAACGTGTTGACCAGCTCGTAGACGCGCGCGACCGCCTTGTTGAAGGAGAGCTTGCCGATGTCGTCGCCAACGGCCTTCAGCGCCTTGTGCGCAGCCTTGGAGATGGCAGCGGCCTCGCCGTCGGTCGCAGTTCGCGCCGTGACGTCCTTCAGCCGCGGCGCCGCTTCGGAGACCAGGCGCCAGACGCGCTGGACGAAGCGGTGAGCGCCCTCCACGCCGGCTTCCGTCCAGATGACGTCGCGGTCGGGCGGCGAATCGGACAGCATGAACCAGCGTGCCGTGTCGGCGCCGTAGCTGGCGATGATGTCGTCGGGATCGACGACATTCTTCTTCGACTTCGACATCTTCTCGATCGGCCCGATCTCGACCGGCGATCCGTCGGAGATCAGCGAAGCCTGCCGCCTGCCGTCGGTCTCAGCGATCCTGACCTCGGCGGGCGTCACCCAGTTCGCATTGGCCCCGGTACCCAGGCGATAGGTCTCATGCACGACCATGCCCTGCGTGAACAGGCCCTCGAACGGTTCCGTCACCTGATTGAGGTGGCCGGTGGCCTTCATGGCTCGGGTGAAGAAGCGCGAATAGAGCAGGTGCAGGATCGCGTGCTCGATCCCGCCGATATACTGGTTGACCGGCAGCCAGCCGTTCGGACCGTCGACATAGGCCGACGTCGTCGGCGCCGTCTCGTTCCACGGATCGGTGAAGCGAGCGAAATACCAGGACGAATCGACGAATGTGTCCATCGTGTCGGTATCGCGCCGCGCCGGCTTGCCGCATTGCGGGCAATCGACATGCTTCCAGGTCGGATGATGATCGAGCGGATTGCCCGGCCGGTCGAAGCTGACGTCGGTCGGCAGCACCACGGGCAGCGCACCCTGCGGCACCGGAACCGCCCCGCAGGCCTCGCAATGTATCACCGGGATCGGGCAGCCCCAGTAGCGCTGGCGCGAGATCAGCCAGTCGCGCAGCCGGAACTGCACCTTGCGTTCGCCCATCGGCCGCCCGCCGATCGCGACGCCGGAGAGCCGCGTGGCGACATCGTCGAAGGCATCGCCGGGCTTCATGCCGTCGAGGAAGCGCGAATTGATCATCACGCCGTCGTCGACATAGGCCTCCTCGGTAATCTGGAAGGTCCTCGCGTCGGCTCCTTCCGGCATCACCACCGGCACCACCGGCAGGCCGTATCTGTTGGCGAAGTCGAGGTCGCGCTGGTCGCCTGACGGGCAGCCGAAGATGGCGCCCGTGCCATAGTCCATCAGCACGAAATTCGCGACGTAGACGGGCAGCGTCCAATCGGGGTCGAACGGGTGCACGACCCTGATGCCGGTGTCGAAGCCCTTCTTCTCGGCCGTTTCGAGCGCCGCGACCGAGGTGCCCATATGGCGGACCTCGTCGATGAAGGCGGCGAGCCCGGGGTTGTCCTCGGCCGCTTTCCTGGCCAGAGGATGGTCGGCCGCGATCGCCATGAAGGACGCCCCGAAGATCGTGTCGGGGCGCGTCGTGTAGACTTCCAGCTCGGTCTCGCCGGCGGGTGCGGTCCCTTCGGCCAGCGGCCAGCGGATCAGCAGGCCTTCCGACCGGCCGATCCAGTTCTGCTGCATGATGCGGACCTTTTCGGGCCAGCGATCCAGCGTGTCCAGGCTGTCGAGCAGGTCCTGCGACATCGCGGTGATCTTGAAGAACCACTGCGTCAGGTCGCGCTGTTCGACCAGGGCGCCGGAACGCCAGCCGCGGCCGTCGATCACCTGCTCGTTGGCCAGAACGGTCATGTCGACCGGGTCCCAGTTGACCTTGGCCGACTTGCGTTCGACCAGTCCGGCCTTCCAGAAATCCAGGAACATCTTCTGCTGGTGGCGATAGTAGCCGGGGTCGCAGGTGGCGAATTCGCGTGCCCAGTCGAGCGACAGGCCCATTGTCTTGAGCTGGCCCTTCATCGTGTCGATGTTGGCATGGGTCCAGTCGCGCGGATTGACCTTGTTGTCGCGCGCCGCGTTCTCCGCCGGCAGGCCGAAGGCATCCCAGCCCATCGGATGGAGCACGTTGTAGCCATTGGCGCGGCGAAAGCGCGCTACCACGTCGCCCATGGTGTAGTTGCGGACATGGCCCATATGGATGCGCCCCGACGGATAGGGGAACATCTCGAGCACGTAGTATTTCGGGCGCGGATCGTCGTTCCGGGTTTCGAACAGCTTCGCCTCGGCCCAGGCTTTCTGCCATCGGGGTTCGGAAGCGCGGGGATTGTATCGTTCGGTTGCCATGCCCGGATTTTCACTTAAAAGACATGCGGAAAAACCGCTAGGCGCGCGCCGCGCGGTCGAGAGCTCGGTTGGGGTCTTCACCATGGATTACCGGACCCGTCAACCGAAAGGGCGTCTCCGGCGCCAAAATCACGCATGGCAAGACGGCAGGATCAGGGCATGAACGACGCAGTGACGCGGCTGGGGCAGGTCAGGGACAATATCGCAGCCGCCGAACGCGAGGCCAGCCGCGCGGCCGGCTCGGTGACGCTGGTCGCCGTCTCCAAGACTTTCGACGCCGACGCCATCCGCCCGGTGCTCGAGGCGGGCCAGCGCGTCTTCGGCGAGAACCGGGTGCAGGAGGCTCAGGGCAAATGGCCGGCGCTCAAGGCCGAATTCGCCGATGTCGAACTCCACCTTATCGGACCGCTGCAATCCAACAAGGCGAAGGAGGCGGTTGCGCTCTTCGACGTCGTGGAGACTGTCGACCGGGAGAAGATCGCTGCCGAACTCGCCAGGGAAATTCGCCGGCAGAGCAAGGCGCCGCGGCTCTATGTGCAGGTCAATACCGGCTCCGAGCCGCAGAAGGCCGGCGTCGACCCGCGCGAGGCGGTCGCTTTCGTCAGGCGCTGCCGCGAGGTCCATGGCCTTGCCGTAGACGGACTGATGTGCCTACCGCCCTTCGAGGACAACCCCGGACCGCATTTTGCGCTGCTCGAAAATCTCGCGCGCGAGGCCGGCGTGGAGCGGCTGTCGATGGGAATGTCCGGCGACTATCAGACGGCCATCGCCTTCGGCGCCACCAGCGTGCGTGTCGGCACGGCGATCTTCGGTGCCCGCTGAGCGCCTGGCGCAGCCGGGCACTCCATCCCCTATCCCGGTGCATTGACATGCGCGGCGAGGAAATCGAGGAAGGCGCGCACGCGGGCCGGCAGATGCCCTCCCTGGCCGACATAGATGGCATGGAGCGCTTCCTCGTCGCCGGGGTTGAATTCCTCCAGCACCGGAACCAGCGACCCCGCGGCGATGTCGCGCGCGATATGGAAACGCGACAGCCGGGCGAGACCCAGGCCTGACAGTGCGGCGAGCCGCATCGCCTCGCCGTCGCTGACAAGCGCGTTGCCTTGCGGATGGAAAACCAGGGCCCTCCCATCGGCCTCTCGGAACGGCCAGCCTTCGATCAGCCGCGAAAAGCAGAAATCGAGGCAGTTGTGACCCGCCAGATCTACCGGCGAATGCGGAGCCCCGCGCTTCTCCAGATAAGCGGGCGCGGCGACCAGCACCATCCGGCTCTGCCATAGTTTCCGCGCGACCAGGCGCGAATCGCGCAACGGGCCGGCCCGGATCGCGACGTCGGCCCGTTCCTCCAGGAGATCGACCACCCTGTCGGTGAGCGAGATGTCGACCGCGATCTCGGGATGCGCCGCAAGGAAGGCCGGGATCAGCGGCATCAGATAATGCTGACCGAAAGGCACGTTGCAGTTCACCCGCAGCCGGCCGCGCGGCACCGCGCCGGCCGCCGCTTCGCGTTCGGCCGCCTCGATCTCGCCCAGGATGCGCACGCCGCTTTCGTAGAAGGCGGCGCCCTCCGGGGTCAGCCGCAACTTGCGGGTCGTGCGGTTGAGCAGGCGCGCGCCGAGCCTGTCTTCAAGACGGCCGATCAGCTTGCTGACCGCCGAGGGCGTCATGTCGAGCGTCTCGGCCGCTGCGGACAAGGTGCCCCGGTCCACCACGCGGACGAAGACTTCGATCTCGCCGGAGCGGTTGATGTCGAGGCGCGCCATTCGTGAATTGATCTCATAAATCATGTGAGCGCCGCAAGGGTGTTGCCGGCCACCCCGCATGCCGATCTTGAGGCCCGGACCGCGACGAGCGGAGCGCACAGCCAATCACGGGGACCGTCCATGCCTCTCGCCCTCTATGCCCTCACCGCCGGCGCCTTCGGCATCGGCGTCACCGAATTCGTCATCATGGGATTGCTGATCGAGGTCGGCGCCGATCTCGGCGTCTCGATCCCCGCCGCCGGCATGCTGATATCAGGCTATGCGCTGGGCGTCGTGGTCGGCGCGCCGCTGATGACGGTGGCCACCGCGCGCTGGCCGCGCAAGACCACGCTGATCGTGCTGATGCTGGTCTTCACCCTGGGTAACCTGGCCTGTGCGCTGGCCCCCGGCTATTGGCCGCTGATGGCAGCGCGGGTGCTGACCGCCTTTGCCCACGGCACGTTCTTCGGCGTCGGCTCCGTCGTGGCGACGAGCCTCGTTCCGGCCGACAAGCGCGCCTCGGCGATCGCCGTCATGTTCACCGGCCTGACCGTCGCCAACATACTCGGCGTTCCGCTCGGCACCTGGCTCGGCCAGGCCCATGGCTGGCGGTCGACCTTCTGGGCCGTCACCGCCGTCGGCCTGGTAGCCGTGGCCGTGATCGCCCTCTTCGTGCCGCGCGGCACCGCGAGAGCCGAGGAAGGGGGCAACTGGCGTTCGGACCTGGCGGTGCTGTCACGCCCGCAGGTGCTTCTCGGCCTCTCGACCACCGTGCTGAGCTGGGTCGGCGTGTTTGCCGCCTTCACCTATATCGCGCCGATGCTGACCGAGATCGCCGGCTTCCCCGCGGCTGCCGTCTCGCCGATCCTGCTGGTCTTCGGCGCTGGCCTCGTCGCCGGCAATCTCGTCGGCGGCAGGCTGGCCGATCGCCGGCTCGTGCCGACACTGCTCGGGAGCCTGGGCATGCTCGCAGTCGTGCTGGCCGGCATGACCGTCGCCATGCATGACCGCGTCGCAGCCGTGGTCTTCGTCGGCCTGCTTGGCGCAGCCGGCTTCGCAACGGTTCCGCCGCTCCAGATCTGGGTGCTGGAGAAGGCCGCGGGCGCCGGCCAGGCGCTCGCCTCCAGCCTGAACATCGCCGCCTTCAATCTCGGCAATGCGGCCGGTGCCCTGCTCGGCGGCCTCGTCATCGACCACGGCCCGGGCCTCGGCGCGGTCCCGTTGATTGCCGCGGTCGCCCCGCTCCTCAGCCTCGCTTTGGCCTCGCTCACGCTTCGCCTCGAGCGCGGCTCCGTCGTCGCGGCGCCCGCGGTCTCATGCCCCTGAATCCGCCTCCCAACCGAAGAAGGAACTCAATCATGGAATATCGACGTCTTGGCGCATCCGGTCTGAAAGTCCCCGTTCTCAGCTTCGGCGCGGGAACCTTCGGCGGAACCGGCCCGCTGTTCGGCGCCTGGGGCAACACCGACGCCAGCGAAGCCCGCCGTCTGATCGACATCTGCCTCGAAGCCGGCGTCAACCTCTTCGACACGGCGGACGTCTATTCGAACGGCGCTTCCGAGGAAGTGCTCGGCCAGGCCATCAAGGGCCGGCGCGACGCAGTGCTGATCTCGACCAAGACCTCACTGCCGATGGGCGATGGCCCCAACGACGCCGGCTCCTCCCGCTCCCGCCTGATCCGCGCTGTCGAGGACGCGCTGCGGCGGCTCGGCACCGACTACATCGACCTTTTGCAACTGCATGCCTTCGACGCCGGAACTGCGGTCGAGGAGGTTCTGTCGACCCTCGGCGACCTCGTCTCATCAGGCAAGCTGCGTTACACAGGCGTCTCCAACTTCTCAGGCTGGCAGTTGATGAAGTCGCTCGCAGCAGCGGAGCGCCACGGCTATCCGCGTTACGTCGCGAACCAGGTCTATTATTCCCTGGTCGGCCGCGACTACGAATGGGAACTGATGCCGCTGGGCCTCGACCAGGGTGTCGGCGCACTCGTATGGAGTCCCCTCGGCTGGGGTCGCCTGACAGGCAGGCTGCGCCGGGGTCAGGAACTGCCCAAGGGGAGCCGCCTTCACCAGACCGCCGATTTCGGTCCGCCCGTCGACGAGGCCTTGCTGTTCGACGTGGTCGATGTGCTGGATGCGATTGCGGCGGAAACCGGCAGGGCCGTCCCGCAGATCGCGATCAACTGGCTTCTCCAGAGGCCGACCGTCTCCTCGGTGATCATCGGCGCGCGCGACGAGACGCAACTCCGGCAGAACCTCGGCGCCGTCGGCTGGTCGCTTACCCCTGATCAGATTGCCCGACTCGATGCGGCAAGCACGGTGACGGCGCCTTATCCCTACTTCCCCTACCGCCGGCAGGAGGGCTTTGCGCGGCTCAACCCGCCGGCCGTGTAGAACTCAAGACGCTCGCGATTTCGGAGCAACGCGGCCTCACCCGCTTCCGGCTCGATGCCGTGATCGGGCCGCCGCCGGAACATCCGGGATGTGGCGAAGGATCGATCAAGTTCACGGCGCGCGAAGGCGCGCCGTGGCCGCCTCAGTGCAGGACGAACTCGCCGTCGACCTTGCGCCACTCATTGGGAGCGATCAGCCGGCGGTGCGTGTAGGTCACTGAATGGAGCGGGCCCTCCAGCTTGGCCTTCCAGAATTCGATGAAGCCGATCAGCGCAGGGAACTTCGGCGCCAGATCGTAGTCCTGCCACACAAAGGTCTGCAGCAGATGGGGGTGGTCAGGAAAATGGTAGAGAATCCTGGCCGTCGTCAGCCCATACCCTTCGAGCATCAGCTCGATCTCGCGCTTGTCAGGCATCGCGTTCCTCCGGCGCTCGGTCCTTCCTCCCGATGGAAGTGTGCGCCGCGATTGTTAATCGTCTATTGAAACGCCTTGTTTGGCAATAGGTTTCGCCTTTGAAAACAACATCTTGCCAGCAGCAGCGCCCGCTGAGTGCTGACACCACCCTTGATGAACCGCGGGCAGACCCTGCGTCATCCCGCCACGCCGAATCGAACGTCTAATATTGTGACCGGGCGCGAATTGATAATAATGCGCCCCGACGCGCCGCCGAACGGCGCAGCCGGGCTGCAACGGCCCGGGCGATTCCGGGGAGAAAACAGATGTCCGAGGTTCGTGTCCACCGTGTCCAGCCGGCTTGGAAGAAAGACGCGCTGATCGACAATGAGACCTATCTGAAATGGTATGCCGACAGCATCAAGAACCCGGACAAGTTCTGGGGCAAGCACGGCAAGCGCATCGACTGGATCAAGCCCTACACCAAGGTCAAGAACACCTCCTTCGACGGCAAGGTCTCGATCAAATGGTTCGAGGACGGCCAGCTCAACGTCTCCCAGAACTGCATCGACCGCCATCTCAAGAAACGCGGCGACCAGACCGCCATCATATGGGAAGGCGACAACCCTTATGACGACAAGAAGATCACCTACAAGGAGCTCCATGAGCATGTGTGCCGCCTGGCCAATGTGCTGAAGAAGCACGGGGTCAAGAAAGGCGACCGCGTCACCATCTACATGCCGATGATCCCCGAGACGGCCTACGCGATGCTTGCCTGCTCCCGCATCGGCGCCGTGCATTCCGTCGTCTTTGGCGGTTTCTCGCCGGATTCGCTCGCCGGGCGCATAGAGGACTGCCAGTCGACCTTCGTGATCACCGCCGACGAGGGCCTGCGCGGCGGCCGGCCGATCCCGCTCAAGGAGAACACCGACAAGGCCATCGACATCGCGGCGAAGATGGGCTGGTTGGTCAAGAACGTGCTCGTGGTGCGCCGCACTGGCGGCAAGGTCGCGTGGGCTCCGGGCCGCGATCTCTGGTACCACGACGAGGTGGCCAGCGTGAAAGCGGACTGCAAACCCGAGAAGATGAAGGCGGAGGACCCGCTGTTCATCCTCTACACCTCGGGCTCGACCGGCAAGCCCAAGGGCGTGCTGCACACGACGGGCGGCTATCTGGTCTATGCCTCGATGACGCACCAATATGTCTTCGACTACCGCGATGGAGACATCTACTGGTGCACGGCCGATGTCGGATGGGTGACCGGCCACAGCTACATCCTCTACGGGCCGCTCGCAAACGGCGCCACCACCCTGATGTTCGAAGGCGTGCCGAACTATCCGTCGCCCGCCCGCTTCTGGGAGGTGATCGACAAGCACAAGGTCAACATCTTCTACACGGCCCCGACCGCAATCCGCGCGCTGATGGGCGTCGGCGACCAGCATGTGAAGAAGACCTCGCGCAAGAGCCTTCGCGTGCTGGGCACGGTGGGCGAGCCGATCAACCCGGAAGCCTGGGAATGGTATTTCAACGTCGTCGGCGAGAAGAAATGCCCCATCGTCGACACCTGGTGGCAGACCGAGACCGGCGGCATCCTGATCACCCCGCTGCCCGGCGCCACCGATCTGAAGGCGGGCTCGGCCACGCGGCCGTTCTTCGGCGTGAAGCCGCAGCTGGTCGACAATGACGGCAAGGTGCTGGACGGTGCCGCCGACGGCAATCTCTGCATTGTCGACTCCTGGCCGGGCCAGATGCGCACGGTCTATGGCGACCATCAGCGCTTTGTGCAGACCTATTTCTCGACCTACAGGGGCAAATACTTCACCGGCGACGGCTGCCGACGCGACGAGGACGGCTACTACTGGATCACCGGCCGCGTCGACGACGTCATCAACGTGTCGGGCCATCGCATGGGCACGGCCGAAGTGGAATCCGCCCTCGTCAGCCATGACAAGGTGTCGGAGGCCGCCGTGGTGGGCTATCCGCACGACGTCAAGGGCCAGGGCATCTATTGCTATGTCACGCTGATGTCCGGCGTCAAATGGTCGGAAGAATTGCGCAAGGAGCTGATCGCCCATGTCCGCAAGGAGATCGGCGCGATCGCCGCGCCCGACAAGATCCAGTTCGCGCCCGGCCTGCCGAAGACACGCTCGGGCAAGATCATGCGCCGCATCCTGAGAAAGATCGCCGAGGACGATTTCGGCTCGCTGGGCGACACCTCGACCCTCGCCGATCCGGCCGTGGTCGACGACCTCGTCGCCAACCGTCAGAACAAGAAGGCGGCCGCCGCCTGACGACATCCGCCGGCCGGCTGCCTATCGGCGCCGGCCGGTTGTTGCTTTCATGCCGCAAGGCTCCGGAAGGCGGCCGACAGCGTCTTCACCATGTCGCGCGATCGTCGGTCGGCCAGTCGGGCATGCAGCATGATGTCGACTTCAGGCAAAAGCGGCAGGCCGAATTCGGCTCCCACCTCAACCGATCCTGGCGGCGCGACCCGCCGCGCCAAAGCGGCCACGGCGAGGCCGGCCGTGACGGCCGCCCCCAGTGCCAGCACACCGCCGCCGACGAAGACCTCCGTCCAGGCGAGGCCGGCGCCGTCGAGGGCGTTCAGTGCCATCGCCCTTATGCCGCAGGGCGCCGCCAGCGACGCAAGCCGCAGGGGCTCGCCCGGCATGTGCCGGAACGCCGGCGAGGCATACCAGCCGAACGGCTCGGCGAGCAGCTTCTCGCCGTCCGCCCGTCCGTCGCCGCGCCTGACGATGACGGCGTCGAGATCGCCGCGGTCGTGAAGGCCGATGAGCTCGTTCGACGCAGCCACCCTGATCTCCAGGACCAACGTCGGATCATGGGCGTTCATCCGGCCGAGCAGAGAAGGCAGTTCCGGCCCGGCGACATGGTCGCTGATCCCGAGCTTCAGCCTTGCCGGCGGCCTGCCGGCAAGGCCCGTCAGGGCGCGGTCATGCGTGTCAAGCAGTTGCCGCGCGGCCGGCAGGAACACGCCGCCATGGCCGGAGAGGCGGACCTGGCGCGGCGTACGTTCAAGCAGCCGGCAGTCGAGCCGCTCCTCCAGCCGCTTGAGCTTCAGGCTGACCGCGGCCTGCGACGTCTCCATGGCTTCGGCCGCGCGCGTGAAGCTGCGGAGATCGGCGACCAGGACGAATGCACGGACGGTATCGATGTCGAGCGCCGGGCCAATCATTCCAATTTCTTATTTCTGATATATCCAGTCATATGCTTTCATAATTCATGGCACTCGGCAATGCTTCGTCCAGCGATGGAGGTTCCGATGTTCATGATGCAATACACCCACCGGCTGCCTGCCGATTACGAGATGGGCCGCATCCGCGAACGTGCCGGTCTGCTCGGCAAGACGTGGGACGATACGAAAGGCCTGGGCTTCAAGGTGTTCCTCGCACAGGAGCGCGGCAATCGTGGCGCGGTCGGCAACAGTTATGCCTCGCTTTATCTCTGGCTCGAGGACGAGGCCGCGGTCGACTTCATCGCCGACGATCGTTTCAAGGCGGTGACCGGGACGTTCGGGCGCCCCGCGATCGAGACCTGGCTTCCGTTCGCCCTGCATCTCGGCCGCGCTTGCGAGGCTTCGGCGCTGCACCGCGAGGACCTGCCGATCGATGCCGGAGCGGATATTGCCGCCGTCAGGCACGCCGAAGGCGAGCGTAACATGGCCCTTGCGCGTCGCGCCGGCACATTCGCCGCCATCACCGCGATCGATTTCTCGTCATGGCGGCTGTCACGTTTCCTGCTGTCGGCCCAGGCCGTCGATCGGCCGGGAAACGGCCTTGTCCATGAGGTCCTGCATCTGGCGAAGCCGGGCATGCCGGCTTTGCTTGCGGCCGCGTGAACGAAATCGATCCGACGTTCCACCCGAACAATGGAAGGGTCACCGTTGCAGCCGTGTCTTTTGGTCTTGCGCAAGACGCTCGGACATCCCAAGTTGCTGGTGTGTCCAACAGATCGAAAGGAGGTGATCCGATGTCGAGTGATTTCGTTTTCCAGAACGTGGCCTCAGCGGATTGCCCTTTCGGGAAGCAGCCTTCCTGAAACAGAGCATGACGCGCGGTCAGTGATCGAGGCAGATCACGGCTGACGGCCGCGCCACGGACGAAAACACGGAAAGGCCGCCGGCTTCGGGAATGAAGCGGCGGCCTTTCTCTTTCCCGGGATCGAACCGGCGACATATCGGGCACGCGACCCGCAGCAGCAATCGCGGTCAGCGGCACCAGCCGCCGCGCTTGCCGCCGCTATAGGGGCGCACCAGCGCCCGGGCGAGCAGGGCCGGGCCGACGGAGAGACCATCCTGCGTCGCGACGTCCGCCAGAACGCGCCCGTAATATTTGGCGCCGCCGATATTGCTGAGCCGGATCGATGCGCCAGTGATCAGAGCGTTGAGTTCGTCGCGGGCCAGCAGTGCCGCCTCACGTTCCTTGCTGCAGCGGGCCTTCATCTCCGGCGCGTCGATGCCGCGGATGCGGATATTCACCGTCACGGAATGGCCCGGCCAGACATGCGCTTCCGCCAGGAAGGTGTCACCGTCGATGACCTCGATGACGGTGGCCTCGACCGGTCCCGGGAACGGCCTGCGCCGCGCAGCCTCGGCCGGGACGTGTAACGCGACGAGGGCGGCCGCCGCAGCGACCATTCTTCTCGTCTCCAGCCGCCGCGTGTTCGCCGCCATTCAAGGATTTTATTCCTATATGACGGATCAGGCAATGCTGCGAGTGGAACCGCAGCTCACCATCCCGCAGCGACCATTCCGCGGTGCTTCAAAGCGCGTTGCGAATGTCGGGCGGCCCGCTGCTCAAAGAGCTCCGTCAGGAACGGGATTCACGCGACCCGGCGCGGGTTCTGGATTGAGCTCTTCATCATCAAACGGCTGCGCGCTCCGAAGAGCCATGCCTTCAATGCCGGAAGTGGCGGACTCCGGTGAAGACCATGGCGATGCCGTGTTCGTCCGCTGCCGCGATCACCTCGTCGTCGCGCATCGAGCCGCCGGGCTGGATGACTGCCGTCGCGCCGGCCTCGATCGCCGACAACAGCCCGTCAGCGAAGGGGAAGAAGGCGTCGGAAGCGACGACGGATTCCTTTGCGAGGGACTCGCCGAGACCCGCCGCCTTGGTGGCGTCGTCCGCCTTGCGCGCTGCGATGCGCGAGGAATCGACGCGGCTCATCTGACCGGCGCCGATGCCGACGGTCGCGCCGCCTTTGGCGTAGACGATGGCGTTCGACTTGACATGCTTGGCCACGCGGAAGGCGAACTTCAGGTCGGCCATCTCGGCCGCAGTCGGTGCCCGGCGCGTAACCACCTTGAGGTCGATACCATCGACCACGGCATTGTCGCGCGACTGCACGAGGAGCCCGCCGGCCACCGACTTCACCGTCATGCCGGGAGCGCGCGGATCGGGCAGGCCGCCGGTGAGGAGGAGGCGCAGGTTCTTCTTCGCGGCGATGATCGCCTGCGCTTCCTCGCTCGCCTCCGGCGCGATGATGACTTCGGTGAAGACCTTCACGATCTCTTCGGCAGCCTCGGCGTCGAGCAGGCGGTTGACGGCGACGATGCCCCCGAAGGCCGAGACCGGGTCGCAGCGCAGCGCCTTCCGGTAGGCCTCCACCAGCGATTCGCCTTCGGCGACGCCGCAGGGATTGGCATGCTTGATGATCGCGACCGCGGCGGCCGCCGAGGGATCGAACTCACCCACGAGTTCGTAGGCGGCGTCGGTGTCGTTGATGTTGTTGTAGGAGAGTTGCTTGCCCTGCAATTGCCTGGCCGTGGCAACGCCCGGCCGCTTCTCGCCCGTGACATAGAAACCCGCCTGCTGGTGCGGGTTCTCACCATAACGCATGACATTGTCCAGCTTGCCCGCGAAGGCCCGCCAGGTCGGGTGCTCGACGTCGAGCGCCTCGGCGAACCAGCCCGATATCGCCGCGTCATAAGCGGCGGTGCGGGCAAAGGCCTTGGCCGCCAGCCTCTTGCGGAAGTCGAGCGACAGGCTGCCGAAGTTCATCTCCAGCGCGTTGACGACGGACGCATAGTCCTCGGGATCGGTGACGACCGCGACATAGGCATGGTTCTTGGCGGCGGCGCGCAGCATGGCCGGCCCGCCGATATCGATGTTTTCGACGACCGAGGCATAGTCGGCGCCCGAATGGCGCACCTCCTCGAAGGGATAGAGATTGACGATCACGAGGTCGATCGGCGCGATGCCGTGCTCGTTCATGGCCGCGACATGGTCGGGGTCGCCCCGTACCCCGAGCAAAGCGCCATGGACGGAAGGATGCAGCGTCTTGACCCTGCCGTCCATGATCTCCGGAAAACCCGTCAGTTCCGACACGTCGCTCACCGCAATGCCGGCCGCGGCGATCGCCTTCGCCGTGCCGCCGGTGGAGACCAACTCGACGCCGGCATGAGAAAGAGCGGCAGCAAATTCGACGAGGCCGGTCTTGTCGGAGACCGACAGAAGCGCACGGCGGACCGGAACGAGATCGGGCGCGGGAATGTTCTTCGATGCGACCGCCATGGCGGAGTTCCCCTATATACCGTATCGGCCCGAGAACCAGGGTTCGGAAGGCGCGATGCGTGGCTTCAAACCGCTGGAGCGCCCATTGTGCTCTCCGATGAACACGCCACGCTCCAGCCTTCGCGCGCGGCCTAACACATGAACGGCCGAAGCGAAACGGAGAAAGCCAAGGGCATTTTGAATGCGCCGCCAGATTGAGCCTTTCCAACGCCACCGCATCGTGTTCGGATCGCTTTCCCCGTGGTTCACCACGGCGCATTCATGCCTCGTTTTAAAGACGCGATAATGCGATACCCGGACTGACAGACCCGCGTCGTCCTGTAAAAAACTGGGAATTTACAGGACAAGCCTGTTTTTCGGCGGCGCGCGAGCCATCGACGAATGATGATACTCGTCGCCGTCAAACGAACTTCAACGGACTGGCCGGACGCACTTTTCGAAGTTGAAATGATCCGTCAGAAAATCGGCGAGGCCGGCCCTGTCGTCAATGGAAAAGCAGGCGGGGCAGCAAGAAGTGATGCGATAGGTTCCAACCTTTGACCGTCGTGCCGCCCCTCACACCAACGGCCGGAGGTCGTGTCGACTGTGCGCTTCTCTCCCGACCGGCGAAGGGTCGCCCGGCCTCGCAGGATAGGAAGGGCGCAACGCTAGGTGCGGCGCTGCGCCTGATCAGGCCCCTCGCCCCGCTCTAGGCTGCGATAATAGTCCGCGAGCATCTTGCCGCGCTCCGGGCGGAAGGTGCGTCCGGCGCATTTGACCGAACCGATGCGGTCGATGCGGAAGGCCCGGAAATCATTACGCATTTCGCACCAGGCGATCAGCGTCCAGACCTTACCCCAGAACCACAGGCCGAGCGGCCGCACCTCGCGGGCCGTGCCGCGCCCTGCCTCGTCGCTGTAGTCGAGTTCCAGCACGTCGCGTTTCTCGACGGCCCGTTCGATCAGGTCGATGGCCTCGCGATCGGCGTCGGTCACCACCCACATCGGCGTGTGGATCTCGGTGCGGGCGATACGGTCCTTCTCGGCGTCCGGCAGGACCGCGCCGATCTTGACCAGCGCCTCCTCGGCGGCGCGCGCCATTGCAGCCCCTCCGAAAGCGCGCACCATGCGGGCGCCGGCGACCAGGGCGACGATCTCATCCCTTGTGAACATAAGCGGCGGAAGGTCGAAACCCTCCCTCATCATGTAGCCTACGCCCGCTTCGCCATCGATCGGCACTCCGGTGGATTGGAGATCGGCGATGTCGCGATAGATCGTGCGTTCGGAAACCTCCAACCACACACCGAGCTTCTGCGCAGTGACGAGGCGCCCGCCACGCAGATGCTGGACGATCTGGAACAGCCGGTCGGCGCGTCTCATGCGGGCAGGCCCTCTTCACGGCGTCTCTGATGCACGAACTCGGCACCGAAGGAGAGACGCCCGGTTGTCGGTGTGGCGGCGTCGAGCACGCGCCAGAATGGCGTGATATCTTCGAGAGGCGCGCCGCGCTCAAGAGCCTCATGCGCGGCCTCCGCGACGGTCCGCAGATGGTAGCCGGTGTAGATCGGGCAGGTCACCTCGGTATCGTGACGCTCGGCCAGCATCTTGCGCATGGCCTTGACGTCGACATGGCTACCCCGCGGAATGGAGCGCATGAACTCGTCGACCAGTTTCGGCGTGGGCACGAGCATGATCTCGCCCGCCTTCATGCCGGCGATGCTCATCGGCACCGGCTTGATCTCTACACGGGCCGGCGCGTTGAACTTTTCGGTCCAGCTTTTCATGGTCCAAGCCTTCGACTTCGGCCGGAATCCGGCTCCGCCGCTCAGACGAACAACCCGAAGCTGTTGCCGTCGGGGTCGATACAATAGACGAAACTGCCTGAAGGCACAGCAAGGATCGGCGAAACCACCTGGCCGCCATTCTCCTTCACGCGTTCCATGGCGCTCTCGAGCGGCGCGGCGACGAAAAGGTGGACCGTGGGCCCCGTCCCGTCCCCGGCCGGCTTGCCCGGATAGAGATGACCGGCCAGTTTCTCGTCCTCGCTCGGAAAGATGGCGATCGGATTGGGATCACCCTCGATGACGGGGATCTCGGTCTGCAGCACGGCGCCGTAGAACGCGCGCGCCCGATCGAGGTCGCGCACCGGTATCTCGAACCAGGCCGATGCGCGGGCGGGCACGTATGACGTCATCGCATGGTCTCCTCTTCGGACTGCATCTGTCGCATGATTCTCCTGACAGCATTCTGTCAGGAGGATTGGCGGGAGACGTACTCCCTGGCAAAGATGGTCGGCATGTGCGCGAGCTGCGCTTCTTCTTCCGGAAACAGCGTCTCAAGATATCGATGCGCAAAGGTTCCAGGTGCGGAACCGGGCGCAGACACCACGTTCCTGTCGGCGACGGCATGCGGCACGTCCTGGTATAGCGCGGCGCCCGCATAGCCCGGTAGCTTCTCCAGTAGCCAGGAACGACCGTTGCTGGTGTGGCGGGCCGCGGCGAACAGGCCGGCGCGCGCCAGCGGCAGGGTGCCGGCACAGATACCGCCGACGACTCCGCCGCGCGCGACGACGGCCTTGATAAGCGCCGATATGTCGGGCGCCTCGGCGGTCGGCCACAGTTCGGAGCCCACCACCGCGATTGCGTCGAGATCGCGATTCTCGCCGGCATCGAGACACAGGTCCGGGACGAGGCGGAAACCGCTCGCCGACACCACCTGCTCTCCGGAAGGCGAAAGCGAAAGGGTGCTGGCGCCGAACCACTCGACCGCGGACGCGGCCAGCAGACCGTATTCCCAATCGGCGAAGCGATCGATGAAGACGAAGCCGATTGTCTTCGACGCCATGGCCGGCATCCCGTTCCGCTCAGGCGCGCCGTGCGCGACGGGCGGCATAGGCGTCTGGCCAGCCGATGTCTTTGCGGATTTCCCTGGGCAGCGAGCTGATGAGCTGCTCGGTGCGAATCTCCTCGCGCATCCGCCTTATCCGGTGGAAATAGTCGCGGGCGATCCCGATCGGATTCAAAGCGTTCATGACAAGTCTCCCTGACGTTACGGCAGCACTATCGCACACCGCTCCTGACAGCAGTCTGTCAGGAGCTGACAGGCCCCGCGCGCCCATGTCATTTCCCGGAACCGCTGCACTCCTTCGGGAGACGCGGCTCAGGGACAGGCGCTTGCGAGCAGCTCGACGGCGTGCTTCAGCTCAGTTGCGTTCAGGCTGCCGAAACCGACGCGGAAGGCTTCCGGCGGATTGGCCGGATCGAGAGCGAAGCGGATGCCCGGCATGACGGAGAGGCCGAGCGCTGCAGCCTTGCCCGCCCAGCTCTCGGCGCTCAGGCCTTGCTCCAGCCGCAGCCAGAGCGCCAGACCGCCGGCGGGAACTGTGAAGGACACCTTGTCGCCGAGCGCCTCCGTCAGCAGCCCGGCCAGACAGGCCCGCCGCTCGGCATAGATGCGCCGCGCCTTGCGCGCATGCCGGCGCATCGTTCCATCCTCGATCAGCGCGGCGAGCGCCTGTTCCAGCGGCTGGTCGCCCTGCCGGTCGATCGCCTCGCGCCGATCCGCCATGCGCTGCAGGAGGGCACCGCTCGCCACCGCGTAGCCGACCCTTATGCCTGGTGCGAGCAATTTGGAAAGCGAGCCGACATAGACCACGCGAAGCTCCTGGTCCGCACGTGCGGCGAGCGGCAGGACGGGACGACCGTCGAAGCGGTATTCGTGGTCATAGTCGTCCTCGATGACGGTGAGGCCATGGCGACGGGCGATCTCCATCAGCTTCAGCCGACGGCCGGCGCCGAGCGTCACCGTGGTCGGATACTGGTGATGCGGCGTGGCGTAGACGGCCTTCAGCCCCGGCTCACTCAGCGCAAGCTCCGACAGCCGCCCGATATCGAGGCCGCCGCCGTCGACCGGAATTCCGACGATCCGTGCCCCGGCGGCGCGGAATGCCGCCCAGGCCAGCGGATAGCCCGGGACTTCGACGGCGATCGTCTGCCCGGGCTCCAGGGCGGCACTGGCCGCGAGAAAGAGCGCCATCTGGCTGCCGCGCGTGACCAGCACCTCGTCGGCCGAGATGACGAGCCCGCGCTCATCCCCAAGATAGCCGGCCAGGGCCTGCCGGAGCGCAGGGCTGCCCCTGACATCGCCATAGGACCCGGCTGCGAGGAAAGCCGGTGCGGCGAGCGCCCGACGAAACGCCCGGGCGAGATCCGCCGATGGAAGCAGCCTCGGATCGGGCGACCCGTCGCAGAAGTTGATCGTCGGCCTCGGCGTCGTGGCCCTTGTTTCCACTGGGACCGCGCGGCGCCCGCGCCCCGCAGCCGCGCTCAGCTCGGGCAGGTCATGCGCGACGAAGGTGCCACGCGACGGTTCGGCGACCAGCCAACCTTGCATGAGAAGCTCGTGATAGGCGGCGTCCACCGTATTGCGATTGAGACCAAGGCTTCTCGCCAGCCCACGCGTCCCGGGGAGCGGATCGCCCGGCTTCAGCCGGCCCCGCTCGATTTCGGTCACGATCGCGGCGGCGAGCTCGAGGAACACGGCCTGCCTGCCGTCTCCCTTCAGCTCGATCGCGATGGCATTGCCCCTGATCAAACCGGCCTACCTCGTTTGGCGAAACCGGACCTTTTGGACCAGCCGGCGAAGGGCTATCGCATGTTGCCTGTGCCGCGGCAAGCCCGCCGCGGAAAACCCAAGGAGGATTTGAAATGGCCGAGAAAGCCGTCTTCCACCATGCTGGTTGTGCCGTCTGCGTCGATGCGGAACGCCGTTTTGCCACCGCACTGGACAGCAAATTCTACGATGTCGATGTGGTCCATCTCGGGCAGGACAAGACACGCATCGCCGAGGCGCAGGCGGCCGGCGTCAGGTCGGTTCCGGCCTTCGTGATCGACGGCAATTTCTATCACATCAATCACGGGGCGGACCTGTCGGCGCTGCGCTGACGGCAGGGGCGAGCGATGAAGACGGCGGTAGCGATCAGGCACGTCCATTTCGAGGATCTCGGCACGCTTGAGGCGGTCCTGGCCGGGGCAGGCTACAAGCTTCTTTATCACGACGTCGGCGTGGTCGATCTGTCGGCCATCGATCCGCTGAGGCCGGACCTGCTCGTGGTGCTTGGCGGCCCGGTCGGGGTCTATGACGCCGACGCCTATCCTTTCCTCGACCTCGAGAAGGACATGCTGGCAATGCGGCTCGCCGCCGGACGCCCGACCTTCGGCATCTGCCTGGGCGCCCAGCTGATCGCCGCGGCGCTCGGCGCCCGGGTGGCGCCCACCAGCCTCAAGGAAATCGGCTTTTCGGAGCTTGCCCTGACGGCGGCGGGTAGCGCCGGTCCGCTTCGGCATCTCGAAGGCACCGCGGTGCTGCACTGGCACGGCGATGCCTTCGCCATCCCCGACGGAGCGTCTCATCTCGCGGCGACGGCTGCCTGTGCGAACCAGGCCTTCGCGCTGGGCCCAAACGTACTTGCCCTGCAGTTCCATGCCGAGGCGCAGGCTTGCACGGGCCTGGAGCGCTGGCTGATCGGCCACGCGGCCGAGCTTGCGGCATCAGGCATCGACCCACGCACCATCCGCGCCGATGCGGCCCGTTTCGGTCCCGCGCTGCGCAAGGCGGCGCGCGCCATGTTCACGGAATGGCTCGAAGGGCTGGATGCCTGAAACGGGCGATGCGGAAGGACGACGGAAATAAAGCCATGAGCAGCATTGCCGACAATCTGACCAGGCTGCGTGGCCGGATCGGCGATGCGGCGGCGCGCTCAGGCCGCACTCCCGACGCGGTGCGGCTGGTCCTCGTGACCAAGACCGTGCCGCCCGAGCGGGTGCGCGAAGCGATTGCCGCCGGCCAGCGGGATCTCGGCGAGAACAAGGTCCAGGAAGGATGGGGCAAGGCCGAAGCGCTCGCCGGCGAGCGCGTCCGCTGGAGCATGATCGGCCATCTGCAGAGCAACAAGGTCAAGGACGTGCTGCGTTTTTCCGACGAGGTACAGTCGCTCGACCGGCTGTCGCTCGCCGTGGCGCTGGAGAAGCGCCTGCAGCATCTCGGCCGCGGGCTCGACGTTCTGGTTCAGGTGAACACGTCCGGCGAGGCCAGCAAATACGGCCTCGCGCCGGAAGAGGTACCGGGCTTCCTTTCCGATCTCGCCCGCTTCGACGCGCTTCGCCCACGCGGCTTCATGACGCTGGCGCGCTTCACGCCTGACTTGGATGAGGTGCGCCGCTGTTTTCGTGTGCTGCGCGCCGTCCGCGACCGGGCCCGGCAGGACGCGCCGCAGAGTGGGGCGCTCGCCGAACTCTCCATGGGCATGTCCGGGGATTTCGAGATTGCCATCGAGGAGGGCGCGACGACCGTGCGTGTGGGCCAGGCGGTGTTCGGGGCGAGGCAGCTGCCGGACTCCCACTACTGGCCCGATGCCTTTCCGGCGGTCGTCAAGGCCTGACGGACCGGGGCAGGTGCGCGGCGCGGTCAGAACGGACGAGCGGCCCAGCCTGCGCGGGGCGCGCGATCACGGCTCATTGGCCATTCCGGCGGGTGCCCGGCTCCACCGCTCCTTCTGCTTCCTTTGATCGGCTTGGACGCTGTCCACTGACTGGAAATAGAAAGCCTTGGGCTGAGCGCGTATTCCAGTGATGCTGGACGGTGATTCCGATCTGAAGCCGGACAGTCGGCGTGCCTATGGGCCGTTTGGAGTTTTGGCCGGAACGCAGTTCGCGGTCAAGCCAGGGTCGTTTCCGCAGTGGTCGCGGAGCGCCGCTTTCGCATGCCCTCGCCGCTGAGTTCGATGCGGTAAGCGTTGTGCACGAGGCGGTCGAGAATGGCATCGGCAATGGTCGGATGTCGATCATGTCGTACCAGTGATCGACGGGCACCTGGCTGGTGACGATGGTGGACCGCCTCTCGTACCGGTCCTCGATGATTTCCAGGAGGTGCGCGGCGCTCGACATGACGCGTCCCTTCGAGGCCGTGGCGGCCAAAAGATCGCAAAAGAGTCGAGCAGGGAAGGAAGCCGCGATAGGGCGGAAGCGCCCCGCGTCGGGCGAGGATATGCGGCCCGGTTCTGATATATCAATCCCCTGGCTCGGTATATTTCCGCGCGGGAACCATACATATATCAGGACTCTCATATACGCCTTGCGCACATAATAAGTATGTGCTTATCATAAGCTATGAATTATGATTATGCAGGCATGGTGGCGCTGGCCGACCCCACAAGGCGCAGGGTTTTTGAACTGCTCGCAGAGAGACCGCGTTCGGTCGCGGAACTGACCCACCTGCTGCCGGTGTCGCAGCCGGCAGTCTCGCAGCACCTCAAGGTGCTCCGGGAAGCCACCCTCGTTCGGGCCGAGGCGCGCGGGGCCAGCAATATCTATCACCTCGACCCGCATGGACTTGGGCTGATGCGTGCATGGATCGACCGCATGTGGGGCGATGCCCTGGAAGCCTTCCAACGGGAAATCAACCTGACTCAGGAGGAGAAGCCATGACTGTCGTGATCAAGCCGGCGCCTGTGAAGAAATCCGTGACGGTCGACGCGCCGATCGCGCGCGCCTTCGATGTGTTCACCGCAGGGTTCGGCCGATAGTGGCCGGCCACGCATTCGATCGGAAAGTCGCCGATCAAGAACGCGATCATGGAGCAGAGGACCGGCGGGCGCTGGTATGAGATCGGCGAGGACGGCAGCGAGTGCCAGTGGGGCGAGGTGCTGGCAGGGAGCCTCCGACGCGGGTGCTTCTTGCCTGGCGGATCGGCATGAACTGGCAGTTCGATCCCAATCTGTTGACGGAGGTCGATGTTCGCTTCACCGCGCTCGGCGGCGAGAGCACTCGGGTCGACCTCGAGCACCGGCTCCTCGAAAACATGGGCGAGGAGGCCGGGACGGCGCGCGAAGTCTTCGAGTCCGAACGCGGCTGGGGCAACCTGCTGGCGGCTTACCATGCAGCGGCAGAAAACAGTTGATCGACAGGGATGACGCGAGGACGCTGAGCTGACATGCCGCGTCCAGGACCAGGCTTGGCCTATCCGGCCGCGCCCGGATGATTCTCAGCGCTCGTTCCGGGACATGTGGCCCATCCTGCCTGCCCGGCTTTCGAGCCAAAGGGGCGCGAACGCACCTTCGTCGCCTCCGGCGGCCGATTTCATCGACCGCTGGTATGGCCTGGGCTGCTGGAATATTCTGCGCTGCCGAGTTGCCAGGATTTGGGCGAACATCCGGCGAGGGCTGCGGGCGGCACCGCTTTTCGCGTAGAGGGTTTGCATGGAGATCGACAACGACAGAATCGATGATGCGGCCCTGGGTCTGCTTTGGTTGACGTTGCATGATGACAGGCGCGCCTGGAGGGGGCTGGATTGGGACGTCCTGGATCGCTTGTACGAGAAGGGGTTGATCATGAATCCGGCAAACAAGGCGAAGTCGGTGGTTCTGACCGACGAAGGCCTGCGGCGTTCGGAGGAGTTGTTCCGCATGCTGTTCACGCGGCCGGCGCCATAAGCGCTTGGCGGGCAGCGTCGCAGGCAGGACCTGTGCCTTGCCTTGCCGTGCTTCCTGTCCGATCGGGACCGGGTGCGCTACACCTTTTCCGCGATTCGACAATCCGCTGCGAAACCGTCGACGGGACGATGGTGCGACGTTCCGCGAGCGCGCCACCGTAGGCTTACCGCAGGAACACCTATCGACCAGTTCAAACGCAAACGGCCCGCCGGGAAGGCGGGCCGTTTGCGATCGGTTTGGTTGCGGGGACTCGCAACACCCGATTCCTGCGATTGGTTGAGGTGGCTGTTCCGCGGTTAGCGGCCTAGCTTTTCGACGTAAGTCCAGTTCGAATCCCTCCCGCTCCGCCATTTCAGACCAGAAATGGGCACTGATACCTCACTCGTGCCCGTCAATCCTCAGCAGCTCACACCCCCTTGTGCGGCGAGTGCCCGCGGTTGTGGTAAAACCCACCCATCGCGCCTATGGGACGCTGCTTGGGATCGTCGATCCTCGCGGATAGCCACCTGGAAGACGAAGGACTTCGAGGGCTTGTTCGACCGCGCGCGGCCCATCGTGGGCCATGGGGGTTTGTGGCATCCAGACGCGGCCGCAGGGCTTCTCTGCCTTGCCTGACCTTCTTCTCGCACGCGACCCTGCGTTTGCTCTTGCCAAACAACGAACTCTCGAAGCCGTGAGATATGTGACTCAGATCTTGACCATCGCCTTGCCGAAATGGCGCCCGGCCAACATGTCGATGAAGGCTTGGGGAGCGTTCTCGATCCCCTCGGTGATATGTTCGCAGTGCGTGAACAGGCCAGCTTGCGACCATTCCAGCGCCTTGCACACGAACTCCGGAATCCGGTCGAAATAGCGGGAAGCCCGGAAGCCTTCGATCCGCAGCGATTTGTAGACGGCGGGCCAGAGGCTGGGACCAGGCAGGAAGCCGTCGTCGCGGCTGTATTCCGAGACCAGACCGCAGACGATCACGCGCCCGTCCTGATTCATGCGGTCGTAGACGGCGCGCAGGATGTCGCCGCCCACATTCTCGAAGCCGACATCTACCCCGTCAGGACATGCGGCATCGAGCTGCTCCAGGAAATCCGCCGCCTTGTAGTCGACGCATGCATCGAAACCATAGGCATCGACGACGGCGCGACATTTTGCGGCTCCCCCGGCTATACCGACCGCACGAGCGCCCAGGATCTTTGCGATCTGGCCAACCGCGGCCCCGGTCGCGCCGGCCGCGGCCGAAACCACCACTGTCTCGCCCGGCTTTGGGCGGCCCAGTTCGACCAGGCCGACATAGGCGGTGAAGGATGATAGACCGAGCAGACTCAGCCACCGCGGCAGCGCCGCGCGTTCCGGATCGATGCGCCGCGCCTCCGAACCCTGCACGGTGGCATGGCTCTGCCAGCCGAACATGCCGAACACATGGTCGCCGGGCCGGTGCAGCGGACTGCGCGATTCCAGCACCACACCCAAGGCCGGCGACGGGATAGTGGCGTTGAGCGGAACGGCCCCGGCGTAGGCCGAGACCTCGTTCATGCGAGGCCGCAACGCCGGATCGAGCGAAAGATAGGTCGTCTCCACAAGGATCTCGCCCTCGTTTGGAATAGCGATAGGGGCTGTGGCGATATGAAAATCCTCGCGCCTCGGCTGACCCAGAGGCCTCGCGGCAAGCCTGACGTGCGTCGCAGATCGCACGGCCGCGATATTCATCGGTCAGTCTTTCTCGGCCACAAGGCGGGACCGCGCCTCGGCGGCTAGGTCGGCACGGCGCACTTTTAGCGACGGCGTGCGCGGGAAAGCTTCGAACAGCAGCAGGAACTCCGGCCACTGATAGCGTGGCAGGCCAGCTCTCTGCAGATGCGCGCGAATTTCCTCTAGATCGAGCGCATGGCCGGGCTTCAGCCGCGCGCAGGCGCAGACCCGCTCGCCCAGCCGGTCGTCCGGGACGCCGACGACGGAGAGTTCCGCGATCGCCGGATGCGTGCCCAGCGCCAGTTCGATCTCCGCCGGCTGGATCATGATGCCACCGCGCCGGATCATCTCGGACGCGCGCGCGACGAAGGTCAGGAAGCCGCCCCCGTCGAGCCGGCCGCGGTCGCCGGTCGCGAACCAGCCCTCCGGATCGATTGCCCGCGCCGTGAGATCGGGTCGCGCCTGATATCGCCGCAGGCGGTTGGGCCCCCGCAGGAAGACGTTGCCGACCTCGCCCGGCCCAACCGGCCGGCCATGTTCGTCGAGCACTTTCATCTCGGTTCCCGGCAGCGTGCGGCCGTCCGAGCCGAACAGGCCGGAGTCGGCGTCGCCGGGTGCGCACGTGCAATGTCCCATCGATTCCGACATGCCGTACATCGGGAGCGGCACGCCGCAGAACAGGCCTGCCGCCTTGCGCCGCTGATCGGCGCTTGCGCCCGCCAGGATCGCGCGGCTGAGCGAGCTGAGATCGAAGCTGTCGAGGTCGTCCCGGATCAGCGCGTCGTAGCAGTGTGTCGGCATCAGCAGCGTGTAGGTGATGCGTTCGCGCTCGATGATGGAGAGGCAGGTTTCGACATCCCATTTGCGCATGAGCACGGTGGAAGCCCCGGCGAGGAAGGCCAGCATCGCGCCCAGCACGGTGCCGCCGACGAAGCCGAACTCCAGGGCGACGAGCACCCGGTCCGAAGGGCCGACCTTGTGGAACCTGGCCAGTGCCTCGGCCGCGAAGCGCAGCGAATTCCCGCTGTGGACGACGCCCTTCGGCGCCCCGGTCGAACCCGAGGAGTAGAGCACGATCGCGTCCGCGTCGGGCGACGGCGGATTTGCGGCCAGGGGCGCAGCGGCGAGACAGTTCGTCCACGGACGAACTTTGGCATGATCGCCCGCGCTATCGGCATCCACGACGAAGGCCGCTTTCACCGTTGGCGAATTGGCGAGCACGTGCGTGATCGTCGGGCCGGTGTTGTCCTCAAGCAGGATCAGCGCCTCCGCCGCAGCGCTGTCGGCCACGGCGCAGATCTGCGCGGGCGAGAACATCGGCGGCAGCGGAATCGAGACGAAGCCTTGGGAATAGCAGGCAAGCAGCGAGGCAAAGGCATCGATCGAATTGCGCGCTTGGACGATGACGGCGGCACCCGGCCGGACGCCTGCCGCAGCAAGGCCTCCGGCTATGCGCTGCGCACGCGCCAGGAGTTCGGGCAATGTCAGGACATGGTCGCCTTCCCGCACCGTGGCGGCTCGGCCCGGCCCCTGCGCGGCGGAGACAAAGCTCGCCCACAATGGTTCGGAACGCCATGAGCCCTCCGCGTACCAGTCGGGCTCGCCTGAGAGTTCGGTCGTGTCGGCCTGCGTGGTCATCGCTGCGCCTCTCGCTACAATATCTCGAACAGACCGGCAGCCCCCATTCCGCCGCCGATGCACATGGTGACGACGCCGTAGCGCGCCCCGCGGCGCTTGCCTTCGATCAGCACATGACCCGCCATCCGGGCGCCGCTCATGCCGTACGGATGGCCGATCGAGATCGCGCCGCCGTCGACATTGAGCAGTTCGTCGGGAATGCCGAGCCGGTCGCGACAGTAGAGGACCTGCACCGCAAACGCCTCGTTCAGCTCCCAGATGCCGATGTCATCGATCGTCAGGCCATGCCGTTCGAGCAGGCGCGGTACGGCGAAGACCGGCCCGATGCCCATCTCGTCCGGCTCGCAGCCGGCGACCGCCAGACCGCGGAAGACGCCGAGCGGCTCGGCGCCGCGGCGCTCCGCCTCCGCCTCGCTCATCAGCACGCAGGCGCTGGCGCCGTCCGACAGCTGGCTGGCATTGCCCGCCGTGATGGTGCCGTCCTGGCGCACCGTCTTGAGCCCGGCAAGGCTCTCGGCCGTGGTGTCAGGGCGGTTGCCTTCATCCTTCGACAGAACGGTCTCGCGCTGGCTCACGGCTCCTGTCGCCTTGTCGGCGACCGACATCGTCGCCTGCATCGGGACAATCTCGGCGTCGAAACGGCCAGCCGCCTGCGCATCGGCCGTGCGCTTCTGGCTGGCGAGGCTGTAGGCGTCCTGTCGTTCGCGCGAGATCCCGTAGCGCGCCGCGACGGTCTCGGCGGTGTCGATCATTTGCATGTAGAGCGCGGGCTTGTCGCGCAGGATGTCCTCATCATTCCAGCGGAAGAGATTGTAGTGCTCGTTCTGCACCAGGCTGATCGATTCCACGCCGCCGGCGACCGCGATGGGAACGCCGTCGAGCGCAATGGCACGCGCGGCGTTTGCGATCGCCTGCAGCCCCGACCCGCACTGGCGATCGACGGTCGTACCGGCCACCTGGACCGGCCATCCCGCCCGGATCAATGCCTGCCGGGCGACGTTGAAGCCGCTGGTACCCTGCTGCTGCGCACAGCCGAGGACGACGTCCTCCACCTCGTCCGGCGCTATCCCCGCGCGTTGGATTGCATGGCCGATCGCATGCGCCGCAAGCGAGGGCGCTGAGGTAGCGTTGAAGGCTCCGCGATAGGCGCGGCCGATAGGAGTGCGGGCGGTGGATACGATGACGGCGGCTGGCATGATTCAAGTCCCTTAGTTGCGCCCGTCGAGACGGGTCTGTTCCCAGGCCATGTCCGCCGCCTGCGCGGCGAGCTTGCCGACCTCGAGCGCATTGGCGTTCGAGGCGGTCCCCTGAAGCGCCCTGCTGTAGACGCCCTGCAGGATGGCCGCCGTGCGAAACAGCGAGAAGGCCAGATAGTAGTGCCAATGGTCGATGCCCTTGCGCCCAGCCGCGGCACAATAGGTGGCGACATAGTCGGCTTCGCTCGGGATGCCCGTCGCCACATAGTCCAGGTCGCGCAGGCCGCCGATACCGGGGAAATCCGGATCGACGCGGTACGGCAGGCAATTGTAGGCTAGGTCGGGCAGCGGGTGGCCGATCGTCGCCAGTTCCCAGTCGAGCACCGCCAGCACCTTGGGCTCGGTTGGGTGCAGGATCATGTTCTCCAGCCGGAAGTCGCCATGCGCGATCGCCGCCTCGTCGCCTTCGGGGATGTTGCGGGCGAGCCACGGCATCACCTTGTCCATCGAGGCGATCTCGTGGGTCCGCGTCACCTCGTACTGCTTGGTCCAGCGCGCGACCTGGCGGGAGACGTAACCGGTCGGTTTGCCGAAGCCCTCGAGGCCGACGGCCCGCCAGTCGACCGTGTGCAGTCTGGCCAGGGTCTCGGCCTGGACGTCGTAGACGGCGCGGCGTTGGCCCGGCGACAGACCGGGCAGCGTCAGGTCGCGGATCACCCGGCCTTCGATGCCTTCCATCACGTAGAAGGGTGTGCCTATGACGGACGCGTCCTCGCACAGGACGATCATGCGCGGCACGGGAACGTCCGTTCCGGCCAGCGCCTTCATCACCTGGTACTCGCGCTCGACCTGGTGCGCCGATGGCAGCAGCACGCCCGGCGGCTTCTTGCGCAGCACCCAGACGCGGTCATCCGACTGGATCAGGAAGGTCGGATTCGACTGGCCGCCGCGAAACTGTGTGACGCTCGCTGCGCCCTGCTGTTGGGGAATGTGCGGCGCCAGGTAGTCGAGCAGACGCGCGACCTCGAACTCATGGCCGCTGCGGATTGGAGTCGTTTCGTCGGCGAGGCTCATCTTGCGTGCCGCCCGTTCACCACGGCTTTGCCGGAAGGTCACGCCCGAGTTCCATTTTGGCGATCGCGGCGAGATGCACCTCGTCCGGACCGTCGGTCAGCCGGACCGCGCGGGCAAACGTCCACGCGTCGGCGAGACCGAAATCCTCGCTGACGCCGGCGGCGCCATGCACCTGTATCGCGCGGTCGAGCACGCGGAAGGCCATGTTCGGCGCCGCGACCTTGATCTGGGCGATCTCGCTGCGGGCGGCCTTGTTGCCAACCTTGTCCATCATGTTCGCCGCGTGCAGCGTGAGCAGACGCACCTGGTCGATCTCGATGCGCGACAGGCCGATCGCCTCGCGCACCATTCCCTGGTCCGCCAGCGGCTTGCCGAAGGCGACACGCTGGCGGGCGCGGGCGATCATTGATTCGAGTCCCCGCTCGGCCACGCCGATCATCCGCATGCAGTGGTGGATGCGGCCGGGGCCGAGACGGCCCTGCGCGATTTCGAAGCCCCGTCCCTCGCCGAGCAGCATGTTCCCGACAGGCACCCGCACGTCCTTGTACTCGATCTCGAAATGGCCGCAGGGAATGTGCTCGTATCCGAACACTTTCAGCGAGCGGATCAGGCGCACGCCCGGAGTGTCCTTCGGCACCAGGATCACGGAATGCTGCTGGTGGCGCGCGGCGTCCGGGTTGGACTTGCACATGACGATGAGGATCTTGGTGCGGTTGTCGCCGGCGCCGGACGTCCACCACTTGCGCCCGTTGAGCACGTAGTGATCGCCATCGCGAACGCAGGAAAGGCTGATGTTCGTGGCGTCGGAAGACGCGACGGCGGGCTCGGTCATCGAGAAGGCGGAACGAATCTCGCCGTCCAGCAGCGGCTTGAGCCACCGCTCCTTGTGCTCGTCCGTGCCGTAGCGCTCCAGCACTTCCATGTTGCCGGTGTCAGGCGCCGAGCAGTTGAAGACCTCCGGGCCGATGTAGGAACGCCCCATGATCTCGCACAGCGGCGCATATTCCAGGTTGGTCAGGCCGGCGCCGTCATGGCTCTCCGGCAGGAACAGGTTCCACAACCCTTCTTCCTTCGCGCGCCGCTTGAGCTCGTCCATGATGGCGGGACTGTCCCAGCGGTCCGCGAGTTCCGCCTGCTGCGCCTTGTAGACGCTCTCGGCCGGATAGACGTGCTCCTCCATAAACGCCTTGACGCGCCTTTGCAGGTCTAGGGACCGTTCGGAGAACTCGAACATCGACTGGGCCTCCCCCGTAATCGCAACCAATGATCGGGGAGATTCCTACGCAATAAAAAGGCAACCGTCTAGTCGGTTGTTTATAATTTATGTCAGATGGCCGTCAGTCCGCCGTCGCTGACCAGCTCACTGCCGGTGACGAAACCGGACAGTGAAGACAGCAGGAAGACCGCCGCGCCCGCCACTTCTGACGTCAGCGCCAGCCGGCGCATGGGGTTGCGGGCCGCCGCGACGCTCTCCGCCGTCAGGGCCGGGTTTCTGATGTCTGCAACGATCGTGTCGGCCATGTTGCCGGCCATCAGGCTGGGGTGAAGCGAGTTGCACCGGATCACCGGGTCGAAGCGGGCTCCGTGCAAGGCGACCGATTTGGACAGGATCCTGACGGCACCCTTCGACGCCGTGTAGGCGATGTGGTCGGCACTTCCGACCAGCCCGCCCGTCGAACTGACATTGACGATCGACGCGGCGGTGCTCTTGCGCAGGAGCGGCCAGGCCAGCTTGCAGCCGAGAAACAGGCCGTCGACATTGACCGACATCACATTGCGGAACGCGGCAAGGTCCGTCGTCTCGACATTGCCGACATGAATGATGCCGGCATTGTTGACGAGTCCGTCGAGCCGGCCGTGCCGCCTGTCGATCTCAGCGCATACCTCGCTCCAGCTGGCTTCGGACGTGACGTCGTGCGCGGCGTCGATCGAGCCGTCCGGTTTGAGATCGGTGGCGAACGGCGTCCCACCCTGTTCCCGCACCGCCGCCACGATCGCGCTGCCCAGGGCGCCCGAGGCGCCTGTCACGAGTACGATCTTGTCCTTGAGCAGCATGCTAGTGTTCCGACTCCAACGCTTGGTTCCTGCTCTTGGCGGCGTCAAGAGCAGCGCGGGCGCGGTGGACTTTGGCGAGGATGACATCGGCGCTCTTGGTCCACACGAAGGGCTTCGGGTCGGCGTTGTGCGCGTCGAGATAGTCGCAGATAGCGGTCTCGAGCTGGGCGACGCTCGTGAAGACGCCGCGCCGGATGCGCTTCCTCGTGATCTCGGCGAAGAAGCGCTCCACCTGGTTGAGCCAGGACGACGACGTGGGGATGAAGTGCAGCTTGAAGCGCGGATGCTTGGCGAGCCAGTCCTTCACCGCCTGGGTCTTGTGGGTGGAGTAGTTGTCGACGATCAGGTGCACGTCCAAGGACTTGGGTGTGTTGCGGTCGATGGTTCTCAGGAAACGGATGAACTCCTTGGCCCGATGCTTGGGCTGGCATTCTCCGATCACCGCGCCAGTCTTCACGTCGAGCGCGGCGAACAGCGTGGTCGTGCCGTGGCGCTTGTAGTCGTGGGTCATCGTGCCGGCGCGGCCTTTCTTCATCGGCAGGCCGGGCTGGGTGCGGTCGAGCGCCTGGATCTGGCTCTTCTCGTCCACGCAGAACACCAGCGCCTTGTCCGGCGGGTTGAGATAGAGGCCGACGACGTCGGTCACCTTTTCGGCGAACTTCGGATCATTCGACAGCTTGAACGTGGTCACCAGGTGCGGCTTCAAGCCCGCCTCCGCCCAGATGCGCTGCACGCTCCTGTGGCTGATGCCGACCGTCCTGGCCATCGTCCGCGCGCTCCAGTGCGTGCCGCCGCCCGGCGGCCGCTCCTGCGCCGTCTTGGTCAGCACGGCGAGCTTCACCTCCGCCGAGAGCGGCTTCTTGCGCGCCGGCCGCGTCTTGTCGCGCAACAGCCCGTCGACGCCGGCCTCGATGTAACGCTCTTGCCAGCGCCACACGGCGGGCTTCGACTTCCCCGTGCGCCGCATGATCGCCATCGTGCCGAGCCCGTCCGCCGTCGCCAGCACGATCTCGGCCCGCCAGGCCGCCTTGCGCGACGTGTTGCGATTCGCCACAAGCCGCTCGAGCCGAGCCCGGTCCGCCGGGCTCACGTAAATGCAGATGTCGTTCCTCATGGCCGCACACTGACTGATTTGCGGCCCGAAGGGAATCATTTGTTAGCGCCTGAACACTAGCGCTGCACCGCGATGCCGCGCGCGAAGATCTCGAAGCACTGCCTCGCCACGAGTTCCGGATCGGGGTCCCGCGACGGCCGATACCACTGGTAAGCCCAGTTGCAGATGCCGAAGAAGCACAGGGCGGTCAGCCGCACATCACCGCGAACAAGCACACCGGCGTCCATTCCATCGGACAGGACCTTCATCACGAGTGCGGTATAGTCCTGCCTTTCCTTGCGGATCTTGGCCTGCTGTTCCTCGCTCATTTCGCGCTGATGCTCGAAGAACGAGCGCACCGTGCCCGGGGAGTCCCGCATCTGGGTGAATATGTCCTCGTAAACGCCCCGCAGGATCGCCAGGCAGTCCTGCCCCTCGCGCACGCGTTCGGCCATGTTCTCGCGCATGCGCACGATCATGGACTCCTGCATGTTGAACAGGATCTCGTCCTTGCCCGTGACATAGTGGTAGAGTGTCGGCTTCTTCAGGCCGGCCGCTTCCGCGATCATCTCCATGTTGACGCCGTGATAGCCGACCCGGTCGAAAAGATGCGCTGCTTCGCGCACGATGTCGCTCCGCCTCTGGCGGGTGAGTTCGATGTCGACCTTGGGCCCACGTTTTCGCGGCGCCGGCTTTTCGGTCATCATCGTCCCGTCCCGATCTTGGCTTGAATCGTTCACCGACACTGCCTTCCCTTCTTTTCACCCCGACAGATAACAGGGAAATTATAAACCGTCCAGAAAGTCGAATTAATCCGGGCGTGTCTCCGTACGTATCATTGCCGTCCTGCGCACTTGACAACGAGTCTCTTTGTCGGCATTCATAGACCGACTAGTCAGTCGATCATATAACTCCGCCTAATTCGGACCCTCGAAGCAGGCGCCAAGGAACGCACAGGAGAGGAAAATGAACCAGATTGTTACCGAGGATGTCGTCCAGTATGAGGTGAAAGGTCCTGTCGCCACGATCTGGATCAACCGCCCGCATGTGAAGAATTGCGTGAGCCCCCGCGTGCTCGACCTGCTTGGCGAGTTCGGCCGCCGGGCCGAAGCGGACAAGAGCGTCAGGGTCGTCGTCTTCCGCGGACGCGGCAACACCTTTTGCGCTGGTGCCGACCTGGGCCAGCTGGTCGGCCCCGCCCTGCACACCACCGTCGACTCGCTCGATCTCGCGCAGCAGTCGGCCCGCACTTACAATCACTTCTTCAACATGAAGAAGCCGACCATCGCCGCGGTCGAGGGCTACGCCGTCGCCGGCGGATTCGAGCTTATGATCTCGTGCGATTTCGCACTTGCCACCACCACGGCGCGCATCGGCGATTTCCATATTCGCCGTGCGCTGTTCGGCGGCGCCGGCCCGATCTATCGCCTGCCGCGCTATATCGGTCTGCGCAAGTCCAAGGAGCTGATGCTGACCGGCAAGCTGCTCAGCGGAACCGAGGCGATCGAATGGGGCCTGGTCAACGATGTTTCGGAGCCGGATCAATTCGACGCGCTGATCGAGAAGTTCTGCGAACCGCTGATCGACAAGAGCCCGTTCTGCATGTGGATGACCAAGGAAGCGATCAACCGCGGCCTCGACGCCGATACGGAATCGCTGATTACGCTCGAGACCATGACCTGCAACGTCGTCCACCAGTCGGCGGACGCCAAGGAAGGCGTGAGCGCGTTCCTGGAGAAGCGTCAGCCGACGTGGATCGGCAGGTAGAACCCTTCCTCCCGTAGGCCCCGCGCCATATCTGCGCGGGGCCGCTTTTTCGAGGAACGGCAATGGCGGACGGTGACGAATTCAGGCCCGGCTTCTTGGCGGGCCTTGCCTCGCTGAAGGGGCGCACGGCGCTCATCCTTGGCGGACACGGAGAACTTGCCCGCGCGATGGCGGCGGCGCTTGCGGACCAGGGTGCCAGCATCGTCCTGGCGGCCCGCAAACTGAACCAGTGCCAGGCTCTGGCGGACGACATCGCGGCGACGTTCGGAGTCGAGACCGTCGCGCTCGCCTGCGACATCTCCGACGAAGCGCAGGTCAAGGCCGCGGTCGCGGCGGTGCAGGAGCGCTTCGGACGGCTGGACATCCTGGTCAACAATGCCGGCGCCTCATGGTCCGGCGCACCCGAGACGATTCCGCTCTCCGGCTGGAACAAAATCGTCGACGTGAACCTGACCGGCGCCTTCATCGCGGCCCGCGAGGCAGCCAGGCTGATGATCCAGCAGGGCAAGGGCGCGATCATCTTTGTCGCCTCGACCGGGGGACTGACATCATTCACGCCCGAGCGGGCCCAGATCGTGCCCTACACGACGACAAAGGCGGCGCTCATCCACCTGACGCGGGACCTCGCCGCGCAATGGGCGCACCGCGGCATACGCGTTAACGCCATCGCGCCGGGCCAGATGCGCTCGGGTCTGACGTTGACCGTGCCGGACGACATCGTGGAGCAGATGCGCACCGACATTCCGATGAAGCGGCTGGGCGATCCGAGCGAGCTCGCCGCCGCGGTGGCCTTCCTGGCCTCGGATGGCGCAAGCTACGTGACTGGCCAGACGCTCGTCATCGACGGCGGCCTGACACTCACCTGAACAGGTCGGCCACCCGCCGGCGGAACATGACCGGGAGGGATCATGAACTACGACCGATACGAGGCCATCGAAGTGAGCCGCGAAGGGCGCAAGCTGACCCTGACACTGAGCAATCCCGCAGCGCTCAACGCAGTCACCGCCAGGATGCATGCCGAGTTGTCGACCATTTTCATCGATGTCGGCCAGGACGACGAGACCGATGTCGTGGTGCTGACCGGCGCCGGCAAGGCCTTCTGCGCCGGAGGCGACATCAACTGGATGCAGACACTGCTCGACACGCCGGGCGGCATGGCCGGCATCGGCATAGAGGGCCGGCGGATCATCCATTCGCTGCTCGATCTCGACAAGCCCATCATCTGCCGGATGAACGGCGACGCGATCGGCCTCGGTGCGACCCTTGCCCTGTTCTGCGACGTGGTGATCGCCGACAGGAATGCACGCATCGGCGACCCGCACGTCCGCGTCGGACTGGTGGCCGGCGATGGCGGCGCGGTAATCTGGCCTCAACTCGTCGGCTATTCCCGCGCCAAGCAGTTTCTCATGACCGGCGACCTGATCGGCGCCGAGCGGGCGGAGGCGATCGGCCTCGTCAACATCGTCGTGCCGTCCGACAAGCTCGACGAGGAAGTGGCCCGCTTCGCGGATAAGCTTCTCCGTGGCGCGCAGCACGCGATCCGCTGGACGAAGATGTCGGTCAACATCGGTCTCAGGCAGCTCGCCGATTCCGTCCTCGAAGCTTCACTCGGCTATGAGGTCGCCTCCAGCATGCTGCCCGACCATCGCGAGGCGGTCGCCGCCTTCCGCGAGGGGCGGCGTCCTGCCTTTGGTCGCCGATAGATCCTCAGTTCGCCAGTCGCTCGAGGTGCCTGTGGCGGTCGCCGCCCTCCTGGCGCAGCGCCCACAGGCGCCTGTACCAGTGGCTCACGACCAACTCGTCGGTCATGCCGATGCCGCCGTGTATCTGGATCGCTTCGTTGCCGACCCGATGCGCCGCGTCGCAGGCAGTGATCATGGCCGCCGACACCGTGCGCGCACGCCCTGGTTCGCCTGAAGCGCAGGCCAGCGCCGCCGCCGCTGCCAGCGAGCGGGCCTCCTCGCAGGCGATCCACATATCGGCCATGCGGTGCTGGATCGCCTGGAAGCTGCCGATCGCCACGCCGAACTGTTTGCGGGTGCGGGCATAGTCGACGGTCGCGGCGATCAGGGCATCCATCAGGCCGACCATCTCGGCAATCTGCGCCGCCGTGGCGAGGTCGGCGGCGCGTTCCAGCGCAGGGAGCACGGGAGCGTTCTGCAGACGCGACGCAGAGGGCACTGCACAACCCGACAGCACGATGTCGACCGCCGGCATAGCGTCGATCCGCGGCCGTGGCGATCGCGTGACCCCATCGCTCCTCGGATCGACAAGAAACAGGGCCGGTTCGCCGTCGACGATGGCGCTGACGACAAGCACATCCGCCTCGGCCCCGAACGGCACCATCGGCTTGACGCCGTCCAGCAGGTAGGAGCCGTCTTTGGCGACGGCCGTCATCGTGATTGCCGCCCGATCGTAGCGCGCCGCAGCTTCCAAGTCAGCGACGGCAGCGACGGCTTGTCCCTCGGCAATGCGTTGCAGCAGGGGCGCCGCTAAGTCGGAAGGAGCCGCTTCGGCGATGAGTGCCGCGGCGTGAATCGAACTTGCAACGATCGGTTCGGGCGCAAGGGACGGAGCCAGCGCCGCCAGTGCGACCATCGCCTCGACCGCTCCTCCGATGCCCCCCATTTCCTCCGGAATGGCGAGCGACAGGACGCCGAGTTCGCCCAGCCGGCGCAGCCGCGCACGGTCGAATGCCAGCCGGTGCGGCGACGGGCCGATACCATATTCCTGCTCGGCGAAGCGCTTGACCGACCCGCCGAAAATGTCCTGTTCGCTCGAGATCAGACCCTGCACGTCGTCATACTCCCAGCAGGCTGCGGCCGATGATGCCGCGCTGGACCTCGTTAGAGCCGCCATAGATGGTAGCCGCCCGTGCCGCGAGCAGCCGCGCGACCACCCCGTTGCGTCTCACCTCCGCCGGGTCGGCGTCGCCCGCCTTCATATGCGGGTCGTAGCGCGGGCCGGCGGGGCCCAGCACGTCCATCGCAAATTCGGTCAATGCCTGTTCCAGTTCGGAGCCGCGTATCTTCAGCATACTGACGGAAGCCGGCGTCGGGCCGCCGTCGGCGGTGCGCACGATGCGCAGCGCCGTCCACTCCAGCGCCATCAGCCGCGCTTCGAGTTCGGCCAGTCGCTCGCGCACCCAGGTCCTGCCGGACAGCGGCGCACCGCTTTCGCGCAGATGGTCGAGCCCCTCGCGGATCAGCCGCAGCGTGCGTTTCTGCTTGCCGATCTCGGCCACCAGCAACCGCTCGTTGCCGAGCAGGAATTTCGCGATTGTCCAGCCGGCATTCTCCTCGCCGACGCGGTCCGCGACAGGCACGCGCACCTCCTCGAAAATGACTTCGTTCAGGTGATGGCGTCCCTCCATCGACACGATTGGCCGCACGGTGACGCCCGGCGCCTTCATGTCGATCAGCAGGAAGGAGATACCCGCCTGAGGCTTGCCTTCGGCCCGCGTGCGCACGAGGCAGAAGATACGGTCGGCCCAATGCGCCATCGTCGTCCAGATCTTGCGCCCGTTGACGACATAGTGGTCGCCGTCGCGCACCGCGCGGGTCTTCAGGGAGGCGAGATCGGAGCCCGCATCGGGTTCGGAATAGCCCTGGCACCAGAAGGTGCTGGCGTCGAGGATACCGGGAAGGTAGCGCCGCTTCTGCTCCTCATTGCCGAATTCGCACAGCACCGGCCCGAGATAGTTGACGCCGAAGGGTAGCAGCCAGGGCGCCCCGGCCAGCGAGCATTCCTCGTCGAAGAGATAGGACTGGAGCGCGCTCCAACCCTTGCCGCCGTGGGATTTCGGCCAGGCACCGCACAGCAAACCGCCCGCCGCGAGTGTCTGCTGCCAGCCGACATAGTCGGCGCGATCGAGATCGACGCCCGCCTCGACCCTTTCCTTGAGCGAACGGGGCAGAGCCCGCGCGCAGAAATCGCTCACGCTTGCGCGGAACGCCTCTTCATCGTCTGTCAGTGGAAAGCGCACTCCGTCCTCCCGTCGCAGCACCTCGATCCTATTCGAATAATATTCAACCGTCCAGTCGGTTGCATTATCTTTACGAGTGACGGATTTGTCCCTAAGAGTATTCGACACGGCAGCGGCAAAGGCGCAAAGAGACCGTGGGCGAGGAAACCATCCGGAGCATTGCGTGGCGGACGACACCGGCAACCTGACAAAAGACCGTGCGGCGCTCGGCAAGCTGACCGACGCCTCGAGCGCGCTGCGCCCGTTTCTGCGGGACGGCATGTGCATCGGACTCGGCGGCTTCGGCCTGGATCGCAAGCCGATGGCGCTGGTGCGCGAAATCGCCGCCTCGCCGGTGCGCGGGCTGACGCTCGAAACCTTCGCCGGTGGGCTGGACGTCGAAGTACTGCTGGCGGCCGGCAAGGTGGCGCGGATCTGCGCTTGTCATGTCGGGCTCGACCATTTCGGCCTTGCGCCCCTGTTCCGGACGGCGCGGCAATCCGGCGGCGTCGACTTCGAGGAATGGTCGGAGTGGACGCAGCTCGCGGCCTGGCGTGCCGCCGCCGAAAAGGCCCCCTATGCAGTCGTTCCCCTGGATCCGGCGACCGACCTGCTCAGGGTCAATCCCCATATTGCCCCCGCCCCCGCCCTTTTCGGCACGGAACAGGCCTTCGCCGTCCGCGCACCGGCCTTCGATCTCGCCATCCTGCATGCCGAAGCGGTCCATCCCGAAGGCTGGGCGATCGCCGAAGGCGACATCTATCTCGATCCCATCCTCGCGCGGGCGGCGAAACGGGTTGTCGTATCCGCCGAACGGTTGATCGACGACGCGGAACTTGAACGTCGCCATCGCGACGTGCACCTGATCGGCGCGGTCGTCGACGCGGTCGTCCTCGCGCCCGGAGGCGCGCTGCCGGGAAGCTGCCTGCCGAACTACATGCTCGATTTTCCGACAATGCGACGCTACGTCGAAGCATCCGCCGCCGGCGCAAGCGCGGCCGATTTGTCGGCCATCGCCTTGTCCCGGCTCGAACGTGCGGGAGATGAACCATGAGCCGCGCCGACCGCCTGTCCTGGACGATCGCCCGTCACGCCAGGCACCTTCCGGCAGGGACCGCATTCACGGCCTCCTCGTCGGCGACGCTCGGCGTGCGTCTCGCCCAGCAGCTTCTGGGCTGCCGCCTCAGCCTGTGGGGGCATGGCGGCGCCTACGACCCGGCAGGCATTCTGTCCCTGAATGCCCGCCCCTGGCTGTTCAACAAGAGGCCCCACGCCCGCGTGACGCTTCCCGGCGTGTTCGACACGCAGTCCGAACCGCATGCGCTCCTCGCCACGCCGGCGCAGGTCGACGGCCGGGCCAACGCCAATCTTTCCGGCCTCGGCGATCCATCCCTGCCAAAGGTGGCTTTCGGCGGCACCCGCGGCTTGCCTGACGCGCGTGCGGTCCATTTCGTCCTGCCGGTCCATTCGGCGCGGCAGTTGGTCGAGAAGGTCGATTTCGTCTCAACCTGCGCGGCTACCCGCGACACGCCCTCGCTCCTGTTCACCGAACTCTGCGTGATGCGCTGGTCGCACGAAGCCGGCGCCTGGACGCTGGAAGAGATCGCAGCTGAGATCGATATCGACGGCCTGCGCGAAAGAACCGGTTTCGACTTCATCGTCTCGGACGGACTGATGCCGATCGAGGACATGCCCGACGCGGCGCGCGCGCTTCTACCCGACATTGACCCGCTTGGCCTGCGCGACCTCGATTTCATCAGCGACCGCCCCCAGTTGCTCGACGCATTCCAGCGCATCTACGAGGCCGAAGCCGATCTGGTCGGCCGCGATCGCGTACCGCGCTGATATCGCCTCAGGAGAGGACACGATGGACGATCTCAATCGGATGCTGGCCGAGCGCGCCTGCGAGAAGCTGACCTATTCATACGCAAACCTGCTCGACGCCTACGAGCACGAGAGCTTCCTCGCAATGTGGACGGAAGATGCCGTGCTCAACATGCTCGGCCGCGCTTATGAGGGGCCAAAGAGCATTCTCGCCTGGCTCGAGGCGCGCGAGCAGGATCTGGTCTGCCGGCATCTGGTGACCAATGTCATCGTCCAGGCGCTCGACGAGGGGAGGGCGACCGGCTTCTGCTACACGATCGCCTACCGCGCCCGCGGCTGGCGTGACCGCGAGCCTGGCCCGCTGGAAGCCCCTCCGTTCCTCGTCCAGTACCAATCCGAATTCCGCAGGCATCCCGTCCGGGGCTGGCTCTTTTCCCGGCGCGACGTCTCCGCCGCTCTCGTCGGTGCCGAGCAGCTGGCCGCGCTGCAGGCCGGCCATGGTCTGCAAGCGCACAGGACGAAGACTTGAGGTCAGACGGCGGTGAAGCCGCCGTCGATGACCAGTTCAGTCCCGTTGACATAGCTTGCGGCATCGGAGGCGAGGAACAGGATGCCGGCTGCGATTTCCTCCGGCTCGGCCAGCCGCCCCTGCGGCACGGTGCTACGACGTGCGTTGCGCGCCTCCTCGCCGGTCTGCTTCGACAGCGGCGTGTCAACGAAGCCGGGATGGATCGAATTGGCCCGCACCGGCTTGCCGGCTGCCGCGCATTCGATCGCGGTCGCTTTCGTCAGCAGGTGCACGCCGGCCTTGGCAGCGCTGTAGGGTCCGGAGCCGACGCCGGCCACCAGGCCGCGGATCGAGGACATGTTGACGATCGAACCCTTGCCCGACTTCTCGAGCAGCGGCATGGCGTTACGGGTTCCGAGAAAGACGCTGTCGAGGTTGATCGCGATCACCCTGCGCCATTGTTCGAAACTCGTGTCGAACAGGCTGCGCAACTCGCCCCAGCCGGCATTGTTCACCAGCACGTCGAGCTTGCCGAACGCGCTCTCGACCTCGCTCAGCGCGGCGATCCAGTCCGCCTCGGAGGTCACGTCGAGCCGTATCCCGCAGTGGCCGCTTCCGGCCAGGGCATCGACGGTGTCCTTCAACGCAGCCTCGTCGATGTCGCACAGCACGACGGTCGCGCCCTCGCTTGCGAAAGCGCGCGCTGTGGCGGCGCCAATCCCCTTTGCGGCGCCCGTCACGAGCACGATCCGGCCACCAAACCGCCCACACGGCATGATCTCGTCACCGGCCATTCACGTCGCCCGTGGCAAGCGCCAGCAGATCCACCGGCGTCGGGTTTCGGCGCTCCAGCATGTCTTCCATGCGGACGCGGATTGCGCAGTCAAACGCCGTTGTCGTGACCAGATAGAACTGCCGACGGATCATCGCCTCGATGACCATCGCGGCGACGGCATCGGGATCGAGCCCTCTGGCGGTGACGGCGTCGGACGCCGCCTGCATCGCCGCGATCTCGTCCGACCGCTCGCTCTTCGGCCGTAAGCCGGCCGGGCGATTACGCTCCGACGTGCCGATAGCGGTTCTGACCACACCGGGACAGAGCGCGGTCACGCCGATGGGCGAGCCCTCCTCCGCCAGCGATGAATACAGGGCCTCCGTCGCCCGCAACGCGGCGTGCTTCGACGCCCCGTAGACCGGCGAACCGGCCCCGCCATAGAGCCCGGCCACCGAGATCGTGTTGACGATGTGGCCCCACCCGCCCGCCGCACGCATGCGCGGCACGAAGCTGCGGATGCCGTGGACGACGCCCATCAGGTTGACGTCGATTGCCCACCGCCAGTCCTCGACCGAGAACTCCCACACAGGCCGATAGCGGCCCGCCGGAACGATGCCGGCATTGTTGCAGACGACATGTGCGGCGCCGAACGCGTCATAGGCGCGGACCGCGAGCGCTTCCACCGCCTCGCCGCTGGAGACGTCGGCCACCAGCGTCTCGACCTCGTTGCCGTCCGCACGCAGCTTTTCGGCCAGTGTTTCCAGGGGTGCTTTTTCGATGTCGGCCAGCACAAGCCGCATCCCTTCCCGGGCGAAGCGCAGAGCGAGCCCGCGCCCGATACCGCTGGCCGCACCGGTCACGACCGCGACCTTGCCTTGAAACTCTATCATCGCCGATCTCCTGAAGGCCGAGGCGTGGAGGCTTGCGCCTTAGTACCCGGCCGTGCGCATTGCGCGAAATGCGAATGTCGAGGCAAGTGCCAGTCCGCCGCTGTAGCCGCGGCGGAAAACGTTGCCGACATCCGCGCCCGCAACGTAGAGACCCCCGATCGGCTCGCCGAACGGATCGAGCACACGCGCCTTGGCGTCCGCCAGCAGGCCGCCGAAGGTGAAGGTGATCGCCGACACGACCTCCAGCACGTAGTAGGGCGCACGGTCGAGCGGACGGTCGTGCGCCTCGCGCGGCGGCACGGCGCGCTCGGGCTCGGCACTCATCTGCCGGTTGAAGGCGCTGAGCCCCGCGACGCAGGCCGCGCCGTCGAAGCCGAGCCTGTCGGCGATGCCGGCGATCTCCTCGAGCGTCACCGCCCTGCCGCCGCGCGCGCCGGCGTCGATGGCGATCTGGAAGCGGTCGAGCGGCTCCGCGCCCGCGACGGGCGGCACGACCGCATGATCATCCTGCACGCGCTGATCCCAGACCAACAGCGCGCTGGCGCCCGGCTGGCGCAGCGTCAGCTGCGAACTGGCGTGGTCGTCATCGCTTTCGTCGACGAAGCGTTTCCCGGCGCAGTTGAGCAGCACGCCGTGGATCGAATGGTACTGCGTGTATTTGACGAAATCGGAATCGGTTCGGAACGGCACCGGAGTTGCGACCAGATGGCCGTAATAGCCCGTATTGGGTCCGGCCCACGCGCCGCCGGCGGCGATGCCAAGCGACAGGCCGGCTCCGCTGCTCGTGAGGTTGGAGCGGAGGCCCATGACCCGCGCGGCCGGGTGTATGTGCCGGGCGCGCAGCTCCGGATCCCCCTGAAATCCGCCGGTCGCAATGAGAACGCTGGCGGCGCGCAGTTCGGTCTCGCCGTCGGCATGGACGGTAACGACGCCGGCAACGCCACCGTTTTCGCGAAGGATTTCGCGCGTGTCCGTGTCGCGCACGACGATGCCGCCGGCCGCCTCAACCTCGGTGACCGCCTTGCGCAGATGGTCCTGCATGTCGATCTGACAGCCGCGGCCGTAGAGCACCTTCTGGGGCGGCCGCATGGAGATGCCCCGCGCGCGCATCCAGGCAAGCACTTCCGGATATTCCTCGATGATCACGGCGTGAAGTCGCGGGTCCCCATCGTCGTGCAGGTTCATCTGCGCCAGCGACGTGGCGGTCCAGACGTAGCCGCCGGACAAGGCGGCCGAACCGCCGATGTCCGCCGCCTTCTCGATGACGACGACCTTCGCACCCTTGCCCGCAGCGCGGGCGGCAGCCGTCATGCCCGCCATCCCGCCGCCGACCACGACGAGGTCGCAGTCCAGGCATTCGCGCGTATTCAATGCGCTTCCTTTCCGATGTAGCCGCTGACCAGCGCAGCATTGGCCTCGTCACCCGTCGGCGGGCCGGAATAGACGACCCGGCCACGGTCGAGAATGATCATGCGGTCTGAATGGCGCACCGCATTCGTCGCCATCTGCTCCATCAGCAGGATGGTCACGCCCTTGCCGTGCAGTTCGGCCAGCTGCTCGTAGACCTGCTTGATCAGGATTGGAGCAAGACCCATGGAGGGCTCGTCGATGATCAGCGTCTGCGGCTCGGCCATCAGCGCCCGCCCGATGGCGAGCATCTGCTGCTCTCCGCCCGACAGCGTGGCGGCCGCGCGGCCGAGATCGTCGCGCACCGCCTTCGGCAGGCCCTCGGCCACGGCCTTCACGCGGGTGGCGATCTCCTCGCGCGAGGCACCCGCCGCATAGCCGCCCAGCAGCAGGTTCTCGCGCACCGACAGTTGCCCGAAGAGCCGGCGGCCCTCCGGGACCAGGCTGATGCGCTGTTCGCGCGCGCTGCCGTTGAGCGGCGCGCCATTGGCGGCGACCTTGCCGGCACTGGGATGGATCAAGCCTGACAGGATCATTGCCAGCGTCGACTTGCCGGCACCGTTCGCCCCGAGGACGGAGACGAAACTGCCCCTGCCGATGTCGACCGAAACCTTGTCGAGCGCCAACACGCCGCCGTAGCGGTGCAGTACGTCCTGCGCCGACAGGACCGGTAGCGCCGCAGGGACTTCGACGCGCGCGGCCTTGTCGAGGGGAACGCCCGCTGTCTCGGTCAGGCCGAAATAGGCTTCGCGCACCTTCGGATCGTTGCGGATGTCCTCCGGTTTGCCGCGCGCGATGACGCATCCGAAGTCGAGCACGACGATGTTGTCGGCCAAGTCAAAGATCTCGTGCACCGCGTGATCGATGATCAGGATCGTAAGCCCCGCTGCCTTCAGCTCGCGCAGCATCTGACGCAGCTTGGTGCTCTCTTCGGTGTCGAGGCCGGAGAACGGTTCGTCCATGGCGAGGAACCCGGCGCCACCGGCTATCGCACGCGCAATATCGGAGACTTTTTGGATGCCGAACGGCAACTCGCGCGGATAGCTGTCGGCGACCTGCTCAAGTCCGAGGCCGGAGATGATGCGCTCGGCGACCACGTCCGGATCGACGAGCTTCGCGCCCGCATTGCGCCGCGCCGACACCCCCTGTCTGGCGACGACGCGCAGCATGTCGCCGATGGTCAGTTCGGAGAAGAGTTCGGCGTGTTGGAAGGTGCGGCCGAAGCCGGCCTGCATCCGCTGCCACGGAGACAGCGCCAGGAGGTCGCTCTCCCCGAGCTTGATGCCGCGCACCGTCGTGGCGGTATAGAAACCCGAGAGCACGTTAAGCAAGGTGGTCTTGCCCGACCCGTTCGGGCCGATCAGACCGACGACGTTGCCGGACGGAACCTCAAGCGAGACGTCCTGCAGGGCCTTCACGCCGCCGAACTGCACGCTCAGGCCATCGACCGAAAGCGCCAGGCCCGAGACCGGAAGGACGTCCGCGACGAGCGCGGCCAGGTCGTGCGCCTGCCCGATCGACAGTTCGAGCTCCCGGTCGCCGCGGCGCTGGCGGGGGGCGATCATCTCGATCAGCGATGGCACGACGCCCCGGCGCAGGAAGAGGAGGACGCCCACCATGGTAATCCCATAGACGAAGGGGGCGACATTGTTGGTGCCGCGGGCGAATTCGGGAACCAGCACGATGAAGGCCGCGCCGAACACCGCCCCGATCAGCGAACCGGTACCGCCCACCACGGTCGAAACCAGCATCTGCACGCCGGCATTGAGCGAGAAGGCCTCTGGGTCGAGATAGCTCATCGCCACAGCCATCGACACACCCGAGACCGCCCCAAGCGCAGCGCTGATGGCGAAGGCGATGGCATTCTCGCGCGGCGGAACGAAGCCGACGGCCATCGCGGCGGTGCGCTGGCTCTTCACGGCCAGCCAGCGGCGTCCGATCGGGCCCTGGACTATCAGATCGACGGCGAAGAAGGCGAGCGTGGCGATGATGATGCAGAAGCCGGCAGCCTGGGACAGCCCGATATTGCCCTGATAAAGGATCGATGGGATGGGCGGCACAGCGATGCCCTGCTCACCCCCGGTGAACTGGTTCCAGTGGCCGATCAGTTCGAAGGCCGTCAGGCTTAGCGCCAGGGTCAAGAGCCCGAAATAAAGGACGGAGAAACGGCCCGCCGCCATGCCGAGCACGTATCCGACTGCACCGGCGACGATGATCGAGATGACGATGATCGCTTCCATCGGCACGCCTTCCATGCCGAGATTGACCGCCATATAGGCACCGATCGCGGTGAAGGCGGTGTGGCCGATCGGCCAGATGCCGCAGAAGCCGGCCAGCATCGACACTGCCATCGTCACGACGGCGAGATAACTGATCACGACGATGAGGAAGGTATAGTATTCGCCCGTGAGCTTCAGCGGGCCGGTCGCCGCCCAGGCGGCGATGCCGACGAGAAAGATCGCAGCGAGGCGCAGGAGCCGGCTCGACCTAGTCGCTTTGCCGGCCATCACACACGCTCCTTGCGCAGCACCCCCATGAAGCCGGCCGGCCGGATGAACAGCACGGCGACGATCACGGCGAACACGATCGTGTCGCGGTAGTTGGCCGAAATGTATGTGCCGGCCACGTTGTCGAGCACCCCGATGATGAAGCCGCCCAGCACCGCTCCCGGCATGCTGGTCATGCCGCCGAGGAAGACCCCGGCGAAGGCGCGGAACAGGGGGGCATGGGCGATATAGGGATTGAGCGAGGATTCGGCCGCCAGGAACAGCATGGCGATTGCGGCGAGTGCGCAGCCAAGGAACCAGGCGATCGTGGCGATCCGCCCCGTCTTGAAACCGAGCATGCGCGCGGCAAGCGGATCCTCCGCGCTGGCGCGCATGGCGATGCCGAACGGCATGTAGCCGAAAAACCAGGCGACGAAGCCCATCGCGATCAGCGCGACCACGGACGCCGCTATCTTGTTGAGCGAGATCGGGACGCTGAACACGTTGATCCAGCCGTCGACCAGCGGCGGGAAGGCACGCGCCTCATGGCCCCAGAATGCCCCCATGGCAGCCTGCAGTACGAGCCCCAGCCCGATCGTGACCACCAGCGCGACGAACAGAACATGATGCCCATGGCCGAGCGGCCTGATCAGCACGCGCTCCGACACCGTGCCGAGCACGCCGGCAACGACGATGGCGAGCAGGAAGGCCAGCGCTACCGGAACGCCGGCCGTGATGGCTGACAGCGCCACGAACACGGACACCGTGCCCATGTCGCCAATGGCAAAGTTCACCGTATCGGTAGAGCGAAAGATGATGACGATGCCGAGCGCAAGAAGCGCATAGGCCGAACCGTTCGCCATCCCCGACACGACTACAGAGATCAGGTCGCCCAAAGAACCCTCCAGGGAAATTGTCTCAGCCGGAGCTTATGTGGTGGTGACCGTACTGGCGACCGCGTTTCGCCGCCGCCAGATTTCCGTCCGGAACCGCCGGGCCCGATGCCCGGCGTCCTCCGCCGTTGCGCCTATTTGAACGAGTCCGTGTCGATTGCATCGCCCGCAGATTCCCACTTGCCCGCCTTGATGGTCATCGGGTTGAGGAAATGCCCGCCGAGCGGCTTGTCGGACGAAAAGGTCACCGGCGGGAACACGCCAGAGTCATACGCCTTGAGCTCATGGAAACCTTCGATGAGGGATGCACGCGTCAAGGGCTCCTTGGCCTTCGACAGCCCCTCGACGAAGATCTTCGCCGCGCCATAGCCGAGGAAGGAGACGAAATCCGGCTTCTGGTCGGGGAAATATTTCGCCAGGCGGTCGCGATATTCCTGCGCCGCAGGCGTGTCGGCGAAGGGAGACGTCGTCAGCGAGGCCGCTTTCAGGCCTTCGACATACTCGCCGCCGAGTTCGATCGTGGCGTTGGCGACATTCGGTGCGTAGGTGTAGAGTTGAACGTTCGATCCGGCCTGGCGCAACGCTTTCGAGAGCAAGGCGACTTCCTGAAGCAGCTGGATCGAGACGATCGCTTCCGGATTCTTGTTGATGATGCCGCGCGCGATCGGGCCGTAGTCCGTGGTGCCGATCTTGACGGCAAGCTTTTCCACGGTCGCGCCGGCGTCAACCGCCTTCGCACCCGGCTCGACATTGTTGACGACGTTCTCGAACGCGGCCGCGGCGCCGAAGACTCCCAGGATCTTCTTGTGACCGTCCTGGACCGCCCAGCGGCCCAGCGCGTTGGCCTGATCCTCGTAGAGGACGTGCAGACCCAGGAGGCCCGGTGTCGGTGTCGGCTGATACCAGTCGAGCGCGCCGCCATAAGGCAACAGCATGGGCAGTTTGTGCTCTGCGACTGCGAACGGGAACGTTGCGGCGGTCTGCGCCGTGCCGTGCGGAATGACGGCGGCAAGAATGTTGTCGCTGGTGATCAGCTTGCGGGCTATGGCGATGGTCTGCTGTGGATTGTAGGCGCTGTCCTCGACGAGCCATTCGATCTTCCGCCCGCCGACGCCGCCGGCATCGTTGACGGCGTTGATGAGGGCATCCGCGCCGGCGCGGATCGGCACTCCGTAGACCGCAACCGGGCCTGTCAGCGCGATCCAGCTGCCGACCTTCACACTGTCGGCGGTGACGCCGGGCGCCTCCTCGGCCGCGGCCGGGCTCATCGAAATGCCGAGGCCAAGCGCCGTGGCAAGCGCGAGCGACCTGAAGGAATTCAGGTATGTCATCAAATCCTCCCCTGTGGTTGTTATTAGACCAACCAGACGGTCTATTAATTATTCCAGTCCGGTGCGGGCGTCAAGCTCGGACGCTCGATAAATATATGACCGACTGGACGGACGGCTTTTTATACAGTAAGGCTCTCGAGCATCGACGGTCGGTTCCGGCATCCCCGCGGCGGTTCGCACACCGGCCAAGACCAAGCGATTGGGATAGAAACCCATGCCACATTTTGCTGCAATCGGCTTCGACCATCCGCCCCACTCGATGCACCTGCGCGACCGGCACCGCCCCGAGCACCGCCGCTTCGTCCTCGACAATGTCGCACCGATCCGGATGACGGGCGCGATGCGGGACGCGCATGGCAACCAGTGCGGCACCATCTACGTGTTTGAGGCCGGGTCGGAAGCCGAAGTGTGGGAGTGGGTGCGCAACGAGCCATTCTATGTCAACGGCGTCTATGAAACGATGCGCGTCGTCGAGTGGTCTCCAGCCTACAATCTACTTGAAAAGCGCGATTGGCCGACTTGACGAGGTTCCCGGCACTTTCGCAGTTTGGTCTCATCTCCCTCCGGAGAACCGATCAGGCGGCAGGTCAGTCGCCGTCATTTCCGCCGAGCGCGGCATGCGGGCTGCGCCCTCGACGGTGTGGCTGTTCCTCGACCGGCGCGGCATCACGAAAAAAAAGACGGCGCACGTCGTCGAGCAGCAGCGCGCGGACGTCCTTCGCCGCCGCATGGTCTGGTTCGACGGCCAACTCGATCTCGATCCCGAGGGACTGATCTTCATCGACGAGACCGCGGCATCCACGAAGATGGCCCGGCTGCGCGGCCGTGCTTCATGCGGCGAACACTGTCGGGCGGTCGTTCCATACGGCCATTGGAAGACGACCACCTTCACCGCCGGCCCGCGGCTGTCCGGCATGGCGGTACCGATGCTGCTCGACGGCCCGATAAACGGCGCTGCGGTTCCCAGCCTATGCCGAGCAGGTTCTCGCACACGAGTTTCGCCCCGGCGATATCGTGGTCATGGACAATTTGCCGCCCCACAAGATCAGCGGCGTGCGCGAGGCCATCGAGAGGGTCGGGGCGCGGCTCCTGTTCCTGCCGCCCTACTCGCCGGACTTCAACCCGATCGAGATGGCTTTCTCGAAGCTCAAGGCCCTCCTGAGGAACGCCGCTACCAGAACCGCCGACGAACTCTGGTCGGCCGCCGCCGACTGCCTCTCAGCCTTCACCACCGAGCATGCCGGCGCCACTTCGAGGCCGCCGGATATGACCCGGATTAAGACGAATCTGCTCCAGCTCTTTGACTGACGACAATGGGGGCGCAAAGCTGCCTTCCGTATGCGGAAGTGTGGGCGTCGTCGTCAGCCCTGCACGTTGAAGATATCTACTCGAAGATCCTGGCTGACGGGACTTCGTCAACAAACCCGGTCGAACAAGATTGTGGTTTCTGCGAGTGCCGGCAGCCTCAGAGAGGAATAGTGAAACTGAAGTGCCCATTTCCTACGTTCATGGCCCGCCATTTGCCGCCGATTGCCCGCTATTGCCGCCTGTCAAACGCCATCCGGAACTGCCCCCTTTGCGTCATGAAGAACTGCCCCCACCGTTGGGTTCATGATCTCGGTTGAAGGTTGGTTCCGCCGGTGGCGGGACGGAGGGAGGCGGAGCCGACCGGAGGCCCGTCACCGGCGGGCGGCTTGATGAGGCCGCTCTTTCGCTTGGCGCGGAGCCGGTAGCTGTCGCCGCGGATGGTCAGTACATGGCTGTGATGCAAGAGCCGGTCGAGGATCGCGGTGGCGACCACCGGGTCGGCGAACACGGTGCCCCATTCGGCAACGCTGCGGTTCGAGGTGATCAACATGGCGCCGGCTTCGTAGCGCCGGCTGACCAGCTGGAAGAACAGGTGCGCCGCATCGGGTTCGAGCGGCAGGTAGCCGAGCTCGTCGACGATCAGCAGCTTCGGCTTCGACAGCGCCAGCAGTTTCTCGTCCAGGCGCCGCTCGCCATGCGCCTTGGCGAGGCCGGCGGCCAGCGTCGTCGCCGTCGTGAACTGCACCGTGTATCCGGCCAGGATCGCCTCCCGCCCGAGCGCGATCGACAGGTGCGTCTTGCCGACGCCCGGCGGGCCGAGCAGCAGCACGTTCTCACCGTTGGCGATCCAGCGGGACGCGGCCAGGTCGCGGATCTGCTTGGGATCGATCGACGGCTGTGCCTCGAAGTCGAAGCCCGCAAGCTCCTTCACCGCCGGAAAGTGTGCGAGCTTCAGCCCCATCTCGATACGGCGGTGATCCTTGCGCGCGATCTCGCGCTCGCACAGCAGGATCAGCGTCTCACGCGCCGACAGGTCCGCGCGCGCCGCCTCGTCGAGCAGGCTGTCGAGCTGGTCGCGGATGCCGGTCAGCTGCAATCGCGCCAGCATGGCCTCGTGCGGATCGGTCGGCGCTTCGGTTGCTTTCTTTCCGCGTGCCATCAGAAGCTCCCTCCGATCGCTGCTTCGTATTCGGCAAGAGGACGCAACAACGAGGGCGGTGGGGACGACGTCGGCAAGGTCGGTGATCCGATCTGCACTCGGCGGACGGCGCCATCGCGACCGGCAACACCGTCGAGGTGGGCGGGATCGACGACCCGCAGGCGGCGCCCCTGCGATTGCTTGTGGACCGCAACCTCGCGCGCGCCATGGCGGATGCGCACCTCACCGGCCGCCACCGTCACCGCCACCCGCTCGCCGATCAGCCGCCACGGCACCGAGTAGCTGTTGGTGTCGATCTCGACTGCGCAATCGTTGCCGACGATGCGAGTCAGCTCACGCAACGATCCGAACCCCGCCCGTCCGCCGAGCGGCTTCAACCGGTGCGCCTCGTCACGCTCGAAGCGGGCGGTCGGCGCCTCGCCGGTCGTGCCGTGGATGCGCACGTTCGCCACCTCACGCTCCCACCTACCCAGATGCGCCTCGAACGCTTCCCAGCTCGCGAAGCAATGCCCCGCGATCGCATTCTTCTTCACGTAGCCGACGCCGCTCTCCGTCTTGCCCTTCGTGCGCGCCCGATACGGCGCGCAGGCGCGAGGACAAAAGCCCCAATGCTTCGCGAACGCAATCAGCTTGTCGTTGAACTGAACCGACCGGCTCACCGCGTCATGCCGAACCACCAGTGCGCGCGGATTGTCCATCAGCACTTCCTCCGGCACGCCGCCGAAACTCGTGAACGCGCGCTCCAGCCCGCCGAACCAGTGCTCCTGCTTCTCGGCCCGGAACGCACGCACATGCAGCCGTCGCGAATGCCCCAGCGTTGCCACGAACATGAATGCTGATCTTGGCGCCGCCGATCTCGACCAGACGCTCGCCGAAGTCGATCTGCAGCTGTCGGCCCGGCGGCGTCTCGAACCGCGTCGTCGCCAGCGCCTCGGCCTTCTGCGCCTGACGGTGACACTGCACCGCCCGCTGCAGCGTTCGCCGGCTGACCGCCAACCCCTTCTCGGACAGCAGGTCCTGGCGCACCACATCCGCATTGCCGCGATGCCGAATGAACCTCTCGCGCAGCCAGCCCTCAAGGCCGTCGAGCCGTTTTGCCCGCTCAGCCGACTGAAAGGCTTCACGCCGTCCGCCGCCACGTAGGCCTTCACCGTGTGATGGCTGCAGCCAAGCTGCCGCGCGATCCGCTTCACACCCCACCCGCACGCCCTCAGGCGCAACATCTCCGCCACATCGTCCGGCGTCTTCATCACCTGCCCCCGTGGATCTCTCCACGACAGGCTTTCCGTGATTCGTTCCTCGCTCATTCGATCTCTCCTCGGTTGTCCAAGGAGGGGGCAATTCCTCGTGACGCCGAGGGGGCAATTTTCCATGGCGCGCGACACGCCGATCACCGCACACCCATCAAGCAACATAGCAAACTGCCGATTCTACGCTCTGACCCGATTGATCTCGACCCAGCGATGGACCTGGTTCAGCGCAATCAGTGATAGCGGGCACCTGATCGAGCACAAGGAGGAGCGGCACGTTCTGTCGAAGTGGGGCAATGATTTGCGCCAGAGCTACCGGACGCTGGCGCAGGCGGCCGGCGCGTCGGAACTGGACATCCACCTGTTGATGAACCACTCGCTGCCCGGCGTGAATGCCGGCTACATCACGCGCGACAGCCTGCTACGCGATCATTTGCGTAAGCAGCAGGGCGCATCTCGAAGGTCATCGTCGACAGTGCGAAGGGCAAGGCCGAGGGGCCGGACCTGAGCTGGCTTCGTCAGGCGAAGGTGGCCACGCTACCGGTGCTGCCTGAGGAGGCGATGAAGGCGGCCGCCTAAGCAGCTGACCAGCGGACAGTCGAACTCGCTCATGTTGGCGAGCAACGGCGCGCCGGGCATGAGCTTGGCGAATTCGCGGAACATCTCGACCGTCGCCAAAGCCTCGGGAAAAATCGACGATGCAATCGAATCCGAACTCATTCCGATCATGCGGTTCGCCCGTGTCTTGCGCAGAGACATCGATGCCGTCAACAACGCCATCGAACTGCCCCGGGGCAACGGACAGGCCGAAGGCCAGATTAACCGCCTCAAGGCCCTCAAGCGCGCAATGTACGGCAGGGCAGGCCCCGAATTGCTGAGGGCACGAATGCTGCCACCGCGCCACACAAAGTGAGGAAGAGCCAGATTTCTTGCTTGGCCGTGAAGGTCATGTCGGCGGCACCGCCAAGGATAACCGGCTGTTCGTGGAGGCGGTCTTGTATCGCTATCGGGCGAGGATCCCGTGGCGGGACTTGCCGGAGCGGTTCGGTCACTTCCTGGCCATTCATACGCGCCATACACGCTGGAGCAAAAGCGGGGTCTGGCAGAAGGTTTTCGAACTTCTCGCCGAAGACGCCGACAATGAATACGCCATGATCGATTTGATCATCGTCCGCGCCCATCAACACAGCGCCGGCGCAAAAGGGGGGACCGGGAACGCGAAGCCATAGGGCGCAGCAAGGGTGGGCTGAGCACCAAAATCCACGCCCGTTGTGACGCCTTGGGCAACCCGACCGGCTTTCATCTGACGCCTGGCCAGAAGCATGATCTGTGCGGAGCCGATGCGCTTTTGCCTGACCTGTTCGACAAGATCACCGCCTTCATCGCCGACAAGGCATTCGATGCCAAAGAGCGTGTGCTCGATCTGCTTCAAGGCGCCGGTGTCGAGATCGTCATTCCGCCGCGGTCAAATCGAAAACAACCACGCCGCTACGACACAGAGCTCTACAAGGCCAGGCATCTCATCGAGAACTTCTTCGCAAAGCTCAAACAGTATCGTGCCATCGCAACCCGCTACGACAAGCGCGCAACCAACTTCCTCGACGCCATACTCCTCGCCGCAGCCGTCATTCTCCTCAACTGATCACAGGCCCTAGTTTAGCAACCCTTATTCGACCCCACAGAAATCACCGGTCTCCTTGAACACCGCGCGCAGTTCGCAGTTCGCGATGCCGAAGGCGCGCCAACCGAAAGCTACCGCATGAGGTCGGGCAGGGCCGTCACGAGTTCGGGCACCGCGATCAGCAGGCAGGCGACCAGGAGCGCTGCCGCGATATAGGGCACCGAGGCGTGGACCACGTCTGCGAGCGTCACGCCGCGCGGCGCAACGCCAGCCAGAACGAAAAGCCCTATCCCGAAGGGCGGGGTCGCGAGGCTGATTTCCAGCATCAGCAGGATGAGGATCGCCAGCCAGATGGTGTCGAAGCCTAGACCGGCCGCCAACGGAAAGAATATCGGCCCGACAAGCATGATGATCGACACCGATTCCATCAGCATCCCGAGCACGAGCGCGATCAGCAGCATGCCGGCGAGCACCCAGAGTGGATGAAGCGACAGCGACGTCGCCCATCCGATCAGGCCGCCGGATGCTCCCGACAGGGCGAGGATCTGGCTGAAGGTCGACGCGCCGACGATGATCAGGAAGACCATGCCGGTCACCCTGACCGTTCCAAGCACCGATTTGCTTATGCTTTCCCATGTGAGGGAGCGGAAGGCGGCCGCCAGCATGAGCACGCCGAGAACACCAAAGGCCGCTGCCTCGGAAGGCGTGGCGATGCCTAGAATTATCAGCCCGACGACCATGAAGATGACGCCCGCCATGGGCAGGACGTTTGTCGCGAGAAGGCGCAACTTTGCGCCAAGCGGCGCCGGTTCGACGTCATAGTGCGGCGCCGCTTCGGGATCGCGCCAGACTGCGTAGGCGATGATGCCGACATAGGCCGATGCCAGGAGGAGCCCGGGAACGATCCCGGCGATCAAAAGCTTGCCGATATCGACCTGCGCGATGCTGCCGAGCAGGACGCCGAGCGCGGACGGCGGGAACATGATCGCCAAGCCGCCCGTCGCGATGATCGGCCCCATGGAAAGAATCGGCTTGTAGTGGCGGACCTGCATCTGTGGCAGCAATGTCGATCCCAGCATCGCGATATTGGCGATGCTCGAGCCCGATAACGCTGCAAAAAGCGTCCCTCCGCCCACGGTGAGATAGGAAAGCCGTCCGGGGACGCGCCCCAGCAACCGGTCGATCGCATCGAACACGCGAAGCGCCACACCGGGGTGGAAGAAGAGTTCTCCCATCAGCAGGAAGAGAGGAACCGGCACGAGCGTGAAGGTGGTCACCGACGTCGTGGCGTTGGCGACGAGCTGCAAGACCGAGACCTCCCCACCGATGAAGACCAGCGCGCCGACCAGATTGGCGGCGAGGAAGGCGAAGGCCACCGGCATGCGCATGGCCATGAGGAAAAGGATCGTCCCGACCAGGAGGCTGCCGGCTGGTTCCGTCGCAAACTCGAATCGGAAACGCAGGAAAGCCCCTTTGTGTCCTCAGGCAGCGAGAATGCTGAACTGCTTGGCAAGCGATGGGGCCGGATCATAGGCATACCTCGCCTGACGTTTGCGCATCATGTGAACCATTTCGATGCCGGACAATATCGTCGCTAAGCCGAGCATCGGGCGGATCCGGCGCTTGATACGCCGATGATCCTGCTCGATCCGGTTGTTCATGTATTGGCTCTACCAGAGGTTCTGTCGCAAATGCTGGAACCGGTCAGAGAGCGGCCTATCGTGGGGCGGATTTCAGGCGGCGATTGTCTCGAATTGCTCCTTCAGCATTGCTCTCGGGTTGAAGGCGAAACGTCCCTGCCGCTTGCGCATCATGTGAACCATCTCGATACCAGCCAAAGTGGCTGCAGCCGATGAGAACGCCTTGAACCCCATCATGGGTCTTGACCCGGCGCTTGATGCGCCGATGGTCCTGTTCGATCCGGTTGTTGAGATATTGACTGCGGGGTATCCGGATTGGCTTCAAGTTTCTGGCTGATCGATCCCGCAAGCGGCTTTCGCCGTCACAAGCCGCGATCGCCTCCTGATTGGTCTGGCTGCCGTCGATGACAATTCGGTCGGGGCGGCCATGTCGGTGCAACGCCTTGCGCATAAAGCGCTTGGCCGCAAGGAGATCACGTTGTTCGCTAAGCATGAACTCCACCGTGTCGCCGACACTATCGATGGCCCGGTAGAGGTACATCCACTGGCCGCGAACTTTGATGTAGGTTTCATCCATATGCCACCTGCCCGACAGAGCACGCTTGCGCAGGTTGAAGCGCTCCAGCAACATCGGCGAAAAGCGCCTGACCCAGCGATTGACGGTGGAATGGTCAACCACGACGCCACGCTCGCCCATCATTTCCTCCAAGTCGCGTAGGCTCAGGTTGTAGGCCAGGTACCAGCGGATGCACAACAGAATGACGGACTGATCGAAGTGGCGGCCTTTGAACATCTGCTGATCCCGATTGGACCGCCCTCATGCCATCTCTGCATTGCTGAAAAGTTTGCGACAGAACCGCGAGTGGTGGGGAAGAACTGCAATCTCGAGCTGGTCATCGACGACATCCGCACCGAACTCGCCGGTCGCCCCTACGAGCTGGTCGCGGTCGCCGGCGGCTGGCAGCACCGGACCAAAAAAGCCTTTTCCGACGTCATCCGCGGTGCTTTCGGCACGGCCGCAGGGCACGCCGAGGGATCAAAAGAGCTGTCGCAGTCGGAGGCTCTTGTCTTGATGTGCATTGCTTATTTCCAGCCGATTACGCGTGGCGAGCTGTCGTCCTTCTTCGGCAAGGAGGTGTCGCGCGACCTGATCGGCGTGCTGCGCGCGCAGGAATTGATCGCCTCGGGGCCGCGCAGCCCACAGCCGGGCGCGCCCTACACCTATGTGACGACGAAGACCTTCCTCTCGCAGTTCGGGCTCGACACGCTGCGCCAGCTGCCGGATTTCGAGGCGCTCGAAGACGCCGGCCTGCTGTCGAAGGAGAAGCTGCTCGCCGGGGATATACCGGCCGGCCTTGGCCGGGGGGGGGGGGGGGGGCGACGGCGAAGAGGGCGAGCCAACGACAGGCGTCGTTGAGGATGAGGCGCTTTGAACCGATCGAAAAACGGTTGCTTACGGCAGCTAGCAACTCAGGGCCAGGACGACTGGTCGTGCGGCAGCCGGTGATCGGGATCATGAACCGCGACATGATCGCCGTCGACAAGATTGGCCGGAAAGATCACCAGATTGGTGCCGCCGGCATGACGCAGCGACGGAAACAGGATGCCGCGCAGCCCTGCAGTGATGACCAGATCCGCGAGCTTCCACGAGGGCGGGATTTTCCTCTCGATGCGGGCGATCTGGCGCCAGGCACAATCCCATTCTTGCCAGGCGCCGTCCCAGATGTCCGGGTCGAATCCCTGCGAAAGGTCGGCTACTTCGGCGAGGGTGATCTTGTAGGCGGCAAGGGTGGCTGGCGGGGTGATGCTGGCGCCCTGCCTGTATTCATCGAGAGCCGTCTGGGTCGAACGGGACAGATAGAGTGCTTCGACGCTGGGCCGATTGAAGCGCCCGCCGTCTGTCGCCGCTCCTGCGCCACTGGTAGGCAGGAAAGCCCATTTGGGTGTCAGGTAGCGATGGAAGATCTCGTCGGGACCGATTTGGGCGACCTTCACCCGCGCGCCCCGTTCTCGAGATCCCGGATGAAGGCCAGAACCGCCTCGACCTGGCCGTCGGCGACGAGCTCGGCCGCCGTGCGATGGCCATAGTCGGCGATCGGTTCGTTGCGATACCAGTAGATCGCCTTGTCGACGTCGCCGGTGAGCTCCGTCGCGGCCGAAATCACCTTGACCATCTCGCGCATCCGGCCCTGCAGGCGCTCCGATGACGGATTGCGCAGTGTGTTGCGGTGGACACCGGTCAGCTGGGCCAGGTTGGCCACCTTCACGCCAAGCGCCTGCGACAGGCGCTTCGGCGAGATGTAGGGCGTGCGCGGCTCCTGCAGGCTGTCGACGAAGCCTGAAACCACTTTCGATTGTGCGAGCTGTGCGCGGGTCATGACAAATCTCCGACCTCTCATACGCACAATATATGCACAATCCAACGCATAGCAAGTGAACAGAGGACTGACGCCCTCTACCGATTTCGGCGTCAACAGGCGTCTTACCCTCACAAACGCCATGTAGGGTTCGGTTTCGAGCATCGCGGCCATCAACCGTGGCCATCAACCGTGTCCATCAACCGTTGCTTTGGCGACGGAAGATGGTTGATACTGGAATTCATAAACAGGATCTGTCGTCCATCGAGTATGCATAGCTGAGGCGAAGCCTCGAATCCACATGTCGCCCGCTCGATCGGATTAAGCAACTCATGTGTTGCGCGGTCACGCAGAAGAGTTGTTAAGCCGGTGTTAAAGATATTGCAGCGATACGACGGTATCGGTCATTAGAGTCGCTTACCTGCTTCTCTCAGGATTAAGGCGCTATTTCTTGGGTTTCATCTGTGGGTGATCCGCCTCTGCCGCGTCGCTTTCCGTCTTAAGATCAGCAACCAGGGACTCCAGCTCGCGAAGATGCTGGGCAAACTTATCAGGAAGGGGAACGGCCACAGTGTCGGCGGCGGGTTGTCATGGCTGTGAGTGTTTGCGCGCGTCATGCCTTCGTGGAAACGGACTGCCAGCGCGTCTGAGAGGCGAACGTAGCGCAGCAGCTGGGTCTGGATGACATCCGTGCCACGTTGGACGATATTGCGGAAGATCACTTCTTCCACCACACGCTCATAGGTGTCGCGCAACCGGCCATAAAGGTTCTTCACACGATACTCGTACTCCGCCGGGCTAGTGCGCTGTCTCGGCCGAAGACGCCGTGCGTCAGGCGGACATCGTGGTCGCCGCTACCCCCTCGCGGGAGCCACTGTTTCAGTCCGATTGGGTGCGTGACGGCACACACGTCGTCAGCATGGGTTCGGATGCGCCCGGCAAGCACGAAGTGCCGACCAAATTGTACTCGAAGGCAATCCTGTTCTGCGACTTGGCTTCACAGTCCGTCCAGATCGGCGACTTTCAGCACGTGCGCCACGAAATCGAGGCAGGAACGCTCCACGTGACGCCAATCGGCGACGTCATTGAGGGCCGTGCGCCGGGACGCCGCTCGGAAGAGCAGATCACCGTCTTCGACAGCTCCGGCATTTCGCTGCAGGACCTCTACATGGCCGACGCGCTGATCAAAGCAAAGTCGGGCCGCGGCGCGATTGGCTAGCGCGCACACGCGCCCCTCTGGAGCTACCGGGGCAGCAAGCGAACCCATCGCCAACTGCCTCAAGAGTGTCGGGCCTAGCCTCGCACCTTGACGAGGGCGCGCTCGAGGGAGGCAAGGAAGAGATCGACGTGCTCGGCCCGGCAGACCAGCGGAGGGCGCACCTTGAGCGTGTCCTCGTTTGCCCCCGTGGTGCTGATGAGGACGCCGTCGTCACGCATCGCGTTGACCACATCCAAAGCCATGACACGTCGGCCTGCCGCTGGCGTACCCTCCGCGCCGATGTCGACCCCAACGAACAGACCGGCGTGTCGAATTCCACGGACTGCATCATGCCGCCTTGAGACCTCCTCCAGCCCGGCCCGGATGCGCCGGCCCATGGCAAGCGCATTCTGGGGGATGCGGTCTCGCTGCAGGATCGTCAGCACGGCGTTGGCGGTCGCGATACCAACCGTATTGCCGGCGAACGTGTTGGAGTAGCGCGCCGTGGCACCAAAGCGCTCCATGGGGTCCCTGCGGCCAACGACGGCACCGATCGGGAACCCGTTGCCCATCGGCTTGCCGAGGGTAACCAGATCCGGAACGATTCCGTGCTGCTCGAAACCCCACATATGGGCGCCGGTTCGTCCAAAGCCCGGCTGAACCTCGTCGGCAATGACGAGGCCACCCGCCTCCCGCACCGCCTCAACGCCCCGGGCAATGAAACCTGGCGGATCGACCCACACGCCATCGCTGGAAAAGATGCTGTCAAAGAGCAGGGCCGCAACGCCGATGCCACGACGGTTCAGATCCAGAATGGCCGAACGCACCTGCGCTTCGAAATAGTCACCGGCCTGGGTGTCGGGCACGCCCGCTGGCCCCGGCAGCGATACCATGCGCACGAATGGGCTGAGCTTGACGGCATCGCCGAGGTTCGGCGAAACCGCTGCGACCGACGCGCTCGTGCCGTGATACGCATAGGAAGAAACGATCACGCCTTCGTTGCCGCTGGCAAATCGCGCAATCCGCAAGGCCAGATCGTTGGACTCGCTACCCGTGCAGGTGAAGACCACCCGGTCGAGCTCGTTTGGGAACGTCTCGACCAAGCGTTCCGCATAGTCGATCAGCCTTGCCTCGAGATAGCGCGTGTTGGCGCTGATTCGAGTCGCCTGCTCAGCCATCGCGGCATTCACTTCCGGGTGGCAATGGCCGAGCGACGGCACATTGTTGTAGAAGTCGAGATAGGCCCGCCCGTCCGGGTCGTAGAGCCACATACCCTCCGCGCGAACGAAGTGCACAGGCCGGCAGTACTGAAGCCGGTAGGAGGCCCCGAGAACACTGTCCCGGCGGGCAATCAACTCGGCCTCGCGCTCGGGAAGGTCAGATTCGCCGGGTCTGTAGCGATTAGGCATGAGATCCGTGGACATGTGCTTCTGCCTATCTGAAAGAGTGTTCCGGTCGATTCACGTTTCTATTGGTTGCGGCGACGACGTCGCCGCCAGGACCGCCGCTTCGCCGGCGGCCATATCGAGAGGCGCTAGGATGGAAAGACCGCGCTCGGCGCGTGCGACGTTCTTCTTGATATACTGGGCGTCGGCGGGAAAGAGATGCGAGCGCCAATAATTGACCAGTATCAGCGCGCTTTGCCGCGCCTTCATCAGTCCGACGAGCAGCCTCGCCTCCAGTGCCGAAAGCGGGATAACGGAGGCATAGCCAGCAATCAGGCGTTCCGCCCCTCCGAGCGGCAAGGCCGGGTCCGTTACCATGTGACCTGCCGCGATCGCCAGGTCTTGAATCCTGGGGCTCCAGCAGCCATCGCCAAAATCGATGAAGGCGATCCCCTGACCAGTCACCATCATATTGTGTGGGCTGGGATCGTTGTGAGTGACTTGCCACGCCAGATCAGCGATCTGCGGTTCGATACGCGCCACATACTCCGCCATTGCGGCGCGGACGTTGTCTGCAACGCTGCCCGAGGGTAGATATTGCTCGAATTCCGTCAACCGCGACCAGCACCCGATGTGCCAAAGAACGGGGCGATCGACCGCGTGCACATCGACTTGCGCAAGCGCCAGGTCGAGGTGAGCCAGAGCGCGCCCTGTTTGGAGAAGCATATCCGGGGTGGTCGTTGCCTTGTGCAACGGATCGCCCTCGATCCGTGACTGCACGTAGCCGCACACACCCTCCTCCTCGAACATCAGGGCGCCGCTGCTGGTGCGGATCACCTGGGGTGCGGCGAAGCCCGCAGCCCCTTGCAGTCCAGCCATGACGCCGGTTTGGAAACGGAAGCTGTCAAGCGCTTCCGGCCTTGTCGAAGTCTTGAGGATCAGCCCGCGGCCTTCCGGCAGGTTGACTTTAGCCGTGCGCTCCACCTCGAAGGACAATGTTGCGACCGACCCCGTCAATCCGTAGTGGCGCTTCAGCAGCGCCGCCGACATGTCCGGTTCGGAAGGATCCGGCCGCATGGCCAGCATCGCGGCGGCAGCGGGAAAACCGGCTGCCGCGCCGGACAAACGGTCGCGCGCCGCATCCATGCTGTCAGATCCCAAAAACGCCCGGCAACTGTGACACGTCACGGATTTCGACGTACTCGTAGTACGGATTGGCTGGTTCGTGGCCACGATTGACCCAGACCTTGCTCTTGATGTCCAGGTCATAGGCGGACATCAGGTCATGGCGGAAGGACGAGGAAACGTGGGTTATGTCCTCCGGGCCGCAACCCAGCGTGTCGAACATGTATTCGAAAGCCTTGAAATGCGGCTTGTAGGCGCCCGCGTCTTCGGCAGTCAAAACGGCATGAAAAGGCGCGCCGAGCTTCGCCACATTCGACGGAATCTGGGCATTCATCGAGTTGGTCAACGTGACCAGCGGAATTTCCTTCGCCAGCTTGGCCAGACCCTCGGGGACGTCAGGATGCGGTCCCCAAGTTGGGATACGGTTGTAGATCGTTTCGGCGTCTTCGGCTCGGAACGGGACATTGTTGCGGCGGCAGGCGCGCTCGAAGGCGTTGTGGACAACCTCGGCATAAGGCTTCCATGCCTGCATCACCTCGTCGATGCGGTAGCCTTGGAAATTTTTGATGAATTCATCCATGCGCGGCCCGTCCAGAAGCTGGCCGTGCAGGTCCCGTGCGGCTTCCGCCATTTGAAAGTTGATCAGCGTGCCGTGGCAATCGAAAGTCACGTATTTCGGCCGGAAACGATTCATGTCCTTGAACCCCTGTGGTCTGCCTGTGGTTGAAGGATAGCCGCTGCCGGTTGGCAGAATCTGCCGCAATGCATCGACTTTCAGCAGGAGGCTCTCCGCTCAACCGCAAACTTAGCACGACCTTTTGGGCTCTGTTTCCGGTGTCCGCGGTCGCTCAGGCGTCGCCTTGCCAAACTTGGTCGAGCGTGCCCATTTGGCCAGCCTGTCACCTTGAGCCTCGCGTTCGGGACTTTTCGACCCTGACTCGCTCAGTGCTGAAGGCGCCAGCCGAAGCGTGCCTCGATCACAGCCTCATTTGCCTGGTAGCCGGACTTTGACATACATCTATCCGCTATCCGTTCAGGTCGCGTTCGGAAGAAGGACGTATATATGCCCGTCTCTCTCGGCCACCGGGTGCACGACCAGATGTTCGCACCCGGCTGGTGCGTTGCGCGGCACGCCGTCGCTCAACCCGAACTCCGCGAAATGCAACGGACAGACGATGTGTCCGTCATCCACGAACCCCTTCGAGAGCGAAGCCACCGAATGGGGGCAGCGATCGTCCATCGCATGACACTGCCCCTGCTGGCGAGTGACCGCAAGCACACGCTTTGCCGGGTGTTCAATCTGCACGAGCGCGCCTTCCGGGATGTCGGCTGAAGCGCAGAGGTGGTGTTCGGTTCTCGGCACATTGGGCACTGCAGCCGCGAGGGGAGCAGCGACCGGATCGTCGGCCAAACGGCGCATCATCCGGTGGATCAGTTCCGGCCGATCAAGAGCAACGACGAAGCTGCCATAATCCCAGAAACCGTCGCCCTCGGCGACGAGAGGCGCCCGCGGGTCGGGCATGCCAACGATCTGAAGCCTATGGCCGAATTGATCCGACCAAAAATAGGCAGGTTCCCGTGCAGACTGTTCCATCCCGAGCACATGGCGGGCAGCTCGTTCTGCCTGGACGTTGGCGTTCTGCCAGCTCTCGATGCGTCCCATAGGATGGCGGGCGACGTCGCCGATGGCGTAGACCCCGTCGATTTCCGTCGCTCCATTCTCATCCGTGAGAATACCGTCGTCGCACGCCAGGCCCGCTCTGCGGGCAATGCCGTCCAGCGGCACCATGCCGATCGCAACGATGAGATGATCGGCCTCCTGTACCTGGCTGCCGATACTGCAGCGGACGGCGCCTTCCATTTCCCGGAAGCTGGGGTCAACCCCAAACCGCAGGAGGACGCCGTTGTCGCCGAGCAAGTCCTCCAGTCGTTGAGAGATTTCGGGTGGAAGTATCCGAGGCGCAAGCCGCTTTGACGGGGCGAAGAGCGTGACCTTGGCGCCCGACTGCCGGGCAATTGCAGCGGCCTCCATGCCGATCCAGCCGCCGCCGAAGACAAAAAGCCGTGTTTCGGGAAGCAAAATGCCTGCGATGCGCGCCGCATCTTCGAGTGTCCGCAGGACATGCACCCGTCCGTGTCCCCGGTCGAGATCGGGCAGCCGCCGGGCCGCGCCGCCGGTTGCCAGTATCAGCGTGCCGAAGCTGGTCTCAGTGCCGTCGGAGGTCTCGACCCGGCGCCGCGGAAGATCGAGAGCCTCGACCGTGGTACCAAGGTGGAGCGATATCCCCAAACCTTCGGCTTCGGCGGCGGATAGGATCGGAACATGAGTTTCGCGATTTGCTGTCGCCAAACGCTTGGACAGCGGCGGTCGTTCGTAGGGCGCATGGCGCTCGGCACCGTAGAGGCGGATGGCGCCGGTATAGCCCAAGCGCCGTAGCGCGCGCGCCGCCATGGCGCCGGCCTGTCCCGCCCCCACGATCAGCACGGGGTCGATACCGCGGCTGACCTCTTGACCTGTCAGGACATCGCCTTGCGCTACATCGCCTCCCTCCAATACATCGCAATAGATCCCGAAATTTCGCTCGTACCGCTTCACCAGCGCTCTGAGAATGGCGGGATCCTCAGGAAGGTCTCCCATCGCGAGGGTCGTGAAACCGCAGCGGCCACAGGGGCGTGTCCCGCGCACGCGAACGCCCCCAATGGTGAACTCCCTTCCCAACAGCGCGTATTCCGGAAGCTCAGCGGCGTCGTCCGGAAGATCTACCAGGATGTTGGGGCGAAAGCGGCGGTAGTCGATCAGGCTCGCCGGAATGATCCGGCGCAGGTGATCGAGAGACTGGAGGCTGAGGATATGCAGCGGCGACATGCTGTATCGCGGCGAGCGATGCGGCCCATAAGCATGAAGTTCTACCGCCTGGCCGAAAACTGCCTCGATGCGCGACGTGATTTCGGGATCGTCGGCCGGCAGCCAGGACTGGCCGTCGGTCGACAGTTCTAGCTCCTCCCTAAGTCGCGCATGAATTTGGGGCGCGGCATTCCAGCGGCCGTCGCGTGCGGGGTAAATCTGGTGGCCGGTATCCCGCTCGAAGAATCCGAACCGGCGATCGCCAGCAATTCCGGACAATGCAAGCGTGGCTCGCTTGAGTTCTTCGCCTGCGAGAGAGCTTACCGGGTAGCGGATCAGCTTAACGACGGATCCGATCATCGTCTCACCCATCTGTCTCGTTCGTCCTTGTAGCCAAGATCGTCCGGCGGGGCCTCGGCGACGTATGGCGGCTGCTCCGCCTTCTCAGCGGCGCGCGCGCCACCAGAGGAACTTGTCCTGCAGGGCGCAGCCCTTGATGATCGCCGGAATAAACCACGGATTGGCGCGATAGAACGGCACGGCCGAGGGCGGGCGGAAGTCGAGGCTGAACGTGCCTCGTCGGCTTGCCCTATCAGCTTGTGTGTCAATCGGCGTGCACATTTTGCACGCCGATTGACACCCTAACGCCAGCAGGTCTCTCGTGCGGAAGGGTCATCAAAAGGCCATGCTTGCTCCCCTTCCAACTATAAAGAGAAGGGGCGAATGAACCGCCCCCCATCTCATCGTAGCAGCAGTGCCAGAACGCTAGTTTTTCAGGCGCGTTCCAGGGCGGGTTCCAAGCCAACGGCGGCGGCTAGTCCGCCAATATCCTTGATCTCGGTATATTCATAGAACGGATTGGCGGGTTCATGACCGCGGTTGACCCAGACCTTGCTCTTGATCCCCAGATCATAGGCCGGCATCAGGTCGTAGCGGAAAGAGGAGGACACGTGAGTGATGTCTTCGGGACCGCAGCCGAGCTTGTCGAGCATATACTCAAAGCCCTTTATCAGCGGCTTGTAGGCGCCAACCTCTTCGGCGGTGATGACGGTGTGAAAGGGCGCACCGAGCTTTTCGACATTCGACATGATCAGGTTGTTCATCGAATTCGACAGGATCACCAGCGGGATTTCCTTGGCCACCCTGGAGAGTCCTGCCGGGACGTCCGGGTGCGGGCCCCAGGTCGGCACTTCGTCGTTGATGCGTTGCGCGTCTTCGGGCTTGAACTGGATACCGATGCGCTTGCAGCTGCGTTCAACGGCATTGTGCACCACTTCACCGAAGGGCTTCCATGCGCCCAGGACCTCGTCCAGGCGATAGCCCCTGAAAGCCTCGACGAAATTGGCCATGGCCTCAGTAGAAAGGCGCTCGGCATACACACGCCGCGCCGCACCAGCCATGTCGAAATTGGTCAGCGTGCCATAGCAGTCGAAGGTGATATACTTTGGCCTAAATTTGGTCATGGCGTGCGCTCCTTTCATTTTGACGACCCCGACTGGCCGCTCACGGAACGCTATAATTGTGCGAACAGTGGAGCATAATTTTCCGAACGTTCGCCGCTTGAAGTGCATTGTACTGAATTTGGCCGCTCCTTAGGCACAATCTGTCGCCCTGCCACGCACAAGCCCGGGACGGCGGCTCTCCTCAGGCGGGTAACCGCTCGCCCCGCCTTCGCCTCGCGCTTCAGATTGAATATTGTACAACAATAAGGTTGGAAACATTCAGCCTCCATCAGCGCATCGACATTGATGACGCAGGCGCGGGTTCATGCCCCGTGGCACGGAAGGGCCGCTGGCTCGGTTGTGAGCTAAAGCCTCTTATCATTTGTCGATTCTCGGGCGCTACTAAGGTCGGCGACGTGCCCGGATGGCAATCCAAATGGGTCGCGCCTTCCCTGTCCTTCATGTCGAAGGGACGTTCATGTATTGAACAGGCCCAAAAATTGTTGTACAAAATCGGCAAAGCAACGTAGCGTCGAACCCGTTTCGGCGGCACCTGAACTGAGTGGAAAATGGGTTACTCTCAACAGACCAAGCCAGCCCGCGCGTCGGAGCTTTCCGAAGCCTGCCATCCCGTCGGCGCGGCGGAGGCTGAAGTAATCGCTGCACGCCTTTATAGTATTCGCGGCTCGGCCACGCGTTTTGAGACCGAGAAAGACGACACGTTTCTCCTCGGCTGCGCGGACCATGGGAAGTTCGTGCTGAAGATCGCTCATCCTTCCGAGCGTCTGGAGGAGCTCGATTTCCAGGTCGCGCTCTTGCGCCATATCGCGGGGCGAGCTCCGGATCTGCCCGTTCCCCGTGCGCACCGCGACGTCGACGGCGCGGCTTTGCCCATCGTCACGACCAGCGCCGGTGAACGGCGTGTGGTGCGGCTCATCACCTTTCTGGCCGGCACGCCGCTCGACCGGGCGACGTCCACCGCCCCGCAGCGGGAGCGGATCGGCGAAGTCCTGGCAAAACTACGCCACGCCATGGCCGATTTTTCCCACCCTGCGGACAGTCGAACCCTGGCATGGGACGTCACCCATCTGCTCGATTTGTCCGATCTGCTGGACTTCGTCCCGGCGGGCGGCAAGCGCGCCTGGACCATCCGTGCGCTGGAGCGCTTTGCAGAGATCAAGCCGAGGCTCGACCTGTGTCGGCGGCAGGTGCTCCACAACGACTTCAACACGTCGAACCTGGTCGTCGACCCTGCCAGTTCGAATTTCCTGACAGGCGTCATCGACTTCGGCGATGCGGTTCGCACGGCCATTGCCGTCGATGTCTCTACGGCATTGATGAACCAGATGCCCAAAGCCGTCGGAAACCGGCGGGACCTCTTCGACGAACCGCGTGACGTCCTGCGCGGCTATCTCCGACACGCTGACCTGACGGACGAGGAGCTGCGACTCATTCCTTTCCTGGCACAGGGTCGCCTTGCGGTCCGCGCCCTGCTGACCTGCTGGCGCGCCGAGCTCTTCCCTGAGAACAGCCGCTACATCCTGCGCAACACCGAGGCGGGCTGGGCGCACCTGGAATGGTTCAATTCGTTGTCGACCACGCAGATATCAGACCTTCTTACCCGAGAGGAACCGTAATGCCGAAACAAGCAACCACCCTGCCCAAGGGCTTCCGTGGCGACATGGCGAATGGCTTCAACCCTGCGGAAGCGGCTCACCTCTCGAATGATGACGCGGCGCATGTGGCCAGGCGGCAAAGGCTGCTGGGGCCTGCCTATCGGCTGTTCTACAGGACCCCGGTCGAGATTTCCCGCGCCAAGGGCGTCTTCCTCTATGACAAGCATGGCAACGAATATCTCGACGCCTACAACAACGTCGTATCGCTGGGTCACGCTCATCCACGCGTCGTCGGGGCTATCCAAAAGCAGCTCGAAGTCCTCTGCACCCACACGCGTTACATGCAGGAACCCCTGCTGAACTATGCCGAAGTCCTGATCAATACCTTGGGTGGCGAACTCGGCCGGACCGGATGCGCGATGTTCACCTGCACTGGCTCCGAGGCCAACGATCTCGCCTTGCGCATCGCGCGCTATCACACCCGCAGGAACGGCGTCATCGTCACGGCCGAGGCCTATCACGGCAATAGCGGCGCGGTGGCGGCAATCTCGCCGTCGCTCGGCAAGAAATCGGCGCTGGATCCCTACGTTCGAACGGTCGCTGCCCCAGACTCCTACCGCCTGCCTGTCGCGGAAATCGGCCGGCGGATGGCGGAGGATGTCGCGCGGCAGATTGCCGACCTCGAAAGGCATGGCGACGGCCTGGCGGCGTTCATCGCCGACTCCGTCTTCTCCTCCGATGGTCTCTATGTCGAGCCCACGGACGTGCTGGCGCCGGTGGCGGAAGTCGTCCGCAGGGCCGGAGGCCTGTTTATCGCCGACGAAGTGCAATCCGGTTTCGGCCGGACCGGCACCCGCCTTTGGGGACACGCCCGACATGGGGTCGATCCGGATATCGTCACCCTTGGGAAGCCCATGGGCAACGGCTATCCCGTAGCGGGCCTGGTGGTCCGGCGCGAACTCGTAGCCGAGTTCGGGGCCAGCATGCGTTACTTCAACACGTTCGGTGGCAATTCCGTCGCTATCGCCGCCGCGCACGCCGTGCTCGACACGATCCTCGAAGAGGGTTTGATGGAAAACGCGACCAAGGTTGGCGGTGAAATCCTCGACGGTCTCCACGACCTGCAGAACAAATACGAATTCGTCGGTGATGTGCGTGGGGCAGGCCTCTATTTCGCCGTCGAACTCGTCAAGGACCGCGACGGCAAGATACCCGACATGGATCGCGCGCTCGCGGCCGTCAATGCTCTGCGCGACCAGCGCATTCTCATCTCCGCGACAGGGGCAGACGCCCATATTCTCAAGATCAGGCCCCCGCTTGTCTTCACGTCGTCCAACGTGGGGCGTCTGCTCGAAGGTGTCGACAATGCGCTGCGGGCGGTGCAGACCTAGGAGCGGATGCATTAGGATCCTTTGCTGGCGCTGCGGCACCTGACGCAACTGCACGCGCAACACCATTAACAACCAGGCCCATGAAGCAAGTCCACGACCTTGACGCCAACGTCCCCGTTAGCGCTGTAGATATCCTGGCGCAGGACTTGCGACGCCGCATCCTGTCGGGAGCTTTCCAGCCTGGCGAATTTCTCCGCGACGCCAGGATGTGCGAAGAGCACTCGACCTCACGGCACACGTTCCGTGCGGCGGCCCAGTTGCTCGTCACACAGGGCTTGCTACGTCAGATCCCGAACCGAGGCTTCATGCTGCCCGAATTCGGACCGGACGACATTGTCGACATCACACGGGTGCGCGGCGCCATAGAGGGCGAAGCCATCCGTTTGATCGTGCTGACCGGAGTCATTCCGCCCCTGGCGCTCGAGGCGGTCGAGGTCATGCATGCCTCGACCCTGTCCTCAGACAAGTCGGCGCTGGTGACTGCGGACCGCGACTTCCATCGCGCCATCATCGCAGCGAGCGGGAGCGCCCGCCTGAAGCGAGCCTATTCGCACCTTGAGGGGGAGATCGAGCTTCTTCTCGTCCAGCGGCAGGCTTTTTACGGCACCGCTAAGGAAATGGCGCTGGAGCACGATCGGCTTATTAGCAGCCTGAAAAGCCGCCACTTCGACACCGCCCGGGAGGCCTTCACGGAGCACTGGGAAGATCTCCAGATCAAATTGCTCGATCAACGCTGACCATCGCTCCCTACACTCATCACGGCGCAGAAATGGCTAACAGAACTTTGTCCCGCCTTCCATAACCAACGGTCTGGGTGACTGCCCAACCGGACTTCCTAAACCGTGGCAGGGTCAGCGTTGCTCCCAAACATCAAGCATACCGTAAAACCGGACGGCCAGGGAGCATTAAGGGCCATCGTTTCTGCCGATGCAGGAGCCTAGAAATAGCCGAGGATGGATTTGACCTCGAGATACTCCAACATGCCCTCGAGACCGTATTCGCGTCCGTTTCCTGATTGCTTGAAACCGCCAAACGGCGCGTGCGGGTCCCAGACCGGGTAGTTGAGATGCACCTGACCGGCGCGGATCCGCGAGGCGACGTCTTTGGCACGGTCCATATCTCTGCCCTGCACATGCGCGCCGAGGCCATAGACGCTGTCGTTGGCAATGGTGACGGCCTCCTCCACCGTCTCGTATGGGATGATGCAAAGCACCGGGCCGAAGATTTCCTCCTGGGCAATACGCATCCCCGTGCGCACCTCGGAAAAAATCGTCGGCTTGATGTAGAGCCCGACATTCAGGCCGCTTGGACGACCCTGTCCGCCGGTGAGAAGCTTCGCGCCTTCCGAGATGCCGACGCCGATCATGGTTTGAATACGGTCGAACTGGGCACGGTTGGCGATTGCGCCGTGTGTGGTGGTCTCCGCGAGAGGATCGCCGACGACGATCTCGTCCGCGGCGCGTTCGGCGGTCGACTCGACCTGCGAGAGCAAGGCCCGCGGCACGATCATGCGCGTCGGCGCGCTGCACGACTGGCCGAGATTGCGGAAGCCGGCAGCCACGCCCAGCGCAACGGCGCGGTCGAGATCGGCATCGGGCAGGATCACGTTCGGCGACTTGCCGCCCAACTCCTGTGCCACGCGCTTGACCGTCGGCGCCGCTGCCTCTGCCACAGCGATACCGGCGCGGGTAGACCCGGTGATGGATATCATGTCCACATCCGGATGGGAGGCGAGAGCGGCGCCGACGCCTGCCCCGTCGCCATTCACCAGGTTGAAGACACCGGCAGGGAACCCGGCTTCCTCGATCGCCTCGGCAAACAGCAGGGCGCTCAAAGGCGAAAGCTCGCTCGGCTTCAGGACGACCGCGCAGCCCGCGGCGAGCGCCGGCGCGACCTTGGCGGTGATCTGGTAGAGCGGCCAGTTCCAGGGCGTGATCAACGCGCACACACCGATCGCTTCTCGCGTGACGGCCGTGTGGCCGCGCTGCTCGACGAAGGCGAAGGACTTCAGGACATCACGGGCGGTCTTCACATGGGCGACCGCGAGCGGAACCTGCGCCGAGCGCGCATAACCGATCGCCGCGCCCATTTCGAGGGTCAGGCACTGTGCGATCAGTTCGCCACGCGCCTCGAGCAGCGCCTGCAAGCGATCGAGCAAATCGGCGCGGTATTCCGGCTTGGTCCGGCTCCATCTGGCGAACGCCCGGCGCGCCGCGTCAACAGCCGCGTCCACGTCCGCGCCGTTCCCGAGCGGGAACCGGGCGACGACCGCCTCCGTCGCCGGATTGACCACGACGCCCTCGGCGGCGCCGCTCGGCGCGCGCCATTCGCCGCCGATGAAGAACTTGTCCAAGCGGCCGTTGCGGGACAAATGCTCGAGGGGCGTCATCATGTCACCAAGTCCTTCATGCGGTAGTAGGCACCGAGGATCGGCAGGATCCAGGGCGTGGAGATCGGAGCCCCTACCAGCCACGGATCCGCTCCCACCGCGCCTCGATTTCTGGGCTCGCTCCATTGACGACGCTGTAAAAGTCGTGCTGGCCGGCCATCGCGCAGGCGTGGTTGGGCAGGATGCGTACCCGCGCGCCGACCGGGAGGTTGGGCATCGTCTTGCCGGAGCCGTTGCGGATCGCAAGGATGCCGTGCTCCTGGCTGGCCTGGGCGACGATCACGTCTTCGAGCACCTGTCCTGCCTCGTCGCAGACCATGCCGTAGCCCTGATCCACCTGCTGGCTCGCGGTGCCACGATCGCGCGATAGCGCCATCCATCCCGCATCGACCAGCACCCAGCCCTTTTCCGGCTTGACACCGATGACCGTGGCCAGCACCGAAATCGCGAGATCGTCCACTGCACAGACCCCCACCCCGTGCTGGACGAGGTCGAAGAACATATAGACCCCCGCGCGTAGCTCCGTCACACCTTCCAGATTCTCGGCAAAATGCGCGGTCGGTGTCGATCCGAGGCTGACAATCGGGCACGCATGACCATGAGCCCGCAGGATTTCGGCGGCGCGCACCGTGGCTAGGCGCTCGGCCTCAGCCGCTTTTACCAGCGCATCGGGCGAGCTCAAGCCATAGGATTCGCCCGCATGGGCGAGGACGCCCGCGAAGTTGGCGCCCGCCGCGACGACCCTGCCGGCCACCTCAATGAGCTTGGGATCGTCCGGCTTCAATCCGCCGCGATGGTCGTCGCAATCCAGTTCGATGAGCACGGACGGCGTGATGCCCGTGGCCTGGCGCACATCGGCCAGGGCATCGGCCTGCTCAACGGTATCGAGCAGCAGCTTCAGGTCGATGCCGGTGCGGCGGCAAAGCTCCGCCGCACGAAGTGCCGAGGCCGGCGACAAGCCGACCGCATAGGTCATGTCGCTATAGCCGTGGCGGGCGAAGTATTCCGCCTCGGCGATGGTCGACACCGTGATCGGGCCGGGTTCAGTGGGGAACGCCCGTTGGGCCACGTCGATGCTCTTGGCCGTCTTCATGTGCGGCCGCAGGACAACGCCCAGCTTCCTGGCGCGATCGGCGAGACGCATTATGTTGCGATCGAGCTTTGCGCGATCCAGCAGCAGCGCCGGCGTGACAAGGCCGTCAACCTTCTGGATCGGTTTCAGCAATTCCGCGTTCGTTGCCATCTTCCCGATGTTCCTCATCACTAGCCGAAGGACTGGTTCGCCAAGGCATACATGCGGGCCGCGCCATCGGGCGTTGGCTGCCGCCCCTTGATCATGGCGGTGGCTCCGCCGACCCTGACAAGGCCCAGGCTTTGCAGCCAGTCGCCCAATCCATGTTCGGCATAGACGTCGATGCGCACGAACTGGCCGTGGAGCCTGGAAAGCCGATCAAGGATCAGGAGTTGCGCGTCTTCAGGGCTTTCGGCGGCAACAGGGCCGACCACGTAGCCGCGCCCGAACTTCCTTGCGATGGCGTAACCGGCGATCCTTCCACCGCGGTCTATCACCACCACCTCGCCCACTTCGGCAAGCGCGGCCACCATCGGCCCTCGCGGCATGCCGGTGGAGCGTTCGTCGAAAGCCTGGATCGCCGAAAGGTCGGAGACCGTTGCAGGTCGAACATCGTCGCGGGACTTCGCCGGCACGGCGACGTTCAGCGGGCCTTGATGCTGTAGGACGGCACCCCAGACGGTGAAGCCGCGCCGCTTGTAGAGAGGCAGCCCCTCTTCGGTCGAATTGAGCAGCACGTTGCGACCCTCAGTCGCCTGGAGCAAACCGTTGAAGAGCCGCGAGCCGTTGCCACCACCTTGCGCGGAGCGGGTAACGATGATCATCCCGGCCGAAGCATAGGCCTGCCCGTAGTTCCACCACATTGCAGAGCCGATCACCTCGCCCGCGCGCTCGAGGACAAGGCCCTCGCCGACCCTGGCGGCAAACTCCCAGTCCTCGCTGCGGTAAGGCCAGCCCATTTCCTGCGACAGCTTCAGCGCGCCGGGCACATGGCGCGGCTCGAAAGCGGTCAGTTCGGCCGGATCGCCGACAATGTCCATTTTGAGCCCAACGGCCATGCGCAAGCAGCCTTCATTCATCCAGAGATCGAAGCTCAAGGTGGCGCCCCGCGCGCAGATTTCGATGCTGTTTTTCCCGTAGAGATCAGCGCGATTGTTCGTTTTGGACGATTCTTCGGCATACCGGACCGCGCAATTCGGGCGAGGTATGTGCGGCGTCTTATATGGTCTCCGCCTTGCTCGCTCGACGATCCCCGCCACGCCCGCACAGTCATCAATGCCAGGGAGGTAGTCCAGATGATCTACATCAGTGAGGAAGAGTCTGCCGCCCTCGTCACCCACGAACTTGCTTTCGAGGCGACGCGGGCGGCTCTCGTGGCCGCGGCATCCGGGCACAGCGGTGTCTTTCCGGCGGTTCTGGGGCGCTCGCGGGAAGCGACCAACACGTTCTCGATCAAGTCCGGGTGGTCGGACAACCTGACAGGCGTGAAGATCGGCTCCTTCTGGTCCGGCAACCCGGCGCGGGGCCTTCCGCGCCACAACTCCACCATAGTGCTGCTGGATCAGCAGACAGGTCGGCTCCGCGCCGTGATCGAGGCCGGCAAGGTCAACGCCTACCGAACGGCTGCAGCCGACGCGGTTGCGGCCGACCTTCTCGCCCGGCAGGACGCCAAGGTTCTGGCGATCTTCGGCGCGGGCAACCAGGCGAGTTTCGAGGTCGCGGCGCTGACTCGCATCCGACCGATCGAAACCGTGCTGGTCGTGGCACGGCCTTCGGCGCGACGCGATGCTTTTGTCGGCCAGATCGGCGAAAGGGGCCTCGAGGCGCGCGCCGTATCGGCCGAAGAAGCCGTGCGCGCGGCCGACATCGTGGTGACGGCGACCCCCTCACGCGAACCTCTGTTCGATGCCGCGTGGGTGGAACCCGGAACCCATGTCGTCAGCATGGGATCGGATGCGCCCGGCAAGCAGGAATTGCCGGGCCAACTGCTGTCGATGGCAAGCCTGTTCTGCGACCTGCCCTCACAGTCCCTCCGGATTGGCGACTTTCAGCACGCTCGCGCGGAGATCGAGGCGGGCACGCTTACCGTGACGCCAATCGGCGACGTCATTGAGGGCCGTGTACCTGGACGCCGCCTCGAAGACGAAATCACCGTCTTCGACAGTTCCGGCATCTCCCTGCAGGATCTCTACATGGCCGACGCGCTGATCAGCGCAAAGGTGTCCCGCCGCTAGCCGTGGGCCGGGCCGCCCGATATCGAGTGTAGGCCTCACTCGAACGAAAGCCTGCATTGGGCTTCCAGCCATCGCGCAAGAACGTGAGCTTTCCCGGATGTCGTCGGTTGCAAGGCGAGTCTGTCCGCGGCCAGTCGGGCGGAGCCGAGACGAGCCGTCGCCTGGTGCAACTCCTGCCACCTTGCGCTTATGTACCGCGGACTTGGCGGGGGAACGTGGGGATTCCGCTCACCCGACCGCTGACACCTTGGCTTGGTGCGCGTCAGGTCTGACTTCCGGCTGATCTTCAGATAGCCGCGATGTCCAGCTTCGAGCCGTCAACCAGACGCGACAGGCGGAACGGTGTAGGATCGACGCAAGGCGTGTCGTTTACGACAAGCTCCGCGGCCAGATAGCCAAGCCCCGGGCCTAAACCGAAGCCGTGGCCCGAACAGCCCGCCGCGAGGACGAGGCCTTTCACCCCGTCGACCTGCGACACCACGGGCACTGCGTCCGGCGTGCAATCGACGAAACCACCCCAGGCGCTATCGATCCTTATGTCGGCCAGTTGGGGGAAGGTCTTGCGGACACTCTCCACCACTTGGCTTACCAGCCATTTCAAGGGTGGGGGATCCAGCACCCGACTTTGTTCGAATATCCGATCGTCGCTTGCCAAAAGGGCGGACAATGAATCCGGCCCCGAAAAGAACGATTGGCCAATGCCGAGCCTGACATTCTTCAGGCGACGGAAGAACTGCGGCATGAATTCCCGGCTATACCGGATAGCCCGGGGCGTGATTTCGAGGTTCGCCTTGCCGCTGATGGCAAGTGTATAGCTTCCGTCCAGTCGGCGCGTGATTGTGCAGTAGGGTGTGGAGATTGCCTCGCCTATGTTGATTGTCGGGGTGGAACGCAGCGCGGTCTGCCGGATACTCGCTTGGGGGAAACTGATCCCGAGCGGCCTCAGGAAGCGCGAAGACCAGGCGCCAGCGGCGCACAGCACGGCGCTGGTTCTGATGTAGCCCTTCTCCGTGTGCACGCCCGCGATTTTGCCATTGGCCAAGTCGAGCGCCCGCGCGGCGCATTCCTGGTGGATCGTGGCGCCCAGAACTCTGGCGCCCTCGGCGATAGCCGGCGCGGCGAGCGCAGGCTCGGCCTTACCGTCCCGTTCCGAATAGATCCCGCCGACCCATTTATCGCGCGCTTCGGGGACGCGCTCGGCCACCTCCGCCCGGCTGAGACTGCGGGTTTCGACGTCGTACTCCCTGGCGATCTCGCGCCACTTTTCCCAGCCGGCGAGCACAGCCTCGTCGTGAGTCGCAAAGAGGAGACCGCAGCGTCGAAATCCAAGGTCCCGATTGATATCGCGCGTCAGCTCGTCCCACAGTCGCAGGGAGATCACCGAGAGCGGCAGTTCGCGCCGGTCGCGGTTCTGCTGGCGGCACCAACCCCAGTTTCGGCTCGATTGTTCACATGCGACGTGGCCCTTCTCGAGCAGAGCCACGGAAAGGCCACGCTTCGCCAGAAAGTAGGCGGCCGTGGAGCCGAGGATGCCGCCGCCGACGATGACGACGTCCGCCTCGGCCGGGAGACGCTCATCACTGTGAATGCGTTCGACTCGGGGCGACATGTTCCAACCAACCTCGGCTGCCAGGAATGCGGAAGCAAAGTTCCGATCAGCCCTTCATCGCATCGTGCGCTCGGAAGAATGTGCCGAAATCATCGAGGACTTCGCCAGATGTGCGGATTTTTGATCGCTTGATCGATAGGATCTGCTCAAGCCCCACCGAATTCCAGTTCGGCACAGCGCGGCGCAACCTGCTCGCGAGTCCGTTTGGATCGAGCTTGAGGATCGTGGATCGGCTCAGTGTCGGGAGCGCCGGAACAGGCAAGACGACACTAAGGACAGCTGCAACGATAACCGCTACGCTATGGCCGACCGCCGCGGTTTGATTGTGTAATTCCATTCTGGATGGAACTGGTCGCCGGTGATATCGAGGGTCGCCATCTCGGCAGCCGAGACCTTCACGCCCTTCTCATAGGTGGTGGCGTCGAGCGCGCACTCGACCTTGAGCCCGGTCTTGGTCGTGGTCGCGCCGATCAACTCGACCACGGCGAGGCGATCCGTCAACGGACGGCCGCGCCAATTCTGGGTGATGTGGCAGAACAGTCGGTGCTCGATCTTGTTCCACTTCGACGTGCCCGGCGGATAGTGATGGACGTGGACGACAAGCCCGGTCTCGTCGGCGAGCTTCTGCAGTTCCACCTTCCACAGCCGCACGCGCGCCCCGTTGGAGCCGCCGCAGTCGGCGGTGATCGTCAGCGCGCCGGCCGAGGGATAGCGCTGGCGGCCCATGCGCTCGAGCCACGTGCGGATCGAGTGGACCGCGAACTCGGCGGTGTCGGCGGTGATGCCGACGCTGACCCAGCCCTCGTTGGCGGCCACGTCGTAGACGCCGTAGGGGACGACCTTGCCAAGCGTCTTGTCGACGAAGTCGTGCACCTTGACGCGCTGCGGGTCGCCCTTCGGGCGATAGTCGCTGCCGCCATTCTTGAAGGCGCCGACGAGCTCTTTCTTCTTTGTATCGACGGAGATGACGGGCTCACCGGCCGCCTGCGCGGCGACCACCTTGGCGTTGATGTGCGCGAACTGGGCATCGCGGTCGGGATGGTGCGCGCCTTCATCCGTCTTGCGGTTAAGCTGGCGCGAGAAGCCGAGCTTGACAAGCAGCTTGCGCACGCTGTTGGGGCTGATCGCATGGCCCATGTCGCCAAGCGCGCGCGCCAGCTTGTCCAGGCTCTTCGACACCCACAACAGAGGCCGCTCCGGATCACCCAAGGTCGCCGGCTCAACGAGGCGCTCAAGGTCGGCAAGCAGCGTCGGATCGCGCGCCGTCAACGGCCGCGGGCCGCCGCCTTCCCGGCGCACCCGACCGCGCGGCGGCGCCGCGTCGAGGTCTTTCAGCCCGCGCCCGATCGTCGAGCGGGCCAGCCCTGTGATCTCCGAGACCGCCGCCAGCCCACCCCGGCCCGCCGCGCGCGCCTCGCTCGCGGCGAACACGCGCCGGCCGCGCTCGTCGCGCTTCGAGCCGTCCGCCTCCCACCGCTGCTGGATCCCGCGCCGGTCGATCATGTCGCTACCGCTAGCGCGCCTCGCTCCGGCAGGGAATCCCTGCCGGGTGAGTCACACCGCCGCAGGTCGAGACAACCGACCGATTCAATTATCGTTGCAGCTGTCCTAACCAATGCGATCCCGGCGGAGCTGGTCGAGACCAAACTGGAAGATCGTCTGGTGATCTTGGAAGACACCGGCGTTGCGCCGCGGGGCCCTTACACGACCGACCCGCTGATCAGGGCAGCGGCGACCCGCGGCTAGGCCGCGCGCCGGGCCGCTTGCCGACATCGAATGTAGGCCTCACTCGAACGAAAGCCTGCATTGGGCTTCCAGCCATCGGGCAAGCGCGTGGGCCTTTCCAGACAATTCGGCTTCTCCCGTCCAGATGAGCCCGTAATGGCTTCCATCGGGATCGAAACCGGCCGGTGCGACGAGCCGCCCTCTCTCTATGTCGTCGGTTGCGAGGACCAGGGGACTGAGGGCAGCGCCAAGCCCCGCCGATGCGGCCTCAACGATCAGGAAGTGGTGGTCATAGAAGCGGATTTCCGTGGGGCGCCGCACCGATGGGTGGACGGCGAGCCATTGTGACCAGGCGTCCGGCCGGGTCTTTGAACCCAGCGCGATATACTCCCCCGAGGCAAAGGCCGGCGCGAGTTGAGGGCTCATCACCGGTCCAACCTTTTCTGGAAAAAGGCGCTGGACATGCGAGGCCTCTGGCAGCGCGAAATCGAGCCGTCGAATGGCCAGATCGATCCGGTCGCGACGAAACTCCACCGGGCCGCCGCCTACCGAGAGATGCAGCGCGATATCGGGATGCGCGCTCTGAAAGCTCGCCAGTCGCGGAATGAGCCAACGCATCGCGACCGAGGGCTCGCAGGAAAGCACCAGCACGTCCTGGCGAGCGTTGGCGGCGCGCAGATTTTCGATGGTTGTCGCCAGCTCCGTGAAGAACCGGCCAAGCGTAAGGTTGAGCGTCTCCCCTGCCGCCGTGAGGCGCAAGCCCCGACCGCTTTTCTCGAACAGCCTGAATCCGAGATCGTCGGACAATTTGGCGACCCGACGGCTGACGGCGCCATGGGTCAGGGCGAGACTGTCTGCGGCCAGCCGAACGGAGCCGAGACGAGCCGTCGTCTCGAACGCCCGAAGATCGTCCAGCGAGGGTATGTCGGACCGCTTCATCGGTGAATTTTTATCACCGCTTCCGTGTAGAAACTATCGCTTTTTAAGAGGCGCCGCGTCTGCATAATTGTTCCATGCGAACCAATAGCCAGCCTACGATCGGCATCCTCGCCGACGACCTGACCAGCGCCGCGGATGGCGCCGGCCCGTTTGTCGAGCGTGGCCTACGAGCAGTGGTAGGCAGGGGCCGCTTACCGGCGGTGGAAGGGACGATCGTCGCCGTCGACAGCGGGTCGCGGTCCGTCGACGCCTCGGCAGCGGCGGAACTCTCCGCGGGCCTTGCCGCACGGCTCGCCTCCCGCCAAATCCTGTACAAGACCGTGGACTCCACGCTGCGCGGACATATAACGGCGGAACTGGAAGCGGCGTTCAGGGCGAGCGGTCGCAAGACGCTTGTCTTTGCTCCCGCGTTCCCCACCGCGGGGCGCACCACCGTCAGCGGTGTTCAGCTGGTGGACGGCGTGCCGGTCGCGGAAACCGGCTATGGTCGCGACCCCGTTCATCCGGCGCGTTACTCGCGTCTGGTTGAGCTTATTCCTGCCTGCATCGACAACGTCGTCATCATCAATGCGACCACACAGTGCGATCTCGACAGAGAGATCGCCGCTCTCCCTGAAGCGGAATCGATCCTCTGGGCAGGTTCTCCCGGCATGGCGATGGCGCTGGCGAAACGCTTCGCGCCGGCCGCGGCAGCATCCAATCCGGTCGCGTCCGCCGCTGGTGACATTCTCGTCGTGATCGGCAGCGCCAACTCGCTCAGCCACCGCCAGGCCAATCAGGTTGCCACGCAGGCTCGGGTCACCGTGCTTCGGGCTCCGGCCCGGCGCCTGGATGAGCCCTTATCCGTCCTGCAGGGTATCGCCCGGGACGCGGCCGAACGACTGCGCCGCCAGCCGTTTGATGTCGTGATTGCCACAGGCGGAGATACCGTGGAAGCCGTTCTCGACCTCCTGGAGATCCGCGCCTTCGAGATCCTGCGGGAGTTCGAGCCAGGCTTTCCGCTGGGCCGCGCTTTCCTTGGGGACGGGCGCGAGCTTCTTATCGGCATGAAGGCGGGCGGCTTCGGTGACGGCGACACGCTGCGGCGCGCAATCGCCGAGCTCCGCCAGAACGCCGCGACACCAGCACAGGCCTTGCCATGACCCAATCTGCTCCTCTTGCCATAACGATGGGCGACGCCTCCGGCATCGGTCCGGAGATCGTGGCCAACGCATTGGCCCGGGGAAACCAGCGGGCCGTCGTGTTCGGCAGCCGCGTCGTGATGGAGGACATCGTCCGTCGTCTTGGCCTTGACCTAACGGTTGGGCAGGTCACCGGACCCGAGGAAGCACGCTTCGAGCCTCGGTCCCTCGAGGTTGTCGAAACGACCCAAATCCTGGAGTTGCCGCCGCTTGGGGTCGTTAACGCCATTTCCGGCCAGGCTTCCTTCGACGCAATCATAGCCGCGATCTCCGCGGCTAAGGCCGGCACCGTCAGCGGCATCGTAACCGCGCCGATCAACAAGGAAGCGATGGGATGCGCGGGCATCCGCTATCCCGGACATACCGAGATTCTGGCCGACTATGGCGGCGCGAAGCGCGTTGCGATGATGCTGGCCAATGACGACATCCGCACGGTTCTCGTTACCATCCACACGTCGCTGCGCAACGCGATCGACGAGGCGGATTTCGACGCCCAGATGGCGGCGATCCGGCTGGCGCATGACGGCGGCAAGGCCCTCGGCATCGCGGCTCCGCGCATCGCGGTCGCGGGGCTCAATCCCCATGCCGGTGAAGGCGGTCTATTTGGTGACGAAGAAATCCGGATTATCCGGCCTGCGATCGAGGCGGCGCGCGCCGAGGGCATCGATGCCAGCGGTCCTTGGCCCGGCGACACCGTCTACATGCAGGCCCGCAAGGGTCGCTTCGATGTCGTAGTGGCCCAATATCACGACCAGGGCCTGATCCCTGTGAAATATCTCGGGCTCGAAAAGGGCGTGAACATCACCCTTGGCCTACCGTTCGTCCGCACAAGCCCCGACCATGGCACGGCGTTCGATATCGCGGGTCAGGGCGTTGCCGATTCCACCAGTCTGGAGACCGCAATCGCTTACGCCCGGCGGCTCGTTGCTGCGCAAACCAAGTCCCAAGAACGTGAAAGGGTAGTCTGATGGGCCTCCGCTTCATCTTCATGCTCACGCGCAACGACCGCACGGTCGAGGACGCGTCGAAACAACTTCAGACCGCCTTGAGGCTCGGCGTACGCCATATCGGCTTCAAGGACATCGGCTTGCCGATCGACCAGCTGAAGTCGCTCAATCAAGCCATCAAGGCCGGCGGCGCAACCTCCTATCTCGAAGTCGTCTCGCTCGACCGGGAGAGCGAGATCGTCTCCGCAAAGGCCGCGGTCGAGATCGGCGTCGACATCCTGCTGGGCGGTACGCGCGTTGACGACGTTCTGCCGATCGTTACCGGCAGCAGCCTGCAATACTTCCCCTTCCCCGGGCGCATCAGCGGTCACCCGAGCGTGCTCGAAGGCACGATCGGGGAGATTGTCGAGAGCGCCAAGGCGCTGACCGCGCGCGACGGGGTGCATGGTCTCGACCTGCTTGCCTATCGCTCCAGGGAAGACGTCCCGACCCTCATCAGGCAGGTCTGCGCGGCCGTGTCCAAACCGGTCTACGTCGCCGGCTCGATCGACACGCCCGAGCGGATCGCAGTGGTCAAGGACGCCGGCGCCGCCGGCTTCACGATCGGTACCGCCGCGCTGGACGGCAAATACCCGGCGCCGGAAAAGGATGTGTCGAGCCAGCTCGCTGCGATCCTGCGCGACGTCGCCACGCTCAACCGGCACATCTCGCCTTTCCAGAAGAAGAACCTGACCAGCGCGTTTGGACGCTTCAATGACACGTGGTCCCCGAGGATCGCCGGTCAGATCAACGACATGCAGATAAAGCTGGCGAAGTTCTCCGGCGAGTTCGTCTGGCACTTCCATAAGAGCGAGGATGAACTGTTCCTCGTGCACAAGGGTCGCTTGCTGATGAAGTTCCGCGATCGGGACGAGATTATCGAGGAAGGGGAGTTCATCGTGGTCCCGCATGGCGTCGAGCATTGCCCGGTGGCTTTGGACGATACGTGCGAGGTCGTGATGCTCGAACCGAGTACTACGCTCAATACCGGCACGACAAGGAACGAGCGAACGGTGACCGAACTCGGCCGCGGCTGAAGCACAGCGCAAAGTCAGTGAACTACGCCGTCACAAGGCGGCACCCAATACTACCTCCATAGGACCTCGGGCCATGCGATCCAAAACCATCCGTCTCGACTTCCGGTCCGATACTGTCACCCGACCTACCCCCCAGATGCGCGCGGCGATGGCAGCCGCCGAGGTGGGTGACGATGTCTTGGGCGATGATTTCACAGTGAAAGCGCTGGAGACGCGCCTTGCCGCCATGTTCGGCAAGGAAGCAGGCCTGCTGCTGCCGACCGGGACCATGGCCAATCTCGCGGCGATCATGTGCCATTGCCAGCGCGGCGAGGAGTACCTCTGCGGAAACGAAGCTCACACCTATCTGTGGGAAGCGGGGGGCGCCGCCGTACTCGGTTCGGTTCAGCCACAACCGTTGCCGGTCCGTGCCGATGGTACGATCCGCATCGGGGATCTTCACGCGGCGGTTAAGGCCGACGACCCCCATTTTGCTGTCACACGACTGGTGACGATCGAGAATACGTTTGTCGGGCGGATACTTCGGCCGGAGTATCAGGACGAGGTGGTCGGCTTCGCGCGGGATCGGGGTCTCGCCACCCACCTTGACGGCGCGCGGGTGTTCAACGCGGCTGTGGGACTTGGCGTCGATGTCGGCCGTTTGGCAAAGGGCTTCGACAGCGTGTCGGTATGCCTCTCGAAGGGGCTGGGAGCGCCGCTTGGCTCGGTGCTGGTCGGGAAGGCCGCGCTGATCGCCCGAGCGCGCCGTTGGCGCAAGATGCTCGGCGGGGGCATGCGGCAGGCAGGAATAGTTGCAGCGGCGGGCCTGCATGCGCTCGACCATCATGTCGAACGTCTGGCCGAGGATCACGCCAACGCCAGGGCACTCGCGGATGGATTTTCGGGAACCAAGGGACTGACGGTGACACCGCCGCAGTCCAACATGGTGTTTGTGGATCTCGCGCCCGATCTGGCGACCCGGCTATCCGAAGCATTGCCTGATCGCGGCATAGCGGCCAGTTTCTGGCCGGGTGGACGCATGCGCTGGGTCACCCATCTCGATGTCGATCGTGTCGCCGTTGACGAGGCAATCGCAGCGGTGCGCGAGGTCGCTGAGAGTCGGAGATGAAACGTCCCAAAGTCACACGATGGCGGAATGCAATACCACGCGGGGCGTCGCTCAGGCGAGTTGAAATGCAGACCGAAGCGGCACCCTTCGATCCCGTGCCGTAGCGCGTCCGCGCCTAAGCAATGTCAATGCAGCTTGAGGCGCGGACGGACGACACGGTTGACGTGACCGACCAGGATGAGCGCAAGTCCCTTGGCCCAGCCGTGGATGGCCATCAAGTGCATGCGGTACAGGGACATGTAGATCGTAAGCGATGTTTTCCTCGCACATTGACCAAGCTCGATTGGGCATTCCGAAAAATGCCACTACGACATTGATGGCAAGAATGCGCCAATAGGCGACCCTCGTCGCGGCTACCTGCAGCCTCAATACTCGACCGCGCCTGGTATGACGATATTCGGCAACGCATTGGCCAGCATGTCGCGAGCTAGCGACAGGGCGATCTTCGACGTCAAGCTCTGATCACCAATTCCGAGGCGAACCCACAGTCCGTCGATCAATGCCGACATTGACAATGATAAGCTCTCCGCGTCGGAGGGGGAAACCAAAGAGCGGAAACCGGACATTAGATTCGAGTGCATTCGCGAATGGAAAATGCTTTGCAGGCGCGCCAACTGCGGCTCGCGCGGAACCTCCGCACACAGCGAAAGCCATGCATGGCCGTTCGGCGACTTGAAAACGTGCTCGCCGAGGTTTGCCTCCACGATTGCCCAAATGCGCTCGATCGGTGAGCGTGCTCTCTTGAGACGGCTGACGACGTCATCACGCAGGCCGGCATTTGCCTCGCGCATCGCTTCTTCGAAAAGCTCCTGCTTGTTTCGGAAATAGTGAAGAAGGATGCCCTTGGATGCACCCGCTTCCTGGGCGACCTTTTCCAATGTAGTCCCCGCGGCCCCCTCGCGCCGCATGACTTCAACGGCTGCGCGACGCAACTCCCGACGTCTTATCTCGCTGATTTTTGTAAGTGCCATGTATCACCCCCATAGATGATTATTGACAAAGGAGACCGATAGTTCAACTATTGACTGCGCGGTCAATCTTTTGGTCGCCGGGAAAACGGAGGGGGAAATATGAAACTGGGTATCATGCTTCTCGCAGCCATCGGCTTGGCGCTGAGCGCGGGATATGGGCACACAGCGGAAGTTCCGGTGCCTTCCCAGACTGACTGGGCAGCAGCAAAAAAGACGGTAAGCCTGTCAAATGGCGTCACTCTGGCGTACTCTGAAATGGGCAACACCGATGGCCAGCCTCTTCTGCTCATTCATGGCTACACGGACAACTCACGCAGTTGGTCGCTAATCGCACCTTATTTGAAGAATTTCCACATCTATGCAATCGATCTTCGTGGCCACGGGAAGTCCAGCGCTCCTGACTGCTGTTACACCTATGCCGATTTCGCCAACGACACGTTCCTATTCTTGGAAGCGATGAAAATCGATCGCATCAGCGTCGTTGGGCATTCGCTGGGTTCGCTGACGGCACAAATGTTGGCGGCGCAACATCCGGAAAAGATAGAAAAGGTCGTGCTGATTTCCTCGACCGTCAACACTGGCGGCGGACCTGGCAGCTGGCTATGGGACAATATTACTCCGCTCCAGCCCCCCATCGATCCAAATGGAAAGTTCATGATGGACTGGTACTGGAACCCCAATCCGGTCGATGACGCGTTCATAAAGCCAGAGCGCGAGGAGAGTGCCGCTGTTCCGATACAAGTCTGGAAAGGTGTTCTTTGGGGTACAACCACAGGCGACCTGTCAAAAACAGCATCGTTGATCAAAGCTCCTATGATGATTCTCTGGGGCGATCAGGATCAGTTGTTTGACTCTTCTCATCAAGAAAAGCTCAAAGCAGCATTTCCACAAGCAAGGTTTGAAGCGTTCAAAGGGGCGGGCCATAATATGTTTTGGGAAACGCCCGAGAAAGCTGCTGCCCTCATAGCTTCTTTTCTGACGAAGTGAAGTCGGATCGAATGAACTGTGCCGCAGTCTCAGCCCATTGCTGGGACTGCTCTCCTTCGAAGGTGCCCGACGCGCGTGATTAGCCCCTCCAGGTGAGCATGGTATCGCGCCGCATGCCGGCTTTTCCTAAGTCGGGGAGAACAGGGCGTCTGTGGCAAGCCGTCGCATTAAACAGGTGTCCGCTATCGTACCATGCAGTTTCACAAGCTCCCAACATTCGCGCGCGTATTAGCATCGCTTCTCGGCGTCACACCAAGCGCATGGCGAAATCAGATTCTGAACCGGGGAGCGGTTCGGCCTACGAGGTGAAGCGTTGCGTGACGGCTGCTTAGGGCCAACAGCAGACTTCAGCCGTTTGTTCGTCCAAATAATTCCACGGCAAAAGCTCATCGATGCAACTCTGCCTGTGACCGTTGACGATGGCGGTGAGCGTCGCGGTCAAATAGGCCAGCGGATCGACGGCATTGAGTTTGCAGGTTTCGATGAGCGAGGCGATGGTTGCCCAGTTCTCGGCTCCGGCGTCGTGCCCCGCGAAGAGCGCGTTCTTCCGATCGATGGCCTCCAAAGACCCGTAGAAGAAACGGTAGCCTCAACGATGCCCGTGGCTGCGATAGCCGACTTCATCAAGATTTGCATCGAGTGAACCGGCCGCGACCTCATGGAGGAGCGGTTTCCAGACATGGGTGTGGTTCCGCTCCACAAGAATAATGTCGAAATCCTTACGGCCGAGCCATGCTCCGAGCCGCCGCACGAGTTCGAGACCTCCAGCCCCACCGCCAACTACCACTATTTGAGTCTTCATTCCTGCTTACCCAGTCCGTAGCAGAATGCCTCAACACGACTGCGCGCTGTCAGCGGCGGGCGCTCCAGATGGCGATCGAGTCTGGATTCGGTGCCCCTCATGACAAAGCGACGTCATCGTCCCCCGGAATTCGAAAATCGCGCGGCGGCCGGGCGTTCCTGCCACCGGGGGCGAACCCTAGAGGAGGCCAAGCGCTGCATTCACCAATCCATCACCACCTTGCCGGAATTGCCGCTGCGCATCGCGTCGAAGCCGGTCTGAAAATCGTCGATGCCGATGCGATGAGTGATCAGCCCGGAGACGTCGAGCGGCCCCTGTACGAGCGCGATCATCTTGTACCAGGTCTCGAACATCTCGCGGCCGTAGATGCCCTTCAGCGTCAGCATCTTGAAAATGACCTTGTTCCAGTCGATTTCGAAGCCGGTCGGCGCGATGCCGAGGATGGCGATCTTGCCGCCATTGTTCATCGTGTCGATCATGTCGCGGAATGCTGCGGCGGAGCCTGACATTTCGAGACCGACGTCGAAACCTTCGGTCATGCCCTCCTCGCGCATCACCTCTCGCAGCTTTTCCCTGGAGGCATCGACGACGTGATGGATCTTCATCTTCCGCGCCAGTTCGAGCCTGGAAGGGTTGATGTCGGTGATCACCACCTTGCGGGCCCCGACCGCCTGCGCCACCAGCGCGCCCATGATTCCGATCGGCCCGGCGCCGGTGACCAGCACATCCTCGCCCACAAGATCGAAGGAGAGCGCGGTATGGACGGCGTTGCCGAGCGGATCGAAGATTGCCGCGACCTCGTCGGGAATATCGTCGGGGATCGGCACGACATTGTGCTGCGGAATGGCGAGGTACTCGGCGAAAGCCCCCGGCCGGTTTACGCCGACGCCAAGCGTGTTGCGGCAGAGATGGCCCCTGCCCGCGCGGCAGTTGCGGCAGTGGCCGCAGACGATGTGCCCCTCGCCCGAGACGCGCTGGCCGATGCGGTATTCCGTCACCGCCTTGCCGAAATCGGCGACTTCGCCGACGAATTCATGGCCGGTCACCATCGGCACGGGCACGGTTTTCTGCGCCCATTGGTCCCAGTTGTAGATATGCACGTCGGTGCCGCAGATGGCCGACTTTTTCACCTTGATCAGCACGTCGTTCGGGCCGATCTCGGGGATCGGCACGGGCTCCATCCATATGCCGGGTTCGGCCTTTGCCTTAACGAGGGCCCGCATCATGTTGGACATATTGTCGTTCCTCAGGAAATGATGCCGAGTTCCTTGCCCACCTCGCCGAACACCGTCACCGCGCGGTCGATGTCGGCGGTGGAGTGGGCGGCGGACATCTGGGTACGGATGCGCGCCTGACCCTTCGGCACCACGGGGAAAGAGAAGCCGATCACATAGATGCCGCGCTCAAGCATCATTTCCGCCATGCGCGACGCCAGCGCCGCATCTCCGATCATCACCGGGATGATCGGGTGATCGGCGCCCGCCAACGTGAAGCCAAGCTTGGTCATGCCCGAGCGAAACCGCTCTGCATTCTGGTAGAGCCGCTTCCGCAGCGCGTCACCCCTCTCGATAATGTCGAAGACCTCGAGCGACGCCGCAGCGATCGCCGGCATCAGCGTGTTGGAAAAGAGATAGGGCCGCGAACGCTGGCGCAGCCACTCCACCACCGGCTTGCTGGCGCTTGTATAGCCGCCTGAAGCGCCACCCAAAGCCTTGCCCAACGTTCCAGTGATGATGTCTACCCTGCCCTCGACGCCGCAATGCTCGGCCGAACCGCGGCCATGTTTTCCGACAAAACCGACCGCGTGGCTGTCGTCCACCATCACCATCGCCTCGTATTTTTCGGCGAGGTCGCACACACCCTTGAGGTTCGCGATGATGCCGTCCATCGAGAAGACGCCGTCCGTGGCGATGAGTTTGAAGCGGCTTCCCTCGGCTTTCTTCAGTTCTTCCTCCAAGGCACCCATGTCGTTGTTGGCGTAGCGAAGGCGCTTGGCCTTCGACAGCCGCACGCCGTCGATGATCGAGGCATGGTTGAGTGCGTCGGAGATGATCGCGTCTTCCTCGCCAAGCAGCGTCTCGAACAGGCCTCCATTGGCATCGAAGCACGAGCCGTAGAGGATCGTGTCCTCCATGCCAAGGAAGCTGGATATCTTCGTCTCGAGCTGTTTGTGCTCCTCTTGGGTGCCGCAGATGAAGCGCACCGAGGCCATGCCATAACCATAACGGTCGAGCGCGGCCTTCGCAGCCGCCTGCAAGTCCACGCTATCTGCAAGCCCGAGATAGTTGTTGGCGCAGAAATTGAGCAGTTTCCTGCCGCCGACCTCGATCTCGGCGGACTGAGGAGAGGTGATGACGCGCTCGGACTTGTAGAGGCCGTCCGCCTCCATCTGTGAAAGAAGTTCTCGAATGTGGCCTTCCAAGGTCATCGCCATGATGCCTCTAACTCCCGTGTTGTGTTCTCTCCACAAAGCCCGCGAAGGATGCGCTCGAAGTGGCTGGGATCGTGTGCATTGAGCAGCGCGGCCTCGCGAGGCAGGTGCAGATCCCAGAGACGCGAAAGCCAGAAGCGAAATGCTCCGGCCCGCTGCATTGCCGGAAGCAATCTGTGTTCGGCCGGAGCAAGAACGCGCACCGATTCATAGCCGGCTAGCAATGCGGCGGCTCGCGATTCGTGCTGGCGACTGGTGCAACCATCGACGCACCAGTCGTTCAGGCACACAGCGATATCGAACAGAAGCGCGTCGCAGCCCGCGAAATAGAAATCGAAAACGCCCGTCAGGCGCTCGCCGACAAACAATGCGTTGTCGCGAAAAAGATCGGCGTGAACTGGCCCTCTGGGAAGGTACGCGTAGGATGCCGAGGCCGCCAACTCCTTCTGGAAAGCCAGCTCACTCGCGAACAGCGAGCGCTGCGCATCGGACATGAAGCGGCAGACCACCGGCGCCACTTCGTCCCACCAGGAGAGACCTCGCGGATTGTCCTGATGCCGCGGGTAGTCGCGCCCGGCCACGTGCATCTGCGCCAGGAATTCGCCGATCGCGTGGCAATGCGCGTCGCCCGGAGCTGTCACGCTCTCGCCCTCAAGCCGGTCGACGACGACGGCAGGCCGGCCCTTCAGCGCGTGAAGGATTTCGCCACCGCCGTTGGCGACCGGGTTCGGAACCGGCATACCCCGCGCCGCGAGATGCTTCATGAGATGGAGATAGTACGGCAATTGCCCGCTCATGAGCCGCTCGAACAGCGTGAGCACATAGGCGCCGGTGTCGGTGTCGACGAAATAGTTGGTGTTTTCGATCCCGCTCGTGATGCCGCGAACGGAACGCGGCCTGCCCAGTCCCAGCGCCCGAAAGAACGCCGCGACCTCGTCGTCCGAGAGTTCTGTGTACACGGCCATGGACAAACAGCTCCCGACGCGGCGTTTTCTCTAGCCTGCGCCCTGCAGGGTCTCGGAGATGTAGCTCTTGACGGCTTGCGCATCGACGGGAAGGACTTTGAACCGTTTCGGCAGGTCTTCCAGGCCGTTGAACCGCCGCGGACGGTTCGGCTCGCGACCCAGAGCTTCCCGGATGGTTTCGGCAAATTTCACCGGCAGCGCGGTCTCGAGCACGATCATCGGCGTTTGCGAATCGGCGTGCTCGCGTGCCACCTTCAGGCCATCGGCCGTGTGCGGATCGATGAGCGTGCCGGAACGCTCCCAAGTGTCACGGATCGTGGCCAGTCGGTCGGCATGGATGCTCCTGCCGCTGCAAAAGCCAAAACGATCCGCGCCCTGGGAGAATGCGGGATCCCCGCTGAGATCGAAGGACCCGCATTGGCGCAGCTGATCACCGAACAGCGATTTCGTCCGCCTCGCGTCGCGGCCGATCAGGTCGAATACGAACCGCTCGAGATTCGACGCCTTGGAAATGTCCATGGACGGGCTCGAGGTCTCGAACGTGTCGGCACGCCCGCGCACGCGATAGACACCGGTGCGGAAGAACTCATCCAGAACATCGTTCTCGTTCGTCGCCACGACGAGACTGGATATCGGAAGTCCCATCATCCGCGCGACATGGCCGGCGCAGACATTGCCGAAATTGCCCGACGGAACGGTGAAGGCGACACGGGTGCCGCCGTTCCTGGCGACTTGAAAGTAGCAGTGGAAGTAATACACCACCTGAGCCATCAGCCGGGCCCAATTGATCGAATTGACGGCTCCGATCCGGTGACGCCGCTTGAAGTCAGCATCGCCGGACACAGCTTTCACGATGTCCTGACAATCGTCGAACACACCTTCGATGGCGAGGTTGTGGATGTTGTCGTCCTGAAGGCTGAACATCTGAGCCTGCTGAAAAGCGCTCATCCGACCATGCGGCGACATCATGAAGACCCGCACACCGTTCTTGCCGCGCATCGCGTATGCGGCCGCGCTCCCCGTGTCGCCGCTGGTGGCGCCAAGAATGTTGAGTTCCTCGCCCCGACGCGCCAGCTCGTACTCGAGCAGATTGCCGAGCAACTGCATCGCCATGTCCTTGAACGCCAGCGTGGGGCCGTTCGACAGCTCCAGAACGTAGACTCCCGTCTCAAGTGGCCGCACGGGTGCTATCTCGCGGGATCCAAAGATCTGCGCCGTGTAGGTCTTTTCACATATCGTCTTCAGGTCCACGGGCGGAATATCGTCGACGTAGAGCGACAGGATTTCGAAGGCAAGGTCCGGGTAGGACAGGCCACTCCAACGGCTCAGCATGATGCCGTCCACCTGCGGGTAGGCCTCGGGCACATACAACCCGCCGTCCGGCGCGAGACCTTCGAGCAGGATCTCGCAAAACGCCTTGCGCTCGGGATGGCCCCGTGTGGATATGTAGTGCATCGGAAACTCTTCCTTGTGGACGCAGCTATGTGGCTATCGTCACGACAGCTTGCGTCGGGCTGACCGACCTTTCGTCTTCTCAGCGCCGGGCGCGCAACCAGGCGATCTTGTCCTGCAGTGCATAACCCTTGATGATCGCGGGCATGAACCAGGCGTTGCCGTTGAAGAACGGCACCGCCGCTGGCGCACGGAAGTCAAAAGCCGAACGTGCCTTGTCGACATGGCCCATGAGCTTGTGCGCCGCGTGCATGCCGACCCAAGGCGCCCAGACGACGCCGGAACCGCAAAAGCCGGACGCATAGAGCAGGCCGTCCTTCTCGAAGATGCGGGGGATCATGTCGCGGTTCATCGCCACGTTTCCAAACCAGCTGTGCGACAGGCGAACGTCTTCCAGTTCCGGGAAGATCTCGACCAGGCCGTTGCGCAGGCGGATCGTTGGTTCCGCTGGATCGCCCGCGCGCGAACTGTCGCGTCCACCCAAGAGGATGCGCTTTCCGTCCGGCGAAGGCCGGTAGTAGAAACCCAGTTGGCGGTTCTCACCCATCATCATCAGCTTCGGCATCAGCCGGGCCATCAGGTCAGGCGACAGTTCCTCCGTCGCGATGATGCGCGCGCGAACCGGCACCAAGCGGCGGCGCAGGAAGGGTGCTGCGTCATCGGTATAGCCGTTGGAGCAAACCAGAACCTGCCGCGCCTGCACCGTGCCGGCCGAAGTCTTGACGCTGAACCCGTTGCCGTCGCGCGTAATCGCGGTGACCGGCGTGTTCGCGTGCACGGTCAGACCCGAGGCCAGCGCCACGCGCAAGAGTTCGGCATGGAACTTGGCCGGATGCAGCCCGCCAATGTCCATGCGCACCGTGCCGCCGCGGTAGAAGTCGGTCCCGATATAGCTTTGCTGCTCGGCATGAGGAACGGCGTAGGACTCGATCCCCAGCACCCTGGCCAGCCTCTCGGCGCCGTGGGCCATGGCGTCGTAATGGTTGTATCCGAGCGCGCCCTTGAAGTTGCCGACCAGCCGGAAGTCGCAGTCGAGCCCCTCGGTCTTGATGAAGTCGTAGAGGAACTCTCGCGCGCGCTTGCCCTCCTGCTCGATGGCGATCGCCTTGTCCTCGCCGAAGCGCCTGGCGATCGTGGCGTAGTCCGGCCGGATCGTGCCGCTGGTCACGCCGCCGTTGCGCGACGAGGCCCCTTCGCCCGGCATCATCGCATCGAAGGCCGCAACCGAACGTCCCTCGCGCGCCAGCGTCATTCCGGCGGAGAGGCCGGCATAGCCCGCGCCGACGATCGCCACATCCAGAGTCTTGGCCAAAGGCTGCGGCGGCAGCGGCCTGACGGGCGCGGCCTCCCACCAGTAGGGCGTGTTCTTGGCAGCGACTTTTGGCTGTTGCACCTGAACAGCTTTCTGCTGCGTGTTGACGATCGACGGTGTGCCGCGCGCGCTGACGAGATCAGACACGATCGTCCCTCACGTCGAGCGCGTCGCGCAGGCCGTCGCCGATGAAGTTGAAGCTGGTCACCGCGATGGTGATGGCCGCTCCGGGAATGATCGCCAGCCACGGGGCGCTCGCCAGATACTGCTGCGCGCCGTTGAGCATGTTGCCCCAACTCGGCAGAGGCGGCTGGATGCCATAGCCGAGAAAGCTGATGTAGGACTCCATGAGAATAGCGCGGGCGACGGTAAGCGTGGCGGCGACGATGATAGGGCCCATGGCGTTGGGGAGTATCTCGCGGAACATGATGTAGGTCCTGCTCAATCCCAGCATCCGTCCAGCCAGCACGAACTCGCGCTCGCGCAGCGAACGCACCTCGGCGTCGACGATGCGGGCGACCTCCATCCAGCTTGTCAGCGCGATGACGACGGTGATCATCGACGCGCTGGGTTTCAGAGCGGCCGCCAGGGCCAACAGCAGGAAGATTGAAGGGAACGACAGGAAGCCGTCGACCGTGCGCATCAGCGATGCGCCGACCCACCCGCCTCGATAGCCCGCGATCACGCCCACGATCGTCCCGACGAGTATCGAGAGCACCATCGCGGAGACACCCACGAGGAGCGACGTCCTGCCGGCCATGAACAATCTTGCCGCGATGTCGCGACCCAAAGGATCGGTGCCCAGATAGTGATCGCCGGTGAAGGGCGGAGCGAAGCGCGCACGCAGATCGATATACAGCGAGTCGTACGGCAGCAGGTGAGGCCCGACGACGCAGGCAAGTGTCAGCAGGCTGATCATCACCAGCCCGAGCAGCGCCAGTCGATGGCCGAGGAAGCGGCGCATGACGCGACTGTCCCACCAATGGCTGTGCTCCGTTACTGCGGCGATGGCGGTCATGTCATGGCCTCCTACTGTTGGCGGCGGGCTAAGCCAGACGGATGCGCGGATCGACCAATGCGACCACGATATCCGCGATGAGATTGCCGGCGATGGTGAGAATGGCCGAGAACATCAGCAGGCCCATTACGACCGGATAGTCGCTGTAGCCGAGGCTATCGAGGAACAGCCTTCCCATCCCCGGCCACGTAAAGACGGTTTCCGTGACCAGCGCCCCCGTCAAGATCGAAGGAAGCTGGACGCCGGCCAAAGTGATCATGGGCAAGAGCGCGTTGCCGACGACGTGCTTCAGGATGACCCGCCGTTCGCTCACGCCCTTGGCGCGGGCGGTCTTCACGAATTCCTGGCTCATCGCGTCAAGGGTGGAGGAACGCATGAAACGACTCCAGATTGCGATGTGCACAAGCGCCAGAACGATCGACGGCATGATGAGGTGGTGCAGGTAGTTCAGAACGGAGCCGTCGCCGATCGTGTACATGTTGCCCGCCGGGAGCCAGCCAAGCTCCAGGGAGAAGACGTAGATGCCGATCAGACCGAACCAGAAGGTCGGGATCGAAAGGGCAACCATCGCGCCAACGGTCGCCAGGTAGTCGAAGGCCGAGTAGCGGCGAGTCGCGCCGCGTATGCCGATCCAGGTTCCGACGGCGATCGCTATGGCGGTGGAGGATCCCATCAGCAGGAAGGTCGCCCAGATGTGCCTGCCGATGACTGTCGTTACCGGATTGCCGTCACGGAACGAAGTTCCCCAGTCCCCCTGCAGCAGCCGCCAGGCCCACTCCAGATACTGAACCCAAAAGGGTCGATTCAGGCCGAGCTGTTCGGCAAGCCGGTCCAAGTCTTCCTGCGTCATTCCCGGATCGAGGGCGTATTGCGACATCGGCCCGCCGGGAATGAGGTTGAGCACGAGAAACCCGATGATCGAAACGATCACCAGCAGCACGATGCTCTGCATGAAGCGGTTGAGCAGGAACGCGGCCATGGTTTCCTCCTTCCGGAACAGGCGGCAAAACGTTGCCGCCGCCCGGAGCAATCAGCCCCGGGCGGCCGACATTCGGTCAGGCCCAGTACCAGCCTGCGGCGTGCCAGGATTCGGTGCGGGTGTTTGCGTTGGCAACGAAACCTTCGATGCCCTTCTTGATTCCGTAGACCGTTGTGTTCGCGAACAACGGAAGGAATGGCAGATCGCGGCGGACGATCTCCTGCACCTTCAGGTAGATTTCGCGCCGCTTCTCCGGATCGAAGGTGCGGCTGCCTTCTTCAAGAAGCGCATCGACCTCGGGGTTGGAGTACTGCGCGTTGTTCGAGCCGTTGCCACCCTTGGCGACGATCGCCTTGCTGTGGAACCGATTGGTAACGTCGGGGTCGGAGCCGATCAGATAGGTGATGCCGACCATCGCGGTGTCGAACTGGGACTGCACCCAGAAATCTCCCCACATCACCGCGGGAGGCAGGTTCTCGATCAGCATCTCGACGCCGATCTCGGCATAGGTCTGCTGAATGAATTGCTGCGCCTGCTCACGCAGATGGGCGCCGGAGGTGGTGGAATTCTTGAAGGAAAGCCGCACTCCATCCTTGGCGCGGATGCCGTCGGCGCCGGGCACCCAGCCGGCATCGTCAAGGAGCTTGCGGGCGCGATCGAGGTTGAACTCATGCTTGGGCAGGTCCGCATTGAAGAAATAGGACTGCGTCGGCATGAATGTCTCGGTTTCGCGCGGCACCCCGTAGTTCAGGGCGTCGATGATCGCCCTGCGGTCGATCGCCGCATACAGGGCCTCGCGGACCGCGGGGTCCTTAAACTGCGGCCGGTCCTGATTGAGGTAGATGGACTCCACCGATGCCTTGGGGACGAGCGTAACGACGCGGTCGGGAAGGTTGCGGGCTTCCTCATAATTGTCTGGAGTGATGTAGGCCTGCCCGACGATGTCGATGTCGCCGCTGCGGAACTGCGTGTACAGCACCGTCATGTCGGGAATGTACTTGAAGATAAGCTGCTCGATGTAGGGGCCATCGCCGAAATAGTCAGGATTGGCGACCAGTTCGAGGCGGTCGCCGGCGATGCGCTGGCCCCATTTGAACGCACCGGTGCCGACCGGAGCCTGATTGAAGGCGGCGGTGTTGGGATCGGCCTCCTTCTCCAGGAGATGCTTCGGGACAATGAACGTCTCCGTCAGGAACGACAGATAGGGCGCGAAGGCCTCCTCCATCCGCCAGGTGATCTCGGTCGGCGAGACGACGGTAACGTCACGGACGAGCGAGTGTCCCGCGGTGCGCCAGGCCTTGAAATCCGGCTTGGTGATGAGTTCGAGCGTGAATTTCACGTCGTCGGCCGTGAAGGGCTTGCCGTCATGCCAGCGGACGTCGTCGCGCAGGCGCACGCGCCATGTCAGGCCGTCTTCCGAAATGCCGCCGTTCTTTTGGGTCGGCACTTCGACTGCAAGGTTGGGCTGGATGACGCCTTTCGGATCGATGCGGAACAGCGCGTCGAACATCGAGAAGTTCACGCCGTCATCGACCTCGATATGCACCATCAGTGGATTGAAGACGGTCGGTTCCTGCGAGAGACCGACGACGACGCGGCCGGTTGGGCTCGCCGGAGGGTTCTGGGCGAAGGCGGGCTTGCCCAGCAGATTTGGTGCGACAAGGCCCGCGGCCCCACCTATCGCCAGCAAGCGCAAAGCATCGCGCCGCGAGTAGTTTGCTTTGGTGTTTGAACGCTCGGTCATTGGAATTCCCCTTGTTCTGGCGGTATCCGCCGTGGCTCTTATCCGTTTGCTGCAACCGGGCGGGTAGCTCCAAGCTGCTCTCCAGGAATCGCCGCCACCAGCTCACGCGTGTAGGCTGATTGCGGGTCGAGGAAGATCTGCGAGGGTGGTCCGCGTTCAACGATCCGCCCTTTCTGCATCACCGCGATTTCGTCGCAGATCTGGCTGGCGACGCGCAGATCGTGGGTGATGAAGATCATCGATACGCCGGTCTCCCGCTGGATCTGGTCCAGCAGCTTCAGGATCTGCGCCTGGATCGACACGTCGAGCGCCGACACGGCCTCGTCGGCGATCAGCAACTTCGGCTTAAACATCAGCGCCCGGGCGATGCCTATGCGCTGGCGCTGCCCGCCGGAAAATTCGTGCGGATAGCGGTCGAAGGCGCCGGCATCGAGCCCAACATGCGCGAGCAGTTGCTTCGCCTCTTCACGTGCTCGTGCATAGGGCGTGCCGTGCGCGACCGGGCCTACAGTCAGGACGTGGCCGATAGTCGAACGCGGATTGAGCGAGGCGAAGGGGTCCTGGAAAATCATCTGAATCCGCGGGCGCAGTTGGCGGAACTCGGCTTCCGAGAGCTTTGCGATATCCTGCCCCTGAAACACTATTCCGCCGCCGTCGCTGTCCAGCAGCTTGATCAGAAGCCGGCCCAGCGACGATTTGCCGGAACCGCTCTCGCCAACGACGCCCAGCGTGCGCCCCGGCAACAGATCGAAAGAAACCTCTTTCACGGCAGGCACGATCCGCTGTGAGCCGAACAGCGCGCTGCCGCTGCGGTAGGTCTTCGCCAGCCCCGCGACCTTCAGGATGGGCTCCCTGTCGGCCACCTGCAGAGGCACGCGATCCTCACCGGTCAGGTGCGGCACAGCGGCGATAAGCCGCTTCGTATAGGGATGGCTGGGCGACTTGAGGACCTGTTGGGCGATGCCCTGCTCGACGATGTGGCCCTTCTCCATCACCACGACGCTGTCGGCGATTTCCGCCACCACCCCGAAGTCATGGGTGATGAACATGACGCTCATTCCCTTGCGGCGCTGAATGTCGCGGATCAGTTCCAGAATTTGTGCCTGGGTGGTCACGTCGAGCGCTGTCGTCGGCTCATCCGCGATCAGGATGGTGGGTTCGAGCGCCAGCGCCATGGCGATCATAACCCGCTGCCGTTGCCCTCCAGAAAGTCGGAACGGATACTGGTGGTACATGAGTTCCGGGTCAGGCAGCCCCACTTCGGTCAGCAGTTCGAGAGCGCGACTGCGGCGGGACTTCGGCGTGCCGACGCCATGCGCCGCCATGACCTCGTCGATCTGTGCTCCCACGGTCATCAGCGGATTGAGCGCCGAGAGCGGGTCCTGAAAGATCATCGACACGACGCGGCCGCGCAGGCTGCGCAGTTTGTCCGACGACATGCCGATGATGTTCATCCCATCCAGTTGGATGGCGCCCGAGGAGACGCGGATCACCCGAGGCAATAGCCCCATGATCGCATTGGCGGTGACAGACTTTCCCGATCCGGATTCGCCGATGATGCACAGGATCTGGCCGCGCATCAGATCGAAAGAGATGTTCTCGACCGCATGGGTCCGTTCCATGCCTTGCGGCAAGGTAACGGTCAGGTCGCGCACCGAAAGCGCCACATCGTGGGGGGCTACAGCCTGGATGCTTGCGACCATCGCGATCACCTCCCTTTTCAACGGAGTGGGTCCACCCTGGCTCGGACCGCATCATCGCCGTTTGAGCGGAAGCACGTCACCCAAGTGGCCATCGTCCGACCATTTCGGCGCTTGCTGCCGTGCGGCTGCGAAAGATGAATCCTATTCATCCTGGCGGCTCCCTTGCCGAGTTTCAGCCCGCAGAGCGGACACTGTTCCCATTTCTTGGAGAACTCTCCGAGGGACAAAGCCCGCCTATCGGAAGTCCTCTGGAGCTTACCCCGCCGTCAGGAAGGGTTGCTCCGTTCTTTCAGCCAGTCTGACTGTTCTGGTTCCGCAGAGTCGCTGAAAAATGGCCCTTGCGCGGCAGGAACTTCTAAAAAAAACTGCCAGATCGGCATTTCACTCTGCACCTGTTTCCAGCGCGGAAGCCCGGGATCAGACCGCCATGTCATTCATCCGGTTAGCACGCGCTGCCTGCATGGCAACGCCATCGAGCGGTTGGTATCAGCGCGCCCCATCGCAATGTCGGCCAGGGATAATCGGACAGAGGCCGACAGCTACGAGCCACGCTCCGAAAAAGTCATGCAGATGACGCGACAGCACGAAGTGTACTCCTGCTTGGGCGGGTGAGTGGGAGCTTTTTCGCGCAACAAATGCCCGTCCTATAGATGGCTAACGGCAGGATGTTCTGTCCAGGCACAAACTTCGCAGCTCGCAGCTGGGGGTACCAACCCTGTCTCGGGAGGCAGAGGCGTCGTCATCGGCGGAGGCGTGGTCGGTGTCTTCACGCACGGCAATGCGGTTGCAGTGCTACCTATCTGGTACTGATTGTGCGGTGACCGCGATGCAGGTTTAGCGGTTGCAGCATGAAACAGTCCGACAGGCTCCCTTCAAGGCTACGGGCGACGTGGCCAAAAAGGGGGGACCGTCTTGTTGCCCCGCGAAAAGCGCCGCCACCCGTCAACCGGCTTTGAAGCGGATATGCGGCCGGCCAGATTGCGTATAGGTGCAGATTTCTGCTTCTACCCGGAAGATGTCGCGCAGAAGGGTTTCGGTCAGCACCGCCTGGGGTAGTCCGCTGGCGACAACGGCTCCGGTATGCAACACGACAATCCGGTCGCAAAACATGGCGGCAAGGTTAAGGTCGTGGAGCGCGACAATGCTGGTCAGGCCGATATTCCGAACCATGCGCAGGATTTCGATCTGGTGGTGAATGTCGAGGTGGTTTGTCGGCTCGTCGAGAAACATGACGCTGGGCGATTGTGCGAGGGCGCGCGCGATATGGACGCGCTGACGTTCGCCGCCTGACAGGGTCTGCCAGGCCTGCGCGCGCCGGTCGACCATGTCGACGCGGGCCAATGCGGCGGACACTGCTGCCTCATCCGCCGCGGACCACCCCGACAGCGCGCTGCGATGCGGTGTTCGGCCCAGCCGCACGACCTCGCGAACGGAAAGGTTCGTATCGGTTGCGGCGTTCTGCTGGACGAAGGCGACCTGCCTGGCGAGGGCGCGGCGCGGCACATGGGCGATGTCCCGCCCGAGGATTTCTACCCGGCCCGATTGCGGCGCCTTCAGCCCGGCGAGTAGCCGTAGAAGCGAGGACTTTCCCGAGCCGTTCGGACCGATCAGGCCCAGCGTCTCGCCTTCGGCCAAGGCCAGCGACACATTGGCCACGATGGTCTTGCGCCGCACGCCCCAGACGAGATTCTGCGCGATCACGGTCATGGCTGCGGCCTTGCGCGATACAGGATTATGGCGAAGAAGGGCACGCCCACAAGCGCGGTCACCACGCCGATGGGGATCGTCTGCTGTTCGGCCACCACGCGCGAGGCTATATCGGCCAGCACCATGAACACTGCCCCCACCGCCGCGCAGGCAGGCAGTAGCCGCAGGTGCATCGGTCCGACGATGTAGCGGGTGGCATGGGGCACCACGAGGCCGACAAAGCCGATCGTGCCCACCATGCTGACGATGGTGGCGGTTACCATCGCGGTGACGCCGAACAGGATCAGCCGGACCCGCGCGACGGGCACGCCGAGGGCGGCGGCATCCTCGTCGCCAAAGGTGAAGGCATCGAGCGACCGCGCCATCAGGAGGCAGATCGCAAGTCCGACGAACACAACCACGATCAGAAGCTGGAAGTCCGGCCAGCGCACGCCACCGAAGCTGCCCAGCAGCCAGAACATCACGTCCCGTGCCTGCTGGGCGTTGCCCGATGTGGTGACGATGTAGGAGGTGATCGCGTTGAACAGCTGCGAGGCGGCGACACCGGCCAGGATCGTGTGGTTGGGTCCGCTCGTCGCCCCGTTCGACAGGATCGCCACGAGGGCAAAGGCCCCGAAGGCTCCCGCAAAGGCGCCCATCGACAGCGACAGGCTGCCCGCCCCGATGCCCAGCACGATCACCGCCACTGCCCCGGTCGAGGCCCCGGCGGAGATGCCCAGAACAAAAGGCTCGGCCAGCGCATTGCGCAACAGAGCCTGGAGGATCGCGCCGCTGATGGCCAGTCCCGCCCCAGCCAGCGCCGCGACAAGGGCGCGGCTCAGCCGCAGGTCCCAGACGACGCTCTGCTCGATGGGTGGAATATCCGCAGCCGTCAGCCCCAACCCGTTGGTCACGGCCAGGAACACCGTCCCAAGACCGATCCGATAATCGCCGATGGCCGCCGCGAGGGCGACAGCGAAGGCGAGTACGATCAGGGCAAGGCCGAGGACCAGGGCGAGCCAGCCTGCCCCGGCCTTATTTTCGTCCGCGATAGTCACTTCAGATCAAACGCCTTGATCTGTTCGGCCAACAGCTCAGCGCCATAAAGCGTGTGGACCGAGGGGTTCATCGCGGCCCCGGTGATCATGGCGATCCGGCCTGCCTTGACCGCTTCCATCTGGCTGACGGCTGGATCGGTGGTGAGGAAAGCGATCTTGTTTGCCGACTCGTCCAGACCCCAACGCTTGCGATCCACCTGCGCGGCGACGATCACCGTGGGATTGGTGGCCATGATGCCTTCCCATCCCAGCGCCGGCCACTCCGCCTCGGTTTTCAAGGCGTTCGAGCCGCCAAGGAGATCGGCAATGTAGGCCGAGGGGCCATTGCCACCGGTCAGATAGGCGTCGTCAGACGGCGATGGCGAAGAGAACCAGAACAGGAAGGTCAGGTCCTCGTTCTTGGCGAACTCCGCGCGCAGTTTGGCCTCGCGCTTCTTGAAATCCGCGATCCGCGCCTGCCCACGATCCTGCACGTCGTAGATCTTCGCGAGATCCTCGATCTCCTGGTAGAGCAGGTCCAGGTTCCACAACTGCTTGCGCAGGCCATAGACGCTGGTCGACTTGCTGTTATTGGCATTTTCGGTATCGGTCACAACGGAGCACGCGGTCGGCGACAGATAGGTCGGGATCCCCAGCTTTTCGAAATCCTCGCGCTTGGCGATCTTGCTGTCCGGGCCCAACAGCGTCACCAGCATTGCCGGGATGAAGTCGGGCTTCTTCGCCAGAATCGCTTCCAGCGTGGGAAACTCGACCGTCAGGACCTCGACCTTGTCGTAGGCCGGCTCGAATCCCGGAAGAACCCGGTTCGGCCAGAAGGCGGTCCCGACCATCTTGTCCTCCAGCCCCAACATGAACAGGATCTCGGCGCTGTTGTGGCCAAGCGCAACTGCGCGTTCGGGCGCCTTGGTGAAAGTGACGTGCTGGCCGCAGTTCTCGATCGTCAGGGGGTAGGTCGTCGCCTCAGCCAGTGCGGCCGAGCAAGAGAGGACGGCGGCAACGCCGGTCGCGGCGAAGGCGGTTCTGGTCAACATGGGAGGCTTCCATTTGTAGAGTAAGAAAGTCAGGTTTCCCTAGCCGAGCACCGGAGGGACTTCAAGAGAGTCTCAGTCAACAACTTTCTCTCATCGAGAGGCGTGTGGGCGGTCCCGCAGCCGCCGCCTGGCTGGGGGTAATGGCCGGGCTTTTCGCGCAACAATTGCCCGTCCTATAGGCGTCCAACGGCAGGATATTCTGTCCAAGCACAAACTCCGCAGCCTGCTTCTGGGGGTAGCAGACTAGGATGGTTCAAAATACCGGAGCTCAGTCCATGCCCGCGCCGCTCATGCACATCGAGTCCAGCCCATCCCTGCCTCGCGAGGCAGACGTCGTCGTCATCGGCGGCGGCGTGGTGGGCGTGTTTACGGCGTATTATCTCGCGCGCCGCGGCGTCAGCGTAGCCCTGCTGGAGAAGGGACGCGTGGCCGCCGAGCAGTCCAGCCGCAATTGGGGTTGGTGCCGCCAGCAAAACCGCGACGCGCGCGAACTATCCATGGCGACGAAGAGCCTCGATCTCTGGGAGAAGGTGGCGCAGGAGACAGGTGAGGACACGGGTTTTCGCCGCTGCGGACTCTTTTATCTCTCGCAGGATGAGAGCGAGCTGGCCGGCTGGGCGAAGTGGCGCGACTTCGCGAAGACGGTCGGCGTCACCACGCACATGTTAACTGCGGAGGAAGCGACCGAACGGGGCAAGGCGACCGGGCGCCCGTGGAAAGGCGGAGTGCTCTCGCCTACCGACGGAACCGCCGACACTTCGCGGGCAGTGCCCGTCGCCGCACGCGGAATCATGGCCGCCGGCGGCAGCGTGCACCAGCAATGCGCCGCGCGGACCATTGAGCTTAGTGCAGGCCGGGTCAGCGGTGTGGTGACTGAAGCGGGGACAATCCGCACCAAGGCCGTCGTCATGGCCGGCGGCGCATGGGCTTCCTCCTTCTGCCACCAGCTCGGCATTCGCTTCCCGCAAGCTTCCGTGCGCTCTTCGATACTGGCAACCGCACCCGGAGTGGAGTGTTTGCCCGCCGCCCTCTATACCTCCGGGATCGCGTTTACGCGCCGCGGCAACGGCGGATACACGCTGGCGATCAGCGGGCGGGCGCGCGTCGACCCGACACCGCAACAGTTGCGGTTTTCACAAGAATTCGTGCCCATGTTTGCCCGCCGCTGGCGCAGTTTGAAACCCGGCGGCCTTGAGGGCTGGCGGCAGGGTCATGAAACGCTTGCCCAGTGGGGGCCTGAACAGGTGACACCCATGGAACGGACCCGGATACTCGATCCGCGGCCGGACTTGCGTCAGATCAATCTCACCTATCGGCGCGCCTGCGAGCTGATCCCCGAGTTTCGACGCGTTACCATCGCCGATGCATGGGCCGGCTACATCGACAGCACGCCCGACGGCATCCCGGTCATCGGTGAGGTCGAAGGCGTTCCAGGCTTCATATTGGCCGCCGGCTTCAGCGGTCATGGCTTCGGGATCGGTCCAGGCGCCGGGCACTTGATTGCCGACATCATCACAGGCTGCGAACCGATCGTCGATCCGCGTCCGTACCGGCCAGAGCGCCTGAAGACCGCTGCATGGGGCAAGGTCGCCGAATTTTGACAAGAGTGAGTTGGTGCCACGGCGCGCAACTGATGGTGATTGGCGCCAACGCGGGAGAATAATGTTGTCGTCATTATCGGGTGACGAGATTGCAAATAGAGGAGCTTCCCAAGCCGGCCGCAAGGTCGGGCCAAGTCTTGTTGCGTTGGCAGCGATGCTTTGGGGGACGGCTGGCATCGCGTCCAAGATGCTCTACGGCATCGACGATGTTCCGCCACTCGTTGTCGGGTTCCTCCGCCTCGCCTTGGCCGTTCCTCCTCTGGTGGTCTGGTGCTGGTTGAGGCTCGGTGTAGCGACTTTCCATTTTCCCGGCCGTGATCTTCTCCTCGTCCTTGCTCTTGGAGGCTCGATAGCGGTCTACCAAGTGTTCTTCTTCGCCGCAGTACCTGAAATCGGTGCTGCTCTGGCAGCCCTGATCACGATTTGCTCGGGTCCGCTACTGGTCGGCCTGGGGGCAGTATCTCTTCTCGGCGAGACTGTCACCCGTCGCCTTGGAGTGGCACTAAGCCTCGGTTTGATCGGAGCAGGTCTGCTTGTCGGTTTGCCTTCCGACGAAGGCAACATGACCGGCATGCTCTACGCGGCCATCGCGGCCTTGGCCTATGCCGCATTCGTCCTGGTCAGCCGGAGTCTGGCGAAACACGATCCGGGCAAAATCATTGTCGTGGGGTTCGGAAGCGGCGCCATCATCGTTGCGCCATTTGCATTCGCTTCCGGCGCCGATGCCTTCGCTTGGTCGGCATCGGGATGGGCTATCCTCCTCTATATCGGGTTCGTGCCGACTGCCCTCGCCTACCTGTTCTATTTTCGAGGAATACGCAGCACGCCGGCGACGTCCGCTAGTGTTCTTGCCCTTGTCGAGCCTCTGGCAGCGACTACGCTCGCCGTTGCGATCTTTGGCGAAACGCTGAGTTTTGCCGCGATAATCGGCGCCGCCTTCCTCGTGACAGCGATGGTGATTCTTCTCCGTCGCGGATCGCCCTCACGTAGCGTGCCTACTTCAGAGACCACGGAGTCGTCTTTATGCGCGAATACAACATAGCCGCCATCCCAGCCGATGGGATCGGCACGGAAGTCATAGCTGCCGGCCTCCAGGTACTCGAGGCACTCGAGCAACGCTGCGGCGACTTCAAGCTTCGCGTCGAGCACTTCGACTGGGGCTCGGACTACTACAAGACCCGCGGCCGCATGATGCCCGAAGACGGGGTGGCGCAACTGAAAAGTTTTGATGCGATTTTCTTCGGCGCCGTCGGCGCTCCGGATGTGCCCGACGACATCACGCTCTGGGGTTTGAGGCTGCCGATCTGCCAGGGCTTCGACCAATACGCGAATGTGCGGCCGACCAGGATCCTGCCTGGGATTTCCTCGCCGCTCGCCGGCGTCGGCCCCGGCGATCTGGATTGGGTGATCGTACGCGAGAATTCCGAGGGGGAATACTCCGGCCACGGCGGGCGAGCTCACCGGGGCCTACCTGAGGAGGTCGGGACCGAGGTCGCAATCTTCACCCGCGCCGGTGTCACGCGCATCATGCGCTACGCGTTCCGGCTCGCCCAGTTGCGGCCGCGAAAGCTCTTGACCGTCGTCACCAAATCGAACGCCCAACGACACGGCATGGTAATGTGGGACGAAATCGCCGCCGAGGTGGCGCGGGAGTTCCCCGATGTCGCGTGGGACAAGATGTTGGTTGATGCTATGACAGTGCGCATGGCACTTAAGCCGCAGAGCCTCGATACTATCGTCGCTACCAATCTCCACGCGGATATTCTGTCCGACCTTGCCGGCGCCCTTGCGGGCAGCCTCGGCGTGGCGCCGACAGCCAATATTGATCCCGAGCGGCGTTATCCCTCGATGTTCGAGCCCATCCATGGCTCTGCATTCGATATTGCCGGCACTGCGATTGCCAATCCTATCGCCACATTCTGGACCGCCGCCCAGATGCTAGAGCACCTGGGCGAGGATGAAGCAGCCGCCCGATTGATGCGGGCCGTGGAAGCCGTGACGGCCGAAGGAGTGCTGACGCCGGACGTGGGCGGCGATGCCACCACGCAGGAGGTGACCGATGCTGTGTGCCGGGCGATCCACGGCTCGAACGTTTGAGGTCTCCGATGAAGCTCGACAATATCGATATTAAGATCCTGGCGGAATTGCAGAAGAACGGTCGCATATCCAACGTAGAACTCGCCGACCTGGTGCATCTATCACCAAGCCCTTGTCTGATGCGGGTCAAGAAGCTTCAGGCCGAAGGCTTCATCACTGGCTACTCCGCCCAGATCGATGTCTCGAAGCTTGGGCAAACCCTGACAGTTTTCACCGAGATCACGCTCAGGAACCATCGCCAGAACGACTTCGCGCGGTTTCTCACGACGGTCGAGAAGATCGATTCCGTCATCGAATGCCATCTGGTCTCCGGCGGCTACGATTATCTCGTCAAGTTCATCACGGCGGGAATAACCGAGTATCAGACAATCATGGAACGCTTGCTCGAAATGGATATCGGGATCGACAAGTACTTCAGCTTTGTCGTTCTGAAGTCGCCCATCGTGAAGTCTCACCTTCCGCTCGACGCCATATTCGACCAAAGAGGAAGCGGCTGATCGCTCTTGATGCGATAGCTTCGGTAGGCCTCGGCTGAGCTAGCTGGCATGTAGCGCGGGGTTTAGACTTCCCCAGGACCTGTTGCGTGGAATCGCCTCTACTGCGCCGCTCTGGGAATGGCGCCGGAAGAGAATGTTTGGCTTACCGGATAGCGCGACGGCTTTTACGACTTCCCCCGAAACCTGCCGAACGAGAGTGCCTGCCGTCACGTAGCAACCGGCCTCAACCACGCAGTCGTCACCAAGCGCGATACCTGTGCCGGAATTGGCTCCGAGCAAGCAGCGCTTCCCAATAGACACGACCTGCTTGCCGCCACCGGAAAGTGTGCCCATGATCGACGCCCCGCCGCCGATATCCGTGCCATCGCCGACTACAACGCCCGCGCTGATCCGTCCCTCCACCATTGAAGAACCGAGAGTTCCAGCATTGAAGTTGCAGAAACCCTCATGAAGTACAGTTGTTCCTCGCCCCAGATAGGCACCTAGTCGAACACGGCTCGCATCGGCGATCCGGACGCCCTCCGGCACGACGTAGTCAGTCATGCGTGGCAATTTGTCGATACTACGCACCTCCAAAGTGGCGGAGGATGAGCGAGTTGCCCAGCGCAGTTCTTCAATTTGCTCAGGCAGGCATGGTCCAAAGGATGTCCATGCAACATTTGCCAGCAAGCCAAATATCCCCTCCAGATTGGCTCCATGGGGCCGGATCAGACGATGACTTAGCAGATGAAGGCGCAGATAGACATCATGGGGATCACGTGGAGGTTGAGCCAAATCCTCAATGACAGTCTTGACCGGGATCACAGAGACCGCACGGCGCGGATCGGAAAGAAAACAACCCGCCGCACTCGAGCCGAACGCGACGTTGGCCTGTTCAGCCGTCAAAACGAGTGACGTCGATGGACCAGATGGCTTGCCAAGTCGGGGTTTCGGGAACCAGGTGTCGAGGACCATGCCATTATCCGCAACTGTAGCCAGACCGTACCCGTCGGCGCTCGTCACTTCTAAACTGGCCACTCTCGCGTCACCTGGATATCTACGCCCCATCGCGGGCTACATTCGAGTTTAGCAGTGCGGTCGATGCATTTCACCTGCCGCCGACGTATTACCGAAGCCACAAGATCTACTCTAGCGGCACATGCAGCATTTCACCCTTTCATCGCCGCCCGCACGTCCTTGTCTTCAAGCGTCTGATCGAGCGTCAAACGGGTGCGTTCGATAATTCCGTCAATCTCTTCGTCAGTGCAGCAGAGCGGCGGGGCGTAGCCCAGGACGCCATTGCCGAAAGCGCGGATCACGAGGCCGTTCTGCCATGCGCGGTCAAAGTTGCGGCGCGCGGGATCGGCTTCCGGAGGCAAGGGCGTCTTGCGCTCCTTGTCGGTCACCAGTTCGACCGCTGCCAGCATGCCGCGACCACGTACGTCGCCGACCAGCGGGTGATTGGCAAGCGAGCGCAGGCCTTCCATAAGGCGCTTTCCGGCCTTTCGCCCGTTCTCCAGCAGGCCCTCCTCGTAGAGGCGCAGGCATTCGAGTGCGACCGCTGCGCTCACGGGATGGGCGGAATAGGTGTAACCATGGCCGACCAGCGCCCTGCCGGCACCATCCGCGATCGTGTTGTAAACGTGATCGGACATGAAAACGGCGCCCATCGGCGCATAGCCCGAGGTCAGGCCCTTCGCCGTGGTCATGAGGTCGGGGACGACGTCGTCCTCTTCACACGCGAAGAGCGGACCAGTCCGCCCGAAGCCGGTGATGACCTCGTCGACAACGAAAAGGACGTCGTTCTCCTTGCAGACGGCGCGCATGGCCTTCAACCAGCCCGCCGGCGGAACGAGCACACCGCCCGATCCCTGGATCGGCTCCACATAGAATGCGGCGACGCGGTCGACGCCGATTTCAGAGATCCTGGCCCGCAGGGCGGCGACCGACGCATCGATGATCGCCTGCGGATCGGGACCGACTGGATTGCGATATGGATAGTGGGACGGAATCTTGTGCTGCCAGTCGTAAGGGACGCCGAAGCCGGCGTGAAAGACTGGAAGCGCGGTCAGGCCGGATCCTGCCGTCGACGATCCATGGTAGCCGTATTCGACCGAAATGAACTGGTCTTTCCACGGCGTTCCCATGGCATGATGGTAGTAGCGGATGAACCGGATGGTGCTGTCGACCGCATCGGAGCCGCCGAGCGTGAAGTAGATATGATTGAGATCGCCCGGCGCCAGCTCGGCAAGCCTCGCGGCGAGGCGAATGGCCGGCTCTGATCCCAGCCCGAAATAGCCAGTCGCGTAGGGCAGCTCGCGCAACTGCTTTAATGCCGCCTCGACGATGCTCTCCTGTCCGTAGCCGGCGTTTACGCACCACAGGCCAGCAAACCCGTCGAGCAGGCTGTGCCCCGTCGCGTCGGTCAGCGTCACGCCCGTGGCCGACTTCAGCACTCGCACGCCCATTGCCTCATGGCTGCGATAGGACGCCACCGGGTGAACCAGGTGCGCGCGATCGAGTTCGATCAGCGAATTCGCAAGCATTTCTTCCTCCAAATCAACCGAGTGCCTGACTGACGAGCGCGTAGGTCCGGCGAGGCGCAGCGCCCTTGTCTTTCCGGCCATCCGCGACGTGCCGCTTCGGCCATGCTGTAATTTCCGCCCCGTGTGCTCAGGTGCCTACGTTAGGCCATCAAGGACAGCAGTTCCTCCCGACTGGGGGCCTTGCTCCGTCCGTTTTCGCTATCCTTCACCGATTGCGCCGCATCTTCTGCCGCAGCAGGACGACCGGCCGCCACGTTGCAAGCGCTCGCGTCAGAGACGAGTGAAAGACCGGCGCAACGCTCTGCTAAACACGCTATGCAATGAGGTTAGCTCCGTGGTCGGGGGCGGTTCGAAAACGGCCACGTTTTCGCTCCAGGATCGCCCTTGCGCCTTCAGACGTTGGCTTGAGCTAGTTCAGACCGCCGACGTGCAGTGTCTTGGCTTCGAGATACTCCTCGATCCCGAGTTGCGAGCCCTCGCGCCCCAGGCCTGACTGCTTTACCCCCCCGAAAGGTGCGACTTCGGTCGAGATCAGGCCCGTGTTGAGACCAATCATGCCGAACTCCAGCGCTTCCGCGACGCGCCACGACCGCTTGAGATTCTCGGTGAAGAAATAGGCGGAAAGACCGAACGGCGTGCCGTTGGCGATCGCGATCGCTTCCTCTTCTGTCTCGAAACGGAAGAGCGGTGCCACGGGACCGAAGGTCTCTTCGGACGCCAGAAGCATCTCGGTCGTCGCCTCGCCCAGAACGACGGGCCGCGCATATTGCGAGCCCTCGGCAACCGCCTCGCTCCGGGCGATGATCCGCGCGCCCTTGTCCAACGCGTCGGCAACGTGACGTTCGATTTTCTCGATTGCGGCGCGGTTGATCATCGGTCCGACCTCCACGCCGGCCTCCGTTCCGCGGCCAACCTTCATCGTGGTGACCCTGTCGGCGAGCTTTGCGGCAAACGCGTCATAGATGCCCGACTGCACAAGAATGCGGTTGGCGCAGACGCAGGTCTGGCCGCCATTGCGGAACTTCGACGCGATTGCGGCGTCCACCGCCACGTCGAGATCGGCGTCATCGAAGACGATGAACGGGGCATTGCCGCCGAGTTCAAGGCTGAGCCGCTTGATGCTGTCGGCAGCGCCCTTCATCAGCAGCGCGCCAACCCGGGTCGAGCCGGTAAACGAGATCTTGCGCACCGTCTCATTGGCCATCAGTTCGTTGCCGATCTCGGTCGGCATGCCGGTGACGATGTTGATCACACCTGCCGGGATGCCGGCCCGTTCGGCCAGAACGCCGAGCGCCAGCGCCGAGAAGGGCGTGAACTCCGACGGCTTGATGACGACTGTGCAGCCGGCCGCCAGAGCGGGCGCCACCTTGCGCGTAATCATCGCGTTCGGGAAGTTCCACGGCGTGATGATGGCGCAGACCCCGACCGCCTCCTTCAACACCAGAATGCGGCGATCGGCCGTGGGCGACGGAATGGTCGATCCGCCGATCCGCCGTGCTTCCTCGGCGAACCATTTGACAAATGACGCGCCATAACGGATCTCGGCGCGCGCTTCACCCAGAGGCTTGCCTTGTTCCAACGTCAGGAGAAGCGCGAGATCCTCTTCGTTCTCCAGCATCAGGTCGTGCCAGCGTTCGAGAAGTGCGGCACGTTCCGCGTGGGTGCGCACCTTCCAGCCCTTGAACGCCTCGGCGGCCGCGTCGATGGCAGCACGGGTCTCGTCCCGGCCCATGTCGGGGATCGTGCCCAGCACTTCAAGACTGGCAGGATCGATCACGTCGACCGCCGCCTTGCTGTGAGCATGTTGCCAGACGTCGCCTATCAATGCGCGCTGGCGGAACAGGTCCGCATCCTTCAGGACGCCAATGTTCGTCATCGCATTCATGGTCTTTTCCTCTGCCCTTTCAGCTCAATGCCGCTACCACTGCGCGCGTGATTGTTTCCGTGTTGTCATTGCCAGCGACCGTCCCGATGCCCCGCGCGGTCACGGATTCGATTGCCGACATCACTTCGGCCGCCGCCTCCCCCTCGCCCAGATGGTCGAGCATCATCGCGCCGGACCAGATCGCGGCGATCGGATTGGCGATGCCGAGATGCGCGATATCGGGCGCCGAACCGTGAACCGGCTCGAACATCGAAGGCGCGCTGCGATCGGGGTTGATGTTGGCAGATGCGGCGTAACCCAGCCCGCCCTGGATGGCCGCGCCAATATCCGTGAGGATGTCGCCGAACAGGTTCGAGGCGACGACCACATCGAGGCTTTCCGGCGCAAGCACCATGCGGGCGGCTATGGCGTCGATGTGGTAGGGCGAGACCTCGACGTCGGGATAGTCCTTCGCCACCTCGCGCGTGACCTCATCCCAGAACACCATGGAGTGTTTCTGTGCATTGGATTTGGTGACCGACGCGAGCTTCTTGCGGCGGCCCCGCGCCTGTTCGAAACCGAACCGGAGTATCCGTTCGACGCCCGTACGCGTGAAGATCGCCGTCTCGATCGCGACCTCGTCGGCCGTACCGGAGTGAACGCGGCCGCCGGCGCCGGAATATTCACCTTCGGTGTTCTCGCGGATGCAGAGTATGTCGAAACCCTCCGAGCGGAGGGGACCCTGAACGCCTGGCAGCAGCCTGTGCGGCCTGATGTTGGCATATTGCGTGAAGGTTTTCCGGATGGGCAGCAGCAGTCCATGGAGCGATACTGAATCGGGCACTTCAGCGGGCCATCCTACAGCACCTAGGAGGATCGCCTCGAACTTCCGGAGTGTCTCGATGCCGTCGGGCGGCATCATCGTTCCGGTTTCCAGGTAGTAGACGCAGGACCACGGAAAGCTTGTACCCTCAAGGGCGAACCCGCCCCGCTTTGCCGCCGTCTGCAGCACCTGCCATGCCGCCTCGGTCACATCCTTGCCGATGCCGTCGCCGGGGACGAGTGCTATCGTGTAGGTTTTCATAGACGGCACCTGGAGGTCGATAAACACGCTTCTTGGATTCTCGATCGGTGAGAGGATAGTCGACCGCGCGTTGCATTTTTCGTCGAGGATGACCCGCCGGACGGCGTTGAATCTCGTCGGGCGGGACTTGGAAAGTCGATTATTCTGCGGTCGCTTCGCGCTCCATTCGGAAGTCGACCGTCGAACTTAGTCATTCACGACGACGTAGATCTTGCGCACGGTCTCGATAGTGCGCCAGACGCCGACAAAGCCCGGCTTCATGACGAAACTGTCGCCGGCGCGGTAGGTCTTGGTCTCTCCGCCCTTCTCCTCGATTTCGATCACGCCCGAAAGGATGTGGCAGAACTCGTAGGTGGTGCCCTTGATCGAATGCGTGACGCCGGGCGTCGCTTCCCAAACACCGCTCAGAACCTTCTCGCCTTTCGAGGCATCCTGCGGCCAGCTCTTGAAGGATGGAGCGCCGCAAATGAGGCGCTCCGGCAATGGCAATGACTCTTTGGGAGCGAAGGAAGGATTCGTGTCGATCGTGATCAGAAGTGACATGTGAGGTTTCCTGTTAGTAGCCGAGTGTCCGATCGACGACGCCGATCAGTTCTTTCCCGGCGAGGTGACGCCGGATGTTTTCGACGACCGACTGCGCCGCCGTATGCGGCTGGGTCACGGACGCGATGTGCGGGGTGATCATCACCTTAGGATGCGACCACAGCGGATGGTCTTCCGGCAGCGGCTCAGGATCGGTGACGTCGAGCATCGCCGCCGCAAGGCGGTCGCTGTCAAGGGCCTCGATCAGCGCGCCCTGCTCGAGTTGCGGGCCGCGGCCGACATGCAGCAGACGCGCTCCGACGGGAAGCTGGGAGAAGAGCTGCGCATCGAGCATGCCGCGTGTTCGTTGCGTCAGCGGCAGCAGACAGACGAGAATGTCCGTTTGGCTCAAGAAGCCGCTCAATTGCTCCTCGCCATGGAAGCAAGTAACGCCATCGATCCGCCTTTCGCTGCGGCTCCACCCGGCCAGCGGAAACCGGAACGGCTTCAGGTGCTCAATGGCAGCCTGTGCCAGCATGCCGATCCCCAGAAAGCCAACTCGGCATTCGTGGGCCTGACGGGCAGGAATGCCCTTCCAGACCTGCCTTCTCTGCTGGCCGAGATAGGCGGGCAAGTCGCGATGAAGCGCCAGCACGCCGAGAGCGACGTATTCCTGCATCATGCGGATGATGCCGTCCTCGACCATGCGAACCAATTTCACGTGGCCGGGCACGATATCCGCCTTGAACTGATCGACGCCCGCCCCGATGGAAAACAGCACTTCCAGCTTGCGGAAGCGTGATATGTCGTCCGGTACGGTCCAGGTGATGAGATACCGGATCTTCTCGGGGTCAACCTCTTCGCTGCAATGGAAGAACTCCACATCCGGCAGCTCCCGCGCGAAGACCTCGCGGAAGACGGCGCCGCGTGCCGCATCGGAATTGAAGAGAAACGCCATCGAAATCGCCCTTCAGTCACGCCGCAAGTCGTGCGCCGAGATCCTCGATCATCTTTCGGCAGGCCGCGAGTTCGCCGAGCTCGATGTACTCGTTCGGGCGATGGGCCCGCCCGATCTCGCCCGGGCCGCAAATGATCGCGTCGATGCCGGCCTGCTGGTAAAGCCCAGCCTCAGTTCCATAGCTGACCGCCGTGAGCGGCTCCTGCCCGGTCAATTGCTTGAGCGTGGCCGCCAGTTCACCCCTGTTCACGGGCGCAAGGGCGGGATAGGCGCTCAACTCGTGCCACACCACATCGAAGCCACTGTCGCGCAGGGCGAAAAGCCGGGCCCTCACCGGCTCGAGCAGCGAAGTCGGGGAAACACCCGGCACGGCACGCACCTCGATATCGGCAGTGCAGCGGTCAGGGATGATGTTGACGGCCTGTCCACCGGCGATGACGCCGACCTGCAAGGAAGAATACGGGGGCTCGAAATTGCCATCGAGCGGCCCGTCGGCGAGGGACTGACCGTAGGCCACGGCGTACGTGATAACGCCGGCCATGGCGTGTACGGCATTGAGCCCGAGATCGGGGCGCGACGAATGGCCGGATCGGCCGATCACCTCGAGCCGTGCGGCGATTTTGCCTTTGTGCGCCAACACAGGCTGCATTCGGCTCGGCTCACCGATAATCGCGCCGAGCGGCTTCTCGCACAGGCTCGGCAACGCCGCAATGAGATGCGGCACGCCACGGCATCCCGCCTCTTCGTCGTAGGAGAAGGCCAGATGGATGGGCTGCCGCAGGTCCATGGCCGCAAGCGCCGGGAGCGCCGCCAAAGCGCAGGCGAGAAAACCCTTCATGTCGGTGGTTCCACGGCCGTAGAGCCTGCCGCCATCGCGACGCAGGACGAACGGATCCGAACTCCATTCCGGCTCACCGGCCGGCACGACGTCCATGTGTCCGGAGATGACATGGCCTCGACGCTCGCGCGGACCGATCGTGACAAAAAGGTTGGAGCGGTCGCCTTCGGGTCCCGGCAGAACCGTCACCTCCGCTCTAGCCGACCGACAGTAGTCGCTGATCCAATCGACGATCGCGCCATTGGGCGTGCCCACGACAGTAGGAAATGCGATCAGCCTCGCGAGAATCTCTTCCACGTTCATGGCGGCCACTCTGCTTGCGCAATACGGCGGATAGGACCAGCGTAACCGCGAGCAGGAGTATTCCCTGCCGAATCGCGCCGTGCTTTGGCCGAAGATTGCGAAAACGCGCCTTCAGTCGGTGAAATCTGCTGGCGTTTCCGTGCAAACCTGCGGCAACGGACACTCGCTGCGCAGTTGCAATCGGTGTGGCGATGGTGGATTGGTGCGCGGTGACAGAGCGGATGAGCTGACATGCAGAAATCGGTGCGCCTGAAATCCTTCGAACTGGTCGCCCGCGACATCAATGATGTCGATGTCGACCTCCTGCACGCTCTGTCCATCTCCGTTCGCTGGCCGCATCGCCCCAAGGATTGGGAGCTCCTGCGTCGCGTCGGGCGCGGCATCGTTGCCGTCGACGGCATCGGGCGCGTTTTCGGAAGCGCGATGTGGTTCCCTCAGGGCGACGACTTCGCCACCATCGGGCTCGTGATTACGACGCCTCGCGCCCAGGCGCAGGGAGGCGGTCGATGGCTCATGGACCAGGTTCTCGAGCAGTGCGGCGCGCGCAACCTGGCACTGAACGCCACCCACGTCGCCTATCCTCTGTATGTTTCGCTCGGCTTCACCAGCGAGGCGATCGTCAACATGCGCCAAGAGGTGGCCCCACAAATACTCCCGCCACTGCCCCCGCTGGACGGCGAGCTGAGTGAACTCCCCAGCGACAGGCTCTCTGAAATCAGCGCGCTCGATGCGCGCGCGTTTGGGAGCGATCGGTCCAGGGTGCTCGCGTTGCTTTCGGCGAATGCGTCAGTTTCCGTATTGAGCCGAGGCGGCGAGGTTGTCGGCTATTCCATGCGCCGCGAGTTCGGGCGCGGCTACGTGATTGGCCCCGTTGTAGCCCGAAACGACCATGATGCTGTGCATCTCACAGCCGTCCATCTGAAGAAGCTGGCAGGTCGATTCACGCGCGTCGATACGCGCGAGAGGGATGGCGTGTTTGCCGAGTTTCTTCAGCAGAGCGGACTTGGCATTGCCGAGACCGTGACGACAATGTCCAAAGGCCGCCGGTTCCTGAACCGGGAAGACAATGGGCCGTGGGTTTATGGATTGGCCGGCCACGCGTTGAGCTGAATGCAAGTTCATGTCCGCCGCCTCAAGCGGCGTAATGCAGTTGCCGTCATGCGGCCGGAACGGCCGCCGCTTCGAATCTCTTGCTAATCTCGGATTCGGTGTCCGCTGCCGACATAACGACCGTCCGCCGCCCATCAGCCACGCCATCCACGATGACGTGGCCGAGGCCGCGCGAGCACGGCTCGATGCGCGCGTCAACGTGATAAACGTCCCGCAGCAGATCGGATGTGATGACGTCCGGCGATGACCCGCATGCGACCAGCCGACCGTCCGCGATCACCATCGCCTGGTCGCTGAAGCGCAGGGCGTGATTGAGGTCGTGCAAGGCGATCAGCACGACCATGCCGCGCGCCCGAGCAAGCTCCCGCATGAGGCCGAGCACTTCCACCTGCCGCGACAGATCGAGTGCCGATGTCGGTTCGTCCATCAACAGAATCTCCGGCTCGCGCACCAGCGTCTGCGCCAGGCTGGCGAGTTGCCGCTGGCCGCCGGAAAGCTCGCCGATGTTGCGGAACGCGATTTTGGCGATGCCGAGCGCCGCCAAGATCTCGTCGATGCAAGCCAGATCATCGTCGCTCACAGACCAGCCCATTCCCTGCTTGCGGGCGAGCAGCACCGACTCATAGACGGTGAGCACCGCGTTGGCGGACGTGTCCTGCGGCATGTAGCAGATGGCATTCTTGCCGCGGGACGCGCCGTCGACGTGCACGGTTCCCGGTCCGTGCAGAAGCCCGGAGATGCGCCGGAAGAGCGTCGACTTGCCGGCCGCGTTCGGGCCGATCACGGCCACGATGTCTCCGCCCTCGAACGCTGGCGTGGTCACATCCTGAAGCCTGAGGCTCTTGCCGTAGCGCGCGCCGAGCGCCTCGAGCCGGATCGTCACCATGAGCGCCTCGTGCTGGACAGGATGAGTGAGATGAAGAACGGGATGCCGATCAGCGAAGTGACGATCCCGATCGGGAAGACAGTCCCCGGGATGAGCGCCTTGCTGACGACCGACCTGGCTGACAGGATGAGCGCACCCGACAAGGCCGAGGCCGGCAGGAAGAAACGCTGGTCCTCGCCGATGACCATCCGAGCGATGTGCGGGCCGACAAGGCCGATAAAACCTATGGTGCCGACGAAGGCGACCGGGATGGCGGCGAGAAGGCTCACCAGAATCAGCGTCTCGAGCCGCAAGCGGCCGACCTTGACGCCGAAGCTGGCCGCCTTGTCCTCACCGAGCCTCAGCGCAGTCAGCGCCCAGGCGCGCCGCGCGAGAATGGGCAGGACAGCCAGGAGAATGAAAGTAGTGACAGCAAGCTTGGGCGGCCTTGGTGAGGCTGCCCATGGACCAGAAGACGACGGCCGCCAGCGTCTCCGCCGATGTGAAAAACTGGACGAGCGCGAGCAGCGCGTTAAAGGTGAAGACCAGCGCGATGCCGAGCAGCACGATGGTCTCCACGCTCACGCCGCGCTTGACGCTCAGCATGTGAATGAGGAAGGCGGCGAGCATCGCCATCACGAAGGCGTTGATCGGCACTACATACTCGACCGCGGCAGGGATGAGCCTCACGCCGAACGCCAGTGCAAGTGCCGCGCCAAAAACTCGCGGCGGCGGATATGCCGAGCGTGAAGGGGCTCGCCAGCGGGTTGTAGAGGATTGTCTGCATCTGTGCGCCGGCCACCGCGAGCGCAGCTCCCACGACAATGGCCATCAGCGCCACCGGCATGCGGATTTCCCAGAGCACCACGCGCACCTGCTGCGGCACCGTATCAGGGGCAAGAAGCGCCCGCACAACCTCGCCGAGTCCGTAGCGGGCTGGACCGACCGCGAGGTCGACGCAGAGGCTGAAGAGCAGCGCGGCGCAAAGGCCGGCAAGGAACAACTGCCGACGCCAGACGAGGGCGCGGTAGCGCCCGCGCCCCTCGGTGCGATCGAGCGTGGGCCGATGGCTGTCGATTCAATCGACATCAGTCAGCGAAACCCAGTGGCCCGGCCTGTAGGTGACGGGCAGGAACTTCTCGTGCAGCTTCCTGAAGGTCGCCTCGGGGTCGAGATCGGCGAAAAGACCCGGATGCAGCCACTTTGCCATCTGCTGGTTGGCGACGAACTGGTAGGGGCTGTTGTAGAACTGATGCCAGTTGGCATGCACCTCGCCGTTCTCGACGGCCTTCACGCCGGTCAGCGCCGGCCGGTCGGTCAGCGCCTTCAGCTTGCGCAGCGCTTCGGCCCGGTCGCGGCCGGGGCCGACGCCCGACCCAGGCGCCGCCCGGCACATAGGCTTTCCACCAGCCGCCGGTGACGATGACCTGATCCAGGTTCGAGGCGATGATCTGTTCGGGATTGAGCGTGCCGAACGTGCCGGGGATGATGTCCTTGGCGATGTTGTCGCCCCGGCCATCTCGACGAACTTCCCGAAATTGTCGTCGCCGAAGCTCATGCAGCAATCTTCCGAATAGCCGCCGGCCCGCTCGATGAAGACCTTGGGCGGGGGGGAGTTGGCGTTCCCGGCGACATCGGTGACGCGCGCGATCTCGGCGGCACGAAAGGCGATGAACTCCTCGGCGCGCTGCTCCTTGCCGAACAGCTTGCCGAATAGACGCATGCTGGGCTCGGTGTTGGTGAATGGGCGCTCGCGGAAATCGACATAGACCAGCGGAATCCCGGCGGCGGCGAGCTTCTCGATATATTTCGCGTCCTCGGTCGCCTGTTTCGACTCGATGTTCATCAGGATGACGTCGGGCTTGAGCGACACCGCCTGCTCGACATCGAAGGTGCCGTCCTTGAAACCGCCGAAGGTGGGAATCTTCGCCATCCCAGGAAATTTCTCGAGATAGGCCGCGTAGTTGTCCGGATCGGCCTGGCTGAAGTCCTCGCGCCAGCCGACGATGCGCTTGAACGGATCCTCGGTGTCGAGCGCCGCGACGAGATAGACCTGCCGGCCTTCACCCAGGATCACCCGTTCGACCGGAACGTTCACCTCGACCTCGCGGCCCGTGACGTCGGTCACTTTCACCATCTCAGCCTTTGCGGCCAGCGTCATTGACAAGATCACGATAGCGGCCGCCATCGTCCCTGCTGCGATCCTTCCGAAATTCATCGCGCCCTCCTTTGAAATGGATTGCGATAGACCGCTTATAAAAGATGACTTCATCTCTCAAGAAATATCTTTCAGAGCCATTCCAGACTGGCGCCACGACAGGGATTCGGAATGACGGGCGGGGCCAATTTTTCGCTGCGGGACGAGATACGCGACTACTGGTCGGCACGCGCGGGGACCTTCGACCTCTCGGTCGGGCACGAGATCTTCTCGGAACGGGAGCGCCGGGCCTGGCACGCCCCTGATTCTCAAGCATCTGGGGCAGGGGAAAGGGCGTCGCGCGCTCGATCTCGCCTGCGGAACGGGCGTCGTATCCCACCTCATGCACGATCTGGGCTACGTGGTCACGGGTCTGGATTGGTCGGAAACAATGCTCGCCAAGGGACGCGCGAAGGCTGCCCAGCGCGTGAGCGGCATCCGCTTTCTGCTCGGCGATGCCGAACGCACGCTCAAGGAAATGGAAAGCTACGACGTCCTCGTCACCCGTCACCTGGTCTGGACGCTAGTCGACCCGCGCGCGGCATTCGCCGAATGGTTCTCGCTGCTGAAGCCGGGCGGGCTGCTGCTGATCGTCGACGGCGATTTCGTCACCGAGACCTGCGCGGCTCGCCTGCGCAGGCTTGTGGAAAGGCTTCGGGGCGGGACGGCGGAGCCGGCCCGTGGGCTGGATCAAGCGATGGCGGAGCGTCATAGTAGCATCCTTGCGCGTCCGCAATTTTCGAATGGCGCCAAAGCGGACGAGGTCTGCGCGCTTCTCGTGGAAGCGGGCTTCGAGGTGCCCGTGATCGCCACTGGGCTCCGCGCGATTCATCGCGCGCAGGCGCCGCACATGAGCCTCCTCAAAGGACTGGAACGCGCCACGCAGCATCGCTACGCGATATGCGCGACCAAGCAGGCATTTGCTTCGGGTCGTCGGACGGAAGCTCTCCTTCACGGAGGCCGTCAGTTGCAATCCTGAAAGCTGGTCAACGAGATTTTGCGCATAGGGCCGTCGGAGCTGCCCGCTGGTCGAAGGACAGAAACTACCGCCATCCTCTTGAAGTCGGAAGGACCAACGGCCTTTCCGTCGAGGATCGGATGTCGTGCGGCCACGAAGACTTCCTTGGCTAAGGAAAGAAGGGCCTCACGGCAGACGAGTCCAACGCTCTGATATTCAACCTCCGTCTTGGCGATTTCCAGCTTCTTGCGCGCAATGCCGATCTGCTGATCGACAAGACTCCAGCCCGTATGAGCAACGATGGCTGGCGCCCGTCCGGAGCGCAGCTGAGCAGTAAGGGGATCGATCAACTCGGCAATGAATTGGCGGCGTGACGGATAGCTTGGAAGGTCGCCGCTGCTCCAACGCCCATACCACTGCCAAAGATCGGAAAACGGAACTGGGTTCTCTATGCCCTGAGCGGCGAGTTGGTCGCTCAGCTCCCCGAACAGCGTGCGGTAGTCCGCGTCGACCTGCAGAATTCTTGGCACGCCGGTCGCGACGCCGATCAAAATGTCGCGTATCCGATTCAACGCGGCGAGAATGGGCGCATTGCGTGGCGCGGCCGAGAGATAGGTTTTCTCGTAGTGCTTGATCCCCGTAGCCGTCAATTTCGCGTCGAAGACCATTCCTTCCGGCGCGCGCTGTTTGCTGTGCGTGATCAAGCCGTCGCGTCGTCGGTCATCCACAATGGCATCGAACAGTTCGTTCTCGTCTGGAACGGCCGCCTTTACGGTGGCATTCGCGTCATCGACCGCGACGTCAACAGGGCGTGGTTGCCGCTCATAGAGCTTTGCCAGAATAGCTTGCTTCCAGAGTTCAGATACCTCGCGCTCATTCAAGGATGTTCGCCGATCATCTCTCAGGCCAATGGGGATCTCATATCAGGTGATCTCAGGCTTGAGGCGTCCGCTGACGGGCATAAGAACACCCCACCGGTAAGGCGGGCTTGCTTCCCTTTGGTATTGGTACACGATCAATTCGGGGAGGTTACGCTTGTCGTACAGGCATCCGAAACGAAAGACGACGCTGTCCTGGGCTGCCAGAAAAAGATGGATGCGACGGATGCCCAGGTTGCCCAGGAGGATCGCCAGCAAGTGAGCGGCAGGGAGATCACCCGGTCGCTTTTGAACCATGTCACCAATCGCTACGGCGTTTCTCTGCTGGCCGCCGTGCGCAAATGGATCGACTTCACAGATCAGCGAGCGGCGATGGTTGTTGCCCGTGACGGGTTTGCCCTTTGGGGACGAGCCAGCGAACGAGCCCTTAGATCGGGGATATTCATTACAAGCGGGATGGAAATTCCAACGCTTTCGATCGCTGCCCGTGGACCAGACGCTCAGAGGGGGAATGCCGAGACCCCGATTTCCCTGGAAGCAAATATCTGGGGGTTCCAACGTAGTAGCGAGCCCGTCCGCGAGTTGACGATATTTTCGCAGCGCCTGGGCCTGTCGATCTCCCTCCTGCTCTTTGATGGGGCGCCAGCCACGCCAGAACCTGATGAGGTTTCGGAAACCGACACTTATGACGTGCTGGCTGGCCTCGTTACGAGACAGAACGCCGGACACGCCGGTTAAACACTTCGGTTGCTCCCCCGCTTCGCTTTGCCGAAGCCTTTGTCCGTCGCCATGAATCTTTGGAGCATGGGCGCGACGAGCTTGACCGGATCGGGTGGCACAGCATCGCCATTGGTCCTGGCAAGGATCGCGGCGTAGGCGACAAGATCGCGATGAACGGCAGCCGGCAGCTCGACGGTGAGCTTGACCGGCTTGTCGTCGGGGATAGCGGAGAGCTTGAGCTTGGTCATGACCGCTCCTTCGTGGCCCCATAGGGCTGCATCACCAAATCCCGATTGACGATGACCCGGACCGGGAAGCCCGGCCGGATGGTGAGGGTCGGCTGGATGTTGAGCTGGCGGCGGACGATCTGCTGTCCGACATCGGAGGCGGTGTCCTGGGCGCTCTCACGGATGGCCTTGGCGATTTCGCTTTCGTTGTTGCTCGAGCCGATCTCGGTGCCGACCCCGAGCAGCGTGGCGAGCAGCGCCGCTTTGAAGAGCTGACCCCAGTGATAGTCCACCTCGTCCTCGAGGCCGGAATAGCCCTGGGTGTCGGCGCCCTGGAGCCGCTCCAGCACGATGGAGGTGCCATTGGGCATGATGATGCGGTCCCAGACCAGCAGCACGCGCGATTGGCCGAAGGCGACCTGGCTGTCGTATTGACCGATCAGGCGCGCGCCCTGCGGGATGAGCAGATGCGATCCGGTCGGGCTGTCGTAGACATGCTCGGTAACCTGGGCGGTGATCTGGCCGGGCAGGTCGGATTTGATGCCGGTGATGAGGGCGGCGGCAATGATGGTGCCGGCTTGCACGACATAGGGCGACGCCTTTTCTTGCACGCGATCCGAACTGACGGTGCGGCGGTCGGCGGCGGCATTGACGAAGGCGAGCTTGCGATCCTGCATGTTCTGGGCGGAGCCCGGATCGAGCGGCGGAGGCTCGGCCGGGAGCGTTAAGCCGGTCGCCGGATCGATCGTGCTGGGCCTTGCAGGCTGCGCGTCCACCGGCCGCTCGCCGCGGCTGCTGGTGAACAATGCCGCGACACGGGCCGCCTCGATCTCGGCAAGCCGGCGCTGTTCTTCGGGATCGGCGCGCGGCGTCTGGAGGTTTGGCGCGACGACAGGCTTGCCTTCCTCCTGCGCGCTGAGGATCGGCCGGCCGAGATCTCCCGGCAGCGGCGGGCCGAGTTTCGGGATGCCGATATAGTCCTTCGGCAGGCTGGCGAGGCCGTCGGCGGGAGTGCGGTTGTCGGTGCCGTAGAGCTCGGTCGAGGGCTGGTTGCCGCGACGGTTGGAATCGAGTGCCCAGACGAGCGCGCCGAGGATGGCGACGGCGCTGACGCCGCTTAAGCCCATCAGCACCTTGCGCGACAGCCGCGTGACCTTCGGCGCTTCGGGCCGTAGGCGTAGCTCGGCCTTGATATCCGGCCTCCCAGTCATCGGAACAGCCCCGCGCTGCGCGCCGGCCTGACGTCGGTCCGGACGATGCGAACCCGCTTCGCGGAGTTCTTGTCGCCAAGCCTCAGCTCGGCGGCGGCGAAGAGGCGATCGACAACATAGTAGTTCTGGCGCACCCTGTAATTGACCAATTCGGAATCGCCGGCGGGGCCGATAACGAAGAGCGGCGGCATCTCGCCCTGGCCGATGCCGGACGGGAATTCGATATAGACCTTGGCGCCGTCGTCGAAGGCGCGCAGCGGCTTCCACGGTGCGCTATCGCCTTCTATGCGATAGCGAAAGTTGAGCTTCGAAATGTCGATACCGCTCGCGACCGGCTGGACCTCGGCGGCACGGGCATTCTGGCGGCGCAGCGCGATCAACTGGTCCTGCGGATACTGCCAGGAGACCGAGGCCATGTAGGTCTTCTCAGTCGAGCGCAGCTCCATGTGATAGGTGCGCAGGTTGGTGTTGATGACGAGGTTGGTCTGAAGGTCGGGCCGCGTCGGCTTGACCAGGATATGGACTTGGCGGCGATCACCGGCGCCGCTCTCGGTATCGCCAACGATCCAGCGCACGGTATCGCCGGCGGCGACCGGACCGGAGCCGACGAGCTGCTCGCCGGGCTGCAAAGCGATATCCGTGACCTGACCGGGCGCGGCATAGACCTGATAGAGCGCTCCGGCCGAAAAGGGATAGACCTGCACGGCGTTGATGAAGCCGTTGCGGACGGGCTGCATGCGGGCCGCCTCGTTTGCCTGCGCGATACGGGCCTTCGGGTCGGTCGGCTCGGGCTTGGCCTTGCCGCCATCGACCGGCTTCAACTGGCCGGGCAGCGGCAGTGGTTTCGGAAGCTCGACCACCTTGACGGGACCAACCGGATCGGCAGTCAGGACCGCGGGAGCGGCATCGTCATAGTCGATTTCGGGCGGCGTGTATTTGCTGGCACAACCGGCGACCGCGCATGCGGAAAAGAGAGCGGCCAGCACTGTTGAGCGATATCGGCCCTTCCGTCCTACGTGTGTTTGAATTGCCCCCTTCATGACCCCAGCTCCTTCGACCAGTTGATTGCGTTGACGTAGACACCGAGCGGATTGACCCTGAGCTTCTCGGGCGTTCGCGGAGGCTGGATCACCACGGTCAGGATCGCGGTCCAACGCTCGGTGCCGGCGATCTGGCCGTTCTCGTAGCGGCGCTCGGTCCAGGCGATGCGGAACGAGTCCGGCGAAGCGCGGATCACGCTCGAGATCTCGACAGCGACCTGCTGCTTGCCGACCTTCGCGAACGGGTCGTTCGACCTCGCGTGGTCATTGAGGGCGATGGCCCCGCGATCGGTGGTGTATTCATAGGCGCGCAGCCAGTTCTGCCGCACAATGACCGGATCGGCGGGGATGCTCCTGACCTGCTCGATGAAGCGAGCGAGGTGCCATGCGATCTGCGGATCGGTGGGCCGGTAGTCGGCGATGGCCGAGGCTACGGCCTGTGCCTCGCCGAACCTGTCCACCTGGACCACCCAGGGTACGACCGTGCCTTGGGTCGATTGCCAGACGAGCGCGGTGGCGAAGCCGCCGGCGAGCACCAGGGAGGCGAAGGCCATCAACCGCCAGTTCTTTGCCTGCACGCGGGCGGAGCCGATGCGCTCGTCCCAGACCTGTGCGGCGCGCTGGTAAGGGGTTTCGTGTTCGGGCGTGCGCGCATAGCGCACGGTAGGTCGCTTGAAGAGATTCATCGGCGGTCATCCTGATCGAGGGAAACGGACATGGAGCCGCCGCCGTGATCGCCGGAGCGGATGGCGTGGGCAGCTGCGGTCACGCCGTGGCTGACGGCCTGGCCGCGCTTCATGCGGTTGGCCCAGGCTGGTGGTCCTAAGGACGTGGAAACACCCGCGGACGCTGATGCGGCGTCGTTCGCCGTCTCCGGCATGCCGGCGACGGGAGACTGGCCGCCGGTCGCCGTCCATGCGGTGGTACGGCCCGCCGTGCGGCTGGAGCGGAGGGAGTCTGCGGCACGCGACATGGTATGCCTGACCGACTGGGAGGCCGCGCCCGCGCTGGCCTTGGCGACACCACCGAGGCCGGTCGCCACCACTCCCATTCCGGTCTGCCCAGAGGTCGAGGCGGCGAGGCCGTAAGCGGTCGATGCGCTGCCGGCGAGGTGCACACCACCACGGGCAGCGGCCGCACTCATGCGCCCACCGGCTCCGATCGCTCCGGCCGCGCCGCTGAGACCAGCACGAGCTCCCATGTAACCGGCGGCTCCCATACCGGCAACGCCGAGGCCGGTGCCGACGGCGGCACCCGCGCCGAGCTGCGGTGCACCGGAGACGAGGCCGGTCGCGATACCGGGGCCGAAGATCGACAAGCCCATCAGCGACAGCGCGCCGAGAACCAGTGCAAGCGCATCGGTGATCGTCGGCTCGGCCGAGAAGCCGGAGGTGAACTCGTCAAACAGGCCGGAACCGATACCGACGATGACGGCGAGCACGAGGATCTTGACGCCGGAGGCGACAATGTTGCCGAGCACCTTCTCGGCAAGGAAGGCGGTCTTGTTGAAGAGCGCGAAAGGAATGAGGATGAAGCCGGCGAGCGTCGTCAGCTTGAACTCGATGAGCGTGACGAAGATCTGCACCGCCAGGATGAAGAAGGCGACGAGAACGATCAGCCAGGCGATCATCAGCACCATGATCTGCACGAAGTTCTCGAAGAAGGAGATGTAGCCCATAAGCTCGCCGGCGGCCTTCAGGATGGGATCGCCGGCGTCGATGCCGACCTGGGCGACGCGGCCGGGCTGAAGCAGCTCGGACGCTGAGAGCGACGAACCGCCCGCCTTCAGGCCGAGCCCGCTGAAGGACCTGAACACGATGCCGGCAAGATTGTTGAAGTTGCCGATGATGAAGGCGAACAGGCCGATATAGAGCGTCTTCTTCACGAGCCGCTGGAGCACGTCCTCGTCGGCGCCCCAGGCCCAGAACAGGCCGGCGAGCGTGATGTCGATGACGATCAGGGTGGAGGTGAGGAAGGCGACCTCGCCGCCGAGGAGACCGAAGCCGGAATCGATGTAGGCGGTGAAGGTCGCGAGGAAACGATCGATGACGCCGGTGTTGTTCATGGCGTCGGCGCCCCTTCGTCATCCGCATCGGTCACATCAGACGTGGCGGAGGGCAAACGGTCTGTGGCCTTGCCGCTCGGAGGCTTGTCCGTCGCGTCACCTGCGGGCTGCGGAGCGGCGCCAAAGCGCTCGGGCTTCGGCGAAGACGATCGCTCAATCGCGCGCGTGCCGAAGAAGCGGCGGCGGTTCTCGGCCCATGCCTTGCGGCAGATGGCATCGCCGGCGGCCGACATGCCGAGATCGCGGCAACGGGCGAGCTCATTGCGCTCAGGCTCGCCGCCCGGATGATGGAGGCTTTGGGCGGGGGTATCCTCCGTACCGTTCTCTGGGCCATCTCCGCGCAGCGCCATGACGGCGGCAGTGATGGCGGCGCCAAGAGCGAGAACGGCAACCATCCGAGCGGCGATCTTCAAGTCCATGATCGGCCGCCTCAGTCGTTGAACATCTTGACGGTGGATGGAATGTAGCCATTGCCCTTCATGAAGCGGCTGAACTGCTCTCGGGCCTGCTCCTGCGCGGCGGCACGCCGCGACTGCTCCAGCGCCTCGGCGCGGCCCTGCGCGGCCAGCATGGCGGTGAGGTCCGCCATCTGGCTCGCCTGCACGGCGAGAAGCTCGTTGCCGGCCTGGGTCGCCTGCAGCACGCCGACCGCCGATTTTGAGGCGCCGACCAGCGAACTGGTCTGTGAGCGGGTGCCTTCGATGTTGGCGACGACGGTGGCCCCGGCCTTCAGCGAATGCTCATAGGCCGAGAGCGACTGCTGCCAGCGCTGGCGGGCTCCCTCGACGAGCTCCGCGCCGGTCTTATCGCCGGTGAAATCCTGGTAAGTCGAGGCGAACTGCTGCTCGATGTCCTGGACGCTGTAGGCGAGCTTCTGGGCCTCGCCCATCAGCTTCTTCATCTCGGAGAAGTTGCCCTCGATCTGCGAGAGCATCGAGGTCGGCAGGCTGGCCAGATTCTTCGCCTGGTTGACGAGAATTTGCGCCTCGTTGGCAAGCGAGGTGATCTGGTTGTTGATCTGCTCCAGCGTGCGCGCCGCGGTCAGCACGTTCTGTGCATAGTTGGACGGATCGTAGACGATCTTCCACGCAGATGCCGGCGCGGACGAAAGTGCGATGCCGATGGCCATGGTGCTGGCGAGAAGTAAGCGGCGCAGGCGAGGATGCGGAATTCTCTGGTTCATGACGAAACCTCCTCTTCGGGTGACGGATCTGTGATGCCGGAGACCTTCGCGGCTGCTGGCGCGGACTGGTCGATGACCTTGGTGAGGTTGGGAATGAGGTCGGCGGCCCAGGCGAGGTCATTGGCGGTGAGCCAGGCCTCGAGGAAGTAGGGCCGCGCGCCGTCGCGGATGAGCTCGTCGATCAGGGCGTGGGCGGCCTTGTCGGAAGCGGCGCAGAGCGCGAGCGCGACATGGCCCAGGCCGAGCTCGAACAGGCGGTTGCCGCGCCGCGTCTGGCAGTAATAGTCGCGCTTGGGCGTGGCACGGGCGACTATCTCGATCTGGCGGTCGTTGAGGCCGAACTGCCGATAGACGGAAGCGATTTGCGGCTCGATCGCGCGCTCATTGGCGAGGAAGATGCGGGTCGGGCAGCTCTCGACCAGGACAGGCGCGATCGGCGATGCCTCGATGTCGGCGAGCGACTGCGAAGAGAAGACGACGCTGACATTCTTTTTGCGCAGTGTCTTCAGCCATTCCTTGATCTTGCCGGCGAAGTCGCCGTCATCGAGCGCACGCCAGCCCTCGTCGATGATGAGCAGCGTCGGGCGGCCGTCGAAGCGGGCCTCGATCCGGTGGAAGAGATAGGCGAGCACGGCGGGCGCGGCTTTGGTGCCGACCAGCCCCTCGGTCTCGAAGGCCTGCATGGATGTCTCGCCGAGCTGTTCGGCCTCGGCATCGAGCAGCCGGCCATGCGCGCCGCCGACGCAGTAAGGGCGAAGCGCCTGCTTCAGGGCCGAGGACTGCAGCAGCACCGTCAGGCCGGTGATGGTGCGTTCCTCGACGGGCGCGGAGGCGAGAGAGGTCAGCGCCGACCAGATATGCTCCTTCACCTCCGGCGTGATGGTCACGCCTTCGCGGACAAGCAGGTCGACCAGCCAGTCGGCCGCCCAGGCGCGTTCGGGCGTGTGGTGGATGCCGGCGAGCGGCTGGAGCGAGACCGAGGGCGAGGCGGCAGCGTCGGAGAGCGCGCCGCCGAGATCCTGCCAGTCGCCGCCCATCGCGAGTGTCGAGGCGCGGATCGAGCCGCCGAAGTCGAAGACGAAGACCTGGGACCCCTGATAACGCCGGAACTGGAGCGCCATCAGCGCCAGCAGCACGCTCTTGCCGGCGCCGGTCGGGCCGATCAGCATGAGATGGCCGACGTCGCCGACATGCAGCGCGAAGCGGAACGGCGTCGATCCTTCCGTCTTGGCGTAGAACAGCGGCGGCGCGTCGAAATGCTCATCCTTCGCCGGCCCGGCCCAGACGGCCGAGAGCGGGATCATATGCGCCAGATTAAGCGTGCTGATGGGTGGCTGACGAACATTGGCGTAGACTTGCCCGGGAATAGAGCCGAGCCAGGCTTCGATCGCGTTGACGCCCTCGACGATCGCAGTGAAATCGCGCGACTGGATGACCTTCTCGACCAGGCGCAGCTTCTCGTCGGCGATCGAAGGGTCGGCATCCCAGACGGTGACGGTGGCGGTGACATAGGCTTCGCCGACCTGATCGGAGCCGAGATCCTGCAAGGCAGCGTCCGCATCGGCCGCCTTGTTGGCGGCGTCGGAATCGACGAGCACCGATTGCTCGTTGGTGAGGACTTCCTTCAGGATCGCGGCAATGGACTTCCGCTTGGCGAACCATTGGCGCCTGATCTTGGTGACGAGGCGCGTCGCGTCGGTCTTGTCGAGCATGATCGCCCGCGTCGACCAGCGATACAGGAAGGCCAGGCGGTTGAGGTCGTCGAGGATTCCAGGGAACGTCGTCGTCGGGAATCCGATGACAGTAAGCGTGCGCAGATGAAACGCGCCGAGGCGCGGTTCGAGGCCGCCGGTCAAAGGCTGGTTGGCGAGCAGTGCATCCAGGTGCATCGGCGTCTCGGGCACGCGCACGCGATGTCGCTTGGTGGAAATCGTGGAATGCAGGTAGGTCAGCGTCTCGGCATCGTTGAGCCAGTCGGCTTCCGGGACAAAACCTTCGACAAGGTTGAGCACGCGGTCGGAGCGATCGACGAAACCCGTCAGCAGCTCCCAGGCATCGACGCCGGTCCTGTCGCGGCCTTCATAGAGCCAGCTCTCCACGCGCGAGGCTTCCTCGGCCGGCGGCAGCCAGACGAAGGTGAGGAAGTAGCTCGACTCGAAGAGGACGCCGCTGTCCTCGAACTGCTCGCGGCGCTCGATGTCGAGCAGCGCCGAGGCCGAGTCCGGAAAGCGGCTTTCCGGATAGTCCGTGGCGGGATTGCGCTGCGCCTCGACGAAGATCGCCCAGCCGGAGCCGAGGCGGCGCAGCGCATTGTTGAGACGTGCCGTACTGACGACCAGCTCGGCAGGCGTGGCGCTGTCGAGGTCGGGACCGCGGAAACGCGCGGTGCGCTGGAACGAACCGTCCTTGTTCAAGACGACGCCGGGCGCGACGAGTGCTGCCCAGGGCAGGAAGTCGGCGAGGCCTGCGGAACGCTTGCGATATTCGGAGAGGTTCATCATGACAAACCTCACACGCCCATATGTGCGGGGTAGCGCAGGTGCCGACGCACGACGTCGACGAACTGCGCATCGCGCTTCGCGGCCCAGACGGCGGCGAAGTGGCCGATCGCCCAGATCGCCAGACCGACTATCCAGAGGCGCAGGCCGAGACCGACGGCGCCGGCGAGCGTGCCGTTGAGGATGGCGACCGAGCGCGGGGCGCCGCCGAGCAGGATCGGCTCGGTCAGCGCGCGATGCACCGGCGCGAAGAAACCACGGACCTCGTCCTCCATCATCTGTCCGGGCATCAGACGAGCGCCCCGCCGCCGAAGGAGAAGAACGACAGGAAGAAGGAGCTGGCGGCGAAGGCGATCGAGAGGCCGAACACGATCTGGATCAGCTTGCGGAACCCGCCACTGGTGTCGCCGAAAGCGAGCGCCAGTCCGGTGGCGATGATAATGATCACTGCGACGATCTTGGCGACCGGCCCCTCGATGGATTCGAGGATCTTCTGCAGCGGCTCCTCCCAGGGCATGGACGAGCCCGAGGCTCGGGCGGGAGCGGCGACCAGTATGGCGACGGAAGCGAGCGCGGCCGCTTGCACAAAACAATCGCGGGCGCGGCGGACGACAAACAAAACAGACGGCTTCATTCCTGATCCCCTTTCGAGAGAGGCTGCGGTTGGGACGAGAGAGATGCTTTGAGGGTGCGGTAGTCGCCGGTCGCGGGATCGAGACCCTCGACAAGAGCGATCTCTGCAAGGCGGCGGGCGGACCCGCGGCCGGATAGAACGGCGATCAGATCAATGGTGTCTGCGATGAGCGCCCGAGGGACCGTAACGACGACTTCCTGCACGAGTTGCTCGAGCCGACGCAGAGCTCCGACCGCGGTGTTGGCGTGGATGGTGCCGATGCCGCCGGGATGACCTGTCCCCCAAGCCTTGAGGAGATCGATGGCCTCCGCGCCGCGAACCTCGCCGACGGGGATGCGATCCGGCCGCAGGCGCAGCGACGATTTCACGAGATCGGAAAGCGAGGCGACGCCGTCCTTAGTGCGCAACGCGACCAGATTGGCCGCGGCGCATTGCAGCTCGCGCGTATCCTCGATCAGGACAACGCGATCCGAGGTCTTCGCGACCTCGGCGAGCAATGCGTTGGTGAGCGTGGTCTTGCCGGTCGAGGTGCCACCAGCGACCAGGATGTTCTTCCGCTTCTCAACCGCGAGACGCAAAACATCGGCTTGGGGCTGGGTCATGATGCCGGCGGCGACATAGTCGCCGAGCGTGAACACGGCGACGGCCGGTTTGCGGATGGCGAAGGTCGCCGCCATGACGACCGGGGGCAGCAGGCCTTCGAAGCGCTCTCCCGTTTCCGGCAGCTCGGCCGAGACGCGAGGGCTGCCCGGATGCACCTCGGCGCCGACATGATGGGCGACCAGGCGCACGATGCGTTCGCCGTCGGCCGGAATCAGGATGTCCTCGGTGGCGACCAGGCCTTCACGCAGACGGTCGACCCATAGCCGTCCGTCCGGGTTCAGCATCACCTCGACGATCGAAGGGTCTTCGAGGTAAGCCGCGATCGCAGGGCCAAGTACGGTGCGCAACATTCGCGCGCCACGCGATACCGCTTCCCTGTCACGATGCTGAGCTGCCATGCAGACCCCCGATCTGCCATCCGCGAGACGCGGCGGATAGCGACGGGGACAATCAAGAAAGACACGAATTGTGGGGCCGCAACACTATTCTTGCGGGTTTCGCAATGGATCGTAGGTGAACGAAAAAATACTTGCGGCTCTCGGAATGCCGAACCGACTCATCCTGCTGAGTTAGCGCCGCCTTCGCGAATCATCTCCGGCGCCTCAATGCTTCGATAAAGGTATTCAGCACTGGATTCTTGTTGTCCGGTTTCCAGCAGGCGATATAGCCGAGCCGCGTCGCGCCATGGCCATTGTGGACTGGTCGAAAGACAACGCCGAGGCTCGTGAGGCCGACCGCGGACTCGCATTGGAGCGCGATACCCTGGCCTGCGGCCACTTCACTCAGGATGCTTTCGCGGCTAAGACGTCGTGAGATGATTTCCGGATGATCGGAAGGTGCTGCCAGGTTGCGCAGCAGAATGTTGCGGATGTCCGGGCCGGGATCATGATGGCTGATCAGAAAGCGCTCGCCTTTCAGTTCCGGCCAGTAGATGACGGACTGGCCAGCGAGGCGGTGGCCTTCCGGCAGCGCAACGACGAGATGTTCGGACCATAGTGCGATCGACTCGAGCACCTCGCACTTCCCTACATCGCCGAGGATGATCGCCGTATCGATCGCACCCGAAAGCACGCCGGCCGTCAACTCGATGAACGGCGTCTCGATCAGCTCCACCGCGATCTCGGGATAGCGTTCGCGGAAATCGTCGAGAGCGACCCGGAAGCCACCGGAGGAAAGCGATTTGTAAAAGCCGACGACGACACGCCCCAGCTTGCCGGCTCCATTCGCCTTCGCCCGTGCTGTGAGCCGTTCGACATCATCGACTATGCGGCGCGCATCGACCACGAACGCCTCCCCCGCCGGGGTCAGCCGTGCACCCGATGTGGAGCGGTCAAACAGCGGCACGCCGAGTTCGTCCTCGACCTGTTTGATGCGCTTGCTGACGATAGGCTGGCGGACGTTGAATTCATGCGCGGCGGCGCTGAAGCTGCCGTTGCGCGCGCTCGAGACAACATAGCGAAGGTGGCGCAGGTCCAATTGTTCCCTCCTGGTTGGCGGGCCCGTAAGAGGTATTCTGGTGGATGAAGGATTTCCGGAAGATCGCCACCCGTTACGACAAGCTCGCTCGCAACACACCTCGGTTTCGTCGCTCGCCGCCGTCATTACATTCCGGTATTGACTCTGAGCGGCGGTTCGCGACGTCAAAGACCACGATGCGTGGGAAACCGACAATGCGTCGGGAACGTGCCGCGTTCACCGACTTCACTATTCCGGCGCATCCTGCAGTCGAAGGCATTGTGACCCAGGTGGAGAGCGCTCGAAGAGCACCTGCGAATGTCCGCCGCATGGAGCATGCCAGACATCAGATGCTCTTAGGATAGGCTATTCCAAAGCGCAGACCAGGAGCTAATGCTCGTGGGAGAGTTACCAAGGGACCAACGAAGGTCGTTAGAACTCACTAAGTGTTTGCCTCAGGCTCGGCATCCTCGGGCACTTCCTGCCTGAGCTTTGGCCCCTTGGCGAGACGACGACCGAGAGCTTCCAGGAACCTGTCATAGCGTTCGCCGCCCTTGGCGCGGGCGGAAGCCTGTGCCGCTTCAGGAAGAGATGCGGTCGAGGTCAACCAGGAGCGGATGAAGATCGCGAAGGCTTCGTTGGCGATACCGATGTCGCGTTCGAGCCGCTGGATGGTGCGGTCGATCCGGTCGAGCCGCTTGGCAATTGTCGCCTCCTGGCGCTCGTCGGCATCAGGGGACAGGAAGGAGGCGATAGCGGCCTCGGCGACCAAGGAGCGGGATTGCTCACGACGATCGGCGAAGTCGGCCAGCAGCCGCATCAACTCGGGATCGAGATAGACAGAGAGCCGCTTCTTCTTGTCGGGACGGTCATCACTGTCGCGTGCTCGCGGCATGGTTCAGAGCTCCATGCCGTCGCCGGGATTCATCGATATCCGACGCGCCATCTGGCGCATGTTGCGCACCAAGGCACGGTTGGTGGCGGATTCACGCTCCGGCTCATCACCATCCGGATCGAATTCATTGGCTGCTAGCGGCTCTTTCTCGGGCGCGATGTCCTTGTGCGGCTCGAGGCCGGGCTCGCGGCGCAGACCGGCATTTGCCGGATCATCATCATGTTTCGCGGCGAGGGCGCTCTGCTGCGCCGTGGCCGCCTGCGTGGACGCCACGAGAGGCGAGCCGCCGGTGTTGGCGGGAACGGGCACCGCAACAGTTTTCAACGTCGACCAGTCATCGGGCTTGGGCGAAAAGCCCGCGTTGGAATTCTCCGGCACCGGCAGCAGCCGCTCCTTGAAGCGTGCGTCCTCAAAGTAGCGCGCCTTCTTCGCCCGGATCGGTGGGATGCCGGCGACCATGACGATCTCGTCGTCGGGCGGAAGTTGCATGACCTCGCCCGGAGTGAGCAATGGCCGCGCGGTCTCCGAGCGCGACACCATGAGGTGGGAGAGCCATGGCGCCAGCCGGTGGCCGGCATAGTTCTGCATGGCGCGCATTTCGGTCGCTGTGCCGAGCGAATCCGAAACACGCTTGGCCGTGCGCTCGTCATTGGTCGCGAAGCTGACGCGGACATGGCAATTGTCGAGCACGCTGTTGTTGGCGCCATAGGCCTTCTCGATCTGATTGAGCGACTGCGCGATCACGAATGCCTTGATGCCGTAGCCAGCCATGAAGGCGAGCGCCGACTCGAAGAAGTCGAGCCGGCCGAGCGCGGGGAACTCATCGAGCATCATCAATACGCGGTGGCGGCGGTCCTTGGCGTGTAGGTCCTCGGTGAGGCGGCGTCCGATCTGGTTGAGCACCAGGCGCACGAGCGGCTTGGTGCGGGAGATGTCGGAGGGCGGTACCACGAGGTAGAGCGTGGTCGGCTTCTCTTCGGCGACGATGTCGGCGATGCGCCAATCGCAGCGGCTGGTGACCGCGGCAACGATAGGATCGCGATAGAGGCCGAGGAAGCTCATCGCCGTCGAGAGCACGCCGGAGCGCTCGTTGTCGGATTTGTTGAGCAACTCGCGGGCCGCACTGGCGATGACGGGATGTGGCCCTTTCTCGCCGAGGTGCGGCGTGGTCATCATGGCGGACAATGTTGACTCGATCGGCCGGCGCGGATCGGAGAGGAAGGCGGCGACGCCGGCGAGCGTCTTGTCCATCTCGGCATAGAGGACGTGCAGGATCGCGCCGACCAGGAGCGAGTGCGAGGTTTTCTCCCAGTGATTCCGCTTCTCCAGCGAGCCTTCGGGATCGACGAGCACGTCGGCGACGTTCTGCACGTCGCGCACCTCCCATTCGCCGCGCCTGACCTCGAGCAGCGGATTGTAGGCGGCAGATTTCCCGTTGGTCGGGTCGAACAGCAGCACGCGGCCGAAGCGGGAGCGCAGGCCGGCGGTCAATTCCCAGTTCTCACCCTTGATGTCATGGACGATGGCCGAGCCCGGCCAGGTGAGCAGGGTCGGCACGACAAGACCGACGCCCTTCCCGGAGCGCGTCGGCGCGAAGCACAGCACATGCTCGGCGCCGTCATGGCGGAGATAGTCATCCTCATAGCGGCCGAGCACCACGCCATCGTCGCCGAGCAGGTGTGCTGTCTCAATCTCCTCGGGCTCGGCCCAGCGAGCGGAGCCGAAGGTGCGCACGTCTTTGGCTTCGCGCGCCCGGTAGATCGACATCAGAACCGCGACCACAATGGCAATCAGGCCACCGGAGGCCGCGATAGCGCCGCCCTCCACGAAGATATGCGGAGCATAGGCATCGAAGAAGTACCACCACCAGAAGAAGGCCGGCGGCGGATAGAGGGGAAGTCCGGCTACCTCGAACCAGGGCGAGCCGAGTTGCGCCTGGAAGCCGAGCCGCCACGCGGTCCACTGCGTCGCACCCCAGACCGCGACAAGCACTATCGTGAACACGACGATGACCTGCCCCCAGGAGACTCGGGTGGACGACACGGCTGCGCTGACCTCGCTGCGACAACTGAAAATGTCGAGGAAGGGCAACGAAAGCGCGAGGTTCAACCGGATTTAGCCGGCCGGTCGTAGCGCAGCGAAGGGACTGCGGAGAATACTTGCCCGTCGCGCCGGCTCGTCGCGTCAGTCGCTGGTCGGAGGCAATTGCTTCAGTGGATTGGCGAGCGGCACGCCGAGCGGTGTGAAGTGGCGCTCATTCGCCGTGAGCACCGTGAGCCCGCGCGCCGCGGCGGTAGCTGCAATGGCGATGTCCTCGAAACCGGGATCATGCGCTCGCGCCCTGTCGAGGATGGCGCCGGCGTAGCGGGCAGCCTCGACATCGAACGGCAGGATGCGCCCGGCGTAGAAATGCTCGACAGCCGCGAGCCAGCGGCGCAGGCGCTCGGCCTTGGTGGTGGCGCCAATCCGATCGGCTCGCGCAATGCCGGCCTCGATCTCGGCGATGGTCACGGTCGAGATGTAGAGCTGGTCGCCATGTTCACGCACCCATGCCGCAAAAGCCTCGGGGCCGACCTGACGCTTGGCCGGGGCATCGGCCGAGACGACGTTGGTGTCGAGCAGATACAAGGTCAGAGGCCGGTGTCGCGCAGGGCGCGCGCGGGCTTGCGCGACCGCTCCGGGATGTCGGCCGGTTCACCCGGAAAGGCGAGCAGCAGATCGGCGAAGCTCGGCACCTTGGAGACCCGCTCCCACTCCTCGAAGGAGACGAGAACGGCTTCCTTGCGGCCGTGCCTGGTGATGACGGTCGGCTCGCCGGCCACGGCCTGATCGACCACGGCTGAAAGCGTCGCCTTGGCATCCTTGAGCTGGAGTTCCTTCATGGCACCATTTCCAATATATGACTACCAATAGTCATATATTGCCTCCCTAGATCATTGCAAGTGTCGAACGGCCGGATCGCCCCCAGGCGGTAGCCGCTGGAAAGCCGGCGCTCACAGTCCGAGCCCGCGCTTGCGCCCGAAGGACCAGTCCACGCCACCATCGCCGCGGGCGACGCCGGAGATATGCTGACCGATATGCTTCTCGATCGACGGTGTCCAGGGCACGAGCTTGAAGCCGAGCCCGTCGTCGATCATGGCGAAGCGGCCGGAGGAGAGCGCGAAGCGCTGGCGATAGGTGCCGGCGACATAGTCACCGGCGGCGGCTTGCTGGAACGGCATGTTCATCTCGCCGGCGAGCTTCTGGCCGAGCGCGTCGAGCTCGCGCTGGCGAAGCGTGACGAGCAGGTTGCGGGCGAAGACGATGCGCTGGCCTTCGCGCCGCGCGAGACCTTCCTCGATCAGGTGCTCGGTGCGGGCTTCCATCGTCTGCTTCACCTCCAGGCCGAAGCCGCCGCCGGTATCGAGCGGATCGCGGGCGATGAGCTGGCGGTCGAGCCAGGCGGCGCCGTCTGCCTTGGCCTGTGCCTCGATCGAGAGGTCTGAGCGGACGGCGAGTGCGACACGGCGCTCGCCCTTTGCATCGTCAAAGCTGCGTAGCTCGACAATGGAGCCCGGCGCGCTGTCACCGGCCGCTTCGATGTCGGGAAGCTTGATGTGATGCGTGCGGCCGTCGATGCCGTCGACGACGGCGTAAGCCGTGCCGCGCAACTCGTCGTCCAGGCCACGGTCGACCAGCCGGCCGATGACGGGCTGGCTATGCGCCTCCCCGTCGAGCACATAATCGACCGCGCCGCGATCGATGCCCTGGTCCGACAAGGCCCGGTGCATGCGCTTGGTGATGTCGCCGCGCTGGCCGAGCTCGCGCAGCGTCGCCTCGGCCTCGTCGAAGATGATCCATTGGCCGGGACCGATGGCCTCAGCAAGGCCGAGCCGTTCGAGATGGCGCAACCGCCCGACCTTCTGCGTCAGGCAGTCGTCGGGCTGGCGATTGGGAGACGGCGCAACGTCGATGACGCCATACTCGTTGGCGTCGCGGGCAAGCTGGCGGTCGAGCTGCGTCCAGCGCTCGGCCTCGATCTGGCCATCGAGCGCGCGGCTGATGTCGAGATCGGTGCGGGGTCCGAGCTCCAGCGTAACGAGATCCTGCGCCCGGTCGCGCATCCCGCTCTTGATATAGTCGCGGTCGATGACGAGGTCCTGGCCGTCTTCGGTGCGGCCACGCACGATGACGTGGACATGCGGATTGTCGGTGTTCCAGTGATCGACGGCGACCCAGTCGAGCCTGGTGCCGAGATCCTTTTCGGCCTGCGCCATCAGCTCGCGGGTGAAGCGCTTCAGATCTCCCATGTCGACGGCGTCGTCCGGCGAGACGATGAAGCGGAAGTGGTGGCGGTCATCCTTGCAGCGCTCGGTAAACTCCTTCGCGTCGGCGTCGTCGGTCGCCGGGCCGAACATCTTCGCCCGCTCGCCGTCACGGGTGACGCCGTCGCGCCGCAGATAATTGAGATGCCGGGCGAGAGGGCCGCGCTCGCCCCTGTTGCGTATGACGAGCGCCTTGACGGTGCAGAGGCGCGTGCGGCTGGTGATGAGGCGATTGGCGCGAATGCTCGCTGTGCGGCCTCGCGCAAAATGCGGGCCGCGCCCGGAGGTGATCTTGCCAGAGCGCGAGACGCGGCCGCCGGCCTTGCGGGCGGCCGCCAGCGCCTGGGCGACAAAGGGCTTTGCCCGCTGCGCCTTCGATGAGCGGATGCGGCCAGGCCGAACGCGGAAATCGTCGTCGCGGCTCATTGCGTTCGAGCCCGCGAGGTGCGATCCGCACTGAAATTGCTCGATAATTCGAGCAAGCGCGCCTCGCGCTCATGCCCCGCGATGTGCGGAAAACTCCAAAAAGCGCAAGCAAAACAACCGACCGTCCAAGCCGCGATGTGCGGCTTTTTATCTTGCCTTCCTAAACGGTCGTTTCCGGCTGCCTTGCAGCGTCCTGCAACGCTTGCGATTGCGCACTCTGCAACGCGAGAAACCACGATGATCATCGCGTTTCTCCTGCCGCTTCCGGCATGCGCACGAAGAGGCTATCGGATAGCGGCACGAGCGCGGAAAGGTCGACGATCGCAGGTCGCTCCGAAGGGTGATCGGAAGGAAGATCGGTGGCTTCCGGATCGTCTCCGATACGAACAGTCGAGCGCGCAACGAAGAGTGGCGCGCGAGACCAGGTCGGTCGCGATGAGCTGCCGGCGGAACGTGCGACAGAGACCGTGCCGTCGATAACGGCCAAGATCTTCGCGACGTAGTCGATCGTCTCGGCCGGCAGCGCGCGGCCTGTCGCCAGATGAGCATCGTAGCGCGCCGGGCCGGCATTGTAGGCGGCTAGCATCGCAGCGACCGAGCCGTAGCGGTCATGCATCTCGCGCAGATAGGCCGCGCCCGCGAGGATGTTGTCGCGCGGCTGCCAGGGATCGCTGCCGAGACGATGCTTGGCCCGCAGTTCGTCCCATGTCGCGGGCATGACCTGCATCAGGCCGATCGCACCCTTGGGCGAGAGAGCGGCCGGATCATTGACGCTTTCGACGACCATGACCGACCGTATCCAGCGCTCGGAAATGTCGAAGCGCTTCGCCGCTTCCGCGATATGTGCAGCCCATGGATTAGTCGATGATGCGACGGATGGCGAGTGGCCAGGCGGGCTGCCTGGCGTCGAGGCGATGGCCGCTGCCGGGTCGCCGCGAGGTTGTTCGGCCGACGCGGAAGCCACCATCACGAGGATCATCATACATGCAATCCTCACCGCGATGATGGACGGGACGGCAGCGCATGCACCGCCGTCCCGATGCGCCATCATCCTGCCATCGTGCTCGCTCCAGCCAAGGGCAAGGCTTCGCCGGTGGCCGACATTTTCCGGACGGGCATCGTCGGACGACGTGTCCAACATCCGGAAATCAGGCCGCCGCCCTTGACCTCCGCTGCGCGCGACGGCCGCCTGATAGGCAATCGGGTCGAGGGGATTGACCGGCGCTCGATCGATCAAGGGGATTGAGCCTGAAGATTGGTGGGAACGTTTGCCACGCATGAGCTGTCACGCCTCGCCGTCGTTCTTCTTCCGGCGCGTCCAGTGCAGGGTCCATGTGTCCTTCCTGGTGTCGGACTCGAACAGTCGGGCACGGATCGGCTCGGGAAAGGACGGATCGTCGATGGACAGCGACAGGTAGCTGCCGGCCTTGTCGCCGGTGCGGTTCCAGGCCGCGCCGACCTCCATGCCGTCCATGAAGACGCGATGTTCGGGCGTGTTTTCGGCGTCCGAACCTTCCGCGGGAAGGATGGTCACCTCGACATCGAGGGTGAGCGTGCGGACGCGACCGAAAAAGCCGTCGTCATTGCGGGTGAAGGTTCCGATCTGAGCCATTCCATCTGTCCTTTCGTGGCTGGAGACGCGAGCCGTCACGGCTCGTCGGAGACCGGCACGCGGAAGGATTCCGCGGCCGGATGAGGATCGTCGGTGGTCCAGACGGGAACCGCCCGGCCGACGACGGTGGAGAGGGGAAGCGGCCCGAAATAGCGGCTGTCGAAGCTGTCGGCACTGTCCCAGTTCATGAAGAAAGCTTCGCCGTCGCGAAGCGTCCGGCAGCCCTGCCAGGCGGGCAGCGTGCGGCCGCGCGTGTCGCGGTCGCGAGCCGCGCCATAGGTCGCGCCATAGGCGATGACGGTGTTGCCGTTCCGGCAAATCTCAATCCCGCCGAGCGCGAGCACGCGCTTGACGAGCGGCAAGCCACGCGGCAGGTAGCCACGCTCGTTGAGGAAGGCCGCGAGTTCGGGAGGCGGCACGACGACGCCAAGATCATTGACCTCGATCCGCGTTACCGGGACGATGCGGTAGAGGCCGACCGGCACGCTGGCGGACGCATTCCAGATGAAGCGGATGTCGGGCCGACTCCAGACGGACGCTGCGATCAGCGCCGTGCCGGCGAGCATGGTGAGAAGCGTCGGACGGCATGCGGTCATGACAGCACCTCGCGGCGGCGCAGCCAGGCACGATGCTGCACGAGCGTGTAGGCCCGGAACGGTTCGTTGACGGCGATGCGATTGGCGACGTGCCGCCAGTGCTCCGGCGAGACTTCGGCCGGATCGACGCCGAGTGCTTCGATCGCGTCGATCGCCTGCAACACCATCTCGACGTGTCGCCAGCCGACCAGGCGCAACAGGATGTCGCCGCCTGGCCGCACGAAGGGCAGCGTCTGGAGCGGCTCACCGGCGGCGACGGCGCGCACGATGTCGATGCGCGAGATGACCGTGCCGTATTCGTTTCCGGCCCATCGCACGAAGGCAAAGATGCTGCCCGGCGAGAAGGCGACGACACGGCGATGGCGGTCGAGGCGATGCTCTTCGGCGATCCGGCCGAAGCGTATCCGGTGCTCGATCTTCCTCTTGCGCCAGGTCAGTTCGACCAGCGTGAGGTCGGCTGGCCGGCCGGCGATGCGGATGTCCGCCGTCATGGCCGTGCCCCTTCCCTGAAGGACAGCACGGATGCGATGCGCGCCGGTGCGCGCCCGGCCACGACAGCATCGATCTCGCGGGAGAAACAGCAGCGATGGCTTGAGGGCCGGCAGGCTTCGGGGACGCCATCATCGTTCGCGAAACATGGCGCCGGTTCGCGAAAAACGGCGCATCCACATGCTCGCGTTCTGGCTGCAGGCGTTAGCAAGAATCCGAAGGATTTGGTTAGGGAAGTTAGAGGGGCCGGAATCCACCTGTCGATTCCGAGGGTTGCGAGGCGTTTGCGTTCCCGATGGTACGGGATTCGCGTTCCCGGAAAGTCGGGAGTCGGCGTTCCCGATAGTTCGGGTCCGTCCACATCCCATCCACAATTGCGGAGGAAGCCGATCGGCAAGCGGGCGTTCATCGTCCACCTCCCGCCCGTTTCCGGGGCGCGATGATCAGATCCCTCTCCGTTGGACGGAAGGTCAGGCGCTGGCGGCCGTCCGGATCGTCCACGAGCTCAAGGCTGTAGCCGGGCAGCGGCTGGCGCCTGACGATGGCCCGCAGCTCGAAGCGGAAACGCCTGAGTGGCGACAGGCTGCCGGACTTCAGATGGAGATGCGGAACGTCGAAGCTCCAGCCCCAGGTCTGGCGGCCGCCGTGTTTGCGCACGAGCCGGTAGAGCCAGCGTTCGAGGCCACCCTTCAGCTCGAAATAATCATGGTCGATGGTGAGGATCAGCGCGTCGTCGAGGACGCCAGCATAGAACCAGTCCGGCAGGATGAGTTCGATGCCGAGCGACCGGCCCTGGGTGTCGAGACGCTCCTTCCATTCGGCGATCCAGGAGAAGCGATGCCGCCGCCGTTCGGATGGCTGGCGGATCGAAGTGACGATCGTCGTCGATTGCAGGCGGTCGAGCGCGGCCTTCAGCCGGTCGTAGTTGAGACCGGTGTCCGAACGTCCGATGAAGGCGAGGATTTCGTAGGGCGTGGCGGCCATGAAGCGCGAGGTGGAGAGGCCGCGATCGCGGGCATCGACGATCTGCGAGGCGGCCCAGATCAGCACGTCGGCGTCCCAGATGGTCGCCATGCCGTGCTCGGCCGTTGCCTCGACGCGGATCGACACATCGCCCATGCGGAAGTCGATCGGCGTCACGCGGCGGGACTTGGCGAGGGAGAAGAAGGGCCAGGACATGAGGTCCTGCGCGTCGCGGGCGGCGATGTCGCCAGAGCGCGCCCGGAAGAGCTCGAGCTGCTGGCCCTGATATGTGCGACGCGCGGACATGGCGACGGACACCGCGACAATCAGCGCGTTGCAACGGCGACGCGGCCAGCCGGTGGGGTGTCGGAGCTACGGCTGTTGGGAACCGCCTCGGAGGTGGACCGGCGGGCACTGGCCGCGACCCAGGCATGCAGGTCGGAAACGGCGTAGACGACGCGGCCGCCGAGCTTGTGAAAGATCGGCCCCGTGCCGTCGCAACGATGCTTTTCCAGCGTACGGGGCGAAAGGTCGAGAAGGCGCGCGGCCTCGGGCGTCCGTACGAAGCGTGGCCAATTGCTGTCGGCTTTTCCTTGCATTGAATGCCTCCGTCGCAGCCGCCGTCAGTGCGGCGGGTCAGATGCGACGATGGCGAAGAAGCTTCGGTCTGGAGGAGTGACGAAAATAGAGGCGTCCAGGGAAAGTGTCCCCCTGTCAATGGCATATGCAGACGCTACAGGCAGCCTATTCATGCGATTGGCTACGGATGACGCCGGTGCCAAGTATCGATGTGGGGGCCGTGTCGGGGCCTACACCACAAACAGCAGAGATCCTTGCCTCTGCCTGGAGGCATGGCCGACAGGACGCCGCGGCATCTGGGTTTCGTCGACCGAGCAAGAGGCCCGCGCCGCGGCGGCCCGCTTTGGTCAATGCCGGAATTTGATGACGTCGGATCGGCACCGCCAGAGCCAACATTGCCCCAGATGGGAATCGCAGGGAGTGGACCGTGGCTTCAGTCTCGAAAGCGGCCCCGAGTGGAGAACCGGTGCCGAGGATCGGGATCGGGTCGGCAATGGGTCACCATGGAGAACTGCTGCAAGGGGTGTTCGAAGACCGGAACGGGCAACTCCATCGCGGCCTGGTCACCCTCCCGGTCGCCAAATTGGGATCGAGAGCGACGTTCACCTGCAAGGCTACAACCGCCCTCACCGTGCATCCCGGCGACAAGACCAAGGCGGGCTTGGCTGCCCGCAAGACGCTGGACCATCTGGACGTGGCTGAAGGGGGCGTCCTCCATATAGAGAGCGACATTCCGATCGGTCATGGCTACGGCTCCTCCACCGCGGATGTCGTCGCCGCCATTCGCGCTGTGGCGGCAGCCCACACTGCCCGGCTGCAGCCCTCTCGTATCAGCCAACTGGCAGTCGCCGCCGAACAGGCCAGCGACGCCATCGCCTTCGATGGGCACGCCGTCCTCTTCGCGCAGCGTGAGGGTATCGTCCTGGAGGATTTCGGCGGCTCGTTGCCGCCCTTGCTGTTGGTCGGCTTCAAGTCGAGTGGTGGACTGCCGATTGACACTCTCCGTCTGCCGCCGGCACGCTATGATAGTACGGAGATCCAGCAGTTCCGTGTCCTGCGCGGACTGATCGCCTATGCGGTCCGCTATCAGGATCCGAACTGCCTCGGACGTGCGGCGACCGCCAGCGCGCTGCTCAGCCAGCGACACCTGCCCAAGCAACATCTCGAACGTGTCATCGAGATCGCGGAAGGCGCTGCCGCCTGCGGCGTCCAGGTAGCACATAGCGGCTCATTGCTCGGCATCCTGTTCGACCGCGCCGGCAAGAATTTGCGGCAGCGCGCGGACAGCGTTGCGACATCGGTACAGAGATCCGGTTTTTGCGACGTCGAGTTTCACCAGATCAACGACGATGGCGCAAAATGGTAGCTTTGGACGAAGACTATTTCCACGCGCTGGAGACCCCGCGCATGGCCGCGCTGTCTTCCAATCTGGTCGCGGCCGCCTTCCCGCTGATGAAGCTCATGCCGGCACGCTACATTCTGGATCGCGCCGCCGCCGATGGCGCACTCAAGACGGGGATGCGCGTCGTCGAGACGACATCCGGCACATTCGGCATGGCTCTCGCGCTGCTGGCGGCGGCACGCGGATACCGGCTCACGCTGGTCTCGGCCTCAAGCCTCATCGATGCGAAGTATAGGGCGCGCCTCGATGGCTTAGGCGTGCAGATGATCATCACCGAGGACCCTGATGGCAATGGTGATCAGATGAGGCGTCTGCAGAAGCTCGAGCACATTCGCCGCGAGGAGCCCGACTGCTTCTGGCCACGGCAATATGACAATCCAGGAAACGCGCTCGCCTATGCACGGCTGGCCGAGCAGCTGGTGCGGACGGTCGGCAAGATCGATTGTCTTGTTGGCTGTGTCGGGAGCGGCGGCTCGCTGTGCGGGACGGGAACCTTTCTGCGCGCGGTCTTTCCGCATCTCGTTGTCATCGCGGTCGATACTCACCGCAGCATCCTTTTTGGACAACCCGCCGGGAAGCGTCTGTTGCGCGGTCTCGGCAACAGCATCTTACCCGGCAATCTCCGGCACGACCTTATTGATGAGGTTCACTGGGTCGGTGCATATCCGGCCTTCGGCGAGGCTCGTCGTCTGTTGCGTGATCATGGCATTTTCCAGGGCCCCACCAGCGGCGCCGCCATCCTCGTTGGCAGATGGGTCGCGAGCGCTCGTCCCGGCGCCCGGGTCGCGATCATCATGCCAGACGAGGGGCACCGCTACGCGGAAACGGTCTTCGATGACGCTTGGCTTGCCTCGTTACCGGGCTGGCCCTGTCTATCGCCTTCCGAACCGCGAGAGCTCGCGACCATCGAGCCTGGGTCCGAGGCCGACTGGACGCGGTTCACATGGGCGAGACGGAGCCTTGACCAGATCGTCCACGCCGAATTCAAGAATGAGGGTCTCTCTGACTAATCCTTGGGGCCCCTATCTTTGCCGAACCAGCAGCGTGGCGGCATTGCGGTCCAGCCAATCCCATGCATCACCCGTCGATCGAAATATCGTGTCATCCGTCGGGTTGCCGACCGATCGATCAAGATCCTTCAAACCGCTGGCGGTGGCGACTGCCACGACGCGATCTTTCGCGGCAATGACGCCTTCTCCTCGCAGTCGTGCAATCGCCAGAAGTGGCGTAACCGACGCCAGCTCGGCGAAAATTCCTTCGTCGCGGGCAAGACGCTCCTGCATTTCCACAAGACCGTCATTGCTCACCGGTACGGCGCGGCCGCAAGACTCGCGCAGCGCTTTCAGGGCCTGGTAGGCGCTGCGCGGCGCGCCGATCGAGACGGCAAGGCTTTCGAATGCCATGCCGCGTTCTTCGAGCCTGTCGCCACCGGTGACAAGGGCGTGCGCCAGCGACCCATGCACCTCGGCTGCCACCATTCTGGGCAGTCGCGGGATCGCGCCTTGCGCATACAGTTCCTGAAATCCCGCCCAGACGCCAGACAGCGCATCACCGTAGCAGACGGGCAAAACACACCAGTCGGGCGCGACGCCGCCCGACTGCTCGACGATTTCGTAAGCGATGGTCTTGTAACCCTCGATGCCGAGGGCGTGGCTGCCGACGACCGGTGCGCTATAGGGCGACGCGATGAACCAGCCATAGCGTGTCGCGGCTTCGGCAAGCAGGGTCCAGCGATCCATCTTGTTGGCGAGCGGCAGAGCGGTGGCACCGTATTTCCTGATTTGCGCCAGCATCGCATTGGCCGATCCGCCAAACGTGGTGACAACACAGCGCAGCCCCGCGCGCGCGGCGTAGGCCGCCAGCGAGGCCCCGGCATTGCCGGACGAGGCCGTCGCCACCACCTTTGCCCCCTGTGCCCGCGCCACCGACACCGCAACCGTCGAAAACCGGTCCTTATGCGACCAGGTCGGGTTTCGGCCCTCGTCCTTGATGAAGAGCTTCGGGACTTCCAACGTCCGACCGATCCGGGTCGCTTCAACAAAAGGCGTCTGCCCTCCCCAAGCGAAACGGCGTCCTCCGCCGAGCATGGCAAGGTATGGGCATAGCGCCACAATGATCGCGGCGCATTCGCCGCGATCGAGCGCGGATCGGGGGGCGAGGCATAGGTTGGCTTGAGGTTGGCTGGCGCGGTTTCGTGGCAAGCCGGACAGCCTCTGGAATCGATGTCCATGGTGGTCGGATAGGAAGCGCCGCAGCGGATGCAGACAAGCCCGACGAAGGCAGCCGCCCCCGGCACCGCGCGCCTTTCAGGCTGATGGTTCTCCGGCTTATGTCGATGGGAAGTCGGATACGAAGCGTGTGCTTGAAACTTGCTAAGAGGTTGGCCGGCCATCGCAATTCCTCGGTGCAGGATCGTTCTGTCGCCAGTCGGTTCAAACAGGTGGCGATGTCCCTGTCAACGCGGAATGTGCACTATAGTGTGTCGCACTACAGTGCTCATCGCTGCACCTTTCGCGCGATGAAACTTCGCGCTGTGTTTGGTCTGAACGTGCAGCGGCTCCGTAGGGAAAGAAAGCTGTCGCAGGAGCAGCTGTCTTTCGTCTCGGGGCGCACGCGAGCCTATATCAGCAGTGTGGAAGCCGGACGGCGCAACGCTACGCTGGATACGCTGGAAATCCTTGCGAAGGCGTTGGACGTTGAACCTCAGGATCTGATCACGGCAAGTGCGCCGGAGCGTCGCCTTGGACGTTGAACCAAGCGGTCGGCGCGTGGCACACCGGACTGAACCCAGAATTTCCGATCTACACCACGACGGCCGGAAATAGTGAGCCGGCTTTGACTCCTACGTTAGACAATCAACGCCCACGGCATTGAAGCCGGTCGCGGAACACGCTTAGGTTGAAGTTGACATTGCAAGACCTGCCGAAGTCTATCGATGAACAACGCTGCCGTTTTGGAGCTTTTCGCGACGATATCCGAGATCGACGCCGCATGCTCATCTGAGCGCGCACTCGATATTTTTCAGGGGGTTCTTGACCGCTATGGCCTGCACAGTTTTCTGATCACCGGATTGCCAGTTCCTCACGACAGCGAATGGCATCGTGCGATCCTGCATGACGGATGGCCGAGGGAATGGTTCACCCGCTACGAGTCCGAAGGGCACTTCCTCCACGATCCTTGCGCCGCACGCAGCCGCCTCACTGCGGAGCCGTTCTTCTGGCATCAGCTGCGCAGTGGAGGTTTGACATCGCGTGGCCGTCTTGTCATGGACGAGGCAGCTGAATTCGGCATGACGGATGGAATTTGTGTTCCCATCCATGTCCCGCTTGCCGGCCCGGCCGTGGTGACGGCTGCGAGCGATCGGATCGAGGTACCGCCCGGCGCGATGCCTCTGATCGAAACGCTCTGTGTCCACTTGTTTCGCAAAGTGGGCGGCTTGGAGAGCAACTCGGATGACGTGGAGAGTCCGCCATTGACCCCACGGGAGCGCGAACTGCTGCAATGGAGCGCGCAAGGCAAGTCGACAGACGACATATCATGCATCCTCGGGGTGACGCCGAACACGGTCGAGAGCCATCAGCGCAACATCCGCGACAAGCTCGACGCCATTAATGTTGCGCACGCTATCGTAAAGGCGTTGCGCCGGAATGAAATTCAGATCTAGCAATACCGGAATTCCGGGATACGGAGTCCGGGGGCGGTGACCTACCTTTGGCGCCGGGAGGCGTCATGGTTCGAATTCATGTGGTCACTTGGGCCAACAGAAAGCAGTATAGAGTCTTGCTGGAGCGCTACTTCCGCATCCGCTATGACATCTACGTGAAACGACGACAATGGCGTGCGGTGGCGCGTCCCATCAATATCGAGATGGATGCGTTCGACACCGAGCACGCCGTCTACCTGCTGGCGCTCGATAGCGTCGGCAAGATCGTCGGCGGGTCTCGTCTTGTTCCGACGCTGCAACCCCACCTGCTCGGCGATGTGTTTCCGGGCCTCGCGCCCGCAGGGCCGCCGCGGGCGCAGGACATCTTCGAATGGACGCGCTTCTTCATCAGTCCCGCCCTGCGCAGCCGTGGCAGGTCCTCTCCGATTGCCGGCGTCGTCTTATGCGGCCTGTTGGAGGTTGCCTGCAAACTTGGCATTCGCCAGATCAGCGTCGTGTGTGAATCGTTCTGGCCGAAGCGCCTGCGCGCCCTTGGGTGGAGCATCGCTGAACTGGGAGATATCCTGCAGCACGAAGACGGCGACATCGTCGCGCTTTTGATCGATGTCACGCCGGAAGCGATCGCAAGCACGCGCCGGGCCTATGACATCCGTGGGCCGATCCTGGCAGACGCTGCGGCGCCTGAGTAACTGCTCGCGCTTGCGTCGCGTTGGCTGCGGCGACGATGCGCTTGTCGCGAGTTGCGGAAGCATCTGGCTGCGACCATCGGCCATGATGTCGTCCGCACAGTCCAGTCGGTCGGGTACGCCTTCGCGCGCGATTGGCAGCGCCGTCAGCAATCCCGAAATTCCGTCAGGCTCGGCCGGCCGAATGGGCGCAAGACTGATCACGGGTTTGACCGTCCGGAGTGGATCAAAATGGCAATCTCGTTGCGTGTGATCGGATTTGACGACGAGGCACTTGTCGCCGGCATTGCAGTCGACCCCGAGAAGGAGGCCTTTTCCGGTGGCACCATCGGCGAAGTCTTCGACCAGTTACGAGCCTCGCCGCCACGCCAGACTCCTTTTGCGCTCGCCGACGGCGACAGGGTCGTGGGTTTCATCGTTGCGCGCGAAGACGCCGCCCTGCCCGTCTGGGCAGAAAGAGGCTGCATGACGCTCAACAATCTGCGGATCGACACGCGCTTCCAGGGTCGCGGTCACGGCAAGGCGGCGATCCGTCTCGCCGCACAGTGGATCGCCCGGGAGCGGCCGGCCGTCACACATGTCATGTCGAGCGTGAACGTCGCCAATCTCGCGGCCTTCCACTTGAACCTGGCCTGCGGATTGACGCCAACGGGACGCATCGTCGAAGGGCGGATCGGCCGCCAAAGGATCATGATCGCGCCGATCGGGCGACTTTGCGGCGATCAGCCGGGGTCGACGTCGACGAGGAGCTTGTAGAGGCAATCCCCCGGTTCGGTCAGCATCGGCGCACGCCGGCAGGCAACCATCCCGTCTTCGGTGAAAACGACCGACTCCGGTGCCTGCCACGGCCGATCGATGGAATGGATGACACCGGCAAGCTGCCCGGCTTCGACGGCCGCCCCCAGCTCGGCCGCCGGTTCAAAGAGCCCCTTGCGCATCGCATAGATGAAGGCCCCCCTGCCCCGAACACGCATGAAGCGGGTCGGCGAGGCAGGATCGGCTGATGTACCCGACAATATGCCATAGCGTTGCAGGACACGCAGCAGCCCGCGTTCCGCGATCGCCAAGCCCTCCCGCGACAGGGCGGCGCGGCCGCCGAGTTCGGCGGTGAGCACGGGCACCCCAAGGCCCAGCCCGACTGCCGAGAATGTGGTCCTGCCGCCGCCGCCGGAACCGTCGCTGATCGAGGTGACCGGAGCGCCGAACGCGACCGCAAGGTCGGCAAGCTCCCGTAGCTCCTTCTCGGTTCCCCCGCTTCTGATCAGGGCGCACGGCAGATAATCGCATGATCGTCCGCCTGCGTGCAGATCTATGGCAAGGTCTGCCATGGCGAGAAGCACGGTGGTGACGTAATGCGCGATCATCGCGGTCGGCCCGCCAACGGGATCGCCTGGAAAGGACCGGTTGAGGTTGCCCGCATCCAGCGGCGAGACGCGCCGGCCGGCCTCGACAGCAGGAGCGTTGAGCGCGGGCAGGATGATGATCCGGCCCCTCACATCGGCCGGGTCGATTTCACGCGCCAGCGCGGCAAGCGCGACCTGTCCCTCATATTCGTCGCCATGGCTGCCGGCCATCAGCAGGGCCGTTGGGCCTGCCCCGTTCCTGATGCACACGATCGGAACCGGAACCACGCCATAACCCGACAAGTCCGTCGAATAGGGCACGCGCAGCCAGTCGCATTGCTTTCCATCCGCCGTAAAGTCCAGCGGCGTCCAAACCTGCGTGTAATCCGTCATTGATGCTCTCTCAGTGCTTCAGGATCGTTTCCAGGAAAAGGCGTGAGCGGGGATGCCCTGATACGCCGAAGAAGTCGCGCGCGGGTGCGCGATCGAGGATGCGTCCGCCATCCATGAAGACGACCTGATCGGCGACTTCACGAGCGAAGCCCATCTCGTGGGTGACGCAAACCATCGTCATGCCGTCGCGGGCCAGCGCGACCATGACATCGAGAACCTCCTTGATCATCTCCGGATCGAGCGCCGAGGTCGGTTCGTCGAAAAGCATGATGCGTGGGTTGAGGCAGAGAGCGCGGGCAATCGCCACGCGCTGCTGCTGCCCGCCGGAAAGCTGGCCCGGATAGGACATGGCCTTCTCCGGTATCCTGACCTTTTCCAAATGGGCCATGGCGATATCTTCCGCCTCGCCACGGCTCTTGCCGGCGACGCGACGCAGCGCCAGCGTGCAGTTGGACAGCACCGTCAGATGTGGAAACAGGTTGAAGCTCTGGAACACCATGCCGGTCTGCCGGCGCGCGGCGGCCGTCTCCCTGGCATTGAGGCCGAGTGTCGTTCCGGCAAGGCGCAGTTCCCCCTTTTGATACCTTTCCAACCCATTGATGCAGCGGATGAGGGTCGATTTGCCTGAGCCCGACGGCCCGCAGACGACGACGCGCGAACCGCTTGCGACTGTGAGATTGATGTCGTTCAGCACCTGCAGCGCGCCGAACCATTTGTTGAGGCCTTCGATATCGACGATGGAGTCCGATTGCGTGCTCATGCCCTGCCCTGAGTTTCAGTGATTTATCGTGCGCCGACTGCAAGCAGGCGCCGTTCCAGGCGCTTGACGCCATGGGAAATGGCCAATGCGAGCACCAGGAAGATGAGGCCGGCCACGACCAGCGGCTCGGTGTAGCGATAGGTTTCCGAGGCGATAACGAAGGCGCGTCCCAGCATTTCGGGGACCGCCAGCACCGCCAGGTAAGGCGTCGCCTTGAGGATCGAGACGAAGTAGTTGCCGAGCGGAGCCGCGATGTTGCGCAGCATCTGCGGCGCGATCACGTAGATGACGGCATCGCGCCGGCTGAGGGACAGCGCATGGGCTGCTTCCGGCTGGCCTTTCGGGATGGCGTCGATGCCCGCCTTGAAGACCTCTGCCAGATAGCCGCTGTAATAGAGGCTGAGGCCCATGACGCCGACCGTCATCGAGCCGAGGCGAATGCCATAGAAGGGGAGGACGAAGTAGAGAAAATAGAGCCAGGCCAGCACGGGTGTCGACCGGATGAAGTCGATCACGAAGCCGACCGTGAGGCCGGCGACGCCACCGACGCGGCGCACCATCTCGAAGAGAAAGCCGATTGCGGCGGCGCCAATGCAGCTGACGAACGCCACGCAAAGGGTCGTGCCGACCGCACCGAGAATCGTCGGCACGGTGGAGAGAGCGAAGTTCAGATCAAATCCCACCGGAGCGGCTCCCGGGTGCGGCCACACGTGCTTCCAGCCAGCGTCCGGCCAGGGCGATCGGGTAACAGACGACAAAAAAGGCAAGCAGCAGCGCCGTGTAGATCGCGACAGGATTGTATTCGACCTGCGCGATTTCCTTGGCGCGGAACGTCATGTCGGTCAGCGTCACGAGGGACACCAGCGCCGTCGCCTTCACCAGCTGGATCAGGGTGTTGACGAAGGTCGGGCTCATCGCGATCAGCCCCTGTGGCAGTTCGATCAGGAGGAGGATTGCCGGACGCGAGAGACCCAGGGCCGCAGCGGCCTCCTTCTGGCCGGACGGGAGCGCCTGAAGACCGGCACGCACCGCCTGACTGGCATAGCCGCCGGCGTTGAGGCCAAGAACCATGGCGCTCACCGTCAGGGCCGACAAGGTGACGCCGACGACAGGCAGCGCGTAGTAGAAGACGAACAGTAGGATGATGACGGCTGAGCTGCGCCAGAACTCGATGACGCTGGTGACCAGCAGTCGCGCGGCGCCGCGCGTCAGATATTGGGCAACGCCAAACACAAGCGCGAACGGAACGGCAAAGACGAGGCCGTAGGCGGTGACGGCGGCCGTTGTCCCGAGCCCTTGGAGAATGCCCAGCCAGATGTCGAGCAGGCTCATTGGCGCCCCCTATGGCTGTCTGTTGCAGAGGTCGGCGGCGGTGATACCTGGCGGCACCGCTTCCGGATCGCCGAAGCCGTATTTCTTCATGATCGCGGCGAAGGCCTCGGTGCCCTTCAGCTTGGTCAGCTGTTCATCGTAGGTCGCGCGCAGATCGACATCGTCCTTTCGGAAGGCGATCGCCGCGAAGTTGGTATGCGCTTCACCTACGTCAAACGGCGCCGCGCGTTCGAGGCCGTCCGAGCCCTTCCCGGCCAGAAGACCGATGACCGTCGCCGACGCCATGAGTGCTGTGTCTATGCGGCCGGCACGCAGCGCGGAGAGATTGGATTCGATATCCGGAAACAGCAGCATGCGGCTCTCGGGCACGCCGGCTGCCTTGGCGTTGGTGGTGACGACGCTGCCGCGGCCGGCACCCATGATGATGTCTTCCTGGGCGGCAATGTCGGCATAGCCATAGATCTTCCTGGGATTGCCGGCCAGAACGATGGCCGCGTCCGGGGCCTGGAGATCCGGCGCGCCGAAGGCGACCTGCTTGCAGCGTTCAGGCGTGATCGAGAGCCCCGATGCCACGGCGTCAAAACGACCCGCGAGCAGGCCCGGGATAAGGGCTCCGAACTCGGTCACCTGGAACTCGAGGTTCTTGACGCCCAGATCGGCGAAGGCGGCTTTGAGAAGATCGGGATGCCAGCCAGTGACCTCGCCTGTCTTCTCGTCGCGAAAGCCCCAGGGCGATCGGTTGTGAATGCCGATGACGATCTTGCCCTCGCGCAGGATGCGTTCTTTTGTCGTTTCCGCGAGGGCAAGATCGCTGGCCCCAACCAGCCCGAAAAGCATCAGGACAAAACCCGACACGAGGTTTAGCGCGCGCAATCTGCGGTTCATTCTCTTCTCCCATTGTGGTTTGTCGTGTGGAGGCGGCGGTGCCTTTGGCGTCTCTGCCGCGCTAACTGTGGCCATATCCGCCCAGCGAAGGCGGAAAGGCGCTGCCCTAAATGTTCACCCCGGAAGGCGAGCCGCCTTCCGCTTCAGCCTTCAAACGCCGCAAATCCGCCAGCGCCGACCGGAGCTGCGGCCAGGGGAAGCCGCTCGACGCATCATGCGTCTTCGCCTCCCGCAGCACGACATCCAGCTTGGCGATGACACCTTCGAGGGATTGCGCCGGCGTGCGGGCAAGCTTCTCCAGCAGCTCCTCCGCCACCTGCGCGGCCTGCGCTTCGGCCTCCCTTGCCTGGGCATAGTCGGGATCGCCATCGATCCGCTGCCACCGCGCGGCTTCTGCCTCTGCCTGATCACGGGTCATTGCTGGAGCACCCGACCCCGACAGAGCAGAAGAGCGGACCGCGCGCATGCGTTCGGTTTCCAGCCGCTGCTGTCGCCGGCAGAGCGACAGGGATCTTGCCTGGGCATCGCGCCACAGCCGTGCCACCACGATGGCCCGTTCCGGCTCGGCGCGCTCGATTGCCTCGCGCGCCTCAGCCTTCGCGGCCGGCACGGAATGGTTGAACACGACAATTCGCCTCTTCCGTCGACGGGTGACGAAAGGCAAAGTCGTGGTATTGTCGGAATCAGCCATGATCCGAGCTCCACACAGCTTGGTTATGGTCAGGTCGTCTAGCGTGTTGGCGCACGTTAGGCGGCCGCAGGTGACCGGAACTTACGTACATACCGTACATCACGGGAATTGCAATTGTCAAACGCTTCCAACTCCCCAGAGTTGAAAACCGAACGCTTTGAACTGCGTCTCTCAAGCGAACTTCTCACGCGGATCGACGAATGGCGACGCAGTCAGCCTGATCTTCCGACACGGGCGGAAGCTGTTCGCCGGTTGGTCGAGAACGGGCTAGCGCCGGCAAGGAAGTCTAGCGAAGGCATCGGCTGAAGCCAGAACCTCAGAAGCCTGAGCCGTTCGCCTTGAGAGGCGAGAGGCATTCCAGTGATCGCAAATGGCTCAAGCACTGCGAAATCAGGAAGGCGGCTAACTGTCGCGCAAAGCGCCTATGCGTCGGCAACGCACAAACCGCCGACGCTAAGCGCGAGACTACGAGCGACCAGTATGGGGCCGGTGAACGAACTCGCTGCGCGGGAGGGCGTCTGCGGTTGAGAGCAAGCGCTGGGTCGTCTATGCCAAGGCTCCCTTCGCCGGTCCGGAAGCGGTGCTAGCCTACCTGTCCCGCTACACCCACCGGGTGGCGATCTCGAACCGTCGTCTTATCCGGTTCGACGAGAGCGGCGTCAACCTTCCGCTACAAGGACTATCGTCGCGACGGCGCCGATCGCCAGCAGGTCATCACGCTCGCCACCGACGAGTTCATCCGCCGCTTCCTGCTTCATGTCCTGCCGCGTGGCTTCCATCGCATCCGCCACTATGGGCTGCTCGCCGGCTCCGCCCGCAAGGCCAGTCTCGCACTGGCTCGCGAACTGTTGAACGTCGCCGCACCGTCGGCTGACGACGGCCCGAAAGAACCGAACGACTTCCGCCCGCCATGCCCCTGCTGTGGCGGCCGCATGATCGTGCTTGAGGTGTTCGGTTACGAAGGAGGCAGCTGCGTGGGCCGCCGGACGCGACGACGACGAACCGGGAGACGGCCCCATGACCCGGCATGGCCTGCTCCAGCCTTCAGCCGCAGGCTCTCAGCCTTCGGCATCAGACCCACGCGCGTCCATGGTGACCCCCGATGCTGACGGGGTCGCGTCCGGCTGCCCACCAAGCCGACAATACCGCGCGGAGGCGCAACGAAGCGGTCCCGCCGGATCCATCCTGGTGCTTCGCGAAAGCGGTCACGTCATCCTCGACACCAGCCAAAAACGGAAATCCCCATAGCCATCGACCTGTGGCCCGCGGGTTCCTTCCTCGGGGACTTTCGTACGCCTGCCGGCGCCCGAAACTCTTCACGTCTCCGGACAGTCTGCTTTCGGGGGTTGAAATCGAATAGCCGACTTTGAAGGAGGCTAATCTCGATCGACCACCCCGATCAGCTACGGCAACACCTACCGGCCGTGTTCGGCCCGCCAGACCTTGAAGGCTTCGGCATGTTCGTCCTTGGTGCAGGGATAGAGGCCGATGATCGGCGTTCCCTCCTTGACCCGCTCCACGACGAAGTCCTCGTAGGCGGTCATCTCGACGGCCTCGTCTGTCACCTCGGCGGCGATCGCTTGCGGAATGACGATCACGCAGTCGTCGTCGCCGACGATGATGTCGCCGGGGAAGACGGCGACGTCACCGCAGCCTATCGGCACGTCGAGATCGAGGGCCTCGTGCAGCGTCAGGTTGGTGGGGCTCGACGGCCGGGTGTGGTAGGCCGGAATGGCCAGTTCGCCGATGGTCGCCGCATCGCGGAAGCCGCCGTCGGTGACGACGCCTTCGACGCCGCGCACCATCAACCGGGTGATTAGGATGTCGCCGGCGGAAGCCGCGCGCGGATCCTTGCGGCTGTCCATGACGAGCACGTGACCCGGCGGGCAGGTTTCGATGGCGACGCGCTGGGGATGGCTGGGCTTACGAAACTCGGAGAGCTGGTTGCGGTCCTCGCGCGCCGGAATGTAGCGCAGGGTGAAGGCGGGACCGACCATGTTGCGGCCCTTGCGGCCAACAGGTTGGACGCCCTGGATCACCTGGTTGCGCAGGCCGCGCTTGAACAGCGCAGTGGCAAGCGTCGCGACCGAGATGCCCTTGAGTTTTTCACGCAGTGCTTCGTCCATGATGTTCCCCGTATGAGTTTGAAGGCTTCAGGCGAAGCCCGCGGTGCGGACTGCCGCTGCGCCGATGCCGTTTGCGGCGATGAAGGCGTCGAGGCGCGTCTGTTGCGCCTCGGTGAGCGGCCAGGCAGACGGCGGACGGGTGGGACCGCAGTCCAGCCCTTGCGCGATCAGCGCCGCCTTGACGCCGGTGACGTTGGTTCCGCCCATTTCCTCGGCTCGTATCTCCTCGAACACGCGCATGCCGTCGATGAGGGCGTTTGCCGCCGCAAAATCGCCCGCCTCAAGCGCGGCATGGATTGCGACGCTGCGTTCCGGCCAGACGTTGATCAACCCCGAGGTGAAGCCTCGTGCGCCGACGGCGTAAAAGACCAGCGCCCACACCTCGGCAAGGCCGCCGACCCAGACGATCGAGGGATCGCAGGCGGCGCGCGCATCGGCGAGCTTTTGCGGATTGGGCGTCGCCCACTTCACGCCGCGCACTTCCGGCAGGGCGCAGAGTTCCGCGATGGCTTTCGTGCCGATCGCGTCGTTGCGCAGGTAAAGCATCATCGGCAAGCCGCCGGACGCATCCGCCACAGTGCGCAAATAGTCGATCAGCCCGCGCGGCGCGACGAAGGCGTCTGGCGGCTGGTGAACCATCAGCGCGCTCGCGCCGGCATCGCGCGCCACGCGCGCGACACGGACGGCATCGCGGACGCCGCGCCCAACGCCGGCGAGCACCGGCGCGCGGCCGTCGACCATCCCGACCACCTCGCGGACCATGGTCTCGGCCTCGTCGGTGGTCAAAGCGTAGAACTCGCCTGTGTTGCCGTTGACGACCGGCATGTGCAGCCCGGCCGCGAGAGCGCGATCGACGATCGGCGCGAGGCGCTCGGGCGCGATGTCGCCGTTGCCGTCGTAAGGCGTGACCAGGATGCCGGAGATGCCCGTTAGCGCTTGCTCGAGGGTCAGGGGCATGTCGGGTATCCTCAAAAGATGTCTGGTTCGCCGGCGGCGGCGCCAAAGCCGCGCTCCAGGAAATCGAAATCGCAACCCTTGTCAGCTTGAGTCACATGCTTGGAGAACATCCAGCCCCAGCCACGCTCAAAGCGCGGAGCGGGCGGCGTCCATTCCTCGCGTCGCCGTGCGAGTTCGGCTTCATCCACCAGCATGTCGAGGCGGCGAGCCGGAAGGTCGAGCCGCACGATGTCGCCGGTCCGCAGAAGCGCCAGCGGGCCGCCGACATAGGTCTCGGGCGCGACGTGGAGCACGCAGGCCCCATACGAGGTTCCGGACATCCTCGCGTCCGAAATGCGCAGCATGTCGCGATGACCCTTGCGGATCAGCGCCTTGGGGATCGGCAGCATGCCCCATTCGGGGAATCCCGGCCCGCCCTGCGGACCGGCGTTGCGCAGCACGAGGATATGGTCGGGCGTAACGTCGAGGGTCTCGTCGTCGATCGCCTTCTTCATCTCGGGATAGCTGTCGAAGACCAGCGCCGGTCCTTCGTGGACGTGGAAGCGCGGATCGCATGCGGCCGGCTTGATGACGGCGCCGTCCGGGCACAGATTGCCGCGTAGGACGGCCAGCGATCCCTCATGATAGACGGGGTTTGAAAGCGGCCGGATAACGTCGTCGTTGAAGACGCGGGCGCCTTCGAGGTTCTCGCCGAGCGGCTTGCCCGTAACGGTCATCGCCGACAGGTCGAGGCGCTCGGCGATCTGCGCCATCAGCGCGCGCAGGCCGCCGGCGTAATAGAAATCCTCCATCAAATAGTCCTGGCCGGCCGGGCGGACGTTGGCGACGAGCGGCGTGGTGCGGCCAAGCGCGTCGAGGTCGTCGAGAGTGAGTTCCACGCCGGCGCGGCGCGCCATCGCGATCAGGTGGACGACCGCGTTGGTCGAACACCCTGTCGCCATGGCGACGATGGCCGCGTTGCGCACCGCCGCGTCAGTGACGATGCGGTCGGGCGTCAGGCCCTCTCGAACCATTCCGACGATGCGGCGGCCACAGTCGGCGGCCATGCGCTGGTGTCCCGAATCGACGGCGGGGATCGAGGACGCGCCGGGGAGGCAGAGGCCCATCGCCTCGGCGATCGCCGTCATGGTCGATGCGGTGCCCATCGTCATGCAGGTCCCAGCCGAGCGCGCGATGCCACCCTGGATGCCTATCCACTCGGCATCGGAGATGTTTCCGGCGCGACGCTCGTCCCAGAACTTCCAGGCGTCGGAGCCCGATCCCAGCGCCTTGCCGGCGTAGTTGCCGCGCAGCATGGGGCCGGCGGGCAGGTAAAGCATCGGGACGCCGGCGCTGATCGCGCCCATGACGAGGCCCGGCGTGGTCTTGTCGCAACCGCCCATCAGCACGACGCCGTCGAGAGGATGCGAGCGGATCATCTCCTCCGTCTCCATCGCCAGCATGTTGCGGTAGAGCATCGAGGTTGGCTTGGTGAAACTTTCGTCGACCGACTGAGCCGGCAGCTCGACAGCGAGACCGCCGGCCTGCGCGACACCGCGCTTCACGTCCTGGGCTCGCTCGCGGAAGTGCGAATGGCAGGAGTTCAGCTCCGACCATGTGTTGAGCACGCCGATCACCGGCTTGCCGCGAAAATCCTCCTCCGCATAACCGAGCTGCATGAGGCGCGAACGGTGGCCGAAGCTGCGCAGGTCGTCGGGCGCGAACCAGCGCGCGGAGCGCAACGGTCGTTCAGGCTTGTCGCCTTCGTCTGCCATTTCAACCTCCAGGACAGCTTGCGATGTATGCGATAACATAAGCCGATGTCAATTTGTTGGACGACTTTGTTCTCGCTGATCGAATGCAAGCAGCCAATGCTGGTTGACAGAGGCATTTGCTATCGTGCAGAAGAATGTATGCGCTAACATCGCGCAGGAGCGGGACGAACGGCGAGAGGAGATTGCCGGCGGCCCTTAATTCGCGCCCGCGCTGTGCGCGGCAAGGGAGGACTCAATGAAACTTACCCGCAGATCCCTTCTCGCGACCGGCGCTGGCGCGGCCGTCGCGATCGCCAGTCCGTTCGTGGCGCGCGCGCAGAGCGTGCCACGCAACGTACGCATGGTCATCGGCTCCACCTCGACCGGCGGCGACACCTACCAGAACTCGTCGATCGTAGCCGAGGCGCTGGCGCAGAAGCTCGGCGTCAACATCCGCGTCGACCCGGTCGGCACCAACGAGGCGCTGAACGCGACCGGACGCGACTCGCGCGGCACGACGATCATGCTGCACCACGACCAGATCTACCTGTCCTATCTTTACGGCGTGCCTGGCATCCCCGATGCCTTCACCGATTTCGCGATCGGGCCGACCGTCGCGATCAACCCTGGCGACTGCTTCCTCGTGCCGAAGAAGTCCGCTTACCAGTCGATGGAGGACATCTTCGCGGCGGCCGCGAAGGGCGAGAAGGTGCGCGTCGCCATCCAGCCGGGCGGTGTCTCGGAGATCGGTTTCACCGGCATGCGCAACGCCGCCAAGGTGCGTCAGGCGGGATCCGAGGCGAACATCGTGCCGGTCAACACCGGCTCGCAGGCCGACAAGAACCAGGCGATGTGGGACGACCTGGCCGATGTGATCAACGGTTCGATCCAGGCCAACGAGCAGTTCACGCAGCTGCCGGAGGATGACCGCACGGCGATGCGCTTCGTCTGGATCACGGCGCGTCCGCAGACCCTCGAGCAGGCGCCGGAGGCAGGCATGGGCGGGACCAGCCGCGCCGACATGCTGAAGTTCGCCAGCCCACAGACTAGCGTGACCCTCGACGGCAGCAAGGACTTCACCTTCGACAAGGAGTTCTTCCTCCTGTTCAACAAGGAGATGGACGCCGGCATCGCCGCCGAGATCGACGGGGCGCTGAAGGAGATCTATGCCGCCGGTGAAATCCAGAAGCGGCAGACCGCCTCGTTCTTCATCCCGAACTTCCTGTCGCAAGCCGAGGCGAAGGCGCACCTGGCCGCGAAGCGCGACACGGCTGCGGCTATCATCAAGGACCTGAAGGGCTAAACTGCCTGACATGACCCTGCGTCTGGCCTGAAAAAGCGGGCCGGACGCACTCCGACGGACGGGAGGATACCGTGATGAGCGACCTGACGAAGATGACGATCGACTTCCAGTCGTCGCACCTGGTCTTCCCGACGCTGATCGGCGCCGTACTGCTCGCGCTCGGGCTGGCCATCCTCGTCACGCGCTGGCGGACGATCGCCGGCGCCGGTCAGTTCTGGTCGCAGACGCTGTCGGAGATGGACAAGCCGCGATTCCTCGGAACGATCGTGCTGACGCTGGTCTATTTCCTTCTCATGGTTCCGGTCGGCGACCTCTGGCCGAACACCGGCATGGGCTTCCTGCTCTGCTCGATCCCGTTCGTGGCGCTTTCCGGGCTCCTTTACCTGCGGGAGCGGACGAATACGTCGGTGACGGTACTGACCGTCGTGGCGGTCGCGGCGCCCGTTCTGGTGTGGTGGGTGTTCGCCCATGTCTTCTTCCTGACGCTGCCCTGACCGCGAGAACCCATGGAACTGTTCGGTTTCGTAACACCGCTGTTCGTGCTGCTGCTTGCCGGCGGCACGGCGATCGGCATCGTCTTCGGCGTGATCCCCGGCCTGACCGCGACGATGGCGGTGGCCGTCTGCCTGCCGATGACCTATTCGCTCGGGCTGGAGAACGGCCTCGCACTGCTGATCGGCCTCTATGTCGGCGGCATCTCGGGCGGCGTGGTTCCGGCGATCCTAATCGGCATGCCAGGCACGCCATCGTCGGTGGCGACGACCTTCGACGGCTTCCAGATGGCGCGGCAGGGCAAGGGCGAGCAGGCGATGCGCATCGCCATCATCGGCTCGCTGATCGGCGGGCTGATCTCGCTTGCCGCGCTATACCTCTTCACGCCGTGGCTGGCCGACTTCGCAATCCGCTTCTCCTACGTCGAGAAGTTCCTGATTATCCTGTTCGCTCTGACCGTGATGGGCGCGCTGTCCAGCGACATGCTGCTAGGCATCTTCTCTGGCTTCCTCGGCATCTTCGTCAGCCTCATCGGGGTTTACGACGTCACCGACGGCGGCAATGGTCACTTCCGTCTGATACCACCCGGCTTGGAGGACGTCCTCTACGGCGGTTTCGCGCTGCTGCCGGTGCTGATCGCGCTGTTCGGGCTGACGACCATCCTGGAGGAAGCGGAAATCGGCATGCCGAAGGGGCCGTCGGTCGGCGACCTGGAATCGGGAGGCCGTTCGAAATTCTCGTGGTCGATATTCCGCGGCCAGACGCTCAACCTGATCCGCTCGTCGGGCATCGGCACCTTCGTCGGAATTCTGCCGGGGATTGGCGGATCGGCGGCGTCGATCCTCGCCTATACGGCGGCGAAGACCAGTTCGTCGCATCCCGAAACCTTCGGCAAGGGCGAGCCGGCCGGCGTCATCGCCTCGGAGACGAGCAACAACGCGCTGACCGGCGGCGCGCTGGTGCCGCTCTTGTCGCTCGGCATACCCGGCGATTCGACCACGGCGCTGCTGATCGGCGCATTCGCACTTCAGGGCATCCAGGTCGGGCCGCTGTTCATCGGCCAGCATCCCGACACCTGGAACGCGATGATCGCGGCGATGCTGCTCGCCAATCTCGTGACGTTCGTGATGATGTACTACGCGATCCGCTGGTTCTCGCTGGCGGTGGCGGTGCCGAAGGCGATCCTCTACCCCGTGATCCTGATGATGTGCGTGATCGGCGCCTATACGATCAACTACGGGATCATGTTCGACGTCTGGACGCTGCTGTTCTTCGGCGTCGCCGGCTGGATCGGCGTCAAGCTCGGGCTGGAAGTGGCCCCGTTCATCATCGGCTTCATCCTGGGACCGTCGGCGGAGATCTATTTCGTCAAGAGCCTCGAGTCGTTCGGCGACCTGACGATCTTCTTCACCAAGAGCTGGATCGCCGTGGTGCTGTGGGTGCTGATCGCGGCGTCGATCGCCGTATCGGTGGCGATCGGCAGGCGGCAGCGTGCGGAAAGGCTTCGAGCCTGAACCTTGCGTTCTGGGCCGACCGGCGAAATAGATTTCACATGGCTATGGAAGAGACCTCGACACGCGCCAAACGCCGACGTCCTTCGGGAGCGGTAACCATGGAAACGGTGGGCCGCATGGCCGGCGTCTCGCAGGTCACGGTTTCGCGCGCGCTTTCCGAACCGTCGAAGGTTTCTTCGGAGACACTCAGGCGCATCCACGAGGCGATCCGCGTTACCGGCTTCGTCCCAAATGCGATCGCCGGAGCGCTGGCCTCACAGAGGAGCATGCTGGTTTCGGCACTTGTTCCGTCGATCTCGAACATCGTCTATGCCTCGATGATCGCCGCCTTCAACGAGCGCATGCGGGCGCGTGGCTACCAGATACTCCTGTCGGAGACTGGTTTCGATCTCGGCGACGAGGAGGCATTTATCGCGACCCACCTGTCGCGTCGGCCAGACGCCGTACTGCTCACGGGGGTTCACCACTCCGTTCAAGCGCGACGTATGTTGCTGGCGGCAAGCGTGCCGGTCGTCGAGGTCTGGGACATCAGCTCGACGCCGATCGACATCTGTGTTGGCTTCTCACATGTCGAGGCGGCCCGCGCTGCGGCCGACTTCGCGGCCAAAGCGGGCTATAGGCGCGCGGCTTGTTTGTCCGCCGGCGACGAGCGGGCCCGCCGGCGCCAGCAGGCATTCGCGGAACATTTCGAGCGCAGCAGCGGTCAGCCCGTTGTCAAGGCGGCATTCGACGCACCGGCGACCCTGGCAAACGGCCGCACCGGGCTTTCCCGCCTGCTGCAGAGCGGATTTTCGGACGGCGTCGTGTTCTGCAGTTCGGATCTGCTCGCGCATGGAGTTCTGGTCGAAGCTCATGCGCGCGGGCTGGCCGTGCCAGGCGACGTCGCGGTTATCGGCTTCGGCGACCAGGACTATGCCGCCGCCGTGGAGCCTGCCCTGACCACCGTGCGCGTCGACAGAGAGGCGCTCGGGGCAGCCGCCGCCGAAACCATCCTCTCTCGCTTCCGCGGCCAGCAACGGGTAGAGAATGTGATCGACATCGGGTTTGATATCATTCGGCGAGGGTCTGCATAACGGGGACAGGCATATGTCGAGATTTGCTGTATCTCGGTACGGCTGAATTGAACGTTTCTAGACCCAAGTGTGTCTGGCGTGGTGACGTCATTTGATGTCAGCTTTTATCATGAGGGCGAGACCGTTGGCATGACCGATATGGTGAAGGGTTTCGGATGCCGGCAGGCGTACGAAAGCCCCTCATGCAGGAACCCGCGGGCCACAGTCGATGGCTATGGGGATTTCGAACTGCGGCAGATGTCGGCGATGGCGCGACTGGTGCTGTGTAGCGCGGAAGTGGGTGCGGACAGGCGGTCTCCTCGCGCCTTGGCTCGGCTTAGCCGGCCCGGCACACGGCTCGTCGCTATCCTGTCGGCGGCGATAGTCACCATGGACGCGCGTGGGTCCGTTGCCGGAGGCGCAGCGCCTGCGGCTGATGCCTTGACCATGCCATGCCGGGTCATGGCCAACCCTCCCGGTTCGTCGCGGTTGCGTGCGGCGGTCCGCGCGGCTGCTTCCAGCGTTCGAACGTCTCGAGACGATCATGCGTCCGCCGCAGCAAGGGCATGGTGGGCGGAAGTCGTCCGGTTCTTCGGAGTCGCCAGGGTCGGTCGGCGCGGCGACATCCAGGAGTTCGCGGGCGAGCGCGAGGCTGTCCTTGCGGGCAGAGCCGGCGAGCAGGCCGTAGTGGCGGATGCGATGGAAGCCTCGCGGCAGGACATGAAGCAGGAAGCGGCGGATGAACTCGTCGGTCGCGAGCGTCATGATCTGCTGCCGGTCCTCGCCGTTGCGGCGGTAGTCCTTGTAGCGGAAGGTGATGCCGGTCTCATTGAAGGCGATCAGGCGGCTGTTCGAGATCGCGACCCTGTGGGTGTAGCGCGCCAGGTAGGCGAGCACCGCCTCCGGTCCGGCAAAGGGAGCCTTGGCGTAGACCACCCATCGCTTCTTTCTGACCTGAGCAAGGTAGTGCAGGAATGCCCGCCGCTCGGCGAGGTGCGCCATCGACCCGAAGAAGCTGAGCCGGCCGGCGTCGTGGAGGGCGATCAGCCGGGTGAGGAACAGCCGGCGGAACAGCTTGTCCAGTACCCGGACCGGAAGAAGGAAGCTCAGACGCGACGAAACCCAGCGGCTTCCGCCAGGCGCGATGCCGCCGTCGGCACGATCATGTGGACATGCGGATGGTGAGACATCGCTGAGCTCCATGTGTGGAGGACGGCGGTGATGCCGATGCGCGCGCCGAGATGCTTCGGATCGGCAGCGATCGTCATCATCGCCTCCGCCGCCGCCCTGAACAGCAGGTCGTAGACGAGCGCCTTGTTGTGGAACGCCATGTCGGCGACCTCGGTCGGCAGCGTGAACACGACGTGGAAGTAGCCGACCAGCAGCAGGTCGGCCTCGCGCTCGGCCAGCCATGTCCTTGCTGCCGCGCCCTGGCACTTCGGGCAGTGCCGGGTTCGGCAAGAGTTGTAGGCGATCCGCCACTGGCCGCAGTCCTCGCAGGCCTCGATGTGACCGCCAAGCGCGGCAGTACGGCACTGCTCGATCGCCGACATGACCTTGAGCTGGATGAGGCTCAGGTGCCCGGCATGGGCGACCCGGTAGGCAGGCCCTGCTGCGCGGAAGATGTCGGCGACCTCGATCGAGGGGCACACGACTCAGTCCGGGGGCGTCTTGCCCTCCATCAGCGCCATCACCCGGTCGAGCGGTCCGGCGACAGCGTGGATCGTCCGGGTAGAGACCTTGGTGTAGAGCGCAGTCGTGTCCAGCTTGCTGTGACCGAGTAGCACCTGGATGACGCGAATATCGACGTCCTGTTCGAGCAGGTGGGTGGCGAAGCTGTGACGCAGCGTGTGCGGGCTGACGCGCTTGCGGATACCGGCGACTTCGGCGGCTTCCTGAACGGCGCGATGCAGTTGCCGCGATGAGATCGGATCGGTGCGGCTGCGGCCGGGGAACAGCCAGCCATGCGGAAGCATGACTCCGCGTCGCCTGCCTTCGCGCCGCGCCACCACAGCCGCAGCAGTTCCAGGAGCTGCGGCGAGAGCATCGCGTTGCGGTCCTTACGGCCCTTACCTTGCTCGACACGAAGGAGGATGCGCGTAGAGTCGACATCATCGACCTTGAGATGCGCGACCTCGGACACGCGCAGGCCTGCGCCATACGCAACACCGAGGGCGGCCTTGTACTTGAGGCCTGGTGCGGCTTCGAGCAGTCTCGCCGCTTCCTCAACGCTGAGCACATCCGGCAGCTTGCGGTGATAGCGGGTGATCACCAGTGCGCGGGACAGATCCCGGCGCTGCAGTGTCACCAGAAACAGGAACCGCAGCGCTGAGACCGCGCCGTTGATGGTCGCAGGTCCCACGCCGTTCTCATGCTGATCCAGCTGGAAGCGGCGGATATCCTCCGATGTCGCGGTGTCGGGCGAGCGGCCGAGAAAGGCGGCAAAGCCCCGAACATGGCGAATGTAGTCCTGTCGGGTATGTGGCCCCAGGCCTCGCATCAGCATGTCCTGCTGCATGCGCTGGCGAAGCGGCGAGACGGGTGCATCGGTCGACGGGGTAGCCATGGCGAGTTCCTCTCGTTGAAGGGAACTCCATGGTCAGATCACTGCCTTCACCCGCTCAAGGCGTCGCCTGTCGCGTCAGAACGTGGCACCCCTCCCGCGCAGCGGGTTCGTGCATGGGGGCGCAAAGCCGCCGGAGCTCGTTGATCCGGTGAGGGGTAGTTTTCGCGGCGTATCCGTCCGAAATCGGCCATTCCGCTACCCACACCGTCTCAGCCGTTCGCGCTGAGGGGTCGCGGAGGAGTTCCAACAGGCGACCCCTACTTGACTTTTGGTCTGCACCAGCACGGCCGCTTGAGCAGGATTCACGACCGTCGCGATCGCGGGAGAAGCCAGCGCAGATACCCACCGTCGATGGTTTCTCGGGCGCCTTTCAGGATACGGGCAAGGCGACGGCGTTCGGATGCATTCTTCCAGTCGAGCGCGCGCATGGAGGCGACATCCGGATTGAGGATAATGCTCGCGACGCGGCGTCGCGATGCTCCCGACTCCACACCATCCCAAGCACGCAGCATGAGGGATGCTCGGTAAATCTGAAAGCGGGTCAGACGCTGCTCGCGGGGCCATTGGCCGGAAGGCTGGCTGCCGAGCAGGCGGTGGAGGCGTAGCGCGCTGCGGATGCGCCACAGAAAATGCCCGTCGCGCGGGATGAGGAATGCGGTACCGGCAGGTTGCTCGCCGTGCGGAAACCAGATGCGATGATCGCCATGGTCGTCCGCCATGATGGCGTGCAGGCCGTCGGCGGCCGATCCGCTGGAAGACGATGCAAGCGGGTCAGGAAGCGGGGGCGCACCAAAGCCTTCCGGTGCGGCGGTGACGATGACAGTGGCAGGAAAGAGCTGTGGTCGCCACAAGGGCGCAGCGGTGTGAGCGGAGACATAAGGGTCGGCTGGGAAACTGCAACCCCCAGCGGCGGGACAGACGCCCGATTGCCGCGTCCTTCCTTGCCCTGTCTGAAGCGATTTCCTCCAGCGCCAACTTGTAGTCTGCGCGGTAGCTGTGGTTACGGCGAAGGAACTCGAACGAAACGCCACCGCGGTCGAGCCGGCTCAGCTGTTCTTCGTAGTGCGGTGATCGCCAATCGTGCGATGGCTCCATCTCGAAATCCTCTCCGCCGGTAGTTGCCTTCGGGATCATTCGAGTATTGGCGTAGCTGGAGCACGGCCAAGCCAGATAGTTGGAATGTGGCGAAGCCGGCAAAAGAACAACCGCAAACCGCAGCCGGCTACTGCATTCGCGTGTCAAGCAAATGGCGGTAACCGGTGTCTGTCATCCAGCGCGCGCGAGCAAGGTGCGTGTCGTGGATACGCCTGGCGCGATCCGGATCGACGGCGGGATCGAGACCGAAAACGATGCGCACCACCTCGCGCCAGTCAGCGCCTTCCTCGGCTGCGTCGAGCAGACGGAGGTAGGTCGTCAGGTGAGCCTCATCATAGGCGTTGACCCGGTCGGTCAGCGGGGGGCTGTCCTGGAAGGCAGGTTTGGTCATCGACGTGATCTCGAAGTCTTCGCGCTTGCAGGTCACCAACACCCAACATGATCGAGGCGCAATACTTTGGTCGCGATTGGCATGTGACATTCTGGGAATGCTGTCATAGCCAAATGACGATAACTGTTCCCACAGTCGCAGCATTTCATGTCGGTCACGCGTCGCCGCGGCTGCCACGAGGGGCGGCGTCTTGTGGATAGTCGAGACGGATCGGGCTTCAAGCACCGGTTCGCAGGCTGAACGCTCGATATGTCGGCTCGGTTGAGCGGCAAGGCATCGGCGAGCGTCAATGTTCTCGGAAGCTTGGCGGAGGCATTTGGCGTCGTTCCCTGCGGGTTGATCAGGATGCCGAAGCTCCCTCGCCCTCAAGGGGCGAAAAGATCTATCTCGGTAACGATCTCGTCGTCGTCGCCTTCGAATTCCGGGGCGGGCACGACCGAAAGGGTTCCGTCGCCGGCGCGGAAGATGACGATCGAGACCATCAGCGTGGCGGCGAGGCTGAAGGCGAAGGCATGCGCATCGGGGAAAGACATTTTTCCGGCTCCTGTTTTGAGGCGGGAGGACTTCCCGCTCGACAGGCGCCCACGTGTTTCGGCCACGGCCGCGGTCACCGCTGAGGCTCGTCCTCGGCGGCGGCATGCTTTGCATAGTCCGACCCTTCAGGGTTGACCGTGGAGGCCGTGATTGAAACCAAGGTCAGCCTCAAAGAGCGGATGTGCTTCCGACAAACCTGAGCCGGACATGCCGTGGATGCGCTGCCGGAGCGCTCGGACTCAATGATGGTCTTGATCGGCTGCTTCCGCGCTCAACGGGCTATCGCGTTGGACGCTCTCGGCGCGACCCGCGGCGGCTGACGCCGTCATTGAAGGTCTATCGCCTCGAAAGCGCGGGAAAACCGGGAGATGTGCGTAGCCAGCGCGATTTCCAGGCTACCAATTCGCGAAACTTCGCGGTCAAACGGAACAGGAGCAGCCAGACAAGGAGAGGATCGCCCCATGACGACCGCAAGCGAGATCGCAAGATCGCGGACGACCAGGGAATTAGCAAGGCTCAGGCCAAGACCATCGTCGACAGAGTCTTCAAGCTGATTTCCGATGCGGCCACGAGCGGCGCCGAGACCAGTATCGCCGGCTTCGGCAAGTTCAAGGTAAAAGAGACACCGGCACGCGAGGGCCGCAATCCCGCGACCGGCGCGACGATCAAGATCGCTGCTTCCAGGAAGCTGACCTTCACGCCGGCCAAGGCGGTCAAGGATGCGCTGAACGGCTAAACCCCCTCTGGCGAAATCGGGTAGGAGGGAGCCTTGCGGCGTCCCTCCTACCACACCACCGTGCGTACGGTTCCGTACACGGCGGTTCATGAAGTGTAAATCAGGCGTCGAAGTTCCTGTTGGAGCGAGATCAGCCCGAGCTGGTCGAAGAAAGCCTTGCGGAAGGCATCGTTCATGTGGCTGGCCCCGGCGTTCCACCAGGGGCCACGGCCGTTGGTGGCCGAGTCACGCGCACGTTGCTCCGTCAGACCGCGCTGCATCAGCCGCATGAACCGTGTGGCCGGTCGTTTCCATTGCCGCCACAGGATGCAGCGCAGTTTGCGCCGCAGCCAGCCGTCCAGTTCCTCGAGAATCCCTTTTCCTTCGGTCAGCCGGAAATAGGCGATCCAGCCGCGCAGGATAGGGGCGAAGTCCTTGACGGTGGCGCCAAGGGCACGACCGCGCCCGGCGCGGAACGCAGCCCTCAGCTTGTCCCGCAGCCGCGCCACGCTCGATCCCGCGATCAGAAGACGCGGTGTCTTGTGGCCGGTCATGGTGTAGCCGAGGAAGGTGCGCTTCCACGGTCGGTCCACGGCGCTCTTGACCCCGTTGACCGTGAGCTTCAGCCGCTCGGCGAGGAAGCGGGTGAGCGAGGCCATGATCCGCTCGCCGGCACGCCGCGACCGCACATAGACATTGCAGTCGTCGGCGTAGCGGCAGAAGGCATGATCGCGCCGCTCCAGTTCCTTGTCGAGGTCGTCGAGCAGGATGTTCGACAGCAGCGGCGACAGCGGGCCGCCTTGCGGCGTGCCTTCGCTGCGCACCGTCGCGATCCCGCCCGTCATCAGCCCGGCCTGCAGGTAGCGGCGGATCAGCCGCAGCACCCGCTTGTCCGCAACCTTGCGTGCCACGCGTGCCATCAAGACATCGTGGTTCACGCGGTCGAAGAACTTCTCCAGATCGAGGTCGACCACGAAGCGGCGGCCGCCGGCCACATGCGACCGGGCGGCCAGGACCGCGTCGTGGGCGCTCCGCCCCGGCCGGAAGCCGTAGGAGGAAGCGGAGAAGTCCGGGTCGAAGATCGGCATCAGCACCTGATGCATCGCCTGCTGGATGAGCCGGTCCAGCACCGTCGGGATGCCCAATTGGCGCATTCCCTTGCCGCCGGGCTTGGGGATTTCCACCCCGCGCACCGGCGCCGGCCTGTAACGATCCGCCAGCAGCTCTTCCTTGATGCGCGGCCAGTGTGCCGCGAGGTAAGGCTTCAGTTGCGCGACCGTCATCTTGTCGATGCCCGGCGCGCCCTTGTTCGCCACCACCGGGCCATAGGCCGCCATCATGTTCTCGCGGCTGACGATCACCTCCATCAGTCGCTCGTCTGCCTCCGGTCGAGAGGGTAGCGGTCCTGCCGTGGTGTTTGAGGCACCCAATGCCTGCCCTGGCGGCTTCCGGCCGCCACTCTCGGCATGGGCGCGGAGCGTCTCAGCCCCGTCTTCTGCGTCTGTTCCCACCATCGAAAGACCGGCCTCCGTCCGGCACTCCATGTTCGGCCCTTCGCCGTCGGTCCGGCTACTACGGCCTCTGCTGACTCCTGCCGCCCCGTCCCGACGTCTCGCGACGCCGGTAGCACACCTGAAACCAGGGGCAGGTCGGCAGGCTCCCAGGGTAAGACGCGTGACCTTCGTGCCATCTACCTGGCGCATATACGGCCGCACCCTCCGGGTGATATTGGGCTTCGGGTAACTTGGCCCCCTTGCCCGGATGCGGACGCCTCATATGCGCTTCCTGTTCGTCAGGCCGGCACCTTGCCTACAGCTTCCTTCAGACCCCGCCTCGCGACGACGCCCTTGCTGTTCGGCTAGCGGTTCCCATCACCAGGGCCCGCAGAGGACTTTCACCTCCAAGTCACCTCAACCGCAACCACAGCGATCGAGACAGCGCCAGTCACGGCGCTACGCGCCATGCCTGGCGCACCAAGAAGAAGGCCCGGCGGCTTGCGCCGCCGGGCTTTCGAGCCCCGTCAGAAGGGGATCTCGTCGTCATCCGGGCGGTTGTCGCCCTTGCTGTCGGCGTCCCGGGCGCGGCTGAGGAAGTCGACCGTCTCGGCGATGATCTCCGTCGAGTAGCGTTCGACGCCATCCTTGTCGGTCCATTTCGTGTAGTGGATGCGCCCGCGGACCAGCACCTTCATTCCCTTCTCGCAATACTGTTGGACCGTCTTGGCGAGGCCGTTGAAGCAGGTGATGCGGTGCCATTCGGTGTCCTGCACCCGGTAGCCGTCGTTGTCCCGAAGAACCTTGCCGTCCGCGTAGCGGGGGCGCGAGGTGGCCAGCGTGAAGCGGGTGATGCGGGTGTCGCTGGCGGTGGTGACGGTTTCGGGGTCCTGGCCGATGTTGCCGGCAAGAATGACGATGTTCTGCATTTTAGGTCTCCGTTGCTTCCGTCCGAGGGACCATTCCCTCCGACGAGACCCGGCCAAGACCGGCGGGAGATGCCTGCACTGACGCGCGCGTCAGCTTGACCCGCAAGGCCCGGAGTGGGGCGGGCAGTCGCGCTTGCGCGACAACTCGGTCCGGAGCCGCGCGGGTTGCGGGCAGAAACCGAACGGGCTTAGGAGATCAGTCAGTCGGAGGGGGTCGTCCTGCGGCGAAGCGCTTCGGAGACGAGCGCAGCCCATTGTCCTTGCCAGCGCGAGCATCAGGCATGGGTTCGAGGCCCCACCGGTCACGCGATCCGCTCCCTACCGCGCCCGGCCTCCAGTTCTCCGGTCAGCTGTGGAAGGGTTCGGGACAGCAAAAGCGGCGACCTTGGACAGGATGCAAAGCGCCCATCCCGTTTCAAGGGCTGCGTGCGCGGCTCTGCATGCGGAGAGAATGAAGATCCTCGTGCGTTCAGCCGGACATCACGAGAGCAGGGCAATGATGAAGACGTTGGGTGCTGTTCGACCAAGAGCGATCCGACAGCGACGACGCCTCCGCTTTCGGGTTGGACCGATCGAACAGGGAGCGTATCGGCCTTGTCGTGGATGGCTGCGTCCGCAGCGTGAAAGGGATCAAGATTGGCGCATGCGGCCGGGCCTTTCATGCTCCAGGCGGCGGCAGGATTTCCGCGTCGCCGGGCGGCATTGTTGCGAAAGCCGACCTTCGCGGCGATGCAGTGGCGTTTGGGTCCGCATAAAACCGAGCTACCCAAACGACCCGCGCAAATGTGGGAACCAGTATTCGAGCTGGCGCACGTCCTGGATCTTGTCGTAGCCAGGCATCTCTTGGCGAGCGACAACGCGGTCTATGACGCGCTCGCAGACCGGAATATGAGGTGGCCGTGCCGTGGCAGCGTTCCATATGGCCGTTTTGTCGTGCGGCGTGATCCGTGGCCCGATGATAATCCTGCTAATGGCGGTCCGCTCAAATGGGACGATGCGTTCCGACGTAGATTGTTCATGTCAGCGAACAGGATGAGCCGCCACTCCGTTCGTCTCGCGAGTCGGCACGTTTGAAGGATGCCTTCGGAGAATGAATAGTCGGTTTCGCCGAAACTATCCGATTCTATCCGATTGCGCGCTATGCTACTGAAATCGCAAAATAAATTTGAATTCGATAATAAGTCCCGCGGCTACGACGGGGCAGCCGAAACCCTACCCTGCCGTGCTTACGATTTGCTTGCGCGCGGAATCTTTCAAGGAGATGCCCACGCATGGCGAAGCTGACCAAACGAACTAAATTTTCAAGAAGGCTCGCAAGTGCGTGTCGGGCACGCTGATACTGCTTGAACTGGTCAACCTGTGCACGTGTGCGGCTTGAATACTGGATTTCCTTCTGCCGCGCCGCCACATCGGCCAGATTGCGAGGGAGTTCGCCTCGCGCACTCCAAAGGTCCACCTGGAAGGCGATCGCGTCCTGCCGCGGCCCGTGCTCGACAACCCATTGTAGCGGCGTGTTTGAGATAAGGCCGCCATCCCAATAGAATTCACCCTCGATCTCGACCGCGGGAAGCCGGGCGGAAGGGATCCGCTGGCGATCACGTGCTTAGGGCGGATCGTGTGTTTTTCATTGTCGAAGTAGACAGAATTTCCGGTGCGCACGTTCACGGCACCGACGCTGAAGCGCATCCCGCCGGCATTGATCCGGTCGAAGTCGACAAGCCTCTCAAGAGTGCTCTTCAGTTGATTGGTCTCGTAGAAACTCGTGCCCTCAAGGGACCCGTCGTGATAGAGCCAGGGAGCAAACGACGCGGACTGAAAAAGCCAGGGGCGCCAGCGACGACCGCACAGCCCGCGCTGAACTGATTGAAGAGTGCGCGCGGCAGATTGCCTTTCGGAGCGAATGAATGAGTTGCGGCAGCCCAGTCGAGCAACGGGTTTGCTGTGATCTCGCGCCAGAAGCTGCGCAGCTTCGCAACCCTTTCGGCTGGTTCGTTGCCAGCGATGATTGCCGAGTTGATCGCCCCAATTGAAACTCCGGCGACCCAGTCCGGATGAATCTCGGCTTCGGCGAGAGCTTCGTAGACGCCGGCCTGATAAGCCCCAAGCGCGCCCCCGCCCTGCAATACGAGAGCAATACATTCGAACGGCAGGCGCCGTTCCGCCAGTCTGATATCCTTCTGAGAATGAACGTTCATCTGGTGGTCCTTCTTGGACGTAGTTGCTAAAGTTTGGGATGAGCCCAGCGGTGCGTTCGAAGCTTGGAGAGACGTGGAAGGGGTTCAATACAAGACCCGGCCGTCCACAAGTTCGCCGGTCCTCGGCGAGAGGTCCCGTCTCAATGCCTCCTGCGCCGAGCCGCCCATTTGCCCGACGACGCTTCCCTTGGTGCCCTCCATGGACTGCCCAGCCAGGTGACGCCCGAGCAGACGCACGATTTCGGGATCGTCGGCAAAGGTCGTATGGCCGAGTGGATCGTTCGACGCGATAGCGCTGGTGTCGATGACCCGAACGCCCATCTGAGCCAGCACAGCTGCGTAGGGCTTGAGATCTGTTCCGCCGACCCGCCTTACGCCCCCCGACAGCATGCGCGACAGGCCGAGCGCCCTGTCGTGCGTCGACGTCAGGATCGCAAAGAGCGGCCGCTTCGGTCCCATCTCTATGAACTGGCGACGAAATACGTCGATATCGATGTCGGGGGATGCAAGCACGACGGTTTTGACCTTGGCCGGGATTGATCCCTCGCGCATGGCAACGCCGCGCAGCGCCTCGGCCGCGAGCCATGTTCCCATCGAATGGGCGAGAACCGTTACGTCTGCGACATCAGGGCTACGTGTCGTTTGAAGGATAAGGTCCTCCAGGGCCCGCCGCGAGAAATTGGCGCTTTCCTTGTCGTAGAGGTAGTCGAAAGCGCGGCCCCGCGACGGCCATGCAAAGAGGATCGGCGCAGCATCGGCGCCGGAGTCGTGAACGATTTGGGCGAGACGAAAGACGGCGTCGGCGTAGCTGTTGTTGTAGCCATGCACAAAGATGAGCACCTGTCGCTTGGTGTTCCGATTCTTGCGGAACCACTCATGCGCCTGCTTCTCGGACACGACCTTGCCAACCTTTAAGACCGCGAACTCTCTTTCTGGATTCGGCGGCATGCGCGAAGGCCACTGGATCTTGCCGATCTTGCGGTTTCGGTCGGGAGGTATCGATACGACGAGACTGTTCAGCGAAATCGTGTTTCCGCGCTCCCCTGAATAAAGCCCGCCGGGTTCATTCGATGCCTTGCGCGTGGTCGCCGCCACCATGTGCACTCGGCTGGCTTCGCTTGCGGCCGATTTCGGGGGTTGAAAGACGTTGCCCGTCCGGGTCGCGCAGCCAGCGACGGCCAGGCAGAGGGCGACCAGCGCGGAGAATACGAGCCGAGAAAACTCGCGGTGTCTCGCCGGGATGGGTCGCCAGCGGCAGTTCCATAGCGAGCGGTGAAGTCCTCGCCTAGCCTTCCAGGGCATCACGCCCTCCATATCAATGCTTGTCAACGGGATCAGGATATCGGGTGGCATAGATCGCGCGGAACAGCAGCGCAGACACCTGGGTCGAACAAGGACCACACTCAGCTACTCGCCGCGCTTAACCCGCACTCATTCCCGTTTCAGGATGGTCTGAGAGATTTGGATGATATCGTGGCTGATGAGATCGACTCGACCTTCAACGTCCTGCTCTGGCGAGGGCGAGCGGAGCTGAGCGACCCCTTCCTTCATGAGGGCATTGAGCTGCTGATGGTCGTGCTCCAGCGGGTTGAGCATAAGCTCAATCTTGGAGACCGTTCGCAGAAGATTCTCAACGCGCCTGTAGAGCTCGGGATCTCGCGCAATGACGATGTTGGTCGGCTCATTCAGGGTCTGGCGTATCGTCGCTACGGCCAGGAGCTGCGAGTTGAGACTCGCGAGGAGGTCACACATTGCTTCGACCCATTTCTGGCGATTGACCGACAGCACGTTCGCCTTGAATTGCAATTTCGCGATCCGCGTATTGACGAACGCGCCGGCTACCGATGCGACCATTGCTGTGCAGGCGGTGACCAGCGTGATCCACTGCAGCATGATTGACATGATCTTGGTCCGCTATTTGACCACTACGCTTGCCCGTCGCCTTGATCGGGGCGGCAGGTTGCTGGGCATAGGGATTTTTGTTCCTTGGATTATTGGGAGCGCGCCGAAACAAGCGGAGCTGTTGCGGGCAAAGCTCGCCTGGCGTTGCAAAGGCCCGGATCAAAGAACTGACCTCCGGACCCGCGCCCAACATGTGTGCGCGCGATTTATGCCGGCTCATGCACTGCCTCCGCTGGAAGCGCTTCCACCACCTGTGAGGGTGCTTTGATGCGGAACCAGGCAACGTAGAGCGCCGGCAAGAACAGCAAGGTAAGCAGCGTGCCCACGATAATGCCGCCCATCATGGCGAACGCCATCGGACCCCAGAACACCTCGAAGGCTATCGGGATAAGCGCCAGGCTCGCCGCCGCGGCCGTTAACAGGATCGGCCGCGTCCGGTGCATTGTGGCATCGACCACAGCTTCCCACGCATCCCAGCCTTCCCGCCGGTGGTCCTCGATCTGCACGACGAGGATCACCGAGTTGCGGATCAGGATGCCGATCAACGCCAGCACGCCGAGGATGGCGACGAATCCCATAGGGGCACCGCTCGGCAGCATTGCCGCAACCACGCCGATGAGCCCGAGCGGGGCCACCGCTACCACCAGGAACAGTCTGGAGAAGCTCTGCAGCTGAATCATCAGGATCGTCGACATAATGAACAGCATGAGCGGAATCACCGCCGCGATCGGCCCCTGAGATTTTGCGCTTTCCTCCACGGGACCGCCGACGGCCACATTGTAGCCGACCGGGAGCGCTTGGGCGAACGCCTGCACCATGGGTTCGAGTTGCTGAGCGATCGTGGCCGGCTGGGTCGCATCGACGATGCTCCCACGAACGGTCACTGTTGGCAGACGGCCGCGGCGCCAGATCACGGGCTGCTCGAGCTCGTACCGGAAGGTCGCGACCGCGGCCAACGGCACGGACTGGCCGTTCTCACCAGGCAGTTGCAGGTTCTGCAGCGTCTCGATCGAGCTCCGCTCAGCCGCGTCGGCGCGGCTCAGCACCTCGACCAGATAGATTGAGTCACGCACCTGCGTGATGCTCGTGCCGCCAACGACGCCGTTGAGAACCCCGGCGATGTCCTGCGAGCTCACGCCAAGATGGCGCGCCTTGTCCTGGAGCACGGCGACTTTGACCACGCGTGCCGGCTCGTTCCAGTTGAAGCCGATGTCCTTGACCTTGGGATGCTCGTCTATGAGAGCCGCGAGATCCTGTGAAAGCTCTCTCACCTTCTGGACGTCTGGGCCGCTCAGTCGGTACTGCACCGGGCGTCCGGCCGGCGGGCCCATCGCCAACAGGTCCGTGTAGACATCGAGACCGGCAAATTCCTCCCGGGCCCAGGTGTTGATCTTGGCCCTGAGGCGGTCACGGGCCTCAATGTCCTTGGTGACGATGACGATCTGCCCGTAGAATGGGTTTGACGGCTGCGGGTCGAAGGAGAGAATGAACCGCACGGCGCTCCGGCCCACGTAGGACGACCAGTGGTCGATATCGGGATCGCCTGCGAGCTTGGCCTCGAACCGGTCCATCTGCGCTTTGGTGTCGACGATAGAGGCGTTCTGCGGCAGGGTGAAGTCGACAAGCAGTTCGGGGCGGTCCGACGAGGGGAAAAACTGCTGCTCGACGAAGCGCATGCCGTAAAGCGAGGCGCCGAATATCGCGACGGTCACGACGATGGTTAGCCAGCGCCAGCGCATCGCCCCGTCAAGGACACGGGAGAAGACCGTCGCCAGCCGGCTCGGCTTGTCGTGATGCTTCTTCATTGTCTTCGGCAGCAGCGCCACGCCAAGCAGCGGCGTGAACACCACCGCGACCATCCACGACAACAGCAACGACGCCGCGATCACCACGAACAGGGTGAAGGTGAACTCGCCCGCGTTGCTGCTGTTGAGGCCGACCGGGATGAAGCTCGCGACGGTGACAAGTGTTCCGGTGAGCATCGGGAAGGCGGTCGAGGTGTAGACGGCGGTCGCCGCCTTGCGCAGCGTGTCGCCCGCCTCAAGCCGCGCCACCATCATCTCGACCGCGATCATCGCGTCGTCGACAAGAAGTCCGAGGGCGATGATGAGGGCACCGAGCGAGATGCGCTGCAACGAGATGTCGGTGTACTGCATGACCACGAACGTCAAGGCGAGCACGAGCGGGATGGAGATGGCAACGACCAGACCGGCGCGCATGCCAAGGCTGATGAAGCTGACCACCAGCACGATCGCCACGGCCTCGAACAGGGCTTTGGTAAAGCCGCCAACCGCCTCTTCGACCACGACGGGCTGATCGGCCACCAGGTGCACGCCGACGCCGATAGGCAGTTCGCGCGTGATCCTGTCAATTTGCTCCTTCAGCGCCTCGCCGAACTCGAGCAGGTTGGCGCCGTTCTTCATGCCGATGGCAAGCCCGATGGCCGGCTCGCCCTTGTACCGGAACAGCGTCTGCGCGGGATCGACATAGCCGCGGCTGATCGTGGCGATGTCGCTCAGGCGGAAGAAGCGATCGTTGATGCGCAGGTTGAGCCCACGCAGATCCTCCTCCGACGTGAACTGCCCGGTGACTCGGACGCTGATGCGCTCGGCGCCCGCCTCAATGACGCCGGAGGGCGTGATGGCGTTCTGCGCCTGGAGCGTCTCCACAACCTCCTGCTGGCTGATGCCGAGGGCGGCCATCTCACGCGTCGAGAATTCGAGAAAGATCACCTCGTCCTGCGCGCCGATGAGGTTGACCTTGCCGACATTCGGCACCGTGAGCACTTTGGTTCGCGCGTCCTCGACATAGTCACGCAACTGCCGCTGCGTCACTCCGTCGGCGGTGAGGGCGTATAAGTTGCCGTAGACGTCGCCGAAATCGTCATCGAAATAGGGACCGGCAACGCCCTGCGGCAGGTCTCGCTTGATGTCGCCGATCATGTTTCGGACTTTCACCCAGATGCCCGGTACATCGCCGCTCTTGGCCGTGTCCTTCAGGTGGACATAGACGACGGCCTGGCCCGCCGTGGTCTGGCTGCGGGTGTAGTCCAGCGAGTCGAGCTCCTCGAGCTTCTTCTCGATCCGGTCGGTAACCTGGCGTGCGGTGTCTTCGACCGTGGCGCCAGGCCACTGCGCGGCTATCACCATGGTCTTAATGGTGAATGACGGGTCCTCTTCGCGCCCGAGGCTGATATATGCCAGAACACCGGCTATGGCGGAGGCGATCATGAAGTACCAGACGAGCGAGCTGTGCTCGATCGCCCAGTCGGACAGGTTGAAGCGGCTTTTCATCGGGAGGCCCCAGCTAAGATCTTGACCGTTTGGTCGGCCGTCAGACTGTTCACGCCGGCCGTGACGACCCGCGTGCCGGCGGCAAGTCCAGTGAGGACGCGAATGGAGGTTCCGTTCCGTGACGCGATCGTCACTTCCGTGGTCGCGACCGTCCGGGTGGCTGGATCGACGACCCAGACCATCGCCTTGCCGTCGCGTTCCAGCAAAGCGGTGGCCGGCAAGTCGATGCCCGTGGACGCCTGCGTGACGATGGTTGCGGTGATGGTTGTTCCGAGGCGGAAACTTTCAGGCGGATTGTCGAGCGTAATCCTGACCCGACGCGTGCGGGTGGCGGGATCGGCCTGAGGCGCGATCTCCCGCACCGACCCCACGGCCCGAACGGACGGATCGACCTGCAGGGCAATGTCGAAGCGCGCGGTCGGCGGGATTTCGCGCCCGATCGATTCCGGCAGGTCGACGACGGCCTCGCGAATGTCCGGGCGGGCAATCGACACGACTGCCTGGCCTGGCTGGACCACCTGCCCAGGCTCTGCTGCGACAGCGGTGACGACGCCATCGAAGTCGGTGCGAAGCTCAGTGTAGTCAAGTTGCTCCTCGGCCTTGTCGAGATTGGCCTTGGCGCCAGTGACCCCGGCCTGCGCCGTTTCGAACGCCTGCCTAGCGAGGTCAAACTGGGCCTGGTTGGATACCTTCTGCCGGAGCAGCGTGCGCTGGCGCACCTCGGTCGCGTTCGCATTTTCGAGGTGGGCGACCGCCCTGGCCAGCTCGGCCTCTGCCGAGCGCACCGCCAGTTGATAGGTAACCGGATCGAGGTTAGCGAGGCGCTGCCCCTTCTTGACGATGTCGCCGACTTCAACCTCACGGTTGACGATCCGTCCAAGGACTCTAAAGCCGAGGTCCGACTTGTAGCGGGGCTCGACGGTTCCGGCGAAGCCCCAGGTCCGCGTGATCTGCGGCGTCACGACGACGGACAGGACTGGTCGCTCGGCCGGAGCTTCGGCGTGGTGCTCTTCCTGGCAGGCGGCCAGCAGGGCAGCCGCCCCCACGAGGGTCAGGGAAGTCAAGATCGGGTTCATCGCACATTTCCTTCGGCAAACGCTACAACTTGCCGAGGCCTTAGGAACTGCGTGCCGCTGGCCACGACCACTTCGCCAGGCTGGAGCCCTTCCCGAACCACGACCTTTCCGGCCTTGTAGCTCTCGATGGCGATCGGCTTTTGCGATACCATCTTGGTCCCAGGGTCGACGGTCCAGACGGCCGGTCCGCCGGTTCCGTTAGACAACGCGCCCCACGAGATGACGACGCGCTCGCGGGACCGGTGCCGGACCGAGCCGACTACAGCGGCCCCGAGCGTCATTTCTGCCGGCGGCTGCGAGATATCGACCTTGACCCGGACTGTGCCGCTCGCCCTGTCGACCGTCGGCGAAATCTCGCGCACCGCGCCCGTCGTGGTCACGGTTGGATCGGACACCAGCGTCAGCGCTACTGCGGGATCGGCCAGTTCCTGGGTGAAGGCCGCCTCGTTAACATTGAACACGGCATCACGCGGTCCGTCCTGAGCGATCGAGAACACAGACTGCGCTTCCTGAACGACCTCCCCCACCTCTGCGTTGCGGGCCGTGATGATACCGGCGACGCCGGCTCGCAAAACCGTGTCGGACAGACGGTCACGGGCGGTGCCTAGCTGAGCGCGCGCATCCATGAGCGAGGCTTGTGCCGTGCGGAAGTTCTCCTCGGCCTGGTCGTGGTCGCGCCGTGTCGTGAAGCCCTGCGCAATCAGCGCCTTCTGGCGCTGGAAGGTGGAAGTTGCCTCACGCATTACAGCTTCGGCGGAACGAACCGCAGCTTCGGCGGCGCTTACCGTAGCCTCCTGCTGTTGCGGATCCAGCTTGGCCAGGATCTGGTCGGCTGTCACGTGATCACCGACATTGACCAACCGCTCGGTGATACGGCCCGCTACCCGAAACGACAGGACGCTCTCGACCCGCGCGCGAATTTCGCCGGTCAAGCGCAGGGCCGGTGCATATGCGTCCAGGGTCGCCGCCTCGACCTGCACTACGGCCGGCGGTTTCTCCAGTTCGCTCGCTTGTTCCTGGCAGGCGGTCACGCCGCCCATCACGGCAAACATTGCCGTGTTCCGAACAGCTGCCCGCCATCGACTGAATCCCATTACATGCCTCTTTTCGGTGTGGGCGCGTTCTGCCTGAACGACCCGGCTGCAGGTCGATTTGGCCTGCCTCACTTTCAATTTGCATCACTAAGTCAAAACGACTATATCGTCAATATGAGATTGGCACAATGGTGCAATGCAAAAGAGGCAGGACGGATGGCAAAGATTGATCGGGCGCGCAGGGCGGAGATCGGGCGCGAGAAGCGCGAACGGACGCGCACGCTGATAGTGGACGCGGGCACAATGCTGATGGCGGAGCGCCCTCGTGAAGCCATCAGGGTTGATGCCGTGGTGGAGGCAGCAGGTGTCGCGAAGGGCACATTCTACTACCACTTCCAGAGCATCGATGAATTGGCCGCAGCCGTGGGGGCCAGGCTCAGCAAGAGCTTTGACAAGCTGCTGACCCCTGTTAGGGTCGAGATCGGGGGTCCGGTCGAGCGCCTGTCTTTCGGGTTCACGCAATTCCTGGAAAAGGCGATTTCCGACGCCGACTGGGCGCGTCTTGTCGTTCAGACCTCGCAGTCGGCCCCCGAATTTAACCTCAGTGTTCGTGCGAGCCTCAAAGCTGACCTCGCCGAAGCGATCCTCCACGGACGTGTGAGCGTGCGGGACGTGGAGATGGGTGCCGACATCGTACTGGGCATATGGCTGCAAGTGACGCGGGGTATCCTCGAGCGTGGTGCCCGAACCGAATTGACACGGCAGGCGGTGGAGGCGGCACTTCGGTCTATCGGCGCGACGGGGCGTTGACGATAGCCTTGGCACAAAGACAAGGGATTAGACCCATCCTGTCGCCCATACCGCTGATCTAAAGGTTTTACGCCCAGCCTCCGATGACCCGGCCGGCATCTTGCGGCGGGTCGGGTGCGCCAACAGCCTTTTCGTCAGATCGGGTGCAGTATACGACTCGCTACGAATCTGAAGCCGGGCGTCGGTGATTGGTGCTTCGAACGCCGGCAGTTCCACGTCACGGTATCAGGGCGTGACAAGAGCACGTCCGCGCCGGCCGCTCTTGACGTGCTCGAAGGCCTCGGCCACTTCGGCGAGCGGCTTGCGCAGTCCGATCGGCAGGCTGACATGCTTGTGTTCGACGAACTGACGCAAGTCATGCATTGCTGCCTTGTCCGGCTTGAAGAGGACCCATGCGTAGTTGTTGGTGCCCTTGGGCAGCACGCGCCGGTGAAGCCGCTTTTGCGAGATTGTCTTTAGCGCACCACGCAGCCACCCAAGCCGGTCGAAATTCCCTAACAGTGGGTGCACGGTGGTTGCGTGACCGAGTGCACCGTCGCGCAGACAGCCGAGTAACGCGAGATCGTCTTCCCAGGTGGCGAAGTTGAGCGTTGCGTCGAAAGAGCGTGCCAAGGAGACGAACAGCTTGTCGGTTCGCCCGACCACCTCGATGGCGCCGGCCTCAAGACAAACCTTGGTGTTGGACTCCCGGGCAATCGCCGTGACGCTCGCGCCCCATCCTGATAGCATCTGCGTTGCCAGTAATCCCAGTGCGCCGGCGGCACCGTGGACCAGCACGTTTTTTCCGGCTGCGTTCTCCCGGGAAAGACCCGCACCGCGTACAGCCAGCCACATTGACGTGAAGCTATAGGGAACCGTAGCGAGCGCGTGAAGGTCAAGGCCTTCCGGAGCGGCCAGCACGTGGGCAGCCTTGACCCGCACGTGGCTGGCGTGGGTTCCTTCGGCTGAAGCGGGCTTTGCTCCATAGACTCGATCGCCGATCCTGAAGGTCGCCACACGGGAACCTACCGCAGTAACCGTACCCGCAAGATCATTTCCGAGCACCAGCGGAAACCTGCCGGCTCCGATCACCGATAGCAACTTACGGCCGTAACCTTCGGAGCGGCGCGCATCGATCGGGTTGACGGAAGCTGCGGCCACCGCGACCTCGATTTCGTCTGCGGCTAGCCTTTGCCTCGTGAATTGCCGAACCAAGAATCCACCTGGGGTGCTGGGCCCGAGGCACAAAGCCGCAATACCTGAAGTTATGTCTAGACCCGGTGCCTTCATTGGGCCATCGCATTGAAAAGCCCCCGTCCGTGAAGCGACAAATTTCGTTGTCATCAATGCCTATCCTCATCCCGGGCACCGGTCGCCGCTGGATACTGATTGTGCATTATAGTCATAACGACGATAAAGTCAATATGAACTGGCGGTGCGAACCTAAGCAAGTCACCGCAGAGACGCAGTGCTCTAGAAGGCCGGATAAGCACACGGAATTGGAGTTGCGACCAATCACCTGACCAGTGTGCGACCTGCTGGCTGTGAGGCGGCACCTGTCAGGCTGTGCCTTGGCGCAGAGGGCTGAGAATTCGGGTGAGCTCGCCCATTAGGCGCCGCTCCCTCCGCAAGTGCCGACACACGAGCCAGGGCTGATTTGGCCTGTCGAGCGTTCAGGCCGATTGCACGTAGTACGGCGCTGACGGCCGCGTCACGGTCGAGCGAAGACAGTCTGCCTTCGCCGATCGCGCGCATGAGCTGGAGCATGATCCCAATGACGATTTCCAGGTTCAGCTCCGCGGATGCCGTACCGCCCGTCATGTCCTGGGAAAACCTTTGCAGGTCTTCGAAAAGCCTGCGGCGGAGAAGCTCGCCACCCTCCGGGGCCGCCGCCGCCATTCTGGCGACAAGGCTGGCCCATCGAGGATCTTTGAGGGCCTTATCGATAAATGAGCTGCTCCCGAACGCGACCCGAAGCGCAGGATCGTCGACGGAAAGCCGGCCAGTCTGCAACAGTTCGTCGAAGGTCTGCACCAGCTCCTCTGCGACTGCCGAGCTCAATGCCTGCAAACCATCAAAATGAACGTAGAATGTGCCCTTGGCAACGCCGGCCTCCCTAACCACGTCATCGACTGTGACCGATTCCACGGCCTGCTTCGCAAACAACGAGTTGGCCGCGGCAACCAGTTCTGCACGAGTCCGAGCGCGCTTTTCGCGCCCAATTTCAGCTCGACGAATAGCATTGATCTTCGCCATCTATGGTCATGTCTCCTAGAACGGGTTTGCACCTTAAGTCATATTGACCAAATCGTCCAGCGCTTTGGCGCGACGGTCAGCTTTCGGGAATCTGCGAGGCCGATTCTTTCGTCCGACATGAGGGCGCAAAGCTGGCCCCCTCCTCAGAGACGCGTCACTCTTCCGGAAAGTCCAAGGAAATGGGCATTTCTCACTTCCGCTGCAGCACCTGCGCCTCGCCTCCAGCCAGGCTGCTGCTCCAGGTCAAGGGGCTAGACCAGTAAGTCACACTCCCTTCATGTGGTGCGGGCGGTGATGGCGCGCGCGTCCTGATCTCACCGAGGTCACGCGTCCACAACTTTAAACAGTTGCCCGCCAAAATCGACCGCGTCGTCATCGGTGCGCATTTCGGCTCGCATAATGTCGCCCGGCGTGAGGAAATGTGCGTGCGCGGTCGCTTCCTGGACGATCGCATCCTTCCGCTCCGAATCCTTGAAGAGCTTGGTCGTCAGAATTTGGCCGAGAGGAGCGGTCGCTTGCAGGATCACGCCGCCCGGTGTTCCGGTCAGGATAAGGTCGCCTGCAGACATGTCCATCAGGGATGCAATGTCGTTGAGGGAGGTTTCCGGGCGAAAGATGAGGTCCCGCGTGTGAGCGGCCTGCCGCAATTCGTCATTCAGCCAGAGCCGGATTTCGATCCTGTCGAGTAGATCCGCTACCTCTTCCGCTTCCGGCATGACCAGCCAAGGACCGCAAGGGCAGAAGGTACGTGCGCTTTTGCCGCGGAACCACTGCAAGAAAGGCTCACCGAACATGACATCACGGGCGGATACATCGTTACACAGGACCAGTCCGCCGATGAAATCGCCGAGGTTCTCCCGGGTGACGTGATCGCTCGCACTGAGAGGTCGCTTCAGGACAAGCCCGAGTTCCACCTCATAGTCGAGCATCTGGCATCCAGCCGGCCGGATAATCGGATCCGACGCTCCCGACAGCGAGGAGCCGGCCTTCATGAAGAGCAGGTTCTTTTGGGGCCGCGAATGCCCCGACTGATCCGCGTGATCGGCGTAATTCAACCCCTGGCAAACGATCTGCGCGGGCGCTGTGACGGGGCTCAGAATCTTTGCCGAGCTGACCGCGAACCGCAAGACGCCTGCCCGGGCTTTGAGTTCAGCGGGAGCAAGCCGCAGGACGTCGGCGGTCGATATGAAGGTGCCATCAAGCGGAGCGATCTCGTCTCCGTCCACAATCCCCCATACGGGTTCGCCGCTGATCGTAAATCGGGTCACTTTCACTACCAATTTCATTTCCTTTCCTTGGAGGGGGCCACATCGAAAGCGGTCCGAATGTCGGCTCAGCGCGCTGATTGAAGGTCGAAGCGCGGTCAAGCGCGGTCCTTGCCCTTGAGGTCCCCGTATCGCGAGCGATAGTTCTCGATCGTGTCCATCGCGCCGCAGAACTCGACATTGTGCCAGTCGGGGTCGTAGAGATAACAGGCGACGTTGCCACCGGTTTCGCCGTCGCCCAAAGGCGGTTCGCTGTTGTGGCGGACTGGACCGTAGTTCAACTGGAAGCCGTCGGCCTGCTGTTGCTTGGCAAAGGCCAGCACATCCTCCAGTTGGTTCCCTTTCACCTCGAGCGCGAAATGGAAGAAGCTCATGCCCGAGGGTATGGTTATTCTGCCGGAGGGGTCGTATTCCTCGACAAGCACGAGGCATTCCTCGTGGTCAGTTGCACTCATGTAGCTGCAGCGGATGCGCCAGCCTTCCTTGAACGGATGTGGCTCGGGCTCGCAGGTGCGGCTGTGGATCATGCCGGCAACGTTCTCGTACCAGGCCCGGCTTCGCGCGATGTCGCGCACATAAATGGAGAGCTGCCCGATGTGAGAAACGAGCGAGGGCCTGAAGACGCCGTAGTCTTCGGTCTTGTTGGAGAACCGCCGCTTCGTCAGCGTCGGCCACAACAGCACCATTTCGCGAAACCATTTCCGCTTCAGCAGGCCAGCGAAGCGTAGCTTGAATGGAGGCAAGACGTTCGGGGGAACGAAAGCGGTGTTGCTCATCGGCCGAGCTCCTCAATGATCTCAATCCAGTGGTTGTCTGGGTCTTGGACGCAAAAGGCACGCGATACGGGGCGCGCAGAGGCAAGCATGCGCCCTTCGCGGATCGACAGGCCCATCTCTCCTGCACGGCGCCTGACATCGTCGAATGCCTCGGTGTCCCTCACCGCTAGCGTGAAGTGCAGCATGGAATTGTTGTCCATCGTCAGCTTGTGGTGCTTCACCAGGCAGATGTCGTGATGGTGGAAGCCGAACGAGAAGAAATGCATTTCCTGCTGCGACAAACGCATTGCCGCGCTGCTGTCCGGATGATTGAGAGCGGAGAATTGCAGGTTGAAGAGCTTGAGATAGAAGGCCTTCGAGCGCTCCAGGTCGGTCACGTAGAAGACGTGGTGCTGAAGGTTGGTCACGGGGATCCGAGCTGGAGCATTCATGACTTGTTTCCTGACTGATAGTTTGCCCAATGGTGTGCCGGCGGCCCGTTCCCGTAACGGGCAAGATTGATCGCCATGATTGACGTCCTGTTCTGCTCGAGTTTTCAGAGGAACTGCGCCTTGAAGGCGTAGCGACCCAGCTTTTCGCGGAGTAGGCGCGGATCGCCCTCAGTTGCAATTGTCGCCAGCAACCCGAGCCGGGCATCTTGAACGACCGAGAGCGATTCGAGCTTCACGCCCACCGACGCTGCCTCCTTGCGTACGACATCCTCGATCTCCAGCATCGACAACGCTGGTTTGAAGATCTTTCCGATGGATGTGATGGGCAGCGCAGCCAGAATCCGGACCGATTTGGGATGTGCAGCGCGCTCTGGAATACGGCCGACGGCATGAGCAAGCAGGTCCGCCTCCGATGCCGTCGTCTCCGGCTTCAACTGAACATAGAGGACCGGCAGTTCCCCGGCGCGCACATCGGGTCTTCCAACCGCTGCGGCGAGCTGCACTGCCGGGTGATCCTGCACTGCATTTTCGATCAGCTTGGGATCGATGTTGTGGCCGGCCCGGATGATGAGCTCCTTCTTGCGACCGGTCAGCCAGAAGTAACCGTCCGTATCCTGGCGGGCGAGATCGCCGGTGTTCAGCCAGCGGTCGCCGTCGATCTCAAGCCAGAGACCCTTGTTGTGTTCGGGATTGATATAACCGGCGAAGACATTGGGCCCATGGATTGCGAGCACGCCGACCTCTTCCGTCCCGGCGAATCCGGTGAAGTCGCCGGAATCGTCGAGTCTGACCACTGCCATTTTCTGGTAGGGGAGGCGCAGGCCGATCGAGCCGATGCGTCGTTCGCCTTCGGGAGGATTGACACTGGAAACGCAGGCGCCCTCCGTCAGGCCGTATGCCTCCAGAATGCGAACTCCCGTCGCCTTTTCGAAATTGCGAAACAGCTCCACGGGCATCGGTGCAGCGCCGCAAAAACCGTAGCGGATGCTTGAAATATCGCGGCCGCCGACCGGCACCTGCAGCAGTGCGGAATACACAGTCGGAACGCCCGAGAAGGCCACGATGCGATAATGTTCGACGATCTCCCAGAAGGATGAAATAATTCCCTCTCCGCGATAGCCCTGGTGCGTCCCCATGACGACATGTGCGCCTTGCGCCCAGGGGACTAACCCCGTCACCAACTGCCCATTGACGTGGAAGAGCGGCAGACCGCAGAAAATCGTCCTGCCTGGTGCGAAGGCGTCGCCAATGAAGGATCGGCTCGACCATGCATCAAACACTTCTGAAAAGTGGGTGCGCGCGGCGATCTTGGGTAGCCCGGTCGTGCCGCCCGTGCACAGGTACGAGGAAGTGTCTTCAGCCTTGGGCGTCGCGAAGGTCAAGCGGTCTCCAGGTTCTCCGGCCGTCTCCTGGCGCAGGCTGAGAACCGGAACGGCGACCCCGTCGAAGACCTGGGGCACGTCGGCGGCGGAGTTACCGAGATACGGGGCGAGACTGACGGTCAGAATCCCTTGCAGGTCAGGCGCATTCGCCGCGGCCTTGATCGCCTTCTGCCAGATGTCGGTTCCCGGAAATGGGGCCAGAGTGACGAGCCATTTTGCCTTCCCGGTGACGAGAAGCTCGGAGATCTGTTCCGCTTCCAGAAGTGGATTGATCGCAAAGGCGATGCCCGCCGCCTCGCCGCCCCAGATCACGAAATGCGTTTCAGGCAGGTTGGGCAGCACGAAGGCGACAACGTCGTTGCGACCTATTCCCAGCCGCCGAAAGGCATTGGCTGTTCTCGTGATGTCAGCGAGGAGTTCTGCATGCGTCCAGACGAAGGGATCCCGGAAATCGTCGGCGCGCAGAAAAAAGGAAAGCGCAGGTTGATCCGGCGCTATAGCGGCGCCGCGTGCCAGCACTTCGTAGGTGCTGCCGGGCAAGCCGCGCTCCGAAAGTGGCACCTGCTCGAACGCCTCGACATCGCGCAGAGCGACAATCGGACGCCCGAAGTCGTAGGGGGTTGTTGCGAGCATTGTCACCTTCCTCCTAATGGCCAGCGTTCCTCGTCTGCGACCGTGAGCAGATCAAAGAGTTTTTCCTCGTTCCGCATTAGAGCAAGAACACGTCGATGCAGCCCCAGCATGAACTCTCGGAGCCGCTCTGCACTCGTAGACCTAGCCGGAACGGGTCAACCTCAACTCTCCCAGATAGATGCTCTCGGACAGGGTGCAGGCGCGCCTGACGCTGCCATGGGCATGGGTCACTTCGACGTGATATGTGCCCCCATCTCCGGCCAGATTGCCGAAGCGAAAGTCGCCGAAGCCGTCGGTAACGGTCCTCGCGATGCAGGTGCCGCCCTGCGAAAGGGTTACCTCTGCTCCTTCGATGCAATCCACCACTCCGGCAATTTCGGCGCTGACGCTGCCGCCGACGAAGCATGTCTCCCACCTCTCCAAACCCCGGTACCAGACGCGAGGTTTGGTCGCGAGGTTGGGCTTGAGCACCTTGAGCCCTTCCGTTTCTGCCTTCTTCTCCATCACGGGGTCATCAAGTTTCACCGCCTCGAAGACATCCGTCGGACAGCTCTGCTGGCAGCGGGGCCGTTCCCATCCCTGATCCAGCAGGTGGGCGTCGAAGAACCATGTTTGTGGCACCTGTTGCTCCTCGTTCCAGACGATTGCGCCATAAGGGCAGGAGCGGACGATGTCCTTGCGGCCACGCGATTTCACGGGATCGATGATGACGATGCCATCGTCGCGTTTGCGGATGGCGTCGCCGGCACGGCGAATGCAGGGTGCGTCGTCGCAGTGATTGCACATCACCGGCAGGTAGGTGGTCTCCACCATGGGCGCGCTGCCTTGCGTGCGGCGCAGGATGCGGATGGGGCTATCGCCGACGGCCGCGGCCGGTGCCGCGTAGCCTGGAAAGTCGTTTCCGACATGTTCGTCCCGGTTTGCGATGACGCAATTGTGGCAGTTCTCGCAACGGCCAACATTGATGATCAGGTTCCACTTGCTCATGGCTTCCTCCTACGCTGCGCGGGCCGTCTTGAATGCCTCGGCGTTCCGCCACTTCTCGATTTGCACAAGGCAGGAATTGGGAGCCATGCTGCTGGTGCCGACCGCCTGCGGCCGGTCAGAGGTAAGCATGTTCATGCAGCCGCCGATTTCGACCGATTCGCCTTCGATTTCGATGAGTTGGAACTCAGCGCTCGACTCGTAGGACTTTACGACACCCGCGGGCACCAGGGGCGATACATCGGCGGCGCAGATGATCGCTCCTCGGTCGTTGAAGATCTTTACGAGGTCGCGATGGCGAATGCCCCTGACCTCTGCATCGGCCGTATTCAGCCGCAGCAGCCAGAAGCGATGGCCCGCGATCTGCGCACGGTGGTCTTCCACTTGATTGACGGCGCTGTTCTTGCCGTCCATGCTGGTATGGAAGCTGTAGCGGCTGTGCGTTGCGATCATCTGAAGCGGATAGCGCTCCGCCAGTTCGGTATTGCGCAGCCCTTCCCAGGACGGGATGTAGCGGTTGACCGCCGGACGGTCGGGATTGTCCGCCGTGTGTCGCTTGAACATCTCGGGCACGAATTCGAGCTTGCCACTCGGCGTCTGAAGCCCCACGCCGAACTCTTCGGCATATTGCGACGGCATCGGAGCGGGTTCCGGCAAATCCTTCCGACGGCCCTCGGCGAACCAGCGCATGTCCACAGGCTGGCGCAACTCCGGCTTTTCGGGCGGCACGACAAGGTAACCCTTGCGGCAGAATTTCTTCCAGGAAATATGGTCGGGCAGGTCCGAAGAATCGAATACTCGCTTGACCCAATCGAGTTCATTGCAGCCCTCGGTGAAGACCGCGCCCAGGCCCAGCCGGGACAGGATGGCGGTGAAGATGTCGTAGTCGGATTTCGACTCGCCCACTGGCTCGATGCATTTGTGCTGGAGGGTGACAACGCGATGGTTGACGACGTTGACACCGTGATGGGCGTAGCCTCCGGAATTCGACCATTCGCCGATGTCCCAGCGCTCCAATGACGTGCAGGCCGGCAGGATGATATCGGCGAACTGCGCCTCGCCCTCCATCCAGATCGACTGGTTTACCACAAATTCGATGCTCTCGTGCCGATAGGCTTCCACCCAGCGCCCCGATTTCGTGACTGTGCTCATAGCCGATCCGCCATAACGGTAGATCATGCGGATCGGCGAATAGCCCGGCATGGGATATGTGAAGGGCGCGAACTGGGCCTCCTGGGCCATGCCGTCCCAGAGATAGCCGGTGGCCTCACCGTTGATGATGGCGTCCGGCAGTTGCTGACGCGGCACCATCTGCTTGACCGGATTCATCGTCAGGATGTGCGGCATGCGCTGATAATTGTTCACCGCATTGCCGGTAAAGGCGAGGTCACCCGAGATCCCGCCATCCGCGTAGCCCGGAAAATAGAAGTGCAGATCGTGCGGGACGCCGATCTGGAGGCCGCCGAAATTGATGCCAGGCTTGCCCCAGCCCTGCATCGCCATCATCATGACCATGCAGCGCGCCCATTGCGCACCGCTCGCGCCGCGGCCTGCCCCGCCGAAGCCGGTGCCGGCCGCGCCGGCGGAAAGATAGACCTTCTTGCCGCCCCACTTGCGGGCCAGGGCCCGCACGTCCCTGGCAGGGACGCCGGTCTCGGCCTCCTGCCATTCCGGTGTCTTGGGGACGCCATCGGTCTCGCCCAGCAGGTACGCCTTCCATTCGTCGAAGCCGGTGGTGCGGGTGGCGACGTAGTCCTGGTCATAAAGGCCTTCCGTGGCCCAGACATACATTATCGCCTGGGCCAGGGCCGGGTCGGTCTGCGGTCGCACGGGAATCCAGCGTCCGCCCAGCAGCTGGGCTGTCGGATTGCAATGCGGGTCGATATGCACGAACTCGATGCCGAGTTCCTTGGCCCAGAGCCGACGCGGCGTGCCCTCAAAGCCCGCATAGACGCCATTGGTGCTTTCGGGATCACTGGACCAGAAGACGATCATCTCGGCTTCCTTGAGGCAATCCTCGACTCCGCCGTAGCCGGCGGGAATTCCAACACGCATCGAATTGCCGAAATGGTGCATGGCGCCCCAGTACCACCCTTCCCAGCTGTCCGGGTTGGCGGCAACGCGGGTGAAGCCGATCAGGTTGGCGAACCGCATCAGCGAGCTGAGGTAATACCCCACATTGCCCCACTGGTGGTGGGACGACATGGGGAACGTGATGGAGCCGGGCCCGTGCGCGCGCTTCTGGCGATTGATCTCCTTGGCGACGATGTCCAGCGCCTCGTCCCAACTGATCCGCTCGTAGCCGGATTTGCCGCGGTTCTGGGGATTGCGCTCGCCATTGGGATCGAAATCCACCCGCTTCATTGGATAAAGGATGCGCTTGTCCGAATAGACCAGCGATTTCATTGTCAGGGCGTGGGGCGCTACCAGCGCGCGGCGGGGCGGGCTGAACTTGCGCCCACGGGCCTCGATCACCCAGGTGGACGGGTCGCTGCCGTCGAATTCTAAGGGAGTAACCCGCAGGATCCGGCCGTCCTTGACGTAAACGAACAGGGGACCGCCGTTGGTGCAGGTCGTGTACCGCCGACTACCGTCGGGCATCGGCGTCCCCATGGACAGGCCCGCAGTCTCGCTCATGTTGAGCGTCTGCGCAAACCAGACCACCAGATCGTCCGGCCCCGTGGTCACGACCTTGAAGTTCTTGGCCGCGTGGATGATTTCCAACTGCTTGCGATTGGGCATCAGGAGTTTCAGCGCGGTCGCCACATCCTTGAAGGACATAGCAACTTCCGCCTCAGCCGCCGAACCTGCACGGGAGCGGAATCTGCCGCCTTTGATTTCCACGATGCGGCCGATACTGCCGTCCTGGAGGCCGATCCAGGCGACAATATCGCGCTGCTTCAACCGTTCGGCGAAAGCCGGAACGCGGGAGGCGGTGAGGTTCATCACTTTGGGCAGGGCAAAGAGGATGGCTCTGAGAACCTGCCGATTCATCCCAGATCTTATGGCTGACATGTCGTTGCGGTCCGCGAGTCTGAGTGTTCGACGTAGACGCCGGAAAAAAACGACCTGATCGCGCCATCGCGCAAGGCTGGCAGCTTCATCTGATGGTTCTCCTCCAAGCCCATCCCACTATCGGTGACTATATGCTCATAATGACCTTATAGTCAACTCTAAAGCGGGTAGGTGTCAATGACTGTGGAATCGGGGTGTTGATTTCCGCTGAGAGTTGACCCGGGATTTTCGCGGAGCAGGTTGATGGAGATCCCGGGCGTCGGCCCGCTCCTGGCGAGTGCGTTCGTCGCGACCGTCGCCGATCCGCACGCATTCAAGTCGGGGCGATGCCTCTCGGCCTGGATCGGGCTCGTTCCCAAGCAGGACTCGAGCGGGGGCAAGCTCGGCAGCATCTCCAAAGCCGGCAATCGCTACCTACGCCAGTTGCTCGTGGTCGGCGCAATGTCGGTCATCCGCTATGCTGAGCGGCACGGGACGAGACGTCCATGGCTCGTGCAGTTGATGGCTCGGCGAACGACCAAGGTCGCAGGCGTTGCGCTCGCTAACAAGACCGCCCCGGATGGTCTGGGCATTGGTGACAAGCGGCGAGCGCTACAGGGAGCCGACTATCGCATAAAGCGAGACAAGGCGAGCGATCGCTGACGAGGTTGGGAAGGGCGGACAGGAGCTAATGCACAAAGCCGGTTGATACCGCCGGATCAGGAAAACCCACTGGGGCCGTGCACTTCGAGTGCGTGCTTTCGATCGGGACCTGAGGCGCGCGAATGGTATTATGGCTAGCGGCATATGAAAGCCGCACCTACAGGTCGGATACATGGCCGCATCAACCAGCAACTGCAAAGCTCAAACAACCCTTGCCAACGGAGAGCCGTCCATACACGGCCCCAAAAACGACCGTCTGGAGTGCTGCCCTCTTGGGCAGCGGTCAAGCAGCCGCGATCGTGTCCGGCGCATTGTCTAACAATCAAATCAGGCGTTTGCGCACTAGCCCCATCAAGGACCAGTGTTTGAATTTCAGCGAAATGCCGACGCTTGTCGCTTACGCGGCGCTTGCACTCGGCAGGCAAGGTTCCCTTGGAGGCAAAGTAAGCCTTTGAAATAGAACGATTTTTGGCGCACCGGACAGGATTCGAACCTGTGACCTCTGCCTTCGGAGGGCAGCGCTCACGCGCTGCCCTAGAACCTCATGACCGGGATGCCGAGCTTCCTGGCTTTGTCGGCGAGGTTTTCCTGAATGCCGGTTCCGGGGAAGACAAGGACGCCGACCGGCAGGGTGTCCAGCATGGCGTCGTTGCGCTTGAAGGGGGCGGCGCGGCCGTGCTTGTCCCAGTCGGGCTTGAACGCGATGTGCGGCACCTTGCGGTTGTCGGCCCATTTGGCGGCGATCAGTTCGGCGCCCTTGGGCGAACCGCCATGCAGCAGCACCATGTCGGCGTGCTTGGCGCGAACCTGATCGAGCCTCGCCCAGATCAGGCGGTGGTCGTCGAAGTCGAGACCGCCGGTGAAGGCGACCTTTGGACCGGCGGGCAGCATCACCTCGGTCTCGGTCCGGCGCTTCGCGGCAAGGAAGTCCCGGGAGTCGATCATCGCCGAGGTCAGGTTGCGATGGTTGACCATCGAGCCGGAGCGCGGCCGCCAGGCCGTTCCGGTGTGGCGTTCGAAGTGCTCGGCTGCCTGGTCGCGCATCAGCTCGAAGGCGTCGCGCCGCTCGATCAGCGTCTGGCCTTCCGCCGTGAAGCGCTCCAGTTCGACGCTCTTCACCTCGCTGCCGTCCTGTTCGCGCTGGAGGCGGCGCTGCGCCTGCTCGTTGTCCTCGAGCTCGCGCTCGATCCGGCCGGTGGCGCGATGGAAGACGTTGACGGCTCCCCAGAGCAGTTCGTCGAGGTCGGGTTCGAGCCGGGTGTCGCCGAGGGTGGCGATGAGGGCATTGAAGATGTCGGCGACGGCTCCCGCGACCTCGCCGCCCTCGGGCAGCGGCCTCGGATCGGGCTCGTCCTGGAAGGGACGCCAGCCATAGAGCTGGAGTTCGGTGATGAGGTGATTGGTCGGGGATGAGGCGTGGTCAGGCTCGAAGCCGTCCTCGTGTTCGTTTCTCATCAGCGTGGCTCCTTCGTCGTCTGACCGCGACCGTCGCGGCCTTCATGGCGCCGAAAGCCCACGGGCGGGCCGGACAGGCAGCCCTCGCGCGCGAGGGCCCCGATGGCCGGGCACGGCTATTTTGCCTCGCGCTGCAAAGGCGGCGGATCCGGGGTCCCCACGCGACCGGTCGCGTGGGGTGGTCGGCCGCCGGCGGAAAATAGCCAAGGCGCGGCCATTGCCTTTCCGGGCCGTCTGTGGGCTCGATGCGCTGAAGAAGAAGGCCGGGACGCGGTCTCTGCGACGTCCGCGGAAGCCTCGCGAAAACGAACCGGAATCGGCGGTCCTTCCGCTCGCTCGTTACCGATTCCACCTATGCCGCCGGGGCCATGAAACGGCTGGCATCCTCATGAATGAGCTGGGGCCGCATCAGAGTCCTGAGGGCGTCAGGACCGTAGAGCCGCAGATCCTCGTTGAAGTCCTCGAGCCGCGGCGACAGCACCACCGTCTCGATCCCGACGGCTGCCGCCCGCTCCAGGAGCCTGTCACGCGCATGATCGCCGGCCGGATCACGGTCGCGCAGGACATAGAGCCGGCGCAGGCTCAATGGGAACAGGACGGCGGCGAGGTGGGCGGCAGACGTCGCCGCCAGCATCGGCATGGGGCCAATACCCAGGCGGGCGGCAAGGCCCTGCAGTGCCCACTGCGGCCGGAAACCGAACGAGTTCTGGCAAGACGAGATCCTCGGTCGCTCGCGACGATACCGTATTTGCCAGCAGGCTCGGAACACCCTTTAGCTTCGGAGCCTATCGCCTTATCGAACGTTGCGCGGCCCGGGTGTCGGACCTGGCCGGCAGAGCGATAACCCCCCATGTGATCCGGCTTGCAACGGCCTGCCACCTCGTTCTCGCCGGCGTGGACATCAACACCATCCGCGCCTGGCTCGGCCATGTCTCGATCAGCATCACAAACGTTTGTGCCGAAATAGACCTGACGCTGAAAGCCAACGCCGTAGCTCTTTGCGAAGTCGGTCAGCCACGCGGTCGCTCATGGAAGGAGGACAAGGATCTGATGGCCTTTCTGAAATCGTTGTGAGTTCGCGGCGAGCGCGTCCACGCGCGCTCCATGAACTCTTGACCCAGGCCGAAACCGTTCCCAAATCGATCTTGGCCGGTCGCAATCTCTCTGGTGCATTCCGCGTTGCGATCGGCAGTTGAGCGACAGCGGCAGTGCACGACCATGAAGAGGAATTGGAAACGATCTGGCGAGAAACGCAGTCCATGGGCCGCTGGCCACGAGATGGCGTTGGCAGTACAGCGGTTGATGACGGCTGGCAGTAGGGGAGGCGATCCGAAACAGCCACCCCCTGTTTCGTCTTGGGCTTGCGGCCCGTGTGGCCCAGCGAGCGGCATGGCGACAACGGAATCTCAATTCGGCGCGCCGCGTGACCGCAACTCCACAAGTCCTTGGCGCTTTCCGTTGACAGTGCAGGAGGACACTCGCTACGAAGACTAGATCTCGCGGGTTTGCCGCCACTTGAAGACCGGCCTGCCCCAAACTACGTGCAATGTTGAAGCGTGCTCTGCACGCCGCACAGTAGTGCTCTGAACAAACTTCTTCGTGGAGGTTGTCATGGCAAATGGACTGATGGAAGGCAAGAAATTACAGGACTGGATAAACCTGCTCCTCGCGGTTTGCCTGTTTGTCTCCCCATGGGTGATCGGCTTTGCGCCAGAAGCCACACCGACGTGGAATGCCTGGATCGTTGGCATTGCCTTGGGCGCACTCGCGGTTGCGACATTGTCGGTGTTCGCCGAGTGGGAGGAATGGGCAAGTCTGGTCCTGGGGCTCTGGCTGATCGCGTCACCCTGGCTGCTGGGGTTCGCGGCTAACGTCAGCGCAATGTGGACCCATGTCGTCATCGGCGTGCTCGTTGCCGCAATAGCCGCATGGGCAGTTTGGGACTATCGCCAGAATCCACATGCCCACGCCTAGCCCACGGCGGTCTTGCTCATGCCTGGAGCCCGCCGCCCAGAGCGGCGGGCTCTCATCTCATGGTTGATGGTATTCCTGCTTTGTCACGTCGTTCCGATACATCTCGCCGGACGGTAAAACTCAGGCCTTGGCGTTCAGCGTAGTTGATCGCGGATTCAAGCGTGGGAAACTGCAACTGTACCTGTGTGAGCGTATCGCTGCTGCCGGTGTAGCCCATCAAAGGCTCGACAAAGGGCGGCGTCCGCCCCTCAAAGCATAGCAGCCACGGCCGGCGGGTAACCCTTGCCGACGTCAAGACAGAGCGACAGGGTCGAAAGATGCGCGCCAGGGGAGCGCGAGTTGCGCCGGATTGGGCTGGAGGATAGCAGGCCGGTGGTAACTCTCGGCAAGCCAAGGGTTTGGTCTCTCGACAATCGCCGCTAGCCCATTGTCAGCATGGCCTTGCTCGACGGACAACGCCGGGCACGCTGATGACGCGCCCGGCGAGTTGCCGGCAACGGCGGTCAGTTGCCGCTGTTGATCGCGATCCGCTTGGCGTTTGCCTGCGCCTTGGCGGTCTTCGGCAAGGTCACCGTCAGCACGCCGTTCTTGAATGTCGCGCCGACTTTGTCCTCCTCGACCTCGCGGCCGAGCGCCAGGCGCCGTTCGAAGCGGCCATAATAACGCTCGCTGAACTGGCGGCCGGTGTCTTCGGTTTCGGACTTCTTTTCGCCACGAAGCGTCAGCACGCCGTCTTCCAGCAGCACCTCGATGTCGTTCTCCTCGAGGCCCGGCACCTCGGCTGCTACGCGGATCTCCTTGTCCGTCTCCGATATCTCCACATTCGGCCAGCCACCGTTTCCGGCCCGCATGCGGCCGAAGAACGATGGAGTATCGAAGCCGCGGAAGACCTCGTCAAACAACCGGTTGACATCACGGTGCAGCGACATGAACGGGTCCATCTCGCCGCCTCGATAAATGGTCGGAGCCTGATTGTTGCCCCGGCTCCAAGGGATCAGATCACGTACGCTCATGGTCATTTCCTTTCTTCGCTTCTCGTTGTTTCTCCTTCTTCTCTAGCAACGCGCTTCCTTCACCTGTTGCATGCAACAGGTGAAGGAACAGGCAGTGATGAATGTCAGGCCGCTACGTTGCCTTCGATGCGCTTCGACGCGGGCTTCTTGCCCGTGTCCGCGTTGATGGCTATCCGCCGCGGCTTCATCTCCTCGGGGATCTCCCGCTTGAGATCGATGACAAGCAGGCCGTTCTCCAGCTTCGCGCCCGTCACGCTGACATGATCGGCGAGTTCGAAGCGCCGCGCGAATGGCCGCAAGGCGAGACCGTGATGGAGATACTGAACCTGCTCGCCGTCGGCCTTCGCGCCCTCGATCACGAGCAGGTTCCGCTCATGGGTGATCGAAAGCTCGTTCTCGGCAAACCCGGCGACCGCTACGACAATACGATAGGCTTCCTCGCCGATCTTGGCGATGTCATAGGGCGGCCAGTTGTCGCCGTTTTGCGGACTGGCGGCATTTTCGAGCTGGTTGAAAATGCGGTCGAAGCCGATGCTCGACCGGTAGAAAGGGGAGAAGTCCAGGTGTGTTCTCATAGCTACATCCTCCTTTGAGCAACATAGATACGAGGGCGCGCCAAGAAGCCCGGCGCTCCCTGACATGCCGGTCCCGTCAGGCGACCGGCGTCAGTGATTTGGGTGTTGCCTTTCGGGGCGTCAAGGGCCGACAGGATACGGAACAACATCCCGGTGGCGACGTTCATTCCTCCCGTTCAATCGGAGGACAGATCATGTCTTTGACGAGGGATGAGATCGTGTCGCTGCTCGGACCGGTGGATGACACGACGATTGCCGAGGTAGCCGAGACCGGCGCAACGCTACAGGACCTTCGCGAGGCGTTGGCCTGGCTTAACAGTGACGAGGCGTTGATGGGCGAAGGCCGCCCCCTGCCGGGGACACAGGTCGCGTCCCTGATCGATATCCTCGCACCGGAGGATGAGGAGTAGTGGGAGCCGGAGGCGGCTCCCGAGTTTCAGTGGATAGCGATGATGCCGTTGACGGCGCGCCATTCGGCCGGACGGATCAATCGATTGTGGGCGACGCGGACGGAATGCAGTGCGCCTTCGAGCTCGCGCTCCCAGAAGCCCAGGAATTCCCTCAGCGTGGGAAAATCGGGTGCCAGGTCGTATTCCTGCCAGACGTAGAGTTGCAGCAAGCTCGGGTGGTCCGGCCGCTGATAGTGGATTTCGGCGGTGGTGAGGCCGTAGCGTTCCATCTGCAGCCGGAATTCCCTGCTGACCATGCGTATCTCCTCTCAAACCCGCTCAGGCATCGAGCCTGCTGACCGCCTCTCCGTCGGCCTGCGAAGCACGGCGAGAAACATTATCGCGCCGGGGATCATCCAGGCTGCGCAGGGCGTCCATGATGGCGTCGAAACTCACCGGAACAGCTGCGCCCGGCGGCTTTCGCAGCGCGGGTATCGATTCGACCGCACAGGCGTCCGATGCCCAGGATGAGAGGATGGCGCGCTTTTCGTGGATGTCCAGCGTGTCATCCCGCAGCACGTCGTCAGGGCCGCTGAAGAACCGTGCGGGGTGGATCAGCCGGTCGAGGAATAGGTCAGAAGTGTCTGGGGCGATCGAGGGGATAATGGTCGGGATGGCTCGTTCCATCGATGGTCCTCCGAATCCAAAAACTCCTTCAGCTTGCGTTTGGCTGGGCAGCCTCGATTGGCTGGCCTGCCGCGGCTAGATTTTGGCGAAAGCGCGACGAACTTCAAGAGCCTTCGTCGCGGAACTTGGGAAGAAAATAGCTTCATGAATCCAGCGCAGTAGCACTCTCCCCTTGCGAGCGCTAAAATTTTTGCGCTTGACCTCTTGAAACCGAAAAATCGGCAAACTAGCTCGAAATGCGCGCGATGCCTATTGAGGGGTCGCAGCGCCCCGCACCGGCCCGATATTGCCGGTCCGGTGTGGAGGAACCTCAAAATCTTGTTTGTCCTGAAGGAGAACGACATGGCGTTCCGTCCATTGCACGACCGTATCCTGGTCCGCCGCATCGAGGCCGACGAAAAGACGGCCGGCGGCATCATCATTCCCGACACCGCCAAGGAAAAGCCGAGCGAGGGCGAAGTCGTCGCCGTCGGCCCCGGCGCGCGTGACGAGAGCGGCAAGCTGGTCGAGCTCGACGTGAAGGTCGGCGACCGCATCCTGTTCGGCAAATGGTCCGGCACCGAGATCAAGCTCGACGGCGAGGACCTGCTCATCATGAAGGAAAGCGACGTGATGGGCGTGATCGAGCAGAGCGCCTCGCTGAAGAAGGCCGCCTGAGCGGGCCGCGAAACCAGTTAAACAGTCGAGAAAACTGCCTACAGAAGGAGTGATCCAATGGCTGCAAAGGAAGTCAAATTCCATTCCGAAGCGCGCGAAAAGATGCTGCGCGGCGTCGACATTCTCGCCAATGCGGTGAAGGTGACGCTGGGGCCCAAGGGCCGCAACGTCGTCATCGACAAGTCGTTCGGCGCCCCGCGCATCACCAAGGACGGCGTGACCGTCGCCAAGGAGATCGAACTCGAAGACAAGTTCGAGAACATGGGCGCGCAGATGGTGCGCGAGGTCGCCTCCAAGACCAGCGACATCGCCGGCGACGGCACCACGACCGCGACCGTGCTCGCCCAGGCGATCGTCAAGGAAGGCGCCAAGGCTGTCGCGTCGGGCATGAACCCGATGGACCTCAAGCGCGGCATCGACAAGGCGGTCGATGCGGTCGTCGAGGAGCTGAAGACGAACGCCCGCAAGGTCACCAGGAATGACGAGATCGCCCAGGTGGGCACCATCTCGGCCAATGGCGACACCGAGATCGGCCGCTTCCTCGCCGAAGCCATGGAGAAGGTCGGCAATGAGGGCGTGATCACCGTCGAGGAGGCCAAGACCGCGGTGACGGAACTCGAAGTCGTTGAGGGCATGCAGTTCGACCGCGGCTATCTGTCGCCCTATTTCATCACCAACCAGGACAAGATGCGCGTCGAGCTGGAAGAGCCTTATGTGCTCATCCACGAGAAGAAGCTCTCCAACCTCCAGGCCATGCTTCCGGTCCTTGAGGCCGTCGTGCAGTCGTCCAAGCCGCTGCTGATCATCGCCGAGGACGTCGAGGGCGAGGCGCTCGCAACGCTCGTCGTCAACAAGCTGCGCGGCGGTCTGAAGGTCGCCGCGGTCAAGGCGCCGGGCTTCGGCGATCGCCGCAAGGCCATGCTGGAGGACATCGCCATCTTGACCGGCGGCACCGCGATCAGCGAGGATCTCGGCATCAAGCTGGAGAGCGTCACGCTCAACATGCTCGGCCGCGCCAAGAAGGTGGTGATCGAAAAGGAAAACACCACGATCGTCGACGGCGCCGGCAGCAAGGCCGAGATTGAGGGCCGGGTCGGCCAGATCAAGGCGCAGATCGAGGAGACCACATCCGACTACGATCGCGAGAAGCTGCAGGAGCGGCTGGCCAAGCTCGCAGGTGGCGTTGCGGTGATCCGCGTCGGCGGCTCGACCGAAGTCGAGGTCAAGGAACGCAAGGACCGCGTTGACGACGCGCTGCACGCTACCCGGGCGGCCGTCGAGGAAGGCATTTTGCCAGGCGGCGGCGTGGCGCTGCTCAGGGCCGCCAAGGCACTGGACAATCTTCAGGTCGACAATGCCGACCAGAGGACCGGCGTCGAGATCGTGCGGCGCGCCATCGAGGCCCCAGCACGCCAGATCGCCGAGAACGCCGGCGCTGAGGGTTCGATCATCGTCGGCAAGCTGCGCGAGAAGGCAGAGTTCGCGCATGGCTGGAACGCACAGACCAACGAGTTCGGCGATCTCTACAAGCAGGGCGTGATCGATCCGGCCAAGGTCGTGCGCACGGCGCTGCAGGATGCTGCCTCCGTCGCCGGCCTCCTGGTCACCACCGAGGCGATGGTTGCCGAGAAGCCGAAGAAGGAACCGGCGTCCCCGGCAATGCCCGCCGGCGGCATGGACTTCTGACGATCGGAATTACCCGCGCCTCCTTTTTGGGGGGCGCGGGCGGCGTCCACTTTTTGAGGTTGTCATGAATGTGATGCCAAGTATCAACACCGTCGCGCCGCCGATACACCCGGCCAGCGATTTTCTGGCGCATGAGAAGGAGTGCCGGGATGCAATGAGGCCTTGGATCGAGAGCCTGCTCGATCGGGCCGAAGCGGCCGGCTGGCAGCGCCGCACGGTGGCATCCACGCTGATGTTCCTGTCCGCACAGCAGGTGTCGACCGCGGGAGCATCGAGCGACCGGAGCGCATGAGCACCGCCGCCCCGGTCGTGGGGTGGAATTGACAATGGACGAGGGCGGCCGACCCGATGGCCGCCTTCCGGAACAGGGAGCGGAGACGTTTCGGGAGTTCGACGATGATCGCATGCTTGCCAAGGCGGGCGCGCCGATTTTTCGCCATTCTGGTCGCCGCCACAGTCCTTTCCTTTCCGGGGTGCAGTGTCGCGCCGGTGACGGCTGCGACCATCGCACCGCAGACGTCATTGGAAGCCCGTCCGCTCGCCGACGTGCTCGAGGAGATCACGCCGGCGGTGGTGAACATCGCGGTCACCTCGCGGGCGCCGGCAGAAACCAATCCGCTTTTCAACGATCCGTATTTCCGTCGCTTCTTCGACCTGCCGCAGACGCCACAGCAGCGTCAGCGCATGAGCGCCGGATCCGGCGTCATCGTCGACGCGGACAAGGGCTACGTCCTCACCAACCATCATGTGGTCGCCAACGCCGGCGAGATCGCGGTGACGCTGAAGGATCGCCGCCGCTTCACGGCCGAGCTTGTCGGCAGCGACGAGGCAACCGACATTGCGCTGCTCAAGATCGAGGTCGGCAATCTGACGGCGCTTCCGTTGGGCGATTCCGACACCCTGCGGGTCGGCGACGCGGTGGTGGCGATCGGCAATCCTTTCGGGCTCGGTCAGACCGTGACCTCCGGCATTGTCAGCGCGCTTGGCCGCAGCGGCATCAATGTCGAAGGTTACGAGGACTTCATCCAGACGGATGCCTCGATCAATCCCGGAAATTCCGGCGGCGCTCTGGTGACGGCCGACGGCCGTCTGGTGGGCATCAACACCGCCATCATCGCTCCCGCCGGCGGCAATGTCGGCATCGGCTTCGCAGTGCCGATCGCAATGGCGTCGTCGGTGATGAAGCAGCTTGTCGAACATGGTGAAATGCGCCGCGGCCGGATCGGCGTCGCTATCCAGGATCTGACGCCGGATCTGGCGGAGGCGCTCGGCATCAGCGAGACCGACGGCGCGGTGGTCGGCAGCGTTGAACAGGATTCCCCTGCCGCTGATGCTGGTCTGCAGGCTGGCGATGTCATCGTCGCTGTCGACAAGCAAACAATTTCCGGTTCGGCCGACCTGCGCTATCGGATCGGTCTCGCGCCGGTCGGATCGAAAGTCGAAGTCGAATATCTGCGCGAGGGCAAACGAGAATCCGCCAGCGTGCGCATCGAGACCGAAGGCCCGGGCCTAGCCTCCGGGATCGAGGCCGACCGCCTGCAGGGCGCGCAGTTTCAGGATGCGGCAGGCAATGTGTTCGTCGCGCGCGTCGAGGAGGGCAGCGCGGCGGAGCAGTCGGGCCTGCGCGCCGGGGACGTGATCGTCGCCGTCAACCGACGGCCTGTTTCGACCGTTGCCGAACTGACCTCGACGCTTCGCGAAGCCGCCGGCACGATCGCGCTCGACCTGTTCCGTGGCGGGGCGAAACTGTTCCTGGTGATCCGATAAGGAGGACGCCCCGTCCATTTTGATGAAAACGCCGACCGATGGGAGAAGACGATGAGAAAAACTGTCCAATGGATGATTGCCGCCGTAGCGGTATTGGCGGCGGCTCTGGTACCCGTTCCGGCCCTTGCGCAGGAACAGCCACCGGAGCCGCCGGAACTGAGAGGCTTCTGGCTGACCACGCCGCATCCGGAACTGGCGATCCGCCCCGGCGAGACCGAGAGCATCACGCTCACATTGCGCAATGCCAACCTGCCGCCGCAGCGCGCATCTCTGGAGGTTTCCGGCGTACCCGATGGCTGGACATGGTCGCTCAAGGGCGGGAATCGGGACATCGGGGCCGTCATCGTGTCCCCCAATGCCACGGAAGAGGTCAAGCTTGAGCTGACCCCGCCGACGGGGACGACCGGCGAGAGCTTTCCGATCGATGTGAAAGCGCGTTACGGCGCCGAGACCGCCGATTTGCCCCTCGTGGTGAAGCTGTCGGATGAAGGCGACGGCGGACTGGAGCTCAAGCCCGAACTGCCCGCGTTGAGAGGGACAGCGCGGTCCAGCTTCAGCTTCAAGGTCGAGGTGACGAACAACGGCGCGGAGGAGACGCTGTTCAACCTCGCCGCAAATGCTCCCGAAGGCTTTCAGACGCGCTTCAAGCGCGGCTATGGCTCGGAGGAAATTACCGGCCTGCCGATCGAGGCCGGCGCCAGCGAGAATGTGACGCTGGAAGTGACGCCGGCGCGATTGGTCCCAGCCGCCAGCTATCCCGTCGTCATGGAGGTTTCGGGGGGCGGTGCTAACGCCAGCACAGAACTCAGCATCGAAGTGACTGGCCAGCCTGAGGTCGCTTTGACGGGACCGCAGGAAAGGCTCTCCGGCCAGGCAGAGGCTGGCAAGGAGGCGAGATTCCCGTTCACGCTCGCCAACAGCGGCAGCGCTCCTGCTTCCGATATCGAGCTCTCGGCAACCCCGCCTTCCGGCTGGAAAGTCGCGTTCGAGCCGGAGCGCATCGACATGCTGGCGCCAAACGAGACAAGCGAGGTGAACGTCAAGATCACGCCGTCCGAACGCGCGATCGCGGGCGACTACATGGTCGCTGTTCGCGCCAGCGGCGGCAGCGTTTCGGAATCGCAGCAGTTCCGCGTGACGGTCAACACGTCGACCCTGTGGGGCGTGGCCGGGCTCGGCGTCATCGCCGCTGCCGTGCTCGTCCTTGGTATGGCGGTGATGAGGTACGGACGGCGATGAGCACGACGGTCATCGAAGCCCGCGGGCTCGCCAAACGCTACGGCGCCGCGGTGGCGGTAAACGGCATCGATCTTGCCGTCCAGACAGGCGAAGTCGTGGGCCTGCTCGGACCCAACGGATCGGGCAAGACGACGACGATCCTGATGCTGCTAGGCCTCACCGAGCCGAGCGATGGGAGCGTGCGCATCCTCGGCAAGGATCCGCTGCGCCAGCCGCTCGATGTGAAGCGGGAGGTCGGTTACTTGCCGGACTCTGTGGGTTTCTACGACGCGATGTCCGGCCGCGAGAATCTGGCCTACACGGCGCGTCTCGCCGGGCGGTCCAAGGAACTCGCCAAGGAACGGATCGCAGCTGCACTCGACAAGGTTCGCTTGACAGACGTCGGCGACAGGCCGGTCGCTACCTATTCGCGCGGCATGCGCCAGCGCCTCGGCATCGCCGAACTGCTGATGCGCGACTGCCGGGTCGCCATCCTGGACGAACCCACCTCGGGCCTCGATCCGCAATCGACCCAGGAACTGCTCGACCTGATCCAGTTCATGAGCCGCGACGGCATGACGATCCTGCTCTCCTCGCACATGCTCGACGTCGTGCAGTCCGTCTGCCATCGCGTCGCCCTGTTCAGCAAAGGCAGGATCGGTTTCTTTGGAACCATCGAGGAGCTCGCCGCCAAGATCGGCGGCGGCGCGTTCGTCATCGATGTCGAGGCGAACGGCATCGATCTCGCCAGCGCAGGGATGTCGACCGATGGCGTGAAGTCGATCGTGCCGGGACGCCCGGGACACTGGCTGGTCGAAGCCGAGCGTGACGTGCGGCCGGAACTCGCTCGCCTGGTCGTCGAGGCCGGCGGCGCGCTGAAGAACCTTGATCTGCGCCGTGCCCGCCTCGACCAGGCCTACAACCGCTACTTCAAGGAGATCGGTCATGACGCGTGAGGGCTCCCCGTTCAAGGGCACGGCGACGGTGGCGCTCAAGGAAGCCGCCGACCATATGACCAGTGCCCGCATGCATCTCATCATGCTGCTCGTCATGCTCACCGCCATCGGCGCCGTGTATGGCGCGATCGGTCGCATTACCGAAACGACAGCCGAGGATCCCTTCCTGTTCCTCAAGCTCCTGACCGTCGCCCGCGAGCCGTTGCCGTCCTTCGCCGCCTTTTTGGGTTTTCTGCTGCCCCTCGTGGCGATTGCGCTGGGGTTCGACGCCGTCAATGGCGAGTATTCTCGCCGCACGATGAGCAGGCTGCTGGCGCAGCCAATCTATCGCGATGCGGTGCTGTTCGGAAAATTCCTCGGCGGGCTGCTGGTCATCGCGATCGCATTGCTGACGCTGTGGCTGCTCATGACAGGCCTCGGCATCCTGTTCCTTGGGCTGCCGCCCTCCGGCGCCGACGTCGTGCGCGGCCTCGCCTATCTGGTCACGACGCTTGCCTATGCGGGCGTGTGGCTGGCGCTGGCGATCGTGTTTTCGACCGTGATCCGCTCGCCCGCCACGTCGGCGCTCGCCGCGCTATCGGTATGGCTGGTGCTCACCGTGTTCTGGGGCATGATCGCGCCGCTCATCGCGGGAGCCATCGCGCCAATCGATCCCTTGGACCCGATGACCGTCCTCACGCAGTTCGAAACGCAGCAAGCGATCGCCCGGCTGTCGCCGCAGACGCTTTACGGGGAAGTAACCGCGATGCTGCTCGACCCGGCGGCGCGTTCGGTCGGACCGCTGTTCTACGACCAGCTCGCGGGCGCCGTCATCGGAGCGCCGTTGCCGACACAGCAGAGCCTGCTGATCGTGTGGCCGCAGCTGTCGGGGCTGGTCGCGGCCATGATCCTGCTCTTCACCATCGCCTATGTCGTCTTTCAAAGACAGGAGGTGCGAGCATGATGCAGGGGCGGCTGCGCGAATGCCTCAAGATACTGCGATGGTCGGAAGCAGACCTGGCAGCTGCGCTCGGACGTCAATCGGCCGAGGTCGGGGCTTGGCTCAACGGGCGGGGCCGCGCGCCTCTGGCGGTAGCGGCGTGGCTTGAAGCACTGGTCAAGGCGCATCTGGCGGTACCGCCGCCGCTTTGCACAGTTGCAAGGGCAGATGGGCAGGCATTCGCATCGCCCATGGGCCGATCCGGCGATTCTCGCGCCAATGCGACGGGACGCAGTCCCACAAGACTTCATGCGGAAAGGAGGAACTGATGCAACACGCCAGGTTTGAGACCGCTGTGACCATTCTCGTTGGGATGGGGTATCCGGCGAAGATCGGGACTGTTCAGGAAGCCTATGCGCTGCTGGAAGATTGGCCGCAATCGAGGAGGGACGCCGCGCACGCGTTCGCCCTCAAGGCATGCCGGGCGGCGCTTTCCGGTGAAATCGAGGCTGAGACGGCCCGCGGCTTGTTTGTGGCCTTCGCCCGAAAGCACGATCTCCTGGCGCCCGATCCGCAAGGCGTTGTCGCTGCTCGTCAAGAAGGAAACGCTCGACGCACCGCATTTCGGTAGTGGGTCTGACGGTGGAGATGAGAATGAATGACGTTGTGTTTTCCAAGCCAGTCCATCTGAAATTGGGGTCAACCGAGCGGCAGGTCGCGAGTTCTTGGGAAGCGCTGGAATGCCTGCGGGACCAGTGGCCCGAATGGTCGCGCGGCCGATCCTACCGGGCTGCCTATCGCATCTGCCGTGATGCGCTGGATGGCTGGCGTGGTTCGCAGGAGGCGCGCAAGGCGTTTCTCAAAGCGGCTCACCGTGCCGGCCTGATCGCCTCGCACCGCTAGTCAGGCAGGGTAGTCTTTAGGTGTCGACGGTTGGCAACCGGAAAGCGAGCCGAGCTTCCTGTCGCGCATGACCGCTCCCGGTCCCATGAAGCGAACGACATCCTGGGGTGCGAGCTGGATACACAATGTCCGGTGGAGCGCGCGGAGGCCGAATGTGCGCAGGTCCTCATTGAAGTCGCCCATCCGCGACGACAGGGCAAGCGCCTGAATGCCTGCTTCTTCGGCCCGTTCGGTCAATGCCGCGAGCGCGATGTCACCCGCGGCATCGGCGTCGCGGGCGATGTAGAGTCGACGCAGCGCCGGCGGGAGCAGAAGGGCGGCAAGGTGGTTGGCCGAGAGCGCGGCAGCCATCGGCATGGCAGGCAGCGCATAACGCAGCGACAGCATCGTCTCGATGCCTTCGCCGGCCACCATCACCTCGCCCGCTACGCCAAAGCGCACGGCATGGCCGAGGAGACCACCCATCGCTTTCCTTTGGGTGTCGATCGGAGCCTTGCCGAGGCGGACAGCATCGAAGCCGTTGGGATCGAGCCAGGTCCGATGCGCCCCGGTGATGCGACCGTCGAGATTGGTGACGGCGGCGATCATGGCCGGCCAGGTCTCGGTCGGCGAACGCTCATCCGGCCGGTAGTAGCAGCGCGGATGAAACCGCAGAGCTCCCGCATCATGAACAGCCTTGATGCCACGATTGCGCAGGTAGGACTCGACGAGCGTCCGGCGGATCGGCTGCGACATGGCGAAGAGCCGCTGCGCCGCTTCCGGTGACCCAACGGGGACGGGTGTGCGATCGGGCTTTGGGCTTAGGCGCCTTAGGCGCAGTCCGGCGCGCGGCAGGCTCAGAAAGCGTCGTGCCTCATCGACGACATCGCGGAAGTCGACGAGACCGCAACTCTCGCGGATCACGTCGAGGAGATCGCCATATTCGGCGGAGGCGGCATCGGTCCAATGTCCGGCGGCGCCGGGACCGGATCCCGGCCCGATGAGTCGGACGAACATCGATCGGCCGGGTGTGTTGCGCACGTCGCCCACCGTCCAGTAGCGGCCCTGGCGGCGGCCGTTGGACAGGTAATGGCGACAGACCGCCTCGGCGTCGCGGGCAAGACGACGCGCCAATTCGGAAGCGTCGCGGGGCATCACGACACCTCCCGCGCGCTGACGCTATGTTGCGTAAAAGCCGTCAATCGCCCGCAGGACAGTGCCCAATCGCGGAACCGCAACATAACCCTCGGCGCAGCATATTCGGTGAACTTACCGGCAGCGCCCTTGCCGGTTTCCGGGCCGACGAGGCGCACGAACATCGAGCGCCCCTTCGTGTTGCGAACATCGCCGACCAGCCAGGAGCGACCCTGGCGGCGGCCGTTGGAGAGATAGTGGCGACACACCGCCTCGGCCTGCCGGCCGAGACGGATCGCCAGTTCGGAGGCGTCGTGACGAGCCATCACGCGGCCTCGCGCTCGCCGATGCGCTGGACCGGCCAGCGTTCGAGCACCTTCGCGACAACCTCCGGGCCCTTCGCGTCCGTGGGCACGAACATGCGGAGCTTCCACGAGATGATCTCGTGGAAGAGACCATAGGCGGTGAGCCGCTCGCGCATCGTGTCGGTGAAGCCCGACAGCTCGATGCGGTTTGCACCCATGACGCGGCAGCGCCGAAGCTGAAGGCCCTCGGCGAGGTCGAGGATGGTCCGGCCGTCCACCAGCGCGGTGAAAGCAGCATCAGGCGTCAGCGAGGACGAGCCGGTCGCAGTCGCGTTGGCGGCCCATGCCTGCGAGACCTTGCGGCCGATGATCCGTTCGCCGTGATCGGTCTGGAGCCGATAGACGCGGGTGGATTCATGCGGCAGCCGCTTCCAGATCGGCAGCAGCAGGCCGCTGACGACATGGATGGTGCTGTCGGCGAATTCCGGAACCTCGCATAGCTCGGCGTTCCAGGCCTCGGAGAACAGCACCTGGTCGGCTTCGACCCAGTGGCTCTCCGCTATCATCTTCAGCGGAACGTTGTGCGCTTCCATCGGCCGGATCAGCCGAGCGCGGCGCTCGATCGCGCCGTCGTCGAGCATGACGCTGGCGGCCGGGATCTGCACGGCGGCGCGGCCCGACCGCTCGTTGATGAGCAGCCGTGCACGACGGTCCCGGACATGATCGAGCGCTTCAGCCAACGTGACCGGATGGTTGCGCTGGCGCTGCGTTATGGTGAGCAGTTGGGTCGCCGCGCCCGTGCGCGGATGGGTGTAGATCGTCTGCCGGTCGGTGACGACGAAACTCTCCGCGCGCAGCGTTTCAAGTCCGGCATCGTAGGAGCCGCTGGCAATCGCTCCTTCGATCCGCGCATTGAGCAACTGCTCGAAGGCGGTGAAGAGGATGCCTTGGAGCTCCATGGTCAGCGCCAGCAGACGGTTGAGGAAGGTGGTGATCGGCGGCAGGCCGTCCTTGATACCGGTGGAATCCATCAGCTTCAGGCCGGTCGACGCCTCGAACGTCTCCAGCGAACAGCCCTCTACCTTGCCGCGCACCAGCAGCAGATAAAGCTGCCGCAGCGCGTCGCGAGCATAGTGGGACTCCAGATTGTCTTCGGGACGGAACAGGCCCTGGCCGCCGGTCTGGCGCTGGCCGCGCGTGATCGCCCCCAGCGTGTCGAGGCGGCGGGCGATGGTCGAGAGGAAGCGCTTCTCGGCCTTCACATTGGTGGCGATCGGCCGGAACAGCGGCGGCTGCGCCTGGTTGGTGCGGTGGGTGCGGCCCAGCCCCTGAATGGCCGCGTCGGCCTTCCAGCCGGGTTCGAGGAGATAGTGAACACGCAGCCGCGTGTTCTTCGCGGAAAGTTCGGCATGGTAGCTGCGGCCGGTGCCGCCGGCATCGGAGAAGACCAGAATGCGCTTCTGATCGTCCATGAAGGCGGCGGTCTCGGCGAGATTGGCCGAGCCGGCGCGGTTCTCGACGACAAGGCGGTCGACGCTGCTGGTATTCCGCTTTTTGACGATACGGCGAGAGCGGCCAGTGACTTCCGCCACCATGTCTGTGCCAAAGTGCTGGACGATCTGGTCGAGCGCGCCGGGGACGGGGGGGAGGCTCCCCAGCTTCTCAAGCAGCGCGTCGCGACGGGCGACGGCCTCGCGGCTCTCGACCGGCTGGCCGTCGCGCGTGACCGGCCGTGACGACAGATTGCCTTCCGAGTCGGTGAAGGGCTCGTAGAGTTGGACCGGGAAGGAGTTCTGCAAATACGAGCCGACATATTCGCGCGGTGTGAGGTCGATCCTGAGATCGTTCCACTCCTCGGTCGGCACCTCGGCAAGGCGGCGCTCGGTGAGCGCTTCGCCGGTGGAGACGATCTGCACGACGGCGGCATGGCCTTCCTCCAGATCGCGTGAGATGGAGCGCAACAAAGTCGGCGTCTTCATCGAGGTAAGCAGATGGCCGAAGAAGCGCTGCTTGGTGCTCTCGAAGGCGGATCGAGCGGCGGACTTCGCCTGCCGGTTCAGCGTGCCGGATGAGCCAGTCGCACTGGTCGCACCAGTGATGTTGGTCGCCTCCATCGCCGCGTCGAGATTGTTATGGATGATGGCGAAGGCGCCGGCATAGGCGTCGTAGATGCGGGTCTGCTCTGGCGTCAGCGCGTGCTCGACCAGCTCGTATTCGACGCCGTCGAAGGAGAGCGAGCGAGCCGTGTAGAGACCGAGCGCGCGAAGATCACGGGCCAGCACCTCCATCGCCGCGACGCCGCCGGCCTCGATCGCCTCCACGAACTCGGCGCGGGTCGAGAACGGAAAATCCTCGCCGCCCCAGAGACCGAGCCGCTGGGCATAGGCGAGATTATGGACGGTGGTGGCGCCGGTTGCGGAGACATAGACGATGCGGGCGTTCGGCAGCGCGTGCTGAAGACGCAATCCGGCGCGGCCCTGCTGCGAAGCCGCGATGTCGCCGCGCTCGCCCTTGGCTCCGACGGCGTTCTGCAGGGCATGGCATTCGTCGAGGATGATGATGCCGTCGAAATCAGCGCCGAGCCAGTCCACGATCTGCCTGACGCGGGAGACCTTGTCGCCGCGCTCGTCGGTTCTGAGCGTGGCATAGGTCGAGAACAGGATGCCCTCGGGCAGCGTGATCGGCTTGCCCTGCGCAAAAAGCGACTGCGGCGTGATGAGCAAGCGCTCCATGCCGAGCGCCGACCAATCCCGCTGCGCGTCTTCGAGCAAGGTTTCCGATCGGCTCAGCCACACCGCCTTGCGGCGGCCTCGCATCCAGTTGTCGAGGACGATGCAGGCGGACTGGCGGCCCTTGCCGACGCCGGTGCCGTCGCCAATCATGAAGCCGCGCCGGAAGCGCACGGCGTTCTTCGCATCGTCGCGGGCGGCCGTGACGACATCGAAGGCCTCGTCGACCGTCCACGATCCCGGCAGATATTCGGAATGCGCCTCGCCGGCATAGATGACGGTTTCGAGCTGGGCGCCCGACAGGAGGTCGAGGGCATTGGCCGGAAGCCGGGGCCGATAGCGCGGCTTCGGCGGAGCGACCGATGCCATGGCCGCCGACTGCACCAGCCTCGTCGGGTGGGACTGCGCATTGGGGATACGGATCGCCTGGAGCGCGTACTCCTCATAGATCGCGTCGCTGATGTGGCCAGTCCCGGCTTCCTGACACTCGAGGGTCTCGTAGTCGAGATCGACGGCTTCGGGTTCGGTCGGCGTCTTCGCAGGGACCGCCTTGGCGGCGCGGGCGATATAACCGCGCAGGGTGCGCGGTGCGGGCGTCGCAGCGACCGGGGCCGAAACAGCGGGATCGACGGGCAGCCGGGCCGGAACATGCTCGGCCACCCAGCCCATCAGCGTCGCAGCGTCGGGCACGACGCCTAGCGCGGCCGGAAACCCGGTCGGATCGTCGGCGGGCAGCTTGTCGATGACGGTGAGCCGTGTCGGGAAACTGGTGCCGTGCCTGGCGTAGACCGAGCCGTCTATGGCCGCGGAGAACACGACACGGCCGCGCTCCTGCAGGCGGGCATAGGCGGACGTCCAGGCCGGGGCGTCGGGCGCAAAATTCGCGCCGGTGATGGTGACGAGACGGCCGCCGGGAGCAAGGCGCGCCAGCGCCGACGCGACATGGCGGAATGCCGCGTCGGCCATGCGGGTGTCCACATTGGCCATGGCCGAGAATGGCGGGTTCATCAGCACGACGCTCGGCATGACGGCCGGATCGAGGTGATCGTCGATCTGAGCCGCATCGAAGCGCGTGACCCGGAGAGCCGGGAATAGCGAAGCGAGAAGATTGGCGCGGGTCTCGGCCAGCTCGTTCAGAACGAGCGTGCCGCCGGCGATCTCGGCGAGGATGGCGAGAAGGCCGGTGCCGGCCGAGGGCTCCAGCACGCGGTCGGCCGGGGTGATCCCGGCGGCGGTCGCAGCGACCAGGCCGAGCGGGATGGGCGTCGAGAACTGCTGGAAGGCTTCGCTCTCGGCCGAGCGGCGCGTGTGAGTCGGCATGAGCCCGGCGATCTTCGTCAGCAGCGGCAGGCTCGCAGCAGGGGAACCGGCCTTGCGCAACAGTGCCTTGCCGAACTTGCGCAGGAACAGCACCGTCGCTGCCTCGCAGGCCTCATAGGCGGTCTTCCAGGTCCAGGCGCCCGATGCATCGGAGGCCCCGAAGGCGGTTTCCATCGCGTGGCGCAGCGCCGGAGTGTCGATGCGCTGGCCGCGCTCGATGTGGGGGAGAAGGATCTGCGCGGCCGCGAGGATGGCGGCGGCGGTGTCGGCTTCGGCGCCGAGCGGGATCGTCGCGGCCGCGTCGGCGGCCGGATCTATTGCCAGGGGGGCGGACATCATGTTCATGGGAAGAGCCTAAGGAGAGCGGGAACGGGATGAGCCTGAGCGGCGCTCTCTCTCGACCGCACCGGCTCGAACCCGTCCCGGCCTTCCTCGGGCTCTCAGGCCGCGGCCTTCATCCCACGCCACCAGGCGCTGGTCGCGGCTGGCATTGGCCAGACGGCGAAGAAGATCGCCGTGGCATGCGAGCGGTGTGCAGACGAGATCGTGGCCGCGCAATTCGTCGAGCGAACGCAGAAGACCATGCTGGTTTGCGAGCCAGCGCTCGTGCTTGGCGATGACGGCGGCCCGGTCGCCGCCCGGCCCGATCCGGAACGGATTACCCCACTTCGATCCGCGGCCGATGTAAGCCGCGCCGGCAGGAACGCCGGCGACGCGGTTATTCAGAACCTTGCACATTCCGCTTCCTCCTGATCCGTTGCGGCGGATCAGCGAGGGACGCGGTCAGGCGGCGTCGGTCACGCCGTCGGCGGGAACGGCTTGCCGTCGACCGGCGCCGCGCCGCGTCCATTCAGGGGAACCGCAACGGATCGGGAGGCCAGAGACGGAAGGCCACGGCAGTGTGGAGTTCTGATCATGCCGGTCCTGCGTCATCGCCGTTCGGCAGGAAGCCGTCCGGATTGTAGGGGTCTGGTGGCAGGTAAGCGTCACAGGGGTTGCCGTCGGCGAGATGGCCGAAGGGCGTGAAGACGTAGTCGCCGCCGTCACGGCCGACGGCAGCGATGACGTAGCGTTTCTCGCCCGTCAATGCGTCGGCGCATTCCATCAGCGCGAGATTGCCGTCGCCGGCGGCGCGCAGCAGCGTGTTGAAGTTGGTGCGAGCGTAGTCGGGGATAGCCACGTTTCTCTCTCCTCAAACGAAATAGCCCGGCGCTCCTGTGGGAAACCGGGCGGGGTTGTGAATCGGGCCGTGGTTCTGGGCGTCACGCCGCCGCGCGGCCCTCGACGACATCGGCGCCAACCTCGTCAGCGGTGACTTCTTCCAGCCTGGCGGAGCTATATCCCGCCTTCGCCAGCCAGAGCTCGGCTGCCCCGCGATCCTGCGCGAGATGCAGCAGTTCGCTGTTGTCGCCGAGTTGCTGGAGGACGCGAACCATCCCGATGGCGGGGCGCTCGACGATCTCGAAGGAGAGATCGCTATCGACGGAATGGGTGCGCATGACGGTGACGAGGATCACCGCGCCCGATGCGAAGTTGCCCTCGTGCAAGGTGAAGCATGGCGGACTCGTGTAGGTCGGGCGCTCGCGTGCCGGTTCCTTGCGCACGAGCCGGCCGACTCCGTTGCGCCGTTCCCAGGCCGCGAGCTTCTTGATGAAGCGAGCGGGCGGTTTCGGGGCGCCGTCAAAATATCTGACCAAGCTGCCGAGCGGCGCATCCAAGACGTTGTAGGCGGACATTGTTTTATCTCCTGAAACGAAAACGGCCCGACGGTTTGCCGGGCCTCGAGGTGGAAGGGGAATGAACGGGGCGGCCGAAGCCGCCCCGCCTGGGTTATTCGGCGGCGATCGTGTGGATCGGCTCGGCGTGGGCATCCGCCGACACCTCGTCGTCATCCGTGAGAAAGGCCGGCAGCACCTCGTCACCGGCATCGCCATCTGTGTCGGCGGCATGTTCCGGCTCGGCATCGAGCAGGCGCAGCGGCTCGGGCAGCCAGCCCGTGTCCGCCAGGAGACGCTCGGCCTCCTTGGCCATGTCACCCTTCTTCAGATGGTCGATGAGCTGGGCGGCGCGCTCACCCGCGCCGTCGCGGACGGCTTCGAGGATGCGGGGCTTGGTGACACGGCCGAGATAGTTTTCGACGGTGGGCCGGAAGCCGGCTTCCACCATGTCGAGGCCGGTGACGCGTGCCAGCCGATCAGCCTCGGCCATGCGCCGGTCGAGGGCCGACTGCGAGATGCCCGTTGCGCTCAACGGGTTCGGACGCTCGTAGAGCGCGTTGACTCCGTAGCTGACGCAATGGGCGAGCAGCGCGAGGCGGCTGGCGTCGTCGAGCGCGTCGAGCCAGTCCCACAGCGCATCCTCATCAGCCGGCAGATCTGCCTTCCAGTCCTCATGCCGCTGGGCGATCGACTTCGCATAGGGGCTCTCGCCGAGATCCTTGCCCTGTTCGCGGAAGAAGACGTGGTTGACTGACACCTGCAGGCTGGCGCCGGAGGTGCCGGTCCGCCGGAAGGTGTCGCGCACCAGCCTGTGCAGCAGGGCGGTAAGGGCGACATGCGGATTGCTGCCAACGACATCGCGCAGCGCGAGCGTCCGGTGCGCAGTCAGTTCGATCACGAGCCGCTCCGGAAGCGGCTTGATGATGTCTTCCTCGTCGTCCTCCTGCGGCTCGGCCGGCTCACCGCCGATGGTGATGACCGCGCGCTGGATATGCGGCGCCTCCGGCTCGTCGCCGTCTTGGCCATCGGCTTCAGCGTCCGGCGCATCGCCGTCGATGGTTGCGGCCGGCTCGTCCTCGGGTCGAACATAGCCGCGATACACGATCAACTCGCCGTCGGAACCGACGGAGATGAAGACGCCGGCGATGGCGATCTCCGCTGGATCGTAGACGGCCGGACGGCGTTCGAAGGCGTCGAGCTCCTTCTCGATCTCGCCCAGCCGCTGGTCGACCTCTTCGGGCAGCTCGTCGGCCTTGGCGTATTCGGCTTCGAGGTGCTCCTGCTCCTGACGCAGTGCCTCGCGCTGCTTACGCTCCTTCTTCGTGAGTTCCGCGAAGGTGCCAGCGAGTGGGCGAAGTCCCTCGTCGTGGCCATAGGGAAGTTCGAGGCTGACGGTGATCCACTTCCAGCCTTCGGCAGCAACCTCGTCGGCGACGGCCTTGAGCTTGTCGTTGACCAACCTGTCGAGGAGGGAAACGTCCTCCAGCCAACCGTCATCGTCCTCGTCGAACAGATAGCGCGGCAGTACCGTGCCGCCGGCCGCGACATAGGCGTCGAGACCGACGAACTGGGCGCGCTTGTCCGAGGCCGGGACCGTCGTCTCGGTGAGGGTCTGGCGAATGCGCCAGGGCTCGCGGAAGTGAGACTGCCTGACTGCATCCCAGACCTGCTCCTGGCGCGCATGGTCGGGATGCGCGGTGAACGCTTCCAGCACCGCCAGCGTCATGCCGTTCGCGGCATAGATGTCGAGCAGCTTAGGCGAGACCGAGGCGAGGCGCAGGCGCTGCTCGACATAGCGCTGCGTGGTGAAATAGGCGTTGGCGACTTCCTCCGTCGTCATGCCACCCTCGACCATGCGCTTGAAGGCGCGGAACTGGTCGACCGGATGCAGCGCGAGGCGATGCACGTTCTCGGCCAGCGAGTCGTCCAGGGCCGAGGTCTTGGCGTCGGCCTTCTTGACGATGCAGGGGATGAGCCCGTCCTCGGGGAAGCGGCCCGCCTTCACGAGCCGGGCGATCGAGCGATAGCGGCGGCCGCCCGCCGGCGTCTCGAAATCGCCGGTCTCGTTGCCGTCCTGGTCGAGGATGGCACGGACATTGAGGCCCTGCACGAGATCCTCGCGGCGCTCGATGTCGAAGGTGAGCTCATCCAGGCCCGCTTCGACGCCGGTCTCGCGCACATTGCTGTCCGACAGGCTGATGCGGTCGAAGGGAATGTCGCGCGCCCGCGAGAAGACGATCATCTGGACGGCAGGCTTCTTCTTGGCGGCTCTTGCCATGGTGGTTACTCCGTGACGGACGCCGAGAGCCACTCTCTCCGCTTCCAACCCGTCGCGGAAATCCCAACCCCTCTCTCACTCTCGGCTGCGCCGGTAGCTCCGGCGCAGCCGTCTGTCGCAACGGTCACAACACGAAAAGCCAGGGCCGCTCCTCGTTGATGCGATATTTGCACCGCAGGGGATCGATGGCATCGCTCTGCCGCTCTGCCTTGCGGCGAAGGCGGTCGAGCTCGGCTTGCGTGGCATCGGTCATGCGGTCAAGGATGCGTCGGTATTCCGCCTCGTCGGCGCCGGTCCATCGGCTCATGTGGCGATGATATCACCGCGACTTCGGGCGTCGACGATGGTCTCTGCCTCCGCGCGATCGCAAGGCCGACACTCGACAAGGGCGAGGTTTTGACGAGTTTCCGCCAAGCAGTATTCCATACGCGTGAGCGCTGCACGCGGGTGCTCACGGTTCATCATGGCGCTCCTCCGGGCCGGCTTGCTCGGATTGACGCCTGGAGCGAGCCGCGGCGTACAGCACGCGCTCGGCCGCGCAAATGCTGCCGGCCTGGCGCGCGGCCTCTGCCCAGACCGAGATCGGGAAATCACCGGTGAAGAGGATGTCGCGCTCGATCCCCATGCCGAAGGGCAGGCTGATCGACGCCATCTCCTCGAGCGAAAAACCGCCAAGCTCGGGTTCGCCGATATCGGCGAGGCCGTAGAGCGTATCGCCGTCTGCATCCAGTTCGGTCGCGAGCCAGATGCCATCGCCGAGCGGATTGAAGAACTTGACCACCGGTACATGATCGACATCGCGCTGGCGACCATTGGCGAGAAGCTGCTCGCGCAGCTCGTCGGTTAAGAGGATCATGCCGCCCTCCTGTCGATGATGGTTTCGTCCTCAATGGCCGGCTGCTCGTCCGATGGGAGGAAGGAGAGAATCCAGTCGGCTGCCTTGCTGGCCTGAGAAGCGGCCCGGAAGATGACGCGGTTATCCTCGCGCATCGTGTCGATCCACGCGCCGATGTAATCGCTATGTCGCACCGTAGGTGTGATTCCAAGCGTCGCGCAGCAGAAGGCGCTCGAAAGCTCGGCGACAATCTCTTCGACAAAATAGCGCTTCGAACCAAAGGAACCGCCCAGGTCTCGGCCGAGACGCGTGTCATGGCCGCTGGCGCGACCGACCTCGTGGAGCACCGTACGGTGCCAGTTGATCGGCTCGAAATAGGCTTGGGGCGGAGGGACCTGAACATAGTTGTTCAGGACATCGAAGTAGGCGCGATCGCCACCAATACGGAAGTCGATGCCGGTCGCTTTGATGAGCGCCTCGACCTTCGGCTCGATTAGGCCGGACGGCGGAGGCGGCGCGGCAGCCTCGATCTCCTCGGACAGGTTTTCGCACTGCGCCGTGTTGAATACGGTGAAGCGCTTTAGGAAGGGGATCGCCTGCGCTTCCTCGCCGGTCTCACGGGCGCGTTTCTTCTCGTCCTCAGGCGTGAAGCGGTCGGCATAGACGACGGTGGTGCCGCGCTCGCCCTTCATGACGTTGCCGCCGAGCGCGAGGGCTTGGCGAAAGGTGAGCCAGCCCTGACTGGGGAAATGATGTTGCGTGACGGCTCCCCAGAGAATGAGGATGTTGATGCCGCTGTAGCTGCGGGAAGTAGCGGCGTTCTTCGGCAGGCCGAGCGGTGCTTTCGCAGCAGACGTGCCCCAGGGCTGGACCCAGGGCACACGGCCTTCCTCCAATTCGGCGATGATCTTGTTGGTGATGTCGTCGTAAAGGCTCGTGCGAGCCGAACCGGCGCGAGCGCTGCGGTCAAGTCTGGCCATCGGGGATTGTCTCCGCGACGGGCGCCGGAAGCCTTTCCTCCGGCCCTCAACCCGTCACGGGAAATCGGGCCGACCTCTCACTCTAAAGGGGGCGTTGCGGGACGCTCCCCGCAGAAGGGGGGGTGTCGGCGACCGCGGCGCCGGCCAGGGGGAAGGCATTCCCCCATAAATCATCCTCCAACCGCCACCACCCACGACAAAGAATTCGGATTCATGCGCTGTCGGTGCTGATGCCCTTCGTGCCCATAGGGTGAAAAACCCCAGACTAAGATGGATTGCTATGCTGGGGAGCCATTACGGCGAGGGCAGAAAATTAAGTGATTTCCGTTTGTTAAGTGGCGCGTCCGAAGAGATTCGAACTCCTGATCCCCAGATTCGCAGTTTGGAACCTGTTCGAGATCCGGACACCGGCCGTGCGATCTCACAGGTGGTTGCCACGGGGCTGTGCATCAAGCCGCGAGGCCTGGTCACAGCGCGGCAGGCAAGGAAGGTCGGTGCCCTGAAGCAGGGATCTGGCGCTTTCGCCGAGATGCGACGCCTGGCGATGCGCTTCAACGGCATCCTTCGCAGCAAGAGATCGGCACCACTGGACGCGTGGATCGACGATGCAATCGACTCCGAACTCGTTCCGATCATGCGGTTCGCCCGTGTTTTGCGCAGAGACATCGATGCCGTCAACAACGCCATTGAGCTGCCCTGGAGCAACGGACAGGCCGAAGGCCAGATTAACCGCCTCAAGATCCTCAAGCGCGCAATGTACGGCAGGGCAGGCCCCGAATTGCTGAGGGCACGAATGCTGCCATCGCGCCACACAAAGTGAGGAAGAACCGTTTCATGTCGTTCGGCGCGCGAATCTTTCAAGGACTTAACAGAGCACCGCAGACTAAAGAAGGTAATTAGTCTGCGGAGCGTCTGCTCCACGTTCGGGAGAGCACCATTTCTAAGTAGAGGACGTTCGTGCTCACCGAGGCCATATTGTTGCGTTTGAGGGTTGGCTCGTAGCCGGGGCGCGAGTTCTCCCGGCGCCATATCGAAACGCCTCCTGCCCGGCCGAAAGCGATGCATCCTCCCGTCTACGGAGTTGCGCCGGTTCGCTACTACGGCACGGCGCGGCCCTCGTGGCCGATCATTTCGGAGCAAGGATACGGTCAGATATATCCACTGCCACCTCGCTGCCGGAACCGGATTTCCTTGAACTCAGATATGTTCTCGTGGAATGTCTGCTCAGTCTAGGATCCGCTCTCCGCTGCCGCCTGTCCGCCGCCTGTAGTCGCCCTTGAGATCCGCAATTTCGGTGATTATTGGCATGTCCTTTGTCCGATACCGGTCTCAAGATCTCCAACTGCACGACAAAGCGTTCGGGCTGGTCCAGCCGGCGATCCTGCCAAGGGCGACACCGCCCTGAGGTGGCGGACGGGTCTGCCGGGCGTGAGCGTCTGCGCCGCTTTGACGATCCCTTGCGCGTCGATACCGAAATGGTGATAGAGGTCGGCAAGCGTGCCGGTCTGCCCAAAATGCTCGACGCCCAGGGAGCGCGTCCGGTGGCCGTGGACGGAACCCAACCAGGCGAGCGTCGCGGGGTGACCGTCGATGACGGTGACGATGCCGCAATGCGAGGGGATATCCGCCATCAGGCGCTCGATATGGCTGCTGGCATAGGCGAGCCCGGCCTCGCGGGCGCGTTGCGCCGCGGTCCAGCCCGCATTGAGGCGGTCGGCCGACGTGATGGCGAGCAGTCCGACGTCGCGCCGGTCCTCGCCCATTAGCCCCACCGCTTCGATCGCCTCCGGCGCCATGACGCCGGTATAGGCCACCACCACCTGCGCATTCGGTCCGGGCTTGCGCATCCAGTAGGCGCCGTTAATGATGTCCTGCCTCAGCGCCGGCGTCATCTCCCGGCGCGGCCGCTCGATGGAGCGGGTGGAAAGCCGCAGATAGACCGAGCCGCCGGTGGCGTCGCGCAGCCATGTCGTTTCATCCGGCTTCTGGTCGCCCGAGCGCTGCATGTATTCGAAGGCCCAGCGCATCATCACGGCGAGCTCGTCCACAAACGCCGGTTCGAAGCTCGCCAGGCCATCCTGCGCCATGCCGATGAGCGGAGTTGCGATCGATTGGTGGGCGCCTCCCTCCGGCGCCAGCGAGATTCCGGACGGCGTGGCTACCAGCATGAAGCGCGCGTCCTGGTAGCAGGCATAGTTGAGCGCATCGAGGCCGCGCTCGATGAAGGGGTCGTAGAGCGTGCCGACCGGTAGCAGGCGCTCACCGAAGACAGAATGCGACAGGCCGAGCGCTGACAACATGATGAACAGGTTCATCTCGGCGATGCCGAGTTCCATGTGCTGGCCATCCGGCGAGAAGGTCCAGTTGTAGGTGGACGGGATCTTCTCCGCCTTGAACAGGTCCGTCATCTGCTCCTTGGCGAACAGGCCGCGGCGGTTGACCCAGGCGCCGAGATTAGTCGAGACCGTGACATCGGGCGAGGTGGTGACGACGCGGCGTGCGAACTGCGTTTCGGACTTGCCGATCTCGTGCATCAGCAGCCCGAAACCCTGCTGGGTGGACATGGACGGCTGCGCGCCGTAGGCGAGCTCTTCGGGCACGTCGACCGCGGGAGCTGCGTAGCGCCGCGTACCCTTTTGGACGAAGGGCGCCGCCTCGAGGAAGGCGCGCAGTTTGGCCTCCGGGATGTCCAGCCCCTCGAAGGGTTGCCATTCCCGCCCCTCGCGGACCTGCATCGCCTCGCACAGCGCCGCCACCTGCAACGGCGTCATCAGGCCAGCGTGGTTGTCCTTGTGGCCGGCGAGCGGCAGGCCGAAGCCCTTGATCGTGTAGGCGATGAAGCAGACCGGGCGGTCGTGTTCGCGCGCCTGCCGGAATGCGTCGAGGATGGAGGGCAGGTCGTGTCCGCCGAGATTTCCCATGAGTTGGGCGAGTTCTGCGTCGCTGCGCTTCTCGATCAGGCGCGAAACCGGCCCCTGGTCGCCGAGATCGTCCATCAGGCGCTTGCGCCATGCGGCCCCGCCCTGGAAGGTGAGCGCGGAATAGAGCTGGTTGGGGCAACTGTCTATCCAGTCGCGCAGGCGTTCTCCGCCCGGCTCCGCGAAGGCAGCCTTCTGCAGGCTGCCGTACTTGAGCACGACGACGTCCCAGCCGAAACTGCGGAAGATGGCGTCGAAGCGCTCCCACAACCCCTCGCGGATCACCGCGTCCAGGCTTTGCCGGTTGTAGTCGACGACCCACCAGGTGTTGCGCAGGCCATGCTTCCAGCCTTCCATCAAGGCTTCGAATATGTTGCCCTCGTCCATTTCGGCATCGCCGATCAGCGCCACCATCTTGCCTTCCGGCAAATCGGCGGCCCACCCCTTGGCATGGACGTAGTCCTGCACGAGCGAGGAAAACAGGGTCTGCGCGACGCCCAGCCCGACCGAGCCGGTCGAGAAGTCGACATCGTCGATGTCCTTCGTGCGCGACGGATAGGACTGGACGCCCTTGTAGCCGCGGAAATTCTTCATCTTGTCCAGCGACTGGTTTCCCAGCAGATACTGGATCGCATGGAAGATCGGGCTGGCGTGCGGTTTGACGGCGACGCGATCCTCGGGCCGCAGGACAGAGAAATAGAGCGCCGTCATGATGGTCGCGAGCGATGCTGTCGAGGCTTGGTGGCCGCCGACCTTCAAGCCGTCCGCGCTGTCGCGCAGATGGTTGGCGTTGTGGATCATCCACGTCGCCAGCCACAGAACCTTCTTTTCCAGTACGGCCAGAATCTCGTCGTCGCTCATCGGAAACCTCCACGCTGAAGCGAGCTTAGGATGTTTCCGCAGGCGAGACCGACCAATTTCGAATTGCATATTGCGGAGAATTGGCCGAAATCACCACGATGCCGCTGACGTGCAGAAGAACGAGCTAAGTGTCGTCATGGATGCCATCGACAAGAAGATCATCAGGGCGCTTCAGGCGGACGGGAAGATGACGGTCGCCGACTTGGCCGATCGAGTCGGCCTGTCGCAATCGCCTTGTGCGCGGCGCGTGCGCAATCTGGAGCGCGACCGCATCATCAAGGGCTACACGGCCGTTGTGGACCAGACCAAGGTCGGCCTGCCGATCAGCGCCTTCGCCTCCATCAAGCTGGAACGCCAGCGCGAGGAGGATCTCGACCGCTTCGCCGAGGCCGTGGCGCGATGGCCGGAAGTCGTCGACTGTTACCTCATGACGGGTCAGCGCGACTATTTAATGCGCATCGTCGCGCGTGATCTCGAAGCCTATGAGCGCTTCCTCAAGCAGAAGCTTACCCGTCTCGACGGCGTCGCTTCTATCGAGACGAGCTTCGCCCTCGGCCAAGTCAAGCGGTCGGAAGTGCTGCCCCTGGAGTGACGGATCGATGTCGTCCGAATAGGGCGGCTGCGACTCTAGGGATCGAGTTGCGATACGGCGAGTAAGGCGGCGCTTCGGACAGAACGCCGAGTTCCTTGGCGCGCTGGTCCAAGGCCGACAGGATGAAACGGACGCGCTCTGCGCCTGCGTTGCGATACAGCGACCCGACAGACGCCAGCCAATCGGCGGTCTCATTGTGATCCGGGTCGGACGATTGCGATTGGCCGCTTTGATCGGCGGATCGATGTGAACGGTCATTGATCGGACTCCAAGAGAAGCACATCCTTCGTGGCATTGAGTTGCATGGCATATCTTGCCGAAAAACATGACGTTCCGATAGCAAGCACGGCCTGGACAGGCGCGACCGCGAATCCGGCAAAACAACCCGTCCCGCGGGGGGCGCGGCGGACCGGATCGCCCGCATGTGGGGCGGCAGAGGCGCGGATTCTGGGCCAGACGGAAAACGCGCGTGAGGCATGGGACACCCCGTGCGCGATCGGCGGCGCGCCGCAGCGACGCCGGCTCGGGGCGCCAAACGAAAATGGCTGGCGTGGCCGCGATCCTGCGCCGGCGCAATTTTGCGTGAAGACCGGCGCCACGGCCTGCTCGCTGGACACCGATTGCGGCGCGCGCCAGCCATTTTGCCGCAGGGTTTCAGTCGGACCGCCTTGACTTTGCCGTGGCGGTCATCTTTCGGCGCGCTATTCTGTCGCGAACTGCGCCGTGCAGGTCTGATCCGACGACAACAACCTGAGCCATCACGAGTGGATGCGATGCGCCTGTCACCCATAGTCGAGTTCGATCCCGGGTTCGCCCGGATGGATTTGCCGGATCTTCGAATCAACTACGATCCGATCGATCCAGATCAGTTCGACCGGCCCATCGTCTCGTTCTGCATCGAAACGAACGAGAACAACGACGAGCTTCCGCTGCACTCCCACAAGAAGGGCCAGCTCCTCGTGGCCTCGCACGGCTCGGTCATGTGCCGGACGCCGGGCGGCCTGTGGATCGTGCCGCCGCAGGGCGCGGTGTGGATTCCCGCCGGCGTCCTGCACAGCAATTGTGTGTCCGACTACGGCAAGGTCTACGTCGTCTTCATCGACCCGAAGGCGAGCATGCTGCCGAGCACCTGCTGCACCTTCACTATCACTTCGCTTGTGCGCGAGCTGATCCATCGGCTGGCGGTGTTTCCGCCGCTTTATCCTCTTGAAGGTCCGACCAGCCGGCTGGGCCGCGTGCTGCTCGACGAGCTGGTGCAGATGTCCACCGAACAGATGTACCTGCCGATCTCCGCCGACAGCCGTCTTCAGCATCTTGCGGCGTCGCTGCTCAACGAGCCGGGCGACCGCAGCACGGTGGAGGAGCTGGCTGCGCGCTACGCGATGAGCGAGCGCACCTTCGCGCGTCTGGTTCTGAAGGAAACCGGGATGACGTTCGGCCGCTGGCGGCAGCGGCTGCATATCCTGGTTGCGCTGAAGCGCCTGTCGGCGGGATCCTCGGTGCAGGCGGTCTCGCTCGACCTCGGCTACGAGACGCCCAGCGCCTTCATCACCATGTTCAAGAAAACCATGGGCAAGAGCCCGCGCCGCTTCCTGGCGGAGCGGTCCAGCTTCCTCAGCCGCGAGCCGCTCGGCTAGTCCAGAGAAAAACGGCCCCGGATCGATCCGGCGCCGCAACTGTCGATGGTCTGGCCTTAGCGGGCGCTGAACGGAGCTAGCGGATACTTCAGCTCCGCTTCGGCGATTCCCTTCGGGGACACCACGCGCGGCTTGCCGTTCTGCGCCTGGAGCAGCGCCACCGCGCAGTTCATGTTCTGGCCGGTCGCGTCGAACTTGATCTTGCCGGACGACATCAGGACCGGATCCATGTCCGTCGTCTTGAGCGCACCGTGGATGGCTGCGGACTCGGACGAGCCGGCCCGCTTGACGGCGTCGCTCGCAATCTGAACGGCTTCGAACGCGCAGGCGGCGTTGCCGTCCAGCCAGTCGTTCGGATAGTCGGCGGCGAACATCTCGAGAATGTTCTGCGCGTCGGGCGCTTTTGGATTGTAGTAGAGCGCCGACACCATCGGACCGTCGGCGTATTTGCCGAGCGCGTCGTAATAGGCCTTGTCGATGACGCCGTTCGAGTTCGCCGAGTAGATCATCTTCGGATCCCATCCCTGCTTTACGCATTCGCGCGTGATCATGATGGCATCGTTGACGCGGGTGATCGGGAACAGCATCTCGGTGCCGGTCGCCTTGGCCTTCGCGACCTCGACCGACAGATCCTTGGCCTTCTCGTCATACGGGATCGATCCGACCAGCTTGATCGGCATCTCGACCTCTTTCCACGCCTGCTCGATGCTCGCGGCGCTGGACTGGCCCATGACGTTGTTCAGGTGCAGAACGGCCGCGGTGGTTGGCGCACCGCCGCTAAGCGTCGGCAGCAGCGCCTTCAGGTCGGTCAGCGACTGACGGATGATGGCCAGCGATGTCGGGTAGTAACGGAAGACCTGGGTGAAGCCCTGCGAGGTCACTTGGGTCGCGCTCGCGATGTGCACGACCATCGGCACCTTTGCCGCTTCGCAAGCCTGAAGCGCCGAAATCGTCGCACCCGAGTCCCACGCGCCGATCAGCACGGTGCAGCCTTGACGGATCAGGTTTTCGGCGGCGATGCGGCCGTTTTCCGGACGGCTCTGCGTATCGGCATGAACAATGTCGATCTCGAGGCCGTACTTCTCGCGCGCGAACTTCGCGCCGAGGTCGATGCCGCGCACGCAGGCCTGGCCGGGGAACGCGAGCACGCCGCTGCTCGGCATGATCGCGCCGATCTTCACCTTGGTGGGCGCCGCCTTCGCAGGCCATGACACGAGACCAGCAGCCGCAAGGCCAACGCCGGTACCGAGAACGGTGCGCCGTGTCAGCCCATTTCCGTTACGTTTAGTCATGTGACTCCCTTTCAATGCGAGCAAACGATTGAGACGGTTTCGTAGGACATTCTTTCATCGAAACGCGGGGTCGGAACTCAAGGCCTCCCAGCCGACCAGCCCGTACCGCGCCTTATGCGCGTTCGCCGTTGCTACCCCCCTTTCGCCCATTTTGGACCAACACCTGTCCCCGTGCGATTTCTGATGATCCAGCGCGCACGCCCCTCACATGCGGCCGCGACGAGCGTCCCTGGCGCACGCCCGTCGCGACTGCACAATCGTTCAGATCACATGCCCATCTCGGACCTGATCATCTTTTCTTCGCTCTCGTCGTAAAGCGTATCGATCAGCGCCTGATACCGCTCATGAAGCTGCTTGCGGCGCTTCTTGCGGGTCGCGGTCATCACGCCGGTGTCGGGCGACAGTTCCTCGGGAAGAATGCGGAAAGCCTTGATCTGCTCGGCTCTCGCAAGCCGCGCATTGGCCTTGGCCACCTCTTCCTCGATCATCCGGATGACGACTTCGGAATTCGCGAGATCGGCATAGGTCGCAACTTTGGAATCGCGCGACTTCGCCCATTCCATTGTTGCAGTCGCGTCCACCTCGATCAGCGCGGTGAGGTGCTTCTTGCCCTCTCCGATGACCGCCGCTTCGGAGATGAACGGACTGTGCCGGATCTCGTTCTCGATCTGCGTCGGACTGACGGACTTGCCGTTCGACGTGTTGATGATCTCCTTCTTGCGATCGACCAACTTGAACAGGCCCGTCGGTCCCACCTCGACGACATCGCCGGTGTAGAGCCAGCCGTCGCGCAGCGCCGACTTTGTTTCCTCAGGCTTGTTCCAGTAGCCGACGAAGAGACCCGGACCGCGGGTGATCATTTCTCCGTCTTCGAGAACGACCGTCTCCCACGCGGGATCGCGCAGCGGAACGCCGACGGTGCCGGCTTCGGGCCACTCGGCCATCTGCACGAGATTGGCGCCGACCAGCTCGGTCTGGCCGTAGCATTCCTTGAGCTGAAGCCCCCACAGCTGCCACAGCGACATCAGCTCCGGCGGCATCGCCGCTGACGAGGTGTAGGCGACCTTCAGTTCGTCCAGGCCGACCTCGGCTAGAAGCGGACGGAAGATCTGCTCGCGGCACACCTCGAACAGTCCCGCGATGAACGGATCGGGCTCGCCGCCGGCCTGACGATTGTCCAGCGCCTTGCGCGCGATCTTCATCGCGAACCGGTAGTCCTGCTTCTGCTTCGCCGATCCCGAATGGACCCTGCTGAGAATGTGCGTGGCATACCGCTGGAAGAAACGCGGCGGAGCCATGAAGTAGGTCGGCTTCACCTCGATCATCGTCTGGGCGAAGGTCGTGCTGGTTTCGCCGAAATACGGCACCATCTTCACGATCAGCGGAAGCGTAGTCGCCTGCGCGCGTGCGACCGTATGCGACATCGGAAGGAACACGACGACGCGGTGCCAGTCCTTCATGCGCGGCGTGAAGGTGGTGACGCAGTGCGCGCCCGCGAGCAGCGACAGGTGGGTGAGCATCGCGCCCTTGGGGAAACCCGTCGTGCCGGACGTGTATCCGATGCTGACCAGATCGCTCGACTTGGCCTTCGCACTATGCTCCTTAAGAAACGCGTCGGTGTCGACCGGCGCGGTCCCGCAGAAGTCCTTGATCGAGACGACGTTTGCCGCCGCGCCCGTGCCCTTCCAGTCCGGATCGAGCACAATGATCTTCTTCAGCTTGTCGGCTTGCCCGGACGCCATGACGATGCCGAGTTGAACCTCGCTGCCGACGAAAATGAAGGTCGATCCCGAATCGGTGAGATAGTACGCGACTTCCTCGGATGACGACGTGAAGTACACGCCGACCATCACGGCGCCTGAGCAGATCGTCGCCATGTCGGCGATCAGCCATTCCTGCGCCACGTCGCCCATGATGGCGACGCGGTCGCCGCGCTCCAGCCCGGCCTTCTGCATCGCCACCGCAAGGCTCACGACGCGGTCCGAATATTCCTTCCAGGTCACGGCAGTCCATTTGCCGTGACGCTTCTGGTGATAAGCGGGCACATCCATGCGCTCGGCTCGCCGAGCGCTTAGGAGTTGCGGAATGGTTACGTCGACGAGCTGCGCTCCCGATGTCAGGGATTCGACGTTCATCTTATTTCTCCGCGAAGCGTTTCCGCTTCTCGGCAAAAGCGGCAACGGCGTCCTTGCGATCCGGCGACAAGAAGGTGATCATTTCCAACGCGCCCGAGACGTCGAGCAGCAAGTGCGCGTACTGCTTGATGATCTTGTTGACACTGTACTTGGTCCAGATGATCGATTCCTTCGGCCCGCTGGCAAGCATCTCGGCGTACTCGATCGCGTGCTCGCGCACGTCGCGGTCCGTCACCACGTCGTTGATCATGCCGATGGACGCGGCCTTCTCGGCGGAGATGAATTCGCCGGTCATTAGGTAGTGCTTCGCGCGCACCGGCCCCATCAGCAGTGGCCACATCACCGCGCCGCCGTCACCGGCGACGACGCCGGCGTTCACATGCGTGTCGGCGAAACGGGCGGTCGGGCTCGCGAAGATCACGTCGCAGAACAGCGCCAGCGTCGCGCCGAGTCCAACGGCCACGCCGTTGACCGCCGCGATGACCGGCACCTCGACCTCGAGCATGTTGCGGACCAGATGGCGTCCGCTGCGGGTCGGCGACGGCAGCGGTCCCTTGTCGAGCGATTTCTGATCTCCGCCCGAGCAGAATCCGCGACCCGCGCCGGTCAGCACGATCGCGTTGACGGCCTTGTCATGATCGAGCTTCACGAAGACATCCTCGAGTTCTTCGTGCATGTCCCAGTTGATCGCGTTCAGGATCTCGGGGCGGTTCATCGTCACGACCGCAACGCCGGTCGGCCGCTTCTCGACGACGAGGTACTTGTAGTTGAGTTCAGGCATCGTGTTTCCGTCCTTCCTCTTTTTCGATCTTTACTTCTGCGGGCGCATGGCGCGAATCTGGTTGAGGATGTCTTCTGTGGGCCGCACAACGTTGTTCTTGTCGTTGAAGTGCGGGATCACGTAGCGGCCGACCATGTCGATGGCTTCCATGATCTTTTCGTGCGGGACCGAATCCATGTGCAGCAGCACTTCGTCGGCGCCGAGCTTTTGGAAACGCTCGATCTGGCGGATCACGGTGTCGGGGCTGCCGCAGACCGTCGTGCCGGACTCGTTGAGCAGATAGTCCCAGTCGTTCGCGGCACGCTCCATCGCCGGCACGCTGTCGGCCATGTACTTGTAGTCGTCGGCGATCTGCGCGAGGCGCGGATATGCGTCGGTGGAGATTTTGGCGTAGTGCATGAGCGGGCCGGCATAGTCCGCCTTGGCCTGCTCGTCGGTCTTGCCGATGCCGATGAAGAGCGGAACGCCGATGCGCGGACGCTCGAGCGGACCCTGCTCATCGCGCTTCCAGTTTTTGCGATAGACGTTGATCATCTTCTCGAGGACGTCGTAGCCCTGATAGATGGTGGCGCTCATCACGGCGAGGCCTTCGGAGCCTGCCCAGGCGTGGCTGCGCTCGCTGGTCGCGGCGATGCCGATCACCGGATGCGGCTTCTGCAGCGGCTTCGGCACGAGCTGGCGCGGCGGGATCTGGTAGTACTTGCCTTCGAACGTGAAAATGTCCTCGCGCATAGACTTGCGCAGCAGCGCCAGACCTTCTTCCATTTGCGCGAGCGTCTCAGCCGGATCGACGTTGAACGCGCGCATCGCGATCGTGGTGTTGGCGCGACCGCCGTAGAACTCCATGCGGCCGTTGGACAGAATGTCCGTGACGGCCAGGCGCTCGGCGGAGCGCAGCGCGTGGTTGATCTTCTGCGGCATCAGCGTCACGGCCGAGCGCAGCTTCACGCGCGAGGTCGCAGCCGCGAGATAGCCGTAGACAACTTCCGGAGCGGAGCTCGAAATACCTCCGAGCGCGACGTGCTGCTCCGAGAGCGCAACGCAGTCGAACCCGACCTTCTCGGCGAGGCGAACCTCGTCCACGAGCTCATGAAGTCGGCGCGAATAGCTGTGACCGACCTGGGTTTCCTGCTCCGACCAAAACCCGAACGTAAGTGCCATCTTCATATCCTCTGAGAGATCAGAAACTGTCACAGCGTTTCACAGGCGCAGCGATATTTTCGTTCGAATGAGGCTGAGCCCCGGATAACTTTCCGAATTTTATGCTGTCGAAAGTGCACCGTTTCCGCCGCCTTTGAGACAGCGCCGCAGACCATGCACGACACGCAGATCCATTGCGTACGCTCGCGCGCACAGGTCCTGTTGGTCGACGCCCATCAAGCGGTGAAATCGTCCGGCTATCCGCCGAACGATCGCGCCAGAAGATCGGTGATCGCCGTCAGACACGCATCGCCGATCGCAACCGTCGATCCGTTCGGATCGCCGATGATGCCGTTCCGCGTGACCGATTTGATTCCGTTCTTCCACATCAGTTCGAGCTGCTGTTCGGTAAGCGCGCCGATGTAACCGCGCTCGAAGCGATCGCGTTGCACGCTGTCGGGCCGCAGCCGCATCATGAGCGAGGTCTCGGCGATGTCGGCGTGCCCGCCGACCGCCGCCGGATCGCCGCCCGCCGCCTTCACCGCTGCGCGCCACGTATCGATCCACGCGATGGAATCGACGAAAGCTTCGATCTCGACGCCATCCGGCACCACAGATTTCAGGCGCGGAAGCATGTCGCGCAGAACTGGGAAGTTGCCGATGTGCCCCGAGAACAGCAGCATGCGCTTGAAGCCGTGCCGCGCAAGGCTGGTGCAATAGTCCAGATAGATCGCCCCGAGCGTTTCGGCGCGAAGCGAGATGGTGCCGGGGAAAGCGAGATGATGGGACGAGTAGCCGACCTTGATGGTCGGCGCGATCAGCGTATCGCCGAGCCGCCGCGCCACGGTCACCGCAAGCGCCTCTGCATGATCGGCATCCATGCACAGCGGCAGATGCGGCCCGTGCTGCTCGACCGCGCCGCACGGGATCAGCACCGTCGAGGCGCCCTTCGCCAGTGCCGCCGCCACGTCCTCGAAGCTCATCAGCTCCAGATGGATGCGATCGGAGGAAGCTGACGTCATCGGTCAGGCCTTCTTTGTGCTTTTCGACAGGAAGCGCGCCCGCGTATCCGCCGAACTGTCGACGTTGAGATAGGCGCCGAGATCTTCGACCGTCGTCGCCTCGAGCGCGTCATCGTTCATCTGCGCCGTCTCGTTCAGTGACCGCTTTATCGCCGCGAACAGCTTCTGTTCCTTGCCGCGCAGATGACGGCACACCTCGACGGCACGGCCCGCCACATCACTGGTCGCGACGATTTCGTCTATCGCGCCGATCTCGAGCGCCTTTTCGGCGCCGATCAGATCGCCCCAGTAAAGCAAGGCCTGCGCCTGGCGAAGGCCGAGACGCTGCACCGCCTGCCGCATGCCCTTGGTCACCGGCAGGAGGCCGTGGTTGATTTCCGGAAACCCGATCTTGCATTCGTGGTTGGCGACGACGTAATCGGCGTGCAGCAGGAATTCGAGCGCGCCGCCGACCGCATAGCCATGCACCGCGCAGACGATCGGTGCCGGATACCGCTCCATCTCGCACAGAAGCGAGTGAAACAGCCTGATCCGCGGCGCCGCGACCTCGACGCTGACCACTTCATTGATGTCGCCGCCTGCGCTGAAGAAGCGGTCGCCCTGCCCCGTCAGGACGATGCCCGGCGGCGAAGCTTCCGTCGACAGCTCGCGGATGGTGTCGCGCAGACCGGCGATCAGAACCGTGTTGACAGCGTTGGCCGGCGGCCGGTTCATGGTCAGCGTGGTGAGATCGCCGTCGCGAGCGATGAGAAGATCGTCGGTTTTGATCATGGCAAGATTTTCGATCCTCACATGCCGAGATAGGCGCGCTGGACTTCGGAATTGTTGAGCAGCTCGTCACTCGACCCCTGGAGCACGACCGTGCCGTTCTCGAGCACGTAGCCTCGATTGCTCAGCGAAAGGGATGTGGCGACGTTCTGCTCAACCAGCAGCACCGTGATGCCTCGCTCGTTGAGGTTCTTCACGACGCAGAACATCACGTCGGTCAGCGCGGGCGACAGTCCGATCGAGGGCTCGTCGAACATGACGATTTCCGGCTTCGACATGATCGCGCGCCCGATCGCGAGCATCTGCTGCTCGCCACCGGACAGCGTGCCGGCGACCTGGCGCCGCCGCTCCCGAAGCCGCTCGAACAACTGGTAGACGGATTCGAGGGTTTCGAGCTGGTCCCCCTTGGAGCGCTTGAGGCCGCCGCCGAGCAGCAGATTTTCCTCGACGGAAAGGCTTCCGAAAATCTGGCGGCCCTCCGCAACCTGCGCGATTCCGCGCTCGCAGATCTCCCACGGCGGCATGCCGGTGATATCAACGCCATTCAACTTCACGACGCCGCTCGTCGAGGGGACGATGCCGGCGATGGAACGGATCAGCGAGGTCTTGCCCGCGCCGTTGGCACCGACGACGCAGATCAGCTCGCCCTTGCGAATCTGCAACGAGACTCCGTTCAGTGCGTTGGAGCCGTCGTAGCCGACACAAAGCCCGTCGACCGAGAGAAGTGCATCGTCAACCATGGAAGCCCGTCCCCAGATAGCCCTCAAGCACCTTCGGATCCGAAACGACGTCCTTGGGGCTTCCTTCCGCAATTTTCGCGCCGTGATGAAGGACGACGACCGTCGAGGCCACTTCCATTATGATCCGCATCACGTGCTCGACGAGAAGGATCGTCAGGCCCTTTTCGGCGAGCCTCTGCAGCACGCGGACGACGCCCGCGGCCTCGGTGGGACGAAGGCCGGCCATCACCTCATCGAGCAGCAGCAGTTTGGGCCGCGTCGACAGCGCCTTGGCCGCCTCCAGCATCTTGCGGTCCGGCAGCGTTAGCTGATCAGTCGTGGCGTTCGCCTTGCTGGCAAGGCCGACGCTTTCCAGCGACTCGTAAGCCGTCGCGCGCGCCTCGCCTACGTTCTTGGTCCAGCTGAACGCGCCGACCATCGCGTTTTCGAGAACCGTCATGTCGCGCATCGGACGCACGATCTGGAAGGTGCGCGCGATGCCCATGCGGCAGATGTTCTCGGGCGGCGAATTCTCGATCGAACGCCCCTCGAAGAACACCTTTCCGCTGCTGATCTTGAGCGCGCCCGTGACGAGATTGAAGCACGTCGTCTTGCCGGCGCCGTTCGGTCCGATCAACGCGGTGATGTGGCCGGCATCGAGACCGAAGCTGACATTGTTGACCGCCACCAGGCCGCCGAACCTACGGGTCAGACCCTTGACTTCTAGCAGCTTGGTCATTTCTCGACCTTCGTCAGTTGCGGCACGGATCCGCGAGAGGGCAGATGGATCGCCTTATAGAGCCGGATCAGCGCCGGCCAGATTCCATCCGGAAGCACCCAGACGACCAGGATCAGAATGATGCCGTAGGAGATGTTGTTCAGGCCGGGGATACCGAGGCTGTCGCCGATCGCGCTCATCAGATGGTTGAGCGAAATTGCCGCGAGCGATCCGATGAGCGGGCCAAAGGTGGTGCCGAGACCACCGACCACCGGTCCGATCAGCACATCGACCGAGATGCCCATGCCCATGATGGAGTCCGGGAAGATCGAGCCCTGCACCAGCGCAAGCACGCCGCCGCCGACCGCGGCCGTGGCTGCCGAGATCGAGATCACGAGAATCTTGTGCCGGAACGTACGCACGCCGAGCGCGCGCGAGGCCTCATCGTCATCGCGCATCGCGCGCCAGACGTAGCCGAGATACGAGCGTGAAATCAGCTCGGTCCCGATGACGCCGAGGGCCGCAAGGCCGAGCGCGACGAAGTAATAGAAGCGGGTATCGCCGCTCAGCATCGCGATCGAGTTCTTGCCAGTCGGCGCCGGGAAGAACATGCCCTGCATGCCGCCGACGAAGTCCCAGCCGCCGAACATCACGCGCGAGAACTCTGCGGCCGCGATGGTGAGCAGCGCGAAATAGATGCCACGCACCTCGAAGCGGAAGCTCAGCCATGCAAGCACCGCTCCGACGACGCCGGCGAGGATCATGCCGACGATCAGGCCGACCCACGGCGAGATGCCGAACCGGATGTACAGAACCGCGACCGAATACGCTCCGAGACCGACGAACAGCGCGTGGCCGATCGACAGCAGCCCGCCGATACCGAGCATCAGATTCCAGGACTGCCCCATGAAGGCGAACAGCAGAACTATCGTCATCAAGGAAATGATGTACGAGTTCGAAAAGGCACCGACCAAGGCGAGGATCACGAAGACTGCGCTACCGGCGAGCCATCGTTTCAGCTCACTCGAGCCATCAGACTTCTTTTGCACCGAAGAACCCTCTCGGACGGAAGATCAGGATGGTGATAAGGAGCGCGTAGGGAAGCGCCGTCTTCAGCGACGGGCTGAACGTCAGCGCCGCGACGGCTTCCGCCACGCCGATGGTCAATCCGCCCAGCAGCGCCCCGCCGAAGCTGCCGAGGCCGCCAACGATGACGGTCACGAAGGCGAGCAAGGTGAAATCGACGGCGAGATAAGGCTGCGCGTCGAACAGCGGCGAGATCAGTGCGCCGGCGATGCCTGCGCAGGCCGTTCCGATGCCGAAGGTCACGGCATAGACCCGCGGAATGTTGAGGCCGACGACCAGGCCACCCAGCCGGTTGTCGGCCGCAGCACGGAGCGAGCGCCCGAACGAGGAGAATTTGAGATAGGCGCCGAGCAGGACGATCAGCACGCTTGCGGTCGCCGCCGCCTGAAGCCGCGCCAGATCGAGCGTCAGAACGCCGAGCTGCACGGTGCGGAACGAGAGCGTCGAAGCCGTCGGACGCGGATCCGGTCCGAAGCTCACCAACAGAATGCCGCTGAACAGCAGCGCAAGACCGATGAAGACGATGAACTGATAATGATGCGGCCGATTGACGAAGCGCCTAACGACAAGCGACTCCAGCAGGTAGCCGAAAATGAACATCACCACGGCCGCGATGCCGGCTGCGACGATGATCGGCACGTCCCAGAACCGGACGGTCCAGTAGCCAATATAGACGCCGAACACGACCATTTCGCCGTGGGCGAAATTGACCACGCGCATCACGCCAAAAATGATGGTGAGACCGAGCGCCACGAGCCCGTAGACGAGACCGAGCAGGACACCGCTTGCCAGAACATTAAGCCAGAGCGAGGTCATCGGCACGCCTCGAGACAAATGAGTGGGATCATGGTGTCGGCCTTTGCTGTCGGTCGGGGGCGTGAGACGTGCGGCGTCATGTCAGTGCCGTGATGGATCGGGACGCTTCGGCACCGCGAAATCGCCCCTCACGTAGATCAGAGGTTCGAGATCGGCGTTCATCGCCTGCGCGACCACCTCGCCGACGAAGATCGTATGGCTTCCGGCGTCATACGCGCCGGTCACGCGGCAATCGAAGCTGCACACCGCGTCAATCAGGCTCGGCGCGCCAGTCACGAGCTTGCGCCAGAGCACCTCGTCGAAGCGGATGTCGCCCTTGCTGCCGTCCTGCCCCGAAAACCGCTTCGCCAGGGCATCGTGACCAGACGCCAGAATGTTCCAGCAGAACGATCCGGTGCCCTTGATCGTGTCGTGGCCGCCGGCAGACTTGTTGACGCACACCAGAACGCTCGACGGATCGGTCGACAGCGAGCAACCCGCCGTCAGCGTCAGGCCATGCCGGTTCGGCGACGCGCCGGTGGTGACGATCGATACCGCGCCGGGCACGTTGCGCATGGCGCTGCGAAACTCTGCACTGCTGAACGCGGGAAGTTCCTGACTTGGCATTGGCGACACTCGGACATTCATGATGATCAATCTCCTCGCTACTCGGCTCGGTTTCTCTCAATCGCCGCCTGGAACAGCTGGATCGTATTGCGCTGCGGATCCTTGAACTGGGCGATCCGGCCATGGCCGCCCATGTGGCGAATCTCGCCGAAGATTTCGGCCCCGTTGTCCTTCGCACGTGCGACCGCCTGCTCAAGATCGTCCGCCTCGAAGACAAGGACCGCGTTCTGCGCGGGTCTGGACACGGATTCGGACAGGCCCGCCACGCAGAAGGTGGACTTGTCGCCAACGAACTGAATCCATTTGCCCGCGTCGGCGAAGCGCACCGTCAGCCCGAGCGCCTCGTAGAATTCGGCAAGTCCCTCGGGTTCGGCAGCGGTCAGGTAGACTTGCTTGAGCTTCACGTTCGCGGTCCCCATGCATGACAGCCCGCGCCGTGGCAGGTGCGACCTGCGCGCTTGGCTGGCGTATTTATTGAATGATAGTTGCGCGGCCGGGCCGGCATTAGTGTTCGAATAGTTCTCTACTCACACCATCGATCAGCATTTAATGCTGCGCCAAATGGCTTTGGGTACAGGCTAGGGCCTGTGATCAGTTGAGGAGAATGACGGCCGCGGCGAGGTGTATGGCGCCGAGGAAGTTGGTTGCGCGCTTGTCGTAGCGGGTCGCGATGGCACGGTACTGTTTGAGCTTTGCGAAGAAGTTCTCGATGAGATGCCTGGCCTTGTAGAGCTCTGTGTCGTAGCGGCGTGGTTGTTTTCGGTTTGATCGCGGCGGAATGACGATATCGACACCGGCGCTTTGAAGCAGATCGAGCACACGCTCTTTGGCATCGAATGCCTTGTCGGCGATGAAGGCGGTGATCTTGTCGAACAGGTCAGGCAAAAGCGCATCGGCTCCGCACAGATCATGCTTCTGGCCAGGCGTCAGATGAAAGCCGGTCGGATTGCCCAAGGCGTCACAACGGGCGTGGATTTTGGTGCTCAGCCCACCCTTGCTGCGCCCTATGGCTTCGCGTTCCCGGTCCCCCCTTTTGCGCCGGCGCTGTGTTGATGGGCGCGCACGATGGTCGAATCGATCATGGCGTATTCATTGTCGGCGTCTTCGGCGAGAAGTTCGAAAACCTTCTGCCAGACCCCGCTTTTGCTCCAGCGTGTATGGCGCGTATGAATGACCCGGAAGTGGCCGAACCGCTCCGGCAAGTCACGCCACGGGATTCCGGCCCGATAGCGATACAAGACCGCCTCCACGAACAGCCGGTTATCCTTGGCGGTGCCGCCGACATGACCTTCACGGCCAGGCAAGAAATCTCTGATGCGCTCCCATTGATCATCACGCAAGGCATAACGACGTGCCATCCGGTCGGCGCCCCCTGATTCGCCGACACCTCAAGAATCACATCTCCGGTGATTTGGGAATCTGGAGGCTTCTGTGAGGTCCGCGGGCGCGGCATCGATGCCGCCGATCTGTGTCGGGCGGACCTCATTGATCGCAACTGATCACAGGCCTTAGACACTGCGCGAGGCGTTCTGCTCTTCGCATGAGCGAAATAATGTTGCTTCGCACGTTGGTTGCCGAATTTTCGGACGATCATCAGCGCCGACAGGAAGGGGATGTTGTGGCGGATACCGTCGACGCAAAGGGCGTCGAGCGCGTTGGCCTGCGCGTCGATCGCCGAGGCACGGGTGGGCGCGTGGGTCACGAGCTTGGCGATCATCGGATCGCAATAGATCGAGATCTCCCCGCCCTCCTCCACACCGGTGTCGTTACGAACGGTGATGCCGCCTTCGATATGGCTTTCCACCGGCGGGCGGTATTTCACGAGACGGCCGATCGCCGGAGGAAAGTTACGGAGCGTATTCTCAGCATAGAGGCGCACCTCCACCGCCCAGCCGGTGAGCGTCACGTCCCTCTGCTGAATCGCCGGCTTCTCGCCGGCCGCGACGTGGATCATCTGCTCGACGAGATCGACGCCGGTGACGAGTTCGGTCGCCGGATGCTCCACCTGCAGGCGGGTGTTCATCTCAGCGGCCGTCCTGAAACTCGGCTGTAGAAGTGGATGGCCGGGTTCAGATGCGATTCCAAACGGTCGTCGAAGCCAGTTTGGAGCCTTTCATGTGGACCCCGACCACCCGGCGGCAGCATATCCAAGGCGCGTCGGGCACTTTACGAGGCTGGGCTACGGACGGTCCCGTGCTGGGGAGGCTTCGGCCGCAGGATATCAACGCCCCTGTACCCTTTTGAATGCGGTTCCTGAGGGATTGGCGCGGCGGGTTGCGCGAAGTGAAGCGTGGCCGGCGGCACGAGCCCAATACGGGGTGTAACCTTGCGGAACCGAGCCGATTCGGCGGGAGTAACCCAGGTGCCCCGGTGGCCCGACCACCTGATGAGGACATGTACCCCGCCGGATTGGCCGCGATCGATGCCCCGTGGGGAGTCCGCGCCGGAGCATTCCTTCCGAGCGCCAGTACAGGGATCGGCTGAGATCACGGCGGCTCGTGTGTTGGAACGGGGAGAAGCATGACTGATCAGAGACAATGGTATGCCGGCATCGACTGGGCGTCGCAGAGCCACCATGTGTTCTTTAGCGACGGTGATGGCCGGCGAATAGGCGAGCGGGCCTTCGACCACGGTGGCGAGGGGCTGGCCGAGATGGTGGCCTGGCTGCTGGCCAAGAGCGGTGCCCAGGAGGCCGCGCAAATCCTCACGGCGATCGAGGTGCCGCATGGGCCGGTGGTGGAGACGCTGCTGGAGCGTGGCTTCAGGGTGTACGCGATCAATCCCAAGCAGGTGGATCGTTTCCGCGACCGCTTCTCGCCGGCCGGCGCCAAGGACGACAGCCGCGACGCCGCGGTGATGGCCTCGGGCTTGCGCACCGATCCGCGGTGCTTCCGCGACCTGGCGGCCACCGACCCCGTCATCATCGAGTTGCGCGAGTGGTCGCGCATCAGCGACGACCTCGGCACCGAGCGCAATCGCCTGACAAATCGCTTGCGCGAGCAGCTCTGGCGCTACCTCCCGGCGTTCCTCGAACTCGTCGACGATGATCTCGGGGCGGAATGGCTGCTGGAGCTGTGGGAGGCCGCGCCGACGCCCGCCAAGGCTGCGCGCCTCCACGCGGCGACGGTCGCCAAGCTGCTCAAGCGCCATCGCATCCGCCGCTTCGATGCCGCCCAGGTGCTCGCGGTGCTGCGCAAGCCGCCCATCCAGGTCGCCGCCGGCACCACCGAAGCCGCCCGCGCCCACATCGTCACGCTCATCGCGCGCATCCGCCTTCCCAACCGGCAGCTCAAGCAGGCCCACCACCAGCTCGATGCGTTGACCGCCCGCCTCGTCCCGGCCGAGGAGAGCGAGCCGGGGCAGCACAAGCAGAATGACGTGGAGATCCTCGCATCCTTGCCGGGAGTGGGAAGGATCGTCCTCGCCACGCTGCTCACAGAGGCTTGCGATGCCCTGCAGCGACGCGATTACGCCGCCTTGCGCAGTTTGACAGGAGTCGCGCCCGTTACCAAGCGCTCCGGCAAGAGCTGCATCATCGTGCGAAGATATGCCTGTCATGGCCGGCTCGCCAACGCCATCTACCATTGGGCGCGTGTGGCCACGCAGCGCGACCCGAGAAGCCGGGCCAAGTACACCACGCTGCGAAGTCGTGGTCACAGCCACGCCCGTGCCCTGCGATCGGTCGCCGACCGCCTCGTCAACGTCGCTTGCGCCATGCTCAAGACCGGCACCGTCTTCGACCCTTCCATCACCGGACAAACCGCTTGATAAACTGCGGGGAGTCCTCTGACTTTGTCCAAATCGCGGCATTGCCGAATTTGCGATCTTCATGTGCCTGCTGCAGCACCACGTGAACAGCAGGAGATCGACAAGTCAGGCGGCTAAACAGAGATTGACTGTTTTTCGATACAAGTCGTCATTTTGTCGAAATTCCGCAGACGGGAGTGCGATTAGCATTCAGGTGTCATCGGGATGTCACCACGCGGCTTAACGCGCGGGACCGGGGCTCGGTGGCGCCTAGACCTACGGTTTGCCTTTGGGAGATAGCGATATGACCACGATGGCTCTCGACAGGATCGATATCAAATCCTGAACGAACTGCAGCAGAACGCGAACTTAACGAATGTCGAGCTCGCTTCCCGCGTCAATCTCTCTCCGTCGCCCTGCCTTGCCCGGGTGAAGACCCTCGAAAAGCTCGGCGTTATCGATCGGCGCATTGCGGTGCTCGATCCGGCCGTGCTCGGCATCGGCGTGACCGCGTTCATCCAGGTCAAGCTCGAGAAGCAGGTCCAGCTCAGCCTCGAGAATTTCACGCGCGCGATCGATCGGCTCGGCCAGGTCATGGAATGTTATCTCATGACCGGCGACAGCGATTATCTGCTGCGCGTCATGGTGTCCGACATCGAGGATCTGGAAGACCTCATCGTCAACAAGATCTCGCGTATCCCGGGCGTGTCCAGCATCCGCTCGAACCTCGCCCTCAAGCGCATTTCCCACAAAACGGTCCTGCCGATCGACACCAATCGCCCGGTCAAGATCAAGGCCTACAACAACGCGGCCGCGAAGCGTGCACAGCCGCGCCCCGACGCAGCGGCCCGGACCGACGGCGCGGCAAGCAATGACGCCTGCCGCACACTGAGCGTGGCCGGTCTCTGACGACGGCCCTCACCTGACGCCGCCGGCCTGTTCTGGCGCGGCTTCCTCACAAGGTAGCCGCCGGCGCCGCTGGCGATATCGACTTGACCCGGCGGACCGGGCTGAACGGGCAAGAGGATTGGCCTCACTCGGTGTCCGAAAACGAGTGCGAGCGTCACATGGAAATGAGTGCGAGCGTCACATGGCGACCTCGATTGCAGACATCATCAAGGCTTTCGCGCAGGGCGAAGTCGTCGTCGTGACCGACGACGACGACCGTGAGGCCGAAGGCGATCTCGTCGTGGCGGCATCACTGTGCACGGCCGAGAGGATGGTGTTCATCATCCGCCATACGTCCGACATCGTCTGCGCGCCGATCACCCCGGACGAGGCGCGGCGCCTGCGGCTCGTCCCGATGGTCACCGCCAACGATTCCAACCACGCCACCGCCTTCACCGTCTCGATCGACCACAAACCCGACGGCGGCACTGGCATTTCGTCCGAGGAACGCGCCTCGTGCTGCCGCGCGCTCGCCAACCCCAATTCCTGCGCGAGCGATTTCGCGCGGCCGGGCCACATCTTCCGGCTTTGTCGCAAACTTTTCAGCAATGCTGAGATGGCATGAGGGCTGCCCAAACGGGATTAGCATGATGTTCAAAGGCCGCCACTTCGATCAGTCCGTCATTCTGCTGTGTGTTCGGTGGTATCTGGCTTACAATTTGAGCTTACGCGATCTGGAGGAGATGATGGCTGAGCGCGGCGTTGCGGTCGACCATTCGACGGTCAATCGCTGGGTCAGGTGCTTTTCGCCAGTGCTGTTGGAACGCTTCAACCTGCGCAAGCGTGCTCTGTCGGGCAGGTGGCATATGGACGAAACCTACATCAAGGTGCGTGGCCAGTGGATGTATCTCTACCGCGCCATCGACAGTGTCGGCGATACGGTGGAGTTCATGCTCAGCGAACAGCGTGATCTCCTTGCAGCAAAACGCCTTCTGCGTAAAGCGCTGCACCGGCATGGCCGTCCTGGCCGGATCGTCATTGACGGCAGCCAGACCTATCAGGAGGCCATCATCGCATGCGACAGCGAAAGCCGGTTGCGGCATCAAACAGCAAGACGGCTGAAGCCGATCCGGATTCGCCGCAGTCAATATCTCAACAACCGGATTGAGCAGGACCATCGGCGCATCAAGCGCCGGGTCAGACCCTACGACATTCACACATCGTGGGGGGCGAGTTGCGGTGTCGGCGAAAGTCTGACTCCCTATTGCGGTGATTCGGCTGAGGGAGGGGCAGATGGACCTTGGTTTTGGGGAATTCGGAGACGCTCGGCTGAAAGATGCGGGATTTTTTTGCACCAGCGGCTGGTGTCCGCGGGCGGCTGGGGTAGCAGCGTCCGCGCGCTGGGCGGCGGCCGCTCCGGCGAGATGCGGATCACGCGCTTTCTGCACAATCCGAAGGTGACGGTCGGCGCGATGCTGGGTACGGCCTCGGCCCGCACGTGCTTGCAAGTCCGTGGCCGTCATGTGCTGGCGATCCAGGACACGACGTCTGTTCGGGTGGACGAAAAAGGCATCGGCCTTTCCGTGCACCCGCTGATTGCCGCAGATGCGACCAGCGGCTTTGTGTTGGGCCTTGTCGATGCGTTTTTTCTGGATCGCCGCGGTGGTGTGAAGGCGACGCGCACCAAACGGGACTTCGCGGACAAGGACAGCCGGCGCTGGCTCGACGGCGCCGAAAGCGCGCGCCGGCTGTGGGCCGCCGGCGCGGCCTGCGTGACGGTCGTCGAGGACCGCGAGGGGGACATTTACGAGTGCTTCGCCTTCAAGCCGGACCATGTCGAGAAGCTGGTACGGGCCGCGCAGGACCGGCTTCTGGCCGACGGGACCCATCTGTTTGCCGCCGCCGAGAGCTGGCCCGAAGCCGGGCAGATGACGGTCGCGTTGCCGGCCATTCCGGGCCGCAAGGCCCGCACGGCCACTCTCGGCGTGCGCTTCGGCCGTGTCGAGATCGCAAGGCCCAGGAACCGCAAAGCCCAGGCGGGAACCCGGGTGCTGCCGAAGACCGTCACGCTCAGCATGGTCGATGCCCGCGAAATCGATCCGCCGCACGGCCAGGAGCCGGCGCATTGGCGGCTGCTCACAACACATCAGGTCACCGATCTGGCCGATGCACGGCGCATCATCGGCTTTTATCGTCTGCGCTGGACCATCGAGCAGCTGTTTCGGACCACCAAGACAAAGGGCTTTGACATCGAGGCGCTTCGCCAGCAGGAGGGCGGGCCGCTGGAAAAGCTCGTAACAGCACCCTCATCGCCGCCGTCACGGTGATGCAACTCGTTGCCGAGCGCGACGGCAAGCTCGAGCGGCCGCTCAGCGACGCCTTCGATCCCGACGACCAACCGGTGCTCGAACGCGTCAGCCACAGCCTTGAGGGAAAGACCCAGAAGCAGAAAAACCCCCATCCCAAAGGCACATTGGCCTTCGCTGCCTGGGTCTTCGCACGGCTCGGTGGATGGACCGGATACTACGGAAAGCCCGGCCCCATCGTCATGCTCAGAGGCCTCACCAAATTCCACGCAATCAAGCATGGCTGGACCCTCCGAGATGTGTGAATCTCGTAGGGTCAGACCGATGATGGGGTTCAAGGCGTTCTCATCGGCTGCCGTAACTTTGGCTGGCATCGAGATGGTTCACATGATGCGCAAAACTGCAGGGACGCTTCGCTTTCAATCCGAGAGCAACGCTGAAGGAGCAGTTTGAAGCAATCGCCCCCTGAAATCCGTCTCGGGTAAGCCGACGTCTGACCCAACGCAGAATTTGCGACACAACCCCAGAGAATGAGGATGTTGATGCCGCTGTAGCTGCGGGAAGTAGCGGCGTTCTTCGGTAGGCCGAGCGGTGCCTTCGCAGCAGACGTGCCCCAGGGCTGGACCCAGGGCACACGGCCTTCCTCCAGTTCGGCGATGATCTTGTTGGTGATGTCGTCGTAAAGGCTCGTGCGGTCCGAGCCGGCGCGAGCGCTGCGGTCATGTCTGGCCATCGGGGAATGTCCCCGCGACGGGCGCCGGAAGCCTTTCCTCCGATCCTCAACCCGTCGCGGGAAATCGGGCCGACCTCTCACTCTACAGCGGGCGTTGCGGGACGCCCCCCGCAGAAGGGGGTGTGCCGGCGACCGCGGCGCCGGCCAGGGGGAAGGCATTCCCCCATAGATCATCCTCCAACCGCCGCCACCCGCGACAAAGAATTCGGATTCACGCGCTGTCGGTGCTGATGCCCTTCGCGCCCGGAGGGTGAAAAACCCCAGACTAAACCCCAGACTAAAATGGATTTCTATGCTGGGGAGTCATTGCGTCGAGGGCAGAAAAGTAAGTGATTTCCGTTAGATAAATGGCGCGCCCGAAGAGATTCGAACTCCTGACCCCCAGATTCGTAGTTTACCGCGCGAAAATTATTACGTGATATCAATATGTTACCACTTCGCCTCTCGCGATTGGGTTTGGGGGTACCCGACAAAGTTACAAGCTCCACATCGCCGTTGACACCCTACTGTGCGCCGGAGCCCCCCAATGACCTCATCGGCCAAGCTGTGCTGCCAATACATTGTCGTCGGCTCTCACCAAAAGTAGTCATCCGGCAGCTCATGCAGGCGAATGTCGAGATAGGGGAAGGCGGCTGGCAGGTTTTGGTTCAATATTGGCGTGAGCGGACATAGAGCCGTTGTTCGGCAGGATGGGCTCCACGGCTGGCCTCCGGACGCGAAGGAGATTGTTTGGAAGCGAGATAATCGTGGGCTTGGCTATCCCTTGAGAACATTAGTCACGAGGGCGCTTGGGTCGGGATCCCTGATGAACCCTGCGGCCATCGCTCCGGGAGCCGAGAGGTTCGGGAATCGGCCGAACAGGTTTTCGATGGCTACGTCGGGCACGAAACGGAACCCGGAGGTGCTCTCCGGGCCGAGGTGGTCCGCCAGCGTTGCGACGATGTCTCCAACGCTGGCGTGAAGGACCGGCAACTGCCAGAGGCGGGACGGCGGCATTGAGATAGCGTCAAGTTTAGCTGCCAAGACCAGATTCGCGACACAGGTGGTCAGTGACATCCACCAGGCGGTCGCATCCCGAGACACCGGGCAGATATAGCCTTCACGAGCAGCTGCTTTGTGGAACAGCAAGCTCATGAAGGCCGACCCGTGCCGGCTTGCGGAGACGGGCCGCGCGACAATGCCGGGAAGGCGCAGGCTGCGCGCGTCGATCTCGCCGCGCCGGGAAAGATCGGCAAGCAAGATCTCCGTCATCAATTTGTGCGCGCCGTAGCTGATTATCGGACGCGGAACGCAATCTTCGTTGACCACGCCCGGCCCGAGCACGCCATATACGGCAATCGAACTGGCGAAGACGACGCGAGGTACTCGACCGCCTTCCCGTCCCTGCCGTGCAAGCCTCTCCATCAGTGCGATCGACCCCAACAGATTGACCGACCAGCCGAGTTCGGGCTTTCTTTCCGCTGCTAAGCCCGGCACGCTCGCGAGGTGAAAGAAGCAATCGACCGGCTCTTTCAGGAGTGAATTCAGATAGGCTGCGTCGGTCAGGTCACCACAGTGCCATTCGGCACCATCCCAGCCCTGGCGCCCTTGGCCCGTTTCGCCCGGGGTGAGATCGGCGAGCACAAGCTTTGACATCGGCCTGCCGAGCGCACCCGGGTGGCTGCAAAGAAATCTCGCGAGACCGTGCCCGACGAAACCCGATGCGCCCGTTATGACGACGCGCATCCGCTAGCCTCGGACAACTTTCTGATCGACGGTGCCGAACAGCGGTGTGCCGTCAGGAAGCATGGCTTCCATGCGCACCATGTCTCCAAACTTCATGAAGCCGGTTTTTGGCTCACCCAGATCGATCAGCTCGATTCCTCTGCGTTCGGCGATACAGGAGGAGCCGACCTCACGATAGCTTTCGTTAGAGACCGTTCCCGAGCCGATCACAGTTCCGGCGACGAGATCGCGCGAATAGGCGGCATGGGCCACTAACTCGTCAAAGCCGGCGCTCATCGCATATCCGTTCGCGGCACCGAAGCGCTTCCCGTTCCATTCCACCTGCAGTGGAAGATCGACGCGCGCGTCGCGCCAATACCCGCCCAGTTCGTCGGGCGTAACGGCCACCGGCGCCATCGAACTCGCCGGCTTGGCGTGGATCCACCCGAAGCCGGTCTTCATTTCGATCGGGGCAATCTTGCGCAGGCTCCAGTCATTGATCTGCACGACCAGGCGGATGTGCTTTCTCGCCTCGGCGGCATCGGTGCCCATCGGCACCGCATCGGTGATGACGCCGAATTCGCCCTCGAAATCGATTCCGTCTTCCTCGGAGGGGAATTTCACATCGTCCGTCGGCGCATAGAATCGGTCGCTCACGCCCTGATACATCAGCGGCCGTCCGCCGGTATCGACCGGCGGCAGCTTGAAGACCTTCTGCATCAGCTCGCCATGACTATCGAAGGCCGATCCGTCGAGCCACTGCCAGGCGCGCGGTAACGGCGCCAGGGCCTTTGCGGGATCGAACGGCGCGCCGGCGCCGGCGTTCAGCGCCTCGTATTCGGCTTGCAGCCGGGGTTCCACCCTCGCCCAGCTCTCCAGCGCCGCCTGCAGGGTCGATGCGGCCTTCGCCGGGGCGTAGCGGGCATGATCGCCGCTGACAAGATGAAGCCGGCCGTCCGGCATTCCGTTGTCGAGTGTCGCGAGTTTCATTCCGTCCTCCGGAGCGGGAAATTCGGATTGATCGTGGTGGCGGAACCAACGTCAGGCGTTGCGGTCCCGCAGGGCCCTGGCGATTTCCGGCGCGTACTGCCCGTCGATCAGGATGAACAGCATCCGGCAGGGCTTTCCGGAGCGGTTGGCCCAGGCGTGGTTGGTGCCCCGCTGGATGACGACGCTGCCCTGTTTCAGGTCGACCGCGCTGTCATCGAGCACCAGCGTCATCTCGCCTTCGATGACGACGCCGTAGTCGATCGATTCGGTGCGGTGCATTAGTGGATGCGGGGAATCCTCCTTCACGGTGGACGCGGCCGTGTCGCCGACCTCGCTGAACGCGGCCTTCATGCTCGCCGCTCCATGCGCCAAGAAATCCTCACTGTCCGGCGGGATATCCACGAACCGGATCCGCGTGCCGTTTGCAGGCGGCGACAGGACGAGGTCGCCGACGGTCGGGTCTTCGCCATTGCCGACCACCGGCGGCGTGCCAGCTGTGCTCCACACCTCGTGGAACACGGTCCCGGGGATGTTCGCCAGTTCCTTCACAACAGGAAGCGGTCCGTCGGACACGACGATCGCATTGCCTGTCTCGTCATGACCGGTGACGACGCGGTGGATCGGCCGAAAACTCATGCAGCTCCTCACAGATCGAAGATGGCGACGGCGCGTGTGGACCCGGCGGAGCCCGCGCGCACCTTTTGCGGGAAGCAGGCTATGGTAAAGCCGGTCGGCGGCAGGCTCTCAAGATTGTGCAGCTTCTCGAGGTGGCAATAGCCGATATCGCGTCCTGCCTTGTGACCTTCCCAGATCAGCGACTTGTCGCCGGTTTCCTGCACGCGCGCAGCTACGAATTTCGTCGGCGGATCCCAGCTCCAGCCGTCGGTTCCGGTGACGCGGATACCGCGCTCCAACAGGTACATCGTCGCCTCGTAGCCCATACCGCAGCCCGAATTGACGTAATCGTCGTGGCCGTAGCGCGAACCGGCGCGGGTGTTGATGACGACGATCTCCAGCGGCGTGAGTTCGTGGCCGATGCGCTTCAGCTCGGCCTCGACGTCGCTGGCCATCACGCGGTAGCCGTCGTCGAACCGCCGGAAGTCGAGTTTCACGCCCGGTTGGAAGCACCACACCAGAGGCACTTCGTCGATCGTCATGGAGCGCCGCGGGCCGCCCACCCTCGCATCCATCGTCGAATGGTAGTGCCATGGCGCATCCAGATGCGTTCCGTTGTGCGTCGTGATCTCTAGACGCTCGGCGGCGGCGGCCTCTCCATCCGAGTAATCTTCGGGCGTTGTCCCCGGATAGAGATGCATGAACTCGCCGATCGTCTCCTTGTGGTCCTGGTAGACGATTCTCGGAGCGAGGGGCGGCGGATCGGACAACACGTCATCCTCCAAGTAAACGGAGAGGTCGACAATCCGCCGCGAAGAAGCGGGATGCGTCGTCATCTTCACGCGGCGGCCTGCAGGGCGGCATCCTCGCGCAGGCGCGCCTGGCTGAATAGGCCGACGGCTATTAGCGCGAAGAGGCAGGCCGCGATGCCTATTGCCGGATACCCGGAGAATTTCACCAGCGTCCCGCCGAGGATCGGCCCGATTGCCGAGCCGACCATCAGCATGGCCGGCGTGGCAGCCAGCGCCCGCCCGGTTCCTTCCAGCCGCGACAGGAGGCCGAATGCGAATGTGTGTGTGAAGATCATCACCGCCGTGAACAGCAGCGCGCCGGCCGCGTAGGGGACGAAGCTCACGCTCAGCATGATGAGCAGCGCGATCGCTGCCTGGACCACCGGTCCGGCCAGAACCACCTTCTCCGCCTTGAGGCGGTTCTGGAGGATAGCCGCCAGCGGCGCCGGGAACAGGTTGACGAAACCGAGCGCGATCAGCACGCCAGTGACTGCCTGCATGCCGAAGCCCCGATCCGTTCCAATCTGCTGCACGAAGCTGAACACCATCGCCTGGATCAGCGCCATGGTGCTGACGCCAAGGATGCCGGCCCAGACAGCCCGCCCGATCTTCTGCGGCACTGCAGAAGTCCCGGCGATTTCGAGGTTTGCCGGCTTCGGGAAAAGCAATGCAGTGACGATAGCCGCCAACGCCATGACGCCGGCAAATACCTGAAACAGTGCGGCTCCGCCCACGGCCGCGATGATGTTCGGTGTTGCACCGAGGAAGATGATTGCGAAGACGCCGAGCGCGGTGCCAACAGTCGCAAAGAGGCGATGCGGATTGGTGCTTCGTCCAATCGTTCCGTGCGTGAACGAGAGTGCGGTGCCAGCGGAGAGCCCCGCAAGGGTATGCGCTGCCGCAAGCGGCCCGAAGGCGGTTTGCGTCGAAGCGAGAACGAAGGCCAGTGCGGCGATAGCGAACCCGCCCGTTGCCGCGAGTCGGCCGTTGATGCGGTTGAACTGCGGCGCGAAGAACACGCTGGCGATGACTGCTCCGACCAGGAAAAGTGTCGCGAGGGCACCCGCCTGTTGCGGATCGAATCCGTAGGCCGTGATCAGTGTGCCGACCCAAACCGGCAGCGCGACCAGGTCCACCATGCCGGCGCAATGCGCCACCATCAGCGCAACGCGCCCCGGCCATTTTTCGGTCGTCGTCATGTTCGGTTCCTCCCTTTCGTCTTCAGATCGGCGCTGCAAGGGCCATTATCGTTTCGCGCATGATCGCCGAGTGCTCCTGCTTGTCGCCGTCGTTGATCTCGATCTCGCCCAGGCGCAGCGAATTCTCGACAACCATCCGGCAGCGCTCCCAGCGTCGGCCTTCGAACGCAGCGAGGCCCGCCTCGACATCGCCGGCGCGCTCCAACTCCTCAGCCAGCACGATGGCATCCTCGATGCCGATGCAGGCGCCCGAGGCGAGATGCGGCGTGGTCGCGTGAACGGCATCGCCGATCAGGACGACACGGCCCTTGTGCCAGGGCCTGGGCAGCATCAACGCTTCGAGCGGTCGGTAGACGATCGAGTTGCTCTCGTTTAGCCCTTCGCGGAGCCTGACGATCAGGGGAGCCGTGAAAGGCTCAAGCAGTTTCTTGAGCAGGCCGAGATGTTCGCCTTCTTGTAAGCGCTGCTTGATCGGCTGGTCGACGGTGGCGAAGATGTAGGCTTGGGTCTTAGAAACCGGATTGATGCCGACTTTGATCTTCGGTCCGAGCCACATAACGGCCGTCTCAATCTCGGCGGGGCGCTCCACGACAGCGCGCCAGACGCACTGGCCGGTGTAGGCGGGCTTCGGCGCGTTCGGGAACACTGTTTCCCGGACCTTCGAGAAAAGGCCATCGGCCCCGACGACGAGGTCGTAGCGCTTTGTGTCGCCGTTGGTCAGCAACACCGTTACGCCGTTGTCGTCTTGTGCGATCGTCTCGAAGGTGGCGCCGAGCAACACGTCGGCGCCGGCAGCCCTTGTCGTTTCCGCGAGGATGGAGGCCAGGGCGGGCCGCATGATGCCCCCGCTACCAGGAACGTCCGGACCTGCCACGCGAGGCGTGGGCAGCTTGGCGATCAGAGAGCCGTTGGGCGCGCACAAATCGAGCCCGTCGGTCGCGCTTCCACGCTCCATAAATGCGTCCAGGATGCCCAGCGTCCTGAAGGCGCGGAACGTTGCGCCGCCAAGCGTGATCCCGGCACCGTAAGACCGCCAGCCAGCATCGATCTCCACGACGTCAACGCTGATGCCCCGCTTGCGCAGTTCGATCGCAGCGGACATTCCCGAGAAGCCGCCGCCGATCACCAGTACGTTGCGCACAACCACTGTCATCCAAGTTCCTCCCTGGCTGGCTCCCGCACAACCTCGATATCGCCCAAAGGCGTGATGCGGACCGGTACTTTTTTCAGTCTTTGTCCGAGGCAGGGACCAAGCACGCACTCACCTGTCTCGATCTCGAAGAGCGCCCCATGGGAATGGCAGGCCAGATGCGTTCCTTCACCGTTCAGATAGCGGTCGGTTTTCCAGGCCATGGGCGTCCCGCCCTCATAATGCGGACATGAATCGAGATACGCGAAGATCCGGCCGCCTCTGCGCACAACCACGACCTTGCGGGCGAAGCCGGCGACCACAAATCCGCGGGCTTCGCCCTCTGGCACCCCGTCCATCTGGCACAGCTTCAAGGTTGCTCCTCCTGCGGTGTCACTGGTCGGGCTTGGGCCCGCCTCCGGGCGCCCATTTCTCTCGATGCTGAAGCAGGAACATCTGGGAGGCTTCCGGCCCGAACGGCGCTTCGCGCGCGACCCATTCGTCGTCGTGCTTGTCCATGTCGGCGTCATATTCGAAATGCGTGCCGAGCGGGCTGTTGAAATACCAGAACCAGTTCGAGCCGAATTTGTGGCGGCCTGGCCCCCAGAAACTCTCGTAGCCGGCCTTCACGAAACGGGATCCGGCGACCATCAGCTCTGTCGGCCCGCCCATATGGAAGGCCAGGTGCTCGATGCCTTTCATGTATTCCGGTGTGCGGATGAAGAAGAGCGTGTGGTGATCGTCGTTGGCCTTCGGCCGCAGGAAGGGACCGGCGCCCTTCAGGACGTCGGTGATGACGAAGCCCAGGCGCTGGCAATAGAAGCTCGTGGCTATCTCGATGTCCGGCACGAACAATACGGTGTGGCTTAGCATGCGCGGCATGGCCGGCATGCCGTCCCAGACGCCGAGTTCGTTCGGGCCACGCTGTGCGGGTGCGCCAGGGGCGTTGATCTTCTCGGCCGGCAGTTCCAGCTCGCGCCGCTTTGTAACCTGGAACTTCAGCGCAAAGCCGAAATCGTCCGTTGTCTCGATCGTGCCGTCGGCGAGCTTGTGGACCTTGCGGTCCTTGCCCAGCTCGGCCGCGATTGCCTCGATGTCGGAGGCATCGCGCGCACCGTATACTTGCTGGCGCAACATCGTGGCCGTCGGCAGTGGCGCTGGCAGATCGGGGTCGCTCTTGTGCCGGATGATGACCCCGGTCCCGTCCAGCGCCTCGAACAGCCCGCCCTTGTCGTCCACGCCCACCGGGGTGAGGCCGAACGCCGTCAGGAATTCCGAGCAGGCGACGAGGTCGTCGACGCCGAAGACCAGGTAGTCGGGTCCGATGATGTTCATGCTGTGCTTCCTTCGGTATCCGTGTTCAAGCCGCCGTCCCGCCGCCGAGCGTTTCGGCCACCCAATCGGCGATGTAGGCGCCGGCATTTGCGGAATTGTCGAAACTGGCGTGCTGCACGCCGCCCTCGCGTTCGGTAAAAACCTTCAGCTCGCGCTTCGGGCTGTTGACGAGTTGCTCATAGGTCCGTTCGGCCCATTTTAGCGGGATCTGGCTGTCCTTCTGGCCGTGCGTGACAAGGAACGGCACGCGGATGCGGTCGAGAATGCCGTCGAGATGAACGTTCTCGGCAATCTGCTTGAATTCATCGATGTCCTTGGCACCCCAGACCCAGCAGACATGGTTCCAGTAGTGCGGGACCGGAAAATCGCCCTCGCGCTCCAGCCGCTTCTGCTGCACATCGCGCCAGTCGTGGTTGGCGCCCCAAGCGACGCCGCAGGCGAAGCGCGGCTCGAAGGCGACAGCGCGCGGGCAGTAATAGCCGCCGAGCGACACGCCCTCGAGCCCGATGCGTTTAGCGTCGACTTGCGGCTGTGCCTCCAGCCAGTCGACGACGCGCGACGCCCAATGCTCGCTGTCGTAGCGTGAAGTCAGCCCTTCAAGGCGCAACGCCTCGCCTGAACCGGGCTGGTCGATGACGAGGGAGGCGACACCGCGTCTGGCTAGCGACTCGGGCAGGCCGACGAAGTATTTCATCTCCTTGGTCGAATCGAGCCCGTTGACCTGCACCAGCAGCGGCTGCGGCCCGTCGACGCCTCTTGCCGGGACGTAGAGGGCCGCCAGGTGCGTGCCCTCATACGGGATTTCGACCCGGCGTACTGGCGCACCGGACTGGGCGAGGCCCTTGGCGAACGTGTCGAGGAAGCGCCTGTAGAGCGCTAGGCGGCCTTCCGAACCGTGCGCCTGCAGGCGTTCGGCGGTGATCATGTAGTTGGCGGCGCGCAGCAGCTTGTCGCTGGAGGAGATCAGGCGGCCCTGTGCCTCGTCCTCGGCCGCAAGCCCGGCGAGCTTGTCGGCCATCTTCACCCATGTCTCGCGGAACGCTTGCGTGCCCGCTGCGTCCGGTGCTTTCGCAGCTTCCTGCAGCGGGGCGCACATCTCCTCAATCTCGCCGATGCGCGCGCCCATCTCGATCGAAAGGTCGACCGACAGGTTCCAGACGTAGTTGGTCGGAAAATATCTGAACAAAACCACTTTCCCTTGATGCCTGCGGGAAGGTGGCCGCGAATGCTGCGCCGTACGGACATGCATTGCTGCACCTTTGTCCGTGCTTCCTCCCTTAAACAGGCATAGGTCAGGAGGGTGTATTTGGGAAATTGAATGATTCGATATATGACATTTCGGCTCTAAATACCTCAGAGAGAACCTGCGAAATGCGATTCAAGAACCTCGACCTGAACCTGCTCGTCGCGCTGGATCTGCTTCTAGCTGAGCGGAACGTTAGCCGCGCTGCCGACAAGATGAACATCACCCAGTCCGCGATGAGCAATGCGCTGGCGCGCCTGCGAAGTTACTTCGATGATCCACTCCTGACTCCCGTCGGCCGCAGCCTGGAGCTTACGCCGCGGGCGGAGTCCATGCGGCATTCCGTTCGCGATATTATTGTCCGCGTCGAGGCAGCGATCTCCACAGATGTGCACTTCGATCCGTCCCAAACCGCCAGGCAGTTCAGCATATTGCTGTCGGATTACTCTATGACCGTGCTGATGCCCAAGGTGCTCGCGCTCGCCGAACTGGAGCGTTCCCGTGCACAGTTTCAGCTGCTGCCGCAGATTGAGCGTCCGGAAAAGGCCATCGAACGTGGCGAAGCCGATTTGGTCATAGCTCCCAAAGCGTTCATCTCGGGCGAACACCCCAGTGAGTCACTGTTCGAGGACGGGTTCGTATGTGCGGCGTGGAAGGACGGGCGCTACGGAAAAGCGCCGCTCACAAAGGAGCAGTATCTCGAGGCCGGCCATATACGCATGATGCCGCCCGAGAGGGGAATGAGCTTCGACATGATGTTCCTCGAGGAGCGCGGGATCGCACGGCGCATTGAGGTTACATGCTACAGCTTTGCCGCGATGCCTCACCTCATTGTCGGCACCGATCGTCTAGCGACCATCCACGGCTTGATTGCCGCGCAAATTGCGACTTCACTTCCTATCGTATGCCATGAGGTGCCGCTTCCCATGGTCCCGTTGCAGCAGTGCGTCCAATGGCATCAGTATAAGAGCCAGGATCCCGGCATACTCTGGCTCCGACGACTTATCCAAAAGGCTGCGCGGATGATCGATTCAAAGACCGGCAGCCCCCCGGTTCCAGGCTAGCTCGCTTCGTGCCACGATCGGTTCTGCTCTGCGCGGCAGCGGTCTTCTCCATGTCAGCCTCGGTGCTGGCGTCCGCATGTGGAACCGAGTGACCATGGTCAAAGACCTGGGCAAGACAACGGATCAGCGGGTCCGGCCAGATGGGTAAGTGGCGGTCCAATCGTTGCATGCCTGCTCCTCAGCAATGCCGGGTTTCGGTACACGCCACCTGGCGGATCCCGACGCCACCCACTTCCACAATGCCGGGACTCGCGCCGATGGCAGGATCGACCTCGTTATCTGCCAACTGCTCGTTCTGCATTTCACGCCCGGGCTCGTTGGCAAGGCTTCGCCAATACGTGGCGGATAGGAGGCTAGAGCCACGCGCGCATTTGAGAAAGTATTCGTCAGGAGGCCATGCCGCCGTCGAGCATGAGGCAGCTTCCGGTGGTGAAGCTTGCATCTTCCGAAGCGAGGAATAGCACCGCGCGCGCCACCTCGGACGGCTCGGCATGACGGCCCATCGGGATCTTGCGGTTGAACATTTCGGCGGCATCGACACCGAGCAGCCTGGACATCGATGCCTCGGCGGCCCGCATGAAATCGTTGTCGACCGGACCAGGGTTGACGCCGTTGACCGTAATGCCCTTGGAAGCGACTTCCTTCGCGATCCCCCGGATCAGGCCAACCAGCGCATGCTTTGCTGCCACGTAGGCGCAGTTGCCAGGCACGCCCTGCACGCCGACCACGCTGGAAGTGACGATGATCCGTCCACCGCGCGGCAGATGCGGGATCGTATATTTGCAGGCAAGGAAGCAGCCGCGGACGTGGACCCGCTGGATGAGGTCGAATACCTCCTCGGGATAGTCCGTGACATTCAGGATGGGGCCGTCATTCCCGGCATTGCTGAAGAGAATATCGATGCCGCCGAACCTGTCGAGCGCAGTCGTCACATACCGGCGAACGTCGTCGACCTCGGCCACATCCGCGATCACGTTGACATATCGGTCGGCCATGACGGGCGGCAATTCGGCGGCTACCCGCTCGAGCGCGGGGGCGCTGCGATCCACCAGAACCACATTCGCGCCTTCCTCAAGGAAGAGCCGAACCGTCCGCGCGCCAATGCTGCCGCCGGCGCCGGTGACAATGGCGACCTTGCCTTCGAGTCTGGCCACGGGTGTCTCCAGGTTTGAGAGGGTGGCGGAACCGGCCAAGGGGCCGGTTCCGCCTTGCGGTCACTGGGAGGATTGAGCCGCAGCTCGGAATGACGTCAGGATTGCTTGGCCACCCTCGGTGCCGGCTACCCAGGCGTCGATGACAGGCTGAAGAGCGGTTTCCCACGCGGCGGTATCCGCCGGTTTGACGATGGTTCCGCCAGCCTTTTCGACCATGCCGCGGCCTGAAGCGGCAGCACCGTCCCAGAAGGCACCCATCTGGCCGTCGAATTCGGGACCGCTGTTCGCCTCGATCGCCTGCTGCGCTTCAGGGGGCAAGCCCTCGAACACCTCGCGGTTCATGAACATCATCGCCGCGTTGCCGCCCATCGGAACTTCGACGAAGTGCGACGTCACTTCGGCGAGACGGAAGGGCGAATAGGATTCCAGCGCGGCATCAATGACGCCCCGGCTGAGCCCCTGATACCAGTCCACGATGGAGAGCGAGACCGGCACGCCGCCGAGCGCCGAGATCATCTTCTGGCGCGACGGATTGATGCCGGCTGCCTTTAGGCCCTTGATGTCATCCACTGTCGCAATCGGCTTGGTCGACAGCATGTAGCCGTTCGGGAAGGTGAAGAGGTTGAGCACCTTCACGTCGCGATACTCGTCGGCAATGACACCGTCTTCGAGGAGCTTGTTCAGTGCCATCGTCCCGGCTTCCGCGGTCTCGAAGCCGAAGGGGAGCGCTACCACCTCGGTCTTCGGAAACTTTCCGGGATAATAGCCCTGGATGTCCCATCTGATTTGAACGACACCCATGTTGACGCGATCGAGGACCTGGCCGTGCGCGGCGAGCGTCCCACCGGTGACCAGTTCCACCTCGAGCGTGCCGTTGGAATCCTCGGTCACCTTCTTCGCCCAGCCTTCCAGCACGGCAGCATGGAGCGGCGTTGGAGCCGGTGCCGGCGATGCAAAGATCAGCTTGACGGGCTCGGCCCAGGCGACACCTGTCATGACCGTGAGCGCCAAGGCGCTCAAGCTTATGGTCCTCATCAATTCTCCTCCTACGTTATTTGATGTAACAATCTTGCGTGCCGCACGACCGCGTCGTGAAACCGGCCCTACGGGCGCGCAGCGAATTGGCCAGCCCGCCAATTTGCTCCTCCATGAAAAGCATAAGAGTTGCGGCGGGCGGCGTCTTGCCTGGAGGTGAAGTCACTCATATCCGGGAGAGAACTCTCAGCTGAAATCACAGGAGCGGGGTCAAGGACCTCATGCCCAGGATTGCGGCCGCCTGCATCGCCGAGGCGACGGGGCGGCCATGCCCGCGTGCCAGCTCCGCGACCATTGCGACTCGTTGCGCGTTGTCGCGGGCAGGAACCCCGTTCGCGTCAACAATCGCGTTCTCAAAGCCGACGCGCACGTGTCCGCCTCTTTCGATGGCAAGGTTGAGGCAGGCCATCTCGCCAATTCCGAAGGCGCAGGTCATCCATATCGTGGACTCATGCAAACCCTCCGCCGCATAGGCTCGATAAAGCGTATCGAAGTCTTCCGGCCGTCCGTTCTGCACCGTTCCGTAGCGTCCGACGACCAGCAAGGTTCGCGGCTTTCCCGCAACCTGCAGGTCCCCGTTGCGATGCATCTGCGCAAAGACCGCGATGTCGTCGACATCGTAGAGGATGAATTGGATCGAGACCCCAGCCCGGGCTGCCCAGGCCAGGAATTGGACCGCCCGTCCCGGTCCCCCGGCGAGAAGCTCACGGATCGCGAAGGACAGATTTGCGGCCTTCAGCGCCTGCGCGAGCGCTACTTGCTCATCGATGCCGAACAGCCCTGCGGATTCGGTCGTTACCTGCACCGCCATGTCGCCCGCGCACCGATCCATGATCATGCGGATCGCCTCCCGATAGGTGGTCGCGTTCAGCGCATGCCGCCCCGCCTCGTCGCGAACATGAACGTGAATTGCCCCCGCCCCTGCAAGCCGGCATGCTTGCGCGGTCACGCCAAGTTCCGCGGGCGTTATCGGAATGGCCGGATGGTCGGCCTTCACGCGGCGCGCGCCATTCGGCGCGACCATGATCGCGACTTCGTTCATTGCAGCTTTCCCCTGGCTTTCCGGAGTTCAACCCACCTGGGCGTATTGCAGGCATGCCGCAGCGGTTGCTGGACGCCCGCATTGCGCTCCTCTATTCTCGCCCGGTGCGAGGTCGCTGCTGCCAGGGAGGAAGGGGAGCGATGGTCGAGTCCTTGGCGCTTCCCGCGCCGAACATCCGGGCATCCGGAAACCAGTTTCAGCGACAGATGAACAGTCTGTTGAATACGCGGTTTCAGCTGCAGTCGACAAGTTCGCGCCCTTATGACGGCGAGATCATGCAGAGTTACGTTTCGGACCGGCTTCGCTTGGCCGACATCCGTTTCACGCCACACGTCACCCGGTTGATGCCGGGCAAGTTGCCGCCCGGCCGCCAAAACACGTTTCTCGTTTCGCATCAGGTCGAGGGAAACACCGTTGTGCGGCAGGGTGGCCGCGAAGCGCATGTCGGCGCCAACCAGATATTTCTCGTCGATACTTCCAAACCGTTCTGGATCGAAACGGACGACATCTGGACCCGTTCCGTCTATCTCGATTCGAGCTTCTGGCGGGAGGTCTTTCCCGAGCGCGACTTCTACACCGCGACTGCCCTGAGCTGCGATGTCGGCATGGGCAGGATCTGCCGCGACCTCATCGAGCAGATTTTCATTTACGCAAGAGATTGTCCGCCACATCTGGTCAACCGCATGGCGGGCACCCTGGCTGACCTGCTCGCGACCTCCATGGTGGCCGACATCGCGGCAGGCCCCGAACACGGCAACGCGACCAACGTGGCGCTCGACCGCATCAAGACATTCATGCGCGAGAACCTGGCCGACCCGGAACTGGATTGCAGCGCAGTGGCCGCACATATGGGCGTTTCGGTCAGGCATGTTCACTCGATATTCGCCCAGACAGGCAAGAGCGTCATGCGATGGGTCTGGGATGAACGCCTGCGCCGCATTGCCCGCGAAATCTCCTTGCCGGCGATAGAAGGCAAACCGGTATCGGCGATCGCCTTCGAGTGGGGCTTTCGCGAGGCCGCTCACTTCAGCCGGCAGTTCAAAGCGCGCTACGGCGTTTCGCCGACGGAATATCGACGAGGCCAATTCCCGGGGCAGGAGCCCGGAGCGGAGCGGCTGGGCCACATGGATTGACGCCCGACTTTCCTAGAGCCTCGCGAGCGCATCGCGGCACAGCTTGAGGATCATGTTCCGACGGAAATCGGTCGGAAACGCGGCATCGTCCATGATGGGCGCGGTGCTCAGGTCGATCGAATCGGTACTTCGTTGCCCCGCACCCAGCGCCGCCTCTATCACCGGCAGACGGAACACCCCACCTTCGCCCGATCCCGTCACCGTGACCCTCCAATCGTCGCCGAAACGCGCGATGAAAACCCCCGCAACCGCATACCCCGACGCGGGATGTGCGAATTTCGCATAAGCCGCAGCATCGGGGACCTGGAACTCCAGTGCGACCAGTATCTCATCGCCTTCGAGAGCCGTCTGGAAAAGACCGCTGAAATACTCGTCCGCGAGAATGCGGCGCCGGTCGGTGATGAGTGTGGCCCCGAGCGCCAGGACCGCTGACGTGTAGTCGGCCGCGGGATCGTTGTTTGCAATCGACCCGCCGATGGTGCCCCTGTTGCGGACATGGCGGTCCGCAATCCGTCCGGCCATCCGTGCCAGTTCGGGTATCGCCTCGTTGACGGTGAAGGAATTTTGCATCACGGCCCACGTCGTCAGCGCCCCCACCCTCAGCACCCCATCGCGCAGCGCAATCCCGGTCATCTCCTCGACGCCACGAAGATCGACCAGCATGGTCGGAGTCAGGAGATGCATCTTGAGCGAGGGGACCAGCGTCATCCCGCCTGACAGGTACATCGACTCCGGCTCGGCGGCACGCGCCGAGCGCGCTTCTTCCAGGGTGGTGGCGCGCAAGAGCCTGAACGGATGCATCATGCGCCCTCCTCAGTGAGAACCGGAACGCCCATGTCCGCAGCGCCTTTCAGGATCGCGGCGACAATGTTCACATAGCCCGTGCAGCGGCAGATATTGCCCTTGAGCTCCTTGACAACGGCCGCGGCCGTCAAGCCGTCGGGGCTTTTCTCGACGATGTCGATCGCGGTGATCACGAGCCCGGGTGTGCAATAGCCGCATTGGAGCGCATGGCATTCGGAGAACGCCCTCTGCATGGGGTGCAAGTCGCTGCCGGCCGCCACCCCCTCGATCGTGGTTATTTCGGCGCCATCAAGCGTCGCCGCGAGCACCGAACAGGATTTCACCGTATCGCCGTTCAGTCGCACCACGCACGCACCGCATTGCGATGTGTCGCAACCGACGTGCGTACCCGTCAGTTCCAGCCGCTCGCGCAGCATGTCGACCAGGAGCAACTTGTCTTCGACGTCGAGTTTCCTCGCCCGTCCATTGACCGACAGCTCGATGCGGCTCATGCCATGCCTCCTCCGGCGATAGCCACCTCGCGCGGGTCAGCAGCGATCTCATTGATTTTCGAGAAGAATTGTTCGGCCAGCTTGCGCGAAGTCGACGCGATCAGACGACTGCCCAACTGGGCCAGCTTGCCGCCGATCTTCACCTCGGAAGAGTAGTTGACCTCGCAGCCATGCGGATGGTCAGACAACATGACGACCGCTTCGCCATTGACAAAACCCGCGATGCCGCCGGAGCCGTCCCCGACGAGCTTGAGCGATCGGTTTGCGATACGATCCTCTATCCTGACATCCCCCGAAAAGCGCGCCTTGATGGGACCGATGGCAACGGCCGCCCTTGCAGTGTATCCGGACGGCGTGGGCACGAGTTCCTCGCAGCCCGGGATGGCCTTCCTCAGCACTTCGGGATCATTCAGGATCAGCCAGACCTCCCTGGCCGGCCTAGTGACCACAAAGGAACCTTCTAGCTTCATGGGTATGCCTCCTCCTTTGCTTGCGCCTGCCGGATCGCGGCCCACAGTCGGGGCTGTGTCACCGGCATGTCGATGTTGTCGATGCCGAGCGGGCGCAGCGCATCGACAATGGCGTTGACGATCGACACCGGCGTCCCGATCGCGCCAGACTCGCCGATACCCTTCACCCCGAGCGGATTTGTCGTGCAGGGGACTTCGATGAGGCGCGAGACGATCGAGGGCATGTGTTCCGCGCGCGGCAGGCAATAATCCATGAGACTGCCTGACGTCAGCTGGCCCTCCGCGTCATATGCCACCTCCTCGAGAAGCGCCTGGCCGATCCCCTGCGCGATGCCGCCGTGGATCTGGCCCTCGCACAGCATCGCGTTTAGGATCCTGCCGACATCGTCGAAGGCGATCATCCGATCGAGGATGACCTCGCCACTGTCCGGGTCGATCTCGAGTTCGCAGACTTGGCAGCCATTCGGGTAGTTGGGCGCAGCGCCCGGCTTGCCAGCCGAAGTTCCCTCGCCGGCGAGGCCCAGCCCGAAGGCCATCACCGGCCCGGCGGGCAGGTAGTGGAGTTTCGCCACCTCGCGCAGCGGGATCGATTTGTTGGTGCCGTGCAGCTTCAGCAGCCCGTCCTCGAACTCGATGTTTTCCGCCTGTCCTTCAAGCACGAGCGCCGCCATCGCCTTGGCCTTGCCAACGAGCTGATCTTTAGCCTTCAGGAGCGCCGTCCCCCCCAGCATGGATGACCGCGCCGCGAAGGTCCCGCGGCCGATCAGGACCTTGTCGGTGTCGCCCTGGACGTAGCGGATGTCGTCGACCGGGATCGACAGCCATTGCGAGACCATCTCCGAGAAGGTGGTCGCGTGACCCTGGCCGTGCGAATGCGTGCCAGCGATAATGGTGAGCGTGCCGTCCGGCTCGAAGCGCAGTTCCATGCGTTCGTTCATCACGCCCGCGACCTCGACATAGGAGATCAGCGACCGCCCGCGTAGGCGTCCGCGCTCCCTGGAAGCCGCGACGCGCTTCGGATAGCCCTCCCAGTCGGCGGCGGCGCGCGCCTGGTCTATCATGTCGCCGAAACGACCGCTGTCGTAGGTCATGCCGGTCGCGGTGGCATAGGGCATCGCCTCCGGTCGGATCGCATTGATCTTGCGGATACTGACCGGGTCCATGTGCAGTTCGGCCGCCGCCTCGTCCATCATGCGCTCGATAAGGTAGGTAGCCTCGGGCCGGCCCGCACCGCGATAGACCGACATGGGCGCGATGTTTGTGAAGACCGCATGCGTGGTCAGGTCGACGGCGGGGATGTCGTAGATGTTCGGCGCAAGCTGCATCGAAAAATACAGAGGCGGCGTCGCCGTCCCCCAGAAGTAGGCCCCCAGATTATGCCAAGCGGTCGCGCGCAGGCCGAGAACCCTGCCCTCCGCGCTTACGGCGATCTCCGCGTCGACCTCCTGGCCGCGGCCCTGGGTATCGGTCAGCAGCGCCTCGCTGCGCGTGGCGATCCACTTCACTGGCCGGTCGACGCGCTTCGACGCCCACAGCACCAGTGCATCCTCGGGGTGCATGTGAGCCTTTAGGCCGAAGCCGCCGCCGACATCGGGCGAAATGACGCGCAGCCTAGTTTCCGCAATCTTCAGCACCTGGCCGGCGATTACCTTTCGGAATCCGTGCGGATCCTGCGAACTGGTGTAAAGCGTGTAGCGGTCTTCGGCCCAATCGTAGGAGCCGATGCAGCCGCGCGGCTCCAGCGAACTCGGCGCGACGCGCGGGCTCTTGAGACGACGGGCGATGACCCGATCGGCCTTCGCGAAAGCGTCTGCCGTCAGCGCCGGATTGCCCATCGACAGCTTGACCGAAAGGTTGCCGGTCGGACAATCGTCCCAGAGTCGCGGTGCATCGTCCGACAAGGCGGCCCGCGCATCCGTGACCGCAGCCAGCGGCTCGTAGTCCACCGCAACGGCGTCGGCCGCGATTCGTGCGATATCTCTGGTTTCGGCGACGACGATGGCGACGCGGTCGCCCACGCAGCGAACCTTGTCGGTGACGAGTATCGGCCGCAAGGTGCCGTAGCCATCGGGACCGCCCCAAAGCTTCGGCATGAAGAAGGGCGGCACTGATCCAAGTCCGTCGGCCAGCACGTCCCTTCCCGTCAGAACTGCGAGCACGCCGGGCATGTCCATCGCGGCGGATGCGTCAATGCCCTTGACGACGGCATGAGCGTGCGGGGACAACACCAAGGCCATATAGCTCTGGCGCGGCAGGGTGATGTCGTCGACATATCGTCCCCTTCCGGTCAGGAACCTCGCATCTTCAATGCGTCCTTTGAATGTCTCTTGCTTCATGTTGTCTCTCCTCCGGACATCGCCGTCGACATGCGGCGGCTCACATCCGCGCCGGCAGCCAAAGCGCGAGCGCAGGCAGCGCGATCAGAATGCCGAGCTTGACGAGATCAACCAGAACGAACGGCATCACGCCCCGGTAGATCGTTGGCAGGCGCAAGTTCTTGTCGATGGAGTTCAGCATGAAGATGTTCATGCCAAACGGCGGGGTGATCATGCCCATCTCCACGCAGACCACCGTCACCACACCCCACCAGATCGGGTCGAACCCCATCTGGATGATCAGGGGCAGGAAGATTGGCACTGTGATCACCATCATCGCGTAGGAATCCATTACCATTCCCAGGATGAGGTAGACGAGGACAAGCAGCAGGACGACGACTATCGGGCCGGCGCCCAGATCGACGATCCAGGCAGACAGCAATGCCGGAACCTGGGTAAACGCGATCAGGAACGAGAAGGTCACTGCGCCAAAGATGAGCGTATAGATCAGCGCGATTGTCGTCGTGGTCTCGGCCAGTACCCGCCACAGGCTGTCGCCGGTTAGGCGGCCGCGGAAAAACGCAAAGAGAAATGCCCCGACCGCGCCGACGGAAGCTGCTTCAGTGTCGGTGAAGATGCCGCTGTAGATCCCGCCGATCACCGTACCAAACAGGACGACCGCCCCAATGCAGGACCGCGCAGCGGCAAACAGTGCGGGCGGGTCGATGCGCGTGCCGGCGGGGGCTATCTCAGGCCGAAGCCGCAGCAATGCCCAAATGGCAAAGAGGTAGAGAGCGATGGCGAGGATCGCCGGGCCAATCGCCGCCATGAAAAGTTGTCCGATCGACTGTTCGGACAACAGGGCGAAGAGGATGAGAGCCGTCGATGGGGGAACCAGGCTGCCCAGCGTACCCCCGGCTGCGACGCTGCCCGCGGCCAGGGCGGGGCTGTAGTTGCGCGCCCGCATCTCAGGGAGCGCAACCTTGCCGAAGGTAGCAGCGGTGGCGAGCGACGACCCCGTGAGCGCACCAAAACCCGCGCAGCCCGCAATCGTTGCGTGGGCAAGCGAGCCACGCAGCGGCTTCAACAGTTGGAATGCGAAGCGATAGATGTCGGAGGACAGACCTGCTACCGACGCAAAGCTCCCCATAAGGAGAAACAGTGGCAGGACCGCCAGCGTCTCGCTGGTAAGGAATTTCGCGGTTTCACTCCCAACGACCGTGCCGGCAGGTCCTACCCCCACGAGCACCGCCACACCGAAGAAGCCGACGAGGCCCATCGCTGCGGCCAGAGGCACCGCCAGCAGCATCAATACCCACATCAGGCCGAAGAAGATGAGCGCCGCCACCCCTGCCTGCATCCCGCGCAGAGTCGACACACCCGGCAGGAGGTTGGTCGCATCGAGCCAGACCGCCAAAGCCACTGCCAGGACGATCAATGCGGGTATCAGCTCCGGAACCCACCGCGCGGCGGCTCCGCTCCGGACGATCGCAGCTCCGGCATCAATGACATGCAACGCCTGAACCGGAACGCAAAGAAGAAGAAGCCCTGCCATGGTGTAGTAGAACGGCGCCACCTGCACGCCGAGGATGATCGACGCCTGGTTGCGCAGATCATAGGTCACCGCGACCCGGAAGAGTTCACCGCCGGCCAATGCCAGAAACAGCATCAACAGAAGGGCCGCAGAAAGTCTGAGCGCCCTGCTCGCCGGTCCCGGCAGGACCGACGTGAGCATGTCGACCGCAAGATGCACAGCCCGCGCGCAGCCGGAAGGAAGGCAGGCCGCTATGGAGACGCCCAGCACAAGGATCAGGATCTCGTTCAATCCGCGGATCGTTGTCGAGAATACAGCCCGCAAGCCGACGTCAAGCAGCGTTAGGAAGGCAATACCGATGATGACGAGTACGCCAGCCGATGCGAGAATTCGCGTGGCCTGCTCGATTGTCGGAAACACCCGCTGCAAGCGATAGATGTCAGTCACTGTCACGGCCCGCCTCCTTCAGAAAGGCATCGCGGATCGCCGCGTGGGAGGGATCCCGTGCAAGCCAGGCCTCGGTCAGCGGTGCGACCTTCTCCTGCCACTCGGTTGCCGTCGCGTCGTCCAGCGTGACGACACGGTTGTTTCCCTGTGCCGCAAGACCCTTGCTCTTCTCGTTGAGTTTCTCAAGGAACTTGCCCATTCCGCGCGCGAACATCTCGCCCGCATGCGCATCCAGGGCAGCCCTGGCTTTCTCCGGAAGAGCGTCATAGGCGCCCCGGTTCATGACGAACATGCCGGGATTGCCACCCAACCGGATATCGATGAATTCGGTCATCACCTCGTTCAACCGGAAGGCCGGAACCGCGGTAAAGGTGACGATGGCGCCGTCGATAACGCCTCTGTCGAGCGAGGGATACCAATCGGGTATCGGCAGGTTCAGCGCGACCCCGCCCAGATGTTCAGCCGCGGCCTGCATGGTGGGATTCTGCGCCGTGATCTTGCGGCCTTTGAGACCGGCAAGGTCGTCCAGCCTCTCTTTCAACATCAGCGACGCGTTGGGAAAGGTGAACAGCCCGACTACCTTCACGTCGTCATACTCGCCCGCCAGAAGGCCGGCCTCATAGACCCTCTGCAGGGCGACCGAGCCCTGTTCGGCCGTCTCGAACTGGAATGGCTGTTCGGCGACCGCGCTGCGCGGATATTTACCGGGATAATAGCCCTGGAAGTCCCACGCCATTTCGATGAGCCCGGCAGCCACGCGGTCCAGGAGCTGGCCCTCGCGACCCAGCACGCCGCCCGGTACGAATTCGACCGTCAGGGTAGCATCGCTTGCCGCGGTTACGTCTTCGGCCCAACGTGCAAAGAACCCGTTGATCGCGGCGGGGCCTGGCGCGGGCGAAGCCAGTCTGATCTTTTGCGGTTCCGCCCAGGCAGTCCCGCAAAGGATCGAAGCGATAGCGGCGGCCAGAATTGTTGCAGTTGGTTTCATCATTTCCTCCCAATCATGAACACCGGCGCGCCTCCTGCGGGCCGACAAGCGCGTCAGGCGAATGCTTCTCGCAAAACGTCCGTGACCGCATCTGACCGCTCAAACATCGGAAGATGCGCGGCACCCTCAATCATGCGCAGTCGCGCACCCGGTATCGCTTCAGCCAGAACGCGGGCGGCTGCCGGCGGAGTCGCGGTGTCTTCGCTTCCGACCGCCACGACCGTCGGCAGTTCGAGCGCCGATGTCGCGGCTCTGCAATCGGCCACCGCCAGCGCATCGCAACCGGCCGCGTAACCCTCGTCCGTGGTCAATTCCAGCATGCGCCGCAGCCCCGCCGCCGCGGGCGTGCCGCGCGCTTCGTCCGTGATCCAGCGGGACAGCACGGCCTCCGTGATGCTGGACAATCCGTCTGCGCGGATCTTGGCGGCGCGGTTTCGCCACATGGCGGGGTCGAGGCTCGCTATCGAACTGTCGAAGATTGCCAATGCCCGCACCCGTCCCGCGGCGTTGGCGGCAACGACCTGGGCCACCATGCCGCCGATCGACACGCCGGCCAGCGCGAAGTTCTCGACGCCCATGCCGTTGAGAATTGCCACCACGTCATCGGCCAGCAATTCGATCGTCAGCGTATCGCGGCTTTCCTCGGAAAGCCCATGCCCGCGAAACTCGGGACGGATGACGAAGTGGTCGTAGGCAAGAATCTCCGCCTGGGCTTCCCACAAGGCCGCGGATGTGCCGAGCGAATGAAGCAGAACCACAGGCGGGTTGCTGCGATCTCCGGCAACGATAGTATGGAGCACATGCGCATTCGTGTGCGTGAACATCGGCGCTCCTCAATAGGCCTGGTTGAGCTGGCGCAGGGCGTCTTCCACGACCCGCACCTGTTCCAGCGGCGTCGCGCCGCTCTTCTCCAGGCGCCCGAGCGTCAGCGACTTGTCCACGACCAGCGCACAGCGGTCGAAGCGGCGCTGCATGAATAGAGCCAGTGCCTCATCTATGTCGGGACTGAAGGCGATGCATTCGCCCAGGACGACGCCATCTTCCATCGCCATGCCCGCGCCTGAGGCAAGTTGCGGCGTGGTCGCGTGGGCGGCATCGCCGATCAGCAACACGCGATCGCGATGCCAGGGCTTTGGCACAAATACCGTCTCAAGGGGACGCGCTACGATGTTGGACTCCGGGCTCAACTTCTCCCGCGTTGCCCCAACCACCCCGCCATACGGCTCCATCAGTTCGTTCAGGCGAATGTGCAACTTGTCGTCCGCGACCCGTTGAAACTGAGCCTGTGGCTCCAGCAAGAACATGTACATCTCGGCCGACGAGACCGGATTCATGCCGACTTTGCACGGACCTCCCAGGAAATAGGTGCGCCGTTCTATACGCGGGTCGCGCTTGGTCATCAGGCGCCAGCACACCTGCCCCACATATTGCGGTGCACCTACCTCGGGAAACAACATCCGCCGCGTGTCCGAGAAAATGCCGTCTGCGCCGACGACGAGATCGTAGCTGCCAAGGGTGCCATCGTCGAAGATCACGCGCTTAGGCCGCCCCGGAGCGATCTCGGTGACACGGCGGCCCAGCAAGACGTCAATCCCAGCCGCACGGACGCGCGCGGCGAGAATACCGTGCAGCGTGGGGCGCATGATACCGCCGGCACCCGGATACTCTCCTCCATCCACGCCATTGGTGCCGATTTCGGCGACCACGTTACCTTCAACGTCGCAGGCGAGGAGGCCATCGGCGGCATGTCCTTCCCTCAGCGCGTCTTCCAGGATGCCAAGCCGCTTCATCACCCTGAGCGTCGGTCCGGTGATGGTGATACCCGCTCCGTAAACCCGCCACTGGGGGTCGCGGTCGATCAGGCGCACCTTTACACCGGCCTCAGTCAGGGACAGGGCGGCCGACATGCCGGCGATGCCGCCTCCGATGACCAGCGCCGACGCAGCGCCCTTTCCGTTTGCCTGCGCCACCGGATCAGACCTCGAACCGACCGATGCCGATACCGGTGTACCAGTCGTTCACCGCCTTGTAGTAGGTGCGTCGATAGCGGGCGCCGTTGGCCGCGCCCATCGCGGCCATCCACATCCGGATCTCCTCGCAGCCATTGCCGGCTGTGTGAACGAAATCGGTTGCGTAGGTGATCGTACCGTCGATATCGCCCGCCTCCATCAGGCCAAGGAAGGTCTCGTCGAATTCCTGGTTGACCATACCCATGCGCGGCGTGGCGATGTCGTGGCTGATGCCGCCGGTGGCGAGGATCGCCACGCGTTGCACCCCGTCATATTCGGCGATCGCCTTGCCAAGGAACTGACCCAGCCGGTAGGATCGGCGCATCGTCGGCATCGGCGGCTGCACGCAATTGATAAGCACCGGCACGATCGGAAGATCGGGGTCCAGCCCGGCAAGCTCGAGCGGCGTCAGCGAACCATGGTCCAGCACCATCTCCATCGAGAAGGACGGATCGAAGTCGCTCTCCAGTGCACGCTGCATCAGGAATGACCCGAAACGCTGGTCCCCGGCAAAGGTGCGGCGTTTGGCGTGCAGCCAGTGCTCGATCGGGCTCTCGTAGCTTTCGGCGCAGCCGAAACAGAAGGCCGGGAAGTTGTCGAGGAAGAAGTTGTGCAGATGGTCGTTCGACAGCACGAGGAGCGCATCGGGCTTGCCGGACATGAAGTCGGCACCCATCGCCCTGTAAGCGGCGAAGATCTCCTCGCGCAACTGCGCCGGAATGCGGTCAGGAAAGTTGAGCATCACGGGAGTATGGGATGCCGTGTAGATGCCGGTGATCTCAGCCATTGTTGTAGTCCTCGTTGTCGAGAAGGCTGCGCAGGGCGGCAAGCGACACGTCCTCGGGGATCTTCACCCCGATGCAATGGGCGCGCAGCAGATAGGGGTTGACGCCGCTGAGGTACATCTCGGCAACGTCGTTCTCCTTGATGCAGCGGGCGAGATCCGGCGGTAGCCGGAAACGCGCAAGATAGGCATCCGCGTCTTGCCTGTAGGCTTCGAGATGGTCCGGCTTGTGGTGAAGTTCATAGAGCACCTTGTCCATGAGATAGGCCCGGGTGCTGGGCATCATTTCCTGCCAGTTGGCCATTGCGGCGCCTCCAGGTCGTAGGTCATACGAGCTGGCGCGAGAGCCAGCGGATGATTGTGGGAACCGTGTCCGGGCCGAAGCCCATATGGCCGCGTCCGAGGAACAGGCGAACCGATTTCGGATCGCCGTGCTCGGTCAGCAGTTCGATGTCCCTGATCGGACACTGCGTGTCGTCCTTGCCATTGATCAGCAGCATCGGCGCGCAGGGTCGGTCCAGCAGCCCCTGGTCGAGAAGCGATAGCTGGCGGAAGCCCTCGATGTATTCCTCGTCAGTCGTCGCGCCGAGCATCCGGCTGCGCGTCTCCACCAGTTCCATCAGGTAGCTGTCGGGATAGCGCGATTTCTCGACCCAGTCGGGCTGGAACATGAAGTGCGCGCCACCGCCCCAGTTCACCGCCGCACGAAACCGTTCGGGCATCAGGTGGGCGAGCTTGGTAGCCCAGTATCCGCCAAAGGAACGACCGACGATCGCCATGCGCGCGGCATCGAAGCGGCCGCAGCGTTCCACCCAGTCGAACAATGGGATGAACTGGCGCTCACCATCGGGTCCGGCCATGATCGGCGATTGGCCCGTGCCGACATTATCCAGCGCGATGGTTGCAATACCATGCTTCGCGATGCCTTCGGTAAGGATGGTCATCTCCTCCTTCCAGGCATCCACACCGCCCCACATGACAATTACGGGCGGATTCTCGACGTCGACGGGCATGCGCACGTAGAAGGTGATCTCAGACCCCTCGCCGTCACGCCCGGCGAACGGGATGCTCACCACCTCGATCTTCGGCGCGGCATGGCGACCAAACCTGCGGTAGGCGTCGAGTTCCTTTTGATAGCTGGCGAGCTTGTCGGGATGGTTCGGGCACGGAAAGCGCCCCATGAAATAGAACGCGTAGGCTTGGTACCAGGCGTCGCGCGCAGCCGCGTCGTCGCCGCGGTTCTCCGCGGACCTGGCCTCCCCCGCGTAGCAGTCCCCCCTTCCAACCCATGCCGCTGCCCAATTGGCACCGTCGAGGCCTCTCAGTTCCGCAATGACCTCCTTCGTTGCCGCGACGTTGGTCAGCCCCATTGGGTGGACGCGGGCCTCCAGCTTCGCCAGCATCCACTTCTTCGCGTCGTCAATCGAACGGGGTCCGGGATGTTCACTTCGTGTCAGCATCGTTCCTCCACACACGGCGAGAATATCGGATCGCTCCGGCACCGTCTGGCCTGAGGAAGAAGATGTTCTTGTCTGACCGAGAAGTTGGGGCCGTCGCGTTGGCCGCAGAACTCGCCTAAGCAACCTAAGCAGCACGATTGCCTGTGGTCAGAAACCTTGGGACAACGAGCAGGCTGATTTAGTGGATGCTCTGGGTCATCAGGGTTGGCAGGTTGCTCGGCAGTTTTGCGGTGAAGCCTTCATCGACCGACTTGCGGCGGCGCATAGCGGTCGTTCATCATACGTGGCGAAAACGACTGTAACGGATCAGAAATTCAGGTTCGATGCCCTCCAGACGAAAGCCTGAGGGGCCTTCAGGGTGTCATTGAACCAGAGGCCAGCGGGCAGTCCCTAGACCCCAACGGCAATGTGCGATTCAAACGGGCCCCAGAGTTGGGTCGCGATGCCTCGGATGCCAACGAACGGCTTTGCGCTTTCGCAGACTAAAAAATCCTTTTAGTCTGCGGAACCTCGCTAAGTCATTGAAATTATGGCGCGCCCGAAGAGATTCGAACTCCTGACCCCCAGATTCGTAGTCCGTAGGCGAGGCTCATCAGCAGACAGACGCCCTTGATCGGAAGGCCGGAGCGCGACGATGGGGCACGGTAGTGGGCCGGTCGTAGCGATCAATGCACTCAAAAAAATTACTCAGAGGAGATTCGCGCGCCGCAAATTTCAAGTATTCTTACGCTGGCATTCGCTTTTCCCGCCGCGACGGGTACGCTCGAATACGATGTGGCACACCACGAGATTGCACTATACGCTGAAGGGCGCTGACATGCACTCAATTTCGCATTCAATCCGGCGGGTTTCCGGCCCAGACTTAGCCAAGAGCGGAATGGTTCGCTTGAGAGCGAGGACCACCTTGTGGCTAGGCCTAGAAGGACAGAAGTTGAGAGAGTGCGGGTGGTTCTCGAACCATCACAGCGCTTGCCGACCTACGATCCGAACAAGCCTGATCCGCGCCTTGTCGAACTTGTCCGCATGCTCGGGCGACAGGCAGCAAAGGACTTCATTGAAGCCGAAGCTAAGTGCAAAGCCGGGAAGCGACTCCCGGAATAGGGAGGTTGTTCTATGAGGGTTGCGCTCTACGCCCGCTATTCCTCCGACAACCAGCGCGACGCCTCCATCGAAGACCAGCTTCGTATCTGCCGCGCCCGCGCGGAGCGCGAAGGCTGGCAGATCGTCGACAGCTATACGGATCGCGCAATTTCAGGCGCGTCTCTGATCCGGCCCGGCATCCAGGAACTGATCGCCGATGGCGTCAAGCGCCGGTTCGACTTAGTCCTCACGGAGTCGCTCGACCGGCTCTCGCGCGATCAGGAAGACATCGCCGGCTTTTACAAGCGCATGCGCTTCGCCGGCATTGCCATCGTCACCCTGTCGGAAGGCGAAGTGAGCGAACTGCATATTGGCCTCAAGGGAACGATGGGCGCGCTTTACCTAAGGGATCTTGCCGACAAGACGCGCCGCGGACTGCGCGGCCGGGTTGAGGAAGGGAAGTCCGGTGGCGGCCTGTGCTTCGGCTACGACGTCGTCAAGCAGTTTGACGGGAACGGCGAGGCGATCCGCGGCGAACGGAAGATCAACGACGCGGAGGCGGCGGTGGCGCGCCGCATCTTCGCAGACTATCTCGCCGGGCAATCGTCCCGCACGATCGCCATGGCCCTGAACCGGGAGGGAATCCCCGGCCCGCAAGGCAAGGAATGGGGGCCGACGACGATTCACGGCAATCCGAAGCGCGGCGTCGGCATCCTCAACAATGAACTCTATGTCGGCAAGCTGGTCTGGAACCGCCTGCGCTATCTGAAGGACCCTGATACCGGCAAGCGCGTCTCGCGCCTCAACCCAGAAGGCGAATGGGTCACCCAGGATGTGCCTGAGCTACGGATCGTGGATCAGGAGGTGTGGGAAGCGGTGAAGGCGCGTCAGAAGGCGCTCGCCTATCAGCCGCCGGCCGAGCCGGGCGAAAACACCTTGAACGACCGTCGCCGGCCGAAGCATATGTTCACCGGCCTCGTCAAATGTGGTTGCTGCGGCAGCGGCTATACGATGATCTCCAAGGACTTGCTCGGCTGCTTCGGCGCCCGCAACAAGGGCGTCTGCGAGAACCGGCTGAACATCCGCCGTGATGCGTTGGAGAAATCGGTACTGCAAGGCCTCCACACGCATTTGATGGAGCCGGGACTGTTCAAAGAGTTCTGTGCCGAGTTCACCCGTGAGGTGAACCGGCGGCGTGTCGAGCGCAGCACCGGCCTGGAGGCAGCGCGCCGTCAGTTGGAAAAGACCGAGAAGCAGATCCGGGGCATCATCGAAGCCATCAAGGAGGGTATGTTCCAGCCCTCGATGAAGAGCGAGATGGACGGTCTTGAGGCGCGTAAGGCCGAGCTGACTGAGATGCTGGTGCAGGCCGAGGAGCCGCCGCCCCTACTGCATCCGAACATGGCGGAAATCTATCATCAGCGGATTTCCGCCCTCTACGGCAATCTCCAGAACGAGGAGACGACGACACAGGCGGCGCTGACTTTCCGTTCTCTTGTCGACCAGATCGAGCTCATGCCCGAAGGCAATGACCTGAAGATCGTGCTGCGTGGTGATCTGGCGGCGATCCTGCGATTTGCTGCAGGTAAGAAAAGCCCCGACATCCTTTCGGAGGCCGGGGTTTTGACTGACCTGCTATCGCAGGGATCGGTGGTTGCGGGGACAGGATTTGAACCTGTGACCTTCAGGTTATGAGCCTGACGAGCTACCGGGCTGCTCCACCCCGCGTCAACCTGCTTTATGTAGGCATTCGCCTACGGAATTTCCATAGAGAGAAGATTTCTGTACGTGCGTTTTGCAGACCTGGCGGCGACCTACTCTCCCGCGTCTTGAGACGAAGTACCATCAGCGCTGGAGCGTTTCACGGCCGAGTTCGGAATGGGATCGGGTGCAGCCGCTCCGCCATGACCACCAGGTCGGCGAAACGCACGAAGAGAAGCTGGTTTGTTTTCAGGGCTTGACGGCCAACGAAGCGAAGCTTCGCAAGGCCGACCGGCCGTCGCGGCTGATGCCGCGCCCCGCCCGGAGGCGTCCCGAAGGGACTGCCGTGAGGGCAGACAAACCATCGCGATAGCGATGGACATAGGCAAATGAGAACGATCAAGCCGATCGAGCTATTAGTACCGGTAAGCTTCAAGCATTGCTGCTCTTCCACACCCGGCCTATCGACGTGGTGGTCTTCCACGGCTCTCAGGGAACACTCGTTTTCAGGTGGGTTTCCCGCTTAGATGCCTTCAGCGGTTATCCCGTCCGTATATAGCTACCCTGCTATGCGGCTGGCGCCACAACAGGTCCACCAGAGATACGTCCATCCCGGTCCTCTCGTACTAGGGACAGATCCTGTCAATATTCCTGCACCCACGGCAGATAGGGACCGAACTGTCTCACGACGTTCTGAACCCAACTCACGTACCGCTTTAAATGGCGAACAGCCATACCCTTGGGACCTGCTCCAGCCCCAGGATGCGATGAGTCGACATCGAGGTGCCAAACAACCCCGTCGATATGGACTCTTGGGGGTCATCAGCCTGTTATCCCCGGCGTACCTTTTATCCGTTGAGCGATGGCCCTTCCACGCGGGACCACCGGATCACTATGACCGACTTTCGTCTCTGCTCGACTTGTCAGTCTCGCAGTCAGGCAGGCTTATGCCATTGCACTCAGCGAACGATTTCCGACCGTTCTGAGCCCACCATCGCGCGCCTCCGTTACTCTTTAGGAGGCGACCGCCCCAGTCAAACTACCCACCATACATTGTCCCGGACCCGGATGACGGGCCGCGGTTAGACATCCATAGAGATAAGGGTGGTATTTCAAGGGTGGCTCCACAGAAACTGGCGTCCCTGCTTCAAAGCCTACCACCTATCCTACACATGCCACTACGAATGCCAATGTAAAGCTATAGTAAAGGTGCACGGGGTCTTTCCGTCTAACCGCAGGAACCCCGCATCTTCACGGGGAATTCAATTTCACTGAGTCTATGCTGGAGACAGCGGGGAAGTCGTTACGCCATTCGTGCAGGTCGGAACTTACCCGACAAGGAATTTCGCTACCTTAGGACCGTTATAGTTACGGCCGCCGTTTACTGGGGCTTCGATTCAGAGCTTGCACCCCTCCTCTTAACCTTCCAGCACCGGGCAGGCGTCAGACCCTATACGTCGTCTTGCGACTTCGCAGAGCCCTGTGTTTTTGATAAACAGTCGCTACCCCCTGGTCTGTGCCACCCCCCGATGGTTGCCCATCGAAGGGTCACGCTTCTTCCGAAGTTACGCGTGCAATTTGCCGAGTTCCTTCAGCATAGTTCTCTCAAGCGCCTTGGTATACTCTACCAGTCCACCCGTGTCGGTTTCGGGTACGGTCTATAAGGAGGAGCTATTTCCTGGAACCACGCGGCTGCCGAACCAATCCGATAAGGCTCGACAACTTCAATGATCCGTCACTACCTCCAGGCTCACGAATATTAACGTGATTCCCATCGACTACGCCTTTCGGCCTCGCCTTAGGGGCCGGCTAACCCTGCTCAGATTAACTTTAAGCAGGAACCCTTGGACTTTCGGCGGGGGAGTCTCTCACTCCCCTTACGTTACTCATGTCAGCATTCGCACTTCCGATACCTCCAGGAGCCCTCGCGGGTCTCCCTTCACTGGCTTACGGAACGCTCCGCTACCGCTTGCGATCGCTCGCAAACCCTAAGCTTCGGTGTATGGCTTGAGCCCCGGTACATTTTCGGCGCAAAGACCCTTATTTAGACCAGTGAGCTGTTACGCTTTCTTTAAATGATGGCTGCTTCTAAGCCAACATCCTGGTTGTTTTGGGATCCTCACATCCTTTCCCACTTAGCCATAACTTGGGGACCTTAGCTGTAGGTCAGGGTTGTTTCCCTCTCCACGACGGACGTTAGCACCCGCCGTGTGTCTGCCGACTAGTACTCCCAGGTATTCGGAGTTTGGTTAGGTTTGGTAATCCGGTAAGGACCCCTAGCCCATCCAGTGCTCTACCCCCTGGGGTATTCGGTCGACGCTCTACCTAAATAGATTTCGCGGAGAACCAGCTATTTCCGAGTTTGATTGGCCTTTCACCCCTAGCCACAAGTCATCCCGAACTATTGCAACAGTTATGGGTTCGGCCCTCCAGTAAGTGTTACCTTACCTTCAGCCTGCTCATGGCTAGATCACTCGGTTTCGGGTCTAATGCGACGAACTGAACGCCCTGTTCAGACTCGCTTTCGCTGCGCCTACACCTACCGGTTTAAGCTTGCTCGTCACACTAAGTCGCTGACCCATTATACAAAAGGTACGTGGTCACCCTTGCAGGCTTCCACTGTTTGTAGGCAATCGGTTTCAGGTACTCTTTCACTCCCCTTGTCGGGGTGCTTTTCACCTTTCCCTCACGGTACTAGTTCGCTATCGGTCATGCACGAGTACTTAGGCTTCGAGGGTGGTCCCCCGAATTTCAGACAGGATTTCACGTGTCCCGCCTTACTCAAGGACTTTTGTTCGCATTACGCGTACGGGGCTGTCACCCACTATGGCCCAACTTTCCAGATGGTTCCGCTTGTCTCACAAAAGCCGCTGGCCTGGTCCGCGTTCGCTCGCCACTACTTGCGGAGTCTCGGTTGATGTCCTTTCCTACGGGTACTTAGATGTTTCAGTTCCCCGCGTTCGCCACTTTATCCCTATTGAATTCAGGATAAGTTACCTATCAGCGATACTTGTAAACCGGACGCGTCTTCGACGCAGTGAATGGCAAAATGGTCAATGGTGAATGGAATCGACCATTCACCATTTTACTATTCACCATTCACCGATGCGCCACCGGCGCGTCTGATTTTACAAGTATCTTAGGTGGGTTTCCCCATTCGGAAATCTACGGATCAAAGGGTATTCGCACCTCCCCGTAGCTTATCGCAGCGTATCACGTCCTTCATCGCCTGTGCATGCCAAGGCATCCACCAATTGCCCTTAAGACACTTGATCGTTCTCATTGCCAATATCCATCTCAGTGCGATCCCGAAGGGATCGTCACCACAGTGCGATCTCGCAGAGATCGTCACCTAACGATGGTTTGGCAGAAAAGACCAGCTTCTCGAGATCCGTCCGGTGGCCTGCGGTTAAGCCGCCAATCATAGGCAAGGGTTTGAGCGTCCCTTGCGACACATCACATCCGTCAACACACGACCCAATCCACAATGGTCCGAAGACCACTGCTTCAACGATCATGCTCGGGACGTGAAGTCCGAACAAATCTTCTCTTT
>NZ_AP023262.1:0-1360000 GCF_016756615.1 Mesorhizobium sp. L-8-3 | reverse complement strand
AGACTGTCAACAACCATTTCTCCCTTTTTTGAACTTTTTGCGACGATACCCCCTTAACCCTTCGTAACCCGACCAGTTTCCATCCAAACCCCAAAACCAGCCCGAAAACACGAATCCCTACAACGACATACCAGGCGGACAGGAAAGCAGGCCCGTTAACCAAATGAAGCCCGGACAGGCTGGAGAGGGCAGGGCCGGCGCGGATCAGACGCCGATGCCGCGCGTAGCCAAGGCCTGCGTGATCTCGTCGAGAATAGCCGGATCGTCGATGGTGGCCGGCATCGCCCAAGCCTCCTTGTCGGCGATCTTCTGCATGGTACCGCGCAGGATCTTGCCCGATCGGGTCTTCGGCAGCCGCTTGATCGTCACCACCAGCTTGAACGCGGCGACGGGACCGATTCGCTCGCGCACCAAGGCCACCACTTCGCGCTCGATTTCGGCGATGTCGCGCGTCACGCCTGAGTTCAGCACCACGAAGCCGCAGGGGATCTGCCCCTTCATCGCATCGGCGATACCGATGACCGCGCATTCGGCGACATCGGGATGCTCGGCCAGCACCTCCTCCATCGCCCCGGTCGACAGGCGGTGCCCGGCGACATTGATGATGTCGTCGGTGCGCGCCATGATGAAGAGATAACCGTCGTCATCGACATAGCCGGCATCCGCGGTCTTGTAGTAGCCGGGGAACTCCGCGAGATAGGCGTCGTGGAACCGCTTGTCGGCATTCCACAGAGTGGGCAGGCAGCCGGGCGGCAAAGGCAACTTCAGGACGACATTGCCGAGTGTATTGCGCGCCACCTCATGGCCGGCATCGTCGAGCACCCGCACATCGAAACCGGGCATCGGCACGCAGGGCGAACCGTATTTCACAGGCAACATGCCGAGCCCTACCGGATTCTGGCTGATCGGGTGGCCAGTCTCCGTCTGCCACCAATGATCGATCACGGGCACGCCGAGCTTCTGCTCGGCCCATCTGATGGTTTCGGGGTCGGCCCGTTCGCCCGCCAGGAAGAGAGTGCGGAACCGGGACAGATCATGTTTGCTGACGAACTCGCCCTTGGGGTCTTCCTTCTTGATGGCGCGGAATGCGGTCGGCGCGGTGAACAGGGCCACTACGCCATGGTCGGCGATCACCCGCCAAAAGGTGCCGGCATCGGGCGTGCCGACCGGCTTGCCCTCGAACAGGATCGTGGTGCAGCCATGCAGGAGCGGGGCATAGACGATATAGGAATGGCCGACCACCCAGCCGACATCGGACGCGGCCCAGAACACCTCGCCCGGTGCGACGCCGAATTCGTTCTGCATCGACCATTTGAGCGCCACCATATGCCCGCCATTGTCGCGCACCACACCCTTTGGCTGGCCGGTCGTTCCCGACGTATAGAGCACGTAAAGCGGATCGGTCGCGGCAACGGGCACGCATGGCACGTCGGTTCCGGAGGCCTTGGCCGCGCTCACCGCATCGGCATAGTCGATGTCGCGGCCGGGGACAGTGTCGCAGGCAAGCTGCGGCCGCTGCAGGATGAGGCAGCTGGCGGGTTTGTGGCCGGCGAGGTCGATGGCGCCGTCGAGCAGGGGTTTGTAGGCGACCACCCGGCCGGGCTCCAGGCCGCAGGACGCGGAGATGATGAGCTTCGGGCGGGCATCGTCGATGCGGGTGGCGAGCTCCTTGGCGGCAAAGCCGCCGAACACGACCGAATGCACGGCACCGAGCCGGGCGCAGGCCAGCATGGCGATCGCGGCCTCCGCCACCATGGGCATATAGATGATGACGCGGTCACCCTTCTCCACGCCGAGCTTGGCCAACACCGCGGCGAGCGCCACGATCTCGGCCTTCAGCTCGGCATAGGTGAAACGCGTCATGGTGCCGGTGACGGCACTGTCATGGACCAGCGCGATCTGATCGGCGCGGCCGCCCTCGACATGACGATCGACGGCGTTGAAGCAGGTGTTGCATTCGGCACCGGCGAACCAGTGCCCATAGACGCCGGCCGGCGCGTCGAAGACCTTGTCCCAGCGCCGGAACCAGTCGATATCCTCCGCCGCCTTCGCCCAGAAACCTTCCGGATCGCTTTGCCAGCCGGCATAAACTTCGTGATAGCGGGACGCCATGATGTCACCCTCCCCAGGAACATTGGCCCAAGCGGCATTCGTCTACCGCATCGGCCCGAAAATCGTATGCGATTTTCGGAAAGCACGATGCGTCGACCCAAAGCTATAGAGCGTCCTTTGCGCGTCCAAGTGGACGCGCGGCGCTCTATGCCGTTTTAGCCACCTCCCCCCGCGCGCGTCCATCTGACTTTATGACGAGCCCGTCGTGCGAAATTCCTCATCTCCGCTTTGACAGGAGCGAGCCGGCCTGCTCAATGGCCTCATGACCAAGGCCCTTTCCCTGCTTATCCTCGCGTTGATGGCCGTGCAGCTGATCAAGCCGCTCGGCCTGCCAGGTCTCAGGCAGCGCCGCGATTTCTGGAAACTCGCCGTATTGGCGCTCGGCGCGATTTCGCTGACCGTCATCCTCAGCCACGCTCAATAGCGTGGGCTTCAGACGCCGGCGCGGCCCATCCGGGCCGATTGAAGCGCCGCGCGTCCGTTTGGACGCGCAAAGGACGCTCCAGCACTTTGAGCCAACGCATCGTGCTTTCCGAAAATCGTGCACGATTTTCGGGCCGATGCGGTAGCTTTCGCGCCAACAGGCGTGGGCCACGCGGTCGCGCGCTCCAGCAGTCGATTTCATCGACCGCTGGTAGACCGAGGTGTTGCCCGGCAGAGCCGGCGTCTTACTCCAGACGTTCGGCCAAGACGAGATCCGCTATGTGCTCGGCCCAGGCGCGATAACCGGCTGCCGAAGCGTGGAAACCATCGGTCGAGAAGCCGGCCTGCGGATCGAGGATTGGCAGCCGCGAGGCCGGCACGGCGCCGCGTTCATGGCACAGCCGCGCGCCCATGCGGTTGATCTCGCCGGCACGGATCTCAAGGATGCGTCCGAGCAGCGGCGGCAAGGCCGGGACGCGGGTGAACTCCACCACCGGCGACCAGACCACCCGCGCTTCCGGCCATTTGGCGCGCAACGCATAGAGCAATCCGCCAAATTCTTTCTTGAAACGCGACACGGTGTGGAAATTCTTGGTGTCGTTTGTGCCGACCGACAGCACGATATGGGTCCAGGGATCGGCAGAAAGATTTGGCAGGACGTGGTCGCGGATCTGCCCGGCGGTGGCGGAGTTGAATCCGGCTGCGCGCCAGCGCACGGCGCGGCCGGTGCGTTCAACAAGAATCAGCGAGAGCTGATGGGCGAGCCCATCCTCCGACCGGCCGATACCGACCGAGGCGGCGGACGAATCACCCAGTACCAGCAATGACAGCGGTGGCTCGTCGCCTTCGACCTGGTGCATCACCGGCCCTTCGGCCGGCAGCATGCGCTCGGTGCGGCGGCGGACGCCGAGCCCCTGCCAGACATAGGCGGGGAAAGCCAGCCAAGTTAGGATTCCAGACAAACGGAACATAGCGGTTTCATAGGGCTGGTACCGCTAAAGAAAAAGCCCCGGCGGTGCGGGGCTTTCTCTTTCGAAACATTCGGAGGCGATCAGGCGGCCTTTTCGAGGCTCTCCTGCCACTTGCCGAGCGCGGCCAGGCCGTTCATTTGCGCGCGGTGCGCGAAAGCGCGCTGCCCGGCAGGCACATTCTCGGCCTTGCCCGACCAGGCCTTCTGCGGTGCGGCCTGCAGGGCGCGGCCATAGGAGAAGGTCAGCTTCCAGGGATGCGGGCCGATGGCGTTGATGGCGTTGAGGTTGGCGGTCGCCTCCTCGTCGGACTGGCCGCCCGACAGGAAGGCGATGCCGGGCACAGCGACCGGGACCGTCTCGCGGAAGACGCGGATGGTCTTCTCGGCCACTTGCTCGGGGCTGTCCTTCTTGCCCGACTTCTTGCCCGATATGATCATGTTGGGCTTCAGTACCGTGCCTTCGAGCACGACGCGGGCGGCGTAGAGCTCTTCGTAGAGCTTCATCAGCGTCGCCCTTGTGACGTCGTAGCAGGTGTCGATGTCGTGGGCGCCATCCATCAGCACCTCCGGCTCGACGATCGGCACGATCTTCGCTTCCTGGCAGAGCGCGGCATAGCGGGCCAGCGCATGGCAGTTGGCGGCGATCGAGGTGGCCGAGGGCACGTTGGCGCCGACGTCGATGTCGATCACTGCCCGCCATTTGGCGAAGCGCGCGCCGAGACCATAATATTCGGCGAGACGCTCGCGCAGGCCGTCGAGACCTTCGGTGACGGTGTCGCCGGGGAAACCGGCCAGGGGCTTGGCGCCCTGGTCGACCTTGATGCCGGGGATAGCGCCCGTGGCCTTGATCAGATCGACCAGCGGCGTGCCGTCGGCGGCCTTCTGGCGGATCGTCTCGTCATAGAGGATGACGCCGGAGATGTTGTTCTTCATGGCGTCGGTGGCGCGGAACAGCATCTCGCGATAGTCGCGGCGGTTGTCGGCGGTCGATTCCACGCCGATCGCGTCGAAGCGCTTCTTGATCGTTCCGGAGCTTTCGTCGGCCGCCAGAATGCCCTTGCCGTCGGCAACCATCGCCGCGGCGATGTCTTCAAGACGTTCGCTCATCTTCTTCTCCTGTTTCAGCGTCCATCAGGCGCATAGCAGAACAGAATTGCGGACGAAATGCCGCGCGAACAGTCGAATCGATTGAAAGAATTACAATCGATTCGAGTGATCCAAGACTGGCACCGTGGAGCCGGAGTTTATGCTTTCAACACCTCGACACCAGGCAATTCCTTGCCCTCCATCCATTCCAGGAAAGCGCCGCCGGCCGTCGAGACATAGGTGAAGTCGTCGGCGACACCGGCGTGGTTGAGCGCGGCAACCGTGTCGCCGCCACCGGCGACCGACACCAGCGTGCCCTCGCGCGTACGCTGTGCCGCATGCCGCGCGGCCGACACCGTCGCCTTGTCGAAGGGCTCGATCTCGAAGGCGCCGAGCGGCCCGTTCCACACCACGGTCCTGGCCCGGTCGATCCACTGCGTGACGGTTTCGATCGTCTTCGGCCCGACATCGAGGATCATCGCATCCTCGGGCACCTTGTCGACCGGCACCACCTCGTTGGCCGCACCCGCCTTGAATTCCCGGGCTATCACGGCGTCGGACGGCAGGATGATGGCGCAGCCCGCGGTCGCCGCCTCGATCATGATCTGCCTGGCGGTGCGGGCGAGATCGTGCTCGCAGAGCGACTTGCCGACGGACGTGCCGCGCGCAGCAAGAAAGGTGTTGGCCATGCCGCCGCCGATGACCAGCGCATCGACCTTCTTCACCAGGTTCATCAGGAGGTCGATCTTGGTCGAGACCTTCGCCCCGCCGACGATGGCGACAACAGGGCGCACCGGGCTGCCGAGTCCTTGCTCCAGCGCCTCGAGCTCGGCCTGCATCGTGCGGCCCGCGCAGGCCGGCAGAAGCCTGGCCAGGCCTTCGGTCGAGGCATGGGCGCGATGCGCGGCCGAGAAGGCGTCGTTGACGAAGATGTCGCCATTGACGGCGAGCGCCTCAGTGAAGGCCGGATCGTTCTTCTCCTCGCCCTTGTGGAAGCGGGTGTTCTCGAGCAGCAGGATCTCGCCGTCCTTCAAGGCGCCGACGGCGGCAGCCGCCTTGTCCCCGATGCAGTCGGCCGCGAAGTCGACGGGACGGTCGATGACCTCGGACGTGGCCCGCGCGATCGGCTCCAGCGAGAATTCCGGCGCCGGCCCGTCCTTCGGCCGGCCGAAATGGGCGAGCAGGACGACCCTGGCGCCCTTGTCGGCGAGCTCGGTAATGGTCGGCGCCACGCGCTCGATTCGGGTCGCGTCGGTGACCTTGCCGTCGGCGACCGGGACGTTGAGATCGACCCGGACGAGCACGCGCTTGCCCTTCACATCGCCGATCGCGTCGAGCGTCCTGAACCCTGCCATCGCGTCATCCCTCTTCTTGAGAACTGGCTGGAGAAATCCGCGGGACCTTAACGCGGTGGCCCCGCGATGCAAGAAAGAATGATGGAGGCCTCACCAGCGGTCGTGGGCCACGCGGTCGCGCGCTCCAACGCTCTGTCGACCATCGGTATCAAGCATCGTCCTTTGCCGGCTGCGATTTGCGCGGGGCCCTTTTGCGCAGGCGGGAAAAGAGCTCCCACAGGCGGTCGCGCGCCTCGGACGCGCTGAGGTAGAACGGCACCGCCGGCGGCGGGGCCGCGGGCTCGACCGACAGGCCGATCGCAGTGACGCGGCCCTTGTCGTCGACGTCGCGCACGATCAACTCGATCGGCCCGAGCGAGACACGGTCGCCATATTCCGCCCGGCCGCCGAGCCGCTCCTTGATGAGCCCCTCGATGGTGAGCTTGCGCTCGGCTTCCGTCAATTCAGGGCCATAGGCGGCTGTCAGCTCTTCGGCGGGCCGGGCCGGATCGATGGCGAAGGCGCCGAAGAAATCCTCGTCCTCGGGATCGACCTCGGCTCGGCTGGCGAAGAGCCGGTCGAGCAAGCGGGGATAACGGTCAGGAACGAAGATATAGACATGATCGCCGGCGGCGAGGCGCCCCATATCCTGGAAACGCATGGAGCGGCCCTCGCGCACCACCAGCGACGGCCGCGCCCATCTTGGGATGCGCTGGCCCCGCGCCACCGGACTGCCGGGGACCACGGTATAGGCGAGCAGCTCGTGATGCGCCGAGCCGGGCAGCTCGAGCTCGACCTTGTTCAGCGGCCCGAGCCGCGCCGGCACAATGAGACCGAGGCGCCGGGCGACCGGGCCGATCGTCCAGCCCTGCACGACGAGAGATACGAGCACGATGATGAAGGCCGTGTTGAAGATCATCCGCCCGTGCTCCAATCCGCCGAGCAGGGGCGTGATCGCCAGAAGGATGGATACCGCGCCGCGTAGCCCGACCCAGGAGATGAAAGCGGTCTCGTTGCGCGGGTAGCTGAACGGAAAGAGGCAGAGCCAGACCGCCATCGGCCTGGCGACCAGGATCAGGAACAAGCCGAGCACGATCGCCGGCAGCAGGATCGACCCGAACTGCGACGGAGTGGCGAACAGGCCGAGCACCAGAAACATGATGATCTGGGCGAGCCAGCTCATGCCGTCCTGGAAACGTTTCAGCGTGGTGACGGCGCGGATCTGCGAGTTTCCGGCGACGAGGCCGGCGACATAGACTGCCAGGAAACCGGAGCCGCCGATAGCGCCGGCGCCGGCGAAGACGAGCAGCGACAGCGTCAGCACGAAGATCGGCAGCAGACCCTGGTCGAGGTTGAGCCACTCGACCAGGCGGACGATCGCCATGCCGCCCAGGAAGCCGACCGCGGCGCCGATGCCCATCTGCATGACGAAACCGGCGAGGATATCGAGCAGCAGCACCTCGGCTTCCGGATCGGCGCCGATGGCGATGACTTCCACGAGCGTGATGGTGAGAAAGATGGCGATCGGATCGTTGCTGCCGGATTCGATCTCGAGGGTGGAGCGCACGCGGTCGCGTATGTGCAGGTTGCCGGCGCGAAGAAGGAAGAACACGGCGGCCGCATCCGTCGACGCCACGGCCGAGCCGAGCAGGAACGACTCCAGCCAGTTGAGGTCGGTCAGATAGTAGGCGGCAACACCGAAAGCCAGGGTCGTGATGACGACGCCGAAAGTGGCAAGGGATAAGGCGGGCAGCGACGCCTGGCGCAAGGCGGCGACCGGCGTTCCGAAGCCGGAGTCGAACAGGATCACGGCGAGCGCGAGCGAGCCGACGAAATAGGCGAAGCTGGCATTGTCGAATTCGATGCCGAGCCCGTCGGTGCCGGTCGCCAGACCGATACCGAGGAAGAGGAGCAAAAGCGGTGCGCCGAAACGGAAGGCGATCAGGCTCGAAAACGCGGCGGCAAGGACAAGGGCCGTGCCCACCAGCGTCACGAGATAGATCGACTGGTCCATGCGCCCCTCATAGCCGATTGTTCCACCCTGCGTCGCGGCAGAGTGCGGCAAAGACAAGGCGATCACCCTGCAAAATGTGCATGAGGCGCCGGGGGTTGGTGATTTTCCTTAGCCGATTGCTGCCCCGGAGATCGGCAGTCTTCACGCGACCAACGATACGTCGTCGAAAAACGCTCCGATGATGCCTGCGACATCGTCGCGTGCCACCGGCGGACTGAACAGATATCCCTGCAGCTCACCGCAATTCTCGTTTCGCAACGCCTCGAGTTGCGCCACCGTCTCCACCCCTTCCGCGGTCGTGTCGATGCCCAGGCTGGCGCCGAGGCCGATGATGGCGCGCACGATGGCAAGCGATTCGGGGCTTTCGTCGATCTCGCGCACGAAGGAACGGTCGATCTTCAGCCGGTTGAACGGGAAGCGCCTGACATAGCTCAGGCTGGAGTAGCCCGTGCCGAAATCGTCGAGGGCGACACGCACGCCGCGGCCCCGGAGCTGGCTGAGGGTCGCCAGATTGGCGCTGGTGTCGGCGAGCAGCACCGTTTCGGTGATCTCGATCTCGAGCCGCCCGGGCTCGAGCCCCGTGAGGGCGAGCGCCATGTCGACGGTGTCGACCAGCTCCCCCTTGCGGAACTGCACGGGCGAGACATTGACCGCCACGACCAGAGGCGCGGGCCAGGCAGCGGCCTGGCGGCAAGCCTCGAGCAGGACCCAGCGGCCGATGTCGTCGATCATGCCCGTCTCCTCGGCGATCGGGATGAAATCGGCCGGCGAAACCAGGCCGCGGCGAGGGTTGCGCCAGCGCAGCAAGGCCTCGAAACCGCGCAGCCGGCCGGTCTTGACCGCGACGATCGGCTGATAATGGACCTCGAATTCGCTCTCGATCCGGGCGGCGCGCAACTCCATCTCCAGGGCGCGGCGTTCGCGGTGCTGCCGGTCCATCTCGCGTTCGAAAAAGCGGAATGTGCCTCGGCCGGATTCCTTGGCGCGATAGAGCGCCAGGTCGGCGCAGCGCAGCAGCTCCTCGGTGTCGACCGCATCGTCGGGCGCCAGCGCCACGCCGATGCTTGCACCCACCGACACCGCCGCTCCCTCGATCCGCTGGATCGAGGCAAGCTCGTGGAGGATCCTGGTTGCGAGGCCTTCGGCCTCGCGCCTCGTGCCGGCATCGGGCAGGAGGATCGCGAACTCGTCACCGCCGAGCCGCGCGACCACGTCGCTCCGGCGCACCAGATTGCGCAGGCGCGTGGCGGCCTCGATCAGCAGCGCATCGCCCGCCGCGTGGCCGAGCGTGTCGTTGACCGTCTTGAAGTCGTCGAGGTCGACCAGGATCACGCCGAAGCCGCGGTTGTCGCGGGCCAGTCCGCCCGCAGCCCGTTCGAGTTCGCGCGTGAACACGGTGCGGTTCGAGATGCCGGTCAGCGGGTCGTGATGGGCGAGATAGGTCACATGCGCCTCGGTGCGCTTGCGCTCGGTGATGTCGACGATGGTCGACAACACCGCGGGCGCGCCGTCGACCATGATCTCGCGGGCATATTCTATGACGTCGATGATGCGGCCGTCGGCGGTGCGGTGGCGCGACACGCTTTCGCGGTCCTCGGCGCCGTCGATGCGAATATCGGCGAGAGCCCGCGCAAGGAAGTCGGACCGCGCGTGGCCGTAGAGACGCAGTGCCGCCTCGTTGACGTCGAGAAAGCCGGAGGCGCCGCGCGCCCTGACATACATCGGAGCCGGATTATCGTGGAACAGCGAGCGGAACAGTGTCTCGCGGGCCTTGAGGTCGCGCACGTCGGTCAGCGTGACGGCCAGCACGCCGTCGGCGACCGCCACGCCGACCTGCAGGACCATGCTGCTTCCGGCGAGTTCATAGGCGAGCTCGAAATTCGTCAGGCGGCCGCCCGCGACAGCCCGCGCCAGGACGGCGGGGTTCTCCCTGATCCCGATCCTGCGAAGCGCGTCGGACAAAAGCGTGAACTGCAGGGTATCGACGGTGGAGCCGAGGAAACGGGCCGCCGCCTCATTGATGCTCAGAATGCAGAAATCTTCGGACGTGCCGGCGGCCAATTCGATCGGGCTCAACGCGACGATGCCTTCCTGGGTGGAATTGATGAGCAGTTTCGCCAGATTGAACTGGCTCTTCCGCGGCCGCAGGAACAGCAGGAAATATTCTCCGGGCCAGCGGCAGGAAAGCGGCAGCGCGATGATTTCGATCGTGGAGACCTTGCCGTCGACGAGCCAACGGCAGACGGCGAGACGCGGCTCGCGGGCGGAGCGCGCCTGGTCTATCGCCGAGCCGATCGAAAGCGTGAAGACATGGGGCAGTTCGCCGAGGCTCTGCGAACTGTGCCTGAGACCGACCACGGTCCGGAACCGCTGACCGGCGCGCAGCACGCAGTGGTTCGCATCGCCATCGCGGCGGATGACGGCGACTTCGTCCGCGAAGCGGCCGATGCTGCCGAGCGTCATCTCCTCATAGGGCGGCAACGCGTCGCCGACCCGGGCCGCCTGCCAGCGACGCAGCATCAACCGCACGTCGTCGAACTCGGTCTCGACCGCGATCGCCGGCTCGAGGGCCGGACTTGCCGACGCCGGCTCGCCGCCGGCGAAGACTTCTGATGACAAGGGTCCGATAGAGGTAGGCATGCGACAGCAATCCGAATTCCGGCCCGGGCGGAGGCGCGATGCCGGCAAGCCCGGCCTCGGTGCCGCGAACGGCCCGAAACTTCCATGGAGATGCCGCGCTGGCCGGCCCGACAGTCGGGCATCATGCCTGCACGCCGTATCGGCAATGCACTGTCGCGAAGGGAAGCTAGCGGAGCGCATCTTACCAAGCGCTTAAGCCGCCTGTCACCGTTGCGTCACATCGTGGAGCGGGCAGGAACCGGCGGCGGCCGGACCGCCATTCGACGTTTGAACTTGCCGCCGGTCGGTGCGACCAATGCTTGTCTGTCACCAGCGGAGGTCAAAACGATGCGTAATATTCTTCTGGCGGCGGGGATGGCGCTTCAGGTGCTGTCGTCTCCACCGGCCCTGACGAACGCCGCGGCAGCCGAGACGCCGATCCCCGGCCAGGCCGCATGGGCGGACGCCAAGAAGACCGTGAAGCTGGCCAACGGCATCTCGCTCGCTTACGTCGAGATGGGCAATTCCGACGGCAAGCCCACCCTGCTCATCCACGGCTACACCGACAACAGCCGGAGCTGGTCCCTGATTGCGCCTTACCTCAAGGAGCGGCGGCTGATCGCCATCGACCTGCGCGGCCACGGCAAGTCGGATGCGCCGGCATGCTGTTATGCCTATAGCGATCTCGCTGACGACGTCAGCCTGTTCCTCGATGCGGTCGGCGTGGCCAAGGCTGACGTGATCGGCCATTCGCTCGGCTCGCTGACGGCGCAGCTCCTGGCCGCCCAGCATCCCGACAAGGTCGACCAGCTCGTCCTCATCTCCTCGACCACGGCCATCGGCGGCGGTCCGGGCTCGTGGCTATGGGACAACGTCATGCCGCTGACCGCGCCGATCGATCCGGACAGCCAGTTCATGAAGGACTGGTACGCCAACCCCAACCCTGTCGACGAGGATTTCATCACCCGCGAGCGGACGGAGAGCGCCGCCACCCCGATCCCGGTCTGGCGCGGGGTTCTGTGGGGGACGGTGATCAACGACCTCACGCAGATCGCGCCGCTCGTCAAGGCGCCGATGCTGGTGCTGTGGGGCGACCAGGATCCGCTCTTCGACCTGACGCATCAGGAGAAGCTTGAAAAGGCCTATCCTGACGCGCGGTTCGAGGTCTTCGGGGGCGCCGGCCACAACATGTTCTGGGAGTTCCCCGAGAAATCGGCGAAAGTGATCAAGGCCTTCATCGACGCGCCCGCCGAACAATAGGGCGGGTCGCTGGGGAGCGCGCGGCCTGGCAGGCAAGAGAAGCCGCTTGAAACGACAACGGCGGGCAAAGCCCGCCGTTTCGAATGCAAGTGGTTCGACCCCGATATCACTCGCTCGGCGCGGCCGCGGCGGCGAGAGCGGCGGCGGCGTCTTCCTGCGCCTTCTTGATGGCGTCGAGACGCTCCTGCGTCTTCTTGCCGGGCAGGGCCTTGGTCGGGTTCGAGCGGGCGTCGCGCTTGGAGATGCCCGCCTGGTCGAGGAAGCGCAGCACGCGGTCGGTCGGCAGCGCGCCGTTCGACAGCCAGTGCTTGACGCGGTCGGCGTCGAGCTTCACGCGTTCGCCGTCCTTGGGCAGCAGCGGGTTCCACGAGCCGACCGCCTCGATGAAGCGGCCGTCGCGCGGCGAGCGCACGTCGGCGACGACGATGTGATAGTACGGGCGCTTCTTGGAGCCCGCGCGGGCGAGACGGATCTTGAGCGACATGTTTTTCTCCTAAAGGTTCAATCCGTTGCGATTCAGGTGGTTTCGGTGACGCCGTTCGAGGCGGCGATCTGTTCGTGATGGCGGATGACTTCCTTGATCACGAAGTTCAGGAACTTTTCTGCGAAGTCGGGGTCGAGATTGGCATCCTTGGCGAGCTGACGCAGCCGCGCGATCTGATGGGCCTCGCGTGCCGGGTCGGCCGGCGGCAAGCCCTGCGTCGCCTTCAGCACGCCGACGGCCTTGGTGCAGCGGAAGCGCTCGGCCAGCATGTGGATGACGGCCGCGTCGATATTGTCGATCGAGGCTCGATATTCCGCGAGCGCGGCGAGCGCCCTTGCCTTGTCGCCGGCTTCAGTCATCTTCACCCCCTCACTTCTTCTTGCCCAGGCCGGGCAGGCCGCCCAGCCCCGGAAGCTTCATGCCGCCGGGCAGCCCGGGCAATCCGCCGCCCGGAAGACCGCCAGGCAGGCCACCGGGCAGCCCCTTGGGCAGGCCGCCGCCCAGACCGGCCGCCTCCGCCTGCTTCTGCAGAGCTTCGAGCTGCTTCGGATCCATCTTCGACAAGTCGGGCATTCCGCCCATGCCGCCCATGCCGCCGAGACCCATCTTCGAGGCGAGCCCGCCCATCAGGCCGCGCATCATGCCCGCACCCTTGCCCTTGCCGCCCATGGCCTTCATCATGTCGGCCATCTGGCGATGCATCTTGAGCAGCTTGTTGATCTCGGCCGCATCGGTGCCCGAGCCGGCGGCGATGCGCTTCTTGCGGCTGTGCTTGAGGATGTCGGGATTGGCGCGCTCGGCCTTTGTCATCGACGATATGATGGCGAGCTGACGCTTGAACATCCTGTCGTCGAGGCCGGCGGCGGCGAGCTGATCCTTCATCTTGCCCATGCCGGGCATCATGCCCATGATCCCGCCCATGCCGCCCATCTTCTGCATCTGGCCAAGCTGATCGGCGAGGTCGTTCAAATCGAACTTTCCCGACTGCATCTTCCTGGCCATCGCCGCGGCCTTTTCCGCGTCGATGGTTTCGGCGGCCTTCTCGACCAGGCTGACGATGTCGCCCATGCCGAGGATGCGGTCGGCGATCCGCTTCGGATGGAACTCCTCCAGCGCATCCATCTTCTCGCCGGTGCCGATCAGCTTGATCGGCTTGCCGGTGACGGCGCGCATGGAGAGCGCCGCGCCACCGCGACCGTCGCCGTCCATGCGGGTCAGGATCAGGCCGGTGATGCCGACACGCTCATCGAAGTTCCTGGCGAGGTTGACGGCGTCCTGGCCGGTCAGCGAATCGGCGACCAGCAGGATCTCATGCGGGTTGGACGCCCGCTTGATTTCGGCCATCTCGGCCATCAGCGGCTCGTCGATATGGGTGCGGCCGGCCGTGTCGAGGATGACGACGTCATGGCCGCCGAGCTTGGCCGCCTGAACGGCGCGCCGCGCGATCTCGACCGGGGACTGGCCGGTGATAATCGGCAGGGTCGGAACCTTGGTCTGCTCGCCGAGCTGGCGCAGCTGCTCCTGCGCGGCGGGGCGGCGCGTATCGAGCGAGGCCATCAGCACGCGCTTGTTCTGGCGCTCCGCCAGACGCTTGGCGATCTTGGCCGACGTGGTGGTCTTGCCCGAGCCCTGGAGGCCGACCATCATGACGACAACAGGGGCAGGCGCGTTGAGGTCGATGGTCTTGCCTTCCGTGCCGAGCATCTCGACGAGCTCGTCATGGACGATCTTGACAACCATCTGGCCGGGCTTGATCGACTTCAGTACGGCGGCGCCGACCGCCTGCTGGCGCACGCGGTCGGTGAAGGAACGCACGACTTCGAGCGCGACGTCGGCCTCGAGCAGCGCGCGGCGGACCTCGCGCAGCGCGGCCGCGACATCGGCTTCCGACAGCGCGCCCCGGCCGGTGAGGCCGTTCAGGATCGAGCCAAGGCGCTCTTGCAGCGATTCAAACATTCGTCATCCTCATTCTCGGCCATCATTGTCGAGACCGAGAGGTAATGCTTTCGCGCCGAAGCTCCAACAGCAAGCCAAGCGCCAAAGCCAAAAAGCACCCGGGGGCGCATCGCGCTGCCGGGTGTTGGCCTCCGGGATCGTTTTGTAGCTCTAGGGCGTCCCGGTCGGCTGCTCGGAGTGGAACTCGTCGCGGATTTCGGGCCGGCTTAGACAGGAAAAGGCTGCCAGAGTCAAGGCAGGCCGCGATTCGCAACCTATCTCAGCGCGGCGTGGAGCACGGCCACGACGCTCTCGCGCTCCTGCCGGGTCAGCATGTCCATGTCGAAGAGCTTCAGGCTGCGCATCCCCTCCAGCGCCAGAAAGACGATGAGCGCGGCGTTTTCGTCGGAGGCGTTGGCCTTCAGCCTGTCGAGCAGAACGCGATTATAGTCCTTGATCGGGGTAATGAAATCCGGGTTCTCGGAGAGTGCGGCGAGCACGCCCTGGGAAGGCGGCTGCTTGCGGGCCAGATCGGCGACGACCAGTTCGAGATAGGCTTCGACCAGCCGGTTCTCCCCGCCGCCATGTTCGCGCTCCGTCTCTGCGAGACTGGCGTCGAACACTTCTATGTAATGTTCGACCAGCGCCTTGAGCAGCCGCGCCTTGCTGGGGAAGTGGTAGAGCAGACCGCCCTTGGACACGCCGGCGCGTTGCGCCACCGCATCGAGCGACAGGTTGGCCGGGCCCAGGTCGCGGGACAGTTCGTCCGCCGCGGCGAGGATCTTCTGTCTTGCACTCTTCTTCCTGCCTTGCATCTACCCCACACTCGACGCGGTCCGCCCGGTTCGGCAGACCGATTCTCACGAATTTGCGATCACCCTGCGACCGTTCGCCAGATATACAGCAATTGACAATACCGTCCAGACGGTACAGTTACGCGGCGTCGGCTCCCGGATTCTCCATCGTCGATCCTCGGTCGATGTGGCCGGCCCCCTAGTTACACCTTTTGGATCCCCAATCGCAGGTAGCGCCGGTCATGATCAAACGCTTCATCATTGCGTTCATTCTTCTCGCTCTCGTGGTCGGTGGCCTGGTCGGGTTCAACATCTTCCGCGACAACGCGATCAAGCAATTCTTCGCCAACATGCCGGTCCAGCCGGTGACGGTGTCCACGACGACGGTCAAGCCGATCACCTGGAAGCCGGGCATCGAGGCCATCGGTACGGTAAGTGCGGCCCGCGGCGTCGACCTGACCGTCGAGACATCGGGGGTCATCAAGGACATCCGGTTCCACTCCAACGAGAAGGTCGAACAGGGGGCGGTGCTGCTCCAGCTCGACGACGGCGTGGAGAAAGCCGATCTCGACGCGACCAAGGCGCAAGCCGCACTCGACCAGACCGCGCTTGCCCGCGCCATCGAGCTTAAGGACCGGGGCGTCGGCTCGCAGGTCACGCTCGACGTGGCCCGCGCGACGGCCACCGCGTCGGAAGCGCAGGTCAACAAGCTGCAGGCGGTGCTCGACCAGAAGCAGCTCCGGGCACCGTTCAGCGGCACGGTCGGAATTCCGCGCGTCGATCTCGGACAATATCTCTCGCCGGGGACCACCGTTGCGACCCTGCAGGACCTGGAAACGATGCGGGTGGACTTTTCGGTACCGGAACAACAGTTGAATCTGTTGAGGATCGGCCAGAAGCTGCATCTCGGCCCGGCCGACAGCAACCTGCCGTTCAGGGGGATGATCCGCGGCATCGATCCAAAGATCGACCCGGTGACACGCCTCGTCGCCGTGCGGGCGGAGGTCGCCAACCCCGAGGGCAAGCTGAGCCCCGGCCAGTTCGTCCAGGTGCGGGTCGAACTGCCCGCCGAGGATGGCGTGCTGGCACTGCCGCAGACCGCGCTGGTGACCAGCCTCTACGGCGACTACGTCTATGTCGTGCGTCCGGCAAAGCCGGCTGACGACGCGCCGGCCGCGGCTCCTGAGGAGGCAAAGGGTGAGGCGAAGCCGGCCGAAGGCGCGGATGCGAAGCCTGCCGACGACGCCAAGCCCGCCGGGGGAGACGAGCCTGCTCTGACCGTCGCCCAGATCTTCGTCAAGCCGGGCCGCCGCAGCGAAGGTCTGGTCGAGGTCGGCCAGGGCATCAAGCCGGGCGATCAGGTCGTTACGGCAGGCCAGAACAGACTGAGCAACGGCACACCGGTCGTCGTCGACAACACGATCGACCCGACCAGGCCGGCCAACCAGCAGGCGGCCCAGCGATGAGCTTCTCCGACATCTTCATCCGCCGCCCGGTCCTGTCGACGGTGCTCGGCTTCCTGATCCTGCTGCTCGGCGTACAGGGCATCTTTAACCTGCAGGTCCGCCAGTATCCGGAGGTCGAGGAGACGGTGATCACCATCACAACGACCTATCCGGGCGCCAGCGCCGACCTGATCCAGGGCTTTATCAGCGCGCCGATCGCGCGGGCCGTCTCCACGACCGAGAACATAGACTACGTCACCTCGCAGAGCCGGCCGTCGGCCAGCGTTGTGACGGTGCAGATGAAGCTCGGCTCCGACCCCGACGTCGCGCTGACCGAGGTCATGTCCAAGGTCCAGGGCGTGCGCGGCGAACTGCCGACGGACGCCGAGGATCCAGTCATCGTCAAGGGTACCGGCGAGCAGTTCGCCATCATGTATCTGGCGATGCAGAACCCGAACATGACGTCGGAGCAGCTCACCGAATATATCGAGCGCGTCATCCGGCCGCGCATGTCGACCATCGAGGGCGTGGCCGAGGTGCAGATCCTCGGCGCCGCCAACTATTCGATGCGCGTGTGGATCGATCCGATCAAGCTCGCCTCGCGCGGCATGACCGCAGCCGAGGTGATGGCCGCTATCAACTCCTCCAACTTCCTCTCGGCGCCGGGCAAGACCCAGAACGAATATGTCGCCTCCTCGATCACGGTGCGATCGACCCTGCAGACCGCCGAAGCCTTTGGCGCGATGCCGCTCAGATCGGAGAACGGCAATGTGGTCAGGCTGCGCGACGTCGCCAAAGTCGAGCTGGCGGCCGAGACCACGGACAGCCGCGTCAATTTCAACGGCCAGCCCGGCACCTTCGTCGGCATCTTCCCGACGCCGGCCGCGAACCCGCTCGACACGGCGGGCGCCGTGCTGAAGGAGCTTCCGGCACTTCAGGCGAGCCTGCCCGAAGGCATGACGGTCACCATGGTCTATGACGCGACCGAGCAGATCGGCGCGTCGATCGACGAGGTGTTCAAGACGATCGGCGAAGCCGTCGCCATCGTGGTCGTGGTCATCCTTCTGTTCCTCGGCTCATTCCGCTCGGTGCTGATGCCGATCGTGACCATCCCGCTGTCGCTGGTCGGCGCCTGCTTCCTGCTCTTCGCCATGGGCTATTCGATCAACCTCCTGTCGCTGCTGGCCATGGTGCTGGCGATCGGCCTCGTCGTCGACGACGCCATCGTGGTGGTGGAGAACATCCACCGCCATATGGAGGAGGACGGCATGTCGCCGATGCAGGCCGCCTTCAAGGGCATGCGCGAGATCTCCTCGGCGGTGATCGCCATGACCATCACGCTCGCCGCGGTGTTCGCGCCGCTCGCCTTCACCGGCGGACTAACCGGCTCGTTGTTCCGCGAGTTCGCCATGACGCTCGCCGGCGCGGTGGTGCTCTCGGGCGTGGTGGCCCTGACCATCACGCCGATGATGTCGGCACGCATCCTGAAGTCCGGACAGCACAGCCGCTTCCAGGCTTTCGTCGACCGCACCTTCACCCGGGTGGAGAACCGCTACGAGCGGCTGGTCGCCGGCTCGCTGAAATATCGCCCGGTGACGCTGATGATCGTCGTGGCCCTGGTCGCACTCAGCGGCTATCTGTTCATGAAGACGTCGGGCGAACTGGCTCCGGAAGAGGATTCGGGCGCCCTGTTCGCGCTGGTGACGGCGCCACGCTACGCAACGTCTGATTACACCAGCCGCTATGTCGACCAGATCATGGAGGCGACGAAGGACCTGCCGGAGCTGCGCTCGTCCTTCTCGGCCGTTGCCTTCGGCGGCGGCGCCACCAACCAGGCCTTCACGGTCTGGGCCTTCAAGGACTGGGCCGACCGGACGCGCTCGCAGGCGGAGATCCAGCAGGATCTACAGGAACGGCTGAAGCATATCGCCGGCGTCGAAGCGCTCGTCTTCGCGCCGCCCTCCCTGCCGGGAGCGGGCGGCGGCCTGCCGATCTCGCTGGTGATCCAGTCGACGGGCGATGCCAGCCAGGTCTACGAGGTCGCCGAGAAGATCAAGCGCGAGGCCGAAGCCACCGGCCGCTTCATCGTCGTGCAGAACTCGCTCGCCTTCGACGCTCCGCAGGTGACCGTCACCATAGACCGCGACCGGGCGGCAGCGCTCAACCTGCCGATCCGCGATATCGGCCAGACATTGAGCCTGCTGGTCGGGGGCGGCTCGATCGCGCAGTTCGACCGCGACTCCAACAGCTACGACATCATCATGCAGGTGCCGAAGGAATATCGCGACAACCCGCACAAGCTGGGGGAGTTCTTCGTGCGCAGCGTCACCAACGAGATGGTGCCGCTCTCGGCCGTGGTGTCGATCTCGAGCAACGCCTCGCCGGCGGCTATCGAGCAGTTCAACCAGCTCAACGCGGCGACGATCTCGGCGCTGCCGGTGCCCGGCGTCACCACCGGCGACGGTCTGGCAACGATCGAGGACATCGCGCGTCAATCCCTGCCGGCCGGCTTCTTCATCGACTATTCCGGCCAGTCCAGGCTGGAGAAGGAGCAGGGCAACACGATCGCCATCGCCTTCGCGCTGGCCGTCATCGTGATCTATCTGGTGCTGGCGGCGCAATTCGAGAGCTTCCGCGATCCACTGATCATCATGATGACCGTGCCGCTGTCGATCTTCGGGGCCATCGTACCGCTCAACCTCGGGCTCGGCACGCTGAACATCTACACGCAGGTGGGCCTGATCACCCTGATCGGGCTGATCACCAAGCACGGCATCCTACTGGTGGAATTCGCCAACCAGCAGCGGGAAGCTCATGGCATGAACCGCAGGGAGGCGATCGTCGCTTCGGCAAAGGTCCGGCTGCGCCCGATCCTGATGACGACGGCCGCCATGGCGCTCGGCGTCGTGCCGCTGATCCTGGCGAGCGGCGCGGGTGCCGCCGCACGCTACTCGATGGGCCTGGTGATCTTCTCCGGCATCCTTATCGGCACGATGTTCACGCTGTTCGTGGTGCCGATGTTCTACACCTATATCGCCAGCAAGGAGGCGCCCAAGCCCGCCGAGATGCCCGACGCTGAGGTCGCCGCCCCGCACTGAGGCGCCCAAACCCGTTCCGCCTTCGACCCGAAGGGCGGCAGTTCCAGGCCGGGACTGCCGCCCTTTTCGTCATGCGTGTCCTTCGCCCGAGACGCCGAAGCCTCTCTCCTTGTCCGCATGCATCTCCATCTTCTGGCCTACTTGCGCACCGGCTAAAAAGCTGTACAGTTGACTGGACAACTTTGGGCAGATCGATGAAATCCAAGCTCCGCGACCGCGACGGACCGCTCTACCTGCAGATCGCCGATCGGCTGCGGGAGGACATCGGAGCCATGGACAGCGGCGCGCGCATTCCCAGCGAGCCGCAGCTCGCCAAGGATTGGGGCGTCAGCCGCTTTACCGTCGCCAAGGCGGTGGAGCAGCTCGTCGACGAGGGCCTGATCACCCGCAGGCAGGGAAGCGGCTCCTTCGTCGCCGAGGCGCCGCTGCGGCGGGCGCCCGGTTATCTCCTGTCCTTCACCGAGGCCGTCGAGGCGGCGGGCCACAGGGCCAGCCACAAGCTGATCGCCTTCAAGCCGACCGAATGGCGCGAAGGGCTGCCCTACGAAACCGGCACGACGCTGATGCTGCTCGACCGCCTCCGCCTGGTCGACGGGATCGCGGTGGCGCGTCACAAATCCGTGCTGTCGGCCGAGCTCCTGGAGGAAATCGGCCTCACCGAAGAGGTCGCGCGGGCTCCGACCTTCTCGCTCTATCGCTATTTCGGCGAGCATGGGCTCAGCGTTCAGACCGCAACCGAAAGGCTGCATGCCTGCGCCGCGGAGCCGGATGATCGCACCCTTCTCGGGCTGACGGGCGACGGCGTCGTCGTCGCCGTCACCCGACATTCCTTCGCTGCCGACGGCACGCCGCTCGATGCCGTCGCCGCGATCTACGATGCCCGCCGCTATTCCTACGAGGCCCGTCTCGTACGGCGGCATCAGGGGAACCACCAACAGGAGACGAACCATGAAGACATACTGGATTCAGGGCGCGGCCACATTGGCCCTCGCCTCGGCCCTTGGGATGGCCGCGGCGACGGCCGCTGACAAACCGGCCGCGCTGATCATCGCGCAGGGCGGGCTGGGCGACCAGTCCTACAACGATCTCGCCTTTTCCGGCTTCGAGAAGGCCGCGAAGGAAACCGGCATCGAAGGCAAGCCGGTGGAATCGAAGGATGTCGTGGCCCAGGCCACCGAGATTCTGCGCCGCGCATCGGACGCCGATTTCGGCCTGATCATCGACCTCGAATATTCGCACGGCGAGCCGATGCTCGAAGTGGCGAAGGACTATCCCGACACCAAATACGTCATCCTCAACCAGGTGCGCGAGGGCGCCAACATCGCCTCCATCCTGTTCCAGGAACAGGAAGGCTCCTACCTCGCCGGCACGCTGGCCGCGCTCGTGACCACCGACACCTCCATCAAGGGCATCAATGCCGAGCCCATCATCGGCGTGATCGGCGGCACCAAGTCGGCCGGCATCGACAAATTCATCGCCGGCTATATCGAGGGCGCCAAGGCGGCCAATCCCGATGTCCGGGTCAAGGTCGCCTATTCCAACAATTTCGGCGATCCCGCGATCGGCCTGCAGATGGCGAAGGCCATGTTCGAGGAAGGTGCCGACATCGTCTACCAGGTGGCGGGCGGCACCGGCATGGGCGTGATCCAGGCGGCCAAGGAGACCGGCCACTATGCGATCGGCGTCGACACCGACCAGGACGGCATCGCGCCCGGTTCCGTGCTGACCAGCATGGTCAAGCGCACCGACGTCGCGGTGGAGAGCGTGTTCGAGGACTATGCCGCCGACAAGTTCCCGGCCGGCCAGACCGTGACCTTCGGCCTCAAGGAGAACGGCGTCGGGCTGTCCGAGATGAAGCACAGCAAGGACCTGATCCCCGCCGCGATCCTCGAAAAGGTGGAGACCGCCAAGCAGGACATCCTGTCAGGCAAGATCAAGGTCTGGAACGTGGTCGACCAAGGCTACCCGGACTATCTGAAATAGGCCGGCCGCAGCAGCAGATGACCAACCCGCAGCCGTCAGAGGTTCCGTCGGACCCGTCGATCCGCCTCGGCGCGCATCGCATCGTCAGGCGGTTCGGACCCGTCGTCGCCAATGACGACATCAACTTCCGCGCCATGCGCGGAACGGTGCATGCGATCGTCGGCGGCAACGGCGCCGGCAAGTCGACGCTGATGCGCATCCTGCAGGGCATGGACAGGCCTGACGAAGGCGTCGTCATCGTCGACGGCCTTCCGACGGTCTTCCTCGGGCCCGCCGACGCCTTCGCCCGCGGCATCGGCATGGTCCATCAGGAATTCATGCTGGTGCCGAGTCTCACCCTTCTCGAGAACCTGGTTCTTGCCCATGAACCTGTCGATGCGCTCGGGCGCGTCGACAGGGCCAAGGCGCTGGTCGAGGCCCGCAAGCTGGAGGCTCTGGCCGGCGTGAGACTCGACTGGGACATGCCGGTCGAGGATGCGCCGGTCCATATGCGCCAGATCGTCGAGATCCTGCGGCTGCTCTATCGAGGCGCCGACGCGCTTATCCTGGACGAGCCGACCGCCGTGCTTGCTCCGGCCCAGGTGCGCGAGCTGATCGCGCTCTTGCGCAAGCTGCGCGACGACGGCCGCACCATCCTGTTCATCAGCCACAAGCTCGACGAGGTCCTCGCCGTCGCCGACGAAATCACCGTGATCCGCTCGGGTAGGGCGATCGGCACCATGCCGGTCGCCGAGGCGAGCAAGCCGAAACTCGCCGAGATGATGATCGGCGAGGTCCTTTCCCGGCCTGAGGCGCGCCCCGGCACGGCCGGAAAGCCGATGCTCGAAATCTCCGGCCTGACCGCGCGCGACAGCCGCGGCCATGTCGGACTTCAGGGTTTCAGCCTCAGCGTGCGCGCCGGCGAGATCGTCGGCATCGCCGGCGTCACCGGCAACGGCCAGGACGAACTCGTCGGGGCCATGACCGGGCTCGGCCGCGTCGACGCCGGGTCGATCCGCATGGGCGGTAAAGAGGTAACGCCGCTGTCGCTGCGGGAGCGCCGGCATCTCGGGCTCAGCTATCTCAGTCCAGACCGCGCCGCCGAGGGCCTCTGTCTTGGCGCGCCCATCGCCGAAAACGCCATCGCCGGCCACCACCGACGCCCCGATCTCAGCAGCAACGGCATCCTCCGGCGAAAGGCCATCGCCGCCCATGTCGAGAGCCTGCTCGACCGTTTCTCCGTGCTGCGCGGCTCCGCTTCGCAGCCGGCTGCCAGCCTGTCGGGCGGCAACCAGCAGAAGGTCGCCATAGCGCGCGAACTCGACGGAAGTCCCAAAGTGCTGCTCGCCTGCCAGCCGACGCGCGGCGTCGACATCAAGGGCATCGCCTTCATCCACCAATGCCTGCTCGACTACCGGGATCGCGGCGGCGCCGTTCTGCTCATCTCGGAAGAGCTCGACGAACTGGTCACGCTTTCAGACCGAATCACCGTCCTCTACGGAGGTCGGGTCACGGGCGCGGTCGAGCGCGGCGCCGCCGGTCTCGACGACATCGGCAGGCTGATGCTCGGGGAAGCCGCCTCATGAGCGCCGTCACGCAGACCTTGCCGGGCTCGCGCTGGCACGGCGTCGCCGAGGCTCTCGCGCCGCTTGGTGTCGCGCTGGCCGCCGCCGCCATCGTTCTCGCGCTCGCCGGCCACAATCCGCTCGAGGTCTACCGGCTTCTGGCGGTCGAATCCTTCGGCAGCTCGAAGCGCATCGCCGCGACCCTTTCGGCCGCTACGCCCCTGATCCTCACCGGGCTCGCCACGGCGATCGCCTTCCGAGCCGGCGCGTTCAATGTCGGCGTCGAGGGTTGCGTCTTCGTCGGCGGCCTCGCCGCTGCCTATGTCGGCTTTACCTATGCGGGCCTGCCGGGCGTGATCCTGCTGCCGGCGGCTCTCGCCGCGGCCGTCGTCGTCGGCGCGCTCTGGATGCTGACGCCGGGCCTGCTCAAGGCGAAGCTCGACGTCGACGAGGTGGTGACGACGCTGATGCTCAATTTCATCGCCGTCAGCCTCACCGCCTATCTGGTCAACGGGCCGCTGCTTGCTCCGGGCGCCGCCAATTCGGCCACGCCCATGGTCGCCGGAGCCGCGCGGCTGCCGAAACTTATGCCCCCCTCGACCCTCAATGCCGGCTTCCTGATCGCAATCGCCCTTCTTGCCGTCTACGCCTGGTGGAGCAATCGCACGGCGCTCGGGCTCGAGACCAAGCTGGCCGGTATGAATCCGCGCTTCGCGATCGCCTCCGGCATCAACGTGCCGATGCTGCTGGTCAAGATGATGCTTTTGTCGGGCGCGATCGGCGGTCTCGCCGGCGGTATCCATGCGCTTGGCTCCGTCGGCCGTTTCGTCGCGGGCTTCTCGCCGGGCTACGGCTTCACCGGCATCGCGGTCGCGCTGCTCGGCCGCGGTTCGGCACTCGGCATCTTCCTCGCCGCCATCCTCTTCGGCGCGCTGGCCACGTCGGGCGCGACCATCCAGCTCTTCAGCGATGTGCCGATCGAGATCGTCAACATCCTCCAGGGCATGGTCATGACTTTCGCCGTCGCCCGCATCGGCTGGCTCTTTGCCGGCAAAGGGGCGGCGAAATGATCGACAACATCGTCCATGCCGCGATCGTCATGACGACGCCGGTGCTGCTGGCCGCACTCGGCGGCCTGATCAACCGGATCGGCGGGCTCGTCAATATCGGTCTCGATTCCATGATGCTGGCCGGTGCCCTCTTCGGCCTCATCGTCGCCTCGCAGACGGGAAGCTGGGGTGCCGCGCTGCTCGCCGCGGCTGTTGTCGGCGCCATCCTCGGCCTGCTGATGTCGCTTACCGTCACCCGGCTGGAGGCCAACGAGATCATCGTCGGGCTGGGCTTCAACATCGCCGTGGCCGGGTTGGTGCGTTTCTTCCTCAAATCCGCCTATGGCAGCTCGGGTACGCTGAGCCTGCCCGACGTTGCCCGCCTGCCCCGCATCGACATTCCCCTGGTCGCCGACATTCCGCTGCTCGGCGCGGCGTTTTCGGGCCACGACCCGCTGACCTGGGCGGCCTGGCTGATGGTGCCCGTGACCGCATGGTTCCTCGCCCGCGCCCGGGCCGGGCTGCGGCTGCGGGCGACCGGCGCCGCACCCCAGGCTGCGCGCGCGCTTGGCCTCAGCCCGCTAACCTTGCGCGACGTCTCGACCGTCTATGCCGGCATGATGGCCGGCCTCGCAGGTGCCTATCTGTCGATCGGCGTCGTCGGCATCTTCAATGAAGGCATCACCGCCGGGCGCGGCTTCATCGCGCTCGCCGCCTTCTATTTCGGGCGCAACCGGCCCTGGCTGACGGCAGTCTGCGCGCTGCTCTTCGGTTTCTTCGACGCCATCCAGATCCGGCTCCAGGGCCGGGGCATGCCGGCCGAGCTGGTCCAGACGCTGCCCTATGTCATGGTGATCGTGGTGTTGACCCTGATGGCGCTCGCCGTGAAGCGAGCGCGGGCGAAAGGAGCCTGAACATGGCGGAAAAGACGGCCCTCATCCTGGTCGACGTTATCAACTCCTTCTTCGAGCCCGGACACCCGAACTATTATCCCGGCGTCGAGGACGTGATCGCACCGATGCGGGCCCTGCTCGACGCCGCGCGTCGATCGGGTGCCATCGTCGTGCATGCGGCGGAGAAACACCGGCCCGACTTCCACGACTTCGAGTGGAGGAAGCTGCCCGTGCATCACCTGGCCGACGCCCATGACGCAGCGTTCTTTCCGGGCTTCGAACCTGACGGCCCGAACGAGACCACGGTCTACAAGCGCCGTTTCAGCGCCTTCTTCGCCACCGACCTCGCTCTGTTTCTGACCGAGCAGAAGGTGACGCGCGTGGTTATCGCGGGGGTCAAGACCAATGTCTGCATCCGGGCGACGGCCCAGGATGCCTTCGCCAACGGCCTCGAGCCGATCATCGCCCGCGAGGCCACCAACTCCAACCGCCCGCATCTGGCGGAAGCCTCGCTGGAGGACGTCGACCGCTATATGGGCCGGGTGGTGTCGCTCGACGAAGCGATCGGAATGCTGTCATGATCGCGATCACGGGCTACGCCAGCCTCGATCACGTCGCCATGCTCGACGGCACGCCGCGGGCGGGCCGCACCACCACGATCCTCGACCGGCCGGAGAATGCCTGGCCGCGGCTCGGCGGCGGCCCCGCCTATGTGGCGGCCGCCCTCGTCGCGAGCGGTGTTTCGCAAGCGCATCCGGTGAGCTGGATCGGCGACGACGAGGCCGGCGAGACCTATCGCCGGCAGCTCGCGCAGGGACGGATTCCCGGCGACGGCCTCGCAATCGTGTCCGGCGCGCGCACGCCCGTCTCGATCCTCGCCTATGAGCCTGACGGCGGCTGCATCTGCCTTTACGACCCTGGCATGCCGAAGGGGCTGACGCTGACGCAGGCGCAACGCGACCTCGTCGGGCGCGCCGAATGGGTCTGCGTGATGATCGGACCGCCCGACGCCACGGCCGCCGTGCTCGAAGCGATCGGGCCGAAGACGAAACTTGCCTGGGTGGTCAAGCACGATCCACGCGCCATGTCGGCCGGGCTGGCCGGCAGGCTCGCGGCCCGCGCGAACCTGATCTGCTGCAGCCATGCCGAACGCGCCTTCGTGGACGAGGTACTGCCGCGGGCCGGTCTCGCCGCCGGCCGGATGCTGATCGAAACGCAGGGCGCGGAGGGCGCGGCACTGACCCGCGACGGAGCCACCGTATCGTCGGCGACGGCGCCGATCACGGTCAGCGACCCGACCGGTGCTGGCGACACATTCGCGGGCGGCGTGCTGGCCGCTCTCGCCGGTGGCGAAACAGAGCCGGCCAAGATCCTCGATGCCGGACACAGGGCTGCCGCCACACTTTTGCGCGAGCGCCGGACAATCGAAATGGAAAGTGCATGAGATGAGCCAAGAACGATCCAACACCGCCTGGTATATCGGCGCGAGCCGCGAGCAGGTGGGCCAGTCGGCGATGCTCGTCGGTGATCCCGCCCGCGTCGCCCGTATCACGGAGCACATGAGCGATGTCGAATTCGTGGCCGAAAACAGGGGCCTGCGCACCGCGACCGGCACCCGGGGCGGCAAGCGTGTCACGGTCTCGGCGTTCGGCATGGGGGCGCCGATCGCGACGATCGTGATGCACGAGCTGTTCGCCCTCGGCATCAGGACGTTCCTGCGTATCGGCACGGCGATGGCCGTGAAGCCGGCCAAGCTCGGCGACTTCGTGCTCGCCGACGGCGCGCTGCGCCAGGAAGGCACGTCGAACACCTACGCGCCGCTCGGCTTTCCGGCGATCGCCGATTTCGAGCTCAACACCAGGCTGCGCGAGCGGCTGGCCCGCTCCGACCTCACCTGGCATGCCGGGATCTTCGGCACCTATGACGGTTTCTATACCGAGATGTTCGGGCTGTCGGGCGAACGCCGCGCCATCATCGACGGCCTCAAGCGCGACATCGAACGCATGGGGCTGATCGGCACCGACATGGAGACCTCGGCGCTGCTCACCGCCGCCCGCATCCTCGGCGCCCGGGCTTCCACGCTGTGCGTGGCGACGGTCGATGCCTTCACCCAGGAAAAGATCGCCGACGAGGCAATGGCGAAGGCCGAGCGCGAGCTCTTCGAGATCGCGCTGGACGCCATCACCGCCGTGCCGGCGTGACGCAACGAGAACAATAAGAAAGGCAAGACCGATGACGTCGATCGTCGACCGCTATTTCACCACCCTGGCCGAGCGGCTGGAAAAGGTGCGCTCCACGCAGGGTGCGGCAATCGCGAGGGCTGCGGAACTCTGCGCCAAGAGCATCGCCGCCGAAAAACTCGCCTTCACCTTCGGCACGGGTCACGGCGCCCTGCCGGCACTCGAGAGCTTCCCCCGGACCGGCACGATCGTCGGCTTCCGGCCGATCGTGGAAAGCACCATGATCTCCTTCCACCATGTCTGGGGCGACATGGGGGCCAGGCAATATCGTTTCATCCACGCCCAGGAAGGCTACGGCAAGGCGATCCTGCGCTCGCACCAGATCGACCCCGCCGACGCGATGATCCTGTTCTCGCATTCGGGCATCAACGCGGTGATCATGGACATCGCCATGGAGTGCAAGGAGCGTGGCATCGCGCTGATCGGCGTGACCTCGCTGCCGCATTCCTCCTCGACGCCGTCGCGCCACTCCTCCGGCAAGCGTCTGTTCGAGGTGGCCGACGTCGTCATCGACACCGGCATCCCGCTCGCCGACGCGTCGCTCTTCATCGACGGGCTGGAGTCGCCCGTCGGCGCGAGCTCGACAAGCGTGACCATCGCGATTGCCCATGCGATCGTCTCGACCACTGCCGAGAAGCTCGTCGCCCAGGGCATCAAGCCGCATGTCATGGTCAGCCCCAACACCACGGGCAAGGAAGCTGCCAACCGCCAGAACGACGAGAACTATGAGCAGCTCTGGCGCCGGCTCAAGGCACGGTGAGTGTCATCATGGACCGCAAGCTTTTCATCGACGGCACCTGGTGTGACTCCAGGGCCGCCGGCCGCCTCGACATCAAGGACCCGGCCACGGGCGAACCGGTCGGATCGAGCGCCATCGCCGGCCGCGCCGATGTCGACCTCGCCGTTGCGGCCGCAGCCCGAGCCTTGCCGCTCTGGGCGGAGACCCATGCCGACGAGCGGGCGAAGCTTCTTCACCGCGCCGCCGACCTAGTCGAGGAGCGGATCGACGCCATCGCCGAGATGCTGACCCGCGAGCAGGGCAAGCCGGTTCCGGATTCGCGCAAGGAAATCTCCTTCGGCATCAGCGTCATCCGCTACTATGCCGAGGAAGGGCGCCGGCTGGGCGGCTCGATCCGACCGTCGTCGCGGCCCGACATCAAAAGCCTGGTGACGACGGCTCCCGTCGGCGTCGTTGGCGCGATCGTACCGTGGAACTATCCGGTCGACCTCTATTGCTGGAAGGTGGCGCCGGTCCTGGCCGCCGGGTGCACCCTGGTCGCGAAGCCTCCGCACGAGACGCCGCTCGCCATCGGCATGGTCGTTCAGTGCTTCGCCGATGCCGGCGTTCCGGCCGGCGTGGTCAACGACATACCCGGCACCGGGCCGGAAGTGGGGGCGGCACTCGCCGAACACCCCGGGATCGCCATGATCACCGCGACGGCCTCCGTGCCGGCCGGCCAGTCGATCATGCGGGCCGCGGCGGGGAACCTGAAGCGCCTGTCGCTGGAGCTTGGCGGACAGAGCCCGTTCGTGGTGCTCGACGACGCCGACCCCGAGGAGGCAGCGGCGGCGGCAGCCAGGCGTTCCTTCTCGAATATGGGCCAGATCTGCATCGCGGTGAACCGCATCCTGGTGTCGCGCGGCATCCACAAGGACTTCATCGATGCGCTGGTGGCCGAGACGAGCAAGATCAAGCTCGGCCACGGCGTGCTGCCGGGCGTGCTCTATGGTCCGGTGCTGCACGAGGGCGTACGCAGCCGTGTCGCCAGCCACGTGGCCGACGCCGTCGCCAGGGGCGGCAGGTTGCTCATCGGCGGCCGTATCCCCGAGGGCGCCGACTACGGCCGCGGTTTCTTCTACGAGCCGGCGCTTGTCGACGAGGTGCCCGATGCAGCCCTCGCCCTGACCGAAGAGACCTTCGGGCCGCTGGCCGCGATCCGGCCGGTGGCGGACGATCGCGAGGCGCTGCGGGTTGCCAACGCGCTGCCTTTCGGCCTCGCGGCCTATGTCTATTCGCGCGACCTCGAAAGGGCCTGGGGCTTCGCCGACCGTATCGAAGCCGGCGCGATAGGCGTCAACGTCAACGACACGACCGAACTGCAGGCGCCTTTCGGCGGCTGGAAGATGAGCGGCATGGGTCGCGAACTCGGCCGCGAGGGCCTCGAAGCCTTCCGCGAATCGAAGCACATCAAGATGCGGGTGCGGAACAGGCTGGGGTGAGCCTGAGGTCATGCGGAGCGGCGCCCCAACGCCTCTCCGCATTTCGCTGGGCGACAGCCAGCCGCACGAAGTGTCTCCCGAACAAGCCACGCCGATCGGTCGCAAGGCAGGTTGCAGATTTCGCTGCAATGTGCCCCGCCGTTCCGTCCGGGCGCTTGCATCCCGCCAGGATTTCGTAGTGCTATCGACCCATGAAGATAGCACCCTCATCCCTGCTCCGACGCGAGAGCCATTTCTCCAGCCGAATCGTGTCGTGTTTCCACCCGCGCCCACGGACGTTGAACCAGCTTCTGAAGCGAGCCTACGAGGCCAATCCGAACGGCGATGCCATTGTATGCGGCGAGGAGCGCATCTCGTGGGCCCAACTCCGCCAACGCGTCGCGGTCCTCGCGGCCGGCCTTTCGGCGGCCGGTGTCAGAGCGGGCGATCGGGTGGCCGTCATGATCGGCAACCGACCGGAATTCGTGCTCGCCTTCTTCGCGATCTCACAGCTTGGCGGCGTCCTGTTGCCGGTCAGCACACGGCTGAAGGGCCCCGAAGTGGCCTACTCCGTCAACGACGCGGGAGCGGTATTTCTACTGGCTGACGCCGCCTATTGCGACCAGCTTCCTGCGCGCGGCGACATCGCGTCTGTAAAGGACGTTTTTGTGGTCGGAAACGACGTACCTGCCGACGCACGTCCTTTCCTGGAACTGCTCGGCCGACCGGCGCTGGACACCGTCGCCGAACCCGGCGAGGAAGACGCCTGCGCCATTCTCTATACGTCCGGCACTACTGGCCGACCAAAGGGCGCCGTGCTGACGCAACTCGGTGTCGTACATTCTTCAATGGTCTTCGCGCACGAGTTCGAGCTCACGTACCACGATCGCTCGGTCGCCGCGGTCCCCCTGGCGCATGTGTCCGGGCTGATCGGCAACGTAACGGCGATGGTGGCATGTGCGGGCGCGCTCGTCATTCTGCCGGAATTCAAGGCGGGCCGATTCCTGAAGCTGGCCGAGGCGGAGCGCATCACCCACACCTTGATCGTGCCTGCCATGTACAGCCTGATGCTGCTCGAACCGGAACTCGAGAATTACGATCTTTCGAGTTGGCGGGTCGGGGCTTCGGGTGGTGCGCCTTTGCCGGAACACGTGCACAGACAGTTCGCCCAGCGCGTCCCGAGCCTCTCCATCGTCAACGCCTATGGCGCGACGGAGACCACATCGCCGACCACAATCATGCCCCGGGGTTCGATGGACGGACGCCTCGACAGTGTCGGCAAGGCAGTGCCCGGCTGCGAGATCATCGTAATCGATGATCTCGGCTGCGAGGTGCCTCCCGGCGAAACGGGCGAGGTCTGGATCGGCGGGCCGCATATCGTCGGCGGCTACTGGCGCAACGAGACGGCTACAGCGGAGTCGTTCACTGCCGGTTTCTGGCATTCGGGAGACATCGGCATGAAGGACGCCGACGGCTTCCTCTACATACTTGACCGCAAGAAGGACATGATCATCCGCGGCGGCTTGAAGATCTTCTCTTCAGAAGTGGAGAGCGTGATAGCTGAGTTCCCTGGCATCGTCGAAAGCGCGGTGGTGTCGAAGCCATGCCCCGTTCTGGGAGAGCGGGTTCACTGTTTCGTCTATGGCCCGGCGGGCGACATTTCGGATGAACTTCGCACTTTCCTCGCCGCCCGTCTTGCCGACTACAAGGTGCCTGAGACAGTCAACGTCACGCCCCAACCGCTCCCGCGCAACGCAAACGGCAAGATCGTCAAGCGGCAGCTCCGTGACCGGTTGATCAACTCGGCATCCTAAGACAATTCCGCCTTTCTCCGAATCGCGGAAATGTTGCAATCCCGGACGCAGAACGGCCGCGCACTTTTCCTGGAATCCCCCGGGACGACTTGATCGTCCTCAAGCGTGCGTTCTCAAGGCATAGGCCGACACCGGCTGGTCGATGCCCTTGAGCGTGAACGACCGCGATACGGCATCGCCGACGAGGTCGGGGGCGGCCGCCGCGACCTCGGCGGAAACCAGGATCTCGCCTGCCGCAGCCTGCGATTCCAGCCTCGATGTCAGATTGACCGTGCCGCCGATGGCGGTGAAGTCGCTGCGGAACGACGAAAACTCACCGATCTCCACCTCGCCGGAGTGGATGCCGACACCGACGCCGATCGCCTTGTCGGGTAGCTCGCCACTGCTCGATCCCAACCTTTCGAGGACTTCCGCGCAGCGGCGTTGTATGTCGATGGCGGCGCCGATCGCCGCCGCCGCGTGGCGCTCGATCCTGATCGGGAAATTGAAGATCGCCATCAGGCCGTCGCCCATCTGCTTGTTGACGATGCCGTCATGCGCCCAGATCGACTGTGCACACTGGTCCTGGAACGTGCTGACGATCTCGCCGAGGACGGCCGGATCTATCCGGTCGGACAGATGCGTGTAGCCCCTGATGTCGGCGAACAGGATGGTGGCAGTGGCCGTGATATGCTGTTTTCCTTTGATGCGGCGGAAGGAGCGTTCGCAGATCGTGCAGATGTTCGGGTTCATCTTGCTCCGCGTGATGCCGAAGGCGCGGAACGGAATCGCCAGCGGGCCCCGAATGGGGATCGGCATCTTCATCTGGTCCCAGCAGCCGAGGCAAATGCGCGCGTGGCCGCCTGCGGTGGATGCCATCTGAAATGATCTCCCGATGGGCAGTCATCTCGTCTGATTGACCAAAGCTAGAGTGGCGCTTTCAGCGGCCGTTGGCAACTCTGTCCATGGGGCGGGATGCCGCTTGCGACGGCATATCCGGGTTCGGCTCCCCCAGTCGCCGGGACGACGCTTCAAGCAGGATCCGTACGAACATTCATTGCAGCGCAGCGGCAAAAAGCGCGTTTCGCCGCTGCGCGCGTGCGACGCTATTTCAGCGTGATGTTCCAGTAGACGGGAACGGCCGCCTTCAGGACATTGTCGACCTCGGCGCGCATGCCGCGAACGAGAAAGAGCTGGGCCGCCGGCCAATAGGGAACCACCTCGACGGCGCGCAGCTGGACTGCCTTTGCGATCTCGGCCTTCTTTGCCGGGTCGGTCTCCAGGGCGAAGGCGGCGCGCAGCTTCTCTATCTCCTCGTCGCAGGGCCAGCCGAACCAGGCCGCATCGCAATTGGAACGCAGGCCGAGATGGCCGGACGGGTCCATCATGTCGGCCCCGGTCGGACCGGACATGAACAGCGACCAGCCGCCCTTATCGACCGGCTCCTTGGACGAGCGGCGCGCTGTCAACGTGCCCCAGTCCATGGACTGGGGGTCGACCTTGAGGCCGATGTCGCGCATCAACTGCTCCGCCACGAGGCTGAACGTGTTGGTTGGACCGGCTTCCGTGGCGTGGAGGACCACGACCGGCGTGCCGTCATAGCCGCTTTCGGCGATGAGCTGCTTCGCCTTCTCAAGGTCGGGCTGCACCCAGCCCGCGTCGGTGTAGTAGGGCGAAGAGCACATATAGAAGGACGGGCAGACCTTGTAGAGGTTGGGATCGCTGACATAGGCCCTTGCGAAGGTGTCCTGGTCGATCATGTAGCGGATCGCCTGTCGCACCTTCCCGTTGTTGAAGGGCGGCTGGGTGGTGTTCATTCGGAACACCATCTGCATACCGAGCGAGTCCTGCGGCATGGTCTTGATATCGGCATTGCCTTCAAGGACCGGCAGGAAATCCGGAGGCACCTCCTCGAAGATGTCGATCTCGCCGGCCTGCAGCGCATTCAGCGCGGTCTGGGCATCGGGAATGTAGTGCCACTCCACCCGATCGACGCCGGCGATCTTGGCGCCGGCCAGACCGCTCGGCGCTTGCGCCCGCGGCTTGTAGTCCGGGTTCTTCACATAGACGACCTTGGAGCCTGGAACCCATTCGTCCTTCTTCATGATGAAGGGGCCGGAGCCGACGGGATCGGTGATCGCCGTGTCGATCGGCGTCTCGGCGATCGCGGCCGGCATGATGAACGGCACGTTGGACGAAGGCTTGCCGAGCGCGTCGAGCACGAGCCCCCAGGGCTGGGAAAGCTTCAGCGTCACCGTCCTGTCGTCCGTCGCCGCGAGGCTTGCCGTGAGCTTCGCCAATTGCTGGCCAAGGCCGTCGCGCTGGCCCCATCGCTTGAGGGACGCCACCACGTCCGCCGCCGTCACCGGCTCTCCATTGTGGAACTTGAGGCCATCCCGCAGAATGAATGTGTAAGTCAGCCGGTCGTCGCTGACCGTGTAGCTGTCGACCATCTGCGGCTGAACCTTCAGGTTCTCGTCCATGGAGAACAGAGTGTCGTAGACCATGTAGCCATGGTTGCGCACCATGTAGTCCGACGTAATGAAAGGATCGAGCTGCTTCAGGTCGCCGAAGGGGCGCACCCGCAGCACAGATTCCGCGAAAGCCGGCGCGGCCGAGACAAGCAGGCCGACGACAGCGGCAGCAAGCCGTTTTTTCCAGGTCATTTCAACTCTCCTCCCTCATGAAAAAAGATCTGGCGTCAGCCCCATGCCGCGGTTCTCGCCATCGTCGCCAGCGGAGCCCGGGACCGCGTGGTGGCACGCCACGAAATGGGCCGGTGCGACCCCGCGCAGAGCCGGCCTGGTCGCGGTACAGACCTCGGTGGCGAGCGGACAGCGGGTGCGGAAGCGGCAACCTGACGGCAGGCTGGCGGCGCTCGGCACCTCGCCTTCCAGCGGCACGTAGCGCTTGCGCAGAGAAGGATGAGCGGCCGGGATCGACCCGATCAGGGCGCGCGTATAGGGATGCCGCGGGGCCGCGAACAGTTCCTTCGCGGGCGCGCGCTCGACCAGCGCGCCGAGATACATGACTGCGACCTCGTCGGCGATATGACGAACGACCGAGAGGTCGTGCGAGATGAAGAGATAGGCGACGCCCGTTTCCTTCTGCACGTCGGCGAGCAGGTTGAGGATCTGCGAGCGGATCGACACATCGAGGGCTGCGACGGCTTCGTCGGCGATCACCACGGAGGGCTCCGCGGCAAGCGCGCGGGCGATGCCCAGGCGCTGTCTCTGCCCTCCCGACAGCTCGCGTGGCAGCCTCTCCATCATGAACTGCGGCAGGCCGACGAGGTCGAACAGCCTGCGGGCGCGCCGCTCCCGGTCGGCAGCGCTGCCCATGCCAAAATTCGCCATCGGCTCGGCGACAATGTCGGCGGCACGCATGCGGGCGTTGAGAGAGGCGAACGGGTCCTGGAACACCATCTGCACCTGCCGGCGTCGGCGCCTGAGCGCTTCGCCTGACAGCATCGAGAAGTCCTCGCCGTCGATGACGATCGAGCCGCCGGTCGGGCTGGTGAGCCGCACCACCATGCGGCCGATCGTGGTCTTGCCGCAGCCGCTCTCGCCGACCAGGCACAATGTGCTGCCTTTCGCGACCGAGAAGCTGACGTCGTCAACGGCATGCACGCGGCGCCTGCCGAACAGGCTGAAAGGCCCACCGCGCGATACGAAAATCTTCGAGAGGTTCCTGACTTCCAGTGCCGCCGTCATCGGGATGCCCCCGCTACGGAGGCGAGGTCCGGCAGCCAGCACGCAGCGCCATGTCCGAACTCGCGGGTTTCGAAGGCGGGCCGCGCTTCATTGCAGCGCCCGAAGGCGTACGCGCAGCGCGGCGCGAAACCGCAACCCGGGCCCCGCTCCGCTGGCGAGGGGACAGTTCCCGGGATTTCGGTGAGCCGGTCCATCCGGTCCGGTGCGAGCAGCTCGCGGATCGCGCCGAGCAGGCCCGCCGTGTAGGGATGGCGCGGCCGATCGAACAGCTCCACACAGCCGGCTTCCTCGACCGCACGGCCGCCATACAGTACGACCACCCGGTCGGCGGCTTCCGCCACCACGCCCAGGTCGTGGGTGATGAGCAGGACGGAGGTTCCGAATTCCCGCCTCAGCTCGTCGATCAACGCCAGCACCTGGCCCTGAATGGTGACGTCGAGCGCGGTGGTCGGCTCGTCGGCGATCAGCAGCGCCGGCCGCAGGGCCAGGGCCATGGCGATCATCACGCGCTGGCGCATCCCTCCCGAGAGCTGGTGCGGATATTCGCGGGCCCGACGCCGCGCATCGGGAATGCGCACGCGATCGAGCAGCGCGACGGCTTCCGCTTCTGCCGCCGCCTCCCCGGTCCCGCGATGTTGCGCAATCACCTCGGCGATCTGGCGGCCGATCCGCTGCACCGGATTGAGCGAGGTCATCGGCTCCTGGAACACCATGGCGATCCGGTTGCCGCGCAACGCGCGCATTTCCGGCTCCGGCAACGCCAGGAGGTCGCGGCCTTCGAACAGGATGCGTCCGGCGGTCGGCCGCAGGAGCTTGCGGTCGAGGAGCCCGATGATGGACAGGGCCGTCAGGCTCTTTCCGCAGCCGCTCTCGCCGACCAGGCACAGCGTCTCTCCGCGCCGGATTTCGAAGCTGAGCTCGCTGACGAGCGGCCAGGCCGCATCGGCGCCGACGAGCGATATTGCGAGGTTCTCGACCCTCAGGATGGGCTCGTTCATCGGCCACGCTCCTGATCAGAGGGAGTCCGCGCGAGGCTCGGATCGAGCATGTCGCGCCAAGCGTCCCCCATCAGATTGACCGAGAGCACCAGCAGAGCGAGGCAGACGCCGGGAACGGCGAGCACCCAGGGCGCGAGCTGCAGGTAGAGCCGCCCCTCCGCCATCATGTTGCCCCAGCTCGGTACGTCGGGTGGGGTCCCGGCGCCGAGAAAGGACAGGATCGCCTCGAGGATCATGGCGGATGCGAAGACATAGGTCGCCTGGACAAGGATCGGGCCGGCGCCGCCCGGCAGGATGTGGCGGATCAGGATGTTGTGGGTCTTGCCCCCGTTGGTGATCGCCGCCTCCACGAAGGGCTGATCGCGCAGGACGAGCACGCTCGCGCGCACCATGCGGGCCATGCGCGGAATCTCCGGCAGGCTGATAGCGACGACCAGCACGAAGGTGCCGGCGCCGATCAGAGACACGAGCGCGATGGCCAGAAGGATCGCGGGGATGGCCATGACCGCGTCCATGACGCGCATGGTGACCGAATCGAAGGCCCTGAAGTAGCCGGCGAGCACGCCGAGCAGCACGCCCGTCACCGTGGTGACCAGCATCACCAGTGCGCCGACCGCGAGCGAGACCTGGGCACCCCAGACCGTGCGCGCCAGTACCGAGCGTCCGACATGGTCGGTGCCCAGCCAGTCTTGTCCGGACGGCGGCTTCAACCTGCCCAGCGGGTCGATATGCGACGGGTCGAGTCCGAACAGCGGACCGGCGAGCGCCATGACCACGAAGGCCAGGAGGATGACGCCGCCGGCAGCCAGGACCGGGCTCCGGCGCCGCCGGCCGCGCAGCCTTGAGCGCGCGAACGCACGCGAGACCGGAGGCGCCGGAAACGAAGCCACGCGGCTCATCCGATCCTCCTCAATACCGTATGCGTGGATCGAGCAGCGCATAGGCGATGTCGACCAGCAGGTTGACGAAGACATAGACCGCCGAGAACAGCAGGATGAGCGCCTGAACCACGGGATAGTCGCGGCGCAGGATCGCGTCGGCCGTCAGCCGCCCCAGGCCGGGGATCGAAAAGACCGTCTCGGTGACGACGACACCGCCGAGCAGGGACGCGAAACCGATGCCGATGATGGTGACGATCGGCACTGCGGCGTTCCGCAGCACGTGGCGCGACAGGATCTTCCGCTCAACGAGACCTTTTGCGTGGGCGGTGCGCACGAAGTCCTCGCGCAGAACCTCGAGCACCGCGGCGCGCGTGACCCGCGCGATCAGGGCCAGATAGAGGAATGAAAGCGCGACCGACGGAAGCGCCAGGCTGTGCAGACAGGCGAAGAACCCCTTGGACAGCGGCACGTAGCCCTGCACCGGGAACCAGCCGAGCGTCAGGGCGAAGACATAGACCAGAGCATAGGCGGCAACGAACACGGGCATGGAGAAGCCGAGCACGGCACCTGCCACGGTCAGTCGCGACACGAGGCTCTCCGGCTTGTAGGCGGCGAGCAGGCCGAGAGGCACGGCGACCGCGACGGCGATCACGATGGTCATGGAGGATAGGATCAGCGTGGGCTCGATGCGCTGCAGCACCATCGTCGAAACCGGAAGACCGGAAAAGATCGACGCGCCGAAATCTCCGGACAGGATCCTTGCCGCCCAGACAAGGAACCTTTCGTGCATCGGCGCATCGAGATCGAGCGCGGCGCGCATGGCCGCGACCTGTTCCGCCGAGGCGTAGTCGCCGGCCATGATCGCGGCGGGATCGCCGGCCGCCAGGTTGAGCAGCAGGAAGACGAATGCCGCCACGGCCGCCAGCACGGGCACCGCCGACAGCAGGCGTCCGATGACATAACCGATCACGGTTCAGCATCCGGCCTTGCGACGGCGGACCGAAGCGCGAATCGCAGCCGAAATGGGCACGGCTTTGCTCGACTGGGCATGGTTCCTCCCCAGTTAATCGTTTTCCAAATGCTAACTTCGTTTTCCGGAATCGCGCAAGATGGATTCGACCAGATCAGCCTAGGATTAGTCCAACACCCTGATTATACGTCGCAAAAAGATGCCCTTGAACTTTTGGAAGCGTGCCGGTACGTTCAAGAAAACGTTTTTGGAGGATCGCGTGAGCGGCAACGGACTGCCCACGATACGGGAGGTGGCTCGGCTGGCCGGTGTCTCCGTGGCAACCGTGTCGAAGGCGCTGAACGGCAGCGGCAAGGTCAGCGAGGAGTTGCGCGGGCGGGTGTCGAACGCCGCCCGTCAGCTCGGCTACGCGCCGCACGCCAGTGCGCGCAGCCTGCGCAGCGGGGCCAGCCGCACGCTGGGCCTGCTGATCGCCGACATCACCAATCCTTTCTTCCTGAAGCTGGTCGAGGCGATCGAGCAGCGCGCCAGCGCTCAGGGCTATTCCGTGCTTCTGTGCAACAGCAGCGAGGATCCCGCGCGCGAAAGGAACAATCTGCGCCTTCTCACCGAGCAGAGGGCCGACGGCATCATCCTGGTGCCGACCCGCGAAGGCTGGCCCGGCCGGGTAGCGGAGCTTTCGCGGCTGAAGCCGCCGGCGATCCTTGTCGACCGTCTCCTCGACGGGCTCGAGATCGATTCCGTCACCATCAACAACCGGCTTGCCGGCGAACTGGCGGCACGCCACCTGCTGGAGCTCGGGCATCGCCGGACCGGCGTGATCATGGGTTCCCCCGACCACCAGATCGCACGCCATCGGCTCGACGGCTATCGGGACGCCTTCGTGGCAGCCGGCGCCGATTTCAGGCCGGGCTATATCGAGCAATATGCCTTCAGCGAGGCTCAGGCCTACGAGGCGGCAGGCCGCCTGCTGTCGCTGCCGGAGCGCCCAACCGCCCTGTTCGCGACCAACAATCATCTCGCGCAAGGCATGCTGCGCGGCATCCTCGACGCCGATCTGCGCATACCCGACGACATTTCCGTCATCACCATCGACGACCTGCCATGGTCCGGCATGTTGCGGCCAGGGCTCACCGTGGTGATGCAGCCCTCTGACGCGATCGCCGAGGCCGCCATCCGCATCCTGCTCGGCCGTGTGACCGGCGGCCAGCAGGAGCGCGCCGCGGAGCCGGAACAGGTCGTCTTCGATCCAGCCCTCCTGCGGCGCGGATCGACTGCCAGACTGCCAGCGGAATTCCCCACGACATGACCGGTACGATCGAGTTGCTTTCCCTGTCCGCGCTCGAGGCGCGTGACCGGATCCGGGCCGGCGAGTTGACGCCGCTCGACCTCGTCGAGGCCTCGATCCGCCGGATCGAGGCGGTGGACATCGGGGTGAATGCCATTCCCGTCCGGTGCTTCGATCGCGCGCTCGCGCAAGCGCGCGGACTCATGGAACGTCATGCTGGCGCGCCGCGGAACTATCCGCTGCTGGCCGGCCTGCCGCTGGCGGTCAAGGACAATTCCGACGTCGCAGGAGTGCCGACGAGCGGCGGCAGCCCGCTGACGCAGGTCCAGAAGCCCGAGCGTTCCGATCCCGTGATCGCCCGGCTCGAAGCGCATGGCGCCATCCCCGTCGGCAAGAGCAACCTTTCGGAACTTGGCGGGGCCAACACGACCAATGCGCTGTTTGGACCGACCCGCAATCCCTTCGACCCGAAGCTCACCCCCGCCGGTTCCTCCGGCGGCTCCGCCGTGGCGCTGGCAACCGGGGAGGTGCTGCTCGCGCATGGCAACGATGTCGGCGGCAGCCTGCGCACGCCCGCCGGCTTTTGCGGCGTCGTCGGGCTGCGGCCGACGCCCGGCCTTGTGCCGCGCAAGCCGAGCGCCGATCCCCAGGACACCATCTTCGTCGAAGGACCGATGGCGCGCAGCGTTGCCGACACGGCACTGATGCTCGACGGAATGGCCGGACCCTGCGCTTCGGATCCGCTGGCCTATGACGGCCTCGCGGACGGCGGTTTCCTCGCCGCTGCCTTGCGGCCGCGAGCGCCGGGCCGCGTTGCGGTCAGCGCCGACCTCGGCGTGCTGCCGGTCTCGAAGGAGATCCGGCATCATTTCGAGCGTGTCGAAACGCTGCTCGGCCGCGAACAGGTGGCTTACGACCGGGCCGAACCGGATTTCGTCGGCGTCCAGCGCGCGACAAACGTGATCCGGGGCGTCGGCTATGCCTCGAAATGGAAGGAGAGGTGGCCGGCGGAAGCGGAGCGCTTCACTGCCGACGTTCGCGGCGACATCGAGCGCGGCATGGCCGCCTCGCCCGACGAGGTCGCGCAGGCGCAACGTCGCCGTACGAAGCTGACGAGCGACGTCGAAACCTTCTTCCAACGATACGATGTGGTGATCTGCCCCGTCGCGCAGACCGGTCCGTTCCCCGTGGAACTGCCCTGGCCGACCGAAATCGACGGCAAGCCGCTCGCCACCTATATCGAATGGATCGCCGTGACCTATTTCTGGTCGATGGCCGGCGTTCCCGCCCTGACCGTCAGCATCGGCCGCGACGAGAGAGGCTTTCCGATCGGCGTCCAGCTGATCGGACCGCCCCGTTCGGAACGCCGCCTCCTTGCCGCCGCCGCCTGGCTCGAGGCGATCGCCCGCACTTCTTAGCCGGCTTTGCTCGGGACCGGCAGCCTCTCGAAATAATCCTGATGCTCGCGCGCGACGCGGGCCGCCAGTTCGGCATCTCCGCCCGATATCGCGTCGACGATCGGCTGATGGCTGTCCGCGATCTCGACGAGGTCGAGCCCCTCGACCAGCATGGTGATGGTCGTGCGGGTCTCGATCTGGAGAGATTGCCAGATGTTGAGCAGGAGGCGGTTTCCGGCGGCTTCCATGATCGATCGATGGAACTTGACGGAATGCTCGACGACGCCATGCGTATCGCCGCCCACCGCCGCTTCATGCATGAGATCGACTTCGCGCTGGAGCAGCCTGAGGTCGCAGGCACCGCTTCGCGTGGCGATGCGTGTTGCCTGCTCCTCCAGGGCCCCGCGCACCGTGTAGATCTCGCGCAAGCCTTCGCCCATCACGTCGGAGACATAGGTGCCGCGGCGCGGCAGGTTGGTCACGAGACCCGTCGCCTCCAGTTCGCGCAATGCTTCGCGCACCGGGCCCTGGCTGGTCCCGAACTCCTCCGCGATGCGAAGCTCGACCAACCGCTCGCCGGGGTCGTAATGCCCGCCCAGAATGCGGCGCAGCAGCACTTCCTTCAATCTCTGCCGCAGCGGCGTATTGGAGAAATCCGGTTCGCTGGAGCGTTCCGGTTTCAGGGCCTGCTTGTCGCTCATCGAGAGATTTCCGCGGAATTGACGATCGCCCCGGGCACGCCCGGAGCCTGCTCCATCCTATGGTGCACACTGGTGGTTGACAAAGTCATTTTGATTTATCGATAATGAATAATCAAGAGGCTGCCAAGGCCCGTGCCGCAACTGCTGGTTCTCTGGGAGGAGACGATGCTGCAGGCTGTATCCGTGCCCCGCTCCGTGGCCGAGGCCCAGGCGATGCTGCAACGGAGCGAACGCGCCGCAATCATTGCCGGCGGCACGGCCTTGATGCCGCTGCTGAACTATGGCACCGACGACATTTCCACCCTTGTGAGCCTGCGCAGGGCGGGGCTTTCCGGCGTCTCCATCAAGGCCGGCAAGGCCGTGATCGGCGCGGCGACGACGCTCGCGGAACTCGAGGCCGAGCAGGATCTCAGCTTCCTTCATCAGGCACTCGACGCCATCGGCTCGCCGACGATCCGCAACATGGCGACGGTCGGCGGCAATCTGTTCGTCAAGCAGCCCTATGGCGACCTTGCGGTCTGCCTGGTCGCACTCGGCGCCACCGCTGGTATCGCCAGACCGGACGGCGAGCGTCTCGAAGCGGTGGAAGAGATCGTCCGTGCCGGCGTGAAGCCGGGAGAAATCGTGACCTCGATTACACTGGAGCTTCCCGCACCAGGGACATTCCACTTCCGCAAGGCCGGGCGGAAAGCCTTGAATTCGGCGGCGATCGTCACCGTCGCGGCCTTTGTGACGCTCGACGACGGCCTGGTCGGCGACTGCCGGATCGCGCTGGGCGGCGTCGCGCGCCATCCGCTGCGCGCGCTGGCAGCCGAAAAGGCGCTGAACGGACAGCCGCTCGACCGGGATCATGTCGAGGCGGCGGCGCTGGCTGCGCTCGCCGACATCGACCCGTTCGACGACGCCTATGCCAGCGCCTGGTATCGGGCGAGCGTGACGCCGGTCCATGTCAGGCGCGCGCTTCTGAACGAATAGAAGATCGCCGGGGCCCAAACACCACGGAGGGAGAGCCATGAAGAAATCGGTCGTATCGCTCACGGTCAATGGCGCGGAGCGCGACGTCCTGGTCGCGCCGGGCACGACACTGCTGGACCTTCTGCGCGAGAGCCAGGGGCTCACGGGAACACGCCGCGGCTGCGAGCAGGGCGCCTGTGGCAGTTGCACCGTGCTGGTGGACGGCAAGGCGATGATGGCCTGTCTGCTGCCGGCCGAAACCGTCGACGGCGCGACAGTCCTGACGGTCGAGGGCCTGACGCCGGCCGCCGGCCTTCATCCTATCCAGGAGGCCTTCCTCGAAGGTTTCGCCACCCAATGCGGCTTCTGCACCCCCGGAATGATCATGGCGACGGCCGGTCTGCTGGCCGCCAATCCGCAGCCGACCCGCGAGGACGCAGTCCGCGCCATTTCGGGCAACATCTGCCGCTGCACGGGTTACGACGCGATCATCGACGCCGTGCTCGATGCCGCCCGTCGCGTTCGGGCCGGGCGCCTGGCGACGGCGGCGTGAGGGACCGGCCATGGAGAAGATCGACACCAGCTTCTTCGCCCGTGAACGCCAGGCCGATCTCTCCGTCGTCGGTGACAGCGTCCAGCGGGCCGACGCGCGGGGCCATGTCACGGGCCGTACACAGTTCTACGAGGACGTCAGCTTCCCCAATATGCTGCATCTCAAGATGGTGCGTTCCACGCGCCATCACGCGCTCATCAGGCGCCTCGACACCGCGCCGGCGCTGAAGGTTCCAGGCGTGGTGCGCGTGCTCACCCACAAGGACGTGCCCAACAACTGGTACACGATCCTGAAGCTGATCGGCGTCGGGCCGGACGACGAACCGGTGCTGCCCGAGGATCGCGTCCTGTTCATGGGAGAGCAGATCTGCGCGGTCCTGGCGGAGACGCCGCAAGCGGCACTCGAAGGCGCGCGGCGGATCGTCGTCGACTACGAGGACCTGCCCGCCGTGCTCGACGTCGAGGAAGCGATGGTCGCGCCGCCCTTCAAGCAGCACGGCACCAACTATTTCGTCTATGAGGGCCACAATTGCCGGCGCATCCGCTTCGGCGACGTGGACAAGGGCTTTGCGGCTGCCGACCACATCATCGAGCACCGCTACGAATCGGCGCCCATCGAGCACGCTCCGACCGAGCCGACCGGCTGCATCGCCAGGCCGGAGGGCAATGGCCGGCTCACCGTATATTCGAACACGCAGGCGCTTTATTTCACGCTCGACAATATGGCGCTGATCCTCGGCGTGCCGTTCAACAAGCTTCGTCTCGTCGGCGGCACGGTCGGCGGCGGCTTCGGCGGCAAGGTCGACGTGATCGTCGAGCCGATCGCTGCGATCGGCGCCATGCTGACCAATCGCCCGGTGAAATATGCCTATTCCAGGGCGGAGGAGATGCAGGTGTCGTCGCCGCGCGCTTCGGAACGCATCTACATCAAGGACGCGGTGATGGCCGACGGCCGCATCGTCGCGCGCAAGATCACGCTCTATGTCGATGCCGGCGCCTATTGCCGCCACTCGACCTACGGCACGACCAAGGCGGCGGCGCATATGCCGGGGCCCTACACGATCCCCAACGTCCATGTCGACGCCTATTGCGTCTACACCAATCGCACCCCGTCCTCGGCCATGCGCGGCTTCGGCGTGACGATCGGCGACTTCGCCCTGGAATCGCAGATGGACCAGATCGCGCGCGCTATCGGCATGGACCCGATGGAGTTGCGCCTGATCAACGCCTATCGCGACGGCGACATGAAGGCTCACCGCAAGAAGGTGGAAGGGGCTGCCCTGGTCGAGGTGATCCAGGCGGCGGCGCGACAGGCCGGCACGACGCTGCCGCCGCGTTTCGCGGCGATGTCGTCGTTCGGACGGGAGACGTGACATGGCATGGATGAAGGGACGCGGTGTCGCCGCGGTGAACTATCCTACAGGCATGAATCTCGGTGGCGATCCCAGCCAGGCGTTGATCCACGCCACCACCACCGGCAGCTTCGTCGTCACCCTGTCGTCAGTGGATCTCGGCCAGGGCATCAAGACGGTCGGCGCCCAGATCGCGGCCGAGACGCTCGGCATTCCATACGAAAACGTCGTCATCGATACCGCCGACACCGACACCGGACCGCATTGCATGGGCACCTTCGCCAGCCGGGGCACCCATCGCATCGGCAATGCCATCATGATGGCGGCACGCGAGGCGCGCGAGGTGATGATGGATGTGGCCGCCACCGAGCTGGAGGTGGACGCCGGCGATCTCGTCACCGACGGCAAGGGCCGCATTCACGTCAACGGCGCGCCCGACAAGGGAATCTCGGTCGTCGACGTGGCGCTGGCGGCCCATTTCAAGCATGGCCGCACGATTTCGGGCCGCGGCATGTTCCTGAAGCCGAAGAGCGAGGTCGTGCCCGAAACAGGCGAGATGGACCCGGATTCCTGCCAGGCCCACGCCTGCACGATCGCCGAAGTCGAGGTCGACGACGAGACCGGTGAGGTGAGGGTGATCAAGCTCACCAACGCCTATGAGATCGGCCGCGCGGTGAACCCCGCGCTCGCCCATCAGCAGATCGTCGGCGGGGCCTGGATGGGCGTCAGCCATGCGCTCTACGAGACAACCGAGCCTTACTATCCGAGCCGCGCCCATGGCCCGCTGGATTTCTCGCAATATCTGATGCCCGGCCCGGGCGACATCGCCGAGATGGATTCGGTGATCATCGAGCGCCCGGCGGCAAACGGACCCTACGGCGCCAAGGGCATCGGCGAGATGACGGCGAACTCGCCGATCCCGGCCATCGCCAACGCCATCTTCGACGCCTGCGGCGTGCGCGTCACCACAATGCCGATCACGCCGGAGAGGATCCTCCGCGGTCTCGACGCGCTGCGCGCCCGAGCCGGGTGAAACACCAAAGGGAGCATTTCGCATGATCAAGGTGATGGCGCTGATGAAGCGCAAGGAAGGCATGGCGTTCGACGATTTTAGGAAATGGATCCTCGAGGATCACGTCGCCTTCGCGCGCAGCCTGCCCGGCCTCAGGAAATACACGTCCAACGTGCTTCGCGCCGAAAACGGCGAGGCTCCTTTCGACGGCGTTTCGGAGATGTATTTCGACGACGAGGCCGCGATGGCCGCCGCCTTCGCGACCGAGGCCGGCAAGGCCGCCGGCGGCGACGCCGCGGCGCATTGCTCCAACCGGTTCAGGATGGTGTGCGACGAGAAACTCCAGTTCTGAGAGCCGGCGGATTTCGTCATGATCGCGCCGCTCAGCCAGGACGAACTCGATGCGCGGCTCGCGGCCGAGGGTTACTTTGCCGACGAAACGCTGGTCACCGCCCTTTATCTGGCGCTTGCGCTCGGCAAGCCGCTGCTGCTGGAGGGCGTTCCGGGGGTCGGCAAGACCGAGGTCGCCAACACGCTTGCAAGGCTCCTCGGCCGCCAGGCGATCCGGCTGCAATGTTACGAAGGCATCGACGCGACCAAGGCGCTCTATGACTGGGACCACGCCCGCCAGCTGCTGCATGTGCGGGTAGCGGAGCGCAGCGGCGCGGTCTCCTTGGCCGATCTCTATGCGCCCCAGTTCCTGATCGAGATGCCCTTGCTCAAGGCGCTTCGCAATGCCGGGACCAGCGTCTTGCTGATCGACGAGATCGACCGTGCCGATGACGCCTTCGAGGCGTTCCTTCTGGAATTCCTCTCGGATTTCCAGATCTCCATTCCCGAGATCGGCCCCGTGAAGGCGGAACAGCCTGTCGTCACCGTGCTGACGTCGAACCGCACGCGCGAACTCCATGACGCGTTGCGCCGGCGCTGCCTCTACCATTGGATCGACTATCCCGAGCCCGCAAGAGAGCGGGCGATCGTCGAAAGACATGCGCCCGGGGTGGCGAAAGAAGCGGCCGAGAGGCTGGTGGACGCCGTCGCGGCGGTCCGCCGCCTGCCCCTGATCAAGCGGCCGGGCATCGCCGAAAGCATCGATTGGGCTCGCGCAGCGGAAGTGCTGCACCGCGACGGCGCGCCCTGGCCCGATGCGTTGAAACGGTCGCTCGGGCTGCTGGTCAAAGACCAGGAGGATTTTTCGGTCGTGGCCGAGGCAGGTGTCCTGTGACGTCGGCGGCGTCGGTCACGGCAGCCGCCGAGCTGCTGGCCGGCTTCCCTCCGGCGCTGCGCCGGGCCGGCCTGGCGGTCGACGCCGGCCGGGCGGCGGACTTCCTCAAAGCGACAAGGCTCTGCCGGCTCGATGGGCTGGCTGACCTGGAAAGGATCGGCCGCGTGACGCTCGCGGCCGCTCGGGAAGACTTTCCGATCTATGATTCGGTGTTCCAGTCATGGTTCGGATCCGAAGCCTCGGCCGGCGAGGTCGATCGGTCCCAGGAGGATGCCGGTCCGCGTGCCGACAGCACCCGCACCGGAGAACGGATGCTCGACACCGTTCCGGGAGACAGCAGCGGACGGGTGGCTTCCGACGACGTCGGTCGCAGTCGCAAGCACTTTGGGCGACTTATCGAGGACGATCGCCGTGCGCTGGCCGCATTGTCCCGCAGCCTGGAAACGCTGCCCACGACGGCACGCAGGGTCTGGCTTCCGGCTTCGGGCGGCCCCCGGATCGACTTGTCCGGCACGGCCCGCGCCGCACGGCGGACCCTTGGCGAAACCTTGCGGCTGCTTCGCCGATCTCGACCTCGACGGCCGCGCAAGCTGTTGTTGCTGATCGACGTGTCGGGCTCCATGAAGGCGCAGTCGGAGGGCTATCTGCGTTTCGCCCATCTCGCCACGCGCCGGTCGCGAAGGGTCGAGACCTTCTGCTTCGGCACCCGCCTGTCGCGCGTCTCCGCCACGCTGCGGCATCGCGATGGCGAGCAGGCCTTGGGGCGGCTCGCCGATATCGTTTTCGACTTTGACGGCGGCACTCTGATCGGCCGTTCGCTCGAAGATTTCCTGTCCGTCTCGCGCTACGCGGCGCTGGTGCGCGGCGCCGTGACGATCGTGTTTTCGGACGGGCTGGAGCGGGGCGACCCGTCCGCCATGGTCCGCGCGGTCGATAGGCTTGCTCGCCTGAGCCATCGCCTCGTCTGGGCGACGCCGCTCGCGGCCGACCCGTGCTATCGCCCGGCCACGCGCGGCATGGCCGCCATCCTGCCCGTGCTGGACGGGCTCTTCGACGGATCCAGCCTGACCGCACTCGATCGTTTGCTCAGCATGCTGGATGCCGTCGGGCGCGCGCCGCGCGGCCACGCCGGAAAGGCCTTCCCGGAGGACCGGAAATGATATCGATCATCGACGCGCATCATCATGTCTGGCATCGGGCCGACCTGCCGTGGCTGCAGGGGCCCATGGTGCCGCGGATCTTCGGTCCCTACGAGCCCATCCGACGGGACTATCCGATCGAGGAGTTCCTGGCCGACATCAGCGGCTCCGGTGTCGAGAAATCGGTCTATGTCCAGACCAACTGGGCCAAGACCCGTGCCGTCGACGAAGTGGCCTGGGTACAGGGCATCGCGGACGCCCATCGCTGGCCGCACGCCATCGTGGGCTATGCCGACCTGATGGACGAGACTGCCGGCGACACGCTGGAACGGCAGTCGGAGTTTGCGCTGATGCGGGGCATCCGCATGCAGCTTCACTGGCACGACAATGAAATGTACCGCTTCGCGCCGCGCCCCGACCTGATGAACGAGGCTGTTTTCCGCAGGAACCTGCGGCGGCTGGCCCATTACGGCTGGTCCTTCGACCTCCAGGTTTTCGCCTCGCAGATGGCCGACGCCGCGCGGCTGGCCACCGACAACCAGGACATTACCTTCATCCTGCAGCATGCCGGCATGCCCGAGGACCGGACGACGGCCGGCCACGCCTTGTGGCGCGACGGCATGAAACGGCTGGCCGACAGGGACAATGTCGTCACCAAGCTGTCCGGGCTCGGCACCTTCAGCCACCGCAACGACCCCGCCGACATCGCCGAGATCGTCGCCGAAACGGTCGCCATCTTCGGCTCCGAGCGCTGCCTGTTCGGCAGCAATTTTCCGATCGAGAAGCTGTGGACATCCTATGAAGCACTGGTCTCGGCTTTCCGCGCGGCGCTGGCGCCGTATCCATCGGCCGCGCAAGACGCGATGTTTCGCGCAAATGCTGCAAGAATCTACCGCATCCGTTAGCGATTGAGAGGCAGCGTCGCGCGAAGGCCAAAGCATGGAGGGAGAATCCCGTACGCCGAAGACCGGCTCGCGTTCCCGGCGTGTCCGGCCTGCAGCGCCGCCTGCTCAGGGTATTGATCGACCTTGTCTACACAAATCTTGCCGATGGGTCACCGATGCCGAAAGACCATTGGTAAAGACCAGACATTTTGTGCCAAAAATTTGTTGGCTGAAGAGTAAGCTCCTTTCGATCCGCTTTCTGTCGAACCGGAGAGTCGGACGGGGAAGCCCTGACCTTCCTGAACAATGCACGAGACTTTCTGTGAGTCGGCAGAGCCGTTCGCTAGCAGATTTTACCGTAATTTACTTCAAACGGTGTACTTCAAACGATATACTTCAAAAGCTCGAAGCGTCGGGCGATACTGGCTCTGCCGGTTACCGGATACAAGGGAACACGACAACGCTGCCGTTCGTGGCTTTGCGCGGTTGGGCGTGTGGCTCACTCGGGCGGGAGACAAAGTTCCGTTTTTGGATGTGCGATAGCGACCCGGCTCATCACCAGCCCGATATGCAAGTCAGCCAGTTCTAGGCCAAGCCATGGAGTACAGGGATGAAGCTATTTCTTGCGGTGTCGAGTCTTCTGGCAATTGCGATTTCTCATGCAAGCGCCCAGCAAATAACAGGAACGCCGGGCGCACCGGACGCCACGACCACCATAGACGGCAACCAGCTGCCGGCGCCCGATCCTGAGTTCGGCGGGGTCATCAAGGACGATGCCCTTCAGTCGACACCGTGGTGGGCACCACGCATCGTGCCGCCCCAGGGGGCGCCAAACATTCTGCTTATCATCACGGACGACGCCGGGTTTGGCGTACCGAGCACGTTTGGCGGCGTCATCCCGACGCCCACGATGGATCGCATCGCGAATGACGGTCTGCGCTACAACAACATTCACTCGACGGCATTGTGTTCGCCGACGCGGGCTGCGCTCATCACCGGGCGCAATCATCATTCGGCCGGCTTCGGCGTGATCTCCGAGCAGTCCACGGGTTTTCCCGGCTACAACAGCATCATCGCCAAGGACAAGGCAACCATCGGGCGCGTTCTGCTCGACAACGGCTACGCTACCGCCTGGTTCGGCAAGGATCACAACACACCCGCGTTTGCCGCGAGTTCGATAGGGCCGTTCGACCAATGGCCGACGGGCATGGGCTTCGAGTATTTCTACGGGTTCGTCGGCGGTGACGCGAACCAGTGGCAACCGAATCTGTTCCGCAACACCACTCAGATCTATCCCTTCGAAGGCAAGCCGGATTGGAACCTGATCACTGGCATGGCCGACGACGCCATCGACTACATAAATCGCCTGAACCAGACCCTGCCCGACAAGCCGTTTTTCATAAAATACGCGCCTGGCGCCACCCACGCGCCGCATCACCCGACCAAGGAATGGGTCGCGAAGATCGGCGAAATGCATCTCTTCGACGAGGGCTGGAACAAGCTTCGCGATCAGATTTTTGAGAACCAGAAGAAGCTTGGCGTGATCCCGCAGGACACGCAACTCGAGCCGTGGCCCAAGGATATCCTTCCAAACTGGGATGACCTGAAACCGGAGGACAAGAAGCTCTTCATCAAGCAGGCGGAGATCTTCGCTGCCTACGCCGCCTACAACGATCACGAGATCGGGCGCGTCATCCAGACCATCGAGGACATGGGCAAGCTCGACAACACACTCGTCATCTACATCAACGGCGACAACGGAACAAGCGCCGAGGGCGGACCGCTCGGCACGCCCAACGAAGTCGCGTTCTTCAATGGCATCAACATGATGCCGGTCGACGTGCAGATGAAGTGGTACGACGTGTGGGGGACCGAACAGACCTACAACCACATGTCGGCGGGCTGGTCCTGGGCTTTCGACACGCCATTCACCTGGTTCAAGCAGAACGCCTCGAAACTTGGCGGCGTGCGGCAAAATATGGCGATTTCCTGGCCTGCGCGCATCAAGGACAAGGGTGGCCTGCGCGAGCAGTTCATGCATATCATAGACGTCGTGCCGACAATTCTCGAAGTGACCGGCATTCCCGCGCCCGACATGGTTGACGGCATAAAGCAGGCGCCGATCGAGGGAACGAGCTTTGCCTACACCTTCGAGAAGGAAAACGCCAAGGCGCCGACACGGCACAACATCCAGTACTTCGAGATGATGGGCCAGTGGGCGCTATACGACGATGGCTGGCTGCTCAGTACAAAGGTGAACCGCGCGCCGTGGGAGGCTTTCGGTGTAGCTAATCCCGACCCGCTCAACAACCAGGTCCTCGAGCTCTACGATCTCAATACGGATTTCAGCCAGTCCAGGAACATCGCCGATCAGCATCCTGACAAGGTGAAAGAGATGAAGGAACTGTTCATTGCGGAGGCGAAAAAATATCAGGTCTTCCCGATGGATGCCTCCGTGGCTGCCCGAATAGTCGCACCGCGCCCGAACATCACCGCCGGCCGCACGGAGTTCACCTACACCCTCCCCATGGTCGGTCTGCCGCAGGGCGACTCGCCTTTCCTCCTCAACAGCTCCTACACCATCACCGCGGACATCGAGGTTCCCGAAAGCGGTGCGGAAGGGATGATCCTGACTTCAGGCGGACGGTTCGGCGGCTACGGGTTCTATCTCCTCGAGGGCAAGCCGGTGTTCCTCTGGAACCTGGTCGACCTGAAACGCGTCAAGTGGGAAGGGCCGGATGCGCTCACGCCCGGTCAGCACACAGTCGAATTCGACTTCAAGTATGACGGCCTTGGTGTCGGAACGCTTGCGTTCAACAATATGAGCGGTCTCGGCAAATCCGGCACTGGCACGCTCAAGGTGGATGGCAAAGTCGTTGCAACCGAGACATTGCCGCATACCATGCCGATGATTCTGCAGTGGGACGAGAGTTTCGACATCGGCTCCGATACCTTGACCGGCGTCAACGAGGTCGACTACAAGCCGCCCTTCGCGCTGACCGCCAAGCTCGGCAAGCTGACCCTCAAGGTGGACCGTCCGGAGCTTTCCGAGGAGGACATCAAGAAACTCCAGAATGTGCAAGCCATCGCTGTAGACGGCAATCCGATTCACCACATGCAGCCCGGGCCGCAGTAGGGCTGTCCGGAATGATCGACTTCAGCCCGCCGGCAAGCTTGCCGAGTGTCGGCGGGCCCATCATGGATGGCGAGCGTCAGCTCATGTGGCGCTCGCTGCTCGCTCCGAAGAACGAAACGATCAGCGGCATTCCAGAACGGGAATCCGGCCGTCGGGACCAAGCGTTTGATTTTCACCGCTAGCAGAAGGCGGCGTCACTGTCACCAAGTTGACTTGTCCCGCCGGTACGTCTTATGCCTGCACGAAGTTTTGTTTCCTGGGCGTCCATGGCTCGATCCGCCGACTACAAAGTTCTGATGTATAGTCACGATACGTTCGGCCTGGGTCACCTGAGACGCAGCCGCACGATCGCGCATGCGCTCGTCGATCATTTCCCCGAGATGGAGGTGTCGATCATCTCCGGCTCGCCGGTCGTGGATGCGTTCTGGTTCCACGAACGGGTGAATTATATTCAGATACCGGCGGCCCAGAAACTCTCCAACGGCGAGTATTCATCGGGTAGCAGCAGTCATTCCCTGGAGGACACGCTCGCCGCGCGCGAATCGATCATCCGAGCCGCCGCCGAACGGCTGCGCCCCGACATGGTGATCGTCGACAAGGAGCCGCTGGGCCTCGGCCGCGAAATGCTGCGCACCCTGCGCTGGTTGAAGGCGCAGGGCACGATCGCCGTGCTCGGCCTGCGCGACGTGCTCGACGCGCCGGAGCTTCTGCAGGGCGAATGGGAGCGCAAGCAGAACACTGCCTTCACCGAAGAGATCTATGACGAGATCTGGATCTATGGGCCAGGCAGCTTCTACAATCCGCTTTCCAGCATCGAACTCGACGAGGCGACCCAGGCGCAGACGCGCTATACCGGCTTCCTGGCGCGTTCGCTGCCGCCCATGGACGACGGCACGGCCGGCCGCTACGGCACCGGCTACATATTGGTGACGGCGGGCGGCGGCGGCGACGGCTACGAGCTGATGGCGGCAGCGCTGAAGGCCGTGAAGCGGCGCCCCGATTCGACCGAACGTTACCTTTTCGTGCTCGGGCCGTTCATGACCGAGCAGCAGCGCTTCGAGATCACGGCGCGGGCATCCTCGCTTGCGAATGTCGAGGTGGTCGATTTCCACGTCAATGTCGAGACGCTGGTCGCCAATGCCGCCGCGATCGTGGGCATGTGCGGCTACAACACCTTCTGCGAGGTCATGTCCTTCGACAAGAGGGCCCTGTTCGTTCCGCGGACCGCGCCGCGCCGCGAGCAGAGCATCCGCGCCCATCGCGCGGCCGAGTTCGGCTGGGTCGACGTGCTCGACATCGAAGAGGCGAAAGACCCGTCGAAATTCATGGCCGCGATCGACCGGCTGGAGCGCAATCCTCTGCCTTCCGGGGCCGTGGCGCGGCCCGATCTCGACGGCCTCAGCCGCGTCTGCGCCCTGACCGAGATTCTCTTCGAGCAACGCGACGAGCGGATGGCCGTGGACGACCTGCCGGAAGCCGCCGGCCAATGACCAGATCTGGCGATCGGGCCTGAACCATGCTGGCCGACACAATCGCGGTCGTGCTGAAGTGCTATCCGCGCCTCTCCGAGACCTTCATCGCCCAGGAACTGCACGCCCTGCAGCAGGCCGGCTACAGGCTCAGGCTGGTTTCGCTGCGCCATCCAACAGACAAGAAGCGGCATCCGATCAACGACGAGATCCATGCGCCGGTCAATTATCTGCCGGAATATCTCTATCAGGAGCCGATCCGCGTTCTGCGCTCCTGGCGACGTGCGCGGAGGATGCCGGGCTATCGCGAGGCGCTGCGCAGCTGGCTCAGGGATCTCAGGCGCGACTTCACGGCGAACCGGATCCGCCGTTTCGGCCAGGCCCTGGTGTTTGCGGCCGAGTTCCCCGAGGACGCCGGCTGGATCTACAGCCATTTCCTGCACACACCGTCTTCCGTCGCCCGTTATGCCAGCGAGATGAAAGGCGTTCCCTGGAGCGCATCGGCGCATGCCAAGGACATCTGGACGTCGCCCGACTGGGAGCTGAAGGAAAAGTTGCAATCGGCCGAATGGGCGGTCACCTGCACAGCGTCGGGCGCGCGGCATCTGCAATCGCTGGCACCCTGTCCCGACAAGGTGGAGCTCGTCTATCACGGGCTCGATCTTTCCCGTTTCCCGAAACCGGCGGATTTTCCGCCGGGGCGCGACGGCAGCCGGCCGGACGACCCGGTCAGGCTGCTCACCGTCGGCCGCGCCGTGGAAAAGAAGGGGTTGGATACGTTGGTCGACGCGCTCGCGCTGCTTCCCGCCGACCTTCACTGGCATTGGACCCATATCGGCGGCGGTGAACTCTGGGAGCAGCTCAAGGCGCAGGTCGAGCGACTGAAGCTCGGCGACCGCATTTCCCTGCTCGGCACCAGGGCGCAGACCGAGATCATCGCCGCCTATCGCACATCCGACCTTTTTGTCCTGCCCTGCAGGATCGCCGGTGACGGCGATCGGGACGGGCTGCCGAACGTGCTCGTCGAAGCCCAGAGCCAGGGCCTCGCCTGCATCTCCACGCCGGTATCGGCCATCCCCGAGCTGATCGAGGATGGCGTCAACGGCATCCTGATCGAGCCGAACGACGCGGAGCTTCTTGCCCGCACCATCACGCGCGCGGCGCGCGATCCGGCGCTGCGGCAGCGCTTCGGCGTGGCCGGAGCGAACCGCGTCCATGCGAAGTTCGACCATTTGGCAACAATCGGCGCCCTGATCGGCCGCTTCGAGCAGGCAGGAATGTTCGGCGCCAGGACTCTCGAAACGGCCCAGCCATGACGCGTGTGCTCTTTTACGTCCAGCACCTCATGGGTGTCGGCCATGTCTTCCGCGCCATGCGCATCGTCAAGGCACTGACCGCCGCGGGAATAGCCGTCGATATGGCCTATGGCGGCGAGCCCATCCCGAATTTCGCCGCAAACGGCGCCCGCGTCCACTTCCTGCCGCCGGTGCGCGCCGTGGGCGAGGCCTTCAACAAGCTCGAGGACGCTTCGGGAAACCCGCTGAGCGACGACTACAAGGACCGCCGGCGAGACATGCTGCTCGGCATCCTGGAGGCGACGCGGCCCGACATCGTCGTGACAGAGGCTTTCCCCTTCGGGCGCCGCCAGATGCGGTTCGAACTGCTGCCCTTGCTCGCCGCGGCGCGGCAGATGGATCCGAGGCCGATCCTGTTGTCCTCGGTCCGCGACATCCTTCAGGAAACGGGCAGGATCGACAAGGACCGCGAGACCATCGGCTATCTGCAGTCGCTGTTCGACCATGTGCTTGTCCATGGCGACCCCGGCCTGGTGCGGCTCGAGCGCACGTTCCCGCTCGCCCACGAGATCGGCGACAAGGTGCTCTACACCGGCATGGTCGTGCCGGACGAGCCCCATGGCGGCGCACAGGACGAGACCTATGACGTCGTCGTGTCGGTCGGGGGAGGGGCGCTCGGGCGCAAGCTCGTGATGGCCGCGGCTGCGGCAAAGCGGCATTCGGTGCTGCGCGACGCGCGCTGGTGCATCGTCACGGGCCTGCGCTTCAGCGAAGAGGACAGGGCCGATCTGCAGGCCCACCTGTCCGGCGATGTCATCCTGCGCAGATTCCTTCCCGACCTGCCGTCGGTTCTGGCCCGTGCCAGGCTCTCGATTTCGCGCGCCGGCTACAATACTGTTGCCGATATCTGCGCGGCGGGCTGCCGCGCCGTCGTCGTGCCGCTATCCGACGGGATCGAGACGGAACAGATACGACGTGCCGAAATCCTTGCGGAGAAGGGGCTCGCAGTGACCGTGAGCCACGAAAGGGAAACGCCGGAGCATCTGGCGGCGGCGATCGGGAGCGCCATGGACGCTCCGCCGCCGGACAGGTCGCGGATCAATCTGGACGGCGCGCGCAACACCGCGCGCATTCTGGCCGACCTGACGGCGGGCAGGAGCGTCGAAAGATACAGGTAAGGCCGACGATGCGGGCCAGGATTGCCTTCTACGCACCGCTTAAGACGCCGGATCACCCAATCCCCTCCGGCGACCGCGAGGTCGCGCGGCTGATGATGGCGGCGCTGGAAACCGCCGGCTATGAGGTGGAGCTCGCCTCGCGCCTCATCTCCTACCAGAAGCGACCCTCGGCCGAGATCGGGCGGGAACGGCGGCTGGAGGCCCAGGGCGAAGCCGGACGGCTGATCGATGCCTGGTTGCGTGGCGCCGAGCAACGACCCGACCTCTGGTTCACCTACCACCCCTATTGCAAGGCGCCGGACTGGATCGGCCCGCGGGTCGCCGAGGCGCTCGGCATAGGCTACGTCACCGCCGAAGCCTGCCGTACGCGGCAAGGCACCGACGAGGATTGGGCTGCTTCGCGGCGAGCCGTCCAGGCGGCGGTGAAGGGCGCAGCGGTCAATTTCTGTCTGAAGCCCTCCGACCGGTCCTATCTCGAAAGTTTCCTGCCCGACATGGAGAAGGTCGTTCCCCTGCTGCCCTTCGTCGACCTCGCCCGCATCGATGCGGTGCCGGAGCCGGCCCCCGATGCCGAGCGTTTCTCCCACGGCCATCCGCTGATTCTCGCCGTGGGCATGATGCGGCCGAACGCCAAGTTCAGATCCTATGAATTGCTGGCCGCGGCACTCGGCCGTCTTCCGGATCTGGCCTGGAAGCTCGCCATCGTGGGCGATGGACCGATGCGCGGCAACGTCGAAAGGCTGTTGTCGGCCCTACCGGCCGAACGCGTGCATTTCGCCGGCGCGATCGGCCGGGACGAGGTGCTGCGGTGGATGCGCGCGGCCGACATCATGGCCTGGCCGGGCTTCAGCGAGGCTTTCGGCATGGTCTATCTCGAGGCGCAGGCCTGCGGGCTTCCGGTCGCCGCGCTGCGCACCGCCGGCGTGCCCGTCGTCGTCGAGGACGCGGTGAGCGGGATGCTCACCGCCGAGGACGCTGAAGCCTATGCCGCCGCGCTTCGGAGCCTTCTGGCGAGCGAGGCGAAGCGGCGGGCCTATGGCGCCGCCGGCCGGCGAAAGGTGGAAAGGGGCCACAATATCGCCAGCGCGGCAAAAATCATGCGGGACCGGCTCGGCGCACTGGTAAATCCTGGCGACGGTTCGCCGGTGCCCCGGGCACGCTCGTCGTGAGTGTCTTTGCCGACGTCGATGCCGAGCTGGAAAACTGGCGACGGGAGAGCATGCGTCCGCGTTTCTGGCTGCGCGACGACGACGCCGCGGCGCCCGACCCGCGCCTCGACCGGCTGATCGGCCTCGTCCGCCGCTTCGACGTGCCTCTGCTTCTCGCCGTCGTGCCGGCCTTGGCCGGCGCGCCTCTTGCCGACCGCCTCGCCGGGGAGCCGCTCGTGACGCCCTGCGTCCACGGTTTCGCTCATGAAAACCATATGGCCGAGGGCGAGAAGAAGGTCGAACTCGGCGGGCGGGCCGCCGACGAGGTGCTGGCCGAGCTTCGCGAAGGGCGGCGGCGGCTTTCCGAACTCTTCCCCGGCAGCCTGTCTGATATATTGGTGCCGCCATGGAACAGGATCGCGCCCGATGTCGCAGCGCGGATCCACGAATGCGGCTTCTCGGCCGTCTCTACGGCATCCTGGCATCGCACCGGTACGTCGCTGCCCGAACTCAACACGCAAGTCGACATCATGGACTGGGCGGGCGGCCGGGTCGGACACCGGCTGGACGCCGTGGCGGCGGAACTGCGTCGACGCCTGGAGCAGGCGCGCGCGCGAGGCGGCGTGCCGATCGGCATATTGAGTCACCATCTCGTCCATGACGAGACCGCCTGGGCAACGCTTGCGAGCGTGATCGGCTATCTCAAGATCGAGCGGGGGCTCGATTTCGAGACCGCGGAGAGCTTGATCCGCGATCGGGACTGGTGAAACCGCGCGCGCTTTCTACCGGGTGGCGCCTGCTTCGGCAGCGCCTCGAGGGCCGCGAGCTTGTGCGTGGGCGGCCCTATTCTCGCAGTCATTACCCGGCCGCCGACGCCAGCCTCTCATTGACGAGCGTCGTCCAGTAGCGAACGCCATGGATAATCGCATTGTCGTTGAAATCGTAAGCGGGATTGTGAAGCCCGGCCGAGTCGCCGTTGCCAAGCCAGATGATCGCTCCAGGCCGCTTCTCGAGCATGTAGGAAAAGTCTTCCGCACCCATCGTGCACGGACAGTTGCCGTCGACCCGATCAGATCCTGCGACTCTGGAGGCGGCCGATATCGCGGCAGTCGTCATCGCCGGATCGTTGACCGTCACCGGGTAGCCGGGTCGCCATTCGATCTCGGCAGTCGCTTCGAAGAGCCGCGCAGTACTGGTCACGATATCCCGGAAACGCTGCTCGACCGCTTGCCGGGTTGCCGGATCGATCGTTCGTATCGTGCCGCCGATGACCGCCGTTTCCGGAATCACATTGAGAGCCTCGACGCTTCCGCCCGCCATGTGGGTGACCGATACCACCACCGGGTCGAAGGGATCGACATGGCGCGAGGCGATCGACTGGAGCGCCGTCACCAGATGCGCGCAGGCCAGCACGGGGTCGCGCGCTTCATGCGGCGAGGCCGCATGACCGCCGCGGCCGCGCAGGGTGATGACGAACCGGTCGGCGGCTGCCAGCATCGGTCCGGGCCGGATCGCGAAGGAGCCGACCGGCCGGCCCGGCTCGTTGTGCATGCCGAAGACCTCGTCGATGCCGAAGCGTTCCAGCAGCCCTTCCTCTATCATTACGCGCCCGCCGGCTCCGCCCTCCTCGGCAGGCTGGAAGACCAGCACCACCGTTCCGGCGAAATCCCTCGCGGAGGCGAGGTGGCGGGCGGAGGCCAGCAGCATCGCCGTGTGGCCGTCGTGGCCGCAAGCGTGCATCCTGCCGAGCACTTTCGAGGCGTGCGGCAGATTGGTCTGTTCCGCCATCGGCAATGCGTCCATGTCGGCCCGCAGGGCGATGGTGCGGCCGCTTCCGAGATTTCCCTTCACGACCGCGACGACGCCTGATCGCGCAATGCCTGTCACGACCTCGTCGCAGCCGAACGACCTCAGTTTCCCGGCAACGAATTCGGATGTCATGGGCAAGTCGAACAACAGTTCGGGATACTGGTGAAGATGGCGGCGCCACTGGGCGGCTTCTTCCGCTATCGCCTCGATCGTGTCTGGGATCGCCATCTTTTCCCCTTTCAGCTGGCTGGATTTCATTCGTCATACCACGCAAAAGCCGGCGTTCCGGATGGAAGGCCGTGCGTGCTCGACCATTCGATGCCCGTAGGACGAAACGCTTGCCTTCACAAGACACAGGTGCCACAGACTGGCCGTAGCCAAGAATGACGGTCCGCCATGCCTGTGATTGAACAGATCGCCCAGTTTGCCGACGACCTCACCGCGATACGCCGAGACTTCCACCAGCATCCCGAACTTGGCTTCGAAGAGCATCGCACGTCGCAACGGGTGGCCGATCTGCTTGAAAGCTGGGGCATTGCCGTCGAGCGCGGTATCGGCGGCACTGGCGTCGTGGGCGTTATCGAAGGAGTCAGACCGGGACGCAGCATCGGGTTGCGGGCCGATATGGACGCCCTGCCGATGGAAGAGCTGACGAACCTTCCCTATGCGTCGAAAAACCCCGGCGTATTTCATGGCTGCGGGCACGACGGGCACACCACGATGCTGCTCGGTGCAGCGCGCTATCTCGCCGAGACGCGCAATTTCGCTGGTCGCGCCGTATTGATCTTCCAGCCCGCAGAGGAAGGGCTTGGCGGCGCCCGGGCCATGCTGCGCGACCGGCTCTTCGACCGCTTCCCCTGTGACGAACTGTATGGAATGCACAACTCTCCGTATAATGAGCATTCCCAGCTGACGATACGGCCGGGCAAGGCGCAGGCCGGTGCGGGCTTCTTTGACATCACCCTTCATGGTCGCGGCAGTCATGGAGCGATGCCCCAGGCCAGCCGCGATCCGATCACCATCGGCTCGGGCCTGGTGAAGGAGATGCAGGAGATCGTCTCGCGCAACACCGACCCGACGCATCCCGCGGTCGTGTCGGTCACACAATTCCATGCCGGCTCCGCCTACAACGTCATCCCGGAGACCGCCGTCCTTCGCGGCACGTTCCGCTATTTCGACGAAGCCGACGGCGAGATGATCGAGACGCGCATCCGCAAACTCTGCGCGGGCTTCGCGCTTGCTCATGAGATCGAGATCACGGCCGATATCCGCAACGTCTTCGGCGTCCTTTCGAACGATCCGCAGCGCGTGGACGACCTCATCGAGGTTGCGCGCGAGATCGTCGGGGAAAAGGCGCAGCCGAGCGCCGAACTGACGATGGGGTCGGAGGACATGGCCGATCTTCTGAACGTCGTGCCCGGCGCGTTTTTCAATCTGGGGCACGGCGGTACCGTTCCGCTGCACAATCCGGGATTTGTTTTCGACGATACGATCCTGCCGGTCGGCGCCAGCCTGCTGGCCCGCCTCGTCGAAGTCCGCGGTGCCGCCTGAGGGCGATTCAGCCCGCAAAAACAGCTCGTTGACCTGAGAGCGTCGCGCGGCCGCGCATCGGCCGGGCGGGCGAGGCGCTGCCGTTTCGCGCCGGCGCCCGCATGCTTCGGCCGATCCTTGCGCGCGCAGCGCTTTTTTCCCTTGACCGAACGGCCGCGAAGCTCCATTGGTTGCAAATAGTGGAACTTAGGTTCCATTTTATGGAACGGCCGGAGGATTGATGTCGGTCCTGAAGAATGCCGCCGATGTGCTGAGATGCTTTGGCAACGACTGTCCCGACCTTACGGTCTCCGACATCGTGAAGCGGCTTGGCATGCCCAAGGCCAATGCCTCGCGCCTGCTCAAGGCGATGCGGGAAGCCAGGATGCTCGAGACGATCGGCGACACCCATCGGCACCGTCCCGGGCGCCTGATGCTGGATCTCGCGGCGGCCTACCGGCGCTCCTCGATACTGATCGGCCGCGCCAGCGAAGTCGTCGCCGGAGTGAGCAGCAGCTTCGGCCATACAGGCTACATCTCGGTGAGGGACGGCCAGGAAGTGACCGCCGTGGCCGACTTCCAGGGCACCAACACGCTGCGCGTGGTCAGCAACATCGGCCGGCGGCTGCCCGCCCATCTCAGCGCGACCGGCCGTTCGCTCCTGGCGCGGCTGAGCGAGGATGAGGTGCTTGAGCTCTATGCCGGCCACAGGGCGATGGCCGACCTGCCCGCGCAACTCGCGAAGGTGCGGCGTCAGGGCTACGCCTATTCCAGCCAGGAGGCGACACCTGGCGTCGACGCGATCGCCATCGCCGTCGCGGATGTCCTCACCGACGAGGCCGTAAGCCTCTGTATCGTTTACCCCCACGCACTCGTGGATGCCGAGGGGCGCGACCAGATGATCGCCGCCCTCGGGACGGGCGCCGCCCGGATTGCCGAAGACCTGGGCGACCGCGCCTTCGTCGCCCCCGGATTAGACAGAAAGGACACCCTGGAATGAGCGATCTGCAGAACCGCTGGCGCGTGGGGTTCGACATCGGTGGAACCTTCACCGACTTCGTTCTCTATGACCGCGAGAACCACTCCGTCACGCTTCACAAGCGGCTGACGACACCTCACGACCCGTCCCAGGCCGCGCTTCTTGGCCTGGAGGAGCTCCTCGCGCTTCGCGACATCACCCATCGCGATGTCGGCGAGATCGTTCACGGCACGACCCTGGTCACCAACGCCGTCATCGAGCGCAAGGGCGCGCCGGTCGGCCTCATCACGACCCGCGGTTTCCGGGACCTGCTCGAGATGGGAACGGAACAGCGTTACGACATCTATGATCTTTTCGTCTCGTTTCCCGATCCGATGGTCAGCCGCGACCTGCGCCTCGAGGTCGATGAGCGCATGACGGCCGCGGGCGAGGTGGAAACGCCCCTCGACGACTCTCAGGTTCTCCTGGCAGCGAAATCGCTGGTCGCGCAGGGCTGCGAAGCCGTGTCCATTGCCTTCATCCATTCCTATGCCAATGCCGCGCACGAACGTCGCGCCGCCGACATCATCCGAGCCGCCTTCCCGGAGCTTTCGATCTCGATGTCGAGCGAGGTCGTGGCGGAAATGGGCGAATACCAGCGTACGGTGACAACCTGTGCCAATGCCTTCGTGCAGCCCTTGATGCACCGATACCTCACCAAGCTGGAGAGATCCTTGCGCAGCGCGGGCTTCACAGGTTCGCTACGGCTCATGCATTCCGCCGGCGGGCTCATGTCGCTAGAGACCGCACGTGACTTTCCGATCCGCCTCCTGGAAAGCGGCCCGGCCGGCGGCGGACTCGCCACCGCGCTGTTCGGTCATGGAGCCGGGCTTTCCGACGTCATTTCCTTCGACATGGGGGGTACGACCGCCAAGGCCTGCATGATCGAGAATGGCCGCGCCGAAATCTCGCCCATGATGGAGGCCGCGCGCGTCCACCGATTCGTCAAGGGTTCCGGCCTGCCGATCAAGGCGCCCGTGATCGAGATGATCGAAATCGGCGCCGGCGGCGGTTCGATCGCGGCAATCGACGACGTCGGCCTCTTGAAGGTCGGCCCCCAGTCCGCCGGCTCCGATCCGGGACCGGCATGCTATGGCATGGGCGGCCACGAGCCGACCGTCACCGACGCCAACCTGACGCTGGGCTACTACGATCCCGACTTCTTCCTCGGCGGCCGCATGAAGCTCGACCTCGAAGCCGCCCGCGCCGCGATCGCACGCGTGGCGGAGCCGCTGGGACTGACGATCGAGCAGGCCGCGCTCGGCATCCACAAGGTGGTCGTGGAGAGCATGGCCTCGGCGGCGCGTGTTCATCTTGTGGAACGCGGCAAGGATCCGCGCGAATACTCCATGGTCGGGTTCGGCGGTGCGGGCCCCGCCCATGCTGTCGACGTGGCACGCGCGATGGGCATCGGTTCCGTCCTGATCCCGCCCGCGTCGGGCGCCGCATCCGCGCTCGGTTTTCTCGCCGCTCCGCTGTCCTTCGAGGGCGTGCGATCGCTGCGCGTGGAACTGAAGGCCGGCTTCGATGCGGAAGCGGTCAACAGACTGCTGACGGACCTCGAGAATGAGGGCCGCCACCATCTTGCCCGTTCGGGCATCGCGGCATTGGACATCGTGGTCGAACGCAGCGCAGACATGCGCCTGGTGGGCCAAATGCACGACATCAGCGTGCCGCTTCCCGCCACCGCACTGGGCGAGGCCGACCTTCCGGCCATACGCGAGGCCTTCGTGCGTGCCTATTCGGCCCGCTATGCCGCGCCCTTCGAGGGCGCGCGCTTCGAAACCGTCAACTTCCGCGTTCGCGTCGCCGGCCCCACGCCGGAACTTTCGCTGACCGGCGCGACGGGCGGCGGCGACACTGCGGCCCGGATCAAGGGGCACCGCGTCTGCTGGTTCGACGAAGGAGAGTTCAGCACCGCGGTCTATGACCGCTATGCGCTGCGGACCGGCGACACGATCCCCGGCCCGGCGATCATCGAGGAACGGGAGTCCACCACCGTCATCGGCCCGTCGGACAGCGTGACGATCGACGCTGGCCAGAATCTTTGCGTCCGGGTCGGTGCACTCAAGACCGTCGAGGCGTTCGTGACTGCCGACATGTCGCGGGCCGAAGCAGTCGCGCGCATCAAGGGCGACCCGATCGGCCTCGAAATCATGTGGTCACGCCTCGTCAATGTCGTGGAGGAGATGTGGCTTACGGTGTGCAGGACCGCGTTTTCGCTCGTGATCGCCGAGGCACAGGACTTTGCCTGCGAACTCCTCGACAAGGACGGAGAAACGCTTGCCCACAGCCCGCGTGCGATGCCGGTTTTCAACCTGACGCTTCCCCGGGCGGTCAAGGCACTGCTGGCGCGTTATCCGGCGGAGACGCTCAAGCCCGGCGATGTGCTGATCACCAACGACCCCTGGCTCTGCGCCGGCCATCTCTTCGACATCGCCATCGTGACGCCCGCTTTCCGCAATGGCCGTCTTGTGGGCCTGATGGGCACGGTCGGGCACGTCTCGGACATCGGGGGCACAAAGGACTCGCTCCATGCCCGCGAGATCTACGAGGAAGGCCTGCAGATCCCGCCGATGAAGCTTTTCGAGGAGGGAAAACCCAACGAGACGCTGATCCAGCTCATTCGCCAGAACGTCCGCAACGGCGAACAGGTCCTGGGCGACATCTTCTCCTTCGTCGCGGCCAATACGCTCGGTGCGGAACGGCTGGACGCCTTCATGCACGACTACGGAATGCATGATCTGGGCGCCTTGGCCGAGGTCGTCCAGGGCCTGTCCGAAAAGGCCATGCGCGACGCCATCCGGGCGCTGCCCGATGGCGAATACCGCTCGGTCATCACCAACAACCCGCTGGGCGAAAAGATCAGCTATCCGGTTCTTGTGAAGGTGGAGGACGACAGCATTACGGTGGACTTCGACGGCGCCCCGCCGCAACTGCCGCAGGGCGGCCTGAACTCGACGCTGAACTACACGGCGGCCCACGCGACCTATCCGCTGAAGTGCATGCTCACGCCCACTGTGCGCGGCAATGCCGGATGCTATCGCCCGTTCACCGTGACCGCGCCGGAGGGATCGATCCTGAATCCGACCTATCCGGCGTCGGTGAACCTGCGCACGCGCACCGGCTGGTATCTCGCGCCGAACATCTTTGCCGCGCTCGCGTCGGCCTCGCCGGATATGGTCCAGTCCTTCACCGGGCTTGCGGTGGCAGCGAATGTCTATGGCCAGACCAAGGACGGGCAGTTCTATTCGGACATGCTCTTCTGCGGCGGCGGCCAGGGTGGCTCGCAGCGCGGCGACGGCCATTCCTCGCTGCTCTGGCCGACCTCGGCGGCCAATACGTCCATCGAACTGATGGAAAGCCGCGTGCCGGTCCTGGTGATGGAGAAGGCATTCCTCGCCGACAGCGGCGGCGCCGGCAGGATGCGGGGCGGATTGGGCCAGGTCGTGCGCTTCCGCAAGCGTGACGAGGACGGGCTGGAGATGCTCGTTTCCGTCTACCCTGAGGGCGTCGACAATCCGATCGAAGGTCTGTTCGGCGGAAAGGCCGGCGGCGGGGCCCGTGGGCGCGTGCTCTCCACGGACGGCCGCGTGCTGCGCGATTGCGGCACAGGCGAGCTGGTTTCGCTGCACCGTACCGACCAGGTAGTGGAACTCGTCCTGGCTGGAGGCGCCGGATACGGCAATTCCGCCGAGCGCGAACCCGCGGCGATCGCCCGCGACCTCGCGCTCGGCTATGTGACGCCGGACCATCTGGCGCTCAACTACCGGAAGGAACCCGGAACGCCCGGTTCCGCCGCCCTGCAGGAAAACATGGCCTGGGCGTAGTGCCCGGCCAGGTCCGGCGGCGCCCGACCCGACCAGGCGCCGCCCATTCGCAACGACGACCAGACACCCGATATGGAGCAAAGCAATGACAGCCTCTGACCATCTCAACATCTCGCGGCGCGGCCTGCTGGCCTTGGCCGGCGTAGGGCTTGCCACCACCGTCTTTCCGCGCCGGCTCTTTGCGCAGTCAGGCAATGTCCTCATCATCGCCGCCGGTCAGGACATTCCCAATTTCGATCCGCACACGGCGACGGGCTATTCCGCGTCCTTCTTCATGCGCAACGTCTACGACCCGCTCGTGCGTATTTCGGGCAATCCGCCGGTACCCGCTCCGGGAATCGCCGAGAGCTGGACCGTCAGCCCCGACGGAACGGAGTATACATTCGTCCTGAACAAGGCTGCGAAGTTCCATTCCGGCAATGCCGTCACCGCCGACGACGTGGTCTATTCCTTCGGCCGCGCACTGAAGCTCGCCAAGGGCAATTCGTGGATGATCCGCGATATCGTCACCGCCGAGGGAGTGTCGGCGGTCGACGCCGGCACGGTGAAGTTCAAGCTCACCGCGCCGTTCGCGCCGTTCCTGCAGGTCCTGCCATGGATCTTCATCGTCGAGAAGGCCGTGGTCGAGGCCAACCTCGGAAGCGATTCCGGCGAGACCTATCTCATGACCAGCACCGCCGGTTCAGGCCCCTTCACCGTGGCCCGGGCCGAAGTCGGCACGCTCTATCACCTGGCCCGCGCGCCCGAAGCGTGGCAGGCCGGCGGCGGCAATCTCGAAGGCGTGATCTGGCAGATCGCGCGTGAAACCGCCACGCAACGGCTGATGATCCAGCGGGGCGAAGCGCATATCGCCACGGATCTCACCAGCGAGGACATGGACTCCCTGAAGGATGCGCCCGGCGTTGTCAGCATCATCGAGCCGGAATACCGAACCTTCTCGATCAAGATGAACACGGAGCACGGCCCCTGCGCCGACATCAATCTGCGCAAGGCGATTTCATATGCCACGAACTACCAGGCGATCCTGGACGCCGCGGGCTATGCCGACCTGATGACCGGGCCGCTGCCGAACGGCATTCTCGGCTTCGACCCCGATCTCGTCGCCTACCGCACCGATCTCGCCAAGGCGAAGGAGTATATGGCGAAATCCGCGAAGCCGGAGGGCGGGTTCGCGCTCAGGATGTTCCACGTCACGGGTCTCGAACAGCAGCGCCGCTGGGCCCTCATCATGCTCGACAGCCTCAAGCAGCTCAACATCGGCCTCGAGATCATGCCCATGAACTGGCCCGACATGGTGACCGCCTGCAAGTCGCCTGAAACCTTCCCGGACTTGTTTCCCGTCTATCAGACGGCGAATTACGGCGACCCGGACAACATCGCCTACGCGGCCTATCATTCGTCGCGCAACGGGGGCTGGCAGAACGCCGTCTACAAGAATCCGGAAGTCGATGCCCTGATCGAGGCTGCGCGCAAGGAGGTCGACCAGGCCAAGCGCGTGGCGATCTATGGCGACTTTCAGAAGAAGGTCGTCGAGGATGCGCCCGATATCTTCGGCGTGCTGGAGCGGCGCAAGCTCGCGATGCGCGACAATGTGAAGGACTACCACTTCACGCCGGTCGCCTCCAACGCCATCGAGGCCTGGGGCCTGTCGCTCGGCTAAGCAAGCTTAAAGCCGCGCCGCGGTTTTCTGAGAGAACCTGCGAGAAGGAAGCGGCCGGCAGGGAAACGTAGGCAAAGCCACGGAAAACTGCGTATTTCGAACATTTGGCGGGCTTCCGGGCCCGCCAAGGCCCAAAAAAGAGGACATCGGAAATGCTGCGTTTCATCCTGCGGCGGCTCCTGCTGCTCATTCCGGTCATCGTCGGGCTGACGGTCATCATGTTCGCCATTGCCCGCCTTTTGCCGGGCGATCCGGTTGCGCTCGCCGCGGGTCCAAACGCCACCAAGGCCGAGATCGAGGCCCTGGCCGTGGAATACGGCCTGGATAAGCCTGTCTGGGTGCAGTATGCGAACTATGTCTCCGGTCTCGTTCATGGGGATCTCGGGACGTCGCTCCTCACGCGTCGCCCCGTCGCCGCCGATATCGCCGCCTACCTTCCCGCCACCCTCGAACTCGTGTTTGCGGCGATGTTCATCGCCGTGGCGGTCGGCATCCCGCTCGGACTGGTCACCGCCGTATGGCGCAACCGCTGGCCTGACTATCTTGCCCAGGTGGGCGCCATCGGCGCGATCTCCATGCCGCGCTTCTTCCTTGGGCTGCTGCTCCAGCTCTGCTTTGCCATGTGGCTCATGTGGCTGCCGCTCGGAGGCCGCCTGCCGATCGTGGTCATACCCCCGCCCACCGTCACCGGATTCCTGACGATAGATTCACTGATCGCTGGCAACTGGACCGCCTTCACGCTGTCGCTTCGCCACCTCGCGCTTCCCGCCATCGCCATGTCGCTCTCGCCTCTAGCCACCATCATGCGGATGATGCGCTCCTCGACGATCGAGGTGATGCAGCAGGACTATGTGATGACCGCCCGCGCTTTGGGCCTTTCGTCGACGAAGATCGTCACCAAATACGTCGCCCGCAACGCTGTCTCGGCGACGCTCACCGTGATCGGCCTCTATTTCGGCTGGCTGCTCGGCGGCACGGTGCTGGTGGAAACCGTGTTCGACTGGCCGGGCCTCGGCCTCTACGCCACCAAGGCCATCGTTTCGCAGGACATGATGCCCGTGATCGGCGTCGCGCTCGTCATCGGCCTGCTCTTTGTCGCCGCCAATCTCGTCACCGACATACTCTACGGCGTCATCAACCCCAAGGTCCGCTACTCATGAGCACGATCGAGCAGAACGCCGCGGACGATGCCGGCACGCCGCGCCGCGACAGGATGCGCCGCGCCTACTTCCGTTTCTCGCAGAGCAAGCTGTCGATGCTCGGCGCCGGCATGGTCGCCGCGGTGATCTTCTTCACCATATTCGGCACCGTGCTTGCCCCCTATCCCGACCACGTCGCGGGCAGCGTCGCGACCGCGTCGCGTTTCCTGCCGCCGTCCGCGGCCCATCCTTTCGGCACCAACGAACTGGGCCAGGACGTGCTTTCGCTGGTCATGGCCGGCACCACCGTCTCCGTGCTTGCCGGCTTCAGCGTGGTGCTGATCGGCACGGCGATCGGCACGCTTGTCGGGGCTGTCGCCGGCTTCGCCAGCGGCTGGGTCGACGAAGTGCTGATGCGGCTGACCGATCTTACGCTCACCATTCCCGGGCTGATCCTTGCCATGGCCATCGCCGCAGCCCTCGGGCCGGGCTTCGGCAACATGGTCATCGCGATTGCTTTGTCCTGGTGGCCCGGCTATGCGCGGCTGGTGCGCGGCGAGGTGCTCGCCGCCCGCGAGGAGGTCTATGTGACCGCCGCCCGCGCGCTCGGCGCCACGCCGAAACGGATCCTCTTCCGTCACATCCTGCCCAACGTCGTTTCGCCGATCATCGTCAAGATGTCGCTCGACATGGGCTTCGCCATCCTGACGGTCGCCGGCCTTGGCTTCATCGGCATCGGTGTCCGCCCCCCCACGCCGGAGTGGGGCACGCTGCTTTCGATTTCGCGCTCCTATATGCCCGACTACTGGTGGACGGCGATGGCTCCGGGCATGGCGATGTTCCTGGCAGTCTTCGGATTCAATCTGCTCGGAGACGGCCTCCGCGACGTCCTCGATCCGAAAGCGAGGCACTGAAATGACGGCCCCGCTCCTTTCGATACGCAACCTACACCTTCAGATGTCGAGCTTCGACGGCCGCGCCCATGTCCTGAACGGAATCAACCTGACCGTGAACCGGGGCGAGATCTGGGGTCTCGTCGGGGAAAGCGGCTGCGGAAAATCGCTGACCGGCCTGTCGGTCTCACGCCTGCAGCCAGCGCCGCCGGCACGCTACACCGCGGGTGAAATCCTGCTCGAGGGACAGGACCTTCTCAAGCTCAGCCCCGCCCAGATGCAGCGCCTGCGCGGCAAGCGCATAGGCATGATCTTCCAGGACCCTACCACTAACCTCAATCCGGCTTTCCGCATAGGCGAACAGCTCGTGGATGTGGCCTTGGCGGCGGCCGAGCACGATCCCGGCGTGATCGATTGCCCGCCCGGCTCCGGCAGGCGCGCCCGCCGCCGGGCCGCGCGCCGGCTGGCCGGCGAGATGCTGGCACGGGTCGGCATCCCCGATGCGCTGGCAAGGCTCGACAATTACCCGCATCAGTTCTCCGGCGGAATGCGCCAGCGGGTGCTGATCGCCATGGCGCTGATCGGCCGACCGGATCTCCTCATTGCCGACGAGCCGACGACAGCGCTCGACGTATCGGTCCAGGCACAGATCCTCGAGCTCATCAAGAACAGCGTCAACGACTTCGACATGGGCGTCGTGCTGATCACGCACAACCTTGGGGTCGTCGCCCAGACCTGCAGTCATGTCGCTGTGATGTATGCGGGAAACATCGTCGAAAGCGGTCCGGTCGCGGCGGTGATCGGCAATCCCGTCCATCCCTATACGATTGCTCTGATGTCGGCGATCCCGACCCGGGAAACCAAGCGCGGCACGCTTCGCGGGCTGGCTGGTTCGGTGCCGAACCTCATCACGCCGCCGCCGGGCTGCCGCTTTGCGCCACGCTGCAAATTTGCCCTTCCCGCCTGCACCGCGGCCATGCCGGCGTCGCTGCCCGTGGGCGACAACCACGCGGCAGCCTGCATTCGCGTGGCCGAGATGGAGGCCCTTGTCCGTGACTGAGATCGTGCTCGAAATCGACAACGTCTCCAAGATCTATCCCGGACGCCGAGGCATCTTCGGGAAATCGCCCGAAGTCCACGCGCTGAAGAACGTTTCGCTTGCCGTGCGCAGGGGCGAGAGCTTCGGCCTCGTCGGCGAAAGTGGTTCGGGTAAGACGACGCTCACGCGATCGATCCTGCATCTCGAAACGCCGACCTCGGGCAGCATCCGGGTGCAGGGCCGGGATCTCGGGCAACTTTCCGACGCCGAATTGCGGCGGCTGCGCGCGCGGGTGCAAATCGTGTTCCAGGATCCCTATGCGTCGCTCAATCCGCGCATGTCGGTGCACGACATCGTGACCGAGCCTCTGCTGATCCACCACGAAACCCTCGGCCTGTCCCGCAAGCAGCGTACCGACCGCGCCGCCGAGCTGCTTTCGCTCGTCGGCATGGGCCCGCAGCACCTGCATCGTTATCCGCACGAATTCTCCGGCGGACAGCGGCAGCGAATCTGCATCGCGCGTGCGCTCGCATCCGGACCGGAATTGCTGCTGCTGGACGAACCGACCTCGGCGCTTGACGTGTCTGTGCAGGCGCAGGTTCTCAACCTCCTGTGCGAATTGCAGGATCGTCTCGGGCTGACCTATTTCTTCATCAGCCACGATCTGGCCGTGGTGCGCTATCTTTGCGATCGCGTTGCGCTGATCAACCGCGGTGAAATAGTCGAACAGGGCGATTGCTCCGACATTTTCGACGCTCCGGCAAGCGACTATGCCCGTATGCTGATCGGAGCGATGCCGGAGGTGAAAGTACCGGAAAGCGCCATCGGCCGCGCCCCCGACCGGGTCGAAGCGCGCCAAACCTCCTGATGTGCCACGGGCCGATCCTGCTCACGCGAGAGGGGCGGGTCGCCCGAACGGCCGGCGTTGTTGCGGCTGCAAGCCGTCACGGCGCAGGCTCGGTGCCTCAGGATTTGTACCGGGCCCATGTCAGCGATAGGGATCGGCCGCGTCGCGCAGGCCGTCGCCCAGGAAGTTGAAGGCGAGAATGACCAGGATGACGGGCACGACCGGAAGGATGAGCCAGGGATAGAGTGCGACGACGTTGATGTTCTGGGCCTCGTTCAGCAGAACGCCCCAGCTCGTCACCGGCGGGCGCAGACCGAGGCCCAGGAAGCTCAGCGCCGTCTCGCCGAGGATCATGCTCGGTATGGTGATCGTGGCCGATGCGATCAGATGGCTCATGAAGCCCGGGATGAGATGGAGGAAAATGATACGCAGCGGGCTCGCACCCATGAGTTCGGCCGCCATCACATAGTCCTCCTCGCGCAGGGAAAGGAGCTTCGATCGGACGGCGCGCGCCAGCCCGGTCCAGTCGAGCAGCGCAAGGATCAGCGTTATGCCGAAGTAGACGATGATCGGGCTCCAGGTCACCGGCATGATCGCGGCGAGCGCCAGCCAGAGCGGGATGCTCGGCAGGCTCTGCAGCACTTCGATGATCCGCTGCACGACATGGTCGACCCACCCCCCATAGTAGCCCGCCGCCCCGCCGATCGAGATGCCGAGCAGGAAGCTGATCGAGATGCCGATGAGGCCGATGGTGAGCGAGATTCGCGTGCCGTAGATGATCCGGGACAATACGTCCCGGCCCATCCGGTCCGTACCGAGCAGGAAGGCGGTTCCGTTCTCGGCGGGGCAGAACAGGCGCATATTCGCCTCCCACAACCCCCAGAAGGTATATTCGTCACCCTTGCAGAAGAAGCGCAGCGGCTGGACCTTGGTATAGTCCGTCGTGAATTCGCGCTTCAGCGTCTCCATGTTCAGCTTGTACTGCGTGCCGTAGACGAACGGCCCGACGAAGCGCCCTTCGTGGAACAGATGCACCCGCTGCGGCGGCATGTAGATGTTCTGGGCGTTCCGTTGATTGAGGCTGTAGGGCGCCAGAAACTCGCTGAACAGGATCGACAGATAGAGCAGGCCGAGGAAGACGCCCGACACGACGGCCGCCCTGTGCTTGCGGAACTTCCACCACATCAGCTTCCATTGCGGAGCCAGGTAGATCCGCTGCTGCTCCGGCGTGAGTTTCTCCACGGCCTTCGGGTCGAAGGGTCTCGCTGAAACGAAATGGTCGAGCGGGGCGCCGTCCGGCGGCAATGCGGCGGTCATTTGCGACGGCCTCCAGCCAGCCGGATACGCGGATCGAGGATGGCGAGCGCGATGTCGGAGATGAGAACGCCGACCACGGTGAGCGTCGCCAGCAGCATGAGGAAGGAGCCGGCCAGATACATGTCCTGGCTCTGCAGCGCGCGGATGAGAAGGGGACCTGTCGTCTCCAGCGACAGCACTATGGCGACCACTTCGGCGCCCGAAATGACTGCCGGCAGGATGCTGCCGATGTCGGCAATGAAGAAGTTGAGCGACATGCGCAGCGGATATTTGACGAGCGCTTTCAGCGGCGGCACGCCCTTGGCGCGCGCGGTGATCACATATTGCTTGTGCAGTTCATCGAGCAGATTGGCGCGCAGGCGCCGGATCATGCCGGCGGTGCCGGACGTTCCAATGACGATGACGGGGATGACCATATGGCCGGCGATGGACATGAACTTGTCCCAGCTCATCGGCTGGTCGAGATACTGGGCGTCCATCAGGTGGCCGATCGACGTGCCGAACCACACATTGGCCAGATACAACAGGATCAGCGCCAGCAGGAAGTTCGGCGTCGCCAGCCCCAGCAGACCGAGGAACGTAAGTCCGTAGTCGCCCCACGAATACTGGTGCGTGGCCGAATAGATGCCGATCGGGAAGGCGATCAGCCAGGTGAAGATGATGGTCACCGTGGAGACGAGGATGGTCAGCCAGAGCCGGTTTCCGATCACCTCCGTCACAGGCAGTTCATATTCGAAGGAATAGCCGAAGTCGCCCTGCAGCATGCCCCACACCCAGCTGCCGTAGCGCACGATCATCGGCTGGTCGAAGCCGTATTCCTTCTTGAGATATTCGATCTTCTTGGGATCGACGGTTTCGCCCTGGGCCTGCAGCTCCGCTATGTAGGTTTCGAAGTAGTCTCCCGGCGGCAGTTCGATGATCAGGAAGATCAACGCGCTGATCAGGAACAGGGTAGGGATCGCCGCCAGCAACCTGAATGCGATGTAGCGGAGCACGACAGCCTATTCCTTGTACCAGAACGTGTCCGGCATATAGAGACCGAAATAGGCCGTCGGTGCAAAGGAATATACACCCTCCTCGGGCACGTTTTGCAGCTTGTCGTTGATGACGACAGGCTGCTTGACGCCGTTGACGGTGCCGATGGTGAAAACCTGGTCCGTGAAGATGTCGAGCATCTTTTCCCAGATCTCCCGCCGCTGCTCCGTTGTGGCCGAGACGCGCCACTGCTTGTACAGATCGAGAAGCTCCTTGGCGGCAGGCAGGTCGACCGGCTCGCCCGCCTTGCCGCCGCTGTCGGTATGTTCGCCCCATTTCGGCCAGTTGCCCTGGACGCCTGATACGGGCGCCATCTCCTCCGGAGGCAGATCGGGTGTCGCCTCGCCGACGCTCAGCCCGTTCCATACCGAAATCAGCGTGTCTCCGGCCAGGAAGCGGCGGCGCATCGTGTCGAGCTGGAAAGGCCTTGCGTAGACCTTGAGGCCGAGCGCGCCCCAATGCTCGCGGACGAGTTCAACGATATCGGTCTCCTGCGTATCGCCCGCAAACTCGATGATGAGTTCGGCCGGCCGGCCGTCGGGCAGCATGCGTATGCCCTTGTCGTTCCGCTTCAGCCCGATCTCGTCGAGCAGCGCGTTGGCCTGGTCCTGGTCGAATGTCGCCCAGGCCTGGTCCGCCTTCTCGCTGTAGAGCGGAGAGCTTTGCAGGACCGAATTGGCGCCCTCATGCGCCAGCCCGTAGAAGAACTGCTGGTTGATCTCGCCCCGGTCGATGCCGAGCGACAAAGCCCGCCGGAATTCGACCTTGCGGAAGATCTCGCGCCAGACGGGATCGTTGGTGTTGAGATTGGGCAGGAAGGCGACCTTCGAGCCGGTACCGTCGTTCCACAGCTTCACCCTGATTGGACGGGTCTTCTCCGCCTCCTTGAGGAAGGTGTAGTTGTCGAAACGGAGATAGCGCGCCTGGAGGTCGCTTTCGGCGCTGCCCGCCTTCGCGGCGATGAGATCGTTGGAACTCATCGTCATCGCCACCGTGCCGACATAGGGCAACTGACGGCCGGATGCGTCGACGCGATGGAAATAGGGATTGCGCTTGAAGACGAAACGCTCGGCGGGCGGAGCAGTGGTGTTCCACCAGGGCTCGAGCGTCGGCAGATCAGGATTCTCCGGCCGATATTGCCGGGCCTTCACCGTATGGAGCGCGATCCAGTCGCGCGATCTGTGCTCGGCGACCACGGCAGCCAGCTTGTCGGGATCGGCGTAGCGCTTGTGGAACTGCTTCATGTAGTGCGCCGGTAGCTGGATGTAGTTCGGGCTGGCGCCCGCAAGCGAGGGCAGGAATAATGGATTGGGCTTGTCCCACGTGTAGCGGACGGTCAGGTCGTCGATGACCTCGAAGACCGGTGGCTTGCCGTCGACCAGCATCTGCTGGTCCGGACCGCCGCGCGACAGTTCCTCGTTCAGCGCCACATCCTCCCAGAAATAGCGGAAGTCCTCCGCCGTGAAGGGCGCGCCGTCGGACCATTTGTGTCCGCGCCGCAGGTGGAGGGTGAAGATCCGGCCCTCCTCCACGTCGAAGGATTCCAGGATGTCGGGTGCGAGATTCAGGTCCTTGTCGAAGACGACCAGGCGCGAATAACCGTAGATGGTCATCATACGGATGTCCTTGGCATCGGCCATGATAAGCCGCATCGTCCCGCCATATTGGCCTTCGGTCTTGCCGAGCGCGGCCATGTCGACCACCCGCGGCTTTTCCGGCAACCTTTCGGCGAGCGGCGGCAGGGCGCCGCTCTTCACGGCATCGGCTATGTCGGTCGGCTCCTCCGCGGAAGCGGGGACGGCGAAGCACCAGAGAACCGCCAGCGCGGCGGCGATGCTGCGGCGGAGCGGGAAGCAGGAAGTCATGCCGAAAGCCTCTCTTTTGATTGGGTGCGGGACAGCACGAAGTGCCCCTCGGCGACGGGTTGCAGGGACAGGTCTCCCGGGTGCTCGGACTTGAAGACCGGATTCCAGTCTTCGGTCTCGTCGCGGGTCTCGTCGGTCTGATGCGCGAAATCGAGCTTGTGGTCGAGATCGGCGCGCGGGACGGCGTTCAGCAGCGCCTGGGTATAGGGGTGGACCGGATTGCCAAACAGGGCCTCCGTCGGAGCGATCTCGACGATCCTGCCCCTGCGCATCACGGCGATTCGGTTCGCCAGATACTTCACCACGGCCAGATTGTGCGAGATGAAGATCAGCGTCAGGCCGAGTTCGGCTTGCAGCTTCTTCAAGAGGTTCAGGATCTGCGCCTGGACCGACACGTCGAGCGCCGAGACCGGCTCGTCGCAGATGAGCAAGTCCGGCGACAGAGCGAGCGCGCGGGCGATGCCGATCCGCTGGCGCTGGCCGCCCGAGAAGCTGTGAGGATAGCGGTTGAGAAAACTGGGCTGCAGCCCAACCAGTCCCATCAATTCTGCGGCATTGTGCTTGATCTCCGTCGGCGAGCCGATGCGGTGGATCTCGAGGGGCTCGCTGAGTATGTTGAGCACTGTCGAGCGCGGGCTGAGCGAGGCGAACGGGTCCTGGAACACGATCTGGATCCGTTTGCGGAATTCCTTGAGTGCGCTGCCCTCCAGCGTAGCGACGTCGCATTTCACTTCGCCATTGTCGAACCGGATCTGACCTGCATCCGCGGTCAGCGCGCGCATGATCAGCTTGCTGACGGTGGTCTTGCCCGATCCGCTCTCGCCGACGATGGCCAGACACTCGCCGCGCAGCACGTCGAAGCTCACGTCGTCGACTGCCATGACCTTGCGCTGGTGGCCGGACAGCCAGCCTTCTTTGCGGATCACGAAGCCTTTGGACAGGTGACGCACGGAAAGCAGCGGCGCCGACCCGTCAGCGGGAGCGGAGGGTTTCCTGCGCATCGTGGCGGGAATCACCGGCGTGTGGTCGCGCAGCGCGACGAGCTTCTCACCCGGCGCCATGGAGAGCGTCGGAACGGCACGCATCAGGGCTTTGGTATAGGGGTGTCCCGGGCGACGAAAGACGTCGTCCACGGTCCCGGCCTCGACCACTTGGCCCTGATGCATGACGACGACCTCGTCCGCCATGTTGGCGACCACGCCGAGATCGTGGGTGATCAGCAGAAGCGACATGTCCAGTTGCCGCTGCAGGCTCTTGAGCAGCCCCAAAACCTGCGCCTGGACGGTGACGTCGAGGGCCGTCGTCGGTTCGTCGGCGATCAGCAAAGCCGGCCGGCAGATCAGCGCCATCGCGATCATGGCGCGCTGGCGCAACCCGCCCGAAAGCTCCATCGGATACATGTCGTAGGCGCGGTACGGATTGGGAAAGCCTACCCTCTTCAGCATCTCTTCCGTCATCGGCCGCGCCTGGCCGCGTTCGACCTGCCGGTGCAGGACCAACGCTTCCTCGACCTGGTTGCCGATCTTGTGGAGCGGCGAGAGCGAGGTCATGGGTTCCTGGAATATCATCGAGATCCGCGCGCCGCGCAGTTCCTGCATGGCGCGGTCGTTCATCTCCAGCGTAGCGATATCGACCGAGCTCCCCGGCTTTTCGGGATCACGGAACAGGATGCTTCCGCCGGTGACCGTCGCCACCTGCGGCAGGATGCCCAGGATCGCCTGCGCGGTTATCGACTTGCCCGACCCCGATTCGCCGACCACGGCGACAGTCCCCCCTGCGGGAATGCGGAAGCTCACATCGTTGACGACCTCGATAGTCGAACGCTGGAGGGCGATCGAGATGCGCAGGCCCTCGACCCTCAGAAGGTCAGTCTTTTTGTTCCCCAGATCAGACATTTCCCGGAACCCCGGACAACAGGCGCACGGGAGTCCGACTTGTCGTCGTGGGGCGCCGGAGCGCCCCTGCCCGCAACGCAATGTCGCAATGCGCGGCGGCTTGCGCAAGGGGGTCGCGCGCCTTGCTTTTTGCTGCCGAAAAGGCGAATCCCAGCCCGTTCTGCGCGGGGTTTTTGCGCCAATTCGGCAAACCGCATTGGCAAGCGGGCATCAGCCAACCTAAATAGATGCCTCATGAGGCGCGCCACCGGGATATCGTGCGGGCGACGATTCGCGGGAAAAGAGCCGGAAAATCAGGGCTTGTCATGATGGGCATGTGCGATCGGCGGGCCGCCGTCTTCATCCGCTGGCTGTTTCCCCTCCTGACCGCCACGCTGCTGGCCATCGGATTGACTTCCGCCAATGCCGTCGGCCAGACGCTGCCGCTCGCCGCCGTGACCAAGAGCCAGGGCCAGACCCAGCCGGGCGGCACGTCGCTCGAGCAATTCCTCGAAGAGGCGCGCAAGGCGGGCTCGACCGTCGTCGTCGTGACACCGGAGCAGAAGGCGCCGGAGCCGGAGCCCGGAATGTCGATGATGACGGCGCTGTCGTCGGACCAGTTGCTGATCGCGCGGGCCAAGCTCAGGCAGATGTTCGCCAATTCGGCCGCGATCCTGAAGAATTTCGACGAAGTGCTGAAGGCGTCGAGCCCGAACGGTACTCTGACCTGGGTGCTGGTCGCTGTCGGCACGGCCTTCAGCGGGCTCTTCCTCGGATTGGAGACGTATCGGTTCACGACACGCTGGGCGCGCGATCATTTCGACGAGGTTTACCGGCCGAACGAAACACGAAGGTCTCGCAAGCTGTCCTATCTGCTCGGCAGGGCGGCCGTGATGCTGCTCAGCACCGGCATCAGCTTCGTTGTCGCCATGGGCGTGGCGCTGATCTTCGACACCGGACATGCGCCCACGCGCAAGACCACCTTCCTGATCATCTCGACCTTCGCGATCTACCGCATCATGCGGTCGGTGATCCTGTGGAATTTCTTCGCGCCGGACACGCCGGCCCATCGCCTGATCAATGTCGACGACGACGCGGCCCGAAGGCTGCACCGCGACTGGTCGGCGGTGCTGGCTGTCGCCGCCGTGATCATAGCCTTCTGCCGCTGGGCGCAGCTGATGGGCGTCAGCGACGAGACCTACCGGCTGTCCTTCATCGTCGCGATGTTGGTCTGTGCGGTGATGTTCGCCATCTCGGCGATCGCGCACCGCAAAGAGCTCCATTCGATCCTGCTCGGCAAGGGCGATCCGGCCACCAAACCCGCATGGCAGCGCTTTTTCGCGCGCTCGGCGTTGCTGGTCGTGCTCGGCTATTTCGGTATCGCCTGGTTCATGAGCTCGCTGCGACTGATCCTAGGCCTGCCGGGCGGCTATATCCTGGTCGCTGCACCGCTGCTCGTCTTCATCGTCGCGATCTTCGCCTATGGGGTCGCGATTCTCATCCTCGACAACATCTACGAGCGGCTGGAGCTTTCCTTCTACCGGCGGCTGGCGCGCGAGGACGCGGCGGAGCGCAATGCCCGGCGGCGCGACGAACAGGCCAAGGAACGGCTCGCGCAGCTCAGCGAACATGAGCGGGACATTCTGGAGGAGGGCGAGGAGATCACGGTCTACAAGCCCGAACTCCTGGCGCCGACGAACCGGCCCCGCAAATTCGTCCCGGTCTTCAAATCCTTCTTCGAGAATGTGATCTTCGCCGCGGTCGTCATCTTCTCGATCGCCATATTGGCCAGGCTCTGGGGCATCGAGCTCGAACGCGTCGACGGCAATCCGCTGATCGCCGCGCTCGACATACTGCTCGTCCTGTTCATCGCCGGTTCGGCCTACAACGCGGTCAACAATTTCGTCGACATGAAGATCGTCGAGGAGGGCGGCTCGCTCGACGAGCGCCCCTTCAATCCAGGCGAAAGCGAAGGCGAGAGCGGCAAGGGACAGTCGCGCCTGGCCACAGTGCTGCCGATCTTCCGCTACGCGATCCTGTCCGTCATCGTCGCGGTTGCCGGCATGATCATCCTGGCCAATCTCGGCGTCGCCGTCGGACCGCTCTTCGCCGGCGCCGGCGTGATCGGCATCGCCATCGGCTTCGGCGCCCAGACACTGATCCGCGACATCTTTTCCGGAGCGTTCTTTCTCGCCGACGACGCTTTCCGCAAGGGCGAATATATCGAGGTGGCCGGCGCCAAGGGCGTCGTCGAGAAGATCTCCATCCGCTCGTTCCAGCTTCGCCATCACCGTGGCGCGGTGAACACGATCCCGTTCGGCGAGATCCGCCAGCTCACCAACTATTCCCGCGACTGGGTGATGATGAAGCTGCCGCTGCGCCTGACCTACGACACCGACGTCGACAAGGTGCGCAAGCTGGTGAAGAGGTTCGGCCAGCAGCTTCTCGACGATCCCGTCGTCGGCAAGATGTTCCTGCAGCCGCTGAAGTCGCAAGGCGTCTATGCCATGGAGGACTCCGCGATGATCGTGCGCGTCAAATTCATGACGCGGCCTGGCGACCAGTTCGTCACGCGCAAGGTCATCTATGCCGGCATCCGCGAGCTGTTCCATAAAGAAGGCATCCACTTCGCCCACCGCGAGGTGACCGTGCGGCTTGCCGATGGCGAGCAGATCGAGGACCTGACGCCCGAGCAGAAGGAAGCGGTCGCCGGCGCGACCCGCGCCGTCCTGGACGACGGACAGAAGCCGCGCCAGATCGCGCCGGCGGCGCAATAGGCGATCGCGGCTGATGAAGGCGGCGGCCGAACTCGACACGACAATGCCGTTCGGCGGCCGCCGGGCATCCCTGGGCGCCCGCCTCCTGTGGTGGTTGGCTACGCACCTGCTGCTCGCGCGGGAAACCCGCGGCCGCCTGCGCAGGATCATCCGGGGCCGGCATCGTGGCCCTTATGACGTGATCGTCGACGGCGTGAATTTCAGAACCTATCCGACCGAGAACTATTGCGACCGGATGCTGTTCGGCGCAGGCGCCCTGCCGGAGCCGGCCGAGCGCGTGCTGCTGCGGCCCTTCATCCGGCCGAGCATGCATTTCGTCGATGTCGGGGCCAATGTCGGAACCTATGCGCTCTGGATCGCCGCGCTTGCTGGCCCTTCCGCGCGCATCCTGGCGCTCGAACCGCATCCGAGGACATTCGCGAAGCTCCGCTTCAATATCGAGGCCAACGGCGCAGCCAACGTCACCGCTGTCAATCTCGGCGCCGGACCGAACAGCGGCGTCATGCAGCTCTTCTTCGACGGCGGCGGCAATGTCGGCCAGTCCTCGATGCTCGTCGAAGGCGCAGGCGCGGCTTCCAACCGCGAGACCGTGCGCCGAACCGTGCCCGAAACCGTAAAAGTGGCGCCGCTGGCCGAAATCCTGGAAGCCGAGCGTTTCCCCGCCATCGATCTCCTGAAGATCGACGTCGAAGGCTATGAGGACCGGGCGCTGCTGCCGCTGTTTTCGGAGGAAAGCCGGTCGTTGTGGCCAGCGGCGCTGCTGATCGAGACCGTCCAGAGTGAACTCTGGCAAACCGACTGCCTGGCGTTTCTCGCCGCGCGCGGTTACCGCAAGGCAGACGCGACAGCGCAGAATACGTTGCTTGTGCGCGACCGCTGAGGTCAGACCTTGCGATAGAAGGTTTCGCCCACCACGAATCCATCGAGCCCGGTATCCCGCGCATAGCGCGCGAGGTCGCTCAGGCGGTTGATGAAACCCTTGCCGTTGAAGTTCAGCGAGGTATTGCAGAGCACACCATATCCGGTCAGCCGTTTGAAGGCCGTCAGCAGTTCGTGGATCTGCGCGTTTTGCCCGCGGTTCACCGTCTGGACACGCGCTGTGCCGTCGACATGGGTCACCGCCTTCAGCGCGTCGGTCTTGGCGGTCTGGAAATAGAGCATATGCGGACTCGGCCCGTGATTCTCGAAGAGGCGATCGAGTTCGTCTTCCAGCATGATCGGCGCGATCGGCCGGAAAGCTTCGCGGCGCTTGATGGCGTTGAGCCGCGCATGGGTCTCGGCGGTAAAGGGTGCGGCAAGAAGCGACCGGTTGCCGAGTGCCCGCGGTCCGATCTCGTAGCGGCCCTGCACCCAGGCCAGCACGTCGCCGGCGGCGAGACGACCGGCGATCCCGGCATCGTCCCTCCGTTCCGGCTCGAACCCGTCGGGCCTGCCCGTGTCGATCACGAATTCCTCGCCGGCATAGACCGACCATTCAAGTTTGGCGTTGCCGGTATAGGCGAATTGCGCGTCGGCAGCGGTGCCGATGGCCGAGCCGGAATCATTGGCGCAAGGCGGCACGAACACATCGGCGAAGAGGCCGGTGGCGTGCCAGGCGCTGTTCCAGTCGCAATTCAGCCCGCAACCGCCCGAGACCAGCAAGGGCAGGCCGTCGCGCAAATTGCGGCGGGCAAAGTCGTGGAAGCGCTCGAAGACGGCATTCTGGAACCGTCGGGCGAGGGTCCGGAACGCCTGGGTCTGCAGCCCGATGTTGAAGAAGGGTGATTCGGCGAAATCGGCCTTGCGCAGCGGCGCCGCGACCGCATCATGGGCAAGGATGCGGTCGATCAGCACTCGCTCTTGCAGCGTCTCGGGGTCGTCACGGCCGAAAGCCGCCAGCGCCATGAGCTTGCCGGCATCCTCGCGGCGCGATTTGCGGGCATCGGCCGGGTAGGTCGGGTCGGCAAGGCCGTAAAGGAAGCCGTATTTGTGTCCCGGCCCGCTCATCGGCGTGCCGAGCGCCGTCACCTTGAGATCGGCGTCGATCCTGTAGAAGGCCCCGATCACCCCCTCCCAGACCAGCGCGTAGCAGGGTTGCCCCTGTGGAAAGGGCGACATGGCATAGCTGCCGATGATGTGGGATCGCTCATGGCTGGACGAGAAGGAGCGGATATCGCGGCCCAGCATGCGGCCGGGCCGGTCGATGATCGTCGCGCCTTCCGCATCGAAATAGCCGCCGCCGACGGGTCCGCTCATCGGCCGGAAAGAGCGTAGCCAGCCGGATACCGCGACGACGTCGGGGATGCCGTCGACCAGCGAGAGGCCGTGCAGCATGTTTTCAGACGACAGCGGTGCATAGCGGTCGCCCGAATCCTTCTCTGCCTCGATCGAAAAGACCAGGCTGCCGTCCTGGACAAGCGCGACGTGGCCGTCATGGCCTGGCTTGTAGGCGAAAATCTTCATGCCAGCTGCCGCTCGCCGTATCTCGGGCCGAGATCAGAGACGTGCATCGACATGCTCCTTCGGGAAGATCCCCTTGACGTCGAAGAGGATGCCTGACGGTTTCAGAAGTGCCCTGGCCTCAGCCGGCCCGAGTTCGCGGATGCTGCGATGGCCGACCGCCACGATCACCGCATCATAGGCTCCGGGCTCGAGCGTGGAGCTCAGTTCCAGGCCGTATTCTCGCTTCACGTCCCTTGGATCGGCCTCGGGATCGAAGACGTCGACCGCAACATTGAAGCTCTGGAGCTTCTTCACGATGTCGATCACGCGGCTGTTGCGGATATCGCGGCAGTTTTCCTTGAAGGTGAACCCCAGCACCAGCGCACGGAACGGCGGAGCGAGCCGCTTTTCGAGAAGCAGGCGGATGGTCTCGACCGCCACATGCTCGCCCATGTCGTCGTTGATGCGCCGCGCTGCCTGCACCATCTCCGGATGGAAGTTCAACTGCCGCGCCTTGTGGGTGAGATAATAGGGGTCGACGCCGATGCAGTGGCCGCCGACGAGGCCGGGGCGGAACGGCAGGAAGTTCCACTTCGTTCCGGCGGTCTCCAGCACTTCGAGCGTGTCGATGCCGAGCTTGCCGAGCAGCACGGCGAGTTCGTTGACGAGCGCGATGTTGACGTCGCGTTGGGTGTTCTCGACGATCTTGGCGGCCTCCGCCACGCGGATCGACGGAGCGCGGTAGGTGCCCGCGGGGATGGCGCGACGGTAGACCGCATCGACAAACTCGGTCGTTTCCGGTGTTCCCCCCGAGGTAACCTTGATCACGGTCTCGATCTTGTGCGTCGGATCACCTGGATTGACCCGCTCGGGACTGTAGCCGACGAAGAAATCGCGGTGGCAGCGCAGCCCCGACGCTTGCTCGATGAGCGGCACGCAATCTTCCTCGGTCGCTCCGGGATAGACCGTCGATTCGAAGACGACCGTAGCGCCGCGCGAGACCACTTGACCAACGGTGCGGCAAGCCTGGAAGAGGGGGCCGAGATTCGGCTGCTTCGCCGCGTCGATCGGCGTGGGAACGGCAACGACGATGAGCTTGCAGTCGCGCAATGCGTCCTGCTCGGCGGTGAAATCGAGATTGCGGCTTGCCAGTTCCTCGGCCGTCGCCTCGCCGGTACGGTCGATGCCTGCCTTCAGCGCCTCGATACGCGCCTGATCGACATCGAAGCCGGTGACCCGGAAGTGTTTGGCGAAAATAATCGCCAGCGGCAGGCCGACATAACCGAGGCCAATGATGCCGACATGCAGGCCATCGAGTGTGGGGAATGCGGAGGAAAGCGAGGTGGAGGACATCAAGCCTGGAACTGAAGCCGTGGGTTGGCACAGTTCTTAGTGACTTGAACGAATTCCAGCAACAGGGACCGCTACACCTTGCGGTGAACGCCGAGGGAGACATGGCAGCTTCGGGCTGCGGCTTCACCACCCGGTGCAGAACCGGCGGGCGCGCCCGCCGGTTCGACCGGCGCGTCACCGCTTCAGGATTTGAGGCGCGCGACGCAATGGGCCCGAAGGATAAGGGCAGCTTCGGCGTAGCTCGCCTGCTCGTCGGCGAATTCCTGGTCATCGGTGCCCTTGAGCAGGGCCTGGACGTCTTCGAGAATGCGCATCGGAAGGATATCGGTGCAGCTGCGCATCCGCCCGAACACCGCGCTGATTGCGGTCGGCAGCCCTTCGCAGAGCACGGACGGTTCGGTCGTGCCGGGAGCCCAGTTCTCGAAGGCATCGAGCGCATCAGCGAAAGCCTGATGCAGAAAGATCGGCGCATGGCCCTCATGGAGCGGGGGCAGCAGATGTCTCATTGTTTCCTCACCTGTTGGTTGGCGGACGCAATCCCCCACCCGTCAACACAACGCCAGATACGCGGCAGGGGCACAGATTCGACCAAGGCGCGATGAAACGCAACCCCTTTGTGGTACCTGTCAGCCTCGACGGTTCGGCTTCTCAGGCCCGAAAACGCCGCCACGGAACATGGCGCGCGCCCGGCGCAGAGGAATGGGTCGGCCTCGGACGGACCAAAGGTGTGACCTGGCTGCCAAAGAGAGCGGCCGTATCGGCGACGAACTCGATATGCCTTGCATTCTCCTCCATCGCCCGATGCGGTCCGCTGACATCCTTCATTCAACTGGAAACTGGGGATAGCTGATTGTCGCCTGGCGGCGGACGATCAATGGCCGAGGAAACCGAACACCAGGGCGGCCGCGAAGCCCACGGCGAGGACGAAGCACAATGTCGCGGTTGCGTCCTGGACGAACTTGCCACGCAGCCTGCGATTCGGGCTTCGGGCTCGGTCGGCGGAAAGGGAAAGGAACGTCATCGTGACCTCCATTTCCCTTTAGTCTAGCGGATTAATAGACATTGTCGATTTCAAAATTTCAGCCCTCCTGGGGCAAGCTTTTCCAGCAGCGTATCGATTTGAGCAGACCGTGCCTTTTTCAACGGTGAAGCGGTACTTCGCGGGGTCGGCATGATTTTGATGCGGGGCGGCGTCGCGCGTGCTAGCCAGACGCCATGGCACAGAAAAAGGCGCATGAGGTCGATGGTTGGCTGAACCGGCCCGACGACAAGATCCGGATCATCCTGTTCTACGGTCCGGATCGCGGGCTCGTATCCGAGCGGGCCAAGTTGCTCGCCGGCAAGACGGGGCTTTCGCCCGACGATCCCTTCTCTGTCGTGCGTCTCGACGCGGCCGAGATCGAGCAACAGCCAGGCCGGCTGGTCGATGAAGCGCGCATGGTCCCGATGTTTTCGGACCGCAGGTTGGTGTGGGTCCGCAATGCCGGTACGCACAAGGCGCTGGCGGAAGATGTGAAAGTGCTGGCCGCCGACCCGCCGCGCGACGCGATCATCCTGATCGAGGCCGGAGACCTGAAAAAGGGGGCCGCTCTGCGCACCATGGTGGAGGGCGCTGCGGCGGCGATGGCTTTGCCTTGTTATGCCGACGAGGCGAAAGGCGTCGACGCGGTTATCGACCAGGAACTGCAGAAGGCCGGCATGACGATCACGCTGGAGGCCCGCCAGGCATTGCGCCGCAGCCTCGGCGGCGATCGCCTTGCTTCACGCGGGGAGGTCGAGAAGCTCGTTCTCTATGCGCAGGGCCAGACCCAGATCACGATCGAAGACGTCGATCTGTCGATCGGTGACGTTGCGGGACTTTCGGTCGATGAAGTGGTCGATGCCGTTCTCGAAGGCAAGCTGGACGTCTTCGATACGTCCTTTTCCCGCCTGGCCGCCTCGGGAAACCAGATATTTCCGATCCTTTCTGCCTTGATGCGGCAATTTCAGACCCTCCATGCAATGCGTGGCCAGATGGAAGCCAAGGGCCAGTCCGCCTCCGCCGCCGTCGCCGGGGCTCGGCCGCCGGTCTTCTTTTCCAGACGTCGGACTGTCGAGAACGCCCTGCAGCGCTGGAACACGGACGGCGCCGCACGCGTGCTGGAACGGCTTCAGAACGCGGTATTGCAGACACGACGCCGGCCGGAATTGGCCGAGGCGATTACACGCCACACCTTGCTGGCCATAGCGCTCGACCGCCCGCGCGGCTGACTGCCGTCGGACATCGAGCCCGCTTCACCGGTCGCGGCAAGGCCGATCGGCGCCGCACTGCAGAAGGCGGACATGCTGCCTTTCCTCGAGCCGGCCGATTCTTCGATGATTCGCGGGCGAACCCGCTTATCATCGACCGCTGGATTCAGTCCTGCAGCTTGCGGCAAAGTCCGTCGAGCTGCTCCAGGGTCCGGTAGGCGATCCGGATCTCACCGCCTTTTTCCCTGTGGCTGATGGTGACCCGCAGCCCAGTGACGTCGGTCAGCAGCTTTTCGAGAGCGATCGTATCAGGATCCTTCTCGTCGGCGCGACTCGCGCGTGGCTGCCGGGTCGCCGCCGCGGCGGGCTGTTGGGCGAGGGCTTCGGCCTGGCGGACGGACAGTCCCTGATCGACGATCTGCTTCGCAAGACCCGCCGGATCTTCCGCCGTGACCAGCGTGCGGGCGTGGCCCGCCGACAGCGACCCGTCGACCAGCATGTCGCGAATCACGTCAGGCAGCTTGAGCAGACGCAACGTATTGGCGACATGGCTGCGGCTCTTGCCGATGACCTGGCCGAGATCGGCCTGTGTATAGTTGTGATCGTCGATCAACTGCTGGTATCCGAGCGCCTCCTCGACCGGATTGAGATCGGCGCGCTGGACGTTCTCGATGATCGCCAGTTCGAGCGCGACCCTGTCGTCGACTGCTCGGACAATGACGGGAATCTCGATCAATCCGGCGCGCTGCGCTGCCCGCCAGCGCCGCTCACCCGCGATGATCTCGAAACGCCCGGCTTCCGCGGAGGGTCGCACCACCACGGGTTGCACGACGCCGTGCTCGCGGATCGACTGGGCCAGGTCGGCGAGTTCGGCGTCACCGAAATTACGGCGCGGATTGCGCGGATTGGGAGAAATGAACTCGATCGGGACCTTGCCGTCCGCGCTGACCGGGCGCTTCTCCACGTCGGCCGGCTTGTCGATTTCGCCGATCAAAGCGGCAAGGCCGCGGCCGAGGCGTTTGCGCGAAAGGTCGTCACTCATAAGTCGTCGTTCCGGTCGGTTATTGGTTGTTGTCGGAGGCGGATCGGCCGGTCACGCGGCCCGCAGTTGGCGCTCGCGCCGGATGACCTCCGAGGCAAGCTGCAGATAGGCCTGACTGCCGCTGCATTTCAGGTCATAGAGGATTGCCGGCTTGCCGTAGGACGGCGCCTCCGAAACACGCACATTACGGGGGATCACCGTCTCATAGACCTTGTCCCCCATATGCGCGCGGACATCCTCGACAACCTGATTGGCGAGATTGTTACGGCCGTCGAACATCGTCAGCACGATGCCCTGAATGCTCAGGTCCGGATTGATCGCCCGGCGCACCTGATCGACCGTCTGCAGAAGCTGGCTCAGGCCCTCCAGCGCGAAGAACTCGCATTGCAGGGGCACGAGAACCGAATCGGCCGCTGCCATGGAATTCAAGGTCAGCAGGTTGAGCGACGGCGGACAATCGATCAGCACATAGGAGAACGGCACGCCGTCCCCTTCGCGCAACGCATTGCGCAACCGCACCACGCGGTCGGACTCGGAAGCGATCTCCATTTCGACGCCGAGCAGGTCCAGCGTCGAGGGAACGATCGACAGGCCGGGCACCGCGGTCTGCATGGCCGCTTCGATCACACCCTTCGTTTTGGTCAGCACGTCATAGGACGACACGGTCCTGTCCTGACGGTCGATGCCGAGCCCGGTGCTGGCATTGCCTTGCGGGTCGATATCGATGATGAGCACGCGCTCGCCGATCGCCGCCAGAGCAGTCGCCAGGTTGATCGCGGTTGTGGTCTTGCCGACGCCCCCTTTCTGGTTGGCGACGGTGATGATGCGGGGACGATTGTTCATGTTGCGAAACAGGATGTTCATGGCCGCTTGCGATATCTGGCTTCGGTCTTATGCAGGTTGGCGCGGCCGAAGATTCCGAATTTCCAGGATCACACTGTCGTCGTCGATCCGGCTCTTGTGTTCTACCAGATCGTGAGTCCAGGCGTCATCGCTTTCTTTCAGCTCGACGCGGTAATCCCGTCCTTTGTGAAAAAGGCCGCGCGATCCGGTCGTCAGCCAGGGTGAGCAGAGATCGAGAAGCAGGGGCAGGGGAGCCAGCGCGCGCGCAGTCACCACGTCCGGCCGCTCGATGATGCCGTAGACCTCCTCGATCCGCTTCGGATGGATCCTGACGCTGCGCCGGTAGGCCGCGAGCGCTGATTGCAGGAAGGCCGCTTTCTTGCGGTTGCTCTCCACGAGATCGATCGTTGCGCCGGGCCGGTCCTGCAGGAGAATGGCCATCACGGCGCCCGGAAACCCGCCGCCTGACCCGACATCCAGCCAGGTTCCAGCTTCCGGCGCCAGCATCGCGAGCTGAGCGCTGTCGAGGATGTGACGGCTCCAGATGTCGGACAGAGTGGAGGGTGCCGCCAGATTGATTCGGCTCGCCCATTTGAGGAAGGTGGCTTCGAATTGCTGGAGCCGTTCGAATGTTTCACGTGAAACGGGGCCGGCGACTTCGCGCAGCCCCTCGAGCGAACGCTCCCTCACGCTGCGCTCCGCCCGGCGTTCCCCTCCGCGTTGCGGATATGCGCGATCATCAAAGACAGCGCCGCTGGCGTCATGCCGTCGATTCGCTGGGCGTCGGCTATCGACTGCGGCCGACGCTCGCTGATCTTCTGCTTCAGTTCGTTGGACAGGCCGGGAACCATCGAGAAATCCAGCCCCTGAGGGATGATCCGCAACTCCTCGCGCCGGATCGCGGCAGAGTCCGCCTCCTGGCGCTCGAGATAGACCGCGTACCGCGCCTCCGTCTCAAGTTTCTCCGCTGTAGCAGCGTCGATCTCATGGAGCTGCGGCCAGACCGCGGCAAGCCGCGAGAAATCCATCCCGGGATACGCCAGAAGCTGATAGGCACTTCGCCGCACGCCATCCTGGCTGATCTCGATCGCATGGCGTTTCGCCTCGTTGGGCGTCAGGCCGAGATCTTGAAGAACAGATCGGCCTTCGTCCAGCCTTCCGTTCATCGCATCGAACCGTTTCGCTCGCGAACCGGAGACGATACCGAGCTTCCGTCCGAGCGGGGTCAACCTCTCATCGGCATTGTCTGCCCGCAACGACAGGCGAAACTCGGCCCTCGACGTGAACATGCGATAGGGTTCGCTGATGCCGCGACCGGTCAGATCGTCGACCAGCACGCCGATATAGGCTTCCGTCCGGCTGACGGCGATGCCGTCCTGGCCTCCGGCCCGCCGGGCGGCATTGATACCGGCGAGAATGCCTTGCGCCGCAGCCTCCTCGTAGCCTGTCGTGCCGTTGATCTGACCGGCAAGGAAGAGGCCCTCGACCTTTCCGGTCTCGAGCGTCTTGTCGAGCTCGCGCGGATCGATATGGTCGTATTCGATCGCGTAGCCGGGCTGCCTCATCACGGCCCGTTCAAGACCCGGTATCGTCTTCAGAATGGCAAGCTGCACGTCTTCCGGCAGAGATGTCGAAATGCCGTTCGGATAGACCGTGTCGTCGTCGAGCCCTTCGGGCTCCAGGAAGATCTGGTGACCGTCCCGATCGCCGAACTTGACGATCTTGTCCTCGATGGATGGACAGTAGCGCGGACCGATGCCTTCGATCGATCCCGAATACATTGCCGACCGCGCGAGGTTGGTCCTGATGATCTCATGCGTCGCCTGCGTTGTACGCGTAATCCCGCATTCGATCTGAGGCGTGATTATGCGATCCGTCATCAGTGAAAAGGGAACCGGATCCTCGTCGGCCGCCTGCATGTCGAGCGAAGCCCAATCTATGCTGCGGCCGTCTAGCCGCGGCGGCGTTCCCGTCTTCAGGCGCCCAAGCCTGAACCCGGCGCGCGCCATCATCTCGGACAGTCCCAGGGATGCCTTTTCCTTCATCCGACCCGCAGGAAATCGGCGCTCGCCGATATGGATGAGGCCGCGCAGAAACGTGCCCGTGGTCAATACCACGGCGCCGCAGGTCAACCGACGACCGTCCTCGAGAGCTACCGACGCAACCTTGCCGTCCCGGATCTCCAGATCGAGCACTTCGCCTTCGATCACATCGAGCCGCTCATGATCGGAAATGGCGCGCTGCATGGCCGCCTTATAGAGTTTGCGATCGGCCTGCGTGCGCGGTCCGCGGACGGCGGGTCCCTTGCGGCGATTGAGCAGACGGAACTGGATGCCGGCGGCATCGGCCACTCTGCCCATCAGCCCGTCTAGCGCATCGACCTCACGCACCAGATGACCTTTTCCCAAGCCTCCGATGGCGGGGTTGCAGGACATCGCGCCGATCGTTGCTGCGCTGAGCGTCACGAGCGCAGTTGACGCGCCGCTTCGCGCGGCGGCTGAGGCAGCTTCGCAGCCGGCGTGGCCACCGCCGATGACGACGACATCATAGGACTGAAGCATGGACTCGTTTCTCTTCGGGTTCGGAGGGAGCAGATGCGCCTTCCGCCCCGTCTAGTCAAGGCGCGGAGAGAGATCGCCTGCCCCGATCGATGTCGAAATGGCCCGTGAACTTGCGATTCGTTTCACGTGAAACGTAGGTCCTCGGTTTGTTCATGTTCTCATGTTTCACGTGAATCATGACCCACGGGCTCAAGCCCCTGTTTCACGTGAGTCATTGCCCCAGGTGATCGGATGGCGGATGGCGATCGAAGCCTGTGCCACACAAGGCCCGCTTCCTCCTCGCGGCGAGCGGATCATGTTTCACGTGAGTCACTCACTTGCCGATACAGAATTCCGAAAAGATCGTATCGAGAAGGTCTTCCACATCGACCGCCCCCGATATCTTGCCGAGACTGAACCCGGCGTCGCGCAGTTCCTCCGCTCGCAGTTCGAGCGCCAGGTTCTCCTGATCGACCGCCCTGCGCAATGACGAAGCGCAACGGCGCAAAAGCTCGACATGCCGCATCCGGGACGGCAGAACTTCACCCGAAGTCGCCGTGGCCCCCGCCGCCCGGCGAGCGATCCCTGCCAACAGTTCACCCAGTCCTTCCCCGGACTTCACCGAAATCACGAAGTCGTAGCCCCGATCCACCGCGGTTCCTGACGTCCCCAGATCGGACTTCGATCCCACGCGCAGCCGACCGGACGGCATGTCGCCGAAGGAAGCGGTCACGGGATCGTCAAGCGCAATCAGTTCGAGTACAAGATCGGCGCGTCGGGCCCGTTCGAGGGCACGCTCGATGCCGATAGATTCCACCCGACCTGCGGTTTCACGGATCCCCGCCGTATCCACCATCACGACTTTCATGCCGTCCAGGTCGAGCGCCACTTCAACGAGGTCGCGCGTCGTTCCCGGCTCCTCCGTGACGATCGCGACCTCGCGTCGCGCCAGCGCGTTCAGCAGGCTCGACTTCCCCGCGTTCGGCGCCCCCAGGATAACCACCTGGTAACCATCCCGAATGATTTCGGCACTCCGATATCCTTCAAGATGCGCATCGATATCCTTCGCCAGCGCCGCCATCTCGGCCCAGACCTCACTCGACACCGATCCCGGCACGTCGCTCTCATCGGCAAAATCCAGCTCGGCCTCGATCATTGCACGCGCGTGAATGATCCGCTTTCGCCAGCCGCCATAAAGAGCGGTCTGCTGGCCCTCCGCATTTGCCGCGGCAAAGCGGCGCTGCGCTTCGGTCTCGGCCCCGATCAGATCCGCGAGCGCCTCCGCGCCCACGAGATCGAGCTTCCCGTTCAGAAAAGCCCGCCGCGTGAATTCGCCGGCTTCGGCATGACGGAACCCGTCAATGCCCGAGAGCTCCGCGAGGATCGCGGCGACAACCGCCTTGCCGCCATGGACATGCAGCTCGGCGCAATCCTCGCCTGTGAAGCTGTGCGGACCTTCGAAAAGCAACACCAGACCACGGTCCATTATCTCGTCTGACCGTGGCGACCGGATCGCCCGATATTCAGCCCGTCGGCGCTCCGGCAGGCCCCCGACCATCGCCTCCAATGCGCCCTTCACATGCCCCCCAGACATCCGGACCACGGCCACGCCGGAAGGAAGTCGCCCGGAGGAAAGGGCAAAGATCGTGTCCCTGAAGATTGTCGCCGACATGTCCACGCCCTACTGTTACATTGTTGCCGTCAGCCCCGGAGCCGAAATTGCCTCTTTCCACCGCGAACCTGCTCTCCGACGAGACCAGTCCCTATCTGCGACAGCATAAGGACAATCCGGTGCATTGGCGCGCCTGGTCCACCGAAGCGCTGGCCGAAGCACAGGCACTCGACAGGCCTATCCTCTTGTCCGTCGGCTATGCCGCCTGTCACTGGTGCCACGTCATGGCCCATGAAAGCTTCGAGGACGACGGCGTCGCCGCCGTCATGAACCGGCTTTTCGTGAACATCAAGGTCGATCGTGAGGAACGCCCCGACATAGACCAGATCTATATGGCTGCGCTCAATGCCACGGGCGAGCAGGGAGGATGGCCTCTCACCATGTTCCTGACACCTGACGGCAAGCCCTTCTGGGGCGGAACCTACTTTCCGAAGCTGCCTCGCTACGGCCGCCCCGGTTTTGTTCAGGTTCTGGAGTCCGTCCACCGTGCCTGGCGCGACAAACGCGGCGAGCTCGCCAGAAGCGCCGATGCGCTCACCGACCATGTCTCAGCCCGCCTCTCCGGCAGCGCCGCATCGACAACGATCGATCCGGCCCAACTCGCCACGCTTGCCGCCGGCGTTCAGGACATGATCGACCGGCAGCGTGGCGGCCTGCACGGCGCACCCAAATTCCCCAACGCCCCTTTCATGCGCGTGCTCTGGCAGCACTGGTTGACGTCAGGCAACAGAGACCATCGCGACAGCGTGCTTCTCAGTCTGCGCGAAATGCTGAAAGGCGGTATCTACGACCATATTGGCGGAGGGCTATCCCGCTATTCCACCGATGCCGATTGGTTGGTGCCGCATTTCGAAAAGATGCTCTACGACAACGCGCAACTGCTTCAATCGCTCGGCTGGGCCTATGCAGCGACCAAGGACGAATTGTTCCGAGTCCGAATCGAAGAAACAGTCGGGTGGCTGCTCCGCGAAATGCGTGTCGATGGCGGCGCCTTCGCCTCAAGCCTCGACGCCGACAGCGAAGGCGAGGAGGGCCTTTTCTACACATGGGATCGTTCCGAGATCGAATCGATCCTCGGCGAGTCGTCGACCCGTTTCCTGTCCATCTATGGCCTCGCGGCGCCTGATGGCTGGGAAGGAAAACCGGTCCTTCACATCGAAGCCGACGATCTGACGCCGGTCATCTCCGCTGAATTTGTCTCGGCGCGTCAAAAGTTGTTTCACGCCCGGGCTGGGCGGATCAGACCAGGCCGCGACGACAAGGTGCTTGCCGACTGGAATGGCCTGACAATAGCAGCGCTGGCTGGCGTGGGCCGCTTGCTCGATCGCCCGGATTGGATCGCTGCGGCTGCGGCCGCCTATCGTTTCGTCATCGGATCGAGTGACGACACCGGGCGGCTACCGCATTCAATCCTGGACGACCGACGCCTCTATCCGGCGATGTCTTCCGACTATGCCGCCATGATCAATGCGTCCATCGCGCTGTTCGAGGCGACATCGGAGGCATCCTATATTGCCACCGCCCGCGATTTCGCCGACAAACTGGAGACTTGGTACGCCGACCAGAGCGGCTATGGCTACTATCTTTCCGCGTCTGATAGCGCCGACCTTCTCATGCGTATTCGCGGCGACGTCGATGAAGCCGTCCCTTCGGCGACCGCGCAGATCATCGAGGCCCTTACCCGACTGGCGGTACTCACCGGTGATCTCGACCTGCAATCGACGGCCTGGGCTGCCGCCGAAGCCGCGTCCGGTCGTGCCGCGCAGCTTGCCTATGGCCAGGCAGGCATCGTCTACGCCGCCGCCCTGGCCCTGGACCCATGGAAGCTCGTAACGGTCGACGCGCCTGGCAGCCGCGCCTTCGCCTGCGTCGCCGACGCTACCAGCGACCCGCGCCGGGTCGACATCCGGCTGACCGCGGGTGAAGAAACCTCCGCCCCGGCACTGCCTGGCGGGATTGTTCCGGACATTGCAAGGCCGGGCGCGTGGCTCTGTCGCGGCAACGCGTGCCTGCCCGTCATCACCGAACCCGCCGAGTTGCGGTCCGCGCTGATCCAGCCCTGACGACGGCGCTTCGGGCCACCAGAACCGTACGAGGTCCCCGCCAACAAAAAGGCGACCGCCCATTATTCGACGGCCGCCTTCCGATAAGCGATTCGAGCGCGCAGCAGCTACGTATTCATCGAATCGAAGAAGTCGGCATTGGTCTTCGTCTGCTTCAGCTTGTCGATGAGGAACTCGATCGCATCGGTCGTGCCCATGGGCGCCAGGATGCGGCGAAGGACGAAGATCTTCTGCAGATCAGCGCGGGGCACCAGAAGGTCTTCCTTGCGGGTACCGGACTTGAGGATGTCCATGGCCGGATAGATGCGCTTGTCGGCCACCTTGCGGTCGAGCACGATCTCCGAGTTACCCGTGCCCTTGAACTCCTCGAAGATCACCTCGTCCATACGGCTGCCCGTGTCGATCAGGGCGGTCGCGATGATGGTCAGCGAACCGCCTTCCTCGATATTGCGCGCCGCGCCGAAGAAGCGCTTCGGCCGCTGCAGCGCGTTGGCGTCCACGCCACCCGTGAGCACCTTGCCGGAGGACGGCACGACCGTGTTGTAGGCCCGGCCCAGACGCGTGATGGAATCGAGCAGGATCACCACGTCCCGGCCATGCTCGACCAGACGCTTGGCCTTCTCGATCACCATCTCGGCGACCTGGACGTGCCGGGCGGCCGGCTCATCGAAGGTCGAGGAGACGACCTCGCCCTTCACCGAGCGCTGCATGTCGGTCACCTCCTCGGGCCGCTCGTCGATCAGGAGAACGATCAGATAGCATTCCGGATGGTTCGACGTTATCGAATGCGCGATATTCTGAAGCAGCACCGTCTTGCCGGTGCGCGGCTGCGCGACAATCAGCGCGCGCTGTCCTTTGCCGAGAGGCGCCACGAGGTCGATAACTCGCGGAGAAATGTCCTTCGACGTCGGATTCTCCATCTCCATCTTCAGCCGCGAGGTCGGATAGAGCGGCGTCAGATTGTCGAAGTGGATCTTGTGCCGGATCTTCTCCGGATCGTCGAAATTGATTGTGTTGACCTTCAGCAGCGCGAAATAGCGCTCGCCTTCCTTCGGGCTGCGGATCGGCCCTTCCACCGTATCGCCTGTTTTCAGCGAAAAGCGCCGGATTTGCGAGGGCGAGATGTAGATATCGTCGGGACCCGGAAGATAGTTCGCGTTGGCCGACCGAAGGAAGCCGAACCCATCCTGCAGCACTTCCACCACGCCGTCGCCGATGATCTCGACATCCTGCGCCGCCAGCTTCTTGAGGATTGCGAACATCAGTTCCTGCTTGCGCATGACGCTGGCGTTCTCGACCTCGAGCGACTCGGCGAAAGCGATCAGATCGGTCGGCTTCTTGTTCTTGAATTCGGTAAGTTTCATTTCCTGCATAGTGCGGACTCTGAATCTGCTCTGGAAAATATCGGCGATACGCGATGCATGCCGGCCGTGCGCGAAGAAATAGGGAAAAGTCAGCGCTAGGCGGGGAGGGAAGGATGTCCTTTTATCCCTGCCGGTCCCAAAGAGCAAGCTGCGATTTCTCGTCGGCGTACCGCTAGAACGGCTTGACTACGACCAGGATCACGATGCCGATCATCAATAAGGTAGGCACTTCGTTCATGATCCGCCAGTGCCGCGACGATTTCGTGTTGCGATCCTGCGCGAACAAACGCACCGACCGCGAGAAATAGCCATGGACAGCCGACATGCCGAGCACGAAACCTATCTTGGCGTGCAGCCAGCCGCCCGCGAAACCGAAGCCGCGCCAGGCCAGCCAAAGGCCAAACACCCAGGTGACGATCATGGCCGGATTGATGATGGCGCGCAGCAGGCGACGCTCCATCACCTTGAAGGTCTCGGACTGAACCGAGCCCGGCTCCGCCTCGGCGTGGTAGACGAAAAGGCGTGGCAGATAAAGCATGCCCGCCATCCACGCGATCACGGCGATCACATGGATCGCCTTGGCCCAGAGATAGAGATCGGCCGGATCGAGCCAGAACAGCAAGGCGGCGCCCACGACGAATATGGCGATCGCCACCGCCGCGCGGCGCATCGCGCTGGCGCCGCCATCGGCGATGGACTTGTCGCCGCCGGGATTCATCGGTGTGACCCTGCACGCACACGGGCAATCATGCGCTCCACATTCTCGACCGGCGCGTCCGGGGTGATGCCGTGTCCGAGATTGAAGATCAGCGGTCCGCCCCCGAGACCCGCCAGAATGGCATCCACGCCCTCGTCCAAAGCTCTTCCACCGGCGACCACGCGCAACGGGTCGAGATTGCCCTGGACGGTGCCGCTCTGCTGCAGCCTCTTTGCCTGAGACAACGGAACGGACCAGTCGAGCCCCAGCGCCGTGACGCCGGTCGCGGCGCGATAGCTGTCGTAAAGGCTGCCCGCCCCTCTCGGAAAGCCGATGATCGGCACGTCGGGAAAGGCGGTGCGCACGCGTTTCACCATGCGTGCCACCGGCGCGGCACAGAAGGCGTCGAAGCTCGCCTCGTCGAGCACCCCGGCCCAGGAATCAAAGATCTGGACGGCGTCGGCACCAGCTTCGACCTGGCGGATCAGATAGTCGGCCGAATGATCCGCCAGCCGGTCCAGGAGCTTCGCGAGAGCCTCAGGATGCCGATAGGCGAACAGGCGGGCCGGCGCCTGGTCTGATGTGCCGCGGCCGGCGATCATATAGGTCGCGACCGTCCAGGGAGCGCCGCAGAAGCCGAGCAGCGTCGTCTCGGCCGGAAGCTCCGCGCGAAGCCGTCGCACCGTCTCGTAGACCGGTTGCAGATTCACGTGAAACATTGCTTCGTCGAGTTGCTCGATCCCGGTTGGCTCGATCGGGGTCATCAGGGGCCCATGGCCTTCCTCGAAGCGAAGGTCACGGCCGAGCGCATGTGGCACGACCAGGATGTCGGAAAACAGAATTGCAGCGTCGAAGCCGAAGCGGTGGATAGGCTGCAGCGTCACCTCGACGGCGAAATCGGGATTATAGCAGAGGTCGAGAAAGCCGCCGGCGCGCTGACGTGTCGCGCGATATTCGGGGAGATAACGCCCGGCCTGCCGCATCATCCAGACGGGCGGCGGGAATACGGTCTCACCCTTGAGCACGTCGATGACGGTTCGTCTTGCGGTCATGGCTGCACGTTTCTCCAGTCCGGCACCCTTAAATCAATTCATGAGAAAAGAGTCTTCTGATTCTATGACTCTGTCGGAATCGGGAATTCCGATTTTTCGACTCCGGGCGTCTTCGCCCCGTCGCAGGCAGCCGGCAAGGACAACCCGCCAAGCCCCTGTTAATATTGCGGATCGCCACAAAATCGCCAGCGATTCCAGACTCTTGCCGCTGTGCCAACAAGAACGGGCGGTATCCCCGGTTGTGACAATGGGCCGCTGCCCACATTCTTCTCCACAAGGGCCCGGCCGACCTCACAGTGGTCTCGATTGTGGAAAGCTCGCCCTTTGATACAGTCCCCGGCCAAAGCATCAGTCCGAAGGCCAGGCTTATCCACATCTGGCCACAGAGGGGCCAGAATAGTGTGAACAAGGCGCAGAGCTTCTTCCATCTCCATCTGATTTCTGACGCGACCGGCGAGACGCTGCTGGCCGCCGGACGCGCCGCATCGGCGCAATACAAGGACGCGCGGGCGATCGAGCATATCTATCCTTTGATTCGCACCGAGCGGCAGCTGATGAAGGTGTTCGAGGAGATCGATCAGGAGCCGGGTATCGTGCTCTATACCGTGGTCGATCAGAACCTCGCGCGGCTGATCGACGAGCGGGCGGCGTCCATGGGGCTGCCTTGCGTCTCTGTGCTGGAACCGGTGCTCGCCGTGTTTCAATCCTATCTCGGCACGCCGGCCGGCCGCCGGGTCGGAGCCCAGCATGTCCTGGATGCGCAATATTTTCGCCGCATCGACGCGCTGAACTTCACCATGGAACATGACGATGGCCAACTGCCGGCGGACATGGAGGATGCCGACATCGTCCTGATCGGTATATCGCGGACCTCGAAGACGCCGACCAGCATCTATCTGGCCAACCGCGGCATCAAGACGGCGAATATCCCGATCGTGCTCGGGGTGCCGATGCCGGAAAGCCTGATCCGCGCCAAGCGTCCGTTGATCGTCGGTCTCGTGGCCACGGCCGAACGCATTTCGCAGGTTCGTCAGAACCGCGTGCTCGGCACGAGCGCGGGTTACGATGCACAGAGCTACACAGACCGGGCGAACATCGCCGAGGAACTCACCTATGCCAGGCAGATCTGTACCCGCCACAACTGGCCGATGATCGATGTCAGCCGGCGCTCGATCGAAGAGACGGCGGCCGCGATCGTTGCGCTGCGCGGCAAGACGAGATAGGCCTCGCGCGACATATCGCGACAGAGTGTCTTCATCCGTCACCGGCAGCGCATCGGTTATCAGACATGCAACCCACCACGATCATTCTCGCCTCGGGAAGTCCGTTCCGGCGCGCCATGCTCACCAATGCGGGGCTCGACTTCGGGGTCGAGAAACCCGACATCGATGAGAGGGCCGTGGAGGCGGCGATCGCGGGACAAGCGAGGCCGGACGACATCGCCGCGATCCTCGCCGAAGCGAAGGCGCTCGACGTGAGCGGCCGCCATCCGCAGGCGCTGGTCATCGGGTCCGACCAGACCCTGTCGCTTGGTGACGAGATCTTTCACAAGCCGGCCGATATGGAAGCCGCGCGCCGCCATCTCCTGAGACTCTCCGGGAAAACCCACAGCCTCAACAGCGCGGTGGCTGTTGCCAGAGACGGTGAAACGCTCTGGCGCCATGTCGGCATCGCACATCTGACCATGCGACGGCTGGATCCGGCCTTCATCGGACGCCATCTCGCGCGTGTCGGCGACAAGGCTTTGCAGAGCGTTGGGGCCTATCAGGTCGAAGGCGAGGGCATACAGCTCTTCGAGAAGATCGAGGGCGATCATTTCACAATCGTCGGTCTGCCGCTGCTTTCGCTGCTCGGCGCGCTGCGCGACCTCGGAGCGATCGATGGCTGAGCCGTCTCGCAAGGCCTTCGTCTGCGGCCATCCGATCGCGCATTCGCGCTCGCCGATGATCCATACCTATTGGCTTCGGCAATACAGCATCAACGGCGCCTATACGGCGATCGACGTCGAACCCGCCCGTCTCGGCGACTTCATTGCAGGGCTGCAGCATGCCGGCCTGGCCGGCGGCAATGTTACCATTCCGCACAAGGAAGCGGCTTTCCGGCTGGTCGGCCGTCGAGATGAAGCGGCCGAAGCAATCGGCGCGGTCAATACGATCTGGCTCGAAGACGGAACCGCCTGCGGCGGCAACACCGACGCCTATGGCTTTGCCGCCAATCTCGACGAACATGCCCCGCGCTGGGAGAAGAACAACTCGGCCCTGGTGGTGGGCGCGGGCGGCGCTGCTCGCGCCGTCATCCATGCGTTGAAGCAACGGGGCATAAGCGATATCCGGATCGTCAATCGGACGGTTGATCGGGCGAGGAATCTTGCCGATCGTTTTGGGACAGGCGTGTCCGCGCATGGCCAGGACGCGCTACGCGAACTTTCAAGCGACGCCGGTCTGCTGATCAACACGACCTCGCTCGGCATGGGCACTAACAAGGAACTGGCCGCCGATCCCGACTGGTTGCCGGATCATGCGATCGTCAATGATCTCGTCTATGTTCCCTCGCGCACCCCGCTTCTGGCGGCAGCGGCGGCACGTGGCCTCAAGACCGTCGACGGCTTGGGCATGCTCCTTCATCAGGCCGTGCCCGGATTCGAGCGCTGGTTCGGCCGTCGGCCCGAAGTGACCGCCGCGCTTCGCAACCTCGTTCTGGGGGATGTGGAGAAAAGAGCATGATCGTGCTCGGCCTTACCGGCTCGATCGGCATGGGTAAGTCGACGACCGCAAGGATGTTCGCCGATGCGGGTGTTCCGGTGCATGATTCCGACGAAGCGGTGCACCGTCTTTATGCCGGAGGCGCCGCACCCCTGGTCGAGGAAGCTTTTCCGGGCACGGTTCGGGACGGCACAGTCGATCGCACGCGGCTGGCCGAACGCGTGATCGGAGATACTGTGGCGATCCGCAGGCTCGAAGCCATCATCCATCCGCTGGTACGCGCCGACGCCGATGCGTTTCTCGAGCGTCATCGACGCGCCGGCGCACCACTTGCCGTACTCGACATTCCGCTTCTGTTCGAAACCGGCGGACGGGACCGCGTCGACAAGGTGCTGGTCGTGACGGCGCCGCCCGAACTGCAGCGCGAACGTGTGCTCGCCCGTTCCGGCATGACCGAAGAGAAATTCCGCGCCATCCTGGCGAAGCAGGTTCCGGATGCGGAAAAGCGCAGACGGGCCGACTTCGTGGTCGACACCGGTTCGGGGCTGGAGGCTGCCCGGCAGGCGGTGGCCGCCATCATCGCGCAACTCACCGGGGACAAGCCGGCTGCCGCGGACCGCGGCCGGTTGCCCTGACCGGGCAAGCGCTGCCATGGTTGGACGCGGAGTGATTCGGTGCGCGAGATAGTCTTCGATACGGAAACGACCGGCCTCGATTCCCGGCTCGATCGCATCATCGAGATCGGCGGGATCGAACTCGTCAACCGGTTTCCCACCGGACGGGTGTTCCACCACTACATCAATCCGCAAGGCCGCGAGATACACGCCGATGCCCAGTCGGTGCACGGCATCGGCATGGACCAACTCGTCGACAAGCCGATCTTCGACGTCATTGCGCCGGAGTTCCTCTCCTTCATCGACGGGGCCCAACTCGTGGCGCACAATGCCGGCTTCGACATGGGCTTCGTCAATGCCGAGCTGGCAAGGCTCGGCCAGCCGGCCGTCGAGCCCGATCGCGTCGTCGACACTCTGGCGATCGCCAAGCGCAAGCACCCGATGGGGCCGAATTCGCTCGACGCGCTCTGCCGCCGCTACGGCATCGACAACAGCCGCCGCACCAAGCACGGCGCCTTGCTCGACTCCGAGCTTCTGGCGGAAGTCTATATCGAGCTGATCGGCGGCAAGCAGGCCGCACTGGGGCTCGAGATCGTCGTCGAAGATCGTGGAGCCGGCGGATCCGAGGCGATTAGAATCGTTCCGGTCGCGCAGCGGCCCACACCCTTGCCATCACGCCTGTCGGAGGCGGAACGCGCGGCCCATGCCGAGCTCGTCAAGCAGCTCGGCGAAAACGCAATCTGGGCCAGGATGATGGCGGCGCCTGAAGCCGAGCTGCAGTAGCCGCCCGGCCTTTTCGTCGCAAAAAAACCCGGCACGATGGCCGGGTCTTTCGAACCTTGCGAGATCGCTGGCGGATCAGCTGACCTGAACCTGCGCCTTGGCCTGTTCCTCGGCGATCTTCTGCTGGAACATCTGGGCGAAGTCGATCGGGTCGAGCATCAGCGGCGGGAATCCGCCGTTGCGGGTCGCCTCGGCGACGATCTGACGCGCGAAGGGGAAGAGCAGTCGCGGGCATTCGATGAACAGGATCGGCAGCATGTGCTCCTGCGGAAAACCCTCGACGCGGAACACGCCGCCATAGATGAGCTCGACGTTGAACAGCACATCCTTCTCTGTGCCGGCACGGGCCGAAAGCGTCAGGTTGACGTCGAACTCGGTGTCGGAGAGCGGATTGGCGCTGACATTGACGTTGATGTTGATGCCGGGCGCCTGCTCGCGGCCGCGCAGCGACTTCGGAGCGTTCGGGCTTTCGAAGGACAGATCCTTTACGTATTGCGCGAGCACGCTGAGCGAAGGCTGTGCGCCATTGCCGGCTTTCGGCGCGGTTGTGGTTTCGCTGTCAGACTTGGCCATAAGCCAGATCCCTCCTGGAAAGGCCGTCCGGCCCGATTGAAATTGCGGGTTCCGCTAGCATGGCAAGTTCGGCATGACAAGGTTTGCCGCGCCGAGGCCCTACTCACCCGGCCGACGGCGCGGACGGCGCCGTCGATCCCGCCGGCGCGTCGATCGTGTCAGGAGACTCGATCGAATTGCCATAGATCTCCGCCCCCCACCAGGCCAAAGCTGCGAGCAGAAGCGCCACGACGAGAACGACGAGAACCGGGCGTCCGATCCCGCCTTGTCGTGCCTTCTTCGCCGGAATTCGATTCGGCTCTGTTTCGGGTCGGGGCGATGTTTGCTCGGCCGATCCCGCCGGTTCGCGAATTTCATCGACTGGTATGGGCATCTGAGCCTCCTGTTCTTCGTTACGAGGGATGGCCGGCTTCCGGCCCGGAGCACGCTGGAATTCCAGGAGGGCCCTGCGGTGTCACGATTTGGACACGTGCTCCGGTTTGCCCTTGCGCTTCGTCGAGGCCATGTCGTGCAATTCTTCCTCGCTCATGGACTCGGCCATCGACTTGGACGCGCCTTTGAGTTCGCTCTTCTTGATCTCGCCGCGTTTTGCCGCAAGCGCGGCGCCGGCGGCCTTCTGCTGGGCTTTCGATCTGGCTGGCATCGCCTTTCTCCGCTTTCAGGAGGGTCGAACCCGGCGAGCATATCTTTTGTGGCCATCCGGCCTTTCCCGGCCCGGAGAAATGACGTATCGCCCGGTTCTGGATGGTTCGACTCTCGGTTCCATGAACAGGACAAATCCCGCCCGCGCGGGATGGTTCCGTCGCCGGATGCGGTTCATGGGAAATGAGAGACATCCGTCCGGCAGGGAATCCGGAGGTTGCACGACATGATGACCGTTTCCACCAGCAAGTCCCATGGCGGCATCCAGGGCGTCTACAGCCATGCCTCGGAGGTCTGCGGATGCGACATGACCTTTGCGGTCTTCGTGCCGCCGCAGGCGAGCGACCGTTCCTGTCCGGTGGTCTGGTACCTTTCCGGGCTGACCTGCACGCATGCCAACGTCATGGACAAGGGTGAGTATCGCCGCAAGGCCGCCGAACTCGGGCTGATCCTGGTCTGCCCCGACACCAGCCCGCGCGGTGAGACCGTGCCGGACGAGAAGGACAACTGGCAGTTCGGCTCCGGAGCGGGTTTTTATGTCGACGCGACGCAGGACCCGTTCGCTCGGAACTACCGCATGTATTCCTATGTCACGCAGGAGTTGCCGGCGCTCGTCGCGGAACATTTTCCGGCCGACATGTCCCGCCAAGCGATATCAGGGCATTCGATGGGCGGACATGGCGCGCTCACCATTGCCTTGAAGAATCCCGGACGTTTCCGAAGCTGCTCGGCCTTCGCGCCGATCGTCCAGCCGATCACGGCGGGTTGGTCGCGCCCGGCCCTCGAGAAATATCTTGGACCCGACGAGGCCACATGGCGCGCCTACGACGCCTGTGCCCTTATCGAGGACGGCAACCGTTTTGCGGAATTGCTCGTCGACCAGGGCACCGCCGACGGTTTCCTTCAGGAAGGCCTGAGGCCCTGGCTGCTGGAGGAGGCCTGCGGCAGGGCCGGCATCCCGCTTACGCTGCGGATGCAGGAGGGTTATGACCACTCCTACAATTTCATCTCCACCTTCATGGACGATCACCTGGCCTGGCACGCGGAGCGCCTTGCCTAGCTCGATCAGCCGAGGGCTATTCCAGCTCGGGCCTGCGCCAGGGCGATTTCGGGTCGGGGCCCTTGGACGAATATTCATCCTGATCGAGGTCGATCGTCCGCCCCTGGTCCCGCTGGCCGGGGCGGCGGAAGGAGCCGGCTCCGGCGCCGAAATTCGTGACGACGGTGATCCGGCTCCTGAGGTAACGCCAGGCCAACTCGCGCACCGCTGGAATGAACAGCAAGAGGCCGAAAATGTCGCTCACGAAGCCTGGGATCAGGAGAAGAATGCCGGCGATCATGATCATCAGGCCGTGCGCCACTTCGCGGCCGGGCGGATTGCCGGCTTCGATCTCGCGCCGGATGCGTCCAAGCGCGCCGAAACCTTGCCAGCGCAGCAGCAGCGAGCCGGCAACGCCGCTCAGCAGCACCAGCGCGATGGTGGGAAGCACGCCGATCTCGCTGCCGACGACGACAAAGCCCGCGATCTCCAGCAGCGGAAGTGCAAGGACAAGGATTGCAATCAGAGGCGGCACGGTGTCTTAACGCCTTTCAACTAGTGCAGCGCAGGATGGATATTGGCACGATCCGGTCTACATAGTTATGCGAAGCGCGGATTTGAATGATCCGGGCAAGCGTTCTATATGATTTAGATGCACGCCGCGACGCGGAGGCTCGACGTTCTCGCGGCGCGGCAGGGGATCAGAACAAGGGATCGCTTGGCGGAAGACATGGAATTCTTCGATTTCGGCACCATATTTTTTCTTGTCGCGGCCGTCGTGATTTTCCTCCAGCTGCGCAATGTTCTTGGTCGCCGTACCGGCAACGAGCGGCCGCCCTTCGATCCCTATACGGCCGCCCGCACCGGCGACAAGGGCAAGGAAGCCGCCAAGACCACCGAGAACGTGGTCTCGTTGCCGCGCAAGCGTGCCGCGGCCGAAGCCAATGACGAGGCATACAAGGCCGTGGACGCCATTGCCGCGGCCGGCACCGATCTCAACAGGGGCCTGAGGGCGATCAAGGACGCCGATCCTTCCTTCGATCCCAAGTCGTTCCTCGACGGCGCGAAGATGGCCTATGAAATGATCGTGATGGCCTTTGCCGACGGCGATCGCAAGACGCTGAAGAACCTGCTGTCGCGCGAAGTCTTCGACGGCTTCGTCGCGGCCATCGCCGACCGGGAGTCGCGGTCGGAGAAGATCCAGTCCTCCTTCGTCGGCATCGACAAGGCCGAAATCGTGTCGGCCGAGATGAAGGGCGGCGAGGCGCATGTCACGCTTCGTATCGTCAGCGAGCTGATTTCGGCGACGCGCGACAGCGCGGGAACGGTGATCGACGGCGATCCCGAGACGGTCGCCGAGGTGAAGGACGTCTGGACCTTCGCGCGCGACACACGCTCGCGCGACCCGAACTGGAAACTGGTGGCGACCGAGGCGGAAGACTGATTTTCTGCGGCCGCTTTCATGGCGCTTTCCCCGCTCTTCACGAAGGTCTCCTTCGGCGATCTGGCAGGCTGGCAGGGCGACGACAAAAGCGCCGCCTATGAAGCCTTCCGCCGCTCGGCCGTCCAGAGTCTGGTGAAGCCCTATCGCAGCGGTGCGCTCGGTGTCGATTTCGGCGCCTTCGCGCCCGCATATGACGAGGCGCGACGGAAGCCCGAACTCGCGGGCGACGCGGCGCGGGCTTTCTTCGAACGGCATTTCGTTCCCCATCGCATCAGTCCGGAGGACGGCGGCCAGGGCTTCGTCACCGGATTCTACGAGCCGGAGGTCGAGGCTTCGCCAGTGCGAACCGACCGCTTCCGGGTTCCGCTGCTGTCGCGTCCCGCCGATCTGGTCGATGTCAACGACGCCGATCGGCCGGTCGGCCTCGATCCCTATTTTGCGTTCGGCCGTGCCACTGCCGGCGGGATTGTCGAATATCACGACCGCGGTGCGATCGAGCGGGGCGCCCTGGACGGCATGGGGCTCGAAATCGCCTGGCTCGCCGACCCGGTGGACGCCTTCTTCATCCATGTGCAAGGCGCCGCGCGCCTGCTGATGACGGACGGGACTGTGAAGCGCGTGACCTATGCCGCAAAAACCGGCCATCGCTTCACGGGGCCGGGCGGCGTGCTGGTCCGGTTGGGTGAGTTGGCCCTTCCCGATGTCACCATGCAGTCGATCCGGCGCTGGTTCAGAGACAATCCCGGCCGCATCGAGGACATCCTTTGGCGGAACCGGTCCTATATCTTCTTCCGCGAGGCGCCAGTCGAAGACGATCCGCTCGGTCCGGTGGCGGCGGCGAAGGTTCCGCTCACGCCTGGCCGTTCGGTGGCGGTCGACCGCCTTCTCCATACCTTCGGAACGCCCTTCTTCATCGAGGCGCCGACACTGAGCGCGTTCGGCGATGGCGGCTTCTCGCGGCTGATGATCGCCCAGGACACCGGCTCGGCCATCACAGGCCCGGCGCGGGGCGACCTCTTCGCCGGATCGGGCGCCGAAGCGGGTGAGATCGCCGGGGTGGTCCGCCACCCGGCCGCTTTCTGCGCGTTCATCCCGCGACCACTGGTGGAGGGGGTTCGATGAGCGCCAGGCCGACAAAGGGCCTGAGCGACGAGGATCGCGTTCTCTGGAACCTCGTCGCCCGTTCGGCGAAACCATTGCGCGGGAAGCATCCGGTGGAACCGGAAGAGCCGCCGGTTCGGCAAAGCAAAGCCGCCGTGCCGACGCAGGCAGCCTCGCCCCAGCCCGCCCTGTCGCAGGCTGTGCCGGCCAAAAGGCAGAACGTCGCCCATGTCTTCGACGGCCAGACCCGCGACAAGCTGTCGAAGGGACGCCTGCCGATCGAAGGCCGGGTCGACCTGCACGGCATGACGCAGGACGAGGCCTATGCGCTGCTGCTCGCTTTCCTGCGGCGCGCTTATGACGGCGGCGTGCGCTATGTGCTCATCATCACGGGCAAGGGCTCGTCGTTGCGGAGCGAGGGCGTGCTGCGCCGCGCGGTGCCGCATTGGCTGTCCACGGCGCCGTTTCGCGGCCTCGTCAGCGGACACGACAATGCGGCGCGCCACCATGGCGGCGGCGGGGCGCTTTATGTGCGGCTGAGGCGCCGGCAGGCCGAACAATGACGCCGTTCGGGGAAAGGCTGCGCCGGCTGAGGCGCGAGAAGGGCGTCTCGCAGAAGGAGATGGCCGCATCCATCGGCGTCAGCGCGGCCTATCTGTCGGCCATGGAACATGGCCATCGCGGCGTACCGAACTGGGCGATGGTCCAGAAGATCATCGGCTATTTCAACGTCATTTGGGACGACGCCGAGGAACTGCAGCGGCTTGCCGAAGCCTCTCATCCGCGCGCGGTGATCGACACGTCGGGCCTCTCGCCCAAGGCGACCGAACTCGCAAATCTGCTGTCGGAAACCATCACGCGCCTCGATGACGCCGCCATCGACAGGCTACTGGCCGATCTGCGCGAAATCCTGGACGGTCCGGCCTCCCGGTGATCAGAACAGCGCGCGAAGCTCCGGCAGCTTCTCGTTGACCAGCCAGCCGTAATAATTCTCCTCCGGCAGCTTCGGCTCGGCGCCTTCGGCCTGGCGCCGCTCGTTCTCGGCCTTCAGCGCCCAGGCCCGCGCCTCGGGATTGCCGACATTGTAGAGCGTGGCGGTCAGCCCGGGATTGCCTGATATGTCGAAGCCGGCGATCGTGCCATAGGCATCGATGGACATTTTGAGCGCGGCGGCGACATAGGGCAAGGTCAGGTCGGGATCCATGATGGTCTTGTAGACCTGCCCGGGATCGTCGCTGCCGAGCTTGGGCAGTCCCGACACCTTGTGCACAAGGTCGCTCATCTGCAGCGCCGTCAGCGGGTTGAGCTGGCCCAAGCCGAAGGTCTGCCCGGCATAGAAGGGCTGGAAGAAGGCTTGGCTGAAACGCTTGTTCGGGAACGCGGCGCCCCCGACCGTCCTGCCGCGGAACTGGTCGTTCCAGACGGTTTCACGACAGGTCCAGACGGCATAGCTGCCGTCGCTCTCGCGGCACAGCGCGAATTGCGGCCGCCGGATGAAGTCGGAGATATCCTCGCCGTCATAGCTGAAGGAGATGCCGCTGGTCAGGTAGGAGATCGCCTTGACGTAATAGGTCTGCAGCCGGTCGTACGCATCGACATTGTAGGTATGCTCGCCGATGATGGCGCCAACGATATGGATCGGATCGATGCCGTAGGCGGCGGCGGCTCCGGCGATCTTGCCGCGCAGCTCCCGATCGTTCTTCAGGAGCTTGTAGACCTTGCGATACTTGGCCTCGTAGCTGGTCTTCATCGCCTTGGTGCGCGAGGCCGACGCGCCCGGGACGGGCGGCTGCTCGAGATGGCGGTTCCCGGACGGAACCGGCGTCGCCGCAGCGGCGCCGGAAGCGCCGAACAGGACGAAAATCAGCACAGGCAACAGGCGCAACGTCATTCACGGCCACCAGAGATTGTTGAGCTCAGGCCGCGCAACGTAGAAAAAGCCCCTGTCAAAGTCGAGGGATTCGGGCCTTCCGGCCGGGACCCCTCTTGCCGCGCGATCCCGGAAAGAGTCGGGATCGCTTCCTAAAGGATAAATCGCGACAAATCTGTGTTCTTCGCGAGATCGCCGACATGTTTGCGAACATAATCGGCGTCGATCGTCACCTCGGTGCCGGCGCGGTCGGGCGCGTCGTAGGAGATTTCGTCGAGGACCCGCTCCATCACCGTCTGAAGGCGCCGCGCCCCGATATTCTCGACATTGGCGTTGAGGTCGACTGCGATGCCGGCCAGCGAATCGATGGCGTCGTCTGTAAATTCCAGTCTCACGCCCTCGGTCTGCATCAACGCTACATACTGCTTGATGAGGCTCGCCTCCGTCTCCGTCAGGATGCGGCGGAAATCCTCCTTCTCCAGAGCGCGCAGCTCGACGCGGATCGGCAGTCGGCCCTGCAGCTCCGGCAGCAGGTCCGACGGCTTGGCGACGTGGAATGCGCCCGACGCTATGAACAGGATGTGGTCCGTCTTCACCGGCCCGTATTTGGTGGCGACCGTCGTTCCCTCGACGAGCGGCAGCAGGTCGCGCTGCACGCCCTCGCGGGACACGCCGGCTCCGACGCCGCCTTCGCGCGCGGCGATCTTGTCGATCTCGTCGAGGAAGACGATGCCGTCGTTCTCGGTCGCCTCCAGCGCGCGGCGCACGACCTCGTCCTGGTCAAGCAACTTGTCGGATTCGTCGTTGATCAGGAGCTCGTAGGATTCCTTGACCGTGGTCTTGCGCGTCTTGGTGCGTGTGCCGCCCATCGCCTTGGACAGCATGTCGTTGATGTTGAGCACGCCGATATTGGCGCCGGGCATGCCGGGGATCTCGAAGCCGGGCATGCCGCCCGTGCCGCTGTCGGTCACCTCGATCTCGATTTCCTTGTCGTCGAGCTCGCCGTCGCGCAGCTTCTTGCGGAAGCTGTCCCGTGTCGCGGGGCTGGCGGTCTTGCCGACCAGCGCCTCGAGGACGCGTTCTTCGGCGTTGAGGTGGGCACGCGCCTTGACGTCCTCGCGCATCTTCTCGCGCACCAGGCCGATCGCCATCTCGACGAGATCGCGCACGATCTGCTCGACGTCGCGGCCGACATAGCCGACCTCGGTGAACTTGGTCGCCTCGACCTTGATGAAAGGGGCGCCCGCGAGCCTCGCCAGACGGCGCGAGATCTCGGTCTTGCCCACGCCGGTCGGGCCGATCATCAGGATGTTCTTGGGCATCACCTCTTCGCGCATCTGGCCCTGCAGCTGCTGGCGGCGCCAGCGGTTGCGAAGGGCGATGGCCACGGCGCGCTTGGCATCCTTCTGGCCGATGATGAAACGGTCGAGCTCGGAAACGATCTCGCGGGGGGAAAATGTCGTCATGTCACGTACCACCTTGCTGCTGCCAGAAGAACTCGAACGGACGCAGCAGTCTGATCTCGTTGAGTCTGGGCTTGTATGCGGATGACGGAGCCGGTCATGCCTCGCCGCCCCCGTCTTCGGCGTCGATCTTCATCATCAGCGCCGGGCCGTAGATCGAACTGCGTCGGTCGAAGGCCCGGAAACCCGCCTTCTCATAGGCCCGGATGGCCCGCGCATTCGACGGATCCGGGTCGATGATCACCCGCGGCACGCCTTCGGCCAGCAATTCGCCGACGAACTGCCGGAGCAGGGCCGACCCGTGGCCCTGGCCGACGAGATCAGGCCTGCCGATGGTCAGGTCGACACCCATCGTGCCGAAGGGCTGGTCCTGATAGGGATGATCGTCCTCCATATGCGGATCGTAGCTCTGGAGGTAGCCAATCGGCTCGCCATCCAGCTCGACGATCAGCGGTTCGACCGAGATGCTGTCGATATGCTCGCGGATCGAGGCGATCTCCTCGTCGGGATCGCCCCACCATTCGGCCACATGCGGTTCGACGAGCCAGCCGGCAATCAAGGGCAGATCGGTCTCGACGACCGGCCGGAAGTCGTAGCGCGGCGTCGTATTACGCGGCATCGAGCGTTTCGACCACGATGCTGTGGTTGGTGTAGACGCAGATGTCGGCCGCGATCTCCATGGCCTTGCGGGCGATCTGCTCGGCGTCGATATCGGTATCGATCAGCGCGCGCGCCGCAGCGAGCGCATAGTTGCCGCCGGAGCCGATCGCCATCACGCCATGTTCGGGCTCGAGAACGTCGCCGGTGCCGGTGAGCGCCAGCGAAACCTGCCGGTCGGCGACCAGCATCATGGCCTCCAGGCGGCGCAGATAGCGGTCGGTGCGCCAGTCCTTGGCGAGCTCGACGCAGGCGCGCGTCAACTGGTCGGGATACTGTTCGAGCTTGGCTTCCAGCCGTTCCAGAAGGGTGAAGGCGTCCGCCGTCGCGCCGGCGAAGCCGGCGAGCACATTGCCCTTGCCGATCCGGCGGACCTTCCTGGCATTGCCCTTCATGATGGTCTGGCCGAGGCTGACCTGGCCGTCGCCGGCGATCACGACCTTGTTGCCTTTGCGCACGGTGACGATCGTCGTGGCGTGCATAGTCAAATTGTCAGACATTACTTGCTCCGATGGCGCGCGGCCCCGAAGGCGACCGCGCGGTACGAGGTTGGTCCGGTCATATGTATGCCGCCGAACGTCTTTTGCAACCGGGCGGGGGCCCGCAGTTCCCGGCAGGCCCGCGGCAACTGGTAATCGCCAATCCATGCTGTTAGAAGGCTCGCGCCCCAACAATGGAGCTGGAGATCGCATGGTGGCGTCAGGCACCGTCAAGCGCGCGGCGAGCGTCAGCCGCAAGACCAAGGAAACGGAGATCTCGGCGTCGGTCGAGATCGACGGAAGCGGACTTTTCGACGTATCGACCGGCGTCGGCTTCTTCGACCATATGCTGGAGCAGCTTTCCCGCCATTCGCTGATCGACATGACGGTCAGTGCGAAGGGCGATCTCCATATCGACGACCATCACACCGTCGAGGACACCGGCATCGCGCTCGGCCAGGCGATCGCCAGGGCGCTCGGCGAGCGGCGCGGCATCACGCGCTACGCCTCGATCGACCTCGCCATGGACGAGACCTTGACCAGGGCCGCGGTTGACGTGTCCGGACGGCCTTTCCTGGTTTGGCAGGTCGCCTTCTCCTCGCCCAAGATCGGCAGCTTCGACACGGAACTGGTGCGTGAGTTCTTCCAGGCTCTGGCGCAGAACGCCGGCATCACGCTGCACGTCACCAACCACTACGGCGCCAACAACCATCATATCGCCGAGACCTGCTTCAAGGCGGTCGCGCGCGCGCTGCGCACTGCGCTGGAGCACGATCCGCGCCAGGCCGGCGCGATCCCCTCGACCAAGGGAACGCTGAGCGCATAGGTGAAACCATGGCGAGCTATGTGATCGTGGAGCCGCCGCCGGGCCCCGGCGGGCAAATCGCGAGGGATCCCGTCTTCGTCCGCGACGGCTTCGCCCTCCTGGCCTTCCTCGTGCCGTTGATCTGGCTGCTCTGGCACCGGCTGTGGATCGAGGCCGCACTTGTACTGGGTGTCACGCTCCTGCTTGGCGGGCTCGGCGAATATGGCGGTGCGGGACCGCTTGCGACGCTGTTGTCGATCCTGGTGTCGGTCTATGTCGGCCTCGAAGGTGCCGCCCTGCGCATTGCCGCGCTTTGCCGGCGCGGCTGGCGCGATGCCGGGGTGGTCGAGGCCGATTCCGTGGCCGATGCGGAAATACGCTATTTTGCCGAGCCGGCGCTCGCGGAACCCGATGCCGTTGAATGGCCCGCGCCGGCCGCCGGCGGGCATCCGCCGTTGCGCACCGCGCCTTCCGGCCCGGCGCTGGGCCTCTTCTCCTATCCAGGAGGGCGCTGAGATGCGTGTCGCCATCATCGACTACGGCTCGGGCAATCTGCGTTCCGCCACGAAAGCCTTCGAGCGCGCCGCGCGTGAAGCCGGCATCCCCGCCACGATCGAGCTGACCGCCGATGCCGAGCGGGTGCGCACGGCCGACCGCATCGTCTTGCCCGGTGTCGGCGCCTATGCCGACTGCCGGGCCGGTCTCGCCGCCGTCGCCGGCATGGCCGAAGCAGTCGAGGAGGTGGCTGGCAAGGCGGCGCGACCTTTCCTGGGCATCTGCGTCGGCATGCAGCTCATGTCCGACCGCGGGCTCGAAAAGACCACCACGCAGGGTTTCGGCTGGATCCGCGGCGACGTCCGGAAGATCACGCCGGCCGATCCGGACCTGAAGATTCCCCAGATCGGGTGGAACACGATCGAGCTGCGGCGCAACCATCCCCTGTTCGACGGCATAAGCACGGGACCGAACGGGCTGCATGCCTATTTCGTCCACTCCTACCACCTCGACGCGACTGACCCGGACGACGTGCTGGCGGTCGCCGACTATGGCGGGCCGGTGACGGCGGCCGTCGCGAACGGCAACCGCGCCGGCACGCAATTCCACCCCGAAAAGAGCCAGGCCCTCGGCCTCGCGCTGATTGCCAACTTCCTGCGATGGAAGCCCTGAGTTCTCGTCCCGTTCAACCGCCCGCCAGAGCGCCGCGCGTCCAATTGGACGCGCAAAGGTCGCTCTGCCACTACTAAACGTGCGCATCGTGCTTTCCGAAAATCGATTTCGATTTTCGGGCCGACGCGATAGCCTGAGGCAGATATGATCCTTTTTCCGGCAATCGACCTCAAGGACGGCCAATGTGTGCGTCTGAAGCTCGGCGACATGGACGCGGCGACCGTCTACAACGCCGACCCGGCCGCGCAGGCGCGTAGCTTCGAGGAGCAGGGTTTCGACTGGCTGCATGTGGTCGACCTGAACGGCGCCTTCGAGGGACGCTCCGTCAACGGCAAGGCAGTCGAGGCGATCTTGGCGGCAACGAAGAACCCGGTTCAGCTCGGCGGCGGCATCCGCAGCATCGCTCATGTCGAGAACTGGCTGGACAAGGGCCTGGCGCGGGTGATCCTCGGTACGGTTGCCGTGCGCGACCCCGAGCTGGTCAAGGAAGCCTGCCGGCTCTTCCCGGGCAAGATCGCCGTCGGCATCGATGCGCGCGGCGGCAAGGTGGCGGTCGAGGGCTGGGCCAAGGCGTCGAAGCTCGGAGCGGTGGAGCTGGCGAAGAAGTTCGAGGGCGCCGGGGTGGCCGCTATCATCTATACCGATATCGACCGCGACGGGGTTCTGTCCGGCATCAACTGGGAAGCTACGATCGCCCTCGCGGACGAAGTCTCGATCCCCGTCATCGCGTCGGGCGGGCTGGCCTCGATCGCGGATATCGTGCGCATGACCATGCCGGACGCGAAGAAGCTGGAAGGCGCCATTTCCGGCCGCGCGCTCTATGACGGGCGCATCGACCCGGCCGAGGCGCTCGCCATCCTGCGCGGCGTTTCAAAACCGCCACGCGGCATGCTAGATTGAGGCGATGAACGTTCAGTCCAAAATGCCGGCTACTGCGGACGAATTCCTGCGCTGGAACGAAGGGCGCGAGGGCAGGAGGGAGTTCGTCAGGGGGAAGGTCGTCGAGATGATGATCAACGTCACGCGTGCCCATGCGCGGCTCGCCTTCCGGCTTTCCATGCAATTGGGACGGCAGCTCGACCCCTCCAGATATGACATCGGAGCGGGCGAATTCGCGGTCAGGACCAAGGATGGAATACGCTTTCCGGACGTCTATGTCGATCGCGCCTTCGATACGTTGCAGGATCTCGCGGCGAGGGAGCCTTTGTTCGTCGCGGAAATCCTGTCGTCGTCTTCCTATATCAAGGACTTCGGCGAAAAGGTTGCCGACTATACCGGCCTGTCGACGCTCCGCTATTACCTCGTCCTTTCGCAGGACGAGCCGCGCCTGTGGCTCTGGTCGCGCGATGCTGCCGGCGCCTGGACGGGACCGGCTCAGATCGCCGGCCGGGGCGAAGTCGTCGTCCTCGGCGATTTGGACGTGTCGATCGATGTCGGCGAGCTCTATAGCGGAATCGAGAACTGAAGCGCCTTCATGACCCTCAAATCCCGCGTAATCCCCTGTCTCGATGTCAAGGACGGCCGTGTCGTGAAAGGCGTCAATTTCGTCGATCTGATCGATGCCGGCGATCCGGTCGAGGCAGCGAGAGCCTATGACGCGGCCGGCGCCGACGAGCTCTGCTTCCTCGACATCACGGCGTCGTCGGACAATCGCGAGACCATCTTCGACGTCGTCGCCCGGACGGCCGAGCACTGCTTCATGCCGCTCACCGTGGGCGGCGGCGTCCGCCAGGTCGCCGATATCCGCAAGCTGCTGCTTGCCGGCGCCGACAAGGTATCGATCAACACCGCGGCGGTGAAGAACCCGGACTTCGTGGCCGAGGCCGCGGACAAGTTCGGCGACCAGTGCATCGTCGTCGCCATCGACGCCAAGAAAGTATCGGGCGCGGGTGAAGGAGATCGCTGGGAGATCTTCACCCATGGCGGGCGCGAGCGCACGGGCATCGACGCCGTCGAGTTCGCGCGGAAGGTCGTCGCCCTGGGGGCCGGTGAGATCCTGCTCACCTCGATGGATCGCGACGGGACCAAGGCTGGATACGACATCGCGCTGACGCGCACCGTCGCCGACGCGGTTCGCGTGCCCGTGATCGCCAGCGGCGGCGTCGGCACGCTCGATCATCTGGTCGAAGGCATCCGCGACGGCCATGCCACGGCGGTTCTGGCCGCTTCCATCTTCCATTTCGGAACCTATTCGATCGCCGAGGCCAAGGCACATATGGCCAAAGCCGGGCTCGCCATGCGACTCGACTCCGTTCCCCCGACGCATTAGATCGGACCGAAAGCGGAAAACGACATGCGTATCGGTCCAACCGTCGCGCTTCACCACACGACCGGCGTTCGAGGGGCGCGCCCATGACAGCATTCTCACTGGCCGACCTCGAAAGGATCGTCGCGGAGCGGGCGCAGTCCGGCGATGCCCAGTCCTGGACGGCCAAGCTCTTCCGGTCGGGCATGGAGCGGGCGGCCAAGAAGCTCGGCGAAGAGGGCGTCGAGACCGTGATCGCGGCTGTCGGCGGAGACAAGGCCGCGCTTGTTTCGGAGAGTGCTGATCTCCTCTACCATTGGTTGGTGGTCCTGGCGATCGCCGGCATCCCGCTCGACGACGTCATGACGGAGCTCGAGCGGCGGACCGGCCAGTCCGGGATCGCCGAAAAGGCATCGCGCAAGCACGGCTGAACTGACGAGGGGTCGCGCATTGATGGATCAGCTTGTTCGAACCGAGAAGTACTCACCCTACAGATTCTTCTCGGCCGAACGATGGGCGGAGTTCCGGGCCGATACGCCGCTCACCCTTACCGCCGACGAAGTTCGCAGGCTGAGCTCTCTCTATGATCCGATCGACCTCGACGAGGTCCGCAGGATCTACCTCTCGATGTCGCGCCTGCTGTCCTACCACGTGGAGTCCAGCCAGCTTCTGTTCCATCGCCGCAAGCTCTTCTTCAATGCCGACAATGTGGTGAAGACACCCTTCATCATCGGCATGGCCGGGTCGGTGGCAGTCGGCAAGTCGACCACGGCGCGCGTGCTGAAGGAGCTCCTGGCCCGCTGGCCGTCGAGTCCGAAGGTCGATCTCGTCACCACTGACGGCTTCCTCTATCCGAATGAGGTGCTGCGCCGCGAAAACCTCATGGAGCGCAAAGGTTTCCCCGATTCTTACGATGTCGGCGCGCTGCTGCGTTTCCTGTCGGCCATCAAGTCCGGCCAGCCAAACGTACGGGCGCCGATCTATTCGCACCTCACCTATGACGTCATGCCGGGCGAATTCGTCACCATCGATCGGCCGGATATCCTCATCTTCGAGGGCCTGAACGTGCTGCAGCCGCGCGAACTGCCGAGGGACGGCAAGTTCGTACCTTTCGTCTCCGATTTCTTCGACTTTTCGATCTATATCGACGCCGAGGAGGAGTTGATCCACAATTGGTACATCGCCCGCTTCATGCGGCTGCGAGAGACGGCCTTCCGTAATCCTCAATCCTTCTTCCATCGCTATTCGCAGCTTTCGGAAGACGCCGCCCGCGCAATCGCCGAAGGGCTGTGGAGCAACATCAACCTGAAGAACCTGCGGGAGAACATTCAGCCGACGCGCCCGCGCGCCGACCTCATCCTGAGGAAAGGCGTCGATCACCTCGTCGAGGAGGTCGCTCTCAGGAAGCTCTGACGCCGGGCTGCACGATCATCGTCCGGACAGAGTCACGCGCCTAAGCGTGAGGTTGATGCGCCCGCCATTCTTGAGCAAGGTCGAGGTCGACGGGTAGATGCGGTCTACGCCGTGGAAGGCCAGCCGTCCTTCGCCGCCGAGCACGACGAGATCGCCGCTCTTCAACTGGAAGGATATTGTGCGGCCGTCGCGCCGTGTCTGCCCGACACGGAACAGGCAAGTGTCGCCGAGCGAGATCGAGACCACGGGAGCGGCAAATTCCGCTTCGTCGCGGTCCTGGTGCAGACCCATTTTCGCATCCTCGCTGTAGAAATTGACGAGGCATGCCTCGGGTGGGTGCGGATAGCCGGAAACCGCTTCCCAGATCCGCAGCAGGCGATCGGGGATCGGCGGCCAGGGTTGGCCGGTCATCGGATGCGTGGCCTGGTAGCGATAGCCGCGATCCTGATCCGTCACCCAGCCGAGCGTGCCGCAATTGGTCATGCGCACGCTCATCGGCTTGCCGGTGCGCGGCATCACCGGCGTATAGAGAGGAGCATTCTGGACGACGTCGCGTATTTCGGCGACGAGCGCCTCCTGCGCCTCGCGGTCGAGGAAATCCGGCATGTGCCTGACGCCCTTCGGCAGAACCTGCATGGTGTCGCTCCCGCTATGCCAATAGGCCTGGATGTCGACACATCCAGGCGCGGCGCGCAGTCGCGCGCCGATTTCATCGGCCGCTCGCATTACTCTCGGGTCAATCAGAAACGGCGGCCCGAGGCCGCCGTGCTGCAGGCTTTGTGAGACGGCCGCCACCCGTTTCAGGCTTCGGCGAGATCCGGGATGCGCAGCACCTGCCCCGGATAGATCTTGTCCGGATGCGTCAGCATCGGCTTGTTGGCCTCGAAGATGATGTTGTTCTTGGCGCCCTTGCCCTTGCCGTAGTGGTGTTCGGCGATCTTCCACAAATTGTCGCCCTTCTTGACCGTGTAGAAGACCGGCTGTTTTGCCGGCGTGGCCGCCTTGACCAGGGCCGTCATGTCCGCATTGGCGTCGAGTTTCAGCCCGGAATCCGGCGCGACAACCTTGAGTTCGCCGGCCTCGACCTTGGTGATGCCCAGCGTATTGCCGACGGCGATGACCGCCTTCTCGAAGACGGACTGGTCGGAGACGACACCCTTGAGGATCGCCTTGTCGCCCTGGACCTCGACTTCCACCTTGTCCGTGCCAAGCTTGTAGGAATCGAGTTCCTGCTTCAGCTCTTCCGGCTTCGGCGCCTCGTCGTCACCGCCGAAGCCGAGCTTCTTGCCGACATTCTTCACGAAATCAAACATGCCCATGGCAGGTTCTCCTCTTGCCGCATGAAATCGCGCCCGACTGTTGCATCCGCCCCCGCAAATTGGAAGGCAGGAAATCTGCCGGCCGCGGCGAGCCGTCATTCCCCGTCGACGCGGCCGCGCAGCTTCTTGACTGTCGACCGCCCGGCCTTGGATTTCAGCCGGCGCTCGACGGCGCCCTTGGACGGCTTGGTCTTCTTGCGCGGCGGAGGCGGCGGCTCGGCCGCCCTGGCGACGAGCGCGGTCAGCCGCGCCCTGGCGTCCGCCCGGTTCTGCTCCTGCGTGCGGAAGCGCCCCGCCTCGATAACGACGATGCCTTCCTTGGTGGCGCGCTGGCCGGCAAGCCTGATCGTTCGCTCGCGCACCCTGTCCGAAAGCCCTGCCGCATTGCGGGCGTCGAAGCGCAACTGCACGGCGGTCGCTACCTTGTTGACGTTCTGTCCGCCCGGTCCGGAGGAACGGATGAAGGTCTCGGTGAGATCGGCCGGGTGAATCACGGCATCCGCGGCGATGATGATCTTGTCGTCGAAGTTCATGCTGCAAGTGATGCCGCGACCCACCGAAAAAGGAAAGGGCCGCCATGCGCGGGCGGCCCCTGCGGCAGCGCGGCAGGTCCATTGAAATTTCGCGCGGCGCCCGCTAGATGTGTCGCCACATCAAGAGTTGGGCCGACGCCCAACGCCAACCTGCTCCCCGGGCAAGGTGGCGCTCCCCAGGGAGGATGTGGCCGAACCGGCAACCAACGGGTCACGCCACAGCGTCTGTCCTACTCGCCGCAACTGAAGGACAGCAGGCAAATGCCGATAAAGATACCTAACGATCTTCCCGCCCGCGCCACACTGGAAGCGGAAGGCGTGATGGTGATGCGCGAGGCGGATGCGATCCGCCAGGACATAAGGCCGCTGCACATAGCCCTGCTCAACCTGATGCCCAACAAGATCAAGACCGAGACGCAGATCGCCAGGCTGCTGGGCGCGACGCCGCTCCAGGTGGAACTGACGCTGGTGAAGATGACCAATCACGTCGCGCGCAATACGCCGAGCGAACACATGATATCGTTCTACCGCGACTGGGAAGCGGTCCGTTCGGAGAAGTTCGATGGCTTCATCACGACCGGCGCCCCGGTGGAGACAATGCCGTTCGAGCAGGTGACCTACTGGGATGAGCTGCGTCGCGTCTTTGACTGGACGCAGACCAATGTCCACAGCACCTTCAACATCTGCTGGGGTGCGCAGGCCGCGGTCCACCATTTCCATGGCATGCCCAAATACCAGCTGCCCGAGAAGGCGTTCGGCGTCTATCGTCACCGCAACCTCGCACCGGCCTCCCCCTATCTCAGAGGGTTCTCCGACGATTTCTCGATCCCCGTCTCGCGCTGGACCGAAGTCCGCCGCGAGGACATCCCGCAGGACAGCGGCATGGACGTGCTGATGGAATCGGACGAGGCGGGCCTGTGCCTGCTGGATGATCCGGTCCACCGGTCGCTCCATATGTTCAACCATATCGAGTATGATTCCGGCTCGCTCGGCGACGAATATTTCCGGGATCGCGCCGCGAACAAGCCGATCGCGCTGCCGCGGAACTATTTCCCGAAGGACGATCCGGACCGGCGTCCGGAGAATCGCTGGCGCAGCCAGGCCCACCTGCTTTTCGGAAACTGGATCAACCAACTTTATCAGACGACGCCTTTCGACATCTCCCGGATCGGAGAATAGGAGCCTTGAGCCGGGGGAGCCGATCAGTTTACCGGGCAGAACCGGGCTGGCATGCGGCCCGGCGGGTTGACCGAGCCGCTTGGTCGGTGGCTGCTATTCCCGCCAGACGATGACTTCGTCGGCCCGCTTGCGTGCGATGTCGGGAACCTGAGCATCTTCGGCCGGGTAGCCGGCGACGAGCAGGATCAACGCTTTCTCGCTTTCCGGCCGGCCGCAGATGGCGTTGAGGAAACCCATGGGCGACGGAGTGTGGGTCAGTGTCGCCAGGCCGGCATTGTGCAGGCTGGCGATCAGCAGGCCCGTCGCGATGCCGACCGATTCCGGCACGTAATAGTGCTTCGTGCGTTTGCCGCCCGGGCCGACGCCGTAGCGCTGCGCGAAGATTGCGATCAGCCAGGGCGCCGTTTCGAGAAAGGGCTTGTTGGCGTCGGTGCCGATCGGCGCCAGCGCCTCCAGCCATTCCGTGGAGGCCCGGCCGGCATAGAAGGTTCGCTCCTCCTCTTCGGCGGCCAGCCTGATTTCGTGCTTGGTGGCCGGGTCCGCAATACACACGAAGGTCCAGGGCTGCTGGTTGGCGCCGGATGGTGCCGTGGCCGCCGTCATGACGCATTGTTCGATCAGGGCACGCGGCACCGGCCGGTCGGAAAAGTCGCGAACGGTGCGCCGCCGCGTCATCAGCTCGCGGAATTCGAGCGCCCGCTCGTTCATCTCGTCCGTCGGGAGCTCCCGAAAGGAGAGCGGCACTTGTCTGTTGTGTTTCATGGCATCCTCCACGGTCCGGATGCGCCATTCCGGCGAAAAAGAAAAGGCCCGGACGTGCCGGGCCTTTCGAAGAACGATCATATGGCGACCTACTCCGCTGCCTCCAGGACGCGCGGCGCGGCACCCAGCACGCTGGCGTCGACATGGGCTTCGAACTTGCCGAAATTGTCGACGAACATGCCGACCAGGCGACGGGCCTGGTTGTCGTAGGCGGCCTTGTCGGCCCAGGTCGAGCACGGGTCGAGGATCGCCGGATCGACGCCGGGCACGGCGACCGGCACGGCGAATCCGAAATTGGGATCGGTCCTGAATTCAGCGCCCTTGAGGGAGCCGTCGAGTGCGGCTGCAAGCAAAGCCCGCGTCGCCTTGATCGGCATGCGCCTGCCAGTGCCGTAGGCGCCGCCGGTCCAGCCGGTATTGACGAGCCAGCAGTCGACGCCGTGCTCGGCGATGAGCTGGCGCAGGAGATTGCCGTATTCGGACGGATGGCGCGGCATGAAGGGTGCGCCGAAGCAGGTCGAGAAGGTCGCTTCAGGTTCGGTCACGCCACGTTCGGTGCCGGCGACCTTGGCCGTGTAGCCCGAAAGGAAGTGGTACATGGCCTGCGCCGGCGTCAGCTTTGCGATCGGCGGCATGACGCCGAAAGCGTCTGCGGTCAGCATGATGACGTTCTTCGGATGACCCGCCCGGCCCGTAGCGCTGGCATTGGGGATGAAATCCAGCGGATAGGCGCAACGCGTGTTCTCGGTCAGGCTCCCGTCGTCGAAATCGGGCTGACGCGCGTCGTCGAGAATGACATTCTCGAGCACCGTTCCGAAACGCTGCGTCGTGGCATGGATCTCAGGTTCGGCCTCGGCCGACAGGCGGATCGTCTTGGCGTAGCAGCCGCCCTCGAAATTGAAGATGCCGTCCGGCCCCCAGCCGTGCTCGTCGTCGCCGATCAGGGTGCGCGACGGATCGGCCGACAAGGTCGTCTTGCCGGTTCCGGACAGACCGAAGAACACGGCCGAGCGGCCATCGTCGTCGACATTGGCCGAGCAGTGCATCGGCATCACGCCCCGCGCCGGGAGCATGTAGTTGAGCGCGGTGAACACCGACTTCTTCATCTCGCCGGCATAGGCGGTGCCGCCGATCAGCACGATCATGCGGGTCAGGTCCACGGCGATCACGGTCTCGGTGCGCGTGCCGTGGCGCGCCGTGTCGGCGCGGAAGGACGGCAGGTCGATGATCGTCATGTCAGGCACGAAGCCGGCCAGCTCCTCGGCTTTCGGCCGGATCAGCAGGTTGCGGATGAACAGCGAGTGCCAGGCGAATTCGGCGATCACGCGGGTGGGCAGGCGGTGGGCCGTATCGGCGCCGCCGACCAGATCCTGCACGAAAAGATCCTTGCCCTGGGCATGCGCCAGGAAGTCGGCGAGCAGCGTGTCGAATTGCTCCTGCTCGATCGGCTTGTTGTTGTCCCACCAGACATGCGGGTCGGTCCCGGCGTCGCGCAGCACGAACTTGTCCTTGGGGGAACGGCCGGTGTGCTGGCCCGTGTAGGCGACGAGCGCGCCCTGCGCCGTGACCCGCGCCTCGCCGCGGCGCAACGCTTCCTCATAGAGTTCGGCGGCACCCAGATTGTAGTGCACGGTACCCGGATTGCCGATTCCCGCCTTGTCGATCCCGCAGGCGGGATTGCGTTTGCCGATCTCGTTCATACTCGCTCCCAAGCCTATAACGCTGGACCTGTCCGGGCGGTTGCCGGACCTCGGAAAATAGCCTCCAGAAGGGGGCACAAAAATGGTGAGAAACAGAAAAGGTCAGTGATTTCAAATCATTAATCGATTTAAAATTTTCAAAATCGTTTAAACCGTTTATATCTGTAGAAAATCTCGGCGGCCTGCCCAAGGAATGGGCGCAGTCGGTCGTCTCAATGGGCGGTCGAATTGTGGCCAGGTCCTTGGCGGAAGCACTTGCCGCCTGGAAGCCGAGGGCCTATGCCACATTTTGTACCTAATTTGTACGCCAATAGCCCCTTCCTCACGATGGAAGGGACACCCGCTTATGAGGGAGCCGCTTGACATGGCAACAATCGCGCTTGTCGACGACGATCGTAACATCCTGACGTCTGTTTCGATCGCGCTCGAATCGGAAGGGTACCGCGTCGAGACCTTCACCGACGGGGCCTCCGCCCTCGAGGGGCTTACCGCACGGCCGCCGAATCTCGCGATCCTCGACATCAAGATGCCGCGTATGGATGGCATGGAGCTCTTGCGCCGGCTACGCCAGAAGACCGATCTTCCCGTTATCTTCCTGACCTCGAAGGACGACGAGATCGACGAGCTCTTCGGCCTCAAGATGGGCGCCGACGACTTCATCCGCAAGCCGTTCTCACAGCGCCTGCTCGTCGAGCGAGTCAAGGCCGTGCTGCGCCGCGCCAGCGCCCGCGACGCCGCCGCCAAGGCGCCGAGCCAGCAGGCCCGTTCGCTGGAGCGCGGCCAGCTCGTCATGGACCAGGAGCGGCACACCTGCACTTGGAAGGGCGAGCCGGTGACGCTGACGGTCACGGAGTTCCTGATCCTGCATTCGCTCGCGCAGCGCCCCGGCGTGGTGAAAAGCCGCGACGCGCTGATGGATTCGGCCTATGATGAACAGGTTTATGTCGACGACCGGACGATCGACAGCCACATCAAGAGGCTGCGCAAGAAGTTCAAGGCCGTCGACGACGATTTCGACATGATCGAAACCCTCTATGGCGTAGGATATCGCTTCCGCGAGGCGTGAGGGCCGGGAAACGCTAGCCGATGGCGGTTGATGCAGAGCTCAAGAAACCGGTGATCGCTGTGAAGCGGGCCGTCCGGCGGCCCGCCCATCTGGCGCGGGTGACGGTTCCGCTGCGCCGCTTTCTCGGCCACCACATCTTCTCCAGTCTCACCCGGCGCATCCTCTTTCTCAACCTTGCCGCGCTCGGCGTGCTCGTCGTCGGCATCCTTTATCTCAACCAGTTCCGGGACGGACTGATCGACGCGCGGGTCGAAAGCCTGATGACCCAAGGCGAGATCATCGCCGGCGCCATCGCCGCCTCGGCGACGGTCGAGACCGATTCGATCAGCATCGATCCCGAGAAGCTGCTGGAGCTCCAGGCCGGCGAAAGCCTGGCGCCGGGCTCCGATCAGCTCGACAGCCTGGACTTTCCGATCAATCCCGAGCGTGTCGCGCCGGTACTGCGCCGTCTTATCTCGCCGACCCGCACCCGCGCGCGCATCTACGACCGAGACGCCAACCTGCTCCTCGATTCCCGGCATCTCTATTCGCGCGGCCAGATCCTGCGCTACGACCTGCCGCCGATCCAGGAGGAGGAGCCCGACCTGTTCGAGCGCGTCCAGAAGTTCGTCTTCGACTTCTTCCGCAACGGAGACCTGCCCGTCTACAAGGAGCAGCCCGGCGGCAACGGCGCCGCCTTCCCTGAAGTGCTCAACGCGCTCACCGGCAGCCCCGCTACTGTCGTCCGCATCAGCGAGCAGGGCGAGCAGATCGTCTCCGTCGCTGTCCCCGTCCAGCGTTTCCGCGCTGTTCTCGGCGTACTGATGCTCAGCACGCAGGGCGGCGACATCGACAAGATCGTGGCGGCCGAACGCAAGGCGATCCTCCGGGTGTTCGGCGTGGCCGCGCTCGTCAATGTGGTTCTGTCGCTGCTGCTCGCCTCGACCATCGCCAACCCGCTGCGGCGCCTGGCTGCCGCGGCCGTGCGCGTGCGGCGAGGGGTCAAGAGTCGCGAGGAGATCCCCGATTTCTCCGACCGCCAGGACGAGATCGGCAATCTGTCGATCGCCGTGCGCGACATGACCAACGCGCTCTATGCGCGGATCGAGGCGATCGAGAGCTTTGCGGCTGATGTCTCGCACGAACTGAAGAATCCGCTCACTTCGCTGCGCAGCGCCGTCGAGACGCTGCCGCTCGCCAGGAACGAGAATTCGCGCAACCGGCTGATGGAGATCATCCAGCATGACGTGCGCCGCCTCGATCGGCTGATCACAGACATTTCCGACGCTTCCCGGCTCGACGCCGAGCTGGCGCGCGAGGACGCCGCCCGGGTCGACCTGAAGAAGTTCGTCACCGATCTGGTCAATGTTTCCCGCGAGGCGAGCCGCCACAAGAAGGCGGTCGAGATCGAGTTCCGCGCGTCCAGGCTGCCGCAGGGCGTGAAGGGTTATTTCGTGGTGGGCCACGACCTTCGCCTGGGCCAGGTCATTACGAATCTGATCGAGAACGCCCGTTCCTTCGTCCCGGATGAAAACGGCCTCATCACGATCTCGTTGTCGCGTGCCGGCAAGCACAACGTCATCACCGTCGAAGACAACGGGCCGGGCATCCGCGCCGAGAACATCGACCGCATCTTCGAGCGCTTCTACACCGACCGTCCCGCCGGGGAGGCCTTCGGCCAGAATTCGGGACTCGGCCTGTCGATCAGCCGCCAGATCGTGGAGGCCCATGGCGGGACGCTCACGGCCGAGAACATCTCAGGCACAAAGCCGGGCGACATCAAGGGCGCCCGTTTCGTCGTCACTCTTCCGGCCGAAGGATGATCGCGGATGATGTGCCCGGCGCATGATGCTTTTCGCCCTTCGCGGTAGCTGATGAGGGCCGGCAACATTCACGCCACGGCCGTTCTGCTGGGCGACCGCGGCATCCTCGTCCAGGGTGATTCGGGTTCGGGAAAATCGACGCTGGCGCTCACCCTTGTCGCTGAATCCACCCGCGCCGGCCGTTTCGCGCGGCTGGTGGCCGACGACCGGGTGCTGATCGAGGCGATCCGAGGACGGCTCGTGGCGCGCCCGCTCGGGAGCATCGCCGGCCTTGCCGAAGTCCACGGGCTCGGCCCGCGTGGGATGGAGCATGAGGGCGCGGCCGTCATCGATCTGGTGGTCAGGCTTGTCGAAAAGCCGTCGGCGCCGCGTTTCCAGGAAGACAGGCGGATAGCCTTGGCCGGCCTGAGCCTGCCGGCGCTCGATCTCGAAGCCCGCAACATTGCCGCATCCGCAGCCGTGGTCCTGGCCTGGTTGCGTCAGCCACCCATGTCGGGGGATGGCTGAGGCATATGCGTGACACTCTGCGGCAAAATGGCTCAAGCAAGACCAATTTTGGGCTTGTCAACGGAACGCGCGTCGACAAGATAGCGCTCCTGCCGCGCGGCGAGGGCCGTAATCGGACGAGAAGATGCGCCCGCGAGGGGCGCCTGACGGGAGCCAAAGCAGAATGATCGGACTCGTGCTGGTCACGCACGGTCAGCTGGCCGAGGAATTCCGCCACGCCGTAGAACATGTCGTCGGACCGCAGGAGAGCTTCGAGACCGTCTCGATCGGCGCCGACGACGACATGGAGCAGCGCCGGCAGGACATCGTCGACGCGGTCGCGCGTGCCGATACCGGCGCCGGCGTGATCATTCTCACCGACATGTTCGGGGGCACGCCTTCCAACCTGGCCATCTCCGTGATGGAGGCGGGTCGGATCGAGGTCATTGCCGGCATGAACCTGCCCATGCTGATCAAGCTTTCCGGTGTGCGCAAGGGCGACAACATGGCCCAGGCGCTCGACGAGGCGCAGATGGCCGGCCGCAAATACATCAATGTCGCCAGCCAGTTGCTGACGAGCAAATGAGCGGTGAACAGGTGCTGGCCAAGGACCATGGCATAACCCGCGAATTCCTGATCGTGAACCAGCGCGGCCTGCATGCACGCGCCTCGGCCAAGTTCGTCCAGCTCGTCGGCAGCTTCCAGTCGGACATCCACGTGGAGAAGGACGGCATCTCCGTCGGCGGCACGTCGATCATGGGGCTCATGATGCTGGCCGCATCGCCGGGCTGCACCATCAAGGTGACGGCATCGGGACCCGACGCCGACGAGGCGATGGATGCGCTCGAAGAGCTGATCGCTTCGCGCTTCGGCGAGGAGATCTGATACCCGACGGTCGATGAAATCGACCGTTGGAGCGGGCGACTGCGCGGCCCAAGCCTGTCGGCGCGCCGCGCGTCCACTTGGATGCGCAGGACGCTCTGACACTATTGAGTGCCGTATCGCGCTTTCCGAAAATCGAACGCGATTTTCGAGCCGATGCGGTAGCATCGTAAGCCGAGTGCCCGCCCGCAGAGAACGCGACGGCGATTGAGCCGGGTGGATTGGGCGGCATCCACCTCACTGGATGCCCCAGGCATCCGCGCCCTTTGGTAGGGCCCGCCGGGAGGCTCACACCTCCGCGACATATGCACGAATAAAGATTTCTTTATATCCCATTGTCGAAATCGGGGCGATCTGCTAGTCAGACGCCATCTCGCGCCTGCCGGATCCGCTTGAACGCACCTTGGCGCGCGGGGCATCGGGGCGGATACGCATGACGGTTCCCGGTCGTGCCGGTGCCCGACACGTGAGACAGAGCATTCATGGAGAACTGCCGTGGCAGCCAAGGACTACGTCGTCAAAGACATTTCGCTGGCCGATTGGGGCCGCAAGGAAATCGAGATCGCCGAAACCGAGATGCCGGGCCTGATGGCTTGCCGTGAGGAATTCGGCGAAGCCAAGCCGCTCAAGGGCGCCCGTATCTCCGGTTCCCTGCATATGACCATCCAGACGGCCGTGCTCATCGAGACGCTGAAGGCGCTCGGCGCCGATGTCCGCTGGGCGTCATGCAATATCTTCTCGACCCAGGACCATGCCGCGGCGGCGATCGCCGAAGCCGGCATCCCTGTCTTCGCCGTCAAGGGCGAATCGCTCGAAGAATATTGGGAATACACCGACAAGATCTTCCAGTGGGCCGACGGCGGCTCGTCGAACATGATCCTCGATGACGGCGGCGATGCCACCATGTACATCCTCATCGGCGCGCGCGCCGAAGCCGGCGAGGATGTATTGTCCAGGCCCGGCAGCGAGGAAGAGGAGATACTCTTCGCCCAGATCAGGAAGCGCATGGCCGCGACGCCGGGCTTCTTCGCCAGGAACAAGCAGGCGATCCGCGGCGTGACCGAGGAGACGACGACGGGCGTCAACCGCCTGTACCAGCTTCAGAAGAAGGGCCTGCTGCCCTTCCCTGCGATCAACGTCAACGACAGCGTCACCAAGTCGAAGTTCGACAACAAATATGGTTGCAAGGAATCGCTGGTCGACGGCATCCGTCGCGCCACCGACGTCATGATGGCCGGCAAGGTCGCCGTGGTCTGCGGCTACGGCGACGTCGGCAAGGGCTCTGCCGCCTCGCTCAAGGGCGCCGGCGCGCGCGTCAAGGTCACCGAGATCGATCCGATCTGCGCGCTGCAGGCCGCGATGGACGGTTTCGAGGTCGTCACCCTCGAAGATGCCGCCCCGACCGCCGACATCGTGATCACCACGACCGGCAACAAGGACGTCATCACCCTCGATCACATGCGCCAGATGAAGGACATGGTGATCGTCGGCAATATCGGCCACTTCGACAACGAGATCCAGGTCGCCGCGCTGCGCAACCTGAAATGGACCAACATCAAGCCGCAGGTCGACCTCGTCAATTTTCCTGACGGCAAGCGCATGATCCTGCTTTCGGAAGGCCGCCTGCTCAATCTCGGCAACGCCACGGGCCATCCGAGCTTCGTCATGTCGGCGTCCTTCACCAACCAGGTGCTCGCCCAGATCGAGCTCTGGTCGAAGCCGGGCCAGTACGAGAACCAGGTCTATGTGCTGCCGAAGCATCTCGACGAGAAGGTGGCGCGCCTCCATCTCGACAAGCTCGGCGCGAAGCTCACCGAGCTTTCCGGCGAACAGGCGGCCTATATCGGCGTGACGACACAGGGTCCGTTCAAGCCGGAGCACTACAGGTACTAATTCTTTCCAAGATACCTACAAGATATTGAAGCCGGGCAGTTGACTTTCTGCCCGGCTTCTTTTTTGCGCGCCCGCCTTCTTCACGGCGATTCGCCCACCGGTTATTGTGCGCTGATTCGCGATGCCCTTCGTCCGGGGTCCGGGGACAACAGGGCCACGCAAAAGGGCAGTCTTGCATTCAGGCGGCGGAGAGGAACAAGACATGCCGGGCGAAGACCCGCTTCAGGCGGGAAGGGCCGTAACCGGCGGCCACGACGATTCGAGCGGCGATGCCGGCAGGGCGCCGGAATCGGAACTCTTGCGCTCCGCGCGACACATGCTTCCGGCTGCGGCCGGCCTCGCTCTCCCGATGGTGCCGCTCGTCGCCCACGCCCAGCAGCGCGCCGCCGCATTTCCCGTCGGTACATTCGAAATCGTTCAGGGTTCCGTCTTCGCCGGCGTGCTTGGGGCGGCATTGCTTTCGGCGTTCTGGCTGATCCGCGAGCGCACCCGCATCGCCCGGGAGAATGCCGAGCTGCGCGGGCGTGTCGCCGATCTCAATGCTTCGCTGCATCGCACCGAGGCCCTGCTCAACCTGCGCGACCAGCGTGTCGTCGTCTGGGCCGGCGACGACCGCAAGGCCGAGCTGCTCGGCGCCCTTCCGGCGGAGAGCGGCGCGCCGGACGATCGCGCGGCCTTCCTCGCCTTCGGCCGCTGGCTTTCGCCCCGCTCCGCCGCCGCGCTCGAACACGCTGTGATGGGGCTTCGGGAGAAGGCGGTCTCGTTCGACCTGACCATCGAGACACAGGCCGGGGCGCCGCTGGAGGTCCAGGGACGCAAGAGCGCCCGCCACGCCTTCGTGCGCTTCGTCTCGCTGTCGGAAGCGCAGCGCCTGCATGCGCATATGCGGCTCGAGAACCAGCGCCTCGCCTCCGACTATGAGGTCCTGCTCGGCCTGATCGATGCGCTGAAGATGCCGTTCTGGCTGCGCGCCGCGGACGGCCGCCTGAAATGGGTGAACCGCGCCTATGCGGAGGCGGTCGAGGCAGAGGGCCAGGACATGGCGGTTCGCGAGTCCCGGGAACTTCTCGGGACCCAGTCGCGCGCGAACATCGCGGACCAGCATCTCGTCCGGCCCGTGTTCGAGCAGACCGTGTCGACGGTCATCCATGGGGATCGCCGCATGTTCGCGATCACAGATTTCGCCAGCCGCGAAGGCTCTGCCGGCATCGCCGCCGATCTCAGCGACGCCGAAAACATCCGTGAGGAATATGAGCGCACCGTGCGTAGCCACGCCGACACGCTTGATCAGCTCAACACGGCGGTGGCGATCTTCGACCAGCAGGAGAAGCTGCGCTTCTTCAACCAGGCCTTCCAGAAGCTGTGGGGGCTCGACCAGGCGTTCCTGGAAAGCGCGCCTGACAATGCGCTGCTTCTCGACAGGCTGCGCAGTGAAGGAAGGATCGCCGAGCAGCCCGAATGGCGGCGCTGGAAGGAAACCGTCCTCGGCGCCTATCGTTCGCTCGATCCCCAGGAACATTGGTGGCACTTGCCCGACGGCCGCACGATCCGCGTCGTCGCCAATCCGCAGCCCAAGGGCGGCGTGACCTGGCTGTTCGAGAATCTCACGGAAAAGATCGACCTCGAAAGCCGCTACAACACCGCGGTCCGGGTCCAGGGTGAGACGCTCGACAATCTGGCCGAAGGCGTCGCCGTGTTCGGCCCCGACGGCCGTATCCGCCTGTCGAATCCGGCCTTCGCCAGCCTGTGGGGGCTTCCCCCGGAAAAGGCGGAGCGCAACACTCATATCACGGCGATCCGGGCCGAATGCGACCGTCTCGCAGTCGACAGCCCCTGGGGCGGCTTTGTTGCGTCGGTGACCGGTTTCGACGACGAGCGCCGCGACGGGCATGGCCAGGCCGAGCTGCGAAACGGCACCGTGCTGCGATACGCCGTCATCCACCTGCCCAACGGCCAGGTCATGATGACCTTTGTCGACGTGACCGACAGCGTCAATGTCGAGCGCGCGCTGAAGGACAAGAACGAGGCGTTGCAGAAGGCCGACCAGCTCAAGAACGATTTCGTACAGCATGTCTCCTACGAACTGCGCTCGCCTTTGACCAACATCATCGGCTTCACTGAACTCCTGACGCTGCCGGGCACCGGCGACGGTCCGGGCTCCGGCCCGCTGACGCCGCGCCAGCGCGAATATATCGATCACATCTCCTCCTCCTCGTCGGTGCTCCTGACGATCGTCAACGACATATTGGACCTGGCGACGGTCGATGCCGGCATCATGGAGCTCGACATCGGAGAGGTGCGTGTGGAGCACACGATCTCCGCCGCGGCCGACCTCGTCGCCGAAAGGCTGCGCGAGCATTCGATCGCGCTGCGGCTCGACGCCGCCCGTGCGCCGAACACCTTCGCCGGCGACGAGAACCGCATCCGGCAGATCCTGTTCAACCTGCTGAGCAATGCGGCCAACTATGCGCCGGAGGGCGGCACCATCACGCTCTCCTGCAGGATGGCCGGCGGCTCGATCGAGTTCGCCGTGCATGACGACGGGCCCGGCATGTCGCCGGAGGTCCTGGACACCGTGTTCCGGCGTTTCGAGACCCACAGCAATGGCGGGCGCCGCCGCGGGGCCGGCCTCGGCCTGTCGATCGTCAAGAGTTTCGTCGAGCTGCATGGCGGCACGGTCGCGATCGATACAGGCAGCGGGCGCGGCACCACCGTCATTTGCCGCTTCCCCCTCGCGCCGTCGGGTGTCAAGGTCGCGGCGGAGTAACAGTCGGCATGGCCGTCCTCGAACGCCGTCTTCCCGATGAGCAGGCGACGACTCGCCTCGGCGGGGATATCGCGGCCGCCCTGCGGCACGGCGATGCCATTGCCCTGCGTGGAGATCTCGGCGCCGGCAAGACCACGTTGGCGCGAGGCCTGATCCGCGCGCTGGCCGGCGATCCGGACCTGGAGGTCCCGAGCCCGACCTTCACCCTGGTGCAGGCCTACGACACGCAAATACCCGTCCAGCATTTCGACCTCTATCGGCTCGCGGCACCCGATGAACTCGACGAACTCGGTTTCGACGAGGCCCTGGCCGCCGGCGTCGCGCTGGTAGAATGGCCGGAAAAGGCCGGTGACCGCCTGCCCGCCGACATGGTCGTCGTTGAGCTCGCCGACGCCGGCGAGGGGCGTGTCGCCACGATCAGGGGGCCGGACGGCGCGGTCGACCGCATCGGCCGCTCGCTGTCGATCCGCGATTTCCTCGATCGCTCTGGCTGGCACGGAGCCAGCCGCAGCCACCTCGTCGGGGACGCCTCGGCCCGCTCCTATGAGACCGTGAGCCTTCCCGGCCGTCCCGACCGCGTGCTGATGAATTCCCCTGGCCTGGTGCTCGGTCCGCCTGTGCGCGACGACAAGCCCTATGCGGTGATCGCCCGCAGCGCGCAGTCGGTCCATGCCTTCGTCGCTGTCGCCCGGCTGCTGCGGGACGCCGGCGTCTCGGTGCCGGAGATATATGCGGGGAATCTCGATCAGGGCTTCCTGCTGATCGAGAATCTCGGTTCGGGCAGTTTCCTCGACGCCCAGGGTGCGCCGATACGCGAGCGCTACGAGGCGGCGGCCCGGCTGCTCGCCTTCATGCATGAAAGGAACTGGCCGGATCGCGCCGAGGCGGCCCCCGGCGTGGAGCATGTGATCCCGCCATTCGATCGCGACGCGATGATGATCGAGGCAGAGCTTCTGATCGACTGGTACCTGCCCTTCGTGACGGGTCGTCCGGCGAGCGAAGCCGATGTCGAGGGTTTCCGCGATGCCTGGAGCGCGGCCTTCGACCGGCTTGCCGGCAAGGAGACGAGCCTCATGATGCGCGACTTCCATTCGCCGAACATCATCTGGCGGGCGGAACGCGAAGGGCACGATCGGCTGGGCATCATCGACTTCCAGGATGCCCTGATCGGACCGGCCGCCTATGATGTCGCCTCGCTGGCGCTCGATGCGCGCGTCACCATTCCGCCCGATATCGAGAAGGCGACCGTCGACGCTTATGTCACGGCGCGGCTCGCTGCGTCCGTCACGGCGCGGCTTGCCGCGTCCGTCGCGGCACGCGACAGCGCGTCCGCCGCGGCTCCTTTCGACCGCGCGGCCTTCGACGAGGCCTACGCGATCATGGGCGCGCAGCGGAATTCCAAGATTCTCGGCATCTTCGTGCGGCTCGACCGCCGCGACGGCAAGCCGGTCTATCTGAGGCATCTGCCGCGCATCCGTGACTATGTCAGGCGCACGCTCGGTCACCCGGCGCTGGCCGAAGTCCGCGACTTCTACCACCGCACCGGTCTCGTCGAGGAACCGAAATCATGACGGCCGGGAGCTTGCCCGATATCGCGATGGTGCTCGCCGCCGGCCTCGGCAAGCGCATGCGGCCGATCACGGAGACCATTCCCAAGCCGCTGGTGCGGATCGCGGGCAAAACGCTTCTCGACTGGGGCCTGGACAGCCTCGTTGCGGCCGGGGTCGAGCGCGCGGTGGTCAATGTCCATCACTTTCCCGAACAGGTCGTGGCCCATCTCGCCGGCCGGTCTCGGCCCAAGGTCACGGTCTCCGACGAAAGTGGCCGTCTGCTCGATTCCGCTGGCGGCGTCGTCAAGGCGTTGCCGCTCCTCGGACCTTCGCCCTTCTTCATCCTCAATGCCGACACCTTCTGGATCGACAGGTCGCAATCGAACCTCGCGTCGCTCGCCCTTGCCTGGGATGCGGCCGCGATGGATATTCTGATCATGCTTGCGGATTTTCAGTCGGCGACGGGCCATTCCGGCAAGAGCGATTTCCTGCTCGGCCTGGACGGGCGCCTCGCGCGGTCGGGCGGCGCACCCGAAGGGCTGATCTATGCCGGCGCGGCGATCGTGCACCCGTGCATCTTTGCGGGTGCGAATGCCGAGCCGCATTCCCTCAACCTTTATTTCGACCGTGCGATCGCCGCCGGTCGGTTGTTCGGCCACCGGATGGATGGCCGTTGGATCACGGTCGGAACGCCTGAGGCCATTGCGCAGGCCGAAGCAGCCGTGGCGAAGGCTCTGGCCGAAGGACGATGAGGCCGAAGGTCTTTTCGATCCCGCCGGGTGTTCGATTTCTGCCGACGCTCGCCGAGGCGCTGATGTCGGGAGAGCTGGTTCCCGGTTTCCGCTTCGACGGCGACCCGCTGAAGCTCGCCGACGCCACCATCTATGTTCCGACCCGGCGTGCGGCGCGAGAGCTGAGGAGTGCCTTTGTCGACCTCGCCGGCGGCCGGTCGGCGATCCTTCCCGTTATCCGCGCGCTCGGCGAATTCGACGAGGACGAGGCCGCGTTCGAAGGGACCGGTGCGGACGACATGACCCTGCCGCCGCCGATCGCTCCGATCGAGCGCCTGCTGCTGCTCGCCCCGCTGGTGCGCGCCTGGAAACGCAAGCTTCCCGCGCATGTCGCCGCCCTCTACGCGGAGGACGTGATCGTGCCGGCCTCCTCGGCCGACTCGGTCTGGCTCGCGCGCGATCTTGCCGTCCTGATGGACGAGATCGAGACGGAAGGTGCGGACTGGGGCCGACTGGGCGAATTGGTGTCGGGCAATCTCGCCGGCTGGTGGCAGGTGACTCTGAACTTCCTGGAAATTGTCACGACGGCCTGGCCGCAGGCGCTCGCCGAGCGCGACCGCTCGAATCCGGCCGCGCATCGTGATGCGCAGATACGAGCCGAGGCGAGACGGCTGGAACGCAACCCGCCCACTGGGCCGGTGGTGGCTGCCGGCTCCACCGGTTCGATCCCCGCGACGGCCGAGTTGTTGTCGGTGATCTCCAGGCTGCCAGGCGGAGCCGTGGTGCTGCCGGGCCTCGACAAGCGGCTCGACGAAAGATCCTGGTCTCTGCTGCGCGGTGCGACGCCGAAGCCCTCGGTGTTCGGCCATCCTCAATATGGCTTGGCCAAGCTCGCCGACAAGATCGGCGTGGCGCGCGACGAGGTCGAGGAGATCGGCCAGCCCGGGTCACGGCTGGGGCTGCGCGCGGCGATCCTCAGCCAGGCCTTGCGGCCGGCCGAAACCACCGATCTCTGGGCCGAAGCCCGCGACGCTTTGCGCGGCGAGGAAGCCGAAGCGGCCCTCGCGGGCATAACCCTGCTCGAAGCCGCCAATGAGCGCGACGAGGCGATCGCGGTGGCCATCGCCTTGCGGCTGGCTGTCGAGCAGCCGGGAAAGACGGCCGCACTCGTCACCGCCGACCGCAACCTGGCGCGGCGCGTCTCGACCGAACTGCTGCGCTTCGGCATACGCGCCGACGATTCGGGCGGCACCCCGCTGGTCCAGACGGCGCCGGCCACGCTGGCCGGCCTCATGCTGCAAGCTGTGTTCCGGCCGGGCGATCCGGTGCCCGTCCTGTCCCTGCTGAAACATCCCCTGCTCGGCCTCGGCCTCGAACGCGCCACGGTGCGGCGTGCCGCCGAGACGATCGAGCTGGTTGCCTTGCGCGGCGGAACCGGCCGTCCTGACATTGCCACGCTGGCGGATGCGTTCCGGTATCGCCTCGGCCAGCTCGCCGGCGACGGCCGCAAGCCGTTCTGGTATGACCGAATGTCGGCGCGTCGCATGGCAGAAGCGCAAGAGCTGCTTAGCCGGCTTTCTATCGTGCTTGCGCCCCTCGTCGCGCAGCGCGGCCAGCCGTCGGCGACGCTCGCCGAACTCCTGCGGACGACCATCGTCGCGATGGAGGGTCTGGCCCGCAGCGCGTCCGGCGACGTCTCCGCGCTTTATGCGGGCGATGCCGGCGACAAGTTCGCTGCCCTTCTGCGGTCGCTGCTTTCCGCCGACGCCGCCTTCGAGCTCGCCGCCGACGAATGGCCCGACGTCATGGTGGCGCTGGTCGCGCCCGAGGTCGTGAAGCCCGCCGCCGGCGGCGATGGCCGGGTGTCGATCTGGGGCGCGCTGGAAGCGCGTCTCCAGGCGGTCGACACACTGGTTCTGGGTGGGCTCAACGAGGGTTCCTGGCCGCGCCGGGCAGAGGCCGACCGGTTCATGTCGCGGATGATGAAGACGGGCCTCACGCTCGAGCCGCCGGAACGCCGCATCGGCCAGGCCGCGCACGACTTCATGATGGCGATGGGCACCGAAAGGGTGATCCTGACGCGTGCGGCCCGTGCCGGCGATGCGCCGGCGGTCGCGTCGCGATGGTTGCAGAGGCTGCTCACCTATGCCGGGCCGGAACTGGCCGAGGCGTTGCGGCGACGCGGCCAGGACTATCTTTCCTACGCCAGACAGATCGACGAGGGGCCTCGGCAGGCCTACGCGCCCAGGCCGAGCCATGCGCCGCCGCTCGAAGCGCGGCCGCGCCGCTTCTCGGTGACCGAGATCGAGACGCTGCGCCGCGACCCCTACGCCGTCTATGCGCGCAGGGTGCTCGATCTTTTCCCGGTCGAACCATTGGTGCGGGATCCTGGTGCGGCCGAACGCGGCACGCTGTTCCACGAGATCCTGCACCGCTTCGTTGCTTCCGGCGCCGATCCCTATGCGGCCGATGCGACCGAGCGCCTGCTCGCCTGCGGCCGGGCGGCTTTCAGTGAGGCAGCGCTTCCTCCCGATGTCGAGGCCGTCTGGTGGCCGCGATTCCTGGCCATGGCCGGCAATATCGTCGCGTGGGAACGCGGCCGGGGTGACCAGACGACGGCGCGGCATTCGGAGGTGAGGGCCGAGCCGCTGGTGGTTGGCGCGAGCGGTGTCACGCTTTCCGGCTACGCGGACCGCATCGACCTTCTCGCCGCCGGCTTCGCCGACATACTCGACTACAAGACCGGCATGTCGCCGTCGCGCGGCCAGGCCCACACATTGCTTGCGCCGCAGCTCGCTTTGGAGGCCGGGCTTCTATTGCGTGGCGCCTTCGTTTCCCTCGGCAAGAGAACCCCTTCCCGCCTCGCTTATGTCAGGCTGAAGCCCAATGGCGAGGTCGAGGAGGAGTCGATCCTGGAATTCCACAAGCAGCTGCGCACGGCCGACGACCTTGCCAACGACGCCTGGCAGCGAATGGAAAAGCTCTTCGAATACTACAACAGTCCGGCCACGGGCTATCTCTCCCGGGCCCTGCCCTTCCGCGAGGGCGAGACCGACGGCGACTATGATCATCTGGCGCGTGTGCTGGAATGGTCGGCCGGTGGAGACGACGGTTCCGACGGCGGAGAGGCATCGTGAAGAAGGCCTACCCCATCCCGCAGGAGACGGCCGAGCGGCAGGCGATTGCCGCGGACCCTCGCTACTCGGTCTGGGTGTCCGCCAATGCCGGTTCCGGCAAGACGCATGTCCTGTCGCAGCGTGTGATCCGTCTGCTGCTGGAAGGAACCGATCCTTCCAAGATCCTCTGCCTGACCTATACGCGGGCCGCGGCGGCCAACATGGCGAACCGCGTGTTCCGCGACCTCGCCGCCTGGGCCGTGCTCGATGAGGCGAGCCTCGCTGCGCAGATCTCCAAGGTCGAAGGCAGGACGCCCACACGTGACCGGCTGCTGCGGGCGCGCCGCCTCTTCGCCGAGGCGCTGGAAACGCCCGGGGGCCTGAAGATCCAGACGATCCATGCCTTCTGCGAGGCGGTGCTTCACCAGTTCCCGCTCGAGGCCAACATCGCCGGGCATTTCGAGATGCTCGACAGCCAGATGGAAGCAGCACTTTTTGCCGAGGCGCGCCGCGACATGATCAGCGGTGCCGCCGGCCCTCAAAACGAAAGCCTCGCCGAAGCCTTCGCCACGGTGCTCGAACGTGGCGGAGAATGGGGCCTCGATGCGCTGCTCGCCGAGATCGTTTCGAAACGTGACGGATTGCGCAAGCTGATTGACCAGATCGGCGGCAATTATGCGGCTCTGTTCGAGGAGTTCGAATTCGACAGGCACGACACCGCCGCCGGCGTCGCTGCTGATGTGTGGCCTCTGCCCGGTTTCTCGCTGGAGCAGTATGCCGAATTTCGCGAGGCGGCGGAGGCGGTCGATGCCCGCAAGGTGCTGGGCGCCATCGTTCCCAACGCCGACCGCGCCTTTGCCGAGCACGATTCCGTCAGGCGGCTTGCCCTGCTCGCGGCCGGCTTCCTGAAGACGGACGGCGATCCCTACGATCCCGTGAAGACATTCAAGAGGGCGCTCCATGATCGCTTGCCCGATCTCGCCGATCGCTACTCGGCGGCCGCCGGTGCTATCGTGGCGGCGCGTGAGCGCCTGGCTCTCTTCCGTATGCTGGAGGGCACCCGGGCAGCGCTCGTCGTCGCCGATTGGCTGATCGCGCGCTATGAGCACCTGAAGAATGCGCGCGGCTTCCTGGATTTCAACGATCTCATCATGCGCACGGTGCGGCTCCTCGCCCGCCGGGATGCCGGCCCCTGGGTCCAGTACAAGCTCGACCAGGGCATCGACCACATCCTCATCGACGAAGCGCAGGACACCAGCCCGCATCAGTGGGAGGTCGTGCGCCGTCTCGCGGAAGAGTTCTTTGCCGGCTATGGATCACGTGAGGGCGCGCATCGAACTGTCTTCGCGGTCGGCGACGAGAAGCAGTCGATCTACTCCTTCCAGGGTGCCGACCCGGCCGCCTTCGCCGAAAGCGGCCATGCCTTTTCGGAAAAGGTGCGGGCTGCGGCGGGCAATTTCGAGCAGGTGCGGCTCACCTGGTCCTTCCGCTCGACCGGCGACGTGCTGGCCGCGGTCGACCGCGTCTTCGAGCGTCCCGACATCCGCAAGGGTCTGACCCGCGACACCGAGGAGATCGACCACAAGGCGATCCGTCATAACGCACCTGGCTATGTCGAGGTCTGGCCGCCGATCGGAGCCGATACGGTCGAGGAGCCTGACGACTGGACCCAGCCGGTCGACCATGCCAGTGCGCCGTCGGTCAAAGTCGCGGAGAATGTCGCCAGGACCATCCAGGGCTGGCTGCAGAGAGGCGAACGCATCGAAGGTACGGGCAAGCGCCTGGCGCCTGGCGACGTGATGGTGCTGGTGCGCAAGCGCGACCGGTTCGTCCACGCTCTGTCGCGAGCGCTGAAGAGCCGCGGCATTCCCGTAGCCGGCGCCGACCGGTTGAGCCTGCCGGGCCACATCGCCGTCAAGGACCTGATCGCGCTCGGCCGGTTCGTGCTGCAGCCGGAAGACGATCTCTCGCTTGCCGCGCTGCTGCGCAGCCCGATCTTCGGCCTGTCCGAGGACGCGCTGTTTGGCCTTTCCTGGGGCCGCGGCAAGGGCGTGTCGCTCCACGCCTCCCTGCTGCGGGCCGGACGCGAGGACCCGTCATTCGCTGACGTCGCGTCCCGGCTGGACGAATGGGCGACCGCGGCCGCCTTCCGGCCGGTCTTCGAATTCTATGCCGGCGTGCTCGGCCGCGATGGCGTCAGAAGCAGGATGATCGCCAGGCTCGGTCACGAGGCGGGTGACATCCTCGACGAGTTCCTGAACTTCTGCCTCGCCCAGGAGCGCACCGGGCTGCCCGGGCTCGAAGCCTTCCTTGCCACGCTGGAGAGCGCCGGCCCGGAGATCAAGCGCGAGATGGACCAGACCCGCGACGAGGTCCGCATCATGACGGTCCATGCCTCCAAGGGCCTGGAGGCGGCGGTGGTCTTCCTGGTCGACAGCGGCAGTGCGGCCTTCAGCGAACAGCACCTGCCGCGGCTGATGCCGTTCGCACCGCGCAACGGCATTTGGCAGGGTGACGGCTATCTCTGGCGCGCGTCGAGCGACGTGGCCAACAGCTTCTCGCGCACAGCCGGCGCACTGGCCAGGGAGAAGGCCGAGGAGGAGTATCGCCGGCTTCTTTATGTCGGCATGACCCGCGCTGAAGACCGGTTGATCGTCTGCGGCTATCACGGCAAGCGCACGCCCGGTCCCATGACCTGGCTCGCGATCGTGAGCGGCGCGCTCGTCGGTGCCGACGAGGCCGAACAGCATATCGAGCCGGCGACCGGCCAGGCAGTTCACCGGTTCCGGATCACACCGCTCTCGACAACCGCTGCGACCGACGCCGCGGTGCCGCGCGATCGGGAACAGACGGGTGCCGTTCTGCCGCAGAGGCTGCGCGAGCCGCTTCCTGCCGCCCCTGCCTTGCCACGGCCGCTCGCGCCGTCAGGTGCTTCGGCCCTGATAGAGGAGGAGCGTCAGGCAGTGATATCGGGCCGGTCGCCGGTGCTCGACGCGGCCGCCGAGCCCACCTTCGCGATCGCGCGCGGCCTTGCCGTCCACCGGCTCCTGCAGATGCTGCCCTCCTTGCCCGCAGCCGAGCGGCTTGCCGCAGGAGGCCGCTATCTCGACCGTATCGGCCGGAAATGGCCCGCTGGAGAAGGGGAGCAGGCGCTGGCTTCGGTGGCACGGATCCTGGAGGACGACCAATTCGCTCCGATCTTCGCGCAGGGCTCGCGCGCCGAGGTGTCGTTGATGGGTACGCTTTCGGTGCGAGGAGCCGAGCGGGCTGTCTCCGGCAAGATCGACCGGCTGGCGGTGATCTGTGAGACGGTGCTGATCGCCGACTACAAGACCAATCGGCCCGCCCCTTCCACGCTCGCCGAGGTGCCGCCGGGCTATGTGGCCCAGCTCGCGCTCTACCGGGCGCTGCTCGCGCCGATCTATCCGGGGAAACGCATCGCCGCCGCCCTCGTCTTCACCGAGGCGCCGCGCCTGATCGCCGTCCCGGAAGACGTGATGGACGAGGCCCTTGTCCGACTCACACAGGCGTGACACAAGAGCTGCTTGAAGCTTCGCTCTCCACGTACCACATCTTGTGCGAACGAATCCTCGCGAAAGGAATGCCAGCATGGCCACCGTCAAGACCGACAAGAACAGCTTCCAGGCCGACGTGCTCGATGCGAAGGAGCCCGTCGTCGTCGATTTCTGGGCCGAGTGGTGCGGACCCTGCAAGATGATCGCCCCGGCGCTCGAGGAGATCTCGACCGAGCTGGACGGCAAGGTGAAGGTCGCCAAGCTCAATATCGACGAGAATCCGGAGCTGGCCGCCCAGTACGGCGTGCGCTCGATTCCCACGCTGATGATCTTCAAGGGCGGCGAAGTGGCCGATATGAAGGTCGGCGCGGCGCCAAAGACGGCCCTGTCGCATTGGATTAACGGCGCCGTCGCCTGACGCGCTCCGCTCCACACCATGCACGAGCCCGGCCGTCACGCCGGGCTTTTTGCTGGTCGTATTGAACTATACCGGCGGTCGATCTCATCGACCGCCGGAGCGCGCGATTGAGCGCCGCGCGTCCACTTGGACCCGCAAAGGACCCTCTGCGACTGAGTGCCACCGCTATCCGAAGATCGTGTCCGATTCTCGGGCCGATGCGGTAGCGCGAAAGCCGGGGGGCCCGGATCGGCCGCGCCGGCGACTGAGGTAAGGGGATGCGTGAGCATCCATCTGGCCTGGACATCCAGGCCTATCGGTATGAGGCCACCTGGCACTCGTCCGGCCCGCTTTCCGCCGCTTTGCTCGGCGCAAAGTCCCCAGCCAGGAGCCCATAATGTCGACAGCGGCAAAAGCAAAGGTCCTCATCGACAATGACCGCGTGATCGTCACGGAGTACCGTTTCGCCGATGACGCCAGTACCGGTTGGCATCGGCACGGCCACGATTATGTCGTGATGCCGCTGATGGACGGCCGCCTGAAGCTGGTGACAAAGCAGGGCGAGACCTTCGCCGACATGAAGCAGGGCGTGCCATATTTCCGCAGCGCGGGCGTCGAGCACGACGTCGTCAACGCCAGCGGCGCCGAATACGCCTTTATCGAGGTCGAGCTGAAGTAATACCAACGGTCGACAAGATCGACCGTTGGAGCGCGCGACCGCGTTGCCCACGCCCGTTGGCGCGAAAGCTACCGCATCGGCCCGAAAATCGTGCACGATTTTCGGAAAGCACGATGCGTTGGCTCAAAGTGCTGGAGCGTCCTTTGCGCGTCCAAACGGACGCGCGGCGCTCCAAGCGGCCCGGATGGGCCGCGCCGGTGACTGAGGTAAGGTGGATGCCTGAGCATCCACCTTACCTGGATGTGTCAACATCCAGGCCCCATTGGTGTAAGCCCCTCACACCGGCGGCGTGCCGTTCTGCGCCAGCACGGCCCCGACCAGGTAGAGCGAACCGCCGATGAGGATGCGCGGCGGCGTCTCCGACGGATCCCAGGTGTCGCGCAGCAGCATGAGGGCATTGGCGACCGAATTCACGGGCTCGGCCGACAGGCCGGCTTCCGCGGCGCGCGCCGCGAGCTCGGCATTGGGCACCCCGGCGTCGCTGGCACTCACCGGAACGGTGTAGACGTGGCGGGCCATGCCGTGGAAGGCGCTGAAATAGCCGGTCTGGTCCTTGGTGTTGATCATGCCCGAAATGAGGAAGAGCGGCCGGGGGAACTTCTCCTCCTGCTCCGTCAGCGCCTCGGCGATGACCAGGCCCGCGCCGGGATTGTGACCGCCGTCGATCCACACCTCGGCGCCGGTCGGAGCCAGCTCCGACAGGCGACCCTGCGGCAACCGCTGCATGCGGCCGGGCCATTCGACCGTGACCATGGCGCGGTCGACGGCCGTATGGCTCAGCTCGAATCCCGCCGCCTTGACCGCGGCGATCGCCGCCGCCGCATTGGCGAACTGGTGGCGGCCGGCCAGCCGTGGCGGTGTCAGATCCATCAGGCCTTCCTCGTCCTGATAGATCATGCGTCTGTTCTCCTCGTAGGCGAGGAAGTCCTGTCCGTAGACCCAAAGCGGGCAGCCGTGCCGCTCGGCGGTCTCGACCAGCAGGTCCTGCGCCGCATCATGTTCCTGCGCGCCGATGACGACGGGCGCGTCCGGCTTGATGATGCCGGCCTTCTCCGCCGCGATCAGTTCCACCCTGTCGCCGAGATAGGCCTGATGGTCGAGCGAGATCGGCATGATCAAGCTGACCGCCGGGTTCCTGATGACATTGGTCGCGTCGAAGCGGCCGCCCAGCCCGACCTCGATGATGGCGGCATCGGCCGGATGTTCCGCGAAGAGCAGGAAAGTGACGGCGGTCAACACTTCGAAGACGGTGATCGTCTCGCCGCTATTGGCTGCAGCCACGCGTGCGATCGCGTCGGCGAGCACGTCGTCGGCGACCAGCCTCCCGCCATCAGGCGCGCCGATGCGGTAGCGCTCATGCCAGTTCACCAGATGCGGCGAGGTGTGGACATGCACCCGCTTGCCTTCGGCCTCCAGCAGCGCCCGCGAGAAGGCCGCGGCCGAGCCCTTGCCGTTGGTGCCGGCGATATGGATCACCGGAGGTAGCCGGTCCTGCGGGTCGCCGAGCCGCCTCAACAGCCGGGTGATTCGTTCCAGCGAAAGGTCGAAACCCTTCGGGTGGAGCGCCATAAGGCGCTCTATTTCGAGATCGGCGGCGGTTGTGGCGGTCACGGTCATACCTTGCTGCGGCGTCAAAGCATGTCTCCCGAAAATGTGCGGCGGCTTCGGGAAAAAGACATGCGCTAAACCAAGAACCTGAACCTGGTCGCGTGCATCCTTCTTCATGCGACGCGCTTCAGGCGCGCCGGCCGGAGGGGCGGGCGTCAGGCGTGCGGCCGCGCTTCTGCCGATAGCACGGACGGCGGCGGCGCCTCCGCTTCGATCGCGTCGTCGTCGGGTGTCTTCAGGAGGATCTTCAGGAGCCGGGCGATCGTGTCCTTCAGGTCGAGGCGGGAGACGACCATGTCGACCATGCCGTGCTCCATCAGATATTCGGAGCGCTGGAAGCCCTCGGGCAGCTTTTCGCGGATGGTCTGCTCGATCACGCGTGGGCCGGCGAAGCCGATGAGCGCGCCGGGCTCCGCGATGTGGACGTCGCCCAGCATGGCGTAGGAAGCTGTGACGCCGCCGGTGGTCGGATTGGTGAGCACCACGACATAGGGAAGGCCCGCCTCCTTCAGCCGGTCGACGCCGACCGTGGTGCGCGGCAGCTGCATCAGCGACAGGATGCCTTCCTGCATGCGCGCGCCGCCCGAGGCGGCAAAGAGCACCAGCGGCCGCTTCTTCTCGAGCGCCACCTCGAACGCCCTGATAATGGCGTCGCCGGCGGCCATGCCGAGCGAGCCGCCCATGAAGGCGAAGTCCTGCACGGTCGCCACGATGGGCAGGCCTTCGATGGTGCCCGTGGCGTTGAGGATAGCGTCTTCCAGGCCGGTCTTGGCCTTGGCGTCCTTCAGCCGGTCGATGTAGCGTTTCTCATCGCGGAACTTCAGCGGATCGACGGTCACCTTGGGGTTCTCGATGACCTCGTATCTGCCGTCGTCGAAGAAATATTTGAGCCGCTCCTTGGCGGCGATCTTCATGTGATGGCCGGAGGAGGGGATGACGAACTGGTTTTCCTCGAGGTCCTTGTGGAAGACCATTTCGCCGCTCTCGGGATCCTTGATCCAGAGATTTTCCGGCATCTCGCGGCGGCCCAGCATCGAATTGATCTTCGGCCGGACGAAGTTGGTGATCCAGTTCATCGCGTCATTCCCAGTTGTCGGGGCCTCGTTTGTCGGGGCCTAGTTTGCCGAGGCCTCATCTGCCCGGGACGGGCCGTACCAAACAGATGGGCGAACTATCGGGCCTAAGCAAGGCGGGCCGAGCGCACGCCTTGGGCGAGCCCGTTGACCAGCGTCGCCACGGCCTCGGCCGGGTCCGCCGTCTTCTCGCCCCTGGGGCCGAGCACATTGGCGACCGCATTGACGATCGCCGTGCCCACCACCACGCCGTCTGCCGATCCGCCGATGACCCGCGCCTGCTCGGCGGTCTTGACCCCGAAGCCGACGCAGACCGGCAAGTCGGTGTGGCTCTTGATGCGGTCGACCGCGTCGGCGACCTTCGTCGTGTCGGGCAGTGCGGAGCCGGTGATGCCGGTCATCGACACATAATAGACGAAACCAGAGGTGTTGCGCAGCACGGTCGGCAGGCGGCGGTCGTCGGTGGTCGGGGTCGCGAGCCTAATGAAGTTCAAGCCGGCCCTGAGGGCGGGCAGGCAGAGCTCCTCGTCCATCTCGGGCGGCAGGTCGACGACGATCAGCCCGTCGATGCCGGCTTCGAGCGCGTCGGCCACGAAGCGCTCGACCCCGTAGCTGTAGATCGGGTTGTAGTAGCCCATCATGATGACGGGCGTGTCGGCGTCGTGCCTGCGGAACTCGCGGGCGAGCTGCAGCGTCCTGGCCAGGGTCTGGCCGCCCTTCAGCGCCCGCAGCCCCGCCGCCTGGATCGCCGGGCCGTCGGCCATCGGGTCGGAGAACGGCATGCCGAGCTCGATCACGTCGCTGCCGGCCCCGGGCAGCGCCTTCATGATCGACAGCGAGGTGTCGTAGTCGGGGTCGCCCCCCATGAAATAGGTGACCAGCGCCGGGCGGCCCTCGGCCTTGAGCTTTGCGAAGCGGCGGTCGATGCGGGTCGTCATGATCAGATCTCCATGCCCATCATCTGGGCCACCGTATGCACGTCCTTGTCGCCGCGGCCCGACAGGTTGACGACGACGATCCGGTCCTTGTCCATGGCGGGCGCGAGCTTGACCGCATGGGCGATGGCATGGGCCGATTCCAGCGCCGGGATGATGCCCTCGACCTTGGTGGTCAGCTGGAACGCGTCGAGCGCCTCGTCGTCGAGGATGGGCACATAGTCGACGCGGCCGCTGTCGCGCAGCCAGGCATGCTCGGGCCCGACGCCGGGATAGTCGAGCCCGGCCGAGATCGAATGGCCGTCGAGGATCTGGCCGTCGTCGTTCTGCAGGAGATAGGTGCGGTTGCCGTGCAGCACGCCCGGCCGCCCGGCATTCATCGAGGCGCAGTGCTCGATGCCGTCGAGGCCGCGGCCGCCGGCCTCGACGCCGACGATCCTGACGCCGCGGTCGTCGAGGAAGGGATGGAAGATACCGATGGCGTTGGAGCCGCCGCCGACGGCGGCGATGACGACGTCGGGCAGGCGGCCCTCCTGCTCGAGGATCTGGGCCCGCGCTTCCGCGCCGATCACCGACTGGAAGTCGCGCACCAGCTCCGGATAGGGATGCGGCCCGGCGGCGGTGCCGATCAGATAATAGGTGTCCTCGACATTGGTCACCCAGTCGCGCAGCGCCTCGTTCATGGCGTCCTTCAGCGTGCCGTGGCCGGCCGACACCGGCCGCACCTCGGCGCCCAAAAGCTTCATGCGGAACACGTTGGGCTTTTGCCGCTCGACGTCGGTGGCGCCCATATAGACCACGCACGGATAGCCGAAGCGGGCGGCGACCGTGGCCGAGGCGACGCCGTGCTGGCCCGCACCCGTCTCGGCGATGATGCGCTTCTTGCCCATGCGCTTGGCCAGGAGGATCTGGCCGAGGCAGTTGTTGATCTTGTGCGAGCCGGTGTGGTTGAGGTCCTCGCGCTTGAAATAGACCTTGGCGCCGCCCCCGCGGCCCTTGGCCGCGGACACCTCACGCAGATGGCGCGTCAGCCCCTCGGCGAAATAGAGCTTCGAGGGCCGGCCGGCATAAAAGGTCGACAGCGCCTGCAACTCGGCGCGGAAGGCCGGGTCGTCCTTCGCCTCGTTCCAGTGCCGTTCGAGGTCGAGGATCAGCGGCATCAGCGTCTCGGCCACGAAGCGGCCGCCGAAGATGCCGAACATGCCCTGCTCGTCGGGGCCGGTGCGGAAGGAATTCGGATCTAAGGGCTTGTTCATCGTTCTGTCCTGTGCTGCCCGGGGCAGTTCAATCTCTCATCCCGGCAAGGTTCCGGCGGCCGCGGGCGTGCGCGAGGGGAAAGGAGACGACCTCCCGCGCGGCTTCATACGGCGCTCTTCTCCTGCGCGGTCCGAACGGCCCGGAAGAATTCCGTGATCAGCCCCACATCCTTGACGCCCGGAGCGCTTTCCACACCGGAGGAGATATCGATTCCGGGCGGCTTGGCGAGACGGAGCGCGTCGCCGATATTGGCGGCGTTGAGCCCACCCGAAAGCATGTAATCGACTTCAGCGTCAAGGCCGGCGAGCAGGCGCCAGTCGAACGAAACACCGTTGCCGCCGGGCAATTCCGATCCCGCCGGCGGCTTGGCATCGAACAGGAAGCGGTCGGCGATACCGGCGAAGGCTCGTGGTTTCCGCAGATCATCGGGCGTGCTGATGGAAAAGGCCTTCATGACGGGCAGGCGATAGCGTGCCTTCACGGCCGCCGCCCGTTCGGGCGTCTCCTTGCCGTGAAGCTGCAGCATGTCGGGCGCCATGGTGGCCACGATCGCGTCGAGCGCGGCATCGTCGGCGTCGACGGTCACGGCAACGGCTTTCGCCCTGTCGCTGGCCGCCTGCCGCAGCCGTCCCGCCTCTTCGGGCGCGATGTTGCGCGGGCTCTTGGGGAAGAAGATGAAGCCGACATGCGAAGCGCCGGCGGCAAGCGCCGCTTGCAGCGTTTCGTCGGTCTTGAGGCCGCAGATCTTGACGTCGATGGACATGGCGTTGGCAGTGGCACGAAAAGCCGGCGAAGTCGAGGAAAAGAGGGAATGAGCGAATAGCGAATAGTGAGTAGCGAATAGGGGAGCCGCGTGAGAGGTTGCTTAGCCGGCCCTGTCAGCCAATCCTCTTCTTCCCCTATTCGCTATTGGCTACTCGCTATTCGCTCATCACTCGAACTGTATCGCATGCAGCGCGCCGCCATTGCGTTTCAGCCAGTCCCGGCAGCGCTCGGTGTCGGGACAGAGTTCCTTGCAGAGCTTCCAGAACTTCGGCCCGTGGTTCATCTCCTCGAGATGCGCGACCTCATGGGCGACGAGATAGTCGATGACGGGTGCGGGTGCCATCATGATGCGCCAGGAGAAGGAGAGCGTGCCGTCCGAGGTGCACGAGCCCCAGCGGCTCGAGGTGTCACGGAAGCGCACCGCCTTGGCCCGCTTGCCGATGGTTGTCGTGTGCTTCGCGACCAGCGCCTCGATATCGCGCTTGGCCTCGCGCTTCAGGAAATCGGCCAGCCGCCGCGGCAGATGCCGGCGGTCGCCATGGACGACGAGCAGCGGTCCCGTCTCGTCGCGGTCGATGCTGACGCTGCCGCGCGTGCCGGGTTCGTGCACGATGCGGTGCGCCACGCCGCGCAGCGGGATCTTGATGCCGGGACGCACCTGCGGCCGGTCAGGCACCTTGGCCAAGCGCTGTTCCAGCCAGCCCTGGTGGCGGTCGAGGAAACGTTCGACGTCGCGGGCGGCCACGCCCGGCGGAACGGTGATCCGAAGGCCCCGGCCGCCGCTGTCGATACGCAGCGTCAGGCGGCGGGCGCGGTCGTTCTCGACGATCCTGAGCGGCAGCGTGCGGCCGGCGACCTCATGCATCCGTTCTTGCACAGGCGCGGGCCTCGGCGTCTGCAGGCGTTTCAGGAAGGCGAAGGGCATGGGTGGAGAAAACACTGATTCGTGGTGTCAGGCGAGGGTGGAATGCCGGTGCGTATTCTCCCGATGAAAAACGGCGCCGTTGCCGGCGCCGATTCTGCCGTTGATGGATCCTGTCTCAGACTTCGTCGAGCAGGCCCGACGAAGAACCCTTGCGCTTGCCCGTGTTCTGGGTGGGCGCGGGCGTCGTCTTCGAGCGATTGGCCATGAAGCGGTCGAACTCTTCCTGGTCCTTGGCGCGGCGCAGCTCGCGCATATATTCGTCGAACTCGTTCAGCGTCTCGTCGAGCTTGCGACGCTCTTCGGCCAGGCGCTCCAGTTCCTTCTCGCGCCAGTCGTCGAAGGCCACGTTGCCGGTGCGGCCGTAACTACGATGGCGGGCGTGGCGCCCGCGGCAGCCGGCGAAAATACCGTCCGTGGCGCGGTTGACGTCGCGCTTGAAGCCGTCGAGCCGGTCGCCCCAGATGATATAGGCGAGCATGGCGAGGCCGAGCGGCCAGAACACCATGAAGCCGATCACCATCAGCGCGATGGTCGCCGGCGTCCACGCCGGACGGATCAGTGCAGTCGTGTTCATCTTCTCCCGTTCCTTCCGTTGGGGGCAACCGGTTCCGGCTGCTCCACTCGACATGGGAAGGGAAAAATGGCGATTCAAGATGGTTTTGGGCAAAACCCGACAAGCAGTCGCGCTCTCAGGAGCAACCTGCGCGCTGACAGAATTGCTGCTGCAGCTCTATCCATTTGCAGCAGCATCGGATTTTCCTCGAAGCCGATGCCACGCTCGAGCCAGATACGCTAGCGTTTTCTGAAGGCGTCGAGGGCGAGCACGGTCAGCCCTGCGACCAGGCCCCAGAAGGCTGCGCCGACGCCGAACAGGGCGAGGCCCGAAGCTGTAACGGCGAAGGCGGTGGTCGCCGCCATGCGCTGCCGCTCGTCGCCGAGCGCGATCGACAGCGCATTGGCGAGCGGCGCCATCAAGGCGAGGCCGGCGACCAGCACGATCAGGTGTTGCGGAAGCACCGCCAGGATCGCCACGAGCGATGCGCCGAAGATGGCGAAGACCAAGTAGGCGAGAGCGTAGAAGGGGCCGGTCTTCCAGCGTTCGGCGGGGTCCGGATGCGCGTCGGGGCCGGTGCAGATCGCGGCCGAGATCGCGGCGAGATTGCTGGTCAGCGCGCCAAACGGCGCCGATAGCAGCGACAACAGTCCGGTGACGCCGATCAGCGGCCCCGCATCCGGATGGTAGCCGGCTGCGCGCAGTACGGCGAGTCCGGAAAGGTTCTGCGACGCCATGGTGACGAGATAGAGCGGGATCGCGAGGCCGACCGTCGCTGCGACCGAGAATTCGGGCATGGTCAGGGTCAGCGTCGAGAGTTCCGGGGCGGGCAGGCCGCCGATGCGGCCGGTCAGGAAGGCGGCCGCCCCGCCGCCGACCAGCACCGCGAGCACCGACAGCGCGGGATTGAACAGGCGGATCACGAAGAAGGCGGCAATGAGCGGCAGGATCAGCCAGGGGTCGCCGGGCACGGTCTTCGCGGCATTGATGGCAAAGCTCACAAGGATGCCGCCGAGCATGCCCGACGCCACCGAGGGTGGAATGCGCGAGACCAGTTTGGTCAGCGGCCGGAACAAGCCCGTGGCAACCAGGAGAAGCGCTGCCACGATGAAGGCGCCGACGGCGTCGGCCATGGTGAAGCCGCTCGACGCCGCGACGAGCGCGGCGCCCGGGGTCGACCAGGCGCTGATGATGGGCATCCTGGTGCGCCAGGAGAGCCACCCCGTCTCCACCGCCATGGCCAGGCAGATCGCCGTCACCCCGCTCGCAGTCTGGGCCTGTGTCGCACCCACCGCGTCGGCTGCGGCGACGACCACGGCGAGCGTGCCGCCGAAGCCGACGATCGCGGCGACGAAGGCCGAGACGGGGATCGATGCGCGCACTTCAGGCTGCCTGTTCGACCATCGCCGCGACCGTCTTGACGAGGAGGTCGAGATCCTGAGGCCGCGACAGGCGGTGGTCGCCGCCCGGAATCAGCGACAGCGTCACATCGTCGGCCGGCAGCAGCCCGACCAGCTTCAGCGCATGCCGATGCGGGACATCGGGGTCGGCGAGACCTTGCAGGATGTGGACATGGCAATGCGTGTCGATCGGCCCGGTCATGACCCGGTTGGCCGCGCCGTCCTCGAACAGCGCGCGGGTGTAGATATTGGGCTCCGGCGAATATTCCGACGGCTCCTCGAAATAGCCGCGCTCGGCGAGCGAGCGCCGGTGCTCGGCCGTCAGTTGCGGCTCCATCAGCTCGCTCGTGAAGTCGGGCGCCGGCGCGAGCAGCACCATCCCGCCGACACGGTCGCCCTCGCCGGCCTTTCCGAGCTCGGCCGTCATGCGCAGCGCGATCCACGCCCCCATGGACGAGCCGACCAGCACCTGTGGGCCGGTCGTGAAGCGGCGGAAAACGGCGAGGCTCTCGTCGAGCCATCGCGAGATCGTGCCGTCCCGGAACGAACCGCCCGACGTGCCGTGGCCCGAATAGTCGTGGCGCAGATAGGCGTGGCCGGTCTCGGCAGCCCACTGGTCGAGCCTTTCGGCCTTGGTGCCGACCATGTCGGAGCGGAAGCCGCCAAGCCAGACCGCGCCCGCCGGGCGGCCGGGACGATGGCGCACCTCGATCCGGTTGCCGGCCACCTCGATGCAGGTCTTCAGTTCTTTCGTCATCATGCCCTCTCGGTCGATACGCCTTTTGGCACAGGCGGCATCGCGCGGAAAGAGCCGGGCGACGTTGCGGTCCCGCGTGCGGTTTCGGGTGATTTATTCTGTTTGCTGTGCTATTGACTTGCGCCGCGCCCGCACGACATAGGCGCGACCGACACAATTTTCGTCAACGGCTCAAGGAGACCACGACCATTCGCAGGCCATTCAAAGCCGCGGCGCCTACCAAGGACGGCCCGCGCGCAAACAGGGACATCCGGGTTCCCCGGGTTCAGCTCATCGACGAGACCGGCAACAATCGCGGCGATGTTTCGATCAACGAAGCACTGCTGGCGGCCGAAGAGGCAGGGCTCGACCTTGTCGAGATCTCTCCGAACGCAACGCCGCCCGTCGTCAAGATCCTCGATCTCGGCAAGCTGAAATACGCCAACCAGAAGAAGGCGGCCGAGGCGCGCAAGAACCAGAAGGTCATCGAGATCAAGGAGATCAAGATGCGCCCCAACATCGACACGCATGACTATGACGTGAAGATGAAGGCGGTCCGCCGGTTCTTCGAGGAAGGCGACAAGGTCAAGCTGACGCTGCGCTTCCGGGGCCGGGAGATGGCGCATATGGAGCTCGGCATGCAGCTCCTGAACAAGGTCCGTGAAGAGGTCGCCACGATCGCCAAGGTCGAGGCCGAGCCGAAGCTCGAGGGCCGCCAGATGATGATGGTGCTGGCCCCCCGCTGAGCGGATCTCATGGCGGTTTCCACACCGGACGCCGGCCTCCGTGGCCGGGCGTCCGATGTGTCTTGGCAAGGCAGTTGCGCTTTCGCGGACTCGCCGCTATAAGGCCGCGTTCCAAAAAAGCCGCCCGGCAGGGCATGCCGTGGCGGTTTCTCTTGCTTTCCGGACTTTGGTCGGTCCGGAAACAACAACAAGGGGCGGTCGCCGAAGGCGCCGGACCCGTCGAAGGAGTAGCAAAATGCCCAAGATGAAGACCAAATCGGCTGCCAAGAAGCGGTTCAAGATCACCGCCAACGGCAACGTCAAGGCGCAGGCCGCCGGCAAGCGCCATGGCATGATCAAGCGCACCAACAAGTTCATTCGCGATGCCCGCGGCACGATGGTTCTGGCCGAGCCGGATGCCAGGAAGGTCATCAAGAATTTTCTTCCCAACGGCGGCGGCCTCTGAGCCCTGCCTGGACAGCGTTTAAGGAGATCATGACATGGCACGCGTCAAAAGAGGCGTAACCGCCCACGCCAAGCACAAGAAGGTCCTGAAAGCCGCCAAGGGTTTCTACGGCCGCCGCAAGAATACGATCCGCATCGCCAAGCAGGCGGTGGAGCGGTCGAAGCAGTATGCCTATCGCGACCGCAAGAACCGCAAGCGTTCGTTCCGCGCCCTTTGGATCCAGCGCATCAACGCCGCCGTCCATGAGCAGGGGCTGACCTATGGCCGCTTCATCGACGGACTGAACAAGGCCGGCATCCAGATCGACCGCAAGGTCCTGTCCGACATGGCGATCCATGAGCCGCAGGCTTTCGCCGTCCTGGTCGCCAAGGCCAAGGTCGCGCTCGAATATCTCAAGAACACCACCCCGAATGCTTTTGAAAGCGCTGTCGCCTAAGACCAGCGCTTCCCAAGCTTTCGAAATTCTGATTTGGGAAACCCGCGCTGGCAGGGCCGGCGCGGGTTTTTCTTTGACCGGTCACCGGTGCGGTGACGACGCAGGAACGAAATGGGTTTGATCGTGAACGACGCAAGCACCAATCTGAACGCGCTTGAAGATGCCCTGGTCGCCGACATCGCCGCGGCGGCGGACGAGCAGGCGATCGAGGCCGTGCGGGTTTCTGCGCTCGGCAAGAAGGGCTCGATCTCGGAGCTTCTGAAGACGCTGGGCGCGATGAGCCCCGAGGAGCGCCAGGTCAAGGGCCCGGCCATCAACGGTCTCAAGAACCGCGTCGCCGAGGCGCTCTCGGCCCGCAGGGCGGAACTGAAGGATGTCGCGATTGCCGCACGGCTCGCGGCGGAGAAGGTCGACGTTACCCTGCCGGTGCGCCAGTCGCCGGGCGAGCGGGGCCGCATCCATCCGATCAGCCAGGTCATCGACGAGATCGCGGCGATCTTCGGCGATCTTGGTTTCGCCATCGCCGAAGGCCCTGACATCGAGACCGACTACTACAATTTCACCGCGCTGAACTTCCCCGAGGGCCATCCGGCGCGCGAGATGCACGACACCTTCTTCTTCCAGCCGGACGAGAAGGGCGAGCGCAAGGTGCTGCGCACCCACACCTCGCCGGTCCAGATCCGCACCATGGAAGCGCAGAAGCCGCCGATCCGCATCGTCATCCCGGGCAAGACCTACCGGCAGGATTCGGACGCCACCCATTCGCCGATGTTCCATCAGGTCGAAGGGCTGGTGATCGACAAGACGGCCAATGTCGCCAATATGAAGTGGGTGCTTGAAGAGTTCTGCAAGGCCTTCTTCGAAGTACCGTCGGTGAAGATGCGGTTCCGGCCGAGCTTCTTCCCCTTCACCGAGCCGAGCCTCGAGGTCGATATCCAGTGCGACCGTTCGCGGCCGGGCGAGGTGCGCTTCGGCGAGGGTTCCGACTGGATGGAGATCCTCGGCTGCGGCATGGTCCATCCCAACGTGCTGCGTTACGGCGGCCTCGATCCCGACGAGTATCAGGGCTTCGCCTGGGGCATGGGCATCGACCGCATCGCCATGCTGAAGTACGGCATGCCCGATCTGCGCGCCTTCTTCGACGCGGATGTGCGCTGGCTGTCGCATTACGGCTTCCGGCCGCTCGACATGCCGACCTTGTTCGGAGGCCTCAGTACATGACGGCGCTGCATTCCGGCGGCTGCCGTTGCGGCGGGGTGCGGTTCGAGACTTCGGCCGACCCCAACCACATCAGCTATTGCCACTGCACCGACTGCCGCAAGGCTTCGGGCGCGCCGGTCTCCGCCTTTGTCGGCTTCATGGCTGATGCCGTGGTCATCGCCGGCGACAGCTTGTGTCGCTACACCAACGGAGCGGTGACGCGCAGCTTCTGCGGCACCTGCGGCTCGCCGATCGCCTATACCGACAAACGGCTCGCCGACCGCATCTACTTCATGCTGGGTGTCATGGACATGGCCGCCTACTACAAGCCGACGCAGCATGCCTGGGTGCGCGAGCAACTCCCCTTCGTGCATATGCCCGACGGACTGCCCAGGCATCTGTCGACCAGCGTGCCGAGGCCGTAGCACCATGACCGGAAGCCAGCCGACCTATGTGGTGACCGATATCGAAGCCGATGGCCCGGACCCGCAGTCGAACTCGATGCTGAGCTTCGCCTCCGTCGCGGTGGACGGTTCGGCAGCGATTGTCGGAGAGTTCGAGGCGGTGCTCGCCCCTCGTCCCGATCGCAGTCACAACCTTGAGACCACGGCATGGTGGGCGGGATATCCGGAGGCATTCAGGGCGGCGACGACCGACCCCCGTCCGGCCGAAGCCGAGATGCGGCGTTTCGCTGGCTGGGTCGAGGGCCTGCCGGGACCGCGCGTCTTCGTGGCGCGGCCGCTGATCTTCGACGGCGCCTGGATCGACGAGTATCTCAAGTCTTTCCTCGGGATCCGCTTGCTCAGCAGCCCCTTCCCCGGGCCCAAGCTGTTCGACGGCCCGGGCATCGACCTTCCGAGCTTCATGGGTGGTCTCTTCGGCTGGCCTTACGGGGACTGGCTGAAGAACGACTTTCCGCCGGACTGGCTCGGTCATGTCGAACACACCCATCGCGCGATCGACGATGCGCGCGGCTATGCCAACATCCTGTCGCGGCTCCTGAGCATCGCCGCAACCCAATCGAGAAAACCGGAAGACTTCCGGAGGATAGCCTGATGAAACTGACCCTCTCCTGGTTGAAGGACCATCTCGAGACCGACGCGTCGCTCGACGAGATCGTCGAGCGCCTGACCGCAATCGGGCTCGAAGTCGAAGCCGTCGACGACAAGTCCGGTCTCAAGCCCTTCGTTATCGCCAAGGTGCTGACGGCGGCGCGTCATCCCGACGCCGACAAGCTTCAGGTGCTCACTGTCGACACCGGCGACGGCAAGCCGATCCAGGTCGTCTGCGGCGCGCCCAATGCACGGGCCGGCCTCGTCGGCGCCTTCGCCGCTCCAGGCACCTATGTCCCGGGAATCGACGTGACGCTTTCGGTCGGCAAGATCCGGGGCGTGGAGAGCCACGGCATGATGTGCTCGGAGCGCGAGCTCGAGCTTTCCGAGGAGCATGACGGCATCATCGACCTTCCGGCCGATGCGCCGGTCGGGCAGCCTTTCGCCGCCTGGGCGAAGCTTGACGATCCTGTCATCGAGATCAATCTCACCCCCAACCGTCCCGATGCGACCGGCGTCCACGGCATCGCCCGCGATCTGGCCGCGAGCGGGCTTGGCCGGCTGAAGACGCCGCCGGTCGAGACTGTGCCGGGCAAGGGCAGGACGCCGGTGGCGGTGACGCTCGATTTCGGGGACACGCCGTCGCTCTGCCATGGCTTCGCGTTGCGGCTGGTGCGCGGCGTGAAGAACGGGCCGTCGCCCAAATGGATGCAGCAGCGCTTGCTCGCCATCGGACTCAGGCCGATCAATGCCCTGGTCGACATCACCAACTACATCACCTTCGACCGCGGCCGTCCGCTTCACGTCTTCGACGCAGCCAAGGTCAAGGGCGATCTCGTCGTGCGCCGCGCGCGTGACGGCGAGAAGGTTCTGGCGCTGGACGGCCGCGAATACGAACTGACGCCAGAAATGTGCGTCATATCGGATCAGGACGGCGTCGAGTCGATCGCCGGCGTCATGGGCGGCGAGCATTCCGGCTGCGACGAGAACACGATCGACGTGCTGATCGAGTCGGCGCTTTGGGAGCCGCTCAACATCGCCCGCACCGGCCGTTCGCTTGGGATCATCACCGATGCGCGCTACCGCTTCGAGCGCGGTGTCGATCCCGAATTCATGGTTCCCGGCCTGGAACTGGCGACCCGCATGGTGCTCGACTTCTGCGGCGGCGAACCCGCCGGGACCGAGGTTGTCGGTTACGCCGGACATCGGCCGAAGATCGTCTCCTTCCCGGTGTCGGAAGTGAAGCGGCTGACCGGTCTCGACGTGCCGAATGCCGAAAGCCTCGATATCCTGTCACGCCTCGGCTTCGTCCCGGATCGCTCGGGCGACGTGGTCGACGTGGCGGTTCCGTCGTGGCGCCCCGATGTCGACGGCAAGGCCGACCTCGTGGAAGAGGTCATGCGCATCCACGGCGTCGACAACATCGCGCCGCAGCCGCTGACCAGCCATGACGTCGTAAACGCGAAGATCCTGACGACGCTGCAGATCCGCACCCGCTCGGCGAAGCGCGCGCTTGCCGTCCGGGGCATGCTGGAAGCGGTCACATGGTCGTTCATCCCGGCGAAGCATGCTGAATGGTTCGGTGGCGGCCAGCCGTCGCTGAAGCTTGCCAATCCGATCGCCGCCGACATGTCCGACATGCGCCCCTCCCTGCTGCCGGGCCTGATTGCGGCCGCGCAGCGCAATGCCGACAAGGGCATCGGCGACGTGGCCCTGTTCGAAGTGTCGGGCACCTATGAAGGCGATGCGCCTCAGGGCCAGCGCCGCGTGGCGGCGGGCGTGCGGCGCGGCACCGCCGGGCTCGAGGGGGCGGGCCGCCACTGGGCCGGCAATGCCGGGACCGTCGGGGTGTTCGACGCCAAGGCCGATGCCTTCGCCGTCCTGGAAGCCTGCGGCGCCCCTGTCGACAAGCTGCAGGTCGAGGCCGGCGGGCCGGCCTGGTATCATCCCGGCCGCTGCGGCACCATCAGGCTCGGTCCCAAGACCGTGCTCGGCACCTTTGGCGAGTTCCATCCCCGCACGCTGCAAGTGCTCGACGTCTCCGGCCCGCTCGCCGGCTTCGAAGTCTATGTCGACGCCGTTCCGGAACCGAAGGCCAAGCCGACGCGCACCAAGCCCAGGCTGGAACTTTCGGCCTTCCAGGCGGTCAAGCGCGATTTCGCCTTTGTCGTCGACAGGACGGTGGAGGCGGGCACGCTGACCCGCGCGGCACTTGCCGCCGACAGGAAACTCATCACGGACGTGTCCGTCTTCGATGTCTTCGAAGGCTCTGCCCTCGGCCCGGACAGGAAGTCGATCGCCATCGAGGTCTCGATCCAGCCCGTCGACAAGACCCTGACGGACGAGGATTTCGAGGCGCTGGCCGGCCGTATTGTCGAGAATGTGAAGAAGCAGACCGGCGGCTTGCTGCGCGCATAGAGCACCGCGGGTCCATTTGGACACGCAAGGACGCTCCATCAATGCTGCGGCAGACTCTTGTCCCACCGCGCCCAGACCAATGGTCGATAAGATCGACCGTTGGAGCGCGCGTCTGCGTGGCCCAGGCCTGTCGACGCGAAAGCCAAGCGGCCCGGATGGGCCGCGCCGGCGATTGAGGCTCCTAAAATCAGTGTCGCGTCAGCAGACGCTGGACGAGTTCGGTGCGGTTGTGCGCCTCGAGTTTCCGGCAGAGGCCGGCGACATGTTCCTTCACCGTGTGAGCGGAGATGCCCAGGGCCCGGGCGATCTCCTTGTTGGACCGGCCATGGCAGACGAGTTCCGCCACCGCCCGCGACCGCGTCGGAAGCTGGCCGAGCGCCCCGGCAGCCGGCGCGGTTTCACCAGGCGTGCTGGCCGATTGGCCGATCCAGGCGACCGGCGCGCCGTCCAGTCTGCCGGTCTCGACCATCGTGGCCAGGGCAAGCGATCCGGCGCGGCAGAGGACCTGCATCGTGTCGACTTCAAGCGATCCATATGGACCCGTGCTGCCGCGATTGGCGGTATAGACGACGCCAACCACGCGGCCCTCGACGCGCAGCGGACCGGCCATGCAATGCATGAAGCCCCAGCGGCGCAGCAGCTCGAAATTGTTGCAGGCCTGCCAGCTCGTCGCGCCGACCAGGGTCGAGCCGTCGACCGGCCGTCCCTTCTCGCAGACAAAGGCGAGCAGCGGATCGCATTTGTCGAATTCGTCGCTGTATTCGCGGATGAAGCCCTCGGGCGCCTCTCTGCTGTAGAAGAGACAGGGCTTTTCGTCGTCCAGAAGGTAGAGGCCGACGGTGGGCGATCCCATCAGCCGCTCGATCTCGCGGTGGCAGGCGTCGCCCAATGCCGCGAGCGACCGGCTCGCGGCGACGTTGAGCGCGGCATCGCCGAGCAGGTTCGCGGGCGGATCCGTCATGACCGGTGGCCGGTGCATCTGTCGCTCCTCCCCGCGCCCGCCGCCCGTTGTTCGGGCTTGTCGGACGCGGCATGCTCGCCGTCCCGGGGCGGCAGCTCGCCGTCCCCGAGCGAGCTTCCCGTTTGCCGGCCAAGAATTTCCGGCAAACGGGCAAAAAGCAAGTCGCTGCGTAAAGGCAGTTCAGCCGTCGACGCCGAACACGCCCCATTTTGCCCGATCGCCGACCGTGCCGAGATAGACGCGCCCACATTCCTGGACGACTTCGTCGGCCATCAATATGTGCTGCGTGCCCGAATGGATGTCGCGGTAGAAACGCTGCATCACGCCGTTGTGCAGCGAGGCGCCGCGGGCTGCCCGGTGAGCGAAGGTGCCGACGTCGGAGATCACGTCGTGCACATGACGCATGGCGAGCTTCACATCGGCGATCTGCTCGAGCGAAGCTGAGCCATCCGCCGCGAAGGTCTCGGCAAGGCTCGTCCAGGCCTGATAGGCGAAGGCGCGCGCCGAGCGGAACCGCGCTTCGGCACGGGCGAACTCATATTTGAATGTTGCGCTTTCGTTCATCTTGCCGAAGGCGTCAACGCGTTTGGCGGCAAGCTTGGCCAACTCGTCCAACATGCGCCGCCCGACGCCGAGCGCCCATGTCGTATGACCCCAGGCGGTGTAGCCTACGAGGCCGAGGTCGCCCTGCCGGCCGCCGCGCTTGGCCTTGCTTTCATTGAAGCTGTAGCATCGGTGCTGCGGCACGAAGAGTTCGCCGGCGTCCTTCAGCGTATAGTCGAAGCTTCCCGTGGCGCGCAGGCCGAGCACGTCCCAGTTGCCCTTGAGCTCTATCGTCTCGCGCGGATGGTGCGTGACGACGATCTCGGGCTGGCCGTTGGCCTGCTTGATCATATTGCCGTCGTCATCCGTCACGAAGCAGCCCGAATGGATCCATTGCGCATGGTGGATGCCGCTGCCATAGGCCCAATGCCCCTTGATCATGTAGCCGCCGTCGACCGGTCGCGCATAACCGCGCGGCACGCCGTTACCGGCGACCGTCGTGTCCGCTCCGCCCGCGAAGATCTCCTTCGCCCCCTCGTCGGGAACGAGCAGGGAAAGCACGCCGCCCACCGCGTTGTTCACGATTACGCACCAGCCGGCCGAGCCATGCGCCCAGGCCACACGCTCGCCAAGGCTCATTGCCTCGACATGCGAAAGCTCGGCGCCGCCGACCTCCTCCGGCATCATCATGCTGTAGAGGCCGGCATCGCGCAGCAGCTTGAACGTGCCGTCGGAAAGTCGGTTCAGTTGTTCGCTTTCCTCTGCCGCTGCCTCGATCGCAGGCAGGATGCTTTCGACGCGTGACCGCATTTCGGTCAGCGACCGTCTCGGCGATTGCTTGAGATTGGCAACGGACATGTTCACGGGCTCCACCATCGTTCTTCGGTTCTGACGCCGGGCTCGGCGGCCCGGTCTTGCTGCGTGGCTGAGTGTTTCAAGTCCGCGGCATCGCGTTCAACCCCCCAACTGGCGGGGTTGTCCATGGCGGCCGCCGGTTCGAGGATGGCGGCGACGGGAAGGAAGGCGGCCGTTCCGGCATGGAACCCGGTCGCGTCGATCTGGGAGTATCGCGCCGATGGCAGTCAAGGTCGTCGGCTTCTGCGGCAACACGCAGAGGCCGTCCAAAACACGTGCGCTCGTCGAAACCGTTTCGCAGAGCCTGCTGAAGCGCCACGGCATTGCCGTCGAGGTTCTCGATCTCGCCGCGGCCGGCTCCGGCACGGGCCTGCCGGCGGATGTTGGCGCCATCGTGGACGCGATCGAGGCCGCCGATGCGCTTGTCGTCGGCAGTCCTGTCTACAAGGGCTCCTATACCGGCCTGTTCAAGCACGTCTTCGACCTCGTGCGGCCGACCGCGCTGATCGATCGTCCCGTCCTCATCACGGCCACCGGCGGTGGGGCCCGCCACTGCCTCGTCGTCGAACACCAGCTGAGGCCGCTGTTCGGTTTCTTCGAGGCCTGCACCATCCCGACCGCGATCTATGCAAGCGAGCCGGACTTTGCCGAGGGCGTGCCCGCCAACCCGCTGGTGCTGCAGCGCATCGCCGCCGCGGTCGACCAGCTGGCCGGTCTTATCGCGCGGCGCGGCTGCGCCGCCGCCGAATAGGAAGGAGATTCCGACCGCATGAACCAGGCAATCCTCTCACGCTCCGCGCCTGTCATGGACGGCTTCGAACGGACCGAGCACGACATCGGCGGGGTCCGCATCGTCGTCCATGCCATCGGCTCGGGCAGGCCCCTGCTCTTCCTCCACGGCGCCGGTACCTTTCCCGGCTTCGAATTCGCGCGCCAGCTCGCGCCTGATATGCGCGTGGTCATTCCCTACCATGCAGGCTTCGGCGAATCCGCCGATGGTGACCTCACCGCGATCGACGATCATGTGCTGCATTATGCCGATCTGGCCGACCGGCTCGGTCTCACGGATTTCGACATGGCCGGTTTCTCGCTCGGCGGCTGGATCGCAGCCGAATTCGCGGCGCGCCGTCCGGCCGGCCTGCGCAAGCTGGTACTCGCCGCCCCGGCAGGTCTCGTGGTGCCGGAACATCCTGCGCCGGACCTGTCGCTGGTCGCGCCGCTCGACCTGCCGGGCTATCTCACTCATGATCCGCAGGTTGCGTTCGGCTATTTCCCGAAAAACACCCGACCCGGCTTTCGGGCAGGCTCTCGGCCGCGAGATGGCGGCGTTGGGCAGGCTGCTCGGCGACGAACCGCAAGGCAATCCCAAGCTCGGCCGCTGGCTCCATCGCATCTCAGTGCCGACCTTGCTGCTTTGGGGCGCCGAGGACCGCATGCGGCCGGCAGCGCAGGCCGCGGCCTGGCTGGACGGTGTTCCGGACGCCCGCCTCGCTCGTATTCCCGATGCCGGTCACCTGCTGTTCGAGGAAAAGCCCGAGGAAGCGGTGGCATGCCTGCGCGACTTCCTCGCCGCTTGAAGACCAGACAAACGCAATCTGTCGAAGCCCAATCTGTCGAAGCCCAATCTTTCGCAGAAGGACGAAACGATGACCGTAATGCAGGCCGGCGTGACACTCGGCGACGAAGCCTATGACGGTGCCAGATGGAGCATTCTTGGCCAGACCTACACGCTGAAGCAGCAATCGGAGGCCTCGATGGCCTGGCATGCCATCCTGCCGCCGGGGACCTTCGTGCCGCCGCACACCCATCCGACCCAGGACGAGTTCATCTCCGTCTTCGAAGGCCGGCTCGACCTGTGGCTCGACGGCAAGGAGGTGATCGCCAAGGCCGGCGATCTCGTGCGCATGCCGATGGGCCGGCCGCACGGCATCTTCAACAAGTCGTCCGGCACAGTAAGCTGCCTGTTCTGGGTGTCGCCAACGAGGGCGCTGCGCGGCTTGTTCGAACGCATCCACAATGTCGGCGACCCCGCCGAAGTGGTGCGCATCGCGGCAGAGCATGAGGTCGATTTCCTGCCGCCGCAGCCCTGATGCCCTACGACCTCCCCGTTTCCAGTCGGCTGCGGGGAGGCAGCCAAGGAGAAAAAGCGCCGAAAAGGCGCATCATGGAACGACAATCCGGACAGGGGAACGGACACATGAACTGGGACATGGTTTCCGAGGTCGATCGGTCGCGCATCCGGCGTTGGCAGATCGGTATGTTGGCGCTCGCACTGACCTGCGAGATCTTTCTGGCGGCGGACTGGTACGCCTTCGCGGCGGTCATTCCCTTCATCTCCGATACGCTGCGGCTCGACCCGGCCCAAGCCGGGCTCGCGCAGGGCATCTTCGCCTTGACCTATGGTTTCGGCATGGTCGCCTGGTCGCAGGTGAGCCGCGGCATGAGCGCCCGCAACATGTTGCTCATCGGCCTGCTTGGCACCGGGCTCGGCATGGTGCTGCAGGTCTTCGTCCAGAGTTATGGGCAATTGGTGGCGCTCAGGCTGTTCATCGGCTTCTTCGACGCCGCGATCTTCCTGGGCAACATGAAGCTGATCATCGGCTGGTTCCCACAGACGCGGCGCGGCAGCATCGTCGGCATGATCCTGGCCGCCTACAGCCTGGCTATAACGCTCGACTTCGCGCTTGGTATTCCGTTGACCATCGCATTCGGCTGGCGGACCTTCTTCGCCCTTCTCGCCGGCGGCACACTTCTCGTGGCGCTCGCCATCGTACTGTTCGGGCGCAATGGCCCGGCCGAGATCGGCATCCGCGGCTTTGCCTGGGAGGAGTCGCTGCCGCACGGCGCCTCGGTCCCGCTCGCCGCGATCTTCCGCTCCAGGTGGATACTGGTCGGCGGGCTCGGCATTGCCGCCTGCACGCTCGCCATCGCCGGCACTGCGACCTGGGTGGTGCCGGCCTATATCGCCGTCCAGCAGATGCCGGTCGAGGACGCCGCCCTGGTCGGCACACTGATGGGGCTGTCGCAGGTGGTGTTCCTCGTCATCGGCGGCTATGCCGCGGACCGGATCGGCAAGGCCTTCATCATCAAGTTCGGCACGGCGCTCGCGCTGCTCACGGCAATCGCCTTCTCGGCTGCCACCCTCGTCCCGATGGATTTCGCCTGGCTGCTGCTCTTTGCCGGGCTGAGCGGCATCGCGGTGTTCGGCGGCGGGGCGATCTTCTCGCTGCTCAGCGAGAAATATCCGGACGAACTGGCCACCGCTGCCGTCGGCTACGCCGAAGTGTTCGGTGTGATCTCGAGCTTCCTGTCGCCTTGGATTATGGGCCTGATCATCCGGGCATCGGGCGGTTCCTTCACCCAAGCCTTCGTTGCCTTCGCCATTGCCGAGGCGCTGTTCTTGGTGATCCTCGTCGTCCTTGCCCGGGAAAGTAGCAGTCGGATCGGCGCGGCGGTGCCAGTCGCGACGCATTGAGAGGACGGGAACATCGGCGCCTTCGTCGACGTTAGTGTCGGCGGAGGCGCCGACGGTGATCCGCAACGGGAAGGACAGTTACGGCTTGGTGGCGATTGCCCTCCATTGGGCGATCGCCCTGCTCATCATCAGTCAGCTTGTGATGGGAACGGTGATGGTGCGGCTGGCGAACCAGCGTCTCGCCTTCGACCTGATCCAGTGGCACAAATCCTTCGGCCTTTTGACACTGGCGCTGGTGATGATCCGGCTGGGGTGGCGGCTGGCCAATCCGTTGCCTTCCTATCCTGCGACGGTGTCGGACGTGGAGACCCGCCTGGCGCGCGGGATGCACCGGCTGCTTTATGCGCTGATGTTCGTGCTGCCGCTGAGCGGCTGGGCGCTGGTGTCGGTCTCGGTCCTCGCCATTCCTACCCTTGCCTTCTACCTCTTCCTCGTGCCCCATCTTCCGCTCGGCGTCTCGGAAGGAGCCGAGCAATTCTGGATCGCTGTGCACTGCCAGCTCGGTTATGTCATGATGGCGGCCGTCGCGATCCATGCGCTTGCGGCGCTGCGCCATCATTTCCTGCTGAAAAACGGCCTGCTGGTGCGCATGCTCCTGCCGTCGCGATTTCGTGAAGGGGGCAGCCGGAATAGTGACGGCGCTTGAGACGTTGGGACTGGTCGCAAGGCGGCTTGGCGCAACTGAACGGAGGACAAGATGTTCGTCCGCGCGATCGGCATGGCCTCGGCAATCTTGCTTTCGGTTGTTCCCATGCCGGTCGGCTCGGCCCCGTCGCTCGCCGATGCCGCCGGCCGCTACCAGGTAAGCACAGCCGGTTCCAGCATCCGCTTCTCCATCGGCAAGACGGGGGGTGGTTCGCTGGCCGGCGCATTCGGACGCTTCAAGGGAAACATCCGCATTGACGGCGGCAACATCACGGCCTCCCAGGTAAACTTCGTCATCTACCCCGACAGTGTAAGCACGGGCGAGAGCCGCACCGATGCCTTCCTGAAGTCCGATGCCATATTCGATACGGCGCGGGAGCGCGAAATCCGCTTCCGCTCGACTTCGGTCAAGCGCACAGGCGACAGCTCGGCCATCGTGTCGGGCCCGCTGACGGCGCGCGGTCGCACGGGAACAGAGAGCTTCAACGTGGAGCTCAAACGGCTCGGCAAGGGTACGATCAGCTTCCGCGTCACCGGAAAGGTGCTTCGCTCCCGCTATGGCATGGATGCCGGCACGCCGATCTATTCCAACGTGGTCGTCTTCGACATGACGCTGGCCGCCAGGCGCGGGTGATCGCTCCCGATACGGTGTCGGACCGGTAGCGTTCCGTCAGACCGCCGCCGCGATCGCGCCCTTGTTGGGGATATGGATGTCGATCTCCAGCGTCGACATCGTCTTGCCGCGGTCCATGGTCACGCGCACGTCGTCCTGATCGACCTGAACATGCCTGGTGATCACGGCCATGATCTCCTCGCGCAGCACGGCGACGAGATCGGGCTGGTTGCGGTTGTTGCGCTCATAGGCGAGCAGCACCTGCAGGCGCTCGCGCGCCACCGGCGCGCTGCCCCGGCGTTTGAAGAGGTCGAACAAGCTCATGCGGCCCTCCTTCCCAGGAGCCGGTTCAGAAAGCCTCGCTTCTCGACCGGCAGCACAACGGGCAGTTCCTCGCCCTGAAGCCGTTTCGCGGCATCGACATAGGCGCGTGCCGCCGCGTTGTTGGGTTCGTTGAGCGTCACCGGCGAGCCGACATTCGATGCGCGCAGGACGCCCTGATTCTCCGGAATGATGCCGAGGAGCGGCGTCGACAGGATCTCGAGCACGTCGTCGATGCTGAGCATCTCGCCGCGTGAGGCACGCGCCGCGTCGAAACGGGTGACGAGCACGTGCTTGGAGACGCTTTCGCCGCGCTCGGCTTTGAGCGTCCGGGAGTCCAGCAGGCCGATGATGCGATCGGAGTCGCGCACCGAACTGACTTCCGGATTGGTCACCACCACGGCCTCGTCGGCAAAGCGCATGGCGAGTTGCGCGCCGCGCTCGATGCCGGCCGGGCTGTCGCACAGCACATAATCGAATTTCTCGCGCAGTTCCGCGACCACGTCGGCGACACCTTCCTCGGTGAGGGCGTCCTTGTCGCGGGTCTGCGAGGCGGGCAGCAGGAACAGCGTGTCCAGCCGCTTGTCGCGAATCAGGGCCTGCGAGAGCTTGGCGGCGCCTTGCGTCACATTGACAAGGTCGAACACCACGCGCCGCTCGGCGCCCATGACCAGGTCGAGATTGCGCAGGCCGACGTCGAAATCGACGAGCGCGACCTTCTTGCCGGTCTGGGCCAGTGCGGCCCCGAGAGCGGCAGTCGAGGTCGTCTTGCCGACGCCCCCCTTGCCTGAAGTGACGACCACCACCTTGGCCATGCTCTTGTCTCCAATCCTGTCAGTTGAGCGCCGCGACCAGAACTATGCCTTCGTCCAGAAGGGCCTGTATCGCCCTGCCGCGCGAGGAAGGCTCCATGTCCTCCGCGGTGCGATACCAGCCGTCCACCGCCAGAAGCTCGGCTTCGTTGCGGCGGCAGAAGATGCGTGCGTTGCGGTTTCCCGTGGCCCCGGCGAAGGCGCGGCCGCGCAGCGTCCCGTAGACGTGGATCGACCCTCCCGCGATGATCTCCGAACCGGAGCCGGCCGAGCCGAGCACGATCACGTCCCCGTCGGGATGGAAGATCGACTGTCCGGAGCGGACCGGCGCTTCGATGATCAGGGCGCCGGGCGCCGGCGGCCCGGCCGCCTTGTCCGCCTCGACGGGTTTGTCTTCGGGCTCGACCTGGGCCTCCTCGATGATCGTCTGCTTGGCGCCGGCCAGCACCGGCGGCAGGTCGCAGCCCAGATCGTGCACGCCCTTGGCCTCGATCGCATAGGTCCTGATGCCGCGCTCCGCGAGCCGCGTCACCAGCGGCCCGATCTCGCTCGCCTCCGGCTTGAGCACGTTGAGGTCGAGGACGACCGGCCTGCCTGTGAAGAACCCCGGGGAATTCGCGATCCAGCCGTCCAGCCCGTGCAGCCACTCTTCGAGGGGGGCTTCAGGCACCAGCGCGAAGGCGACGAAAGAGCGCGCGCGAAAGCGGATCGACTTCTTCTGGATCGGAGCGACGCTGTTCACGGGAGGCGAATCCTTACTAATTGGTTAACGGTAAGTCGCGATTGGTTAATGAAAGGTTAACCATGATTCGTGTGTCCTTGGCATCCGGCCTCCGGCCCCGCGACGCCCGAGGTGGATTCTCGATGCTGTTCCGCCGTGCTTGTCTTCGCACCGGATTCTTGCCCGAAACCGGTGTATGTGTTTTCGGTCCGGCAGGCGGCCCGTGCGGCGCCCGTGCCGAATCAGCGGCTCGAGCGCGATCTATTCGCGCTGTCGGTGCCCGACGCAAGCCCGCCCTGCAGGCTGTGCCGGCACTTTTCTTCAAGGCCCGGGCCGGATAGTCTCGTCCGATCATCCGAGGAGGAGCCATGTTCCGCTGGGGTATTCTTTCCACCGCCAGGATAGCGCGCGAGCAGCTGATCCCCGCCATCGTCGAGGCCGACAACGGCGTGCTTTCGGCGATCGCCAGCCGCGACGCCGACAAGGCGCGGGCGCTCGCCGACCGTTTCGGCGCGCCGCGGGCCTTCGGCTCCTATGAGGAACTGCTCGCTTCGGATCTGGTCGACGGGGTCTACATCCCCTTGCCGACGTCGCAGCATGTCGAGTGGGCGAAAAAGGCCGCGGAGGCCGGCAAGCACGTTCTGGTCGAGAAGCCGCTGGCGCTCGACGCCGCCGACATCCTGCCGCTCATCGCTCTGCGCGACGATCGGAAAGTGTTGATCAGCGAGGCCTTCATGGTCGTCCACCATCCGCAATGGATCAAGATCCGCGAGCTGGTGGCGTCGGGCGCGATCGGCCGGCTGCGCCATGTGCAGGGCGCGTTCTCCTACTACAATGTCGACCCCGCCAATATGCGCAACCAGCTTTCGCTCGGCGGCGGGGCGCTGCCCGACATTGGCGTCTATCCGACGGTTTCGACCCGCTTCGTCACCGGCAGGGAACCGCTGCGCGTCCAGGCGACGATCGAGCGCGACAAGACCTTCGGCACCGATATCTATTCGAGCGTCAGACAGGATTTCGGCGACTTCGAGCTGAGTTTCTACCTGTCCACCCAGATGGCGGCCCGCCAGCTCATGGTCTTCCACGGCGACAAGGGCTTCATCGAGGTCCATTCGCCCTTCAACGCCGGGCTCTACGACCATCATCGCGTCGAACTGCACAATCGGAACCATACGGAAGCGACGGTGTTCCGTTTCCCGGGCGCGCAGCAATACAGGCTTCAGGTCGAAGCCTTCGCCCGGGCAGCGCTCGGCGGCAAGGACCGCGTGTTCACGCTCGAGGAATCGGTGCTCAACCAGAAGGTCATCGACGCGATCTTCCGCGCCGGCGAACATGAGGGTTGGGAGAAGCTGTGACGACTGATCCCTGACCAGGGAAGAACTCTTTCATCGTCCGCGAATCTCTTCGATGCCGCGGCAGCAATATGCTTTTCCGTTCGTTGGGAAAGTATCGCTTGCAAGTGCACCGGCGACGGTGGCGGCCGCGACAGCAACGGCCGCCTATCCGAAGAATACGAAAAGTTTCTCTGGCGCCCGCGCCGTGCTTGTGGTTTCAATGTGCGCTGACGGGACGGCATAGGTCGCGCAAAGCGACGCTGGAGGAGCGGTTTTGGCCAAATCTTACTGGCTGCGTCAATGCAGTCTTTCGATGGCTTTCCTGGCGGGATTCGGTGGTGCCGGCCAGGCCGCCGATCTGGTGGTGGGAATGCCCAACTGGCCGTCCGGCCAGGCGGCCGCCAACATCATCAAATACGGGATCGAAAAGCAGCTCGGCCTCACGGTCGATGTTCGCGAGATGGGTACCATGACGATCTTCGCCGGGCTCGACACCGGCGAGGTCGACATCCATCCGGAGGTCTGGCAGCCGAATTTCGATTCACTCGTGAAGAAATATGTCGAGGACAAGAAGACGGTCCGTCTCAGTCCCAGGACGGTGGCGGCAACCCAGGGCCTTTGCGCCACCAGGGACACCGCCGAGAAATTCGGCATCAAGGACGTCGCCGACCTGAGCGACGCCAGGAAAAGCGCCGCTCTCGACACAGACGGCGACGGCCAGGGCGAGATCTGGATCGGTGCGGAAACCTGGTCGTCGACGACCATCGAGAAGATCCGTGCCAAAAGCTATGGCTACGCCAAGACGGTCACCTTGCTGGAAGCGCCGGAGGATGTGGCCATGGCCGCGGTCGATGCCGCCGCGGCGACCGGCCAGCCGATCGTGTTCTACTGCTACAGCCCGCACCATGTGTTCAAGCTGCACGATGTCGTCCATCTGAGCGAGCCGGCGCATGACGACGGCAAATGGAATGTCGTGCTGCCGAGCGACGATACCGACTGGCTGTCGAAATCCGAGGCCGCGGTCGCTTGGCCGGCGTCGAAGTTCGAGATCGCCTTCGCCGCGGCCACGGCCGACAGATTGCCGAAAGTTGCGTCCTTCCTGTCCAATATCGATTTCACGCCCGACGAGATCGTCCAGATGAGCTACGCCATCGAAGTGGAGCGGCAGGAGCCCGCCGATTTCGCGCGGCAATGGGTCGCCGATCATGCAGAGCGCCTCAGCGCCTGGTCGAAATAGGGGGCGCGCGCCATGATCTTCTCTCCCAGAAATCGGGCCTCGGGTGAACGGACCGCCAATTCCCGCCGCGGCGGGATCGCGGCCTGCGCCGCCCTCGCCCTGATCGCGGCCGGCGCGACGCTGGCCTATGCGGCGCAGACGCAGATATTCGATCCGCAGACCCGCAAATGGGTGGACTACGACCGCACCAAGGCCCGCAAATACTATGCGATGTACAAGCAGGTGCCGGAGGCGTTCCGGCGGCAGGAGGTGCCCTTCCGCACCGCCGAGAAGCCGGGCACGATCATCATCGATGGCAACCAGCATTTCCTCTATCTGGTCCAGCCCGGCCAGAGGGCGATCCGCTACGGCATCGGTGTCGGCCGCGAAGGGTTCGGCTGGGCCGGGATCGTGCGTGTGGGCCGCACAGCGGAATGGCCGACCTGGACGCCGCCGGCCGAGATGGTCGCCCGCGACCCGAACGCCGTGAAGTGGGCCAACGGCATGCCGGGCGGGCCCGACAACCCGTTGGGCGCTCGCGCGCTTTATCTTTATGAAGGCGACCAAGACACGATCTACCGCATCCATGGCACGCCGGAGCCATGGTCGATCGGGCTCAACGTCTCGTCCGGCTGCATTCGCATGAACAATGACGACATCGTAGACCTCCATTCGCGCATCAGTGTCGGCGCGAAAGTGATCGTGCTGATGCAAGGTGCCTCGCTCTACAAGGGAGTTTGACAGGGGATGACGAACAGGGGGATGACGAACAGAAGCGACTGGATATCCGGCGCCGCCGGCCGGGCCGCGACGGCCTGGAGGAAGCGTGGCGCGGGCCCGTCCATCGTGGTCCTGGCCGGCTTGCTCGCCAGCTGCGTGGCGAACCAGCCGACCGCCAACAGCGTGCGCACCGCCGAGCAGACGGCCCCGGCGGACCTGCAACTGGCCTGCGCGGCGGCAGCCGCCACTCCGCTGGGCGTGGAGAGCTCGCGCATCCTGCCTGTAAGCTCGTCGCAGATCGACCCGCAGAGATATCAGGTTCACCTCGACGCGAGCGGACAGAAGGCAACCTGCGTCATCGACACCGCCGGCAACGTCATCTCGGTCCAGAAGGCCTGATCCGACGGTCTGATAGCGCCATCAATGAAATCGACCGCTGGCGCGCGCGGCCGCATGGCCCACGCTTGTTGGCGCGAAAGCCAAGCGGCCCGGAGGGGCCGCGTCGGCGATCGAGGCCGTGCGGATGCGTCGGGCATCAACTCACCGGATGTGCCCGAATGCAGTGCCGTCAGCATGATCCGGCCGGGCGTCGATCTCGCAAGAACGCGATAGCCGTCCAGGCATTCGGGCGGGCGGTGGCGTCGCTCACCACCAAACGCCGCCGCGCAAGGTCCGTATGCGTGGCGGGCCGGCGGGCGGATTGAGCGCATGGCCGCAGGCCGGTGGTGCATCTTCGCCGGCCAGGAACTGAGCGCCGAATGCGTCGTGCGGAGGGTGCCACCGTATCTTCGGAACGGTCGAAGACCGCGCCGGCATCGGGCGTCCCGGGCCTGGATGATCCGGCTCCGGCGTTGCTGGCGGTGGCGTCTTCAGGGCGGCAAGCCGCGCGATACGGTCCTCGGTCGTCGGATGGGTCCTCAGGATCGACGGGTCGGGAATGCGGCCGCCCGGCAGAAGGATGCCTTCCCACATTCTGCCCTGGGCCCGCTCGAGCTTGAGCAGCGCGATCGCCAGGCCGTCGGGATCGCCGGTCAGAATGGCCGCGCCCAGATCGGCATCGAATTCGCGCGTGCGCGACAAGGCCATCTGCAGCAGGCCGCTCGCGGTCGGGGCCGCCAGCAGCACGACGACGCCGGGCCACGGAACCTGTGCTTCGTAGCCGCCGGCAAAGCCGACGACGTTGAGGAACAGCGAGAACAGCCCGATCGCCGACATCAGCGAGGTGAAGCGCGACACCATGTCGGCAAAGGCCATCACCTTCACGTCCTCATGGGCGATGTGGCTCATCTCATGGGCGAGCACGCCGGCCAGTTCTCGCGTGGTCAGCGAACGGGCCAGCGCGTCGGTGATGGCGATCGCCGAGTCGTCACGCTGTCCCACGGCAAAGGCATTCATCATCCTGGAGGGAATGACGTAGAGCTTCGGCGCCGCCGGCAGGCCGGCGCGGCGCGCCAACTCCTCCACGATCCGGTATCCGGCGGGAAATTGCGCGGGCGAAACCTGCACGGCCTTGTACATGGACAGCACCAGCCGCGGGCTCACCCGGCGCATCACGACGAGCGGCACGATACCGAACAGTGCGGCATAGACGACGCCGGCCGCACCGCCGAAGGCCCAGGCGGTGGCCGCCAGCAGCAACAGGCATGCGACGCCGAGCAGCCAGGTGTGGAGCACGTTGCGCATCCGGTTGCGGCGCTGGACGAGGAGATCGATCGTGTTCAACGTGGACATGCAGCTGATATGGTGTGGCGCGAGGCTTTTTCCGAGTGCGGAAGCTTGACGCAAGAGTTCGCGTCCGTTGCAAAAATGGCTGCGCGCCCGCATGCGCCAAGCGCTTGCGCGTCGAAGAGCGTCTTCTTATATACGCCGCAATGTCGTCCGGGGCGGGAGCCTACCGGCCCGGACGAAAATCTTGTGAACAGGGGCTGACGTCGGAACGCCTCAGGGGTCCTGTCGGCCTGCTTAGCGGAGAGAAACGAAATGGCAAAAGTTATCGGTATCGACCTGGGAACGACGAATTCCTGTGTCGCCGTCATGGACGGCAAGGACGCCAAGGTCATTGAGAATGCGGAGGGCGCGCGCACCACGCCGTCGATCGTCGCCTTCACGGACGGCGACGAGCGCCTCGTCGGCCAGCCGGCCAAGCGCCAGGCGGTCACCAATCCGGAGAATACGATTTTCGCGGTCAAGCGCCTCATCGGCCGCCGCTATGACGATCCGGTGACCGAGAAGGACAAGAAGCTCGTCCCCTACAAGATCGTGAACGGCGACAATGGCGACGCCTGGGTCGAGGCCGGCAGCAAGAAGCAGTCGCCTTCCCAGATCTCGGCCATGATCCTGCAGAAGATGAAGGAGACGGCGGAAGCCTATCTCGGCGAGAAGGTCGAGAAGGCGGTCATCACCGTTCCGGCCTATTTCAACGACGCCCAGCGCCAGGCGACGAAGGATGCCGGCCGCATCGCCGGCCTCGAGGTGCTGCGCATCATCAACGAGCCGACCGCGGCCGCGCTCGCCTACGGCCTCGACAAGAGGGACGGCAAGACGATCGCCGTCTATGACCTCGGCGGCGGCACCTTCGACATCTCCGTGCTGGAGATCGGCGATGGCGTGTTCGAGGTGAAGTCGACCAATGGCGATACCTTCCTCGGCGGCGAGGATTTCGACATGCGCTTGGTCGAGTATCTGGCCGGCGAGTTCAAGAAGGAACAGGGCATCGACCTGAAGAACGACAAGCTCGCGCTTCAGCGCCTCAAGGAGGCCGCCGAGAAGGCCAAGATCGAGTTGTCTTCCGCCTCCCAGACCGAGATCAACCTGCCCTTCATCACCGCCGACGCCAGCGGTCCGAAGCACCTGACGATGAAGCTCACCCGGGCGAAGTTCGAGAACCTCGTCGAGGATCTGGTTCAGCGCACGATCGAACCCTGCAAGGCGGCGCTGAAGGATGCCGGCCTGAAGGCGGGCGAGATCGACGAGGTGGTGCTCGTCGGCGGCATGACCCGCATGCCGAAGGTCCAGGAAGTGGTGAAGCAGTTCTTCGGCAAGGAGCCCCACAAGGGCGTCAACCCGGATGAGGTGGTCGCCATCGGCGCCGCGATCCAGGCCGGCGTGCTGCAGGGCGACGTCAAGGATGTGCTGCTGCTTGACGTGACCCCGCTGTCGCTCGGCATCGAGACCCTGGGCGGCGTCTTCACGCGCCTGATCGACCGCAACACGACGATCCCGACCAAGAAGAGCCAGGTTTTCTCGACCGCCGAGGATTCGCAGTCGGCCGTCACGATCCGCGTCTTCCAGGGCGAGCGCGAGATGGCCGCCGACAACAAGCTGCTCGGCCAGTTCGATCTGGTCGGCATCCCTCCGGCGCCGCGCGGCGTCCCGCAGATCGAGGTCACCTTCGACATCGACGCCAACGGCATCGTCAACGTCTCGGCCAAGGACAAGGGCACCGGCAAGGAGCACCAGATCCGCATCCAGGCTTCGGGCGGCTTGTCCGATGCCGATATCGAGAAGATGGTGAAGGAGGCGGAAGCCAACGCCGAGAGCGACAAGAAGCGTCGTGAGCTGGTCGAGGCCCGCAATCAGGCCGAGTCGCTGGTCCATTCCTCGGAGAAGTCGCTCAAGGATTATGGCGACAAGGTCTCCGAGGCCGACCGCTCGGCCATTGCCGACGCGATCGCCGCGCTCAAGGCCGCGACCGAGGGCGACGACGTCGAGGCCATCAACGCCAAGAGCCAGGCGCTGGCGGAGGTGTCGATGAAGCTCGGCCAGGCCATGTATGAAGCCTCCCAGAAGGAGGCCGCGGAGGCCGACGCCAAGGCCGATGCCGCCAAGGACAGCGATGTGGTCGACGCCGATTTCGAGGAAATCGATGAGAACGACGACAAGAAGAAGTCCGCCTGAGGCTCTTCGGGTGGTCTGAACCACGGGCCCGGCTCCCAAGCCGGGCCTTTTTCACAGCCGGCAATGAAAAATGAGGCCGGAATGCGCCCTCGACTATGGCATCGAAGGCTTTCGTTTACTAAATCGGAAGCCAGCCGGAAAAAAATTACGGTCGACAATGCGCGAAGACCGGACGACGGGACAAGATGAAAGCTGATTTCTACGAAACGCTCGGCGTCCAGAAGGGCGCGGACGAGAAGGAGCTCAAGGCGGCGTTCCGGAAGCTGGCCATGCAGTTCCATCCGGATCGCAATCCCGGCGACACCGCCTGCGAGCACCGTTTCAAGGAAATCAACGAAGCCTACGAGACGCTGAAGGACCCCAACAAGCGCGCCGCCTATGACAGGTTCGGCCACGCCGCCTTCGAGAATGGCGGTGGCGGCGGCTTCGGCGCGAACGGATTTGCGGCCGGTGGCTTCGCCGACATCTTCGAGGATATCTTCGGCGACATGATGGGCGGCCGTCAGCGCCGCTCCTCCAACGGCCGCGAGCGCGGCGCCGACCTGCGCTACAATATGGAAATCTCGCTCGAGGAGGCCTTCGGAGGCAAGACCGCGCAGATCCACGTGCCGGCTTCCATCTCCTGCACCGACTGTTCGGGCACAGGCGCCAGGCCCGGCACGCAGCCGGTCACCTGCACCATGTGCTCCGGCGCCGGCCGGGTGCGCGCCAGCCAAGGCTTCTTCTCGGTCGAGCGCACCTGTCCGCAGTGCCATGGCCGCGGCCAGATGATCAAGGATCCCTGCCCGAAATGCTCGGGCCAGGGCCGGGTCACGGAAGAGCGCTCGCTTTCCGTCAATATCCCGGCCGGCATCGAGGACGGCACGCGCATCCGTCTCGCCGGCGAAGGCGAGGCCGGCCTGCGCGGCGGGCCATCCGGCGATCTCTACATCTTCCTGTCGGTGAAGCCGCATGAGCTTTTCCAGCGCGACGGTGCCGACCTCTATTGCAAGGTGCCGATCTCGATGACATCAGCCGCTCTCGGCGGCTCCTTCGAGGTCACGACGCTGGACGGAACCCAGACGCGCGTGAAGGTGCCCGAAGGCTCGCAGAACGGCCGCCAGTTCCGGCTCAAGGGCAAGGGCATGCCGGTGCTGCGTCAGCCGGCGGTCGGCGATCTCTATATCCAGGTGTCGGTCGAGACCCCGCAGAACCTGACCCGGCGCCAGCGCGAGCTGCTCGAGGAGTTCGAGAAACTGTCTTCGAACGACAATTCCCCGCAGTCGAGCGGCTTCTTCTCGCGCATGAAGGACTTTTTCGAATCCTTCGGCGAACGGTGACCGAACGCGCGGCTTTCCACAGCGGGGGCAAGACCGTATCTTGCCCCCAGTGGCATTGCCGCTAATGATCCGCTCACGGCGGGGTTGAGGAGAACGTTCATGGCACGCGGTAACGGACTTCGCAAAGCCTTCGCCGAGAAGTTCGACGACGAGCTTCGCTTCTTCAAGGGCTGGATAGACAAGCCGAAGGCCGTTGGGTCGATCATCCCCACCAGCTCGATCACCGCGCGCCGCATGGCCTCGGTCATCGATCCCGGCTCCGGCTTGCCGGTGCTCGAGCTCGGGCCCGGCACGGGCGTCATTACCAAGGCGATCCTGGCGCGGGGCGTCAAGCCGCAGCATCTCTACACGGTGGAATATTCCGAGGACTTCGTCCGGCATCTCAGGAGGCAGTTTGACGGCATCAACGTCATTCACGGCGACGCGTTCAACCTCGACGCCACGCTGGGCGACAAGCGCGGCATGATCTTCGATTCCGTCATCTCGGGCGTGCCCCTGCTCAACTTCCCGGTCGCCCAGCGCATCCGCTACATCGAGGACCTTCTCGGCCGCATCCCGGCCGGACGCCCGGTCGTGCAGCTCACCTACGGCCCGCTCTCGCCCGTCCCCGCCGGCAAGGGCGACTACACGGTCGAGCATTTCGACTTCGTGCTGCGAAACATTCCGCCCACCCAGCTGTGGATCTATCGCCGCGCCGTTTCCGGCCGCAGGCACTAGCGTCCATTCGTATGCGCAATGGATGCCCGGATACTTCGTATCTGCGCATCGCGAGCTCCGAAGATCGAAAGCCAATCGGGCCGGCACGGTGGTTGACTTCGCGCGCTCGTCCTGTACCGGTCTCGTTGGATATGCGGGAGACAAGCCTTGCCGGTGCCGAAAATACTGGTCTTCGCCGGATCGATCCGATCCGGGGCCTTCAGCATCCGCACGGCCGACGCGGCCGTCGGGGAGCTCGCGAGGCAGGGAGCCGACGTCACCCGCGTCTCGCTCGTTGACTATCCCCTGCCGATCATGGACGAGGACCTGGAGCGCGAGAAGGGCATCCCGGAGAACGCCTTGCGGCTCGGCCGGCTGATCGCTGCCAGTGACGGCTTGCTGATCGCGAGCCCCGAATACAATTCCTCGATCCCGCCCCTGCTGAAGAACACGATCGACTGGGTGAGTCGCATCCGCAGGGAAAACGGACGTGCTTTCAGGCCCTTCGCGGGCAAGGTGGCCGCGCTCTGCTCGTCGTCCGACGGAGCCTTTGCCGGCGTGCGCGGTCTCTACCACCTCCGCTCCGTGCTGATGGCCTGCGGGGTCGAGGTGGTGACCCCGCAATGTTCGGTCGGCCGCGCAAGCGAGGCCTTCGACGAAGACGGCGGTTTCCGGGAAGAGCGGCTGCGCCAGGCCATGGAGAATGTCGTGCGCGCGCTGGTCGAGCGAGCCCACATGTTTTCCACGGCGGTGGAGCGGTGATCGCCGGCTGCTGCACGCAGCCCGCAGGCTGAGCCCGGTGGGGGTAGCCGGCCTCGAAGCGAGGAGCTTGAATATCTCCATGTTCAGGCTTTCCGATTGCGCCGCGATCTGCGATTGGACGCTCGTGGAAATTCATCGAAGGAGTGGACGATGCAGCCAGACACCATGCGTGACCGTCTGATCGTGGGGCTCGACCTGCCGACCGTCGCCGAGGCGGAGAAGGTGGTGCGCGAGCTCGAGGGTGTCGTTTCCTTCTACAAGATCGGCTACCAGCTCGCTTTCGCCGGCGGGCTCGACTTCGCCCGCGAACTGGCGAGCGGCGGCACCAGGGTCTTTCTCGACATGAAACTGCTCGACATCGACAACACGGTGGCCAAGGGCGTGGAGAACATCGTGCGCATGGGCGTGTCGATGCTGACCCTGCATGCCTATCCCAAGGCGATGCGGGCCTCGGCCGAAGCGGCGAAGGGAAGCGGCCTCTGCCTGCTCGCCGTGACCGTGCTCACCTCGATGGACGAGCAGGACCTGAACGATGCCGGTTACGAATATGATCCGCACACGCTCGTGCTGAGAAGGTCCGAGCAGGCCGTCCTGGCCGGCATGGGCGGCGTCGTCTGTTCGGCCGGGGAGGCATCCGCTGTGCGTCGTATCGTCGGGCCCGACATGGCCGTCGTCACCCCCGGCATCCGTCCGGCCGGCAGCGCGGCCGGCGACCAGAAGCGGGTAATGACGCCGGCCGAAGCGATCCGCGCCGGCGCCAGCCATCTGGTCGTCGCGCGGCCGATCATCGGCGCGGTTGACAGGAAGCAGGCGGCGCAGGCTATCCTCGCCGAAATGGCCGCTGCCTGAGCGCGGCCGACACAAGGGAGAAAGAGATGGCCAAGGCTTATTGGATCGCCCATGTCGATGTCCGCGATCCCGAGGGCTACAAAGACTATGTCGCAACTGCGAAACCTGCCTTCGAGAAATATGGGGCGAGGTTCCTGGCGCGCGGCGGTGCCTATGAGGCGATGGAAGGCCGCGGCCGGGGCCGCAACGTCGTGATCGAGTTTCCATCCTTCGAGGCGGCGAAGGAGTGTTACAACTCGCCCGAATACCAGGCCGCCAAGGCGATCCGCCAGCGGCATGCCGAAGCCGAGATGATCATCGTGGACGGCTACGAGAGCTAGCCCGGATTTCTCACGGCTTGTCGTGATGATGGGTATCGCGGTCTTGGATGAGGGTGTGTGAAGCGAGTGCGAACGGCATCGTCCGCTTGGAGCGGCTGTTGCGTTTCGGCGATTTGCTTTGTGGGTTGGGTTGAAGGATCTCAGTTGCGAGCCGCTCACGGGGCGGCGTCGGCGAGCTTGGCGTAGGTCAGTGCCCACTCGCGCTGGAAGGGACAGGCGGAGTTCATGGCCAGCCTGATGCGGCGCACCGAGATGCTGACCAGGGCGCCGATCTTGAACAGCTTGAGACGGATGGTGGCACAGCTTGCCCTGGCGAGCCTCGTATTGGCCAGGCCGACGCGGCGCAACGCGCAGATCAGCACATAGGCCATGGAGGCGAACCAGAGCCTGAGTTGGTTGGCACGCATGGTGGCGGCCGAGGTGCGGTCGGCGAACAGGTCGAGCTGGCATTCCTTGATGCGGTTCTCCATCTCGCCGCGGGCGCAGTAGAGATCCTCATAGAGGCTGCGGGCCGGCCACGCCTTGGCGTCGAGGGTGGTGACGACGAAGCGCGGGTTGGCTTCGCCTTGCGTCCACTCGGCCTTGGCCACGACCCGGCGTTGCCGGCTCCAGCTCTTGCGGGTGGTCCACATGAAGTCCTTGAAGCAGCGGGCGGGCTTGCCGCTGTCGCTGGCCTCGGCTTCGGCCACCGCCAATTCAGCGGCGATGTGGCCGACCAGCCGGGTGTTGCGGGCCAGGCCGAGCAGATAGTCGACGGCGTTGGCTTCGCACCAGGCCATCAACTCCTCGCGAGCGAAGCCGGAATCGGCGCGCAGCACGATGCGCACCTTTGGCCAGCGCTCACGCAGCCGGCACACGATACGCTCGACCTCCTGGACCGATCCGGCGGCGGCGTCGATATTGGCCGGCCGCAGCTTGGCGCACAGCAGGTGATCGCCGCAGAAGATGTAGAGCGGCAGGTAGCAGTAATGGCCGTAATAGCCGTGGAAGAAACGCCCTTCCTGGTCGCCGTGCAGGGGATCATCCGTGGCATCCAGATCGAGCACGATCTCCTCGGGCGGGGCGGCGTGCGCGCCTATGAACAGCTCGACGAACAGCGCCTCGATCGCCGCCGGATCATGGCTGATCCTGTGATAGCGCGAAGGCTGCGGCCGGCTCAGTTCCAGCCGGTTGAGCGTCGACTTGCCGGCCAGGGCTGCGCATTTCTTGTGACGGCGCGCCTCGAGCTTGCCGGCCAGCACCGCCATCACCGGATCATGGCGCAATTCGTCATGGTCGTTCAGGTCTTCATAACCCAGCGCCAGTGCCAACACCCGCTGGCCAACCAGCGTCTTCACCTCATGCTCGATCAGCTCCGGATTGCGGGCATCCACGAAGCACCGGGCAAAGCGGCCCACCAGCCCGATGGCCCGGTCCGTCAGCCCCAGCAGCAGCGCGCCAGCATCCGAGGTGATCGTGCCACCGTCAAAACCGGCCACAACCGCGCGCCTTTCAACAGGTCCAAAGTCAAACCGTTCCGGGCTACACTGTGTCTGCATCGGGGACCACCTCTGCTAAGGGTAAGTCTTTGTAGCAGAAGCATTTTCCCTGATTCGGAGCCCCGATGCACTTCAACTGTGTGAGATATCCGGGCTAGGCCGGAGCAGGTCTCCCGAAAGCGCGAGCCGGTTTCGGGACAAATCCGATGTTCAAACTATGAGGCCGAGCGGCGGCACCGATGGCATCGGTGCAGCCGCCGCTCCAAAGGCCCTGCCGTTTCCAGGGCACCCGATTCTGCCGCCATTCAAGAATGCATTCAGGTCCAAGGGTGGTACGGCCTTGGACCAAAGCATGACGTGACATTTCTGTGACTGTGTATTGCGTCGCAGCAATTCGGTGATAATTTTGTTGCATAACAATATGGATCGTGGACGCGATATGTCGCGCACGGCTACGGAAACGGAATGTTCTATCAGCTCTACGAACTGAACCATGCGGCGATCCAGCCCTTCCGGGCCTATGCGGACGCCGTCAAGCTGTTCTACTCCAACCCGCTCAACCCGTTCTCGCACACGCCCTGGGGGCGTTCCGTCGCGGCCATGGCGGAACTTTTCGAGCGGACGACGCGCCGCTACGGCAAGCCGAGCTTCGATCTTCCGACGACGGTCGTCGACTGGAAGACGGTGCCCGTCTCCGAACGCATCGTCTGGTCGCGGCCTTTCTGCAACCTCATCCATTTCGAGCGCGCCTTGCCGGCCGCCCGCGAGAAGAAGGATCCCAAGCTGCTGATCGTCGCGCCGATGTCCGGCCACTATGCGACGCTGCTGCGCGGCACGGTCGAGGCCATGATGCCTCATGCCGAGGTCTACATCACCGACTGGGTCGATGCCCGCATGGTGCCTGTCTCCGAGGGGCGTTTCGACCTCGACGACTATATCGACTACGTCATCGACATGCTGCACGCGCTGGGCACCGACACCCATGTGATGGCCGTCTGCCAGCCTTCCGTGCCCGTGCTCGCGGCAGTGTCGGTCATGGAAGCGCGCGGCGACCGCTACGCGCCGTCGAGCATGACGCTGATGGGCGGCCCGATCGACACGCGCCGGAACCCGACCGCCGTCAATCTGCTGGCCGAGGAGAAGGGCATCGACTGGTTCCGCGACAATGTGATCATGCAGGCGCCCTGGCCCGATCCGGGCTTCGGCCGCTCCGTCTATCCGGGCTTCCTGCAGCTTTCGGGCTTCATGAGCATGAATCTCGATCGCCACATCATCGCTCACAAGGAATTCTTCCTGCACCTGGTCAAGAACGACGGGGACAGCGCGGAGAAGCACCGCGACTTCTATGACGAATATCTGGCGGTCATGGATCTGACGGCCGAATTCTATCTCCAGACCGTGGAGACGGTCTTCGTTCGCCACGATCTGCCGAAAGGCCGCATGCGCCATCGCGGCGAGCTGGTCGATCCCGGCGCGATCCGCAACGTCGCGCTGTTCACGGTCGAAGGCGAGAACGACGATATTTCGGGCGTCGGCCAGACGCAGGCTTCGCATGATCTCTGCGTCAACATTCCGGCCGACATGCGGGCGCACTATCTGCAGCCTGCCGTCGGCCACTATGGCGTGTTCAACGGTTCGCGCTTCCGCTCCGAGATCGTGCCGCGCATCGTCGACTTCATCACCAGCCACGGCCGGGAAAACCGCCCCGCGGTCAAGCCGCGCATCGTGCGCGTGGCAAAAGGCTGACAGCCTTTCGGCCGGTGCATCCTCACAGAGGATGCGCCGGCCTTCAACGTAACGATGCTTTTGGCCCGGCTGTCCATGCCGCGTGGAAGCGGCCGGTGAAGCTTTTTCCCGGTCGGCTCCTGCTGAAGGCGAAGCCTGGGCATCGCACGCGATCATGGCCGCCACCTCCCGGAGGCTATGTTCCCAGGCGAAGGGTAGGCGTCTCTGCACGCCACGCGGGCGAAGCCCAGCCTCGCCTGTTGCAGAATCGTCGCGGTCGCGCCGGAACGGTAACCATGCCGGCAATCGGCCCGCATCTCGGAATTGACAGGCCCCCCGAAACCCTTTTAACGTTTTATTAACGAATGTAACAGGGGTCGACGGGGTCGGGGCATGTTCTCTTCACCGAAGGGCGGAAGCGCGCTTGCGCGCACGGGAGTTGCAATGGGGCTTGTGGCCGGCCTTCTTTCGGCCGCCGCAGCGGTCGCCGCGCCGATGGCGACCGGAGGCCTGACCTCGCAGCCGATCGGGCATTTCGAATTCTGCAAGGCCAATCCGGCGGAGTGCGACATCCGCTTCCGGGACATTGGGCCGGAGCAGATGACCAACGCGCTGTGGCAGGAGATCGGCGACATCAACCTGTCGGTCAACAAATCAGTCAAACCGATGAACGACGTCGACCTCTACGGCAAGGACGAGGTCTGGGCCTATCCCGACGGTGCCGGCGACTGCGAGGACTATGTGCTCGAAAAGCGCCGCGAGCTCAACGCCAAGGGCATCTCGCTGTCGAACCTGCTCATCACGGTCGTGCGCAAGCCCGACGGCGAAGGCCATGCGGTGCTGACCGTCAGGACCGACAAGGGCGACTTCATCCTCGACAACCTGACCAACAAGGTCCGCCCCTGGGACGACACCGGCTACCGCTATCTCAAGCGCCAGTCGAGCGAGCACACCGGCCGCTGGGTCTCGATCCGCGAGGGCCAGACCACGATGGTGGGGGCTGTTCAGTAGGGGCGCGGCGTTCCAATATGGCAGCGTAGCTGGCCGCCGCACGATGGCGGGCGCAATCGATACGAGAGGTCCAGATTCAGACGCGCGGTCGGTGCTGGCCGAAATCGAAGTTGTAGGCGCCACAGCAGGTACAGCATCGGCCCCAATATGTGGCAACGGGACCAAAACCAAACGCCAAAGGCTGTGGCATCGCCGATGGAATCGGTGATGCCGCTCTATCTATTTGTTTGAGCACCGGATTTTCCCAAAATAATCGCTGCCGCGTATCACAGATTCAGATGACCTTGGGGGTCCTCAGGTGGCAATGGCAAATCGTCTACAAGGTTGACCAGAACGGCAGTTCCTTGCAGGTATTTCTCGAAGCCCCTGTCTGTCGTGTAGATCGCTCGAGCCCCGCGGACTATTGCGGTAGCCGCTATCATTGCGTCATACTTCATCGCGACCTTCCAACCTGGCACACGTTGATCCGCGGGGACTTGGCTTTGCGCCAAGGCGATTCGCTCGCCTGTCTCGATCGCAATTACGGTGTCGAATTGTTGGACTGAGAACACTTTCAAACTGCGGACGGCCTCAACAATCTCTTCGACTCTGTCAGCCCTTCCCGCAACCAATTCAGCCAGAGCCGGGGCAGGGATTGTTATTTCTTCTTTGCTTTTCGATACCGTTTCAACGAAGTGCCTGACGCGATCCGACCGCCGATTAGTATCTTGCGTGCTAGTAGGGTCGATCATTAAGACGAGGAAATTCGTGTCGACGACAATCATGCGCTGCGCAACTCATCGACTGCACGCACAATTTCTTCGCCTGAGCCCGGCGGCACTATTTCCCGAAGGCGAGCCAATGCTTCGTCCAGTGTGGCGTCCTCTAGCACCTCGAAAGACGTTGCAGCCAAATGCTCGAGGTTCCACCTGCCATCCCCCTCACGCCTCCATCTTCCTTCGCCACTCATGCGTACACTGCGATGAAAGTGTTTGGCGAGATCCTGGGCTAGCTGAGAACCTATTGAAATCCTAGCGGTCAAATCACCATCGATTTCAAGGCCAACTCGTACCTGTTCCCCTCCGCCCTCTATCCGGATAAGACGACCTTGAACTGACGTGGGCTGGCTTACCGCTCGCAGGATCGCGACAGTCTTTGACTTGCCCGGGAACGCAATGACCTCGCCGCTATTTGGTAGGGGCATTTCCGCCGTCCAACCGTCTTCGGCAAGGAATTCGTTGAGCTTCCTCCAGGGCGCGGCAGCGTCAGCATTCACGTCGCCCGACGCCGCTGAGCGGATGCGGGGAGAGATCAGCGGTACTTCTTCCAACGAGGCAAAGGCTACAATACTAACGCTCTTGTCCTCGATCCGACTAAAATGCACCGCATCCTGCGAACCCATCAAACGGGCCAATTCCGCCACGTACGTTGCAAGGCGCGACATTGGGATAGTGTCAGGCGTGGGGCCTATGATCCGGAAGGGATATTCGAAGAATTCGCTCATCACTTTCTCCGGCGATCCAGGCTCGACTCCGGTAGCAATTTGCCACGCCAAGGATAACGCCTGATTAAGGTGTTCGATGCACTCTTGCGCTGCCTGCGTCAATTCAACTCTACGACGTTCTTGTTCCCGAAGAATCGAGCCGCCTCGCCCCGGACCGGTTGGCTGAATCTAGCGCTGTCGTTCGATGGGACCGGAGGTGGAACTTTCGGCTTCATAGGAACCCACCCACCCCATATGGATGCTGTATCGACCTGCACGCCGAGCATGGGTTTGACCAATCGATGATCTCGGTGGCGCCGCGAATGGCTTGCTAACCGCGTGACCTCGAGTCCAGCCGCTTCAGCGCAACGCTTCACGGTTAGCGCGGCCGGCTGCGCAACAAGCACTTCAGCTATGACGTCGTCGCCCCGGATGATGCGACAGAGGACCGAGAGAGTGTCCCGAGGAAAGTGGTCGAGATTCGTATAGATCACGTCGACCCTCGCTGACGATACCCACCTCACGCAGCTTGGGCCATCCGGTCGCCGATCACGCGATAGGAGATCGCTTCGGCCAGATGCAGGCGCCCGACGCTGTCGGTGCCGTCGAGATCGGCAAGCGTGCGCGCCACTTTGAGCACCCGATGATAGGCGCGGGCGGAAAAGCCCATCTTTTCGCTGGCGTCGCGCAGCAAAGTGAGGCCCGCCGCATCGAGGGCGGCGATCTCCTCGACCAGTGCCGTCGGGCAATGCGCGTTGGTGAGCGTCGATCCCAGGCCGAGCCGCTCGAAACGTTCGCGCTGCATCGCCCGGGCCCGCGCGACGCGTTCGGCCACCGTCGCGCTCGGCTCGGCTCGCCCCGGCCGGATCAGGTCGCTCGCCGAAACTGCGGGCACGTCGATCCTGAGGTCGATGCGGTCGAGCAGCGGGCCGGAGATGCGCGCCTGGTAGTCGCTCTGGCAGCGTGGACCCCGGGCGCAACGGTAGCCGGGTTCGCCGGCCATGCCGCAGCGGCACGGATTCATGGCGGCGACGAGCTGGATGCGCGCCGGATAGGTGACGCGGTGATTGGCCCGCGCGATCATGCATTCGCCGGCCTCGAGCGGCTGGCGGAGCGAATCGAGCACGGCCGGCGAAAACTCCGGCAACTCGTCGAGAAACAGCACGCCGTGATGCGAGAGCGAGACCTCGCCCGGCCTCGCCCTGACGCCGCCGCCCACCATGGCCGCCATCGAGGCCGAGTGATGCGGCGCGCGGAACGGCCGGCGGTCCGTCAGCTTGCCGCCCGCGATCTCGCCGGCGATGGAGGCGATCATGGAGACTTCGAGCAGTTCCTTCGGAGCGAGGGGCGGCAGGATCGAGGCCAGCCGCTGCGCCAGCATCGACTTGCCCGAGCCGGGCGGCCCGACCATGAGCAGATTGTGGGATCCGGCCGCTGCCACTTCGAGCGCCCGTTTGGCGCTCTCCTGGCCCTTGATGTCGGCGAGGTCGGGCAGGTCGCCGGCGGCGGCCTGCACGCTCGGCTCCGGCCGGGCGAGCACCTGGGTGCCGCGGAAATGGTTGGCGATGGCGATCAGGCTGCGCGGCGCCAATATGTCGATCTCGGCGCCGGCCCAGGCGGCTTCGGCGCCGGAAGCGGCGGGGCAGATCAGCCCCTTGCCCTGGGCGTTGGCGCCGATGGCCGCCGGCAGCGCTCCGTTGACGGGCGCGATCGTTCCGTCGAGCGACAGCTCGCCGAGCACGAGATAGTCCGCCAGGGCGTCGCCCGGTACCGCGCCGAGCGCGGCCATGAGGCCGAGCGCGATCGGCAGGTCGTAGTGGCTGCCCTCCTTGGGCAGGTCTGCAGGCGCCAGATTGACGGTGACCTTCTTGGCCGGCATCGACAGGCCGGAGGCATGCAGCGCCGCCTGCACGCGTTCCCGGCTTTCGGCGACCGCTTTGTCAGGAAGGCCGACGATATGGATGTTCATCTTGCCCGGGGCGATCATCACCTGCACGTCCACGGGCAGCGCTTCGATGCCCTGGAATGCAACCGTTCGTACGCGTGAAACCATGTTTGCCCCTCTGCCTCCGGCCGGAAGCCGAAGGGATCGGCCCGACAAGAGCCCTGTATTGGAAGCAAGCATAGATTGCAGGAAGAAGCAAGAACATTTAAGGAACATCTGCCGGTTGACCAGGCCACTGCCCGACTGGTCGGAGGGGCGGCGCCCGGCCGTCACGATGAAGTGCCACATCGGTCTGCTTGCGCTGGCCGGCCGGCGTCGGATTGACGGTGACCTTCCTGGCCGGCATCGACAGGCCGAAGGCATGCAGCGCCGCCTGCACGCGTTCCGGGCTTTCGGCGAGCGCCTTGTCCGGGAGGCCGATGAAGTGGATGCTCATCTTCCCCCGGGGCGATCATCACCTGCACGGGCACTGCTGCACCCGTGAAACCATGCTTTCCTGCTCTGTTTCCGGCCGGAAGCCGAACGATCAGCCCGACATGGGCCTTTTATTAGAAACAAGCATAGATTGCAGGATAAAGCAAGAACATTAGAAGAACATATACATCAAACGGTTGATGTCCCACCCCGAAGGAGGGGGAACATTTCCGGATCGAAGCAGGGCCTCCGGGGGCTCTCAGCGTTTGGCTTCGACTGCGTCCCAGAACAAAGCGGCGACATCGGCGCCGCCGAATTTCCGGATCTCGCGCACCCCGGTCGGCGACGTCACGTTGATCTCGGTCATGTAGTCGCCGATCACGTCGATGCCGACCAGGATGAAGCCGCGCTCCTTCAGCGACGGGCCGATGCGGGCGCAGATCTCGCGCTCGCGCTCGGTCAGCTCGGTCTTCTCCGCGCGGCCGCCGACATGCATGTTGGAACGCGAATCGTGTTCGGCCGGCACGCGGTTGATCGCACCGACCGGCTCGCCGTCGATCAGGATGATGCGCTTGTCGCCGGCCCGCACCTCCTTGAGGTAGCGCTGCACGATGAAGGGCTCGCGAAACATCTGCGCGAACATCTCGAGCAGCGAGGCGAGGTTGCGGTCGGCCTCGTGCAGATGGAAGATGCCGGCGCCGCCATTGCCGTAGAGCGGCTTGACGATGATGTCGCCATATTCCCTGCGGAAGGCGTCGACCTCGCGCGGATCCTTGGTGATCAGCGTCTCCGGCATCAGCTCCGGAAACTCGGTGACGAAGATCTTCTCGGGGCTGTTGCGCACCCAGGCCGGGTCGTTGACGACCAGCGTCTCGGAATGGATCCGCTCCAGTATGTGGGTCGTGGTGATGTAGTTCATGTCGAATGGCGGGTCCTGCCGGAGCAGGATCACGTCCATTTCGCTCAGATCGGTGCGCACCGGCTCGCCCAGCGTGAAATGGTCGCCCTTCACGTCGCGCACGCCGAGTTCCTCGATCCGCGCGATCACCTTGCCGTCGCGCATCGTGAGCCGGTCGGGCGTGTAGTGATAGAGCCTGTGGCCGCGCCGCTGCGCCTCCAGCGCGAGCGCGAAGCTGGTATCGCCGGCGATGCTGATCGTCGACACATGGTCCATCTGGATGGCGATACTGAGCGGCATGGATCGGCTCCGGCTTTCCTGTGGCCGGAGCGGATGCCCGGCGTCGCGGCGGCACATGACGCCTGCGCCCCGGAGCTGTCAAGCAGGGGAACGAGCCGGGGCTCCCGGATGGCTCCGCCGCGTCAGCCGTTGACGACGAGGAGGCCGGCGATGATCAGGGCGGTGCCGATCATGTAGCGCAGGCTCAGCGTTTCGCCGAGCAGCGCCCAGGCGAGCAGGGGCACGGCGCAGAAGGTGAGCGCCATGAAGGGATAGGCGACGGTCAGGGGCACCGATTTCAGCACATGCACCCAGACGATCGTGCCGAAGCCGTAGATCGCAAAGGCGGCAAGCAGATAGGGATCGAGAAGAATGGCGAACAGGCCGCCCGCCGCGGCCCGGCCGCTCGTCAGCTTGAACAGGATCTGCCCCGCCGAAATCAGAAGCGGCGTCAGCACCAGTCCGGCCAGCACCGGAAGCGGCAACGCATTCACCTCGTCAGGCTCCCGGCCGATCCTCGCGATAGAAAATGTCCCGGCCGATATCGATGCAGACATGGCCCTCCGGGACCGGATGCATCGCGCGCAGGAAAGAATGCGCATAGGGAAAGAAGTTGAAATGCGGATTGAAGCTGTAGCGATATTCGCGCTCGCGCGGCACCACGATGATCAGGCGCCTGCGTGCGATGCGGCGAAGCTCGGCGATCGCCCGCCTGTAGTCCAGCACATGCTCGATCACATGGGTGCAGACGACGGTGTCGAAGGCCGCATCCTCGAAAGGCAGGCTTTCGATCCTGGCTGCGACATAGCCGATGCCGGGAAGCGCGGCTGCGTCGTCGATGACGAAGTCCACGCCGGTGAATTGCCCCTTGCCCTGACGCGCGTCGCGAATGCGCGCCAGCAGGACGCCGGTGCCGCAGCCGACGTCGCAGACGCTGTCTCCGCTGAGCTCCGTCATGATCCGCCGGACGCATGCCTCGGAATTGTCCGTCCCGGCATGCACGCGCGGATGGTCGCGATAGAGCGCCTCATATTCGGCCGATGTCAGGAACGGCGCCCTTTCGCGGAATGCCGCCAGGCGCGTGATGTGCTCGCCCCAGGCGAGCTTGGCGACGGAGCGGAACAGCGCGGAATCGCGCAGGACGGGCGGCAGCACGTCCTCGATCACGAAGCGGAGCCGATTGGTGGTTTCCCGGTTCAAGATCGTTTTCCCTCTTCGCGGTCGTCAAGCTGCCCGGCGGCGTTCGATGTGGCGCCCTTCCCGCGCCGTGCCCGCGCGCAGGCGCGGTATGGCGAGATAGAAGCTGCGTTTCTGCTCGGCCCGCGCGCGCGACACCGAATCCAGGATGAGACCGGTCACCGCCATCAGCATGGACAAGACCACCAGCGCCATCGAGAGCACCCAGGTGGGCAGTCGGGGCACCAGCCCGGTTTCGGCATATTCGACCAGCACCGGCATCGCCAGCGACACGCCGGCCACGAGGAACATGGCCGCGAACGCGCCGAAGAAGCGCAGCGGCTGCGTCTCCTTCAAGAGCATCGCGAACATCCAGAGTATCCTGGCGCCGTCCTTCCAGGTCGAGAGCTTGGAGGCCGAACCTTCGGCGCGGCGGCCGTAGTCGAGCGCGATCTCGCTCACCGGCAGCTTGAGCTGCGAGGCATGGACCGACATCTCGGTTTCGATCTCGAAACCGCCGGATACCGCCGGGAAGCTCTTCACGAAACGCCGGGTGAATGCCCGATAGCCGGAGAATATGTCGCTGAAGTCGCGGCCGAAGAGCTGCTTGTAGAGCCCGTTGAACAGCCGGTTGCCGATGGCGTGGCCGGCGCGGCCGGCATCGGCCGTCACCCCGCGCCGCGTTCCCACCACCATGTCGGAGCGTTCCGTGAGCAGCGTGTTGACGAGTTGCGGCGCGTCCTCCGGCGCATAGGTGCCGTCGCCATCCGCCATCAGATAGATATCGGCCTCGACGTCGGCGAACATGCGTCGCACGACATGGCCCTTGCCCTGGCGCGGTTCGCGCACCACGACTGCGCCGGCGGCGCGTGCCGCCAGGGCGCTCAGGTCGCGCGAGTTGTTGTCGTAGACATAGACCGTTGCAGCCGGCAGTGCCTCGCGGAAGCGCCGGACGACGTCGCCGATGGTGCGTTCCTCGTTGCAGCATGGAATGAGCACGGCAATGGCAAGCTCGTCCTGGGCCGAATGAAGCATGCTGCTCTCCGATTGGCGTCCGGCAACGTTTCCCCGCAATCTGCCGCTGCCGCCGCTTTACTATTTATTGAAGCCGTTAAGGCTAGGTTTAGGCCTCGGGAAAAGGGTTGGGGTTGCCGGCGAAGATGGCGAGCGACGCGATCATGGGCAGGGCCGGCTCCGTCCGAGCCGCGCCCTGGAGGACCGACATGGGGGCCGCGCTCGTGGCCGGCTTCGTCGTTCTTCTGGTATCGGCCGTTTCCGGGCTGCCGACCCTGTCGGACGCCGGAGGCGACAATGACAGCCTGCTGCGCCTGGTCCAGGTCCGCGACCTCGTCGCCGGTCAGAGCTGGTTCGACCTGCACCAGTACCGGATGGGCCTGGCGGGCGGCTTCGAGATGCACTGGTCGCGTCTCGTCGACGCCCCGGTCGCCGCGACCGTTGTCGTCGTCGGCGCCCTGACCGGCAGCACGGCCGCCGGCGAGACCGCGGCATTGGTCCTGTGGCCGCTGCTTTTGTTCACGGTGGCCGTGTTCCTGATCCTGCGCTGCGCCCGTGCGGTCGGCGGCGACGAGGCGATGCTGCCGGCCCTCGTGCTTGGGGCCGCCGCGCTCCATTTCGGCGGACTGTTCGCGCCCGGCGCGATCGACCACCACAATGTGCAGATCGTGCTTTCGCTCGGCATGATCGCCGCGTTGCTCGGCGCCGATGAACGTGGCGGAGCGGCGGCAGGCGCCTGCGCCGCGCTCATGGTCGCCGTGGGCATGGAGACGATGCCCTACCTTGTGGCGGCCGGGGTTTTCCTGGGCGCAGGAGCGATCCTCGGAGGCGAAAGCGAACGAAGGTCGGCGATCGGTTTCGGCCTCGCCTTCGCCGCCGTCTGCGCCGCCGCCTTCGTCGGAACCGTCTCGCCGGGGGCCTGGGGCGCGGTCCGTTGCGACGCTCTGTCGATCGCCCATCTCGCCATCGCCGCACTGTCGGGAGCCGGGCTTGCCGCGGCCGCCGCCTTCACCGGCGGGCGGGTCCGCCGTGCCGCCGCGCTGCTCGCCCTTGCGGCAGTGGTCGCGGCGGTCGTGGTGGTCTTCTTTCCGCAATGCCTGGGCAGTCCCTATGCCGGCCTCGATCCCGATCTCGAGGCCTATTGGATGAGCATGATCAGCGAGGCTCAGCCATTGTGGACGCTGATCCGGGACCAACCCGGGAAGGCGGTCAATCATTACGTCACCCCGATGCTGGCTCTGGCCGTGGTGGCCCTCGACCTGGCGCGTCGGGGCATGAGGCGCGGCCCGATGCTTGTCGGCCTCCTCCTGCTCACGGCCGTGCTGGTGAGCATCTGGCAGGTGAGGGGGGCCATGTTCTCCGTCCCCTTCGGGGCCATCCCTCTCGCCGCCTGGGTCGGCTCGTGGCGACGGCGAGCGTCGCACACAGGAAAGGCCACCGACGCGCTGCGCATGGCCGCGGCCTGGCTCATCTCGCTGAACGTGGCCTGGACGATGGCTGCGGTGCTCGTATCCCTCGTTCCGCCTTTCTCGGGCGAAGCCGCGGCGTCGGCCGAAAAGGCGCGCAAATGCCGGGCCGGGAAGGACTACGACATGTTGGCGGCGCTGCCGCCCGGCGGCGTCCTGTCGGTCGCCAATCTCGGCGCGCCGATCCTGCGCTACACGCCGCACCGGGTGCTCGCCGGTCTTTATCACCGCAATGTCGAGGCGAACCTCGTGACCCTTTCGGCCTTCACCGGGACGGCGGACGGCGCCGAGGCCCTGGTCCGCGAACAGGGTCTTGCCTATGTCGTGCTCTGCCCCGGCGACGATGAAACGGCAGGGCTGGCCGAAAAGGCGCCGACGGGTTTCATCGCTTCGCTGCTGAGGGACGACCTGCCGCCCTGGCTCGAGCCTGTCGCGCCAGGAGACGAGCCCCCGCTGCGCATCTATCGTGTGCTGCCGCGCCCGGCGCGCTGACGCCCGGTCCGCCGGATGCCCCGGCGATACTTTTCCTAAACAGTTTGGCTCCATACTGGCGGAAAAGAATCGATAATGATGAGGGGGTCCGATGTATGCGCTGTATGGCGCCGGTCAGCTCGGGAGAGACAATGCCGATCTCGCTTTCACCGATCCGCTGACCGGTCTGGGCAATCACCGGCGTTTCATCGACAAGGTCGACCGCCTCATCAGCGATCGCGCCGACGATCCCGCACCCTTCGCCATCGGCATCCTCGATCTCGACGGCTTCAAGCCGATCAACGACCTGTTCGGGCATCGGGCCGGCGACGACATCCTGCTCCAGGTCGCCATGCGCCTCCGCGCGGCGATGGACGGCTCGTCCGTGGTGACCCGCGTCGGCGCCGACGAATTCGCCTTCCTCTATCCGCTGGTGTTCAGCGAAGAGGCTGCCGGCGAGAAGGCGCGCATGCTGATCGAGATCCTGTCCGCGCCTTATGATGTGGGCGAGCGCACCGCGCGGCTGTCGGCCTCCGTCGGCTGCTCGCTGTTCCATTCCGGCGACGAGACGACCGAGCTTTTGCTGCACAAGGCCGAGACGGCGCTCTATCACGCCAAGCGCTCGGGCCGTGGCCGCGTCGTGGTCTATACGCGCGAGATGGAGGAGGCGGCCAAACGCGTCACGCGCATCGAGCAGGCCCTGCGCCGCGCGGTCTCGGCCGGCGAAGTCGAGCCTTACTTCCAGCCGATCGTCGACCTGAAGACCCGCCGCACCGTCGGTTTCGAGACACTGGCGCGCTGGAGCGATCGCGACCTCGGCCAGGTCTCGCCCGTCGTCTTCATCCCCATCGCCGAGGAGCGCGGCATCATCGGGCCGCTGTCTCAACTCGTCCTGCGCAAGGCGACGGAAGCGGCGCGCAACTGGCCTTCGGACCTGTTCCTTTCCTTCAATCTGTCGCCGTCCCAACTCGTCGACCAGAACACCGGACTGCATATATTGTCGATCCTTGATCGCACGGGTTTCGACCCGCGCCGGCTCGAGATCGAGATCACCGAGACCGGCCTGATGAGCGACCCGGCTTCCGCCGAAAAGATCGTCAGCGACCTCAGGCGCTGCGGCATCCGGGTGTCCCTCGACGATTTCGGCACCGGCCAGTCGTCGCTCGGACGCCTGCGCGAATTCCATTTCGACAAGCTCAAGATCGATCGCAGCTTCGTGTCGTCGATCCTCCAGGACCGTCCTTCCGAGCACATCATCCGCGCCATCCTGGCCATGTGCGAGGGCCTCGGCATGGATGTGGTGGCCGAAGGCATAGAAGAGGAGGCGCAGGCGCAAAGGCTGATCGCCTTCGGCTGCGCCGGCGGCCAGGGTTATCTGTTCGGGAAGCCGGCCGACAGGGACGACACGCTGACCTATCTGCGCAGGAACATCCTGGGGACCGTGCCGGCCGAGCCCGTGTGACCCCCCGGGCCAGGGCGGCATGTCCAGCCCTTTCTCCTGGCTGGCTGTTGACGCGGGTGCCGTCATGGCGGACAAACCGCGCTGTCCTCACGCGACCCGAGGGGAATGGAAGGAGCGGCCACGATGATGCCTTCGGCGAGGTTCCCCGATCTCGACGGCGCTTCGGTGCTGATTACCGGCGGCGCTACAGGCATCGGCGCGGCGCTGACGGAAGGTTTTGTCCGGCAGGGCTCGAAGGTCGCCTTCATCGACATCGCGGAAGCCGCGAGCGTTTCGCTCTGCGACCGGATCGAACGGGAAACGGGTCGGCGTCCTTTGTTCCTGAAGGCCGACCTGCGTGACGTCGAGGCGCTGCGCGCCGCCGTCGCCCGGGCGGCCGAGGCGCACGGCCCGGTCACCGTGCTGGTCAACAATGCGGCGCTCGACGACCGCCATGCGATCGAAGACGTCACCGTCGAGTTCTGGGACGCCAACCAGTCGATCAACCTGCGCCCGCATTTCTTCACCGCCCAGGCGGTCGCCCCGGGCATGAAGGCGGCCGGCAGGGGCTCCATCATCAATTTCACCTCGACCTCCTTCCTCATCAACCACCCTGATATGCCCTCCTATACCGCCGCCAAGGCGGGCATCATCGGCCTCACCAAGGGGCTGGCCGGCCGGCTCGGCAAGGACGGCATCCGCGTCAACGCGATCGCGCCGGGCTGGGTGATCACCGAGCGCCAGCAGAAGCTCTGGGTGACGGATGAAACCCTTGCGGCCCATGTCGCCAAGCAATGCCTCAACGAGGTCATGAAACCCGAAGACGTCGTGGGGCCTTGCCTGTTCCTGGCCTCGGACGCATCGCGCATGCTGACGGCCCAGACGCTCATCGTCGACGGAGGTTTCCTGTAATGACCGCGTCGTTCCCTCCGCTTCGCCGCAGCCTCGTGGCGATCCTGCGCGGCGTGCGGCCCGAAATGGCCGTCGCGGTCGGCCGGGCGGTGTTCGAGGCCGGCATCGAGGCGATCGAGGTGCCGCTCAACTCGCCCGATCCGTTCACGTCCATCGAAAATCTCGTATTGGCCCTGCCCGGCTCCACCCTGGTCGGCGCAGGGACGGTGCTGGAGGCGGACCAGGTCGACCGGCTCCATGCCGTCGGCGGACGCCTGCTGGTCAGCCCCAACATCGACGTGGCGGTGATGGAGCGGGCCGGCCATCACGGTATGGTCACGATGCCGGGCGTCTTCACGCCGAGCGAGGCATTGCTCGCCTTGCGGCTCGGCGCATCGGCGCTGAAATTCTTTCCGGCTGCGGCGCTTGGGCCGAAGGGCATTGCGGCGATCCGGGCTGTGCTGCCTTCCGACACGGTGGTCGGCGCGGTCGGCGGCGTCTCCGAGACGGATTTCGCCGACTATGCCGCAGTCGGGGTGAGGACCTTCGGCCTCGGCTCCAGCCTGTTCGCGCCGGATATGAATGTCGAAACTGTGCGTGCCCGCGCGGACGCGGCTGTTACGGCGTGGGACGAGATCTTCGGGGACGGCCGGCCATGAGCGCTTCCATCTTCTCGGAGACCGTCTGCCATCTGGGCGAGGGACCGAGCTACGACCCCGCCACGGAGAGCCTGTTCTGGTTCGACATTCTCGGCCGCAAGCTGCTCGAAAAGCCGGTCTCCGGCGGCGCCGAGCGGGTCCACGACCTGCCCGAGCTGGCGAGCGCCGTCGCCGGCGTCGATGGCGGGCGCCAACTCCTCGTCACCGAAACCGGCCTCTATCTCCGCGACCGCAAGTCGGGCGCGCTGACGCTCCACACGCCGCTCGAAGCCGACAATGCCGGCACGCGGTCGAACGACGCGCGCACCCATCCGTCCGGCACCTTCTGGATCGGCACCATGGGCAAGAAGGCGGAACCTCGGGCCGGCGCCATCTACTGGTTCCGCAAGGGCGAACTAAGGAAGATCGTCTCCGACGTGACGATCCCCAACGCCATATGTTTCGCGCCCGACGGGCGAACCGCCTATTTCACCGGCACGGTGAAGAACGTGCTGTTCCGCGTCGATTGCGATCCCGAGACCGGGCTGCCGCGGGGTGAGCCGAAGATCTTCGCCGATTGCCGTGGCAGGGAAGGTGGGCCCGACGGTGCGGTGGTCGACGCCGAGGGTGTCGTCTGGAACGCGCGCTGGGGCGCCGGCGCGGTCGACGCCTATTCGCCCGACGGCGCGCTGATCCGCACCGTCGCCGTTCCGGCCAGGCAGAGCTCCTGTCCGGCCTTTGTCAGGCCGCGGGCCGATCGCCTTGTCGTCACCTCGGCATGGGAAGGCATGGACGAGGCCGCGCGTGCGGCGGATCCGCATGCCGGCAAGACTTTCCTGCTGGACATTCCGGTGAAGGGGCGTTTCGAGCCGCCAGTGCTTTTGTAGGTCCGGGGGATCGCAGTGGCCCTGCCCGAACTCGTCCTGATCCACGAACCGGAGGAGGCGTGCCGGACCCGATTGGCAGCCATGGGCTTCGAGCCGGATCGCGCCACGGAGATCAGCTCCTATCTCGCCCAGTCGACCGACCTTGCGCTGGAGTTCGAAGACCTCGCCGGGGCCTGCGCCCGCCGCGGCATCGCCTTCAGCCCGGTCGAACTCGACCATGCCGCCGCCGTCCTGGCCGAGCCTCACGCGGATCGCCGAAGGCTGGTCTGGACGCTCACCGACGGCATCGCCTATTTCCGCGGCGGCGCGGGCCCGGTTCTCGCCCGGCTCCAGGGCCTGCCGACGATCGGCTCGGACGACACGCTGTTCGCGCTCTGCCAGGACAAGTTCCGCTCGGGCGCGGTGCTGAAGGCGCTCGGCCTGCCGGTGCCGGCGGCGGGGCTTGCCCGCGACGGAACCTGGATCGTGCCGCCGCCCGAGGCCGCGCAGGGTTATTTCGTGAAGCCGAACCGGCTCGGCGCAAAGATCGGCATCTGGGAGGATTCGCAAGCCCGGTCCAAGGCCCGGGCGCTCGATCTCAGCCGCCGCGTGTTCTCGGCCTACCGGGACGATGTCGTCGTCCAGCCCTATGTCACGGGCCGCAATGTGCGGGCGAGTTTCCTGGCCGTAAGGCCGGATGCCGGGCCGGAGGCGCTCGGCGTCTATTTCGTCGATTCCGGCGGCGACTTCCAGACCATGGCCGACAGCATGGCGCTCTATGGCGGAACGGGCGCGGTCGCGAAGGCGGATGGGCTTTATGTGGAACCACAGCTCGTTCCCGTGGCCGACCTCCAGCCCGCAGCCGACCAGGCAATCCGCGGGATAGCCGCCAGGCTGATGGCGGGTCTCGGCCTGCGCGACGTCTTCTCAATCGACTTCAGGGTCGAGGCCGACGACACGGTCCATCTTATCGAGTTCGAAGTCTGCCCGGGCCTGCCCTGTTTCGATTTCCGCGCCTATTGCCGGCGCGAATGGGGCATGAGCCTGCCCGAAGCCATGGCCGCGACGGCCGCGGCCCGCCTCACGGCTTGATTCCAACGGCACTCCAGGGGATGCACAAATCCTTGCAGATTGGGTGGGCGGCTGCGGCCGTCTGTCTTCTCCCCGTCCTTCACGGGGAGAAGATGCCGGTCCACCCTCCGCAGCTGCTGCGGAGGACGGGCAGGCAGTTGAGGGGCGGCGCAAGCGCTTCAAAAAGTGCCCCTCACCCTTACCCTCTCCCGTGAAATACGGGGGCGAGGGGGACCTCCACGTCGCGCCTCTCCCTGGCGACGGAGATGTGTACACAACGCTGGATGTTGACACTCCCGGTGGTTGTGGATGCTGAGGCATGCACGCGACCTCGATCGCCGGCGCGGAAGCGTCGTCAGATGCGCTCCATGCAGACCGATGTATGGCCGGCGCCGATGAAACCCAGCTTGCCGGCTGCGCCCTTGGAAAGATCGAGAACGCGGCCCTTGATGAAGGGGCCCCGGTCGTTCACCCGCACGACCACGCTCTTGCCGTTGCGCTTATTGGTCACCTTCAGCTTCGTGCCGAAGGGCAGGCTGCGATGCGCGGCCGTCATGGCCGAGGGGTTCATGCGTTCGCCCGACGCGGTCTTCGAGGTCAGCGCATACCATGAGGCGCGGCCGCACTGGGCGGAAGCCGGCATGGTCGAGGCAGCAAAGAACACTCCGGTTGCCAGCGTTGCGCCGGCGACCGCGGCAAAGGTTTTCGACATGGTGCGTCGTCGCTCCGTTGGTTAACTATCCGGAGCGGTAGAAACGAATTGAGGCAGCAAATGCGGCTGGAATCCGGCCAGAAAGTGGCGAAGCAACACGAATGGAATCGCCTGGTAACAGTGCGTCAGGCCGTCAGTATTGCAGCTTGCGGATTCTGGCGAGCGATGCCTCTGCTGGTCGAGGTCAAAGGCTTTCGAACGTATACTACGGGTTACTTATCCGCGTGATTCTATTCTTGAGATGGCAAATCTTCTGCAGGCAACGCCAAGTGTAACCGCACCCTGTTGGACATCGCCCTGGTTGCGGCCGGGGACGTTCCGTCTTCGGTTCCGCCGTCGCGGACCGACGGTTGCCAAGCGCAGTTCTTAACAAACGGTTATAAATGATGATGGAACCGTGGCTGCTGCCGGCGGCGCCAAAAGGTGCCGTCGCTATGCCTATGCGCGTACCATCGATGACGAGTTCGCGAGTGCCCCTTGATCTCGCGGAGGCGGCCGATGAAGGGATTGGCGGACAGCAACTGGCCAGTCTTGACGTGGATTTCGTGATCGAACCCGAAGGCTTCGCAAGGGCGACCGCCCGTCGGCCGGTCAGGCCGCCCCATCGGAGCCGCGAGCGAAGCGAACCGGCGTGAGATCAAGATCGAACCCGAAGGGTTCGCAAGGGCGACCGCCCGTCGGCCGGTCAGGCCGCCCCATCGGAGCGGTGAGCGAAGCAACTCGCGTGAGATATGGAAAATGGTGCCCAGGAGAGGACTCGAACCTCCACGCCTTGCGGCACACGGACCTGAACCGTGCGCGTCTACCAATTCCGCCACCTGGGCAGGTGCGCCGCTCATCTAAGCGGCCGGGCCTTCGGTGTCAACGCGCTTTTTGCCGTTTTCGACCGGTCTCTCTTTCCCCTGGGTCAGGGTTTCGTCGCATCGCCCGAAAACCGGCGCAATTCCGGGCGACGCGTAGATTCAAGATGTTAGCGGCGCGTCGACGTGAAGGCACGCCGCGCCGGAAATCAGCCGAGCACCTCTTTCGAGGCCACGGTCGAATCGGCATTCAGCCGGTAGACCACGGGCACGCCGGTGCCGAGCTCGAGCTTGACGATCTCCTCGCCGGTGAGCCCGTCGAGCGCCATGATCAGGGCGCGCAGCGAATTGCCGTGGGCGGCCACGAGCACGGTCTCGCCGCGCAGCACATGCGGCTGCATATCATGCAGATAATAGGGCCACACGCGTGCGCCCGTGTCCTTCAGGCTCTCGCCATTGGGGGGCGGGACGTCGTAGGAGCGGCGCCAGACATGCACCTGCTCCTCGCCCCATTTCGCCCGCGCGTCGTCCTTGTCGAGGCCCGAGAGGTCGCCATAGTCGCGCTCGTTGAGCGCCAGGTTCTTGACCGTCTTCAGATTGCTCTGGCCGACCGCGTCGAGAATGTGCTGGCAGGTCTTCTGGGCCCGGATCAGCGCCGAGGTGAAGGCGATGTCGAATTTCAGTCCCCTTGCCTTCAGCTTCTCGCCGGCGGCCTTGGCCTCGGCATGGCCCTTTTCTGTCAGGTCCACGTCCCGCCAGCCGGTAAAGAGGTTCTTCAGGTTCCAATCACTCTGGCCATGACGCACGAGCACGAGGGTTCCGGACATCGTCTTCCTTTCTGGACTGTTGGGGGCAGGGAGGGTTCAAGACAGGCCGAGTACGTCGCGCATCGAATAGAGGCCGGGCTTCCGGCCCTTGCCCCAGAGCGCTGCCCTGACCGCGCCGCGCGCGAAAAGCGTCCGGTCCTCGGCATGATGCGACAGCACGATGCGCTCGCCGGCGCCGGCCAGGATGACGGAATGGTCGCCGACGACGCTGCCGCCGCGCAAGGTGGCGAAGCCGATCGCGCCTTCGGGCCGGGGGCCGGTGTGACCGTCTCTGACCCTGACGTCATGGCCTTCGAGCTCGATGCCGCGACCCGTCGCGGCGGCCTTGCCGAGCAGGATCGCCGTGCCGGAGGGCGCGTCGACCTTGTGCTTGTGGTGCATTTCAAGGACTTCGATGTCGAAATCCTCCGGTCCGAGCGCGCGCGCCGCCTGCTCGACCAGCACGGTCAGAAGGTTGACGCCGAGGCTCATATTGCCCGATTTGACGATCGTGGCGTGACGGGCGGCCGCGGCGATCCGGGCGTCGTCCTCGGCCGAGCATCCGGTGGTGCCGATGACATGCACGATACGGGCCTGCGCCGCATAGCCTGCGAACTCCACCGTCGCGGCGGGCGCGGTGAAATCCAGCACGCCGTCCGCCTTGGCGAAGACGGGCAGCGGGTCGTCGGAGATGGCGACGCCGAGCCGTCCCGCGCCGGCGAGTTCGCCCGCATCCTTGCCGAGATGCGCCGAGCCCGGGCGTTCGACGGCGCCTGCGAGGCGCGCGCCCGACGTCTCATGGATGGCGCGGATCAGCGCCTGGCCCATCCGGCCGGCCGCGCCCACGACCACAAGCCCCATCTCGCTCATGTGCTGACCCCTTGCTCAAATCTCATACAGGCTCGGCCTGCCCGATATCGTCGACCAGGCTTAGACCGGTATCTCCCTGCAGCCGGTGGAAGCGGGCATAGACCCCGTGCCTGTCGGCCAGCAGCGACCGGTGCGTGCCTTCTTCGACCAGTCGGCCATGTTCAAGCACCACGATATGGTCTGCATTGATGACCGTCGAGAGGCGGTGCGCGATCACGATCGTGGTGCGGCCTTTCATCACCCCGGCCAGGGCTTCCTGGACGCGGGCCTCCGATTCGTTGTCGAGCGCCGAGGTCGCCTCGTCGAGCAGCAGGATCGGCGCGTTGCGCACGATGGCACGGGCGATCGACAGGCGCTGGCGCTGGCCGCCGGAAAGCGTCACCCCGTTCTCGCCGACCAGCGTGGCATAGCCCTGCGGCTGCTTGCGGATGAAATCGTCGGCCTGGGCGAGCCTGGCGGCCGCCTCGATCTCGGCGTCGGTCGCATCGGCGCGGCCGTATCGGATATTGTCGGCGATGCTGCCTTCGAACAGATAGGGCTGCTGCGAGACATAGGCGATGTTGGCGCGCAGCGAGTTCTTGGTGACGGTGGCGATGTCCTGCCCGTCGATCGTGATGCGGCCGGCGTCGAGGTCGTAGAAGCGCTGCAGAAGCGCGATCAGCGTCGACTTGCCCGCGCCGGAGCCGCCGACGATGGCCGTGGTGGTGCCGGCCGCCGCGGTGAAGCTCACATTGTGCAGCACGGGCAGTTCCCTGCTATAGCCGAAGGAGATCTTCTCGAAACGGATGGCGCCCTTGTCGACGACGAGTTCGGTCGCGCCCGGCCTGTCGCGCTGGCGCGGCTCGAGATCGAGGATCTCGTAGATCATGCGGGCATTGACCAGCGACCGCTCGAGATTGACCTGCACGCGGGCCAGCCGGCGCGCCGGGTCGTAGGCGAGGAGAAGCGCGGTGATGAAGGCGAAGACGGCCCCCGGCGGCTGCTGCGCATAGGCGGCGCGGTAGCCGGCATAGGCGATGACCCCTGCGATGGCGAAGCCGGCCAGCACCTCCGCGATCGGGCTCACACGCTCCGACACCCGGGCGATCTTGTTGGCGCGCCCCTCGGCGCCTTCGACGAGAGCGGCGATCTTCTTCGAGAGTTGCTCCTCCATCGTGAAGGCTTTCACGATGGCGATGCCCTGGGTGGCCTCCTGCATGGCGCCCATCAGGCGCGAATTGATCTCGACCGATTCGCGCGTCACGCGCCGCAGCCGCCGCATGATGTAGTTGACGGCATAGATCAGCGGCGGCGCGATGATGAGCGCGGCGAGCGAGAGCACCGGGTCCTGCGTGACCATCACACCGACCAGACCGACCAGGGAGACGGCGTCGCGGGCGATCGCCGTGATTGTCATGCTGAGCAGGTCCCGTATCCCGTTGACGTTCTGATTGATCTGCGCGGCGAGATGGCCCGACCTCGTATCGTTGAAGAAGTCGATGCCGAGCTTCATCAGATGGTCGAAGAGACGGCGCTGATAGCGTGCGACGAGATTGTTGCCGATCTTGGCCAGGATCACGGCCTGGCCGTAGGTGGCGAGCCCGCGCAGCGTGAAGGCGACGACGATCGACCCGCAGATCAGGGCGATGAGGTCATAGCGCTGCTGGTAGAACACTTCGTCGACGATGTCGCGCATGATCCAGGCGCTGAAGGCGGTGGTGGCCGCGATCGTCAGCAGGCACAGGACGGCGAACGCATAATCCTTGATGTAGTCGCGGCCGTTCTCCGCGAGCACGCGACGGATCACCGCAACGATTTCGCCGGGGTCGGCTCGTTTGGCCTGTCTCTCTGTCGAACTCAAACTCTTGTCGTCGCTCCGCAGCCTGGCGGGGGACCGCCATTGTCGCGGCACCTCTTAGCGTTATCGGCGGCGCTTGCCTATGGCAGGACGACAACAATCGCCGCCCGAATGGAGTCGATAGACCAGCGGTCGATGATATCGGCCGCTGAGCGCACGACTGCGTGGCCCACGCCTGTCGGCGCGAAAGCCAAGCGGCCTGGATGGGCCGGGCCGGCTATTGAGGCCGCCTGATCCACCAGCGGTCGATGATGTCGGCCCGCTGAGCGCGGACTGCGTGGCCCCACCCCGTTAGGAGACATCGAAAAATAATCGCTTCGCTTTGCGCCGCCCCTCCTTCGCCAGATTTTTGGTCGAAGCGATTCGGTTAATCTTAGACGCCGCCTTAGCGCCCGAGGTCGCCTGGATGTCTCAACATCGAGGCCCATTGATACTAAATCTTCTGCCAGCGCCGGCCGGCCGTCTCGACGCCGAATCGCGACGGCGTCCGCGCATAGGCGGCGAGCCCGGCGAGTGCGGCCAGCGGATGGGTGATCACATAGACCGGCATGGACTTCAGCATCTCGCTATGCGGCGCCTTGTCCTCGAAGGCCTCGCGGAAATTCCCCGCCTTCAGGGCCGGCACGATCTTCTGGGCGATGCCGCCGGTGAGATAGACGCCGCCCCGGCTCATGAAGACGAGAGCGAGGTCGCCCGCCGTGCGGCCGAGACAGGTCACGAACATTTCCAGCGCCTGCTCGGCAATTCGGTCGGACTTGTCGAGCGCGGCGGCCGTGATCTCGGCCGGCGTCGTGAAGGTCGCCGTCTTGCCGTCGGCCTTGGCGATGGCCCGGTAGACATTGACGAGACCGCGCCCGCACAGGATCTGCTCGCCCGAGACACGGCCCTCGATGCGTTCGATATGCGGGAACACCTCGAAGTCGCGCGGGCTGCGCGGCCCGAGATCCATATGGCCGCCTTCTCCCGGCACGGGAATCCAGCGGTGGCAGGCATGGATCAGGCCTGCGACGCCGAGGCCGGTGCCGGGGCCGAGCACGACGCGGCTGCCAGAACGCTCCGGCTGGCCGGAGCCGATCTTCTCCATATGCTCCTCGCCGAGCGCGACGACGGCGAGCGCCTGCGCCTCGAAGTCGTTGAGCACCACGATGTCGCTGAGCCCCAAAGTCTCGAACATCGCCTTCGGACGCACGATCCAGTCGCAATTCGTCAGTTCGATCTCGTCCCCGTCCACGGGGCCGGCGACCGCGAGCACGGCCGTTCGCGGCTGCACCGAGGTGCGGTCGAGGATCGAGCTCTGGATGGCGTCGTCGATCGTCGCGAAGTCGGCGGTCCGCACGATCGGGAACTCCTTGGGCTCGGCCTGGGTGTCGACGAGAAGCGCGAAACGCGCATTGGTGCCGCCGATGTCGCCGATCAGGATCGGAAATTTCAGCACCGTCTCGTCGTCATAGCTCTGCATGTTCTGGTCCTTCCCTCCGGCCGATCTCTTCCAGCAGCAGTTCGGCCGTCGCCCGATTGAGCGCCATCGGTATGTCGTAGACGATCGCCAGACGCATCAGAGCCTTGACATCAACGTCGTGGGGCATCGGCGTCAAGGGATCGACGAAGAAAATAAGCGCATCGACCGCGCCTTCCGCGATCAGCGCGCCGATCTGCTGGTCGCCGCCGAGCGGCCCGCTCTTCAGCCGCCGCACGGCGAGCCGGGGACAGGCTTCGGCCACGCGCCCGCCCGTCGTTCCGGTGGCGACGATGTCGCATCCTGCCAGGAACGCCTCATGCGCGGCGGCGAAGGCCACCATCTCGTCCTTCTTCTCGTCATGCGCGATCAGCGCGAGGCGAAGTGTCCGGGTCACGGCGAAGCATTCTTCCCAGAGCAATTCCAGCAAGGGTGTGACGCGGTTTCGCGTCCGGAATTGCGTGAACCAAGTGCCAACCTAAATCGGTTGAACCCTATAGCCAACACGCTCCGGCAAGGAAAGTCCGGGATAGCGAAATCCCTGAAGGCGACGCCTAAAGTGTGTAGCGTGGCCCGTTTTCCACAGTACACGGCAGAGCTGTCGGCGGCGATTGGCGACAACGTCCCACCCATCGTCATCCACGGGCGCGCAGGCGAGCGAAGCGAAGCCGGAGCTGACCCGTGGATCCATGCCGTGACAGAGCGGAAGACCGCCGGCGGTCGAGGAAGCGGGATGGCTCGCAACTCCACCCAGGCCCCTTCAGCATTCTACACCGGCATTTGCATCGAAGGAGTCGGCCGCGATCTCAACGCATGGATCCTCGGGTCACCTGCGGCTCGCTGCGCGCGCCTGCTGGCCCGAGAATGACGAGGATAGGGCGGCGCTGTCGGCTACTTCGGGCCGCGTGTCTCCGGCTCATCATGTGCACCGGTCGTCTTCGACACAGTGGTGCGAGAGCACCGTGATGGATGACGGCCAATCTCCAACCTTTGAGGGAGATGTCCGGCAGCACAGAGGCGCCGCCCCGACAAGGGCGCCCTCATTCACCCTGTGGTGTGCTGTGAAAGGATTCACGCGACATGCTGCATGTCATTGATTTGACACATGTCCTTTCCCCGAAAACCGGTGACCACATTCGGGAGACATGCTTCAGGGATCGACCCGGGGCCGAGGCTGCGGGATCGGCGCCCGTCTGCCGAGGTCAGGCGCATAGGCGCTGGCCGCGACCGGCGGTGCGGCGGGCGCGATCGCCGCGGTGCCGGACTGCTCGAGTTCCCGGGACGGAGCGGCAGCCAGCGCGGTGCCGTCGCCGCCGACGGTCACCGCCGCCTCCGACACCGGCGACGGTGCCTCAAGCACGGCCCGGCATTCCCTGGGCAGGCTCGCCATCGTCATGATGTCGCGGGCCTTGGGCTTGTCCGGATTCTTGTTGGGGCGCCACGGCTCTTCCGTGAACCACCAGGCCAGAGACTTGTCGCAGCCGTCGCCGCGCGGCGTCGCTTCCTGCTCCTTGCAGCCGCTGGAGCCGGGCTGGCAGCCGATGCGGATGTGGAAATGGTAGTCGTGGCCCCAGAAGGGCCGGATCTTGCGCAGCCAGGAGCGGTCGCCGGTGACGGTGTCGCAGAGCTTCTTCTTGATGCCGGGATGGACGAGGATGCGCTCGACCTCGGGATAGCTCGCCGCGCGTTGCAGCAGCCTGGCATGGGCCGGTGTCCAGAGACGCTCGTCGACCGTCAGCCCGCCTTTCCTGATCACCGAGGTCGCGCTCATGTTCTCGCGCTCGCTCGCCGAGAGACGGCGGCTCGGCATGGGCGTGAGCCAGACGTCGGCGTCGAGCCCGATCTGGTGCGAGGCGTGGCCGGTCAGCATCGGCCCGCCGCGCGGCTGCGAGATGTCGCCCAGAAGCAGGCCCGGCCAGCCGTCCTTCCTGGCCTCGCGCGACAGCTTCTCGATCAGGTTGATCATCGTGGGGTGACCCCAGCGGCGGTTGCGCGACAGGCGCATGGCCTGCCAGGCAGGGCCGTCGGTGGCGATGGCGACGCCGCCCGAGAAGCAGCCCTTGCTGTAGAAGCCATAGGAGCGTGCGGCGGTGGCGGCCGGCAGCTTCTGGCTGCCGAATAGGTTCTTCGCAAGTTGCTCGGAGGAGGCGGGGGCCGGCAGCATGGCAAGCGCGGCAAGGGCCGCCGAGCCGCCGATCGTGAGGCGCCGCAGTCGCTGCATTGGGGTCATCGTCCGCTCTCCGCCGGCTTTCGCTGCGGCATCGGCCGTGCGATGCGCAGCACTGACATCTGGGAGCGTTCCTTGCGTGCCCTTGGGACGCGTGGCGCTCCCTTCGACTCTCCACCTGCCTGGTTACCAGAATGTAAACGAGCCGCCGCGACAGCTCCTTCAGTCGCTGCGCATCGGGCTTCTCGCGTCGGCATCCCCGGCACCTCTCCAGCTTCCGTCCGCCCACATCGCTCCGAGGGCGGCGCGATAGTCCGAAAAGCGGAGCTGGTAGCCCTCAGCCTTCAGCTTCGCATTCGAGACCCGCTTGTTCTCTCCGTAGAAAGACCGCGCCATGGGCGAAAGTTGGGCGGTCTCGAAAGGAATCTCGGGCGGCGGCGCCACGCCCATCAGCCGGGCGGCGTGGGCGACGACGTCCTGCGGCGGGGCCGGCTCGTCGTCGGTGACGTTGAAGGCGCCGCCCGCGCCGCGGCCGGCGATGTGCCAGAGCGCGCCGGCGATATCGGCGACATGGATGCGGTTGAAGACCTGCCCCGCCTTGATCAGGCGCTTGGCCGTGCCCTGTTCGAGATTGACGAAGGCGTTGCGGCCGGGCCCGTAGATGCCCGACAGGCGCAGCACCGCCACCGGCAGGCCGGTCTCGGCGCCGAGCGCCAGCCAGGCGGCTTCGGCTGCCACGCGCGCCCGGGAGCGTCCGGAAACCGGCCGGCACTCCGTGGTCTCGTCGACCCAGGCGCCCTGATGGTCGCCATAGACCCCGACGGTCGACAGATAGCCGATCCATTCGAGCCGCGGCATGGCGCTCCCGATGGTCTCCTGGGCGGCGGCGAGCACGGGGTCTCCGCCCTCGCCGGGCGCGGCCGAAACGACGAGATGGGTGGTGTCGGCAAGCGCCTCGGCCGTTTCGGAGGTGAGATGCGTGCCGTCGAACAGATGCGGCGCGATGCCCGCCCGGCGCAGGGATTCGAGCTTTTCCGGTGAGCGCGTTGTGCCCGAAACCGCGGTGCCGGCCGGCCGTGCCGCAGCGATTGCCTTGCCGGAATAGCCGGCGCCGAAGATGAAGACGTTCTGGGTCATGCCGGGACCGAGTGCCTTTCCGGTTTGGAGGATGCCGTCGCCAGATCCCATTCCGCGCGAACGTCGGGATCGGCCTCGATTGTCCTGGATTGCGCCGCGAGCTCAAGCAGCCGTTCGCGTGGGGCGAGCTTCGACAGGGCCCAGACGGCTGCGCCGCGCACCAGCGGCGAAGGATCGGCGGCGAGTTCCTCGCAGCGCTTGACGAGCCCGGCATCGCCGGAATTGCCCGCCGCGACGAGCACGTTGCGGATGAAGCGGTCGCGGCCGATCCGCTTGACCGGGGAGCCGGAGAACAGCGCGCGGAAGCCGGCGTCGTCGAGCTCGAGCAACCCGGCGATCGACGGCGCCTTGAGATCCTCGCGGGCGACGAGCTTGGCTTCGGAAGCCGCGCGGGCGAATTTGTTCCAGGGGCAGGCGGCCAGGCAATCGTCGCAGCCATAGACGCGGTTGCCGACCGCCTCGCGGAATTCGAGGGGGATCGGACCCTTGTTCTCGATGGTCAGATAGGAGATGCAGCGTCGCGCATCGAGCCGATAGGGGGCCGGGAAGGCATCCGTCGGGCAAACGTCGAGGCAGGCGCGGCAGGAGCCGCAATGGTCCGGCTCAGGCTCGTCCGGCTCGAGCACCGCCGTGGTGAAGATGGTACCGAGGAACAGCCAGGACCCGAGCTCGCGGCTCACCAGATTGGTGTGCTTGCCCTGCCAGCCCAGGCCGGCGGCCTCGGCCAGGGGCTTCTCCATGACCGGCGCGGTGTCGACGAAGACCTTCACGCCGCCGCCGGCGCGGGCCACGATCTTGCCGGCGATCTCCTTGAGCCTGCCCTTGATCACGTCGTGATAGTCGCGGTTGCGGGCATAGACCGAGATCGCCGCACGGTCGCGTCTGGAGAGGATGTCGCGCGGGTGGGCGTCCGGGCCGTAATTCATGCCGAGCACCACGATCGAGCGGACCTGCGGCCACAGGGCCGACGGGCTCGCGCGCCGGTCGAGCGTTGCGGCGATCCAGTCCATCGAACCGTGCTGGCCGCTTTCCACAAAGGCGCGCAGTCGGGCCGCGGCCTGCGGGATGGCGTTGGGCGCGGTGACGGCGACGGCGTCGAAACCGGCGCGGCGCGCCTCGCTTTCGATGAAATCGCGCAACGTCGTGCGCGGTTTTTTTCCGTCAGAAGTCGAGATCCGCATAATGCGATACCGGGGACAGGCCGCGCACGCGGTCGGCGAGCAGCGGCCGGAAGGATGGGCGCGACTTCACCCGCGTATACCAGTCGCGCGCCGCGGGATGCTCCGTCCAGTCGATCTCGCCGAGATAGTCGAGCACGGAAAGCGAAGCCGCCGCGGCGAGATCGGCATAGGTGAGCCGGGCGCCGGCCAGCCAGTTGCGGGTCCCGGCCAGCCAGTTGGTGTATTTCATATGCTGGCGGATATTGGCGCGGGCGGCGCGGATCGCCCCCGAATCGGGCGAGCCGCCGCCCTGCCCGCTTGCCATCAGCGGCTTCAGCACGCGCTCGCGCACGAGATGGCGCGTCACCTCGCTCTCGGTCTTGGTGAGATACCAGTCGGCGAGCCGGCGGATTTCGGCGCGGTCCATTGGATCCTCCGCGAGCAGCCGCCTCTCGCGCTTGAGCACGCCGCGCGTTTCGTCGAGATATTCCGCGATCACGCTCGCGCCGATGATCGGCACATCACCCTCGGCCAGCAGCACCGGCAGCGTGCCGGCCGGATTGAGCGTCAGGAACTCCTTGCGCCGGGTCCAGGGCTTCTCCTCGATCAGCGCCAGTTCCTCGCCATATTCGCCGAAGGACAGGCGGACGAAGCGGCAGGAGGCGAAAAGGGGATGATGAAAAAGCGTCAGCATGGTCCGTGATGTGGCGGGCTCCGGCCCGCATCTTCTGGCTTTGGCCGGCTCACGACCGGCGGGGCAGGAGATGTGCGTAGCGCGATGCGGGCGACGGGGCAAGCACGGACAATCGCCCATTTCGCCTCATCGGACCCGCAACCGCGCCGTCGAACGTCGCGGCCGTTCGCCCCTGAGCGGGACCGGTCCCATGCCGGGCGCGAGAAATGCGGGCTGGCCATTTCGTTTCGAGGGACGTAAGTCTTGGCCGCGATTCCAGCCGGCCGCCGGGCCGTGCCCGGACACGGGCGCGCCCCGGTGCCGGAACAATAGACCCTCAGGAAGACCGTTCCCCGACCTGGCCTCCGACCAGACCCCGACCAGACCAAGGTGAGCTCATGGAAAACCAGACGATCGTCGATGCCCTCATGCTCGGCCTGCTCGAGGGGCTGACCGAATTCATCCCCGTCTCCTCCACCGGGCATATCCTGCTGGCCGGTCATTTCCTGGGCTTCCAGTCGACCGGCAAGGCCTTCGAGGTGCTGATCCAGCTCGGCGCCATCCTGGCGATCCTCACCGTCTACGCCTCGCGGCTCCTCAGGATCGCGGCAGACCTGCCGACGAGCCGGACCACGCAGAGATTCGTGCTCGGCGTGCTGGTCGCCTTCCTGCCGGCCGCGGTCATCGGCGCGCTGGCGCATGATTTCATCAAGACGGTGCTGTTCGAGACGCCGAAGCTGATCTGCGTCATGCTGATCATCGGCGGCGTCGTGCTTCTGTGGGTCGACCGCTGGGCGCCGAAGCCGCGTTATCACGACGTGAAGGAATTTCCGCTTTCGGTCTGTTTCGGCATCGGCCTGATCCAGTGCCTGGCCATGATCCCCGGAACCTCGCGGTCGGGCTCGACCATCGTCGGCGGCCTGCTGCTCGGCGCCGACAAGCGCTCCGCGGCCGAATTCTCCTTCTATCTGGCCATGCCCACCATGGCCGGCGCCTTCGCCTACGACCTCTTCAAGAACCGCGACATTTTGTCGGCGGCCGACCTGCCCGTCATCGCCACCGGCTTCATCGCCGCCTTCGTCATGGCGGTGATCGTCGTGCGCTACCTGCTCGACTACGTCTCCCGCCACGGCTACGCGCTGTTCGGCTGGTGGCGCCTGATCGTCGGCGCGCTGGGCCTCGTCGCGCTTTACGTGTGGGGGTGAGCGTCGGGAATCCGGGACTGATCCCACCCCGCAGGCAGCCGATCCCGCTATCGTATCGCGAAAGAACCCCTCATCCGACCGCGCTTCGCGAGGCCACCTCCTCCCACAGGGGGCTAGCGTGTGCACACAAGTGGTTCGTTGTGCTGTCAAGAGGGATTTGTGGTGATCGTGGCTTGAAGCCGTTGAATCGTTTGTGATTCTGTATCTGCCGTTGTTGATTCGGGAGACATCGACTGTGGCACTGTTGCGTCTTGGACACTTCAGCGACCTGCGCCTGCAAAAAAGGGGGACATGGTGCTGGAGCGCGTATGCACGCGGATCAGCACGAGCCTGCGTCAGTTGGCCGACACACGCGCCGAAAAGATCGCGTTCACGCGCTTCTTTGGCAATCCGCGCGTGAGCCCGCTGGAGATCCTGCGCACCGCGGCGGCCCGAGCCGGCGAAGCGGCGGCCGGGCGTCACGTGCTGATCATCGAGGATACCAGCGAGATCAACTATCAGGCCAAGGCCTTGCGCAAGCGCGGCCTTGGCCGGGTCGGCAACGGCACCGATGTCGGCCTGTTCGTGCATCCGGCGCTGGCTGTGGATGCCGCCGACGGCAGCGTGCTGGGCCTTGCCGGTGCCACGATCTGGCGGCGCACCAAGCCCAAGCAGGCGAACTATCAGGCGCTGCCGATCGAGGACAAGGAAAGCCACAAATGGCTCGCCACCGCCCAGGCGGCGCGCCGGGCCTTGCCCGAGACGCCGCTTGCCACGGTGATCGCCGACCGCGAGGGCGACATCTACGAAGTGTTCGCCCGGCTGCCCGACGCGCGCACGCATGTGCTGATCCGCGCCACCAAGGATCGGGCGCTTGCCGAGCACGGCCGCCTGTTCGCCGAAATCGCCAAACAGCCCGAAGCCGGCCGTCTCGTCTTCGAACTGGAGGCCCGCCCCGGCCGGCCGGGACGCACCGTCACCCTCGCCGTCCGCTTTGGCCAGGCCAGCATACGCCAGCCCAAGACCGGCGCCGACCGGCGCGATCCGCGCTCGCTCAGCCTCAACATCGTGGAGGTGCGCGAGATCGATCCGCCATCGCCCAAGGAGGCGGTGATCTGGCGGCTGCTGACCACCCACAGCGTCACCACGCTGGCCGATGCCGCCCGCATCGTCGACCTCTACCGCCGGCGCTGGACCATCGAACAGCTGTTTCGAACCCTGAAGTCGCAGGCCATCGATGTTGAGGAAAGCCTGCTTGCCGACGGCGAGGCGCTCGAACGACTGGCTGCAACCACGCTGGTCGCCGCCACAAGGGTCATGCAACTCGTCCATGGCCGCGATGCGGCCGGCGCCGCCTTCGAGGCGGCGCGGCTGTTCGATCCGGCCGAGATCACCGTCCTCGAGGCGCTGATCCGCAGGCTCGAAGGCAGGACCGAAAAGCAGAAGAACCCGCACCCCCGACACAGCCTCGCCTGGGCCGCCTGGGGCATTGCCCGGCTCGGCGGATGGACCGGCTATGCCAGCGAACGGCCCCCGGGCCCCATTACATTCACCCGTGGCCTCCGACGCTTCCACGCCATCGCCGAGGGTTTTGCCTTGGCCAGAAGCCTTCAACCACAGATAGATGTGTGCGCACGCTAGCCCTTGTGGGAGAAGGTGGCCTCGCGAAGCGAGGTCGGATGAGGGGTAATTCAGCCGCACCGACTGCCGAATTTCGAGGCTTTCGTGCGCTACAAGCGCAGGGCGCGCCCCAACAAAACTACCGCCCCTCGGTCTGCTCGCGCAGCCGTGCCTCGCGTTCGGCGATCTCCGGCGTCAGGTTCTCGCCGAAATCCTCCATCTCGAAGAAGGGACGGATTTCGATGTCGCTCTTCCCGGGCATCGGATTGGGGCATCGCTTCACCCATTCGACCGCCTCGGTCATGTCCTTGACGTTCCACAGCCAGTAGCCCGCGATCAGCTCGCGCGTCTCGGCGAAGGGGCCGTCGGTCACGGTGCGGCTTGCCCCGTCGAAGGTCACGCGCTTGCCGAAGGAGGAGGGCTTCAGCCCGTCGCCGCCGGCCATGATGCCGGCCTTCACCAGCTCCTCATTGTACCTGGTCATCGCATCGAGCAGTTCGGTCGAGGGCATCTCGCCCGCTTCACTCTGCTCGGTCGCCTTCACCAATACCATCACGCGCATCATCTTTTTCCTTTGATCTAAAGCATGTCTCCCGAAAGTGTGCCGCGGTTTCGGGATAAAGACATGCGCAAAATCAAGAATCTACAGCATGTCGCGTAAATCCTTTTTCACGCGACATGCTGTAGAGCAATTCCAGCAAAAGTGCGCAGCGGTTTGCGTCCGGAATTGCGTGAAAACAGGGAGATAGAGCATTTCCGCGATTCGGAGAAAAACGGAAATGCTCTAGCGAAGCGCCAGCTGCCTCGCATCAAGACGACGAACATAGACTTCAAAAATCGACACCGAAGCGAAAAAGTTCCGGGCCGCCGCCCCTATTGCTCGAACGGGCGCACATTTTCGAGCGGTGGATGCCGCCGAATCCGGTCCTCGCGCGATCGGCCGGGAGGAGTCAGGTTTCGTTGTTTTTGCGGGTGAACTGCCCGGCGGGCCGGTAGGACCACAGATAGGTCGGCAGGATCGAGGCCGTCGACTGCGGCTGGATGCCGAGGGCGTCGAAGGTCCGGCCCTCCTCTTCCGCCGCCTTCGACACGACATTGTCGCTCTGGAGCAGCGTCACCTGGTCCGGCGTCAGCAGCGGATTGGGCAGCAGGCCGAGGATCGACGCCTGGATGCGCGCCGCCCACCAGGGAATGGTAAGCAGCACGCGGTCGCGCCCGATCACCTGCAGCATCTCTTCCATGCATTCGCGGAAGGTCTTCACCTGCGGACCGCCGAGCTCATAGATCGTGCCGCCCTTGACGGCCCCGTCGACGGAGCGCGCCACGGCCTCGGCCACGTCGCCGACGAAGACCGGCTGGAAGCGGGTCGTGCCGCCGCCGATCAGCGGCAGGAACGGCGAGAAGCGGCTCATGCCGGCGAAGCGGTTGAAGAAGGCGTCCTCGGGGCCGAAGATGACCGAGGGCCGATAGATGACGGCATCGGGCACCGTGTCGAGCACGGCCTTCTCGCCGGCCGCCTTGGTGCGGGCGTAGATCGAGGGCGAGCTGTGCGCGGCACCCAGCGCCGAGATATGGGTGAGGCCGGCGCCGGCGGCGCGGGCCGCCTCGGCGACGGCGCGGGCGCCGAATTCGTGCACGGTCGTGAAGCGCTGGCGGCCGCCCTCATGCAGGATGGCGACGAGGTTGACGATATGGTCGGCGCCTTCCACAGCGCGGTCGACCGACCAGCGCACGCGCACATTGGCCTGCACGGGCTGGATCTGGCCGACATTGCCGAGCGGCTGCACATGACCGGCAAGATCGGGCCTGCGGCAGGCGACGCGGATGCGGTAGCCGCGCTTGGCCAGGGCCCGCACCACATGGCGGCCGACGAATCCGGAACCGCCGAAAACCGTGATGAGTTTCGGGGTCTGGAGAATTTCCGTCATGGCTGGCTCCGGAATGGTTCGAGCGCGGGCTGTCTGCCGCTTCATAGTCGGTTTTCCGGGGAAGGCAAAGGTCAGTTTCGCCGCCGGCGCATCGGCCCGAAAATCGGGTTCGATTTCCGGGACGCACCACACGCACCCTTCAATCGAGCTCGGCCCAGAACTTGCGATTGAAGCTGATATAGCCCCGTTCGGTGACCCTGAGATGGGCCCGAACCACCTCGTGGAAGCGCGGCAGCTTGTGGAACGGCACCGCCGGATAGGCATGGTGCTCAGCATGATAGGGCATGTTCCACGCGACGAAGCGGACCAATGCGGTGGTGAAGGTGGTGCGCGTGTTCTCCAGCATGTTGGCGACATGCGGGCAGCGGGCATGTTCGGCGAGCAGATAGGCGCGCAGGAACGGCTGGCCGAGCAGGGCGGGCACGACCCAGACCCACAGCAGCGCGACCGAGCCTGCCGCCACCGAGCCCATCGCCAGCACGGCATAGAGCAGGAGGAAGAGCCGCGCCTCGCGTTTTACCTTGGCCCGGCCCTTTTCGGGCACATAGGGCTCGGCGCTGCCGAAGAACGCGTTGCGCAGCATCGTCCTCGCCATGCCGATCCACAGCGGGATGCCTGAGAGATAGGTGAGATATTGCGCCGCCGTCTCCGGCTTCGGGCTCATCAGCTCCGGATCGTTGTCGGGATCATGGGTGTGCCGGTGGTGCGCGAAATGGAAATAGCGGAACCAGCTTGGAGGGATCAGCACCAGGAACCCGGCAATCGCCGCAACCGCTTGATTGAGACGGCCCGAGCGGAAGGCGGTCTCGTGGATCGCCTCATGCAGGGTAGTGAACAGGAAGACGATCAATATGCCTTGCGGCACCAGGACAAGCCACCAGAACGGGATGCCGGCGAGGATCAATGCCGCGCCGACCAGGATACCGCCGAAATGCGCGGCGAAACGGAAGAGCCCCGGCGCGTCGCGGCGCCCGGTGAGCTCCGCGCGCTCGGCCGCCGAAAGCGATGCGATGATCGCCCTGTGGTCGATGTCCCGGCTTTCGTCCATGCTGGGCGGAGTCTGTCACGGAATCAGCAGTTCGATCAATGCCGGCTTGACGGCGGCGCGGGCGCGTCCGAGCGCGGCGGGCAGCCCTTCGACGCCATGGAGCCGTTCGGCCGGCAGGCCGTAGGCGGCCGCGATCCTCGAAAAATCGGGTGGGACCGGTGACACGCCGACCGGCTCGACGCCGGCGTCGCGCATCGAGGTCTCGATCTCGCGATAGCCGCGATTGTTCCAGACGACGAAGATGACCCGTGCCTCGGCGTCGAGTGCCGCGCCGAGCTCCGGCAAGGTGAACTGGAAACCGCCGTCGCCGGAGAGGCACACGACGGGCGCATCGGGTGCCGCGAGCGCGGCGCCGATCGCGGCCGGCGGGCCGAAGCCCAGCGCTCCATAACCGGTGGCGGCGTTGAACCAGCCGCCCGGCCGGTCATGGTCGTAATAGAGATTGGCGGCATAGACCGGCTGGGTGGAGTCGCCGACGATGAAGGCGCCGGGCAGCGCATCGCGGATCATCTCGACCGCCGCGACCTGTCCGCGCATCTCGGCGCCGATCTCGCCGAGTGCGGCCGCGCGCGCGGCCACCGCCCGCGCCGCCCCGTCGCCGGTGGCGGGCTGGACCGCCTCGGCCAGAGCGTCGAGGGCGAGCGCGCAATCCGCGCGGATCGTCAAAGGGCCGGGCCGGCGGTCGAGCTGGGCCTGGTCGATGTCGATGCGCACGAGATTGGGCGGCAGCACGAAACCGCCATTGGCATACATGTCGTAATCCGTCGGGCCGAACTCGGTGCCGGCCGCGATCACGAAATCCGCCTCCGCCATCATGGCGCGCACGGCAAGGAGGCTGGGGCTGGCGGGGACGCCAAGCGCATGGCCGTGGAGCAGGCCCCGGGCATTGGCCGTGGTGACGACAGGCGCGTCGAGTTTCTTTGCAAGGCGCGTGAGCCCCGCCCCGGCGCGTTTCGCGCCACCGCCGGCCAGGATGAGGGGGTGGCGGGAGGCGGCCGCCCGGTTTGCCGCCTCGTCGATCAGCCCGGCATCGGGCGGCGGCGGGGCGGCCGTCACGGCAAGCGCCTCCAGCGGCTCGCAGGGCCCGCCCATCACATCGAGCGGAACCTCGATATGGACCGGCCCGGGCCGTCCGGAGGCGAACAGCGAGAACGCCCGGTGAAGCACTTCGGGCAACTCGGCGCCCTGCTCGACGCGATGCGAGAACAGCGCGACCTTCTCCATCATGCCGCGCTGGTCGGGCAGCTCATGCAGCAAGCCGAGCCCCTTGCCGAGTGTCGGCAGCGCGTTGACGGCTGAAATCACCAGCATCGGAACGGAGTCGGCACGCGCCTGGGCCATGGCCGTGATGGTGTTGGTGATACCGGGGCCGGTGATGACGAAAGCGACGCCCGGCCGGCCGGAGACCCGCGCATAGCCGTCGGCCATGAAGCCGGCACCCTGTTCGTGGCGCGGCGTGACGTGGCGGATCCGCGAGCGCGCCAGTCCGCGATAGAGCTCGACCGTATGCACGCCCGGTATGCCGAAGACCGTGTCGACATCGTGGGCTTCGAGCAGTGCGATAAGGGCCTCCCCCACCGTGGTCATTACCGCCTCCTCCCGGCCGTTTCCTCGGATGCGACGATGACCTATGGCCTGGCCGATCTCAAGAGTGACGGCCTGTCATCCGTTACGCCGGCGGCAGGTCCGCCACGATTGACAGCAAAAGCCCCTTGCATTAGGCATTCATATCACTTGTGAGCAACAATCTCACATATGTGAGATTTGGGAGCGATCATGACCAAGCGTGGAGATCGGCGATGAGCGCGGAAGAGGCTGCTTCCGTTCGCCTCCCGTCGGACGAGCAGCGCGAGCAGCTCATGGTCCAGGCGGCCAAGCTGTTCTACGACCTGGAAAAGACGCGCACCGAGGTGGCGGCCGAACTCGGCCTGACGCGCTGGCAGGTTTCCCGGCTGCTCGAGGAGGCGCGGGCATCAGGCATCGTGCGCATCGAGATCGTGCCCCGCTCCAAGCGTCGTCCCGATCTGGAAACCGGGCTGCAGCGCGCCTTCGGCCTGCGCGAGGCGGTGGTCGTGCCTGGTCCCGGCCCCGGTTCCGGCGAAGACGACGCCACCGCGCTCGAATTCGTCGCCGAGGCCGCCGGCCGCTACATCGCCTCGATCCAGCCGCGCCTGCCGCTGATCGGCGTCTCCTGGGGCCGCACCATGGCCGCCGTGGCGCATTGGCTGCCGCCCAAATGGAACGACGGCGTCCATGTCGTGCTGGTCAACGGCGCCACGACCCTGCGCTCTTCCTCGCAGCGCAACAACATGGTTGCCGAGGCCTTCGCCCGGAGCGGCAACGGCGTCGCCTCGCTGCTGCCGGTCCCGGCGATCGTCGGCAAGGCCAGCACGCGCCAGGTGCTGGAAGAAGACCCGATCATCGCCCGCGTGCTCGATCTCGCCGGGCAGGCGCCGGTCGTCTGCTTCTCCATGGGCGCGCTGTCCCATGAGAACGTGCTGGTCGGCTCCGGATACATCGAGCCCGCCGACATCGACCGGCTGGCCGGCCGGGGCGCCGTCGGCGACCTTTTGGGCCGCTTCATCGACGCGCGCGGCGAGATCGCCGACCCCGAGCTCGACCAGCGCACCATCGGCCTGCGCCTCGAAGCCCTCCGCGCCAAACAGCGCGCCATCGCCATCGCCGCCGGCAAGCCCAAGCACGCCCTGGTGCTCGCCTGCCTCAGGGCCCGCTACATGAACGTCCTCGTCACCGACGAGGCGACAGCCCGCTTCGCGCTGGAGCACGTGGATGGGTGAGGGCTCAACAAATTCGATTTCGACGCTGCCGCCACCTTCTCGCGCGAGATGTTTCTGCACTGCGGCACCCCTCATCCGACCTCGCCCTGTCAGGCGAGGCCACCTTCTCCCACAAGGGGAGAAGGCTGGTGCCTGGCTTGGCCGGCTCTGCAAATTGTCAACGTTTGCGATTGGCCGAGACGCTGCTGCAGCGCGTTCCCTTCTCCCCTTGTGGGAGAAGGTGGCCTCGCGAAGCGAGGTCGGATGAGGGGTCCTTTCGCGACGTGCATGCAAAGAGAGTTCGCACATGAAACATGAAACCCTGGGCGCCGCTGCGCCGGCACACCTCTCCAACACGCCCCGCAATCCCGGCACGGCGCTCCAGCGCGACTGGTTCGACGCGGCGGCGGTGAACCGCAGCGCTGCCGAAAGGCGCGCGGCGACGCTTCTTACGCGCCGCTCGGTCAAGAAGGACCACCAGGCCGCCTGGCTGGTGAAGGCCATCACCTGCATCGATCTCACCACGCTCGCCGGCGACGACACCGAAGCGCGCGTGCGCCGGCTCTGCGCCAAGGCGCGCCGTCCGCTGCGCGAGGACCTGACCGAGGCGCTCGGCCTTTCCGGCAACCCGCCGACGACAGGCGCGGTCTGCGTCTATCCGACCATGGTCCCGGCCGCCGTCAGGGCGCTCGACGGCTCGGGCATCCCCGTCGCCTCGGTGGCGACCGGTTTTCCCGCCGGTCTGATGCCGTTGAGGCTCAGGCTGGAGGAGATCCGCTGGGCCGTGGCCGAGGGCGCGTCCGAGATCGACATCGTCATCACCCGCGAGCATGTGCTCAAAGCCGATTGGCAGGCGCTGCACGACGAGGTCACGCAGATGCGCGAGGCCTGCGGGCCCGCCCATCTCAAGGCCATCCTCGCCACCGGCGACCTCAAGACGCTGCGCAATGTCTACATGGCCTCGATGGTGGCGATGCAGGCCGGCGCCGATTTCATCAAGACCTCCACCGGCAAGGAGGAGGTCAATGCCACGCTGCCCGTCAGCCTCGTCATGATCCGTGCGCTGCGCGACTATCACGAGCGCACCGGCCATGCGGTCGGCTTCAAGCCGGCCGGCGGCATGCGCACGGCCAAGGACGCGCTGTCCTGGCTCATCCTGATGAAGGAGGAGCTCGGCGCGCGCTGGCTTGTATCAGACCTGTTCCGGCTCGGTGCGAGCTCCATGCTCGCCGATATCGAGCGCCAGCTCGAGCACCATGTCACCGGACGCTACGCCGCGTCCTCGCGCCACGCGCTTGCCTAGGTCGCGTCCATTGGGACGCGCAACGAGCGCTCACGCATATTGATTGATCGACCAGGAGTCTGCGGATGCCCGCCATCGCCAGCATCATGAAGTCAATGGAGTACGGCCCGGCGCCCGAGGCGAACGATCACGTTCTCGCCTGGCTCGCCCGCCACGAGACGGGCTTCGGCCATTTCATAGACGGCGCCTTTGCCGTGCCGGCCGACGCCGCCTTCATCGACGTCGCCAATCCGGCGAGCGACGCCGTGATCGCCCGCACCGTCGCCGGCTCGGCGGCGCATGTCGATGCCGCCGTCGCGGCGGCACGCGCCGCCTTCCCCGCCTGGTCGGGCCTCTCGGGCCATCACCGCGCGCGTTACCTCTATGCCATCGCCCGCACCATCCAGAAGCGCGAGCGCTTCTTCGCCGTGCTGGAATCGATGGACAACGGCAAGCCGATCCGCGAGAGCCGCGACATCGACGTGCCCTTGGCGGCACGCCATTTCTATCACCATGCCGGCTGGGCCGAGCTCGTCGAGAGCGAGTTCCCCGGGGCGAAGGCGCTCGGCGTCTGCGGCCAGATCATCCCCTGGAATTTTCCGCTGCTGATGCTCGCCTGGAAGATCGCGCCGGCGCTGGCCGCGGGAAACACGGTTGTTCTGAAGCCGGCCGAATACACGCCGCTCACCGCGCTCGCCTTCGCCGAGGTCTGCCGCGAGGTCGGCCTGCCAAAAGGCGTGGTCAATGTGGTGACAGGAGACGGCGCCGCGGGGGCGGCGCTTGTCGCCCATGGCGACGTCGACAAGATCGCCTTCACCGGCTCGACCGAGGTCGGCCGCCTGATCCGCGAGGCGACCGCCGGCACCGGCAAGAAGCTGACGCTGGAGCTCGGCGGCAAGTCGCCCTTCATCGTCTTTGCCGATGCCGATCTCGACGGCGCGGTCGAGGGCGTGGTGGATTCGATCTGGTTCAACCAGGGCCAGGTCTGCTGCGCCGGCTCGCGCATCCTGGTGCAGGAAGCCGTCGCCCAGCGCTTCACGGCCAAGCTCAAGGCGCGCATGGAGACGCTACGGGTCGGCGATCCGCTCGACAAGTCGATCGATATCGGCGCCATCGTCCATCCCGTCCAGCTCGACCGCATCAAGATGCTGGTCGGCAAGGGCGAGGCGGAAGGCGCGCGGCTCCACCAGGCCGCCTGCGCCCTGCCCGAGAAGGGCAGCTTCTATTCGCCGGCGCTGCTCACCGGCGTCGAGCCGGCCTCGACGCTCGCCCAGGAGGAGATCTTCGGGCCGGTCGCGACCCTCACTACCTTCCGCACGCCCGACGAGGCCGTCGCGCTCGCCAACAACACGCGCTACGGCCTCGCCGCCTCGATCTGGTCCGAAAACATCAACCTCGCGCTCGACATCGCCGCGTCGGTCAAGGCCGGCGTGGTCTGGCTCAACTCGACCAACATCTTCGACGCCGGGGCCGGTTTCGGCGGCTACCGCGAAAGCGGCTTCGGCCGCGAGGGCGGTCGCGAAGGCATGCTGGAATATCTTTCCGATCCCGCCGAAAAGACGAGCGGACAGGCGGCCGAGGAGAAAACGGCGTTTGCCGCGCACACCGACACGCTGCCCGCGCCTGAGCAGGCGAGCCCCATCGTCGACCGCCCAGTCATCGACCGCACCGCCAAGCTCTATGTCGGCGGCAAACAGGCGCGTCCGGATTCCGGCTACAGCTATGTGGTGTCGGGCCGCGACGGCAAGCCGGCCGGCCTCGCCGGTCTCGGCAACCGCAAGGACATCCGCAACGCCGTCGAGGCGGCGGCGAAGGCGGGCGACTGGGGCAAGGTCACCGGCCACAACAGGGCGCAGGTGCTCTTTTACGTCGCCGAGAACCTCTCCGCCCGCCAGGCCGAATTCGAGACGAGGCTGCGAAGCCTTACGGGCGTTTCGAAGGACGCCGCGGCGCGGGAGGTCGAGACGAGCATCCGCCGCTCTTTCTGGTATGCCGCGCAGGCCGACAAGACCGACGGTCTCGTCCACCAGACGAAGTCCGGCCATGTCACGCTCGCCATGAACGAGCCCTTCGGCGTGATGGGCATCGCCTGCCCGCAGGCCATGCCGCTTCTTTCCTTCGTCTCGCTGGTCATGCCTGCCATCGCCATGGGCAACCGGGTCGTCGTCGTGCCCTCGGAAACCCACCCGCTGGTCGCGACCGATTTCTGCCAGGTGCTGGATACGTCAGACGTGCCGGCCGGCGTGGTCAACATCGTCACCGGCGAGCGCGACGTGCTCGCCCGTACGCTCGCCGAGCACGACGAGGTCGCCGCGATGTGGTATTTCGGCACGGCCTCCGGCAGCGCCATGGTCGAGAAGGCGTCCGCCGGCAACCTCAAGGTCACCTGGGTCAATGGCGGCCGCGCCCGCGACTGGCAAAGCGACACCGAAGGGCAGGGCCGCCTCTTCCTGCGCCGCGCCCTGCAGGTGAAGAATGTCTGGGTGCCCTACGGCGAGTGATGCCGCGGGGTTGACCGGTGGCGCCGCCCCTCATCCGCCTGCCCGTCCTCCGCAGCAGCTGCGGAGGGTGGACCGGCAGCTTCTCACGGCTGGCGGCCATCGTGGAAGTACCCCTCATCCGACCGCGCTTCGCGCGGCCACCTTCTCCCACAGGGGGAGAAGGCAGGAGCATGGCCTTGCCCGCTCCGCAAATCGCCAACGTTGGCGACTGGCGGAAGCGCTGCCGCAGCGTTCCCTTCTCCCCTTGTGGGAGAAGGTGGCCGCGCGAAGCGCGGTCGGATGAGGGGTAGCTCCGATGCAAGGGTGAGGGGTAGCTCGGATGCAAGGGATCGCAGGCATGGCCAAGCCAGCCCCATCACCGCTCCGCGACGGTGATCATCAGCCCGAGCGCCTTGGCGACGGTGTCCTGCAGCTCCGGCGGCAGGCATTCGGCCAGTTCGCGCTCCACTGCGGCATGGTCGGCCATGCTGGCGTCGGCGACCGCGATGCCTTTTTCGGTCAGCTCGACGATGACGCCGCGGCCGTCCCGCTTGTCGGCCATGCGCCTGACATAGCCGTCTGCTTCCATGCGGCGAAGCAGGTTCGAGAGCCCGCCTGATGTCACCAGCAGCGTCGACAGCAGCTCCGTCGGCGACATGCGGTAGGGCGGGCCCGAAACGCGGATCGTGGCGAGCACCGCATAGACCGGATATTTGAGGCCGTGCCTGGCCAGCGTCCGGTCGACCGCCCGCAGGATGATGTCGTGGAGATGCAGGATCCGGCCGACGACGGCCTTGCCGCTGCAGTCGATATCGGGGCGCTCGCGGTTCCAGGCCGCCATGCCGCGGCCGACGCGATCCAGTTCCCAATAACGCAAGACGGGTTCGTCCAACGACCTTCCCCTCGAATCCAAAACATGCCTCCCGAAACTGCGCAGCGGTTGCGGGAAAAGTCATGTGCCAAGTCAAGAACCTGCGGCGAGCCGCGAGAATCCTTCTCCACGCGGCGCGCTGCCTGCCGAAAGGCTTAGCCGCCGTCGGCCGGGCGAACAAGCGTCACGAAAAGATAGAATACCTTTTCAATTTCTTTCTTGAAAGATAATTTTGTCGGTGTTAGCTTTTCCCGATCAACGGCGTCCCCAGAAGGCGCTGACGAGGAGGCTCGAACAATGGGAGAATTTTCGATGAAATTGTCTGCCAAGCTGCTTGCAACTGCCGCTGTCTTCACGGCCGTCTCGGCCGCCTCCGCGCAGGAACTCGTCCTGGGCGAGTTCGGCGGTTCCTTCGCCGACAATGTGAAGGCCTGCTACATCGACCCCTTCGAAAAGGCGACCGGCGCGACGGTCGTCACCAAGCTCGCCAATTCGGCGCAGCAGGCGGCCGCGATCCGCGCGACCGCGGGCGATTCCGACATGGACGTCGTGTTCGCCGACGACGCCTTCGCCGTCCAGGTGGCCAATGAGGGGCTGCTCGAGCCGCTCGAGCGCGCGAAGCTGACGAACGCGCCCGATATCATCGACGGCGCATGGGGCAAGGACGATGCCTATGTCGCGGCGATGCTGGGCGCCACCACCATCATCTACAACCGCGAGAAGATCACCACGCCGCCGACATCCTGGAACGACCTGTTCGACCCCAAATACAAGGGCCGCGTCACCATCGGCGACATATCGGGCACGACCGGCTGGCAGTTCCTCGCCGCCGTCAACCAGATGGCCGGCGGCACGCTCGACGACATCACCCCCGGCGTCGAGAAGATCAAGCCGCTGGCGAAGGATTCCGTGCTGCTCTACACCCAGGCCGACCAGGTGGTGTCGCTGTTCGAACGCGGCGAGATCGACATCGCCGTCTGGTATCCCGACCGTGCCGGCGTCGCGACGACGAAGGGCCTTCCGCTGGCCGCCGCCTATCCCAAAGAGGGCGCCGTCGGTATCCGCCCGGCGATCATGATCCCCAAGGGCACCGAGCAGAAGGAACTCGCGCTGAAGTTCATCGACACGGTGCTCGACGCGGCGAACCAGAAATGCTTCTCCGAGCGCCAGTTCATCGGCTCGGTGAACAAGAAGGTAGAGCTTTCCGACGAAGTCACCGCCATCGTGCCGAGCGGCGAGGCGCTGGACAAGATGCTCTTCCTCGATCCCAACGAGATGGCCGCGAGGCTGCCGGAATGGACGCGCCGCTGGCAGCGCGAAGTTCTGCGCTGACCGCTAGAGTGCCGGCCAAGCAGATTCCGGAAAAGTGTCCCACGGTTTTCCGACAAGAATCTGCGACAAGACAAAGGTCTGAGCAGACCATTCGTTGGCTTGCCAAGGAATGGTCTGCTTGGAGCATCGGACCCGAAAGTGGACCCGTTGTCGGGACAAAACCGATGCGTGGACAACAGATAGGGCGGGAGCCGGCGCTCGCGCCGGGCTCCCGGTTGATGCCATGAGCAACCTTACCCTCGATCACGTGGTGAAGCGTTACGGCGACGTCAGCGTCGTCAAGGACGTTTCGCTGGCGATCGCCGAAGGCGAATTCGTCTCCCTGCTGGGACCGTCCGGCTGCGGCAAGACCACGATCCTGCGCATGGTCGCGGGCCTGATCACGCCGAGCGGCGGCTCGATCCGCATCGGCGCCCGCGAGGTCACCGGCCTTCCGCCCAACAAGCGCAATATCGGCCTGGTCTTCCAGTCCTATGCGCTGTTCCCGCATCTGACCGTTTTCGAGAACGTCGCCTTCGGCCTGCGCCGCAAGGGCGAGGCCGGCGAGGCCCTGAAGGGCCGCGTGACCGAGGCGCTGGCGATGGTGCGGCTGGCCGGCTACGGCGAGCGTTACCCGCGCCAGCTTTCGGGCGGGCAGCAGCAGCGCGTGGCGATGGCGCGCGCCATCGCGCCGCGCCCGAGCGTGCTGCTCTTCGACGAGCCGCTCTCCAATCTCGACGCCAAGCTGCGCGACGAGATGCAGATCGAATTGAAGCGGCTGCAGCGCGAACTCGGCATCACCACGCTCTTCGTCACCCACGACCAGGCCGAGGCGCTCAGCCTGTCGGATCGCGTCTGCGTCATGCATGACGGCGTCATCCAGCAATTCGCGCCGCCCGAGGAGATCTACCGCCGCCCGGCGACGGCCTTCGTGGCGAGCTTCATCGGCAAGCCCAACCGCATGAAGGGCACGGTCCGCGACGGCGCGGTTCTGCTGGGCGGCGACCTCCGCCTCAGGACCGACGGCAAGGCTGGCGCCGAAGGCGCTGATGTCGACATCTTCATCCGCCAGGAGGCGGTCAGCCTCACCCCGTCGGGCGACCCCGATGCCAACCGCATTCCCGGATTGGTCGCGCTGCGCTCCTTCTCCGGCGCGCAGGTGCAATATGTCGTCCGCATCGCCGGCGGCCACGAGATCGTGGTCGAGGCCGCGTCCTCCGGCCCGGCGAGCCGGCTCGCCCAGGGCGACCAGGTGACGCTCGAGGTCCGTCCCGGGGATGTGCTGGTCCTGGCGGAGCCCCCGCAGTCAAGAGATACCCGGCCATGAAACGCGCGGCCATGACCCGGCTGCGTACCGGCCTGCTGCTCTTCTCGCCGCTGTTCCTCGTGCTGGCCGCCGCCTTCTTCATCCCGCTCGTCCTTCTGGCGCCGACGAGCTTCCGGGAATACCTGCCCGGCACCGGCGTCGTTGCTGGAAGCTGGACGGTCGGGAACTATGTCCGCATCCTCGCCGACGACTACTATCGCGAGGTCGTGCTGCGCACGCTGGGCCTCGGCATCGGCGTCACGCTGGCCTGCCTGCTGCTCGGCTATCCCGTCGCCTATCTCATCGTGCGCGGCCATCCGCGCTGGCGGCTGCCGCTCACGCTGCTCGTCATCTTCCCGCTGATGCTCAACCTCGTCGTGCGCTCCTTCGGCTGGATCGTGCTCCTGACCAATCGCGGCGTCGTCAACAACCTCCTGATGGATCTCGGGCTGATCGCTTCGCCGCTGAAGCTGATGTTCAACCTGACCGGCGTGATGATCGGGCTCACCCACATCTACCTGCCCTTCATGGTGCTGATGCTGGCGGCCGCGCTGCAGAACGTGCCGCGCGACGTGGAATCGGCGGCCGCGACGCTGGGCTCCAGCCGCTTCCACGTCTTCCGCGCCGTGACGCTGCCCTTGACCGCGCCCGGCATCATCGCCGGATCGATCCTCGTCTTCGTGCTGACGATCAGCGCGCTGGTCACCCCGCGCATGCTGGGCGGGCCGACCTACCAGGTCATGGCGACGCTCATCTATGACGAATATATGCAGCTTCTCGACTGGCCGAGCGGATCCGCGCTTTCCTTCTCGCTGGCGCTGGTCACCATCCTCATCATCTGGGCTTCGAGCCGCATGACCAAACGTTGGGCGGGCCTGGCATGAACGAGCAGCGCCCCGGCTTCCCCGTCACGTCGATCGCGCTCCTGGTGGTGGTCTTCCTCCAGATCCCCGTCGTCGTCGTCATGCTCGCCTCCTTCAGCGAGACCTCCTACCTGACCATCCCGCCGCAGGGCTGGACGCTGAAATGGTTCTCGGCGGTGCTGACCGACAGCACCTATCTCTCGGCCATCCGCATCAGCCTCATCCTGGCGGTCGGGTCGACGATCGTCTCGCTGGCGCTCGGCGTCGCGGCGTCCTACGCCATCTTCCGCCGCATGATCCCGGGCTCGGAAGCGCTCACCTCGCTGCTGATGTCGCCCTTGATCATTCCTTCCGTGGTCATCGGCGTGGCGCTGCTGCAATATTTCACGCTTGTCGGGCTGCGCGGCAGTTTCCTGGTGCTGCTCGTCGCGCATGTCGTCATCACCGTGCCCTATATCGTGCGCTCCGCGCTTGCGAGCCTTTCCGGCATCGACCTGTCGGTCGAGGAGGCCGCCCGCGTGCTCGGCGCCGACGGCTTCACCGCGTTCCGGCTCGTCACTTTGCCGCTCATCAAACCCGGTCTCGTCGCCGGCGCGCTCTTCGCCTTCGTCACCTCGATGGAGAACGTGCCGGTCACCATCTTCCTCGCCGGCCCCAGGCAGACCACCTTGCCGATCCTCATCTTCACCTCCGTCGAGATGGGTGTCGATCCCAGCGTCGCGGCCGTCTCGACCCTGCTCATTATCGCCACCGCGGCGGTGCTCCTGATCGCCGAGCGCTGGACCGGCTTCCACCGCTTCGTTTGAACGGATCTTTGCCATGCATCTCACCAGCCGGGGCTTTCCCCTCTTCCTCACATTCGACCTCGATGCCGAAACCATGTGGACGGCGCGCGACCCCAATTACGCCTCCCGCCCCATCCTCATGTCGCAGGGCGCCTATGGCTGGAAGGTCGGCACCGACCGCGTGCTCAAGCTGCTCGCGCGCTACGGGCTGAAAACCACCTTCTTCATCCCCGGCCTCATCATCGACCAGCGCCCGGAGCTCATGGAGCGCATCCTGGAGGGCGGGCACGAGATCGCCCATCACAGCTACAGCCATGCCTGGATCCTCAACCTCACGCCCGAGCAGGAGCGCGAGGAGATGGAGAAGGGTTTCGAATCGATCAGGCGGGTGACGGGCCGGGCGCCGCGCGGTTGGCGCTCGCCGGCCGCCGAGATCAGCGCCGTCACCATGCCGATGCTCGTCGAATACGGTTTCGACTATTCCTCGAACTTCTTCGACGACGACTCGCCCTATATCCACACGGTCGAAGGCAAGCGCACCAAAATCGTCGAGCTGCCCTTCCGCTGGGTCCTCGATGACGCACCCTTCTTCCAGTATTCGATCGTGCTGCCGGGACGCACCATGCAGGCGCCGTCGGCCCTGCTCGAGGCGTGGAAGGCTGAGTTCGACGTGCTCTATGCCGAGAAGCGCATGATGATGGTCGGCATGCACCCCGAGATGATCGGCCAGCCCTCGCGCATCGGCGTGCTCGAAGGCCTGATCAAGCATGCGCTCGACCATGGCGACGTCTGGATCGGCCGCTGCGACGAGATGGTGGAAGACATGCGCCCCGGCCTGGAGCGCGCGGCATGACGCAGGATTTCACAGGCCGCAGGATTCTCGTCACGGGCGGCGCGCGCGGCATCGGCCGGGCCAGCGTGTCGCGTTTCCTGGCCGGCGACGCCAAGGTCGCCTGCCTCGACCGCGACGCCGACGCGCTGGCGGCGCTCGACCGGCGCGCGGGGCTCTTTCCCCTCGTCGCCGATCTCTCCGATCCGGCCGGGCTCGCTGCTGCCGTCGATGAAGCCGCAAAGCTGCTCGACGGGCTCGACGGCGTCGTCAACTCGGCCGGCGTCGATCTCCTTGCGCCGCTCGAAGCCATGAGCGACGATGACTGGCAGCGCGTGATATCGGTCAATCTCACCGGCCCGATGCTGGTCTGCCGCGCCGCGCTGCCGTATTTGAGGCGCGCCGGCGGCGGCAGCGTCGTCAACGTCTCCTCCGGCGCCGGCCTGCAGCCGCTTCGGGACCGCACGGCCTATTGCGCCTCGAAGGCCGGGCTGCAGATGTTCTCCAAGGCGCTGGCCATGGAAGCGGCCGATTTCGGCGTCAGGGTCAATGTGGTCTGCCCCGGCGCCGTCGAGACCGATCTCTTCCGCTCCTCCCTGCCCGAGGCCAATTCGGAAGCCGCACTTGCCGCCGTGCGCGACCGCTACGCGCTGGCGCGCATCGCCGACCCCGACGAGATCGCGGCGGCAATCGCCTTCCTCACCAGCAACGACGCCTCCTACATCACCGGCGCCGCGCTGGCGGTCGATGGCGGCCGCACGTTTCACTAGAGGACCCGAAAGTGCTTGCAGCGTGTCGCATGAATCCTGTCACAGTGCATGACAGGTTGAATGAGGACATTCTGTCGGGAGCGGCGCACCCCCTTCTGTCCTGCCGGACATCTCCCCCTCAAGGGGGGAGGTCGGCCGTCGTACATCACGACGCCTGGTGCTGCGACGTAAATGATTGGCGAAACCCGGGCGGCCAGCCAATCTCCCCCCTTGAGGGGGAGATGTCCGGCAGGACAGAAGGGGGTGCAGACGCGTCGCGCTACGTGACTTCCACGACCATTCTGTCGCGCACTGTGGAAACCTGTTTCGCGCCACACGCGGCACAGCAATTCCAGCAAGAGCGCACAGCGGTTTTGCGTCCGGAATTGCACGAAAACAAAGAGACAGAGCATCGGGCCCGAAAGCGGGTACCGGTCTCGGGGCAAATCCGATGCTCTAGCGAGCCATCAGGAAGACTGTCATGATCGTCGCCGACCGCTTCAACAATCGCACCGTGATCGTCAGCGGCGGCGGCGCGGGCATCGGTGCGGCCATCGCCAGGCGCTTCATGACCGAGGGCGCGCGGGTCGGCGTCATCGACCTCGATACGTCGGCGCTGGTCGAAGGCCTCGACGAGGCCGTCGCCGCGCGGCTGATCGCCGTCGACGCCGACTGCACGGATGAACACGCGCTGACGGATTTCCACGGCCGGGTCGTCTCTGGCTTCGGCCCGGTCGATATCCTCATCAACAATGTCGGCCAGAGCGGACGCGAGCGCTCCGCCCCGTTCCACGAGTCGCGCGAGGAGGTCTGGCGCTTCGTGCTGGAGATCTCCCTCATCAGCGCCATGCGGCTCTCGCGCCTTGCCGCACCTGCCATGCGCGAGCGCGGCGGGCGCATCGTCAATATGGCGAGCGACGCCGCCTTCGCCGGCGATGCCGGGCTGGCCGACTATGCTGCCGCCAAGATGGGCCTCATCGGCTTCACCCGCTCGCTGGCGCGCGAGCTTGCCCCGCACGGCGTCACCGTCAACGCCGTCGCCCCCGGCGCCATCCGCACCCGCGCGCATGACCGGGTACCGGCCGCGGTCATCGAGCGCATCAAGGCCGAAACCCCCGCAGGCTTCGTCGGCGAGCCCGAGGATGTCGCCGCCGCCGTCGCCTTCCTCGCCAGCGACGAAGCCCGCTTCATCACCGGCCAGAGCCTGCTGATCGACGGCGGCCGCTGGATGATCTGATGTTGGCTATCGCCATGTCACCAGGGAGAGGCGCGACGTGGGGGTGCCCTCATGCGCGTATCGCCAAAATACCCCTCATCCGACCGCGCGGAGCCTGTCCTCGGGCTTGCCGGAGGCAAGACCCGTGGGCGCGGCCACCTTCTCCCACAAGGGGAGAAGGGGACGCTGCCGCAGCGTCTCGGCCAATCGCAAACGCCGACGATTTGCAGAGCCGGCTAAACTGGGCTCCGGCCTTCTCCCCTTGTGGGAGAAGGTGGCCGCGCGAAGCGCGGTCGGATGAGGGGTATTGCGGGCACCGCGACCGCAGCCCGGTCAAGGGGCACGACCCGCTCCCCGCAAGCAAGTCATTGGCCTTCTCCCACAGGGGAAGAAGTGAAGGCCCTGCTGCACCACCTCCGCCAATCACAGACGCCGCCGATTTGCAGAGCCGCCCAAGCCAGTCTCCTGCCTTCTTCCCTGGTGGGAGAAGGTGGCCTCGCCCACGGGTCTTGCCTTCGGCAAGCCCGAGGACAGGCTTCGCGAGGTCGGATGAGGGATATCTCGCGCACAACGACCTCCGCCCGGTCAAGTCACACGACCCGCTCCCCTTGAGCAACTCATCGGCCTTCTCCCTGAAGGGAAGAACGGAAGACCCTACTGCAACGCTTCCCCCGGTCGCAAACGCTGACAATTTGCAGAGCCGGCTAAGCCAGGCTCCCGCCTTCTCCCCCTGTGGGAGAAGGTGGCCTCGCGAAGCGAGGTCGGATGAGGGGTACTTCGGGCGCCAAGCGGCCCGGACGGACCGCGCCGGCGACTGAGGCGAAAACAGAGGACACAACTCCCATGACCGACATCGCCGACCTCACAGCCGTCGACCTCGCCGCCCGGATCCGGCGAAAATCCATCTCCCCGGTCGAGGCGACAAAATCCGTGCTCGCCCGCATCGAGGCGCGGCGCGATCTCAACGCCTTCATCACGGTAACGGCCGACGAAGCGTTGGCCGAGGCCCGCGCCGCCGAGGACAAGGTCATGGCGGGCGAAGAACTGCCGCCGCTCCACGGCGTGCCCTATTCGGTCAAGGACCTGGTCAACACGGCAGGCGTGCGCACCACCATGGGCTCGCGGCTCTTCGAGAACAACGTGCCGAAGGAGGACGGCGTCGCGGTGGCGCGCGCCCGTCGCGCCGGGGCCATCCTCGTCGGCAAGAACACCACACCCGAATTCGGCCATGTCCAGTCGGCCACCTCGCCGCTCTTCGGCCGCACCTTGAACCCGATCGACCCGTCGGTCACCCCCGGCGCTTCGAGCTCCGGGGCCGCTGTCGCCGTAGCGGCCGGCATGGGCCCGATCGCGCTCGGCACGGACGGCGGCGGATCGATCCGCATTCCGGCCGCCTGCTGCGGCGTCGTCGGCATGAAGCCGACCCTGGGCGCCGTCCCGCATCTCCAGCTCCCGGATCTCTTCGGCGCCAATTCCTTCGTCGGCCCGATGGCCCGCAACGTCGCCGATGCCGCCCTGCTGTTCGAGGCGATCGCCGGGCCCGATCGGCGCGATCCCTATGGCCAGGCGGCGGCGACGCTGCACCCGCCGCGCGATATCGCGCTCAGGGGCCTGCGTGTCGGCTGGATCGCGCGGGGCGGCGCACGCGTCGAGACCGAGGTCGCTGATCTCACCGCCAGGGCGGTCGAAGCGATCGCCGCCGCTGGCGCCCTTGTCGAGCCGATCGAGGTCGACTTCAAGTCCTTTGAGCCGGTCTTCCTGACGCTGCTGCGCGTCGGCCTCGCCGCCCGCACCGGCCCGTCGGTCAAGGGGCGGGAAGCGCTGGTGTCGAAATCCCTGCGCGACACGATCGCGCTGGGCGAGGCCTGCCCGGCGGTCGACTATGCCAACGCCACCGCCGCCCGCACGAAACTGTTCCAGACCTTCCAGTCCCTGTTCGAGCGCTTCGACGTCATCGTCTCGCCCACCCTCACCGCGCCACCGCTCCCCATCGACGTCGACCCCACCGGCGACATCGAGATCGAAGGCCACAACGAAGGAACCGTGCGCGGCGCCTGGTACCCCTTCACCTACCCCCAGAACCTCACCGGCCATCCCGCCGTCTCGCTGCCCTGCGGCAGGACCAAGAAGGGATTGCCCGTCGGCCTGCAGCTCTGCGCGCCCTGGTACGAGGACCGGAATCTGCTCGGGGTCGCGGCGTTGGTTGAGGAACTGCTGGCTGATACCACCAGTCGATAAGATCGACCTTTGGAGTGCGCGACGGCGTGGCCCACGCCGGTAGGTGTTCTTTCGGGATGGATGAGAGGCTGAGGCCGTCTACCTTCTCCTCGTCTTGCGAGGAGAAGATGCCGGTCCACCCTCCGCAGCTGCAGCGCAGCTGCTGCGGAGGACGGGCAGGCGGACCCACCGGCCGGCGTCGGGCGCCATCCTGGATGAAAAGTGCCGCGTGCCTTCGCACCCCTCTCTGTCCTGCCGGCCGCTCGGATTCGCCAATCGTCAACGTCGCAGGACGAGTGCCGTCATCGATGAAAGCCGGTCTCCCCCTTGTGGGGGAGATATCAGGTGGACAGAGAGGGGTATCTGGCTGAACCTTTTCCGACTGAAATCAAAAGACCTTTCACCCTCGTTTCATGGCAGAGGCGGGCGAGGCCGCCACAAAAGCGTTGTACCGCTTCGCTCACTGCGCCGGAACGGCCGCCTGCGCTTCGCGCTCCCGCACCCGGCGCGCCGCATGGGCCAGCACCAGGCACATCACGAGGCACCACGCGGCCATCCACAGCAACTGCGTCGGCCGGCCGATGCCGATGTCGATCAGCACGCCGGTGATGCCGGGGCCAGCCGCCGTCGCGAACACCATGGCGGAGACGGTGATGGCGCGGATGCCGCCGAGATTGGCGAGGCCGTAGACCTCCGGCCACAGCGCGCCGAGCAGCGTGAAGGTGAAGCCGTTGCTGATCCCCAGCAGCAGCATGAACACATAGATGCCCCACACCGGCGTGATCGCCGCGGCCGCGACCGAGGCGACAGCAAGCGGAAGCAGCACGAAGGGCAGCAGCCTCAGCGAGCCGAACCGGTCGATCATGTGGCCGCACACCAGGCCGAACACGATCGTCGCCACCGACATCACGGGAAAGGCGGCGGCGAAGGCCAGCGGGTCATAGCCGCGCAGCGCGACCAGATAGCCCTGGTGGAAGAAGATCACGGTTCCGATGAAGGCGGGCGCCAGCGTGCCGACCAGCAGCAGGTAGAAGACGGGATCGCTTATGCCAACGGTCGATGATATCGACCGTTGGAGCGTGCGACCGCGCGCCGCGCCCGTTGGCGCGAAAGCCAAGCGGCCCGGAGGGGGCCGCGCCGGCGATTGAGGCGCACCGGATGCGTCAGCATCCGGTGCCGATGGTATAAGCACCTCCGCCCGGGTCCAGTTGCGCACGATGCCGCTGCGGCCGGCATGCGCCTCGCGCGATTGCGGCACGCGCTCGGTCCTCATCAGGGCCACCGTCACCGGCAGCGCGACGGTGAGCGGGCTGGGCTGACCTGAATAAAGCACTCGGCCTTGCCCTTGTTCTGGACGTTCGGGGCCTCGGACGCCAGCTACGCCACGCTGCCGCCGCCGTCCACCAGCACTACGGCGCCGGTCATGAAGCCGTTCTGCATCAGGTGGACGATCTGTGCCGCGATCTCCTCGGGGCGACCGATCCGTTTCAGGGGCAGGCCCGAGGCGGTGCGGTCGAACAGCGCTTGGCGCTCAGCCGCAGGCAGGAAGTCCCACCAAGGCGTTTCGATGCGTCCGGGGGAAACGCAGTTGACCCTGACCGGTGCCATCTCGGTCGCCAGCGCCTTCGACAGCGCGTCGATCGCGGCGTTGATGGCGCTGAGCACGGTGGCACCGCCGGTGGGCCGCACGCCGATCATCCCGGAGACGAGGGTGAGGCTACCCTCCGGGCGGATGCGCGCCGCATGCGCGACGTTCACCGCGCCCCAGAACTTGCTGTCAAATGCCGCCCGCTCCTCCGCAAGACTGCGCTTCCTCAATGGACCGACCCCGAGTTCAGCCGCCGACACGACGACATGGTTGAAAGGATCGCGCTGGTCGAAAAAGCGCCTGACGGCTTCCGCGTCACGGATGTCGAGTGCGGCGGTCTCGGCCTCGCCGATCCGGGCCGCGGCCTCGCGCAGCCTTGCCTCGGTCCTCGATGCGATCGTCACTTCTGCGCCGAGCGCGCGGGCCGCCTCGGCTGTGGCGAGACCGATGCCGGACGAACCGCCGAAGACAGCGGCTGTCTGCCCCGAGAGCGGCGCCGGGTTCATTTCCCGTCCGCGTCGTCGCCGCCCAGTGTCGAGCCGGCGACGAGTTCGCTGAACTTCGCCACCGCGGTGTGGTCCTGTCCGGGACCGAGGTATTTCTGCGCAGCCGCCCAGATGTCCTTGCACAGCCCAGCGAAAGGAGCCGGCGTTGAGGTGGCGGTGGCGACGCCGAGCGCGATGCCGAGATCCTTGACCATCAGGTCGAGGCCGAATCCGGCGTCGAACTTCCGCGACAGCACGAACTGCTTGAACTTCTTCTGGGTCGCGTTGTTCATCCCAGTCGAAACGTTGAGAACGTCGACCATCAGCGCCGGGTCGAGGCCGAAGCGCTGGCCGATCAACAGTGCCTCGATGCCGATCAGGAAGCAGCCGGCGCTGACGAGGTTGTTCAGCGCCTTCATCGCGTGCGCGCTGCCGATCGGACCGGTGCGGATGATCGAACTTCCCATCGCCTTCAGCACCGGCTCGGCGCGGTCGATCGCGCCGGCGTTGCCGCCAGCCATGATCGCGAGCTCGCCGTTAGTGGCCCGCGACACGCCGCCCGACACGGGTGCATCGATCATTGCGACGCCCTGGCCGGCGATTTTCTCGGAGAGGGCGCGGGTGACGTCAGGCACGCCGCTCGACATCTCGACGATGAGGGTACCGGCGGCTAGGCCGGCGAGCGCGCCGTCCGGTCCTTCCAGCACCGCCGTGACGACGGCGCTGGAGGGCAGCATGGTGATGAGGATGTCGGACGCCGCTGCCGCGTCCTTGGGGGAAGTCGCGGCGCGAGCGCCGAGCGTCTTCGCGACGCTGGCAGTGCGGGCTGCGTCGGCATCGTGGACCGAAAGCGTGAACCCCGCCGCGACGAGCCGGGCGGTCATCGGTTTACCCATGGCTCCCAGTCCGATGAAACCAAGGCGTGTCGTGCTGTTCATGCGTTGGTCCTTGTAGGTCAGTTGAACATCTGGCGCGGTAGCCAGAGCGAGAGGTCCGGGATGGCGATGAGCAGCGCCAGCACGATCAGCTCGATCACGATGAAGGGAGCGATGCCGCGATAGATCTCCGGCAGCTTCACCTTGCCTTCCGAGGCCCCGATGACGGCGAAGAGGTTCATTCCGACGGGCGGGCTGAGAACGGCGAGCTCCACCAGCTTGACCATGATCACGCCGAACCAGACGCCATCATATCCGAGCGCGGTGACCATCGGATAGACGAAGGGCAGCGTCATCACCTGCATTGCAAGAGGATCCATGAACATGCCCAGCACGACGAACACTGCCACAAGCAGCAGCATGAACACGATCGGCGAGAGTTGGAAGGACTGGAGCAGTTCGGTGGCGGAGGTGACCGTGCCCGCCACGAGGAAGAACCGGGTGAACATCAGCCCGCCGATGATGACGATGAACAGCGCGGCTGTCACGCCGGCGGCGGAGCGCAGGCAGTCGGCTAGGTCGGCGCGCGAGAGGCGACGCCGCGCCAGCGCGATTGTAAGCGCGCCGATGGCGCCGAGTGCTCCGGCTCCCGACGGGGTCGTGAAGCCAAGATAGATGCCGCCAATGACGAGCCCAGCGAGCAGGAAGGTCGCCCACAGGCCAAATGCACTACGGCCGATCTCGGAGAACTTGGCGCTCGGCTGCGGGGGCGGTGCAAGGTCGGTCTTGACACGCACTAGAACGCCGGTGCCGATCATGTAGGCGGCGGCGGTAAGGACGCCCGGCACCACGCCCGCGATCAACAGCTCGGCCACCGATTCCCCCGTCAGCAGGCCGTAGATGACGAAGCTGATCGAGGGCGGGATGAGAGCTGCGATCGTGCCGGCGGCCGCGATACAGCCGGCGGAGAAGGCGCGATCGTAGCCGAGCTTCAGCATTTCGGTCAGCGCGATGCGGGTGAAGAGGGCCGCGTTGACGAGCGTCGAACCGGAAATCGCAGCGAAACCGGCCGAGGCCAGGATCGTCGCCTGGTAGAGCGCGCCGCGCGTTGAGCGCAACACCAGGTTGGAGAAGGAGAACAGTTCCTGAGTGATGCCCGAGGCGGACGCGATGGCTCCCATAAGCACGAACATCGGAATGACGACGAAGCTGTAGTCCGATGCCATCGCGAAGGGCAGGTTGGTCAACGTATTGAGCGCGAAGGCTGAGCCGCCGGCGGTCCATAGCCCCACGACGGCGACGGCGGCCATGGCGATGCCGACCGGCACGCCGATCAGCGACAGCGCCAGCATGGCGGCGATGGCGACGAAGCCGATGGTCAGCGGATCAAGCATCGCGGCCATCTCCTGGCTCGGCCGTCCCTTCCCGCCCCTCTATCAGCCGCAGGATCTGCCGCGCGAACTCGGCGGTGGCGAGCCAGGCCCCAAAGGCCGCCACGCTCTTGAACGGCGCGACCGGAAAGGCCTGCGCGCCGAGAGCGACCTCCCGGATGTTCCAGGAATTGATCGCGAGCCGCGTGGTCTGCCAGGCGATCAGCGCCATGACCACGCCCGCGATCGTCAGGGAGACGATGCTCGAGAACCGCTTCATGCGCGGCCCCATGTTCTGGGTCGCCACGTCGATGATGATGTTAGAACCGCGAGCCTGCGCTTCCGCGAGGCCGAGGAACACGATTACCGCCAGCAGCGCGCCGGACAGTTCGACCATTCCCGGGATCGGCTTGAAAAGGAGGTTCGTCGAGATCACGTCCGCCGCGCCCATCAGTCCGACGACGAGAAGCAGGGACGAGGCGGCGAGGAAGCCGAGATAGGAAACCTGCCGGAGGAGACGGTCAAGCCGGGAGAGCAGAGCCATGTGTCACCGGAAGCGTTGTCGCGCCGGCAATTGGCAGCCGGCGCGGAGAAGGATCGGATCAGCGGTTGGCGCGGATGTAGTCGGCGAGTTCCTTCGCCTCCGCGCCCTTGCCCATCTCGTCCATCTTCCTGGCCCAAACATCAAGCATGTCCGGCACCTTGGCCTTGAGCGCGTCCGGCTCCTCGAAGTGTATGACCTCCATGCCCGCTTCCTTCAGGCCTTCCACGGCCTTGGCCTCGTCGGCGGCGATCAGCTCGTTGCCGAACTTCTCCGCGTCGGCGGCGACTTCGTCAAACAACTTGCGCACGTTTTGCGGCCAACCCTCCCACTTGGTCTTCGAGATGAAGAGCGTGTGGGCGCTGATGACGCCGAAGGAAAGGTCGGTGCCGAATTTCGCGACCTGGTCGATCTTGAATGCCTTCACCGCCGAATTGAACATGTAGGTGCAGTTCATCGCGCCCGACTGCATCGCCTGGATCATGTCGACCGGCGGGATGTTGACCGGGATCGCTCCGATCGATTCGAACATCACCGGCACGAAGGAGCCGTAGGAACGGATCTTGGTATTCTGCAGGTCGGCCATCGCCTTGATCGGCTTGGTGCAGTAGATGCGGTAATCGGGCAGGTAGCGGTAGAGCAGCGGAAGCAGGTTCGCTGCGTCGAGTTCCGCCTTGATCGTTGCGTTGGTGGTGAAGATGTCGGCGGTCAGCCGGTTCAGCTTCGGTCCGTTGGTGTAGGTGAAGGGCAGGGCGTTGGTGACGGCGGTGAACGGCATGCGCGAAAACTGGTTGCCGGTCACGATCAGGCCGAGGTCCACCGCACCGGAGCCGACGAGATCGACCATTTCAGCCTCACCGCCCAGAGTGTTGGCCCAGAAATGCTGGATCTTGATCTTGCCGCCGCTGCGCTTCTCGATCTCGGAGGAGAAGTAGGTGTCTATCTTCGACGTGTTCACCACCTCCGGGATGTTGGAGGAATAGCGGAGCGACATTTCTGGATAGTCCTCCGCAAAGGCGGCGCTGGCGCCGAAGGCGCAGAATGCGGCGACTGGCGCCCGAAGGCGTGCAAACTTCATCGGAATCCTCCCGCGGATCGAACTGCGCATCGGCGCAGAGATGATATGACCGTTGCGGCGGCTTTGCCACAATGGCAGGCTGTCATACAACATGACGGTATGATAATTCAAGCTCGAATGCTGAAGACAGGGAGGAGCCTATGAAACCGACCTACGAGGTGCTGGCGCTACGATATGCGCGGACCGCGCCCGACCGCCCGAGACACGAGAACTTCATGCCGGGCATGGACCTCCATCACGGGCCGATGCCGCTCGATTACTACGTCTGGGTCATCCGGGGACTCGGTCGCCTGGTTGTGGTGGACACCGGATTCGGCGAGGAGGCCGCCCGGGAGCGGGGCCGCGAACTGATCCACACCCCCGCGGCGCTGCTCGCGCGCGCTGGGGTCGACAGCGCGACCGTGCGGGACGTGGTCCTCACCCACCTCCACTACGATCATGCCGGGTCGCTGGACGCCTTTCCCGCCGCCACCTTCCATCTCCAGGACGAGGAGATGCGCTATGCGACCGGGCGGCCGATGTGTCACGCCTGCCTGCGGGTACCCTTCAACGTGCAGGATGTTCTCGACGCAGTCGGGCTCGTCCACTCCGGGCGCGTCCGCTTCCATGACGGCGATTCGGAGATATTCCCGGGCATCACGCTTCACCGAGTCGGCGGGCACACCGGCGGACTCCAGGTCGTGCGGGTGGCGACGGAACGCGGGCCTCTGGTTCTCGCCTCCGACGCTTTCCATTTCAACGAAAACAGGATCCGCCGCGCGCCCTTCCCGCTCGTCCATCATGTAGGCGAGATGCTCGACGGCTACATCCGCTGCGAGGAACTGGCCGGGGGCGACGAGACCCTCCTGATCGCGGGGCACGATCCGCAGGTGCGCGAGCGCTGGCCGGAACTGATCCCGGGTTTCCCGGACATCGTCCGGCTCGATCTCGAGCCGGCTTAAGTCGACTGTAGTGTTGACATACTGTCATACAAACTGATATCCGCTTCGATCTGAGACCCAGGGAGGAAACATGCAACTCGACAAGACGGTATCCGCGCGTGGACACGAGTTCCCCCTGCACGGGACCTATGACGAGGCCTTCGCCAGGGTCGCGAACGCCTTCGCGGAGAATTTCGCCGTCGAGGAAGAGATCGGCGCCGCCACCACCGTCTACGTCGATGGGGACAAGGTCGTAGACCTGTGGGGCGGCTACCGCGACGCCGACATCTCGAAGCCTTGGGAAAAGGACACGATCGTCTGCATGATGTCGGTGGCCAAGGGCATTGCCGGCATGGCGTTCAACATCCTGATCGACCGCGGCCTGGTCGATCCCGACAAGCCGGTGGCGCATTACTGGCCCGAATTTGCCCAGAACGGCAAGGAAGGCGTGCTGGTGCGCCACGTTCTCGACCACACCGCCGGTCTGCCGGTGGTGCTCGACCCGCTTTGGAAGGGTGCAGTGTTCGACTGCGACGCGATCGTGGCGGCGCTCGAGAAGCAGGCCCCGATCTGGCAGCCAGGCACGGTCGCCGCTTATCACATTCACACCCAGGGCAACCTGCTCGGCGAGATCGTGCGGCGGGTAACGGGAAAGCGCTTCCCCCAATTCATCAGGGACGAGGTCACCGGACCCCTCGGCGCCGACTACCAGTACGGCAATCTCTCGGACGCCGATCTCGCCCGCTGCGCAACGCTCGTGCCGACGGTCGAGGGGACGCTGCTTGCCAAGCGCGACAGCGAGCCGGACACGCTGGTGGCCAAGGGCTTCACCCAGTTTCCCAACGAGCCTTTGCCGGTCACGCTCAACTCCACCGCATGGCGCCGCGCCGAGATCACGAGTGCCTCCGGCCACGGCAATCCGCGGGCGGTCGCGCGCATCTATTCCGCCTTCGCACGCGGTGGCGAACTGGACGGCGTCCGGCTCATGTCTGCAGGGACCGTCGAAGACATGCTCACCGAGCAGCACAACCAGACCGAAAGGATGCAGGAGCGGCCCTATCACCAGGCGCGCGGCGTCCTTCTCAATACCCCGGTCTCCGTGTGGATGGGTCCGAACATGCGCGCTTTCGGCCATCACGGCTTCGGCGGCTCCATCGGCATGGGCGATCCCGACGCGAAGATCGGCTTCTCCTACTGCTGCAACAAGATGCATGCGCGCGGCGACAACGGTCCGCGAGCCCGCCGCATCATCGAAGCTCTCTACGAGGCGCTCTGACCATGGCCGCATCCTCCCAGGAACGCGTCGCGGCCGTCACGGGCGGCGCCGGCGGCATCGGCGAAGCCTGTGTCGCCCGCTTGAGGCGCGACGGCCGGAAGGTCGTCGTGCTCGACCGCAACATGGGCCTCGCTCGACAAGTGGCGGCGCGCCACGGCGCGGTGGCCCGCGAGATCGACCTCGCCGACACGGGCTCGATCGACGACGCGGCGCGCTGGGTGGAGGAGGAGGTCGGACCGTGCTCGGCGCTTGCCGCCGTCGCCGCCCATCTGGAGAATCCGCATACGCCCGAGCAGCAGGACGAGGCGGAGTGGGACGCGATTCTGCGCGTCAACCTGACCGGCACGTTCCGCACGCTCACCGCCTTCGGCGCCGGCATGCTCGAGCGCGGTGAGGGCTCGATTGTCACGGTCGGCTCGATCACCGCCTTCAATTCCAGCCCGCTGCAGGCCTACGGCCCCACCAAGGCGGCGATCGTCAACATGTCGCGCAACTTCGCGGTCGCCTGGGGCCGTCGCGGCGTCCGCGTCAACTGCGTCTGCCCGGGTCCGACGCGTACTCCTGCGGTCGAAGCGAGCTACGCCCGCGGCGACCGCAACCCCGACACGATGATCCGCCAGACAGCGCTCGGCCGCCTGGTGAAACCGGAGCAGGTGGCGAACGCTATCGCCTTCCTCCTGTCAGAAGATGCCGGCGCGATCACCGGCATCGAGCTTCCGGTCGATTCGGGCACGCTCGCCACGCAACTCTGGGGGCTTTACGGCGGCGTGCCGGGTCCCGCGCAGTCCTGATGTCGGCGAGGGAGGAGAAACCATGTCCGAAGATCTGACGGGTCAGGTGGTCCTGGTCACGGGGGCGGGCCGCGGCATCGGCGGCGCGACCGCGCGCCTGCTCGCCGCCAGGGGCGCGGCGGTGGGCGTGTTCGACATCGCCGCGGATCTCGCCAACGATACCACCGAGGCGATCAAGGCCGCCGGGGGCAAGGCGATGGCTATCGTCGCCGACGCGTCCGACCGCAAGGCGGTGTTCGACGCGGCCGCATCCCTGTCGCACGCCTTCGGGCCGCTGACGGGCATCGTCAACGACGCGATCTTCATCCGCTACGGGCCCGTGGAAGGTGTGGAGGAGGAGGTGCTGGACCGCATGTTCGCGGTCGGCATCAAGGGAGCCATTTGGGGGGTGCAGGCGCTGCTTGCGCACCGCGGCGACAGGCTCGCCTCCGTCGTCAATCTCGCCTCGCCGGTTGCTGATCTCGGCACGTCGAATACCTCGTCCTACACGGCGGTGAAGGGAGCGATCGTGGCGCTGACCCGGCAGCTCGCGGTGGAGCTCGGCCCAAAAGGGGTGCGCGTCAACGCGGTCGCGCCCGGAGCGGTGCCGACGCCCGGCGCCCGTGCGATCGTCGACGAAGCGGGTTACGCCAAGCGCCGGGCGCAGACACCGCTCGGCCGCCTCGGCGAAGAGGCCGAGATCGCCGCTGCGATCGCCTTTCTGATCGGACCCGACGCCAGTTTCATCACCGGCGAGGTGCTACACGCCGACGGCGGCATCACCGTCAAGTCGATGTAGGCGAGCATGTCGACCGCGCCATCCCCATCGACTGCCTCACGGCTTCGCGGCACCGATCGTCTTCAGCGCCGCCTTGGCCGCCGCCTCGACATGGGCGACGCAGACCTGCCATGCCCGCTCTTCATCCCGCCTCTCAAGAGCATCGAGGAACTCCCGCAGCTCCCGAATGGATTGCTGGGCGCGTTCCGAACTGGAGAGCGAAACCACGCGCAATTGCGAGACCCGCGTGTGGATGCGACGCAGCATCTCGGCGGCCACGGGATTGCCGGCACCCTCCAGCAGGATATCGTAGAACCTCGTCTTGGCCGCGATGAAGGCCTCGGAGGAGAAGTTGTCATAAACCTCGGCGAGACGGTCGACGCTGCGGCGAAGGTCGGCCATCTGTTCCCTGGTCGCATTGCGCGCGAACAGCCGAGCCGCGAGTCCTTCGAGCATCGCGCGCACCTCGTATATCGAGCGCGCGGTCCCCTCGGTCACGACGCTGACGCTCAAGCCCTTGTTGGGCTGGAGCGTGATCAGGCCGTCGGCCTGGAGCTCGCGCAGCGCCTCCCGCAGCGATGTGCGAGACACGCCCATCATCTCGCAGAGTTCGCGTTCGATGAGGCGGGTGCCGGGCGGAAACTTTCCGGTCGCTATGGCCATGCGAAGCCGATCTGCCACCTGCTCGCGCAAGCCAGGCAGGGTCTGCACCCGCATCGACATGTCTTCGTTGGCGCTTGTCGTCAGTGCCATCGCTGCACTCCCGTCGACGGTTCAACCAGTGTTTGTCCGTTCTGCCGGAGCCGTGCAACGACGGTAAACTCGGCGAATCCGAACTTCGCCATATTGTAATTTTGTATGTCAAAGAACAAGAGGCCACTTATGACGACGCAGGATAAGACGATCGGGAACCTGTTTGCCGAAGGGCTCGCCCTGCGCCGTCAGGTACTCGGCCACGAATATGTCGACCGGTCGGTGAACTCGGCCAACGACTTCATGATGGCCTTCCAGCACATCACCACAGAATGGTGCTGGGGCTACGCCTGGGGGCGCGACGCGCTCGACCTCAAGACCCGCAGCATGCTGAACCTTGCCATGCTCACCGCGCTGAACCGCGCGGCCGAGATCAAGCTCCATGTCCGAGGCGCGATCAACAACGGCGTCACGGTCGAGGAGATTAAGGAGGTGCTGCTGCACGCGACGGTCTATTGCGGCATCCCCGCAGGCCTCGACGCGTTCAAGGCCGCGAACGAGGTGCTGACCGAAATGAAGGCATTCGGCTCGAGTAGCGTGCCCTGACGGGCTCTGGCCGCTGCAGTCGACGACACCTCTCCTGTCGCCACACGGGGATCGTCTAAGCTCTCGTTTGTACGACTCCAGCGTGCAGGTCGAGGGGGAGAGGCTAATCCGCTTGCGGCGTCGCTGTCGGCGACGTCCGCGTAAAAGCACGGAAGAAGCGGCCGCGAACGACCGACATGCTGAAGGGTTTCGGATGCCGTCAGGCGTACGAAACCCTTCAGCATGCACGAACCCGCTTCGCGGGAGGGTGCGGTAGCAGCGATGCGTGTAATCTGATGTTTTGAGCCACGAGCGGCGGCCTGATCTGGAGCGACATCCCCGGCAACGAGACCCTGTCCTGGCTGGAGGAAGACTATCATGTCTCCCGGCGATTCCGCTCTATGTCGGAGTACGCGAACGGCAACACTTTCGACTATGAAGGCCGGCAGAGTGCCTGCCAGCACGAGGCCCGCAGGTCGTTCGTTATGAGCATGGCGGCCAGGTCACCGTGCTTGCCGACACATTCGAGGCAAGGGGTTCAATGCGCCGAATGACGTGGTCCGAACGACGGCTCGATCTGGTTCAGCGACGCAGGCGGCGGCTGGTTCGCAGCCTATGAGGGGAACAGATTGCCGGAGGCCGCAAATAACCCCCAGCCTCTTCGCGAGGAGGCGGTCTATCGGATCGACGCCGGCGGCAAGACCGCGATGGTCGCCGACCAGCCCTTCAAGGCCAACGGCCTCCGTTTCTCGAACGACTGCAAGCGGTTTCCGACACCGGCAACAGGCACTGTCCGGAGGCGAAGGACATCATCTGGATGTTCGACATCGATGGAGACAGGTTGAGGAACCCGCGAACTTTCGTCAGCATGGAGATGGACGGCAAGACCGGCGCCGCCGACGGCCTGCGTTGCGACGAGGAGGGAAATGTCTGGGTGGTCGCCGGATGGGTCGGCGACGGCTATGACGGCGTGCACATCTTCGCGCCTGACGGCAAGCGGATCGGCCAGATCCGGCTTCCCGAAGTCTGCGCCAACCTCCGCTTCGGAGGCACCAAACGCAACAGGCTCTTCATGGCTGCCAGCCAGTCGCTTTACGCCTGCTACGTGGCGACGCGCGGAGCGCACATCACCTGAGACAAGCGACAGACTATCGGGTGCGCATTCCCAGAATAACGCGCTGACCGCATGTCCATAGGCGAAAGTATTGTGTATTCCATTAGCCAGGAGTAATATAAAGCCCTGCGCATAGCGTGCCCGCTTTGAAAGGTGCCGTATGGATACCAGGGGCAGATCGCATGGGCTCTTCGAAGATTCGTCCGACCTGAATGCGGGCCTCGGAAACGCGCCGTCTTCCGCGTCCCGGCGCGTCTCGTTGCCGCTGCCGGTCTGCCTTGGCCTGGCTCCGTCCTACATGGCCGAATCCCTCCGCAGCGACGAGGACCTCAGGCAATATTGGCGGGGCTATGCGGTCGCGGCCGCGGCCTGCGCCGTCCTCCTGCTCCTGGAGGTCGTGATCATCATCCTTCTTTGAGCACTCGAAGCCTGCTTGACCGATCGATAGATCAATCTGTCCGCGCGGCGGCAGCACGGACATCGTTGCCACCCACCTGGCCGGCCTGGTGGAAGACGAGCGACACGCGCGTTCGGCCTTCACGTCTTGGCGACCCTCCTTGACTCCGGCGGTGGCAGAGCCGATTTTCTGACGGATCGTTTCACCTTCGAAGACCTGCGCCCGCACTGTCGGCGGATCGATTCTCTTCGGCCGCGAGGCCGGCCGATACGTGCAAGCCGGCTAAGAGTCCTGTGGCGCCCGAAAAACAGGCCGTCCTGTAAATCTCCAGTTGTTTACAGGACGGGACGGGTTCTCCGGGCCGGAGTTTCGCGTCATTTTCGTGCGAAACGAAGGCCGTGGCGAACGACCGGATGACGCAAACGGCAACGCGCGCCCGCTTCGCGGCAGGCCGCTCCCACGGTGCTTCAAACTGCCGGGGTTGGCGGTCCCGCACCACATATGTCACGCGCTGACTCACCCGATTGTCCTGAGTCTACGGTATATGCGCATTGAGATTGGCACCAGTTGATGCCAGTTTTGGTGCAGGAACAGGAGGCGGCTATGCGATCGACGATCAACCTGGACGACCGGCTCCTGGAAGAAGCAAAGGCGCTGACCGGGACGAAGGAGACGGCCGCGGTGGTGCGCCAGGCGCTCGAGACATTGGTACGTGTCGAAGCGGGCAGGCGTCTCATCGCCTTGGGCGGAACAATGACCGATGCCGAGGCAGCACCGCGCCGGCGGCCTGATCGGTGAAGCTTGCCGACACGGGAATCTGGATCGACCACTTCCGTCACGCCGACGCCGAATTGTCGCGGACCCTCGCTGACGACATGATGCTGTGCCATCCGGTCGTCATCGGCGAACTTGCTTTGGGAAGCCTGCGCAATCGAGCGTCCACTCTCGCGTATCTGGAGGCTCTTCGTGAGATCGCCGTGGCCACCCATGCGGAGGTGATGGAAATGGTCGAGCGGCATCAACTCTGCAGCATGGGCATCGACTATTCCGGCGCGCATCTCCTTGCATCAACTCTGATTGACGGCCGGGCCGAGTTGTGGACCCGCGATAAGCGTCTGGGCGCTGCGGCCCGCAAGGCCGGCGTGAGGCTCGCAAGCGAAGGCGGCACAGCAGGGTGACCGCTCACCCCCGCAAGATCGGCCGCGTCAGGCAGGTCGGGCCGCCCTCGCAGGCGATGCAGAGCGCGTCGGCCTCGAAGGTCCGCACCGTGCAGCCTGCGGCCTCCATCGACGCTTTCGTCCTGGGAAAGCCGGCCACCGCGATGACGTCGCGGGGCGAGGTCGGCAGCACGTTGAGGCTGAGGCCGTGGGAGGCCGCGAACTCGTCCGGATCGCCTTCGACCAGCCGGATGCCGCGGGCTCCGAGCATCTGGTAGAAGGCGACCGGCAGCAGCGGCGCATGGACCAGGGCAAGATCGTCGGCCAGCGGGCTGATGACCGACATCAGATGCAGGCAGGCTTCTTCTCCATGCCACAAGGGCAGATCGAAGCCGTAGACGGCGATGCCGCGCGGTGAAAGCAGATTGGCGAGCTGCTGGATGCCGTCCTGGTTGGTGCGCACGCCGCGCCCCACCGCCAGCGTGGTCTTGTCCACCCACACGCAGTCGCCGCCCTCGACCTGGCCGGCGCCGCCGATGCGGCCGAGCACGGGGATGCCGAGGCGTCGATAGGCCACTTCGTGCAGGCCGGGCTCGTCCCGGCGGAGCCGCTTGCCCATGGACAGGATGACGGCGCCGTGGTCGGTCATCAGCGAGGGATCGTGGGTGAAGACCGAATCCGCCAGCCCGTCATCTTCGTCGGGCAGCCATTCGATCCGCGCGCCCGACGCCGCGACCAGTTCGGCCAGCGCGGCATGCTGGCGCGCCGCGTTTGCCGGATCGAAGCCCGGGCCGTAGTGCCATCGCTGCCGGTCGGCGCCGTGCATCGCGCTCGCGGCCGAACGCATCAGCACGCGTCGCAAGGGCGCGGCCATGGACTGCGCGCCGAATTCGGGTTCGCTGCTCAAGCTCAAATCCTCCACCAGCTTCTACTCCCGGTATGTCTACCCATGTTGGCCCAAGACCGGCAATGGGCCAAAACCGAGGTTGACGGCGGCTGACTGGCCGGTCCATCCTGTTCGCCGGCTCAGCGGCAAGACGAGGCCTCATGCGCAGAACATCCTGCAGGGACCGGCAGCGAGGGCGAGGCCGCGCATGACGGTTTCGAGCGCCCCGCGAGTGCCCATCCCCACGCGCGACGCGGCCGCCGAAGCCATCCATGTCGAGAACCTGCACAAGAAGTTCGGGCAGCTCCATGTGCTGAAGGGCGTGTCGCTCTCGGCGCGCTACGGCGACGTGGTGGCCATCATCGGGGGCTCGGGATCGGGCAAGTCGACGCTCTTACGCTGCATCAACTGCCTGGAGAACCCGACCAGCGGCATTATCCGCGTCAATGGCGAGGAGATCCGGCTGAAGGCCGACAGCCACGGCCACACCGTGCCGGCCGACCGCAGGCAGATCGAACGCATCCGCTCGCGTTTCGGCATGGTGTTCCAGAGCTTCAATCTGTGGAGCCACATGACGCTCATCGACAATGTGATCGAGGTGCCTGTGCATGTGCTCGGCGTGCCGCGCGACAAGGCCGTCGCCGAGGCCGAACGGCTGCTCGCCCGCGTCGGCCTCGCCGAGAAGCGCGACGTCTATCCGGCCTTCCTGTCCGGCGGGCAGCAGCAGCGCGGCGCGATCGCCCGGGCGCTCGCCATCCAGCCGCGCGTGATGCTGTTCGACGAGCCGACCTCGGCGCTCGACCCTGAACTGGTCGGCGAGGTGCTGAAAGTGATCGGCGACCTGGCGCGCGAGGGGCGCACCATGATCCTGGTCACCCATGAGATGAAGTTCGCCCGCGAGGTCGCGACCCATGTCGTCTATCTCTGCAACGGGCTGGTCGAGGAGGAGGGGCCGCCTGACAGGATCTTCGGCGCGCCTCAGTCGGAACGGCTCAGGCAATTCCTGCGCAACGTGGCCTGACAACAAGCAAGAAAGAGTGGGAGGAGACTTATGAGGAACTTTCTGAAAGCCGCCGCGGCCGCGGCCGTCATTTCCCTTGCCGGCGCGTTCGGTGCGAGCGCGGAAGCCATCAAGGTGGGCATGGCGCCCGAGCCCTATCCGCCCTTCGAATCGCCCGACGCGTCCGGCAAATGGGTGGGCTGGGAGATCGATTTCATCGAGGCGCTCTGCGCCGAGGCCAAGCTGGAATGCACGCTTGAATTCGTCGCCTGGGACGGCATCATCCCGGCGCTCACCTCCAGGAAGATCGATGTCATCATCAATTCCATGTCGATCACCGACGAGCGCAAGAAGACGATCGACTTCTCCGACAAATATTACAACACGCCGACGGCCATCATCGGCCCGAAGGACGTCGCCTTCGGCGCCACCCCGGAGGACCTGAAAGGCAAGGTGCTCGGCGTCCAGGTCTCCACCACCCATTCGGCCTATGCCAGGAAGCACTTCACGGAAGCCGCCGAGATCAAGGAATATCAGACACAGGACGAGGCCAACCAGGACCTGGCCGCCGGCCGCCTCGATGCCGTCCAGGCCGATGCCATCGCGCTCGACGGCTTCCTGAAAACCGATCAGGGCAAGCAGTGCTGCGATCTCAAGGGCGTGGTAGCCGAAGATTTGGAAATCCTCGGCCCGGGCGTCGGCGTCGGCCTGCGCAAGGAGGACACCGAGCTCAAGGAGAAGATCAACGCCGCCATCGCGGCCCTGCGCGCCAACGGCAAATATGACGAGATCACAAAGAAATATTTCGACTTCGACATCTACGGCGAATGACGGCGCCGCTTGCGGTGGGCGGCCGCGCGCGGCCGCCCGGCGGAAGTTCATCTGAGGAGGCGGGCGTGACCGGCGGCACAAGCCGGCACGCCGCCGATTTGGCGAGGAACGGCCCTGCCTGAATTTCTGCTTCTTCCCTTGTCGCAGACGGGCATTTTCGAACTCCTTGCCCCGACCCCGCCGGGCTGGGGCGGCGCGCTGCTGCGCGGGCTGATGAACTCCGTCCAGATCGCCGTGGGCGCCTATGCGCTTGGCCTCACCATCGGAACGGCCGGCGCCTATGGCAAGCTCTATGGCGGGCCGGTGCTGCGCGACCTGCTGGAGGTCTACACGACGGTCGTTCGCGCCGTGCCCGAACTGGTGCTGATCCTGCTGCTCTATTTTGCCGGCACCGCGCTGGTCAACGAGGTCCTGGCAGGGCTCGGCCGCGCCCCGATCGACATCAACGGTCTGGTTGCGGGCATTGCCGTGCTCGGCGTGGTGCAGGGCGCCTATGCCACCGAAGTGCTGCGCGGCGCGATCCTTGCCGTGCCGCAGGGCCAGATCGAGGCGGCGCGGGCCTTCGGCATGCCGCCGGGCCTCCTGCTGCGGCGCATCACCTTGCCGGCCATGCTGCCCTTCGCCATTCCCGGCCTCGCCAATCTCTGGCTGATCGCCACCAAGGACACCGCGCTGCTGGCCGTGGTCGGCTTCAACGAACTCACCCAGGAAACGAGGCAGGCGGCCGGCGCGACCAAGGCCTATTTCACCTTCTATGTCGCGGCCGGCGTGCTCTATCTCCTGATCACCTTGCTGTCGAACGTCGTGATCGGCCGCATCGAGCGTTGGTCCCGGCGCGGCGCGCCCTCGGTCGGAAGGGCCTGACCATGGCGGAGACCGGCCTCACTCTGTCCCTGGCGCGCGGCTCCGCCTGGCTGCAGCCGCATCGCATTGTGCTGATCGCGATCGCCGCCGCGGGCGTCGCCGCCGCGGCGATCTTCATGCGCTGGGACTGGCTGCCGCAATATTACGGCCTCGCGCTCGCCGGCCTCTGGCGCACCCTATGGCTTCTCGCCGCCACCTGCGCGCTCGGGCTCGCTCTCGCAATCCCGCTCGGTTTCGCCCAGGCGACCGGGCCGTGGTGGCTCGCGGCACCAGCCAATGCCTTCTGCACGGTCATCCGGGGCACGCCGCTGCTGTTGCAGCTCTGGCTGCTCTATTACGGGCTGGGCTCGCTCTTCCCGCAGTTCCCGTGGATCCGCCAGTCCGAGCTCTGGCCCTATCTGCGCCAGGCATGGCCCTATGCGGTGCTGGCGCTCACTTTGTCCTATGCCGGCTACGAGGGCGAGGTGATGCGCGGCGCCTTCGCCGGCGTGCCGCGCGGCCAGTTGGAGGCCGGCCGCGCCTTCGGCATGAGCCGCTGGAAGATCTTCCGCCGCATCTGGCTGCCCCAGGCGCTGCACCGCGCCTTGCCGACGCTCGCCGGCGAGACCGTGCTGCAACTGAAGGCGACCCCGCTCGTCGCCACCATCACCGTGGTCGACATCTACGCCGTCGCCTCGCGAGTCAGGCAGGACACCTTCATCATCTACGAGCCGCTGCTGCTCCTGGCGCTGGTCTATCTGGTCATAACGGGCATCCTGGTCTTCCTCTTCCGCAAACTCGAAGCCCGGATCCCGGCCCGGCTCGGGTGAAGCGTCTCATGGTGCTGCCGGTCCTGAAGCATGTCTCCCGAAAGTGCGCGGCGGTTTCGGGAGACATGTGTCAAATCAAGAACCTGAAGCGCGTCGCGTGAATCCTTCCACGGTACATGACAGGATGGTCGTGGGTGATCAGCGGCAACATCTCCGCTTCGTCATCCACGGACAAGCGCACGCAGCGAAGCGGAGGGCGCACCGATCCGTGGATCCATGCCGTGACCGATCCGAAGGCCGCAGACGGTCAAGGAAGAGGATGGCTCCCCTATCCACCTGCCCAAGCCCGCTCTGCACCGAAGCAGCCGTGCGCGATTTGCCTCTTCCTCGACCGCCTTCGCCTCGGTCACGGCATGGATTCTCGGGTCACTTCGCACGCCGCTCCGCGGCGTGCTTCGGCCCGAGAATGACGAAAGAGGGAAGGGCGATCCGACCAATCGCCGTGGTCGGGAGACACACATGCCGCCGAGCAGGCAAACTTCCACCTTTCGTCATTCTTGGGCCCGAAGGCGAGCGCAGCGAGCCGCAGGTGACCCGAGAATCCATGCCGTGAGATCGCGGACGACTGCTTCGGTGCAGAGCGGGCTTGGGCAGGTGGATAGGGGCCTCTTCCTCGACCACCTGCGGCCTTCGGCTCGGTCACGGCATGGATTCTCGGGTCACTTCGCACGCCGCTTCGCGACGCGCTCCGGCCCGAGAATGACGAAAGAGGGGAGGGCGATCCGACCAATCGCCGTGGCCGGGAGGCACGCATGCCGCCGAGCAGCAAGCTTCCACCTTCGTCATTCTCGGGCCCGAAGGCGAGCGCAGCGAGCCGCAGGTGACCCGAGAATCCGTGCCGTGACATCGCGGACGACTGCTCCGGTGCAGAATGCTCAAGGGCTTGGAGCCACGAGCCATTCACGGCATGGAATCCCGGTCGCCTCGCCTACGTTTCGCGTGGGCCCCGGCCGTGAATGACGAAGACGGGGCGGCACTGTTTCCGGGCAGCGTATCCTCGAAACATCATGCACCAGAGCATTTCCGCTTTTCTCCGAACAGAATCCTTCTTCACGCGACGTGCTGTAGGCAGCATGTCGTTCTGGCGAAAGCGAGCCCGCGCGTTTCGCGGGAAATTGGCGCAACGGAGGACGAGACATGGAAGAACGCACCACCCTCACCCTCGACGCCGCACTGGTCCTCTGCGAAGAGGCCTGCCTCGCGCTCGGCGCCTCTTCCGATGTCGCGCGCTCGCTCGCCACGTCGATCGTGGCCGCCGAGGCCGACGGCCAGCCCTCGGTGGGTTTCGCCCATTTCCTCGATTATCTCGACGCCATGGCCGCCGGCCGCATCGACGCCAAGGCCGAGCCCGCAATCACCAGGCCGGCCCCGGCGATCGTCTTTTCGGATGCCAGGGGCGGCATCGCCCATCTCGGCTTCGACCGCGTTTTCGACGACCTCGTGGGTGCGGCGCGTTCCTTCGGCCTCGCCGCCTTCGTACAGAAGAACGCCTTCACATGCGGGGCGCTTGGTTTCTTTGCAGGGCGATTGGCCGAAAAGGGTCTCGTCGCCTTCGCCGCCACCAACGGCCCGGCGATCGTCGCGCCGCAAGGCGCGACCAGGCCCGTCTACTGCACGAATCCGCTTGCCTTCGCGGCACCCCGCGCCGGGGCCGCACCGCTGCTTGTCGACCAGTCGTCGAGCGCCACGGCCTTCGTCAATGTCCGCGCCGCCGCCGATGCCGGCCGCCCGATCCCTGAGGGCTGGGCGATCGACGCCGAGGGGCAGCCGACGACGGATGCCCCGGCGGCCGTCAAGGGCGCGCTGCTCGCCTTCGGCGGCACGCGCGGCGCCAACATCGCCCTCATGGTGGAAGTGCTGGCGGCGGGCCTGTCGGGCGCCAACTGGTCCCTCGACGCGCCGCCCTTCGGCGTCGGCTCGGAAGGGCCCGGCACCGGCCTCTTCGTGCTGGCGCTCGACCCGAAGCTCATCGAGCCGGATTTCGAGACACGCCTGGCCGCGCACACGGCCCGTCTCGCCGCGGACTATCAGGTCCACATTCCCGGCCCGGTCAAGGTGGCGGCGCGCGATCGCGCCAGGCAGGAAGGCGTGAGCCTGCCTACGGCACTCCACCGGCGGATCGCCGCGGTCGCGAGGGACGCCGCCGGCTGAGCGCCTTATCGGCGCTGCGCCACCGCCCGCGCCGGCAGCACGTCGGCGACGCCAGCGGCTGCAGAGCGGCGCCCGACGAGCGGGGCGATCTCGCCAAGCGGCTGCGGGCGGCCGAACAGGAAACCCTGCACCTCCGTGCATCCTTCGGCGCGCAGGAAATCGAAATGCTCCTCGCGCTCGACCCCCTCGGCCAGCACCGGGATCTGCAGGCTTTCGGCGAGCAGGATCGTTGCCCGCACGATTGCCGCCGAGGCCTGGTTGGTCGTCAGCCCCTCGATGAAGGAACGATCGATCTTGATCTTGTCGAAGGGAAAAAGCTGCAGCGTCGAGAGCGAAGAATAGCCGGTGCCGTAATCGTCCATGGCGATGCTCACACCAAGCGCCTTGAGCCGTCTTACGACCAGGAGCGTGTGCCGGCTGTCTTCGATGATGCTCGCTTCGGTGATCTCCAGCTCCAGGCGGGATGGCGGCAGGCCGGTTTCCAGGAGGATCGCGTGGACGATGACAGGCAGGTCGGTCTGCGTGAGCTGCGCCGCCGCGATGTTCACCGAAAGCCGGCAAGGGCGCTCCCAGGTCGCCACTTCGGCGCAGGCGGTGCGCAGAACCCACTCGCCGATCGGCAGGATGAGGCCGGTCGCCTCGGCAATGGGGATGAATTCCAGGGGCGAGACGATGCCGCGCACAGGATGGTTCCAGCGCAGCAGCGCCTCGTAGCCGGCGACCTCGCCGCTTTCGACGTCGATCTGCGGCTGGTAGTAAAGTTCCAGTTCGTTGCGGGCGATGGCATGGCGCAGATCCATGGCCAGCGCGCTCTGCTTGCGGCCGGCCTCATCGAGCGCGCGGTCGAAGAAGCAGATCTTCTGGCTGGCCTGCCTCTTGGCGCGGTACATTGCGAGATCGGCAGTGCTGATCAGGTCGTCCTCGCGTCCGGCATCGTCGGGGCAGAGGCTGATGCCGATGCTCGACCCCACCGACAGCGACAGGCCCTCGAAGGCGACGGGCAGGCAGGCTGCAGCCGCCAGCCGCCGGGCGAAATCGAGCGCCTCCTCCACCGACGCCACTTCCTGCCTGACGGCGACGAACTCGTCGCCGCCGACGCGGGCCACGAATTCGCCCGGCCTGGCCGCCTGCCGCAGCTGTTGGGCGACGCCCGTCAGCAAGGCGTCGCCTGCCCTGTGGCCATGGACGTCGTTGATGTCCTTGAAGCGGTCGAGGTCCATGACGATGACCGCGGTCTTCGATCGGGTCCGGGCGCTGTTGCGCAGCATCACGGGCAGTTCCGCGGCGAGGTAGGCGCGGTTGGGCATGCCGGTCAGCGGATCGTGCAGCGCCGCCTGCTTCAGGCTGTTCATCATCTCGCGCTGCGAGCGCGCATCGATGACATAGAGCACCAGCCCGGTCAGGATCGACAGGAGGGCGACCACGCTTATGGCGATCGCCTCGCTCGAGAACGTCATGGGCGAAAGCGCAACGGAGGGATCCGGAATGAAGGTCGCCGCGCCCATCGCCGTGAAATGCATGCTGCATATGCCGAGGACGAACGAAGCGATGCCGAGTGCGGGACTGCCGCGCATCATGCGGTTGACGGCGGCGACAGCGAACAGCATGCCGAGAAGGAGCGAGGCGGCGGCGAGGCCGGCGTTCCAATCCACGCGCCCGGCGACCGCCAGGCCGGCCATGCCCGTGAAATGCATGGCCGCGATGCCGGCACCGACGACCGCGCCGCCCGCTTCCGGCGCGAAGGCGATCGTGGAACTCGTCGCCACCTTGAGGCCTGCAGTGGTGAACCCGATCGCCAGAAGCAGCGAGGCGAGTGTCAGCACCGGCTCATAGGCATAGCCGAGCGGAGGATTGAAGCCGATCATCGCCACAAAATGCGTGGTCCAGATGGCGATCCCGCCCGCGGCGCCCGCCAGGACGATCCAGTGATCCGCGCCGCACAGCTGCTTCGCCCGCCCGAAGAGCTGCACCGTCATGGCGCATCCCGCTATGCAGACGATAAGGGCGACGAGCACGAAGGAATAGTCGTGCTCATAGATCAGGCACGAAGCCACTCTATACATAGTCAAGCCCCCGGCCCTGACGATCTATTGGTTGCCCTGTTGTCGATCGTGCCCGGAAAGCGGAAATAAATTGCTAAGAACAAGTCGAGTTGTTTTCGAAACCTTATGTGGTGCGCTGATGGGATTGCACAACAGTAATCTCGGCGGCATGACACGCTGAAAACATCGAAGGTCGAGGTCTTCGAACTCACCACATCATGGCGCCCTCGGCCACCTGTCTTCGTCATTCTCGGTCCCGAGCCCACGCGAAGTGTGGGCGCCCGAAAATCCGTGCCGTGAAATCGCGAACGACTGCTTCGGCGCAGAATGCGTGCGGGCTTGGGCGGAGGATCGGGGAGCCCGTCCTCGACCGACTGCGACCTTCGGATCGGTCACGGCATGGATCCACGGATCGGTGCGCCCTCCGCTTCGCTGCGTGCGCTCGTCCGTGGATGACGAAACGGATATGTTGCCGCTGATAACCCGTGACCGCTCGTCGTGTACGGTGCGGGATTCCTCAGGATGAGAGTATCCCGGACAAAGACATAGGCAATGAGGATGGCGTCGCCGGCCGATAACAATTCCCTCAAAACCAGTTGATTTGACGGTTACTTGCATCTCCGACGATGGGGCGACATTGACCCGTCGACAGGAGAGAACAGACGATGAGCGATGCCACCCATGCCGCGCCGAGCGGGCGCCTGATCGTCCCGGCCCTCGCCGGCACCTATGCCGGTCTTCATGATTTCGCCGAGACGCTGCTGCGTGTCGTGGCCGGCCTTGCGCTGGTGACCCATGGCGCGGGCAAGATCGTCGATCCCTTCGGCGCCGCCGGTATGGTGGAGGGGCTGGGCTTCTATCCCGGCGCCTTCTGGTCGTTCCTTCTTTCCTGTACCGAATTCTTCGGCGGCATCCTGATCGCGATCGGCTTCCTGACCAGGCCGGCCTCGCTTGCCGCGACCTTCGTGCTCCTGGTCACCGTCTGGTTCCACTGGGTCACGATGAGCCAGGGTTATTCGGGCGCGGAGAAATCGATCCTGTGGGCGGCGGTCTTCTTCTTCTTCCTGATCCGTGGCGGCAACCGCCATTCCGTCGACGCACGCCTGGGACGCGTCTTCTGAGGCGGGTCATGCCGGCGGCCGATATATCGACAGTTGGCGCGAAAGTCGGGCGGACCGGATGTGCCGTTATTCACACCCATCGATTCGAGCGTTCAAAGCCGTTCGTCGAGCCGGATGACGTGTCCCCGCCGCGGGTCGGTACGGCCCGCGGCGAAGATCGCGACGACTGACTGCGCGGCGGTCAAGCCCGCCGCCACGTCGATCTCCAGGAGGCGCCGCTCCGTCAGATACGCGACGAAGCGGGCCTGTGCCGCCTTGATGCGCCCGCTCAGCTCCGTCCCGCCCCAATCGGCATTGCGCTTCTTGATCTGATCGGGCGCGAAGAAGAACCGCGGCTGCGGGCCGGGCAGATCGGCCATCGCGATGAAATCGTAGTTCTGCGCCGAGCCGGCGAAGCAATCGTGGACGAGAGAGCCCGCGAAGTGGCGGTGGATCCGGGCACGCAACGCCGTGTCGCCGGAAAAGTCCACATAAAGCGTCGGCCCGCCGGCGTCGATCCGCTCGAAATCGTCATAGGAGAGGCTCCGCCGGTAGATACCGAGCTCCTCGGTGAAGCTGCGGTTCGGACCCGAGGTGAGTGCGACCGCCGCCGGCCCCTCTCCAATGCACCAGGCCGTGCCATAGGCAGTCTTCGACGAGGCGGAGGAAAACACCACCTGCTCCGCGCCGAAGAAACGGTTGTCGGCCAGGTAATCGGCGAGCATGAAAGATGTGATGAACAGCGGCCGCAGCAGCATCTGGTGGTTCTCCGCGTCCGGCGTCCAGGCCGGGTCGGCGCTGCAGCGCGTATATTGATTGTAGGCCGAGACCAGCTTTTCGCGATGCGGCGCCCCGTCGTAGAAGCCGCGTTCACTGATGCGGATGGGCGTCATGGCGATGTGGCTGGCCGCCGGGAAGTAGCCGTAGAAGCGTTCGCCTTGGCTGATCCCCTCGATATCGGATGCGACGACGTCGGCAAAACCCCAGACCGGCATATGACCCCAGGCGGGATCGCCGGTCGGGAAGAACTGCCAGTAGGACATGGCGTCGCCGAAGGCGGCATAGGTGATGTTGTTTGCCGTCAGCGCGAAACGATCGACGGCGAAGAGGACCTCGCCCTGCGCCAGCGGCTTGTGCTGCTCGCGTACAAGACGTGTCTCGCCGGGCGCGTTCTTGCGTGTCTGGAGCTTGGTCACGGTGACGGACATGGCTGTTCTCCGCGAGGCCGATCATGAAACAACCGTACCATGCCATGTCGTCGGGGCGTTCGAAACCCGTGAGCGCGATCCCGTCGCGCGGCTAACCGGCGTCGCGATAGATGACGCCGCGCTGCCTGACCGGCTCGAGCAGCGACCAGTCGCCGTCCGGCACCTCATAGCCCTTGGGGAAGGGCGGCCGCGCTTCCATGCCGATCGACTTCAGCACCCGGTCGTCGCGATAATAGGCGCGCGAGGCGACGGCCTCGACCACGCCGAACATGCCGGGGTCTTTGGCGCGCAATCGCGCGAGCAGCGCCGCCTGTTCCGCGAACGGCCTGTCGGCGAGCCTGCCACCGGCGGCCGTGTCGACCGCGTCCAGCACCTTGCCGAGCGCCTCTCGGTCCCGCCTGACGGACGCCACCATGTAGGCCAGGATGGCGGGATCGTCCGCGCCGGGAACGCCATGCTTCTCGCTGGCGGGGATCATGTGCCCCACGATGCAGCGCAGGCAGTCCTGCTCTGCCACGGAGAGAGGCGCCGGTGGGTCGGTGTCCGATTGCGTCGTCATGGCTCGCTCAGTCGAAGAGGTCATGGATGCGGGACTTGATCCGGTCGCAGATATAGAGCGCGATGGCCTGGATCGTGGAGGTCGGGTTGACACCTCCTGACGTGACGAACACGCTGCCGTCGACGATGAACAGGTTCTTCACGTCGTGGCTGCGGCCCCATTCGTTGACCACCGAGGTCCTCGGATCGGTTCCCATGCGGGCTGTGCCGAGAAGATGCCATCCGGCATAGGGCAAAGGCGAGCGCGTGACGATGTCCTGCGCGCCGGCCGCACGCAGTATCTCGGTTCCGCGCGCGACCGAATGGTCGAGCATCTTCTGCGTGTTCCCGCCGATCCGATAGGTGATCTTCGGCGCCGGGATGCCGTTGCCGTCCTTCAGCACGGGATCGAGCGTGACGGTGTTGATCTCTTCGGGAAGATCCTCGCAGATCGACACCATGCCGGCCTGACGGTCGAAGAGCCGGCGGAACGCGTCATGATGTCCTTCGCCCCACGGCACGAGCCCGTCCGCCATGCCGTTGACGGCGGCCGTCACCGGTCCGAAGCCGCGCGTGAACTGGTAGCAATATCCCCTGGCGAAGCCGCGGGCGGGATCGGTCTCGTAGAACTCCATGCTCCACATGAAGACGCGCGAACCGCGATAGCCGTCCAGCGGCTCGTCGAAGCGGCCCCTCACCAGCGCATAAGGGTGGAACATCAGGTTGCGGCCGACCTGCCCGCTGGAGTTGGCGAGACCGTTCGGAAAACGCTCGGACGCCGAGTTGAGCAGGATGCGCGGGGTGCCGATGCCGTTGCACGCCATGACGACGATCTCGGCCGGCTGGAAAACCTCCTCGCCATTGGCGTCGAAATACCAGGCCCCGGTCGCCATCCGGTCTTCGTTGGTCTCGATCCGGCTCACCCGGCACCGGGTGCGGATCTCGACGCGGTTGCGGATCGCTTCCTGCCAGTAGGTGATGTCGGTCGAGGCCTTGGCGCCTTGCGCGCAGCCGTGCCCGCAATGGCCGAGATTGATGCAGGGCGCGCGCCCCTCATATTCGCGCGAGGTGATGGCGCTGTCGGAGGGCCACCAGTGCCAGCCGAGGTCGTTCATCGCGCGCCCCAGCCGCTCGCCGGTGCGGCCGAGCGGCAGCGGCGGCATCACTGCCTCCTTGGGCGGATAGGCCGGGTCGCCGGCGAGGCTCGCCACTCCCATCATTCTGTCGTTCAGGGCGTAGAACGGCTCGAGGGTGCGGTAGTCGATCGGCCAGTCGTCGGCGACGCCGTCGAGCGAGCGGACCCGGAAGTCGGAAGGATGCATGCGCGGAAAATGGCCCGCATAGAGGATGGTGCCGCCGCCGACGCCGTTGAAGTTCGCGATCTTGATCGGCGAATTGTCGTCGTTGATCGGATAGTCGGCGATCGCCCCGCGGCGGTTCGGGCTGATGGCATAGTCTTCCGACTGGCGGCTCTCCCAATCGCGTCCCGTGCTCGGATAGGCCGAGGACTGCGGCCAGTCCCCCTGCTCCAGGCACAGGATGCGCATCCTGGTGTCGGCGAGGCTCCAGGCGACCGCCGCGCCGGAGGCGCCGGCCCCGATGATCAGGACGTCGACGGGGTCGTTCATTGGGCAGGGCCTTCGAACATGGAAACCGCCAGCCAGCTTCAGACCGCCAGCCTGGGGGTCGGGGTGCGGTGGATCATTCCGACTGATTTCAACGGAGGATATTTCTCGAAGGCCGCCTCGACCGGCTCCGTTCCCCAACCCGGACCATCGGGCAGGATCAGATAGCCGTCCCTGTATTCCGGCGCATGGGTGAAGACGTCGTCGTCCCAGGAAATCCGGTCGATGTCCGTTTCCATGATGCGCATGTTCGGCACCACGGCGCTGAAATGCGCGTTCATCATCGTGCACAGATGGCCGTAGAAATTGTGCGGCGCGACATTCACGTCATAGGCTTCGGCCGCAGCGGCGATCTTCAGCGACTGCCAGACGCCGTTCCATGGCGTGTCGATGATGGCGACGTCGACGGACTGATTCTGGAAATAGGGCAGGAACTGCTGGACCCCGAGCAGCGTCTCGCATGACGAGATCGGATGCGGGCTGTTGGCGCGGATATAGGCCAGCGCCTGCGGATCGAGCGTATCGATCTCGACCCAGAACAGGTCGAGGTCGCTCGTCTCGCGCAGGATCTTCAGATAGCCTTCGGTGCGGGCGTTGAAGTTGAGGTCGAGCAGGATGTCGACGTCGGGCCCGGTCTCTTCCCGCATCATCTCCAGATGCCTGCGCAGATCCTTCAGGGTCTTGCGCTCGACATTGCGCGAGGGCTCGTGCGGCCGGCCGAAGCCCGGCGACCAGGCCTCGATCCGGTCGTTCTCGTCATAGTGGAAGATATTGGTCTTGAGCGCCGAATATCCGCCAGCCACGACATCGCGTGCGATCTGGCGCACGCCGCTGGAATCGACGATGCCGGGCGAGAAATGTTCGGTACGCATGCGATAGGCGACGCAGTGCGACCAGTAGACCCGGATCTTGTCGCGGACCTTGCCGCCGAGCAGCACGTGGCATGGAACGTCGAGCGTCTTCGCCTTGATGTCGAGAAGCGCGTTCTCGATCGCGCCGAGGGCCTGTCCGACGACGCCGCCGAAAGCCGGGCGCGTGACGTTGCGCAGATCCTCGCGGATATGCTCATGCAGCATGGCGCTCTGGCCGATGAGCCTGTGGCTGAGCTGGTCGATGACGGCGGCGACGCCGGGCGAGCCGAAATTCTCGTCGAACTCGCTCCAGCCGACCGTGCCGTCCTCGGTCGTGATCTTCAGGAAGTGATAGTTGCGAAACGAGTTGCTGCAGGACAGCGTCTTCACTTCCGCGACGGTAGCTTTGTTTCTCATGGTCTTTCCTTAGCTGTCTGGCAGTTCTGTTCGGCGCCGCCGCACGCGGCCGGATGCGGCGCGCGCGGTGAATAAGTTTCGCGGCCTTTGCATCACGCTTCGGGCTCATCCCCATCCGGAGATCGACTTCACCTCCAGATATTCCTCGATGCCCCAGCGCCCGCCCTCGCGGGCGCGGCCTGATGCCTTCACGCCGCCGAAAGGCGAGCCGGCGCCGCGCGTCTGGCCGTTCATCTCCACCATGCCGGAGCGCAGCCGGCGCGCCACGCGGTTGCGGCGCTCGCCGTCCTGGCTCTGCACATAGTTGGTGAGGCCGTAGGGCGTGTCGTTGGCGATGGCGATCGCCTCGTCCTCGGTGTCGAACGGTATGATCGACAGCACCGGTCCGAAGATCTCCTCCCGGGCGACGGTCATGTCGTTCGACACGTCGGCAAAGACCGTCGGCTGCACGAAGTAACCGCGATTGAACCCAGCTGGACGGTCCGGGCCGCCGGCGACGAGGCGCGCGCCTTCGGCGATGCCCGTTTCGATCAGTCCCCGTATCCGGTCGAACTGTCGCGTCGAGACGACCGGACCGATATGCGGACCCGCGACGCCGGAGGGGCCGATGGCGATGGACTGCGCGACCCGGCCCGCCGTCTCGACCGAACGCTCGTAGATGGCGCGTTCGACCAGCATGCGCGACGGCGCGTTGCAGTTCTGGCCGCTGTTGACGAAACACTGGCGCACGCCGCGCTCGACGGCCATGTCGTCGGCGTCGGCGAAGACGAGATTGGCGCCCTTGCCGCCGAGCTCGAGCGAGACGCGCTTGAGGCTGTCGGCGGCCGCCTTGCTGATGGCGATGCCGGCCCGCGTCGAGCCGGTGAAGCTGACCATATCGACGTCGGGATGCGTAGCGAGACGCTGTCCGACGCCCATGCCGTCGCCATGGACCAGATTGAAGACTCCAGGCGGAATGCCTGATGCGTCGACGATTTCGGCGAAGAGGGTCGCCGACAGCGGCGCCATCTCCGAAGGCTTCAGCACCACCGTGCAGCCGGCGAGCAGGGCCGCCGCCACTTTCAGGGTGACCTGGCTGATCGGCCAGTTCCACGGCGTGATCAGCGCCGCGACGCCGATCGGCTCCAGTGCGATGCGGTCGCTCGGCGCGTGCGGACCGAGCGGCCTGATGAAATCGAAATCCTGCATCGCCGCGAGATAGTTGGCCATGTGGCGCGGACCGGCGCCGGCCTGGGCCTGACGCGCGAGATCGATGGGCGCTCCCATTTCGCGGGAGATCGCCTGCGCCATCTCCTCCGTCCGTTCGAGATGGATGATGCGCAACCGCTCGACAAGCGCGATCCGCCTCGCGGGATCGGTCATCGACCAGGCGGGGAAGGCACGCTTCGCGGCGGCGACGGCTGCGTCCGTATCGGCATCGCTGCCGAGCGCGACGACGCCGAACGGCTCTTCCGTCGAGGCGTCCACGAGAACATGCTCGCCCGCCTGATGTGCCGGCACCCAGTGGCCGTCGATATAGAACTGGCGCAGCTCCAGCATTGGCTGTCTCCCGTTTCCTGGTTCCGGTGGTTCAGGCGGCGTCGCGTCGCTTGCCGGTGTGGCTGTCGAAGACATGCAGGTCGGACGGCGCCGCGGTGAGATGGATGGTCTGGCCGGGCTTCACCGTGGTTCGTCCGCGCAGCAGCACACGGATGACATGATCGGAGATGCGGGCGGTGATCTGCGTTTCCGAACCGGTGGGCTCCACCACCGACACGACGGCCGGCCAGCCGGCTTCGCCGACCAGGAAATGCTCGGGACGGACGCCGACCGTCACTCGCCCTTTGCCGGCGACCGGGCGCGGCAGCGGGAGCAGGGAGCCGTCGTCGAGAACGAGGGTGTCACCCCGGTCGATCCGGCCTTCCAGGAAATTCATGGGCGGCGAGCCGATGAAGGCGGCGACGAAGAGGCTCCGCGGGCGGTCGTAGAGATCGAGCGGCGGGCCCATCTGCTCGACGACGCCGCCATTCATGACGACGACCCGGTCGGCCAGCGTCATGGCCTCGATCTGGTCATGGGTCACATAGACGGTTGTGACGCCGAGCCGCTGATGCAGCTCCTTGAGCTCGGAGCGCATCTGCACGCGCAGCTTGGCGTCGAGGTTCGACAGCGGCTCGTCGAACAGGAAGACGTTCGGATCGCGCACGATGGCCCGGCCCATGGCGACGCGCTGGCGCTGGCCGCCCGAGAGGGCCCGTGGCTTGCGCTCCAGCAACTGCTCGAGCCCGAGGATGCGCGCGGCTTCCCTGACCCGCTTGTCGATCTCCGCGCGCGGCGTGCCGCGCTGCCGCAGCGCGAAGCCCATGTTCTGATGCACGTTCATATGCGGATAGAGCGCGTAGTTCTGGAACACCATGGCGATGTCCCGATCCTTGGGCGCGACCTCGTTGACCACGCGCCCGCCGATCGCGATGTCTCCGCCCGTGATCTCCTCGAGGCCGGCGATCATGCGCAGCAGCGTCGATTTCCCGCATCCCGAAGGACCCACCAGCGCGACGAACTCCCCATCGGAAATGTCGATCGAGACACCGTGAATCACCTCGAGCGGCCCGTATGCCTTGCGGACCTCCCTGATCGCGACTGTACTCATCCTCTGCCGTTTCTCCCTGGGTCTCTTTTCGCTGCCGGTCTCGTTTGCCGGCTCAGGCTGCGCTCTCGGACGGCGTGCGGCGGTCGGCCGACTCCAGTTCCGCGGCAAGCGCGCTATAGGCGGACTGTTCGTGCTGGGTGACGAGTGCCGCCGCCTGATCGAGCCGGCCGGCGCGGATGGCGTCACGGATCGCCCTGTGCTCGGCGAGCGATTCCGCCATGCGCTGCGGCATGACGGAGAAGCCGTAATGGGCCGAGGTCAACGCGCTGAGGTTGACGAGCATGCGCAGGCACCATTGCGAATGCGGCGTGTCGTAGAGCAGGATGTGGAAGTCGTGGTTGCACTGCGTATAGGCCAGCACATCCTGTGTGGCGACGGCGGCGGCCGACGCTTCGATATTCGCGTCGATCTCTGCAAGCCGCTTCGCATCGTAGCTGGCGCCGCCCAGTTCGATGGCGAGGGACCCGATCCGTCCGCGCAGCGCGTAGATTTCTCGAAGCTGCTCGCTGCCGGCACTGGCGACCACCGCGCCGACATGGGTCTGGACCTCGAGCCAGCCTTCGGCGGCGAGGCTCCGGATCGCTTCGCGGATCGGCGTCTCGGAGATGCCGAGCGCCTCGGACACCTCGCGCGTGGTGATGCGGTCGCCGGGTTTGACCTTCCGGGAAATGATCAATCCCTCGATATGTCGCCGCGCCAGATCGGCCTTGGAAAGGAAGACGGGAGGCTGCGTCATCATATCCTCCGCCCGTGTCGCCGGTTGCTGTTATCAGCCATGATCGTCACCCCTTCGTTGCGCCGTCGGCCAAGCCCTGGATGAGCCATTTCTGGACCAGCAGGGCAAAGACCACCACAGGGATCACCGTGATCGTGCCGACCGCCGTCAGCGCGCCCCAGTTGGCGCCGTTGACGGTATCGCCGGCGATGCCGGCAATGGCGACCGGGATGGTCGACGCGTTGCGGTTGGTCAGAACCAGCGCGAAGAGCAGCTCTTCCCACGCCAGGATCATGCTGAAGATCAGCGTCGACAGAAGACCCGGCAGCGAGATCGGCACGATGATCTTGAAGAAGGCGCCGAAGCGGCTGCAGCCGTCGATCATGGCGGATTCTTCCAGTTCCTTCGGCAAAGCGAGGAAGAAGCCGCGCATCAGCCACATCACATAGGGGATCAGGAAGGTGCAGTAGGCGAGGATGAGCGTGATGTGCTTGTCGGCCACGCCGAGCGAGCGGGCCACGAGGAACATCGGCACGGCGAGCGCGATCGGCGGCACGCCGCGCGACAGAAGGATCAGCACGCCGATTGTCGCCGCGCCCTTCAGCCGGATGCGCGCCAGCGCGTAGCCCGCCATGGCGCCCGCCGCGATCGAGAGAAGGCCGGCGCCGGTCGCCACGATGATCGTGTTGATCAGCCGCCGGTTGATGTCGGCGCGCTGCATGTAGCTGAAATAGGTCTCCAGCGTCGGCGTGAAGAACAGCGTCGGCGGCATCGTGAAGATGTCGCGCTGGTCCTTGAAGGAGCTGAGTACCATCCAGAAGACCGGAAACAGAAAGACGAGGCAGGCGAACACGCCGGCTGCGATGCGGATGCGCCGGCCGAGGCGTGACCTGCGGCGCGGCTGGAGAGCGAGCGCGGTCAATAGAGTTCCTCCAGCTTGCGGGTGCCGCGCAGGAAGATGCCGGTGAGCACCATTGTCAGCACAAGGACGACGACGGCCATCGCTGCGGACTCTGCGAAGCGCAGCGAACGGAAGGCCTCTTCGTAGATGAAGAGATTGATGACGTTGGTGGCGCCGCCCGGGCCGCCATAGGTGGCTGCGAGCGCGATGTCGAACATCTTCACCGCGCCCAGCCAGCGCACGACGAAGGTGGCGGCGATGATCGGCACGAGCAGCGGCAGCGTGATCGACCACAGCATCGACCACCAGTTGGCGCCGTCGATCTCGGCCGCCTCGAACAGGTCCCGGGGCAGTGCCAGCAGGGCCGCGGTGGCGATCAGCACCACGAAGGGCGTCCAGCGCCAGGTGTCGATGATGACGATCGCGGCCATGGCGAGATTGGGATCGCCGAACCAGTCGAGCGGTCCGAACCCGACGAGGCCGATCAGCCAGTTCACGATGCCCCACAGCGGATCGAGCATCATGCGCCAGATGCCGCCGGCGACGACGGGGGCCACGACCATCGGAATGATGAACAGCGCGCGCACGACCCCGCGTCCGCGCCAGTCCGCATTGATCAGGAAGGCGATGCCGAAACCGAGAACGATCTGCAACGGCAGGGCGAAGACCAGATAGATGAGCGTGACCTTCATCGAGGACCAGAAGCGGTAGTCCTCGAGGACGTGCCGGTAGTTCTCCCACCCGACCCATTCGATCGCGCTGAAGGTCATCAGGTCGAAGCGGGAGAAGCTGATCTCGATCGTGTAGAAGATCGGGTAGGCGAGCATCGCGGCGAGGATGATCGCCGAAGGCGCCATGAAGGCCCAGCGCGAGACGGTATCGGCCAGCTTCGTCCCTGCGCGGGAGCGCGCGGGGCGCGCTCCTTTTGCCGTCGTCGAACTCATCGCGATGCTCCCAAGCCGTCGGGTCAGTCGAGGATCTTCTCGATCTTCTCGGCCGCGACCTGCAGGGCCACGGCCGCCGACACCTGTCCGGCAATGGCGCGCGATACCTCGTCGGCCAGGATCTGCTGGGCAGCGTCCGAACGCGGATCGCGGATGCGCCACATCTTGCCCTTCTCGGCGGCGTCATAGGCCTGCTGGAGGGAGGCGAAGACCGGGACCAGCCACGGCTCGGCCGGGGTCGCGGAAAGCGTCGACTTGCGCGCCGGCAAGACGCCGAGATTGGCCGAATGCCAGGTCTCGCCCTGCTTCGAGCTCAGCCATTGCAGCACCGCCCAGGCGGCCTGCTTGTTCTCGCTCTTCGACGACACGGTGCCGCTCCAGATGCCGCGATGCGCGCCGGGGCCGGCGGAGCCGACCGGCATGACCTGGATGCCGACCTGGTCGGGCTTCAGCGTCGTGGTCTTGGCGTCGATCGCCGACCCTTTGAACACGCTGCCCCAGTTGAACATCGTGGCGACGAGCCCCTGGCGGAAGGCCTGCAGCGACTCGGAGAAGCCGTGGCTGACCGCGCCGGTCGGGGCGAATTCGAGCAGCTTCTTGTGGGTTTCGAGCGCCGTGATGCCGACCTCGTTGTTGAAGGCCGGCTTGCCGTCCTCGTCGAGCAGCTGGCCGCCGTTCGAATTCATGATCGTCTGCCAGATGGTCGGCGTCAGCGGCTCACGGATGAAGTAGGTGTCGATCGCCCAGGCGTCGGCCTTGCCGTCACCGTCGGTGTCCTGCACCAGCTTCGGCGCCTGCTCCAGATATTGGTCCCAGGTCAGCTCCGCCGTCGGGACCGGCACCCCGGCCTTCTCGTAGAGCGCCTTGTTGACGAACATCATCAGCATGTTGGAGCGCAGCGGCACGCCGTACTGGACGTCCTTCCAGGCGCCCGCGGCAAGCGGCGCCGCGTTGAAGTCGTCCCAGTCGTAGCCGCCATCTGTCCAGGCCTGGACCTCGGGGCTCTTCAGATCGAGCAGCGCGCCGACTTCGGCGAGTTGAGGTACCCACGGATCATCGGCGATGATGATGTCGTAGGTCGGGCTCGGGCCGGTGGCGTCAAGCATGCTCTTGGCCAGGAGCTCGACATAGGGCACGCCGTCGATCGTGACCTTGATGTTTGGATAGTGCTTGTTGAACTCCGGCACCATCAGGGTCTGCCACTGGCTGGCAAACGCCTCGTTGGCGATCATGCGCACTTCGACCGGCTGATCGGCAGTGCCGAGGCCATTGTCCTGCGCCTGCGCGCCGGCTGCGCCCAGGCTGAGCGATGCAACCATCGAGGCTGCCCCGGCCATAAGGGCGCGACGCGACACCAGGGTCGCAAACTTGCGAAACCGAACCATCAATTCCCTCCCTCGAACCTTGCCCGGCTGAACGAGTTTCCTCCCCGTTCCGGGTCCCATTTGCTATATTCAACATTCTATAGAATCCAGAATGCCGAACACGCCTAGGGGAAGTCAAGCCTCCTGTCAACGCTCGAAAGAAAACGAAATCGAAACGCGCTTCAATCAATAGGAGCGAGCTAATGGGATGGTTCGGGTTGGAACGGTCCTGGCGAGGCGATCGTTGCGCTGTCGCGAGATGATAAACGTCGCGACGCTCGACGCCGCTTGCCTAGCCGATCCAGGCTCCTGCCTGGAGCATGCGTCCGCAAGCGAACAGGGCAGCCACCTGACTTTGGCTGCCTAGCGGTCCGTTCCCAGCTAACTGTCAGCCCAATACCTTCTTGACATAGCTACAACCCTTTCATTCTCGCTGGTCCCGGCGCCGGTCAGTCGCCCGACGGCAAGATCGATGAACGCCCTGACCAGGGGCGAAAGATATCGGCTGCTCGGATATACGGCATAAAGACCGCCAACCGGGGTTGTGTAATCGTTGAGAACGCGGCGCAATTGCCCGTCCTTGATGGACGCCTCGGCGATCCCGTGGGGCACTTGGGCGATGCCGTAGCCGGCAATCGCAGCCGCAATCACCGCCTGCATTTCATTAGCCGCGAAGCGTCCAGCCACCTGGACCGTTTCTTGACCATGCGGCCCTTCCAACTCCCAGTCGGCGCTGGCTGTCGAAGCGCCCGCAATGACGCAATGATGGCGAGCGAGGTCCGTCGGCACCTCCGGTATGCCTTGGCGCGCGAGATAGTCCGGGCTGGCGCACAGGATTCTGTGCGTGGGGCCGAGCTTGCGGGCAACCAGCGTGGAGTCTTGAAGGATCCCGGTGCGGAATGCGAGATCTATGCCGCTCTCGACCAGATTGAGCTTGTCGTCGGTCAGGCGCAGTTCGACTCTGGTTTTCGGATACATCGCGAGAAAATCGAACACCGTGCTGGTCAGGAAATAACCGCCAAAGCCAACGGGAGCCGTAATGCGGATCGTTCCGGAAGGCTCCGCTCTCGCTTCCGCGAGACGCAGATTCGCGGCTTCGATCGCCCGCAGCGCTTGGCTGCTCTGCTCATAGTAGAGGCGTCCTGCGTCCGTCATGTTCAGGCTGCGTGTCGTGCGTTGAAGCAGCCGCACCCCGACTTCGCGCTCAAGCGCGGCAATGCGGCGGCTGACCGTCGTCTTGGGTATGCCGAGCAGGCGCGCGGCTGCCGTGAAACTGCCGGCCTCGATGACACGAGCGAATACCACGATATCGTTGAGATCGAGCATTGTATCCAGAATTGGGACGATGTTTTCCAATTGTAGGTGATTATGGACCAATGCGGCAGCCTTAACTTTGCTCCAGTGGAATGGCAAGGAGCAGACACATGACCACCAGACGAAGCGTTCTGGTTACCGGCGCTACCGGCCAGCAAGGGGGCGCGGTTGCGCGCGCACTGCTGTCCAGGGGACATCTCGTCAAGGCGCTGACACGCAAGCCGGACAGCGACGCTGCGTGGCGGCTGGCGTCGGCAGGCGCCGACATCGCGACGGGTGACCTCGGTGACGAGACCTCCGTTCGGAAGGCTGCAAGTAGCGTCGACACCATGTTTCTGATGGGCAACAGCTACGAGGCCGGGACCGAGGAGGAGACCCGTCAGGGGATCATCGCCGCCGATGCGGCGAAGGCTGCCGGTGTCGGGCATTTGATTTACTCGTCCGTTGCCGATGCCGACAAGAAGACAGGCATCCCGCATTTCGAAAGCAAGTATCTCGTCGAGGAGCATGTGGTCGGACTCGGTATCCCCTACACGATCAGCGCGCCGGCCGCCTTCATGGAGAATGTCGTCGCGCCGTGGTCGATCGGTGGGCTGCGCCAGGGGGAACACGCCTTCGCGATGCCTCCCAGACGGGCCCTCCAACTGGTAGCCTTGGCGGACATAGGAGCCTTCGCCGCATCCCTGGTTGAGCGGCGCGAGCAGGTCTTCGGCAAGCGTTTCGATATCGCCGGGGACGAGTTGTCCGGCGAGGAGCAGGCGCAAACCCTGTCGCGGGCCATCGGCCGCCCGATCAACTATCAGGAAATCCCAATCGCCGCGGCCCGCCAGCAAAGTGAGGATGCGGCGCTGATGTTCGAATGGTTCGACCGCGTCGGTTATGATGTCGATATCGCCGCATTGCAGAGGGATTTTCCGGAGGTCCGCTGGCACAGTTTCGCCGACTGGGCACGCGAGTTTGACTGGAGCGTTCTCGAACGGACATCTTCAGCCGGCTGAGACCAACGGTCGATAAGATCGACCGTTGGAGCGCGCGACTGCGCGCTGCGCCCGTTGACGCGAAAGCAAGAGGCGCTGATGAGCCGTGCCGGCGATTGAGGTCGCGTTGATGCGTCAGCATCCACACCGCCCGGATGTGTCAACATCCAGGCCCGCTGGCCCGACTTTCTCAACCGGTGAGGTGGAGAAGCGATTTTGGGGTGGCAAAGGGCAAAAAGACGAGTCGGATCAAAGGGCGGCCATACAGGATTTCCTGCAGTGGAGACCAAGTATCTTTTTTATCGTCGCTTTTGTGTAAACTATTTCCACCATGTATTTGCGAGCGAATCGGCGCCTCAAAAACGGCAAGCAGCACCATTATTGGAGCATTGTCGAAAGCAAGCGCTGCGTCGGCGGCAAGGTCGTGCAGCGTCAGGTGCTTTATCTCGGCGAGATCAACGATAGCCAGCACGAGGCTTGATGTCGAACGATCGAAGCCTTTGACGAGGATGCCCAGCATGCCCGGCAACTGGCCCTGTTTCCGGCCGATCGGGCCATGCCCGGCCACGCCGCCGGCTATGGCGTGCAAGTGCGGCTCGGGGCCATGCAGTTGCACAGGCCGCGGCAATGGGGCGCCTGCTGGCTGGCCTGCCAGCTCTATGAGCAGCTCGAGCTCGACCGGTTCTGGGCGGCGCGCTTGCCCGACTCGCGCGAAGGCACCTGCTGGCGACATATCCTGCAGACCTTGGTGTGCTATCGGCTGATCGATGCGGGCAGCGAATGGCGGCTGCCCGGGCGCGAACCAGATCTCGCATGGCCTCGCGGCCTTCATCGGGAACGATACTACTACTACTACTACTACTACTTCTTCTTCCCACCGGCGTGGGCAATGGCGAGTTGCGGCTGTTCCGGATTAAGCACCTTTTAAGGCGGCTTGCAGCATAACAACCACCTGAGGTGAGCCAAGGACTCACCCCCGTTACTGAGGTAGCGCCCGTGACCAAGGACTGGTTCTTTCACAATTGGATGTATGCCGGCTTCGTCACCGGCCTGTTTCTGCTAGCGGTTGCGCCGCTTTTCGCGGGAGTGTTAAGCCCGCCGCTGCTGCTCGTCTACTTGCAGCTGCCGATTTACATGATTCACCAGCTGGAGGAGCACCAACACGATCGCTTTCGTATATGGGTCAACAAGGTCATCGGCGGCGGATTGGAGGCGTTGACACCGCCGGCCGTGGTCTTCATCAACGTTGTCGGCGTGTGGGCCGTAAACCTGATCGCGCTCTATTTCGCGCGTTTTGTCGATGTCGGGCTCGGATTGATTGCTATCTATCTCACGCTGATCAACGCTGTCGTCCACATTCTCGGGGCGGGCGCTCTGCGCCGATACAATCCAGGGCTGGTTACGGCCGTGTTTTTGTTTGTGCCCTTCGGGCTCTATGCCCTTGTCTTGGTCTCGCACGCACCAGGGGTCACGGCGACGGATCACGTCATCGCCATCGCGATCGCGATTCTCCTCCACCTTGCCATCATTGTATCCGTGAAGCGGCGCTTAGCCGTCCTGTCCAGGTCTGAACCGACCGCCCGCTAGACCCATTGGCGCCAAGAACAAACGAGGACGCCGCCGGCAGGCCGAAAGTCCGCAGCAGCACTGGATCCTGGGTGGCATAAGGACGTTGGGCTGCGGCCTGCGCTTTCGTAAGCTAAGGGCGGAACCTACCAATCTCCGGTTGAGAATTCGGGGCTTTCCGGGCCACCTGGTCCAGGCAACGAACTCATATCGCGGGGGATGTGATGGCGCACCGGTCTCATACCGACGGCCGATCGATTTCTGCACGGCCGTTCCGATCGAATGCGGAGGCGCGGACCGCGGCCTCCATCAACAACCTCGATCCCGGTACGGCAGGCCAGCGAATACATTACCGATGGAGCCGAGCGACGCGCGGCCTGCGAGTAGAGGCGGCCCCAAAGTCGACATCCGGTCAATCTCTGCCGAATGCGGCCAACGAAAAAACCCCGCCGGATCGCTCCGGCGGGGCTTGTCGTGAGCCGCGAGAGGCGGCCGATCAGTTGCCGCGGTTCTTGAGTGCGGCACCCAGGATGTCGCCGAGCGAAGCGCCGGAATCGGTCGAGCCGTACTGGGCGACCGCTTCCTTCTCTTCCGCGATCTCCAGCGCCTTGATCGACACCTGGATCTTGCGGGTCTTCTTGTCGTAGACGATGACGCGCGCATCGACCTTCTGGCCGACGGTGAAGCGCTCGGGGCGCTGCTCGTCACGGTCGCGCGACAGGTCGGACCGCTTGATGAACGTCTCGACGCCGCTGTCGACCAGCCGCACCTCGATGCCGCCGTCCTTCACGCCGATGACCTCGGTGGTGACGACCGCGTTCTTGCGCAGTTCGCCCGACACAGCCTCGCCGCCGCCGCGCTGCAGCTGCTTGATGCCCAGCGAGATGCGCTCCTTGTCGATGTCGACGTCGAGCACCTGCGCCTGCACCACCTGGCCGCGCTGATACTCCTCGATCGCCTGCTCGCCCGGACGGTTCCAGTCGAGGTCGGAGAGGTGGACCATGCCGTCCACATCGCCGTCGAGGCCGATGAACAGGCCGAACTCGGTCTTGTTCTTGACCTCGCCCTCGACGACGGAGCCCGACGGATGGTTGCGGGCGAAGGCTTCCCACGGATTCTCGAGCGTCTGCTTGAGGCCGAGCGAGATGCGGCGCTTGGCCGGATCGACCTCGAGTACCACCACGTCGACTTCCTGCGAGGTCGACAGGATCTTGCCCGGATGCACGTTCTTCTTCGTCCACGACATTTCCGAGACGTGGATGAGGCCCTCGATGCCCGGCTCCAGCTCCACGAAGGCGCCGTAGTCGGTGATGTTGGTGACCGTGCCGCGGATCTTCTTGCCGATCGGGAACTTGGTGCCGATGTCGCTCCAGGGATCGCTCTCGAGCTGCTTCATGCCGAGCGAGATGCGGTGGGTTTCCTGGTTGATGCGGATGATCTGCACCTTGACCGTCTGACCGATGTTGAGGATCTCGGTCGGATGGTTGACGCGGCGCCATGCCATGTCGGTGACATGCAGCAGGCCGTCGATGCCGCCGAGGTCGACGAACGCACCGTAGTCGGTGATGTTCTTGACCACGCCCTCGACAACCTGGCCCTCTTCGAGGTTCTGCACGATCTCCGAGCGCTGCTCGGCGCGGCTCTCCTCGAGCACGGTGCGGCGCGACACGACGATGTTGCCGCGGCGGCGATCCATCTTGAGGATCTCGAAAGGCTGCGGGTTGTGCATGAGCGGGGTGACGTCGCGGATCGGCCGGATATCGACCTGGCTGCGCGGCAGGAAGGCCACGGCGCCGTCGAGGTCGACGGTGAAGCCGCCCTTGACCTGGTTGAAGATGACGCCCTCGACGCGCTCGCCCTTGTTGAACTTCTCCTCGAGGCGGACCCAGCTCTCTTCGCGGCGGGCCTTCTCACGGGAAAGCATGGCTTCGCCGAGCGCGTTCTCGATGCGCTCGACATAGACCTCGACGGTGTCGCCGACGTTCATCTGACCGTCCTTGGCCTTGGCGCCGAATTCCTTCAGCGGGACGCGGCCCTCGACCTTGAGGCCGACGTCGATGATGGCCATGTCCTTCTCGATCGCGGTGATCGTGCCGCGCACGACCTGACCTTCGCCCGAGTGACCATCGGAAAAGGATTCTTCCAGAAGCGCGGCGAAATCGTCGCGCGTGGGATTGGCTTGTGACATTGATGCTCCTGATAGTGCCCCGGACTTTCCGTGCGGGGCCTGCGCCGTGGGTTCGTGTTGCGTTGGCCTGCCGGCGTTCCGGGCTGAAAGCCCTGGTGCCGCTGTCGCGGCGGTTCGGCGCATGAAGAATGCTGGCAGGCTGGTTCGGGCCCGATATGGGTATTGCCGCTTGTTCTCGCAATGCGGGAGGCGGCAGCCCGGATCAGGCTACGTCTCTTTGGGCGATAACGTCGTCGATGATCGCCTTCGCCGCCAGAAACGCCGCTTCTATATCCATTTCGGATGTGTCGAGCAAGTGCGCGTCGGCGGCCGGCTTCAGCGGCGAATCCGCCCGGCCCATGTCGCGGGCGTCGCGTCGTTCGATATCGGCGAGAATCTGGGCGAAATCGGCGGTGCCGTGGCGGGATTCGATCTCCAGCAGCCGCCGCCGGGCGCGGACCTCCGCCGTCGCCGTGACATAGAGCTTCACGTCGGCGTCGGGGCAGACCACCGTGCCGATGTCGCGCCCGTCGAGCACGGCGCCGGGCGGGGTTTTCGCGAATTCGCGCTGTTTCTCGACCAGCGCGCGCCGCACCGCCGGGATGACCGCGACCTGCGAGGCGGCCTCGCCGACGGCATGCGCCGACAGCACCTCGCGGTCGAGGCGGGAAAGGTCGACGGCATAGGCGGCCTTCACCGCGTCCTCCTCGTCGTCGAGCGGCAGGCCTTGCTTCAGCATCTCATTGGCCACGGCGCGGTAGGTGAGGCCGGTGTCGAGCAGGTTCAGGCGGTAGTGGTCGGCGACGCGCCGGCCGAGCGTGCCTTTGCCCGCGCCCGCGGGCCCGTCGATAGCGATGGTGAATGGACAATGCGAGGTCCCGGTCATGGCGTTCACACGGCAGCCTTTTCGGCCTCGATCTCGGCGCCGAGGCCGCGCATCAGGCCCATGAATTCCGGGAAGCTGGTGGCGATCATCGTCTGGTCGTCGACCGTGACCGGCTTTTCCGAAGCGAGGCCCATGACGAGGAAGCTCATGGCGATGCGATGGTCGAGATGCGTCTCGACCCTGCCGCCGCCGAGACCCCTGCCGTCCGGCCGGCCGCGAACGACGAGCGAGGCCTCGCCCTCGGTGCAGTCGACGCCGTTGGCCTTCAGGCCGTTCGCGACGGCCGACAGCCGGTCGGATTCCTTCACGCGCAACTCTTCCAGGCCATCCATCACCGTCTCGCCTTCGGCGAAGCTGGCGGCTATCGCCAGCACCGGATATTCGTCGATCATGGAAGGCGCCCGTTCCGGCGGCACGCGCACGCCCTTCAGTTCCGAAGCGCGCACATGCAGATCCGCCACGTCCTCGCCGCCGGCATTGCGCGGGTTCACGAGTTCGATCGAGGCGCCCATCTCCTGCAGCGTCAGCACCAGCCCGGTGCGGGTAGGGTTCATCAGCACGTTCTCGATGACGATGTCGGAGCCCGGCACGATCAGCGCGGCGACCAGCGGGAAGCCGGCCGACGACGGGTCGCCCGGGACCGCGATAGTCTGGCCCGTCAGCCGGCCCTGGCCCTCGATGCGGATATGGCGGACCCCGTCCGGGTCGGTCTCGACCTCGATGTTGGCGCCAAAGCCTTTCAGCATCTTCTCGGTATGATCGCGCGTCATCACGGGCTCGACGACGGTGGTGATCCCCGGCGTGTTGAGGCCGGCCAGCAGCACGGCCGATTTCACCTGGGCCGAGGCCATCGGCACGCGGTAGGTGATGGGTGCCGCGACGCCTGGGCCGCGCAGCGTCAGCGGCATGCGGTCGCCGGGGGCGGATTTCAGCACCTGGGTGCCCATCAGGCGCAGCGGATCGAGCACGCGCCCCATCGGGCGCTTCGACAGCGAGGCGTCGCCGATGAAGGTCGTCTCCATGTCATAGGAACCGACAAGGCCCATGGTCAGCCGCGAGCCGGTGCCGGCATTGCCGAAATCGAGCGGCGCCTCGGGCTGCAGCAGCGCGCCGTTGCCGGTGCCCCGGATGATCCAGGTGTCGCCGGCCTTCCTGATATGGGCGCCCATGGCCTTCATGGCCTCGCCGGTGCGCATCACGTCATCGCCTTCCAGCAGCCCGGTGATGCGGGTCTCGCCGGCCGCGAGGCCGCCGAACATGAAGGAGCGGTGCGAGATCGACTTGTCGCCCGGCACGCGGACCCGGCCGCTCAGCGCAGGCGATCTGCGGGCCGTCGCCGGCAGCGGGGAGGCGTGGTCGGACATGTCTGTTTCCCTGGGGTTCCCCGCTGGCGGGGCGGCGGCTGGCGCCTGGTCGTCTTGGTTGCGGCCGTGTCCTATCACGGCTTTCCGGCCCGGTCATCCCCCGTCGAAAGCCGCCCCGGGCGGGCTTTTTCGGGCCGGATTTGCCATGGTCTATTAGTCTTTGACAGGGCCGCAAACTGCCGCTAAGGGGACCAAAACCTTTCGACGAGGCTTGCAGTGGCAAAACCAGAGCTTGGTACAAAGCGCATCGACCCCGAGACGGGGCGCAAATTCTACGATCTGAACAAGGATCCGATCGTGTCGCCCTATACGGGCAAGAGCTATCCGCGTTCCTATTTCGACACCGGCAACGGCACCTCGATGAACGACGAGGACGAGGTCGAGGAGAAGGAACTGGATGCCGAGGACGATGCCCCCGAGGTCGTTTCCCTCGAGGATGCCGACGACGAGGCCAAGGGCGGCGACGACCTTCCCGATCTCGGCGACGACGATGTCGATCTCGGCGACGATGACGACGATACCTTCCTCGAGGACGAGGAAGAAGAGGACGACGACGTCAGCGGCATCATCGGCATCGGCGAGGACGACGACGAGATCTGACGTCGTGGCGGCACGTTTTCTGCAGGCCGCGAGAGCCGCCGGGGCTCTGTCACAAAAAGCTCCAAAGCGGGCTTGATCTTCACGCGAGGCGGCGCTAGAAGCCGCCTCGTACTGGCCGGGGCGTCAAGCCTTGGCCGACCTCTTCGCCGGAAACGGCGCCGGCCTCGGCCGGGTGTGGGGCCATAGCTCAGTTGGGAGAGCGCTTGAATGGCATTCAAGAGGTCAGGGGTTCGACTCCCCTTGGCTCCACCATTTTTCCTCTTGGGATTTCGATAGGCAACTCGACGCGGTCCGGGCTGTCGCCGACAACGTGTCGGAGGGGCGCGCCCCGAAACGCACGCGAAGTCCTTGGCGAAGCGGCCAAGCTTCCAAAACCATAGTGCATAGCCTGGTGAGTTGCGGGTCGGACGCCAGCAACCGCATTGCACGAGATCGAGGCGGCGATCACCGGCGTATTGCGTGGCGCTCCCCGCCGAGAAATTCCTGACAGGCGAGGCTGAGCGTTCTCTCCGCGACGCCGACGGCTCCGCAGACGGCGGACGGGAAAGCATCTCCTCCGGGCGCTCGCGCAGAGCGTCTTCGAAACGCGAGACGATCTGGCGGTGACGCCCTGCAGCTCTGGAGATCCAGGGCGTGTCCCGTGCTGCGCGCAACGCCCCTCGTCAGGTCGACAAGCGCGCCCTCGCGCCCTCGGACTCCAGGAACATCCTGTCGTCGTTGAGCGGCAGGCCGGGAGATGTGTGCATGCCCCGGTAGCGCAATGGTCGCAGCGTAGATGCCGTCAGGCCACTGTTGGTTGAAGCAGATACGCCTTTAGCACAGGCCGAAGGACGCCTTGGTCCGCGCTATGATGCTTAGCCAGGGTTTGGTCGTTCCAACAGTGATCGGGGGCCTCAATGACACATCTCAAAGCCTTGCTGTTCGCGGGTGCCGTGGCGCTTCTGGCGACGGCTCCGAGTTTTGCCCAGAACTTCCAGAGTGGCCATCAGGGCCAGCTCTACCAGGTCAGCCGCTCGGCGCCGGGCCCGGTTGCGGCCCTTGGCCTGCCGGCCGCAGCCTTGGTCGGCGGCTATGTCTGGTTGCGGCGCAGGTCCGGCAGAGGACAGAGCAAAACCTAGGCAGGTTGCGGGAGAGCGTCCCACGGCGTCGCCGGATCACGTCGCGTCCCATGACGGCCTGACGATATCGAATTTGCTCTCCTGGTAGTCGGCGCGCAGGCGTTTCTGGTCCAATGGACTCAGGCGCGCGGGCGCCTCGATGTCGTCCCCGTCGTCTTCGCCACGCGGTCAAGGTCGACACTGTGGCCGGCTTTCCGGTCCGCCTTCTAGGCCGCATTGCGACAGACCGGACCGTTCCTCGTCGAGGCAGTCATCTACTCTACAGCGTGTTGCGTGAAAACGGGTTCACGCAGCACGCTGCAGGTCTTTGATTTGACGCATGTCTTTGCTCCGAACCGGTACCACTTTCGGGAGACATGCTTTAGCCTGCCGATGCCGAGGAGGCGCTCTTGACCGGTGCGTTCTGCTCGACCGGGCACGGGGGCGACAAATTGTCACGACTGCGTTATGGTCGCTGTGGTGCAGGTCGCGGTTCGGCGTGGCCATTATGACGAACCCGGGCCGCGACCCACCCCAACCTGGTCAGGAGGAGTGGCAATGGCGAGCTTCCATGTGTACGCAGGCACCGGCAACACGCTCGAGCATCCCGCGATCCGGCGCATATCGGTCGCGGATGTGTTCGATGCCTTGCGACGAGGCTTCGACGATTTCTGGGACAAGCCCTCGCACTATGTGTTCCTGTGCCTGATCTACCCGATCGTCGGGGTGTTTCTGATCACATGGACGTCCGGCGGCAACGCGCTGCAGCTCATCTTCCCGCTGATGGCGGGCTTTGCATTGCTCGGCCCCTTCGCCGGCATCGGCCTCTACGAGATCAGCCGGCGCCGCGAGCAGAACCTCGACACCTCCTGGGCGCATGCCTTCGATGTGAGGCATTCTCCGGCCCTGCCGGCGATTGCGGCCATCGGCATCATGCTGGTGGCGTTGTTCGTCACCTGGTTGCTGGTCGCGCAGGGGCTCTACGCCTGGCTCTACGGGTCGGCTGCTCCGGAGTCGACGGCAGCGTTCCTAGGCGATCTCTTCACCACTCAGCGCGGCTGGACGCTGATCATCGTCGGCAATCTGATCGGCTTCCTGTTCGCCCTGGTCGTGCTCAGCACCACCGTCATCGCCTTTCCGCTGCTGCTCGACTGCGACGTCGGCGCCTATGCCGCGATCGAGACGTCGGCTCGCTCCGTGCTGGCCAATCCCGTGCCGATGCTCCTGTGGGGCCTGATCGTCGCCGTCGCGCTGCTCATCGGATCGATCCCGCTGCTCGCCGGGCTGGCGGTGGTCATTCCGGTGCTCGGCCACGCGACCTGGCACCTCTACCGCAAGGTCGTGGATATCCCGGCCGACAAGAGGACGCCGCTCACGCCATCCTCGCGCAATCGGGACGGGTTCCCCTATTGGCTGCGCTGGTGATTCCGGCTTGATCGCCGGCAGCGTCTTCTCCCCTCGACGGACCTCGACGGGAGAAGGCGTTGGCGGGCGATCACCCTGGCGCTCGCCCGCCCGGGCTTGGAGCTCTGTCGTGTAAGCCGATGAAAGCTGCGATCGACACCGAGCGGAAGCGTTGCGTCGCGCAGCGAAGTCGGCACGAGAGTCCGCGCCCGAGAAACGCCGGCTCCCTTCAGGCGAGTTTTGGGCGCCGTGAAGCCCAAGGCTGCGCTTCCTCTATCTGGGCGGCCAATTGCAGCAAGGTGGCATCCTCGCCATAGCGGCCCGCGAACTGGACGCCGACCGGCAGTCCGCCCGCCGACCAGTGCAGGGGCAGGCTGATCGCGGGTTGGCCGGAGGCGTTGAAGGGCGCTGCGAAAGGGGCGAGGTCGAAGAGCCTGGCGAGGAAGCCGTCGACATCGCGGCCATCGGTCGGGAGGCAGCCGAGAACCGGCGGCGGCGCGGTCATGGTCGGGGTCACCAGGATGTCGAAGGTCTCGAAGAAGGCCGCCATGCGGCGCACCTCGAGCTGCATCCGCATCAGGCTGTCCAGATAGCGCTCCAGGCTCTCCTGGCGAGCACGGGCGACGATGGCGAAGGTCAGCGGTTCGAGATCGCTTTCCGTGACCGGCTTGCCGTTCAGTCGTTCCATCGTGGCGACCATCGGGCCGAGGCCGCTCATCAATACGTTCATCTGCGCATCGATGAGAAGCTTCCAGTCGAATTCCGGCCTTGCCTCCTCGACATCGTGGCCGAGGTCTTCGAGCAGGGTGGCAGCGTGCTGCACTGCTGCCGAACATTCCGCGTCCACCGGCTCATCCCGCAGCGTCCGGGTCCAGCAGCCGACACGCAGCCGCTTCGGCGGGCGGGCGATCGCCGCGACGAACCCACCTTCTGGAGGGCGCGCGAAGTAGGGTGCGCCGACATCGGGTCCGGCTGTGATGTCGAGGATGGCTGCGGTATCGCGAACCGTGCGGGATACGGCGTTCTCATGGCTGATGCCATGGGCCGCGTCGCCGCGATGCGGCCCATAGGGGTTGAGGCCGCGCGTCGGCTTCAGTCCGACGAGCCCGTTGCAGGAGGCTGGAATCCGGATGGAGCCGGCGCTGTCGGTTGCATGTGTCGCCGGCAGCATGCCGCTTGCCACGGCCGCACCGGCACCGCCGCTGGAGCCGCCGGCGATGCGATCGAGGTTCCACGGGTTGCGCGTCGCGCCATAGCGGTGCGGCTCGGTCGAGGCGCTGAGCCCGAATTCCGGCGAGTTCGTGCGGCCGAGCATGACGAAGCCGGCGGCGCGCAGCCGCGCGACCAGCGTCGAATCGAAGGGCGCCGGCGGATCGACGAACATACGGCTGCCATTGGTCAGCGGCAGGCCGCGTACGGGGGCGTGCAGGTCCTTGATGAGATAGGGCACGCCGAGGAAGGGTGGCCGATCAGTACGGGTGTCGAGTTCGGCCAGCGCCTGGTCGTAAGCTTTCAGTATCACCGCGTTGACCAGCGGGTTGAGCGCCTCGATGCGCGCGATCGCCGTCTGCGCGAGCTCGCGCGGGCTGATCTCCCTGCTGCGGACCAACGCCGCGAGGCCGGTCGCATCGCACGCTTCGTATTCCGCCGTGGTCAGTGTCGTCATAGCGCTCTCGGAAGTTCGACGGGCGGAACGCCGCCCGTACCGCAACAGATATTGAGAATGGTCGCGTCCTCGGGGCCGACCGAGACATAGGCGTGGCCCATGGTAGCGTCGAAATAGACGCTGTCGCCGGCCTCGAGCCGGATCGGCGCATAGAATTCGGCATGCAGCTCGACGGTCCCCGAGATCACATAGACCAGTTCTTCGCCGGGATGACGGATCAGGCCGGGAAATTCGTTGATGCTGCGCGCGGTCACGGTCACGAAGGTCGGGTCCATGAGCTTGCGCCTCAGCCCCGTGGCGAAGGGCTCGTAGACATAGGTGCCCGTCGGATGCCGCCGGCGTTCCCCGGCGCGGGTGACGTTGAGACGGCCGAGCGGTTGGGATGCCGCGGGCGCGGGCCCTTCCAGCAGCGAGGTAAGGTCGATCGACAAGCCGCCCGCCAGCCGCAGCAGCACGTCGTAAGTCGGCGACATGCGGTCGTTCTCGATCTTGGAAATGGTCGACACGGCAAGACCTGCTCGTTCAGCCAACTCCTTGAGCGTCATTCCGGCCGATTGCCGCAGGCGCCGCAGGCGCAAGCCGAAAGCAGCGACCTCGCGCACGTCGTCTTCCGGTTCGGATCTCCCCGCCGACGCCATCATCGCCTCCATGGATCACCAGAAACAAGTAGCATCGGAAAATTAGTTTGACAAATTTTCCGATCGGAAAAAGAATGACTCGAACGCAGGTGCGATCCATCGATGGCTTGGCTACTGATCACCCTGTATGCCGCAGCGACTCTCGCGGGGGGCGTCGCCATCGCCTATGTGACGGGAGCGGTCGCCGTGCTGAGCTTCGTCGCTGCCGACGAGGCGCGCCATCTGGCAATTCTGCCGCAACGGGTTCTTTCCCAGCTCGATGTCTTCACCTTCCTGGCGATGCCGCTCTTCATCCTGGCGGGCGAACTGATGAGTCGCGGCGGCATCACCCGTGCTCTGATCGACCTCGCAGTTCTGATCGTCGGCCGTTTCAGGGGCGGCCTCGGCCACGTCAATGTGGCGACGGCGATATTCCTGTCCTCGATGTCCGGGTCGGCCGTCGCCGACGCCGCCGCCATCACAAGCGCGCTGGTGCCCGAGATGGAGAGGCGCGGCTACAAGCGCGAATACTCCGCCGCGCTGACGGTCGCCTCCTCGGTTCTCGGGCCGCTGATCCCGCCGTCGATCGTGATGATCTTCTACGGCGCCCTCATGAATGTCTCGGTGGCGGCGTTGTTCGCCGGCGGCGTCCTGCCCGGACTTCTTCTGGCGGGCGGCCTGTTCGCCTACAATGCCTGGGCGGCGCGGCGCCACAACCACCCCGGCGGGCGCGACGTCGACATGCCGCCTGTCGCGCAGACCCTGATCCGCTCGACGCCAGCGCTTCTGGTGCCGTCGATCCTGCTCGCCGGCATCATCTTCGGTGTGGTGACGCCGACCGAGGCGGCGGCGCTTGCCGTTGCGGCGGCGCTCGCCATCAGCTTCGTCTATTCGTGGATGGAACCCGGATCGACGCCGGCAAGCGCGCTGAAAAGCCTTGGCGGCCATCTCGGCGGCGCGCTGGAGCGCGCTGCGACGCTGACCGGCGCCATCTTCGTCATTCTCTTCTCGGCGGCGGTGTTCGGCTATCTGATAGCGATCGAGGGCGTGCCGGACGCCGTGCTGCGGCTGGTCGAGGGCGCCGGTTTATCCGGCCTCGAATATCTGCTGCTGATCGCGCTCGTCTTCCTGGTGGTCGGCATGGTGATGGACAATACGATGGCGCTCGTCCTCCTTGTGCCGCTGCTGATCCCGGCGGCGATCGCCGGCGGCGCCGATCCGGTTCATGTCGGCGTGGTCACCTGCCTCAACCTGACGATTGGGCTGATCTCGCCGCCGGTCGGCGGGTCGCTGATGGTCGTCTCGGCAATGAGCGGCGTGCCCTATCTCAGGCTGGCGCGCGCCATCATTCCGTTCTTCGTCCTGGAGATCATCGTGCTCGTCCTCCTGGTCGTCTTCCCGGAAATCACCCTCTACATTCCTCGGCAGGCCGGGCTGCTGCATTGAATTCGAGCATGAAACAATAGAAGCAAAGGGGATTGGAATGCTGAGGAAATCCTTTCGCGGCCTGGCCGCGGCCCTCTTCGCCACCGCTGCCGCGCTCTGCGCGAAGGCGGCGTCGGCCGATGAGATACGTATTGCAGTCGGCTGCCCGGCCGTTCCGGTCTGCGCCGACTGGGTTTGGGCCGAGGACGTCGCCAAGCAACTGAACGAGGCTGGGCTCGAGGCCAAGGTCTATACCGGCGGAGCGCTCGGCAAGGATCCCGAGCTCGTCGATCAACTCTCGCAAGGCCTGCTTCAGGTCGCGGTGACGAACTTCGTCATGATCAATCAGGTCGATCCGCGCGTGCAGGGTTTCATGGCTCCCTACATGTTCGACGACATGGCCCACATGTTCCGTGCGCTGGACGGGACCGATCTGCTCGCCCCCATCGCCGCCAGGATGGAGGAACAGGGGATCAAGATCGCCGGTCTGACCGGGCTTGGCGGCACGGTCGGCTTCTTCAACACCAGGAAGCCGATTGAGAAACCGGCCGATTTCGAGGGGCTGCGCATGCGTGCCATCGACGCCTCGCAAATGGAACTGCTGAAGAATTGGGGAGCGGCCGGCGTCGTCGTCGACATGCCCGAATTCACCACGAGCGTGCAGCAAGGCATGGTCGACGGATATGTCAATCCGCCTGTCGTGGCCTTCATCTTCAAGCACACCGACTTCCTGAAATACTACACGGACGCCGGCGCGGGGACGCCCTTCCGCTCGGCGCTGATGTCCAAGGACTGGTATGACGGACTGTCGGACGAGGAACGGAGCAAGGTCGACACGGCCGTGCGCGAGGCCAATCTGCGCAACCGGGAATGGACCTACAAGGCGGCCGGGCAGGAACTGGCGCAGCTCGAGAAGCTCGGCGTTACGGTCACCAGGCTGACGCCCGAGGCGCGCGCCGATTTCGTCGAGCGGGCAAAGAAGACGTGGCCGCTACTCATGCCGGCCGACTCGGTCGAGGCCTTCGTCGCGGCGGCGGAGAAGACAAGGCAGTGAACCGGGCCGCTCGTGCCCTCATAGCTGCCAGCGACCGGATCGACCGCGTCTGCCTCCTGTCCGCCAAGGCGGCGCTTGTCGCGATGGTCGCGGTGATCGGGGTGCAGATCGTTGCACGCTATGGATTGCGATCGCCGCCGGGATGGACCGAGGAACTCGCCCGCTACCTGATGGTGTGGGGCGGGCTGCTCGGCGCGACCGCCGCCTTTCGACGCGGTCTGGACCCCGCGGTCACGCGCCGCGACGAGACGGCGCGTGGCTGGTCGGGCCGCCTTGCACGCGTTGCGCTGGTCGTCGCCGTTGCGCTCTTGGTCGTGCCGATCTTGTATTTCTCCTTCTTCGGACCGGGCCTGGATCCCGGCCGCAGCTTCCTGATGCGCAATCTTGCCCGCACCTCGTCGGGCCTTGGAATCAACCTCATCTTCATAGCCGCCGCGATCCCGACCTTCTGCATCGTCATCCTCGCCCATCTGGCTGCGCGCATCGTGGGTGGCCCTCTCAAGACACAGGTTCCCGAACATGCGGCAGATATCGGCTGAAGAAGTCTATGCGGCGCTGCCCATCGGCGAGTGCATCGATGTGGTCGCCAAGGCAATGGTCGCCGTGTCGCGCGGCCAGGCGGTCCTGCCGCTCCGTTCGCTGATGCCGCTCGGATCGGGCAATGCCATGGGCATCATGCCGGGAGGTCTGTCGTCGCCGGCCGTGCACGGCATCAAGCTGGTCAGTCTATACCCGCGGAATCCAGAGCGGGGCCTGTCCAGCCACCAGGGCGTCATCCTCCTGTTCGACACGGAAACTGGCCGGCCGATCGCTGCGGTGGACGGCGCGAGCGTGACGGCGCAGCGCACGGCCGCGGCGAGCGCCGCGGCGACGCGGGCGCTCGCGCGCAAGGATGCGCGCGTGCTGGCGATCCTCGGCGCCGGTGAGCAGGCCGAGCACCATCTGCCGGCCCATCTGGCGGTCAGGGCGTTTGAGGAAGTCAGGGTGTGGACCCGCACTTTCGCCAACGCTCAGGCTTTCGCGGCGCGCCACGCCCACTCGGTCCGCTCCATTCGTGCCGTCGCTTCGGCACAGGAAGCGGTTGCCGGAGCCGATGTCGTCGTAACGGTGACCGCGTCGCCGACGGCGATCCTCAGGGGTGAGTGGCTGCAACCCGGCCAGCACGTGAACCTGGTCGGGGCGAGCGTCGCCTCGGCGCGCGAGATCGACGATGCCGGGGTCGCCCGCGGACGGTTCTTCGTCGACACGCTGGCTGGCGCCAAGGCGCAGGCGGGCGAGTATATCGACGCCCTGAATGCGGGCGTCATCACAGAGGGACACATCCTCGGCGAGATCGGTCGCGTCTATGACCGGTCGTTGGCCGGCCGCCTGAGGGACGACGATGTGACGATCTACAAATCGCTCGGCGTTGCGGCGCAGGATCTGGCGGTAGCCTACGAGATCCTGTCGCGTCTTCCATAGCATCGGCTCGACACGGAACGGTCTCTCGTGTCGGCGAGGCTGAAATGGACCACGTCTGGCGGGCGGATGGCCGGACGCCGCCATCATGGCCGCCACGAAGATCTCATCGCGACCGGCGCGGTTCGCGGCGCCGTGACCGGGGTCCGCCTCATCGTTCCGGAACCGGCCCCATGATGGTACGATATTCAAACCGCAAGTTTGCATATTGACTTCCGTGGCGTCGGCCTACAAACTAGTTTCTGTGTTAACTATCTGCCGTCCTGCCGATTCCGCCGTCGTTGCCGGCGCTCTTCCCGGACGACATGATTCCGATCCTGTCCGCCATGGCCCATGGCTCCGTCGAAACGGGAGATCGACATGTCCACGACATCGGACCTGCTGCTTCGCCGCGAGCGGCTGCTCGGCCGGAACATGGCCCTGTTCTACGAGGATCCCGTGCATATCGTGCGTGGGGAGGGTGTCTGGCTGTGGGATGCGGACGGCCGGCGCTACCTCGATTGCTACAACAACGTGCCGCATGTCGGCCATTGTCACCCGCGCGTCGTCGAAGCGATCGCGCGGCAGGCGGCGACGCTCAACACCCATACGCGCTACCTGCACGTGGGCATTGTCGATTATGTCGAGCGGCTGACGGCGACCTTCGACGCCAGCCTCGACACGGCGATCCTCACCTGCACCGGCAGCGAGGCCAACGACGTGGCCTTGCGGATGGCTGAGGCCGTCACCGGCCGGACGGGTGTGATCGCCACCGACCACACCTACCACGGCAACACGACCGCGGTGTCGCAGCTCTCGACCCGCATGCCGCCGGTCGGCGGCTATGGCGGTCACGTCCGGCATGTGCCTGCGCCCGACAGCTATCGGCCGCTGGGCGGCATGCCGGGAGCACCTTTCGCCGAAGCCTTCGCGAATGAGGTCGAGAAAGCCATCGCCTCGCTGCAGGAGACGCCGCACGGCTTTTCGGCTCTCATCGTCGATCCTTTCTTTGCGAATGAAGGGTTTCCCGACCTGCCGTCCGGTTTCCTGGCTCCGGCGGTCGCCGCCGTGCGCAAGGCCGGCGGCCTTGTCATTTGCGACGAGGTCCAGCCGGGTTTCGGCCGCACAGGGTCACATTTCTGGGGGCACCAGCGTGCCGGCATCGTCCCCGACATCGTCACGCTCGGCAAGCCGATGGGCAACGGCCATCCGATCGGCGGCGTCGTCGCCGGGGCTGACACGCTCAATGCCTTCCGAAGGGCCTTCCGCTATTTCAACACCTTTGGCGGCAACCCGGTTTCCTGCGCGGCGGCGATGGCCGTTCTGGACGTGCTGGAGGAGGAGAGACTGCAGGAGAACGCGGTCGTCGTCGGCGACCATGCCCGCAAGGGCCTGGAAAGTCTGGCGCAGAAACACGGCGCCATCGGCAATGTGCGCGGCAGCGGTCTGTTCTTCGGCGCGGAGCTGGTGGCCGACCGCAAGGGCAGGGTGCCGGATGCGGAACTCGCGACCCGGGTCATCAACGACATGCGGCGGAACGGCATCCTGATGGGCAAGCTCGGCATCCACCAGAACGCCACCAAGATACGCCCGCCCATGCCGTTCACCATCGAGAATGCCGACATGATGCTGGCGGCGCTCGACGATGCGCTGAGCCGCCTTTGAGCGCCGCCGACGACCTGCCGGCAGGCCTCGCCTCGGCGCTCGATGCGCGGGTTCGCGACGCCCTCATCCATTGGACCGCGTCCGACCCGCGTCCGCGGCTGCTCAAATATCGCGAGAATGCAGTGTTCAGGGTCGAGCTCGACGGCAAGCCGGCGGCGCTGCGGCTTCACCGTCCCGGTTACCATGACGAGACCGCGCTGCGCTCGGAACTCGCCTGGCTGGCCGAATTGCGCGCCGGCGGCATGAACGTGCCGTCTCCGCTCGCGACGGCGGACGGAAACCTGCACGTCGAACTTCCGGCATGTGCCGAACTGGGCAGGCAGCACGCCGACGTCATGAGCTGGGTCGACGGCGAGCCGCTCGGCGAGACCGGCCTCCCGCTGGCGCATCCACCCGAGCGGCTCGCCGCGATCTTCGCGGCGGTTGGCGCGGGCATGGCCGATCTCCACTCTCTGTCGGACCGCTGGACGCTTCCCGCCGGTTTCCGCCGTCACGCCTGGAACCTCGACGGCCTGTTGGGCGATGCGCCCTTGTGGGGGCGTTTCTGGGATTGCGAAGGACTTTCAACCGCGCAGAGCCAGGCCTTGAGTGCGCTCAGGCACACGCTTCGTCCCCACCTTCGTCGCCTCGCGGAGAACGGGCTCGATTACGGCCTGATCCACGCAGATCTGGTGCGCGAGAACATCTTCGTGAGAGGCGATGAGGTGGCGTTCATCGATTTCGACGATGCCGGTTTCGGCTGGCGTATGTTCGACATCGCCACCGCTCTGTCGAAGAACCTGAACGAGCCTGCCTGGGACGTCATCCGGGCATCGCTCGTCGCGGGCTATCGCAGCCGGCGCGCACTGTCCGACGACGATCTGGCCACCCTGCCGTTGTTCCTGGTCCTGAGGAGCCTCACCTACATAGGCTGGATCGCGCAACGGCCCGAAGTCCCACACGCCGAACGCCGCATGCGGCGTTTCGCGGAAGAAGCGCTGGATCTGGCTGCGGTGCACGCCCTGGCGTGACGAACGCTCGGCCTTTCCGTATCTCACTGGCCGAAATAGACCATGCGTGACAGCAGCGTGTGGTCCGATTCCACCACCATGATGGTCACGAAGACCAGCACAGCGATCGGCGGCAACAGGATGGCGTAAGCGAGAGCCAGCCGTTCCCAGGCCATATGCATGAACACCGCCACGATCAGCGCGGCCTTCAGCACCATGAAGATCAGGATCAGCGACCAGCGCAGATGGCCCTGGATGCCGATATAATCCACCAGGTAGGAGCAGGCGCTGAGCACGAACAGCCAGCCCCAGACGACGAAATAGACTTTCAGCGGATGCTGCTGGTGGCCTTCGGCTGCATGCGCCACCGGGGCGAGCGCCTCTTCCTGTGCCTGGCCGTGTGCGGCTGCCTGTGCCATGTCCTGCCCTCACCAGAGATAGAAGAACGCGAAGATGAACACCCAGACGAGATCGACGAAGTGCCAGTAGAGGCCCATGATCTCGACACTTTCATAATGTCCCCGGCGGCTCGTGAAGAAGCCGCGCGTTCCACGGTCGAAGTCGCCGCGCCAGACCTTGCGCGCGATGATGATGAGGAAAATCACGCCGATCGTGACATGGGTGCCGTGGAAGCCGGTGATCATGAAGAAGGACGAGCCGAACTGCGCCGCGCCCCAGGGGTTGCCCCAGGGCCGCACGCCCTCGCTGATCAGCTTGGTCCATTCGAAGGCCTGCATGCCGACGAAGGTCGCGCCGAGCGCCGCCGTAGCGAGCATCAGCCAGACTGTCTTCTTCCTGTCGCGGCGGTAGCCGTAGTTGACCGCCAGCGCCATGGTGCCGCTGCTCGAGATCAGCACGAAGGTCATGATGGCGATCAGGATCAGCGGTATGTCCTGCCCGAACATATGGAGCGCGAACACCTCGCTCGGGTTAGGCCACGGCACCGTCGTCGACATGCGCGCGGTCATGTAGGAGAGCAGAAAACAGCCGAAGATGAAGGTGTCCGAGAGCAGGAAGATCCACATCATGGCCTTCCCCCAGGACACGTTCTTGAAGGCCCGCTGGTCGGACGACCAATCGGCTGCGATACCGGACAGCCCGCCTGGCCTTTCCTGTGTCGTGATCGTGGTTTCGGCCATCGGCTCGTTCCTCAGCTGAGCAATTGGCGGCAGATGTCGATGAAGCTGGCGGCCCAGCCGGCAATGAGGACGAACAGCCCGAGCCAGACGAGCAGCAGGAAGTGCCAGTACATGGCGCAGAGCTCGACGGCGCTCTTCAGGCTTTCCGGCCTTTCGCCTTGCCACGCCCTGGCGGTGGTGGCGCTGAGCCCGACGAGACCGGCCACGATGTGCAGCCCGTGCATGCCGGTCAACAGATAGAAGAAGCTGTTGGCCGGATTGGCGGTGAGCGGGTAGCCGTCGGCGGCGAGTTCGCGCCATGCCACGAGCTGGCCCGCCAGGAAAGCCAGCGCGGTCAACCCGCCGGTCGCGAGGGCGAGCCGCGTGGTGCCGGCGTCGCCCTTGCGCACGGCCGAGACGGCGCCTTGCAGCGCCACGCTGCTCAGCACCAGGATGAGGCTGTTGAGCCACAGGATGCGCGGCAGCGGCGGCGCCTGCCAGTCGGAGACGGCCATGCGCATGAAGAAGGCGCTGGAGAACAGCGCGAACAGGCAGCCGATGACGGCCAGCAGTACGACCATGCCGAGCTTCGCCGTCGGTATCCCCGTCGTTTCCAGCTCGGGCAGCACGTCGCCATGCTCGAGCCATGGCTTCGACATCAGGCGCTGCTGGGAAAGCCACCAGAAGGATACGCCGGCGATCACCAGCAGGAAGACGAGGATGACGCTCATGCGGCCGCCCCCGCTTTCATGCCGAGCGGCCTGGGGTCGTTCTGCGCGATGAAGTCTTCCGGCGCGCCCGGCACGCTGTAGTCATAGGCCCAGCGATAGACGACCGGCAGTTCCTTGCCCCAATTGCCGTGCGGTGGCGGGGTCGTCGGCGTCTGCCATTCCAGGCTGGTCGCCCGCCACGGATTGCCGCCGGCCTCCCGGCCGTGGCGCAGGCTCCAGAACAGGTTGAACAGGAACACCATCTGCGCGAAGCCGACAACCAGGGCGGCGATCGTGATGAAGCCGTTGAGGGTTTGGACCGATTCCGGGATGAAGGCGGTCTCGCCGAGCTCGGGGTAGCGCCGCGGCACGCCCACCAGCCCGACATAGTGCATCGGGAAGAAGATGGCGTAGGTGCCGATGAAGGTGACCCAGAAATGGAACTGGCCCATCGCCTCGTTGAGCATGCGGCCGGTGATCTTCGGGTACCAGTGGTAGAGCGCGCCGAAGATGACGAGGATCGGCGCCACGCCCATCACCATGTGGAAATGCGCCACCACGAACATGGTGTCGGAGAGGGGCACGTCGACCACCACATTGCCGAGGAACAGTCCGGTCAGGCCGCCATTGACGAAGGTGACGATGAAGGCGAGCGCGAAGAGCATCGGAACGGTGAGATGGATATCGCCGCGCCACAGCGTCAGCACCCAGTTATAGACCTTGATGGCGGTGGGAACGGCGATGATCAGCGTGGTGGTGGCGAAGAAGAAGCCGAACAGCGGATGCATGCCGCTGACATACATGTGGTGCGCCCACACCACGAAGCTCAGCGCGCCGATGATGACGATCGCCCATACCATCATCCGGTAGCCGAATATGTTCTTGCGTGCGTGCGTGCTGATCAGGTCGGAGACGATGCCGAAGGCCGGCAGCGCCACGATATAGACTTCGGGGTGACCGAAGAACCAGAACAGGTGCTGGAACAGGATCGGGCTGCCGCCGCCATAGCTGAGCTGTTCGCCCATTTCGACCAGCGCCGGCATGAAGAAGCTGGTGCCGAGCAGGCGGTCGAACAGCATCATCACGCAGGCGACGAACAGCGCGGGGAAGGCGAGCAGCGCCATCACCGTGGCGGTGAAGATGCCCCAGACGGTGAGCGGCATGCGCATCAGGGTCATGCCGCGGGTGCGGCCCTGCAGCACGGTCACCACATAGTTGAGACCGCCCATGGTGAAGCCGATGATGAACAGAATGAGCGACACCAGCATCAGGATGATGCCGGCCTGCTGGCCGCCGGGCGTGCCCGACAGGATCGCCTGCGGCGGATAGAGCGTCCAGCCGGCGCCCGTCGGCCCGCCGGGGGCGAAGAAGCTCGCCGTCAGCACGAGAACCGCGACCAGGTAGATCCAGTAGCTCAGCATATTGACATAGGGGAACACCATGTCCCTGGCGCCCACCATCAGCGGGATCAGGTAGTTGCCGAAGCCGCCGAGGAACAGCGCGGTCAAAAGATAGATCACCATGATCATGCCGTGCATGGTGACGAACTGGTAGTAGGCCTCGGGCGTGATGAAGGAGAAGGTGCCGGGAAAGCCGAGCTGAAGTCGCATCAGCCAGGACAGCACCAGCGCCACGAGGCCTATCGCTATCGCCGTGCCGGCATATTGTATGGCGATGACCTTGGCATCCTGCGAGAAGACATAGGTCGTCCACCAGCTGTGGGGATGGTAAAGCTCGACGTCGGGAACTTCGGCGGGCGGAACGGCGTCGGCCGCGCGAGGTGTGATATCGACCATCACTCTACCTCCTTCGACGGGATTTCCGAGGCGGCCCGGACCGTCGCGAAACGTCTTATGCTAGGCCGCCTCCTCCATCGTCATGGCTCGGCTCCGTCGCCGGCCGGTTCGAGCGCGCCCACCTTCTCCGGAGTGGACAGCTGGGCAAAGGTCATCTGCTCCTGCAGCCAGGCTTGGTAGTCCACTTCGGAATCCACCGCGACGACGCCCCGCATGAAGCCATGGCCCGTGCCGCAGAGTTCGGCGCAGAGCACCTCGAAGCTTCCCGTGCGTATCGGCGTAAACCAGAAATAGGTGACGGAGCCCGGGATCATATCCATCTTGGCGCGGAATTCGGGCACGTAGAAATCATGCAGCACGTCGATCGAGCGCAGCAGCATCTTGACCGGCTTGTCGACCGGGAGGTGCAGGTCGGCCGCCTCGACGATCACGTCGTCCTGACCGTTGGGGTCATCCGGATTGACGCCGAGCGGGTTTTCGGGACTCACCAACCGGCTGTCGGATGTGCCGAGCTTGCCGTCGGCGCCGGGCAGCCTGAAATTCCACTGCCATTGCTGGGCGACGACCTCCACATCCGTGGCGTCCTCGGGCACGGTGATGAATTGCGACCAGACATAGAGGCCCGGCGCCAGCATCGCCGCGACACCGACGCCGGTGACGACGGTCAGCCACCATTCGAGCCGCTTGCTCTCCGGCTCGTAATGGGCGCTCGCGCCTTCCTTGTGGCGGAACCGCCAGACGCAATAGGCCATGAAGAGCACGACAGCGGAGAAGACGGCGCCGGTGATCCAGAACGTGATGATGAGCGTGTGGTCGATATAGTCCCAGTTGGACGCAATGGGCGTCCACCACCATGGGCTGAACAGGTGAAAGAGCACCGAGCCCACGACCACAAGAACGAGTACGAGCGCTAAGGCCATCCTCCGTTCCTCCCGGGATTCCAGGAGAATACTTGATTCTTCTGGAAAAACCGAGCGATGATGCTCCATCGGCATCGGGATTTCCAGTTCCGCGAAGCTGCTTTTCTGTATACAACCGGCGGCAAATCGTCGCGACTCCCAAGCAGGTTTCGCAAAAGTGTCGCGCGGCTTCCGACAAAAACCCGTGGCAAAAGAGGAGGCTAAGCGGGTGAAGCGGCGGCGAGCCAGCGCCTCGCCTGCTTGGGAAAGGCCGCGACGAAACGTCACGCGACCGGCGAGGTCAGCCGCCGCTTGAGCGTCGCCAGGATCGAGGGGTCGAGCCCGATCGCCGACAGATAGGCGGCCGTGCCGCCATGGGCTTGCGCGATATGGGTGAGCAGCCCGCGCATCGTCTCCGGCTCGCTGGTGAGAAAGCTGTCGACCAGCTCCGCGGATCCGCCGCGCCCGATCGCCTCGGCGCGCAGCCGTTCGAGCAGCGGCGCCGCCACCGCTGCGGTCAGTACGTAATCCTCGACGATCGTGTCGTCGTCCACGCCGGCGAGCGAGAGCAGCAACGCCGCGATGATGCCGGTCCGGTCCTTGCCCGCGCTGCAATGGAAGAGCACGACGCCGTCGTCCGCCGAGGCAATCGTCGAGATCACTTGCGCGATCTGGTCCTGGCAATGGTCGATGGCCTCGCGATAGCGCGCCGCCATGTCGAACCGGCCGACCGCGCCTTTCGCTGCTTCGATCGGCGCAAGGGCGCCGAACAGCGGAATGTTATGGAACCAGACATTGGGATGGCCCTCGAACGGGTTCGGCTCGGCCTGCCGCTCGTGCCGGCTCCGCAGGTCGATGACGGTGCGCAGCCCTTCGCCGAGCAGCATCGCCCGGTCGCCGGCGCTCAGCCGGGCCAGACCGTCGCCACGGAGAGCGGCGCGCCATTTCGTCTCGTTGCCGTCGGCGACGGCGTAGCCGCCGAGGTCGCGGATATTGTGCGCTCCTTGCAGCCGGAGGAGACGGTCGTGGGGGATAGTCATCAGCGCAGTCCTGATTTCATGAAGGATTCGATCACCTGCCGCTGCAGGACGAGATAGATGACCAGGATCGGCAGGCTGGCGAGTGTCGAGGCGGCCATCAGCGGTCCCCAGAGATTGCCTTCCTGGGTCATGAACATCTGCAATCCGATCTGCACCACCGAATTCTCGATGCTGCGCGACAGCAGCAGCGGCCAGAAATACTCGTTCCATGACGAAATGAAAGCAAGGATGCCGAGCGAGGCGAGCGAGGCGCGCATGTTGGGCGCGACGATCTCCCACAGGATGCGCCAGCGTCCGGCCCCGTCCATACGTGCCGCCTCGACAACCTCGGTCGGGAAGGATTTCATCGCATGGTAGAGCATGAGGACCGCGAAAGCGGCCGCGGCATGGGGCACGACCAGTCCGGTCAGCGTGTCGAGCAGGCCGAGCCGGGACGCCAGCACATAGTTGGGGATCATCGTGACCTGGAACGGCACCAGCCAGGAGAGCGCGATCAAGCCATGCACGAGGCCCGACATGCGGAAGCGCCATTGCGTCAGGGCATACGCCGCCAGCAGGCCGGTCAGTACCTGCAAGAGGGCGGTCGCGGCCGAGACGATCGTCGTGTTCGTGAGCATGCGCAGCATCGGGATCTGCGCCAGCACGAAGGCGTAGTTGTCGAGCGAGGGTGAAGCCGGCCAGAGCCGCGTCGAGAAGATTTCGTTCTCGGCCTTCAGCGACGAGACGACCATCCAGCAGACCGGGAACACCGCCACGAAGGACAGCAGGATCATCGTCGCATGCATGGCAACGGTCGCGAGCGGAAACGGCGCGCTGAACGAATCCTCACCCGCCGTGCCGGCCTGTGTCAGCTGCATCTCAGTTGTCATGGAAGGCACGCCTCTGCATGAGCCACAGCAGGAGCATGGCAATCGCCCCGAAGCCGGCGAAGGCGATCATGCCGGCCGCCGAGCTCCAGCCGACGGACAGGCTGCCGAAACCGTAGTCCCACAGGAGATAGAAGATGTTGGTGGTCGATTTGAGCGGCCCGCCCTGAGTGAGCACGTTGATATAGGTGAAGCTCCACTGCGCCCCGAACAGGATCGTCATCATCGACAGGAGCAGGATGGTCGGCGACAGGAGCGGCAGTCGGACGTCGCGGATGATCTGCCATGGCGTGGCACCGTCCATGCGTGCCGCCTCGATGTAGCTGGGGTTGATGCCGGCATTGGCGGCGGAGAACAAAAGGGTGGAGAAGCCGACGAGCTTCCAGCCCGTGATCCAGATCAGCGTGGCCAGCGCATAGTCCGGATCCTGCAGGAAGCCGATCCTGGACAGGCCGAGAGCGGCGAACATCTCGTTGACCAGCCCGTGATCCTCGTTGAGAAGCCAGCGCCATACGATGGCCGCCACGACGGGCGCTATGATCATTGGCACGAAGATCAGCGTGCGGTAGAGGTTGCGCCAGGGGCCCTTGAGTTCCTGTGTGAAGATCGCCACGGCGAGGGGGATCAGCACCGACATCGGGAACAGGCCGATGATGTAGATGGCCGTGTTCCACAAAGCGCGCTGCATTTCCGGCAGGACGAACAGGCGCCGGTAATTGTCGAGCCCGACATAGGTCTTCGAGGCCGTCGGCAGCATGTTCCATTGATAGAAGGAGAGCTGGAACGCCTCGAGAAGGGGCGCATAGACCCAGATCACCAGCGTGGCGACCACTGGCAGCAGATAGAGCCAGGGCTCCAGCCGTGGTTCGCCGAACAGCCGGTCGAGCGGGCTGAAGTGGGACGAGGGCGGGTTGGTCATCTGAGCGTGCTTTTGTTGCCGTCGGTTGTGTTGTGTCGCTGCGGGACTTGCGGTCAGCCTTCCGTCCTGACGCCACATATGCGAGCATCGCGGAAGAACCCCTCATCCGACCGCGCCCTTTGCGGGCGCGGCCACCTTCTCCCACAGGTGGGGAAGGCAGGAGCCTGGCTTGGCCGGCTGTGCAAATCAACGCCAGCGACTGGCGGGAACGCTGCGGCAGGGCCTTCCCTTCTCCCCTTGTGGGAGAAGGTGGCCGCACGAAGTGCGGTCGGATGAGGGGTACTTCCCCGATGGGTGCAAGCCGCGAGGTAAGAATGAGGCGGCGGCATCCCTGCCGACGCCCCGGTCTTTCCCTATTCCGGCATCAGGCTCTGGGCGTCGGCCTGGGCCTGCTTCAGCGCGGCTTCCGCATCGCCCTCGCCGAAGACCGCTTCGCGGATGCCGTCCATCATCACCTTCTCGACCTGCCGGTAGTTGGGACCGGGAAAGGCGACGTTGGCGGTCAGCCGCGTGAGTTGTTCCAGATTCGGCCGGATCATCGGATGCGTCTTCACCCATTCGGCGAGATATTGCGGATCGTCGACGATATCGAGCCGGAGCGGCAGATAGCCGATCTTGCTGGTTATGACCGTGTAGGCGTGCTTCGAAGTCAGGAACTTCAGCAGCTCATAGGCCGCCCGCTGCTTTACCGGGTCCTTGCTGAAGACGAAGAGCGCGCTGCCCGAATTGGTCGGCCGGGTCGGCTTCTCGCCGAAGGCCGGCATGGCGGCCACACGCAGCTCGAAATTGCCGGCGGCCGATTTGAGCAGGCTGTTCTGCACGGCGCTGGTATAGAGGAACATGCCGAGATTGCCGCTCGCCATGGTGTCCATATGGGCGCCGACGTCGATGCGGGCGTGGGCGCCGCTGTCGACCATGGCGCGCAGCATCTTGGTCGCCTCCAGCGCGTCGCCCTCTGCGAAGGTCAGCCGGTTGCCGTCGCGCACATTGCCGCCGTTCGACATCTCGATCGCCTGGTAGACGAAGGTGCCGTCGACCGGACCGTAGGCGCCGGGGAAGAAGCCGTGCTTGCCGGTCTTCTGGCTGATCGCCTCGCCGGCGGCCTTGACCTCGTCCCAGGTCCGGGGCGGCTTGTCCGGGTCAAGGCCTGCCTGCCTGAAGAGATCGGCATTGTAATAGAGGATCGGTGTCGAGAAGGTGTAGGCGAGGCCGTAGGTCTTGCCGTCGATCCGGCCGAGATCGAGACCTTGCGGGATCATGCCCGAGAGGTGGTCGGTCAGTTCGGCGGCGGGCACCATGTCCTCCAGCGCGTTTCCGCCGAGGTCCTGGGCGATGTAGATCAGGTCACGGAAGACGAGCTGCGCGACGTCGGGCTGGCGCCCCGCGACGATGTCGGCCTGGACCCGCGACAGGATCTCGTTCGGCGGCACCGGGATGCCCTCTACCGTGATGTTCGGATTGGCCGCCATGAACTCCTTGAGCAGCTCGCGGGTGGCGTCGGCGCCGGCGCTCGCCGAGGCCAGATTGTAGTTGTAGAAGGTGATAGTGACCGGCTGGTCGACCGTGGCCGGCATCTCGGCCCTGGCCATGCCGGCGGGTGCCGCGAGCGCCGCGCCGGCGGCGAGCATCAGCTTGAGACAGCTTCTTCTCAGCATCGTCAATTCCTTTCCTGGAAGGGATCTGGTTATTCGGCCGCGGCGGCCATGCCCTCGTTGAGCTTGCGCAGCATGTCGAGCGGGTAGCGGTTGAGTTCGGCGCGGTCCGAAGGCAGCGGCACGAAGGAGACGGTCAGGCCCGAATCGCGGACGGTGCCGATCGCGAAGGACGCGCCGTTGACCATGCGCAGCACGTCCCTCACCAGAATGTCGGTCGCCGCGTGCTGGCCCATGCCGATGACGACGGGAATGCCGTGCCAGACGGTGACGCGGTCGTAGTGGATGTGGCCGCTCAATATGCCGACGACGTTGCGCCCCTTGAGGAGCGCGGCGAGCCTCGCCGTATCCTCGCCGCGGATCGACCGCCACGGAGCGAATTCGCCTTCGTCGCCGATCGCGGGCGGGTGATGCGAGACGATCAGCTTGGGCAGGTCGGCATGGGTTTCCAGCACCCTTTCCAGCCAGGCGAACTGCTCGGGCTCGATGGCGCCGCCGATCTGGCCGGGGATGGACGAATCCAGCGTGATCAGATGGACGCCGTCGATCACCTGATCGTGGAAATAGGGGGCGTCGAGATCCTCGGCGCGGTCGAGAAAGCCCCGGTAGAAGCCCTCGCGGGTGTCGTGGTTGCCGAGCGCGTAGACGACGGGCAGGTCGAGCCTGGCCATGACCGATTTCAGCGCCTTGAAGCTTTCCGCATCGCCGCGGTTGGTAAGGTCGCCGCTGGCGACGACGAAGCTCGGCCGGGGCTCGATCGTGGCGATCATGCCGAGGATCGTTTCCAGCGTCGCGGTGGTGTCGCTGAAGAGATGCGGATCGTCGTGGCCGGGTCGGCCGATATGCAGGTCGGTGAGGTGGATGAAGGTGGTTTCGCGTTCCATCGCAGGCTCCGTTCGATCTCCGTCGGATGCGCATCCCGGAAGCGATGCGCCTCGCTGACGGCTCGATAGGCCGTGCCTGTTTCCCGCGCGTGACAGTTTTAGAACCGTGTTCGAATCGACGCCGGAGAGCCACTTCCGCTTCTCGACTGCACTACCGCCGACAGCCGCTGGACCATCCAGAGCAAGAGTCGGGGAATGGCCGCCGAGAAAGAAAGGTTGAGACGACGGCTATCGGTGGCAAAAGTTCGAGTCATGCCGGCCAGCGGCCGCTGGCGGAGGTCGCGGTCGCGTGCCAAGCCGGCATTTCCTCTGGAAATGGCGAACGTTGTGATCCGATCGCATGGCGGACATCGATGAGGCCGGCGGCAACGCGAGGACCCCAGCGACCCTTGCAGAGTTTCGCCTGGATGCTTCGGCCCTACCCGCATTCGACAAGGTCGCCGGTCCAGGCCCGCTTCCGGATCCGTCTTCGGCATCGCGGAAACAGCTATCTGGCGAGCTCCACGAGAGTGATGCCTGGCCCGGATCTCAATTCATGCTCGTCCGCTACCGGATCGTTTCCAGGTGAGTAGGAGCAAAATGGCCAGCACGCCATGCAGCACCACGACCGGCCAGAAAAGCGGTCCGGTCGGGAGGGGCGAAAATCCAGCATAGGCAAGATAGAGCGTGACAAGCGCGCTGTAGAACAGCATGCCAAGTCTTGGGGGGCCTGGCCAGCAAGCAGCGCCAAGCCCCAGCAGGGCCAGGTCGAGGACGCCGGCCACCGTCGCGGCAGGTTCAGCCAGGGGAACGCCAAGCAGCAGTTGCCCGACCATCGAGGGGGCCACGATCAAGGCAAGACCGGTCGCCATCTCGGCGACCGCGGCAAATATAGGCACATGCTTCATGTGCCGCCCCGTCGCCGCCTACCAGCGTCGTACCTGGCTGCCGATCACCGGTGTCCTCACGGGTTTCGCCAACCCGAAGAACACAACGAAGCCGTTGCCGCCACAGCGCGTTGAAACGGTTTCGTCAGGCATCTTCGCTAGACAAACCTCATCCATAAGATCGATATTGTTGGCGGCCCACACATTTCCAGCCGGATCGACTGCAACACCGGTCAGAAATTGCATCCCCTTCCCGGCATAGCCGGTCTTGGGTGGAGAGATCGGGTCGCCCGTCTTGAAGCCGGGAGGGCACGTCTCGGTACGCACACCGCAAAGCTCGGTCAGTGTTTTGCCGAAACCGTTCGCAACCCATACGTGGTCATTGCCGTCAATCGTAATGCCCCAAGGCCCGCTAATGCTCCCTCCACCGTCAAACGACGGGGCGGGCGCCGGGGTGCCGTCGGGGCGTATGATGCTCACGCTGCCGCCGGGGAACTCCTCTATTATGCGGACCAGGGCGATGAACTTTTCTACCGTCTCGTCACCGCCGCCAGCCGGTTCCAGCCTGCTTTCCAACTCGCTCCGCAACTTCATCCGGAGCAGATCCAGCTTCTCCTTGGCGCTCGGCTCGCCCAGCGTATTCGCGACCCACGCATTGCCCTGGCTATCGATAGAGATGGCATGGGGGCTGTAACCGACTTCCAATTGTTCGGCCTTGCCGGGATCATTCGCCGGGAAGCGGGTGACCGTATTGGAGTTAGCGTTGGAAACCAGGATGCGGCCTTGCAGATCGACCGCGACGTGGAACGGTCCCTTCACCTGGCAGGTGCCGTCGACGGGCTTGTCGTCGACGGTGCGGCACAGGATACGCGCCTGGGCCGGATCGACTTTCGGCAGGTGGACGATCTGGCTCTTGCTTGAATCCAGCGCCCATACATCCCCGTCGGGGGGTCGTATTGATGCCCTGCATGCCGCCAAGTTGCCCATTCGGGTTGTAGCCGGTCGGCGGGGACAGAGGCTTCCCAGTCTTATCGAAAACAGGGATCGTCCTCCCGGTGATGCTTGTCACCCACACCTTGCCGTCGCCGGCGACGGTGAGGCCCCAGCCGGGAAAGTCCACGCCGCCTCCAGTATAGCCGGTGGTCATCGGCGAGATGGGGCGGCCATTCGGCGCAAGCTCGGAGAGCGTGCCGCCGATCCCGCCGTACATGGTCGATTGCGAGCCTGCCATCTGATTGTTTGCCGCCCAGGCGTCGCCATCGCCGTCGATGCCGATGCCGCCGAGGCCGCTCAAACCACCCCCTGCGTAACGCAGCGCGATGGTCCATGTGCCGGGAGCGAACAGAAGGTATGGCCGGAACGGGACGGTGCGGGAGCCCGGCCCGTCCTGGGCCGGGTAGAAATGGTCCAACAGCGCAAACAGCTTCTCGGGCCCATTCCACGGATGCAGCGCGATGGCCTGGGCCGCCGTCAACGTGTCGGTCGGAGCGGCCCCTCCGGGCGGCGTGGAAGCCTGAAACAACCTTTCACAGGCGTCCGTCTGCACGCGCGTGATGCAGCCCGACAGCAAGCCACCCAAGGTGTTCAACGTAGCCAGAGAGGTGGTCTGCGTGCTGTTCAGGGGATCCTGGATCACGGGCCCCAATCCGCCGGTCGCGAGGTCCCCCAGGTTGGGCACATTGCCCGAGGCGATCTTCAGTCCGAGCGCATGCCCGCTCAGCGTTTCGCCTTTCAAGAACTGCGCGCCCGTCCATACTGATGCCATGGTCGTGAGCTCGTTGACGGTCACTTCTTTCGGGGCAATGGTGCCTAACGTTGCCATCAACGCGATGGCCGGGTGCGCCCCCTGCGAGCCGCCAGTCTTGGGCTCTCCACCTCTGGCGGTCAGGTAAAGCACGTCGCCGCCAGCCTTCTGGATGTCGAATTCAAAGCGAAACGCGCCGTCGTCACCTGTGCTTGTTTCCGACAGCTTGGTGGGTGCTCCCTCGCCCGCAGCCCATAGCGTCACCGTCGACTTTGCGATGGGGCCGCCGCCGCCGTTGACGTTGCCGACAAGTTGCTCGGCCGAAGCGACCTGCCCGAAGGCTGCGGTGACAAAAGCAAAGGCAAGAAATGGCAGGCGCATGGTCGTCGTCACCTCGTACAATCGCGCCGGCTTGCCCGTGTTCCGCCGGGAACAAGATGCACCTGCACTTATCCCATGGGAGCAACGAAGGCGTCTTGCCATTTCACGCTACGACGATCGTTGCCTGAGCGGCTTTGGGGTCCGAAAATAGCCCTGGTTCAACCCACGGCCTCCGGTCGCGTGGGCACGCGGCCACAAATCAGTCGTGGCCCGGGTCCATCGAGCGAAACTCCCGCGGGCCTAAGCCTTTGACCTTCCGGAATGCCCGCGAAAACCCCGCCGGTGACGAGTAGCCCAGCTCCTCCGAAATGCTGGTAACAGAGACGTTCGTTCCCATTAGGAGTTCGGTGGCCCGTTCAATCCGCACGGCACTCGTAAGGCTGCGAAAGTCGGCACCGGCCTGCTGTAGCTCACGCTGAAGCGTTCGAACGCTTGTATCCATGGATCGCGCAGCGTCCTCGATGGACACGTCACCCGCCTGAAGTTGCGCACGAATCTGGGCGACGGCAATGTCGAGCAAACTCCGCGGCGCACCGCCTCGGCGATCACGCGCGACGTCTTCGAATGTCACAATCGGCCGTGATGTGCGTCTCGGCGCTGCCATCAATCGATGCCCTTCAACGACGACCGCCACTGCAGGTGCATTGAACACGACCGGGCATTGAAACACATCTTCAAATGGAGAAGTGTGGCAGGGGGTCGGGATGTCGAGTTCAATGCGACGCGGGCGCCAATGATCGGGCAGATATGCCCTGAAGAGGCTCAACAATATGCCGGCGGCGGCGCATGCGACGGAAGAAGCGTATCCCCGAGAACCGGCCAAGGCAAATGTATAGCTGAGACGTACCTCATCTGCAGCGGTTGCGACAGACAACCCGTCATAAGTACTGTGGTATTGGAGGGTCGCGATAGTCCGCGTGATCGCCTGGCCGAGAGTATCGGCTTCAGTCACGTATCGTCCGAACGTACCGTAGGCGGCGATGTTCCTGCTCGGCACGAGCAGAAGCCCGAGTTTGGAATCGCCAAGCACTCTTGCCGTCTCGTCGACGAATCCGACCACGGACCGCTGAGGAATGAAGAAGTTTCGATCCTCGATCAATTCAACATCGAAACCCGCGGCACGATTGGCGCGTTGCAGCGCCTTCTCCCCGAGCTCAATTCGTATGAATGCGGGCAGACCCTGCAGTACGTGGCTGGAGATCACAGGGACTGCGGCTATTTGAAAGTACTCCTAAACTAGGCATTGGCGCAAAATGAATGGTTTACACATATCACCGATGACAATGGAAGCAAGCCGGATAGCGAGCGCGGTCAGTAGTTTGCAGGGTGAAGTCGACTGCAAGAGCCGGTTTTCAAAGCGCGGTGCGAAGGAAGGCATTTCCGCCGATCAATAGGTATTCGACGGGAACGACATAGAGTTCGTCCATCTCTGAGGGTCAGCCGGCCGCACAGATAGCACAACCCCTGGTGCGTCGCCACTGCCTGATCCAGAGGCCCACATCGCGACGCCATGATGCATATGAAGCATCGCGCTACCAGGCGTTCCTGGCGCAAAATGGCAAGAAGAATTGGGCCGCCCATAGCAATGTGGCCAGGGGCGCACGGTGACTGTCCGGAGGAGATTCTCTCTGGCCTTTAGGTGGTGTGCTTTACACGAAGCATCTTCAAGGTGAGACCATGATTGGACCGAAACTGACAAGGCTCGGGAAGGGTGCGCGGCGGTGTGTGCTGCCCCTGGCCGTTATGGCCGCTGCTGCAGCGTACCCGGCCGCTGCACAGGACAAGATCGATCCTGAGGCCGACAAGATCCTCGCGGCGATGAGCGAAAATCTCAAGGCCATGTCCACATTCAGTGTCGATTATGACGCGGACCACGAGATCATCGACCTTGCCGGTCAGAAAATCCAGTACAGCGCCTCGGGCTCTCTCGCCCTCGATCGCGCCAAGGGCTTCCGCATGACCCGAAAGGGCCCATTTGCGGATGCGCAGGTGACGTTCGATGGCAAGACCATATCGCTCTACGGCAAGGCTTTGAATGTCTATGCGCAGATGGACAGTCCGGGGCCGAGCGTCGAAGAAGCGACTGAGGAGTTTCGGGCCGCCACCGGCCTCGATGCTCCGGGAGCCGAACTGTTGGCCAGCGACCCCTATGCGGTGCTCACCGAGGGCGTGACCGAGGGGACCGTTGTCGGATCAGGCTTCGTCGGTGGCATCGAATGCGATCACCTCGCCTTCAGAACCGATATCGTCGATTGGCAGATCTGGATCAGCAAGGGCGAGAAGCCGGTTCCGCTCAAATACGTCATCACGACGAAGTGGGTAACCGGGGCACCGGAATATTCCCTTCGGTTGACCAATTGGAAGCGCGAGGGTGTCGACCCCGCTCAATTTTCGTTCACTCCCCCGGCGGGCGCGAGAGAGGTCGAGCAGGTTTACGCCGATGTTACCGGCGAACTGTCGCTCGAGGCTGGAGAATGAAGACGATGATCAAGCTGCGCATCAAACTCCTCCTGGGAGCGCTCGTCGGATTCAGCATGCTCGCGGTGGATAGTCTCGTGCCGACGCCAATCGGTTCCTTCGTATCGACAGCCCATGCCGTCGTAGGACGGCCCGCGACGCCCGGTAGTGTCGCCGGCGTCGCGAGGCGCACCACGCGCCGCGTAATCCGTCGCTCGTCGATATATGTCGCCACACTTCCCGCCGGCTGTGTGCGGACAAGCGTCAACGGCACCGTCGTGTGGAGTTGCGGCGGAACCTACTATCAGCCCTATGGCGGGCGTTATGTCGTGGTCTACATCGACTGAGTGCCGCCAGGTGGGGTTCCCGCCGACGTGACCTCTCTTGTCGGCCTCGGCCGCCTGGTTTTCGCCGCGTACTTCGCGGCGATCAGACGCCGAAGCCGACCACCCGCTGGACGAACCAGGCGGCCGACAGAGAACCGATCACATAAGCGATGAAGAGCCTCGGGCGGGCGGGATGGCCAGCAGGAGCTTGAGGCTGCCGATCGCGGCCAGCGCCAGCATGACGAAGACGAGCTGTCCCGCCTCGACGCCCAGGTTGAAAGTCAGCAGCGCCAGCGGAACGTCCTTTTGCGGCAGGCCGATCTCGGCCAATGCACCTCCGAAACCGAAGCCGTGCAGCAATCCGAAGACGAAGGCGATCACCCAGGGATAGCGGCTCGACAGGTCGCTCCTGCCGCGCTGCTTAAGGACGATCTCCGCCGCCACCAGAACGATGCTCAGCGCGACGAGCGCCTCCACCGGCGCCTGGGGTGCCCGCGCGAGGCCGAGCGCCGCGAAGGCAAGCGTGACGGAATGGGCGACAGTGAATGCGGTGATCGTGGCAACCAGTCTGCGAGGGCTGCCGATCAGGAGGAGCAGCGCCAGAACGAAAAGCAGATGGTCGAGACCGAGCATGATGTGCTCGACGCCAAGCAGGAAATAGGTGCGCGCGGTATCCCCGGAGGTGGGCGCGGCAACGACAGTCAGTTCCGGAAAGTCCGGCGTGAGCCGCTGCGTCTGCACGGTGCCGTCAGCGCGCACGATCCTCGCCAGCGCGTCGGTGTAGGTCGCGACCAGACCGTCGATGACGATCGTGCGCCCGGACAGCCCTCCGGGACACCGGACGCGCCATCTGCTCGTGGACGCAGCGTCGGCGATCGCTGTGACCGGCGCCTCGGTCTCGGCACAGCTTTCCGGCATCCGAACGTGAAGCGACAGACGGTATTCCCCGCGCGCAGGCACCTTCCAGAGGATCGAGTAGGTTTCCGGCTCGGTCTCGAGGATCTCCAGATAGGCCGGCCGCAGTTCGTGTGCTCCCGCGCAGCCGATTCCCAGGCCGAACAGAAGGAGTAGAACGGCGAGCGCGCGCATGGCCGTTCATTCGTCCGAAACGCTCGACGATGTCGCGTCCTGCTCCGGCAGCGCGATCGTCACACGGTAGTTGGCGCGCATCTCCCGATAGCGCGCCTCCGCCAGCGTGCGTCGCTTTGCCGAGCGCCAGTCGCGCAGCACGAGTTCGCGTACGTCGTCGAGCGACGGGTCGCGTGGATCGGCCCGGTCGACGACGAATACGAGATGCCGACCGAAGGTCGATACCAAGGGCCCGTTCCAGCGTCCTTCGTCGGAGGAGGCGATCGCTTCGGCGTAGGCGTCGCCGAAATTGCGGGCGATCTGGTCGATGGGCATCAAGGGCAGGCTTGCGGGCAGCAATGTCGGATCGCCTGCGTCGGCTGGCGCCTTGCCGCCCTCCCCGAGCACGGCGAGCAGCCCGGCCATGTCGTACTGCATCTTGTCGCCGCGTTTGGCAGGATCGAAGAAAATCTGCCGAAAGGCGACGCGCGCAGGGACATGGAAGGCGGCGGCGTTGTCCTTCAGATAGGCCTCAAGCTCGGTGTCAGTGGGGTCGAGTTCCTCCGCGCCCGGCTCCATCAGGAACTCCATCTTCTGCTGCATGCGGCGGCGCAGCACCGTGTCGTCACGGTCGAGGCCCATGCCGATGCCTTCGCGGTAGAAGATCTCCTCCTTCACGAAGGCTTCGATCAGACCGTCGAGCTCCTGCTGCGTGGGCGGGCGCTGCCAGGCGCGAGAAAACGATTCGTAGAGCTGGGCGATCCGGCCGGGCCCGATCTCGATCACCTGGAGGTCTTTGGCGCCCGGCGTCCGATCGAGCCAATTCCAGAGCGCGACGACCACGCCGCCGATGATCAGGAACTGGATTAGCGGTTCCGTCAGAAGCCGTCGGATGAGGCTCATGCGGACGAACTCGCGGGCGACAGCAGATCGAGCGTGAGGACGAGCATCGCGCTGGCCGCAATCCACGAGCCGAGAGCGCGGATCGCGATTCTGTGCCAGGGGCGATCGAGCCAGGCCGCGAGGCCGCCGAGATAAACGATGATGAGCGCGGCACCCAGGCCGGTGCCGATCAATGCCAGCCAAGCCTGATCGGCGGGGATCGCGTCGGGCTGCGAATCGAGCGCGACCGCGGCGGCCGCCGCGACCGCCAGCAGCCACGAGGCCGGTCCCGGCAAGCGGCCCGATGCCACGGCGAGGCCCGCGGCCAGCGCGACCGCCAGCGGCGGCCACCTCGGCAGGGTCGGCAAGGCGCAGGTCAGTGTCAGCGCGGCCGCCGTCGCTGCCACGAAGGCCGGGAGAGCCGCTCGGCTTTGGCGTGGCGCATGCTGGCCGACGAGCAGTCCGATCGCGACCAGCGCCAGCAGGTGCGCCGGCACCAGCAGGGGGTGCAGAAGTCCGTTGTAGGACGCCCCTATGCCTTTGACCGGGCTGTGGGCGGTGGCCGCCCCGCATGAGGCGAACAGGATCGCCACCGCCGGGGCGAGTGCGGTTCTCATGCGAAGCCGGTCAGGAAAGCGAGGCCGGCAACGGCAATGGCGTCGCCGGCGGCTCTGACCGCCACCTTGCCGGCTTCCCACCTGGTCGCCAGGCCGAACGTATGCCGATGAGGTGCAGCAGCCCGGTGCCTGTCACGAACCCGACCGCATAGGCGACCGCGTCGGCCGCGACGGGAAGCTCGGTGCCGTGGGCGTGGCCGTGGAAGATGGCGAAGGCGGCGACGATGACGCCCGCGATCCACAGCGGTGGCCGCACGCCGAGCGCCACCATGACGCCAAGCACCACCGCGGAGGCGGCAATGCCCGTCTCGACGGCCGGAAGCGGCACACCGGCGATGCCGAGCGTGCCGCCGAAGGCCATCACCAGCGGGAAGACGATCGGCAGGAGCTAGATCGCCGGGGCGCCGAGGAATGCGCCCCAAAGGCCAACCGCCACCATTGCCGCGACATGATCCCAGCCGAGAACCGGATGCAGGAACCCGGACAGAAAGCCGCCCGCGACACCTTCGCCCTCATGTGCAAGGGTGGGCTGGGTGGCGATGGCCAGGAGCAGCATCGATGCCGCCAGAGCGATCCGCGCTTTCCCGCGCCCTAGGTCATTTGCGGTTTCGAACGTCATGGATACTCCTGGCCGATCGCACCGGCGTGATCGGCCGGCACAGCATCTTGCGGTGAAAGTACGGCCGCCGGAAAGGTGGTGCGGAAGGTCGCGCGCGCCGCGGCCAGAGCCTCGTCCTTGCCATAGAAGTGCATCAGGCCGTGCGCCTGGGCATCCTCCAGGGTGATGTCGCCGGCGAGCAGTGCCCGCACGACTTTCTCACTGGTCACGACGACGACGTCGTCCTTTTCAGGCCCCGGCACGTGTGTCTTGACATCGATGCCGTCAGGGCGCCGGACATGACGGGTCCACATTGCCGCCGGCAGGAGCACGACCGCGATATCGGGTCCCGCCTCCGTCGCGATCCGATATTCGAGACGCGCGCCAAGCTTCTCCATGCTCGAGGCGGCACGGTAGAAGGCGAGTGGCCCCGATGCAGCCGAGGCGCCGCGTGGCGGCAGGACGCCGGCATGCTCGGCCTGCCAGACGGCCGACATCACATGAAGCGCGTCCGGATAGACCCAGTTGAGAATCCCGATCGAAACGCTTCGCGGGTCCTCATAGCCGCATGCGATTCCGTCGGGCGCCGCGGCAGCGGTTGCTGCGGCCGCGGTCAGCACATGTGCAAGAAGACGGCCCACGACCGCGGGCTTTCGGCCAGGCTGGTGCAATTTCCACCTCCTACTGTGCAGGAGTGTACCAGATCGGAGAGGTGTAGGCCCGGTCCTGGAGCTTCATGCGCGTCCCGCCCAGAGGCGTGGTGCCGGAAAAATTGGCGTCATACGCAGTCCATCGCGGCGTGGGGATCTCGATGACCCTGCCGTAGTAGAATGCGCGCTCGGACGGATCGAAATCCGGGTCGGTCCACACTGCGATCAATTCCGGTGCACCGATCGTGTTGGTCCAACTCGCATTGGCGACGTCGGCCGTGTCGCCGACCGAAGGCAGCTTGCCGTCGGCACCGGGCTGACGGTCGCCACCCCAGGCGACGTCGTAGACCTTTGCCTGCAGTGTGCCGTCGGCCTCCATCCAGCCCTTGACGATCTGGTAGCGGTCGAGATTGGCGCCGATCGGATCTTTGAGCGCGGCGACGAGGAAGGTCGGCGCCTTGCCTTGGGGCGCTTGGCCCAGATCGCCCCCCATCGGCACGCCCTTGGTATATCCCACATAGGCGGGCAGGCGATCCTGTGCATCGGCGGCAACGAAGTCCCAACCGCCGAAGAAGCGCACCACCATGCGCGGGCCGGTGGTGGCATAGGTCTCCTTGCGCTCCATCGCGTCCCAGATCGATTCACGCGTGTTCTCTTCCGCCCAGACGGCGGCGTAGCCGGAGGCGCCGACCTCCCAGTCCATGATCCTGACGCCGGTTTCCTTGTTGTCGACGAAGGTCGCCAGCATGCGCTCCGGACTGGGCTCCTGGGGCACGGTCTTGCCGAAGAAATTGTCCTCCGCCATTGCCGACAGCGAATTGTGCGCATCACTGCTGCCGATCAGGCCGAACTTGTAGGGATTGGTACCGAGTTCCTTTTCGAGCCTCAGGCCGTTCTTGTAGGCGGAACGCGCGTATTCGAACTCGAGCATCTCCGGTTTCTTAGCGATGCTGCAATCGAGGTTGCCCGGCGACACAGGTGGGATGGCCCGGGAAGTTCCCGCTCTCGGCCGTCAAGAAGCAGTGCGCCGGAACATCGGCGCGATCACCTCGACCATGCGCCGGATCGCCTCGTCGGGGTCGTCGAGGTCGATGGCATGCCCGGTCAGCGCCTCGGTGCGCAGGCGGTTGTGGATGAGCTGGGAACGTATGCCCAGCGCGCAGCTGATGCGCCAGCCGATCGCCGCGTCATCGAGCCAGGGAGCGATGCGCCTGAGGTAAGGCACGAAGGCCAGGTGATGCTCGACGCCTTCGACGATCGTGCGGTAGAGCTCGGGGTCGCTGCTGGCATGGGCCATGTTGGTGAAATGCACCAGCACCGGATAGCTGGAATCCGGATCGTGGCTCCAGCGCACCGAGGGCCCGACGAGCGCGGCGATGACCTCTTCCAGGTCCGGCGGCTGCGGGGCGCGGCGTGCCGCCGCCTTCTGGAGCAGCACCAGCCGCTCGGCGTTCAGCCGGCGGTAGACGCGCTGCGCGACCGCGATGATCAGCTTCTCCTGGGATCCGAAATGATAGCTGATGGCCGACGCGTTGGCCTTGGCCCGGCCGGCGATGCGCCGCACCGTCACCTTGTCCAGCGTGCCGACTTCGCGCAGGACCTTTTCACAGGCGTCGAGCAGCTTCAGGGCGGTGTGGTTCGAGGTGTCCAGCATGGTCGCGGGCAAGGGCATCGTCATCCCGCCATTGTCCGCCCGACATGTGAAGCTGGCGTGACGCGGAACCGGTCTGAAGTCGCGTCGGCTCCGGTGTAAAATCACTTCCAAAATTGACAAATCTGAGCGAAATTGTAACTTCTCTATCATCGTCGCGGCAAGGGAGGTTGGCGATGTCGATACGGGAAGACCTGGCCAATACCAGCCTGGCGCTCACCTCGGCCGAGGCCAAGATCGTCCAGGCTCTGCTGGCGGATTTCCCGATGTCGGGTCTCGGCACGGCGACCCGGCTGGCGCGCCGCGCCGGGGTCAGCGACCCGACGGTCATGCGGCTCATGATCAAGCTCGGCTACGACGGCTTCGCCGATTTCCAGGCCAGGCTGCTCGCCGAGGTCGAATCGCGGCTGCATTCGCCCTTGCTGATGATGGAGGCCAAGCGTCCGCGCGGCCAGAGCGAGGGGACGGCGCTCGACTATTTCCATTCCGTCGCCGAGAGCCTCGAGCGCACGCGCACGGCGGTCCCTTCGCAGAACTATGCGCGCGCCGCCAGGATGCTGCTCGAATGCAAGGGCCAGGTGGTGCTGCTCGGCGGCCGCTTCAGCCGCCACATCGCCTCCATGCTTGCCGGCTATCTCGTGCAGTTCCGCTCCGGGGTCCGGGACATGGGATCGCTGGCTGCGGCCGATTTCGATGTGCTGATCGACCTCGGCAAGCGTGATCTGCTCGTCGTGTTCGACTACCGGCGCTACCAGTCCGATGTGGTCAGCTTCGCGCGCCAAGCGCATGGGCGCGGGGTCCCGATCCTCCTGTTCACCGACGGCTGGCTGTCGCCCATCGCCGAATATGCCGGCCTGAAAATGGTCGCCGCAATCGAAGCCAGTTCGCCCTTCGACACGCTGGCCACCGCCGTCGCCCAGATGGAAGCCGTCTTCGCCCATGCGATGGAGAACGACGGCGAGGGCGTGCGCAAGCGGATGGAGGAGATGGAGGCGATCCGCCGCGCCAACGCGGTCACGCTCGACGTCTCGGAATCAGCCGCCGATCGGCCGGAGAGCCGGGTGCCGGCCCGCAAGCGGAGGGCCTCGAAGGCCGCCCCGAAAAAGCCGCAGGCGTGACCCTGCGGGCCCCTCGTCACGACAATGCAGGAAGGACTTGACATGGCTGACAAGCAATCCGCGATCGCCGCCGTGCTGGCCGAGATCGAGGCCGAGCGCGACTGGGTGGTCGGGCTCACGCGCGATATGGTGCGCATTCCGTCGGTCAACCCGAAATTCCAGGCCGATCCTGCCATCAACCGCGAGGCGGACGTCCAGGCCCTGCTCGCCCCGATCCTGAGGGACGAGGGTTTCGCAACGGAACAATGGGACGCCTTGCCCGGCCGTCCGAACCTCGTCGCCGAACGCGCCGGCAGCGAGGAGCGCAGCCTGATCCTGTGCGGCCATATCGACGTGGTGCCCGTCGGCGCCCGGCCGAATGGTCGGTCGATCCCTTCGGCGGCGACATCAGGGACGGTCGCCTCTATGGCCGCGGCTCGATCGACATGAAGGGCGGGGTCGCGGCCTGCGTGGCGGCGGCGCGCGCCATCCGCCGGGCGGGTATCGATCTCGAAGGCCGGCTCGCCATCCATGCGGTGGTCGACGAGGAGGCCGGCGGCTTCGGCGCCATGGACGCCGTGAAGAAGGGCAAGCTCGCCAAGGCGGTGCTGGTCGCCGAGCCGACCTGGGGCGACGTGCTGCCGGTCGAAGGCGGGCTCGAATGGGCGCGCGTCACCATCCGCGGCCGCTCCGCCCATTCCGCCTTGCGCTACAACGAGATCTATCCACAGCGCCACGACAAGGACCGGCTGGTGCCGGGTGTCAATGCGATCGAGCTGGCGGCGCGCTTCATCGGGGCCGTGCGCCAGTACGAGCTCGACCGGACCAGGGCGCGCTCGCATCCGCTGCTGCCGCTGGGCATGAACACGATCAATATCGGCGTCGTCCATGGCGGCGCGGGGCTCGGCGAAAACGGCCTGCCGACGGTGATGACCAACCCCGCGATCATCCCTGACGCGGTTGTGCTCGACCTCGACATGAAGTTCCTGCCCGACGAGAATTCGGCCGACTACCGCCGCGATTTCGAGAGCTTCGTGCATCATTTCGCCCAGACGGATGCCTGGCTGCGCGACAATCCGCCTGATATCCAGTGGGAGCTGGGCGGGCTGCACTTCCCGCCGCTCAACACGCCGGCCGACCATCCGCTGGTCACCTCGCTGGTCGCCAACAAGATGCGGCTCGGAAAGGCGCCCGAGGTGCGCGGCTTCGTCGCCGTGTGCGACGCGGCCCATTATGCCGGAGCCGGCGTCGACGGCGTCATCTACGGCCCCTCGGGCGACGGGTTCCACGGCGTCGACGAGTTCATCGACATCGGTTCGCTGGTGGAGACCACCAAGGTCATCGCCGCGACCGTCATCGACTGGTGCGGGGTGCGCCGGTAGCGCCGTCGTTTCCCTCCCCCTTGAGGGGAGGGTGGCCGCCCACGGGTCTTGCCTCCGGCAAGCCCGAGGACAGGCTCCGCGGCCGGGTGGGGTCCTCTCCGCTGGACTCGACGCAAGTACTAACGTCGAGCACTGCCGCTCGAACCCCCTCTGGCTGCTGGGCAGCCATCTCCCTCTCAAGGGGGGAGAAAACGTTTCGCCTGTCAATCCGCGCGCTTGGCCCTTCCGGCCGTCGCCGTCCAGGCCGAGCGGATCATCCCGACAAGCCCGCTCGGATAGGCGAGCATGATGGCGATGATCAGCACCGCGGTGATGATCGGCCGCCAGGCGCCGAAATCGGCCATCGCTTCCGAGAAGATAGTGAGCACGAAGGAGGCGACAATCGCGCCATAGATCGTGCCGGCGCCGCCAAGCAGCACCATCGACAGGATCACGGTCGCGATGCTCATGCCGAAGACGTCGATCGAGGCGTTGCGCTGGTAGGCCGCATAGAAGGCGCCGGCAATGCCTGTGAAGAAGGCGCTGGCAGCGAGCGTGACGAGGCGCTGGCGCACCAGCGATATGCCGCGGCTCACCGCATATTCCTCATTGTCGCGCAGGGCCACGATTGCGGCGCCGGCGCGGGAACGCACGAAGAGGCGCAGGAACAGAGTGCTCGCCACCAGAAGCGCGAGCGCGATGTAGAAATAGGCGAATTTGCCGTCGCGCACCATGTTGTGGTCGAACCAGTAGAGGCCGGGGATCCGCACGATGCCTTGCGTGCCGCCGGTATATTCCGACTGGCTGAGGATGATCTGCATCACGAGCTGGGCGAAGCCGAAGGTGACCAGGATGATGTAGATGCCCTTGAGCCGCAGGATCGGGATGGTGACGATCGCGGCTGCGAACGTGGCGATGACGCCGCTCGCCAGCACCGCGATCCACGGGTCGACACCGGCAAGCTTGGTGAGCAGGCTGTAGGCGTAGACGCCGATGCCGAACAGCGCGAGATGGCCGAAATTGAACACCCCGCCGTAACCCAGGCTCAGATCCCAGTTCGACGCCACGATGGCGTAGGTGAAGATCATGATCAGCACGTGCCGGCTGTAGGTGTCGGTGAAGACGAAAGGCAGCAGCGCCAAGAGCAGGAAGCCGAGCGTGAAGCCGACAGCCTCGTTTCTCCAGGGCGTGCGGCCGGGGGCGGCGGGAAGCGGGAGTGCGGCGGTTGCGGTCGTCATGCGAGGCCTCGCGAGCGGCCGGCGAAGATGCCTTCCGGCCGCACCATCAGCGTCAGGATGAGCACGATGAAGAGCAGCGCGGGCGTCCAGTAGAGGCCGAAATAATAGTTGCACACGGCTTCGAAGAACCCGATCAGATAGGCTGCGAAGATCGGCCCGGAAATGCTCGATATGCCGCCGAAGACCACGACGATGAGGGCCTTGAGCAGCGGGTCGGCGCCCATGACCGGGCTCATGAAGCGATAGCCGCCCATGAAGATCCCGGCGAGCCCGGCGAGCGAGGCGGCGATGGCGAAGGCGAGGCCGTAAAGGGCCTTGACGTTGAGCCCGACGAGCTGGCTTGCGTCCTCGTTCTGGGCGACGGCGCGCAGCGCCAGCCCGAGCCGCGTGCGGTTGAGGAACGACCACAGGGCGGCCAGGATCAGCGGCGTGATGACGATGATGGCGATCTGGTGGAGCGAGACCCCGACCCCGGCGATGGTGGTGCTGCCGTCGATCAGGCTGGGCAGCTGCTTCGAGCGCGGGCCCCAGATTTCCAGTGCGCCGTTCTCGATAAGCGAGCCGGCGGCGAGCGTGGTGATGACCACGACCAGCACGATGTTGGGACGGCCGATGAGGGGCCGCACGACGCTGGCCTGCAGGATCCAGCCCACCCCGGCCATGACGATCACGGCCAACGGGAAGGCGACCGCGGCAGGCAGGCCGATGGCGACGAATTGCCAGGCGAGATAGGCGCCCAGCATCATGAAGACCCCATGGGAGAAGTTGAACACGCCGATCGTCGTCCAGACGAGGGCGAGTCCCACCGCCATCATGGCATAGAGCGATCCCTGGAACAGGCCGCCGAAGAAGATGTCCGCAAAGGTGCTCATCTCAGTGTCCGAAATACTCAGTGTCCGAAATACATGGCCATGATCTCGGCGTGCTCGATGCTTTCGCCGGGGCGGATCTCCGTCGCCACGGTGCCGTGGTCGACGAGATAGAGCTGCTGGCAGAGCTCGAGCAGGAATTCGATGTCCTGCTCCACCACGATCAGCGGCACGCCGCTCTTCGAAATGTCGAGCACGGCCGCGCACAGCTCGTCCTTGACCTTGGGCGAAAGGCCGAGCGTCGGTTCGTCGAGGATCAAAAGGCGCGGATGACTCATCAGCGCCGTGCCGATCGACACCATCTGCCGTTCGCCGCCCGAAAGGGTGCGCACGCGCTGGCGCCAGCGCTCGCCGAGCTTCGGGAACAGCTTCACGACCTTCTCGCGGTTCGCCGCCTCATGCGGCCTGGCCCGGGGCGAAAAGGCGCCGAGCGCCATGCAGTCGGCGATCGTCAGGTCGGGGAACAGTCGGTTGCCCTGCGGCACATGGATGAGGCCCGTGGCCACGATCGCCCGGGCGCTGCGGCCGGTGATGTCTTCGCCGTCGAAGCGGATCGTCCCTTTCTTCGGCGCGACCAGGCCCGAAACGGCCCGCAGCAGCGTGGTCTTGCCGTGGCCGTTCGGCCCGAACAGGCCGACATTGCCGAAGCGTCCGGCATCCAGAGAGATGTCGTGCAGCACGGTGACGCGGCCATAGCCGGCGCTGACGCCCTCGACGGTGAGCAGGGCAGCATCGCTCATGCGGCGGGCCTCCGCTGGCCGAGATAGGCTTCTACGACGCGCTCGTCGGCGATGACGGTTTTGGGGTCGCCTGATGCCAGCACCTGGCCCTGGTTCAGCACCAGGAGATGCCTGGACAGGCTCATCAGGAACGTCAGCACATGCTCGATGAGCACGATGGTGATGCCGCGCTCGGCCGTGCGCCGGATAAGGCCGATCGAGCTTTCGATCTCCGGCTTGGTCAGGCTCGACGCCGGCTCGTCGAGCAGCAGCAGCTTCGGCTGCATGGCGATCGCCGTGGCGAGCATCAGGCATTTGCGGTCGAAGACGGACAGTTCGCCCGCCAGCCGCCCGAAGGAGGCCGAAGAGAGGCCGACGAATTCGAGCGCTTCTGCGGCACAGGCCCGCGCTTCGGCCGCCGGCCGTTCCGGCTTGCCGTAGCTCGAACCGATGAGCGCGTTCTCGAACACGGTCAGACCATCGAAGCTGGTCTCGCGCTGGAATGTGCGCGCCAAGCCGAGCCGCGCGATCGCGTTGCCCGATTTGCCCTGGATCTCGGTCCCGTCGAAACGTATCACGCCCCGGTCGGGCTTGAACGGAATGCCGGTGATCACGTTGAACAACGTGCTCTTGCCGCTGCCGTTCGGGCCGGCGATCCCGAAGACCTCGCCGGCCTCGACCTTGAAGGACACGTCGTCGACGGCTCTGAGCGATCCGAAGGACTTGGCGACGCCTTCGACCTCGAGCAGGGCCATGCCGCTATTTCGTCCAGGGCTGCGGCTTGAACTCGCCGGTCGCGTATTTCTCGGGCGAGATCAGCGTGCGCTGGCCGTCCCAGATCTGGAAGAAGGTGATCGGGATGTAGTCGTCGCCCTGCATGGCGAGGTGGGTGGCCGGGTCGAATTTCAGCCGGCCGGCGGCGACCTGCTTGTCGGTCTCGCCGAGCGCCTTCATCACGGCGGCGTGGTCCGCGGGATCGCCTGCCTTCTTCAGCGCGTCGAAATAGACGTTGACCATCTCGTAGAGGCCGACGCCGTAGGTGCCGCTCTCGACGCCGTACTTCTCCTTGAACTTGGTCGACACCTCTTCCGCGCGCGGGTTCTTCGGCGAGGTCAGCGGTCCGCCGAGCAGATTGTAGACGACGCCGTTCGACTTGGCGCCGGTCAGTTCGACGAATTCGGGCACGCTCGGCGCATATTGCAGGAACACCAGGCTCTTCGTCGGCTGCTCGAGGAACTGATTGAGGAACGAGGCCGAGTTGCCGGGCAGATAGTCGGTGTTGATCACCACGTCGGGGACGTCGGCGCGCACCTTCGCCAGGATGGCGCGCCAGTCCGTCACTTCGCCGAACGGCACGATCTCGTCGACGGTGATGGTCCAGCCATTCTCGCTGAAGGTCTTCTTCATGCCTTCGGAGATCGTCTTGGAATAGGCGTTGTCGGAGGAGATGACGGCGACCTTCTTGGACGCCAGCGCGATCTTGCCGTCCTTGGCCAGCTTCTCCGCGAAATAGGTGACGTCGGTGTTGTAGGCGTCGAAGGACGGGGTCAGAGACCAGCAGCAGCCATATTTCTCCGGATCCGGCGCAATGATGTCCCTGGTCTGCTGCGATGTGGCGGCGAGCATATAGGGCATTTCCGCTTCCGCCATGTTGTCGATCTCGAAATTGGTCAGGCTGGCATAGCCGGTCAGCATGAAATGGACGTCGGGGTCGCCGAGCAGGCGTTCGACGGCGCTGGTCACATTGGCCGCCGACTGGTCCTTCACGTCGCCGATCACCAGCTCGAAAGTGTGGCCGTCGATGCCGCCGGCGGCGTTGGCCTCGTCGATCGCCATCTGCGCGCCGCGCTGGAATTCCTGGCCGTCGGCAGCGGCCGGGCCGGTCAGCGGCGCCAGCAGGCCGATCTTGACGACGTCGGCGAAGGCGGCGGTGCCCATGCCGACGACGAGCGCCAGAGCCGACGCGGCGAGAGTGGCGCGACGCTTGAGCGTGCCGGAAATAGAAGTCGATTTCATGAGGTTCCCCTGTCTTGCCCCAGTTGACGTCAGCTTGTTGTGATGAGCGTTATTCGATTGACAATTTATGCATAGGACGATCAGCTTGAAAAGATATTTTCATGCCCTGCCCGTCGAAAAGCGTGTCTGCTCTTGCCCGGCACGGGAGCGTTGGATTAGGTCTTGCCTGTGAGGGAAGGGGAATTGGGAATGACGGTTTCGCAAAAGACGGTCGAGACGAGCCACGGGGAAATCGCGGTCCGCGAGAGCGGCGGCACAGGCACGCCGGTGCTGATGATCCACGGCAATTCGAGTTGCGGCCTGGTGTTCCGCAACCAGATGAACGGCGCGCTCGGCGGGCGCTACAGGATGATCGCGCCCGATCTCCCGGGCCACGGCGCGTCCTCCGACGCGGTCGATGCCGACCGCAGCTACTCGATGGAAGGTTATGCCGACGCCATGGTCGAGGTGCTGCGCCGGCTGGAGATCGACAAGGCGATCGTCTTCGGCTGGTCGCTGGGCGGCCATATCGGGCTGGAGATGATCGACCGCTTCCCCGGCATGCTGGGCCTGATGATCACCGGTACGCCGCCCGTTTCTCCTTCGCAGGTTGGCGAGGGCTTCAAGCCGAGCCCGCATATGGGGCTCGCCGGCAAGGAGGTCTTCTCCGAGGCCGACGCCGAAGCCTATGCCAGGAGCACCTGCGGCGAACCCTATGACGCCGAGCTCCACGCCATGGTGGCGCGCACCGACGGACGGGCGCGCCGGCTGATGTTCGAGAAGTTCGCCGCCGGCAGCGGCAAGGACCAGTCCGTCATCGTCGCCACAGCGACGGTGCCGCTTGCCGTCGTGAACGGCATCGAAGAGCCCTTCGTCGACCTCGGCTTCGTATCCCGCGTGCGCTACGCCAATCTGTGGGAGGGCAAGACCCACGGGATCGAGAAGTCGGGCCACGCGCCCTTCTGGGATGCGCCGCAGAAGTTCGATCCGATCTTCGCCCGTTTCCTGGAGAGCGTCGACCGAGCCTGACGGGCCTCGGTGTTTTCGACCGTCGCGAGAAGCCCCTCATCCGGCTGCCGCCACCTTCTCCCCTCATTGCGGGGAGAAGGTGGCGGCAGCCGGATGAGGGGCGTTTCGCGGCGTCGCCGAACCTCTTATCCGACTGAAACAGAACGGAATTCAACAATCCGTTCACGACAGGACGAGCGCTTACTATCTGTCCCGGAGTGCCAGACCAGAACGTGATCTTGCCGACCCGGCGACGACGTCGCCAGTTGTCTCAGCTCTTTCTCCTCGCGAGCAGCGTGGCGCGGATATCCGACTTCAGCACCTTGCCGACCTTCGAGCGCGGCAGGTCGTCCCAGACCTCGATCTGCTTGGGCGTCTTGACGCTGCCGATCTTCTGCTTGACGAAGGCCGCCACGGCGGCGGCATCGATCTCCTTGCCCGCCCGCGGCTGCAGCACGGCGACGACGCGCTCGCCCCATTTCTCGTCGGGCAGGCCGATCACGGCACAATCCTGAACCGCCTCATGCGCCTGAAGCGCCTGCTCGACCTCGACCGAATAGACGTTGAAGCCGCCGGTGATGATCATGTCCTTGGCGCGGTCGACGATGTAGAGATAGTTGTCCTCGTCGAGATAGCCGATGTCGCCGGTGTGGTGCCAGCCATGGGCCGAAGCCTCGGCCGTGGCTTCGGGGTTCTTGTAATAGCCTTCCATGACGAGCGAGCCGCGCAGCACGATCTCGCCGCGCTCGCCTGACGGCAGAAGGCGGCCCTCGGCGTCCATGATCGCGACCTGGACCAGTGGGCCGGGTCGGCCAGCAGAAGCCAGGCGCTTTTGCGCGACAGAGCCATCTGGCAGATAATGGTCCTCGGGCGCCATCATCGAGATCATCATCGGCGCTTCGGTCTGGCCGAAGAGTTGGGCCATGGGCCCGATCCGCTCGAGCGCCTCGGCCAGCCGGGCGGTCGAGATCGGCGCGGCCCCGTACCAGAAGCATTGCAGCGAGGAGAGATCCGTCGCGGCGAGCTTCGGATGATCGAGCAGCATGTAGATGACCGTCGGCGGCAGGAAGGTGTGGGTCACTCTGTGACGCTCGATGAGATCGAGGAACTCGCCGATGTCGGGCCTGGCCATGATGACGATCCGCCCGCCGAGCGCCATGATCGGGAAGCACAGCACCCCGGCCGCATGGGTAAGCGGCGCGAGCGCCAGATAGACCGGGCGGCCCTTGAACGGATAACCCATGAGGGTCAGCGCGGTCATCGCCTCGATGTTGCGGCCCGACAGCATCACGCCCTTGGGCTTTCCCGTGGTGCCGCCGGTGCCCGGGATCAGGGCCAGGTCGTCGGGCGGCGTGCGATCGAAGGGCGCGTCGTCGATGCCGGCGAGCCAGTCCTCGAAGGACGAGGCGAAGCCGAGCCCGGCATCGAGGCAGACGACCTTCTTCAGCTTGGGCAGGTCGGGCAGCATGGCCTCGACCATGGCGGCATAGTTGGAGTGGAAGATCAGCAGGCGGCAATCGAAGCCGTCCAGGATGAAGCGGTTCTCGGCGATCTCGTTGCGCGGGTTGATCGGACACCATACGGCGCCCGCGCGCGCGATGCCGAAGACGCAGGAGAATGCGATCGGGTCGTTGCTCGAAAGGATCGCCACCTTGTCGCCGGGTTCCACGCCGGAGCTGGCAAGGCCCCGCGCCACGCGGTAGCTGAGGCGCTGCACCTCGCCATAGGACAGGTCCTTCGCGCCCGCCGTCAGGCAGGGAGCATCGGCGCCGAGGGAAGCGCCCTTGTCGAGATAGTCGATCAGCCGCATCGCCGTCTCCTGCCGTTGTTCGACCGGCGCGAACGAACGCCCGCGCCGGAATGCCGTCAGCCGTGCACAGTCAGGATCGGGTTCATGACCAGGCCGAAGCTGCGCAATTGGCCGAGCAACTCGCGATGGCCGAAGGCCTGGCAGCCGGAGGCGAAACCGACGCGCTTGGGTGGCTGCTGCAGCAGCGAGAACGAGGCATAGGCCTGCAGCATGCCGGTCTGCTTGTAGTTGCAGTTGCCGTGGATGACGCAATGCGCGCGCCCGAGCGGCCCCGAAGCATGGACGGAATCGATCGAGGTGTTGATGCGCGGGTTCTCGCGCGGCGGCATTGCCGCCTGCACCGTCGCGGCGATGTCGGCCAGCGCCTTCTCCTGCTGGTCGAGCGGCAGCGGCCTGATCTGCTCCTTCACCATCTGCGTGGTCTGCACCACGCCCTCCATGACCGGGCGCGCGAGCACGCCGCCCATCACGCGGCAGTTGGAGACGCGCGGATCGTTCTTGAACCAGACCGGATGGGCGGTGCCGCCCCACGGCACGGCGATCGCTGTCTCATGCTGGCCCGGCACGGCCACGTCGGCGCGTGCCGTCACGTCCCATTCGACGAATTTGTTCTGCTCGAGATAGTACCATTTCGCCTTGAGGATGGTGAAGATGGTCTGGGTCGAGGCGTAGGTCGGAAAGCCCTTCCAGAACACCAATATGTCGAGCGTATCGAGCCCGGGCGTCTCCAGGCAGATATTGGCCGCGATCTCGCCGGTCGTGTACATCTGCGCGAGATTGGGCGAGAGCAGCAGGCCTTGTTTGGCGAAGGCCTCGCCCCATGTCTGCTGGGCGTGCAGCACCCAGTCCTGCTCGCCGGTCGTGTCTGTGTAGTGGCAGCCGGCGGCAAGGCAGGCTTCCACGACCTCGCTGCCATATTTGATGAACGGGCCGACCACATTGTTGACGACCTTGGCACCGCGGAACAGCTTGGTCAGCGCCTCCACCGTGTGCTCGACCTCGACCACCTCATAGTCGGCGGTCTCGATGCCGGGGATCTTGTCGACGACGGCCTGCACCTTGGCCTTGTCGCGCCCGGCGGCGATGAAGGGAACGTTGTATTCCCTCAGATATTCGCAGACCAGGCGCCCGGTGTAGCCGGAGACGCCGTAGACGACGACGGGTCTTTTCTCGGTCATTTGTTTTCCTCCAGAGATTGGGTGTTATGCCAGCGGTCGATTTCATCGACCGCTGGAGCGCGCGACTGCGCGCCGCGCCTGTTGGCGCGAAAGCCAAGCGGCCCGGATGGGTCGCGCCGGCGATTGAGGCCCATCGGTACCAGCCTTACATGCCCATGCCGCCGTCGACCGGCAGGCCGGCGCCGGTGATGAAGCGCGCTTCGTTGGAGCACAGGAAGACGGCGGCGTCGGCGATGTCGCCGACCTCGGCCAGGCGGGCGAGCGGTGTCTGTTCGACGACCGAACCGACGGCAGCGTTGACGTCAGGGGCGAGGCCGACGGCGACGATGTCGGAGGCGAGCTTCATGCCCATTTCTGTCGGCGCCAGACCCGGATAGAGGCAGTTGACGCGCACGCCGTAGCCGAGCTTGCCGGCTTCCATCGCCCCGACGCGCGTCATGCGGTCGACCGCCGACTTGGTGCCGGAATAGACCGAGATCGCCGGGAAGGCGATCGTCGCGGCGACCGAGGCGACGTTGACCACGGCGCCGCCGGCGCCCGCCGCGCCGCCCGGCCGCATGGCGCGGAAGGCGTGTTTCATGCCGAGCGCTACTCCCAGCACGTTGACGTCGAGCATGCGGCGGATGTCTTCGGCCTTGAGATCGACCACAAGCGAGGTGATCTCGATGCCGGCATTGTTGATCAATATGTCGAAGCCGCCGAGCGTTTCGACGGTGGCCGAGACGGCCTTCTCCCATTGCCCGTCGTCGGTGACGTCGAGCGCCACGAAGCCGGCCTTCACGCCCGATCTGGCGATGCCGGCCGCGGTCTCCTTGCCGAGGTCGGCAAGGATGTCGCCGATCATCACGGAAGCGCCGGCATCCGCCAGCGCCTGGGCGATCGCCGCGCCGATGCCGCGCGCGCCGCCGGTTACGAGGGCCTTGCGGCCGGTCAGTCTCTTTTCGCTCATCGTCTCGCTCCTCCTGAGTTCTCGATATCAGTGGCTCGCGCACGCGCCGTCGCTCCGCGGCGCCAGCCGCAGCCTCGCCGGCGGGCAACGCCCGCGGCACTATCTTCCTGAAAAGGCAATCCTCCCTTTGCGCGCCGCTCCTCACGCTCCGCGCAATCGGTTTTCTTGACAGATGGCCAAGAATGTCGTGACGATCGTCCAAAGACTGGACACTTGTCAAGCAAAACCTTGACGCTTGTCAAAATAGGCGCTTCATGGAAGAAAGGCCGACGGCTCGAGGGCGAGACCGAAGTCTCGGACGGGGATGCGGATGGATATGGAACGGCAGACGATCGGAACCGCGCCGCGCGCGACCAAGCCCACGGGCCGGGGCCGCCGGTTGCCCGTCGACAAGTTCAGCGCCCGGCGCCTCGAACTCGCCGAGGCCGCGCTGGAGACGCTCGCCGAGCTGGGTTACGCCAGGACCAGCCTGCGTGAGATCGCGCAGAAGTCGGAGTTCACCCACGGCGTCCTCCATTACTATTTCACCGACAAGGTCGATCTGATCTGCTGCTCGGTCCGGCACTACAAGGCGAAATGCGTCACCCGCTATGACCGGGTCACCGCCGAGGCGCAGAGCCGGGCCGAGCTCATCGAGGGCTTCCTGGAGAAGCTCGGCGAGACGATCCGCGAGGAGGCGCATATGCACCGCCTCTGGTACGACCTGCGCTCCCAGGCCATGTTCGAGGACGCCTTCCGTCAGGATGTGACCGAGATCGACAAGAGCCTGGAGGACATGGTGTGGCGCGTGGCGTCGCGTTTCGCCGAACTCGGCGGCCGCGAGCCGGCCGTCACCCCCGCCGCGCTCTACGCCGTGTTCGACGGGCTGTTCCAGAAATACCTTCTGAAGCACCTCTCCGGCGACTCCGAGGCGATCCCCGAACTGCTGTCGGAGGTCCGGCGGCTCCTGCCGCTGATCGCGTGAGTAAGGGGTTTTTGGCCGCAAACCGGCAGGCGTTGAAGCATACCCCTCATCCGACCGCGCGGAGCCTGTCCTCGGGCTTGCCGGAGGCAAGACCCGTGGGCGCGGCCACCTTCTCCCACAAGGGGCGAAGGCAGGTGCCTAGCCTCGCGCGCTGTGCAAATCACCAGCATCGACGACCGGCGTAAGCGTTGCCGCAGCGTTCCCTTCTCCCCATGTGGGAGGTGGCCTCGCCCGAAAGGGCGAGGTCGGATGAGCAACCATGATTCAGGCGCTGGCATTTTTCGGAACTTGGGCCCAGCGCCTGCCGAGAGTCCAATCTCCGCTTGATCTCCTGGCCGTGCTCTGGCGTTCTCGTCTTTCGAACGGGAAGCCCATCGGATGCGCCTGGCATCGACGCGTGACATTGCCGGAAGGACCCTCCTGCCGCGCCGCCGGCTCGTCGAGCTCGTCCTCGGCCGGCCAGAGCCGGTGGTCGTGCTGGAGGCGGCCGCGGGGTCGGGCAAGTCGACGATCCTCGCAGAGCTCGCCGGTCGACTTGGCACGACGGTGCATATGGGCGACTCCGCGCCGGCGAATGGCGATGGCATCATGCTCTGGGACATTCCGCCCGCTCTATCACCGCAAGCCCTGCCCGAGCGCTTCGTTGCCGGTCAGGGTCGCATCGTGGTCGCCAAACGGCCGGAAGCGCATCTCCCCGGCCTTCCCCGCGCTGTGACATACGGCCGGGCCTTCTGCCTCGGCACGCTGGACCTCCTGTTCGATACGGACGAACTGGCGGGTCTCGTCGGATCCGCCGCGGCTCAGCGCATGATGGCGGCGAGCGGCGGCTGGCCGCTGCTGGTCGGGCGCTTCGGCGGTCGCCTGCCCGATGGCGAGGTCCTGCGGGAATTCCTGGGGACGGAGATTCTCGAACCGCTGCCGTCAGCCACCCTTGTCGGGTTGAAGGACCTGCTCGCCGGCGGGACGGCGGCCCCGGGCGACGAGGAACGGCTGGCGCCCTTCTCCCGGCGTGGCCCTGAGGGCGGCCTGGTCTTCTCGGTGGAAGCGCTGCGCGAGCCTCTCGCCGCTGCGATTGACGCTGTGCTCATCGGGCGTTGCCGCGAACCGGAGGAAGCCAGGGCGGTCGCGGAAGCCTATGCCGCGCGCGGCCGCATGACCGAGGCGATCACCACCTTCCAGGAGGCCGGCTTCCTCGATCTTGCGCTTGCCACCTTCATCGAGGCGACCGATCGCTTCTTCATCTACTACTACGGCCCTGACGCCTTCGACCGCGTGCTCGCCGGCTTTCCCATCGAATACGCGATGGGGCACGACGTGCTGGTCATCAGCCTCGCACTGCAGGCCTGCAAGCGCGGCGATGTGGCGCTGGCACGGCGTCTGCTCTCCGAACGCTACGGCGAAGCGGCGAACGATCCGTCCAAGGCGCTGGTCCCGGGCTCGTCCTTTCCGAAGGAGTTCCGCGCCTTCCGCCTCGTGCTCTTGATCTACGAGGATGTCTTCTTCAGCGACGCCTTGCTGGAGCAGGTCTTTGCCCTGCTCGCCGAATTCCCTTCCGATGCCCATCTCGAGCGCGGCAGCTTCTACAACGCCATCCTCGAATTCTACATGCGCAGTCGCCGCTTCGCAGAGGCCGACGACGTGGCCTCGCGCGCCAGATACCACTACGAGCAGGCCCGCGCCCCGATCCTGTCCTTCTACATCGCGCTGCACCGGGCGATCATGCGTCTGATGATGGGCGATGCCCTGACCGCACGCAAACATGCCGTCGATGCCGCCGGCTGCCTCGCTGCCACCTCCTTCGACAGCCCGAACGATCAGCGGCTGCTCACGCTGCTCAAGGCCTGCATAGACTATGAGGGCGGCAAGCCGGAGCCGCTGGCGCGTTTCCTCAGCCTCGAGCTCGACGATTTTTCCCATGGCGAGATCTGGCCGAGCCTGATCGAATTTGCCTTGCACTACGGCAGCCAGGCGCTCGGCGAGCACTTCTCGACGATCGCGGCCCGCAGCTTTCTCGACCGCTGGCGCGTTTATCAGGTCAGCAATCGCCAGTTCCGCGAGATGATCGAGATCCGCGAGGCGGCGGTCCTCCAGAACGGCAACCGGTGGCAGGAGGCGGCCGAACGGCTCGGCGCCATCCAGTCGCGCATCTCCAAGGCCTGGGTGCTCGCCGCCTGCGACGAGCTGCCCCGGCTGACCGACCGCGACGAGATCGCGCTGGCCCTGATCTGGCTCCGACATCTCGTCAACGAGATGCCGACCAGGCCCAATCTCGACCGCCAGTTGCTCGCCATGCTCAACAGCCTGCATCTGACGGAGCGGCAGCGCATCGGTCTCGGCATCTGGCTGGCTTACGTCTGCAAGCGGCAGCGCAACCTCTCCGGTGCCCGCGCGCTGCTGCAGAAGGCCTTCGAGAATGCCTCGCGCCTCGGCGCCGTCGCGCCGCTCGCAGAGGAGCGCATGTTCCTCACGGAGCTCATCGACGACAAGCGCATCAGCGAATTCCTCGACACGTCGACGCCGGTGCGCCAGGTGGTGCGCCGTTTGCGCGGCGGCAGCCTGCCCGCCAATGCGCTCGGCGCCAAGATGGGCCTGTCGCGCAAGGAGACCAAGATCCTGCTGATGATCTGCGAGGGCGGGTCCAACAAATACATTGCCAACACGCTCGGGCTCAGCGAAGCGACGGTGAAGTTCCATCTCGGCAATGTCTACCGCAAGCTCGGCTGCGCCAAACGCAAGGAAGCGATCAGCGCCGCCAGGGCGCTCGGCCTCGTGACGTAGTCCGGGGCTTGGATGCGTATTGCGCCGGCTCGGCGGCCCTTCCGTCAAACCTAGACTATTTTCTGCAAAACCTATCCTTTTGCCGACTTGAGGCCGGTCCTCCGATTGCGCGAAGCTGTCGTCAGTCCGGCCGGATCGGGAGGTCTTGCCGGACCGACAGGATGCCCGCACGAAATTGCCGACGTACAGAAGCAAGACCGGCCGGCATCCTCGATGTCGAAGGTTGGGGCCTTTCCTCCCTGATGCGGGCGATGCCAAGTCCGCACACAGAAGAAACCGAGTGCAACAGGGGAACCGGACAATGATCAGACGAGGCTATTTGACTTCCACCGCCACGGCGGCCCTGATGCTGGGGGCCGCAGGCGTGATGCCGGCAGCGGCCGAAACCGTGGTGACGATGAACACCGTGCAGATCTTCGGTACCATCGATCCGGCCAAGATCTCCGACTACACCGACTATATGGCGGCGGTGAACCTCTATGACGGACTGGTCAGCGTAGACGAGAAGGGCAATCTGATCCCGGAACTCGCCGAGAGCTGGACGGTTTCCGACGACGCCAGGGAAGTGGCCTTCAAGCTGCGCGCAGACGCGAAGTTCGCCGACGGCTCGCCCGTCCAGGCGAGCGACGTGGTCTATACGGTGGAGCGCCTGCTGCGCATCAATCAGGGGCCGGCCAACCTGTTCGCGGACGTGTTGAAACCCGGCTCGGTGACGGCCGTGGATGTCGGCACGGTCAAGTTCACCCTTTCGAAAACCTTCTCGCCGTTCCTGACCACGGTACCCGCCATCCTCATCCTTAACGAGAAAGCTGTGAAGCCGCATGAAGGCTCCGACGACGGCCAGGCCTGGCTCGCGACCAATGTCGCCGGCGCCGGCGCCTATTCGTTGAAGAGCTGGGATCGCGGCGCGCAGATGACCATCGTGCGCAACAAGGACTACTACAAGGGCTTCGCGGAAGGCCCCATCGACGAGGTACGCTGGATCGTCACCAATGACGAGGCGACCGTGCGCTCGCTGGCGGCATCGGGCGAACTGACCATGACCAGCCAGTACCAGTCGCCGGAGACCTACAAGGCGCTGGTCGACATGGGCCGTTTCAACCTCGTCGCGGAGGACACCTCCACGGCCTTCTATCTGAAGCTCAACACCAAGGTCGCGCCGACAGACGACGTCCACATCCGCCGCGCCATCGCGCTCGCCACCGACTACGCGACCGTCCGCGAGGTGATCTTCCCGGGCGGCGTGCTGTCGACGCCGCTGCCGAAAGCCTTCGCCGACTTCCACGCCGACGACATCCCCGAGCCCACCTACGACCTCGAGGCCGCCAAGGCGGAGGTTGCCAAGTCGAAATATGCCGGCGCGCCGATCCCGATCACGCTGGGCTATGTCGCCGGCACCAAGTTCGAGGAGGAGATCAGCCTCCTGATGCAGGCCAATCTCGAGCAGATCGGCTTCCAGGTCACCCAGCAGTCCGATCCCTGGAACCGCATTACCGAGCTCGCCACCAAGGTGGAGACCACGCCGGCGGTCAGCCAGATCTTCTACGGCCCGACCTATCCGTCGCCGGATTCGATGTTCTTCTCGCAATACCATTCCAAGGCCGCCGGCACCTGGATGTCGATGGAATGGCTGCAGAACCCCGACATCGACAAGCTGATCGACGACGCCCGCGGAACAGGCGACGTCAAGAAGCAGGCCGAGATCTATCGCGACCTCCAGCACAAGCTGGTCGAGATCCAGCCCGACGTCTTCCTGCTCACCCAGACCGTGCAGCATGCGATGGACAAGTGCCTGACCGGCTTCAAGGCCGTGCCGATGCAGTCCTTCGACTACGACTTCACGCGCTACAGCTGGACCTGCAAGTAACTGATGAGCGGAACGGGCGCCGGACGGCCAGTACCGCTCATCCGACCGCGCTTGCGCGCGGCCCCCTTCTCCCAAAAGGGGAGAAGGGGGAGCTTGGCTTCGCCGGCTGTGCAAGTCACCAACGTCGACGACTGGCGGAAGCGTTGCCGCAGTGTCCCCTTCTCCCCTTGTGGGAGAAGGTGGCCGCGCGAAGCGCGGTCGGATGAGGGGTATCTCGCGCCGACCTCGGGATTTGAACTCGATCCCGACCGCGAGACAGCCCGACGCTGACGCAATCGAAAGCTGGATCGTTGGAATTCCTTCTCTTCCTCATTCGGCGCGTGCTCTGGTCGCTTCTGGTGCTGGCCGGCCTGTCGGTCGTCATCTTCGTGATCGCCCGCGCCATCCCCGGCGATCCGGCCCGCCTGGCGCTCGGCCCGCGAGCCACCCAGGAGCAGGTCGCGGCCCTTCAGCAGACATTGGGTCTCGACCGGCCGCTTGTCGAGCAATACGGCATGTTCATCGGCGGCCTGGCCAAGGGCGACCTCGGCCGCTCGCTGCTCACCGAACGGCCCGTCAACGACGACATACGCGACACATTCGCGGCGACCTTCGAACTGGTGCTCGCCACAATCACGATCGCCTTCGTCTTCGGCGTCCCTTTGGGCGTGGCGGCGGCGCGCTGGAAGGACCGATGGCCGGACAATGTCGTGCGCCTCATCGCCATCTTCAGCGCGGTGACGCCAAGCTTCTTCCTGGCGCTGCTCCTCCAGATCCTCGCCGGCTATGTGCTGCACATCCTGCCGACCACCGGCCGGCTGCCGCCGAATATGGTGTTCTCGGCCGACATCACCGGCCTGCTGACCATCGATTCCCTGCTGCGCGGCCGCTTCGACGTCTTCCTGGAAGCGCTGCGCTACCTGCTCCTGCCGTCGATCGCGCTCGCTGCGGCCACCATGGGGCAGATCGCCCGCATCACCCGCTCCTCGATGATCGACGTCGCCAGCCAGGACTATATCGAAGCGAGCCGGGCCTTCGGCGTGCCCGAGCCGCTGCGCGTGTTCAAATACATGCTGCGGCCGAGCTTCGTGCCGCCGCTCACCATCCTCGGCCTTGAATTCGCGTCGCTGATCGGCAATGCCTTCGTCGTCGAGCTGGTCTTCGCCTGGCCCGGAATGGCCGCCTACGGCATCCGCACCATCCTGCAGAAGGACCTCAATGCCGTGATGGGCGTGGTCATGGTGTCTGGCGTGTTCTTCGTGATGGTCAATCTGGTCATCGACGTGCTCGTCGGCTTCGTCGACCCGCGCGTCCGCATCAGGGGGCGGCGCGGATGACCGATATCGCACAGGCCCCGCGCCGCCTCTCCAACGCCTATCAGAACTGGTACCGCTTCTCGCGCAACCCGACCGCGGTGATCGGCGCGACCATCGTCGTCATCTGCGTGCTGGCCGCGATCTTCGCGCCGCTGATCACGCCCTATCCGGAGCATGTCGGCGCCGCCGTCAATTTCCGCGCCCGTCATCTGCCGCCCTCGGCCGAATACTGGTTCGGCACCGACAATGTCGGCCGCGACATCTTCACCCGGGTCGCCTTCGGCATGCGCGTGTCGCTCCTGCTCGCGCTCGTCGTGCTGGGCACCGCCGTTCCGGTCGGCACCGTGCTCGGCCTGCTCGCCGGCTATTTCGGCGGCTGGGTCGAGATCGTCATCATGCGCATCACAGACATTTCGCTGGCCATCCCGCCGCTGGTGATGGCGCTGGCTGTCGCCGCGGTGCTTTCGCCCGACCTCGTCAATGCCATGCTCGCCATCGCCGCGCTCTGGTGGACCTGGCACACGCGGCTCATCTATTCGATCACGCGGCAGCTGCGCACCCAGGAATTCGTCGAGGCGGCCGAGACGCTGGGCGCCAGCAAGTTCCACATATTGTTCCGCGAGATCCTGCCCAACTGCGTTTCCGCGCTCGCCGTCAAGACATCGCTCGACGCCGGCTTCGTCATCCTGGTCGGCGCCTCGCTCTCCTTCCTCGGCCTCGGCATCCAGCCGCCGACGCCCGACCTCGGCACGATGGTTGCCTCGGGTGCTGCCTTCCTGCCGGACTATTGGTGGGAATCCGTTCTGCCGGGCTGCGCCATCCTGTTCGTGGCGCTGGGATTCAACCTGCTCGGCGACGGGCTGCGCGACCTCTTCGACGTGGAGGACGTGCGATGAGCGAGGCCCTGCTCAGCGTTCGCGACCTCTCGGTGGAGTTCACCACCTACGGCCAGACCAGCCGGGTTCTGAAGGGCGTCTCGCTCGACGTGCCGGCGCACAGCCATATCGCGCTGGTCGGCGAGAGCGGCTCCGGCAAGACCGTCACCATGAAGGCGATCATGGGGCTGCTGCGCCATCCCCCGGCGACCATATCGGGCGGGGAGATCGTCTTCGATGGCCGCGACCTGCTCAAGATGCCTGCGCGCGAGCGCACGGCCCTGCGCGGCACGGCCATGTCGATGATCTTCCAGGATCCAATGAGCTCGCTCAATCCGGTCTTCACCATCGGCGACCAGATGGGCACGATCCTCAAATATGCCGACCGGCGTCTCGGCCGCAGCCGCGGCCGGCGCGAGCGGATGGATCGCGTCCATGAGGTGCTCGGCCAGGTGCGCATGCGTGATCCCGAAAGGGTGACGCGGTCCTATCCGATCATGCTGTCGGGCGGCATGCGGCAGCGCGTGCTGATCGCCATGGCGCTGCTCAGCGAGCCGAGGCTCCTGATCGCCGACGAGCCCGGCACCGCGCTCGACGTCACCACCCAGGCGCAGATTCTGAAGCTGCTCAAGGATCTCGTCGAGGCGCGCGGCCTGGCGCTGTTGATGATCACCCACAATCTCGGCGTGGTCCGCGAGACGTCGGACTATGTCTATGTCATGAACAAGGGGGTCGTGGTCGAGGCGAGCGCGACCGCAGAGCTCTTCGCAGCACCCAGGAACGACTATACGCGGGCGCTGATCGATGCCGTGCCGCGCCTCACCGGCGGCACGCGCTTCGGTCGGCCGGAGGGCGTCGCATGAAGCCGATGCTCGACGTGGTCGACCTCTGCAAGAGCTTTCCGGTGCGCAACGTCTTCGGCCGCATGGCCGGCGAGGTGAAGGCCGTCGATCATGTGTCCTTCTCGATCGAGCGCGGCGAGGTCTACGGTCTCGCCGGCGAGAGCGGCTCGGGCAAATCCACCATCGCCCGCACGATCATGGGCCTCACCCGCCCCGACAGCGGCGACATCTTCCTCGACGGCGAAAACATCATCGGCACCGGCGGCACGCGCGAGCATGGCCGCAAGGTGCAGATGGTGTTCCAGAACCCCGGCTCCTCGCTCAATCCGCGCCGCACGGTCGGACAGTCGATCGGGGTGCCGCTAGAGGCACACGGCCATCCGCGTTCCGATCGTCGCCGGCGCATTTCCGAGCTGCTCGAGATGGTGCAGCTTCCGGCCGATTTCGCGCAGCGTTTCCCGCACGAGCTGTCGGGCGGCCAGAAGCAGCGCGTGGCGATAGCCCGGGCGCTCGCGGTGGCGCCGAAGCTGGTCGTGCTCGACGAGCCGACCTCGGCGCTCGACGTCTCCGTGCAGGCGAAGGTCATCGACCTCCTGGTCGATCTCGGCCGCCAGCTCGACCTCACCTTCCTGTTCATCTCCCACGATCTCAGCCTGATGCGCAATTTCGCGAAGAAGGTCGGGATCCTCTATCTCGGCGAGATCGTCGAGACCGGCGACACCGCCGCCGTCTTCGACAATCCCCGGCACGATTACACCCGGCTCCTCCTCGCCTCGGTCCCCGTCATCTCGGCGGAGGAGGAGGCGATGCGCCCGAAGATCGAGCTGATCGACGGAGAGATCCCGACAGCCGAAAAGCTGCTCGCCCTGCGCAAGGCGCAGGGCGGCTAGAAATCTAAAGCGAGGTTCAGACCAGATGATCAGGATAGGTATCGACGTCGGCGGCACCAATACGGATGCCGTCATCATGGACGGTCCGCGCGTGATTGCGGGCGTCAAGTCCGCCACGACGGCCGACGTCATGAGCGGCGTGGTCAATGCGCTGAAGGCCGTGCTCGACGCTTCAGGCATGAAGGCCGGCGTCGTCGACGTGGTCATGATCGGCACCACCCATTTCACCAATGCTGTCGTGCAGCGCCGCGATCTTGCCCCGACCGCCGCGGTCCGCCTCGGCCTGCCGGCAACGGCCTCGTTGCCGCCGATGGTCGACTGGCCGGAGGACCTGAAGCAGGCGATCGGCAACCATGCCTGGCTCGCCCATGGCGGCAATGAATTCGACGGCCGTGTCATCTCGCCGCTCGACGAGAAGGAGCTGCTCGGCATCGTTGCCGAGATCACGGCCAGGGGAATCAACTCGATCGCCATCACCTCGGTCTTCTCCCCGGTCAGCGGCGAGTTCGAGAAGCAGGCGGGTGCGATCTTCGCCAAGGCGCTGCCGGACGCGCATATCACGCTGTCCAGCGAGATCGGTCGTATCGGGCTGCTGGAGCGCGAGAACGCGGCGATCATGAACGCCTGCCTGCGCGACCTGTCGGCCCATGTGATCGAGGCCTTCCGCAAGGCCATCGCCGAGACCGGCATCAAGGGCCGCTTCTATCTCACCCAGAACGACGGCACGCTGATGGATGCCGCTTTCGCCGAAAAATTCCCGGTGCTGACCTTCGCTTCAGGTCCGACCAATTCGATGCGCGGCGCCGCCTTCCTGTCGGGTGTCTCCGAAGCGATCGTGGTCGACATCGGGGGCACCACCTCCGACGTCGGCTCGCTGCACAAGGGGTTTCCGCGGCAGGCGACGGTCGCCGTCGAAGTCGGCGGCGTGCGCACCAATTTCCGCATGCCCGACGTCTTCTCGGTCGGCTTGGGAGGCGGCTCGCATGTGGTCGAGACCGAGCACGGCATCAAGGTCGGCCCGACCTCGGTCGGTTACCGGCTTGTCACCGATGCCCTGATCTTCGGCGGCTCGACGCTGACGACATCCGATGTCATGGCGGCTGCCGGCCGGGCCGACTTCGGCGACCGGTCCAAGGTCGCCCATCTCTCGCCCGACCTGATCGCGCGCACCCAGACAAGGATCATGGAGATGCTGGAGGATTGCGTCGAGCGCTCGCGCCTGTCGCCCGAGCCGCTTCCCGTCATCGTGGTCGGCGGCGGCTCGATCCTGGTCGACGGTCCGATCGGCGGCCTGGAGGTGATCAAGCCCCACCACTTCGCGGTCGCCAATGCGGTGGGTGCTGCGATCGCGCAGGTCTCCGGCGAGGTCGACCGCGTCTATGCGCTGGCCGAGATCGGCCGCGAGCAGGCGCTCGCCGACGCCAAGCAGCGCGCGGTCGATGCGGCCGTGGCGGCCGGAGCCCTGCGCGACAGCATCGAGATTGTCGACGTCGAGGACGTGCCGCTCGCCTATCTGCCCGGGAATGCGACGCGCGTGCGCATCAAAGCCGTCGGAGAGCTCCATGTCGGCTAAGGGCTATCTGCTGAAGGAAGCCGATCTCCTGCCGCTGTCGATCGGCGCAGCACTTCTCGGCACCGGCGGGGGCGGCAATCCCTATATCGGAATGCTGCGCACGCGCGAGTTGATGCGCAAGGGCGCCGAGGTCCGGGTCGTTCCGCTCGATGCGCTGCCGGACGATGCCTGGATCGGCGAGGTCGGCGGCATCGGCGCGCCCGTCGTCGGCGTCGAGAAGGTCGAGGAGGGCGGCGAGTGCTACCGCGCCATGCGCGCGGTGGAGGAGGCCGCGGGGGTGAAGATGTCGGCCCTGATCTCGGCCGAGATCGGCGGCGCCAACTCGCTGGAGCCGATCATCGCGGCGGCCATGGCCGGCCTGCCCGTGGTCGACGGCGACGGCATGGGCCGCGCCTTTCCCGAAGTCCAGATGACCACCTTCTTCATCTACGGCGCCAAGGCCGCGCCGGCGGCAATCGCCGACGACAAGGGCAATGTCGTGGTGTTCCGCGACATGGTCGACATGTTCTGGCTCGAACGTTTCGCCCGCGACGTATCCGTCGGCATGGGCGCCGGAGCCGGGCTCGCCATCGCGCCGATGTCGATGGAGTTCGTGCGCCGCACCGCCGTGCCCGACACCGTCACCCAGGCGCTCCGGATCGGCCAGACCGTGCTCGACGCCCGCGCCAAACGGCAGAACGTGGTGGAGCGCGTGGTCGCGACGACGGGCGCCAAATTGTTCTTCACCGGCAAGGTCACCGATGTCAGGCGCGAACTCACCGGCGGTTTCGCGCGCGGACATGCGCACCTCGCGGGGATCGATGCCTGGGCGGGCTCGGAGGCACGCATCGCCATCCAGAACGAGAACCTCGTCCTGTGGATCGACGGCGAGCCGGTGATCATGGTGCCCGACCTGATCGTCAATCTCGAACTCGAGACGGGCGAGCCGATCACCACGGAGATCCTGCGTTACGGCCAGCGCATCGCCGTCATCGGCCTTCCCGTGCATGATTTGATGAAGACGCCCAAGGCGCTGGAGATCGTCGGCCCCAAAGCCTTCGGTTATCCCGACCTGACGTTCAGACCGCTCGCGGCCGGCCCGATCGCCGCGTGAAAGGACCAAGACGATGAAAATCCTTCGGACGATCCATGCCGACGATCTTGAGGACATCGCGACCGGCGGCGCCATCCTCGGCACCGGCGGCGGCGGCGATCCCTATGTCGGCAAGCTGATGGCGCAGCAGGCCATCAGGAAGCATGGGCCGGTCAAACTGGTCGATGTCGCCGAGCTGCCCGACGACGCGCTCGTCGTGCCCGTCTGCATGATGGGCGCGCCGACCGTCATGACGGAGAAGCTGCCGCAAGGCGACGAACTGATGAACGCCTTCCGCCAGCTCGAGCAGCTTCTCGGCCGCAAGATCGACGCGGTGCTGTGCGGCGAGGCCGGCGGCGTGAACTCCACGACTCCTTTCGTGGTGGCAGCCGCCAGCGGCCTGCCGCTGGTCGACGGCGACGGCATGGGGCGCGCCTATCCCGAGCTGCAGATGGTCACCTTCACCCTACACGGGGTCTCCGCGACCCCGATGGTGTTGTGCGACGACAAGGGCAATTCACTTGTTCTCGACACGGTGAGGAATGCCTGGACAGAGCGCCTTGCGCGCGCCGCCACCGTCGAGATGGGGGGCTCCGCATTGCTCGCCTTCTATTCGATGAGCGGTGCGGTGGCGAAGAAGGCTGTGGTGCGCGGCACCCTGTCGCTCTGCGCAGAGCTTGGCCGCGCACTGCGTGACACCCGCCACGCTCATGGCGATCCGGTCGACGCCATCGTCGGAATGCTCGGCGCCAAGGTCATCTTCCACGGCCGCGCCAAGGACATCGATCGCCGCACTGTCGGCGGCTTCGCCCGCGGCACCGCGCGCTTCGACGGCGTCGACGAATGGAAGGGCCACAGCTTCAAGCTCGACTTCCAGAACGAGTTCCTGATGGCCGAACGCGACGGCAAGATCCTGGTGACGACACCCGACCTGATCACGCTGCTCGAAGCCGAAAGCGGCAATCCGGTCACCGCGGATGCGCTACGCTACGGCCTCAGGCTGAAGGCGCTGGCCTTCCCCAGCAATCCGCAATGGCTGACGCCGGAGGGCATTGCCCTCGTCGGTCCGCGCTACTTCGGCTACGACGTGGACTACACGCCCTTCGCGGCGTGAGGTGATTGGAGCATGGGGCGAATGGATCTTCCCTCCCGCCGCTCGAAGCATGGGGAGGGACGAACCCGCATCGTATCGCTCACGAAACAAGCGTCTTGCAGACGGTATGCCAGAGATCCCGCTTCCAGTTTTCCTGCTGGGTGCCCTTCATCGTCTCGCCGACCGGGTATTCGATGCCCCCGACGAGGATCTTGGCGGGAGCGCCGCATCTCACGCGCGCAGGGTGCCTGCTCGGGTCGGCATAGATGATCCGGCCATCGGGGCTGATCGTGGTGAGGCCGATCAGTACGTCGAAATCATAGTCGCGGTCGGCGGACTGGCTGTCGCCGACCAGGCTGAGGCTGATGACGACGTCATCCGAAAAATGCGCCGTATGGAAGACGACAGGCTCGGCTGTGGCGACGCTGGTTGCGATCAGGACACCGGCGAGTACCAGAGCATCGGACCCGAAAGCGGACAAGTGCGGATGCATCTCCTCCTCCCAGGTTTTGCGCGACGGGGATCATATCATATCGATGGTCGATAGTATCGGCCGTCGGAGCGCGCGACTGCGTGGCTCACGCCTGTCGGCGCGAAGGCACGTAGCGTGGGTCAAAGTGTTGGAGCGACCTGTGTGCGTCCAATTGGATGCGCGGCTATCTACCGGGCCGGAGGGGCGGCGCCGGCGATTGAGATCGCCCGCCTCATCTGTCCCGCAGCCGCCGCGGCGTGCTGCCGAGTTTGCGCGACAGCGTCGCGGTGAGATGCTGTTGCGAGGCGAAGCCGCAGGCGAGTGCGATCTCGGCGATCGGCAGGCCGGAACGGGCAAGAAGCTCGCACGCTTTGTCGATCCGCCGCGCCAGCACGAACTGGTAGGGCGACAGGCCGGTTCGCACCTTCATTCCGTCGAACACCACGCGTAGCGGCAGGTCGACTGCCCTGGCGATGCGCGCGCAGCTGATATCGCCGTCGAGCCCTGCTTCGACGAAGTCGGCGATGCGGCGGAACTCGCCGTCCGACAGGCCGGCCCGCCTTGCCGGGCGGACGGCCTGCAGCCCGTTCATGGTTTCCAGATAGACGAGCCCGCCGAGATATTGCAGTTCGAGCGGGTCGAGGGAGCGTTCGCCGCGCATGCGCTCCCGCGCATAACGCGCCAGGTGTCGTATCGAGCCGCCCCCGATATTGTTCGTGCTGCCGGCCCTACGCGCCTCGCTCAGCCTGACATCGCAGACGTCGGTCTGGAATTCATCCGAATAGCTGAAGGCGATGAAGCCGTGCCTGACATGGCTCGCGGCGACGCGAACCCGGCCGCGCCGCGGATGGAACGCCGCCGTCTCGCCCCGGAAGACCAGCGGCTCCTCGGCGTCATCTTCGAACCGTGTCGTGGAAACAACGTCACCGAGCAGAAGGCAGATCACGTCGACGCCGTTCATGAATTCGAGCGCGTAGGGACGTGACCCGGCAATGCAGTAATCGATGCCGCCGACACCGCCCCTGATCGGAAACTGCTCCAGCCCGCCATAGCGGACATCTCGCGCCCGTCCGATAGCCGCAGCCAATCTCTGTCCTCCCTGGACCGGCAAATCTTATCTGTTCGCCTTGCGAACGGGTGGCTTCCTCCAGCCGGTTGCCCGCGACGCGATGGTCGCAGATTACGGCGTGTGCTACAATAGTCTCGTTCCGAACCCTGCAGCCTCCGATCATTCCGCTACAGGAATCTGTAAAGGGCAGGGATTTGAAAGACGTGCGCTTTGCGAACGGGCAGGGTGGCCGCAGCATCGCCGGGAGAGGATCCGGTCGGATCGAGCGATGCGGTGTTTCGAAGGGAGGTCTGGACCTCCCGCCATGCCGCAGGAGGAAAGGCCATGCCGTCCATTTCAAGGAAATCCGCCGCTCCCGCCAGGCGCCGGAGCTTCGATGTCGAGGCCGATATCGTCGTTGTCGGCGGCGGCGCCGGCGGGCTCGCCTCGGCCCTGTTCAGCCGCTGGCACGGCAACAGCGTGGTGCTCCTGGAGAAGGCCGACGAACTCGGCGGAACCACCAGGAAGGCCGCCTTCTGGTACTGGGTGCCGAACAACAAGCATATGCGGGAGGTCGGCATCGAGGACCGCAAGGAGGACTGCCTGCGCTACATGGCGCGGCTGTCGCGTCCGGAGGCCTATGATCCCGACCATCCGACGCTGGGCATGAGTCAATGGGAATATGATTCCTACGCCGCGATCTACGACAATGCCTCGCCGGCCACGGAACTGCTCGCGAAAAAGGGCGCGCTGGAGTATCGCCACTGCGATTTCGTGCCGGACTATTGGGCCGAGCTGCCCGAAGACAAGGCGCCCAAGGGCCGCGTGCTCCTGCCCAAGGGCGCGCGCGAGAGCATGTCCGACGGCGGCGAGGTCGCGGTACGCACGATGAGCGACCGGGCGCGGGCCGACGGCGTCGACATCCGCACCGGGCACCGCGTCCAGCGCACGGTCCTTGATGACGACGGCAGAGTGGTCGGCATCGAGGCCGACACGGCCGACGGCAGGACAATTGCCTTCAGGGCGGCGAAAGCCGTCATCTTCGCCTCGGGCGGCTTCACCCACGATGTGGCGCTGCGCAAGAACTTCCTCAGCGTGCCCGTCTTCGGCGGCTGCGCGGCGCGCAGCAACGAGGGCGATTTCGTCCATATCGGTTCGGCCGCCGGGGCCGAACTGCGCAACATGAACTATGCCTGGATGTGTCCGATCGTGCTGGAGAAGGCGCTGGCCGACGATCCCGCGCTGATCGGCACCTTCTCGCCTTCGGGCGATTCGATGATCTATGTCGACCGGAACGGGAAGCGCGTCACCAACGAGAAGCTCGCCTACAACGAATCCGCGCAGGCCTTCTTCGCCTGGGATCCGGCCAGATCGGAATATCCGAACCTGGTTCTGGCGGCGATCTGGGACCGGCGCAGCCAGGAGCATTCGGCCAGCGACGAGTATGGCCGCTTCATCGTGCCCGAGGGCGCCGACGACCGCCATGTCATCAAGGGCGCGACCCTGGCGGAACTGTCTCGGAATATCCGCGCACGCCTGGAGAAACATGCCGGCCGCATCGGCGGCCTGGCGCTCTCCGGGAATTTCGAGAAGAACCTCGCCGCCACGATCGAGCGTTTCAACGGCTTTGCCAGGGAAGGAAGGGACCTCGATTTCCGTCGCGGCGAACGCCAGGTCGAGCTGCTCTTCAACGGCCCGGCCGCCGAAAGCCCGGCGGCGCCCAATCCGACCATGTATCCGATCGCCGGCGAGGGGCCCTATTACGCGGCGCTGCTCACCGGCGGCAATCTCGACACCAAGGGCGGCCCCGTCACCAGCCCCGACGGCCAGGTGCTCGACCATACCGGCACGCCGATCGCCGGCCTCTATGGCGTCGGCAATTGCGTCGCCTCGGCATCGGCCAGGGCCTATTGGGCGGGCGGCGCGACGCTGGGGCCGATCCTCGCCTTCGCTTATCTCGCGGCCAATGCCGCGAATGCCGAAAGCAGGCATTGAGAGAGTGTTCTACCGGGAGGAAGCAACCATGGCACTCAGCACGCAGACCATGACCGACGAGCAGCGCAAATCCGTCGCGCTCGAATATCTCAAGGCATTCGACAATGGCGGGGTGACCTCGACCGGTGGGTCGATCCTCGAGCTCTTCGCCGAGGACGCGCAGGTCTACTTCCCGAAATGGGGCCTCGCCAACGGCAGGGACGAGATCGGCAGGATGTTCGGCGACGTCGGCGGCACGCTGAAGTCGATCACCCACCACTATTCGCATTTCAACTGGATCTTCTCCGGCAGGGACCTCGTCGTCTGCGAGGGCACCAGCCATGGCGAGCACCAGGACGGTCCGTGGCGGGCAGGCCTGCCGGAATGGCAGGCGGGGCGCTGGTGTGACGTCTTCGAGATCCGCGACTGGAAGATCCAGCGCTGCTTCATCTATCTCGATCCCGACTATGCCGGGAAAGACACCGAACGTTATCCCTGGCTCGGCAAGTAGCTCTTGCTCGCCGCGGCGGCCGTCATCCGCCGCGGCGACGAGATTTCGGCCTTGTGGCCGGACGTGCCAGGCGCACTTCACCGCGTTCTATCCCGGAAGCGAGCCGGCCGCATTCCCCGAAATTCCGCCGGGAGCGGCAGCCAACCTGGCCGCTCCGGGAATTCTGACGCCGACGCCCAAACAAGCGGTCAGAGCGGCAGCACCGATTCCATCGATGCGACCGTCGCTCTGGGCGCAGGACCCCGGTCTTGTCGTCCATCCGACTCGGCATTCAGGCGGCACAACTGAGTGATGGCTTCGGAAGGAATACCCGGTCGGCACTGGCACGCGGGAGGCTCTCTTCAATGTGCCGCAGCAGGATACAGGGCACGTGAACGGTGTCGGATGCCCGATAAGGCCTGCTGAAACAGCGGTTGCTTGCGTCCAGTCTGAATCCAGTCTTTCGCCCGGAACCCGCACACGGCAAGGTACAGTCGTGCGATTCGCTGCTTGTCACGACCATTGCGTTTTCATGCGTTGCCCGCATGTCGGCATCGACTCCAACGTGCCGCGTGACAGGTGCCCTGGATCGACCGTTTGATCCTGCTCGAAGTAGCTACGGTATATTTGTTGCCATATCAGCTATACTTGTACTGTGTGGCATGAACATCACTGAGAGGTCAGTTTTGTTGACCTTGCCGCGCAACTCCAAGTAGTTCCGCAAAGGTCATCGCATGCAGGGTGATGATCGTTCTTGGGATTTCCGTTCCGTTGCCCTCGGCTCGTCGGTTCTGAGGTGGCTGGCCGCTGGCGGCAAAACGACGTCGCGTAAGGCCACGCATAGGCGCGAAGGCTACCCGCAGCCTGATCCGGCTGTGCAAGTTGTGAACGAGCACGGCGTCATGGTCGATCCGGCGATCGACCATGGGCACCTGCGCAGGCAACGCGGCTGGCTCAATTCCGGGGCTCACGGCCAGGCCGACGTCGTTCATGCGTCCTGGTCATTGGCGGGCGCTGCCGCGCGGGCACTCGGCACAGTGCTACCAAGTGCTGGCTCGTTCGGGATCGGCTCGCCGCGGCCTGCAGCCGGTGAGGGCATCAACGTCGATCCCTCTCACCTCTTTCAAAGTCCTGCCCCAGCGGCGTCGGAGCCAGAAGCGCCCCTGGCACCTTTATCGACCACTTCAAGCGGCACGGTCATCCACGCGACGGCTCCTTCGGCCAGGCTGACTGCCGATATTGCCGAATCATTTGTGGGATTTGTGCCGGCTGCCATTTCCAACGCCATCTGTTGCGGGGGTTGCGGCTACATCAATTGCCCGACACGGCTGCTCGATCAGCCCGCCGGCAGCGTTCTCCAGGCGGACGGCCAACTGCCGGGAACGAGGCTGTATGATGGAGCGGACTATGTGCCGAGCGGTCCTGCTCTCTTCGGAGCCTCGATAAGCGATCCGCTATCATCGCGCAACGTAGTGCCCTTGGAGGGGTGGAGCAATCAGTTGCCCGGAGGCGGGGAGACCGGCACCGGAACGATGACGGGCCAGATCGGTATCCTGTCCGGCTCGGTCACCACAGGGGCGGTTGTCTCCAGGACCACCTCGCAGGATCTTGCCGCGGCCACGAACAATCCGATCGTTCTCGAGAACCAGAAGCCCGGCAATCCGGAAAGCGAGTGGGGCATTGTCGGCGCGGGCGACTCGAACATCGAGGGCTTCGCCACCGACATAAGCGTCGATCGCGGCCAGACGATCAGCTTCAAGATCGACACCAATTCCAACAACTATCGGATCGACATCTATCGGCTCGGCTACTATGGCGGCATGGGGGCGCGAAAGGTCGCCACGATTCAGCGCACGGGACTGCAGAACCAGCCCGCGCCTTTGTACAACGCCGCCACCGGCACGGTGGACGCCGGCAATTGGGCCGTATCGGCGTCATGGGCCGTGCCCGCCGATGCTGTCTCCGGCGTCTACATCGCCAAGCTCGTGCGCCAGGACGGAACTGCCGGCCAGAACCACATCCCGTTCATCGTCCGGGACGACAGCAGCCACAGCGACATCGTCTTCCAGACTGCGGATACAACGTGGCAGGCGTATAACGGTTGGGGCGGGGCAAATTTCTACGGCGGCAACGGTCCGGCGACGGGTCAGGGGGCGGGGCGCGCCTATGCGGTCAGCTACAACCGGCCCATCGCGACGCGCGGCGGAGTCGGCACCTATGCCGGCCCGCAGGACTATCTTTTCGGCGTCGAATATGCGGCGATCTACTGGCTCGAGCAGAACGGCTATGACGTCTCCTACATGTCGGGGGTCGACGTTGACCGTTATGGCAGCCTGCTCCTGAATCACAGGATGTATCTCGACGTCGGCCATGACGAGTATTGGTCCGGTCAGCAACGCACCAATGTCGAGGCAGCCCGCGATGCCGGTGTCAACCTGCAGTTCTGGAGCGGCAATGAAGTCTACTGGCGCACCCGCTGGGGCAACGCAATCAGCGCGGACGGCACGCCCTATCGCACGCTGATCTGCTACAAGGAGACATGGTCGCCCAGCGCCAGTATCGATCCTTCCAGCGAGTGGACCGGGACTTTTCGCGATCCACGCCTCAGCCCGCCGGCGATCGGCGGAGGGAATCCGGAGAACTCGCTGACGGGGACGATGTTCCAGGTCGATGACGTCGGTTCCAATCTCCAGGCGATCACGATTCCCTACGATGACGCCAACCTGCGGTTTTGGCGGGACACGAGCGTTGCCAATCTGCAACCCGGTCAGACGGCAACGCTGACGAAGAACTATCTCGGCTACGAGTGGGACGAAGCGCCCGACAATGGTTTTGATCCCGCCGGCCTGATAAAGTTGTCGTCGACGACGATTCCGGTAAGCACTTATCTGCTCGACTACGGAAATACGACCGGCAGCGGCGTCTCGACCCATAATCTGACGCTCTATCGTGCTCCGAGCGGCGCATTGGTCTTCGGTGCTGGAACCGTCTACTGGGCATGGGGCCTGAGCGACAATCACGACCTTCAGCCGACACCCACCGATGCGCGCGTGCAGCAGGCAATGGTCAATCTGCTTGCCGATATGGGCATACAGCCGGGGACGCTGCAGGCCGGGCTTGTCGCCGCAACCGGTTCGACCGACCAGACCGCCCCGACCTCCCTTTTCACGGCGCCCACGAGCGTTGTCGCAGGAAGCACTGTAACGATTTCCGGAACCGCATCGGATATCGGGGGGGTGATCGCCAGCGTCGAGTTCTCGACCGACAACGGCGCAAGCTGGCATCCGGCAACCGGCGACGAGAATTGGACGTATACGTGGACGCCGCAGCTTGCCGGCACCTATACGGTTCGTTCCCGCGCCGTCGATGACAGCGTCAACCTGGAAACGCCTTCCACTGGGCGCACGATCACGGTCAGCGGACCGAGCTATGTCTCGCTGTTCGGATCGGCGACGCCTGCGGTCGTGAGCACCAACGACGCTTCCGCGGTCGAGCTCGGCGTCAGATTCCGCACGTCAGTGGCCGGCACCGTCAGTGGTATCCGCTTCTATAAGGGCAGCCAGAATACCGGCACCCATACCGGCTCGCTGTGGTCCAGCACCGGCGCGCGGCTGGCGACCCTGACATTTACCAACGAAACTGCCAGTGGCTGGCAGAGCGCGACCTTTTCCAGCCCTGTGACGTTGACTCCGGGCGCCACCTACACTGCCTCCTACCACACCAACGTCGGTCGCTACTCCACGACTGCCAACTACTTCACCGCAGATGTTACCAGCGGCCCGCTGACGGCGCCCGCGACCGGCAACGGCGTCTACGCCTATGGCAGCAGCAGCCTGTTCCCGACCAGCACGTTCCAGGCGACGAACTATTGGGTGGACGTGATTTTCGACCCCAGTTCGTCGCCGGGCAACACGGTGCCGACGGCGGTTGCCGACACGGGGGACGCCACCGAGAAGGGCGGCGTCGCCAACGGCTCGGGCGGCGCGCCGGCCACCGGCAACGTGCTCGCCAACGACACCGATCCGGATGCCGGCGACACAAAGACCGTCACCGCGGTCAGCTTCGGTTCGACCAACGGCACGCTCGGCACGGCGCTCAATGGCGCCCATGGCAGCCTCGTGCTCAATGCGTCCGGTGCCTACACCTACACCGTCAACGAGAACTCTGCCGCCGTGCAGGCGCTGCGGCAGTCGACCGACACGCTCACCGACGTCTTCAGCTACACGATGCGGGACACCGCCGGCGCCACCGCCACGGCGACGCTCACCGTCACCATCCACGGCGCCAACGACGCGCCGGTGCTTGCCGTCCAGACCGCCAATCAGAATGCCGCCGTCGGCACCGCCTACTCGCTGGTGCTGCCGGCCAATACCTTCACCGATGCCGACAGCGGCGACACGCTCGCTTATGCGGCCAGCACCACCAGCGGCGCGGCACTTCCCGCCTGGCTGAGTTTCAACGCCGCGACGCGAACCTTCAGCGGCACGCCGACGGCGGCCGATGTCGGCACGCTCGGCATACGGGTGACGGCGACCGATCTCGGCAGCCTCGCCGCCACCGAGACCTTCAACATCACCATATCGACGACGCCGAACACGGCGCCGACGGCGGTTGCCGACGCGGGGGACGCCACCGAAAAGGGCGGCGTCGCCAACGGCTCGGGCGGCGCGCCGGCCACCGGCAACGTGCTCGCCAACGACACCGATCCGGATGCCGGCGACACAAAGACCGTCACCGCGGTCAGCTTCGGTTCGACCAACGGCACGCTCGGCACGGCGCTCAATGGCGCCCATGGCAGCCTCGTGCTCAATGCGTCCGGTGCCTACACCTACACCGTCAACGAGAACTCTGCCGCCGTGCAGGCGCTGCGGCAGTCGACCGACACGCTCACCGACGTCTTCAGCTACACGATGCGGGACACCGCCGGCGCCACCGCCACGGCGACGCTCACCGTCACCATCCACGGCGCCAACGACGCGCCGGTGCTTGCCGTCCAGACCGCCAATCAGAATGCCGCCGTCGGCACCGCCTACTCGCTGGTGCTGCCGGCCAATACCTTCGCCGATGTCGACAGCGGCGACACGCTCACTTATGCGGCCAGCACCACCAGTGGCGCGGCACTTCCCGCCTGGCTGAGTTTCAACGCCGCGACGCGAACCTTCAGCGGCACGCCGACGGCGGCCGATGTCGGCACGCTCGGCATACGGGTGACGGCGACCGATCTCGGCAGCCTCGCCGCCACCGAGACCTTCGACATCGCGGTGTCGACGGCCCCGACGACCTACAGCCTGTTCAGCGCATCCGACACGCCGGCCCAGACCAACCTCAACGACGCACGGCAGATCGAGGTCGGTGTCAAGTTCCAGTCGAATGTTGCCGGCGAGATCACGGCCCTGAAATTCTACCGCAGCCCCGATGATGCCGGCCAGAACGTCCTCGACCTGTGGACGGCGACCGGCACAAGGCTCGCCAGCGCCACCTTCACCAACACCGCGGCAAGCGGCTGGCAGACCGTCGCCCTGGCGACGCCCGTCTCGATCGCCGCCAACACCATCTATGTCGCGTCCTACCACACGACCGGGACCTACGCGTCGACGACCAATTACTTCACCAGCGCCGTGACGAGTGGTCCGCTGACGGCACCTGCGAGTGGCAACGGTGTCTACCGCTACGGTGGCAGCAGCACCACCGGCATCTTCCCGAACAGGACCTTCAAGGCCTCCAACTACTGGGCCGACGTGGTCTTTAGGGCAACGGCGCCGAACACGGTGCCGACGGCGGTTGCCGACACGGGGGACGCCACCGAGAAGGGCGGCGTCGCCAACGGCTCGGGCGGCGCGCCCGCCACCGGCAACGTGCTCGCCAACGACACCGATCCGGATGCCGGCGACACCAAGACCGTCACCGCGGTCAGCTTCGGTTCGACCAACGGCACGCTGGGCACGGCGCTCAATGGCGCCCATGGCAGCCTCGTGCTCAATGCGTCCGGTGCCTACACCTACACCGTCAACGAGAACTCTGCCGCCGTGCAGGCGCTGCGGCAGTCGACCGACACGCTCACCGACGTCTTCAGCTACACGATGCGGGACACCGCCGGCGCCACCGCCACGGCGACGCTCACCGTCACCATCCACGGCGCCAACGACGCGCCGGTGCTTGCCGTCCAGACCGCCAATCAGAATGCCGCCGTCGGCACCGCCTACTCGCTGGTGCTGCCGGCCAATACCTTCACCGATGCCGACAGCGGCGACACGCTCGCTTATGCGGCCAGCACCACCAGCGGCGCGGCACTTCCCGCCTGGCTGAGTTTCAACGCCGCGACGCGAACCTTCAGCGGCACGCCGACGGCGGCCGATGTCGGCACGCTCGGCATACGGGTGACGGCGACCGATCTCGGCAGCCTCGCCGCCACCGAGACCTTCAACATCACCATATCGACGACGCCGAACACGGCGCCGACGGCGGTTGCCGACGCGGGGGACGCCACCGAAAAGGGCGGCGTCGCCAACGGCTCGGGCGGCGCGCCGGCCACCGGCAACGTGCTCGCCAACGACACCGATCCGGATGCCGGCGACACAAAGACCGTCACCGCGGTCAGCTTCGGTTCGACCAACGGCACGCTCGGCACGGCGCTCAATGGCGCCCATGGCAGCCTCGTGCTCAATGCGTCCGGTGCCTACACCTACACCGTCAACGAGAACTCTGCCGCCGTGCAGGCGCTGCGGCAGTCGACCGACACGCTCACCGACGTCTTCAGCTACACGATGCGGGACACCGCCGGCGCCACCGCCACGGCGACGCTCACCGTCACCATCCACGGCGCCAACGACGCGCCGGTGCTTGCCGTCCAGACCGCCAATCAGAATGCCGCCGTCGGCACCGCCTACTCGCTGGTGCTGCCGGCCAATACCTTCGCCGATGTCGACAGCGGCGACACGCTCACTTATGCGGCCAGCACCACCAGCGGCGCAGCACTTCCCGCCTGGCTGAGTTTCAACGCCGCGACGCGAACCTTCAGCGGCACGCCGACGGCGGCCGATGTCGGCACGCTCGGCATACGGGTGACGGCGACCGATCTCGGCAGCCTCGCCGCCACCGAGACCTTCGACATCGCGGTGTCGACGGCCCCGACGACCTACAGCCTGTTCAGCGCATCCGACACGCCGGCCCAGACCAACCTCAACGACGGTCCGCAACTCGAGGTCGGCGTCAAGTTCCAGTCGAATGTTGCCGGCGAGATCACGGCCCTGAAATTCTACCGCAGCCCCGGTGACGCCGGCCAGAACGTCCTCGACCTGTGGACGGCGACCGGCACAAGGCTCGCCAGCGCCACCTTCACCAACACCGCGGCAAGCGGCTGGCAGACCGTCGCCCTGGCGACGCCCGTCTCGATCGCCGCCAACACCATCTATGTCGCGTCCTACCACACGACCGGCACCTATGTGGCGACGGACAACTATTTCACCGGTGCCGTCACGAACGGACCGCTGACAGCACCGTCGAGCGCGAGCGCCGGCGGAAACGGCGTCTACGCCTATGGCGGATCCGCCACGACGGGCCTGTTCCCGACGAACACTTTCGCTTCCGCAAACTACTGGGCCGATGTGGTCTTCCAGCCGCAACTCGTCGCCTGAACCTTCGGCGATTTCCGCCTATGGGCTTCGCCAGGACCGCTCCGGCGTCTGGCCTGCAAGTGCGGAACCGCTGGCGCGGCCCGTCGCGCCTTCAGTATTGAAGGGCGTTGGTGCACGGATCATTCAGCGGACTGTCGTAGGCGGGCGCAAACGCCAGCCGTCGGTCTGCCGCCGCACTGTCCTCAAACATCGTGCCGCCCGCCGCGGCTTATCCGGCGGCCGCGGTCACGATGATCTCGACCTTGTAGTCCGAAGTCGCCAGGCGTGCTTCACTGGTCGCGCGCGCCGGCGGCTGGCCCGGAACCACCCAGGCGTTCCAGACCGCGTTCATTTCCTCGAAGTCGCCGATGTCGGCCAGCCATATGGTGGCCTGAAGCAGACGCGACTTGTCGGTGCCGGCCTCCGCCAGGAGAGCATCGATCCTGGCGAGAACCGCCCTGGTCTGCGCCGTCACGCTTTCGCCCGGCGCGCCCACCTGTCCGGCGAGGAAGACCATGTTTCTGTAAGTCACTGCAGCGCTCGACCGTTCGCTCGGCTTGATCCGGCGGATATCCATTGCTTTCCCTCATGTGTCTGGCGGCCTGACATCGCGCCCGCAAGCCGTGGTGGTTCGGCCCGATCGCCCGTGTCAGGCCAGCACGTGAACGTGCTTCGGATCCCAGGCGACGACGCAATTGTCGCCCGCCGCGATATGCGTCGCGTCGACACCTAGCACGCGTGTGCGGATCGACAGCGGGCCGGATTGGGCGATGATGAGCCGGCTTTCTCCGTAGTTGACCGAATCCCGGATCACCATCTCGCGCTCGTTCGCACCCGCTGCGGCCCTGGCTTGCGGGCGCAGCTTGAAGATCTCGGGCCGCATCATCACGCTCACCGCGCGACCGGCCGGCAGGTCGTGGCGGCCGGTGTCGACATCGCCGAGTCCGGCGACCGAGACGGCGCCGCCTTCCGACATCCGGCCCTCGAAGATGTTGCTGTCACCCACGAAGGAGGCGACGAAGGGCGTCGCCGGCCGGTAATAGACGTCCTCCGGAGCGCCGATCTGCTCGATCTTGCCCCTGTTGAACACGGCGATCCGGTCCGACATCGTCATGGCTTCGGTCTGGTCGTGCGTGACATAGATCATGGTGACGCCGAGTTCGCGATGGATGCGCCGCAGCTCCACCTGCATGTGCTCGCGCAGATTCTTGTCGAGCGCGCCGAGCGGCTCGTCGAGCAGGATCAGGTCTGGCTCGAAGACGAGCGTGCGGGCCAGCGCGACGCGCTGCTGCTGGCCTCCCGAAAGCTGGCGGGGGTAGCGGTCGGACATGCCGGTTAGCCCGACCAGTTCGAGGGCGTGGGCGATCCGGCTGCGGGACCGCTCTTTCGTCTCGCCGCGCATCCTGAGCGGATAGCGCACATTCTCCGCCACGGTCAGATGCGGGAAGAGCGCGTAGTTCTGGAACACCACGCCGATGTTGCGCTTGTAGGGCGGCACATCGACGAGCGAGCGGCCGTTCAGCAGGATCGAACCTTGGGTCGGTGCCTGGAACCCGGCGATCATCATCAGCGTCGTCGTCTTGCCGGAGCCCGACGGGCCGAGGAAGGAGACGAATTCTCCGCGCCTGATGTCGAGGGAAGGAATCTCGACCACATTGGTGCGTCCGTCGTAGGACTTCCGGGCATTGGCGATGGCGAGGATATTGTCGTTCATGGGAGATCTCCCTGGAGCAATTCCATCAAGGTGCGCAGCGGTCTCGGGTCAGGAACTGCGTGAAACGAAGGGCACGCTCTAGGCGCCGGCGGGCGCCAGCCTGGCGCGGACGAGCCGCGCGGCCGCGGCCATGCCGACGCCGGCAAGGACCAGGGCGAAGAGGATCGACGAGGCGGCCGCGATCACGGGATCGGCGTCCATGGAGAAGCTGTTGAACATCTGCCGGGGCAGCGTCGCCGTGTCGCGGCCGGAGATGAACAGCGCGATCACGGACTCGTCGAAGGAGTTGATGAAGGTGAAGAAGGCCGCGACGAGGAAAGCCGGCCGCATCACCGGAAGCGTCACCGTCCGGAATGTGGTCAGCGGATCGGACCCGAGCGAGGCGGCGGCGCGCTCCAGATTGGCGTCGAAGCTCTGCAGCGCCGCGGTCAGGATGAGCGTCGCGATCGGGATGGTGATAGAGACATGGGCGAGGACCACGCCGGCATAGGTCTGCACGAGGCCGATCTCGCCGAAGAACATATAGTAGGCGAAGGCCAGCACGATGTGCGGCACCAGCAGGGGCATCAAGAGGAGCAAGCGGAACGCCCGCTTGCCGAAGAACTCCAGCCTGACCAGCGCGAAGGCGGCCGGGGTGGCGATAAGCAGCGTCAGCAGCGTCGTGCAGGACGCAGTGATCAGGCTGTTCATCAGCGGTCCGGTCCAGTTCGGCTCGGAAAAGAACGCTCTGTAGTAGCCGATCCAGAAGCCCGGCGGCGGGAACTGCAGCGAGGGTGCCGAACTGAACGACATCGGCACCACGATCAGTGTCGGCCAGAACAGGAAGTTGGCGGTCAGGAAGGCGAGGGCGCGGGCAAACATGCTATCGCCTCCAGATCTTCTCGATGTCGAAGAAGGCGTTGTAGACGCTGAAGAGCACGAGGGTGAAGACGAGCAGGATCATCGAGGAAGCCGATGCTCCGCCGAAATCGAGGAACTGCTCCATCTGCTCGGCTATGAGCCCGGAGATCATCATGTCGCGCGGGCTGCCGATCAGGATCGGCGTGACGTAGAAGCCCATGCAGGTGATGAAGACCAGCGTCACGCCGTTGATGATGCCGGGGGCGCTGAGCGGCAGGAAGACGGTGAGGAAGGCACGCGCGGGCGTGGCGCCCAGGCTCCCGGCGGCCTGGAGATAGGCCCCATCGATGCGGCGCATGACGGCGTAGAGCATGAACACCATGAGCGGCGTCAGCATCTGGGTCATGGCGAGCGTCGACGCGAAGGAGGTGTAGAGCAGGCGCGGCGGCGGGTTCCAGCCGAAGGCCGCGAGTGCCGCCTGGGCCGGACCATTGTTGCTGAAGATCACCATCCAGGCATAGGTGCGCACGAGGAAGTTCGTCCAGAAACTCAGCGCAACGATCAGAAGCAGGATGTTGCCGAAGGCCGAGTTCCGCGTCGCCGCCACATAGGCGACCGGATAGGCGACGAAGAGTGCGCAGATGGTGACGGTGCCCGCGGTCAGGACCGTCTCGGCAAGGATGCCGAGCGCCCTGGGCGAGGAGAAGAACTTCACATAGTTGCCGAACCCCGGTGCCGGCTCGGTAAAGCTCATCCAGGCGATGAGCGTCAGCGGCACCACGAAGAACAGGCCGAGGAAGACCAGCGGCGGCAGATAGAGCAGCGCGGGAGAGAACAGCCCGAAACGCCGCCTTCGCAGCTCCGGCTCCGGTGCGGGTGTTGTTCTTTGCGTCACGGCGGGCGTGAATTCTCTCTCGCGCATGTTCATGGGATCACGCGCCGATCCACTCGTCGAAGCGGCGCTGTATCTCGTCGATCTGCGGCGAGATCTTCTCGACGTCGAAGAACACGACCTGATCCTTGTACAGCGGGGAGGTGACGGCCTTGGCGGCCTCTTCGGCGGTCAGGAACTTGAACGCTTCGGGATTGACCGGTCCCGATCCGCTTTCGACGGCAAAGTGGGCGACGCGTTCGGGTTGCACGGCGAAACGCACGAAATCCCATCCGGCCTGCGATCGCGGGGTGCCTTTCGCCACGACCCAGAACGCGGTGTCGACGAGCGCCTGGTTCCACACGATCTCGGCCGGCGTGCCTTCGTCCATCGCTGTCCGGGCATAGTCCGGCCACATGCCGATCGCGTCGACCTCTCCGTCGCGGATGATCTGGGTCGACTGCGGGCCCTGGGTCCACCAGATCGCGATATGCTCCTTGAGTTTGTCGAGCGACTTGAAGGCGCGATCGAGGTCGTAGGGGAAAAGGTCCTTTGGCGCGACTCCATCCGCCATCAGCGCAATGCCGAGTGCGCGGGCTGCATAGCGCTGGAGCGACCGGTCGCCCGGGAATTTCTGCAGGTCCCAGAACTCGGCCCAGTTCTGCGGGCCGCCATTGGGGTAGACGTCCTTGCGATAGACGATGGCGTTGCCGAAGGCGTGGGAGGCGATACCGTTGGCGACAAGACCGCCTTCGAACAGGTCGTTCGCCGAGACACGGCCCTCCGCCTTCTCGATCAACTCGGCGTTGTTGGCACGTCCGAGATCGGCGACGCCGAGGGTGGTGACGTCGAATTCGTAGACGCCGGTGCGGACCTGGGCGGCAAGCTTCGCGAATGAAACCGGCGATACTGTACGAATTTCGACCCCCGTCTCGGCCGTGAAGGGATCGAACAGGTTCTTGCGGGCGGCCTTTTCCCAACCGCCGCCCCAGGTGTTGACATAAAGCACCTTCTCTTCGGCGTAGGCACGGTGAACGTAAGGCATTGCGACAGCGCCGATCGCCGCGGCCGATGCCGACTTGATGAACTGCCGGCGCGTGAAGCCGCGCCCCTTGTCATGCACGTAACCCATGGAACTCTCCCTGTTTCTATGGTTCCCCGCGCGGCCTATCCAAAATTCGCCGCGTAGACGCGAAGCCAGTTTTCGGCACTGACCTTCGCGATCTCTTCCCTGCTGAAGCCGACGCGCCCGAGCGCGGTCGGGACTTCGGCGAGGTTGTAGACCTCCGGCAGCCACTCCGGCGGCTTGGAAGGCCCGGAATTCGTCTTGGAGCCCGCCCCATATTGCTCCGTGCGCGTCCAGCGGCCGTAACGCATCCAGTCGAGTTCGGCCTGGCCGACATAGTGGCTGTCGTCGGTGCCGAAGCCGACATGGTCGACGCCGACGATGTCGACCGTGCGGGCGACCATCTCCGCCCATCCGTCTACCGAAGCGCAGGCGCTTTCGGGCGTGATGTTGCGGTAGGTGGCGCAGCCGACCACGCCGCCCTTGGCGGCGAGCGCCTTCAATACCTCGTCGCTTTTGTTGCGCCTGTGCGGGAAGAGCGACGCGGCATTGGCGTGGGTTATGGCAATCGGCTTTTCGGATTCCTCGATCGCGTCGAGCGTGGTCCTGTCGCCGACATGCGAGCAGTCGACCAGGATGCCGTGGCGGTTCATCTCGCGCACGACCTCGCGGCCGAAGCGCGACAACCCGGTGTCGACCGGCTCATAGCAGGAGCTGCCGACGTCGTTCTGGATATTGTAGGTGAGCTGCGTCACCCGCACACCGAGTGCGGCGAAGAGCTCGACATAGCGGATCCGTCCCTCGAAATGGCCGGAGTTCTGGAAGCCGAGCACGAACGCCACCTTGCCCTCCCGCCGAGCCTGGCGGATGTCGGCGGTGGTCCGGGCGATCTTCATCAGATCCGCATTGGCGCGCTCCAGATCGTACCATTCGGCGACCGAATCGAATCCCTCGACGGCGCCGCCCCAGAAACCGAGCGTCGGGGTCACGCAGCCGAAGCCGCCCGCCACCAGCTTCTCGATGACCTTGCGGTCGAAACGACCGCATTGCAGCGCGTCGATCAGCATCGTCCTGTCATGGGCGGTCATCGTCTGAACTCCAGGGCTTCGGCTGTCAGCATCGAGATGTCCTCATGTGCGAATTCTTCGTCGTGCTCGCCGACCACCGTTCCGTCCGGCTTGATCATGAAGGCGCCGGTGTGAGTGCGCGAAATCACCGTGTCCTCGGCGAGCGCGTTGCTCGACAGGTGGAACAGGTGAAACCAGAGATCCCGGCGGACCGGGATGCCTTGTCGGCGGATGCGGTCGAGTACGGTCTGGCGGGACGGATCGCGTGCACCGACTTCGATCCTCACCGAGCCGTCGTCACCTGCCGTGGCGGTTGCGGAAAGTTCGTGTTTCTCGGCGATCGCAGCGACGACACCGAGTTCGGCCGGCTCGACCGCGTTGACGACGGTCACGGCGCCGGCACCCTTGCGCCGGTATTCGTCGATGGCGAGGTCAAGCGCCGGCTCGGCGATGAGCCAGGCGTGGCGGCCTCCGGCGTCGATGCGGATGGCGTCGCCGGCTTCGATGATCGAGATCGGCGCCGATGGCGACGATGCGAGGAGCGCTATCTGGCGCTCGAGATCCTCACAGCCGGACGGGCCGAGCGCGGCGGAATAGACGCCGCAGTCCATGACCGAGAAGATCATGCCGGGCTCCACGCCTTTCCACTGCACGAGGCGTTCGAGCACCATGCGGCTTTCGCGCAGAGTTGCGTTCATCGGGTCGAGGAAGGGAGCGTTCATAGGACAGGCTCGGCCGGATGGAACCAGTGGGGATCGATTGAGCCGGTGGCGACCTCCGCTGGAAGCGGTGCGCCCTGCATGAGCACGCCGCGCAGCACGCGGCCCATCGCATCCTGCGTCTTGTCGAGGCCGTGGATGGCGCCGTTGAGCAGCCGGGTCATGTGGGCGGGAATGAAATCCTCGCTCATGATGTCGGCATGGGGGGAATGATAGGGCAGGCCTCTCAGCGCCTGGACCCGCGCCACGATGCGGCGGTGTTGCGGGCGTGTGAGCAGGAAGCGGGCCACACTGCTTCGCGGCCCGGTCTCGGCGAGGTCGTGGTCGAGGGCAACCACGAGGCGCGGCAGGTCGAGCCCGAGGTTGAAGGCGTCGGGTGCTTCTTCGCGCAAGCCCCGCCTCGGTTCCTCGGCATTGGCGGATTTGTACCAGACATAGCGCCTGGACCGTTCCGACGTCAGGTCCATGCCGAAGGCCCAGCCATAGTCGGCGTGGATGATCTCGCGCAGCCGGGCAACCGACATTTCCGGCTTGCCGATCAGTTCCTCATCGACGGCGAGCGTGTCGACGAGCTGGTCGGCATAGTCCGGCACGAGCTCGATAAGGGCCGAATTGAAGGTTTCGACCGCATCGGCGACATAGCGGCCCTCGAGCGATGCGGCGAAGTCGGCCAGCGGCAGGATCGGCCCGGGCAGGCCGGCGTCGGAACGCTCCTTGAACAGGACGAGCTCCTTGCGGATCCCCCTGAGGTCGTCGGCGATAGTCCGGCTCGGGGTGAAGTCGGTATATTGCGTGCGATCCTGTTCGCGGTAGACGATCGCCTTGTCGATCAGCCGCAGCAGCAGTTCGACCTTGCCGTCGCCCCTGACGACGTCGGACAGCTTCGCCTGGGCGAGCGCCTGCTCATGCGCCCTCAGCCAGCGGTCGACGAGGCGCGGATGGTTGTTCACATAGAACATCAGGCCGAGTGCCGAGCCGTTGCCGACGCCGAGATAGCGCGCCATCTGTTCGTCGAGTTCGACCGCGGTGGACCCGCCCTCGGCGCGCGCCAGGTGATGGGCGAGGTCCAGCGCGAAGACCCGCATCATATAGGCAGTCAGCATCTGGGCGCTCAGCGAAGGCCGCAGCGGATGGCCCGGCGCAAAGGCGAGGAAGCTTTTGGTTCCGAAGGTCCCGTTGCCGTCGAGGCCGGTGTTGCGCATGATGTAGGTGGCTTCGGCGAGCTCGGCCGTATCGGGCTGGCGGCCGGCCGCCAACGCCGCGACCGTGGAATCGAAGACCCGGCCGCTGCGGTTGGAGCGGCACCAGATCAGCGTCTCCGGCGCGGCGCGGCCGTGATAGAGAAGCGGCATCTCCTGCCCGACCAGCTCTATGTCGCGCTCGGTCACTTCCCCTTCGATCAGGGACCCCATCATGTCCCAGGCCGTGCCGATGATGCGACCGGTACGGCCTTTGGCGGTCGGCTCGAAGGAGTGGACCACGAAGGAGAACACGCAGCTTCCCGCCTCGATCCGGTAGAGCGCGATGCCGCGCGCCTTGTGGTCGAGGTCGAAACGCTGCCGGGTGATCGTCCAGCGTCCCCTGGCTGCCCTGGCGATGATCGAGCGGGTCGCGCTGACGCGCGAGGGCTGCAGCGCGGCAAGCCGTTCGGGCCGCATCAGCACCGACGGCTCGCGCATCAGCGATTGCGGCCGGTAGGCGCCGCTCTCGTCGAGTTTGTGATCAATGATGGCGTTCATTCTCGGAGTGCTTTCGCTCGTCTTTTCCAAGGTCTTGTTCTGAAGCGATCGGGCTCAGCGTTCCTTGCCCTGCAGCAGCGCAGTCAGCCGCCTGGAGGTTCTCACCAGCGGTTCGACAAGTGCCGGTGCGTTGATGCGACTCACCGGCCCGACCAGCGACAGAGCAGCGATGCAGGCGTTGCGGTGGTCGAAGACCGGGGCCGCCACGGCGCGCACATCGCCCGTATTGTCGGAGAAGGCGTAGCCGTCGGCCCGCACCTTCTCGCAGGTCGCCTCGTCGGGCACCTTGTCGGCCTGGGCGCGGATCATCCTGGCGCTGTGTTCGTCGGCGAAGGCGAACAGCACCTTGCCCGAGGCGGAGTTGTGCAGTGGAAACCCTGTGCCGACCGGCTGGCGGGCGCGCAGCAGGCCGCCTTCCTCGGCACGCTGGACGATATAGGGCTGACCGCCCTGCAGGACCGCGAGCGACGCGGTTTCCCTGGCCTCGGCGGCGAGTTCCTTGAGCAGCGGTACAGTGCGTTCGCCGAGATTGGCCTGCTCAAGCGCCGCCCCGCCAATGCCGACGGCCTTCAGGCTGAGCCGGTAGCGGCTCTCCTCGATCTGCTCCACCCAGCCGGCTTCGACCAGGGTCAGCAGGCGCTGATAGGCGGTCGGCCGGGAGATGGCGAGGTGATCGGCCAGCTCGAACAGCTTTACCCCCCGCGGGAACGTCGCCAGCGCATCGAGGACCTCCATCGTCTTCAGCACCGTCGACAGCGGCCGAACGCCGTTCGTCTGAGTCTCGGATATTCTATTTGAATATTCAGTATCCATATACAATATCCTGCAAATAATTTGATCCATGTCAACGCGAAAACCGCCGTCTTCTGCCTCGCGACGACGGCCTTCTTGCGTAAGCGTCTGTTTCGTCTGTCTTTCCGGCGTTCTGCCACGTGGCTTACTGGAGGCACATGACCGGCTGGGGTCGACCCGGAGTGCGGTACATTGCAAAATACATATTATATGATAATAAAAGTTGGTTGGCGGAGAACAGTACCTGGCGCCGGAAGGTCTGGGGTCCGGTCATAGGGAGGAGTACGGCTATGGCAATCACGCCCAGGTTCGATCTGGAGGGGAAGACGGTGTTCGTCACCGGCGCGTCGCGCGGCATCGGGCGCGCCTGTGCGCTGGCTTGCGCCGGATCGGGCGCCGACGTCATCGTCGGAGTCCGTGGGCTCGCCGACGGCGCGGCACTCGCCGCCGAGATCGAGGGGTTGGGCCGGCGCGCCGTTGCGGTCGAGTTGGACCTTGCCGATCTCGCGACCGTGCGCGGTGCCGTTGCGGCCGCCGTTGCCGCCTTCGGCCGCATCGACGTGCTCGTCAACAATGTCGGAGTCGGTCCCGAGAACCTGGCCGAGAACGTGACCGAGGAGGATTTCGACTTCACCGTCGGGATCAACCTCAAGGGCACCTTCTTCACGACCCAGGCCGTCGGCCGGCTGATGATTGCCCGGAGATCAGGGCGCATCGTGAATATCAGTTCGCAGGCCGGAACGGTGACGCTGAAGGGCGAGGCGATCTACTGCATGACCAAGGCGGCCATAAACCATCTGACACGCTGCCTCGCCGCCGAATGGGCGCAATACGGCATCGCCGTCAACAGCGTGGCGCCCACCTTCATCTGGACCGATGGAACGCGCCCCAGCCTGTCCGATCCGACGTTCCACGCTGCTGTGCTTGGCCATATACCGCTCGGCCGGATCGGCGACCCCATCGACGTTGCCGGCACGGTCGTCTTCCTGGCTTCGCCGGCCGCGTCGCTGATCACCGGTGCCAACATACTGGTCGACGGCGGCTGGTCGGTGGCATGACGCGAGCCCTGCCTCCCTTCCGTAGACAGGACCGGCATGCTCCGCGCGAGAAGGAGGAGCCCCGAGGTCGCCCCTCTGCAACTCCCGCGATGACGCGAGGATCAGACTCCTCGCGGGAGAGGAGGAACGCCTCAATCGTTGTGGATATGGTCCTTCATATAGGCGACCGTGTCGCCGAGCAGTCGATGCATCGCGGCGCGCGCGCCTTCGGCATCGCCGGCCTTGATCGCCTCCATCACCTTGCGGTGCTGCGGCAGGAAGATGACGAAGGATTCGCGCGAGAAGCGGTGGCTGATGAACAGGCCGACACCGATCAGGTTGCCCATCTGCAGAAGCAGCGGGTTGTGTCCGGCGGCCAGGATGCCGCGGTGGAAGCGCAGATCCGCCTCGATGCCGGGGACGGTCGCCTGGCTCGCTTCGACCATCGCAGCGAACGCCGCCTCTATCTCCTCGAGATCCTCAGGCGTGGCCCTGACGGCCGCCAGGGCAGCCGCTTCGGGTTCGATCATCTTGCGGATCTCGAAAAGCTCGCCGAAGAATTGCACCGGCGGCATTGCGCTATAGCGCCAACTGAGGACCTCGCCGTCCAGCAGGTTCCAATGCACCGGCGGCAGGGCGCGGATGCCGGTCCGCGTCTTGGATTCGAGCAGGCCCTTGGCCGCCAGCGTCTTCACCGCCTCGCGGATGACCGAGCGGCTGACGCCGTATTCGCGTTCGAGATCGGCCTCCTTCGGGAAGGGCTCGTCGGGCCGGAGATCGCCGCGGACGATGCGGATGCCCAGTTCCTCGACCACCTGGGCAAACAGGTTGCGCTTGCGGCCGGAGCCGATCCGAAGCGAGGGGGCGGATTTGTCGTTCATACACTTGATTTCTAGGGCTGCTTGGCCTCGCTTGACAAGCGTCCATGATAATTTATCATATAAAAAGATAATAGAATAATTTGGTGGCCGACAGACGATCGAGCGCTTCCATGACCGCAGCGGCATCCAAGCCAGGACCTGACGAACCCATCCTTGCGATGCGCGGCATCCTCAAGAGATTCCCCGGGGTCGTGGCGCTCCAGTACGTCGATCTCGACGTCCGCCGCGGGGAGGTGCTGGGGCTGATTGGCGAGAACGGCGCCGGCAAGTCGACGCTGATGAAGATCCTGTCCGGTGCCTATCAGGCCGATGCCGGCGAAATCGTCATGGGCGGCGAACGGATCGCGCGCCCGACGCCGCAGCGGATGCTGGAGCTCGGCATCTCGGTTATCTATCAGGAGATGATGCTGGCGCCCCATCTGACGGTCGCCGAGAATCTCTGCCTCGGACGTTTGCCGACGAACCGCTACGGCCTGGTCGACTGGACGGCAACCCGCCGCAACAGTCTGGAAACAATGGCCCGCCTCGGCTTCAACGTCGACCCCGACGCTCGCCTCGACAGCCTGAGCGTGGCGCAGCGCCAGATGGTGGAGATCGCCAGCGCATTGTCGCGCCATGCGCGGCTGGTCATCCTCGACGAACCCTCGGCGGTGCTGGGCGGCGCCGAGCTCGACCGGCTGTTCGAGGTCATAAGGAAGCTCGCAAGGGAGGGTGTCGGCTTCGTCTATATTTCCCACCGGCTGCAGGAGGTGTTTCGCATCTGCGATCGCGTGACCGTGCTACGCGACGGCGCCGTCGTCGGCACGCATGCCGTAGCGGATGTGGACGCTGCGACGCTCATCCGCATGATGGTCGGGCGCCAGCTCGCCGATATCTATCCCTTGCGCGACCGCCGGCCCGGTCGCGAGGTGCTGAGCGTCCGAGGCCTGAACCGGCCGCGGGTCCTCCGTGGAATCGATCTCGATATCAGCTCGGGCGAGATCCTCGGCATTTGCGGCATGGCCGGCTCGGGTCGCACCGAGCTGCTGAGGGCGCTCGTCGGTGCCGATCCGGCGGTCTGCGCGTCCTGGCGCCTTGGCGATGGCGAACGCCGGCCGTCCGGGCCGCGTGAAGCGATCGCCAACGGCATGGTGCTCCTGCCCGAAGACCGCAAGACCGAGGGCTGCTTCCTGCCGCAGAGCGTCGCCTTCAACATCACCATCTCCCGGCTGGGCGCCCTGACGCGGAACGGGCTTCTGAGCGAGGACAGCGAACGCGACGCGGTGGCGGCTCTCATTCGTCGCCTCGGCATCCGCACGCCGGGACCGGCTGCCCGGATCCGCGATCTCAGCGGCGGCAACCAGCAGAAATGCCTGATCGCCCGCAGTCTCAACGCCGACTGCGCCATCCTGCTGATCGACGAGCCGACGCGCGGCGTCGATGTCGGCGCCAAACGCGAAATTTATCAGCTTCTGGCTGATCTGGCCGATGGGCATGGCGCGGCGATCGTCATCGTTTCCTCCGAACTGCCCGAGATTCTCGGCCTTTGCGACCGCATCGTCGTCATGCGCGACGGTCGGATCGCCGGCCGTTTCGATCGCGGCGCGGCGACCGAGGAGAGCCTGTTGGCCGCCGCGCTTGGCGCCGACGCGGCGCAGGCTGCTTGAGGGGCGAGGAATGCATCCGCAGCGAAAGTCACCGCACCATGGCTGAGAGCGAGCGACAGATGGCCGGCAATGCCTCCATGCCTCTCTTCGCCCTCATGCGCCGGCTGCGCGGCAGGACGGCGCTGCGCGCCTCCGGCCTGCTGTGGGTGCTGATCCTGATGTGTGTCGCGGCCGCGCTGATCTCGGACGCCTTCCTCAACCCGTTCAACCTCATCAACGTCGCCCGCCAGGTCGCCCTGTTCGGCATCGTCTCGGTCGGCATGACCTTCGTCATCCTGACGGCGGGCATCGATCTGTCGGTCGGCTCGATCATCGCGGTGAGCGCCGTCGTCTCGGCCCTGCTGCTCAATGTCGGGACGCCTGTGCCTCTCGTCATTCTGGCCGGTCTCGGCGTAGGGATCACGCTCGGGGCGATCAACGGCGCCGGTATCACGCTCGGCCGCCTTCCGCCCTTCATCATGACGCTCGGAATGATGGTCATGGGCCGCGGCCTCGCCATGACGATCTCGGACGGGCACCCCATCCATTTCCCCAACGCGTCCGCCGACTTCGCCTGGCTCGGCCAGGGTTATCTGCTGTGGCTGCCTGTGCCTGTGTGGATATTCGCAGCAGTCGCGACCTTGGCTTATGTCGTGCTGCGCTACACGCCCTTCGGCCGCAACGTCTACGCCGTGGGCAGCAACCCGGAAGCCGCGCGTCTCGCCGGCATCAATGTCCGGCTCGTCGTCTTCTCGGTCTATGTGATCAGCGGCCTGCTCTCGGCGCTCACGGCTCTCATTTTCGTGTCGCGGCTGACGGTCGGCGAGCCGGTCGCCGGCGTCGGCATCGAGCTCGAGGCGATCGCCGTCACCGTCATCGGCGGCACCAGCCTCTTCGGCGGCGAGGGCGGCGTTGTCGGCACCGTCATCGGCGCGGCGATTTTCGCCGTGCTCGCAAACATTCTCAATCTCGCCGGCGTGTCGCCCTTCACCCAGCAGATCGTCAAGGGCGCCATCATCGTGCTTGCGGTTCTGTTCGAGATGCACCGCCGCCGACGCGACAATGCGTGAATGCCGACAACGGCAAAACGGGAAGGAAACCCGGCAAACAGGAGGAAACGATGAAAGGAAAACTGGAGCTTCTGGCGGCATCGACGGTGGTGCTCGCCCTCGCTGGCATCGCCGGCGCCGAGGACAAGATCAAGATCGGCTTCAGCCAGGGCACGATGGAAAGCTCCTGGCGCGTCAACATGGTCGAGGGCAACAAGAACTACGCCGCGGCCAATCTTCCCGACGTCGAGCTGATCGTCACCAATGGCGAGAACCAGGCGTCCAAGCAGGTCTCCGACGTCGAGAGCCTCATCGCCCAGGGGGTGAAGACCCTGATCATCAGCCCGGTTACCGCCGAAGCGCTGACGCCGGTCGTCAAGCAGGCGATGGACGCCGGCATCCCCGTGGTGACGCTCGACCGGAAGGTCAACACCGACGTCACCCTCCACATCGGCGCCGACAATGTGCTGATCGGCAAGACGGCCGGCGAGTTCGTCTGCAAGACGCTCGACGGCAAGGGCAATGTGATCGAGATCCAGGGTACCGCGGGCGCCTCTGCGACCGTCGACCGGCACGATGCATTCCACGAGGTGCTCGCCGAGCAATGCCCTGATGTGAAGGTGGTCGCCGACCAGGTCGCGAACTATGTGCGCGAACCGGCGATCAAGTTCATGGAGGACATGCTGCAGCGCTACAAGCCGGGCGAGATCCAGCTGGTCTATGCTCACAATGACGACATGGCGCTCGGCGCGGTGACCGCGCTCGAAGCGGCGGGCCGGCTGGGCGAGGTCAAGGTCGTCGGCATAGACGGCGAGAATGCCGCCTACGACGCAATCAAGGCCGGCAAGATGGTGGCCACCTTCACCTATCATTTCGTCGCCCCGGAGGGCGTGCAGTACGGATACAAGATCGCCAGGGGCGAAAAGCTCGACAAGGAGATCATCCTGCCGACGCATCAGGTCGACGCGACCAATGTCGACGAATGGATCGGCAAGGGCTTTTAGCTGGCAAAAGAATACCAGCGAAGGAACGTCAACGGCACTTGAAGCGGGGATGGCCATGCACGAGACGACAGACCGGAAACGGATCGCTGCGGCCGATCTCGACACGCCCGTCGTGACGGTCCTGCTCGACCGGCTGGAGCGCAACATAGCGCGCGTCCAGGACATCGTCGCGCGAACCGGCAAGCGCAACCGGCCGCATGTCAAGACCCACAAGATCCCGGCGATCGGCGCCATGCAGGTCGCCGCGGGTGCGGTAGGCCTGACCTGTCAGAAACTCGGAGAGGCCGAGGTCTTCATCGACGCCGGCGTCGCCGACGATCTGCTCGTCACCTTCAACATCGTCGGCTCCGCAAAGGCGGGACGGCTGATGGACCTGTCGGAGCGTATCGGGCGTCTGGCCGTCGTCGCCGACAACGAGACGGTGCTCCACGGCCTTTCGGAGGCGGCGCGCGGCCGTGGCCGCATCGTCCCGGTGCTGGTCGAATGCGATTCCGGATTCGGGCGCAACGGCGTCCAGACGCCGCGCGCCGCGCTCGATCTGGCGCGCCTGGCCGACCGGCTTCCCGGCCTCGCCTTCGAGGGTCTGATGGTTTTCCCGAACACCGCGCCGCGTACGCTCGAATTCTTCTCCGAGGCCGTCTCCCTGTTCCGGGCCTCGGGCGTGCCGCTCCCCACGCTCTCGGGGGGTGGCACGCCGTCCCTCAACGCGCTGTCCGACTATCCGATGATGACGGAGCACCGCGCCGGCACCTATGTCTACAACGACGTGATGATGGTTCATTCCGGCGTCGCCGGCTGGAACGACTGTGCCATGCATGTGCGCACAACCGTGGTCAGTCGGCCGACGGCGGATCGCGCCGTCATCGATGCCGGCTCCAAGGTGCTGACCCGGGAGCAATATTATGTCCGCGACTTCGGGCACGTCGTGGAATATCCCGACGCGACCGTCGTCAATCTCTCCGAGGAACACGGTGTGATCGATCTTTCGGCGTGCCGTGACAGGCCGAGGGTCGGCGATGTCGTCAACATCGTGCCCAACCATTGCTGCGTCGTTTCCAACATGGTCGACGAGGTCGTTGGCCTGCGCGACGGGATGGTCGAGCTGGTCTGGCCTGTGGCGGCGCGAGGCAAGGTGCGCTGAGGCGTCTGGCCATCGGGGCCGATCCGATGTCCGGGTAAACTGACACGGGAGGAAGACATGGACAGGCGAACTGCATTTTTGATCTTCTGCCTCGGCGGCCTCGCCGCCGCGACCCCGGCCGCGGCCGACAAGCTTGCCGACGTGCTGGCGCGCGGCAGGTTGGTCGTCGGAACCGGCAGCACGAACCCGCCCTGGCATTTCCGCGACGATGCCGGCAACCTTGCAGGTTTCGACGTCGACATTGCCAGGATCGTCGCCAAAGGCCTGTTCGACGATCCCGAAAAGATCGAGTTCGTCATCCAGGCCTCGGATGCCCGGGTGCCGAACGTCGTCACCGACAAGGTCGACATCACCTGCCAGTTCATGACCGTGACGGCTGGCCGCGCCCAGCTCGTCAACTTCACCATCCCCTACTACCGCGAAGGCGTCGGCCTCCTGCTCGCCAGGGACGGGAAATTCAAGTCGCATGCCGAGCTGAAGGCGGCCGGCGATGCGGTCACCGTGTCCGTGCTGCAGAATGTCTATGCGGAGGAGATGGTGCATCAGGCGCTGCCCGAAGCGAAGGTCGACCAGTATGACAGCGTCGATCTCATGTATCAGGCGCTCAATTCCGGCCGGGCGGACGCGGCGGCCACCGATGCCTCGTCGCTGAAATGGTTTATGACGCAGAACCCGGAAAAATACCTGGACAGCGGCTATGGCTGGAACCCGCAGACTTACGCCTGCGCGGTGAAGCGGGGCGAGGCCGACTGGCTGAACTTCGTCAACACGGCGCTGCACGAGGCGATGACGGGGGTGGAGTTCGCGACTTACAGCGCGTCCTTCAGGAAGTGGTTCGGCGAGGCTCCTCCCGCGCCGACGATCGGCTTCCCCGCCGAGTTGCGCTGAGGCCGATCAGCGGGCGCCATGACCTACACGCTCAATTTCGGCGTGGTCTGGGCCAATGCCGGGGAACTGCTGGGGGGATTGGCCCTTGGTCTGGCGCTCGCTCTCTCCTCGATCGCCATCGGAGCGGTCATCGGGCTGTTCGGCGCCTTCGCCGCCTTCAGCCGTTCTGCCGCGCTTCGCCATGGCGTCGCGGCCTATGTCGCGCTGATCCGCAACACGCCGCTGCTGGTCATCGTGCTCATCGCCTATTTCGCGCTGCCCGATCTCGGCCTGCGTTTTGGCAAGATCGAGAGCTTCGTCGCCTCGCTTGCGCTCTATGCCGGCGCCTATTTGACGGAAGTGTTTCGGGCGAGCCTCGCCGGCATTCCGTCCGGCCTGATCGATGCCGGCCTTGCGATCGGGCTGACACGGTTCCAGGTGGCGCGGCTGGTACGCTTCCCGATCATGCTGCGCAACGCTTTGCCCGCGCTCGGTTCGACCTTCATCGCGCTGTTCAAGGACACGTCCATCGCGGCGGCGATCGCCGTGCCCGAGCTAACCTTCCAGGCGCGGCGCATCAATGTCGACACGTTTCGGGTCGTCGAGGCCTGGATGGCTGCGAGCGTGCTCTACGTCGCGACCTCGCTTGTCATCGCCGCCGGGCTGCGCCGCCTGGAGCGTCGTTTCCCGAAGTTTTGAGAGGCCTGGCGCACCATGAGCCCCGAGCGAGGCAGCCAGAGGATTTCGGGAGGATATCTTCCATGATCGGATTCCTGTCCGAGCTCTGGAACGTCCGCGCCCAGCTGGGCGAAGGCCTGATGACGACGGTGGAAGTGTCGGCCTCCGCAATCCTTTTCGGGTCGGCAATCGGATTGTTTGCCGGCATCGGACTGGTTTTCGGAAGCCGGGCCTTGCGATGGCCGCTGCGCGCCTATGTCGATCTCGTGCGCGGCACGCCCGTCCTGGTGCTGATCCTCGCGAGTTTCTACATCCTGGCTGCTTTCGGGATCCAGTTCACCGCGACGGGATCCGGCATCTTTTCCCTGTCGATCTTCTGCGGCGCGCATCTCGCGGAGATCTTTCGCGGGGCGCTGCAGGCGATTCCGCCGACCCAGATCGAGGCGGGGAAAAGCATGGGACTGCGCTTCCGGCACGTCCTCCTGCTCATCCTCCTGCCGCAGGCGCTTCGCCAGGTCGCCCCCGTCTGGGTCAACACGTCGGTCGAGATCGTCAAAGCCTCGACACTGCTGTCGATCATCGGGGTCGGCGAGTTGCTGCTCAAGACCCAGGAGGTGATCGGCCGCACCTTCATGACGCTCGACTTCTATCTCTTCGCCGGCCTCGTCTACTTCACTGTCAACTTCGCCATCGAGCGGCTCGGCAGGGCCGCGGAGCGCCGGCTTCGGCCGGGAGCGTGAGCGTCCGGCCCGCCCTCAGGTACGTCAGAAGCCATATCTTGCTGATTTGCGAACCTTGCGTGGCCGGCGCTTGTGCGAGGAGCCCAAGGGCCCCGGCGCCATTATGGAATTCCTATATCTTTCCGCCCGGCGCTCTCTCGATCCCTTATGGCGACCGGGCACATATTCACCTCGACAACCGAAGCAGATCATCGCGGCCGATCAAGGCCGCTGCGGGCGCTCGCGCATGCCGGGATCGAGGTCTCGGTGTCGTGGGGTAAACAGAAGGACATCTCGGCGATGGACATCGTTGTGCTGGCAATCGGCATGATCTTTTTCGGCCTTTGCTTCATCTACCTAAAAGCCTGCGACAGTCTCTGAAAGGACGCGCCTATGCTTCTCGATTATGTGCTCGGCGGGGGCGTGACCTTGTTCCTGCTCGCCTATCTCACCTACGCGCTCGTTCGCCCCGAACGTTTCTGATCGCGACGGCACGGTTCGAAAGTCCGACCTCATGACCCTTTTCGGCTGGATCCAAATCCTCGTCTTCTGCGGGATCGTCATTCTGCTCGTGAAGCCGCTCGGCGGCTACATGACGCGCGTCTTCAGCGGCGAGCGCACCTTCCTTTCACCGATCCTCGGTCCGGTGGAACGGGGCCTCTACCGCCTTGCCGGCACCAACGATCGCGAGGAGCAGCATTGGACGACCTATGCGGTCGGCATGCTGCTCTTCAACCTTGCCGGTTTCCTCCTGCTCTATGCCCTGCAACGCCTGCAGGGCGGCTTGCCGTTCAATCCGGCCGGCATGGCCGCCGTGCCGCCCGAGCTTTCGTTCAACACCGCCGCCAGCTTCATGACCAACACCAACTGGCAGAACTACGGCGGCGAAAGCACGATGTCCTATCTCGTGCAGATGGCCGGGCTGACGGTGCAGAACTTCGTCTCGGCGGCGACCGGCATCGCCATCGCCATCGCCCTGATCCGCGGCTTCGCGCGTGCCTCCGGCCGCTCGATCGGCAATTTCTGGGCCGACCTGACGAGGGCAACGCTCTATGTGCTCCTGCCGCTCTGCATCGTGCTGTCGCTTGTTTATGTCGCGCTCGGCGTGCCGCAGACGATCGGCGGCTATGTCCAGGCGACCACGCTGGAGGGCGCCCGGCAGACCATCGCCGTCGGTCCGGTTGCCTCGCAGCTTGCCATCAAGATTCTCGGCACCAATGGCGGCGGCTTCTTCAACGCCAACTCGTCGCATCCCTTCGAGAACCCCGGCGCGATCTCAAACCTGATCCAGATGGTCTCGATCTTCGCCATCGGCGCCGGCCTGACCAATGTCTTCGGCCGCATGGTCGGCGACCAGCGCCAGGGCTGGGCGATCTTCGCCGCCATGGGCGTGCTGTTCCTGGCCGGCGTCGCCGTCTGCTACTGGGCCGAAGCCGCCGGCAATCCGCTTGTCCATGCGCTGGGCATCGAGGGCGGCAATATGGAAGGCAAGGAGGTGCGCTTCGGCGTTGCGCTGTCGGCCTTGTTCGCCGTGATAACGACTGCTGCCTCCTGCGGCGCGGTGAATGCCATGCACGGTTCCTTCACCGCGCTCGGCGGCTTGATCCCGCTGATCAATATGGAACTCGGAGAAGTCATCGTCGGCGGCGTCGGGGCAGGCTTCTACGGCATCCTGCTGTTCGTGGTCATCGCGATCTTCGTCGCCGGGCTGATGGTCGGCCGGACGCCCGAATATATCGGCAAGAAGATCGAGGCCAAGGAGGTCAAGATGGCCATGCTCGCCATCCTCTGTCTGCCGGCGGCCATGCTGATCTTCACCGCGATCGCGGTGCTGCTGCCGACCGGCGTCGCCTCGATCGGTACGCCCGGCCCGCACGGCTTCTCCGAGATCCTCTATGCCTATACCTCGGGCGCGGCCAACAACGGCTCGGCCTTCGCCGGCCTCAGCGGCAACACGCCCTGGTACAACGTCACCATCGGGCTCGCGATGCTGACGGGTCGCTTCCTCGTCATCATCCCGGCGCTCGCCATCGCCGGCTCGCTCGTGGCGAAGAAGATCCATCCTGCCTCGGCCGGCACCTTCCCGACCCATGGGCCGCTCTTCGTCGGCCTCTTGGTGGGCGTCATCCTGATCGTCGGCGGCCTGACCTTCTTTCCCGCTCTGGCGGTGGGCCCGATCGTCGAGCATTTCGCCATGCAACTCGGGCAGACCTTCTGATGTCTGCGGTCGATAGATCGACCGCTGGAGCGCGCGACTGCGCGGCCCACGCCCGTTGGCGCGAAAGCCAAGCGGCCCGGATGGGCCGCGCCGGCGACTGAGGTCAAAGCAAGAGGTGCGCCATGTCCGGCCCGATCAACATCCTGCGCAAGCACATCCATCCCCGCGCCGAATGGTCGGCGTGGGAGCCCAGGAAACCCGTCCGCGCCTCCGACGTCATCGTCGGGCTGATGCTCGTGATGGCCTGCGTCGTGCTTGTCGCCTCCGCGCTCACCCGGCTTTTCGCAGCAGTCTGAGCGCCGTCACGAATTCCGGAGTCTCGTCATGAGCCAACCCAGATCCGCCAGCATCCTCGATGCCGGCATACTCGTCCCCGCGATCGGCGGCGCTTTCCGCAAGCTCGATCCGCGCAGCCTCGCCCGCAACCCTGTCATGTTCGTGGTGGCCGTCGTGTCGCTGCTCACATCAGTGCTCTTCCTGCGCGATGTCGTCACCGGCGCCGGAAGCCTCGGCTTCTCGTTCCAGATCATACTCTGGCTCTGGTTCACTGTGCTGTTCGCCAATTTCGCCGAGGCCGTCGCCGAAGGCCGCGGCAAGGCGCAGGCCGATTCGCTGCGCAAGGCGCGTACCGAGACGCAGGCCAAGCTGCTATCGGGCGACGATCGCACGAAGTTCAAGCTGGTCCCCGGCACCAGCCTCAAGGTCGGCGACCTCGTGATCGTCGAGGCGGGCGACATCATCCCGTCCGACGGCGAGGTGATCGAAGGGGTGGCCTCGGTCAACGAAGCCGCGATCACGGGCGAATCGGCACCCGTCATCCGCGAATCGGGCGGCGACCGTTCGGCCGTGACCGGCGGCACCCAGGTGCTGTCCGACTGGATCTGCGTGCGCATCACCGCAGCCTCCGGCTCGACCTTCCTCGACCGGATGATCTCGCTGGTCGAGGGTGCGGAGCGCCAGAAGACGCCCAACGAAATCGCGCTCAACATCCTGCTCGCCGGTATGACGCTGATCTTCGTGCTGGCGGTGGCGACGATCCCGAGCTTTGCTTCCTACGCAGGCGGCTCGATCCCGCTCATCGTGCTGGTCGCGCTGTTCGTGACGCTGATCCCGACCACGATCGGAGCGCTGCTGTCGGCCATCGGCATCGCCGGCATGGACCGCCTGGTGCGGTTCAACGTGCTGGCCATGTCGGGCCGCGCCGTCGAGGCCGCCGGCGACGTCGACACGCTGCTTCTCGACAAGACAGGCACGATCACGCTCGGCAACCGCCAGGCGACGGCGTTCCGTCCGGTCAAGGGCGTCACCGAGCAGGAGCTGGCGGACGCGGCCCAGCTCGCCTCGCTTGCCGACGAGACCCCGGAGGGCCGCTCCGTTGTCGTGCTCGCCAAGGAGAAATACCGCATCCGGGCCCGCGACATGGGTACGCTTCACGCGAGCTTCGTGCCCTTTACCGCGCAGAGCCGCATGAGCGGCGTCGATTTCGACGGATCGTCGATCCGCAAGGGCGCCGTCGATGCTGTGCTGGCCTATGTCGGTGCAGCGACGGCGTCGCCGGCCGCACGCCCGGGCAGCGAGGTGATCCGCGACATCCAGGCGATCGCGGACGAGATCGCCAAGGCCGGCGGCACGCCGCTCGCCGTGGTGCGGGACGGCCGCCTGCTCGGCGTCGTCCATCTCAAGGACATCGTCAAGGGCGGCATCCGGGAGCGTTTCGCCGAGCTCCGGCGCATGGGCATCCGCACCGTCATGATCACCGGCGACAATCCGATGACTGCCGCGGCGATCGCGGCCGAGGCCGGCGTCGACGACTTCCTCGCCCAGGCCACGCCCGAGAACAAGCTGTCGCTGATCCGTGAAGAACAGGGCAAAGGCAAGCTGGTCGCCATGTGCGGCGACGGCACCAACGACGCGCCGGCGCTTGCCCAAGCCGATGTCGGCGTCGCCATGAACACCGGTACGGTCGCCGCACGCGAGGCCGGCAACATGGTCGATCTCGACAGCGACCCGACCAAGCTGATCGAGATCGTCGAGATCGGCAAGCAGCTCCTCATGACGCGCGGGGCCCTCACCACCTTCTCGATCGCCAACGACATCGCCAAATATTTCGCCATCATCCCGGCGATGTTTCTCGCCTTCTATCCGCAACTCGGCGCGTTGAATATCATGGGGCTCACCACCCCCCAGAGTGCGATCCTGTCGGCGATCATCTTCAACGCCCTGATCATCGTGGCGCTCATCCCGCTGTCGCTGAAAGGCGTCAAATACCGGGCGGTCGGCGCCGGCGCGCTTTTGTCCCGCAACCTGCTGATCTACGGCCTCGGCGGCATCATCGTGCCCTTCATCGGAATCAAGGCGATCGATATCGCCGTCACGGCCCTCGGCCTCGCATAAGGAACGCCCCATGCTGAAACAATTGCGACCCGCGATCGTCATGATCGTCGCGCTCACCGTCATCACCGGGCTCGCCTATCCGTTGGGGATGACCGGACTCGCCCAGGTGCTGTTTCCGCGCCAGGCCAATGGCAGCCTGGTCGAGAAGGACGGCAAGGTCGTCGGATCCGGGTTGATCGGCCAGGCCTTTACGGGAGAGGGTTATTTCCACGGCCGGCCCTCGGCCGCGGGCGACGGCTACGATGCGGCGGCCTCGAGCGGCTCCAACCTTGGCCCGACCAGCGCGAAACTGATCGAGCGTATCAAAGTGGAAGCCGAGGCCCTGAAGGTGTCCAATCCGAATACACCGGTGCCGATGGAGCTGGTCACCACCTCGGGCAGCGGCCTCGATCCGCACATCTCGCCGGAAGCAGCCTATTTCCAGGCGCCGCGCGTGGCCAAAGCGCGCGGCATGGACGAGGCTGCCGTGCGGCAGCTCGTCGATGCCGGCATCGAGGGCCGCAAGCTCGGCTTCATGGGCGAGCCTGTGGTCAACGTTCTGGCGCTCAACATGGCGCTCGACGCCGCCCGGCCCTGACAGGTCGATGCCGTGGGTCTAGATTGACTGGAGTCGATTGATACGCCTCCGATTCTGAGCAGTAACTTGAGATAATTCGGATCATGGTGGAAGCGCCCCTCATCCTGCCTCGCTCCAGGACGGATCTGCTCTGATGCCGGACGATAACCGCGATGCCGACAACAGACCGTCGCCGGACGCGCTCCTGGAGAAGGCTGAGCGCGAAAACCGTGGGCGCCTGAGGATCTTCCTCGGCGCCGCGCCCGGCGTCGGCAAGACCTATGAAATGCTGATATCGGGCCGCGCAGCGAAGGCCGATGGTCGCGACGTGGTCATCGGCGTCGTGGAAACCCACGGCCGCAAGGAGACCGAAGTCCTGGTCGAGGGTTTCGAGGTCATCCCCCGCAAGACCGTCGACTACAAGGGTCGTCGGCTCCAGGAGATGGACATCGACGCCATCGTCGAGCGCCGCCCGTCCCTGGTGCTGGTCGATGAACTCGCCCACACCAACGCGCCGGGCAGCCGCCATCCCAAGCGCTATCTCGACGTGCTCGAGATCCTCGGTCAGGGGATCGACGTCTACTCGACGATGAACATCCAGCATGTCGAGAGCCTGAACGACGTCGTCGCCCAGATCACCCGCATCTGCGTCCGCGAGACCGTTCCCGATTCCGTCATCGACCGGGCCGACGACGTCGAGATCATCGATCTGACGCCGGACGATCTGATCAAGCGGCTTCATGAAGGCAAGGTTTACGTCCCCGACACCGCCAGGCGCGCGGTCGAAAATTACTTCTCGCCGGGCAATCTGACGGCGTTGCGCGAGCTCGCGCTGCGCCGCACCGCCCAGCGCGTCGATGAGCAGCTCCTGAGCCACATGCAGGCCCACGCCATTCCGGGCCCGTGGGCGGCCGGGGACCGGGTGCTCGTCGCCGTCGACGAACATCCGCGCGGCGCATCGCTGGTGCGCTATGCCCGCCGCCAGGCCGATCGGCTGCGCGCGCCCTGGGCCGCTCTTCATGTCGAGACGTCGCGTTCGGCCACAATGTCCGAAGCCGACAAGGACCGCCTCGCCGCGACCTTGCGGCTGGCCGAGCAACTGGGCGGCGAGGCCGTCACCGTGCCCGGCCAGGACGCAGCGAACGAGATCGTGCGGCATGCGACGACGCACAACTTCAGCCATATCGTCATCAGCAAGCCGGCCAAGCGGCGTTGGCGCGAGTTCTTCGGCGGATCCGTCACGCATGATCTGATCCGCCAGGCCGGCAACCTCAGCATCCATGTGACGTCGGGTACCGAGCAGGACAGTGTCCCAGCGGCGCGTGGCGTGAGGTCTGCCGCGCAGCCGCTGCAGTTCGAGCTCTGGCCCTATGTGCTCAGCCTCGCCTTCGTGGTCGCCGCGCTCGGCGTCGGTATCGGCATGGACCAGTTCCTCGACGTCCGCAACATCGCCCTTGTCTTCCTGATGGCGGTGCTCACCGTAGCGGTGACTCTCGGACTGTGGCCCGCTTTGTTCGCGTCGCTGGCGAGTTCGCTCGCCTTCAACTTCTTCTTTCTGACGCCGCGCTACACCTTCACCATAAGCGACCCGGAGAGCGTCATCGCGCTCGGCTTTTTCCTGGTTGTGGCGGTGATCGCAAGCAACCTCACGGCCCGCGTCCAGCGCCAGGCGGCTGCCGCCCGGCGACGCGCCCGGGCCACCGAGGATCTCTATCTGTTCAGCCGCAAGCTCGCCGGTGCCGGCACGCTCGACGACGTGTTGTGGGCGACGGTGTTCCAGATCGCCTCGATGCTGAAGCTGCGTGTCGTGGTGTTGATGCCTGAGGATGGTACCATCGCGGTACGGGCCGGATATCCGCCCGATGACACGCTGGTCGATGCCGACATCGCTGCGGCGCGCTGGGCCTGGGAGCACAATCGGCCGGCCGGGCGCGGTGCGGACACGCTGCCTGGCGCGAAGCGGCTCTATCTGCCTCTGCGCACCGGCCGCGAGGCTGTCGGCGTCATCGGCCTCGACGACGACCGGCAGGGACCGCTTCTGACGCCCGAGCAGCAGCGCCTGTTCGACGCGCTCGCCGACCAGGCGGCGATCGCCATCGAGCGCATCCAGCTCGTTGCCGACGTCGACCGGGCCAAGCTCGCGGCGGAAGCCGACCGCCTGCGCTCGGCGCTGCTGACCTCCATATCGCACGACCTGAAGACGCCGCTCGCGGCGATCATGGGGGCGGCGGGCACGCTGCGCGATTTCGGCGCGTCGCTGCCCGACGGCGGCCGTTCGGAGCTCCTGACCACGGTGATTGACGAATCCGAACGGCTCAACCGCTTCATCTCCAACCTGCTCGATATGACCAGGATCGAATCCGGCGCGATGGAGCCGAACTTCGCCTGGCACTATGTCGGCGATATCGTCGGCTCCGCGCTGCGCCGCGCCGCCAAGGTGACGGCCGATCATCGGACGGAGGTGGAACTGCCGCCCGACCTGCCGATGCTGAAGGTCGACCCCGTGCTGTTCGAGCAGGCGCTGTTCAACCTGCTCGACAATGCCGCCAAATATTCCCCTCCCGACACCGCCATCCTTATCCGGGGCTGGAGCGACAATGGCTGGGTCGTGGTGCAGGTCATGGACGAGGGGCCTGGCATTCCGGCGGCGGATCTCGAGCGGATCTTCGACACCTTCTACCGGGTGCGCAAGGGCGATCGGGTGCGCGCCGGCACCGGTCTCGGCCTGTCCATCTGCCGGGGCTTCGTCGAAGCGATGGGCGGCACGATCGAGGCCGGCAGCCGGACCGACCGCCCCGGCGCCGTCTTCACGATTCGCATGACGGCTGCGGCCGAGGCCCCCGAGGTGGAGCAAGCGACATGACCGCATCCGGCGTGAAGATACTTGTCGTCGATGACGAGCCGCCGATCCGCAAGCTCCTGCGCGTCGGGCTCGGCACGCAGGACTATGCGATCGTCGAGGCCGGCAATGCCCGCACCGCCGTCGAGCAGGTCAGGGCCGAGCGGCCGGACCTGGTTCTGCTCGATCTCGGCCTGCCTGACATGGCCGGCCACGATCTTCTCAGGCAGTGGCGCGACGAGGGGCTGGAGTTGCCCGTCGTCATCCTGTCCAGCCGCACAGACGAGGCCGGCATCGTCAAGGCGCTGGAGCTCGGCGCCGACGACTACGTCACGAAACCCTTCGGCATGAACGAGCTGGTGGCGCGCATCCGGGTGGCTCTGCGCCATCGGCTGCAGCAGCAAGGGGAGAGGCCGGTGTTCCACACCGGTGACTTGTCCGTCGACCTGGTGAAGCGCATCGTCAAGGTGGGCGACCGCGAGGTGAAGCTGTCGCCCAAGGAATACGACATCCTTCGCCTGCTGGTGCAGCATGCCGGCAAGGTGCTGACGCATCGGTTCCTGCTGGACAGGGTCTGGGGCGGTTTGACCGATGTGCAATATCTGAGGGTCTATGTGCGCCAGCTTCGCCAGAAGATCGAGCGGACGCCGGATCAGCCGCAATACATCACCACCGAGACCGGCGTCGGCTATCGCCTGCGCGAGGCGGACTGAAGCATGTCTCCCGAAAGTGTGTAACGGTTTCGGGGAAAAGACATGCGCCAAATCAAGAACCTGCAGCGTGTCGCGCGAATCCTTTTTCACGCGACGCTCTGTAAGGCAATTCCGGCAGGGGCGCGCAGCGTCCTGCGTCCGGAATTGCGCATCGGAACATTCGGCGTGGGACCGACGCCGGCCGAAAGATCAGGAGAGCAGGGTCATGCAGCTATCGGAATTCCTCCAGCCGGGGGACGTCGTCGCCGATCTCGCCGCGCCGTCGAAGCTGAAGGTGCTGGAGTTCCTGGCGAAGCGGGCCGGGGAGACGCTCGGCCTGGCCGAACATGAGGTCCTCGACCCTCTTCATGCCCGCGAAAAACTGGGCTCGACGGGCATCGGCGAGGGCGTCGCCATCCCGCACACCAGGGTCGCGGGCCTTGCCCGGGCCCTTCGGCATGTTCGTAAGGCTGGCGCGGCCGATCGACTTCGATGCGATCGACGATATCCCGGTCGACCTCGTCTTCCTGCTGCTCGTCCCCGCAGACGGCGGCAAGGATCATCTCAATCTGCTCGCGGCCGTGGCGCGGCAGCTCCGTTCGCCTGAGGTTTTGAAGAAGCTCCGGCAGGCGGGCAGCGCGGAGGCGTGCTGGGCCGTCGTGACCTCCGGCGAGGTGCTCCGGGGCGATGGCTGACTTCGGCCGCCCGCCCCGGGTCTTCCATGGCGCAGCACGAGCTTCCCCGGGCGGCTCGTCGTGATCGGCCGGCGCGCCAGCTGGTGATCGAAATCTCGAACCGGCCCGGATAAGCTGCGAAAGAACCGAACGGATGGAACCATGAGCCACGCCAGTAGCCTGAGCCGACTGTCGACCCCCTGCCTCGTCCTCGACGAGGCCATCATGATGCGGAACATCGGGCGTCTCGACGACCGCCTGTCGGCGCTTGGCGTGGCCGGCCGGCCGCATCTGAAGACGGTCAAGTCCGTGGACGCGGCGAAACAGGTGATGGCCAGGGCGAGCGGCGCGACGGTCTCCACCCTGCGGGAGGCCGAGGTCTTCTCCAAGGCCGGCATCACCGATATCCTCTACGCCGTCGGCATCACGCCGCAGAAGCTGCCGCGTGTGCTCGCGCTGCGCGGCACCGGATGCGACCTGATCGTGCTTCTCGATTCGGTCGCCCAGGCCGAGTGCGTCGCGCAGGCCTCGCGCGAGGCGAAGCACGCGATTCCTGCCGTGATCGAGATCGACAGCGACGGCCATCGCGCCGGGCTGCGGCCCGGCGACCCGACGGTCCTGGAGATTGCAACGATCCTGGCGTCGGGCGGCGCAGAGCTCAGAGGCGTCATGACGCATGCGGGCGGCAGCTACGGTGCGCGAGGTGAGGACGAACTCGTCGCCTTCGCGGAGCGCGAGCGCGACGCGGTCGTGGCAGCGGCCAAGGAACTGCGGACGGGCGGCCATGCCTGCCCCATGGTCAGCGTCGGCTCCACGCCAACCGCGCATTTCGCGCGTGACCTGACCGGAGTGACGGAGGTCCGCGCCGGGGTGCATGTCTTCTTCGATCTCGTCATGGCCGGCATCGGCGTCTGCACGGTCGAAGACATCGCGCTTTCCGTCCTGACCACGGTGATCGGCCACCAGAAGGAGCGCGGCTGGGTGCTGGTCGATGCGGGATGGATGGCGATGTCGCGCGATCGCGGGACGGCGAGCCAGGCGGTGGACCAGGGTTACGGGCTGGTCTGCGGCATCGAGGGCCGGGTGATCGACGATCTCGTCGTCATCGGCGCCAACCAGGAACACGGCATCGTCGCGGTCCGCTCAGGCAGCCGCGCCGTGCTTCCCGATCTTCCCGTCGGCACCATGCTGCGCATCCTGCCCAATCACGCCTGCGCTACGGCCGCGCAGTTCGACGGCTACGAGGTGATCCCGGCCGCCGGCGACGGCGCGCTGCAATACTGGCCGCGCTTCCGGGGCTGGTAGGCCGACGACCCGATCGCAGACAATTTTTCCCCGGCTCCGTCGAAGCCGCCAGGCCCCGGGCGACCATTGGTGCAAGCAAAACATGGAGGTCTGTGATGAAATATGTCTGCCTGGTCCATGTCGACGGCGAGGCCATGGCCGCCCTGTCACCCGAAGAGGGCAACAAGCTCGTCGACGATTCCATCGAATTCGACTGGGACTTGAGGCGGCGCGGCCATCTCGTCCTGGCCCAGCCGTTGCAACCGCCGGGCACGGCGGCGGTTGTGCGTGTGCGCAACGGCAGGATGTCGAGCACCGACGGGCCCTATGTCGAAACCAAGGAGTTCCTCGGCGGCTTCTTCCTCGTCGAGGCGCGCGATCTCAACGAGGCCATAAGCCTCGCCGCGCGGAGCCCTATGGCCGCCATGGGATCGATCGAAGTCAGGCCGGCGCTCGAGCACACCCACAGCGTCACCGGCGAGGCGCGTCCCAAACCCGAAGGCATCGGCGAACCGGAGTGAGGGTCTCGCCCCGTCGCTTGCCTTTCTGCCCGCCGGTGTGGAACTGTGCATGCTCACTGAAGCAAGCCTGCAGGAGCGAAAATGGCATTCGACTATGTGAGCGTGGAAGAGGCGATCGGCCGCGGCGGCTTGCGCATGGTGGTGGTCAGCGGCATCCCCAGCCCCTGGGGTGAAGCGGCCAAGGGCATCCTGCACGTCAAGGGCATTGACTGGACTGCGGTGCGGCTGGCCTATGACAGCGAGACCCTGAAGGAGTGGGCAGGGCAGCGCAGCGGCCCGGTGGCGATCTATGAGGGCGAACGGCCCCGCGACCGCTGGGACGACATCCTGCTCCTGGCCGAACGTCTCGCGCCCGAGCCGCCATTGCTGCCGCGGGATCCAGCCGATCGTGCCCTTGCCTTCGGCCTCGCCCATGAGATCTGCGGCGAGGGCGGCCTCGGCTGGTCGCGCCGCCTGCAACTGGTGCATATGGGCCTGGCACAGGCCGGCGGCTTTCCGGCGCCCGTTGCAAAATATCTCGGCAGGAAATACGGCCACAGGCCCGAGACCGGCGCGGCCGCGGGCGGCCGTGTCGTCGAGCTGCTCGGCATGCTCGCGTCGCGTCTGAAGGTGCAGCGCGACGCAGGGAGCCCCTTCTACCTGGGCAATGCCTTGACCGCGGTGGATGTGTACGGCGCGGCCTTCATGGGCATGTTCGTGCCGTTGCCCGAAGCGCAATGCGCTATGGATCCCGTGACCCGGAAAGTCTTCGAGACGCGCGACGCCGCGACCGAGGCGGCACTCGATTCCATCCTGCTCGAACACCGCGACAGGATCTATGCCGACTGGCTGGAGCTGCCGCTCTCGTTGTGACGGCGGCCGGCCGTTCGGCGCCTCCCAGGCCATCCGGGGTCCCGTATGATTCTTCTGGACATTCGGCGTCGGCGAAGTGTTGATGGATGAAGCGAAAGCCGGGCGCACTCACCCCCAAGGAAGGGCCGGGATGCCGCGCCGTCGGCCATGAAGGAAGGCCCGTGAACCGCAACGCCGTCCTGATTCTGCTGGCGACCGGCGCGACGGTCGCCTTCGCGTTCATCCTGACGGTCGTATGGCAGGCCATATTCTGGGCCGTCGTGCTCGGCGTGCTGTTCCGCCCGGTGATGAAATGGATGGAGACCCGGCTGTCCGGGCGCCACGGCATCGCCGCGGCCCTGACGGTGCTGTTGATCATCGTCTTCGTCCTGATCCCGATTTTCGTCCTTGGCTCGATGATTCTCGCCGAGGGCGCGTCGTTCTATGCCCGCATCCAGAGCGGCGAAGTCGATCCCAATGCGACATTCCGCCGGCTGCAAGGCCTGCTTCTGCCCGAGATCGACCACTGGCTGACCGGTGTCGGGATCGATCTCGGCAGCATCACGGAGCGGCTTCAGGCCGCGGTTCTGCGCGGCGGCGAATTCGTGCTGTCCCTGCTGCTCGGCGCCGGCCAGAACGCGGCAGCCTTCGTGATCAACTTCTTCCTGACGCTTTATCTGCTGTTCTTCATTTTCCGCGACGGCGACGGCATCTACCGCGCCATATTCCAGGCGGTGCCCCTCCCGGACGATCAGAAACAGCGCCTGTTCGGCAAATTCGCCGAAGTGTCGATCGCCACGCTGAAGGGAACGGCCATCATCGGCCTGGTCCAGGGCGCGCTCGGTGGCACGATCTTCGCGATACTGGGGATCGGCGGATCCGTCTTCTGGGGCGCGGTGATGGCGTTGGTTTCGGTCGTTCCGGCAGTCGGCTCGGCGCTTGTGTGGGTGCCGGCCGCCCTGATCCTGATGGCCGGCGGAGCCTGGATCAAGGGCGTGATCCTGCTGGCATACGGCGTGCTCGTGATCAGCATGGCCGACAACCTGCTGCGGCCGGTGGTGGTCGGCCGGCAGGCGAGCATGCCCGACTATCTCGTGCTCGTCTCCACCATCGGCGGCCTGGGCGTTCTGGGCCTCAGCGGCTTCGTGCTCGGCCCCGCGATCGCGGCGCTGTTCGTCGTCGTCTGGCAGCTTTTCTCGGAAGAGCATGTCCTGCGCTGACGTCACGCAGCCGCGCCGGCGATTGAGGCCACCCTTACCAACGGTCGATCTTGTCGACCGTTGGAGCGCGCGACAGCGTGGCCCACGCCAGGCCGGTTGTCAGGTCACAGCTGCGCGAACGGCGAAGCGCTCGTCCTTCCATGCGCCGCTACGCAGGATCTCTTCCATGATCTCGACCGCCCGCCACACATCCTTGAAGCCGATATAAAGGGGCGTGAAGCCGAAGCGCATGGTCGAGGGCGCGCGGAAATCGCCGATCACGCCGCGTTCGATCAAGGCCTGCATCACCTCATAGGCATGAGGATGTTCGAAGGACACCTGGCTGCCGCGCCTGGTCCCGTCGCGCGGGCTTTCGAGCCTCAGACCGTGGCTGCCGCATTTCGCTTCCACGAGCTGGATGAAGAGGTCGGTAAGCGCCATGCTCTTCGCACGCACCGCCGCCATGTCGACCTCGTCCCAGATGTCGAGCGCGCCTTTGAGCGCGCGCAGCGACAGCACCGGCTGCGTGCCGCATTGGAAGCGGCGGATGCCGGCGTCGGCTGCATAGCGCTGCTCGAAGGCGAAGGGCCGCGCATGGCCCCACCAGCCGCTGAGCGGCTGGCGCGCCTCGCCGAGATGGCGCGTAGCGACATAGATGAAGGCAGGCGAGCCGGGCCCGCCGTTCAGATATTTGTAGGTGCAGCCCACGGCGAAATCGGCCTTGGCGCCGTCGAGGTCGACCGGCAGCGCGCCGGCGGTATGGCACAGGTCCCAGACGACGAGCGCGCCGGCATCTTGGGCCTTGTTGGTCAGCGCGGCCATGTCGCGCAGGGCGCCGGACTTGTAGTTGACATGGTTGACCAGCACGACCGCGACAGTCTCGTCGATCAGCTCCTCGATATCGGGCGCGTCGACGCCTTCGAGCCTCAGCACCGCATCCGGCCGTGTCGAGGCCACGCCTTCCGCGACATACAGGTCGGTCGGGAAGCTGCTGGCTTCGGCCACGATGACCGAGCGACCGGGGCGCAGCCCCATCGCCGCGTGCAGCGCCTTGTAGATGTTGATCGAGGTGGTGTCGCACACGACCGTCTGGCCGGGCGCGGCGCCGATCAGGCGGCCGATCCGGTCGCCGAGCTGTATGGGCATGTCGAACCAGCCCGCCTTGTTCCAGCTACGGATCAGGTCCTGACCCCATTCCTGGGCTGCGGCCCGCTGCAGCTCGGCGAAGGCGGCCGGCGAGGCCGCGCCCAGCGAGTTGCCGTCGAGATAGATCAGCCCTTCGGGAACGACGAAGCGGTCGCGCATCGGCCGCAGCCGGTCCGCTTCGTCCATCGCCTCGATCGCGGCGAGATCGGGTAGAGCGTTCATGATGCGGGCAGGCCTCTCTTACTCACGGACGGTTTCGCGGGCGGGCGCAGGCCCGCGGCTGCGGCGCAGGCTGGGTAGCGCCAGCATGGCGAGCACGAACAGGCCGGTGGCGAGCTTCAGGTCCGGGGGCGGCATGCCGGCGGCGAGGCAGAGCGAGACGAGCTGGTAATAGACGATCGCGCCGACGAAGGGCGCGGCCAGCTGGCGCAGCACCGTCTGCTTGCCGACGATGGCTTCGCCGATCATCAGCGCGGCCAGGCCGTTGATCAGGATGCCGAGGCCCATATTGACGTCGGCGAAGCCCTGCGATTGCACCATCAGCGCGCCTGACGTCGCCGAAAAGGCGCTGGCGAGACCCACGCCGCCGATCGTGGCGACCCAGACATTGATGCCCTGCGCCTCGGCCATGTCGGGGTTGGCGCCGACGGCGCGGATCGCAGTGCCTTTCTCGGTCTTGAAGAACAGGTTGAGCAGAACGAAGACGACGAGGCCGATCAGGCCGGCGACCACGATCTTGCTCGCCGGGAAGCCGGGCTGGGTGAAAGGCGCCCAGTCGAAGACCGTCGGCGCGCCGAACACCGACAGGTTCGACTTGCCCATGATGCGCAGGTTGATGCTGTAGAGCATCGTCATCATCAGGATGCCGGCCAGCAGCGTGTGGATGCGGAAGCGCAGATGGATGAAGGCCGTGCAGCAGCCGGCAAGGAAGCCGGCGATCAGCGCGACCGCGATCGCCGTCAGCGGCGAGGCGCCAGCGGCGAGCAGCACGCCGCACACGCAGCCGCCCAGCGGGAAGGCGCCCTCGCTGGTGAGGTCGGGGAAGTTGAGCGTGCGAAACGGGATCATGATGCCGAGCACGACGAAGGCGAGGATCAGGCTCTGCGCCAGCGTGACGGGGATGAGCGAGACAAAGCTCGACAGAATCGACTGGATGAAATCCATGGTCACTGGCTCGCGAGCAGCATGCGGTCGGTCTTGACCGCGAAATGGCCGATGAGATCGGGCACGGTGATTTGGGACTTTTCCTCGCCAGATATCTCGAGGCGGACCTTGCCGGCGTCGAGCATGATGACGCTGTGCCCGAAATCGACGGCGTGCTGCATATTGTGGGTCACCATCAGCGTTGTGAGCTTCAGCGCTTCCACGGCGCGCACGGTGGCCTGCATGACGATGTCGGCCGTGCGCGGGTCGAGAGCGGCGGTATGCTCGTCAAGCAGCAGCAATTCGGGCGAGCCGCCGACCGCCATGATCAGCGACAGCGACTGGCGCTGGCCGCCCGAAAGCAGTTCGACTCGGGTGTTGAGCCGGTTCTCGAGCCCGAGCCCCAGCAGCGAAAGCCGCTCCTTGTAGTCGGCGAGGCGTCTGGCGTTGAGCCCCTGGCGCAGCGTGCGTTTCTTGCTGCGCAACTCGGCGAGCAGCATGTTCTCGGCCACCGTCATGCTGGCGGCCGTGCCCCGCATGGGGTCCTGGAACACGCGGGCGAGCCGCATGGCGCGCCTGTGCACCGGCATCTCGGTCACGTCGTCGCCATTGATGACGATCTTGCCGGAATCCAGCACCAGCGCTCCGGAGACTGCGTTGAGCATGCTGCTCTTGCCGGCTCCGTTCGAGCCGATGACGACGCCGAACTCGCCGGTGGACAGCGACAGGTCGAGGCCGTCGAGCGCGATCTTTTCGTCCGGTTGGCCCTTGTAGAAGACTTTGCGTGCAGATCGGATTTCGAGCATCCGTCCCTCCCGGAAAGGCGGCGGCGCGGTTACGCGCCGCCGCCCGTTTCGACGAAGCGGAAAATGTCAGTCGACGATGCAGCCGCAATCGGCCAGCGATTCCGGGATCTCGACGCCGAAGGCCGCCATGGTCTTCCTGGAGATCGTTGGCGCATGGTCGGCATAGGCCGGACGCGAGGGCGCGATCGTCTTGGGGTCCTTGCCCTTGAGGATCTCTGCCGCGATCTTGCCGCCATTGATGCCGACCTGCTCGTAATTCACGGCGAAGCTCGCCGGGACGACGCCGTCGCGCACCGCGCCATCGTCGGAGTTGACGATCGGGATGCCGGCCTGCCGCGCGGCTGCCGAGACGGCGGCGATCGCCGGCTGCAGCAGGTTCGATGCCGGCGTGTAGATCACGTCCGCCTTGCCCGCGAAGGAAGCGATGCGCTGCTGGATGTCGTTGACGTTGTCGACGCCGACGGCCACCACTTCGAAGCCGGCGGCGGGCGCCAATTCCTTGATTTTCTCGACCAGGGCCACGTCATTGGCTTCGCCCGGATTGTAGGGCACACCGAACCGCTTGGCGTCGGGCAGCAGCTTCCTGGTGAACTCCATCACCGCGGCGATGTCCTGCAGGTCGGAGGCGCCGGTCATGCCGTCGTCACCGGAATCCCAGGAAGGCACCAGCTTGGCCGCGACCGGATCGGTGACTGCCGTGAACACGATCGGTATGCCCGAGCCAGCGAGCGCCTTCTTGGCGATCTGCGACACCGGCGTGGTCACCGTATACACCAGTGTCGGCTGCTCGGCCTGGAGCTTGGCGATCATCTGCGGCACCAGCGAGGCGTCGAAATTGGTGTGGCTCTCGCTGTAGACGACGTCCTTGCCCTCGACATAGCCGGCATCGGCCAGCGCCTTCTTGAACCCGGCGATCGAGGCGTTGAGCTGCGGGTGCTCGCCGAAATTGGCAATGCCGATCTTGATCGGATCGGCCATCGCGGCGCCGATGCCCGCGGCCAGCGCGCCGGCGAGCAGCAGGCCCGACAGCAGGCCGGATTTCAGCTTTCTCATCAATTCCTCCCAAAAATTCGAGAACGCGCCGCTCTCCAAGGCGGCCGCTTGGGGGAGATCATGCGCAGCCCGGCAGAGTGATGTCAAGATTATATATAATTCTTGTCATCCGGCCGCATGATATATAATCATGGCATCGGCCAGCCTTTACCGGTGCCAGACCTTGCCAGTGAAGACGACGATGCAGGACGACGAGCACTCCTCGAAGACGGAAGCGGCCTATCGGCTGCTGCGCCGCGACATCCTGACGACGCGGCTCATGCCTGGCGCCCCGCTCAAGCTCAGCGCGCTGCGCAGCGCCTACGGTCTCGGCTGGACGCCGCTGCGCGAGGCGCTTTCCCGGCTGGAGGCCGAGCGTCTGGTCACCGCCATCAGCAATCGCGGCTTCACCGTGGCCCCGGTGTCGCGGGAGGAACTCGAGGACCTGGCACGGGCGCGCATGGTGGTCGAGCTGCCGCTGCTGGCGGAATCGATCGAGAAGGGCGACAGCGACTGGGAGGCCGCCGTCGTCACCGCCCACTATCGGCTGTCGCGCTGCAAGATCGCGGTCGACGACCCTTCGGACGAGGCGGTGGACGAATGGGACGAGAAGCACGAGGCCTTCCATGCGGCTTTGCTGAGTGCGGCGACGTCGAGCTGGCTGCTCCGCTTCCGGTCGACCATCGCCGACCAGTTGCGCCGCCATCACCGCTTCCTGGGCCTGTCGCCGACATTGCGTGCGGCGGCTGGCATGAAGCACGGCTACGAGGCCGCCGTCGCCGCCTTGCGCGAGGCCATGGCCATCGACAGCCATACCGAATTGATGAAGGCCGCGCTCGACCGCGACATCGAACGGGCCAAAACTCTCATGGCCGCTCATATCGGCTACACCATGCATGTCTATGTCCATAGCGCGGACGATGCCGGGCAGGCGCCCGCCGGCGGGCTGAAGTCGCGTCCCGCAGCCGAATAGCAAGCTATCCCTCTGGACGATCATTCCGGGCAGGAATATCTGGCGCCTCTGGCGGCCGTCCTGGTTTCAGCGCTTCTCCGGATCCGGCGGTTTGCCGGAGGCGAACCTGGCCTGCCTGCATATCGTGTGAATCATCTCCATGCGTCGCCGTTCGGCTGGCCGCCATCGATGATGATATGCTGACCAAGGCCATGGCGTTCAAGCGTCTTGCCGAGAAGGCGCCTGGCTGGCTGCTCAATAGGTGACGGTCACGACCACCGTGTCGGTGTAGGTTCCCGGAGATGGAGTCGTCTGGGCCGGCACGCGGCCATAGACGGGAAGGTTCTGCGTGGCGCCAGACCCGGTTCCCGGGACCAGCTCGCCGCCCGAATTGCCCCAGGGCTGGGTGCGGCCGGTGTCCTTGTAAAGGCCGTAGACCACGGCCTCCGCGCCCTTCGTCATACGCCGCGCCATGGGGCCGGTGCCGGTGACGCCGTTGTTGAGGCCGACAGTATAGGCAGTGCCCTGGGTGCAGGTCACGCCGAGCCCGCCGGCGGCGTCGACCTGGCTGCTTAGCACCCCGTGATTGCCGAAATCGATGTTCTGGGCGGTGACGAGGCAGTTCGCCGGCACGTTGGCCCGCACCGTGAAGGTCGGTCGGGTCGGGTTGGCGGTGACCGCGCTGCAGGCGGGCGGAAGCAGCACATAGGTCTGCCAGTTGAAGCTGATCTCGGCCCCCGCGAAGGTCGACGTGTAAAGGCCGGTCGCGGCGCTCTGCTGGCCGCCGGCCACCCGCGCATAGATCGTCCGGCTCGCCGTCCCGTTGGTGAGCGGCAGAACCAGCAAAAGCACCTCCACGGGGTTGCCGAGAGCAGGCTGTTCGCGCGAGCCCCAGGGCGTTGTACGGGACGCATCCTGGTAGAGACCGAGGGCGAGCGGCGCGTTCGCCGGGTTGCGCGCCTGGCGGACGCCTGAGATCGTCCCTCCGGAGCCCGCATTGATGTTGAGGCAGACGATGTATTGGAGGTTGACCAATCCGGTGTTGCCGCAGGAGATGTCGACGCTGCCCGTCATGTCGACCGCCGCGCCCGCCAGCGTGTCGACGGTGCCGAAATTGATGTCGGACACGGTGAAGGAGCAACTCTGGGCTGCCGACGGACGCACGCCAGGGAGCATGAGACCGCAGAGCGCGAGACCGAAGAAAACGGACGGGCGGAGCATCATCGTTGGACCTCATTGGATCGAGCGGCAGACGACATCGGGAATGGAAACCTGCTTGCCGGGTTGTCTGGCGAAGCCGAACTCCGCTGCGCAGCGGCCGCGTGTGGGCTGGTCGATCGTGACCCTGTTGCGCGGACCGAGCCCGGCGACGAAGGCCTGGCCGTCATAGCCGACGACGAATTCCTGTCCGGCGCCGTCGATCGTCCCGGCCGCGCCCGCCTCCACGAACTCCCCCGCTTCGTCGCGGAGGGTTATCAGCGCAGCGTCGGAATTCCTGTCGACGCCGAATTTGACGACGGTGCCGCTCCGGTCGGCCGGCATCGTCGTTTCGCGTGTGCCGTCGACGACCGCGTCGACGGGCAGATTGGCGGGATCGATGGAGATCTGGTTCCGCTCGTAGGAGCGCAGGCCCGTGACCAGCAGCTTGCCGTTGCGGTTGGTGCGGCCGGCGGGGCGGTTCTCCAACTCCACGTCGACGCCGGGAGCGCCCGTGTCGACCACGGTGAAGGCGTCATCGATGCGGTTGCTCAGGAAGATGTCGCCGCCGGCCAGCACGACGGCGCCGTCGACCTGGCCGGTCACCCGGTAGTCGCCGTCATACTGTTCGACGCCGGCCGCCAGCCGTGCGACGGGCGCGCGATAGGCCGCGGCGGCGGCGCGGTTGGTGTGGGCGCCTTCACCTTCCCGCAATCGCCAGCTCAGGCTGCCGATGGAGGCATCGCCGGATCTGACGAGGTCCGTGACGACGCTGGTGCCTTCGGAATCGGACGAAACGCCGGCCGAACCGTCGATGCCGTTGCCGAACTGGACCGACAGGCCGGCGAACAGGCCGAAGGAATCGCCGTCGTCGAGGTCGGTGAAGGCCGTGGCGAACAAGCTCGCGCGGCTGCCGATCGGCCGGTTGACGAGAAAGCTCAGGATGCGCGCCCGGTCGTCCTCCATCGTCTCGATCCGGGTGAAGCTGAAGTTGAGCGTCGCCGGGTCGAAGGACAGCGGCACGGAAAGCGAGACCTGGTCGAGCGCGCGCGGCGGTGCGACGGTGGTGAAGTCGAACTCCGGGGTGGCGGGCTCTCCGAGATCGGCCGTGACCGCGGCAATGTCGGTGTAGTCGCCGAATGCCCGTTGGACGCGCGCGTAGAGCCGCATGGTCCACAGCTGCAGCTCGACGCTGCCGCCGAGCTGATAGCCGGTCCCGCCCTCGAAGCTGCTCGCCGTAGCCGAGAACGAGCCGACGCCGAAGCGGCCGAGGCCGAACACCGCGCCGGCGCCGCCGTTCACCAGCCCGCCGCCGCCTTCCGCATGCGCTTCCAGCGTCATCCAGTCGTCAAGCCCGAAGCGCGCCGTGCCCGACGCCATCAGGCTGGAATCGTAGTCGTTGGATTCGACCCCGTAGAGCCGGCGCGCGAAGCCGGCCTCGGCCGAATAATCCCACAATCCCGGGGCCAGCAGTTCGGCCGAGGCGAAGAAGGGCGTTTCCGACACCGTCTCACGCCCGAGTGCGTCGCGGACGACCACGCGGGCCGTGCCGCTGCCGGTCACGATCGGCAAGTCGGTGATCTGGAACGGGCCGGCCGGAACGTCTTGCGATAGCCGGCGCGCATTGTTGACATAGACGTCGACCGTCGAGGGCACGGCTGCCGATCCCGACAGTTCGGGCAGCGGTATGGTGACGAGATCGGGCCGCAGGCCGAAATTGCGGCGGACCTGCAGTCCGCCGAGGCGCACCGGTCGCGTCCAGCTCAGCCCGCCATTGATGACGTCGCCGGCGCTGATGGTGGTGAGCAGGCCGCGGCTCGAATAGGACCATGTCGTGTCGAGCCGCGTCGAGCTGTAGATCTCGTTCGGCGCGCTGGTGGCCACATAGGAGGAGCTGAACACGCCGAACGGGCTGAACAGGCGCCCCTCGAGCCAGCCGGACACGCCGTTGAAAGCCCACAGATCATCGATCTCCTTGCCGCCGGTGCTGGCGTAGAGCGTGTAGTTGGCGAGCGCGCCGTAGCTGCTTTGGGGTTTGGTCTGCGGCGTTTCGGCGTCGGATTCTTGGGCCTCGATGATGCGGGCCGACCGCGCGTCGAACCCGACGATGAAACGGATCGCCTGGCCGGCCTCGTCATATTCGTAGGAGACATCCGGCAATGCGCCGATGTCGATGCGGCCGTCCGGCCGCGTCGCCGCGTCGATCGGCTCGATGCCGACATTGCGCAACTGATAGGGCTCGATCGAAAGCCTTCCGTCGGCGTCGCGCCGGAACGCCGCGATCCACCCGGTCGGCTCGCCGTCGATGAACACTTCGAGCTGAAGCTCGCGCGGGCCATCGGGTGCGGCCGCTTCCGTGCCGCTGGCCGTGGCGGCAAACGCCTCCGCAATGGCATCCATGCCGCGCAGCGCGGGAACCGTCATGGCTGTCGAGAGCAGGATGCTAGCCGCCCCTGAGACGAGCCGTCGCATCGAAACGTCCGGATTCGCTCTCCGCGCTCACTTTCAGTGCGCTGCCGGCCGAACGGCCGCCGCCGGGGACGAACCAGCGCACCGTGGAGTTTCCCAGCACGTAGCCGACCAGCCCGTCGCGGCGCGCCGAAGGGCCGCCGCGATTGCCGAGCATGAGGTTCGAAACCCTGAGCCGCGTTGCGCCGTCGTTGCGCACCGTGACGACATAACCGCCTTTCTTGCGCTCGACCGTCCACGAGGCATCCGCCCCGTCTGCGCCCGCCGGCGTGAAGAAGACCGGGATGGAGTGGCGCACCACGAGCACCACCGTGCCGTCCTTGCGACGCCTGGCGTCGGGCAGTTCGTCGACGATGAGGCGGTAGCTCTCCTCCGCCTGGACCTGGCGTTTCGAGGTCCGGACCACCCGCACCAGGTTCTCGCCGCCGGGCCGCAGCGTGGTCATGGGCGGGCTGACCGCAACCGTGTCGGCCGCTTCGTAGACGTCCTGTCCGTCCCGCTGAGTCCAGCGGAAGATACGGATCTGGACGTTGAGCGGCCGCTTGGAATCGTTCCAGACGCGAATGCTCGAAGTGGCCGTCGGCGCCTTGATGTCGAGCATCACCGGAGCGACGCGCAGCGAAGCTGCATGCGCGGAAACGGCAAGCAGCGTCACGGCCAGGCCGGCGACGGCCCGGGCGAATGACCGAATCATGCTTTCCTCCGATGTGGCCGTCAGTAGGTGACGGTGACCGTGATCGTGTCGTTGTACGTTCCTGCGCCAGGGGTCGGCTGCACGGGCACCTGACCGTAGACGGTATAGTTCTGCGCGGAACCGTCGCCGGTGCCGGAGACGAGGTCGGCGCCCGTATCGCCCCAGACGTTGGTGTGGCCGGCCTCCTTGTAGAGCGAATAGTCCACCGTCTGCGCGCTCGGCCCGGCCATCTTGCGCACGGCGATCGTGCCGCCTGCGGTCGCCCCGTTGTTCAGTCCGACCGTATAGGGCGTTCCATTGGTGCATTGCACGGCTATGGTGCCGGTGGCCGGTATCGCCGCGCTGATCACACCGGTCGACCCGAAGTCCATGTTGGACGCCGAGTTGATCTGGCAGGATGAGGTTATGGTGATCGTGACGTTGAACTGGGTGGTGGCGGTCTGCCCAAAGGCATTGCTGTCGAACATCGCCGGAAGAGCGAGAAAGCAAACATGTAGGAATGCGCGTCGTATCATGCACGCACCTGCTGTTAGTCTGTCAGCCGAAACAGCTTCCAGCCAAGATCGAGTTCACAAGCCCCGAATCAAAATTACCATCAGGAGATAAGGTTGTAAAATTGTCTTCTGTATACGGGATGCATGCAAACATGATGAGTGATACTTGAGCGCCCAAGTTATATTTGTTTGCGATCCAGATTCCGAATCGTGCCGGGCATTTGCCGAGTTCAGGACAACCTGCGCGCGACCAGCGTCCAGGGGTTCATCCGCCCTTTGCCCTTGATCTCTATGGTTTCGCGCTCCTGGCTTATTGCGGGATCGCGATGATGCAGTTCGCCATGCCGCGCTACGTCATCTCACGGGCTCATCCGCCAACGGCGGCGGCTGCTATCACTATTCCTATGCGGTGGTGCACGGCTGCGACCGCCTGCTTCCGGTCGATGTCTATGTCCCCGGTTGCCCGCCGACGCGCTGTTTTGTGCAGTGCTACTGCTGCCAGAAGAAGATGCGGCGGTCCGGCACGATCGAGCGCTGATACCAGACGGCAAACCTGGCTAGCCGGCCGCGAACACCCGTGCGTTGCGGATCGCCACATGTCCGCGTTCGCCGGCCCTGACCGACGTTTCGGGCGGCACGTCGAATTCGAGCGTGCGGCCACCTGCCGACACGGCCACCACGCGCCGCGCCTGCATGCGGTCCATGACCCGCAGGATGGTCGCCGGAATGCCCGCGCCGCCGGGCTGCCAGTCGAGGTCGTTCGGCGAGAGGAACAGCTCGGCTTCCCCGTCCGGCACGCCGGGTGCGGCGATCCTGGTCCCGTCGAGATCGGCCGCGCCGCCCGTGACGGTGACCGCGAGCCGGTTGGCGTCGCCGAGGAAGTTCATGACGAAGGCCGAGTTGGGCGACCGGCAGATTTCTTCCGTCGTTCCCTCTTGCACCACCTTGCCCTCGTTGAGGATGACAAGGCGGTCGGCGAGATCCATCGCCTCCTCCTTGTCGTGGGTCACGAACAGCGTTGTGATGCCGAGCTCCTCGTGGATGCTGCGCAGCCACCGGCGCAGGTCGCGCCGCACATTGGCGTCGAGCGCGCCGAAGGGTTCGTCGAGCAGCAGCACCTTGGGGTCGACGGCGAGCGCGCGCGCAAGCGCGACGCGCTGTCTCTGGCCGCCGGAGATCTGGCCGGGGAAACGGTTGCCCAGCCCGTCGAGCCGAACCAGTCCGAGCAGCTCGCCGACGCGCCGGTCGATCTCGGCCTGGCTGCGCTTCGTCTTCGAGACCTTCATGCCGAAGGCTATGTTCTCGCCCACGGTCATGTGCGGGAAAAGCGCATAATGCTGGAACACGAAGCCGACGCCGCGGTCGCGCACCGGGATGTCGGTGGCGTCGAGATCGCCGAAATAGATGTGCCCGGCCTCGGCATATTCGAGGCCCGCGACCATGCGCAATATCGTCGTCTTGCCCGAGCCGGAGGGACCCAGCAGCGCGACGAGCTCGCCGCTGCCGATGTCGAGCGAGACGCCGCGCACCGCGCGGAACGTGTCGAAGGTCTTCACGACGTTGTCTAGGCGGATTTTCACGGCGTCTGTTCCTGTACGGGTTGCGGGGCGGCGAGCGCCGGCCGGCGGGCGCGGCCCGCTCCCCGGCGCTCGAGCAGCACCTTGGCGAAGAGCGTCAGCACGGCGAGCAATGCGAGGATCGAGGCCGCGGCGAAGGCGCCTGCCGTCTGATAGTCGTGATAGAGCAGCTCGACATGCAGCGGCAGCGTGTTGGTCTGGCCGCGAATGTTGCCCGACACCACCGAGACGGCGCCGAATTCGCCCATTACGCGGGCATTGCACAGCACTACGCCGTAAAGCAGCGCCCAGCGGATGTTGGGCAAGGTGACAAAGAAGAAGGTCCGCCAGCCGGAGGCGCCGAGCGAGGTCGCCGCCTCCTCGAGATCGCGCCCTTGCGCCTGCATCAGCGGGATCAGCTCGCGCGCGACGAAGGGCGCTGTGACGAACATCGAGGCGAGCACGATGCCCGGCAGCGCGAACAGGATCTTGATGTCGGCTTCCTGCAGCGCCGGCCCGAACAGCCCCTGCAGGCCGTAGACGAAGAGATAGGCGACGCCCGCCACGACCGGCGAGATCGAGAACGGGATTTCGATCACGACCAGCAACAGGCGCCGGCCCGGAAAGTCGAACTTGGTGATCGCCCAGGCCGCCGCCAGTCCGAAGGCGGTGTTGACCGGCACCGCGATCAGCGCCGTGACCACTGTAAGCAGGATGGCGTGCAGCGTGTCGGGGTGCATGATCGCCGCGGCGAAGACGGCCGCGCCCTGCGAGAAGGCCTGGGTGACGATGACCAGCAGCGGCGCCACGATGACGATCGCGGTCAGGAAGAGGACGACCCCGATCAGCGTGCGGCGCACGCGCGGCGTGTCGCCCACGCGGGGCGGGCGGCCCTTGCGATGCGGCTTCATGGTCAGCTCTTCCTCGTGTAGCGAAGGGCGCGCGCCTGCATGAGGTTGGTGGCCGCGAGCATGGCGAAGGCGGTGACCAGCAGCACCGAGGCGATCGCCGCCGCGGCCTGGTAGTCGTATTCCTCGAGCCGGATGAAGGCGAGCAGCGCCGTGATCTCGGTCTCGAACGGCTGGTTGCCGGCGATGAAGATGATCGCGCCGAACTCGCCCAGGCTGCGCGCGAAGGAAAGCGAAAGGCCGGCGAGTAACGCCGGGGTGAGCAGGGGCAGGAGGACGCGCAGAAGGATCGCCCGGTCGCCGCCGCCGAGTGTCTGGGCCGCTTCTTCCAGCGCGGGATCGAGGTCCTCGAGCACCGGCTGCACCGTGCGCACGATGAAGGGCAGGCTGGTGAAGCACATGGCGACCATGATGCCGAGCGGCGTGTAGGCGACCTTGATGCCGATCTCGGCCAGCAGCGAGCCGAACCAGCCGTTGCTGGCGAAGAGCGTGGTGAGCGCGATGCCGGCCACCGCCGTCGGCAGCGCGAAAGGCAGGTCCACCAGCGCGTCGACGATGCGGCGCCCGGGGAAACGGTAGCGCACCAGCACCCAGGCCAGCGCCAGGCCGAAGAACAGGTTGAAGACGGTGGCGGCAAGCGCCGACAGCGCAGTCACGCGATAGCTGGCCACGGCGCGGGGGGACGATACGATCCGCCAATAATCGGCCGGCCCCAGCCCCGCCGCCTTGAACACCAGCGCGCCCAGCGGCAACACGACGATGATCGCGACGTAGAAGAGCGTGATCCCGAGCGCCAGGGGAAAACCCGGCAGGACGCGACGTGCCACTTGCGAAAGCCTTCTTGAAACGAAGCGGGGTCGATCCGGGCGGCCCACGCCTCTAACGTCGGAAAGTTCCCGATATCAACGCGATCCGTAGAGCTGGTCGAGCGTCGCTCCGGCCTTGAAATGCTCTTCCTGGATCTTGTCCCAGCCGCCGAACACGTCCTCGACCTTGACCAGCCGCACTGCGGGGAACTGATCCTTGAACTCTGCCGCGACGGACGCGTCGTTGGGACGGTTGCCGTTTTCGGCGAGGATCTTCTGGCCTTCGGGCGTGTAGAGGAAGTCGAGATAGGTCCTGGCGAGATCGCGCGAGCCGCGCTTGTCGACCACCTTGTCGACGATCGCCACCGGGAACTCGGCGAGCAGGCTGACGGAAGGCACGACGATGTCGAACTTGTCCTCGCCGAACTCCCTGGCGATGCCGCGGGTCTCGGCCTCGAAGGTGATCAGCACGTCGCCGATCTCGCGCTCGACGAAGGTCGTGGTGGCGGCGCGGCCGCCGGTGTCGAAGACGGGCACGTTCGTGAACAGCTTCCCGATGAACTCCCGCACCTTGGCGTCGTCGTTGGCGAAGGCTTCCTTGGCGTAGGCCGTGGCGGCCAGATAGGTGTAGCGCGCATTGCCCGAGGTCTTGGGGTTGGGGAAGATCACCTTCACGTCGTCGCGGACAAGGTCGTCCCAGTCCTTGATTCCTTTCGGATTGCCCGCATGCACCAGGAAGGCGGGCAGCGAATAATAGGGCGAGGCATTGTTGGGGAACTCGCTCTTCCAGTCGTCCGAGACGAAGCCGCCCTTCACCAGCGCATCGATGTCGGTCACCTGGTTGAAGGTCACCACGTCGGCTTCCAGGCCCTCCAATATGGCGCGTGCCTGCTTGGAAGAGCCGCCATGCGACTGGTCGATGCTCACGCCGGGATGCTTGGCGACGAAAGCCTCGTTGACCTGCACGAAAAGCTCGCGTGCGATGTCGTAGGAGGCGTTGAGCAGCTTGTCGGCGGCAAAGGCGGGCAGCGAGGCCGAAAAGAGCGTGGCGGCGGCCACGCCGATCAGAAGCAAGCGTTTCATGGATGTGCCTTCGTGTCTGAGCGTTTCGCGGCGAAGTAACCATGCGCTGCCCGTCCGAACGAGGCATCGGCGTCTGCCGGCTTCGAGCATGTTGGAAAATTTTACCTCAATTGAGCGACATGGAGGTTCCCGATTTCGACATATCCGGGAGCATCCGGCTTCGGGCCCTCCACGTCCTTCCTGGCCCGACGGAAGCAGGACGGAGGATCTTCGGTATCCTGGCGGCGTGATGGCCAAGCGCTCCGGATGGGCGCGGTGGCGACTGAGGTCCCTCGGATTATGAGCCGCCGATCGCAGGTCAGGCGAAGCGCTCGCGCGCCCTGGCGCGGGCCTTGATCGCCTCCGTCTCGCGGTCGCGCGGCGCGCTTGCCGTCTGCAGGGCGTCGAGAAGCTGGTTTGCTGCCGCCGCGACTTCGTCCACCGCACGGTCGAAAGCCTCTTCGTTGACCCGCGAAGGCCTGTTGAAGCCGCTCAGCTTGCGCACGAACTGCAGGGCCGCGGCACGGATCTCCTCGTCCGTGGCCGGCGGCTCGAAGTTGAAAAGCGTGCGTATGTTTCTGCACATGGAACTGCCTCGAACTCGTCGTCGGTTGCCTGTGCAGTATAGATCACTCTGGGCGGCATGACAGCGCCGCCAGCTGCGGCGGCGCTGAGACAGGCCACGGGTCGACCTCAGTCGCCGATCGGATTGATGTCGTTCACGAAGCGGAGCATGTCCACCATCGTGAAATCTCCGGGTTTCGCCGAAGGCAGGGTCGGTTTCCAGTTCTTGGCCTTCCACAGGAAGGAGTTCTGGTCTCCATGGATGAGGCCGACGAAGACCTCCGCGACGATGATCGAGCCGAGCGGCCCCAGGCGCAGCCCGTCATGGCGGACCTTGGCCTCCTTGAGAATGTAGTACCAGAGCGGGGTGGCCGTATGCAGGCCCAGTTGTTTGCAGATCGCGCCATCAGTGGAGCCGTTGCTGTCCGACGCGATCTCATCCGGCGTCAGCGGATCCTTCATCCGCATGTGCTTTGCCACGTCCTGGCCGGAAGGCAGGCCGAGATTGACGCCGCGCTTCAGGTTGCGGAAGGCGAGGTTGCCGCCGCCGCCGGGCAGCGCGTGCAGGACCTCGGCCAGCTGCGTGTCGAGCTTGCGCGACGGGCTCATCGGGACCGCTGCCCCTCCGCTGTCGCCGAGCGCATAGAAGCGCCGCCAGTCTATGATCCCGTTGCTCGGCAGGGCCGCGACCGGGATCTGACCGATGGGAGGATTTGGCGCGAGGTCGCCGACGATGCCTCCGGAGAGCCCGCTGAAGTCGAAGAAGAGCTGAAACGGGGTGCCGGGGAAAATCCTGTTGTGACCGTATCCCTGTCGCACCATGCTGTGTCCGAGACGGTAGGCGGCAGCCGAGAATTCCACCGGCATGAACGGCACCTTCTTGAAGCGGTAGAACTTCCGGCCGTCATGCAGGATCTTCGCGACGGTGCCCTTTCCGGCGAGCCGTTCGACCCAGTCGTGCAGCACGATCCACTGATAGTGCCAGGTTACGATCCTGCGCGCTTCCCTGAAGATATCGGCCGGCGGATTGGCGCCGGCGGAAAGCATGTCGCAGACCTTGTTGTGGAACTTGAGGAACGCGAGGTGCGTCTGTGCAATCAGCAGATTCTCGTCGTTGCGGTGGTCGCCGATGAGGGCGAAACCTTCCGGGCTGCGGGGCAGGTCGTTGCGGAAGTCGCCGACGACATTGCCGAACGGAACAGTGATGTTCTTGCCGATCAGCATCTTCGGACCGGGCTTGTTGCCGTTGGCCGGGTTGCGCGCATAAAGATGCGGGCTGCCGTCCGGGCCGAGGCCATAGACGCAATCGAGATCGACCCCCGGCGTGCGGAAATTCTCGATGCCGAGCGGGTCCTTCTCCTTGTCGCCCAATGAGGTGAGATCCAGCGTGACGTCGTGGTCCACGAACTGGCCGAAAAAGGTGAAGCCCCTTGGGATTTGCTTGTTGTCGCCCGTTTCGGCCGTGGGGTCCTTGTCCACCATGGCCTTCGACAGCGTCTCCAGCTTGGAATCCGGAACGTTGAGCGGCGCCAGTTTGGGAAACATCCGGCCGAACATGCCCGGATCCTTGTTGCCAGACAGAATGTCGAGCAGCGCCCGCGTCGCGTGGCGCCCGGCGACGCCATGTCCCGGCGTCACCTTCACGGCATTGGCGTTGGCGGCCGGTTTGGCTTCGAGATTGGCGACCTTGGCGGCGAAGACCGCCGCCGGCGAGGTCTGGGCTGCTGATGTGGGCTTGAGTGACATGGCGAGCTCCTGGGCCGGGTGTCGGGCTTGATTGCCCGGCACCTGGCTGCCGCTCCGATCCATCCTGCTGTTCGAGCCCTGGCCGGATTCCGATGCGGTCCCTGCCCCTCCCCTCGAAGCGCCATTGTCGGGCACGGCAAGATACAGGATTCAGGAGTGTTTCTCCTGAAGCATATGAAGAAATTCAAATGTCAATCCATTGCAAGGAAAGTATAGCCTCGACGTCGTAATATATCAAGTAACGGTCAGCGCGAGTCCGAACCGAACACTCCGAAGTCGATTTCGGATGTTTATTGATGGACCAAGAAGAGAAAGTCTTGGCGAATCCGGGGAGGGCGTCCGGTTTGGCCTGCTGCATTTCACAAGGGCCGTATTCACGTTTTGATCAACCCGCCACAGCATCCGGGGCGCGCGGACAATCGGCACGCGCGCAAAGCCGTTCGCGAGGGACGGGCGTCGCGTCTGTTCCGTCGGCTTCACCGCGACCGGTGCGCGCGGTTCCGTACGATATGGCTGATGGCGGCGACGTTGGAACTGTCGAGGCAGGTCGGATGGACCTTGTTGCCCCGCCAACGCCGGGTAGACTGCAGGTCGGAGAGGAACCGGCCGCAGCCGGTGCAGAACAGCGTCTGCTCGTCGATCGAATGTGAGAAATACTGGAAGCTGGACATTGATCCTGTTTCTTCTGGTGAAGGGCCTTTCCGTGTTGTGGATCGCTTTGGTCAACGCCTCTCGAGTGCCATTGTTCCGACGGGTCGGCCATGCGTCGAAACGTCCGGCTGCGGCGGAACAGGGGCGGTGGTCCCGGAACGCCGCCGACCTCTCAAAAAAGTGCCCCCACCATTACCCGTTCCGCTGCGGGCCACGGGCCTCGCCCGTCCTTCGGACCCCCGTGAGAGCCGGGGAGAAGACGGGCGGCCGCGACGATCGGCATTCAACCTCGACGGTCACAGCTCCTTCTCCGCCAGTTCGCGGAACGCATCGGGCACCGATCGCGAGATCTCCAGCGCCACCGACCCGTAGCCTACAGCGTCCCAGCCGAAACGGTCGCGTATCCTGTCGATCGCGCGGTCGGCCACCCAGCGGGCAGCGCCCCTGCTGCTGCCGGGGCGGCGTTTCTCGTCGTCGAGCCCCAGCGGCAGGTCGAGCTGCAGGCCGGCTTCCGTCTCCAGATGGGACACCGAGATCGCCAGCAGCGAGATCGTCCTTTCCTGAGGATGGTCGGCAAGCGCGGAGCGCACCAGCTCCTCGGCGATCTCGGCCAGGATTCCGGTGGCCGAGATCGGCGCGTCCAGCGTGACCGAGCGCGTCACCGACCGCAGGTCGGCGAAACGCACGCGCACCGTGACCGTGCGGCCGGGCCAGTCCTTCGCCCGCAGCCGGCTGCAGACGCGGTCGGCGAGATGGCGCAGCGCCGGGCGGTAGATCCGTTCCTTCGCCGGCTTCATCCCCAGCGCCGACTGGGCTCCGGCCGATCGCGCCCGCTGATGCGTCTTGATCTCCCGGGGGTCGCGGTTCCAGGCGAGCGCCGAGAGTTTTTCGCCGGCTGCAGGCCCGAGCAGCCTTTCGAGCGAGCGGCCCGGCGTCCGCGCCAGCTCGCCGATGGTCGAGACGCCTGCCTCGGCGAGCCTCGCCTTCGTCACGGGGCCGACGCCCCACATAAGTTCGACGGGCAGGTCGTGCAGGAAGGCGAGCTCGGTTGAGGGATCGACCACCACCAGCCCGTCGGGCTTGGCCACCTGCGAGGCGATCTTGGCGAGATGCTTGGTGCGCGCCACCCCGATCGAGATCGGCAGGCCGAGTTCGTCCCGCACGCGGCGCCGGATCGTGGCGGCGATTTCGGCCGGCGGGCCGAAGAGATGCGTGCAGCTGGCGACGTCGGCGAAAGCCTCGTCGATCGAGATGCGCTCGACCAGCGGCGTGTAATCCCCGAGCACCGCGATCGCGGCGTCGCCGAGCCGCTGATAGTCCTTGAAGTGGCCGCCCACGAAAACCAGCTGCGGGCAGAGCTCGCGCGCCCGCCGCCCCGGCATGCCGCCGCGCACCCCGAACGCCCTGGCCTCATAGGAGGCCGCCAGCACAACGCCGCCGCCGACCGCGATCGGCCTGCCCCGCAGCGAGGGGTCGAGGAGCTGCTCCACCGACGCATAGAAGGCGTCGAGATCGGCATGCAATATCGTGGCTGGCGTTTCCATGCCGACCGTCGACGCGCGGTCAGCCGACAGGCCGCCGCAACTGTTGTGGGATGACTTCGATATGGAACATAAAGAGAACAAACGGGCGCGAGAGTCAAGTCGGCGCGGCGGCTTGATCGGTTCCCCAACCGGGGCCTGCTGCATCGCACCCGGCGCTGACCGCTGTCGCTTGTCCTCAAGGCAGCGGCTTTCCGGCAGCAGCGACTCCAGCTCGGATACGGCCTATTGCACATACCCGATCGGCTGCCCGGTCACGGGGTGCTGGAACACCCCCATCTCGACGCCGAAAATGTCCCGCAGCACCCCGATGCGCATGATCTCGTCGGGCGAGCCGCGCGTCAGAAGCCGGCCCTGCCTGAGCGCAACCAGTTCGTCGCAATAGCGCGCGGCCATGTTCGGATCGTGCAGCACGAGCACCACGCAGAGATCGCGCTTGCGGCTTAATTCCCGTACGAGACCGAGCACCTCGACCTGATGGGCGAGATCGAGTGCCGAGGTCGGCTCGTCGAGCAGCATGACGCCGGCATTCTGCGCCACCAGCATCGCGAGCCAGGCCCGCTGGCGCTCGCCGCCGGACAATTCATCGACCAGCCGGTCCGCGAAGCCGGACATGTCGGTGAGCGCGAGCGCGTCCTCGACATGGCGGCGGTCCTCGGCGCCGAAGCGGCCGAGGGCGCCATGCCAGGGATAGCGCCCGAGGGCCGCCAGTTCCTCCACGGTCAGGCCGGTCGCACCAGGTGTCGTCTGCGGCAGATAGGCGAGGGACCGGGCAAGCTCCCGCGCGCCCCAATGGGCGAGCGGCCGCCCGAAGAAGCTGATCGAACCCGCCGTCGCCTCCTGCTGCCGGGCAAGCAGCTTGACCAGCGTCGACTTGCCAGAACCGTTGTGCCCGATGAGCCCATAGACCCGGGCGCGCTCGAACTCCAGAGAGATGGGGCCGAGCAGGGTGCGCTCGCGCACCGCGAAACGCGCGCCGTCCACCGTGAAAGCATTCGTCACAGGCCAGTTCACCCTGTTGCGAGGCGCGGGGAAAGAGCGCCGTCGGCCGTTGACTATTAAACATGAGATGCATAGTCAACATTATGAATGGAGCAACCCTAGGCAGCGGTGAGAGGGACGAGCCGCAACCCATGTTCCGCCATCTGCTGCAGCGGCGTTCGAATGGTGCGTTGCGGCTTCGACAAAGGGGATCGGCATGATTGGAAGCAGCACTGCACCGCAGGACGAGCCACGCGGGGACGAATGGCGCAGTGGGCTTTCGCACCGTCGACACGGCCTCCTTCTGCTCGCATCGACCGTTATCGGCGTCGTCGCCGCGCCCGCGGCATTTGCCCAGGAGGCGCAGAGCGTCCGGACGGCCCAACTGGAAGAAATCACGATCCGGGAGCGCATCGAGAATGCCTGGGGGCCTGTCGACGGCTACGTCGCCCATCAGAGCGCGACCGCCACCAAGACCGACACGCCGCTGATCGAGACGCCGCAATCGATCTCCGTCGTCACCGCCGACCAGATGGACGCGCAGAGTGTCGAGAGCATCGGCAATGCGCTTCGCTATACGGCGGGTGTGACGGGCGAGCAGTTCGGCAACGATCTGCGCGGTTTCGGTCTTCAGATCCGCGGCTTCGGCGTTTCGGACGAGGCTTTCTACAAGGACGGCTTGCGCCTGAAGGGGACCGATTTCGCGAGCTTCCTGGCGTTCGATCCCTACGGTGCGGAGCGGCTCGAGATCCTGCGCGGGCCGAGCTCGGTGCTCTACGGGCAGAACAGTCCCGGCGGCATCGTCAACTATGTCAGCAAGCGCCCGGTGGACCAGACCTTGCGCGAGGTCGAGTTCAGCGCCGGCAGCTTCGACCGTTTCCAGGGTCAGTTCGACATGGGCGGCAAGATCGACGATCTCGGCGTCTGGACGTTCCGGCTCACCGGTCTTGCGCGCGACGGCGACACCCATGTCGACTATGTCGAGGACAATCGCCTCTTCATTGCGCCGGCCCTGACATGGCGGCCCGACGCCGACACCAGCCTGACGCTGCTGGCGAGCCTCCAGAAGGACAATGCCGGCTGGGGCATCCAGTTTCTGCCGGCCAGCGGCACGGTCAAGCCCAATCCCTTCGGCAGGCTGCCCGCCAGCCGCTTCGTCGGCGAGCCGGACTTCGACAAATACGATCTGACGCTGGCCACGATCGGCTATGAATTCCAGCACCGTTTCAACGAGACCTGGCAGGTGCGCCAGAACCTGCGATACGCCTATCTCCGCAACGTCCAGGACGGCGTCTTCGGCAGTGGCCTCGAACCCGACGGGCGGACCTATAACCGCTACGCCGACGAAGGCCGCTCGCAGCTCGGCAACTTCGCCGTCGACAACCAGGCGCAGGCCGACTTCGACACCGGCCCCGTCAGGCACAAGCTGCTGATGGGCCTCGACTACCAGTACAACGACTACAGCGACTGGGGCACCTATGCCGATGTCGATCCGATCGACATCTTCGATCCCGTCTATGGTGCGCCGCTCCCGCCGCTCGCCGTCTATCAGGATTCGAAAAACAAGCAGAGCCAGTTCGGCATCTACGCGCAGGACCAGGCGAAGCTCGGCAACTGGGCGCTGACGGCAGGCGGCCGCTACGACTGGACCAACAACGAAACGTTGGACAAGCTCAGCGGCGACACCAGCGAACAGGCGGACGACGCCTTCACCGGGCGTGTCGGCCTCGTCTATCTCTCCGACATCGGGCTTGCGCCCTATGTCAGCTACTCGACGTCCTTCCTGCCGGAACTCGGCACCGACGCCTCCGGCAACCTGTTCGATCCCACGACCGGCGAGCAATACGAGGTCGGCGTCAAGTACCAGCCGCAGGGCTGGAACAGCTTCATCACGCTCGCCGCCTTCGATCTCACCAAGGAGAACGTCGTCCGCTACTTCGGCAACGATCCATTCCAGACCGGCAAGATCCGGTCGCGCGGCATCGAGGTGGAGGGCGTGGCAAGCTTCGATTCCGGTCTCGATGTCAAGCTCGCCTATACCTATCTCGATGTCAGCATCCGCGACGATTCGGAAGGCAACGAGGGCAACACGCCCTATGGCGTGCCGGAACACCAGGCATCGCTGTGGGCCGACTACACCATCCCCACCGGCCAGTTCGAAGGCCTCGGCTTCGGCGCGGGCGTTCGCTACATCGGTTCGACCTATGGCGACGACGCCAATTCCTTCAAGGTGCCGGCCGTGACGCTGGTCGACGCGGCCCTCCACTACGACTGGCGTGATTTCCAGTTCAAGCTCGCGGCGAGCAACCTCTTCGACGAGGAATATGTCGCCTCCTGCTTCTCCGAGGCGTTCGGCTGCTTCTACGGCGAGACCCGCAAGGTCACCGGCTCTGTGAAGTATCGGTGGTAGGCCGGAGCGCGGCGTGCGGAACCTTTCGCGTCGTGCGGTGCTGGCCGGCCTTGCGGCCGCGGGGGCGATGCCGGCGCGGGCGGCCGCGCCGTCGCGCATTGCGTGCCTCGAATGGACGTCGGCCGAACTGGTCGTCTCGCTCGGCCTCGAACCGATCGCCGTCTCCGACACGAAGGGCTATCGCGACTGGGTGGCCGCCCCGCCCCTGCCCGCGGGCACCATCGATCTCGGCTCGCGCGGCGAGCCGAACCTCGAGCTGCTTGCCGAATTGAAGCCGGACCTCATCGTGGGCGCCTATGGCTACGGCCTTGATGCCGCAACCTTCGCCCGCTTCGCGCCTGTCTGGAACGTGCCCTTCTACGACGGCACCGGCACACCCTATGCCCAGGCCGAAAGCGAGGCGTTGAGGCTCGCGAGGCATCTGGGCCGGACCGACATCGGGGAACGCTTCGCCATTGCGGCCGCCGCCACGATCGCAGCGGCAAAGGAGAAGCTCGCGGCGCGGGCGGCGGAGCCGCTCGCCGTGGTCAGCATGTTCGACGATCGGCACGTCCGCATCTACGGGCGCGGCGGCCTCTTCCAGGACGTGCTCGACCGGATGGGCGTAGCCAACGCCTGGACAGGCGAGACCAACAGTTGGGGTTTTTCGACAACAGGCATCGAGCAGCTGGTGGCTGTCGGCGAGGCGCGGCTGATCTCGCTCGACCCGATCCCGCCGCACGTGGCGATCCGCATCGCCCGGAGTTCCCTCTGGGCCAACCTGCCTTGTGTGCGGGCAGGCAAGGTGACGACCATCCCGCCGGTCTGGCCTTTCGGCGGCCTCGCCGCCGCCGCCCGTTTCGCCGGGCTGCTGGCCGAGGCGGTGTAGTCCGATGCAGCCTTCATCCGCCATCCCCTGCAACGGAGGCGGCAGTGCCCGTCGCCGCCCCAGAAGCGCCGCATGAGGACTCGCGCTCCCGCACTCCATCGCACCGGTCCGTCTGGCTGGGGCCTTGCGCTGCTCATCGCGTTGCCGACCGTCGCCGCCGCCTGGCTGACGCTCTCGGGCATGGCCGAGCTGCTGCCGACGCCGCTCTGGTGGCAGGCGCTGGTTGCGACAGACATCGCCGACCCGCGTCAGCTGCTTTTCCGGTACGCCGAACTTCCGCGTCTCGCGATTGCGATCCTGGCCGGTGCTGCGCTCGGGCTCTCCGGCGCGCTCCTTCAGCAGGTGCTGCGCAACCCGCTCGCCGAGCCCACGACGGTCGGCACTTTCGCGGGAGCAAGCCTGGCGCTGACGGTCGCCACGCTTTATGCGCCGTGGCTGCTGGTGCACGGCCGCGAGGCCGTGGCACTGGCCGGCGGCGGCCTCACGACCCTTGCGGTCCTGGCGCTGGCGATCGGTCGAGGCTTCTCCCCCGTGACGATCATCATCGGCGGGCTGGTGGTCAGCCTCACCTGCAGCTCGGCGAGCGCCCTGCTGATGGCGATGAACCGGGAATATTCGGAGGAACTGTTCATCTGGCAGACCGGTTCGCTGGTCCAGAACGGCGACCGGGTGGCGCTCGCATTGGTGCTATGGCTCGCGGGGGGCATCGTTGCCGCCGCCGCCTTCATCAGGCCCCTCGGCCTGCTCGACCTGTCCGACGAAGGCGCGGCCAGCCTGGGCACGAGGCCGGCCATGATCCGGCTTGCCGGGCTGGCGGTGGCGGTGGCGCTTGCAGCGGCAGTGGTCGCCGCGGTCGGCGTCATCAGCTTCGTCGGCCTTGCCGCGCCGGCACTGGTGCGGCTCGCGGGAGCGCGCTCGCTGCCGGCCCGCCTGGTCTGGGCGGCCCTGTTCGGCGCCGCCCTCCTGTGGTTCACCGACCGGTTGGTTCGGATCCTGCCGCTGCCCAGCGAGATTCCGGCTGGAACGGCGAGCGTCCTGCTCGGCGCCCCGCTTCTGCTGTTGCTCCTGGGTCGGCTGCGTGCCGGACCAGTTCGAGGCGGAACAATGCCGGTCCCGATGCGGACGGGTCCAAGGCCGCCGCTGATCCTGTTGGCCGTGATCCTCGCGCTCGCTGTTGCGGCAGCGCTGTTCTTCGGGCGCGGCGCCGCGGGTTGGCACTGGGTTCCGCCCGCCGATCTCGCCGAGTTCCTCGCCTTGCGCGCGCCGCGTGTCGCCGTCGCGCTGTCGGCCGGCGTGATGCTCGGGGTCGCGGGCACTCTGATGCAGCGCATGACCGGCAATCCGATGGCCGCGCCCGAAGTGATGGGCGTTTCCGCGGGCGCCTCGCTCGGCGTCCTGGCACTTTTCTTCCTCACCACCGGCATCGATCGCCCGGGTCTGGCTGCGGCCGCCGTCCTGGGGGCGCTAGCCACGCTGGCCGCGATAACCGCTGTGGGCCACCGCCACGATTTCGCGCCGGAAAGGCTGCTGCTTGCCGGCGTTGCGCTCGCCACCACAGGTTCGGCGGTGCAGGCGGTCGCGCTCGCCAGCGGCGATCCGAGGCTTGATTTCCTGCTCGGCTGGCTATCCGGTTCGACCTGGCGGTCGACCGGCGCCGATGCGCTTGCGGCGGGCGCCACCGCCGTTCTCGTGCTCGCGCTGGCGCCGCTCACCGCCCGCTGGCTGGAGATCCTGCCGCTCGGCGACGCTGCTTCCCGTTCGCTCGGTCTGGGGCTCGCCTTTGTCCGCGGCGCCCTGCTCTTGCTGACGGCGCTGCCGACGGCTGTGGCCACGCTCGTCATCGGGCCGTTGAGCTTCGTGGGCCTCGTTGCTCCGCATCTGGCCGCAATGCTGGGTTTCCGGCGGGCGCTGCCGCAGCTTGCCGCCGCGGCCGCTCTGGGCGGACTGACCCTCGTTGCCGCCGACTGGCTCGGCCGCACGCTCATCTTCCCCTGGCAGGTGCCGGCCGGGCTGCTCGCCGCCTTCGTCGGCGGGCCCTATTTCATGGTCCTGATGCTGGGAAAGGGAAGGGCTGCGTAGCGAAGTCGTCGGCGGCCGATACTGCCCAAACCCCGCTTTCTGTTTTGCCGGCTTGACGTTCAAACCGGCAGCCGACATTGTCGGTTGTGCGCCTGCGCCGGGGTCGCCGCGGGGATGTTCGATCCTCGGCCGTTTTGCATTGCCGGAGTACCAGACCAGTGGGCACGTCCCAACGAGCCCCCGCCGCGAGGCCGATGGAAGCAAGAGAACCGGCCGGAACGCAGGCGCCGGGCTCCGCCGCCCCCAAACCCCGTCATCGAAAGATCGGCATGCCCGGCCCCCTGCGCAAGCATTGGGTCGGTCCGCTCAACGTCCATCTGAGCCTCCTGATCATCCTGCTGCTCGCCGCAACGGCCGTGCCGCTCGTATGGCTCTCCTACGACCGCGGCCGCCACCTCGCCCTTTCCGCGGCCGCCGAGAGCATGCAACTCCTGACCGAGCGCACCGCCGATCGCTACCGGATCGTGTTCGACAGCGTCGAACCTTTCGTCACCATGACCGCGGTGTCGGACGCCTTCGCCACGCCGCCGCCCGGTGCGCTGGAGCGCAAGCAGCAGACGCTCCTCACTGCCCTGCGCGATTCCGACTATATCGACGGTCTCTTCGCAGGCTATCCGGACGGGAGCTTCCTGCATGCCGTCAGCCTTGCGGACAGCCCGGCCTGGCGGTCCGTGCTCAATGCGCCCGCCGAAGCGGCCTTTGCCCTGCGCACCATCTGGCGGGACGGCGAGGGCCGCATGGTTTCGACATGGCGTTTCCTGGCCCGGACGGGCCGCGAGCTTTCCGTGTCGGGCCCGGCGGACGCCCGCTACGATCCGAGGACGAGGCCCTGGTACCAGATGGCGTCGACCGTGCCGGGCACGGTCGGGATCGGCCCTTATGTGACGGCGACGACCAGGTCGCCTGCCCTCACGGTCGCGCGCGGCCATGCCGACGACGGGCGCATCGTAGTCGGCGCCGACATCATGCTGACTGCGATCGCCAGTTTCCTGGCGACCGAGAAGGTCTCGCCCGACAGCCTTGCCTATGTCCTGGACGGCTTCGGGAAACCCATCATCCATTCCGACCCGGCCGTGATGGAACGCCTGCTGGCCGCGCCGCCGGATGCCGCCGGCGCAGCGCTTGCGATCGATGATCCGGTCATTGATGCCGCGCGGGCGGCGATGGCCGCGGGGCCGCGGGAGGATCTGGCTCATTTCCGTTTCGAGGTCGGTGGCAAGCCCTATCTCGGCAGCGCTACCATCATGCGGGTCTCGCCTTCTCTGGAAGGCAACACGCTGCTGGTCGCCGCGCCGCTGTCCGACTTCACCGCCGAAAGCTACCGGTTGCTGCGCCAGGGACTGCTCATCTCGGCCGCGGTGCTGGCGATTGGCATCGCTGCGACGGTTGTCATGGCCAATCTGATCACACGCTCGCTTTCGGTGTTGACCCGCCAGGCCGCGCGGCTGGGCGACCTGGATTTTGCCGCGGCCTCCATGCCTTCCTCGAACATCGCCGAGATCAATTCCCTGGCGAGCGGACTTGCCGTGGCGCGCGACGCGATCAGCAGCTTCGCGCTTTATGTGCCGCGCGAACTGGTCCGCAAGATCGTGGCCAACAGCGCGATCGCATCGGAAACGGCGGTCCGTCAGGAAATCTCCGTACTCTTCACCGACATCCGCGACTTCACGACCATCTGCGAGAAGACCAGTCCGGAGGAGGTGGTAGGCCTCCTGTCGGCCTATTTCGATGCGATCAACGCCAGCGTGGAAGCCAATGGCGGCTCGATCGTCCAGTTCCTGGGCGATTCCGTCTGCGCCATGTGGAACGCCCCGATCGGCGACCCCGACCATGCCGGCCATGCCTGTCGCTGCGCCCTCGACATCGCTGCGACCGTGGAGCGCTTCAATGCGCGCCAGGAGGCGCTGGGCCAGCCGGTCTTCGTCACCCGCATCGGGCTCCACAGCGGCGCGGCCGTGGTCGGCAATGTCGGCGCTGCCAGCCGGCTGCAATATACGGCCATGGGCGACACCGTGAATGTCGCCTCCCGCCTGGAGGGGATCAACAAGCGATTCGGCACGACCATTCTGGTGAGCCGTGCCGTCGTTGCCCGCTGCGGCGATGCCTTCGTCTTTCGCCCGCTTGGAAGGACGCAGGCCAAGGGACGTTCCGCCCGCCTTGACATCTTCGAACTGGTCGGCGTCCGGGCCGAAGCCGACGGCGGGACAAATGCCGCGGTCGGCAAGGTTGGCGACTGAGGCGGCGGCGTTCTTCACCGCAATGCGCGAAGAGGTCGGGGAGCGTCGCGTTTTTTGCGTTGCACAATCGGGCGCGTTGTTCACAATGGGCGCATGCCTTCGCGCGCGCTGACAATCCTGGTGATCGACGAGAACCGTATCCGCGCTTCGATCATCGAAGCGGGCCTGCGCGATGCCGGTCACGACAAGGTCACCGTCGTGCATGACGTGGCCGGGATCGCGAAACGCGTCGCCGACATCCAGCCCGACGTCATCGTGATCGATCTCGAAAATCCGAACCGCGACATGCTGGAGAACATGTTCCAGCTTTCGCGCGTCGTGCGCCGGCCGATCGCCATGTTCGTCGACCGGTCCGACAGCGCCTCGATCGAGGCGGCGGTGGACGCGGGCGTTTCGGCCTATGTCATCGACGGGCTGCGCAAGGAACGGGTCAAGCCGATCCTCGACATGGCGATCAGCCGCTTCAATGCCTTCTCGCGCATGGAGCGGGAGCTGGAGGAGGCGCGCTCCGAACTCGCGGGCCGCAAGCTGGTCGAGCGCGCCAAGGGCATATTGATGAAGTCGCGCGGACTGAGCGAGGACGAGGCCTACGCGCTGCTGCGCAAGACGGCCATGAACCAGAACCGCAAGATCGGCGACATCGCTCAAAGCCTGGTCATGGCTGCGGGTCTGCTGGAGCCGGGAGAGGATTCGTGAAGCGCTATTCAGTCACCGCCGGATTCCTGCCGCTGCTGGACAGCGCGATCCTGGTCGCGGCCCGGGAGAAAGGTTTCGCGGAGGCCGAAGGGGTCGAGCTCAGCCTCGTTCGCGAAAACTCCTGGGCGAGCATCCGCGACAGGCTTGCGGTCGGCCATTTCAACGTCGCGCATATGCTCGCCCCGATGCCGATCGCCTGCAATCTGGGCCTGACGTCGCTGGCGGCCGAAACGATAGCGCCGTTGGCGCTCGGACTGGGCGGCAACGCGGTGACCGTGTCTCTCGACGTCTGGTCCGCGATGCTCGGCCATGACGCGTCGGGCGACTTTGCCCCGTTTGCGGCCGGCCGCGCCCTGGCTGCGGTCATTTCCGATCGCCGTCGCACCGGCAAGGAAATATTGCGTTTCGCCGTGGTCCACCCGCATTCGGGACATAATTACGAGCTGCGCTACTGGCTTGCCGCCTGCGGCGTCGATCCCGAGACGGAGATAGAGATCGTCATCGTGCCGCCGGTCCTGATGGCGGATGCGCTAGGTGCGGGCCGTATCGACGGTTATTGTGTCGGCGAGCCCTGGAACACCGCCGCCGTCGCCCTGGGCGTCGGGCGCATCGTGACGACCAAGGCGGCGATCTGGAAATCCAGCCCGGAGAAAGTCCTTGGTGTCGCCGCGAGCTGGGCCGCGAAGGACCCCGACATATTGTCCGCCTTGTTGCGCGCGCTCTATCGAGCGTCCGAATGGTGTGGCGCGCCGTCCAATCATGACGAGTTGGCCCGCTTGCTGGCAGCGCCCGCCTATGTCGATTGCCCCGCCGAATGGCTGCGCCCGGCGTTGAGCGGCGCGATCGATGCCGGCGAGCGCGAGGCTGTCGCCGTGACCGATTTCTTCGTCCCGCACGCCAAGGCGGCGACCTTTCCATGGAAGAGCCATGCATTGTGGTTCTACAGTCAGATGGTGCGATGGGGCCAGGTTCCGGCGAACGAAGGCAACGAGACGATCGCGCGCGGCACATATCGGCCGGACCTTTACCGCGCTGCCTTGCGCGAACTGGGCGTGGCCCTGCCCGGCGCCAATTCGAAGGTCGAGGGCGCGCTCAAGGTCGAAACGCCGGTCGGCTCGGCGGGCGCAAGCCTGACGCTGGGCCCGGATGGGTTCTTCGACGGCGCGGTCTTCGATCCCGACCATGTCGCCGCCTATCTTCGCAGCCAGTCCCACCCACCCTCCGAATGATGATGCCGACATAGGCAGAATGATGCGATGCACAAAAGTTGTGCATCGCATTGCGGCATCGTGCCGGATTCTTTGACAGGCACCGTCGCGGCCAAAATCGCTCCCCTTGATCCCACTCCGTTGAATCCAAAGAGGAATTTCTACGGAAGCCAAATTGGCACGGTTCCTGCTTATTGGTTTTCAGGCCCGATCAGGGTCACGAGATTTGCGTCCAATGACGGGCGCGCGAGGGCAAAGCTGCCGATCAGGCCGATGCGCGATCCCACGGATGCGCAAGGTCTGGCCGGCAGCTTTTTCGTTTTTAGCCACAGGGCAGCGCCCCCCACGCTGCGTATGGAGCGAAGAGTGAGTACAGCTATTCCAGCAGCCACCAGCCAGGGTCATGCGGCGACCCGCGCGCTTTCCATGTCCACCATCGCCTTCACCGTCTGTTTTGCGGTGTGGACGATCTTCTCCATCATCGGGGTCAGGATCAAAGCCGAGCTTGGGCTCACGGACACGCAGTTCGGTCTTCTGATCGGCATGCCGATCCTGACCGGCTCGCTCGTGAGGATGCTGCTCGGCATCTGGACGGATCGCTTCGGCGGACGTCTCGTCTACACGGCGACGATGCTTGCGGCGGCAGCGGCGACCTTCCTGCTCGCCTTCGCCACGACCTACCCCCAGATGCTGATCGCCGCGCTCGGCGTCGGCCTCGCCGGCGGCTCGTTCGCCGTCGGCGTCGCCTATGTCTCCCGCTTCTATCCGGCAGCTCGGCAAGGCACGGCGCTGGGCATCTTCGGCGTCGGCAATGTCGGCGCGGCGGTCACCAAATTCGTCGCGCCTTTCGTGCTGCTCGCCTGGGGCTGGCAGAGCGTCGCGCTGGTCTGGGCGGCGGCGCTGGTGGTGATGGCGCTCGCCTTCTGGCTCGGCACCGAAGACGACCCGGTGATCCGCGAACGCCGCATTTCCGGTGCCGGGCAGGCCCGCAGTTTCCTCGCCGAGTTCGCGCCGCTGAAGGACATCCGTGTCTGGCGCTTCGCGCTCTACTACTTCTTCGTCTTCGGCGCATTCGTCGCGCTGGCGCTCTGGCTCCCCCGCTATCTGATCGGCGTCTACGGCTTCGACATCGCGACCGCAGGCATGATCGGCGCGGCCTATTCGATCCCGGCCTCGATCTTCCGCGCCTATGGCGGCGTCCTGTCGGACAGGATCGGCGCGCGCACCGTGCTCTATTGGACCTTCGCCGTTTCCGCCGTGGCCTGTGCGGTGCTCTCGTTGCCGGTCGCCGACTACACCGTGCGGGGCATAAACGGACCGATCAGCTTCCATTTCGAGATCGGGCCGATTGCCTTCGTCGCGGTTGCCTTCGTCCTCGGTTTCTTCATGAGCCTCGGCAAGGCGGCGGTCTACAAGCACATTCCAGCCTACTACCCGCACAATGTCGGTGCGGTGGGCGGCCTCGTCGGAATGATCGGAGGCCTCGGCGGCTTCGTCCTGCCGATCGCCTTCGGAGCCCTCAACGACCTCACCGGCGTCTGGTCGAGCTGCTTCATGGCGCTTCTCGCCATCGTCCTCGTCTGCTTCGGCTGGATGCACGTCACCATCCTGCGGATGGAACAGGCGCGGGCGCTGGCCGAACAGGCCGTCGTTTCGCCGGCTGAATAGTGCCAACGGTCGATGAGATCGACCGTTGGAGCGCGCGACTGCGCGCCGCGCCCGTTGGCGCGAAAGCCAAGCGGCCCGGATGGGCCGCGCCGGCGACTGAGGCCGCCTGGATGCGCCAGCATCCAGGCCCACTGGGATATTACTTCAGGGAATGCACGTCATGACCGAGAAACTCGTCATCATCGGCAATGGCATGGCGCCCGGCCGGATGCTGGAACATCTGCTGGAGGCCGCGCCGGACCGTTACCGGATCACCATCTTCAACGCCGAGCCGCGCGTGAACTACGACCGCATCATGCTGTCGCCCGTGCTTTCGGGCGAGAAGCAATATGAGGAGATCGTCATCCATGGCGACGGCTGGTACATCAAGCACGGCATCACGCTCTACAAGGGCCACAGGATCGTCGCGATCGACCGCGAGGCGAAGACGGTCACCTCGGACCAGGGCGTGACCGAACCCTATGACAGGCTGGTCATCGCGACCGGGTCGGTGCCCTTCATCATTCCGGTGCCGGGCAACGACCTGCCCGGCGTGCTGAGCTATCGCGACCTCGACGACGTCAATGCCATGCTGCTCGCGGCACAGTCCCGCGCCAAAGCGGTCGTCATCGGCGGCGGTTTGCTGGGCCTCGAGGCGGCGGCGGGTCTCAAGGAACGCGGCATGGACGTCACGGTGCTGCATGTCATGCCGACGCTGATGGAACGCCAGCTCGACCCTGCCGCAGGCTATCTCCTGCAGAAGGCCGTCGAAGCGCGCGGCATCAAGGTGATCACCAAGGCCAATACCAAGGCCATCGTCGGCAACGGCAAGGTCGAGGGTGTCGAACTGGCCGACGGCACGACCATTCCGGCCACACTCGTGGTCATGGCGGTCGGCATCAGGCCCAATGCCGGGCTCGCCAAAGAGGCGGGGCTGGCCATCAATCGCGGCATCGTCACCGACGACAGGATGCAGACCTCGGATCCGGACATCCTGGCGCTCGGCGAATGCGCGGAGGTCGGCGGCCATGTCTATGGCCTGGTCGCGCCGCTCTACGAGATGGCGCGTGTCGCGGCCGCCGGGCTCGCCGGCGGCGAGGACAGGCGCTTCGTGCATTCCGATACGCCGACCAAGCTCAAGGTCACCGGCATCGACCTTTATTCGATCGGCGATTTCGCCGACGGCGACGATCGCGAAGAGATCATCCTGCGCGATGCGTCGGCCGGCATCTACAAGCGCGTGATCCTCCAGGGCAACAGGATCATCGGTACCGTGCTGTTCGGCGAAACCGGCGACGGCGCCTGGTTCAACGACCTCAAGAAGAAGGAGGTCGATATCTCGGAGATGCGCGACACCCTCATCTTCGGTCAGGCTTTTCAGGGGGGCGCCTCCGCGGACCCTCTGGCGGCCGTTGCGGCACTGGCGGATGACGCCGAGATCTGCGGCTGCAACGGCGTCTGCAAGGGAAAGATCGTCTCAACCATCACGGCGAAGGGGCTGACCTCGCTCGACGACGTGCGCGCCCACACGAAGGCCTCCGCGTCATGCGGCACCTGCACGGGTCTGGTCGAGAAGCTCATGGCGCTCACTCTGGGCGACGGCTACAACCCGGCCGCCGTTCAGCCGATGTGTTCCTGCACCACGCTCGGCCATGACGAGGTCCGCCGGCTGATCAAGGCCACGGGGCTGAAGACGATCCCGGCCGTCATGCAGGAGCTGGAATGGAAGACGTCCTGCGGCTGCGCCAAATGCCGTCCGGCGCTGAACTACTATCTCGTCGCGGATTGGCCGGACGAATATGCCGACGACTATCAATCCCGTTTCATCAACGAGCGTGTTCACGCCAACATCCAGAAGGACGGCACCTATTCCGTGGTGCCTCGCATGTGGGGCGGCGTCACGTCAGCGAAGGAATTGCGCGCTATCGCCGACGTGGTCGACAAATTCGCCATTCCGACGGTCAAGGTCACCGGCGGGCAGCGCATCGACATGCTGGGCATAAAGAAGGAAGACCTGCCTGCGGTCTGGGCTGATCTCGGCCAGGCCGGCTTCGTTTCCGGCCATGCCTACGCAAAAGGCCTGCGTACGGTGAAGACCTGCGTCGGAACGGACTGGTGCCGTTTCGGAACGCAGGACTCGACCGGCCTCGGCATCCGCATCGAGAAGTTCATGTGGGGCTCGTGGACGCCGGCCAAGGTGAAGATGGCGGTGTCGGGCTGTCCGCGCAATTGCGCCGAGGCGACCTGCAAGGACGTCGGCGTGGTGTGCGTGGATTCGGGCTACGAGATCCATTTCGCCGGCGCGGCCGGGCTCGACATCAAGGGCACGGAAGTGCTGGGCCTGGTCAGGACGGAGGACGAGGCCCTGGAGGCGATCGTGGCGCTCGTCCAGATGTATCGCGAGCAGGCCCGTTATCTCGAGCGCATCTACAAATGGGCCAAGCGTGTCGGCATCGAGGAGATCCGCCGGCAGATCATGGAAGATCCCGACAGGCGCAAGACCTATTTCGATCGCTTCGTCTTCAGCCAGAAATTCGCGCAGGTCGATCCGTGGTCGGAGCGCGTCTCCGGCAAGGACAAGCACGAGTTCCGGCCGATGGCCGTGGCGGACTTCAAGGAGGCGGCGGAGTGAAGTTCCGCGATCGCTCCGACCACAGAGGGCAGCTTCACATGACCTGGTTCGACATCGGCACGATGGACGACATTCCGCAGCGCGGAGCGCGTTGCGTGACGACGCCGCAAGGCAGGATCGGCGTCTTCCGCACGCATGACGATCGCATCTTCGCCATCGAGGATCATTGCCCGCACAAGCGCGGTCCGCTCAGCCAGGGCATCGTCCACGGCGCGGCGGTCACCTGCCCGCTGCACAACTGGGTGATTTCGCTGGAAACCGGGAAGGCGACAGGAGCCGACGAGGGCTCGGTCAGGACGATCCCGGTCAGGGTCGAGGACGGACGCATCTCGATCGCGCTCGGCGAGGCGCTGTTGGCGGCGGAGTGACGGCGGTATGAGCGATGCAGGCCAGGCACCCGAAGTGAGGACGACCTGTCCCTATTGCGGGGTCGGTTGCGGCGTGCTGGCCAGGGTCGCCGCGAGCGGCAAGGTGTCCGTCCGCGGCGACCCCGATCATCCCGCCAATCGCGGCAGGCTGTGCTCGAAAGGGTCGGCGCTGGCCGAAACCATGGGCCTCGACGGGCGCGTGCTCCATCCCGAGATCGCAGGAAAACGGGTCGATTGGGATGCCGCTCTCGACCTCGTCGCTCGCAGGTTTTCCGAGACTGTCGCGGCGCACGGTCCCGACTCGGTCGCCTTCTACATCTCCGGCCAGTTGCTGACGGAGGACTATTACGTCGCGAACAAGCTGATGAAGGGTTTCATCGGCTCCGGCAATATCGACACCAATTCGCGGCTTTGCATGGCGTCGTCGGTCGCGGGTCACCGCCGGGCCTTCGGCGAGGATATCGTTCCGGGCGTCTATGACGATTTCGAGCAAGCCGATCTGATCGTGCTCGTGGGGTCCAATACGGCCTGGTGCCATCCGATCCTCTACCAGCGCATGCTGGCGGCGCGGAAAGAGCGCGGATCGAGGCTCGTCGTGATCGATCCGCGCCGCACCGCGACGGCGCAGGAGGGCGACCTTCACCTTGCGCTCGACCCGGGTTCCGACGTGCTGTTGTTCAACGGCCTGCTGGCGCATCTGGCGCGGGCCGGCAAGGTCGATGAGAACTATTGTGCGGCCAGCACGTCTGGCTTCGACAGCGCCGTATCGCTAGCCCTGGCCGATGCGCCGTCGGTCGAGCGGGTCGCCGAAGGCTGCGGCCTCGCCGCGGCCGATGTGCGCCTGTTCTTCGAACTCTTCGCCGCGACGGAACGGACGGTCACCGTCTACAGCCAGGGCGTGAACCAATCCGCCCATGGCACCGACAAGGTCAACGCCATCGTCAACTGCCATCTCGCCACGGGCCGCATCGGCATGCCGGGCATGGGGCCGTTCTCGGTCACGGGCCAGCCCAATGCGATGGGCGGCCGCGAGGTGGGCGGCCTCGCCAACCAGCTTGCCGCCCATATGAGCTTCGAGCAGGCGGCGGATGTCGATCGCGTTGCCCGCTTCTGGGGTGCGCCGGACATGGCGCGCAAGGCCGGCCTGAAGGCGGTCGACCTTTTCCAGGCCGCCGGCGACGGCCGGATCAAGGCGCTGTGGATCATGGGCACCAATCCGGCCGTGTCGATGCCGGATGCGGGCCGCGTACGCGCCGCACTGAAGGCCTGCGATTTCGTGGTCGTGTCCGATGTCACGCGAACCGACACGACCCGATATGCCGATGTCTTCCTGCCGGCCGCCGCCTGGGGCGAGAAGGACGGCATGGTCACCAATTCGGAGCGTCGACTGTCGCGTCAAAGACCGTTCATGCAGGCGCCGGGTGAGGCGCGAGCCGACTGGCGCATCATCTGCGACGTGGCACAGCGCATGGGTTTTGGCGGCTCGTTCGACTATGCCGGTCCCGCGGCGATCTTCCGCGAACATGCCGCACTTTCCGCCTTCGAGAATGATGGGGAAAGGCTGTTCGATATCGGCGCCCTGACAACTCTCGACAACGAGAGCTACGAAACCTTCGAGCCGCGTCACTGGCCGGCGCGCGCCGGAGGCGAGACTTCGGATCGCCTTCTCGGGCGAGGGCGCTTTCCGACCTCGGATGGTCGCGCGCGTTTTGTGCCGGTGAGGCAGGAAGGTGTCGCCGGCGCAGTCGATACCGCCTTCCCGCTAGCCCTCAATACAGGCCGCCTGCGCGACCAGTGGCACACCATGACGCGCACCGGCCGCGTGCCGCGCCTGATGGCGAATGCGCCCGAGCCTGTCGTCGATCTTCATCCTCGGGATGCGGCCGCGAATGGGGTGAAGGATGGCGATCTCGCGCATCTCTCGACGCGCTACGGTTTCGCCCGCGCCAAGGTGCGCGTCACCGATGCGCAGCGGCCGGGCCAGGCGTTCCTGCCGATGCATTGGAGCGGCCACTTCGCCGCCAATGCGGGCGCGGGCTCGCTTTCCTCGCCGATATCGGACCCCTTCTCCGGTCAGCCCGAGCTCAAGCATGTGCCCTTCCGCATAAGGCGCGAGGAGACGGCATGGACCGGCGTTCTGATGAGCCGGCGCGACTTGCGGCCGACCGGCTTCGTGTATTGGAGCCGGCAGAAGGTGGAAGGAGGCTGGGTCTACGAGTTCGGAGGAACCGAAACGCCCGATCAAGGCATACTGCTCTGCCGGAAATTTTTCGAAGCATTCGATCCGGGCCGGATGCTGGAGTACCGTGATCGGCGTGGACTCGCCTACCGCGCGGCCGTCGTCGACGAAGCCGGGGCGATGGTCGAGGCGCTGCTGGTAGCAGCTCCGGGTCAGCTCCCGGCGCGGGATTGGCTGGTTTCGCAGCTCGGCTCACGCGCTCCGCTGACACTGGCCGAGCGCCAGGCACTGTTGTCCGGCCGCGCGCCCGTGGCCGTTCCATCCGCAGGGCGCATCGTGTGTTCCTGTTTCAATGTCGGCGTCAACCAGCTTGCCGACGCCGTCGCCGTGGGTTGCCGCGATCTGGAAGCCATCGGCAAAACCCTCAATGCCGGCACGAATTGCGGCTCCTGCCGTTCCGAGATCAGGACCATCATCGATGCAGCTCATATCCAGGCAGCCGAGTGATCCGGCGCCGGCCCGTATTCGGCCCCTCAGTGTCCTGCCGGTCTTTCTCGACCTCCAGGGCAAACGCGCGGTGGTCGCGGGAGGCACCGACGGAGCGGCATGGAAGGCCGAATTGCTCGCGGCGGCCGGAGCGCATGTCCACGTCTATGCGCCGGCCGGCGACGTTTCTTCCGAAATGCGCCGCGTCATCGATCGCGAACCGGCAATCATTCACCATCAGCGGGTCTGGGACGCGGCAAGCCTGGAAGGTGCTGCCGTGGCGTTGGCGGACGCCGAGGGCGATGACGAGGCGGCTCGTTTCGAGGCGGCCGCGCGAGCGGCGGGTGCCGCCTGCAACGTCATCGACAAGCCTGCCTTGTGCCATTTCCAGTTCGGCTCGATCGTCAATCGCTCGCCCGTCGTGGTCGGCATCTCCACCTCGGGCGCCGCGCCGATCCTGGGCCAGGCGATCCGCCGCAGGATCGAGGCCTCGCTGCCGCCCGCGCTCGCCGAATGGGCGGCCCTGGCGCGCCGGCTGCGCGACCGCGTGACGGAACGGCTTGCTCCGGGCCCCTGCCGCCGCGCCTTCTGGGAAAGGCTCGTCGATCGCGCTTTCGGGCCGGCTCCCACCGCCGATGCAGAAACCGAGCTTCACGAAGCGATTGCCGTCGGATCGGCTGTTGGCCGGACCGGTCACGTCACCTTCCTTGTGGTTCCGGGCGATGCCGAATTGCTGACCTTGAAGAGTGTGCGGGCCCTGCAGGCGGCCGATGTCGTCCTCTTCGACCACCACGTTCCGGACGACGTGCTGGAGCTGGCGCGCCGCGAGGCTGGACGCATTCCGGTAAGCCGGCGGGGAGGGCCGGAATCCAGCCCACGCGAGATCGCCGACATGATGGTGAGCCTCGCCAGAGATGGCCGCCGCGTCGTGCGGCTGCGGCACTGCGACGAGATGATGGCCGGCAACGCTGGGGAGATCGAAGCCTTGGGTCGTGCCGCTATCACCTATGACGTCGCGCCGGGGGTCGGCACGGTGGCAGCCACGGTGGCCGCCACGGACGTCGCGCCCGGCGCCGGTTTTCAGCGCGCGGGCAGGGATCGCGTCACCCGGCCCGGCCCGTCATGGATCCTGTTCCGAAGATCCGTTCGGGGATTTCGATCCCGGCCGGTTCGTCATCCGCTTCCCCGGCTGCTTCGCGAGTGACGGTCGACGTCATTCTTCGCGCGCGGGTTCTGGGCGCAGAAGCTGCAGCTCGCCCTTGTCTGGACCTGCCGAGGTTACTGAAACGACTGCGTCGGCAATGTCTGCGCCTTCGCCTTGAACGCGGACGAATACCGGGTTCATGTCGACCTCGCACACGGAATTCCGTTGATCGATCAACATGGTGCTGACCTTCAGCAGCAGGTCGACGAGCGCCTCGACATCGGCCGGAGGCGCTCCACGAAAGCCTGCAAGCAGGTCCGCAACCTTCGTCTCGGCGATCATGGCAAGGGCGTCGCCCCGGGTCAGGGGCGCAAGGCGGAACGCCACGTCGCCGAACGCCTCGGCATGGACGCCGCCCGCGCCGAACATGACCGCCGGTCCGAGCGCGGGGTCGCACATGCCGCCCACGATGACCTCGACGCCGCCCGGCAGCATCGGCGCGACGAGCACGCCTTCGAATTCGACCGAACGGTCGAGACGGGCGGGGATCGCGACAATGTCCTCATAGGCGGCGCGAACGGCCGCGGCATCGCCGAGCCCGATCCGAACGCCGCCGATATCCGACTTGTGCGGCAGATTCCGGGAGACGATCTTGAGGACGACGGGATAGCCGATCGTCCCGGCAGCGGCGACCGCATCATCAGCGCTTCGAACGAGCTTCTCGCTCGGCACCTCAATGCCCGCTGCGCGGAGGATCGCCTTGGACTCCGCTTCGTTGAGCGTGGTCAGGTCGGTGCTGCCGCCCTGCGTCAAAGCAGGCGACGACACAGCCGACATCTGCACCAGGCGCTTCCGTGCTTCGGCAAATCGCCACAGGGCGCCAAGACCGCGGATGCAGCGCGCCGGCGTCGGGTAGACCGCGATGCCCGCGTCGCGCAGCAGGTCGACGCCCTTGCACGCCGCCTCGTCGATCGGCGTCCAGGACACCGTCACCGGCAAGCCGGTGCTGCGCGCCATGTCCGCGATCGCCGTCACGGCGCGGGTCGCCGCAACGCCGCCGATCGCGGCAAGCCCGATCGCCACCATGTCGAACGCGCCGGATTGCCCGGCGAGCCGGATGGCCTCGCCGAACGCCTCTCCGCCGCTGATCGCCTCCGCGGTCACGTCGAGCGGGTTCGATACGCTCGCGAAGGCGGGCAGGATCTTGCGCAGGTCGCCGAAGAGTCCGTCTCCGAGGGGCGGCGTCGCGAGGTCGTATCTCGCCGTTCGGTCGGTCATGGCGATGCCGGCGCCGCCCGACAGCGTGACCATCAGCACCCGGTTTGAGGCAGGCAGTTCGGGCGCCGCGAACGCCTTCAGGCAGTCGGCCATGTCGGCGATGTCGTCGACGTCGATGATGCCGAACTGGCGGAAGGCGCTGAAGTAGAGCCCGGCATGACCAGCGAGATTGGCCGTGTGCGAGGCCGCCGCCCTGGCGCCGCTGTCGGTATTGCCGACCTTCCAGACCACGAGCGGCTTGCGCAGGCGCAACGCCTTCAGCGCGATCTGGCGCAGGCGGACGCCATCGCGCAGGCCCTCGACATAGGCGCCTACCGAGGTCGTGCCGTCATCGTCGAGATATGCGTCGATCAGGTCGAGCGTGCTTACATCGGCTTCATTGCCGGTCGAGACGTAGTGGCGAAGGCCGACGCCCTCGCCATTGAGCCCCATCACGATCGAATTGCCGAAGGCGCCGGATTGCGACGTCAGGCTGGTTCCGCCGACCTCGTAGTCGAGGCCGTACGGCACGCCGAAGCCGAGCCGCACGCCGTCGGCAATGTTCATCATGCCCTGGCAGTTCGGGCCGACGATGCGGATGCCGCCTTCCTCGGCCGCGCGCTCCAGCGTCGCCTGCAGGGCCTCGCCGTCGGGGCCCGTTTCCGCGAAGCCGGAGGAGAAAACGATGGCAAAGCGCACGCCGAGCCGACCCGCCTCCAGGATGATGTCGGGAACCATTGCGGCCGCCACCGCAACCACGACGAGGTCCGGCGCCGAGGGCAGGGCGGCGAGGCTCGGATAGCTCTTCAGCCCGCCGATCTCGGCATGGCGCGGATTGATCGGGAAGACGTCGCCGTCGAAGCCCTTCTCGCGCAGATATCTGATCGGCTGGCCGCCGATGGCGAGCGGGTTGGAACTTGCGCCGACGATGGCGATGGACCGCGGCCGGAAGAGCGTCTCGAAGGAGGTGCTGGTCGTCATTGGGCGCCCTTCAATGTCAGCTTGGCGATGGTGAGTTGGTGGATCTGGCTCGTGCCCTCATAGAGACGGAACAGCCGGACATCGCGGTAGAAGCGCTCGATGGCGCTGTAGTCGGCGACATAACCCGAACCGCCGAACATCTGGACGGCGCGGTCGGCGACGCGGCCGCACATCTCCGAGGCGAAATACTTGCAGATCGAGGATTCAAGGCTGGTGTCGCGCCCCGCGTCGCGCTTGCGGGCCGTTTCGAGAACGAGCGCGCGGGCCGCGTGGATTTCGGTCTGGCAGTCGGCAATCATGGCCTGGACGAGCTGGAAGTCGCTGACCGGCCGGCCAAACTGGCGGCGGCTCGTCACATGGCCGATCGCCTCGTCGAGCATTCGGATCGCCGGGCCGATGCACAATGCAGCGAGATGCAGCCGCTGCTTGTTCAGCACCTTCATCGTCGTGCGGAAGCCCATGTTTTCCGCGCCGCCGATCAGGTTGGCGGCCGGCACGCGGCAATCGGCGAAGTGAACCTCGGAGACGGGCGAGCCGGCCTGCCCCATCTTGCGGTAGGGTGCGCCGGTGGTAAGCCCCGGCGTGTCGCGCTCGACGACGAAGGCGCTGACGCCGCGCGCGCCCCGATTGTCCGGATCGGTCCGCGCCAGAACGGTGAAGAGGTCGGCGATCGGAGCGTTGGTGATGAAGGCCTTCGAGCCGTTGAGGACGTAAGTGTCGCCGTCGCGGACCGCGCTGGTGGCGAGCGCCGCCGCATCCGAGCCCGCATCGCGCTCCGTCAAGGCCAGGCAGCCGGTCAGGGAGCCGCTTGCCAGTCCGGGCAGGAAGCGCCGCTTCTGGTCCGCGGTTCCGTCGGCAACCAGCGCTTCGGAGCCGATGCCGGTATTGGTGCCGACGCGGGCGCGAAAGGCGACGGCGCATTGCGACAGTTCGAGCGCCGCCGTGACGAGTTCTTCCGCGGTCAGGCCGAGGCCGCCATATTCTTCCGGAATGCTCCAGCCGAAATAGCCGCGCGCCCGCATGTCCGAGACGATGTCGTCCGGCACCTCGGCGGCGGCTGCGACCCGTTCCTCGTTCGGGATCGCAACGGTGCGCACCCAGTCGCGCACGTCGGCCAGCAGCCGATCGAGCTTTGCCTGATCGCGGATCATATCTCCTCCCGCGCTACGGGTTGCGGATCTGTCTTGCGACGGCTCCTTCGAATTCCTCCCCGGCGATGCCGATCTCCCCCAGGATCGCGTCGATATGTTCGGCAAAGGCGGGCGGGCGCCGGCGATAGGTCGCCGGCGTGCCTGACAGCCTGACCGGACTTGCCGCGCCGCGAACGCCATCGACCTCGACGATCATTGCGCGCGCGGCCTGTGGGGATCGGCGACGACGGCATCGATGTCGCGCACGGATGCGCAGGGCACACCGGACGTAATCAGCCCTTCGGCGATTTCGCCCGCCTGATGCTTGGCAAGCGCCTGTTCGAGGATGGCGCGCAACGCGTCGCGATTGCGCCGCCGTCTCGTGACCTTCGGGCGGCTCGACCTTGATCACGTCGCCGCCATGGTCGGCGAGGATCTGCCCACGGTAAGGTCCGCCAGGAACGCGACTTGCGTCGATGACACGAATGCCGTCGAGCGCGCCCATCGGCTGTTCAGGCTGCCTCAAGGGTCTGCAACCGGCCCTGGAAGTTGACCAGCGGCTCGCCGGCGCGGCAATCGACGCCGACGATGCTGCCGACGAACATGCTGTGGCTGCCGACGACGTGGCTCGCCATCAGTTCGCACTCGATCGCGCAGAGCGCATCCTCGAGGACGGGAAGGTCGAGCGCCCCGGTGCCCCAGCGCCCCTCGTCGAAGCGTGACGCGCCTTTCGTACCGTCCTGCCCGGCAAAGCGAAGCGCGAGCTCCTTGTGATCGACGTCGAGCAGATTGACCGAGAAGCGGCCGTTCGCGACAATCACGTCATGCGCCTCGGCGCTGCGGTTGACGCAGACGAGCAGGCAGGGCGGTTCGGCCGAGACGGACGTGACTGCGGTGACGGTCATCCCGCGCCGCCCGGAGTCCGCGCCGGTCGCGACGATGGCGACGCCCCCGGCCAGGTTGCGCATGGCCTGCTTGAAATCGTCGACGGCCACGGGGGGCATCTGCGCGACGACCGGCTCGCGCTCGACGATGTGGGCATGAATGGCGCCGTTGGCATCCACCCAGCCCTTGCGTTCGGCATAGGCGACCATGGCGCTGAACCCCTTTTCCCATTCGGGGTGCCCGGCGCGCGGCGCCAGGCCTCTCAGCTGTTCCGGATCGATCCAGGCGTTGCTCTCGCCGTCGAGCCGGGCGATGGGCCTGAGAGCGTCGGCTGCCCGGCACCGGGCATTCGCCTCGACGGTGACGGCGAAGCTGGTGAAATCGTCGTCGCCTGCGAGCAAAAGCCCGCCTTCACCGGTGACACGGATCTCCATGGCCTTTTTCCTCAGGCTGCGTCGCGCGCTTGGGCCGTGTCGGCGCCCAGTTCCTTGCGGATCGCGGGGATGATGCGCTCGCCCCACAGCTCGATCTGCTCCAGCATCGTCTTCTGGTCGAAGTCGCCGAGCTGGGTCTGGATCGCGATGTGGTCCGGCTTGAGGATCGAAATCTCCTCCAGCATCCGGTCGATGACCTGATTGACGCTGCCGACCGGCAGGTTGCTGCGCAGCTCGTCGAAGGTCACGTCGGTCGGGCTCGGCTCCTCCTTGATCAGGTAGCCGTCCTCGCTCTGCGCGCGGCGGAACTTGAGGCTCTCTGAGAGGCGGCGCTGGAAGCGCGCATTGTCGAGATAGGAATCGACCTCGGCGGGATTGTCGCTGGCAAAGGCGCAGCGCAGGAAGCCGAACTTCGTGTCCTCGAGCTTGCGGCCTTCCTTCTCGGCGATGCCTTCGAGGCGGGTGCGCAGGTCGCGGACGCCGTCGAGGCCCTTGAGCAGCGCGGTGACGAAGAGGTTATGGCCTTCGCGCATCGCCTTGCCGAGCGTGTTCGGATTGCCCGACGTCACCCAGATCGGCGGCAGCGGCTCCTGCACGGTGCGCACCGCGATCGAGGTCGGCGGGATCTTCAGATGCTTCCCGTCATAGGAGAAGAGCTTCTCCGTCAGGCCGAGCTGCAGCACGTCCATCATCTCGGCATAGAGCTCGTGGGCGTCTTCGAGGCTGGTGCCGAAGCGCTGGAACTCGAAATCCTGATAGCCCGAGCCGACGCCGAGATCGAGGCGTCCATCCGAAACGGTGTCGGCGAAGCCGACTTCGGCCAGAAGGCGCAGCGGCTGATAGAGCGGCAGGATGCACACGGCCGTACCAAGCCGGATACGGCTGGTACGGCCGGCACAGTGGGCCACGGTCATCAGCGGGGAGGGAGACAGCGAATAGTTGTTGAAGTGATGCTCGGCGTACCAGGCATTGTCGAAGCCGGCGGCTTCCGCGGCGACGGTCTGCTCGACCGAGTTCCTGATCACCTCGCGCGACGACTGATGATAGCCGCGCTGCTGGGCGAGGATGAATACGCCAAATTCCATCGAGCTATCCTCCAAGTTGCTCATCTCGGGGGAAAGGCTAGGATATTGCGGAATTGGCAACAATCGGAGATATCTGAACAAGACTTGTGCAGTCTGTGCAAAGGAGAGCCATGGCGCGGCTTCAGGCAATGCGGCTGTTCGCGGATACGGTGCGGCTCGGCAGCTTCTCGCAGGCTGCGCGCAATGCCGGCCTGACGCCGGGCTCGGTGTCGCGGCGCATCTCCGAGCTCGAACAGGGGCTCGGCGTCCAGCTCTTCAGCCGCACGACGCGGCAGATCGCGCTGACGGAAGCCGGCCGCGTCTATTTCCAGCATATCGAGAAGGTGCTCGACAGCATCCTCGAAGCCGAAAGCGCGGCCGCGGCGCTGCAGGAGACGCCGCGCGGCACGCTGCGCATCCATTCGCGTACCTTGTTCGGCCTGCTTGTCCTCTCGCGTCTCATCCCCGCCTTTCGCGAGCGTTATCCCGACATCAAGGTCGAGCTGCGCCTGTCCGAGCGCCCGATTCAGTTGCGCGAGGAGGATTGCGACATCGATTTCCGCATCGCGCCGCCGCGCGATGCGGGGCTGATGCAGCGCAAGCTCTTTTCGAGCCAGCGCGTCCTTCTCGCTTCGCCGTCCTATCTCGGCCGCCACGCCGCGATCGAGACGCCGTCCGATCTGGCCCATCACGCCTGCCTCAGCTATCTGATCGGGCATGACGAGCCGGTCTGGCGCTTCCTCAGGGATGGAAAGCTGGAGGAAATGCCGGTGCCGTCGAGCTTCTCGGTCAACAACGGCATGATCCTGCGCGACCTTGCCCTTTCCGGTCACGGCATCGCGCTTCTCGACGACTATACGGTGACGGAGGAGCTGGAGCGCGGCGCGCTGGTGCGCGTGCTCGAGCGCTATCGCGTGACCAACACGACCTTCGACGAAGGCATGTACGCGACCTATCTGGAGGTCGCGCATGTCGCCGAAAAGATCAGGGTCTTCCTCGATTTCCTTGTCGCGGAACTGAAGCCGATGATCGCGCGGCGCAACGCCGTGCTGTCGGCATGATCAGGGCAGGGTGACGCGGTGCCCGGCGAGGCCTGCAACCCCGAGGCCCTCGATCGCATAGAGCCCGCCGGCGCTTTCGTCCCCGTCGAGGAGCCGGCCGCTGTCGCTGAGCGACGTCAGATAGAGCGTATCCAGCTTCGGGTCGCCGAAGGCGAGGCTGGTCGGGTGCTTCGGCGGCACGTCGATGAGGCGGTCGAGCGTGCCGTCCGGTGCAAAACGCGCGATGGCGGCGCGATGGACGAGCGCGCTCCAGAGAAATCCTTCGCTGTCGATCGTCGCGCCGTCCGGGGCCGAGCCCACATCGGCGAGATCGATGAAGGGCGCGCGGTCCGAGAGATTGCCGCCATCGTCGCGGCAATAGCGCCAGATGATCCGCGCGGCGCTGTCGGCCAGATAGAAGAAGCGGCCGTCCGGCGAAAAGCATGGACCGTTCGCAACGCCGATCCCGGCATCTAGCTCTGTGACCGTTCCGTCGCCGGTCACGCGGTAGAGGCCGCCAAGGGGCGGGTCGCCCCCGGCGCGTCCGACATGCATCGTGCCGCAGACGAAACCGCCCGCCGCATCCGCGATCCCGTCATTGATGCGAACGTCGGGATGGTCGATCCCGAGCGGCGCCAGCGCATGCATCGACCGGTCCGTGAAGTCGTAGACGGCAAAGCCGTCCTTCAGCGCCAGGATCGCGCGTCCGTCGTCCGAAAGCGCGAACGACCCGAGCGGCGCAGGCACCTCGAAGTCGTCGCGGCTTCCGCTCGTCACGCACAGCCGGCGCACGATGCCGGCGCGGCAGTCCGCCCAGTAGAGATGTCCGCAGGCGCCGTTCCAGACGGGGCATTCGCCCAGCCTGTCGCGCGTGTTGCCGATGCGCCTGATCGCGATCTTCCTCACGCCCAATCGCCGTCCTGCAAATGCCTTGACCGGTCGGTCAGCGAAACATAGGGTCGATCCATGTCGCCGCGACGCGCGATGGCAGGAGCGGGAGCATGAAAGAGAAAAGATGAAGACTGTGGCCGCGGAAATCGAGCCCAAAGAACGCGTTGCGCAGATATTGGAGGCGTCCGCACGAATATTTGCCAGCAAAGGTTACGATGGAACGTCAATGCGCGATATTTCCGAATCGTGCGGAATATCGAAGTCGCTTCTCTATCATCATTTTCAGAGCAAGGACGAGCTCTACACGCGCGTCGCGCAGACGGCGACGCAGGAACTCTACAGTTTCGTCGAGGGTCGCGTCGCCGGCGAAACCGACCCGATCGCGAAGATCCGGGCGTTCATGATAGCGACGGCGGAATATTTCCATCGCTACCGCTGGGCATGGATCGCGTCGACCAATGCGTTCTGGAGCGATCCGAAGCGTCATCGGCAGAAGGAGCGCATGATGCGGCGAAAGCGCTATGAAGAGCATCTGCGCGCGCTGATCCGCGAGGCGATCGAAGCGGGGAAAATCCGCAATGTCGACGAGGCGATGGCGGGACGCCTGATCCTGTCGTCGCTGAACTGGATGCATCGCTGGTACGATCCCTCCAAGCCCGCCACGCCGCAGGAAATCGCCGACATGTTCTTCGACTTCATCCTGCACGGGCTCGAGAAAAGAGCCTGAGGACCACAGCGGGATCGGCTGGCCGCATGGACCGCCCGATCCCGTTCTGGGCGGCTATTTCAGCGCGAGGTTCTCGGAGGCGACGATCTCGCCCCACAGCGCCGCGTCGTCCTGCAATTGCTTGTCCAGCACTGCCGGTCCGCCTTCGCGGGGGCGCAGGCCCTGCGCCTCGAGGCGTTCGCGTATCGTCTTGTCCGCCAGCGCCTTGTTCGCGGAGGCATTGACCATCTCGATCATCTCCGGCGGCGTGCCCTTGGGCGCGTGAAGCGCGGTCCAGAACGACGCTGTCAGCTTCGGATAGCCGAGTTCCTTCAGGGTCGGCGTGTCCTTGAATTGCGGCAGCCGCTCGTCTGTCGTCAGGGCCAGCATCCGCAACTGGCCGGCACGGATGTGTTCGAGTACGGCGATCGGCGTTGCAAAGCTCAGTTCGGCTTGCATGCCGAGCAGGTCCACGATCGATGCCGGATTGTTGCGATAGGCGACGTCGACGACCGGAATGTCGAACTCCTTGCCGAGGATCAGCCCGAAGAGGTGCGTCACGCTGCCGGGGCCGAGCGTTCCGTAGCGCATCGGCCGTTTCTGCTCCTTCGCCCAGGCGATGAATTCGGCGACGGTTTTGGCGGGCACCTGCGCGTTGATGGTCAGCGACAGCGGCCCGTCGAACAGCATGCCGACGGATTCGAAATCCGCGAGCGCATAGGGCAGGTCCTTGCGCAGGAGCACGTTGAGCGAGATCGGACCGGTGCCTCCCGCCAGAAGCGTCAGCCCGTCGGGTTTGGCGCGGGCCACGTACTGGGCGCCGACGATGCCGTTGCCGCCGGGCTTGTTCTCGACCAGCACCGGCCGCCCGAGATCCTGCGACATGTACTCGGCGACCATGCGCACGATACCGTCGACAGATCCGCCGCCGCCATAAGGCACCACGATCGTGATCGGTTGGTCGGACTGGGCCTGCGCCGTGCCGGACATCGTCGGCAATGTGCAAAGTGCGGCGGCGGCCATCAAGCCCAGGGCGCCGCGTCGGTTGAAGGCCTTCATGCAAACTCCTCCCTTGCGTTGTGCAGATGACAATAAATTGACGAAGACTGACCGATCAGTCAATAGCGTCCGCACATCGGCGCTCCGCGCAAGGGCTGTGGAGTGCGAACGGTGCGTCCGAATACCGATCGATCGGTCAGCAGTTACCGTCGGGACGATGGGGGAACGATGAACGCTTCACGGCCCGGCCCTAAGAGGCGCGCGTGACGGCATCGGCCGCGCGACGGCCCGGATGCTGCCTGCCGCGATCGACGGTGGCCTGCGTCGGGGAGGTGACGGCTTCAACTGAAAGGCGGCGCCTCGAAACAGTCATGCTGACCAATCGGTCAATTCGTAGTTTTTGCGATCGGTGTGTTGAATCCTTGGTTCGCAAATGATAGCAACGTCACGCTGACCGATCGGTCAGTATCGATGGAGGAGAATCAGGAGGAGGCCATGAGTGCGGGGCCGCTAAGGCTTGAAGTCGCCGATCACATAGCGCTGGTGACGCTCGACCGTCCGCCGGTCAATGCGCTCGACCGCGCCGCGCGCGCCGCGCTCGTCGAGACTTTCGATGCGCTGTCCGAGCGCGACGATGTCCGCGCCGTCGTCCTGACCGGCGCGGGCAACACGTTCTGCGCGGGCGCCGACCTCAAGGACCGTCCCGACCCGGACAAGATGGGCGACTTCCTCAGCCACAATCGCATCACGCGCGAGACCGGCAATTCGATCAGGGAATGCTCCAAACCCGTCATCGCCGCCGTCAACGGTCCGGCGCTCGGCGCCGGCTTCGGCCTGATGGCGGCGTGCGACATCTTCATCGCTTCCGAGAACGCGACCTTCGGCATGCCCGAGATCAATGTCGGGCTGGCCGGGGGCATCTCGATGCTGCGCACCATTTTCGGCCGGTCGAACACGCGCCGCATGTTCTTCACCGGAATGCGCGTCAGCGCCCAGGAACTCTACGACCGCCGGATCATCGAAGCGGTGACCTCGCGCGAGGAGTTGCTGCCGATGGCGATGGAAATCGCCGCCGAAATCGCCTCCAAGAGCCCGATCGCGATCGCCTACGCCAAGCAGGCGGCCAACATGGTCGATCTCATGCCGCAGCGCGACGCCTACCGTTTCGAGCAGAATTTCACCATGGCGTTGTCGAAGACCGAGGACGCGCGCGAGGCGCGCATGGCCTTCATCGAAAAGCGCAAGCCGGTCTTCAAGGGGCGCTGAGATGCGTTTGGGTGAAGGGCTGGACGCCGTTTTCGAGCCGCGGTCGATCGCCATCGTCGGCGCTTCGCAGGACCCGACCAAGATCGGCGGCCGACCGGTCCAGCTTCTGCGGAAGCACGGCTATGCCGGGCCGATCTTTCCGGTGAATCCGCGCGCCGCCGAGGTGCAGGGCCTTCCCGCCTTCGCCTCGGTCGCGGACCTGCCGCAGGCCGCGGACCTCGCCGTCATCGCGGTGCCGGCCGAGGCCGCGCCCCAGGCGGTTCAGGATTGCGCGAACAGGGGCGTGCGCGCGGCCGTCGTGCTGTCGTCCGGCTTTTCCGAACTCGGGCAGAAGGGCGCGGACCTCCAGCGCCGGCTCGGCGACATCGCCGCCCGCACCGGCATCCGCCTCGTCGGCCCGAACTGCCTCGGCACGGTTGGCGTGGCGGACCGGGCGATTGCCACATTCTCGATCGTGCTCGAAAGCGAAATGCCGTCCCCCGGCCCGCTGGCGATCGTCTCGCAAAGCGGCAATCTCGGCAGCTTCACCATGCGCCTTGCCATGGAGCGCGGCATCGGCGTCAGCCGGTTCATGACGACAGGCAACGAATGCGACCTCGACATCGCCGACGGCCTCGCCTGGCTCGCCGGCGATCCGGCGACGCGCGTCATCCTGTGCTGCATGGAGACGTGCCGCGATTCCGCAAAGCTCGTCGCCGCCCTCGACGCCGCGCGCAAGGCGGGCAAGCCCGTCGTCGTCCTGAAGATCGGCTCCTCCGATGTCGGCCAGGCGGCCGCCGCCTCGCATACCGGCGCGCTGGCGGGCTCCGACGCCGTGTTCGATGCGGTCTTCGAGCGCCATGGCGCGATCCGCGTGCGCAGCATCGAGCAGTTGATGAATGTCGGCCACGCCGCGACGGTGCTCCTGCCCGGCGGCCTGCCGAAGGGCAAGCGCGTTGCGCTGATCACCGCGTCCGGCGGCTTCGGCGTCATGATGGCGGATGCCGCGAGCGCCGCGGGCCTTGCGGTTCCCCGGCTTTCCGAGGCGGCGCAACAGAGCGTCCTGTCGGTCGTGCCCTACGCATCGGCGCGCAATCCGGTCGACACGACCGCACAGGTGTCGAGCCGCCCGGAGATCATGGAAGAGGTTCTGCGGGCTGTCCTCGCCGACGAGACCTGCGATGCCGCCATGCTGCTGCTGTCGTCCTCGCTGCATCTTCCGCGCCTGCGCACGGTCTATATGGAAGCGCTGCGCAGGCTTCGCGCCGCGCTGCCCGACCGGCTCCTGATGCTGGTGGTCAAGGGGCCGGCGGACGCCGTCGAGGAACTCAACGCCATGGGCTACCCGACCGTCGACGGCATCGACGCGGCCTGCGCGACGCTCGCCTCGCTGGCGGCCATGGGGCAGGCGTCGACCGCTCCCTTGCCGTCCGAACCGGACCCGATCGACCTCCCGCAATTGCGCCCCGAGGCGTTGGCGCATGAGCACGGCGCGAAGGCCGCGCTCGCCGAGGCCGGTCTCCCGGTGCTGCGCGAGCACATGGTCGCCGATGTCGACGCGGCGGTCGCGGCCGCCAATGACGTCGGCTACCCGGTCGTCATCAAGATCGTCTCGCCCGACCTGCCGCACAAGACCGAAGTCGGCGGCGTCGTCGTCGGCATCGCCGGCGAGCCGGAAATGCGCGAAGCCTATGCTTCGATGATGGCGTCCGTCCGCGCCAGGGCGCCCGGTGCGCGCCTTGAAGGCGTGCTCGTCGCGCCGATGGTCTCGGGCGGGGTTGAACTCATCCTCGGTACGAAGAACGACCCGATCTTCGGTCCCGTTGTCGTGGCCGGCATGGGCGGCATCTATGCCGAGATCATGCAGGACGTGGCGCTCAGGACCGCGCCCGTCGACCGCGCGACCGCGCTTGAAATGCTTCGTTCGCTGCGCGTCTACAAGATGCTCGACGGCGCGCGGGGCCGTCCGAAGGCCGATATCGCGGCCGCCGCCGACGCTATCGTCGCCCTGTCGCGCTTTGCCGGCCACCACCGCGACGTCATTGGCGAGATCGACGTCAATCCGCTCGTCGTGTTGCCCGAAGCCCAGGGGGCCGTCGCGCTGGATGCGCTGATCGTCGGCGTGACTTCGCACGGAAAGGAAACCACATGAACGCGCTTGCCGGCCTTGCCGTGCCGCCACTCTCCCCCTCTTCCCGGGAGGACGACTGCTGTCCTCCCCGGGAGGACGACTACCGTCATTCGATCCGTTCGTGGCTCAAGGCCAACTTGCCGGCGCATTTCCGCAACGATTCCACCGCCTATCGCGCGCCGACGCTCAAGGAGCAGCAGGCGTTCGAGGCGGCAATGCACAAGGCCGGCCTTGCCGGTGTGGCATGGCCCAGGGCCTATGGCGGGCAGGGGCTGACGCTTCGCGAGCATCTGGTGGTCAGCCAGGAAATCGGCGCCGTCGCCATGCCCGAAAGCGTGAACTCGATCGGCAAGGAGCTGGCGGGGCCGATCATCCAGGCGGTCGCGACGGAGGAGCAGAAGCTGCGCTTCCTGCCCGCGATCCTGGAAATGCGCGACACGTGGTGCCAGGGGTTTTCGGAGCCGGGGGCCGGTTCCGACCTCGCGGGCCTGCGCACCAGGGCCGTGCGCGAAGGCGACGAATGGGTCATCAACGGCCAGAAGATTTGGACGAGCGGCGCCTATCGCTCGCAGCGCTGCCTGCTTCTGGCGCGCACCGGCACGGTAGAGGATCGCCATCGCGGCCTCGCGCTGTTTGCGGTCGACATGAAGTCGCCGGGCATCCGGGTGAACAGGATCAGATCGATCGACGACAAGGAGAGCTTCTGCGAGGTTTTCTTCGATGACGTGCGCGTGCCGCAGGTCGATGCGCTCGGCGTGCCGGACGAGGGCTGGGCGGCTGCCGTCCGTGTCCTCTCGATCGAGCGCGCGACCAACCGCATGCACCGTTCCTGGCGCTTCGAGAACGAGCTCAACCATCTGATCGCCGTCTGTCGCGCCGATCCGGTGCTGTCGGACCTTCTGGCCGGGAGCCATTACCGCCGACGGATCGCCGCGACCGTCGCCGACATCGAAGTCCTCAAGGCCTATGTCGAAAGCGTCGTCGCCGCGATCTGCCGTGGCGAGCCGATCGGCGCGCGCGGCTCGCTCTACAAGCTCTACTGGAGCGAGGCGCATCAGCGCTTCTCCGTCCTCGCCCGCGAACTCCTGGTGCAGGCGTCCGTCGATGCGGGACCGGCCGTCGAGAACGCGATCACGCGCTTCAACGGCGTCTATCTCGCTGGCCGGGCCGAGACGATCTACGCCGGAACGACCGAAATCCAGCTCGGCATCATCGCCGACCGCATTCTCGAACTGCCCCGGGTGAAATGACCATGGCCCTTCAATTCAACGGAATGACGCCTGCGGATTTCGAGGATACCGCGCGCCGCGCGGTGGCGGCCTGCGAGGGCAAGTCGCTTGCCAGGCAGGCGGCGCTTCTCGCGGCCGATGGGCTCCTCTCCATCTGCGTGCCGGAGGCGGCCGGCGGCATGGGACTTCCAATCGGCTTCGCGCTTCCGGTCGCTGAGGCCGGCGGCCGCGCGCTTTTGCGCTTCCCCATGATCGAGACGCTGCTCGTCGCCAGCAGCCTCGCCGAAGCCCTTGAGCCGGCGGCACGCGTAGCTGCGGGCGGGGCGGTCGCCACCGTCGCGTGGAAAGGCCGCGTCGCGCGGTCGCCGGCCGGGGACCGTATCTCCTTGTCAGGCAGCGTCGGCAGCGCGCCCTTTGCCGACGGAGCCGACTTCGCTCTTCTGAGGACAGACGACGGATGCGGCGTCCTTGTCGATCTTCGCGTCGCCGGCGCCAGCGTGAGGGCCCACCGGAATTCGCTCGACGTCGTCCATCCCGAATTCACGATCGTGCTGGACAAGGTCGAAATCGGGCAGGCCGATCTGGTGTCTGCTGAAACGATGGACCGCATCGAGCGCGACGCGCTCCTGCTGCAGGCGGCCGCTACCGTCGGCTCGGCGGAGTTCTGCCTCGCCGCGGCCACGCGGCATGCGACCGACCGCAAGCAGTTCGGCAAGGTGCTGATCGGTAACCAGGCGATCCGCCACGGTCTTGCCCGCCAGAAGCTCGCGCTGGAAAGCGCCCGGGTCGCGCTTGGCCATGCCGCTGCCGGACAGGGTTCGCCGCATGCCGCCCGCATCGCGTTCCTGGCCGCCGTGACGGGCGGCGTCGCGGTCGCCGAGGGCGCGATCCAGGTCCATGGGGGAATGGGCTTCACCTGGGAGGTGCCGCTGCATTTTTACCTGCGCCATATCCGCAGCCTTGAAGCGCAGGGCGATGCGGCCGGAAATCTCGATCGGCTGGCCGAGGCTTACGTTGCAGGCATCGCGCCGGCTCTCGAAGCTGCCTGAGGAGGAGACAAGATGACCCGCTCGCTGCAAGGAAAGGTCGCGCTCGTCACCGGCGCCGGTCACGGGATCGGCCGCGCGAGCGCCAGACTGATGGCCGCGCGCGGCGCGATCGTCGCGATCAACGACCTCAAGGAAGAATTCGTCGCCGACTGCGTCGCGGATATCAAGGGGCTCGGCGGGCGCGCCGTCCCGGTCGCCGTCAATGTCGCGACGCGCGAGGGCATGCGCGAGGCCGTCGCCCGCACGCGCGAGACCGGCGGACGTTTCGACATCCTCGTCAACAATGCCGCATGGGTCCGGTATCAGGCCGTCGCCGACATCGCGCCGGAGACGGTCGACCGGATGCTAGACATCGGCTTCAAGAGCGTGATCTGGGGCATCCAGGCGGCTGTCGAGGCGATGGACGGCAAGGGCGGCTCGATCGTCAACGTCGCCTCCACGGCCGGTCTGCGCTCGGCGGCAAATTCCGTCGTCTACAGCGGCATCAAGTCCGGCGTAATGGGCATCACGCGGGCCGCCGCCGCCGAACTCGGCGCGCAGCGCATCCGGGTCAACGCCGTCGCCCCCTCGGCCATCCCGACCGAAGGCACCGCCAGGCATCGCTCGGCCGAGCGCGACGCAAAGCGCATCGCCGCGACGCCGCTCGGCCGGCTCGGCACGGTCGACGACATCGCGCGCGCCATCTGCTACCTCGCCAGCGACGAAAGCGATTTCATCACCGGCCAGACGCTCGCCGTCGATGGCGGCGTGACCTTCTCCAACCTTTGAGGGCCGTGATGTCGCGGGCGCGGATGTCGGGCAAGGCGGTCATCGTGACGGGCGCTGCGGCGGGCATCGGCCGGGCGACCGCCCGTCTCCTGGCGGCATGCGGCGCGCATGTCGTGCTTGCCGATCTCGACGGGGATCGCGCGGCCGAGGCGGCGGCGGAACTCGGCCCCCGCCATATCGCCGTCGCCGTCGACGTCGCCAGCAAAAGCAGCCTCGCGGCGATGTTCGCCGCCTGCCGCGAAGCGTTCGGCCGCATCGACGTGCTCGTCAACAATGCCGGGCGGACGGACCAGCGCGGACTGCCGCTGCTCGACCACGACCGGTCATCTTTCGAGGCCGTTTTGTCGGTCAATCTCTCCGGCGCGGCCATGGCGGGGCGGATGGCGCTCGCGCACATGGCAGGTGAGGAGGGCGCAGGCGAGGGGGGCGCCATCGTGAACGTCGCGTCCGGCGCGGCCTTTCGCGCCCTGCCTCTGCGCGGCAGCTACAGCACGTCGAAGGCCGGCGTCCTCGGCCTGACGCGTGCCCTGGCCGACGAGGCGCGGGCGCATGGTGTCAGGGTCAATGCCGTCGCGCCGGGCTTCGTCCACACCGATCTCGTCGGTGCCCTCATTGCGGCCGGACGGCTCGACCCGGCCGAAGCGGCTGCCAAAATCCCGCTCGGACGCATCGGCCGGCCGGAGGAAATCGCCGAGGTCATCGCTTTCCTCGCCGGGCCGGCTGCGTCACGTGTCAGCGGCGCAATCCTTGCCGCCGACGGCGGATCGCAGGCCTTCGGCGGCAGTCGTCCTCCGGCAGCCGTCGAGGTTGCGGCGGTCGCGCCGGCCGAGGCGGCGACGACGATCGTCATCGGCGACGGCTTCGGCGAGACCTGCGCCGGCACGTTCTGGAATGACGATGCGCGTGTCGTCTGGCTTCCCTCCGACGTCGCCACCGACGGCCTCGTCTTGCGATCGGCTCTCGACGAACAGCTTCGCAGGCATGGCGGGATTGCCGCCATCGTCGATGCGTCCGGTGCGCCTGCCGGCGAGGCAGGCCTGCTGCCGGCGCTGACGAGGCGTTTCGAGGTCGCGCGCGCGGCGGGACATGTGCTTTGCGGGCAGCGCTACGGTGCGTTCGTGTCCTTCATCGACGGTGCGACCCTGGCGGGCGCCGCCGAGGCGGCCGCCTATCGCGATGCGGCGGGCATGCTCGTCAAGACGCTCGCCTGCGAATGGGCGGCGAAGGGCGTGCGCGCCAATGCCGTCGCCGGCGCGCCGGGCGAGGGGGCATGCCAGACGCTGCATTTCCTCGCCGGCCCGCAGGCCTCCTATTGCACTGGCAGCGTCGTCGAAGTCGGAGGTGAGGTCGATGTCCGATGATGATGGCCTGACACCCGACCAGTTGCGCCGCAAGGAGGCCTTCATCGCCGCGCGCGGCTACTGGCGGCCATGGACGCATGATCTTCTCGTCATCGACCCCGCTTTCCTCGAGGCCTATGGCCGCTATGCCGGCTATCCCGCTGCGCATGGTCCGCTTTCGCGCCGGATGGTCGAACTCGTCTATGTCGCGCTCGACTGCTCGGCCGCGCACATGTTCGCGCCGGGCGCCGCCCTCCACATCCGCCTCGCGCTGGAAGCCGGCGCCAGCCGGCGCGACATCTGCGACGTCCTCAAGCTTGCGACCGCGCGGGGGCTCGACGGCTGCCTTGCGGGGATGGACATCCTGTCCGGGGAACTCGGCCGCCGCGGCGCGGCATCGAGTGCCGGGCCGCTGTCGCTGGAACAGGCGGAGCTTCGAGGCCGCTACATCGCGATCCGTGGCGACTGGCCCGGACATTGCGACTATCTGTTGCGCCGCGATGCCGCCTTCTTCGCACTGATGCTCGACATGATGGCGGTCCGCGACGACGGCGAGGGGCTCTCGCCTCGGGATCAGGTGCTCATCCGTATCGCGCTCGCGGCCTGTTTCGTCGCGCTGGACCGGGAAAGCCTGCGCGCCGCGATCCGGCAGGCGCTGGCGCTGGACGCGACGCAAGCCGAGATCGAGCAGGTGCTGCAACTGACCGCCCATATCGCGGTCCATGCCTGCGCGGTCGGTTTCCCGGCCATGCGCGAGGCGTGCGCCGCCTTGGACAGGAAAGCCCGATCGTGTTGACCGACCGGTCAGTCATGGGGTATCTGTCCCTCGACGCCCCGGCCCGGCATTGCCAGGCCGTCTACGGCCGCCCGTCCAGTGCGGGTCCGGTTTCAGGACCTGCCGCTGCGGGAGGATTGCAGCGCCGGTCGATACAACTTCTCGGGAGGAAGTTCGAATGCGAGTGTTTGATCGCAGCATGACCGACATCGTGGCCGGTGGCGCCACGAGCCTCGTCGGCCTGTTGACCGTCTATTTCGCCTGGGAGTATCCACTGGGCACCGCCCGCGACATGGGACCCGGCTACTTCCCGACCATCGCCGGCGTGGTCCTCGCGCTTCTCGGTCTCGGCATCGTCGTCGTCGAAGGTCGCACGCCCGTCGAGGAAGACCACGATTACATCCATCCGCGCCAGCTTCTGCTGGTCCTCGGCAGCATCGCGGCCTTTGCCGCGCTGGTCGGGCCTTTCGGGCTCGGGCCGGCAACCTTCGTTGCCGTCTTCCTGGCATCGCTCGCCGACCGGTCGCCGTCGCTGCTCCTCGCCGCAATGCTTGCGGTCCTGGTGACGGCCTTCTCGCTCGCCGCTTTCGTCTACGGCCTCGGCGTCCAGATTCCCGCGATCCGGTGGTAGTGATGGATCTCTTCTCGAACATGGCGCTCGGCATGGGCGTCGCATTCTCGACGCAGGGCCTGTTCTACTGCTTCGTCGGCGTATCGCTGGGCACGCTGGTCGGCGTCCTGCCGGGGCTGGGGCCGATGGCGTCCATCGCTATGCTCCTGCCGCTGACCTATCACGTCAGTCCCGCTTTCGCGCTCATCCTGCTCGCCGGCATTTATTATGGGGCTGCCTATGGCGGGCGCATCACCTCGATCCTGCTTAATCTGGCGGGCGAGGCCTCGAGCGCCGTCACCCTCATCGACGGCTACCCTATGGCGCGGCAGGGACGGGCCGGCGTTGCGCTGTTCATCACCGCGATCGCTTCCTTCGTCGGCGGCATTTTCGGCCTGATCCTGCTCGCCGCCTTTTCGCAGCCGCTTGCCGAACTGGCGATCCGGTTCAGCGCGCAGGAATATTTCTCGCTGATGCTCCTCGGCCTCGTGGCCGCCGCGCTGCTCGCCAGCGAGTCGCCTTTCCGCGCCCTGACGATGGTCGTCTTCGGCCTCGTCCTCGGCCTCGTCGGCATCGATCTGAACAGCGGCACGGCACGCTTCACCTTTGGCGTTCCCGCGCTTTATGACGGCCTGTCCCTTGTCGCGATCGCGGTCGGCCTCTTCGGTCTGCCCGAAGTCATGGCGACCGCCGGCTCGAAGGATCGGGCACGTCCGGCGCCGGGCAGGATCACGCTGAAGTCGCTCGCGCCGACGCGCGCCGACTGGAAACAATCGCTCATGCCGATCGTGCGCGGCTCGGCGATCGGCTCCTTCTTCGGCGCATTGCCCGGAACCGGCGGCGTGACCGCATCCTTCATGTCCTACGCGGTCGAAAAGCGCGTGGCCAAGGACCCGTCGCGCTTCGGCAGGGGCGCGATCGAGGGCGTGGCCTCGCCGGAAGCGGCAAACAATTCCGCAGTTCAGACCTCGTTCATCCCAACGCTCAGCCTCGGCATTCCGGGCGATCCGGTCATGGCGCTGATGCTCGGCGTGATGATGGTGCACAACATCCTTCCCGGACCGAACTTCATCGCAGGCCAGCCGGAGCTCTTCTGGAGCCTGGTGATGAGCTTCCTGATCGGCAACATCATGCTCGTCATCCTCAACGTGCCGATGATCGGTCTTTGGGTGCGCATCCTGCTCATCCCCTACCGCGTCCTCTTTCCTGTTATCATCGCGCTGGTCTGCATCGGGGTTTACAGCGTCGCCAACCAGGTGGTGGACCTCTATGTGCTCATCGCCTTCGGCCTGCTCGGTTACATCCTGAAGCTGCTGCGCTTCCAGGTCGCGCCGCTCCTTCTGGGGCTCGTCCTCGGGCCGATGCTGGAGGAAAATATCCGCCGCGCCATGGTGATCGCCGGCGGCGACTTCTCCAGCTTCTTCACGCGTCCCCTGAGCGCCGCTTTCCTCGCCTGCATCGCCGCGATTGTCCTCTGGACCGCGATTTCGCGGTTGCGCGGACGCCATCGCGCGCTGGCGACGCCGGCCGAAGGTGCAGGCTGAGGCCGGGAGACAATCGCATGTCGGGACAGTCGAGCGTCCTTGTCACCAGTCATGGCGCCTATCGCACGATCGCGCTGAACCGTCCGGACAAGCTCAACGCCTTCACCAGGGCGCTGCATGGCGAGTTGCCCGCCGCGTTGCAGGCAGGCGGCGGAGGCCGACAACGCCTGTCGCGCCGTCCTTCTGACGGGCGCTGGGCGGGCCTTCTGTGCCGGGCAGGACCTGACGGAGCGCGTCTTCGTCGACGGCGTCGAGCCTGACCTGTCGGAGAATTTGCGGGAGCTACAATCCGCGGATCAGCTTCATTCGCAATTCGCGCCTTCCCGTCGTCGCCGCCGTCAACGGCGTTGCGGCCGGCGCGGGCGCGAGCCTCGCCTTTGCCTGCGATATCGTCATCGCCGCAGCGCCCGGAGATGCCATCGCCCCCGAGAGATTCCGGAACGGGCGTCGCGATCAACACGGTCCTCTGGCACGAGATTGGCGGCGAACCGGCGAACGCCGCCGATGTCGAGATCCACGCTTCGCTGAAGTCCCTCCGGGCCTTCTCTCGCGAATTCCGAGAAGGCCGGCATCGTGCCGCCGGCAGGTTCTGCGTGGCTCTCAGTCAGCGAAATAGGCGGGATGTCGCGCCGCCAGCTTGGGCAGCGACAGCAGGATTTCGGACAGGTGCTGTCGCATCGTCGTTTCCGCCTCCTGCGGCGAGCGACTGGCCAGGGCGGCGACGATGTTCCGATGCTGCTCGATGATGGTCTCCAGGGGCGTTGCCTCCGGCAGCGACAGATAGCGTACCCGATCCATCTGCGCCTTCAGCCCTTCGAGCACCCGCCAGGCATCCTCGCAATCGGCACTGCGGGCGATTGCCTGGTGAAATTTCTCGTCCAGCCGCAGGAACGCGGCGTTGTCGCCATTGACGGCTACTGCGCGTTGCTCGGCGATCAACGCCTCCAGCGCGGCAATGTCCGCATCGGTAGCTTCCACTGCCGCCTTCCTGGCGATGGCGACCTCGATTGCCTCGCGCAGGAATCGGGCGTTGCCCACTTCGCGCATGGAGATCATCCGGACGAAGGTGCCGCGCTGTGGCCGGATCTCCACCAGCCCCGTTTCCGCGAGCTTGATGAAGGCTTCACGAACCGGCTGCCGGGATACGCCGAGCTGCCGGGCGATCTCCGCCTCGGACAAGGGGTTTCCGGGGCGAAACTGGAGCTGGATGATCGCCGCTCGCACGCTCTCGAAGACGCGGCCTCCCATCGTCTGCTGCCGAAGGCGCCGGCCATCCTGTTCCAGTGCGGAAAGTGAGAAATCGACGGTCATGTTGACAATTCTATACTACCATACTAGCCTACATGAAAGATGCATTGGTCTGGGAGGAACACATGCAACACGTCTCGCTGAAGGCATTGGTGCCTGTGGCATTGCTGGCCCTGACGTGGCCGGCGCTGGGTGCCGACCACACTCTGAGCATCAACACCGCCCTTACCACCGACGACCCGCTCTACAAAGGGCTCGAGAGCTTCCGCGACGCCGTCGCTGAACGATCCAAAGGGGCGATCGAGGTCAAGCTGTTCCCCAATTCGCAGCTCGGCCCGGACGAGGACGTGCTGGAGCAAGCCAGGGCCGGCGCGCCGGTCGCCGTGGTTGTGGATGGTGGCCGGCTTGCAGTCTTCCAGAAGGAGTTCGGCGTGCTCGGCGCGCCTTATCTCGCCTCGGGCTACGACGGGGTCCGCAAGGTCGTTACCTCGCCGCTGTTCGAGGAGTGGGTCAAGAAACTTCATGACGGTTCCGGCCTGCAGGTGCTCTCCTTCAACTGGTGGCAGGGCGAGCGGCAATTATGGACCAAGACCCCGGTCAATTCGCCGGCCGACTTGAAGGGCGTGCGCATGCGCACGATCGGTTCTCCGGTCTGGCTCGAGACAATCGGGGCCATGGGCGCGACCCCGACTCCGATGCCCTATGCCGAAGTCTACTCGGGCCTGCAGCAGAATGTAATCGACGCGGTGGAAGCGCAATTGCCCGCCGGACAGGGGTCAAAGCTCTTCGAGGTCACCAAGTTCGTGACCAAGACGCATCATATCAATCTCATAACCGGGCTTGTCACCAGCGGCGCCTGGTTCGACGCCCTGCCGACGGACATGCAGGCGATGTTGCGTGAGGAGGGCCTGAAGGCAGGTGACGTCGCCTCGCGCGGGACCGGCGATTCCCTCGCGAAGATCGAGCAGCAGCTCAGGAATGAAGGCATGACCGTGAACGAAATCGATGTGCGGCCCTTCGAGGAGGCTACCGCCGGAGTTTACGACAAGTTGGGGTACGGTGAGCTTCGCGCGGAACTGCAGAAGATCGTCGGGCAATAATCATCGGGATCCATGCGACCTGGTTGAAACGTCCGTGCCGAGAATGGCCGAAATGCTCAATCGTCTCGCCTGACTGGAATTCGTTGTCGGGGCCTGCCTGCTGACGGCGATCGTTGTTCTCGTGTTCGTCGCCGTGATCATGCGCTTCTTCGACCGGCCTCTGATCTGGTCGGTCGATGTCGCGCAACTGCTTTTCATCTGGCTGTGTTTCGTGGGCGCGACGCGGGCGATGCGGGAGAAAGGTCACATCGGCATCGAACTGTTCACACGCCATCTCGGCCACCGCCGACGCTTCGCGCTGGAGATGCTGCTTTCCGTCGTCATTCTCGTCTTCCTTGCCTTCCTCGCCGTCGAAGGATGCAGGCTCACCTTGTTCAACCGGCAGCGCCTGTTCGGTGACAGCGGGCTCTCCTATGCCTGGGTCACCGCGGCCGTCCCCGTCGGCTCCGTCATGCTCGGCATCGCGCTGGCCTCGAACATGGTGAAGGCATGGCGCTCTCGCGCGCAGGGTGCGCTGGTCTATTCGCGCACCGGCGGCGAAGCCGCTCCGGCGTCGGAACTCTGAGCCATGGTTCTCATCACGCTGGTCTTCTTCGTCCTTATGTTCCTGGGAATGCCCGTGGCTTTCGCCATCGGTATCTCGGGATTCATCTTCTTCGTGACCGATTCGACCATGCCAATGTCGATCGGCGTCCAGAAGATAGCGACGATGAGCCAGAGCTTTCCACTCCTGGCGGTTCCGTTCTTCGTGTTTGCCGGCCACCTGATGAACGAGAGCGGCATCACCGCGAGGCTGTTCCGTTTTTCGTCGGTAGCCGTCGGCTGGATGTCGGGTGGGCTGGCCCAGGTCGCGATCGTTCTGTCGACCGTGATGGGGGGCGTCTCCGGTTCGGCCGTCGCCGACGCGGCGATGGAGGCCCGCATTCTCGGTCCCTCCATGATATCGCATGGTTATGCGAGGGGGTTCTCGGCTGCGGCCATCGCCGTCGGATCGCTCATTACGGCCACCATCCCTCCGTCGATCGGCCTGATCCTCTACGGCTATGTCGGCAATGTCTCGATCGGGCGGCTTTTCCTTGCCGGTATCGTTCCGGGGCTCCTGATGATGTGCGTGCTCATGGCCACGACCTATGTGATCGCCAGGCGCCGCAACTATGTGGTCGCCAACACCGAACGACCAACGACGAAGGCTCTCGTTTCGGCGGTGTGGGGCGCGAAATGGGCTCTGCTTTTCCCGGTCGCGCTTGTCTTTGCCATTAGAGGAGGCGTGTTCACGCCGTCGGAGGTCGGCTCACTGGCTGTCGTCTACGCCGTGGCGGTCGGCTTTCTCGCACATCGTGAACTGGACTGGTCGAAGATGTGCCGTGCCTTCGAACATGCGATCTCCGACATCGGGCTCATCACGATCATCATCCTGATGTCGGGCATGGTGGGGTTTGCCATCATCTATATGCAAGTGCCTCAAGGCATCTCGCATTGGATGCTCAACCGCATCAGCAATCCGCAGATGATCGTCGCGGCCATTCTGCTTTTCCTGCTCGTCGCCGGCTGCTTCGTGGAAAGCACCGTCCTTGTTCTGCTCCTGACGCCGATCTTCGTTCCCATCGTCGCGCAGGCAGGCGTGGATCCCGTGCATTTCGGCATCCTCATGATGAGCATCGTAACGCTCGGCGGCATGACGCCCCCGGTCGGCGTGGCCATGTTCGCCGTCTGCTCGCTCATGGATGTCAGGATCGAGGACTACACCCGGGAGGCGGTGCCCTTCGTCGCCGCGGTGGTGGGCCTCATCTTCGCGCTGCTTTTCCTGCCGGGCCTGGTTCTGTGGCTCCCAGATCTGGCGTTTGGCTGACGATACGGCGAGCGGGATTCGGAGAAGCACAATGCGTCATTGCTGGCGATGGTTCGGGCCGGTGGACAAGGTGACCTTGTCCGACGCCCGTCAGGCTGGTGCGGTGGGCATCGTCTCAGCGCTGCATCATGTGCCGCCGGGCGCGGTGTGGCAGCCAGCGGAGATCGAGAAGCGGCAGCGCGAGGTCGCGATGCTTCCCGAGGGGGTGCCAAGCGGCCTCCGATGGGAAGTGGTCGAGAGCTTGCCGGTCTCGGAAGCGATCAAGACACAGGCCCGCAACTGGCGCGAACACGTTGCCAACTACCGCATCTCGCTCGAAAACCTTGCCCGGGCCGGCCTGTCGACTATCTGCTACAACTTCATGCCCGTGCTCGACTGGACGCGCACCGACCTCGCATGGCGCGTGCCGCATGGCGGGACCACCATGCGTTTCGACTTGGTCGACTTTGCAGCGTTCGACCTGCACATCCTGAAGCGCACTGGCGCAGCCGGGCACTACCGCGCCGACATGGTCGAAGCCGCGGACGCCCGCTTCGCCGCCATGGACGACAGCCGGCGAGCCAGGCTGGCCGCCAGCGTCAACGCGGGCTTGCCGGGATCGGCCGAGGACAATTCGTTGGACGGGCTCATTCGGCGGCTTGATCTCTACAGGGGGATAGACGCGGCCAGGCTTCGCCGGCATCTCATCGATTTTCTGGCCGAGGTCGTCCCGGTCGCCGAGCGGCTCGGCCTTCGGCTCTGCTGCCACCCCGACGACCCGCCCTTCCCACTGCTCGGCCTGCCGCGGATCATGTCGACGGAGGCGGACTACACCCACGTGCTGAGGGAGGTGGACAGTCCGGCCAACGGCGTCACCTTGTGCAGCGGCTCGCTTGGCGCGCGCCCCGACAACGACCTTCCCGGCATGATCGAGCGATTTGGCTCGCGCCTTCACTTTGTGCATTTGCGAAACGTGACGCGCGAGACGCCGGACTGGCCCTGTTCCTTCCACGAGGCCGAGCATCTTTCCGGCGATGCCGATATGGTGGCGCTTGTTGCCGCGCTGTTGAACGAAGAGGCACGCCGCCGCGCGCACGGCCGTGCCGACTGGGAGATACCGATGCGGCCCGATCACGGTCAGGATATACTCGACGACCTGAAACGCGGGGCGCAGCCCGGCTATCCTGCCATCGGCCGGCTGAAGGGCCTGGCCGAATTGCGCGGTGTCGAATGCGCAGTGGCAGCCATCGGCACTCGATGAGATCTGCGACCGCTCTCATTGGCTTGAAGGGGTGTCCCGGGTGCGTTCAGTTAAATGCTGCGTGAGGCATGGGCACGTATGATTGATGCCCTTGGCCTCACCGCAGCGGCAGGGCGTGGCTCTGCTTGACGGTTTCGCTCGGCACGTCGGTCTTGACGTTCTGGATGCCGTTGACCCTGGTGAGATGAGCGGCCTGAAAACGGCGATAGTCCTCCAGGTCGGCCACGACCACGCGCAGCAGCGCATCGCTCTCGCCGAGCATGATGTAGCATTCCACCACCTGCTCGAGCTTGCGCATGGCGGCGATGAAGCGATCGATCGTCTCGGCGTCCTGCGCCGTCAGCCAGACGCGGGCGAACATGGTGAGTCCCAGTCCGACCCTTTGCTGATTGAGCACCGCGACATAGCGGTCGATGACGCCGGCCTCCTCCAGCAGTTTCACGCGGCGCAGGCAGGGCGACGGTGACAGGCCCACCTCCCTGGCGAGGTCGATATTGGAAATGCGCCCGTTCCGCTGCAGCGCGCGCAGGATGCGCTTGTCGATGTCGTCGAGCATCATTGGCAGAATATTCCACGAATTGCCTGATCACGGCACGTTGTGCTGGATATTGGGTGTTGGCTGGCATCTTCGCAACAACATTGCGCGTCGCCGGGCCTAGCCTCGGAAAATGGAGATCTCGCACGCGCTCCTCTTCGTCGCAACCGTGCTGCCGCTGATCTGCACGCCGGGGCCCGACATGCTGTTCATCGCCTCGCAAGCCTTGTCCGGCGGGGCGGCGGCCGGGCTGCGCGCCACGGGAGGCGTCTGCCTGGGCTACGTCGTCCATTCGCTGCTCGTCGCGGCAGGCGTGGCCGCGATCATCTCCGCCTCGCCCGTCCTCTTCGAGGCGCTGCGCTGGTTCGGCGTCGCCTATCTCGCCTGGCTTGCCCTGCAGCTCATCCGCGCCGCGCTGCGCCCGGGCGGGCTCGACCTGCCGCGCGCCGATACCGGTGGTCAGCTCGGCCGCGGCTTCCTGACCGCCTTCCTCAATCCGAAGGGCATGATGATCTATTTCGCCATCCTGCCGCAGTTCATCGACCACGCCGCCCCGGTTGGTCCGCAGGCGCTGGTGCTGTCGGCGATTTTCGTCGCCCTGTGCGGCCTCGTCTACGCCGTGCTCAGCTTCATGCTCGGAGCCCTGCGGCAACGCGGCGGCTTCGGCGATCGCCGCCGCCGCGTCGTCGAGGGCACGGCCGGAGCCCTGCTTGTCCTCGCGGCGGGACGGCTCGCCATGGGAACGCGCTGATACGCGCCGGCATTGCCACGTGCGATCACTTCTTGCTGACCCGCCCGTGACGGGCATTGACTCCGGGGACGGAAGATCGGATTTTCCGACTGCCAACGTCAGGTTGCCGAATCGTGCCCGCCCGTCCCGTCGGTGCGGGTTTTTTCTTGCCTGTGCGTTGACGTCGTGGATTCGCCTTGGTCCTGTTAGAATCCAGTATTTAACAGGACGCGGCCGTGTCCGGATTTCACCGGAACATGGCGACAAGGCGTCTCGACGGCAATAGTCTGTGCCGCGGCGCGATTCCCGATCGGCGGGAGGTTCGAGGAACCTGCCGACGCTCGGCGCGTTGCTTGGAGTCGTAACACTGGCAGAGGGTCAGATGAGGGAATTCAACCGCCGCAGGCTTCTGACGATCGCTGCGGCCGGCGCTGCTTCGGCGGCGCTTACCGCCTGCTCGAGCGTTCGGCCCCGGGCCTATGCGCAGATGCCGGAGCCTCTGCCTCCGCTCGCGCCGGCCATGCCTGCCTTCGGCGACCCCGCGCTGATCTATTCGGCGGTGGTCGACGAGGGCTACAACATCCCGGCCATCCCGTATCAGAACGTCGATCCGCAGTTCTACAGGCAGGTGGTGCCCGACCCCACCGGCGAGCAGCCGGGAACCGTCGTCATCGATACGAGCGCCCATTTTCTCTATCTGGTCGGCAATCTCGGCGAGGCGATCCGCTACGGCGTCGGCCTCGGCCGGCAGGGCTTCGAATGGTCCGGCCGCGGCGTCATCGAATGGAAGCAGAAATGGCCGCGCTGGTTCCCGCCCGACGACATGATCGCGCGCCAGCCCGAACTGGCGAAATACCGCGCACGCCAGATTCCCGGCAAGAACGAATGGGAAGGCGGCATGGAGCCCGGCATCATGAACCCGCTCGGCGCCCGTGCGCTCTATATCTTCCAGGATGGCAAGGACACGCTCTATCGGCTCCACGGCTCGCCGGAATGGCAGTCGATCGGCAAATCGGTGTCATCGGGCTGTGTCCGCTTCATCAACCAAGATATCATCGACCTCTATGAGCGTGTGCCCGACGGCACGCCGATCGTCGTCACCGGCGGCCTGCCGTCCCTCGCCTAGTTCGAAGCCTTCCTGTTTTTCCGCAAGGCCGATCGACGCGCGAACTCGATGCACCGTCCGATACGGTCAAGAATCGGCATCCCGCCGACATCGACTTTCTGATATGCTAAAATGATAGACAGCCTGGTGAGGTCTGCCGACGGCGGACGATGACGATGTCCGAGCTACGCGAGACATGGGAAGCAGCAGCGTCCGGTTGGGCGAAATGGGAGCACGTATTAGCAACGGGTCTCTCCAACGCCACTGAGGTGCTGATCGAAAGGGCCGGTGTCCGGCCGGGCATGCGGGTTCTTGATCTTGCCTGCGGCGCCGGCAGCCAGAGTATCCAGGCGGCGAAGCGCGTGGGCCCGGACGGCAGGGTCGTGGCCAGTGACATATCGGCCGCCATGCTGGACCATGTGCGCCGAAACGCTGCTCTCGCAGGCCTGCAGAATATTGAAACGCTGGAATCTGCGGCGGAGGACCTGGCAAAGCCGGAGGCGTCCTTCGACGCGTCGATCTGCCGGTTGGGACTGATGCTCTTCCCATCGCCGCGCAAGGCACTGGAAGCTGTCCGGCGTGTTTTGAAGCCGGGCGCGCGTTTTTCGGCGCTGGTGTTCACGACGCCGGCCGGCAATCCCGTCATGGCGCAGCCGATGGCGATCCTGCTGCGCCATGCTGGCAAGTCGCCTCCCGCGCCCGGGCAGCCCGGATTATTCGCGTTGGGAGGCGAGGGCGTCTTGGAGCGCTTGATGACTGAAAATGGCTTTGGGGATGTGACAATGGAGGTCGTCCGGGCATCGCTTGTCGTGCCGAGCGCGTCCGATGCCTTGCAGTTTCTGCAGGAAGCCGCCGGCGCCTACCGGGCGGTGGTGGCTGACCTCGACGATGCAGACAGATCCAAGGCGTGGAGCGAGGTCTATGAATGCCTGAAGCAGTTTGAAGCCGGTGGCAGCTTCGCGACCGAGCTCGAGCTGCTCATCGGGTCGGGCGCCAGGCCGAGCTAGATCGTGATCGCGTTCCGGGCACTTCAGCCGATCGCCATGGCGGCCTCTTGCTTCGCCGCTTCCCGCAAAAGCATGCCGAAGAGATCGCGCGGCTCGTCGGGATCGGCGAGCAGGTCGAGCTCCTCGTAGAAGGGAAACGCCTTCAGCTGGTCGCGCACATAGCGCAGCGCCGAGAAATCCTCGATGGCGAAGCCGACGGAATCGAACAGCGTGATCTGGCGCGGGTCCGTGCGGCCGGGTGCCGCGCCCGCCAGCACCTGCCACAGCTCCGTCACCGGATGATCCGGGTCGAGCTGCTGGATCTCGCCTTCGATCCGCGTCTGGGGCGTATATTCCACGAAGATGCCGGAGCGCAGAAGGATGTCGCGATGCAGTTCCGTCTTGCCCGGGCAGTCGCCGCCCACCGCATTGATGTGCACGCCCGTGCCGACCATGTTGTCGGTCAGGATCGTGGCATATTGCTTGTCGGCGGTGACCGTGGTGATGATCTCGGCGCCCTCGACGGCCTCCTGGCCGGTGCCGCAGATGGTGATGTCGAAGCCCATGCCTTCGAGGTTCTTCGCACAGCGGCGCGAGGCCGCCGGGTCGATGTCGTAGAGGCGCAGCCTGTTCGTCCCGACGATGGCCTTGAAGGCGATAGCCTGGAACTCCGACTGCGCGCCGTTGCCGATCAGCGCCATCGTGTCGGCGCCGTCGGGCGCGAGCACCCGCGCCGCCATCGCCGAGGTCGCGGCGGTGCGCAGCGCCGTCAGGATCGTCATCTCGGTGAGCAGCATCGGATAGCCCGAGCCGACATCGGACAGCACGCCGAACGCAGTCACCGTCTGCAGGCCTTCGCGTGTGTTCTTGGGATGGCCGTTGACATATTTGAAGCCATAGAGCCGGCCGTCGCTGGTCGGCATCAGCTCGATCACCCCTTCCTGGCTGTGCGAGGCGACGCGCGGCGTCTTGTCGAACAGCTCCCAGCGCCGGAAATCCTCTTCGACATAGGTCGCGAGCTCGACCAGGAAACGCTCGACGCCGATGGCGAGCACGAGCTTCATCATGCTGTCGACGCTGATGAAGGGCACGATGTTGAGCTTGGCGGTCATTTCAGTAACTCCGGGTCGGGCGGTCCATGATGCGGCGGCCCATCAGGCTCGCCGTCAGGTCGACCATGAGGGTAGCGGTCCGGCCGCGTTCGTCCAGGAAGGGGTTGAGCTCGACCAGGTCGAGGCTGGTGACGAGGCCGGAATCGTGGAGCATCTCCATCGTCAGATGCGCTTCCCGGAAGGTCGCGCCGCCAGGCACCGTGGTGCCGACCGCCGGCGCGATCGACGGGTCGAGGAAGTCGACGTCGAGGCTGACATGCAGCATGCCCTTGGCCGCAGCCACGCGCTCAAGGAAGGCGCGCAGCAACGGGGCGATGCCATGTTCGTCTATCGCGCGCATGTCGTGCACCGTCACGCCGGCCTCGGTCAGGGCAAGGCGCTCCGCCGGGTCGACACTGCGCAGCCCGAGCGTGCAGATACGCGTGGGGTCCACCGGCGCCGGCAGTTCCGGGAAATAGCCGGCGAAGCCCGGCCGGCCGCTGGCATAGGCGAGCGGCACGCCGTGGAGATTGCCGCTCGCCGTCGTGTCGAGCGTGTGGAAATCGGGATGGGCGTCGAGCCAGAGCACGAAGAGCGGCCGGCTCTGCTCCCCGGCCCGGCGGGCGACGCCCGACAGCGTTCCGGCCGAGATCGAATGGTCGCCGCCGAGGAAGATCGGCATGGCGCCGGCGCTGGCGCGGTAGGCGGCTTTGGCGATCGCCGTCGTCCAGGCCGCGATCTCCGGCAGCGCCTTCAACGCCTCGTTGGCATGGGGAAGCGGCTGGGCCGGCTCCGGGTGGACGGTGCCCAGATCCTCGACTTCATGGCCAAGCTCCCGCAGCGTTGCGACAAGCCCGGCGGTTCTCAGCGCGCTCGGCCCCATTTCGCATCCCATGCGGCCGGCTCCGTCCTGGACCGGCGCTCCCAAAATCCTGCAGTGCATCTGTCGCTCTCGTCAAAGGGTCGACGACATTGAACGAGGCTTGGCCGGCGAATTGAAGAGCCTGAAATGATAGATTTGGCATGACATTTGCGCGAAACGGCAGCAAGATCGAGCGGATTGGAAACTCCGATGGACGAACTGGACAAACGTCTTGTCACCTTGCTGCGCCACCAGGGCCGGCGCAGCATCTCCGACCTCGCGGCGGATCTCGGCGTATCGCGCGCCACGGTGCGGGCGCGCATGGAGCGGCTGGAGAAATCCGGCGACATCGTCGGCTACACCGTGGTGCTGCGTGCCGACGCGCTCGACCAGGCGGTTCGCGGCATCATGCTCATCGAGATCGAGGGCCATGCCGCCGACCGCGTGATCCGCGCTCTCGGCGGCTTCTCGGAGGTGGCCGAGATCCACACCACCAACGGCCGCTGGGACATCGTGGTCGAACTCGGCACTTCGACGCTGACCGATTTCGATTCCGTCCTTCGCCGGATCCGGCTCATCCCGGGCATCACCGGCAGCGAGACCAATCTTCTGCTGGCCACCCCGCGCAGCACGCGGGCGAGGCTCTGAGCAGGTTTCGGAAAGGTCCCGCGGTTTCCGACAAAAACCTGCGGCAAGAGAGGAGGCCAGGCGGGTGAAGCGTGGGCGAAGCCAAGCAAACCTGCTCAGGGCACCACGCCCCGGCATGCCCAGGCCACCGATGCGAAGGAGCGCGGGCCATCCGGCCTGCCGGCCTCGTAGGCAGCCCTCACCGCGGCATCGGTTTCGGCCTTCTGCGCCGGATTGAGCGTGGCGACATATTTGCCGAGCGGCCCTTCGCCTGCGGCGATGGGTTCCCAGAAGTCGTCGAAGGATTTGTAGTCCATGCGGATCAGCAGCGAGGCCTCTTCCACCTCGGTCAGGCCGTTCTTCACGAAGCTCTTCTTCATCTCGCCCGGCTGCATCATCGGCTGGAAGCAATAGCGGCTGCGCAACTCGCGGGCGTTCTCGTCGAGCACCGCCATCGTATCGAGCGCCATGCGCATGACGGGCATGCCGCCGATATGGTCCCAGACCGCGGCGGCCACCACGCCGCCGGGTCGCACGACCCGCCGCATTTCACCGATGGCCTTCCCGGCTTCGGGCACGAAATGCAGGACGAGCAACGACATGGCGCGGTCGAAACGGCCGTCGTCGAACGGCAGTGCGCAGGCATCCGCCTCCTGGATGGTGATGCGCCGGTTCTTGTTGCGCTTCCTGGCCGCCGCGACGAATACGGGCGAATAGTCGATCGCGACGATCTCGGCGAGGTCGGCCGCCTTCGGCAGGGCGAAGGTGAGGCTGCCCGTGCCGCAGCCGACGTCGATGACGCGCTCGCCGTCCGCCAGACCCGCGAAGTCGATCAGCAGCGGCGCGAGCGTCCGGCTCCAGCGGCCCATGAGCTGCTCGTAGCCGGCTGCGTTCTGGACGTTGAAGCTTGACGGCATCGGAGCCTCCGCGAGCCAAGGAAACCCGCATGCTACCGCATCGGGCCGCGGGACGGTACGTCATCGGAAAGCCGGATGGGTCGGCAAAAAGCGGTAGCGCATCCCTGCAACCAGCGATACGGGCACGCCCGCTCGCCTCGCTTGGGGAGTGCTTGTTTCTGCAACTTTGCCAACAGCTTGCCCTCCGTCCACTTCAGGATGGCGCCCGGTTGACCGTAAGCAGCGCGTCGATCTCGTCGCGCTTGGGGCTTGGCGCAGCAGAATCGCTCGATCCGCATCCGCAGGGCCTCTGCCGCCCGCAGACGTAAAACGTCCGTTCTGACGCTACGCCGATAAATCGCCAGCGAAATGTTGCAATCAATCGTCGCTTTTGCGATGAACGGGCGATGTCAAGGAGAGCGGAGTTCGACATGACAAACAGTGAACGCCCCCGAAACATGATCGTGTCATCCAGACATCTGGCATCGGAAGATGGCTGGCAAGCTTCTGAATTCGAGTACGGCCTGATCATCGCCTACAACGGATTCGCCCGCTGGGTCAGCCGTTGCATGGCAACTGCCGGCGAACAGAGCCTCACCGTTCTCGAGATACTGATCCTGCATCATGTCAACCACCGGGCGCGCCAGAAGAGGCTGAACGACATCTGCTTTCTTCTGAACATCGAGGATACTCACACTGTCAATTATGCGCTGAAGAAATTGCAGAAAGCTGGTCTGATCGCGGGGGAGAAGGTGGGCAAGGAGATCTTTTACCGCGTTACGCCGGTGGGCGAATCGCTTTGCGAAAAATATCGGGAAATCCGCGAAGAATGCCTGATCGACAGCATCAAACATCTGGACAACGATCCCCAGACGCTGAGTGAAACCGCGGCAATCTTGAGAATGATGTCGGGAATCTATGACCAGGCATCGAGAGCTGCCAGCTCCATTTGAGGGGCGCCGGCTGCCATCACCGCCCTATCCAGACGGTCGATGAAATCGATCGTTGAAGCGCGACCGCGTGGCCCGCGCCCGTTGGCGAAAGCCGGCGGCACGGAAGGCCTGCGCCGGTGGTTGAGGCCTTTGGTACTGGTTCAGTTGCCCATCAGTCCCGGCAGGTAGGTGACAACGCCGGGAAACAGCGTGATCAGGACGACGGCTACCAGCAACAGGAGGAAGAACGGGAACGCAGATCGCGCGATGCGCAGGATGTCATATCCCGTGAGGCCCTGGATCACGAACAGGTTGAAGCCGACAGGTGGCGTAATCTGCGACATCTCGACGACGATGACCAGATAGATCCCGAACCAGAGTGGATCTATGCCCGCCGCCTGCACCATCGGCATGATGATCGAGGTGGTGAGGACGACGACCGAGATGCCGTCGAGAAAGCAGCCGAGCACCACGAAGAACACCGTCAGTGCGGCAAGCAACGCGTAGGGCGAAAGCCCGAGCGAACCGATCCACTCGGCAAGCTGACGCGGGATACCGGTGAAGCCCATCGACACGGAAAGAAATGCCGCGCCGACCAGAATGAACGCGATCATGCAGGATGTGACGGTTGCACCCATCAGGCTTTCACGGAACATGTTCCACGACAGCGATCCGTTGAAGGCTGACAGAACAAGCGACAATACGACACCGACAGCAGCGGCATCCGTCGGCGAGGCGATGCCAATGTAGATGGATCCGATCACGCCTGCGATGAGCAGCATGACAGGGATCAGGCGGCGTGAGGCTTTCAGCTTCTCGACGAGGCTCACCTTTTCGCGATCGGCCGGAATGGCGTTGGGCCGAAGCAGCGCATAGGCGGTGACATAGGCAATGAACAACCCCACCAGCATCATGCCGGGAAGCACCCCGGCGATAAACAGCCGGGCAATCGACTGCTCCGTCGCAACCCCATAGACGATCAGGATGATCGATGGCGGGATGAGCAGGCCGAGCGTTGCGGAGCCGGCAAGCGAACCGATGACGAGGCCCTCGGGATAGCCGCGCCTGGTCAACTCCGGCACGGACAATTTGCCGATGGTTGCGGCTGTGGCGGCCGATGATCCGGAAACGGCGGCAAAGATCGCGCAGCCGAAGACATTCACATGAAGCAGGCGGCCGGGGAGGCTATGCAACCAGGGCGCAAGGCCGGAGAACATATCTTCGGACAGGCGCGAGCGAAGCAGGATCTCCCCCATCAGAATGAACATGGGCAAGGCGGCCAGCGCCCAGGCCGTGCTGTTTCCCCAAAGGGTCGTGGCCAGGATCGGTCCGATCGGAGCCGAAGACATCATCGACATTCCGAGGCCTCCGACGATGATGAGCGAGAAGGCGACCCAGGTTCCTGCGCCAAGCAGAGCGATGAGTACGATGAAGAGAACGGAAATGGCGGCGAAATCGGACATGGCCGTCACTCCGTCGACGCGTTTTCGATCACCGGGCGCCGAGCCCGGATCGTCTGGACGAGAAGGTCGACCAGTGCCACGGCAAAGATCACAAGACCGAGCAGCATGACCGCCTGCGGGACAAACAGCGGTATCGCGACGATACCCGAAGATACGTCCCCGAATTCCCACGAATCCATGGTCAGCTTAGCCATATAGCGCGCGGCAAAGATGGCTGTGGCCGCGCATATCGCGAGAACGAAGATCTCCAGCCCGAACCGGACGCGGTCTCCGGTGACCCCGGTCAGTAAGGTGACACGGATATGCCCACCCTTTTGCAGCGTATACGACAGCGCCAGAAAAGACGAAGCCGCAAGAAAATAACCTGCAAAATCGGCATAGGACGGGATGGTGGGGGACAGCCCGAATATCCCGATCTTTGCAATGACGTTAAGGACGACCTGCGTACAGACGAGCAGGCAAATCATGCAGATAAACATCGCGGCCAGACCGCCGCTGATCGAATACAACGCGTCGAGTGTCCGTCGCATGTTTCCGGCCCCTGAGATGAGCGGGCCGGCTCTTCCAGCCGGCCCCTCGACGCTTATTTGTTATACTCGGCCATGATGGCCTTGGCGTCCTCGGATGCGCCCGCGGCCCATTCCTCCTGCATCTTGGCGCCGATCGCCTTGAGCCCTTCCAGGAGTTCCGCGCTCGGCTCGACAACCTTCATCCCGTTGGCCTTGAGTTCCTCGGTCTTTGCGTCGGTTTCCTTCATGCTCATCTCCCAGCCGCGCTTTTCGGCGTCAGCGGCAGCGTCGAGAATAGCCTTTCGGGTCGCTTCGTCCAGCGCGTCGAATGCGGCCTTGTTCACCACCACGACGTTCTTCGGCACCCAGGCATTGATCGGAGTGTAGTAGGATACGTAGTCCCACGCTTTTCCGTTCGCGCCGGTCGAAGGCGAGGTGATCATCGCTTCGACCTGGCCGGTCGAAAACGCCTGCGGGATATCCGGAACCTCGACCTGCACCGGGGCGGCACCCGCCGCGGCGGCGAATTTCTCCAGCGCGGCGTTGTAGGCGCGGAACTTCAGACCCTTGAGATCGTCGACCGTCTTGATCTCCTTGTTCGTGTAGAGGCCCTGGGGCGGCCAGGGAACCGAGAAGAGCGGCATCAGGCGCTGCTTCTCGAGCAGCTTTGTGATGACCGGTTTCTGGGCATCCGACATTTTCTTGGCGTCTTCATAGCTGGTGGCCACGAAGGGTTCTGAGTCCACGCCGAAGGCGGCGTCCTCGTTCGCGAGGGTGGACAGGAAGAACTCGCCGATCGGAACCTGGCTGCTGCGGACCGCATTCTTGATATCGCCGTGCTTGATCAGCGACCCCGCCGAATGGACGGTGATCGTAACCGCGCCGTCGGTCTTGTCGGCTACTTCCTGGGCGAAGGTCCGGATGTTTGCGGTGTGAAAGGTCGCATCCGGATATGGGGTCGGCATGTCCCAGTTGTCCGCCCGTGCGACACTGCTGGCCGCTACCGCAGCGACAAAGGCCGCGGCCAGTATGGAACGCGAAATGAAGGTCATTTTGTTCTCCCTGTGAGCTTCCCACTCGTCGAATCTTTCCCGCGTTCTCGTGACGCAATGAAGGCCGAAAAGACACGTTGACAAAATGTCATCGTTTTGTAGTTAAATCAACAAAAAAATGGAATCGGGAGTTTTCTCATGCCTCATGCCAAATGGGACTTCTGGATTGATCGGGGCGGCACCTTCACCGACATCGTTGCGCGTCGGCCGGACGGTTCCCTTCAGTCTCACAAGCTGCTCTCGGAAAACCCCGAGCGATACAGGGACGCAGCCGTTCAGGGGATCCGGGAGCTTCTTGGGCTCGGGGCAGACGATCCGATTCCGGAAGGCGCGATCGACGCGGTGAAGATGGGCACGACAGTTGCCACCAACGCGCTTCTGGAACGAAAGGGCGACCGGACAGTTCTGCTGATCACCCGGGGGATGCGGGACCTGTTGAGGATAGGCTATCAGAACCGTCCGAGGCTCTTCGATCTGGAGATTGTGCTGCCCGAACTCCTTTATGAGAAGGTCATCGAGGTGGAAGAACGCCTCGACGCCGAAGGCAAGATCGTGACTCCGATGAAGCTGAGCCAGGTGCGCGACGCGCTAGGCGCCGCCTATGCGAAGGGCTTCCGCTCCGTCGCGGTGGCCCTGATGCACGGATATCGTTTCCCCGACCACGAACGGAGAATCGGCGAGATGGCCCGTCAGCAGGGCTTTGAGCAGATCTCGCTCAGCCACGAGGTCAGCCCGCTCATCAAGCTGGTCTCGCGAGGCGATACGACGGTGGTGGATGCCTATCTCTCACCCATCCTGCGGCGATATGTCGGCCAGGTCGGCGATGCGCTTGGCGCCGATCACGGCGGCTGCAAGACGCTCATGTTCATGCAGTCGAATGGCGGTATGACGGATGCCGCTCTGTTCCAGGGCAAGGATGCGATTCTTTCGGGGCCGGCGGGCGGGGTCGTCGGCATGGTGCGCACGGCTCAAGAGGCCGGGTTCGGCAAGCTGATCGGGTTCGACATGGGCGGTACCTCGACCGACGTTTGCCACTTCGCCGGAGAGTATGAGCGCTCTTTCGAGACCGAAGTGGCTGGTGTGCGGATGCGCGCGCCGATGATGAGCATCCACACTGTCGCGGCCGGTGGCGGCTCGATCCTGTCCTACCGCCAAGGGCGGATGCAGGTCGGCCCGGAAAGCGCTGGCGCGAATCCCGGCCCCGCGAGTTATCGCCGGGATGGGCCGCTCGCGGTGACTGATTGCAACGTGGTGCTGGGCAAGCTGCAACCCGAGGAGTTCCCTGCCGTCTTCGGACCAGGCGGAGACATGCCCCTCGATGTGGAGGCCGCGCGCCAAAAGTTCCGGTCCCTGGCCGCGGAAATCGCCGCCGAGACCGGTGAGGCCGAGATCGGCGTCGAGACGCTCGCCGAAGGCTTCCTGCGCATTGCAGTCGAGAACATGGCCAATGCGATCAAGAAGATCAGCGTCCAGCGCGGCTATGACGTGACCAAATACACCATGAACTGCTTCGGTGGTGCGGGCGGTCAGCACGCCTGCCAGGTGGCGGACGTTCTGGGGATGGGAAGCATCTATATCCATCCCTTCGCCGGGGTGCTTTCGGCCTTCGGCATGGGACTGGCCGACATTCGCGCCATCCGCGAGCATCAATTCGCGGCCTCTCTCTGCGAGGTCGCGAGGGCGCGGGAGGTGCTGGAGCGCATCGGCGCACAGGCGCGCGAGGACGTCTCAGGGCAGGGGATCGCCGAGACGCAGATCGGCGTGATCCTGACGGCCCATATCCGCACGCCCGGATCGCACCAGACCCTGCCGGTGCCCTTTGCGTCGGAATCCGAGATGCGGGCCGGATTCGATGCGGCGCACAAACAATGTTTCGGTTTCGTCCCGGATTATGACGATCTCATCATCGACCTCCTGACCGCCGAGGCGGTCGGATCGACGGGCGAGGGTGTTTCCTTCGAACCGAACGCGGCCGAGGAAAGCGGGGAGCGGATCGCGCGGATGTTCACCGAAGGCGGGTGGCGCGACGTGCCGCTGGTGCGGCGCGAGGCGCTGCGCGCCGGAACGAAGGTGGACGGACCTGCGATCGTCGTGGAGCCGATCGGCACCAACGTGGTCGAACCCGGCTGGCGGGCCGAAGGGTTGGCGGGTGGCGGGCTCGTCCTTCGCCGCGTCAAACCGCGTCAGCGCAAGGAGGCCATCGGCACCAGCGTCGACCCGGTGATGCTCGAAGTGTTCAACAACCTGTTCATGTCGATCGCTGACCAGATGGGCGCCACGCTCGCCAACACCGCCTATTCGGTGAATATCAAGGAACGCTACGATTTCTCCTGTGCGGTCTTCGATGCGAGCGGCGATCTTGTCGCCAACGCCCCGCATGTGCCCGTTCATCTGGGCTCGATGAGCGACAGCGTGCGCACGATCCTGCGCGAGAACGCCGGCAAGATCCGCCCCGGCGACGTCTTCATGATGAACAATCCCTACAATGGGGGCACCCACCTGCCTGACGTGACGGTCATCACCCCGGTCTTCGACACGGACGGAAAGGACGTCATCTTCCTCACCGCCTCGCGCGGGCACCATGCCGATATCGGCGGCAAGACTCCCGGATCCGCCCCGCCCGATAGCCGCCATATCGACGAAGAAGGCGTATTGATCGACAACTTCCTGCTGGTGGATCAGGGCATCCTGCGCGAGGCCGAGACGCGGAATCTCCTGGCGTCGGGTCGCTATCCCTGCCGAAACATCGACGAGAACATGGCCGACCTCGCCGCCCAGATCGCGGCGAACGCGACCGGCGCGCAGGAGTTGACGCGCATCGTCGGCCAGTTCGGGCTGGACGTGGTGCGGGCCTATATGGGGCATGTGCAGGACAATGCCGAGGAAAGCGTACGCCGGGTGCTCGATGTGCTGAAGGATTGCTCTTTCACCTATCCGCTCGACAGCGGGGCTGAGATCAAGGTGGAGATCTCCGTCGATCACTCGGCGCGCACGGCGCTGGTGGATTTTGCAGGCACGTCCGAACAGGATCGGTTCAACTACAACGCTCCGTTCTCGATCTGCCGCGCGGTGGTTCTTTACGTGTTCCGCACCCTCGTCGGCGCCGATATCCCGATGAACGAAGGTTGCCTGAAGCCAATCGAGATCCAGGCACCGAGGGGTTCGATGATCAACCCGGAATATCCGGCCGCCGTTATCTCGGGCAACACCGAGGTCAGTCAGGCCATCGCCGACACGCTCTATGGTGCGCTCGGTGTGGTCGCGGGGTCACAGGGGACGATGAACAACTTCGTCTACGGCAACGCGCGCATCCAGAACTACGAGACGATCTGCGGCGGCACCGGCGCTGGCAAGGGCTTCAATGGCGCCAGCGCCGTCCACAGCCACATGACCAACACCCGCATGACCGACCCCGAGGTGCTGGAAACCCGCTTCCCCGTCCGGGTCGAGGAATTTTCCATCCGGCGCGGATCCGGCGGCGCCGGCCAATGGCACGGCGGTGATGGCATCACCCGGCGGCTACGCTTCCTCGAAGAGATGACAGCGACGGTCCTCTCCTCACACAGAGACGTGTCGCCCCATGGTGCCGCGGGAGGCCAGCCCGGCCGAACCGGCGAAAACCATGTCGAGCGCAAGAACGGGACCATCGTGCGCCTGAAGGGCAACGACGAGGCGCTCATGGCGCCCGGCGATGTCTTCGTGATGAACACTCCAGGCGGCGGCGGTTATGGCGCGGTTTCGAGCAAGAAGGCGTAGAAACGAGTTCCTTGTCCGTGAGGTTGCGGCCCTCCTCGCGGGCATCGTCGAAGCTTGAGGCAATTCGTCAGGCCAACCCGATCGGATTGTTCGAGTTCGCCGAATGCGTGCTAACTGTCGATGATCTGACGTTTGACGGACAGGGCCGCGCCTCCCGGGAGGCCGGGACGCATCGCATGGAGGAATGCATGGGTGACGACCTCTTCCCCGGTTTCCGGAGCGACAGGTTGAAAGGTCCCGGCGGGCCGCTCTTCGCCCGTGTCGGCGGAGACGGGCCGCCGCTCGTGCTCCTTCACGGCTTTCCCCAGACGCATGTCTGCTGGCATCGTGTCGCGCCGGCCCTGGCGAAGGACTTCACCGTGGTCTGCCTCGACCTTCGCGGTTACGGCGCCTCGGCCGCGCCGCGCGGCGACGGCCGTTCGACCTATTCCAAGCGCCGGATGGCCGAGGATGTGGTGGCGGCCATGAGCGAGCTCGGTCACCAGCGTTTCTCGCTGGCGGGACACGATCGCGGAGCGCGTGTCGGCTACAGGCTGGGGCTCGACCATCCCGACCGGCTGGAACGGCTGGCGCTGCTCGACATCGTTCCGACCAGCATCTTCTGGACGCAGATCCGGAGCGGCAGTTTCTCCGCGCCGCACTGGACCTATCTTGCCGGCCCCTCGCCGCAAACGGAGGACGAGATCGGCAAGGACCCTGTCGCCTATTTCGACGCGCTTCTGGCGCGATGGTCGAGCAGCGGTTCGCTGGATGCGTTCGATCCGCGTGCCCATGCGGCCTACCGCGCGGCCTACATGCAGCCGGAACGGATCCACGCCTTCTGCGAGGACTATCGCGCCGGCGCGACGAGCGACGTCGAAGCGGACGAGGCTGATCTGGCGGCGGGCCGCAGCGTCGCCTGCCCGACCCTGCTTTTGTGGAGCAGCTATCTCACGCGCGGCGAAGCGGCCAAGGCCGAAACGCCGCCGCAGGTCTGGAAACGCACCTTCGCGCCGCAGGCCGAGGAGGTGCAGGTCGACGCCGGCCATTTCATTCCCGAAGAGGCGCCCGAAGCGACGCTCGCCGCACTGTCCGCCTTCTTCAAGGCCGGCGCGTCGTAGTCGCCGTCACGACAGCGGGACCATGCTTCCCTGGCCGAGGCGTGGATCGCCGACATGATCGTCCGGCTCGCCGTTTCGTGGCCGTTGGTCGCTATCGAATTCAGGGGCGATCGCGAAGCCGTGCATGACAAGTATGCAGTCGGCGAGCGCCGGCGGCGGTCGAAGCCGTTCCAACTACCGTTTCGTTTATTGCGTTTGCAGACGATATTGCCCATATAGAGCATATGCCTGATGGTTCCGCCTGTTGCGGGCCGGGGGAACAGGGAGAACGACGATGTTGCTCGAACACCCCGATACGATCGTGCCCACGGCCGACGATGCGGAATTGGCGGCTAAGGCGAGCCGGATCCTGTCGCGTCGCGGCAAGAACGGCCTGCGCATCCGCCTCGACGATGGTGAGGAACTTACCCTTCCCGTCGCGGCGGCAAGATTGCTTACGCATCTGCTCACCGAAATGTCACAGGGAAACGCGGTTACTCTGATCCCGGTGCATGCGGAACTCACGACACGCCAGGCGGCTGAATATCTCAACGTTTCGCGGCCCCATGTGGTCAAGCTGCTGGAGCAATCCAGGATTCCCTACCACAAGGTTGGAACGCACAGGCGCATAAGGTTCAGCGATCTTGAAGCCTTCAAGCGGCAGCAGGAAACCGCGCGAGGTCAGGCTCTCGATGCCTTGGCCGCCGAAGCCCAGGAAATGGGGATGGGCTATTAGGATCGCCGGCTACACGGTCATTCTCGACGCGTGCGTGCTGTATCCTGCACCGCTGCGCGATTTCCTGCTAGAACTTGCCGGAAGCGGCATGTTTCGAGCACGTTGGTCCGATATCATCCACGACGAATGGATCCGCAACCTGTTGAAGGCTCGTCCCGATCTCAGCCGCGATCGTCTCATGCGTACGCGTCGGCTGATGGACGACAGTGTGCTCGGGAGCCTGGTCGAGGGGTTCGAAGAGCTGATCCCCGTGTTGGAGTTGCCCGATCCTGACGATCGGCATGTGCTTGCCGCGGCGATACACAGTGGAAGCGACGCGATCGTCACCGTCAACCTCAAGGATTTTCCTGCCGAGGTTGCAAAACGCTACGAGCTGGAAATTCTTCACCCTGACGATTTTCTCTATCAGCAGTTCGGGCTTGATCCGGCGGCAGTTGTCCTTGCTGCCCGAAATTGCCGTGCGCGGTTGAAAAGCCCGCCGAGAAGCGGCGGCGAGTACCTCGCTACGCTCGAGGCGCAGGGCCTGCCTTTGCTCGTCAGCGAACTGCGCAAGTTCGAAGACCTGCTCTGAAGGCAGACCACCCGCGCGCTCCGGTCGAGACCATTCTCTTTCGATACCCGGTCGAACGGCGTTGTCGCGGCGGTCCGTCGCCATGGTGTCCGCGCGTCCTTGCCAAGGACGTTATGTTGTTATAACCATTCCAGTCGAGCGCCGAACCGGCTGCTCCTCCGGAGGATAATCATGAACAAGATCTCGCGACTGAAATATGCGCTCACCGCCATGGTCATGCTGCCCGGCACCGCCCTGGCCGAGCCGGTCAACCTGTCATATCTCACTCATTGGGCGCCGGAGACGGTGGCCAGGCTGGAAGAGGCTGCGCGCAGCTATTCGTCGAGCAACCCCGATGTCACCATCACCGTTCGCGCCGTGCCCTTCGGCGATCTCCTGACCACGATCCGTTCGCAGGGCGGCGCCGGCGGCCCGACCATCGCCAGTATCTATGACCTCTGGCTGCCGGAGCTGGTGCGCGACAAGCTGGTCGGTCCCGCTCCGGACGCCGTTTCGGCTGAAGTGAAGTCGGCCTGGCCGGCCGGCGTCGCCTCCGCCGCGACGGTCGACGGCAAGGTCTACGGCATCCCCAACGAGATCAACGTCTATGCGCTGAACTACAACAAGGCACTCTTCGCCGAGGCCGGCATCGCCGCGCCGCCCCGGACCTGGGACGAGTTGAAGGACGCCGCCGCCAAGCTGACCAAGAAGGAGGGCACCCAGGTCACGCAGCAGGGCTTCGGGCTGATCAACTCCTGGGCGGCGGGCGTCGTGCACCCCTTCGCCTCGCTGCTGGTCTCCAACGGCGGACAGCTTGTTGCCGACGGCAAGCCCGCCCTCGACAGCAAGGCGGCCGGTGAGACCTTCGCGCTCTATGAGGAGATGGTGAAAGAGGGCTACACCGATCCGGCCATGGGCACCGCCGACGCCAACACGACGGGCCCTTTCCTCGACAATTTCGTCTCGGGCAAGACCGGCATGATCATTATGGCCAACTGGTGGGAGAGCGCGCTCAAGGCCGGCATGGGGGACAGGTTCTCCGACATCGCGACCGCGCCGATCCCGGTCGGCCCGAGCGGCGAAAGCGCCAAGTCGATCTCCTATACCTGGATGACGGTGGTCAATGCCGGCGCCAGCGAGGCTGAGCAGAAGGCCGCCTGGGACTTCCTCGCCTGGCTCAACGGCAAGGATTCCGGCCAGAACGGCGCCTCGGCCATGGCCGACATCCTGGTGTCCATGGGCATCCTGCCGTCGCGCGGCTCCGACGTCGAGGCGCACCAGGCCAAGCTCGGCGGCGAGTTCCTGAAGGGTTATGTCGAGACGCTTGCCAATGCGCAGGCCTTCCCCGTGGTGCTCGGCGGCCAGGAATTCTCGGAATCGCTGCAGCAGGTCGTCGAATCGCTCGAATACGGCAAGGTCACCGCCGCGGAGGCCCAGGCCAACGCCCAGGCTGACGCCGCCTCGATCCTCGAGCGCGCCGCCCAGTGACGCGTTCGGACAGAAGAGGCGGATGCGGCTTCGGCCGCATCCGCTGATCCCGGAAAACGACTGATGGCCACGCTCCGCAAAAAATCCATCTGGGTGATGCTCACGCCGGCAGCGGGGCTGATCGGCGTGTTCATCCTGATCCCGATGGCGCTGACCATCTGGCTGTCCTTCCACAACTGGTCGACGCAGACCGGGTTCGAAACCGCCCGCTTCGTGGGCCTGCGCAACTACCAGGACATCTTCGGCCCGATATCGGTCGGCCGCGACTTCAAGCAGGCGCTGGTGAACACGGCGATCTATACGGTGCTGTCCGTGCTGATGATCCTGCCGCTCTCGGTGGTGCTGGGCCTGCTCGTCTATCAGAAGCGCGTGGCCGGCGGCGAGACGCTCAGGGCGATCCTGTTCTCGACCTATATGGTCCCGATGATCGCGGTCGCGCTGGTCTGGTCGAAGCTCTATTCGCCGAGCGAGGGCCCGATCAACCAGATCCTGGGCTGGCTCGGCTTCGGCCCCCAGCCTTGGCTCTCCTCGCCCGACACGGCGCTGGTCTCGATCGTGTTTCTCAATGTGTGGCAGCAGGTCGGCTATTTCACCGTGCTCGTCGTGGCGGGCCTCACCCAGATTTCGCCGTCCATCTACGAGGCCGCCAAGATCGACGGCGCGCCGCCGCTGCAGGAGTTCTTCCGGATCACCCTGCCGCTCTTGCGGCGCACTCTGCTGTTCAGCGCGGTCATCGCCGTCATCAATGCCGTCCAGGTCTTCGAGCCGGTCGCGCTCATAACCCAGGGCGGCCCGGCGGGCTCGACCAATGTGCTCACCTACCACATCCGCCGGGTCGGCATAGAACGCGCGCAGGGTGGGTTGGGCTCTGCCATGGCCGTGACCTTGATGCTGGCGCTGGTCGTCATCATCGTGGCGCTCTTTGCCTTCGCCCGCCGCCGCGAGGGAGACGACGCATGAGGGCCTATGGAAACCGTCGCCGGCGGCCGTCCGACGCGCTGCTGCTCGCGCTCATCGTGTTCCTGGCGGTCATCGCCGCCTTTCCGCTGCTGTGGATGGTTCTTTCCAGCCTCAAGACACCGGCCGAGACGATGCAGACGCCGCCGGTCTGGCTGCCCCGCTCGCCCGGTTTCGGCGCCTATGGCGAGGTCGCCGGCGTGATCAATGCCGGGCGGTCCTTCCTGAATTCGGCTGTTATCGCCACCGTCACCACGACAGGCATCGTGGTGACCAGCCTGATGGCCGGCTATGCCTTCGCCAAATATCGCTTTGCCGGGCGCAACGTGCTCTTCGCGGTGATGATAGCGACCATGTTCCTGCCGCCGATCGTGACGCTGATCCCGCTCTACCGCCTCGTCACCTATCTGGGCATGAACGGCAGCCTGATCGGCGTCATCGTGCCCAATCTCGCCAATGCCTTCGGTATTTTCCTGATGCGCCAGTTCATCGCGGGCGTCCCCGACGATCTGATCGACGCCGCCCGCATCGACGGCGCCTCGGAACTGCGCATCGTCTTCTCGATCGTCGCCCCGGCGATCGTGCCGGCGATCGCGGCCCTGACGCTGTTCGCCTTCGTCTACCACTGGAACACCTATCTGTGGCCGCTCACCGTTCTCCAGGGCAGCAGCGACGACTACCCGATCGTCATCAGCCTGAGCCGCCTCCTGAGCTACAATCGCGGCGCGCTCAACACCAATCTGGTGATGGCGGGCGCGACCCTGGCAGTGCTGCCGCCGCTCGTCATGTTCGTCTTCCTGCAGCGTTTCTTCGTCGACAGCATCGTCGGCTCGGGGGTGAAGGGATGAGCCGCGCGCTGGCGATCGACCTCGGCGGCACCAATATGCGCGCCGGCCTCGCCGACGCGGCGCGACCGGCGGAGATCCGGCCGGTCGGGTCCTGGCCGGCCCCGGCGCGCCGCGCCGCTTTTCAGGAACTGGTCGAGGGGCTGCTTGTCGCCTATTCCATCAAGCGGCTCGGCATCGCCGTGCCGGGGCTGGCCCTCGGCACGCGCTGCGTGTGGATCCCCAATCTTCCTTATCTCGACGGCCTCGATCTTTCGGAAGCGTTTCCCGACGTCTCGATCGCCCTGGGCAACGATGCGCAGTTCGCGCTGCTGGCCGAAGCGAGTGCCGGCGCGGCAAGCGGATTGAGCGACGCGATCCTGCTGGCGATCGGCACCGGCATCGGCTCGGCGGTGCTGTCGGGCCGCCGCATCCTGCGCGGCGCAAGGGGCGGGGCTGCATCCTTCGGCTGGGCCTCGGCGGACCCTTCGGATCCCGGCGACGACAGGGACGGCTGGTTGGAGCGCAACGCCTCCGGCCGCGCGCTCGACCGGCTCGCGGCGGAGGCGGGGCTGGAGAACGGCGCGGCGCTGATCGAGCGGGCGCGGAGCGGCGACGGCGAAGCGCTCCGCTTGCTTGGCCGCGCTGCGGGCGCGCTCGGCACCGCCCTTGCCGGCGCTGTCGCGCTTCTCGACCCGCAGAAGATTTTGGTCAGCGGCGGTGTCGCGGCAGCCCTGGATGTGCTGGAAGCGCCGGTGCTGTCGGCGCTGCGCCGCCAGTTGCCGCCGCACCTGCGCGGCATCACGCTGACATCGGGAGCGTTCGGCGCGGGCGCCAGCCTCGCCGGCGCGGGCATCGCCGCGTTCAGGGGACAGAACTGGGAGGAGGTTCGATGACCGGGATCGGCGTTTTTCCGAAGCCCGACCGCAACCGGCCGGAACCGCTCTGGCATCAGGCCGAGCAGGCCCTGCGGTCGCTTATCGCCGATGGGACCTGGAAGGATGGCACCCAGATCCCCAATGAGGAACTGCTCAGCCAGATGCTGGGGGTCAGCCGCATAACCACCCGTCACGCTTTGCGCAACATCGAGGAATCGGGGCTGCTCAGACGGGAGCATGGGCGCGGCACCTTCGTGCGTAGTTCGACGGTGATCGCCGGCGTGCGCGGGCTGACGAGCTTCACCCAGGAGATGGCGAATCTCGGTCTTGTCGTCGGCTCGCGTGTGCTCGAACTCGCTGAGGTTCCCGCCGCACCCGATGTCGCCGGGGCGCTGGAGGTCAAGCTCGGCGCGCCTACCGTGAGGCTGCGCCGCCTTCGGCTCGGCAACAAGGCGCCGATCGGCATCCAGACCGTCTACATGCCGGTCTCGCGCGTCGCCGGCTTCCTCGACAAGGCCGATCCGGCCGCTTCGCTCTACGACACGCTGCGCAATCGTTTCGGTATCACTCCGCGTGAGGCCCGCGAGGTGTTTCGGGTCGGCGCCGTGGGGCCGGAAGAGGCCGAACTGCTCGAGATCGCGCCGGGAAGCCCGGTCTTCATGGTCGAGCGCATCACCTCCGACGCCATCGGCCCCTTCGAATTCACCGCCTCCACGATGCGTGGCGACCGCTACGAAATCCGCTCGAAGCTCCATCTCTGACTTCAACAAGGCCAGCTCTGGTTCAAACAAGGCATCCCTGACTTCAACAAGGAAAGTGAAAAACCCCATGTCCTCCCTCTATATCAGCCGCCTCGTCAAGCTCGCCGAGGAAGCGGCGGAGAAGAACGAATCCGCGCTCGAGACGACGGCCGCGAAGCTCGCCGACACGCTTCAAAACGAAGGCCTCGTCCATCTCTACGGATCGGGCCATTCGGTGCTGCCCTGCCAGGAGACATTCCCCCGCTACGGCAGCTATGTCGGCTTCAACCCCCTGACTGATCCGCGCGTGATGTGGCACAATGTGCTCGGCGCCGGCGGCGTCCGCGAACTGCTCTGGCTCGAGCGCACCGAGAAATATGCCGAGAAGTTCCTCGACCATCAGCCGCTCAATCCCGGTGACAGCATCGTCATTTTCGGCCACAGCGGCCGCAATGCCTCGGGCATCGATACCGCACTTTACGCCAGGAAGCGCGGCCTGTTCGTCGTGGCCATCACCAGCACGCACAATCTCGACAAGCCGGCCACCCATTCCTCCGGCAAGCGGCTGGCCGATGCGGCCGACATCGTCATCGACACGCGTTCGCCGATCGAGGATGCGATCGTGCCCGTAGAGGGCTGGACGCGTCCGGTCGCCGGCTCCTCGACCGTGCTCGCCATGATGCTGATGCATGAGCTGGTCGCCCGCACCGCCGCCAGGCTCGGCGAGCGCGGCGTCGAGCTGCCGACCTTCGCCTCGCCGACCATCGCCGGCGTGACGCTGCACGACACCGACGTCATCTACGGCAAGTATCGCGAGCGCATGATCGATGCGCAGCAGAAGCACCTCGACTTCTTCAAGGGGCGCATGCAGGGCGACGCCTGATCCGACTGCCGGAGCGCTTCCTCTGGTCCACCGGGACGTTCCGAACATCCGAAAAAAGGCAGCACCGCGCGTCCATTTGGCCGCGCGGCGCTGCCGCGATTGCGGCCCGGCGGCCAAAGCCCTTTCCTCCCACGCATATCCCGTGCTTCATTTCCGACCGGAACATGCCGACCGAACGGTCGCCGCACGCACAGGCGGGACATCCATTGCCGATCGCTCTGCCGCTTTTCAGGATCCGAAGCCTGCTGGTCGTCATTGCGGTCGCCGGCCTGGCAGCGGGCGGTTCTGTCTGGTTCGGAGGTCGAGGGGACTGGGCCGGCTGGATCTGGGCCGCTTGCACGCTACCGGTGCTCGCGGCGCTCGTCGTGGAGATCCTTACCAGCCTGCGTCGGGGAGAGGTCGGCCTCGATCTGGTTGCGGCCCTTTCCATGACGGCTGCGCTCGCTTTCGGGGAACCGCTGGCCGGAAACGTCGTGGCGCTGATGTATGCCGGCGGCCAGCTTCTGGAGAGTTATGCGGAACGCCGCGCCCGCCGCGAGATGACCGCCTTGCTCGGGCGCGTCGCCCGGACGGCAATGCGTTATGTCGACAGCCGGCTCGACGAGGTGGCCATCGAGGAGCTGGCCAAGGGTGACCGCATCCTGGTTCGCCATGGCGAGGTCGTGCCGGTCGACGGGACGGTGGCGTCGAGCGAGGCGCTGGTAGACCAGTCCGCTCTCACCGGCGAGAGCATTCCCGTCGAAAAGCGGCAGAGCGACGAGATCCTCAGCGGCTCGACCAATGTCGGCGACGCGTTCGACCTGGTCGCGGTCCGTCCGGCCGGGGAGAGCACCTATGCCAACATCGTCCGCCTTGTCAGACAGGCTCAGGAAAGCAAGGCGCCGAGCGTTCGGATCGCCGACCGCTACGCGATCTGGTTCCTGCTGTTGACGCTGCTCATTGCTGGAGCGGCATGGTGGGCGACTGGGGATAGGATTCGGGCGCTCGCGGTGCTCGTGGTGGCCACTCCTTGCCCGCTCATCCTCGCTCTGCCGGTGGCGATCATCTCCGGCATGTCGCGGGCGGCCAAGCTCGGCGTACTCATGAAGAGCGGTGGCGCGCTCGAAGCGCTCGCCAAGGTCCGCACCGCCATCCTGGACAAGACCGGCACCCTGACCTTCGGCAGGGCCGAGATCACCGGCATCAGGACAGCCGACGGCTGGGCGGGCGAAGAGGTGTTGCGGCTCGCCGCTTCGCTCGACCAGGCGTCCAACCACGTCATTGCCGACGCGCTGGTCGTCGGCGCCCATCAACGCGGCCTGCACCTTTCGCCGCCGACCGAGGTCAGCGAAGTGGCGGGCACCGGGGTGTCGGGCACCGTCGACGGACACTCGGTCGTCGTCGGCGGTAGCCGCTTCGTGCGCGACAGGAGCCGGCGCAGCGACCCCTACGCGTTGCGCGAGGGCGTGCCCGAGGGCACGGCGGTGGTCGCCGTTGCGATCGATGGCGAGATCGCCGGGATCGTCATGCTGGCCGACCGGGTGCGGCCCGACGCCGCTTCGATGCTACATGCATTGCGCGACAGCGGCGTCACCAGGGTGGTCCTGGCCTCCGGCGACCGGCAGGATGTGGTGACCGCGATCGGCAGGCAACTCGGCATCGCCGACGCCTTTGGCGAGCTCGATCCGCAGACGAAGGTCGATATCGTGAAGAAGGAGCGGGTGCAGGCGCCGGTCATGATGGTGGGAGACGGCGTGAACGATGCGCCGGCCCTGGCGAGCGCGGATGTCGGGGTTGCGATGGGCGCGCGCGGATCGGCCGCGTCCTCCGAAAGCGCCGACGTGGTTCTCCTGGTCGATCGCCTCGACACCCTGACCGCTGCCGTCCGGGCCGCGCACCGCACGCGGCGGATCGCCATGCAGAGCGTGCTCGTCGGCCTCGGTCTTTCCGTTGTCGCGATGGTCGTCGCCGCCTTCGGCTACCTGCCGCCGGTGGCGGGCGCACTTGCCCAGGAGGCGATCGATGTCGCGGTCATCCTCAATGCGTTGAGGGCGTTGCGATAGGTCCCGCGCTCCGATCCCCGTTCGAATGCTGGCGCTCCGGACTGCGCCGGTGTACCAGCGTCCGCACGCGGCTGCCGCCGAAGCCGCAACATTGGGAGGGTGCCTGCCATGCCGAAGGACAAAGCCGAAACCGCCGCCGCGGAGCGTCCGCTCACCGGGCTCGACGTCGAGCCCGCGCCGCTTTCCGAAGCGATGACGCAGTATTACAGGAAGTGCGACGAGAAGCTCGGCTTCGTTCCCAATGTGCTGAAGGCCTATTCCTTCGACATGGCCAAGCTCGAGGCCTTCGTCCGTATGGTGGACGACCTGATGCTGGCGCCGTCCGGCCTGTCCAAGCTGGAACGCGAGATGATCGCGGTCGTGGTGTCCTCGGTGAACCACTGCCACTATTGCCTCGTCTCGCATGGGGCGGCCGTGCGCTATCATTCCGGCGATCCGCATCTCGCCGAGACGCTGGTCGCCAACTATCGCGCCGCCACGCTTACCGATCGGCAGCGCGCCATGCTGGACTTCGCCTGGAAGATCACCGAGCGCCCCGCCGAGATCGGCGACGAGGACCGCGAGGCTCTGCGCCGGGCGGGCTTCTCCGACCGCGACATCTGGGACGTCGTGCTCGTCGCCGGCTTCTTCAACATGTCCAACCGCGTGGCCAGCGGCGTCGCCATGGAACCGAACGTCGAATATTACGCGATGGCGCGCTGAAGCCGCGCCAGAGGCTTTTTCCGAGCTCAGGGAGGCATTGCCAGCCGTGACGCAAACCAAGTTCGAACGCATCTTCGGCGACACCAAGCCGGTCATTGCCATGGTCCATCTCGACCCGCTGCCGGGGGCGCCGCTCCACGACGCTGCGTCCGGCATCGACGGCATCGTCGATCGCGCCCGCAAGGACCTCGTTGCGCTGCAGGCGGCCGGTGTCGACGCGCTCATGTTCGGCAACGAGAACGACCGGCCCTATGAACTCAAGGTCGACGTCGCTTCGACCGCCGCCATGGGTTTCGTCATCGGCCGGCTGCGCAGCGAGATGACGGTGCCGTTCGGGGTCAACGTGCTCTGGGACCCCAAGGCGTCCGTCGCGCTCGCCGCGGCGACCGGCGCCGCCTTCATCCGCGAGATCCTCACCGGCAACTATGCCTCGGACATGGGGCCCTGGACGCCGAATGCCGGCGAGACCATGCGGTATCGCAACCATGTCGGGCGCCCAGACCTTGCTCTGTTCAACAACATCTCGGCCGAGTTCGCCTATTCGATCGACCGTCGCAGCCTGCCGGAACGCGCCCGCAGCGCGATCTTTTCCAGCCTGCCCGATGCCATCCTCGTCTCCGGCAACATTACGGGTGAAGCCGCGCCGCTGAGCGAGGTAGAGGCCGTCAAGAAGGTGAGCGGAAGTACCCCGGTGCTGGTCAACACCGGCGTGCGCCATGCAACGGTCGCCGACGTCTTTTCCGTCGCCGACGGCTGCATCGTGGGTTCCTCGCTCAAGGTCGACGGCAATACCTGGAACCCGGTCGATCCTGACCGCGCGGCGGAGTTCATGCGCCTGGCACGCGAGGCGCGGAAGTAGAGTATGTCTCCCTGATGTGGGAACGGGTTTCGGGACAAAGACATGCGTAAGAACAAATCCCCAAAGCGCGTAAAGCGAACCTGAAAGATCGCGACGCGCTTTAGGCGCGGGCTCGGGAGGCAGTGGCGGCTGCACGCCTGCGGCCGCCGCCGATGCCTGTCGCCAGCACCGCTCCGCCGATGATGAGCAAGGCCGCTGCCAGAAGCCGGACGGTAGCCGGTGCATTGCCCATCGCGACCAGCAGGGCGGTCGACAGCAGCGGCGCGAGATAGGACAGGGCGCCGAGCAGGGAAATGTGCCCGTGCTTGGTCGCATGATCCCAGGCGAGGAAGGCCAGGCCCGTCGGCCCGACGCCGAGCAGGACGATCGCCAGCCACTGTTCAGATGTCGGCGCGACCGTCGTCTCGAACAGGAGATGACAGGCGCCGCCGGCGACGGCCACCGCGCCGCAGACGCCGACGATCATGCCGCTCGGCGTCGCCCCGAAGCGTCGGTTGAACACGGAATAGGCCGACCAGAGCAGCGCGCACATCAGGGCCGCCGCATAACCCGACAGCGAGGCGTCGGCGGTGGCGGACGGCGCGCGTCCGAGTATGATCAGTGCGGTACCGCCGAGGCCGAGCAATGCTCCAGCGACGTGCCGCGCGGCCAGCCGCTCGCCGGGCAGAAGCGCGGCGAAAAGCACGATCAGCAGCGGCCACAGATAGGCGATCAGGCTGGCTTCGGCCGCAGGCGCCGCCTTCAGCGCGTAGAAATAGAGCGCGTGATAGCCGAAGATACCAAAGAAGGCGGTCATCCAGGGGGCGGCAGGCTGGCGCAGCTCGGCGAGGCTTCCACGAAATCCGAGCAGGACGATCCCGCTCAGGAAGGCGACGGCGAAGCTCAGCGCCAGCAATTCGAAAGGCGGTATGCCTGTCGTGAATACGGTGAGCGGAGCGAGCGCTGCCCAAAGCAGGATCGCGATGCCTCCGATGATCGTCGCCCGCCCTCTGCCGTCGCCCATTCCTTGTCTTCCCGATGTCCCGTAAAACAGGAGACCACTCTGCCCGAGGCGGGCAGGGACGGGATAGTCGAGAAGTCCGGAAGTCTATCCAGAGGCTCCGCGACCGCGCCGCAGCACGGCGGGCGTGACGCCGCGCGAGATGCGCAGCTTCCTGGTGAGCGCGCTCTGGTCGGCATGACCGGTCCTTACGGCGATCTCGGCGATCGGCAGCGACGTCGTGGTCAGGAGGCGGCAGGCCGCATCGAGCCGCAATTCCGCGAGCCGGCCATGCGGCGTATCGCCGGTTCTCTGGCGGAACAACTCGTGAAGCCGCGTCTCGCCCGCGCCCGCCGCGGCTGCGATGTCGGCGACGGTGATCGGTTGCTCCAGCTTCGCCCGCATGAAACGGATCGCCCGTTCGACAATCATGTCTGCGGCGGTGGCCGGCTCGGCTTGCGATGCGTTCAGCGTCTCGACGAGCAGCCCGCACCAGTGGCTTCGCGCGGCCGGGGTAACGATGTCGATCGTCGCCGCCAGATAGTCGATGAGGCTCTGCAGCGGCTGCGTGATGGTGAAGAAGGCGGTACGTCGGAAAAGCTCGGCCTCAGTCCAGAGGGCCGAGTTTCCATCGTCAGGGAGGTCCGCCACCACAAAACGTCCCGAGGGCGGCGCCTGGAAGGCATGCGTTGCATCGGTCGCGATGATGGCGCCGCGCCCGGCCGCGACGAGACCGCCGCGGCCGTCGATCTCCATGTCCATGACGCCGCTCAGCGGCAGCACCACCTGATGGTAGTCGTGCCGATGCGATTGCACTTCACCGCTGTAGCTCCTGATATCGAGCCGTTCAGAATGCGGCGACATCATCTTTCTCCCGGGCGTCCTCGCCCTCTCGCCTCCGGTTTCCATCAACAGCGTGACGAACTCAAGGCAAAAAGGTCAAAGCGCCATCCGAAGCACGCGATAATCTTGCCCTTCGATCAGTCGACAAGCGATCCGTTGCCAGCCGAGCCGCCGGAAGACAACTTCCGCTCCGGCGGTGAGGGCATGGACCGCGCGGACGCGCTGTTCCCGCGCCTTTTCGGCGGCATAGGCCACGAGCGCAGATGCGACGCCGCGCCGACGCGCATCCGGCGCGACCCAGAGCCCGCCGACCCATGGCGTCAGCGTCCACAATTCAGGGCGGGCAAGGCCGGCCCCCGGCAGGATCAGACCGACCGGGTCAGGCCGCCGTCGACGCGGATGTTCTGGCCGGTGATGTAGCCCGCTCCGTCCGATGCGAGAAAAGCGACGGTCGCGGCGATCTCCTCGCTGGTGCCGTAGCGCTTCATCGGCACGCTGTCGCGGCGTTCTTCGGTTGCCGGAAGGCTGTCGATCCAGCCCGGCAGCACGTTGTTCATGCGCACATTGTCTGCCGCATAGGCGTCGGCGAAGATCTTGGCGTAAGCGGCAAGGCCCGCGCGGAACACGGCCGAGGTCGGGAACATCGCGCTCGGCTCGAAAGCCCAGGCGGTCGAGATGTTGATGATGACGCCCGCCTTCTGCTTCTGCATGATCGGCGTGACCAGTCGCGTGGGGCGGACGACATTCATCAGATAGGTGTCCATGCCCTTGTGCCAGTCCTCGTCGCTGATCTCGATGATCTGGGCCCGCGGGCCGTGACCGGCGCTGTTGACGAGGACGTCGATGCGACCCCAGCGCTGCAAAGCGCCATCGACGAGCCGCTTCAGGTCGTCGTTCGACTGGTTGGAGCCGGTCACGCCCAAGCCGCCGAGTTCCGCCGCCAGCGCCTCACCCTTGCCGGAGGACGACAGGACCGCGACCCTGAAGCCATCAGCGGCGAGGCGTCTCGCCGCTGCGGCGCCCATGCCGCTGCCGCCTGCCGTGACGACCGCCACTTTTTCCACTGCCATAGCTCTCTCCTATGCTCATTTCGCGGGCGGCAGAGAATTCGCCTCCATCTCGCATTTTGCAAGCCTTCGAACAGTGGCAGAGCGTGCGACTTCATCGGCCAAAGTGTGTTCCACGTGGTCATCGCGGCCGTCCAGACCGGCATGGGCGTCGGTTGGCCGGCGCGCGGCTCAGCGCTCGATCCGGGTCGACAGGATGACCGACGACAGGGTCCGCTCCACGCCATCCAGGGCGCCGATCCGGTCGATGAGCTTGTCGAGGTCGGCGACCGACTGGGCCTCGACGATGACGATCATGTCGAAATTGCCGCTCACCGAATGCAATGTGCGAACGTCGCGGATGCGGCGCAGTTCCGCCTCGACCGAGGTCGACAGTTTCGGCAGCACCGTCACCAGCACATGGGCGCGCACCAGATTGGCTTCGTGCTCTGAAGAGAGCCTCACGCCGTAGCCGGTGATGACGCCGCGCCGTTCAAGCCTTTCGAGCCGGCTCTGCAACGTCGCCCGCGACACGCCGAGTCTCCTGGCGAGTTCGGTCGCCGGCATCCGCGCGTTCTCGCGCAACAAAGCGATCAGGGCCTGGTCGGCATCACTCAGCATTCTGTCGAATCCGATCGTCGAAATGCGCAAAATTTACCTTCTCTTTGCGCAAACCGCCACTCCTATCCGTCATGGGCCGGGAGTAGTCTTCAGATATTGAACAGGAATTCCGGGAGCGGTTCGGATGAAGGACGTCGTTGTTATTGGCGCGGGCAAGATCGGATCGGTCGTTTCGGACATGCTGGCCGGCAGCGGCGACTATCGTGTCGCCGTGGTCGACAATTCACAGGCACAGCTCGATGCGCTTGAAGTCGGCGAAGGCGTCGCGACACACCAGGCGGAGATCTCCGAGCCCGGTGCGCTCGACGGCGTGCTGTCGGGCAAGTTCGCAGTGCTGAGTGCGGCACCCTTCCATTTGACCACCAGCATCGCCGAGGCGGCCGCCCGGTCCGGCGTGCACTATCTCGACCTGACCGAGGATGTGGCGAGCACGCGCCGCGCCAAGGAACTGGCCGCGACTGCGCAGTCGGCCTTCATCCCGCAATGCGGGCTGGCACCGGGATTCATCTCGATCGTGGCGAACGACCTCGCCAAGCGTTTCGACAGGCTGGAGAGTGTGCGCATGCGTGTCGGCGCGCTGCCGCAATATCCGTCCAATGCGCTCAACTACAATCTCACCTGGAGCACCGACGGGGTCATCAACGAATATTGCGAACCCTGCGAGGCGATCGTCGAGGGCGAGCTGGTCGAAGTGCCGCCGATGGAGGAGCGCGAGGAGTTCTCGCTCGACGGCATCACCTATGAAGCGTTCAACACCTCGGGCGGCCTCGGCACGCTCGCCGACACGCTCAAGGGCAAGGTGCGCACGCTGAACTACCGCACCATCCGCTATCCCGGCCATGCGGCGATCATGAAGGCCCTGCTCAACGACCTCGGCCTGCGCCACCGCCGCGAAGTGCTGAAGGACATTCTCGAGAACGCCGTCCCGGCGACCATGCAGGACGTCGTGGTGATCTTCGTGACGGTCAGCGGTCACAGGAACGGCCGGCTCCTGCAGGAGACCTACGCCAACAAGGTCTACAGCCGGCAGTTCGGCGCCCATCTGCGCAGCGCCATCCAGGTCACCACGGCTTCCGGCATCTGCGCCGTGCTCGATCTTTTAGCGGAAGGCCGTCTGCCGTCGCGCGGCTTCATCCGGCAGGAGGACATCGCCCTCGACGTTTTCCTGGCCAACCGTTTCGGCCGCAACTATGCGCTGTCCAATATGACTCATCTGGCCGCGTAGGCAGACCGCAGCAGCCTGATCCATGCCATGCCGGCGCCCTCGTGGCGCCGGTCTTGTTGCGCGCCAGTCGTGGCGTGCAGCGCCAGGACTGGCGCTTTTTGGACCGCTGCTCGATCATGCCGAAGATACCGAGAAACCCGCCGCCTTTGCACTTGCCTTGCCACACAAGGCATACATCATGCATATATATGGAAAGCATGGTATCGGATATGGCGGCGGACTGGTCTCCTTCGATCTCCAAGGCGGCAGGGCCGCTCTACCTCGCGATCGCCGATGCGCTGTCGGTCGACATCGCGGCCGGCCGACTGCCCGTGGGAACGAGGCTGCCGCCGCAGCGGACGCTCGCCGACCGGCTGGGCATCGACTTCACGACGGTGAGTCGCGCCTATGCGGAGGCTCGCAAGCGCGGCCTGGTCGAAGGACGCGTCGGCCAGGGAACCTATGTGCGCGCCCGCCGGCCCTCCCGGCCTGAGCCGTCTGCGGGGAGCGGGCTCATCGACATGAGCATGAACCTGCCGCCGCGCTTCGACGATGCCGTGCTGGCGGCCCGCATGTGGGATGATATCGCGGATCTCAAGACGGGCGACGGGCTCGGCCTCCTGATGCGTTACCAGGAGGCGGGGGGCTCCGTTCTCGACAAGGCCGCCGGGGCGGCCTGGCTGGCGCCGCGCCTGGGCGCCGTCGCTCCGGAGCGGCTGCTCGTCTGTCCCGGTGCGCAGGGCGCGCTGCTCGCCTTGCTCGGGTCGCTCGCCGGCCCTGGCGACACGGTCTGTGCCGATGGTCTCGCCTATCCCGGTTTCCTTGCGGTGGCGGATTATCTGCGCATTCGCGTCGTCGGTATCGAGATGGATGACGAAGGCCTCGTTCCTGAAGCCTTCGAGACGGCTTGCCGCCAGGCGGCGCCCAAGGTGCTCTATTGCAATCCGACACTGCACAACCCGACGACGTCGACCCTGTCGCTGGGCCGGCGCGAGCGCATCGTCGCGATCGCGCGCCGCCATCGGGTGGCAATTATCGAGGACGACGCCTATGGCGCGCTGCCGGCCGATCCGGTGCCGCCCCTGGCAGCGCTCGCTCCCGATCTGGCCTATCATGTCGCGGGCCTGGCGAAATCCGTGTCGCCGGCGCTGCGCGTCGCCTATCTGGTCCTGCCGGAGCCGGGAAAGACCGCGCCTCTGGCGGGTGCGATCCGCGCTACGGCCGGCATGGCCTCGCCGCTGACGGCGGCCGTCGCCACGCAGTGGATCGAGGACGGCACGGCGTTGGCGGTGCTCGACGCCATCCGGAAGGAGTCCCGGCAGAGGCAGAAGATCGCTTCCGGCATCCTGCCGGCCGAACTCGTCCGCGCCGATCCCGAGGGGTTCCATGTCTGGCTGACGCTGCCTGGCCGCTGGAATCGCGGCGACTTCGCCTCGCGGCTCCGCTCGGCTGGCATCGGCGTGGTCACCAGCGACGCCTTTTGCGTCTCGGGCCCGGCGCCGGAAGCCGTCAGGCTGGGGCTTGGTGCCGCGCCCGACCAGCAGGCGCTGGCCGCAAGCCTGAGGGCCGTCGCCGACCTCCTGGCGCAGCCGCCCGGCCTGTCGTCCATGGTGGTCTGAACCGGGCGGGCCCCTCCTGTCCGCCGTGGCCTCAGACGGTGAGGCCGGCGAGGTTCATGAGCAGGCGGAAGACCAGGGCCACGGCGCCCAGCGCCAGCACGCTTGCCGTCCAGATCAGGATCAGCCAGCCGATCCGCTTCGGCCAGGAGGTCTCGGCCGGCGCCATCAGTGATAACCCTCGCCCGGCTTCACCTTGCCGCGGAACACGTAATAGGACCAGGCGGTGTAGGCGAGGATCACGGGGATGATGAACAGCGCGCCGACCAGCGCGAAGCCCATGCTTTGCGGCGGTGCCGCCGCCTCGCGGAGAGAAATGTCGGGCGGGACGATGTTGGGCCAGAGGCTGATGCCGAGCCCGCTATAGCCGAGGAAGAGCAGGAACAGCGCCAGCACGAAGGGCGCGACATGTGGATTGGCGTCGAGCACGCGCAGCATCGCCCAGCCGCTGGCCAGGACCAGCACCGGCACCGGCGAGAAGAGGACGATGTTGGGGAAGCTGAACCAGCGTTCCGCGATGTCGGGATGGGCAAAGGGCGTCCACAGGCTGACGATGCCGATGACGGCCAGGAGAGCGAACGTCACCGGCCGTGCCAGCGCGACCATGCGCTGGTGGAGCGGACCTTCCGTCTTGATGATCAGCCAGGTGCAGCCGAGCAGGGCATAGGCGACGACGAGGCCGAGCCCGGTGAACAGGCTGAACGGCGTGATCCAGTCGAGCGCTCTTCCGGCATAGGCGCCGTCCTCGACCGGGAAACCGTTGAGGAAGGCGCCGAGCGACACACCCTGGAAGAAGGTCGCGACATAGGACCCGCCGGCGAAGGCCCGGTCCCAGAACGCCCTGTGGTGCGGGTCAGCCTTGAAGCGGAACTCGAAGGCCACCCCGCGCCAGATCAACCCCAGCAACATCAGCACCAGCGGCAGATAGAGCGCGCTGAGGATGATCGCATAGGCGAGCGGGAAGGCCGCCATCAGCGCGGCCCCGCCCAGCACCAGCCAGGTCTCGTTGCCGTCCCACACGGGTGCGACGGTGTTGACCATCACGTCGCGTTGCTCGCGGTCGCGCACGAAGGGGAACAGGATACCGATGCCGAGATCGAACCCGTCCATCACCACATACATCATCAGGCCGAAGGCGATGATGACGGCCCAGACAACCGGAAGATCGATGCCCATGGCTAGAGCCCTTTCCTGTCTTCGTGAGCCGGAGCGAGGGGGTCCATCCGGCCATGCGCGGCCGACAACGGGCGGGCCGGCCGTCCGGCGAAGCCTTCGCCTTCGGCATGCTCCTCACCCTCATCTTCGGGTCCCTTGGCGACCAGCTTCAGCATGTAACGCGTGCCGATGCCGAATACGATGAGATAGACCACGACGAAGGTGACAAGCGTTGCGCTCATCGCCAGCGCGGAATGGTTCGACACCGCGTCGGCCGTGCGCATCACGCCATAGACGACCCAGGGCTGGCGGCCGATCTCGGTCGTGTACCATCCCGCGAGGATGGCGATCAGGCCGGCCGGTCCCATCCATGTCGCGAAGCGCAGGAAAAGCCTGGTGTCGAAAAGGCGGTCCCGCCAGCGAAGCCACAGGCCGAGCGCGCCAAGCAACAGCATGAGCAGGCCCAGCCCGACCATGATGCGGAAGCTCCAGAACACGACGGTCGAGTTCGGCCTGTCTTCGGGTGCGAACTCCTTGAGGCCCGGGAACTGGCCGTTCCACCGGTGGGTGAGGATCAGGCTGCCGAGATGCGGGATTTGCACCGCATAGCGCGTCTCCTCGGCCTCCATGTCGGGCCATCCGAAAAGGATGAGCGGAACCGCCTCCCCCGGCTTGTTCTCCCAATGGCCCTCGAGGGCTGCGATCTTGGCCGGCTGATGCTTGAGCGTGTTGAGGCCGTGCTGGTCGCCGATCAGGATCTGGACCGGCGCCGACACCAGCACCATCCACATCGCCATGGACAGCATGGTGCGCACGCGCCTGTTGTCGTTGCCGCGCAGCAGATGCCAGGCGCCCGCGGCGCCGACGAACAGCGCCGTAGAAAGATAGGCCGCAATCGTCATGTGGGCGAGGCGGTAGGGGAAGGAGGGGTTGAAGATCACCTCGATCCAGTTCACGGGCACGACCACGCCGTCGACGATCTCGAAGCCCTGCGGGGTCTGCATCCAGCTGTTGGAGGCAAGGATCCAGGTTGCCGAGATCAGCGTGCCGAGCGCCACCATGACGGTGGAGAAGAAATGCAGGCCCGGCCCGACCCGGTTCCAGCCGAACAGCATGACGCCCAGGAAGCCCGCCTCCAGGAAAAAAGCGGTCAGGACCTCATAGGCGAGCAGCGGCCCGGTCACGCTGCCGGCGAAGGCCGAGAAGTAACTCCAGTTGGTGCCGAACTGATAGGCCATCACCAGGCCGGACACGACGCCCATGGCGAAGTTCACGGCGAAGATCTTCGACCAGAAATGGTAGAGGTCGCGATAGACGCGGTCGCGCTTCCAGAGCCACAGGCCTTCCAGCACCGCGAGATAGCTCGCCAGTCCGATCGTGATGGCGGGGAATATGATGTGAAAGGAGATGGTGAAGCCGAACTGGATCCGGGCCAGTTCCAGGGCTGTCAGGCCGAACATCGGGGACCCCTCTCGCAGGCGCGATGGTCTGTCGCGCGTCTGTTGAACGATACCGAATATGCGCCGCCCGTTCGCTGGGGATGAGCGCGCCGTGAACAGTGCCCTATCTTGGCCGCCGAGTTGCGAAATGTCGACGCGCTTGCGCGCGATGATCGCAGCCCGAGGGGCGTCAGCTTGATCGGCGATTCCATACAACTCACCAATTCTGCGAAATTGATCGGAGTGTATGCAAATTATATGTCCCCGGCCTCCGGTCGGCAAGAGTGGGTGCCCCGGACGGAATGTCGCGCCCCGGTTGCGGCTTCTCTCGCGCGGCGGGCGGATAGTCTCGCCGCTCCGGCGCGCCGCATAGGCGACAAGACCGCGCATCGTAAGCCTGACAACAGGCGGGAGCGGCCGCTGCAGGCGTATGATATGCCCCGGATAAGGTGCAATTCTGGACGCCTCGCGACCGCCTTGCCGTCTCCGGTCATCCCTGATGAGGCAATTTGAAGCAAGCGGGTTTCCCGCCGTAACATGTCGGGGAGCCGAAGAACTGGCCGGCTCCGCTTCCAGGGCTCGTTGCGCGTTGGCCGGCTGGTGGACGAGGGCAAGATGGCGCCGGAGATGATCTCGATCGTGAAGCGCAACAATTGCGGCAAGGCGCTGGACATTGCGCGCCAGGCTCGCGATATGCATGGCGGCAACGGCATCCAGATCGGCTACCACGTGATGCGGCACGCGCAGGACCTGGAGACGGTCAACATCTACGAAGGCACCCACGACGTGCACGCCCTCATCCTCGGCCGCGCCCAGACGGGATTGCAGGCGTTCTTCTGAGGCCGCGCGTCCTCGGCGCGCCAGCATTCAAGCCCGCCGCCCGACCTTCGGGCGGTCCATCGACGAAGCAAGGAAACGAGACGACATGACCTCCTTCTCCTATCCAGATACCCAGCTGCTGATCGACGGCGTGTGGCGCGCCGGTGCCGAAGGCAAGACGATCCCGGTCATCGACCCGGCGACCGGCGAGACCATCGGCACCGTCGCGCATGCGACCGGACCCGATCTCGACGCCGCGCTCGCGGCCGCCGAACGCGGCTTCCGGACATGGAGCGCCATGTCGGCCTTCGAGCGGTCCAAGATCATGCGCAAGGCAGCGGAGCTCCTGCGCGAGCGCCGCGACCGGATCGCCTGGACCATGACGCGCGAACAGGGCAAGCCGCTCGCCGAAGCGACGATGGAGACGCTCGGCGGCGCCGACACGATCGATTGGTTCGCCGAAGAAGCGCGCAGGACCTATGGCCGCCTCATCCCGGCGCGCGCCGCCGGCGTGACGCAGCTTGCCGTGAAGCGCCCGATCGGCCCGGTCGCGGCCTTCACGCCCTGGAACTTCCCGATCAACCAGGTGGTGCGCAAGCTCTCGGCGGCGCTCGCCGCCGGCTGCTCGATCATCGTCAAGGCACCGGAAGAGACCCCGGCCTCGCCGTCCGAGCTGATCCGCGCCTTCGCCGATGCCGGCGTGCCGGCCGGTGTGATCAACCTCGTCTACGGCGTGCCCGCCGAGATTTCGGAATATCTCGTCCCGCATCCGGTGATCCGCAAAATCTCCTTCACCGGCTCCACCCCGGTAGGCAAGCACCTCGCGTCGCTGGCCGGCCGGCACATGAAGCCCGCGACCATGGAACTCGGCGGCCATGCCCCGGCGATCGTTTTCGACGACGCCGATCTCGGCGCCGCGGTGAAGGTGCTGTCGGCCTCGAAATTCCGCAATGCCGGGCAGGTCTGCGTTTCTCCGACCCGCTTCCTCGTCCAGAACGGGTCGTTCGACGGCTTCGTTTCCGGCTTCACTTCCGCGGCACGCGCCATCAAGGTCGGCAACGGCCTGGAAGAGGGCGTGCAGATGGGGCCGCTCGCCAACGAGCGCCGCATCCCGGCGCTCGAGGCCCTCATCGGCGACGCCGTCGACCGCGGTGCGACGCTGGTGACGGGCGGCCGCCGCATCGGCAACAAGGGCAATTTCTTCGAGCCGACCGTGCTCACCAATGTCCCGACCGATGCGCGCGTCATGAACGAGGAGCCGTTCGGCCCGCTCGCCATCATCAACCGCTTCGACGGGCTGGAGGATGCGATCGAGGAGGCCAACCGCCTGCCGTTCGGCCTCGCCTCCTACGCCTTCGCCGGCTCGGCCGCCGTGTCGGAAGAGCTCGGCCGCCGCATCGAGGCCGGCATGACCACGATCAACCACAACGGCCTCGCTTTGCCTGAAGTGCCGTTCGGCGGCATAAAGGATTCCGGCTACGGCTCGGAAGGCGGCGCCGAGGCGATCGAGCCCTATCTGGTCTCGAAACTCGTCAGCACCATGCATCGCCTTTGATCTGATCGGTATCAAGCCGGCTAAATCAGGCGCTTCCGCCGCGCGGCAGGAGCGCCTTTTTCGCGAAGCCACGGTGGCTCACAGCGAGATGCTGATCCCGCCGTCGACATAAAGCGTGTGGCCGTTGGCGAAGCTCGACGGGGACCTCGCGCCAGCGCCTGGCCGGAGTGCGCTTGGTCAGCCAATCCCAGAACTCCGGATCGTCACGAGGGCCTGGTTGGTAAAGGTCACGCGTCCATTGGGATCGAATCTCGGGCCGGGTCAAAGCCCGCGCCGCCGCATGGCGTCGGCGCGTATCTCCGACGGCGTCGTGCCGTAGCGTCGGCGGAAGCAGCGGTTGAAGTGAGAGAGGTCGCAGAAACCCGCCTCATAGGCGATTGCCGACATCCGGCTGTCGCGCGGTTCGGCCTGACGCAGCAGGTCAAGCGCCAGTTCGAGGCGCCGCTCGAGCAGGTATTCCGAGTAAGTCACGCCCTCGGCCTCGAACAGCCGTTGGATGTAGCGGGGTGTGACGCCGTGGCTTCGCGCAATTGCGCCGATGTTGAGGTCGGGATCGCGCAGGCGCGCCTCGATCTCCTTCTTGACCAGTTCCAGCCGCGCGGCGCGAATGCTGTGCTCGTTGCGGTCCGTGCCGCCTTTGACGAAGCCGCCGAGCACCAGCGCGATCAGTTCGTTGAGATGGTTGTTGGCGGCCTGGGCGAGGGCTTCGTTCTCCGGCGGATATTGCCGCAGGAGGTCCGAATATGCGGTGAAAAGGGCCATGCCCGGGGCGTCTCGTGGGATGTGATAAAAAGGGCTCATGTCGATGCGGGGGATGCGGTTGGCGAGGCCCGGCCATGCGACGGCGACCACCTTCACCTCGGTGGCCGGCAGCCGGAATTCCGAGTCGATGGCGTCGCTCACCAGGGTGAGATCGCCGGGCTCCGGCTTGATGGTCGGCTTCCCGGCGGCGGAGAACTCGTGCGTGGCGTCGTGGATCGTCAGGAGATAGCCCTCCCGGCCATCCGAGAGCAGGTCATGCGAGCGCATGCCGACGATCGGCGTGTAGCGGGCCGCCCCGACGACCGTCTGTCCGTGCAGCGTCAGCGCCGCAAGATCGATCCGGAAGTCGTCGTCGAGCGGTTTGAACCGCCGGCCGGCAACCCGCTGCGAGACGAACTCATGGATGAAAGCGAGCTTCTTTTGCCGAGGAAGGTCGCTGGAGGAGATGCGTTGCATGGACGTCCTGGACTTGCGGCTTGTCTTCCGCGGCGGCCTGTCTCTGAAGGGTGCCGGGGAATCGCGATCGCGAACTTTGATCGAGCAATGTATCCAACCTGTGTCGCCGCGTTCGCGGCCTTGAAACATGAATTACTTTAAGTCGAAAGGTTTTCGATCGGTACCCGTGCTCGGCGGGAGCCCAAAGAATATTTGAAACTCGAAGGTGAAGTGAAAAAACACACTCCAAGAGAAAAATATAGTGGATTCAAAGCATGGTTAAGATAAGGTTGTGCAACAGATCCGGGTCCATTGGCAGACCTGGGGGCCAGCTGAAGACAGGCAAGGTACAGGGTCCTGTCCGATAGCCAGGCCGAGGCCATGGAGGCTGCGATGCGTCTTGTTGCGGTCGCGCTTGTCGTCCTGTTGCCGATGGGAACGGCCCGCGCGGACATTGTTCCGTCGGGCGAAAGCTGGACCGTGGTGCCCGAATTCGCCAAGGATGACGACGCACGCCTGTCGATCAGCGGCGCTGCCTGCGTCGCAGGGCGTTGTCTCGCCGTAAATGACGAGAAGAAATACGCGCAATTCTTCGATCTCGGCCACGACACGATCGTGCCGACCGAGGTCATCAGGCTGCTTCCCGGCACAATCGGCGGCGTCGAGATGAAGGAGCTGGATGCCGAGGGCGCGGCCTATGTGCCGGCAACGGCAATGGATCCGAACGGCCATTTCTATGTTGTGGGATCCCATGGACTCGGGCGGCAGGGCGCGCTCCGGCTCTCCGCATTCTTCCTGGTGCGGTTTCCGGTCGATCCGCACAGCGGGCGCCCGACATTCCATTTCGACGACGACACGCCGGCCGCCGAAATCCAGCGAACCGATCTGTTGCGGGAGACCCTGAAGGCTGAATTCGCCGACCATGCGGAGAAGCCGCTCGACGAGAACGGCGTTACGATCGAGGGGATCGCATTCCTGAATGGCGACATGCTGCTCGGCCTGCGGGGACCTTCGATCGACGGCGAGGCTTTCGTGATGCGGGTGGCGGCCGCGGACCTGTTCGGAACCACGCCGCCGCCAGCGACCGTCGATCCGCTGCCGCTCGGCGATTGCGTCGGCATTCGCGATCTCGCCGCGGTCTCCGGTGGCGTTCTCGTCCTTGCAGGCCGAAGCGACGACGACAGAAACCCGACCTGCGAGGATCCGCCCTCGCCTTCGGTCTGGTTCTGGACCGGCAAGCCCGGCGAGGCACCGACCGCCCTCGGCGCCCTTCCGGGGCTCGGCCCCGACGACAAGGCGGAGGTTCTGCTGACGCTGCAGGATGAGGGACCTGCCTATCGCTTCCTCGTCCTGTTCGACGGCAAGATGAATGGCGGCCCGATGGAATTCAGCGCCGACCCGCCTTGAATGTCGTCAGGTGCGGCGGCCTATCGGTAACCTGTCGCGTCCGCCGGCTTGCCCGCATCCTGGACCTCGACCACATAGCGCCAGGCGTCGGGCCGCGACCCGTCGAGATCCGTGAAGCCGTAGACCTGGGCCAGCCCGCCGCTGGACAGCGACTGGCCGTTCCACCGCGCCCGATCCGGATCGGCGGCGAGTGCTGCGACCGCGCGTCCGACGAAGCGCGGCGTTTCCGAGACCACGAAATGCGGAACCTTGGCGGTGGCATCGCGCCAGTTCTTCTCTTCGACGCCGTAATACCCCAGCATCATCTCCGAACGGAGCCAGCCGGGTGTGATCGATACCGAGGTCGCGCCATGCGGGGCGAGGTCCTTGGCATGCGCCCAGCCCATGCGGTTCACCGCAACCTTGGCAAGATCGTAGAAAGGCGAGAGGCGGTAGTGCTCTGCATTGTAGGCGGCGGTGCCGTCGGTCACCTCGACCAGCAGGCCGCCCGGCCGCTCGATCATCAGCGGCAATGCGTGATGCGCGGTGATCAGATGCGTGTCGATACCGAGCCGCAGCATCCTGAGTCCGTTCTCCAGATTGTGTTCCCAGACCGGCTTGTTCCATTCGAACAGCGTCTCGCCGCCCCAGATGTCGTTGACGAGGATGTCGAGCCGGTGCTGCTCGGCGCGGATGCGCGCGACCAGCTCACGCACCTCTTCGACGACAAGATGGTCGACACGGATCGCGATGCCCTTGCCGCCGGCCGCCGAGACGAGTTCGGCCGTCTCCTCGATCGTCTCGGGCCGGGCATATTCGGATTGCCGGTGGCGCGTCGTGCGACCGGTCACATAGACGGTGGCGCCGGCAGCACCCAACTCGACCGCGATGCCGCGTCCGGCGCCGCGGGTAGCACCCGCGACGAGAGCGATTTTTCCCTGCAGAGTCATCGGAATTCTCCTGGTTGAGCTCGCAAACAGGCTGGCGTCCGCCAGTCAGATCGGATATATAAATGATTATTCGGTTATAAATTGATGTCAAGATGCCCCGTCCGAAGACACTTCCCGACAGAGACGTCCTGGAGGCCGCGCTGAAGATCATTCATGGCGGCGGGCCTGAAGCGCTCACCTTCGCCAGCCTGGCCAAGGCCTGCGGCCTTTCCGCCGCCACGCTGGTCCAGCGCTTCGGCAGCAAGGAGGATCTGAAGCGCGCAGCGCTGTTGCATGCCTGGGACAAACTCGACGGCGAGACCGCCCGGCTTGCCACGGCGCTGCCGAAGACGCCGGCCGGCGCGGTCCGGCTGCTGGTCGGACTGTCGGGAAACTATGGCGGCATCGAGGCCTATGCCGAGGGCCTGCTGGTGCTTCGCGAGGACCTGCGCGATCCGGTCCTGCGGGCGCGCGGCGCGGCATGGAAGGCGGTCCTCACCGGGGCGCTCGACGACTGTTTCGCTGATATCCCTTCCGCCCCGTCAGACGTCGGCCTCATGATGGCCTCGGTATGGCAGGGAGCCCTCTTGTGGTGGGGCTTCGATCCGAAGGTCGACGTTGCCGCCTTCGTCGAGGAGAGCCTCGATCGTTTCGTTGCGGCGCTTGCTCTTTCTGAGCCTGCGACGGCGGCATAAGGTTCCCGCAGAATATGGCCGCCCTCACTGGTCATGGCTGATAGCGAGGCTTGCACCGACCAGAGCGTTCAATGTCGCAGGTCGCGGAAGCAATCGTGCAAAAGCGCGTCGAAAGCATTGTTCCTGGCGGCCTTTGGAATCGGCCCGGAAATCGAGGACGGAGGGAATTCGCGCGACCTTTTCGGCGCTGTAGCGGGTCTTTCTCGCGGGATACATCGAAGATCTCCCGGCGCGTGGCGGCCGGCCGTCACCGGCCGCCCGCGGCATATCACTTCGTCGTGTAGCCGCCGTTGACCAGGATGGTCTGGCCGGTCATCCACCAGCCCTCCGACACCATGAAGCGGATATAGGGAACGATGTCCTCGATATCCGTGAGACCGGTCTTCGAGAAGTTCGACAGCGCGGCGGCCGTCTTGTGGTAGGCCACGGCGTCGGCGCCTTCGGCCGGATAGAAGAACGGCGTGTCCATCGGCCCAGGGCCGATCGCGGTCACCGATATGCCGCGCTCGCCGAATTCCTTGGAGGCGGCGCGGGTGAAATGCTCGACCGGTGCCTTGGTGCCGGCGTAGGACGAATAGAAGGGCGTGAATGCGCCGAGCAGCGACGTCACCAGCGTGCAGATCTTGCCGTTGTCCCTGACGTGCCTGCCTGCCTGCTTGAGGAAGAAGAACGCAGCCTTGGCGTTCACCGCGCTCATCTCGTCATATTCGGCTTCGGATATGTCGACGATCGGCTTCTTCAGGACCTTGCCGACCGTGTTGATGGCGATGTCGGGCCGGCCGACGGCGGCGACGGCATCCGCAAACAGCTTCTCCATGGCGTCGGCGGTGGTGAGGTCGGCCTGGAAGGCGACACCTTCCGCGCCGGCGGATTTGATCGCGGCCACGGTCGCCTCGGCATCGGCTTTCGCGCCGGGGCTGTTGTAGTGGATCGCGATCGCCTTGGCGCCGTGTGCCGCGAGGTCGCGGGCGATAAGCCCGCCGAGATTCTTCGCGCCGCCGGCGATGATGACTGTCTTGCCCCTGATGCTGTGGTCGGCCATGGCCTCGGCTTCCTTTCGGGTGATGCGGCGGCGCCATGCAGCCGCTTCAATAAAGGAACGATACCGTCTAGGATTTCACGATAAAGCTGGCCAGTCGGACAGGACTTGTCAGTCTGGACGAACAATTGGAGGTCGTCTTGGACCGTATTGACCGGTTTCGCATCTTCACCCGCGTCATCGAATGCTCGAGTTTCACGCGCGCGGCCGACACGCTCGGGCTCCCCCGTTCCTCAGTGTCGGCTGCGGTGCAGGACCTCGAAGGCCAGGTCGGGACACGACTCCTCCACCGCACGACCCGCAAGGTCTCGCCGACGCAGGACGGCGCCGCCTTCTATGAGCGCTGCCAGCGACTGATCGAGGATGTCGAGGAGACCGAGAGCCTCTTCCGGCAGACGACTTCGCGGCCATCGGGCAAGCTGCGGGTGGATGTGCCGGGGCGCGTCGGCCGCCTGATCGTCGCTCCCGCCCTGTCGCAATTTCTCGACCGCTATCCGGAAATCGATGTCGATCTCGGCCTCGGCGACCGGCCGGTCGATCTCGTCGAAGGCAGCGTGGATTGCGTACTGCGTGTGGGGCCGCTTGCCGATTCCGGGCTTATCGCGCGCACCATCGGCGAACTGCCGCTGATCAATGTCGCCAGCGCGGCCTATCTGGAGCGTCATGGCGTTCCGGAGCGCCCGACAGATCTGGACGCTCATTGGGCAGTCAACTACGCCTCGCCGGCGAGCGGGCGTGTCGAGCAGTGGGAGTGGCTCGAGAGCGGCATCCGGCGCTCGGTCCCGATGCGCGCCCGCGTCAGCGTCAACAGCGCGGAAGCCTATATCGCCTGCTGCCTGGCGGGCCTCGGCCTGATCCAGATTCCCGCCTATGACGTCAGGCGCCACCTCGAAGCCGGCGAACTCGTCGAGGTCATGCCCGCGTGGCGCGCGGCGTCGATGCCGATGACACTCCTCTACCCCCATCGCCGGCACCTTTCACGCCGGCTTCAGCTTTTCGCGGATTGGCTCGAGACCCTGATGAAGGCGGCCGTCCAGTGAGGGCCGTCGAGATCCGGGTGACGAAGAGCCGATCGGCTTTCGACGCAAGCGCCTGTTCGCGGCGGCGAGGGCGGCCAGCATTTGAAGTGCGAAGCGCGCTCGGCACCGCAGGTGAGAATGCCAGGCAACAGCTCGCGAAGCTCGCCGATATCAGGACGCGCGAAGGCTATATGGCGGAGTATCGCGAGCCGAGGACGGCGAAGGCTGGCTGCTGATCGAAAATCACCGTCCGATCTGCGCGGCGGCCAGCGTCTGCCAGGGGTTTCTGCCGGTCGGCCATCTTCCGCGAAATGCTGGGGCCCGATTGCGCCATTGAACGGACGGAGCACATCATCCACGGCGCGCGTCGCTGCGCCTATCGCATCCGCTCCGAGATCGGCTGAGACCCGGCTTGCCGCGAGCGCGAACAACCACGCCTCGCCGACGCAAGCCGGTCCGGCATCAACGGAGGCCTGATTTCGCTCGGCCTGGCGTCGCAAAAGTGTGGAAGACGAAAAGGCTGGTTTCAATGGCTGCGGGCGAATATGCCTGACCGTACCGCCTGACCTTTCCGCCGACCACGCGGTCGTTCAGGCGATCGCGCGGAAACCAACGGCAAAGGACGCCCAATGAAACTCGGCTTCATCGGTACAGGCGCGCTGACATCCGCGATCGTCGCAGGCCTAAAATCCGTCGCGGACAATTCCGTCACAATTCTCCTGTCGCCTCGCAACGAAGAAATCGCCGCCGGCCTGGCGTCCCGCTATCCTGACGTGCGCGTCGCAACCGACAACCAGGCGGTCCTCGACGATTGCGATACCGTCATGCTCGCTGTCCGGCCCCAGATCGCGCATGCGGTGCTCCGGGAGTTGCGGTTCCGTCGCGGCCATCACGTCGTCAGCCTGATCGCCACGCTCTCCCGCGAGGACGTCGCGGCCCTGATCGCTCCCGCGGAGCATGTGACGAAGGCGCTTCCCATGCCCATGGTGGCGCACAGGCAGGGACCGACGATCGTTTTTCCGCCGGACCCGGCCGCAGCGAAACTGTTCGGCAGGCTGGGTAAGGTGATCGAGGTCGAGGACGCGGGCGAGTTCGACGCCCTCGCCGTCGCCACCGCGACATTTGCCAGCTACTTCAAATTTCTCGACACAATCCACGGATGGCTGGAGGGCCACGGCGTGGCGGACTCCAAGGCGCGGGATTATGTGGCCAGCCTTTTCAAAGCTTTGGCGCACGCCCCCGAAACCACACCGCATGCGGGCTTCATGGACCTGGCGGGAGAATATGCGACGCGCGGGGGCATCAACGAGCAGGTCCTGCGCGAACTCACGGCCCGGAACCTGTTCGATGCATTTGCGGAAAGCCTGGACGGGGTGCACAGGCGCATCTCGGGATGCTGAGTCGCATTGTTGCGGCCCGCGAGACAGGCGGCTACGGCGGCACTGGCTGGACCGACCGCTGCGGCCGCCGGGACGGATGGACGGCACATCGCAGTGGTGCGCCGCCGTCCGGCCTCGAGCTCAAGCGACCGCGACGCGTTCGATCCAGGCGAGCAATCCCGGTGCGCCCGGCGCCTTGACGATCATCGGGTGCCGCCCGCTCCGGGCGCCGGGAAACCGGGGGGGCCTTCATTCGTGAGACAGATCGTGACCTTCGCCAGCTGGATCGCCGGTGTCCGACCGGCGCGGCAGCCGAGGGGCTATCTCAGCAGTTTCAGAGAGCCGGTGAGCGATTTCACCCATTTGGCCGGGCCGGCAATGCCGAGCCCGTCGATCGCCTCTTCTTCGAGGTTCCGTCCAGGAAAGGTCGCCTCGTAGTCGGCGTAGTCATGGAGCGATCTTGCGAAAGACGGGAACGGAACGACCGCCCGCTCCTCTGGCCACGCGAGCGCCTTCAGCATCAGCGTCCTGATGGTGGCCGGATCGGCCTGGAGGATCGGGACGGGCCGATTCGAGCTGATGTCGATCGTGTTCTGCCTTTTGTCGGTCAGCCGGCAAGCTCCGAGCACCGGTAGCGCGGCGCCGATGCCTACCGAAATCGCCGCTACCGTGTTGGACAGGATACCAAGCGGAAGGTCGGGATTGACGACGACGGCGAGGCGGATGTCTTGAAGCATGGTGTTCCAGCTGACCCCGAATGTTTCCGGGGAAACTACATCCGATCATGGGGACAATCATACCTTTATCTCCCCATGAGACGGCTGGCGCGGTAGAGGTTTCCGAGAAGCAATGATCGTGAGGTAGAACATGCCGATTTCGCTGGAGCCCGCCGATATCCGCATTCTGACCGCGCTTCAACGGGACGGCCGTCTGACCAACCAGGCGCTCGCCGGCGAGGTGGGGCTTTCGACGTCCCCTTGCTGGCGGCGCGTCCGGCAGTTCGAGGAAAGCGGTGTCATCCACAGTTACATGGCCGTTCTCGACCGCAGGAAGATCGGCCTCGGCGTCCTGGCCTTCATCAGGGTGAAGATCGACAGCCACAGCGAGACGGAAGCAGAGGCGTTCGCGCGCGATGTCATGGGTCTCGACGAAGTCGTCGCCTGCTACAGCATCGCGGGCGACGCCGACTTCCTCTTGCAGGTCGTCTCACGCGACCTCGACACCTATGCGGATTTCGCGATGAAGGTCGTCCGACGGCTGCCGCGCATCAAGGAAATGCAGACGACCTTCGTGCTGAAGGAGGTCAAGCCGTTCCGAGGTTTTCCGATCGGGAACGCCGGCTGAAGGTCAGCATGCTGCCGCCTGCGCCTGCCGGTGGCAGGCGAAAACTGGTCCGGTTCGGCGCCTGGGGCTCTTGTTCCGTAGCTGTGGCACCGCCATATGAACCGGGCGAAACCATTCGACCGGCCTGAGGATATCGCCTATGCCGGTCGCCAGGTATCGAAAGGAATCATACGAGGAAGGGGCCGAACGCGTGAACCAGCTTCGCCTGCAGCGGAGGCTAGCGGCCATTCTGATGGCCGACATTGTCGGCTACAGCCGCATGATGCGCGCTGATGAAGCCGCGACCTTGGCGCGGCTGACGCATCTGCAGCGCGACATCATCAACCCTCGCCTGCCCGAGTTCGGCGGCCGGCTCGTGAAGTCGACCGGGGACGGTTTTCTCGCCGAGTTCCACTCGGCCGTGGACGCGGTACAGTACGCCGTCGATGTACAGCGCGAGATCGCCGCGAATGGCGGCGGCCCGGACGGCGAGCGTATGTACCTTCGCATAGGCATCAATGTCGGCGACGTGGTGGTCGAGGGCGACGACCTCTTCGGCGACGGGGTGAATGTCGCGGCGCGCATTGAAGGCATTGCCCAGCCGGGCGGCATCTGCATCTCGGCGACCGTCTACGACCAGGTGAAAGACAAGCTCGACCTCGACTTCGAGGATGGCGGCCTGCGCGAGGTAAAGAACCTGGCCGAGCCGGTGAGAACCTTCAGCGTCCGTTTCGGCGAGCCTGTCACCGGTGGCGAAGCGGAAGTCGCCGTCCGGCCGGCACGGCAGGTAATCGCCGAAGCCCCGTCGATCGCCGTTCTGCCCTTCGACAACATGAGTGGAGACGCCGATCAGGACTACTTCTCCGACGGCATCACCGAGGACATCATCACGGATCTTTCAAAGATCTCTTCACTGATGGTGATCGCACGCAACTCCTCATTCACTTACAAAGGCCGCGCCGTCGACGTGAAACAGGCAGCGCGCGAGCTCGGCGTGCGCCACGTGCTGGAAGGAAGCGTGCGCAAGGCCGGCAACAGGGTACGCGTCACCGCCCAGCTCATCGACGGGCGCACCGGCGCCCACGTCTGGGCCGAACGCTACGATCGCGTGCTGGAGGACATCTTCGCTATACAGGACGAGATCACCATGAGCATCGTCGGCGAGCTGAAGGTGCGTCTCGACCTCAAGGAAAAGGACCGGCTTGGCAGCACGCCCTCCGCCAATGTCGAGGCTTACGACCTGGTGCTGCGTGGTCGGGAGACGATCATGAACAATCTCGACCGGGTGCACATGGAGAGGGCAATGGCGATGTTCGAGCGCGCGCGCGAGATCGACCCGAGGTTCGTCTCCGCCCACGTCGGTCTCGCCTTCTCCAATATCATGGCCTACACCAATGGCTGGTCGGACAGCCCCGACGCCTCGATCGACTGCGCCCTCCAGATGGCCCGCCGGGCTGTCGAGCTCGACGCGAACGATCCGCTCGCCCGCCGGGCGCTTGCGGTGGCGCTGCTCTGGAAGCGCGATATGGAGGCCTGTTGCAAGGAGATAAACCGGGCAACGATGCTGGCGCCCAACGACGCGGAACTGCTGGCTACGCGCGGCAATATTCTGGTCTACATGCATGATCACGACGCCGCCGTCGAGAACCTGGAAAGGGCCGTGCGGCTCGATCCGCGCTATCCGGACATGTGGCTGCATTTCCTCGGCCACGCCTATTTCATGAAGCGCGACTACGAGACGGCGGCGCGTTATCTGCGTGAGCGCATACGGAGGCAGCCGAACACCGATCTTTCGCGCACCTTGCTCGCCTCGGCCTATGGTCATCTCGGCCGCATCGAGGAGGCCCGAAAGCTGTGGGAGGAAGTGCTGGCCGTCAACCCTGGATACTCGCTGGAACAAAAGGCGCGCGTTCTGCCCTACAAGAACCCCTCCGACTGGGACCACTTCGTCGAGGGCCTTGCCAAGGCCGGCCTGCCGAAATAGGCAGTGCCCGTCCGCGCGGATGCCTGCCTCCTGAAGCACGCTATCCACGACTGGATCGACGACCGTGCCGATGCAATTTTGAGGATCTGCCGTCGTCCGACGGCGCCGAGGCCAGGCAGTCGATCATCGAAGGTGTCCACCGCGCATCGACCAGCCGGACGAGAGCCGCGACTCCACCGCCAACGATATCAACGTGTCTGCACTGACGGCCGCCGGCGCGGGAAAGCCGAATTCCGGGGCCTTCGTGAATCGACCGGTTCCAGGCTGACCCGGATCGTACCGACGCAGATGCCAGTCACGGTGATAGAAGGAGTTTCCGGCCAAAGGCGAGTGCGCTAAGCGCGCCCGGCGTCGAGCACCGCCCGGAGCCGTGGGTCGTTCTGGCGCAGGCGTTCCTCGATCCATCGGGCCGTGCCGTGGTAGCTGTCCGAAAACAACTCGGAATGCCGGCTCCAGTCCATGAAGCCGATCGTGCTGGAAAGTTGCGGACAGACCACGACATCCTCTTCGCCGACGGCGATGTCGTGCGGCCGGTGTACCAGCATGCTGGCGGCGATGACCTGAAGCATGCTGGGGACTTGAGGCATGCGGGCACGACGCAAAGGGTTCAGCAAGCCGACCGCCAGTTCGGAAGCTCCGGGGATGCGGTCATAGTCTATGTCGTATTTTTGCGGTGCACTCGCCCGCAGGTTCGCGATGACATTGGGTCCGGTCTTGAGCTCCCTCATCTGCTCCAGCGGCAGATTGTTCATGATGGCGCCGTCAACCAGCATATCGCCGTCAGCGGTGAAGAACGGGGGTAGGACACCCGGGATCGAGCCGGACGCCCGAACGGCATGCCAGAGCTTTCCACGACGGTGGATATGGGGCTCACGGCAGCTCAGATTGGTCGAAAGCGCAAAGAACGGCAGCCAAAGATCCTCGATCAGAACCTCACCATATTCTTCGCGAAGGGCCCGATCGAACGCTTTGTGATCCAGAAGCGCGAAATGCGGCAAGGTAAGACGGCGAAACGCTCGGCTCTTGATGAATATGTTGTGCGTGCCTCGATCAATCTGCTCGGCATCGAGCCCTTTTGCGAAGCCCGCCATCATCGCCGCTCCGGAGCTCGTCCCGCCGAGATATTCGAAGCGAGCACCCGCCTCGACGAAGGCCTTGTAGACGCCCAGATGGGCGCTGCCGAGGGCCCCACCCCCGGCCGCGACGAAGCCCCGTGCCTTGCCGGAAACAAATCGAACCAGGCGCTGGAAATCAGACCCGTCGTCAAGCGCAACATGATGATGGTGGCCAATATGGGGACGCTCATCGAGCCATGCGGAGGTACCGGAGACCGCTGCCGTGCGATGTTCGTGAATCAGGACCAGCCGCCCGGCGGATGGTGGATGGACCGATACAGCCAGCTCCTCGGACGGGTTCGGGCGGGGCGAGCAGGACGCGTCGGCAAGCAAGAGGACGCTATCCGCCTGGCGAATGCAGACTCGGGTCCATTCACTTGGGTCTTCATCGGCGACATAGATGATGAAATCGGCTTCCGCCTCCAGTTCGTTCAACCAGTTGAGGATCGCCTGGTCGTCGAACGGAAGACCGGCGAACCGGGCGTGGATGTCGAGCCGGGAAACGAAGCGAGCGCAGGTGGTCAGGTCGAATGCTTGCTGCAGGCGCCGGATGAACAGCGGTGAGATGCGACTCCCACCGGCTGCAATGACCGCAAGTGTTCGGATTCTGGCAGGTTTCTTGATGGGCAGCGAACTCGGAAGGGTGGCAAACCGGCGCGCAAGAAATGTCGTGACCGCCGCTCTCAGGCTCGGCAGGGTCTCGGCCGCCTTCTCGAAATGATCGCGACTGATTTCGAGGACGATTGAATCGCGCGCTGCAAGGACGGTGGCCGTGCGGGGCAGTCCTGCGAAGAAACCGACTTCACCGACCAGTTCACCCTGTGCGATCTCGGCGACCGAGCCGGTCGAGCCTCCTGTGTGTACCGTGAATCGACCGGACAGCACGATGAAAAACCTGTCCGATGCATCGCCTTCGCGAACCAGAATTTCGCCGCGTCTCAGGACCCGGCGGTCGGAGTCGGCAGCCAAAGCCTCGAGCGCCAGCAACGACGCCCGATCGAACATCAATGTCGCCGACAACAGTCTCGCTGCGAGAGAATCGACGAATGACATCTGAGCCAATCCTCGGGACGCGTTTGCTCCTGCGCAATGGTAGCTTGTGAGACCGGTGTTTGCAGCCCTACGCGATGATCGATGGACTGGTTCAACGCGATGAGAAGCTCATGCCTGTCCCCGACAGGTCGTCTGACATCACGGGAATCAGCCGGGGGTCGAGCAGGAGGATGCTGACGTCCGCTTCGAGGGAGGCTCCGCTCTTTGATTGGACGTCGCATTTTGGGACGCAGAGCCGCTCTGCGCCCCTTCAAAGTCCCTTCCGCAAAACCAGATTCCACTGCCCTGGACGCTCAGGCCTATATTGTGAAGTCAAATGGGCAATCAGCAGAGATCTGGCCGTCCATAGTTCTCCGAGAACCCGAAACCCGCTCGGCAAGTCAAGAATCTGTGTGCTCTCATGAACGCGCTTCGGGCAAAATCGCTCTGACTTCTTCCAGCATTTTTTGGGTGTCGGCGGCCAGCAGTTCAGCCACCGTGATCGCGATGCGCGGCAGGGCGCGGCGGGAGTCTATGGCAAGAGCGATGTTTTGCAGAAGAATGTTCTGGCCGGTCACCGGGATGGCTACGAGCCGGCCTTCGAGCAGTTCCTGCGCAGTGTCGAGTTCGGAGGTTAGGGCGACGTGGCTGCCCGACACCACGAGTTGCTTCAACAGTTGCAGGGAATTGGTGACCACAGGCGGACGGTTTTCAGAAAACATCCAGCCGTGCCGGGCCTCCAGGATACGACGGATCGCAAGCGCCGGGCTCTGCACCACGATGGCATGATCGCGTACTTTCGCCAGGCTGATCTGCCGGTGCTCCGCCAGCGGGTGGCCCGGTGCAACAACACAGTGCAATGGCAGTTCCGCGCTCCAGATGACGTGAACGTCCCGCGGCACGCGCAGGTTGAATGTCAGCGCGACATCCGCATCACCTGCGTCAAGCGTGGAAACCGCGTCATCTGGCGTGGCGATCTCCACATCGATGCGGACTTTCGGATAGACCTCGGCGATGTGGTGCAAAAAGCGCGGGAGGACACCGTTCACCAGGCTGTCCATCGTGACGAGCCGGACATGGCCAAGATCGACGCCTTGCATCTGCTTGACGTCCGACCAGATGCGGTTCTCGTCCGCTTTCCAGCGGCGCGCCAGCACGATGAACATCTCGCCCACGGGCGAAAGGGACATGCCGGTCGCCATACGGTCGAAGAGCCGCACACCCAGCCGGTCCTCCAAGAGCTTGATCTGCCGGTCGATGGCCGAGGCGGCGATGCCGGTAGCGCGCGAAGCGGCCTGGATCGAGCCGTGCTCGGCAACCGCCTCGATATATTGCAAACCGCGCGGGACAATATGTAGCGACATGAGCGATCATTCCAAAAAGTAGAATGCACAGTTGTCGATAATGTCATGGAATGCAATGCAGCAATGCGGCTAGCGTCAATCAGGCATAGATGGAGACGGCCAGCTACCCGATGACGTCCACGCTCGACATCCTCAACACCGCACCCCGCACCGCCGCGCTCGCGATGATCGAGCCACTGGTAGAATGTTCGCCCTGGGTCGCTGCGGCAACTGTGGATCAGCGCCCTTTTGCCTGTGACGAGGCGCTGGCCAGGGCTCTGGTCGAAACGATCCTCCGCGCCGAACCCGGTCAACGGGTCGCGCTGTTCAATGCCCATCCTGAACTGGCAGGAAAGGAGGCGGCAGAAGGGCGGATGACTGAGGCTTCGACCGGCGAACAGGGACGCCTTGGCCTGCTGGCTCTGTCGGCCGCCGAAGCCTCGCGGTTGACCCGTCTGAACGCTACCTACCGGGCCCGCTTCAGCCATCCGTTCATTATTGCACTGCACCGCGTGGAGAACCTGCGCTCGCTTTTCGCCACCTTCGAGCGCCGCCTCGCCGCTACGCCGCTTGAAGAGCACATCACCACACTGGCCGAGATCGCCTCGGTAATCCGATCCCGTGCCGCCCGCGCTTTCGGGATGGGCGCGCAGACGCCCAAGAATCTCGCCGCCGCAACCTAGGAGTAAACTGCCATGAGAATTCTGCTGCCTCTTGTCGCCTCAACCGCCATTGCCCTTACGGCCGTCATGGCCGAAGCGAAGGACACCATCCGCGTCGCCGGCAATTTCGCGACCGAACATTCATCTTCCCTCGCCATGGTGAAATTCGAGGAGGAGCTGGAACGCCTGTCGAACGGGGAGATCGACGTGAACATCTTTCCCGCGCAGCAACTGGGCGGGGCAGCAGAGAATGTCCAGGCCGTCAAGATCGGCACGATCGAACTGATGTGGGTAGGCACTGCCTATCTGACCCGCACCGTGCCCGAGCTGGAAATCGTCGGCCTGCCGTTTCAGTTCGAAAACAGAGAACAGGCCTTCGCTATCGTCGACGGGCCGGTTGGCGCCGCGCTTGACGCGAAAATGGCCGATGAAGGAATGACCCCGATGGGCTACATGGAGCTCGGCTTCCGCCAGCTCACCAACAATGTCCGCCCGATCGAGAAGATCGAGGACATCGAAGGTCTCAAGATCCGCCTTCAGCCGAACGAGACGCATCTCGCCACCTTCCGCGCGCTTGGTGCCAGCCCGGTCGCGATGGACGTCAAGGAGCTCTATTCCGCCCTTGAACAGGGCGTTATCGATGGCCAGGAGAACCCTTTCGCCATCATCAATGTCGCTGGCTACGCTGAAGTTCAGAAGCATGTCTCGAACACCGGGCATTTCTTCGATTTCATCTCCGTCGTCGCCAACAAGAAGTGGTTCGATGCTCTGGACGCCAACAGCCAGGCCATGGTGAAGGAAGCGATGGCGACCGCCGTGGCCTACCAGCGGGAACTGGCAGCGGAACAGGACGCGGCCGGCCTCGCGCAGCTGACCGGGAAGGGCATGACCTATACCGAGGTCTCGCCCGAACTGGCCGCCGCGCTGCGCGAAAAGACTGCGGATGTTGCAGCGGACACCAAATCCCGTCTCGACCCGGAGTTGGTGAAGCTACTCAAGGATGAGATCGCCCGGCTCGGCATGTGATCAGATGGCGCTCTACCGTCCCCTGACCGGACTGCTTGCGCGCGCCGACACCGGCGCGCGTCTCCTCGTTATCCTTGGCGCTGCGGCGATGGTGGTCGTGGTCTCCGCGCAGGTGGTCATGCGCTATGTCTTCAACGGTTCCTTCGACTGGGCCGACGAGGCCAGCCGCATCGCCTTCGTCTGGACCATCTTCCTCGCCATTCCGCTTGGAATCCGCGACGGCACGCATGTCGGGATCGAACTGTTGGTGGCGCGCTTCCCTGATGGTCTTCGCCGCTTCGTTGCCCGGCTGATGTGCGCTCTCGCAGCGGTGATGATGGCGGTCGTTTTCTGGACGTCGATCGTCGTGGCGCTGGCGACATGGTCAGAGCGGCTCGGCGCAATCGACATGACCTCGAGCGTCTTTTTCTTTCCCGTGATCCTTGGCGCGCTGCATGCGGCGCTGCATCTCGCCCATCTCGCCCTTTTCCCGGCGGAACCTCGCATATGAGCCTCTTCGTCATCGCCACTTTCCTGTTGCTCGCGTTCCTCGGCATGCCGCTCGCCTTTTCGCTCGGCGTCGCGGCGCTGGCGGGGCTGTGGCTGGCGGGTTTCGATCTGCTGGTACTGCCGCCCCGGCTGATGAACGCGGTCAATTCCTTCCCGCTCATGTCGATCCCACTCTTCATGATCGCGGGTGAACTGATGCTCAAGGGCGGGATCATGGACCGGCTCATCGATTTCTCGAACGCCTTCATCGGACGGGTGCGCGGCGGGCTGGCGCAGGTCACGATCATTTCCGGAGCCGGGCTCGCCTCCGTTTCGGGCGCTGCCGTGGCGGATGCATCGGCGCTGGCGTCCACCCTCGTTCCATCCCTGAAAAAGCAATACGGTCTCGGCTTTTCGACCGGGATCGTCGCGGCAGCGGCAAATCTCGGGCCGATCATCCCGCCTTCCGGGGCGATGATCGTTTATGCCTTCATGGCAGGGTCAAGCGTTTCGGTCGGCGGCATGTTCATGTCCGGTGTGGTTCCGGGGTTAGTCCTTTTCGCCGCCTTCATGCTTCTGTGCTGGCTCATCGCGTGGCGACGGAACTATCCGCTGGCCGGTCAACCTATCACGCTGTCGAACATTCTGCGCGAGACGCAGCGCAGCTTCATCGTCTTCCTGATGCCGGTCTTCGTCATCGGCGGTATCATCGCCGGGGTGTTCACGCCCACCGAGGGCGCGGCGGTCGGCGTCGGCTACGCCCTCTTCCTCGGGTTTTTCGTCACGCGCAAACTCAAGTTCGCAGACCTTCCTGAAGTGCTCCTGAGTGCTGCGAAAACGTCTGCGCTCGTCGGCGCGATGATCGCGTTTGCCTCCACCGTGACCTTCCTGTTCACCATCGATCTCCTGCCGATGAAACTTGCAGCCTTGATGCAGGGAATTACGGACAGCCCATTCCTGTTTCTTTGCCTGATCGCGCTCATGTTGCTGGTGGTCGGCATGTTCCTGGAGTCGAACGCCGCCTACATCATGCTCGTGCCGCTCTTTCACCCGATTGCGTTACAATACGGGATCGATCCGTTGCATTTCGGCTTTCTCTTCGTACTGAACCTGGTGATCGGGATGCTGACTCCGCCTGTGGGCGTGGTGCTCTTCGTCGTCTGTGGTGTTACGGGCGTCAGGATGGGCGAGCTTGTCCGCGAAAGCTGGCCTTTCATCGCCACGATGTATGCGGTGCTGCTGCTGTGCATGATTTTCCCGGGAATCGTGACATGGCTGCCGGAAAGGCTCGGTTACTGATGCGGCTCCTGCTTCTCAACCCGAACACGACGCAGGCGCTGACCGACAGGCTTGCCGCCTCGGCCAGGTCCGTGCTGCCGCCGGACGTGGACTTGCTGCCCGTCACTGCGCGCGAAGGGTTCGCCTATATCTCGTCGCGCGCGGAGGCCGAGATCGCCGGTGCTGCGGTCCTGTCGATGCTCGCAGAGCGGATCGGCAGTTTCGACGCGGCCGTGATCGGCGCCTTCGGCGACCCCGGCCTCGGAGCGGCGCGGGAACTGTTCGACCTGCCGGTCACGGGCATGTCGGAGGCCGCAATGCTTGCCGCGCTGGCGCTCGGTCAGCGCTTCGCCTTCGTCACGTTTTCTCCCCGGCTCGCGCCTTGGTATGAGGAACAGGTGACACGGACTGGCATTGAACGCCGCTTCGCGGGAACCTTCACCCCGGACGCCGATTTCGGCTCCATCTCCGACGTGGCGCAGGATCTGAGGCGACCGCTGGCAGAAACATGCCGTCGCGCCGCCACCCGCGCCGATGTTGTCATCCTTGCTGGCGCCCCGATCGCGGGACTTGCCAGCGACATCATGGATGAGGTTCCCGCCGTGTTGCTGGACCCAATTCAGGCGGCGGCTCTGCAGGCGCTCGCCCTCCATCGGCTTCGCCCGCTGGGCGCGAATGCTGGCAGTTTCGCGCGCCCTCCGGCGAAAGAGAGCACTGGTTTGCCGGAACCGCTGTCCTCATGGATCGCCCGGAAGCCCTCGGAAAAAGGCAAAGAATAGTATCGCGCGCGTGGCTACGGGACTATCAGGTCGACAGGGCGCGTTGCCGGACCAATGACGGCCTTCACGGAGAATCGTGCCTTGGAGGCCTGCATTGGATCAAAACAGCAAGGCAGGGAGTTCCGCGGAAAGTCCGCTCTCCGCTTCGTGGAATTGGGCAGAGTTCCAGCGTTCGGCACGTGCTTCTCCACGACAAGACCTGAAGCGGCTTCAGCCGATACTGTATCTTCGGGCGCGACGCTTGTCTCCGTCAAAGCCGTCGGGGTGGAGGCAAGACATGATTGCTCCTTCCATCCAATACTGCCGCTTCCCAGGGGTCAATAATCTGAGAGGTCATCTTGCAAGGGAGCGCGGCTGACCTTCCCTCTTGGGGTGCCGATGGGACCCGTTCAAACTTCGAGGGTCACCCTTTCCTCAACGTAGCGCGAACCGGGCGGCGATAACTGCGCGGTGTCGGCCTTGGTGTTTAAGTGCAGGAGGTGGGCGCGGTGAGCGGCCTTGAGGATGGTTGATCGATAGCGGGACGGGTTGCTGTACTCGACGGATGCAAGAAGGCTCCGAACGTCCAAGGGACCGGGCACGCTGTACAGAACCGCCAGCGTCTTGTCCTGTGCGGACAACGGGGCGAGGACTCGCGTTAGGCCGCCCACACGCCAGAGGATTGACAGGCTTCGCTCAGTCAAGCTCGCGACCACTTGTGGGCGGCTATCTTGCCGATGGAGACTAGCGAATCCGCAACCGCCGGGGCTATCCGGGGCCCGCTGCTTTCTGTTTGACTCTGGCTCAAATCCCTGCGAGCTTCTTGTCTCATTCCTGAGACAAGAAGCTCGGTAGTCAAAAAAATTGCAACAGGCGTCCGAATCCCCGGTCCTCGTCGGCGTGGAAGCGCTGACAAAAATCTACCGAACGAGAGAGGGCTCTGAGGTCGAAGCTCTCTCTCCAGTGACGTTGGACGTCCGCCGAGGCGAACTTATCAGCCTTATCGGCCCCTCGGGTTGCGGAAAGTCGACGCTGCTGCGGCTGCTGGCCGGGCTGGAGAAGCCGTCTGGTGGGCAGATCCGCTGGCGGGACGGCGCGCCTTCCCGGGGAACTGACATCGGCTTTGTATTCCAGGAGCCCGTGCTGCTGCCGTGGCTCAGTATTCAAGATAACGTACGTTTCCCTCTCGACGTGTTCAGCATCGCCAAGTCGGAGGCGAACGAGCGGGCGGCCTCAATGCTCGCCCTTGTCGGGTTAAAGGATTTCGGCAAGGCACTGCCCAAAGAACTGTCGGGCGGCATGCGCCAGAGGGCGTCGATCGCGCGCGCTCTGGTCTATCATCCGCGGCTCGTCCTCATGGATGAGCCATTCGGCGCCCTTGACCTCCTCACCCGTGATAGGATGAACGACGAACTGCTCCGCATAAAAACGGAAACTGCCGCGACAATCATTTTCGTGACACACTCGATCGACGAGGCCGTGTATCTTTCGGACCGCGTCGCCGTCATGTCGCCGCGCCCGGGCCGGATCAGTGCGCTGCATACGCTCGATTTCGGCGGAGCCAGGAACGAATCCGTCAAGGACTCCCCCGACTTTCATCGCTGGCTGTCCGTGCTGCGGCGTGAACTGAAATGAACAATCGTTCCCTCCGCGCGGTTTTCATGATTGCGACGCCGCTCATGCTGGTCGCCGTGTGGTGGGCCTATGTGCGCCTCTTCAAGATACCGCGTTTCGTGCTTCCACCTCCAGCGGAGGTTGGATCGGCCTTCGTGGCACTATTTCGCGACGGCGCGATCTGGCCGCATCTGGCGCACACGCTGGGTATCATCCTGGCTGGATTCGCAATCGGATCGGGACTGGGCTTCGCGCTCGGTTTCATGCTGGGCAAGAGTCCACGCGTCGAAAGGATCATCGGCCCCTATCTCTTCTTCTTTCAGACGGCACCCAAGATCGCGCTGGCGCCTCTGTTCATTCTCTGGTTCGGGCTCGGACTAACGTCGCAGATCGTGCTGGTCGTGTCCCTGGTCTTCTTCCCCGTGATGGCCGGCACCATCCTCGGCCTGCGCTCGGTCCCCGCAAATTTCGGCTTCCTGGCGGAAGTCCTGCACCTGACGAGGCGTGACCGCCTCGTGCGCATCGAGCTGCCCTCCGCCGTGCCGGAGATCTTCGCTGGCCTCAAGGTCGGCGCGGTGCAGGCCACGATCGGCGCCATTCTGGCTGAATGGCTCTCAGGTGGCCAGGGACTCGGCTATCTCATGGTCTTCGCCGGCACCACATACAAGACGCCGATGCTCTTCGCGATGGTGCTGATCACCTCGTTGCTGGGTATCCTGATCTACCAGGCTCTGGCCGGCCTGGAGAAATGGCTGCTGTCATGGCGATGACCGACAGATCTGCGGAGTGGCCATGGCGCAGCGGCGTCCCGCCCCACCTGCCGCGCCCAGCCTTGATGCCGAAAGCGTTCCTGCTGCCGGGCGATCCCCGTCGTGTCGATTTTGCCGCGTCGGTGCTCCGCGACTTCGCCATCGTCGGCCAGAACCGGGAGTTTCGGCTGGGCTGCGGCTATTTCGGCGACGTGCTCATCGGAGTGTGCTCGACCGGTATCGGCGGGGCTTCCGCCGAAATCGCAACGGTCGAACTCGCCGCCATGGGAGCGACGATCTTGATCCGAACTGGTGGCTGTGGGGCGCTGGCCGACGACCTATCGCTCGGGGATTTCCTCATCGCCGATGAGGCAGTCCGCAACAGCGGCGTCGCCGCCGTCTATGAGCCGGACAGGACCCGGCCGGTCCACGCCGATTCCTCCGTCAGCGAATGCTTGATGGACACATGTCGGTCTCTCGGGCTGAAGGGCCGCCGCGGCCGATGCCTTACCGCCGATGGCTACTATCGCGCGCAGGGCCGCCCGACAACCGCATCCGGTCGGGGAAACCCGGCGTTGCTCGACAGCTTCGCGACAGCAGGTGCCGACGCCGTCGAAATGGAGGCCGAGGTGATCTTTGCAGTGGCATGCGCATGCGGCGTGCGTGCGGGCGCGATCCTGGCCGTTCACGCTCACAGGCGAAGCGACGGCTGGCTCGAAGACTACGAACCAACGCAACGCAACCTCCTACGCGCCGGCGCGCAAGCCGCTGCGGCCGTGGTCAAGACATCCGATCAATAAACAAATCGACAGAGGAGAATGCCATGAGAATTCATGCAAGACTCAAGGCCGCGCTGACCATTCCGCTCCTGATGCTGGCGCTTGTCGCTGGCGCCATCGTCGCCAAGGCGGATGACAAGGTGACCATACAGATCGACGGCGCGGCGGTGCCTTACTACCTGCCGCTCTACGTCGCCCAGAAGGAAGGCTACTTCAAGGAACAGGGACTGGAGGTCGAGTTTCTCTACGCAAACGCAGCGGACATCCTGAACAACGTCGCGGCCGGCAATGTCCAGTTCGGCTTTCCCAATGGCGACGCAGTCATCTCGGCTCGTGCCAACGGCATTCCAGTGAAGGTCGTCCATTCGACCTATCAGCGCGGCATCGGCGCGGTGCTGTTCAAGAATTCGGGCGGCATCAAGTCGCCCGCCGATCTGGTGGGCAAGACGGTGGCTGTCACCAGCTACGGCAGCCCGAACTACATCCAGCTCCAGGTCATGTTGAGCCAGGCCGGCAAGTCCATCGACGACGTCAAGGTCGAGATCGTCGGCACCGGCGCGATTCTGGACGCGTTGAAGTCGGACCAAGTCGACGCCATCGTCTTCTCGATGCTGCGCTACTACGCGCTGAAGGCCGAAGGCGTGGATGTCGGCATGATTGCTTCGGACGATTTCCTGCCGAGCCACGGCAATGTGCTCGTCACGTCGGAAAGCTATCTCGCCTCCAATCCGCAGCAGGTGAAAGGCTTCATCGCCGCGCTCGACAAGGCGCTGAAGCATATCGTCGAGGGCGACGTCCAGAAGGACGTCCAGATGGCGATCGCCGATTACGCGCCGACTTTCGCGCCGCAGGAGAAGGTCGTGACTGAGATCATCAAGGAGGTCTTCATCAAGACGCTGTGGCAGAGCGAGGACACGCAGAAAAGCGGCTTCGGCTACGGCAATATCGCCGCGTGGCAGAAGACGATCGACATGGCCGCCGAATACAAGGCAATCCCCGAAGAGTTTCCCGCTGCCGACCTCGTAGTCGAGAAGCCGTCCGGGCTCTGAAGCCAATGGCGCTCCGGCCAGAGGCCGGAGCGCCCGGAGATGATCACTTTGCGCACGGCTGTTTCGCTTCTGGTCTTTATTGCGGCATGGTGGCTTGCCGTGGCGCTGTTCGGTGTGCCCGAATACCTTGTGCCGTCGCCGCCTGCGCTTGCCTCCAAATTCTGGTTCCTGGCTACACAAGCCGGGCTGTTCGGTCACGTACCAGTCACGCTGATCGAGATCGTGGCCGGCTTTGTCATCGGAGCCGCGATCGGCATCGTCATGGCGGTGCTGTTCGTTCGTCTTCCGCTGCTCGAAATAGTCCTGGACCCGCTCATCATCTTCATGCAGACGGCGCCGAAGATTGCCATCGCCCCACTTCTCCTGCTCTGGCTCGGGCTGGGGGCGACGCCGAAGGTGGTACTGGTCGCAATCGTCGTCTTCTTTCCCGTGCTGTCCAATATGATCAGCGCCCTGCGTTCGATCGACCCCAATTTGCTGGCACTGGCAAAGATCCTGCGCATGAACGGATGGAGTCGCTTGTGGCGCATCGAGCTGCCACAGGCATTGCCACTGCTGTTCACCGGCATGAAAGTCGGGGTTACCTTGGCAGTTACTGCGGCGGTGATCGGCGAACTGATGGGCGCGCGAGCTGGCCTCGGCTACCTCCTGAGCCTCGGACAAGAGACAGCCGACATCGGTTTGGTGCTGGTCAGCGTTATCCTCCTGTCGCTGCTGGGTTACGCTCTGTTCCTGGCCGTCGACTATGCGGAGAGGAGGATGCTGCGGTGGCATGAAAGTGCGGCCGCCCGTGAACGTCTCGCGCTTGAGTGAAGCTGAGAGGAAACTTTGCAACCTGCCCCGATTTGCGCTAACTCCGTCTAAATAATGAGACAATGGCGATTTGGGAGGTGTGATGGCGAGCCAGTTCGAGGAAATCGGCCGACGGCTGAAGGCCTACCGGATGGGAAGGGGTCTCACAGCCGACGCGATCGCTGACGATTTGGGTATTTCGCGCGCGGCCGTGTACCGGATCGAGACCGGAGGGGTCGTCAAGATTGAAACGCTGGAGCGGCTGGCCGGCGTGCTGAACACCACGGTGGCCTCGCTGCTCGGGGCGGGGGTTGAGTATTACGCCAATCCGATCAGCTATTTCGAGCGCATGCGCCAGGTTGAAGCCGACGCGGATCAGGTTGTGGCGCATTTTCCGCCCTTGTCCTACCTGCTCACATCCGACGCGTTCTCCAGTTACCTGAAACGCACCTTGCTTGAATCCCTGCCGTCGCATCTCAGCGGCAAGGCCGCCGAGCGCGATATCGACACGATCATCTCCATCCTCGACGAACGCAAACAGTCGAGTCAGCAGCGGCGCCTCAGCGTGGTCAACTTTGTAAACCTGCTGGAGATCGAGCGCTGGCTGAAGCTCGGCATCGTCGGCCGGTTCGATTTGTCCGGCGCCGAATTGGCGGAGCGGCGCAAGGCGGCGCGCGACGAGGTCGAGCACCTGATAACCCTGATCGAAAGTGAGCCGATGGGAATTCAGATCGGCCTTATCGAGGAGGTGCTGCCCAACACGGCTTTTCAGCTCTTCCGAACCGCCGAGAAAACCTATCTCGGCGTCAGCCCGTTCCGGCTGGGCGGCGACCTGCCCAATATCCGCTCCGGCGTGGCGATGATGACGGCCGACGTCGAGCCGGTGCGCCTGTATGAGACACTTGTCGACGATCTCTGGCAACGCGCGCGCAAAGGTAAGGACGCGGCCGAACTCCTGCATAAAGTGCTGGCACGGTCAGCGATAGCGCCCGCACCCAAGAAACGCGCGACTGCCGAGTGAGCGATAGGCGACGCGTCGCTTTTAGCCTTCCTTGCCAAATTCCGAGATGCCGCCATGCGCGGCGGACCATTTCGCCGGCTCGTTCAGGAATCGCTCCACCTCAGCCAAGACCTTTGGTTCGAAATGGCCGCTCGATTTCGCAACTTCTAGCACGTACCACCAGGTGGTGAGGTAGTGGAGATGAACGCCCAGTTCCTCCATCAACTCTCGGCTCTTGGGGAAAATGTCGTAGTAGAACAGCACGAAGCAATGGTCGACGTGGGCGCCAGCATTACGCAACGCTTGGCAGAAGTTGACCTTGCTGCGCCCGTCCGTGGCCAGATCCTCGACGAGCAGCGTCCGGGCGCCCGAGGCGATCTCGCCCTCGATCTGTGCGTTGCGGCCGAAACCCTTGGCCTTCTTTCGCACATACTGCATCGGCAGCATCAGACGATCGGAAATCCAAGCCGCGAAGGGAATGCCAGCGGTCTCGCCGCCTGCCACACAGTCGATTGATTCGTAGCCGATGTCGCGGACGATGGTTGCCGCGGCGAAGTCAATCAGCGACGACCTCAACCGCGGGTACGAAATGATCTTCCGGCAATCGATATAGACCGGGCTCGCCCAACCCGAAGTGAAGAAAAACGGCTTCTCGTCGTAGAAATGGACCGCCTTGATTTCGAGCAGCATCTTGGCGGCTTCCCTGGCGATCGTCTCCTTGTCGACGGGCGTGTAGAGGCTTGGCATCGGTCGTTCTCCACGGCTGTGCGTCGGCATTCACCGGCACGGTGTTGTCAGAGGTGGGCGCTTGTCGGGTGCAAACGGCCTCTTCTGTCTGCGATGCGGCCGTCCGTCAACGGTGATTTCATGAATTGCGACAAATCTCCACTGTGAGGAACGATATCAGAAATGATGTGATACGTAAAATTGTCTAAAAAAAGAGACTACATATTGCAAATGAGATTTGGCTATGTCAGTTTCGCCTTTTTCGCGGTGGCTCCAGGATGCTCCAAAGGTCGGGACAGCAAGTCGAAACGGGAACTGTCAAGCAATGGCAGCCGAAGGCTGCGTCTGAGATCGCGACAGTCGTCGCAAACCAGGCGATCGCGGGCGATTATCGGCACCTCGCCCTGTCGTGCGGACCGCTCGCCGCCGGCGCGCAGCCGGGGCAGTTCTTCCAACTGCTCTGTCCGCAACCGCCGGGCGAAAAGCCGTTCCTGCGCCGCCCCATGAGCATATACGCGACAACTACGGCTCCCTGTCGGATCGAGTTTCTGTACAAGATTGCAGGAGCTGGGACACGCGGGCTGGAGACGCTCGACGTCGGGGATTCGATAGATGTCTTCGGCCCTCTCGGCGTAGGCTTCACCCTCGATCCGCAATGGCGCCACATCGTCGTCGTGGGGCGCGGCGCAGGCCTTGCCACGCTTGCTCCGCTGGCCCGCGCTGCCGCTGATGTGGGTATCCACGTGACGGCAGTTCTGAGTGCGCGCCGCCCGGATCTCCTGGTTTCGGTCGATCTGTTCCACAACTATGGAGCGGACGTCATCGGTGTTACGGACATGGAGGCGACCAGCGGTCCCGCCAATGTCGAGAAGATTCTGCGCGGGCTCATCTCCCGACAAGCCTGTGACGCCTTCTTCACTTGCGGCTCGTCGCGGCTGATGCGTGTCCAGCAGCGCCTTGCGGCCGAGTTCGGGATTCCTGGTCAGGTTGCACTGGAGCAGCAAATGGCTTGCGGGATCGGCCTTTGCTATTGCTGTGTACGCGACTTCAACGTCGAGGGCGAGATCCTGAGCCGGCGCGTCTGCTGGGATGGTCCCGTCTTTGACCTCGCGGAGGCGATGCCATGAGCGTCGACCTTTCCGTCAATGTTGGTTCGTTGCGCCTCCGAAACCCCGTCATGCCCGCGTCCGGCACCTTCGCCGAAGGCCTCGACCGGGTGATCGATTTCGACAGGTTGGGGGCGCTGGTCACCAAGACCATCACGCGCGAGGTCCGCGCCGGCAACCCGCTGCCGCGTGTGGTCGAGCAGCCGGATGGCATGATCAATTCGATCGGCATCCCATCCAAGGGATTGGATCACTTCGTCGAGCAAACACTCCCCCTCTATGCGCGCCATTCGACGCCTCTCGTGGTCAGCATCTCGGCACCGACGGTGGAGGGTTTCGCTTCGCTGGCAGAGGCGGTTTCGGTGCCGGGCGTCGCGGCGATTGAGGCCAACATATCCTGTCCCAATATCGAGGAGGACGGAAAGGCCTTCGCGATGAGTCCCGACTCGGCCGCACGTGTGACTGCGGCCCTGCGTCAGGCGACGACGTTGCCGGTTTGGGCGAAACTCACCCCCAACACCGGAGACATCGCTTCGGTGGCACGCGCCGCCGAAGACGCCGGCGCCGATGCCCTCGTCGTCGCCAACACCATCCTCGCTATGGCCGTTGACTTGGAGACGTTCAGGCCATGCCTTGGCAATATCATGGGCGGTCTTTCGGGGCCTGCGGTGAAGCCGATCATCCTTCGGCAAGTCTACCAGTGTGCGCGAGTGGCAAACATCCCGATCATCGGCTGCGGCGGTATTTCCAACGCGGAGGACGCGGTGGAATTCATGCTGGCCGGGGCGAGTGCCGTGCAGATTGGCACCGCGACCTTCATCCAGCCGGACGCGATGCTTCGCGTGATCGAGGGACTCGAGCAATTCTGCATGCACAGAGACATAGCGAGGATCAGCGATCTATCCGGAGCTCTGCTTGTGGAAGAGAGCGACGAGCCCGACATGGCATGGATGGAGCCCGCGCAATGATTGCAGCGGCGGTTCGCGATCCCGACTGCAGGCCAACCGAGCGCGATGAGGTGGCGGGCCTTTTCGACGCGCTCAGGCGGGCGGCATTCGATGGCGTCGGTATCAGTCGTCTCGCCTATACCGAAAAGGAATCCCAAGCCCTCGACATGATCGAGGCGGAGGCCCAGCGCATTGGTCTTCACACCGAGCGCGACGTTGCTGCCAACCTCGTTGCCACGCTTCCCGGTTTGGAAGACCATCTGCCCTTCATCGCCTGCGGCTCACATGTCGATTCGGTGCCGCAGGGCGGCAATTTCGACGGGGCCGCCGGCGTGATCGCGGCGCTCACCGTCATGCGCAGGCTGAAAGCGGTGAACGCGCCATTGCGCCGAACCATCAAGCTCTATGCGCTACGGGGCGAGGAGAGCGCCCGGTTCGGCAAGCCCTATCTCGGGTCAAGTTGTCTCTTTGGAAAGCTGACGCCATCCGACCTGGACACCAAGGCCGAGAATGACGGTCGTCAGTTGCGCGACTGCATGCGCGGCGTCGGGATCGACGTCGACCGGATTGCGGCGCACGAAGTCTTGCTTGACCCGAAATCAGTCGCTGCCTGGGTCGAACTCCATATCGAGCAGGGGCCGGTGCTCGCCGCGCGCAACCTCCCGATCGGCATCGTCACGGGCATTCGTGGGAACATCAGGCATCGCGCCGTCGAATGCATCGGCCAGGCAGGTCATTCCGGCGCCGTGCCAAGATGGCTGCGCCACGACGCGGTGTTCGGGATGTGCGAACTGATCACGCATCTCGATGCGCACTGGCGAACGCTGCTCGAGCGTGGACACGACCTGGTCCTCACGTCGGGCATCGTCGCGACGGATGCGAAAGTGAATGCCATCGCCCGCATACCCGAACTTGTCCGTTTCGCCTTTGAGGTGCGCAGCCAGAGCAAGGCCACACTCGATGCGGCCTACGAACTCTTCCTGTCCGAATGTGCCGCCGTCTCGAAAGAGCGCGGAGTCACCTTCCGTTTCGACGAAAAGGTGGAGGCCGCCGGCGCGGCGATGGATAAGGAGTGGGTTGAGCGATTGACAGCGTCGGCAGCCAGCCTGCACTTGCCCTCGGAGGCGATTGCCAGCGGCGCGGGCCACGACGCCGCGGTATTCGCGAATGCAGGCGTTCCAAGCGCCATGATCTTCGTGCGCAACCAGAACGGCTCTCATAATCCGCGCGAAGCGATGGACCTGCCCGACCTGATTGCCGGGATCGATGTGATGCACGCCGCGATCCGAGAGGCGGCGATGCAATGAACACTGAAAAGATGTTTGGTCAGCTTGGAGCCAGCGCCGTTACGACCCTGACGATCAGACGTCCGGATGATTGGCACGTCCATCTGCGCGATGGCGACATGATGAAGGCGGTCCTGCCCTTCACGACGTCGCAGTTCGCCCGCGCCGTCGTCATGCCAAATCTGACTCCGCCGATCACGACCGTGGCAGCCGCTCGGGCATACCGTGACCGCATCCTGGCCGCGCGACCGGAAGGGTCGGACTTCACGCCATTGATGACCTGCTATCTGACGGAAGAGACGTCCGCCGACGAGGTGGAAACCGGGTTCCAAGAGGGCGTCTGGGTGGCGTGCAAGCTTTACCCGGTTGGCGCAACCACGAATTCCAGTCATGGGGTGACGGACCTCGCCCGGATCGGACCGGTGCTGGAGCGGATGGAGAGGATCGGAATGCCCGTTCTCATCCATGGCGAGGCGACAGACCCGGCGGTCGACATCTTCGACCGCGAGAGCTTCTTCATCGAGAACAGCCTGCAGCGACTCATCAAGCGACATCAGGGTCTCAAGATTGTCCTCGAGCACGTCACGACGGTGGAAGGCGTGGCCATTGTCCGTGAGAATGCGACCCGTATGGCGGCGACAATAACGCCCCACCACCTGGTGCTGAACCGCACGTCGCTCTTTCAAGGCGGCCTGCGACCCAATTTTTACTGCCTGCCAGTCGCCAAGCGCGAGCACCATCGCCAGGCACTGAGGCGCGCCGCGGTTTCCGGCGAACCTTGCTTCTTCCTTGGCACGGATTCGGCGCCGCACCTGCGGGAGGCCAAGCAGGCAGAGTGCTGTTCGGCCGGCATTTTCTGCGGGCCCACCGCTCTCCAGACCTATGCACAGGTCTTCGATGAAGAGGACTCCCTTTGCAGACTGGAATCCTTCGCGTCCTGCAACGGGCCAAGCTTTTACGGCCTGCCGGTCAACCACGATACGATCACGCTGCACCGACGGCGCGACCTCAGCGATCGCTCTCTACAGGTCGGTAGGAGTGAAGTCGCGAAGTTTCGTGGCGGTGAATGGCTGGCCTGGTCCATTGGAGAAGTCAGTGAGTGACGATCCGCAACTGGAAGGGATTGCAAAATGAACACCGAACGAGCCGCGGACGTTGAATGCGAAATCCGGTCGCAGCAGAAATTTTCGGATCTGTTGCAATGGTTGGAGATGCAGAAAGGCGGCGTTGCCACCTTCTACGAGTTCCAGCATAGATCTCTCGCGCTTCGATCCCAGGATGGCCAGCATGCAGGTCTTCTGAGACTGTTGGCTGACCTGGCCGGCCGCTTCGCCGACCTGTACGATGGAGAACCGCTGGATTTGTCCACCGCAAACCAGGCTGTGTACAGTCTCACCGGCTACGTTCGCGAAGCCACCCAACTCAAGCCCGGCGAAGCTGGAGAGCTATTGGAACTGATGAACAGAATCGGGCTCGCGGAACTCGTGCCGGCCGACTGATCGGATCGTCAGCTACCTTCCGAACGGGCGTTGACAGGGTCCTCAATATATGGATCATTTCTCAAAAATTAGACAATCATAAAGAGGGTGAACACAATGGTATCTAGAAGGACAATCCTGCAGTCGGGGACGCTGGCGGCCGCTGTGGCTATCATGCCGAAGGTCGCCTTCGGCCAGACTGCGAGGTATCCGGTCAAGGTCGCGCATCTCGAATCGCCGGCGCAACCGCGCCACAAGGGTCTGGAGAAAGTCGGGGCGCTGGTGAAGGAGCGCACAGGTGGCGAGGTCGAGTTCACACTCTACCCGCAGTCTCAGCTCGGCAATGCGCGCCAGATGATTGAGGGCACACAGTTCGGCGCCATCGAATGCACCGTCCAGCCGGCCGCCTTCCTCGGCGGTTTCAATCCGGTCGTGTCGGTCCTCGACGTTCCCTACCTCCTGCCAACCGATCGCGAAATGTCGCAGAAACTGCGCGAAGGCCCGTTCGGCCAGGCGCTGCTCAAGAGCTTCGAGAAGCGCGGACTGCACGCGCTCACCCAATGGCCCAACGGCCGCAAGAGCCTGACATCGAACAAGTCACTCGACAATCTGGTCGAACTGGCGGGCCAGAAGTTCCGGGTCATGGACTCCAAGATCCTTATCGATCAGTTCGCCGCCTTGGGCGCCACCGCCGTCGCCATCAATTTCGGCGAGCTCTACACCTCGCTACAGACCGGTTTGGTGGACGGCCAGGAAAACCCGCTCGATACCATCACCACCATGAAGTTCCATGAGGTCCAGAAGAACCTCGTGGTCACCGAGCATGGTGCGATGGAAGATTTCGTGCTGTTCAACCCGACCTGGTGGCAGGCGCTACCGGATGGCCATAAGGACGTCATCGCCAAGGCTTTCAACGAGGTTCGTCCCGAGGTCGAGAAGATGAAGGAAGAGTCGGCCAGCACCGCGCTTGAGGCCATCAAGGCGGCTGGTGTCAATGTGCGCGTCGCCAACGAGGCCGAGCGTGACAAGCTACGCGATGCAGCCGCGCCGAAGGCCCGCGATGCCTATATTGCGCTCGCCGGTGCGGAAGGCGAGGAAGTCCTCAAGATTTACGACGCCGAGTACAAGAAGTTCGCTGGATGATGGGCGCGCGCGTTGTCGCCGCCCTCAGGCGCGTGCAGGCCGTGCAGGGTGTCCTGCTCGGCCTGCTTATGTTGGCCACGACCTTCGGCTACGCGGGCAACGTCTTGGTGCGCGAGATCATGCCTTCACTCGCGCCGCGGCTGGCGTGGATTGACGAGATCTCCTTGTTCGGGCTGGTCTGGATCGTCTTCCTGGCGATCGGCTTGGCGCTCGAGGGCGGCCGCCACATCGGCATGCGCATGCTCCTCGACCGGATGCCGCCTCCCGCCCAGCGTGGTGTCAAGACACTCATCAACCTGCTCGGCCTGGTCTTCAGCATTTACATGGTCAAGGTGGGCTGGGAGATCACGCTCTTCGTAGCGCGTAGTGGTCAGGCAAGCCCGACCCTCGGCTTCTCGGTAGCTTGGCTTTACTGGGTTATGCCCGTCGGGTTCCTGCTGATGGCGGCGCAATATCTGGTCGAACTGTTCGGATGGTCGGACCGCTTCGCGCGCGAGATCGATCCCATGCATCACCTGTAGCGATTCCATGGTTGTCTTGCTTTTTTTTCTTGCGGCGATCCTTCTCGCGCTAGCCGCCGAGATCTTCCTGGTTCTCGGTATTCCGGCGGTCCTGACAAAGTTCCTGATGTACCCGATGATGCCCGATCTCATTATCGGGCAGCGGCTGGTTGGCGGCGTTGAGGTCGTCACGCTCCTGGCGATTCCCTTCTTCATCTTCGCCGCCGACTTGATGGCGCGAGGCCGCATGGCAGGGCAGCTTGCCGGCCTGTTCCGGGCCCTCGTCGGCCATCGCCAGGGCGGGCTCGGCCATTCCACGGTCGTTACCTGCATGGTATTCGGCGCCGCAGCCGGCTCGGCTCCCGCCACCGTGGCGGCGATGGGGCGCGTCGCCTACCCCGAACTGAGGCGTTCCGGCTTCAGCGAGCGCTTCAGCCTGGGGCTCATCGCATCCAGCGCCGAATGTGCGCTGCTTATCCCGCCCTCCATCACCTTCGTCGTCTACAGCTGGCTGACCGGCACCTCCATTGCCTCGCTGTTCGCGGCCGGCATGATGATCGGCGTCGTTCTCGGCCTCGGCTTCATGGCGCTGGTCGCGTATACCGCCTGGCGCAAGGGTATCCCCGGCGTCGAGCGCGTTGGCTGGCGCGGCAAGTGGTCTGCCTTCGTCGACGCGTTGTGGGCACTTCTGATGCAAGCCATCATCCTCGTCGGAATCTTCAGCGGCATCTTCACCGCGACCGAGGCTGCGGCTGTTTCAGCAGTCTACGCGGTTATTGTGGAAGTCTTCATCTTCCGCTCGCTGTCCCTGCGCAAGGTCTTCTCGATCGCGCGTGACAGCGCTGTCTCGACCGGCGTGATCTTCATCCTGCTCGCGATGGGTGCGCTTCTCGCCTATTTCATCACACTTGCAGGGTTCGACCGCACATTGCTCGCGCTGATCCAGGACAACGACGTCAACTGGGTGGTGTTCATGCTTTGCGTGAACATCCTGTTTCTGGTCTGCGGCATGTTTCTCGATCCGAACTCGATCATGGTCATCTTCCTGCCGACGCTGTTTCCCGTTTCAACCGCTCTTGGAATCGACCCGATCCATTTTGGTATGATCGTAACGCTGAATGTCTGCACCGGGATGATAACGCCGCCGGTTGGACTGGACCTGGCTGTAACCTCAGCGACCCTCGGACGTCCGGTCGAACAGGTCGTTGCAGGAATCATGCCGTTCATCGCCGTCAACCTGCTGGTGCTTGTGCTAGTCAGCTATGTCCCATGGTTGTCGACATTCCTTCCAAATCTCCTGTTCTAGTGAGGACCGAGTGAGACCGTCAGCAATATTCCAAGGAGGTTCGGAAACAGGACAGCGGCCATCTCCACGAAGCTTTGCGGAACGATTTGTTGAACTGTCCCAGGAGCGCTCCCCCCTTTCTCTCGGACTCGATCCTTCCGAGGACCTCATCCGGCACTGGGGGCTCAACGACACGGTGGAGGGAATGCGCTGGTTCTGCGAAACGGTGTTCGATGCAGCGAGTGATCGCATCTCGGTCGTGAAACCACAGTGCGGCTTCTTCGAGCGTCTCGGCCCCGGCGGCATGGAGGTCATGGCGAGTTCCATCGCGCGTGCGAAGAGTCAAGGGTCTCTCGCCCTGATTGATTGCAAGCGAGGTGACTTCTCCAGAACCATGACGGGATATGCGAGCGCGATGCTCGGAGAAGATAGCGGCTTCGGCGGTGATGCAATGACGGTAACGGCTTACCTTGGCCTCGATGCGCTGCAACCGGTGTTCGACAGGGCGGTACATTGCGGTGCAGCGGTGTTTGTGGTGGTGCGCTCGTCAAATACGGATGGCCATTCCCTGCAGAAGGCCAGTCACGGCGACGGCCGAACCGTAGCGGAGACGCTCGCCGACTCCATCACCGCCATCAATGCAAGATCGGGCAAGACGGTCGGACATGTCGGCGCTGTCATTGGCGCGACGATCGATCCAGCGGACAACACCATCCTCGATCGCCTACCCCTCTCACTCGTCTTGGCGCCGGGGGTCGGTGCCCAAGGCGCCGAGATCGCGGATGTGAAAGCAAAATTCGGCAGTGCGATCCAAAGGACGATCCCATCGGTCTCGCGCGCGATCCTCAAACACGGGCCAAGCGTCGCTGGACTGAAGGAAGCGATCGACCGCTACAGAGATCAGGCCTGGGCGGCAGTCTGTTCAACTCCATAAAGCTGCCGGTCGGCTTGGGACGATGCGCGATTCCATTCCCGCCCTTCTGCGCGCGGAAAAGGCCACCAGTTCCTGCTGTATGGCGACTCGTGCTCGGGCGTGCCGCATGCCTTGCACGAACAGACCTTCGCCTCGGTGAACGCCGTCGTCAGGCGGCTACGTCCACGGCCCGAGTTCATTCTGTTTCCGGGCGATGAAATCATCGGTCTCGTACCGGATGCCGCTACCCTGCGGAAACAGTGGCGGCATTGGCTCGACACGGAAATGGGATGGCTTGATCGGACAAAGACCCCGATCTGGCACGCCACCGGCAACCATACGACCTACGACACCATGAGCGAGGCTGTGTTTCGTGAAGTCCTCGGGCTTCCGGGCAACGGACCACCAGACCAGATCGGCCTCTCCTATTTCGTGCGGCGCGACGATCTTTTGATGGTCTTCGTCAACAGTTTTCGGCGGTTGGGGCCGCACACTTCGGATTAGTCTGCGGAGGCTGGCTAGGATATTGAAAAGATGGCGCACCGCGCCGGGTGATGATGAGAACTACGTCTACGCCATAGCTCTCCACAGCCCTCCCTAATCGCTATTTCGGGCGCCAGTCCTCCGGATTAAAGCCCTTCGAGCGCCAGAGCGATCCCCTGACCGCCGCCGATACAAAGGGTGACGATACCTTTGGAGATTCCGTCGCGCTTCATCGAATAGAGAAGCCGTGTCGTGAGGATCGCTCCGGTGGCGCCGATCGGGTGACCGTGCGCGATGGCGCCTCCCTCTACGTTGACGATGTCCTCCGGCAGGCCAAGTTCACGCGCGACCGCGATCGGCACTGCGGCGAAGGCCTCGTTGATCTCGAGACGCTCGACCTCACCGAGCGCCCAGCCGGCCTTTTCCAATGCCTTGCGAACGGCCGGGATGGGGCCAAGTCCAAACAAGCCCGGCTCGACTGCCGCAACGCCATAGCCGGCAAGGCGGGCCATGGGCCTCAGTCCTTTCGCATCGGCGAAACCGCGCTCGGCCACGATCAACGCAGCGGCCGCGCTGTTCAGCCCCGGAGCGTTGCCAGCGGTGATGGTCCCGTCGGGGCGGAAGGCGGGCTTCAGACGGGCCAACGTCTCGACCGTTGTATCCGCTCGCGGAGCCTCATCGACCAGAAAGCTCTCCGTTCCCTTGCGCCCCTTCACCTCGACGGCCACGATTTCGTCCGTGAACCGGCCGGCGTCCCGCGCAGCAACGAAGCGCTGCTGCGAACGTGCAGCGAAGGCGTCCTGCGCCCCCCGGCTGATCTGGAGCTTCGTAACGAGATCCTCAGTGTGCCAGCCGGAATGCTCGCCCGAGAAGGCGTCGTTCAGACCATCGGTCAACATGCTGTCGAGAATCTGTGCCGGCCCCATGCGGTAGCCCCAGCGGCCTCCATCCATGAGGTACGGCGCACGGTCCATATTCTCCATGCCGCCGGCAATGGCGGCGTTGCTGTCGCCGGCGATGATTTCGAGCGCCGCCGACAGGATCGCCTGTGCGCCCGAGCCGCAGACGCGGTTGACGGTAAGCGCCGGGACGGACACCGGCAGGCCGCCACCAACCGACGCCTGACGCGCCGGATTCATTCGGTTGCCGGCTTGGATGACATTGCCCATCACCACGGTGCCGATGTCGTCGCCCGACAGTCCGGCACGGCGCAGGGTCTCGCGGATGGCGATCGCCCCGAGTTCGGTGGCGGGCACACCCTTGAGTGTTCCGTTATAGGCGCCGATCGCGGTGCGGACCGGATGGGCAAGGATGATCTCGGGCTGGCTCATGTCAAATCTCCTGTGAGGATGCGCGTCCGCCATTCAGCGTCGGTGTCAGGCAATGGCGCGCGTCGTCGCGCGAGGCGGCGCACCCGCCGGTGCGCTCGCTGCATCGAGGCGCCCAATCTGCTCAGCCGAGAGGGTCAGCGCCGCCGCGCCCAGATTGCTCTCCAACTGCGCGAGCGATCGGGGTCCGATGATCGGTACCGCGCCATGGGTCATGGCCCAGGCGATGGCGACCCGATCGGGACTGGCACCGGCCTCTTCCGCAACCTGCAGAACAGTATCGATCGTGGCCGTGCGTTGCGGCGAGTTTTCTGCCTGGAAGACGCGGCCACCAAAGCCTTCGGCGCGTCCTTTCTCGCCCTTGCGATATTTGCCAGTCAGCACGCCGCCGCCGAGCGGCGACCAGGTGACGACGCCGATCTCCAGCGCCTCGCAGGCGAGGAACAGATCGGCCTCGGGCTCGCGGTGGACGAGGCTGTGCTCGAACTGCGCAGCGGCGATTGGCACCGCGCGCGTCAGTTCGGACAACGTCGCGGCGTGCGACAGCCGCCAGGCCGGGAAGTTGGAGAGGCCGGCATAGAGGATCTTGCCGGCGCGAGCGAGGTCGTCGAGGCCGCGCACGATCTCTTCCATCGGCGTGAGACCATCGGGATGATGCACCCAGTAGAGGTCGATCCGGTCGGTCTTCAGACGCAGCAGGCTCGCCTCGACCGAGGCGACCATGGCCTTGCGGCTGTTGCCCGTCACCAGCCGGTTGGCGTTCGGCGCGGCGCCGTTGGTGAACTTGGTGGCGAGCACGAAATCCTCGCGCCGGCCTTCGAGCGCCTTGCCCAATATCTCTTCCGACTGACCGAACTGGTAGACGTCGGCGGAATCGATGAAATTGCCGCCTGCCGCGGCATAGGCGTCCAGAATGGCCACTGCTGTCTCAGGATCGGCGCCATATCCCCAGCCGGTGCCGAAGTTTCCCGTGCCCAACGCGAGCCTGGAAAGCTGAAGGCCGGTGCGGCCGAACGTCGTGTAATCCATAACGTTATCCTTGTTGGTGGGACTGGGCGGTTAGGCTGCCTGGGACGGCCTCGATCAGCCCGGCATGCGGAACTGCTGGCGCAAGGCCTTGTCGAACATGCTCGCAGGCATGAGCCGTCGCAGCAGGCTGACTTGCCACGCGACCTTGCCCACGGTGTAGCGTTGCCGTTGGTGCCTGGCCGTCGCCGCCCGAAGCACGGCGTCCGCCACGTCTTCGGGCGTGTCAGCCGTCAGCTTCGATTTCTCGTAAAATCCATGCACCCAGGCGCGCCCAGCGTCATATTCCGTCATCATGGAATCCGGTTCCAGCGAGCTATGGTCGAAGGAGCCTTGAACGGTGCCCGGTTCAATCAACGAGACGCGGATGTTGAAGCCGCGGATTTCATGGTCGAGTGACTCCGAATAGCCTTCGAGCGCGTATTTGCTCGCCGCGTAATGCGCCGAATAGGGCGCCGGCACGAACCCGAGCGCCGAACTGATATTGATGATGCGGCCTTCGCCCTGACGCCGCATCGAGGGCAGTACGGCGTTGGTCATCCGCATGACCCCGAACAAATTGACATCGAACAGGCTTTGAACCTGAGCGACCGAGGATTCTTCGGCGCCTCCGAACATGCCCAAGCCGGCATTGTTGACGAGAATGTCGATACGCCCGGTGTTTGCTAGCACGGTCGAAACCAGCGAAGCCACAGAAGCCTCATTGGTTACGTCACAAGCCAGCATCGAGACCTGGCCCGCGCTGTTGCCACTCGGCTTGCGGCTCGTGCCGAAGACCGTGAAGCCGGCGCGTGCCAGGACCTCGGCGCTCGCTTTTCCGATGCCGGAAGAGGCCCCCGTAACAAGAGCGGTCCTTTTGGAATTTGAGTTCACCGCTGTCTCCAAATCTGTTGCGCGTCCCTTAACGACCCGCGTCGATCAGGCGCCGAGAAAGCCCTTTGCCTTGGCCAGGAAGGGATCGTGATACTGAAAAATGCCGCCATGCCCGGCGTCGGGGTAAAGGACGAGTTCGGCCCCAGGGATGCGGCGCGCCAGGTCGGTCGAGTTCTCGCTCGGCACCATGATGTCGTGATCGCCGTTCGCCACGAGAACGGGCGTGCGGACGGTGTCCAGCGGCTGCGGCGGCTGGAGGCCCCAGGCCTTGATCGCCTTGAGCTGGCGCAGAAAGGATTTCGGCGAGACCGCCCTGTCACGATCCCTCGTCCGCTCCTTCAATCGTGCAAGGAACTCGGAGGCCGCTCGCTTGCCTGCCGCGCTCGACGTGAAGAAGAGATAGAATTTGGGATCGCGGAAGGTCAGCAGCCCTTTGATGATGAGTGGCCACGACACCGGACCGACCCGTTCGATTCCGGCCCCACCCGCAGGACCCGTGCCGGCCAGGATGGCGCGGCGGACGAGATCGGGCGCGTCGAACATGATCTGTTGCGCGACGAAGCCGCCCAGCGAGAACCCGATCAGGTCAACCGACGTCAGGCCTAGCGCGCGTATGGCGGCGATCGTGTCGCTGGCCATTTCTGCTATGGTGAGCGGGGCTCTGCCGCCCGACTTGCCGATGCCGCGATAGTCGAGCGCATAGACCGCCCGATCCGCCGCCAGACCCTCGACGATGCGGGGATCGAAATTGTCGAGGTTCGCGCCCCAATGATTGAGCAGCACCACCGGCACGCCGGCGTCAGGCCCGAGGCGGCGATAGGCGAAGAGGGTGCCGGCAGCCTCGACGTGGTGGGTGGGCGCCGTCTCCCAGTCTGCGCTTCGGGTGTGGGTGGCCATGGTTGAGTCCTTTTCTCGGGATATCGCGTCACTTCAGCGTGACGACGACCTTCCCCTTGGCGCGGCCGGTGTCGATGTAGGCCAAGGCTTCGTTCAATTGCTCGAAGGGGAAGGCACGATCGACGACCGGACGGATGGTGCCGTCTTCGATCAGCTTCGTGATACGGCCGAGTTGCTCGCCATCGGCGCGCATGAAGAGGAAGGAATAGTCGACACCCGCCCGCTTCGCCTTGCGGCGGATGCCCGCGCTCATCAGGCGCAGCACGAGCCGGAGCACCACATTCAAGCCCTGGCCGCGTGCGAAGGCGGGATCGGGCGGGCCGGAGATGGAGATCAGCTTGCCGCCGGGCCTCAGGGCCTTCAGCGATTTTTCCAGCGTCGTGGCGTCGAGGCTATTGAGGACAACGTCGTAGCCCGACAACTCTTCCTCGAACTTCCGGCTGCGATAGTCGATGACGACGTCCGCCCCCAGTTCCTTCACCATCGCGGCGTTGGCGGCGCTCGCCGTCGTCGCGACGGTCGCGCCGAGATGCTTGGCAAGCTGAATGGCGAAAGTGCCCACGCCGCCGGAGCCCGCGTGTATGAGGACCTTCTGCCCTTTTCGCAGACCGGCTTGCTCGACCAGCACCTGCCAGGCGGTAAGCCCGACCAGAGGGATGGAAGCCGCTTCCTCCATGCTGATGTTCCTGGGCTTCAGCGCCACGTCGGCTTCGTTCACGGCGATGAACTCCGCGAATGTCCCGATACGGCCGTCGCGCGGCCGGGCATAGACCTCATCGCCCGGCTTGCATTGCCGGACCTTGGATCCGACCCGAACCACGGTTCCGGCCACGTCGTGCCCGAGGATGAAGGGCGGACGGTACGGCAGGATGAGCTTGAATTCTCCATCCCGTACCTTCGAATCCAGAAGGTTGAGTCCGGCCGCATGGACCTCAACCAGGACGTCGTCATCCCGCAGCGCCGGCTCCGGCATCTCGCCGAAGCGCAGGGCGCCCTTCTTCTTGTATCGATCGACGATGAAGGCTCTCATGGCGTTTCTTTCCAAATGATCTGCTCCGGATCGAGCAGCCGTCCTGCCGATCCAGACCCTTATTCCTGGCGCAGCCAGATCTGCGAGCGACCGAGCATCGAGACACCGATGTAGCCGCGGACGTTGAGCTTCTTGCCGCCATCCGTCAGCCGGATTTTGCTGCTGTAGACCTTGCCGCTGTCGGGATCGAGGATCTGGCCGCCGGTATATTCGGCCCCGTCCTTCTTCAGGCCGGACAGGATCGTGAGGCCGACGACGGGCGCATTCTTCAAGGCGCCGTCGCATTTCGTGCAGATCGGGCTTTCATTCGGGGCGAGGAAGACCTTTTCGACTTTGCCTTGCAGGACGCCGCCCGTTTCCGTGATACGGATCAGAGCCCTCGGTTTGCCGCTGACATCGTCGACATTCCTCCACAAGCCGACGGGCGAGGCATTCTGCGCCTGCGCCGGCAGCGAGACGATCATTGCTCCGAGACTGAGCGCGAGGAAGGCGGACCGATTCAGAATCTGCATGGTGACGATCTCCGAAGGGATGGCGTTCCGCGACCGGCGCGCAATGCATGCCGCGCGGGTTCGACGGGTCAGGGATTGGTCGTGGTGCTGAGGGCGGGATAGTCGGTGTAGCCGGCGGAGTCACCGCCATAGAGCGTCGCGGGGTTGAACTGCGCCAAAGGCGTACGCGTCTTCAGCCGTTCCACGAGGTCCGGGTTGGCGATATACGGCCGGCCGAAGGCGAACAGATCGGCCTTGTCTTCCGCCAACCGCGACGTCGCAAGGTCGAGATCATAACCGTTGTTGGCGATATAGGTGTTCCTGAAGCGCCGACGGAGCGATCCGAAATCGAACGGCGCGACGTCGCGCGGCCCGCCCGTGGCGCCCTCGACGACGTGGATGTAGACGATCCCCAGGGCATTGAGTTGATCGACGATGTAGTCGAACTGCGCCTGAGCATCACTGCTCGAAACGCCGTTCGCGGGCGAGACGGGCGAAATGCGGATGCCGGTGCGCGCGGCGCCAACTTCCTCGACCACCGCGGCCGTGACCTCCAGCATCAGACGAGCGCGGTTCTCGACCGAGCCGCCGTAAGCATCGGTGCGGACATTGGCGCCGTCCTTGGCGAATTGGTCGAGCAGATAGCCGTTTGCGCCATGGATCTCGACACCGTCGAAGCCCGCGGCAATCGCGTTCGCGGCTGCTTTGCGGAAGTCCTCAACGATGCCCGGCAGTTCGTCCAGTTCGAGTGCGCGCGGCTCCGAGACATCGACGAAGCTATTATTGGCAAACGTCTTGGTCGCGGCCCGGATCGCCGAGGGTGCAACCGGCGCCGCCCCGTCCTCCTGGAGATCGACGTGCGAGACGCGGCCGACATGCCAGAGCTGCAGGAAAATCCGCCCGCCCTTGGCGTGCACGGCGGTGGTGACCTTGCGCCAGCCGTCGATCTGGGCCTGCGAGTAGATGCCGGGCGTATCCTGGTAACCCTGTCCCTGCTGCGAGATCTGCGTGGCCTCGGAGATCAGCAGGCCGGCCGAAGCGCGCTGGCCGTAATACTCGGTCATAGGGTTGCTCTCTTTCGTGTTCGTGCTTATATTCATGACGATTATCATGATTGCACCTAAATATGATAGCCATCATGTAAATGTCAATGACGCTCGCGGAGAATTTTGAAATGAAGGTTAGTCGAGAGCAGATGGCGGAGAACCGTCGCCGGATCCTGGATGAGGCCAGCCGGCTGTTTCGCGACAAGGGGTTCGACGCGGTCGGCGTGGCGGAGGTGATGAAAGCTGCCGGGCTCACTCATGGCGGATTCTATGGCCACTTCAGCTCGAAGGATGATCTGATCGCGCAGAGTCTTGCCCATGTCCTCGCCGTCGACGCAGGCGCAGGAGGCGATCTTCGCGCTTATGCCGAGGCCTATCTGTCACCCCGGCATCGCGACAACTGCGCCGGTGGGTGTCCGACGGCTGCCCTTGCCGCGGCGGTACGCCTTCAGGCCCCGGCTGCACGTTCGGCCATGACGGAAGGCCTTCGCTCTCAGATCGACCGTATCGGCAAGGCGCTCCCGGAGCTGGATGCGGCAGACAGACGCCGCGTGGCGATCGGAAGCTTTGCAGCGATGGTGGGGGCCGTGATCCTCGCCCGGGCGGTAGACGATCCAGCGCTTTCGGATGAGGTCCTGGCGCAGGCGCGTGATTGGATCGATGCCGGGATCAGTCCGGCATCTGCCAGCTAGATGGCTCTGTCCGGAGCCCAGAGACGCCCGGATCTGACCTGAGAATCACGGCGTCTACCGCACGGCGAATCGTGATCGACAAGAGCTGATCCAGGACGAAACATTCCTGCGTGCCCTTGGACTGGCGGACCCCAGGATGCGCTCATCGCTGCTTGTCGTGAGGCAAGTCGCGCGGACTGCCTTTCAGTTTCGCTGGGCGAAGATTGTTGAAAAACCAGCACGGAATGAGACGACACCCACTCCCAGGTGCCCATGCTAAGTGGTGGGGCATACGTGAACTACATCTTCAACGGCGCGGCCGAACACTATCTAACTGAATATAAAAGATAAAATACTTCAATTTGTGCGGTAATCGGCGATATTTGGCGCGCCGCACCGGGCGATGATGAGAAGTCTACGCTATAGCCCTCTAATGCCCTCCTGTGGCGCTCGTTGCCGACATTCCCCAACTGTAGACTGGCCAAGAGCCGTCGGCTTCATCCTCCAAGGTGAAGTGAAAATCCTTAAGACGATTTGTCTCCAGCATCCGCAGCATGTCCGAAAACTGCCCGCGTGAGGCGTCGTGCGCATCGGGACCATCGACGAGAACACCGCCCGCCGATGCCGAGATTGAAGACGAACTCGCCCCAGATGGAACGGGCTTACGAAGATGTCGACGCGGGAAGGTGTTTTCGCTGACCGCCGTAGTTCATTCGTCACTATCTCCAACGAACGCAGGCGATCCATCCCGCAGCCGCATGCCAGGTGCGTTGCCGGCGCGGAGGCTGGCCCAGCTAACAACCAGAGTTATCTCGAACCCGGCTTCATTGTCCACGAACAGCACATGGGTTTGCCAATCCTCGACATGCGGCGCCAAGTGCTCGTCTGGAATGCGGCCGATGCCCAACTGGCCGCCGGCACCGAGAAAGATGCATGGATTCTTCTCGCCTCGCGCCCGGGCGGCGAGGATCTGCTCTTGGTACCAGTCCCAATCATGGTCGACCAATGCCATCGGCGCGAGCGTGTGCGCGAGTTGCGGATGCCAGCTATCCATGATTCGAGGAATTTCAAGGAACAGCTTGTCAATCAGCAGGTCCGAGCCAAAGCCATCAATTGCCTCGAAGGCCTCGTCCTTGCCCTTCGCCAGCGGGATGCGATCGCCGAAACTCGCCTTGATCGCCAGGGCGGCAGCGCGTGCATCCCGTCCGTCGCCCAGAGCGGACACGACCGACCATTTGAGCCAATGACGGGCGCGCCCTGTCGCCTCTTCACGACTGGCCGCGACATCGGCATTTTCGCCGAAGACGTCGAACTGCGGATCGAAGACAGCATAAATCCTGAGGCCGGTGATGAACGCCTCGACCAGAAACGCTTCGTCGGTGCCGATGAAATGGTCGACGAACCACTGCGCGAACGCCGAGAAACTCGCCGACACTTCGCTGCCGCTCTCGTAACGACCGACCGATAAGCTGGGCGGTGGCTCGACGATTTCCTTGGCCGAGATATAGCGAAGGCTGATCTCGTGGAGCATGCCGAAAACGTCGGCTTCAGCCCAGAAAACGGCCGCCAAGAGCTTTCGCCGCTGGTCGTCATCAGCCTCGGCAAATTGCGCGCCGAACGCGTTCAGCCGTCCCATCCGGATGCCGAGCGCGAAGATCGCGGAAAACGTCCATTGACCACCGTCGATCGGACTTTCGAGCGCGATCTCATCGAGAATGGCGACGCCGAACTTGGGGTGGCGCCAGTCCATCCCGGGCCGCGCGAAGCCCGGCATGAAGTTTCGCATGCGATCAACGTGACGGACCAGATCGCGCGCAAAGTCGCCGAGCACGCCCCAGAAATCGACCGAAACGGGCGTGAGGTGGCGATCCATGGTGATGCTGGGGGCGCGCCACCGCCGAACATCCCGGATCTCGCGCCATGTCGAAAAGGACTCCCAGGTCGCGCGGCCATATCCCTTTAGATATTCGGTCGCTGCGCCGCCGTCGCAAGATAGCCAGTCCCAGGACATCGCAAGATCGTGTTTGCGCTCGTCGCTCAGCACATAGTCGGCGATCGGTGAATTTGCCCTGTCGACAAAGCCGCCTTCCTCCGCGACACGTAGAAAGCAGAACGGATTGACCGCGCCCACCAGCAGGAGGAACGGGCCTTGGGCCATGCCCGGATAGAGCAGGTTATGCACCACCATCGCGAAGCCCGATCCGCCTGTCCGTTCGGCCTCGCGCACCATGAGGGCGACTGCCGTCGAGCAGATGTCATGAACCTCTCCCTCATCGAGGTCCTTCCTCGGCTCGAATGAGATCGCAGCGGTCACCATTCCTGACGACGGCAAACCCTTCTGGCCGATCGCGCTCCAAGCCTTGGGGATGTGAACGGCGAGTCGCGGGTTGTCGCCGCTATCATCAAATCGCAGGCACAGCACTCGGCGCCGCGACCATGTATTGAGGCCGGTCACCGCATGTTCGAGCAGTGGCGGAAAATCGCGCGAGACAACGACCATCATGATGTCGTTCGCACTCGAGAAGGGTGTGTGGTTCAGCGCCTCGTGCTCATAGGCCATGAGTTCGGACACGGCTTCGCGTGTGGTCGCCTTCTGGTTCTTGATTTCGAACAGCACGAACTGCGACGTCGCTCGCGTGCAATAGAGCAGATCGACGAAGAGAGACTCCCTCTTTTCCTGGGAGATGCTGCGATTGCTCTTGCTGACGAGTTCGAGCGAGTGGAGCGATCCCAGCACTCGCTGTGCCGCGCGCAGATTGCCCACGCGGGTCAGATAGTCGATCGGAAAGGTCGGCCAGAACTCGTCGGACTCGGTCCAGCGAAGCGCACTTTCGATGCCGTCGGCCCCGTCGATCACCTCGCTCAGCATATCCGTCGCGACGATCGATTCTAGCCAGTCCTGTACATCCTGCTCCCGAGAAAAGCTTTTTCTTTTCGAACCTTTTGAAGCCACGGCGCCCCCGGTTGTTAGTCAGCGATCAGCAGCAATTATGCACTGTCAACTGATTCCCTGCACTGAATACTGCTCCACCACGATGGGATTTGGGAGAGACGGGATGCTCGACCTTCTCGAAGAGTGAGCGGATGGCCGATGTCAGACAGCTAGAAAGTTACTCTGGACAGCATGAGTGTCGGCGCGCTCGGTCGGTGCTATGAACCGCACCGGAGATGCGCGTGGCTTGTGACACTCACGTTGCTCATTAAAATCATCTATATTCCTATGTCGCGTATTGGATTTAATTAACTCGTTGCTTGGGGAAATTTTGTGCGTTGCATTTTCTGCAAGAATCCGTCCGCTTCCTCGAAAAGCGTCGAGCATGTCATTCCTGAATCATTGGGGAACAAGCGGCATGTTTTACCGAGAGGCATCGTATGCGACGGCTGCAATAACTACTTTTCCAGAAAGGTCGAAAAGCCGTTTCTGGATCTGCCAGCCGTTCGGCAGTTGCGTTTCCAACAGGATCTTGAAAGCAAGCGCGGCAATATCCCATCCATAAGCGGATTGATAACACCGGATATACCGGCGCTTCTTACACGATATCCGAAGTATGATTTCACGTCGGTTCAGGTTTCCGAGCCGGATCTCGCGAGGGTTCTCCAGGCTAAGGAAGGAACGATGCTGTTTCCGCTGGCCGGAGAACTCCCCGATACGCCAATTGTCTCGCGATTCCTAGCGAAGATCGCGCTGGAAGCGATGGCCTTGCGTCTTGTCGAGTTTCCCGAAGGTGTTGCCTACCTTTGTGACGAGGCTCAGCTTGATGTCCTGCGCGATCATGCCAGGAGGGGTTATGTCAGCCCATGGCCCATTCACATCAGGACCATTTATCATCAAGACGGAAAGACATTCGGGCCCGAAGGCAATGCAGAACAGATCGTCCACGAGTTCGATTTTCTTGTGACTGATCAAAGCGAGTGGTTCTTTGTCCTAGCGATATTCGGGGTGGAGTTTGCGATCAACCTGGGAGGACCCGAAATTTCCGGCTATCGGCGTTGGCTTGAGCAGACCGGCGGCCTTAGTCCACTGTACACCGACAGGCATGGCGGCCTTGCCGCGATGCCCAAATAGCAACGGCACCTCCGTTGGGGGACCGAACTATCGATCGAGAAACATTGCGATATCCGGATGTTCGTTCAAGGGGACAACGAACAGAGGGACACTGAGGGCGAGCGCCGCACGATAGGCCGCAAATACGGACCGTTCCTGATGTTCAGCGAGCTCCTCGTGTGATCGGACGGGTCTCGTTCTCCGTGTATCCGATAAACGTCGCAACGCGATCTTTTCAACGTCATCGACCAGGACAACGAAGCGGGAAACATCGATCGCCGAAAAAACCGAAGGCGAAATTTCCACCAGGCCATCAGGGGTGTCTATGATGGTGTGACCGTCGAGAACGATCAATCCTTCTTCCGGCGCGCGCCTCATGAAGCCGGATATCAGAAGGGCTTGGTTGTCGTCGATATTTCCCTCGCGCAGAAGATCACGGGCGACAGGCTTACCTTGGCGCTCCTGCTTCTCCGCCTTAATGAGATCGCTGGCCTGCAAGTGCTCGAAAACAAGCGTTCGTCGTGCATTGTCGAGAAGTGTCGATTTCCCGACGCCTGACAAACCCGCCAAGGCAATAACCTTCCGCCTGCTCATGCTTGAAATCCAAGGTCGATCTGCGAAAGCAGGTCATCCAGACGAGGACGCGGTATGCGAAAGATCGATTGAGGCGGATGCTCCGCAATAACCTTGCTCTCTTGGAGCTGCTTCAGCCCGATAGCCGGATCAATATAGGCGGCAAGCAGATAGTTGATGACTTTGACGGGCGATTCGGCAGATGCCTGCCAGCCCTCAAGGTCCTTTTCACTATACACCGATCTTCCACCTGTCATCTGGAGCAGCTCCCGGGTGGATCGCGCAAAACGAATGTCCTCGAGTATTCCGATTGCCGACATGGCCTGCGACGGTGAAGACGACGATTTGCCCTTATAGAAGAACAGGATTGAACCTGGCGGGCCCAAATTGGATGGTGCCCGGCACAGATACACCTTTCGAATTGTGTTGCCCGGTCGCCGCGGACCTCCTCCCAACCCAAGCGCTCCGAAGAGATCCAACTGGTTCTGCTGCTTGAGATCCGGATAGAGGATATCGTGGTAGCCCTCTTTGATCGGGATACCGAACGCTGCGGTGTCCGGCACGATGGCGAAGCGCGGATAATTCAGCCGATGGACATCAAAGTGATTGTCGCCATCTGTCGGCGTGGGTGCGCGCGTGCCCATACGTTTTTCATAGATCCTCTCATCGTCCTCTTTTGTCGCAGTATGGGTGAACCCGAAATACTCAAGAAGATCAATGAGGGAGGTCTGTCCCTCGTATGTGGTGACATAGACGAGGTCATATTTGTTCTTTTGAGCGAACCAGAAGACCTTCTTCAAAAGCAGCTCACCGAGCTTAAGGCCGCGTCTTTCCGGCCGAACCTTGAACGTGCAGATCTTCAGTATCTTGTTGGCTTTTTCCGTGGCGTCGGTGTCCGAGCCCGTCTCATCTTTTCTGACGAGAAGGCCGGCAATTCCGTCGTCTTCGATGATCCAGCAGAGGCGCCGCTGCTTTACGCATTTTTCCGTCCACCATTTATCGAAACCGGGATAGTCCTCGCGGAGACTGTCAAAGATAGTGTCCGTCAGAGGTATCGCGTGAGCGACGACCTCATCTATGAAACGCACCGGCGCTTCGATCGGCTCATAGGTCGTTCGAAGGAGCTGAACAGCGTCTGCTACATAGAGCACCCGGCGACCGAGTTCTGGAGAATGGCGCCTGGCCCGCTCGTGGAGGCCTCTGTCCTGGCTGACAAGAAAGTCCACGGCGCCGATGTGAAGAGCATGCAGCAGGGTCGCGTCGACTATGTCGTTGTGTTTCGGAAGAGGCCCGAACGCGTTCAAAAGCTCTGCGGCGGTCAAGCCGCGGACTTTTGACAGGGTTTGAAATTTGCCGAGTTTACTCAGAGATATCGCTCGGCGGGCGGTATCCTTGTCGCGGCCAACATCATCGCGCGCCGCCTCGTGCACGAAAATATCGACCTTGTGCTTGGCGGCGAGGCTTGTAAGTCCGGAAAAGGCCGGCTCTACGGTTTTATTGTCTTCCAGATGAATAATTACATTTGTATCAATCAGATATGTTTGTGTGCTCATTCCGGAGCGCCTTTTGAAGGTCGGGCTTCGCGTAGAGGAAAGACTGCGGAGCCTTAAATCCAAATCGCTCCTTCAATTCAGACAAGGTCAGCGGCCTCGTAAATCGGCGCGGCGTCGACAGTCTTAGTGCAAAGCCTTCCTCCAGGCCACTAAAGTACTCGTCAAAATCGGCTTTCTTGATCGATGCAGATCGGCCGTGCCTTTTCCAAAGGACAGAGAGTTCAAGGCGTTCAACGTTCTCAATTTTAATAGCGCCCACCAAAGCCATTTCTGGCGACGTAGAATAAATATAGGCAGTAGCGCCGGGAGCTACCGACAACGGGAAACGCCTTCTCAGCTCGATGGTCTTAACGCCATCAAATATCTTGCCCGAATAGTTCGGCTTTATGCTGATAACGATGTCCCTCATTGCAGGGCGGGCATCGTCGCGATCGCCAAAAATCGGAAGGACATACTGATCGTCGTCGGCAACGGCTCCGCCAAGCTCGGCCTGGATCCGTACTCCGAACTCCGAATGAACTGGAAATGCTGCATCGATGCGCAAGCTGGCACCGAGAGCCTCGACATAGCGCTGCAACGAGGAGATCTGGACATCGCCTCGTTGTTCGATCTTGGAGATCGCCGCTTGGCCAACGCCCAAACGCTTGGCCATCTCAAGTTGGGTAAAGCCCGAGGCCAGCCTCAACGCCCTGAGAGATTGACCCACGACGCGTCCCGCGTCGCCATCGCCAACCCGGACGGCGTCAACAAATTCGCGCTCACCCGACATCATTCCACACCGTCGCTCTCCGAATCACCCCTGCCTCAATATTCCCTTAAAGGAATATTGAGGCAGGGACAAGAAATTTGCATGCTATCTTGAGCTACAGTTTTGGCTGATGATGTGATTGCGGAGAGCGACCGAACTAATTGTATTTCTGTCCATGCATCCGCCCAATAAGCAGCATCGATCACGATGTCAGGACTTTCGGCTATTACACACCCGCCTCCACAATTCGGATTTACTCTTGATGTCCGGCCACCCATCCACTCCGGCCGGGCCGGTTGCTTGGGGGCGCCGCCCCCTGGCGCGGCGCAAGGGATCGCTGACGCTCGACCAGGACGGTCTCCCCAGCCTTCCGCGCGGATGCGTGTTTCTCGCTTTCGCTAACCGCTTCGATCCGCTTGTGCAGGCCGGGTGATCCCCCTCCGTCCCGGTCGCCCTTGCACCTTGCACCCCCCGGTCTCGCCGACGGGCAGGGTTGCAGCGCAGCGCTGCGCTCCAACCCAAGCCCATAGGAGAAAGACCATGATCACGACTGCAAACACCGCCCCGACCGTCGAAAATGGCGCAACGGTTTTCATCCCGCTCAACAAGCTCAAGAAGCACCCGAAGAACGCCCGCAAGACCCCGCACAGCGAGGCGTCTATCGAGGCGAAGGCGGCGAGCATCGCCGCCAAGGGCATCCTGCAAAATCTGGTGGTGGAGCCGGAGCTTGATGCACGCGGCGAGCCGACCGGCTTCTATCTCGTCAGCATCGGCGAAGGCCGCAGGCAGGCGCAGATGCTGCGCGTCAAGCGCAAGGAGATCAAGAAGACCGAGCCCATCCGCTGCGTCATCGACATGGCGAACGATGCTGCGGAGATCAGCCTTGACGAGAACGTCACCCGCGAGAACCTTCACCCCGCCGATGAGTTCGAGCGCTTTCGCGAGCTTTCGGAAGATCGCGGATGGGGCGCGGAGGAAATTGCCGCCCGGTTCGGCGTGACCGCCCATGTGGTGAAGCAGCGGATGCGTCTCGGCGCGGTCAGCCCCAAGCTGTTGCAGGTCTATCGCGACGGCGAACTGACCTTGGATCAGTTGATGGCCTTTGCCATCACCGACGATCACGCGCGGCAGGAACACGTCTATGAGAACCTGTCCTATAACCGCGATCCGTCGAACATCCGGCGCGACCTGACCAAGATGAATGTGGCGTCGACGGACCGCTGCGCGATCTTCGTCGGAGCGCAAGCCTATACGGAAGCGGGCGGCAACATCATCCGCGACCTGTTCACCGAGGATCGTGGTGGCTTCTATGAAGACCCCGCGCTTCTGGGCCGGCTCGCCATCGAGAAGCTGGAACGGATCGCCGCCGAGGTGCGGGAGGCCGAAGGCTGGAAATGGACCGCCGCCTATCTCGACTTCCCCCACGCCCATGGGATGCGGCGCGTCTATCCGCATTCGGTGGAGCTTTCGGAAGCGAGCGCCGCTGACTATGACGCCGTGCAGGACGAGCTTGAGCGCCTGACGGCGGAATGGGAGGACGCCGATATTGATCTCCCGCTCGAAGTGGACGCCCGGTTCGCGGAGCTTGAAGCCGAGATCGAGCGGATCGACGCCATGCGCCACGCCTACGATCCCGACGAGATCGCGCGCGGTGGCGTTTTCGTCGTGGTGGCCCATAACGGCGAAGCCCGTATCGAACGCGGTTTCATCCGGGCCGAGGACGAGGCCCCGGAACCGGAAGCCGCCGAGGATGGCGAAACCGTCATCGAGGGGGTGCGCGTCAACAGCGATGGCGAGATCATCGGCGGCGACGAGCAGGACGGCGAAGGCGGCGACGTTTCCGCGAGCGAGCCGGAACCGGAAGAAGAAGCCGGGGATGACGGAAAACCGCTGTCGGATTCGCTCATCCGCGACCTGACCGCGCATCGCACCCTTGGCCTGCGTCTCGCCCTCGGCGAGCAGCCCGATATGGCGCTCATCGCCGTCATCCACACGCTGGCCGCGCAGACCTTCTATCGCGGCGGCAGCGAGGCCCATTGCCTCGAAATCCGCCCGACCAGCAACTACCTCGCGGCCCACGCGGACGGCATCGAGGACACAGCGGCGGCGAAGATGCTGGCGGATCGCCATGCCGGATGGGCGGCGGACATGCCGCGCGACGTGGTCGACCTCTGGGGCTTCACCGCAGGTCTGGACCACGCGAGCCTCATGGCCTTGCTCGCGCATTGCGCCTCGCTCACCGTCAATGCGGTGAAGCTGCCATGGGAAAGCAACAAGCGCCGCGCCCATGAAACGGCGGACAAGCTGGCGACGGCGGTGACGCTCGACATGACGGCGCACTGGACGCCGACCGTGCGGAGCTATTTCGGGCGCGTCACCAAGGCCCATATCCTCGCCGCCGTGCGCGAAGCCCTCGGCAACGAGGCGGCGGAGCGGATCGCGGACAAGAAGAAGGTGGAGATGGCCGAAGCCGCCGAACAGCTTCTGGCTGGGATCGGCTGGCTCCCGCCCGTGCTGCGCACCGAACGGCCCGCATGGCTTGCGGAACAGCAGTCCGATGCTTTCGCCACCGCCGCCGCCGAGACCGCGCCGGAAGCGCAGATCGATGACCATTTCGCTGTCGCAGCGGAATAAAAGAGAGGCCGGGGCCGCGTGAGCGGTCCCGGCTTTCCACCAGTCCATCAGTAAAATCGCGGCCGCGCGGCTCCACCGCGCGGCCGGATGACCTCGACTGTCTAAAGTGTAGAAGAGTGTATCTGCAAGCAGATGGGCGAAGGGTCAGATCAGGATTTGGAAGTTTAATGGCTATCCTTGTCCGCACTTGGCATGAGGATCAGCGTCACAGAACCGAGCCACGTTGGCGCGTGTCGATATGACTTTATCTCGCCGTCCTCCAAGAAATGATGCGTGGCGGCTGGAAATAAGCGACGATCCAGCGGGTAGCGCGCATGTGGGTTATGAAAGACTTGTAACTCGTCTGCCCATCCCTCGTGGTAGCTTGGATCATCAATATCGATCGAGACTTGGAAAGGCACGGCGGATTGTGGATCGGGGTTGAGTACCGTTCCTCGGCGGATTAGTCGGACGTCAGGATGACCAAAATCTGCCAGAGCGCCCATTCGGTTGAACTTCGGCAGAGTGCCGGCGTTTGTGAAAAGCACAGCCGCCACGTTCTCAGAATCAGGTTGGTCGAAAAAGCCCGAGGGAATACTTTTCGTTCTATGGGTATGCTTCTCAATCGGTAGATAGGACCACGACAAGCCTCCGTCGGGAGTCGGTCTGAATTCTAGTTGCAAACCAAACAGGTAGGACGAGAGTGCTGAGCTAGACCAAGTCATTGTCTGCGGGCCATGGAAATCCGCTATTGCGATGGCATACGGCAATCCTTTCACATGGTTTCGCTCCCAGTCCTTCTTCTTCAGCTTCTGAAACAGCGGGCTGCCAAATTTGATCGGCATGTAGTCCCGAAGAAGTTCCGCCAAGTCTTCGGGCCTTTCTGGTCGCGGCGGGTCCACGGGTTTCCCGTCATCCCCAACACTTGGATTCACGGTTGTCGCCTCAATGGCGATGGTTTGTGCACCCTTCGAGGCGATGAAATCTGGTTGTGGATGACGTCTGTCCAGTTTAAAGCCTTCCTCCACAAGCACCGCAAAGAGATACAGTTCCCACAATCGGCTATTGAACCCCGTCGTTTGGAAATCTTTCACGAAGTTGCCGTCGGGATCGTCGAAAACGTTCGCCATTTCCGCGATCACTTCGCGGGCGGCCGAGAATGCCGGCCCATTGGCGAGCGTCAGAAAGTCAGGATGCTGCCGATCGGCTGGCACCAGCGGTGTAAAGAGATCAAGAGACCGGCCGGCCACGTCTCCTTGCTCAAACGCCGCATCCTCCAAATTGCTTATCTCTGGCAGGCGCTTCGCCAAGGCGACGTCTGCCATGCGTCGGGTAAAGTAAGTTTCGCCGACGTCCACCGCCCGAAAGCGACCACGCTCATCACGCGCGAGGATAACGAAATTATAGTCCCTGTCCGTCAGATCCATGATTACGACGCCAAGTAGGCGTTCATCGTCTGTCGCCCACACGGAGCACTCAACGGTGGGAGCAAATTGTGGTACGGCACGTGACCACATCGCCAGAATTTCAAAACGGTATGGGTTCATACGCGCAGTGGACACTGCTCAATCTCCGACTTCTCGTGTTCCGCGCAGTACCTCGAGGCGGTGCTCGTCATTTCTATCGATCTTCGACCCCCAAATGGGCGAAAGCAGCGATTATACTCGTCAATTACCGTTTCCACCCAGCTTAGAAGTTGAGACGCGTAAAGTGATAACGAAGGTGTTGCCCTTTGGGCCGAGCTTTCGGCTGCGCCGGTACAACGCCCGCGCCGCGTTTCCGCCATTCGGCCTCAACCGCTAACGCGGTGCTCGGCGGTGCCATTTCGCGAGAAGCCCGACCGGGATCGAGGCTCCTTGGAATGCGAGCCTCTGACACTCCGCTGCGCGGATATGCGGACCAGACTACCGTTGCCAAGCCGGATTTTCGTAGATGTCGATATACTGAGGAACAGTCACAACTTCCATGCCTAGTCCCTCAAGGAATGGACGTCGATGCTGCCGACCTGTCAAACCAACGCCTACGAACCACGTCTTCGCTGTCCAGTCGGGTCTCAGCTTGTGCAGGCGGGCACGTTCCAGAAAAAGCCAGCGAAGGAAATTCTCGTCCTTGCCGAAACCAAAGCCGATCAGAACCAGCGGGCAGAAGAAGAGCACTTCGAGCCAAGTATCCGAGCCCAGCCAAGACTTTTCGCTGATCTTGGCGTTGGCGCGCAGGCCGCTGCGGTTGTAGACCCAGGGGCGCGCTCGCTGGACAGAGCCCATGTAATGGGTGAGACCGAGGCGAATGCTTGTCTTGTAGCGCACCATGCCATGCGCGTGCCAGATCGCGAAGCTGGACCGTGGATTGCCGATCTCTCGATCTGAAAAGTAGCAATTCCAAGGGTAGTAGTGGGTGAAATGTTCGCCACGTCGAAAAAACCGCGCCCCGACCGCCTTGGAAAGATTCTCGTCGAAATTGACGGTGATGATCGGTGCCCGGTGTCGCTGTGCCCAACCTACGATCTTTGCGTGGTGGTCGGCGGGTGACCATTTGGCCATCAGATCACAGAATTCTTCCTGTAGGTTGCTTCGATCCTCTTTCGGGCGAGCAAGGTCAAGGATGTCGAAGAATTCAGTGTTCGACATTTCCGAGGCATCGTTCTCGGTGAGTGTGAGGCCTTGCTTTCGGGCGAGCACGGCAAGAAGTTCGTCCCATGAAGAACTTGCGTTGCTGTTGTACCGATTAATGCCGTTGCCGATCAGAAGCGCCGGCCTCTCCTGATCCAATATGTCCGCTAAATAATCTACCATCGTTCAATTCCACCAATCATCTGGCATCGTCACGTTGACGAGCATAGGTGTCTCATCGCTGCTGTTCTACCAGAGATAAGTCAAAGGCTGCTCTCCTGACGGCAATCAGAACCTGCGCTGCTTTCCTATGGTGAGGAAAGCTTGGGACGGAGCATTGGCGTTGCCCTTCGGGCCGGGCTTTCGGCTGCGCCGGAACCACGCCTATGGCGCGTTTCCGCCATTCGGCTTCAAACCCATAACGCAAGAGCGCGGCGGCGGTCATTTCGCGAGCGCCCCGCACAGGTGAGGCTCCCGAAAGACTGGCCTCAGTCGCCATCGCATCGCCACCAGTGAGATAGGGTAACTCCGCCCGGTCGATCACACGGCAGGCAGCAAATCAGCGCGGGAAACCCGGATCGGCGTGGCGAGCCAAGGCATTCACGCTGCATCCCGCGGGCAGACTCTCGGCAGCACCAGACGCGATCAATCCAGCGAGGGAGCAAAGCGCGGCCAAGCGTCGACTACGCCCACCGGAGGCGAGCCGGGCCGTGACGATGAAGATCAGGCGGCGGAGCATGACCAGTGAAACCTACGCCGTTTCACTTCTCGAGCGGTGAGGCAGAGGGATGGCCGCCATTGCCGTATTCCCTAATTTCCTGAAACGGGCGCTCCATCCGCGATCTCGATTGGCATGGGTCTGACCGAGGACCGGCTTCGCCTCGCTCGTCTCCCGCAACGTCCATCGCCAGCTTTTTTCCGCCGCCTTCGGCTTTGCATCGCGAAGAAAAAAAGCCGAATCCGGCCGCCTTCCACTTCGTTTCAGCCCTTCGGGTGCAGGGCCGATCGTCCCCGGTCTCACGCCCCTCATCGAGGTCGCAATGGAGCGGCCCGACAGGAAAAGGAATACGACAATGGCGACCATCGGCACCTTCACCAAGAACGAAAACGGCGCGGGCTTCACCGGCGCGGTTAAGACCCTCACCCTCAACGTCAAGGCCAAGTTCGTCCCCTCCGAAGGCGAAAGCGAGCGCGGCCCCGACTTCCGCATCTTCGCTGGGGCGACTGAGTTCGGCGCGGCCTGGAAGAAGACCGCCCGCGACAGCAGCCGCGAATACCTCTCCGTCAAGCTGGACGATCCGAGCTTCCCGGCCCCGATCTACGCCAGCCTGGTCGAAGCTGAAGACGGCAGCGGCCACAACCTCATCTGGTCTCGTCGCAACGGCGACTGAGGCTCGCCTTCCAGAAGCCCCGCCGCGAGCGGGGCTTCTCTATGCTTATCCCCGACGCCTTCAAGGAACAGGGAGATCGGGATCAGGGATCTCGATTTTCTGATTTTCGGCATCCCGATCGGATCTTCTTTCCGGCTTGCGCCTGCGCTTCAGCCGGCAGCCTGGCTAAGGGCGCTGCCCTCGCGCGGCGCAAGGGAGCGCTGACGCTCGGCCGGGCCGGTCTCCCGAACCTTCCTCCACGTCGTTCCTCCGTTCTGTGCAGGTCGGGTGATCCCCCTGCGGCCCGGCCGCCCTTGCACCTTTCTACCCCGGTCTCGGCGACGGCCAGGGTTGCAGCGCAGCGCTGCGCTCCAACCCAAGCCCACGGAAGGAAAGACCATGTATCACCAACTCGCCACCCGGTTCGGCAGCAATGCTCACCAGATCAGCGGACGCGAACCGCTCGACAATGAGGCCCTGTTTCGGCACGTCCCGTCCATCTTCGCCCGGGAGGCCCATGACAGCCGTTCGGAGCGTTACGTCTACGTTCCCACCATCGACATCGTGGAGGGGCTGCGCCGGGAGGGGTGGTTTCCGTTCTTCGCCGTGCAGTCGGTTCCGCGTGACGGGAGCCGCCACGGCCACGCCAAACATATGCTGCGCCTGCGCCGTGATGGCGGGATCGGCAAGCCGGAGGCGGCGGAAGTCATCATCGTGAACAGTCATGATGGGACGAGCGCGTATCAAATGTTCGCCGGGATGCTGCGTTTCGTCTGCACCAACAGCATGATCGCGGGCGAGCGCTTCGAGGAAATCCGCGTTCCCCACAAGGGCGGCATTCAGGATCAGATCATCGAGGGCGTCTATACCGTCGCCGAGGATTTCCCGCGCCTCATCGACGCCAGCGAGACCATGAAGGAAACGCGGCTTTCGCGGGACGAACAGCGCGTTTTGGCAGAGGCCAGCCTTGTGGCCCGCTACGGCGAAGAGGAGAGCCCGGTTCAGCCGGACCAGATCATCATGCCCCGGCGGCACGAGGATGCGGGGCAAAGCGTCTGGAGCACGTTCAACGTCATTCAGGAAAATCTCATCCGGGGCGGATTGCGGGGACGCCGCCAGACGTCAGACGGCCGCATTCGTCGCACCCAGACCCGCGCCATCAACGGCATCGACCAGAATGTCGACCTCAATCGCGCGCTCTGGACGCTGGCGGAGGGTATGCAGCGTTTGAAGGGGCTTTGACCCCGAACGCGACAGGGCCGCCGGCCCGGCGGCCCTGTCTCTTCCAGCGGTCACGGGGGCGGAAAAAAATCGCGCCGATCCGGCGTTGCGGATCGGCGGTGCGGCCGTGCCTGAGAACATGGCCGCGCTCGCCGGGCTACGCCCGTCTCGCAGAAACAAGTAGGCACTGTTAAGAAGAAAATAACCAAGAAATTGATCGCGTTAGCCGATCTAGTTATCGCGAAAGCGCGGCTACAGTTGCTTCAACCGATGCCTGAAGTTCTCTATCCGGGCGTTGCTTGCGTGTGTCCGGTGTAGAGAGGTAGCGCCATGCTGAGCATCGACTGGCGTTCTCCGGCGGCATACAGATTTGCCAGGAGCATCCCCGCCGCCGGCTTCGCCTGGGAATATCTTCGCCGCGATGACGAGTATCGTCGCGAGTTTCAATCGATAACCGCGTCGCACGAGCCAGACCCGGGGCGGTTGGAAGCCTTCATGCAACGCTGGGGGCTGCGATTTTCCGACCGATCCTGAAACCCCATCGGATCGGCAATCCCTGTTCTGGAGCCCAAGCCTTCAGCCGCAGGCCATATGGCTCTCTCCCGTGCAGCATCACGACAGCGAAACGGAGCCAATCATAACGCTGGCGCATCTCGACGGCCTCGATCTGCGCCAGGCCGCAGATGGCTGGCATGGCATCTGGTTGGTCGAGGGCGTAGCGCATCAATTCTGGTTGCCCCACGCCGTCCCTGACGCCGCGACTTTCTATGGAACAGTCCTGCCGATGGATGACCTCTATGACCTGCGGGCTCACGCCGCCCGGAGGCTTTGGCGCTCCCTCAAAGGCCGACCGCCCGGTCCTGATTTTCGCGCGCTGCCGGAGCAGCTTCGGCAATGGCACATTCTATCCCTGCGTGCGCTCGACGCGCGCTTGCGTGGCGAAAGCTACCGCACCGTCGCCGAAGTCTTGCTTGGTTTCAGCGGCACTAAAGAGGATTTCGAGGGCGACCCGCGCAAGAACAAGGCCCGTCGCCTCGTCGCTCACGGGATCAAGATGATGCGGGGCGGCTATCGGCTGCTCCTGCACTATCCCATCAAGGCTGTAGGCAGATAAACCTACGTCTGCCTGCCACCGCGCGCAGCTAGCGCGACCGCTTGCTTCAGAATGCGCCGATAGCCTGAGCCTGAGAGCCATTGCGCGCGGGCAAGGTGACTTTCCCAGCAACGGCGGCTACGGGCTTCCTCAGCGATGGGATCGCGGTGCAGGACGATGCGCGCGACCTCCTGCCAGTCCGCGCCATCTCGGCTGGCATCCAATAGTCGCAGATAGGTGACGTAGTGCTGTTCGTCATAGGTCGTGATATCTGGCCCGCTGGGAGCCTCATCTTCAACAACTGGATCAAGCTGAGGCCGTTCACGCATGAATTCTGCCCTTTTGCATCGGGAACGCGGACATAGTGAAGCAAGTTCAGGACAACCCGATGAATAGCATGGCTTGATACGAATAGGAATGATCGTTCCTATAATGATCGTTCCTATGCTGGTTCCCCTCTTATCATGGATCTCAAGGAGGTCATGGCGAAGAATCTGCGTCGGGCACGTCATGATAAGAAGCTGACGCAAGAAGAACTCGCCGCTCGGGCGGGCCTGAGTATGCGCTATGTCGGAGCGATCGAGCGTGGCGACGTATCCGCCAGCGTCACCGTCCTTGGCCAGATTGCTGATGCCCTTGAGATCGAGCCCGGCGAATTACTGAAGAAGGTCGGCGCGCCAAAATAGGAGGCCGATCAGAGGGCCGAACGTCGCTGGCTAGGTCCGCCGAGCGACCGTAACGACAATCCCAGCCACAACAGCAGGAGGGGTGCCGCCAGCGCATGAGCGCAAATGCGGCACGCTACCTGCCGCCGATCCCTCGCCATGGTTCGCCGTAGCCCGCCGCTTTGCCTGCGGCGCGCATCAACGACGAACTCCAGAGGTGATCCCATGGCCAACCCCTTGGCGGGCCTGCCGCCACGACTCTTGCGCACACAGGAAGCCGCCCGCTTCCTCGGCATTTCCATCCGCACTCTTGAGAAGCATCGAACTTATGGCACCGGCCCGACTTACCGCAAGATCGGTGGCCGCGTCCTCTACACCGTCCAAGACCTCGAATCCTGGTCGGAGACCGGCAGCCGCAAATCCACCCGCGAGACGACGGCCGGCACGGTTTTCCCCGCGCGTCCGCTGACGCCCGAAGAGCGGGGCAAACGCTGAATGCTGCGCGACGACGATCATAGACCCGCGCAGCCGACCGATGCGAGCGAGCGCAGCCATCTCAACCCTTTCGTGGTCGCGACCGGCGATGCCGCCCCGCGCGACCAGCGTGATTTGATGGAGCGGCCCTTCTTCTCGCTGGCAAAGACGCCGCGCAGCAAGCCGATTCTCTACAAGGCCGCCGATGTCGAGGTGCAGGTGCTTGCCATGCCCGAACACGGCATGGCGACCATCTGGGACGCCGACGTGCTGATATGGGCCGCCTCGCAGATCGTGGCGGCCGAGAATGACGGTCTTCGCACCTCGCGCTTCTTCCGTTTCACGCCCTATCACCTGCTGCGTGCCATCGGGCGGCCAACGGGCAACCGCCAATACGTGCTACTGAAGGCCGCGCTCGCGCGCCTGCAATCGACTGTCATCGCCACCACGATTCGCAACGGCCCACATTGGAGGCGTCGGCAATTCTCCTGGATCAACGAATGGGAGGAGATGACGACGCACACCGGCCGCGTCGAGGGCATGGAATTCGTCCTGCCCGAATGGTTCTACAACAGCGTCGTCGATCGATCGCTCGTCCTTGCCATCGACCCGGCCTATTTCCGGCTAACCGGCGGCATCGAACGGTGGCTCTATCGTGTCGCCCGCAAGCACGCCGGCCACCAGCGCCGCGGCTGGCTGTTCGAGGTCGCGCATCTCCATGTGAAGTCCGGCAGTCTCGCCCGCGTCTCCGACTTCGCGCTCGACCTGCGCCGTATCGCAGCTCGCCAGCCTCTCCCCGGCTATCGCCTTGAGATCGAGCGGGAGCATGGCCGCGAGTTGCTGCGCATCCGCCCCGAAACTCTGGCCGCAGTGCCTGTTGAAAAGGGTGTGAATACCATCGGCACATCAGGCGCACGGGGTATCGGCACATCGGGCGCAGCCCTATCGGCACATCAGGCGCAAGGACCGCAGCTAAGCCTATGGCCTGAAAAGCGGAATCCGACTGCTAACTTAGAGTCTAACAGAGAATCTAACTCTTCTTCTTTGACGCACGCGCACGCGAGGCGTGGTGCCGCTCGTTCCATCGCCGACGTGCTGCGCGATATGCTCGCCGCCGATGACCGTCATGGAGGCCGGTCATGAGCGACGGGGCCTCCCATCGCGCGCATGGCCGTCCGCTGACGGACGGACCCGCACCGTTCACCACTCTGGTCGAGCTGACCTTCGAGAAACGCAAGGTCGAGCACTGGATCAGGTTCGGGCGCAAGAGCTACGAGCAGATCCTCGACCGTCGCCGCAGCGTCGTCGGCTTCGCGCCCGACAGTATCTTCGCCTTCGTCCGCTGGGCGGCCGGCGAGCACGGCACGATCGTCTCGCGCATCGACATCCTGCGCGCTATCCGCCGCGGCGAGCCGTTCCAGACGCTGCCCTTCGTTCGGCCTGGCGGCGACATCCTCTTGCGGCTCGACGGCTGGCCCAAGGTCCAGCGCGCGCTTGCCGCAATCGACGCCGTTGAAGCGCTCGGCCTCGATCCGGCAGACGCTTCGCCCGATCACTGGCGGCATGTCCATAACCGGCTTTCCGCCGGTCTGGAGCCGAGCGCCTACACGCCCGAGCGCCATGCGGCATGGATCGGCCGCCGGAGGATCGACCCATGAGCCGCCGCCGCATCCTCGCGGTGACGTTGCTCGCCGTCATCGGCATCGCCGCCACGAGCGCGGCCGATATGCCGACAAAACTCGTCTGGAACGCCACGGCGAGCGCGCCGGTCGGCTTCTACACCATAGAGCCGGCCAACCGGATCGAAGTGCCTGAGCTTGTCGCCATCAGGCCGCCGGAACCGCTCGCCGGGTTCATGACCGACCGCGGCTATGTCGGGCGCGGCGTGCCGCTCCTGAAACGCGTCGTCGGTCTTACCGGCCAGCGGGTTTGCCGCACCGGCCGCGCCATCACGGTCGATGGCGTGGAGATGGGCGATGCGCTCGACCGCGACCGGATCGGCCGTGCTCTGCCCGTTTGGCAGGGCTGCCACGTCATTGCCACCGGCCAGCTCTTCCTCATGAATTGGGACGTCCCCGATAGCCTCGACGGCCGCTACTTCGGACCCATCCCCGCAAGCTCTGTCATCGGTCGCGCGCTGCCGCTCTGGACCGATGAGGACGGCGACGGCCGCTTCGTCTGGCGCGCGCCGACCCACTGACCGCTTCCCCATCGGCGGAAGCGGTGTCCGCCGATGGCTTTTCCAATACCACCGCATGGAGACAGTCATGCCACAAATCGGTCTATTCACGCGCGAAGAACCCGGCTTCACCGGGCGCGTTCACACCCTCACGCTCTACCGCGAGATCACCATCGTCCCCGCCGAACATTCGGACGCGGAGAACGCGCCGGACTACCGCGTCCATCACGGAGCCGACGATGGCCCGGAGATCGGCGCGGCGTGGAAACGCACCGGCGAGAAGGCCGGCGAATATCTCTCCGTCCTGCTCGACGACCCCGCCTTGCCGCAGCCGATCCGCGCCAACCTCTTCCGCGACGACGAGGCAGGCTCGTCATGGTCGCTGCACTGGACGCGCCCGAAGCCGCGCGAAGAGCGGGACTGAAGCCATGCGGTCCTGTGTCATTATCGCGCTCAGAGCCTCTATTCCTTTGTTCGCGGGAAAGCCGTCTCATTCCTTCGTCCCGCTCGACCACAAGTCGGCCGGCGTGCGCAGCGTGGGTCAAGGGCGGCCATCGGCCGGCGCTTCGCGCGCACCCTTGACCGCAGCGAGCACGCTGGCAGGCTGGCGGTTCGGCGGAGAAAGGTCGTCACGGCGCTATGCCGTTATCCTGCTCGCTTGCGGGCTTGTGCTCGGCGCGGGACCGGCGGCGACCTTGGCGCAATCAACGCCGGTCGCGCGTACGGTCGCCGCCGATCCGCATGGCGGTCATATCGCGGAGGCGTCGCAGCGCTTCGGCATTCCCGAACACTGGATTCGCGCCGTGCTGCGCGCCGAGAGCGCGGGCGGCGTGCGCGCGATCTCGTCGGCCGGCGCGATCGGGTTGATGCAGGTCATGCCCGATACCTGGGCGGGCCTGCGCGTCCGCTATCGGCTCGGCCGCAACCCTTACGATCCGCGCGATAACATCCTCGCAGGCACCGCCTATCTGCGCGATATGTGGGACCGATACGGCAATGTGACGGCGATGCTCGCCGCCTACAATGCCGGTCCCGGCCGCTATGACGAGCATCGCGCGACAGGCCGTCCGCTCTCGGCCGAAACCCGCGCCTATGTCGCCGCCCTCGCACCAGCGCTCGGCGTGGCAGTCGCAGCCGGGACGCCGGAGAAGCAGTCCGCACCGCCGCCTGATTGGCGCGATGCATCGCTCTTCGTCATGCGTCCGAGCGACAGGCGGAGCGCCGATCCGGTGCATACTATCGGCACATCAGGCGACGCTCGCTCCACCGATCCGTCGCGCGAGCGCCGCAGCGCGGAGCCGCAGGGCGGCAGCATGTTCGTGGCGCGCGCCGACGATGGGAGAGCACCATGAGGATGGCGTTTCCCCGTCCGCTTGCGCTTGCTCCGGTGTGCAGTGGGGCAAGGTCGCGCCTGGCTGCATTCCCGGTCGGAAGGGCGGAAAGGTTGGAAAAGGCGGAGGGCAAGATAAAGGAAACCGGCACCATGGGGTGGCGGTTTCAGGGCAAGCCTTTGTCTGCACACTGTTTTGGCACGCCGTTTCCGGCACCTTCCTTCTGGAGCCCGCGTGCCGCGTGTCGGCGTAAAGCCTTGGCTTTGCAGGGTTTCGACCGGCACCATAGCCCGAAATCGGACGGTTTTCCGCATTTTTGGCCGGAGGCGCGCGCTTGAGCGCCGACGACGAATTCCGTTTCCGGCCGAAGCCCGGCCGCATCCGCGCCGACACGCCGAAGCTCGGCAAGGCCAAGAGCTTTCTCACCCAGGCGAAGAAGATCGCCCGCCAGCAGAGCAACAGCCCGTCGCGGTCATCCGCGTCATCGCCATCGCGCTCTCGATCCTCGGCGACCGCCAAGGGCGGCAAAGCGTCGCGGACGAGCGCGCCGGGCCTGAAGCGCGGACGCGGCGCGGCCTTCGTTCGCGCCCGCACCCTGTCGGGCGGGTGGAAGCACAGCAGTCCCGGCCAGCGCCGCGTCGTCGTCAAAACCCGCTACGTCCAGGGCGCTGGGAAGAACGGCAAATCCGCCGCCCATCTCCGCTACATCCAGCGCGACGGCACCTCGCGCGATGGCGAGCGCGGCCAGCTCTATTCGGCGACCGAGGACCGCGCCGACGGCGTTGCCTTCGTCGAGCGCGGCGCGGACGATCGCCACCAGTTCCGGTTCATCGTCTCGCCCGAAGACGGCGCGGACCTTTCCGATCTCACGGCCTATACGCGCGACCTCATGGCCCAGGTCGAAACCGATCTCTGCACCCGGCTCGATTGGGTCGCGGTCAATCACCACAACACCGGCCATCCCCATGTCCATGTCATCGTGCGCGGCAAGGATGAGCTGGGCGAAAACCTCGTCATCAACGGCGACTATCTCGCCAATGGCATCCGCGAGCGGGCGAGCGAGTTGACCACGCTGGAGCTTGGCCCCGTCACCGAGATCGAGCAGAGCCGCAAGCTCTCGGCCGAAATCGATCAGGAGCGTTTCACCCGCATCGACCGCGCTATGACCGAGGAAGCCGCAGACCTTTTCCTCGACCTGCGCAATGAGCTCGTCGATCCTAAGCGCCAGTTCAACCGGACCCTACGCCTGCGCCGCCTCGCCAAGCTGGAGAAGATGGGCCTCGTCACCGAGCACGCGCCAGGCGTCTGGGCATTGGGCGAGCGCATGGAACCGGCGCTACGCGAACTGGGCGAGCGCGGCGACATCATCCGCACGATGCACAAGGCGCTGAAGGCCGACGGGCTGGAGCGCGATCCGATGACCTTCCAGATTCACGACGCTGCGCCGGAAGTCCCGATCATCGGCCGCGTCATCGACAAATATCTGACCGACGAGCTGGGCGAGAACCTGACCGTCGTGGTCGATGGCATCGACGGCCGCACGCACCATGTCGCCGGCATTGACGCCGGCCGTATCGCGGACGCACGGATCGGCAGCGTCGTCGAGATCGGCCCCGCCGACACCGCGAGCCGTCCGTCCGACCGCACCATCGTGACAGTCGCCGAAGGCGGCGTCTATCGGCCGAGCCGTCATCTCGAACTGGCGAAGTTCGAGGGCCGCGTGCCGGGCGGCGACTATGACGGCTATGTCGACGCCCATGTGCGCCGGCTGGAGGCGCTACGCCGCGCCGGCATCGTCGAGCGGATCGACGCAGACCAATGGCGCATCCCCGACGACTTCGAGAGCCGCGCCGCCGCCTATGACGTGGGCCGCAACAAGCAGGCCAATATCCGCATCCTCTCGGCCGCCCGGCTCGAACAGCAGATCGGCGCGGACGGCGCGACCTGGCTCGACCGGCGGCTCATGACGGCGGAAACATCCGACCTCGCGCCTACCGGCTTCGGCTTTGAGGTGCGCCAGGCGATCGACCGCCGCCGCGAGCATCATATCGACCGTGGCGACGCGACGCTCGGTCTGAACGGTGGCACGCTTTATCGGCGTAATCTCCTCGCCACGCTGCGCGCGCGGGAGATCGAACGCATCGGCGGCGAGATGGCTGCGACGAAGAACCTGCCGTTCCGCGCCGCCAGCGACGGCGAGACCGTCAGCGGCAGATTCACCGGGACCGTCCACCTATCGAGCGGCAAGTTCGCCGTCGTCGAGCAGAGCCACGAGTTCACCCTTGTCCCGTGGCGCCCGGTCATCGACCGCCAACTTGGCCGTGAGGTGAGCGGTATCGTGCAGGGCGGATCGGTGTCGTGGCAGATTGGCCGACAACGGGGCTTAGCTCTGTAGCGATGTTTCGGTTGCCGGATGAAGCCGCCGAGGGCCGCTCTTGGGATCAGGCAAACCCGATCATACTTTATCCTGGATCGCGCAAATCTCCGCTTATGGAGAGAAGTCCAAGCATCCCAGTTGTGACGAAGATCGCCGCGAAGCCAGCCCAGACCGTCATGACGAATATCACGTCGCGAGCGCGGACCACCGACGGTTTACGATCGCTACGAGAGCTGAAGGCACCGAACCCGCGTGCATCCATGGCAAGGGAGAGACGTGTCGCGTAGCGGGCACCGGCCGCGAGCAGCGGAACGATCGATCGACCGGTGCGACGCAAATAGCCGACCGGACCAGCAGGATCGATGATGCCGCGCGCCCGCTGAGCCGCACGCAATGTGAGGAGCTCCTGACGGTAACGGGGTGCGAATCGCATCGCGGCGATCGAACCGTATGCAAAGCGATAGGGAATGCGGCATTGGTGGACCAGTGCGCTTGCGAGCTGGTCGGTCGTGGTGCCGAGGGAGCCAAGCAGCGCCAACATCATCATCGCCGCCAAGCGCACGGCGGTTGATGCACCATTATGCGTGGCGGCGGCGCGCAACGTAATCCACCCGTCGATGATAATAGGTGAGTCCCTGACGAGATCGGATCGGGTGAGCAGAGCGAAGACGAGGGTCGTCCAGGTGCCGACCAGCAGTATCGCTACGACTCCGGCGAGCAACGCGCGAAGCCGCAGCGGGACACCAGAGACAATAGCGACGAGCGCTAGCCCTGCCACGACAGCGGGCGTGGCGATGTCGCGGGTGAACGAGAGTAGAGCGAGCGGCGGGAGCGTGGCAGCGAACTTGGCTACCGGGTTGATCGTTGCCAGCCAACTCCGGCGGGTTGCGGTATTGCGCCCGTCGCTCATGGTGTGATTTCCCGAATCTGCCCGGTGCGATAGACCGAGTGCCATTCAGGTCTTTCTTCCGCGAGTGCGAGCGCGGTGCGGCGCACCGGCGGGGGACGGAGGCCTGCTCGCTCAAACAGCCTAGCGTCGCAAAGGACTTCTCCTGTCGCGCCCACTTGGAGGAGATGCCCCTGTGAGAGCAGGGCCACGCGATGGGCATGGTCGGCAAGGAGCTGCAGATCGTGTGTGATCATTATTATGGTGATGCCTGCGACGTTCAGTTCGCAGATCATGCTTACGATTTCGCGCGCACGGGCTTGATCCTGCCCGAAGGTCGGTTCGTCCAGGATGAGAATTGTCGGCTCCGCAATTAGAGCAGTTGCGACGGAAAGGCGGCGCTTCTCTCCGTGGGAAAGCAGAAACGGATTCACATCGGCATAGCGGGCCAGATCAAAACGCCCGAGCATGCGATCAACACGATCGCCGATTTCGTGTTTGCAACGGCGCCGGACGCGCAGGCCGTAAGCGAGTTCATCGCGGACGGTGCGTGCGAGGAACTGATGCTCGGGATTCTGAAAGACATAGCCGATACGATCACCGATCTGCCGAGTATCCAACTCGGCGATTGAGGTGCCGGCAAGCACGATCGAGCCGGACGAGAGCGGAACCAGACCTGCGATCGCGCGAGTGAGCGTGCTCTTTCCAGCCCCGTTGACACCGGCAATGGCAAGAAACTCCCCGGACCTTATCCGAAGATCAACGTCGTGGAGCACGTTCACGCCCCCGATCCTGACACCGGCGGCGTGAACGTCGATCGCAACATTTTGCTCAGCAAGCGCTTGATCGTGCGATCTGCCCGGATCGGTAGTCGGCGCGATTGTGCCCTCAGGCGCCTCGACCGCATCGAGGGCCTGCGCAAGCTCGCTGACTGTCAGCGGCAGTACCCGTTCGGGATCGGCGTCAAGACCCAGGCGGAGACCGATGCGGGTTGCGGTCGGAAGCCATATTCCGCGTTCAGAAAGCTCGCGCGCATGCATGCCGAGCACTTCGGCAGGAGTTCCATCGTGAATAATGGTGCCGTTGCCGTCGAGCACGACGACACGATCGGCCAGTTGGAGAGCGTCATCGAGTTCGTGTTCGATCAGGACAATCGCACGCGAGGCGTCCTTGAGGGTTGTGAGAGCAGCGTAAAACTCGGCCGAGGCGACCGGATCAAGGTTCGCGGTCGGTTCGTCGAGCACAAGCACCGGCGGATCGAGAGCAAGCGCGCAGGCAATCGCAAGACGTTGCCGACCGCCGCCGGACAATTCGGTGGGAGCGCGGAGCGCTTCCTCGCGGCTATTGGCTAAGCCCATCCTGCGAAGAGCGGTGAGCGCACGGGTCTCGATCTCGTCAACCGGAACGAGAAGATTTTCCAGCCCGAAGCACACCTCATCCAGCAAGCTGCCTGTAACGATCTGGGCATCCGGGTCCTGGAAAACGATCCCGACCTTTGCAGCGAGCTGCCCGGCGTCGATATGCTTGGTATCGATGCCAGCGCATAGCACCTGGCCGCGTAGGTCCGCTTCCACGCTGTTCGGAATGAGGCCCGCGAGGGCCAGCATGACAGTGGACTTGCCGCAGCCGGAAGGACCGAGCAGCAAAACTGTCTCACCGGGATAGATGTCGAGATCGATCTGATCGCCGATCCATCTGTCGCTCGTGTCATAGCGTATGCTGACGTCTTTCAGAGAGATGACGGGGTTCGTCTTATCGGCTGTCGTCACCACGAAGTCCTCCCGCAATGCCAGCTCGGGCCAGCGCACGAGCGACGACGAGGGACAACAGGCTTCCCGCGACAAACGAGGCGATCTGGACGGTGCAGATCAAAGCGACCAGACCGCCGTCCATACTCGGCAGGTTGTACGTATAGATACTGATGGCGCAGGAGATGAGGCCGGAGATCACGCCTGCGGCGGTGAACATGATCCAGCCAAACCAGCGGTATCGGGTCACGAAGAATGGCATCTCCATGACGGCACCCCACATCGCCATCACAACGACCATCAGCAAGGCGCCTGGAGACACGATCAACACGACACCGGCAGCGGCCGCGCCGATCACACCCGAGCCGCCGCGTCGGAGCACGGCAAGCGGCAGCAACGCGGCCATGCCCCACAAACCGAACGAAGCGGAGGCGACGGGCGGAAAGGCGGTCGTAAAGCCGACAAGGGCAAGATTGACCGGGACCAGAATAATGCCGATCGCTGCACCGAGGGCCGCCGCGATCAGGATCGTTCGTGTGCTGTAACGCCGGCGGCGCGAAGCAACAGGTTTTTGGCCGGGAATAGACACAGGCTGGTTCCGTCGAAACGTGGCGAGCGCGTTGGTCCCGGTCGGCTGAAGGCTCGACACGGGACCGAAACGACGTTCAGAAAGTCTTGGTGATGCCAACGCCCACGATGCGGCCCTGGCCGACATTCACTGTCGGGACGCCATTGAGAGGCGCGCCAAAAGCCTCGTAACGCTCATCCAGCAAGTTCCGGCCGAAGGCGTAAACCTCGAAATCCCCGCCGTCGTTCTTCCAGCCAACACGCGCGTTCACAATGTGGTACGGATCGAGGTCGAAGGAATCTTCGGGATCGGCCGCGCGAGAACCGTTGAACTGATACTGGACGTTGAATGAGAACGCCCCCGGCAGGTTCATGACCGATCCCGGCGCGTCATATTGAAGCGCGGTCGAGAATGTCCAGTCGGCTGTGTTCGGGACGCGATTGCCCTTCACCCTAGCGTAGTTCGCGCCGTTCGCGCCAAGAGAGCTGTGCGTATAACCGACGCCGCCGATGAAGCTCAGGCTTTCCGTGATGCGAGCACGGGCCTGAAGCTCGAATCCGCTCGTTGTATAGTCCTGATAGGTGGTCTTGAATGCGAGAGGTGCCCGCGGATCGAGATAGGCGATAAGGCCATTCTTGATATCGTTGTGAAACACGCTCCCGTCGAGTTGCAGACGGTCATCGAACAGGCTCGCTTTCACACCAGCCTCGTAAGTCCAACCTGTCGCGGCGGGATATGGATCGGGAAGGACACCGTTCACGACGGACGGCAGGAGCGAGTAAACGCGCGTCGAGTGTCCGCGGGCAACGGAAACATACGTCTGAATGTCGTCGGTCCACTTGTAAGACAGTGCGAGCCTGCCGGTCGGATACGTCTGCGTGGTTGAATTGCGGCCGGTCAGTCCCGGCAAGTTCAGCGCGTTGGTGAAGCCTGCATCGATATCGTCATGGCTTAGACGTGCGCCGGCGGAGACTTCCCAGCGCTCGGCGAACGGTATCGATATGTCGCCGAACAGACCAAGATTCGTGCTGTCGATGGACGCCGTGGTCGTGTTCGGCGGGAGCGTGCATTGCAAAGCATCGCACAAACGGCTGCCTTCGGTGCGCACCACACTCGCGCCCACCACCCAGCGGATCGGATCGCCTTCAAGCGAACTCAGGCGGAATTCCTGACTGTAGATGTTTTCCTTGTCGATCGTGCCGCCAACGCCAGGGATAGCAGGCAAACCGATCCTGTCGAAAACGAGCTTGTCAGCAAAACTCGACCATCTCTCGCCTTCATTGCTCTGATACGCGCTGATCGAGGCAAACCTGAATTGATCGAAATCATGTTCGACTTTTAGCGTCACATCCCCGTGCGTTGTTTTTGCGTAGGGCTCGGTCAACGTTCCGCTGATCGGAAAGCCAGGCGTGTCGCGTAACAGAATTGCCGGGGCGTTGCCCTTGTCGCTCAAATATGAGCCGGACAAGGTAATCGTGGTGTTCTCCAGACCAGAAAAGCGCAGGCCGCCACGAAATGCGCCGATATCACGCTTACCGAGATCCTCGGTGAACAGGCTGTCGATGTCTCCGTCCTGACGTCCAAAACGAACCGCCATCCGTCCGTCGAGCGCACCGGGAATGATATTGCCGCCGAGAACTGCTTCACCCATACGGTAGCCGTTCGATCCGAACTCAGTGGTGAAGCGAATATCGCGCTCCCCGTCAGGTTCATTGGTCACGACATTGATGGCGCCACCGAGCGCATTGGTGCCCCAAAGCGTGCCCTGCGGCCCTCGCAGGACTTCGACGCGATTGACATCGAGCAGAACGCTCGAAGCGCTCATCATGCTGTTGGGAACACCATCGACATTGAAGCCAACGGTGCCGTCGGAGAAATTGAGCGGCGTGCCGAGCGAGCTTACGCCACGGATCGAGAAGAACTGCGTTCCGGCGCCACGGTCGACCCATTGAACATTGGGAGAATTGCGCGCGATGGCAGGGGCGGATGCAAGGGGAGTTGCGGCCAGGTCTTCCGGCGAGACCACGGTGACGCTCTCAGGCACGTCCTCAAGTCGCTCGTCCGTTTTGCGCGCGGTGATGATGATCGGATCGAGAACTGTGACATTGTCGGCTTCTTGGCGCGACGAACGCCGGCTTTCCTGCGCATAGGTCGGCTCCATTGCCGAAAGAGCAAAGACCAGCGTGGTCACGGAAACCCCGCTCAACATCAGATTACTTTTATTCCAAAGTGCCATACCAGCCCCCAACGACGATTCGACGGACATACCTGCGAGTGATCCGCATTATCGACGTTGATAAACTTGAGGCTGAAACTCGCCTTTCGCTGTTTCGCCAAACAGATTTCCGATGCTGCCAAAATGCTCGTTCAGCGCTTTCGGGACTATCGGAAGGGACTATTTACTGATGCCTGCTCGGGGCAATCAGCTCATCCATGGCCTTTGAGATGACGCTCTGGCGACACCGCTATTCGAAACCGGCAATGGTCCGGGAGACGAGGATTCCATTGATGATCGATTCTTGGAGGTTTTCTCCGTCAAACAGACCTGCGCCACAGGGTTAGGTAGCGGTGATGTCCCGGTCCGGGCGTTTGCATCTTCGTTCGGCATGTATGCTGATCTGCCTTATCACGGCGCCCCCGCAACCCGCGCTGGCTGCCGCTCCTGAGTCTTCCGTCAAGAAGGCTTGCGAAGCGGAGATCCTGTCAATCTGCGTGCGGCCGTGGCGGCTTACGCCCGACGCTATATCGAGCTGTGTCGAGGAAAACCGCCTCAAGCTCTCTTCGATGTGCAGAGTTCTCTGGGCCACTCTCCGCAAGTGCCAGTTGGAGGTAAAAGAGGTGTGCGGCGGACTGAATCCGCTCACGATCAATCATTGTTTGAAGAACTCCATCGACAAGTTCACCCCGACCTGCCGGCAGACATTAAACGATAGATGAGCTTCTCGTTGCTGCCGGGCTGTCGGGAGAAGGCGTCTTTTCGCGGTCCCCGCGTATCATCGTCACTGCCGCGCTCCGCGAAATAGCGGCCGGGCGGCTTGCCGGTCGTCTTCTTGAACATGGTGATGAAGCTGCTGGCCGTCTCGTAGCCGAGGTCGAGCGCCACCGCCTGAACGCTGTCGCCGCTCGCCATGCGCTGGAGTGCCAGCGTGACGTGGAGCTGGTGACGCCAGCGCCAGAGACTCATGCCGGTCTCGTGTCGCATCTTCCGGCTCAGCGTTCTCTCGCTCATCGCGCAGCGCGCTGCCCACTGCGCCACCGATGACTTGTCATCAGGAGCGGACATCATCATGTCGGCGAGACGCCGCAGGCTGGGATCGGACGGCAATGGAAGCCGGTGGTCTTCAGTCCGGGCAGCGCTCAGTTCATCGAGGATGACTGGAAGCAACCGGACTTCCGGTCCATCCAGGGGGTAAAGCGCACTAAACTGCGCGGCGCGGATCAGTGCCTCTCGCAGCAGGGGCGAGACAGACATCGTACAGCAGGCCCGTGGAAGGTTCGGATAGACGTTGGGATCGAAGAACAGAACGTAATATTCGGTCTTGCCGAAAGCCTGACACTTATGCGGCGTGCCGGATGGAATCCATACCGCGCTTTGCGGAGAGACTGTCCAGAGGCTACGCTCAATCTCGCAAGTGAGAACACCTTTGACGGTATAGATCAGTTCGCATCTGCGGTGCTGATGCTCTGAAACCTCAAGGCGGTTTGCGACCTGCTTGAGACCGATAGCGACGACAGGCCGAGGAATCCTGTCGATTCGAGCGACGTCCCGTTGCACGTACTGCAATGCGGTTTCCAAACCATCCATGCCTACTTCTCCTGGCCGGCGGAACGCCGCATCGAACGATCCCGCCAAAATCTCGAACGGCCATTCGCTTCCTTTCCACCACACGGATCGGCGACTATTTCGAATGCGCCGGGGATGGCTCGGCAGGTGCGGGAGCTCGCCGGAAACGGCCATGAAGGCCCTCGATTGCCAGAAACAGCGCCGGCGTGGTCAGGAGCGACAGCACCGTTGCCACAATCAGGCCGCCTATCACGACGATCGCCATAGGGGCGCGGAACCCGCCGCCGACGGCAGCACCCAATGCGCTCGGCAACATGCCTGCCACCATCGCCAGCGTGGTCATCAGGATGGGCCGCGCCCGGGTGCAGCAGGCATGGACGATGGCGTCGGCAGGCGGCATCCCGTGATCCTCACCGATCTTGGCGAAGTCCACGAGCAGGATCGCATTCTTGGCCACGATTCCCATCAGCATGAGAACGCCGATCAGCACGGGCAGATTGATCGGTGTGCCGGTCACGAACAATGCCAGGATCGCGCCCGTCAGGGCCAGCGGCAGGGACAACAGGATGATCAGAGGCTGACGCACGCCCGAGAACAGCAACACCAGGACGGCGAACATCAGCAGCAACCCGAGGCCCAGCGCGCCGACGAAGCCGTTCATGACCTCATCCATCAGTTCGCCGTCGCCAGCAGCCTGGATTGATATGCTGGATGACAACGCACGCACCTCTTCGGAGGCACGAATTCCGGAGAGCGCTGTGCCGAGGGTCTGCCCGGCCGCGAGGTCGGCGCCAACCAAGACACGACGTTGGCGGTCATATCGTTCGATCGACGAAGGCCCGCCTTGCCACCGAACGTCGGCAACGGCGGAGAGCGGAACGGGCCGTCCGTCGATCCGCGTAACCGGGAGTGCACGCAGCAATTCGATGTCACGCCGGGCGGCGGCATCCAGACGTACGCGTATGGGGACCAGACGGTCTTCCGCCTTGAACTTCGGCAACACGATATCTGCGTCGCCCACCGCGGCCAGGCGCACCGCATCGGCAATCTGCACGGTCGAGATATCGAGCCGGGAAGCATCAGGCAGCCGCGGCGTGATGTGGATCTCGCTGCGCGTGAAGCCGGAATCCGTGGAGACGTTCGCCAGACCCATCGCCTGCATCTGTGTCCCAACCAGCGCCGTTGCTTCGTGCAACCGTGCGGGCGAAGCCGCAGCGACGGAGATTTCCACCTCGCGCCCTAGATTGCTGTTCAGCGGCCAAGCCCGCAGATCCGGCAGGGTGCGCAGCAAATCGCGAACGGCAAGCTGCACCTGACGCTGGCTCCGCTGCCGCTCGCCCCTCGGTCTCAGGTGGACGATCAAGGTGGAAAGTCGAAGCTCCTGCCTTCCCGAAGGCGACACACCGCCTTCCACCAGGACGTGCGCAACGTCGGGTATTTCGGCACGCACGCGCTTTGCCATGGCATCGGTTCGGTCGGCCAACTGCGTCAGTGTGATTCCGGGAGAGGCTTCCACGGCGAATATAAGACGGCCGGTATCTTCCGCCGGCACCAGATCATCCGGCAACTGACTGGCAGCCGCCAGTGACAGCGCAAAGCCCAGGACGCTGACGATGATCACCGTACCTTTCCGGCGAACCACCCAGCCCAGTATGCGCGCATACCAGCCGGTCGATGATACCGGGGACGTCTCCTCGGATAGCGGCTTTGTCGAAGAGCGCAGCAAGTTGGCAGCCATGATGGGCGTGATCAGCCGGGCCACCAGCAGCGAGAACAGGACCGAAACCGAGACCGTCAGACCGAACTGCTTGAAGTATTGGCCTGCGACGCCGCTCATGAAGCCCACCGGCGCGAACACCACGGCGACGCTGGTCGAGATGGCCATCACCGCCAGGCCGATCTCGGCGGTGGCGTCGAATGTGGCCTGCCGGGGCGTCTTGCCCATGTGCATGTGTCGCTCGATGTTCTCGATCTCGACGATGGCGTCGTCCACCAGGATGCCGGTCACCAGCGTCACGCCAAGGAGGCTGAGCATGTTCAGCGTGTAGCCCGCCAGATCGAGCACCCAGAAGGTCGGAACGATGGCCAGCGGCAAGGAGGTCGCGGCGATCAGGGTGGCGCGCCAGTCGCGCAGAAAGACGAAGACCACGAAGACAGCCAGTGCCGCGCCCTCGAGCAACGTGCTCATTGCTGCATCGAAAGTCTCCTGCGTGGGGGTGACGGTCTCGTCTATGCGCGTGAACGTGATATCTGGTGCCAAGGCCTGCAGTGACGGCAGCGCATTGGCGACCGCATGTGCCACCGCGATCTCGTCGGCGTTTCGCGCGCGGAACACGGAGAAAGCAACCGCAGCGTGCTCGCCATCACGGCGCAGGAATGTCTGGGCTTCTGCAGTCGTATCCGTGATGCGCGCGATATCGCCGAGACGCAAGCTGCGACCGGCCAGAGGCAGGAGCGTGTCGGCCAGTTCCTCGACCGAACGTGCGCGCGCCAGTATGCGTACCGGTTGCTGGCTATCGGCCGCATTCCAATGCCCGGCGGGCAGATCGACCCTGCCGCCTCGAAGGGCGCTTTGCACTTCGCCGACAGTGACGCCCAGGGACAACAACCGATCCGGATGCAGGGCGATTTCAATCTCCCTTGCGTTGCCGCCCCGGCGCACGACATCGCCAACCCCAGGCAGCCCGCGCAGGCGTTGGGAAACAGCGTCGTCGATGAACCACGACAGTTCCGCGAGCGATCTGCCGGGCGACGAAACCTGCCACGTCACCAGCGCAACACCTTCCGTATCGATCTTGGAAACGATCGGCGCGTCGATGTCGGCAGGCAGTTGGCTGCGTAGCGCATCGACGCGAGTCTTGACCTCGAACAGCGCGGTGTCGGGCGCCACATTCAGTTGGAATTCGATCCGAGTGGAGGAAAGTCCATCGGTGATCGAAGAACTCACATGGCGTATGCCGGTGATCCCCGCCACCGCGTTCTCGACCAGACGCGTCACGTCTGTTTCCAATTCTTCGGGCGCAGCTCCGGGCTGCGAAATGGATACGTTGACCAGCGGCAGGTCGATGTTGGGGGTCCGCCCGACCGGCAATGACAGGAAGGACGACACGCCCAGCAACATCAGCAAGACAAACAGCACCACCGATGGCACGGGCTGGCGAATGGCCCACGCGGAAATATTGAGATTCATCGTGCGATGCCCCTTGCGTCATCGCCGACCGCAGCGGTCCGAACGGGATCGCCATCGCGCAGCAACGAACCCGCTCTCGCCACGACAGCATCGCCGGCATTCAACCCCTCGATGATTTCGGCATGCTCAGCGTTCTGCGCGCCCAGCGTCACGCCCCGTCGCAGGGCCTTGCTGTCCGCGACGACGAAGACATAGGCTCCTTGCTGGTCGAACAGCAGGCTGGATTGCGGAATGGCGAGGAGATCGGCGCGGCCGATCCGCAGGCGGGCGCTGGCGCCAGCGCCGGAGACAAGGCCCGAGGGCGCGTTGTTGAGGCTAATCCAGGCCCGGCCCAATCGGGTCTTGCTGTCCAGTGCGCCGGACAGGCGGCGCACTGTGCCCGACATCGCTTGCCCGTCTGCCAGCGTGATGTCGGCGCTTTGGCCGATACGAACCTGGCGCCAGGCTGCTTCGCTTAGGTCGGCCACCAGTTCGATGGTGCCCTCGGCCGCGATCTCGAAGAGGGGCTTTTCGTTCGCGACCTCGCCGATTTCGATGTGTCGTCGCTGCAGCAACCCCGCCACGGGTGCGCGGACTTCCGCGCGTGCAACGTCGATTTCTAACGCGCGCACACGCGCCTGTGCTTCTACATAGCTGGCCGTTGCTGCATCGGCGGCACTGCCTGCCATCGTGCCAGAAGTCTTAAGTGCTTGGGCGCGAGCCAGCGCCTGCTCGGCACGATGAAGTTCTCCACGCGCGCCGGACAACTCAGCGCTCTGCCGCTCGGAGGACAGGCGTGCCAAGACCTGGCCGGAGCGGACCGTCTGGCCCTCTTCGGCCAGGAGTTCGGTCACCACCAGGCCGGACGTCTGTGCGTGAACCAGCGCCACACGATGCGGTATCAGCGAACCGGTCACCGTGATGGAAGAAACCAGGGGCAGGATTTGTGCGCGCACGATGCTGATGACTGGAGCGGGATCCGCCGCCGCTTCAGGTTCATCCCCATCATTGCAACCTTGAAGGACTAGCAGGACGATCAGAAGGGCGGGCCATGATCGAGGGGAATGACGAGGCATAAAAGCGTTCCTAAAAAACTGTTCAGCATGTGCCGGAGGCTGTGCGGCTCACATGATCGTTGTCGGCCAGCGCCGATGCGTCCCCGGTTCCGAACTCAGATACGCTGGTGGTCAGCACGCCACATCGAACGATCCCGCCAAGATATCTCTCAAACCGGCCAACCATCTTGTTGGAGTGCGCGCGCGGTTGCTGACAGCTGTGGCTTACTTTGGCGAAGCAAGGCATAGCCAGCGGCCGGCAGATGGCAGGATCGCGGTATTTGTTGGCAGGCTTGCCGGAGCGGTCGGCCTGCCGCCTGTGATATGGATAACTGCGTCAGTTATTGCCCGTGGACTTGCCTGTTGACCGAATAGTGATGTCGGCCTTCGGCGGCTCCCGACATCTTGCACGGTCAACGAAAGGTAACACGATGCTCCTAGATGATTCCCGCTTTCCCCTTGTCTTCCTGCGCGAGCATGAGGACGACGGCTCGTCCATCGACGAGGTGCTGGACAGGAACAATCAGCTTGAAAGCCTTCTGGACAAGCAGACACCGTTCGTGCTGATCGCCGATCACTCTGCGCACGATCACGATGACGAGACGCCCGAGGAGCGCAAGGCAAAGGCGCTGTTCTTCAAGCGGATCAAGGACCGGATGAGGAAGTACTGCCTTGGGTTGATTGTGATCGAAGGCCACTCTCCGATAAACACCGCGGCACGGGTCGCCGCGTCCGCGGCAAGCAAGGCATTGGGGTTTTCAGTCCAGTTCGCAGCGGACGAGGAGATCGCCGCTGCCAAAGGCTTGGCTTTGCTTGAAAAGAACGCCGCGTGAGACGCCAGAGAATGGTATCATACAGGGCTGGCTGAAAGAACGCGCAATATTCGAGGTTCTATGCGCCCGGAGCCTGAGCCGTATCTGCGATTGGGATGATGTGATGGAGTTTCCATATCCGCCTGATATTGATGACGTGGATGCAATTCCACGACCCGTCTTCAGTCTTATCACCGAGGCGACTTTCGTAGGCGAGACGGAACCGCATCGCCATCAGAAGGCGCAGTTGATGTATGTCATCAGCGGCGTTCTGACTATGCAGGCTGCGGACGGTATCTGGACGGTGCCGCCCCATTGTGCCTTGTGGATACCAAGCGGTGTTTCCCACGCGGGCAGGATGGCCGGCCATATCAAGATCGCCAGCCTGTACATCGATCCGGGTCTGGCCGCTCCGCTTGATCAGCATTGCGGCATTGTGTTCGTACAGCCCTTCCTGCGGGAACTCATTCTGCGCTTCGATTCTGAGCCATCACTGCTGAATATGGGGCATGGGCGTGAGGCACGACTCACATCAGTGCTGCTCGATGAACTGGCCGCGGCGCCGCTTGAACCGATCCACCTGCCAATGCCGAACGACCGGAGGCTCCGGCGGCTGACCGAATCCATGATCGAAAATCCGGCGCTGCGTTTCACGATCGGCGAGTGGGGGGCTCGCGTCGGAGCGAGCAATCGAACCCTGAGCCGGCTGTTCCAGCGCGAGACCGGCATGTCGTTCGTTCGCTGGAGACAACAACTGCATATCGGCCTGGCACTGCAGCGTCTCGCGCAAGGCGAGCAGGTTACGAACATTGCCGCCGATCTTGGCTATGAGAGCGTCAGCGCATTCATCTCTTTGTTCAGGCGAATGCTTGGGACGACTCCCGCTCGGTATTTTGGAGAAGCGGCCTCCGGAGCCTCGGAGCGAGGTGATCGAAAGGCGCGTGCCCGCGACGAGAGTGATCATGGCATCGCGGAAGCTGCCGAAACAGCACCGAATGTCGTCCCACTAAGAAGGTCGTAGGCGCGTCAGCACGGATAGCCCACAGGAATCATACCGGCGGCGAATGACCGGCGCTGTATGTAATCATTCGGCTCGCGGGTCGATCCCTAGAGAGGATCGCGCCATCTACAACTCGTTCAGTAGGGACTAGAAATGCGCCGTCGGAAACTGAGCGATATGCCTCAAATGCCAGCAAACCCATTGCCGCTTGGCGGTCGCATTCCGATGACATCACTTATTCAGACACTCGCTGTCGCTGAGCATCTGAATTTCCGTCACGCGGCCAATGCGCTTGGAGTTACTCAATCGAGTGTCAGCGCGCGCGTGAAAATGCTGGAAGAAGAGCTTGGTATTCTTCTCTTCGAACGCCACACGCGAGGCGTGCGCATCACACAAGCGGGCCGGCACTTTGTCGAAGGCGTTGCTTTGGCAATCGATCAACTCGACCAGACCGTTAGAACCGCCGGCATGTTCTCGCGCGGTGAGCAGGGGCGTCTTCGAGTCGGTATTCACGCTCTGATCCCTGGCGGCTTCCTCGCTACTCTTTTGCAACATTATCGAGAGCGGCATCCAGGCATTGAGGTAGAGATCACCGAAGGCACTGCGCGCGAGGCGGTAATGCAGCTCCGCGCTGCCCACTTGGACATAGCATTCGTAGCAGGGACACCCGACCCTCCGGATTGCCACTCACGACAGATATGGACCGAAGCGCTGATGGCAGCGCTACCAGCAAACCATCCGCTTGCCGAGCGCTCCTACGTCACGTGGTCAGATCTGGCAGCGGAGACCTTCATCGTCAGATATAGTGGCGCCGGGCCGCAAGTTTATGACCATATCGTGGCGCGCCTAGCCGGTCGCTGGTCCGCCCCCTCAATCCTCCGTTTCGATGTCGGGCAAACCACGTTGCAATCAATGGTCGAGCAAGGATTCGGCATCACCATTGTCGGGCAGGCCGCGTCGCTTTTGCCAACTTCCGGCTTGGTCTTTCTTCTCATTGCAGACGAACCTGTGTCGGTTTCATTCTCCGCAGTCTGGTCGCCGCATCACCGCGGCGCGGCGCTGCGGAACCTACTTGCACTCGCTGACGAAATGGGGCGCTCAGTCCAGCTCACCCAGGTTCTCAGCGGCTCGACTCCACAATCCCGCGAACAAACCAAGGCATAACGCAAAGCCATCCGATTTGTACGCCAGAGTATCCGACCGCCCTCCCGTTTCATCTTTTTTGTTGCCTGTCCCGAAAACACCCATTCTCTGATCGGCTCCGACATTTTTGCCGATTGGAGCCTGTATGCGTGGCGGCCGAATCCTCTGGGGTCAGATCACCGTCGTTCTGACCATAGTTCTCGTCATGACCTGGGCGGCGACGCAATGGACCGCGTGGCGGCTCGGCTTTCAGCCGCAACTCGGTCAGCCTTGGTTGGAGCTGGCGGGCGTTCCGATCTACTACCCGCCGGCCTTCTTCTGGTGGTGGTTTTCCTACGACGCCTATGCGCCGTCGATCTTCACCGAAGGCTCGATCATCGCCGCATCCGGCGGCTTCATAGCCATCGCCGCCGCGATTCTCATGTCCCTCATCCGCGCGCGCGAAGCCCGCAACGTCGCGACCTACGGTTCGGCTCGATGGGCCGAGAAGGAGGAGGTGCTTGTGGCGGGTCTGCTCGGCCTTGATGGCGTCGTGCTCGGAAAATATGAACGGGACTATCTGCGCCATGACGGCCCGGAGCATGTCCTGTGCTTCGCGCCGACGCGATCCGGCAAGGGCGTCGGCCTCGTCGTACCGACGCTGCTGACTTGGCCGGGAAGCTGCATTGTCCACGACATCAAGGGTGAGAACTGGACGCTGACGGCGGGCTTTCGCGCCAGGCACGGCCGCGTGCTGCTGTTCGATCCGACCAATGCCCGATCGTCGGCCTACAATCCGCTGCTCGAAGTCCGGCAGGGGGAATGGGAGGTCCGCGACGTGCAGAACATCGCGGACATTCTGGTCGATCCCGAAGGCAGTCTCGACAAGCGCAATCACTGGGAAAAGACCAGCCACAGTCTGCTTGTCGGGGCGATCCTGCACGTCCTCTACGCGGAGAAGGACAAGACGCTGGCGGGCGTCGCCAATTTCCTCTCCGATCCGCGCCGCCCGGTAGAAGCCACCCTGCGGGCGATGATGGATACGCCGCATCTCGGCGAAGCCGGCGTCCATCCCGTCATTGCATCGTCGGCGCGCGAGCTGCTGAACAAATCCGACAACGAACGCTCCGGCGTGCTCTCGACCGCCATGTCGTTTCTCGGCCTCTACCGCGATCCCGTCGTGGCCCGCGTCACGGCGCGCTGTGACTGGCGCATTGCCGATCTCGTCGGCGGCAAGAAGGCGGTCAGTCTCTACCTCGTCGTGCCGCCATCCGACATCAATCGCACCAAGCCGCTCATCCGCCTCATCCTCAACCAGATCGGCCGCCGGCTCACCGAGGAGTTGACCGCGACGACGAAGCGCCACCGGCTGCTCTTGATGCTCGACGAGTTTCCGGCGTTGGGTCGCCTCGACTTCTTTGAATCGGCGCTCGCCTTCATGGCGGGCTACGGCCTCAAGGGCTTCCTGATCGCCCAATCGCTCAACCAGATCGAACGTGCCTATGGGCCGAACAACGCCATCCTCGACAATTGCCATGTGCGTGTCAGCTTCGCGACCAACGACGAGCGCACCGCCAAGCGCGTGTCCGATGCGCTCGGTACCGCGACGGAGCTGCGCGATTCCACCAACTATGCCGGCCATCGTCTCTCGCCCTGGCTCGGCCATCTGATGGTCTCGCGACAGGAGACGGCGCGGCCGCTCATGACGCCCGGCGAGATCATGCAGCTCCCGCCGTCCGAGGAAATCGTAATGGTCGCGGGCACGCCGCCGATCCGCGCCACCAAGGCCCGCTACTTCGAGGATGCGCGTTTGCTGGAGCGCATCATCACGCCACCCGAGCTGGCGACCGCTCCCGCGAACACCGCCACCTCCGACGACTGGTCGGGCCGCGTCGTCGCTGCCGCAGGCCAGACGGGCGCGATCGGCGCGGGCGACGACGGCGGCGATCCGGCCAATGCCGGCATCCGCCGCGAGCCGGAATTGCCTGAGCACGAAGAAATCATTCCGTCTCCGACACCCGCGCAGGAGTTCGAGCTTCTGGACGATGAACCCGATGTGGACGCCGCCAAGGCCAACGCCATGCGCAACCGGATGCGGATGGTCGCGCGGCAAGCCTCGCTCGACCCCGGCGACGGCATCGAACTGTAAGGACCTGATCATGCCGACCCGAACCCGCAGGAATGTCTATTTCGACCCCGCCTTGCTCAAACAGGTCGATGCCCTGGCGATGCGCCGTAAGGTCTCGGCCTCGGCCATCGTGGAGGCCGCCGTCGCGTCGTTCCTCTCCGGCGACACGACCGAGAAGCTGGAGGCGGCCATGTCGCGCCGCCTCGACAAGATCGGCCGCCAGATCGACACGCTGGACGAGGATCTCGCCGTGCTCGGCGAAACCCTCTCGCTCTTCGTCCTCATCTGGCTCTCCTCCACGCCGACACTGCCCGAGAACGCACAGGCTAGCGCTCGCGCCAAGGGGGCCGAACGGTTCGACGGCTTCATGCAGCGTCTCGGCAAGAGACTGGCGAGCGGCGACAGGTTTCTCAAAGAGCTTTCGCGCGATGCGCCCGCGCAGCCGACATCAGGCGGAGATGCCGCGGTGCAAGAATAAGCAGCACACGGCCGTCAGGTCGATCGAGCTTCGCGATAGCGATCACGCAAATGCACGGTGGTCTGGTCGATGCTCGGATAGACCGTGGTCGCATTGATATTGATGCTGTCGAGCTGTGCCAGGATATGCCGCTTCTCACCAATCGTCACGCGCGCGATCTCAATCCCTTCCTCACCGGCTTCAGGAAGCGTGGCTTCATGGCCGAAAAGCAGGAACGCGCCCGCCTGCGATTTGATGCGCGTGTTTGTCCGCTTGGCTTTCACGCAAACGATGGAGCCGAGATCGTCCGGCAGGATACGGCCCTCGAAATATCCTTTCTCTGACCGGATGTGGTGAAGGAGTTTTTGGGCAACGCCCGACTGATTGAACTCCCCCGTCTCCTTCGTGAGATCGAGCTCTTCCTTCTGGGCATGGGTGAGATTGGAAAGGTTGGCGATGCAGCTCACCGTGTCGGAATCGTAATATTTGACCTTGTTCGAGCCGATACGGAAAATGATCACTTCGCCCTCGATGTCCAAGGACTGGTCGTTACCGTAGCAGGCAAAGAAGAGCGCGACGAGCGGATTACTCGATATGTCGAGAAGGCGCGTCGGAAGGCCATAGTGCTGCATACGTACAAGGCGATCGAAGCAATATTGGTCGCCCTGGAACTCGTCATAGTGGCCGATGAGCAGCTCCTTGCACAGCCGATCCTCGTTCGGCATGAACTGCCAACCGCCTTCCGGCCATTTCCGCAACAGGGAGGGTGTCAGCTCGAAGCTGGAGTTCTCATGCCCCCGGAAAAAATTCTCGGTCAAATCGGCGGCCGGCAAACCATAGAGATGCGCCAGGAACGCCTCGACGCTCTCTGCGCGCCCGATGATCTTTTTGGTGCGCGGCGGAGGGACCACCGCGCCGGCGTCCTCTTGAAGGGCGAGAACCTGCTGCACAGCCTCCTGTTGCTCTGGGCAGAACGGCACCAGCCTTTCTAGAATGTCGCGCGCCTCGCCCTCGCGAACCGCCCAATGGGTGCGATAGAGCTGAAAGCCATCCGCGCCGAAGACTTCCCGCGCCTGGTCGACATCGGGAAACTCGACCTCGCCGAAATCGATCGTCGTACGGAACTTGGTTTCGACTTCTTTTTTGCCGACGACCGTGCCTTCGATCCTCCCGTACTTGACGGGCATTGAGCACGATGTCTTGGTGCGCGAAATTTCTCCGCAGAGAAATGTCGGCAGCTTTTCCATGAATTCGATCGACGTCGAACCGAGTTCCTCCAGCCGTTTCTCTATGTCCGTCGGGGTGTATTCAAACATACGCCCACGGTTCATGGAGATTTCGGCGGGCTCGCCGTCTAGATATTCCCAGTTGCCGAATGAAATGTAGTTGAAATTCTCAGGCATCAAGAATCGTCTCCCTGCCTAGCAGCAATAAGCATATTCGCGTCGTCTCTCAACAACACCGGCCGTTTTGATTCCACGGTTTCGGCCTCGCCGCCTCTGCCTGTCTGGATCGCCTGCCGTCCTATTCGCCGCCGATAGCCGCCGACCGCCGCACGGCTCTCGATACTTGTTGAACAGGCCCGATTTCGGGCTCTTTTAATCGACCCCGATCGGGGAACTGTCTGTTGCGTCCCCTTCAATTTTGGGGACGGCATGACTTCTTCTCACCAGAAACCGGAGGCGATCCAGCGCGGCGCGCGAATGCTCCGCACGGCGCTCGGCCCGGCCATCGCACGCTTTCTGGAAGACCCCGCCGTCGTCGAGGTGATGCTGAACCCTGACGGGCGCATCTGGATCGACCGGCTCTCCGAAGGACTGTCCGACACCGGCGAAATCCTGTCGCCCGCCGATGGCGAGCGCATCGTGCGTTTGGTCGCCCATCATGTCGGCGCGGAGGTTCACGCGCGAAGCCCGCGTGTCTCCGCCGAGCTGCCCGAAACCGGCGAGCGGTTCGAAGGTTTGCTTCCGCCCGTCGTCGCATCGCCGGCCTTCGCCATCCGCAAGCCCGCCGTCGCCGTCTTCACCCTCGCGGACTACGTGGCCGCCAGTATCATGACCGCCGATCAGGCCGCGACCCTACGCGAAGCAGTCGCGGCGCGCGCCAACATCCTCGTCGCGGGCGGCACCTCCACCGGCAAGACCACGCTGACCAATGCGCTACTGGCCGAGGTGGCGAAGACCGCCGATCGCGTCGTCATCATCGAGGACACGCGCGAGCTGCAATGTGCAGCGCCCAATCTCGTCTCCATGCGGACCAAGGATGGCGTCGCGACGCTCTCCGATCTCGTCCGCTCATCGCTACGCCTGCGCCCCGACCGCATCCCTGTCGGCGAGGTGCGCGGCGCCGAAGCGCTCGATCTCCTCAAAGCCTGGGGCACCGGCCATCCCGGCGGCATCGGCACCATCCATGCCGGCACCGGCATCGGGGCGCTGCGCCGGCTCGAACAGCTCATCCAGGAAGCCGTCGTCACGGTCCCGCGCGCCCTGATCGCCGAGACCATCGACCTTGTTGCCGTCCTCTCCGGCCGCGGGTCCGCGCGCCGGCTCGCCGAGCTCGCCCGTGTCGAAGGGCTTGGGCCGGACGGTGACTACCGCATCACCTCAGCCACCCCCAGCAGCACAGGAGCCCCCTCATGATCCGTATCCCCATGCGCGTCCGCCGCACCGTCGCGACGGTCGCCGCCGTCGCCTATGTCAATCTCGTCCTCGTGCCCGCCGCGCACGCTTCCGGCTCCTCCATGCCGTGGGAAGCGCCGCTCCAGAAAATCCTCCAGTCGATCGAAGGCCCGGTCGCCAAGATCATCGCGGTCATCATCATCATCGCGACGGGCCTGGCGCTTGCCTTCGGCGACACGTCGGGTGGCTTCCGCAAGCTGATCCAGATCGTCTTCGGCCTGTCGATCGCCTTCGCCGCGTCGAGCTTCTTCCTGTCGTTCTTCTCGTTCGGCGGCGGGGCGCTCGTCTGATGGCGGTCGCGTTCGAGCAACTGGACGTGCCGGGCTTCACCGTCCCGGTTCACCGCGCGCTGACCGAGCACATCCTGCTCGGCGGCGCGCCGCGCTCCATCGCGATCCTCAACGGGACGCTGGCCGGGGCCGTGGGCCTCGGCCTGCGTCTCTGGCTGGTCGGTCTGCTCATCTGGGCCGTCGGCCATTTCGCGGCGGTCTGGGCGGCCAAGCGCGATCCACTCTTCGTCGAAGTCGGACGCCGCCATCTGCGCATCCCCGGCCACCTCGCAGTCTGAAGGAGGCGCACCCATGATGAACCTCGCCGAATATCGCCGCAGCGCCAGCCGCCTCGCGGACTATCTGCCCTGGGTCGCGCTCGCCGCCGAAGGCGTCGTGCTCAACAAGGACGGCAGCTTCCAGCGCACCGCGCGCTTTCGCGGCCCCGATCTCGACAGCGCCGTCGCCGCCGAGCTGGTCGCCGTCGCCGGCCGCATCAACAACGCCTTTCGCCGCCTCGGCTCCGGTTGGAGCATTTTTGTCGAGGCACAGCGCTCCGAGGCCGCGACCTATCCCGACAGCGTGCTTCCCGATGCGGCGTCCGGCCTGGTCGACGCCGAGCGCAAGGCCGATTTCGAGGAAGCCGGCGCGCATTTCGTGTCGGGCTATTATCTGACCTTCGTCTATCTGCCGCCGGCCGAGGAAGCCGCCCGCGCCGAAACCTGGCTCTATGAGGGCCGCGAGCGCACCGGCGTCGATCCCCAAGAAATCCTGCGCACCTTCACCGACCGCACCGGCCGCGTCCTCGCGCTGCTCGACGGCTTCATGCCCGAATGCGCGTGGCTCGATGACGGCGAGACGCTGACCTATCTGCACTCGACCGTCTCGACCAACCAGCACCGCGTCCGCGTGCCCGAGACGCCGATCTATCTCGATGCGCTGCTTGCCGATCAGCCGCTGACCGGCGGGCTCGAACCGCGCCTCGGCAGCGAACATCTGCGCATCCTCACCATCATCGGCTTTCCGACCGCCATGACACCCGGCCTGCTGGACGACCTCAACCGGCTCGCCTTTCCGTATCGCTGGAGCACACGCGCGATCCTGCTCGACAAGACCGACGCGACCAAGCTGCTGACCAAAATCCGCCGCCAATGGTTCGCCAAGCGCAAGTCGATTGCCGCGATCCTCAAGGAAGTCCTGACCAACGAGGCGTCGGCGTTGGTCGATACCGATGCGTCCAACAAGGCCGCCGACGCCGACATGGCCTTGCAGGAACTCGGCGCCGATGTCGCCGGCATGGCCTATGTCACCGCGACGATCACCGTCTGGGACGCCGACCCGCGCATCGCCGACGAAAAGCTGCGCCTCGTCGAGAAGGTCATTCAGGGCCGCGATTTCACGGCCATGGTCGAGACCGTCAACGCGGTCGATGCCTGGCTCGGCAGCTTGCCCGGCCACGCTTACGCCAATGTCCGCCAGCCTCCCATCAGCACTTTGAATCTCGCCCACATGATCCCGCTTTCGGCGGTGTGGGCGGGGCCGGAACGGGACGAGCATTTCGGTGCGCCCCCCTTGCTTTACGGCAAGACCGAAGGCTCGACCCCGTTCCGGTTATCCCTTCATGTCGGCGACGTCGGCCATACGCTGGTCGTCGGCCCGACCGGCGCGGGCAAGTCCGTGCTGCTCGCGCTGATGGCGTTGCAGTTCCGGCGCTACGAACGCTCCCAGGTCTTCGCCTTCGACTTCGGCGGTTCGATCCGCGCCGCCGCGCTCGCTATGGGCGGCGACTGGCACGATCTCGGCGGCGGTCTCACCGAAGGCTCCGACGCTTCCGTCTCGCTCCAGCCGCTCGCCCGCATCCACGACTCCTACGAACGCGCCTGGGTGGCCGACTGGATCGTGGCGATCCTGATGCGCGAGGGCATCACGATCACGCCCGAGGTGAAGGAGCATGTCTGGACGGCACTGACCTCGCTCGCGTCCGCGCCGGTCGAAGAGCGCACCATCACAGGCTTCGTCGTCCTGCTCCAGTCCAATGACATCAAGCAGGCGCTCCGGCCCTATTGCGTCGGCGGGGCCTATGGACGGCTGCTCGATGCCGAGGCCGAACATCTGGGCAGCGCCGACGTGCAGGCGTTCGAGATCGAGGGGCTGGTCGGCACAGGGGCCGCGCCCGCCGTGCTCGCCTATCTCTTCCACCGGATCGGCGACCGGCTCGACGGCCGCCCGACGCTGCTCATCATCGACGAAGGCTGGCTCGCTCTCGATGATGACGGCTTCGCCGGCCAGCTCCGCGAATGGCTGAAGACGCTGCGCAAGAAGAACGCGTCCGTCATCTTCGCCACACAGTCGCTCAGCGACATCGAAAATTCGAGCATCGCGCCGGCCATCATCGAAAGCTGCCCGACGCGGCTCTTGCTGCCGAATGAACGCGCGATCGAGCCGCAGATCACGGCGATCTATCGCCGCTTCGGCCTCAACGATCGCCAGATCGAGATCCTGGCGCGGGCGACGCCCAAGCGGGACTATTACTGCCAGTCGCGGCGCGGCAACCGCCTGTTCGAGCTGGGCCTCGCGCAAGTCGGCCTCGCGCTCTGCGCCTCCTCCTCCAAATCCGATCAGACGCTGATCGCCAACCTCGTCGTCGAACACGGCCGCGAAGGTTTCCTCGCCGCGTGGCTACGTGCCCGCGACGCCGGATGGGCGGCCGACCTCATCCCGACTTTTCCCACTGCAGCAAAGGAGTCCTGACCATGATGATCCGTCGTTTCCGCTCGCACGCCATGGCGCTCGCCGCAACCATGCTCGCGGCCGCGCCGCTCGTGATCTCGCCGATGGTGGGGACGCCCGCGCACGCCATCATCGTCTTTGATCCCTCCAACTACGCGCAGAACGTCCTGACCGCCGCGCGCACGTTGGAGCAGATCACCCACCAGATCACCTCGCTTCAGAACGAAGCGCAGATGCTCATCAATCAGGCGAAGAACCTCGCCAGCCTGCCGTTCTCGGCGCTCCAGCAGCTTCAGCAGAACGTCCAGCGCACCCAGCAGCTTCTCCAGCAGGCGCAGGGCATCGCCTTCAACGTCCAGCAGATCGACCAGATGTTCTCCCAGAAATACGGGAACGTCTCGATGTCCACGAGCGATCAGCAGCTCGTGGCCAATGCCCGTTCGCGCTGGCAGAACACCGTCGGCGGCTTGCAGGACGCGATGCGCGTGCAGGCCGGCGTCGTCGGCAACATCGACTCGAACCGCACGCAGATGTCGGCGCTTGTCAGCCAGAGCCAGGGCGCGACCGGCGCGCTTCAGGCGACGCAGGCGGGCAACCAGCTCCTCGCGCTCCAGTCGCAGCAGCTTTCCGATCTCGTCGCGGTCGTCTCGGCCAATGGCCGGGCGAGCGCGCTGACCGATGCGGAACGCGCCGCCGCCGCCGAACAGGGGCGTGAACAGCGCCGCCGCTTCCTCACGCCCGGCGCCGGCTACACGCCCGGCAACGCCCAGATGTTCAACAGCGGCAAGTAATCGCCAGAAGGAGCATCCTCATGGACGGCAAGATGTTGGCCCGCCTCGGTGCTATCGTGTTCGTCGCTGTCGCCGTCACGGCAACGGCGATCGAGATGACCCGCAAGGAGGACGCGCCGGCATCTTCGCCGGCTGCCCTTCACCAACCCGACCGCGATCCCCTGCGCGAAGACCAGCGCCGATGCCAAAGGCTCGGCCAGAAAGCGGCCGACGATGCCGATTGCCTGCGCGTCTGGTCCGAGACCCGCGACCGCTTCCTTGGCCGCGCGCCCGCGCCGGCCGCACCGGAAGGAAGGTGAGCCATGGGCGGCGCAGGCGTCATCGACTCGTTTCTAGGAACCTTCACCCGCTATATCGACTCAGGGTTCGGCCTCCTGTCCGGCGAAGTGGCCTTCATCGCCACGACGCTGATCGTCATCGACGTGACCTTGGCCGCGCTGTTCTGGTCCTGGGCCGCCGATGACGACATCATGGCGCGGCTCGTCAAGAAGACACTGTTCGTCGGCATCTTTGCCTACCTGATCGGCAACTGGAACAATCTCGCGAAGATCCTCTTCGACAGCTTTGCGGGCCTTGGCTTGAAGGCTAGCGGAACAGGTTTCTCCGCCGCCGACCTGATGCGCCCCGGCAAGGTTGCACAGACCGGCCTCGACGCCGCCCGGCCGCTGCTCGAATCCATTTCCGACCTGATGGGATGGGTGGCCTTCTTCGAGAACTTCATCCAGATCGCGTGCCTGCTCTTCGCCTGGGCACTGGTGATCCTCGCCTTCTTCATCCTCGCCATCCAGCTCTTCGTCACTCTGATCGAGTTCAAGCTGGCGACGCTGGCGGGCTTCGTCCTCATCCCGTTCGGCCTGTTCGGCAAGACCGCCTTCATGGCCGAAAAGGTGCTCGGCAACGTCATTTCCAGCGGCATCAAGGTTCTGGTGCTCGCCGTCATCATCGGTATCGGCTCGACCCTGTTCAGCCAGTTCACCCAAGGCTTCGGCGGACAGACTCCGAGCATCGACGATGCCATGGCCGTCGTGCTCGCCGCGCTCTCGCTAGTCGGTCTCGGCATCTTCGGCCCTGGTATCGCCAACGGCCTCGTGAGCGGCGGCCCGCAGCTTGGCGCGGGTGCTGCCGTGGGCACCGGCCTCGCGGTCGGCGGCGCCGCCATGGCCGTCGGCGGCGGGGCGATGCTCGCCGCCAAGGGCGGCACGGCTTTGCTCTCCGGCGGAGCGGCGGCAGCACGCGGCGGCGCGACCGCGGCGGGCGCGGCATCGTCGGCCTATTCGCTCGGCAAGTCCGGCGCCTCCGGCGTCGCATCGGGCATTGGCGGCGTCGCCCGCGCGGCGGGCAGCGCCACCGGCAATGCCGCGTCGTCGCCGCTGCGCCGCGCGGCTGCCAGCCTCAAATCCAGCTTCAGCGACGGCGCGAAGGCTGGCTTCGGCGCGACCGGCGGCAGCTCCACCATGGGAACAGTCGGCGGAGACGCCGCAGCAGCCGCGCCCACGCCATCGGCCACGACGGACGGCACACCGCCCGATTGGGCCAAGCGCATGAAGCGCGGCCAGACGGTCAGCCACGGCGTCAGCGCCGCCGCCCATGCCGTCCGCTCCGGCGACAGCCACGGCTCCGGTTCTTCCATCAACCTCTCTGAAAGCGACCGCTCATGAACCTCTTCAAAAGACCCGCCGCCCATTACGGCAAGACCGTCCAACCCGAGACGCCCTATCAGAAGGCCGGCCAGGTCTGGGACGAACGCATCGGCTCCGCCCGCGTGCAGGCCAAGAATTGGCGCTACATGGCCTTCGGCTCGCTGATCCTCTCGGCAGGCTTCGCCGGGGCGCTCGTCATCCAGTCCGCGCGCGGGACCGTCGTACCCTGGGTCGTTCAGGTCGATAAGCTCGGCCAGTCGCAGGCTGTTGCGCCGGCCGTGGCGGACTTCCGTCCGACCGATCCGCAGATCGCTTGGCATCTCGGCCGCTTCATCGAGCAGGTCAGGAGCATCCCCGCCGATCCGATCATCGTCCGACAGAACTGGCTTCGCGCCTATGACTGGACGACCGATCGCGGCGCGGCTGCGCTCAACGACTATGCCCGTACCAACGATCCGTTCGCCAAGGTCGGCAAGCAGCAGATCGCCGTCGACGTCTCCAGCGTCATTCGCGCATCACCCGACAGCTTCCGTGTCGCCTGGATGGAGCGGCAATTCGAGAACGGCGCGCTCGCCTCGACCCAGCGTTGGACCGCGATCCTGACGATCACGCTTCAGCCGCCGCGCGACGCCGAACGGCTGAAGGCCAATCCGCTCGGCATCTACGTCAACGCCATCAACTGGTCGCGGGAGATGGGCCAATGAGCAGCACTTTACGCAAGCCTGCCGCCATCGTCCTCTTGCTGTCCGCATCGGCGCTCGCCGGCTGTGCTACCAATAGGCCGCCCGAGATCAGCTACGACGCCAGCGTGCCGCCGCTGCCCGCCGTGCCCGTCACCGTGATGGACCTGCGCCCCAAGCCTCTCAACACACCGCCGGCCTGGACCGTCGCACGCGGCGGCGAGACCGCCGGCACGCCGACCGGCCGCGTCGAGAACGCCAATGCCGCCGCGCGCGTGCAGCCACGCCGCGAAGGCTATTACAACGCCATCCAGGTCTATCCGTGGTCGGAAGGCGCGCTCTATCAAGTCTATGCCGCGCCCGGCCAGATCACGAGCATCGCGCTCGAACCGGGCGAGAGTCTGACCGGCTCCGGGCCGATCGCGGCAGGCGACACCGCCCGCTGGATCATCGGCGATACCGAATCCGGCTCCGGCGTCGGTCGCCGTGTCCTCGTGCTGGTGAAGCCCTCGCGCGCCGACATCACCACCAATCTCGTCATCACGACCGACAAGCGCACCTACATGATCGAGCTTCGTTCGGGTGAGAAGCCCTATATGCCCGCCGTCGCCTGGGCCTATCCGCAGCCGGCAGGCGGCGGCAGCCAAGCCCTTCCGGCAACGCCGGTCATTCCGGCTGTCGCCGCGCGCAACTATCGCTACGGCCTCACCGGCGACAATCCGCCGTGGAAGCCCATCGCCGTCTATGACGACGGCCGCCGCGTCTATGTCGAGTTCCCGCGCGGGATCGTGCAGGGCGAGATGCCGCCGATCTTTGTCATCGGCCCGAACGGCGAAACCCAGATCGTCAACAGCCGCATCTATCAACACATCCTGATCGTCGACCGGCTGTTCGGCGCGGCCGAGCTGCGCCTTGGGGCCAGCGACCGCCAGCAGACCGTCAGGATCGTACGCACCGACGGGAGGCCGCAATCATGACCGAGACCCCAGACACCAACGCCGAACCCATGCGCCTGCGTAGCGAGCCGCCGCGTGTCACTCGACTGTCGCGCAAGATGCTCGCCAGCGTCGCCGCCGTCGCCCTGGTCGGCATCGGCGGATCGCTGATCTACGCGCTCCAGACCCGCGCGCCCGGCGATGGCGGTGAGGAGCTTTATTCGACCAACAACCGCCAGACCGCCGATGGTCTCGCCGGATTGCCGAAGGACTATACCGGCCCGGTCCTGGGACCGGCGCTGCCCGGCGATCTCGGCCGACCGATCCTCGACGCCCAGAACAACGGCCAGCCCGTCGTGACACCCGCGGTTCCGGCGCCCGGCGTCAGCGAGGCCGAACAGCGACGCCGCGCCGAGGAAGAGGCCGCCCGTCTCAGCACCGTCTTCTTCCAGTCGCGGCAGGGCTCTACAGCCGCCACGCCATCCGGCGCGATGCCCGGTCTCGCGGGTCTCGACTTGGCCGGCGCAGCGGGCCAGCCCGCCACCGGACAGGACAAGCAGCTCGCTTTCCTCAACGCGGCGGCCGACCGCCGCACGGTCACGCCCGATCGCGTCACGCCGCCGGCTTCGCCCTTCGTGCTTCAGGCCGGCGCCGTCATCTCGGCGGCGCTCATCACCGGCATCCGTTCCGATCTTCCCGGCCAGATCACTGCCCAGGTCACGGAGAACATCTACGACAGCCCGACCGGGCGTATCCTGCTCGTGCCGCAGGGCACGCGCCTGATCGGCCAGTATGACAACAACGTGCAGTTCGGACAGCGCCGCGTGCTGCTTGTCTGGAACCGGCTCATCATGCCGAATGGCCGCTCGATCGTTCTCGAGCGCCAGCCCGGCGCCGACACGCAAGGGTACGCCGGCCTTGAGGATGGCGTCGATTATCACTGGTGGGACCTCGCCAAGGCCGCTGCGCTCTCGACCCTGCTCGGCGTCGGCGCGGAACTCGCCGCCGACGACAATGACCGCCTGATCCGCGCCATCCGAGACGGCGCACAGGATACGGTCAACCAAGCCGGTCAGCAGATCATCCAACGACAGTTGCAGGTCGCGCCCACGCTGACCATCCGGCCCGGTTTCCCGGTCAGGGTCATCGTCACGCGCGACATCGTGTTCGAGCCCTATAGGAGCTGACCATGACCAAGCTGAAACTCGGTCCCATCGCTGACGACAAGCCCGTCAGGATCGCGCTGGAGCTGCCCGCCGCACTCCACCGCGACCTGATCGAATACGGCCGCCTCCTGGCCGAAGGTGGCGCACCGATCGAGCCGGCCAAGCTGATCGTGCCGATGCTGGAGCGCTTCATCGCCACCGATCGCGGCTTCGCGAAAGCACGGCGGACGCCAAGCTGATCCGCCGCCGCGGCCCCCCGCTTTCTATGCAGGGGTGCCGCTGGCGCGCGAGCGCAAATGCGGCACGCTACCGGCCGCCGATCTCCCTCCATGCTTCGCATAAATCCGGGCCTCCTGACGCTCGGTTTTCAATCGCGAACCACGGAGGATTCAATGTCCGCACAAGAGTCCCGCGCCCGCAGGGGGCGGCCACAACGGCTAGCCCCGCAAGCACTTCCTGACGACCTTTACAATTATGGCGACGATCTCGCGCCGTCGCGCGCGCCACGCCGCCGCAACCCGTGGTCTGGCACTTTCGATGTCGAGAAGCTGCCCGTCATCGACGATTGGCCGGAGCGTGTGCCGGTCACCGAAGCCGAGGTGGACATTTTCGAGCGCTATTTCGGCGATGCTTTCGACCGGCTGTTCGGCCCCCTTGATGCCGAAGGTAATGAGGGCTTGAATAAGTTAACATCTGATGTTAACAATAAGCCATGAGCGAGGATCGTGATCCGAGCCTCGACACGCTACTGGACCTTGACGGTCAGGTGCTTGTTGTCGATCCCGAGGGCGGTCATTGGGTGAGGTTCGTCGTCACCCGCATTCCGGTCTCACCGGAAAAGCCGCACGGCCTCGATTACTCGCTCACGCTTCACGGGCCTTCGGGCGAGCGGCTGGTCGGCTTTGACAACGCCCATCCGGTCGGCCGGGGCAGAAGGGGAGAGCCGATGGACCACCGCCACCGCCTCCAGACCGTGAAGCCATACGCCTGGGAGGACGCGGCCACGCTACTGGCCGACTTCTGGCAGGCGGTGGACGCGGTGTTGAAGGAGCGAGGCGTGTTATGACCACCTTGAAAGTCGGGATTGCCGACTACGACGAGATGAAGGCCCGCACCATGCGGATCGCGCGCGGCGAGGAAAAGTCGGCGGCGGACGATCCGAAGGTGTGGTTCACCTCCACTGAATCTTTCGCGCAGGTGCTCTCCAGCGGAAATCGCGAACTGCTGCGCGTCATCGACGAGCAAGCACCCGGTTCGCTGGAGGAGCTGTCGCAGATCACCGGGCGGGCGAAGTCGAGCCTGTCTCGAACACTCAAGACCATGGCGGGCTACGGTCTCGTCAGTATGGAGCCTGGCAATGGCCGGAAGATCATGCCGAAGGTATTGCACGATCGGGTGGCCCTGGAGCTGCCCTTGCTCGAACGGCGCGAAGCGAAGGGAGGCCGCCCATGAACATTCAAAGTCCGCATATCGTGCAGCGCGCGGCGCTCTATCTGCGCGTCTCGACGACGCGGCAGGCCGAGCATGATGTGTCGATCCCGGATCAGCGTAAGCAGGGTGAATCCTATTGTGCTTCGCGTGGATACCAGCTTGTCGAAACCTTCGTGGAGGCTGGAGCTTCCGCCACCAATGACCGCCGCCCGGAATTCCAGCGCATGATCGAAGCCGGCACATCGAAGCCTGCGCCGTTCGATGTCGTCGTAGTTCACCGTTTCTCGCGCTTCTTCCGCGATCACTTCGAGCTGGAATTCTATGTCAGGAAGCTGGCGAAGAATGGCGTCAAGCTCGTCTCCATCACGCAGGAGATGGGCGACGATCCCATGCACGTCATGATGCGGCAGATCATGGCCCTGTTCGACGAGTACCAATCGAAGGAGAACGCCAAGCACGTCCTGCGCGCCATGAACGAGAACGCCCGTCAGGGTTTTTGGAACGGCGCGCGACCGCCCATTGGCTATCGCGTCGTCGCGGCCGAGCAGCGTGGATCGAAGATCAAGAAGAAGCTAGAGATCGATCCGCTGCACGCGGAAACGGTCAGGCTCATTTATCGCCTGTTCCTCGAAGGCGGCGGTACGTCTGGCCCGAAGGGCGTCATGGCCATTGCGACCTATCTCAACGAACGCCGCATGTTCACCCGTGACGGCGGGAAATGGGGCCTGGCGCAAATCCACGCGATCCTGACCCGCACGACCTATATCGGCGAGCACCGATTCAACACACGCTCTTTCAAGAACCGCGAGAGGAAGCCGGAGAACGAGGTATCGATCATGGCGGTGCCGCCGCTGATAGAGAGGGAGACGTTCGACGCCGTTCAGGCGCGTCTCAAATCGCGCAATCCGATGTTGGTGCCCGCGCGAGTTACGAGTGGTCCGACGCTGCTCACCGGCATCTGCTTCTGCGCGAAGTGCGGCGGTGCGATGACGCTGCGCACTGGCAAGGGCAATGGCGGGCAGTACACCTATTACACCTGCTCGACCAAAGCGCGGCAAGGCAAGGTCGGCTGCGAAGGGCGTTCGATCCGAATGGATAAGCTCGATCATCTGGTCGCGCGCCATCTTGAAGAGCGCCTTCTCCAACCGAAGCGGTTGGAGACGATCCTGTCGAGCCTTCTCGATCGCCGGCAGGAACGAGCCGAACGCCGGCGTGAACACCTGGCTGATTTAAATCGGCGAATCACCGAGACGGATCAGCGATTGGGTCGGCTCTACGATGCGATCGAAACGGGTGTGGCCGCGCTGGACGACACGGGACTGAAGGACCGGATCGCCAATCTCAAAGCGATCCGCGATCAGGCGGCGGCGGACGCCGAGCGGATACGGGCGACACTTGACAGCTCCGGGCACCGGGCCGTTACGCCAGACATGATCGACGCGCTTTCGGAAACCGCACGCAGCAGCCTGCGGATTGAAGGAGGCGGCTATCGGCGGGACCACCTGCGCGCCTTTGCCCAGCGCGTTGAGGTCGCCGATGACGAGGTTCGCATCATGGGGAGGAAATCGGACCTGTTTCAAAGCCTCGTCGCCGCTTCGAGCGGGGAATCGGCGGCGTTTGCGGTTCGCAGTTCTGTACTGAAATGGCGCACCCGACAGGATTCGAACCTGTGACCTCTGCCTTCGGAGGGCAGCACTCTATCCAGCTGAGCTACGGGTGCCCGGCCGAAGCAGATGAGCGCTTCGGCGCGCGACCGGGCGAGCCCGATCACGCGCTTCATAGCCGATGCGTTCGCAGGCTTCAACGGTGAAATGGCGATAGCGCCGCGTATGCGTGCGCCGGTGCGCTCGGTCTGTTCGGGCGAGCGTCATCGCCTTATGTTCTTCGAGGACAGTGGAAGGAACGATCCCCATGGATATCAAGCGTTGCGGTTCGCGGCCGTCGGCGAAGCCGTCGCCGGACTATTTCACCGGTGCGGTGCGGCAGGATCCGCTTATCGAGACGCCGGAACCGGCGCGGCTGCGCGCCGTCAGCGTCACTTTCGAGCCGGGTGCGCGGACCGCATGGCACACCCATCCGCTTGGCCAGAGCCTTGTCGTCACGTCCGGCTGCGGCTGGGCGCAGTCCTGGGGCGGCCCCGTCAAGGAGATCCGCGCCGGCGACGTGGTCTGGTTCGGACCCGGTGAAAAGCACTGGCACGGCGCGGGCGCCACGACGGCGATGACCCATATCGCGCTCCAGGAAGCGCTGGACGGCAAGGCGGTCGATTGGCTGGAGCACGTCGCGGACGAGCAGTATACGGCGCCTCGGTAAGGGATCGGACACGGAGATGGATACCGGTCTCGGCGAAAACACGATACCTGGAGCACACAAAGAGGCAGCGCCGTTGCCGGCGGCACGCCGGCCGGTCTAGGGGGCTGCCCGAGTTTGCCCGACATGTTCACGCTCGAGCGCGTCGAAACCGCCGGCCAGGAGGTGAAGAAAAGCCGTTTCCGCGCGGTCGCCGGCCCGGTGTCGAGCGAAGACGAAGCGCGAGACTTCGTCGCGCGCCACGCCGAGGCCGCGGCGAACCACAATTGCTGGGCGTGGCGTGTCGGCCAGAACTGTCGCTTCTTCGACGACGGCGAGCCGAGCGGCACTGCTGGCAAGCCGATCCTGCAGGTGATCGACGGCCAGGCCCTCGATCGCGTCGCCGTCTTGGTGACGCGCTGGTTCGGCGGCATATTGCTCGGCAGCGGCGGGCTGGTGCGGGCCTATGGCGGAACGGCGGGCCTTTGCCTCAGATCGGCGACCAAGTTGCCCCTCGTCGCCACCGTCAAGGCCAAGGTAGGCTGCGGCTTCGGCGATCTGGCAACGGTCAAGGCGCGGCTTTCCGCCGTGCCGGGCGTCGCAATCGTCGAAACGCATTTCGTCGCCGCCGGTGCGGACCTGGTGCTGTCGCTTCCCGAGGCGGAAGCCGAAGCGATCCTGCGGCAGGTCGCCGACCTCACCAGCGGCCGCGCATCGACGTTACTGCTGCCCTGACCGTCTTCCAATCCCCGGTCGGATCGGCATAGATGCCCGCCGACGAAAGCAGGAGGGCAGTGGCATGAGCACACGCAGGACCATCGTTCCGGAGGCCTTGAAGGGTGTCTATGAGGGTTGGCACTTCGCGCCGGCCGTGGTCTCCAGGGGCATGGTCTATTGCTCCGGCATCATCGGCACAAGCGTCGACGGCGAGGCGCCGGGCAAGGCGGCGCTCGAAGGCGCGCGCTCGACGACGGCGGCTCCCGATGCGGGCCTCGCGGCGCTGCGCGCGGTGCGTGACCCCGAGGCGCAGTTCGCCACCGCCTTCGAGGCGCTGGCCGCGATCCTGGCCGAGGCCGGCGCGGGCCTGGGCGACATCGTCGAGATCACCACCTATCACGTCGACATCGGCCGTCACATGGAGGCCTTCGTCCGCGTCAAGGACCGCTATCTGAAGGAACCTTATCCCGCGTGGACCGCGATCGGCGTCGCCGAACTCGTCGTGCCCGGCGGCCTGATGGAGATCCGCGCCATCGCGGCCCTGCCGGAATAGATGGGCCCCGGATTTGTCCCGCTGCCCGCTTCCGTCAGCTGCTTGCTGCCGGCAGGTAACGCTGGATCAGCTCCTCGACATGGTCGTTGCGGCTCCTGGCGGTGTCGCCGCCCATGACCACGATGATCAGCCGGCGTCCGCCGTCGTTCACCGAAGTGACGATGTTGAAGCCCGACGCCCTGACATAGCCGGTCTTGATGCCGTCGACGCCGCGCACCCTTCCGATCAGGTCATTATGGCCGCGTATGGTCCTGCCGCGGAAGACGAAGTCCTGCTCGCCGAAATAATGATAGTGATGGGGGAAGCGCTGGCGTAACGCCATGCCGAGCACGGCCATGTCGCGCGCCGTCGTGCGCTGGTCGCCGTCGGGCAGTCCCGACGCATTGCGGAACACGGTGGCGCGCATGCCGATGACGCGTGCCTTGGCCGTCATCGTCGCCGCGAAGGCGTCCTCGGTGCCGCCGAGATATTCGGCCACCGCCACCGCGACGTCGTTGGCCGACTTGGTGGCCAGCGCATGGATCGCCGATTGGACGTCGATCGTCTCACCGCGCCGGAATCCGATCTTGCTCGGCGGCTGCGAGCGCGCATGGTCGGAGACCGGAATCTCCGTCGTCTTCGAAACCCGGCCCGCGTCGATCGCCTCGAACAGGAGGTAGAGCGTCATCATCTTGGTGAGGGATGCCGGAAAGCGCGCTTCCTCTGCTCCTGACTGGTAGAGCATGCGCCCGTTCCTGGCGTCGACCACGATCGCCGCATAGCGCGTCGAAGAAAGCGGGGTCGGCTGGATCGGCTCCAGCTCGGTCGTCGTGCAGCCGGCGACGGCAAGGGCAAGAAACAGGAAGACGGCTGCCCGGCGGGTGAGAGGATTGTGAAGCGCGCTCGGCAAGGATGCTACCCGGATGCTTGAAGGTCGTAGTCTGCTTATACGCGGCAACTTTCGCGAAGCTATCGCGACATCGGCGGAATTTTGCTCTCCGGACGTGAAGAAAGTGTTTTTCCCGTGAATAACCCGCACTCGGCCTCGTGCATCTCGGCAATGGGAGGAGCGACCGGTGTCATGACCGGGCGGCAACCGATGCGCCGGGACTTTGCCAACGGTCGACAATATCGGCCGTTGGAGCGCGCGACTGCGTGGCCCGCGCCCGTTGGCGCGAAAGCCAAGCGGCCCGGAGGGGCCGCGCCGGCGATTGAGGCCACCGACACCACAGCGTGTCGCGTGGAATAGGATTCAAGCGATACGCTGTATTTCTTGATTTATCGCATGTCTTTTTCCCGAAACCGGTATCCCCTTTCGAGAGACATGCTTTATTTGTCGACGCCGCCCCAGATCGCCTCCGCCGTCCGCACGACCAGGTCGAGCTTGCGCTTCTGGTCGTCCTCGCTGATCTTGTTGCCTTCCTCGGTCGAGGCGAAGCCGCATTGCGGAGCGATGCCGAGCTGGCCGATGTCGGCGAATTGCGAGGCGGCGTCAAACTTCCGCTTGAGATCGTCGAGCTTCTCGAGTTCGCCGGACTTGGTCGTGATGAAGCCCGGCAACATCCGCTTCCTGCCCTTGGGCAGCAGCCTCAGCGGCTCCAGTCCCCCGGCCCGCTCGCTGTCATACTCCATGAAATAGACGTCGATCCCGGTTTCGTTGAACACCGCGTCGGCCGCGGGATCGTAGGCGCCCTCCGCCACCCAGGTCGACTGGAAGTTGCCGCGGCACATATGCATGGCGATCAGCATGTCGTCGGGCCGCGCGGCGATCGCATCGTGCATCACCCTGGCATATTTCGAGATCAGCCAGTCCGGGTCGGTGCCTTCAGCCGCCTTCTGCGCGCGGATCTTCGGGTCGCACAGATAGGCGAAGAAGATGTCGTCCATCTGCAGGTAGCGGCATCCCGCGTCATAGAAGGCCTTCACCGCCTTGGCATAGGTTTTCGCCAGGTCGTCGAACAGGATCTCGACGTCGCGATATTCCTTCGGATGGATGTCGTCCTTGGCCGTCCGGAAATGGCAGCAGCTTGGCCCCGGTATCGATATCTTCGGCGTCACATCGGTCACCGAGGCGAGATACTTGTAGTGGTCGAGCATCGGATGATCATCGGGGAAATCGAGCCGGCCGGTGATGGTGGGGAAGATCGGCCGAAGCTTTGCCCCGTGGAACTGCACACCCTCGTCGCGCTCGACAAGCTCGAAGCCGGTCAGCGCTCCCATGAAGTCATAGTGCCAGAAGGAGCGCCGCATTTCACCGTCGGTGACGGCGAGCAGGCCGGCATTCTGCTGCATGCGTACCGTTTCACGGATGGCCTCGTCTTCGACCGCCGAGAGCTCTTCCCGGTCGATCGATTTGTCCTCGAAGAAGCGCTTGCGCGCCTGCTTCACCCTTTCCGGGCGCAACAGGCTGCCGACATGGTCTGCGCGGTAGGGCGGCTTGGCGGTCGTGGCGCTCGGCATCGGCGTTCTCCTCCGGTCGTGTCCGTCTCGCTGTCCAGCCGTTTCGTACGGCGGCCGGGCTTGTGCTGATTTACCCTATCCGCCCGAAAGCCGGTACCGCTTTCGGAGACGGAAGAGGTTACATCCATATGGAACGCTTCAGCCGTCGAGCACCTCGCGGATCTTCCTCGCGAGCTGCTCGATGCTGAACGGCTTGGCGATGAAGTTGACGCCATGGTCGAGCAGCCCGTTGTGAGAGACGGCATTGCGGGCGAAACCCGTCGTAAACAGGGTCTTGAGTCCGGGATGAGCGGCAAGGGCCTGGTCGGCCAGCTTGCGGCCGCTCACGCCGGGCATGACGATGTCGGTGAACAGCAGCGAGACCGCCGGATGCGTCTCCAGCTTGCGCAGCGCCTCGGCCGCGCTTCCCGCCTGGATCACGCGGTAGCCGAGCTCGCGCAGCGCCTCCACCGTCACGGTACGCACGCGCTCATCGTCCTCCACGACCAGGATCGTCTCGCTCGGCTTGCGAGCGGGTTCGGCTTTCTCGTCCTTGGGTTCCGCCTCTTCGTTGTCGCCGAAGTGTCGCGGCAGGTAGATCTTGACCGTGGTGCCCTGGCCGGGCTCCGAATAGATCGCGACATGGCCGCGCGACTGCTTGACGAACCCGAATATCTGGCTCAGTCCGAGGCCCGTTCCCTTGCCGGCCGTCTTGGTTGTGAAGAACGGATCGAAGGCCTTGGCCACGATGTCGGGCGGCATGCCGCTGCCCGTGTCCGTGACAGCAACCAGCACATATTGGCCTGCCGGCACTTCGGAATGATGCGAGGCATAAAGCTGGTCGAGAAATATGTTTGCCGTCTCGATGGTGAGCTTGCCGCCATCGGGCATGGCGTCGCGCGCATTGACGGCGAGGTTGAGCAAGGCGTTCTCCAGCTGGCTGGCGTCGACATGCGTTTTCCACAGGCCGCCTGCGAGCACGGTCTCGATCAGGATGCTTTCGCCGAGCGCCCTTCGCAGCAGGTCCGACATACCGGCGACGAGGCGGTTGGCGTCGATCGTCCGAGGCGCAAGCGGCTGCTGGCGCGAAAAGGCGAGCAGCCGCGCGGTCAGATTGGCCGCGCGGTCTGCCCCGTCGACGGCGGCATCCAGAAACTTGCCGATATCGGTGTCGCCTCGCGCCAGCTTGCGCTGGATAAGGTTCAGAGCACTGACGATGATGGCCAGCATGTTGTTGAAGTCGTGGGCGATGCCGCCGGTCAGCTGGCCGACCGCCTCGATCTTCTGCATCTGGCGGACCCGCGCCTCCGCCTCCTCCCGCGTGGCGATCTCGTCCGACAGCAGCTTGTTGGCCGCCGTCAATTCGGCATGAGCGGTGACGATCTCGCGGATGCGCCGGCGCGACTGGACCACGCTGAACACGCCGAGGCCAAGCACGGCGAATACCGCGGCGATCGAAGCGTAGCGCAGCCAGTCGGCGATGCGCCCGGCGTCGGCGATGCGCGCCTGCAGCAGGGCATTCTCGTCCTGCCGCATCTCGGCGATCACGACCCGTATCTCGTCCATCAGCACCTTGCCGCGATTGCTGCGCACAAGCGCCAGGGCGCCTGCGGCGTCGCTCGCATTGTAGCGCTCGATCGTCTCGGCGAGTTCGGCCAGCCTGTCGTGAACGGCGTCCGACAGCATCGCTGCCTGGGAAGCGCGTTTGGGGTCGCGGGCCGCGAGTTGCCGGATCGCCTCGATCTCGGCCGGCAGTTCCTGGACCGCACGGGTATAGGGCAGGAGATAGGCGCCCTCGTTGGTGAGCAGGAAGCCCCGTTGGGCGGACTCCGCGTCCTGGATCAGCGACAAGGTCTGCACGATGCGCCGCTCGAATTCGAAGGCCTGGCGCACCGCCGCATTGTCATGCCGCTGGCGCTGGATCAGCAGCCCTTGCGCAGCGATGATGGCGGCAAGGATGATGAAGCCGGCCATCAGCGGAAGCAACTGCACCCGCAATATGCCCTTGATGCGCTCTAACATGCGACGGGACCACCTCAGTCACGACGGAAAACATAGTCATATGGATGCCGACCGGAAGGCAAGGACGTTGACGGGGTCGATTTCCGTGGTCTGCCGTCCGGACTTGCCTTATTAAACCCGGAGGCCGACCGTGCTTGCGAGGAGCCCGCATGTCAGAGATCGCCCATGTCGCTGCGACGCTTTTCCGGAAGGCGGCCGGTTCGAAGCGGTTCATTGTTGCGATCGCCGGCCCGCCCGGCGCCGGCAAGTCGACGGTCTCCGAGCAGCTTGCGGCACTCCTGCCCGAGAACACGGCCATGGTCGTGCCGATGGACGGCTTCCACTACGACAATTTGGTCCTGGAGCAGCTCGGGCTCAGCCATCGCAAGGGCGCGCCCGAGACCTTCGACCTCTCCGGATTCGAGGCCCTTTTGAAGCGCATCCGCGGCGGCGAGCCCGACATCGCCATACCCATCTTCGACCGCAGCGCGGAATTGTCGCGGGCGGCCGCGGCGCTGATCGGGCGCGACAGGAAGTTCATCCTGGTCGAAGGCAACTATCTGCTGCTCGACGAGCCGCCCTGGAACGGCCTCGCCCCGCTCTTCGACTTCACCATCTTCCTCGACGTGCCGCGCGAAGAACTTGAACAGCGGCTGCTGCAGCGCTGGCGGGATCACGGCCGCTCCGACAAGGACGGGAGCGACTGGGTCGCCTCCAACGACATGCCCAATGTCGACCGCGTGCTGGGCAGCAGAAGGGCGCCCGATCTCGTGCTTTGACAGCCGGCTACAGGGTGTGGCGTGGAGAAGGGTTCACGCGACACACCGCAGATGTTGGTTTGATTTGGCGCATGTCCTTTTCCCGATACCGCTGCACTCTCTTGCGTGGGCATGCTCTGGCCCGCGATCTCGGTATCGGCAAAACACCGTCGTAGGCATTGAGCATCGTAACAGGGCAGGCGTTTAACACGCGCTTTGCCGCCGCAGACATTTAACCGGTTGACGATCCCGATCAATGGTGATTGATTGTTGACAATCGATTACCGACAAAAGGGAAGTGTCGTGAGCGAACCTGCTCGGGGTTTTATCCGCATCCCGAAAGCGACCTTTCGCGCGCATATCGTCGATGGGCTTCGCAGCGCCATCCTGAGGGGTGAAATCCAGCCCGGTGCTCAAGTCACGGAGTCGAGCCTTGCAGAGCAATTCGGCGTCAGCCGCGGACCTTTGAGAGAGGCCATGCGTCAGCTCATCGACGAGGGCTTGCTTGTCACCATCCCTTATACGGGGACGCATGTGGTCGAACTGTCAGTCGAGGACATTCGCGAAATCTATTCGATGCGCGTGAATCTGGAAATTTTTGCTTTCGAGATTGTCTGGGACCGGCGCGACCGGTCCTTTCGCGAAGGTCTCCAGGCCCGTCACGCCGCGCTGACACGCTGCATCGATTTCGAGGACGATGTGGCAAGCATCGACGCCGAGCTTCAGCTCCACGGCTTCGTCTACGAGGCTTCCGGGCACAAGATTCTCCTCAAGACCTGGGAAAGCATCCGAGGGCGGCTGCAGCTCTATTGGGCGGCGCATCACCGGGCGCATGGTATTCGCGGGCCCCGGCGCGAGGGGCACGACAGCTATGTCGAAAATGCGCTCGGCGACGACCTCGAAGCCATGCGTGCCGAAATCAGAAAGCATATGGCGCGTGGCGGCCAGCAAACCGAAGATTTTCTGCTCGGATTGGCATCGAAAGCTCCGGAACAATCACATCTTCGCATCGGAGCGTCGGAATGACGGCTATTGGTCATCCCGCACTTTCCATTCTGATGATCGGGTGCGGCAACATGGGGGCGGCGATTGCGAACGGCGCGGTCGCGCATATGCCGGCGATCGATATCACCGCCGTCGATCCCGACGTCGAAAGGGCCCGGCAACTTCTTTCCTCGCAGGCTCCGGTCGAGGTGCTCGCGGATTTCGAGGGGCTGAACGATCGGAATTTCGATGTTTGTATCCTGTCGGTCAAACCCCAGCATGCCGAGGCCGCACTTCAAGCGGCACGGACAAATCTCCCCGATGCGCTGGTCATCTCGATTGCGGCCGGGATTCCGCTTGCGAGATTGCGAGCCGCCACCCCCGGCCTCCGTCGCTTTGTGCGAGTGATGCCCAATCTGCCGGCCTTGGCGGCGTCTGCCATGAGTGTTGGCTTTGCCGACCAGGACGCTGTTTCCGAAAGGGATCGGCAAGTTGTGGAAGACGTGTTCGGCGCGGTCGGGACGTTCTGCTGGCTGGCGAGCGAAAACGAGATCGATCTTGCGACAGACGTGACGGGAAGCGGGCCTGGCTACGTATTCGCTTTCACGGAATACCTTCAGCGCGCCGCCGAGCAGATGGGTTTTCCCGGCGACGTGGCACAGCAGTTTGCGCGTCAGACCGTTATCGGCGCCGCGCGTCTCCTCGAGCAGGATCCGCGCACTGCTCGTGATCTGAAAGTTGCTGTGACAAGCCCGGGCGGGACCACCGCCGCGGGGCTTGCAGTTCTGGAAACTCCTGGAGCGCTCCCCACGCTCCTTGTCGAGACAACGGCCGCTGCTGCCGGCAGGGCCGCCCAACTCGCAAACGTCCCACAATAAGAGCCGAAAAGGCCGTCAACCCGGCTACGAACCTCAGAGGAATAGACCCTATGAAAACGACGCGTAGAGCTTTTATTGCCATTTCCGCTGCTGGGCTCGCCTGCATGACTATGCCCGCGCTCGCCCAGGAGGGCTCCACGCTTGATCGTATCAAGCAAGACAAACAGCTTCGGATCGGCGTCACCTCGGCAGAACCGTGGTTCTTCAAGGACCCAATGACGGAAAAGTGGACCGGCGTTGGCGTTGCGATGGGCGAAAAGCTTGCGGCAGACCTCGGCGCCACCCTCGTTCCGGTGGAGACGACCTGGGCCAATGCCGTCGCAGCCCTGCAGGCCAATCAGATCGACCTGATGTTCGTCCTCGATCCCACGGAAGAGCGAAAGAAGGCAATCGATTTCCCGGAGGCACCACTGTTCTACTATGCCATGGGCGCCTTGGTCGCGGCAGATTCTGAGATAAGAAAGTGGGAAGACGTCGACAAGGCGGGCACCCGCATCGGCGTCACGCTCGGCACCTCGCTCGACAAGAACATCACTGCGATGGTGAAGAACGCCGAAATCAGCCGTTTCTCCAACAACGACGAGGCGATCGCGGCGTTCGCGTCCAGACGAGTCGATGTCGTGGTGCAGTTTCACCCGGCATTGGTTGTTCAGTATTCCCGCCTCAAGCTTGGCAAGGTGATCCTGCCTTCCCCCGTCAATCCAGTGCCGACCAGTGCCGGCTTGCGCAAGGAAACCAACCCTGCCTTCCGCGATTGGGTGAGCGAACATTTCGCCACGCTCTATAAGGACGGCGTTCCGGATCAGATTTTCGGGGCCTACCTCAAGTCGAAGAATATCGATCCGACCGGCATTCCGGGGCTCGTCAAAGAGGCTTGGAAGTAAATTCCTTGCCCGCAGGAGGGCGCTTCGCGCGTCCTCCTGCGCACTTCACATCTCTGACGCAAGGATGGTCGCCGGCAAAACCAGCGCGATTACGGCTTTGCATGCGCAAAGGGCTCGCTTCGCATGAACTATCAGTGGGATTTTTCCGGTGTCTGGTCCAGGTGGGACATACTGTTGGTCGGTCTCGTCAACACCATAAAAATTGCCGGCATTTCGATTTTTCTTGGCGTCATCGTTGGTTTGGTCCTGGCTTTCCTCAAGCTTTCGCTGAAAAAATACCTTTCGGTCCCGGCGACTGCCTTTGTCGAGTTCTACAGGAATACACCTCCGATCATTCACTTCTTTTGGTTCTACTACGCGTTGCCAGTACTTGTCAATGTCAGCCTCGACCCGTTCGTAGCGGCGGTCATGGCTCTCTCCACCCAGTCGGGTGCGTTCTATGCGGAAGTCTTCCGTGGCGGGATCGTCTCGATCGAGAAAGGGCAATGGGAAGGCGCGCGGTCGCTCGGAATGCGGCACTCGCAGATGATGCGGCGTATCATCCTGCCTCAAGCAATGACCCGAATGTTCGCCCCCTTCGTAGAGCGCTCTTTCGAGCTGACGAAGACAACCGCGCTTGCATCGACACTCGCCTATGCCGACCTTCTCTATCAGGCAATGCTCGTCAACAGCGAGACCTTCCGGCCTCTCGAAGTCTATACGACGATCGCCGTGATGTACGTCATCCTGCTTGTTGCAGCCAGCACGCTTGCTCGCGTCGCCGAAGCACGCCTGACGGCCTATCGCTGAGGAGCACGAGAATGGACTATCAATTTGATTTCGGACTCGTCCTCCAAAGCATGCCGGTCCTTTTTCGTGGGCTGCTCGTAACTGTTGAATTGTGGGTGCCGAGCATCCTGATTGGACTGACGGCGGGGTTCTTCCTTTCGCTCGCAAGGCTGTCGAAGAGTCCGGCCCTGCATGTGCCGAGCTTGTTGTACATTGAGCTTTTCCGCGACACACCCGTTCTGATCCAGCTCATCTGGTTCTTCTACGCCTTCCCTATCGTCATCGGGGTTCAGCTCTCGCCGTTCACTGCCGCATTGCTTGGGCTGGCGCTCAACACATCGGCCTATTCAGCAGAGATATTCAGGGGCGGCATCCAGTCCATCGCCCAAGGCCAGTGGGAGGGTGCGCGCGCGCTCGGTATGCGTCAGTCGAAGATCTTGCGACGCATCATTCTGCCGCAGGTGTTCAAGCGGATGCTGCCGGCCTTCACGAACCGAGCCATCGAGGTCGCAAAGATGTCCTCGCTCGCTTCGGTCCTCTCCGTGCATGAACTGATGTATCAGGGGCGCCTTCTCAGTTCGACCTACTACCGCCCGCTCGAAATCCTGACGGCGGTCGCCGTCATCTATTTCGTCCTTATTTATCCCGGTACTTGGCTGTCCGCGCGCCTTGAAAAGCGCCTTGCGGCGAAGGCTTAGTGCCGGCCCAGGGAGATACTGCAATGAATGAGCCCGTTCTTGGTGTCTCGAACCTGCACAAGTGGTTTGGAGATCTACATGTCCTCAAGGGGATCGACTTTTCCGTTGGGGCAGGAGAGCGCGTTGCCATAATCGGTGGCAGTGGCTCCGGCAAAAGCACCTTCCTTCGCTGCCTGAACTTCATGGAAATGCCGACCCGCGGCACCATCGCTCTGGACGGAAAGGAAATCGGCAAGCGGCAAGGTAAGGACGGTGCGCGCCGTTATCCCGAAGCCGAACTCTGCACAGTCCGCGAGCGCGTCGGCATGGTGTTCCAGCAGTTTAACCTTTTCCCGCACATGACCGTTCTGGAAAATGCCATGGAAGGCCTCGTGACCGTCAAGGGCATGAAACGTGAGGCCGCCCGTGACAGGGCCGTAAAGGAACTGGAAAAGGTCGGCCTCGGCGACAAGCTGGACGCCTATCCCGGCCGCCTGTCCGGTGGCCAACAGCAGCGCGTCGCAATCGCGCGATCGCTGGCGATGGAGCCGGAGATCCTGCTGTTCGACGAGCCCACCTCGTCGCTCGACCCGGAACTTGTCGGGGAAGTACTGCGCGTCATCCGGCAACTGGCGGAAGAAGGTCGGACGATGCTGCTGGTTACGCACGAACTTGGATTTGCATACCACTTTGCGACGAAGGTCATCTTTCTGGCGGATGGGGTCTTTCACGAAGTCGGCACCCCCGATGAGGTTCTAAAGCATCCGAAGCAGGAACGCACCCGCGCATTCCTCAATCGCTTCACCGAATTTTCCTTCTGAGCTCGCTAAACCAAAAGATTTGAATACTGAGGAAACATCAAAATGAACGCAGTCGCTGCCAGCAATACGAGCTCGCAAGGATATGTCCCAGACAGCCGAAATGACGATGTACTGATCTATGTGAACGGAGAGTTCTTCAAACGGGATGAAGCGAAAGTCTCTGTCTTCGATGCTGGTTTCGTGCTTGGCGACGGGGTGTGGGAAGGCGTCCGCCTCGTCGGTGGCAAGATCATCGCCCTCGATGAGCACCTGGACCGGCTCTACGAGGGAGCGAATTCGATTCAGCTCGATATCGGCATGAACCGCGAGGAACTGACGGCGGCGCTGCGGCACACCTTCGAGAAGAACGCCATGACTGATGGGGCGCATGCCCGCGTGATGGTCACGCGCGGGAAGAAGAAGACACCGAACCAGGACCCGCGTTTCGCGTTGGGCCAAGCCACCATCGTCATCGTAGCGGAATTCAAGATTCCGAAGCCGGAGTCCAAGACGAACGGCCTCTCGCTCCTGACCTCCACGATACGGTGCAGCACGCCCGATGTCTTCGATCTCCGTCTGAATTCCCATAGTCGGCTGAACTTCATCCACGCCCTCATTCAGGCAATCAACGCCGGCGCTGACGAAGCGCTGATGCTGGATCCTCACGGCTTTGTTGCCAGCTGCAATTCGACGAACTTCTTCATCGTTCGCGGAGAAGAACTCTGGACGTCGACCGGGCGGTTCAACTTCAATGGCATTACGCGCAAGAAGGTGATCAAGCTCTACGCGGATGCTGGTTATGTCGTACGCCAGCAGGATTTCACTTTGGCGGAGGTCTATGGGGCCTCCGAAGCCTTCGTCACAGGCACGCTTGGCGGGATCACGCCGGTTACGCGGATCGATGGGCGCAGGGTGGGCAACGGACAACCAGGGCCGGTGACCCGGCGGATCGCCGATCTCTATGCGGCATATATCGCGAGTTGAGAGCAGGAGCCGTTTGAATGGTCGCGCTCGGCCGTTCCGGAGGCGGGTTGCGGCGGACAGGTTTTGCTCCCCGGTCACGCGGCCGTCGCCGAAGGGGCGGCGGCCTGCCAGTCGCGCAAGGTTTCGGCGTAGAGCCGGGCGGTATCGGCCAGTTCGGCGTCGGACGACTTGCCGGCGCGGTAGACCAGGAAGGGTTCGGCCCAGCGCAGCCGGCAACGATGAGCCGCGGCGCGCAACGGACTGAGCAACTCGGCCAAGGGAAAAAGGTTCTGCCCGGCCGGCGAATAGGCCTCCGGCACATTGCTGGCGGTGGCGGCGATCAGGATTGGCCGGCCTTCGAGGCGGCTGCCTTCGGTCTCGTGGAGGACGTAGTACATGCGTCAGGACGACATCCATCCATGCCTTCAGAAGCGGCGGCGTCGAGTACCACTGCACGGGAAACTGCAGCACGATCCGGTCGGCCGAGAGCAGCCTTTCGGCCTCCATGGCACTGCCGTCATTCGACTTGGCAACGCATTGCCGGACGATGTCCGTGCGCCAGATATTGGAGTAGTCCCAGTCCGACCGGGCCCTTTGGAACATGAAGCCGGCAGTCGTCGAAGACCTTCCCGCGCGAGCGCTCTCGTCCTCCGAGTTCGCCACCACCATGTCGCATTTCCACCGTGCGGAGATCGGCCGCATGGCGGGCTGGCGCGACCGGCTCGACAGGACGACCAACTGGGCGATCACGGTGGTGGCGGCGATGTTATCGGTGTCGCTGTCGACGCCGAACGCCCATCACGGCGTGCTGCTCTTCGCCATGCTGCTCATCCTGCTTCTGTTGTGGATCGAGGCGAGGCGTTATCGTTTCTTCGACGTCTATCGTTTCCGCGTTCGCCAGTTCGAGCGCCATTATTTTGCCCAGATCGTCGCTCCGCAGCCGAATTTCGCATCGGATTGGCAGTTGATCCTGGGCGAAAGCCTGCGCGCCCCGCAGTTCCTGATCTCCCATCGGGCCGCATTCGCGCGCCGGTTGCGGCGGAACTACATCTACATGTTCCTGATCCTGCTTCTCGCCTGGGTGGTCAAGCTCTCGACGCCGAGCCTCCAGGCCGAGACGGCCGAAACCGGCTTCGCGCAATCGCTACGCGGCGCCATCTCGGCCGCGGCGCTCGGACCTCTGCCGGGCTGGCTGGTCGTCGGGATGGTGGCCTTCTTCTTCGCCGGGCTGTTCGGTGTCGCCTTCCTGACCCAGGCTCACGATGGCGAGTTCGCCTACGGCGACGCGCATGTGTGAAAGCGCGACTGAGTGGCCCACGCCCGGCGGCGGCTGACTTCGCGTGGATGCGTCGGCATCCCCGCCTGGGTGTGTCGACTACCAGGTAAGCTGGTATGACCGGCTCAGAACGGCCCGAACATCTCCGCCGCCTCGGCAGCCGTGTAGTAGCCCAGCGCCACGTCACGGCGCACCAGCTCGCGGTCGCGAAGATGCGGGTCGCCGTAGCCGCCGCCGCCAGGGGTGCCGACCTTGACCCGGTCGCCGGCCTTGAGCGGGATGTCCTGTTCCTTGGAGAGATGGGGTGGCGTATGCGCCTCGCCGTCGCGGAAAACCGTGACCATGTTGACCGCCCCATCGCCGCCGCCGCAGGCGCCCTGCGGGCCGAAGCGGCCGTGATCCATCACGAAGGAGGCGCGCGCTTCGCCGCGCAGCAGTTCGACCTCGTAGGAAAGGCCGAAGCCGCCGCGGTGCCGGCCGGCGCCGCCGGAGCCCTCGCGCAAAGCATAATGGCGATAGAGCACCGGATAGGCCTGCTCCATCACCTCGACCGGGGGCGATTTCGAGATTCCGATGGTCGAGCAGCCGTTGGAGAGCCCGTCATGCCGGGAATTGCCGCCATAGCCGCCGCCGGAGATCTGGTACATGACGAAGTCGCGGCGACGCGTCGGATCATGTCCGCCGAGCGCGAAATTGCCGCTCGATCCGGCCGGCGCCGCCGTCACTTTGTCGGGCAGGGCCTGCACCATGGCCGCGAACACGGCCTCGGCGATGCGCTGCGAGACTTCGGCGGCGCAGCCCGAGACCGGCCGCGGATAGCGCGCGTCGAGGAAGGTGCCTTCCGGCCGTTTCACGACAAGGGGTTCGAAGGCGCCCGCGCTGATCGGCACGTCGGGAAAGATGTGGCGCATGGCCAGATAGACCGACGACAGGGTCGTGGCGATGACGCTGTTCATCGGCCCGGCGCAGGGCGGGCTCGAACCGGCGAAGTCGAAGACCAGTTGCTCGCCCGTCTTTTCGACGGCGAGCGCGATGGTCAGCGGCTGGTCGACGACGCCGTCGGAATCGACATGGGCCTTCGCGCGATAGACCCCGTCCGCGATACCGCGGATATGGGCCCGCATCTGCGCGGCGGCGCGCCGGCGCAATTCCGCGATCGCCGCGGAAACGGTTTCGTCGCCATAGCGGTCGAGAATGGCCGACAGCCGCTCCTGGCCCACCAGCAGGGCCGCGGCTTGCGCCTTGATGTCGCCGATGCGCTGGTCGGCCACCCGGATGTTGGAGGTGATGATCGCGAAGATCTCCGGGTCCATCACGCCCTTCTTGAACAGCTTCACCGGCGGAAGACGCAAGCCTTCCTGTTCGACCGCCGTCGCCGAGGCGGAGAAGCCGCCGGGCACGGCGCCGCCGATATCGGGCCAATGGCCGGTATTGGAGAGCCAGCAATAGATCGCGCCGTCGCGATAGACGGGCATGACGAAACGCACATCCATCAGATGCGTACCGCCGAGATAGGGGTCGTTGACGATGTAGATGTCGCCTTCTTCGGGCGGCAGGCAGCGGCCCTCCCGGATCATGTCGATGAGCGTCCGCGTGGAATGCTGCATCACCCCGACAAAGACGGGCAGGCCTTGCGCGCCCTGCGCGATCAGCGACCCGTCGACGGCCGAATAGATGCCGTCTGAACGGTCGTTGGCCTCGGCGATCACGGGCGAGAAGGCGGCCCGGGAGAAGGTCAGGTCCATCTCGTCGCAGACCTGCTGCAGCGCGGCCTGGATGACGGAAAGCGTGATGGCGTCGAGTTCGGCCATGCCTATGCCGCCGGGTCCGATGGTTGGTTCCAGCTTCGCGGCAGAGTCCCCCTCACCCGGCCTCCGCTTCGCTCGGCCGACCTCTCCCCGTCGGGGAGAGGGAGTGTTCGACCGCAATGCTCGACTGTAGCTCGGGGAGAACCGAGTGCCATGTTCTCCGATCCCCTCTCCCCCGCGGGGCCCGCGGGGAGAGGTCGGCCGAGCGAAGCGGAGGCCGGGTGAGGGGGCGATATGCGCGCATCTGGAACCACGGCCTCAGCCTTTCCCGATCTCGATGAGGATGTTGCCGTCGGCGTCGGAACTCGCCCGGTCGGACGGTTCGATGACCGTGGTGGCGTCGAGCTGTTCGAGGATCGCCGGGCCGGCGACCGGGGCGTCGAGCGGCAGTTTCTCGCGATCATAGACCGGCGTGTCATGCCAGCCGCCGTCGAACCAGACCGGGCGGCGCCCGCGCAGCGCCCCGACGAGAGTCGTCGCCCGGCCCCCGGGATCGATCAGCGCCGAGAGGTCGACGTCGGGCCGCACGCCTGACACCGACGTGTTGAGATTGACGAGGTTCGCCCTGATCTCCGGCAACGCCACCTTGAAACGAGCGAAGTAGGCCTTCTCAAACAGGTCCTGGAGAACGGCGCGGCTGACGGCGGCCGAAGGCAGCGGCACGTTGAGGATATGGGTCTGGCCGACGAACTGCATGTCGGCCGAATGGGCGTAGCGGATCGTGCTCGGCCGGACCGCCTCCTTGGCGATCAGTGCCGCGCCGTCCGCACGGTGTCGTTCCAGCACGGCCGTGGCTTCCGCCTCGTCGAGGGTAGCGACTGGCCGGTTCAGCGTGTTGACGAAATCGTGCCGCAGATCGGCCACCACGCAGCCTAGCGCGTTGGTGATCCCCGGCCGCGCCGGCACCAGCACCTTCGGCAGGCCGAGCTCGCGGGCGAGCGCCGTTGCGTGCAGCGGCCCGGCGCCGCCAAAGGCGAAGAGCACGAAATCGCGCGGATCGTGGCCGCGCGAGACCGACACCATGCGGATCGCCCCGGCCATCTTCATATTGGCGAGCTGCAAAGCCGCGCCCGCTGCGGCCACGCCGTCGAGGCCGGTGGCGCGGCCGATGCGTTCGGCGAAGATGTCCCGCACCTGGTCGACCCCGACCGGCACGTCGACGGCGAGCAGCCTGGCCGGATCGAGGCGGCCGAGCACGAGATTGGCGTCGGTGATGGTCGGCTCGGTGCCGCCGCGCCCGTAGCAGATCGGCCCGGGCACCGCGCCCGCGCTTTCGGGTCCGATCTGTATCAGGCCCGACGCGTCGACGCGCGCGATCGAGCCGCCGCCGGCGCCGACGGTGTGAACGTCTACCATCGGCACATGGATCGGCATGGCATATTCTATCTCGGTCTCGTTGGAGACGGAGGGCTGCGCGTTGCGGATCAGCGCCACGTCGGTGGACGTCCCGCCCATATCGTAGGTCACGAGATCGCAAAGGCCGGCCCGGCGGCCCGTATAGGCGGCCGCAATCACCCCGGACGCCGGTCCGGACATGACGGTCTTGGCTGCCTCCCGTGCCACGAAGCGGGCGGAGATCATGCCGCCATTGCCGTTCATGATCAGGAAGTCTCTGATATAGCCGCGCGTTTCGAGCTCGCGCCGCAGCCGCTCGACGTAGCGTTCCAGGATCGGCTGGACAGAGGCGTTGACGGCGGCGGTGACGCCCCGCTCGAATTCGCGCGCCTCCGACAGAAGCGCATGGCCGGTCGTGACATAGCTGTTCGGCCAGATCTCCGCGGCGATCTCGGCGGCGCGCCGCTCATGAGCGGGGTTGGCATAGGAATGCAGGAAGTGGATGACGAGCGCCTCGCAACCTTCCGCGAGCAGCCTTTGCACGGCTGCACGCACGCCGGCCTCGTCGAGCGGCGCTCGTATGGCGCCGGAGGCTAGGACCCGTTCGTCGACTTCGAGTCTGAGATTGCGCGGAATGACAGGCACGAAGACGCCGGTCATGCCATAGGGCTGCGGCCGGGTGCGCCGGCCAAGCTCGATGATGTCGCGGAAGCCGCGTGTGGTGATCATGCCCGTCCGGGCCAGCCGGCGTTCCAGGACGGCATTGGTGGTGGTCGTGGTGCCGTGGACGATGAGGTCGATCCGGTCGACAGGCAGTCCTGCCTCGGCCAGCGCCGAGACGACGCCGAAAGCCTGGTTGGCGGGCGTGGTCGGCGTCTTGGCGATCCGCACCTTGCCGCCGTCGCGCCCGTCGATCAGGATCAGGTCGGTAAACGTGCCGCCGACATCGATGCCGGCCACGACACCGCCGTCTCCTGCGCGATCGTTCTCCGCCATGCGCGAAACCCGAAATGCCGAGCCTAAGGATACGTCACTGATTGGAAAGGTGTTTCCTGTCCCGATCTTGACGCGATATTCATTTGTATACTAATAACTTTACCTGACAAGTACTCCCTCGCTTCCAAGCTGTCAGCCAGGCGCGCCGGATGAACGCTTCCGCGTGCTGTGGTCGGCTCGGGCGAAAATTGCCACCGAAAGGTTCGGATTCGATGCAGCCCGCAGCCACCGCCCTGAAGACGACGGACGCCGAGGTCAGGCAGTTCCCGATCCCGGCCAACGCCCATGCCGAGACGGTCGTGTCGGTCAAGCACTACACCGACCGGCTCTTTTCCTTCCGTATCACGCGGCCGCAGTCCTTCCGCTTCCGTTCGGGCGAGTTCGTGATGATCGGCCTGCCCAATGCCGAGAAGCCGGTTTTCCGCGCCTATTCCATTGCCAGCCCGGCCTGGGACGACGAGATCGAGTTCTTCTCGATCAAGGTTCCGGACGGTCCGCTGACCTCGGAGCTGCAGAAGATCCAGCCGGGCGACACCGTTCTGATGCGCCAGAAGGCAACGGGCACGCTTGTTGTCGATGCGCTGACCCCGGGCAAGCGCCTGTTCATGATCTCGACCGGAACCGGCATCGCGCCCTTCGCCAGCCTTGTGCGCGATCCCGACACATATGAGAAGTTCGAAGAGGTCATCCTCACCCATACCTGCCGCGACCATGCCGAGCTGCGTTACGGCGAGGAACTGTTCGACCAGGCCGCCAACGACCCGCTGATCGGCGAGGTCGCCGCTGGGCGCCTGACGCACTACTGCACGACCACCCGCGAGATCTCGCCGCGCATGGGCCGCATCACCAGGCTCATCGAAAACGGCAAGCTCTATGCGGATCTCGGCATTCCGCCGCTCGACCCTGCGACCGACCGCGTCATGATCTGCGGCTCCATGTCGATGCTGAAGGACGTCAAGGAACTGGTCGAGAGCCTCGGCTTCACCGAAGGCTCGCTCAACCATCCGGCCGAGTTCGTCGTCGAACGCGCCTTCGTCGGCTGAATTTTTCGAATCGGCCGGAGCCTGGGGAAACCCGACCCGGCATATCAGCAGTCGAGCTGGTCATTTGCGCGCCCTGATCGGATGGGTTCGTTGCCGGTCGTCCCGGGTCGTTTTTTCTCCATCCAGCTTCCTCGGGACTCGTGAAGCGGCGCCTCGCGGGCTATCCTCCCTTCGCTGCAGCGGTCGACCACGCCGCATGAGCGCAGGAGGAAAGTGCGCATGAGCACCAGGATTCGCGAAGCCGAGATCGGGACGGCGACGGTTACGCCGCTGCCGCTGGTGGCGGCCAATGTGCCCGATGTCTCCAGCCATGGCATCGCCCGCAACCCGGGCATGCCGCTCGACCTCGGTTTCCTTGAGGCGATGCGCTACGTCAACCGCAGCGCGCTGGAGCGGCGCGTCGCCAGCATGACCAAGAGGCGCAGCATCAAGGCCGACAACCAGGCTGCCTGGCTGTTGCGCGCCATCGCGCTGATGGACCTGACAACGCTCAACAGCAACGACACCGACGAGCGCGTGCGCCGGCTCTGCGCCAAGGCTCTCAATCCGCTCCGGCCTGATATCGCCGAGGGGCTGGGGGTCGCGGAGGCGAAGATCCGACCGGCCGCGGTCTGCGTCTATCACCCGTTCGTCGCGACCGCCGTCGACGCCTTGAAGGGCTCCGGCGTCCATGTCGCCGCTGTGTCCACGGCCTTTCCACATGGCCTCGCGCCGCTGTCGACCAGGCTCCAGGAGATCGAGGCCTCGGTGAAGGATGGGGCCGACGAGATCGACGTCGTCATCCCGCGCGGGTTGGTCTATGGGGCCAGATGGCAAGAGCTCTATGACGAGATCGTCGCCATGCGGGCGGCCTGCGGGGAAGCGCATCTCAAGGTGATCCTCGGCACCGGCGACCTGTCGACGCTGCGGAACGTGACGCTGGCCTCCATGGTGGCGATGATGGCGGGCGCCGATTTCATCAAGACCTCGACAGGCAAGGAAAGCGTCAACGCCACGCTGCCCGTAGGCCTCGCCATGGTTCGCGCGATCCGCGCCTATTTCGAGGCGACGGGCTATCTCATCGGCTTCAAGCCGGCCGGCGGCATCTCCACCGCCAAGAGCGCGCTCGACTGGCTGGTGCTGATGAAAGAGGAACTCGGCCGGCCGTGGCTGGAGCCGGAGCTTTTCCGCTTCGGCGCGTCGAGCCTGCTCACCGACATAGAACGCCAGCTGGAACATCACCTCACCGGCCATTACTCGGCCGGTCACCGCCACGCCATGGCGTGACCGCCGACAAGTCTCGGAGCTCTCCTAGCGTGCGTGCCCCCTCACCCGGCCTCCGCTTCGCTCGGCCACCCTCTCCCCAAGGGGAGAGGAGATCGTGGACCGCCACGGCCAGTCGTCATCCTAGTCGGGTGAAGCGTCAACGTCCGAAAACCTCCTCTCCCCTCGGGGAGAGGGTGGCCGAGCGAAGCGGAGGCCGGGTGAGCGGGCGCCACCGCGCGGAAGTTGGCTACGGATTCATTTCAGGACCCTGCAGGTTGCCAAAACGGAATTTCCCCTTTCTCGGGAGACACCCATCATGAACATCCTCGAACGCTACAACGCCATGGACTACGGCCCGGCGCCGGAAGCACGCAACGAGGCCGATGCCTGGCTCGCCGGCAGGGATTTTTCCAGAGCGCTCTTCATCGGCGGCGTCTGGGCGGCGGCCGCCGGCGGCAGGACCTTCGACGTGACAGAGCCGTCATCGGGCAAGCTCCTAGCCAAGGTCGCCGATGCGGGCACTGCCGACATCGACGCGGCGGTTGCCGCCGCAACCAAGGCGCTGCCGAAATGGCAGGCCTCTTCCGGCTTTGCCCGCGCCAAGGTGCTCTACGCCGTCGGCCGCGCCATGCAGCGCCATCAGCGCCTGCTCGCGGTGCTGGAATCGATCGACAACGGCAAGCCGATCCGCGAGAGCCGCGATATCGACGTGCCGCTGGCAATCCGCCACTTCATCCATCACGCGGGCTGGGCGCAGTCGCTCGACCGCGAATTCCCCGGCCACAAGGCGGCGGGCGTGGTCGGCCAGATCATCCCCTGGAACTTCCCGCTGCTGATGCTGGCCTGGAAGATTGCGCCGGCGCTGGCTGCCGGCTGCACCGTGGTGCTGAAGCCGGCCGAGTTCACGCCGCTGACGGCGATCCTCTTTGCCGAGATCTGCGAGCGCGCCGGCGTGCCGAAGGGCGTGGTCAACATCGTCCAGGGCGGCCCTGAGGCGGGCGCGGCGATCGTCAACCATTCCGGCATCGACAAGATCGCCTTCACCGGCTCGTCCGAGGTCGGCAAGATCATCCGCAAGGCGACGGCCGGATCGGGCAAGAAGCTGTCGCTGGAACTCGGCGGCAAGTCGGCCTTCGTCGTGTTCGAGGACGCCGATCTCGACAGCGCCGTGGAAGGGCTGGTCGACGGCATCTGGTTCAATCAGGGCCAGGTCTGCTGCGCCGGCTCGCGCCTACTCGTGCAGGAAGGCGTCGCCGAAGCCTTCCTCGCCAAAGTCAAGACGCGCATGGCGCGCCTGGTTGTCGGCAGCCCGCTCGACAAGAACACCGATATCGGGCCGCTGGTCGACCAGACGCAGCTCGACCGGGTCCGTGGGCTCGTGGCCGAAGGCGCCAGACAGGGTGCAGTGTGCTGGCAGCCCGATGCCCGACTGCCGGAGACGGGCTATTTCCATCTGCCGACGCTGGCGACCGGTGTGTCGCCCGCCAACATCCTCGCCCAGGAGGAGGTGTTCGGCCCGGTGCTCGCCGCCATGACCTTCCGCAACACGGAGGAGGCGGTCGAGCTCGCCAACAACACGCGTTACGGCCTCGCCGCCTCGGTGTGGAGCGAGAACATCAATCTGGCGCTGCATGTCGCGCCGCAGCTCGAGGCCGGCGTCGTCTGGGTCAACGGCACCAACATGTTCGATGCCGCCTGCGGCTTCGGCGGCTATCGCGAGAGCGGCTTCGGCCGAGAAGGCGGGCGCGAAGGGATGTATGAATATCTCGTGTCGAAGCTGCCTTTCGGCGCCGTGATCAAGCCGGCGGCAGCAGACGTGGCCATTGCCGAACGCCCCGAGGCCGAAGCGCCCGCGATCGACCGCACGGCCAAGCTGTTCATCGGCGGCAAGCAGGTCCGTCCCGACGGCAACTATTCGCTGGTGGTGGCGGACCGGAAGGGGCGTTTCGTCGGCGATGTCGGCCTCGGCAACCGCAAGGACATACGCGACGCCGTCACGGCCGCGCGCGCGGCCACCAGGAGCTGGGGCGAGGCGACGGCCTTCAACCGCAGCCAGGTGCTCTATTTCCTCGCCGAGAACCTGTCGATCCGCGCCGAGGAGTTCGCCGGCCGCATCGCCGTGCTCACGGGAGTATCCGCCAAGGCCGCACGGGCGGAGGTCGAGGCTTCGATCGAGCGTCTGTTCGACTATGCCGGCCAGGCCGACAAGTTCGAGGGCCGGGTCCATCAGCCGCCCGCTCGCGCCGTCGCGCTGGCGCTGCACGAGCCGGTCGGCGTCGTCGGCATCGTGGCGGGTGACGACATGCCCCTGCTCGGTCTGGTGTCCCTGGCGGGAGCGGCGCTCGCCATGGGCAACGCGGTCGTCGCAGTGCCGTCTCAGAGATATCCGCTGATCGCCACCGACCTCTACCAGGTCATCGAATATTCCGATTTGCCGGCAGGCGCCATCAACATCGTGACGGGCCGCTCGGCGGAGCTCGCGGGCGTGCTGGCCAAGCACGACGATGTCGACGGCCTGTGGATCGTGGCCGATGCCGAAACCTGCGCGAAGGCGGAGGCCGATTCGACCGGCAATCTGAAGCGGGTCTGGACCACGAACGGCCGCTCGCTCGACTGGAACGCGGTAGAGAGCGACACGCTGCTCCGCCGCGCCATCGAGGTGAAGAACGTCTGGGTACCCTACGGCGATTGAGCGAAGTGGAATGACATCTGCATGCGAGACGCGTCGTTGACGCAGGCGGCGCGGAAATCTACGAATGCGCGGGCATTGGAGCGCCGCGCTTTCTTGGAACGTGCAAGGAACGTTCCAGGATTCGTGTCGATGCGCATTGCTTCGCGAAGATCGATCGTCGGGCCGATGCGGTAGGGGAGAGACTATGTCCGGTTCTTTGGAAGGCAAGACGACCGTCGTGACGGCGGCGGCTCAGGGCATCGGCCGGGCCTCGGCCCTGGCTTTCGCGCGTGCCGGCGCCAAGGTCGTCGCGACCGACGTCAATCTGGTGCTGTTGCGCGAGCTCGACGGCGAATCCGGCATCGTCACGGCCAAGCTCGACGTGCTGAAGGATGCCGACGTCGAGGCCTTCTTCAAGGAGATCGGGCCGGTCGATGTCCTGTTCAACTGCGCCGGCTTCGTTCATGCCGGCACGATCCTCGACATGAAGGACGCCGAACTCGACTTCGCCCTCGATCTCAATGTGCGCTCGATGGTCCGCACCATCCGCGCCGTGCTGCCCGGCATGCTCGAGCGCGGCGGCGGCTCGATCATCAACATGTCGTCGCTGGCCGGTTCCATCAAGGGCGTGCCCAACCGTTTCGCCTATGGCCTGACCAAGGCGGCCGTCGTCGGCCTGACCAAGGCGGTCGCCGCCGATTTCGTCGGCAAGGGCATTCGCTGCAACGCGATCTGCCCCGGCACCGTGGAGAGCCCGTCGCTCGAGGACCGCATGCGTGCCCAGGGCGACTATGACGCCGCGCGCGCCGCCTTCATCGCGCGCCAGCCCATGGGCCGGCTCGGCACCCCTGAGGAAATCGCCGACCTGGCGGTCTATCTCGCCGGCGCCACCTACACGACCGGCCAGACCTACAATATCGACGGCGGCTGGTCGATCTGACCTGACATCACGGAGAAGCTCTCATGAAATTGCTGCGTTATGGCGAGCCGGGCAATGAGCGCCCGGGTCTGATCGATGCCGACGGTGTGATCCGCGATCTTTCGGAGCATGTCCCCGATTTTGCCGGAGCCGCCCTCGAACCGGCAACGCTGGCGAGGCTCGCCGCGCTCGACCCGAAGGCACTGCCCGCCGTCGCCGGCACGCCGCGTCTCGGGCCTTGCGTCTCCGGCACGGGCAAGTTCATCTGCATTGGGCTCAACTATTCCGATCACGCGGCCGAGACCGGCGCGACGGTCCCGCCGGAGCCGATCATCTTCATGAAGGCAACCTCTGCGATCGTCGGCCCCGACGACGACGTGCTCATTCCGCGCGGCTCCGAAAAGACCGACTGGGAAGTCGAGCTCGGAGTCGTCATCGGCAAGACGGCTAAATATGTGAGCGAAGCCGACGCGCTCGACTACGTCGCCGGCTATTGCGTGGTGAACGACGTTTCCGAACGTGCCTTTCAGACCGAGCGCTCGGGCCAGTGGACCAAGGGCAAGTCCTGCGACAGCTTCGGACCGACCGGCCCCTGGCTGGTGACGAAGGACGAGGTTGCCGACCCGCAGGACCTGAAGATGTGGCTGAAGGTCAACGGCGAAACTGTGCAGGACGGCTCGACCAGGACGATGGTCTATGGCGTCGCCTTCCTGGTCTCCTATCTCAGCCGGTTCATGAGCCTGAGACCGGGCGACATCATCTCCACCGGCACCCCGCCCGGCGTCGGTATGGGCATGAAGCCGCCGCGCTACCTGAAGTCGGGCGACGTGATCGAGCTCGGCATCGAAGGGCTGGGCACGCAGAAACAGAAGGTCCGGCCGGACGCCTGACCGGCGCCGCGACGGCTTATTCGTCGACCGCCGACGCTGACCCTCATCTGCCTGCCCGTCCTCCGCAGCTGCTGCGGAGGACGGGCAGGCGGATGAGGGGCCCAGCCCGGCGCAACAGAGGACAGGGTCAGGGATCGCCTGTCCCCGGCCCGACACCATCGACGGCGGGAGCGCCCGCTATCTCACTTCATCGTCCTGCCGTCGGCGTCGAAGCGATAAGTACGCTCCGGATCGGGCGTGACGAACAGCGTCGCGCCGGGTTCGGCATCGTAGACGCCGAAGATGCGCACCGTCAGCAGTCCGGCCTTCTCGCAGTCGAGATAGAGATTGGTGTCGGCGCCGAGATGCTCGGCATGGATCACGGTGCCCTTCCACGCACCTGACGCAGTGTCGACCGTCAGATGTTCAGGGCGCACGCCGATGGTCCTCGCCGTCTCGCCGAGCCGGGCGCCGTCGATGAAGTTCATCTTCGGCGAGCCGATGAAGCCGGCGACGAAGTCGTTGGCCGGGGAATTGTATAGCTCCATCGGCGCGCCGATCTGCTCGATGCGGCCGGCATTCAGCACCACGATCTTGTCGGCCAGCGTCATCGCCTCGACCTGGTCATGGGTGACGTAGATCATCGTCGCCGACAGGCGCCGGTGCAACTGGGCGATCTCCAGGCGCGTATTGACGCGAAGTGCTGCATCGAGGTTGGACAAGGGCTCGTCGAACAGGAAGAGCTTCGGCTCGCGCACCACCGCGCGACCGATCGCGACACGCTGGCGCTGGCCGCCGGAAAGCTCGGCCGGCCGCCGTTCCAGATAGGGCTCGAGCGACAGCATGGCCGACGCCGCCTTGATGCGCGTGTCGATCTCCGCCGCCGGCGCGCCCGCCTGCTTCAGGCCGAGGCCCATATTGTTCCTGACCGTCAGATGCGGATAGAGCGCATAGGTCTGGAAGACCATGGCGATGCCGCGCCTGGCCGGCGGCGTAGCGTTCACCGCCTGGCCGTCGATGCGCACATGGCCCGCGGTCGCGTCCTCGAGCCCGGCGATGATCCTGAGCAGGGTCGATTTTCCGCAGCCAGACGGCCCGACGAAAACGACAAACTCGCCGTCGGTGACGTCGAGGTCGATGCCTTTCAGCACGTCGACCTGGCCGAAGGACTTCTTCACATTCTCGAGCTTGAGTGAACCCACAACCTGTTCCTTTAGAGCTTGATCGGGCGGCCGCTGCGCACGCTTTCGTCGGCGGCCAGGCAGACGGCGAGCGAACGCACCGCATCGTCCATATGTCTGCCGAGGTCGATGTCCTCGCGGATCGCCCTCAGCAGGAAGGCCTGCTCGCGGTCGCACAGATCCTGGTGGTCCGGCTCGCCTTCCATCGACAGATCCTGGTCGGGCACGACGAAGCGGCCGTCCGGCCCCGTCGCTGCCTGGTGGACGCGGATCACGGACGTCTTGGTGTGGGTGTCGATGTCGTCCGACCTGGCGCCTTCGCCCATCACGATCGACACGCAGCCCCTGGGTGAGATGACGTCCTTCACGAAGAATGCCGTCTCCGACATCATCGGCCCCCACCCCGCTTCGTACCAGCCGACGGAACCATCGTCGAACAGCACCTGGAGATGGCCGTAATTGTACATGTCGTCATCCACTTCGCCGCTGAGCCGCACGCCCATGCCGCGCACCTCGACCGGATTGCCGTCAGCGATCTGGCACATGACGTCGAGATAGTGCACGCCGCAGTCGACGATGGGCGATGTCGTCTTCATGAGCTGCTTGTGGGTCGCCCAGGTCGCGCCACTCGACTGCTGGTTCAGGTTCATGCGGAACACATAAGGGCCGCCGAGCTTGCGGGCCTCCTTGATCAGCTGGATCCACGAGGGATGGTGGCGCAATATGTAGCCGATCACCAGCTTGCGGCCGTTGGCCTTCGCCGCCGCGACCACGCGGCGGGCGTCGGCGACCGTCGTCGCCAGCGGCTTTTCCACGAAGACGTGGCAGCCCGCCTCCAATGCTGCCACCGCATAGTCGGCATGGCTGTCGGAATAGGTGTTGATCGAGGCGACCTCGGGTTTTTCCTCGCGCAGCGCTTCCTCGAAGGATGCGCGGCGACGATAGCCTCGCAGGCCCTCGGGCAGCGCGATCTCCGTGCGGTTGACGAGGGCCGCGATCTCGAATCCGGGATTGGCGTGATAGGCGAGCGCGTGGCTGCGACCCATATTGCCGAGGCCGGCGACGACGACGCGCAGGGCTTTGCCGGAGTTCACTTGACTGCTCCCGAGGTGATGCCGCGGATCAGCTGCCGCGAGAAGATGAGATAGAGGATGAGCACCGGGAGGATGGCGAGCGACAGCGCCGCCAGCACGGCGTTCCAGTTGGTCACGAACTGGCCGATGAAGATCTGGGCGCCGAGCGTGACGGTCTTGGTGGCTTCGGCCGGCGCGAGAATCAGAGGGAACCACAAATCGTTCCAGATCGGGATCATGGTGAAGACGGCGACCGTCGCCATGGCCGGCCGCACCAGAGGCAGCACCAGGCGGAAGAAGATCGTGTATTCCGACAAGCCGTCGATGCGGCCGGCGTTCTTGAGGTCGGCCGACACCGACTTCATGAATTCCGAGAGGATGAAGATACACAATGGCAGGCCCTGCGCCGTGTAGACCAGGATGAGCGCCGTCAGTGTATTGACAAGGCCGCTGGCCACCATGAGTTGCAGGATCGCGACCGTGCCGAGCCGGATCGGGATCATGATGCCGAGGGCCAGATAGAGCCCCATCAGCGTGTTGCCGCGAAAATTGTATTCCGACAGGGCAAAGGCGGCCATGGCGCCGAAAAGGAGCACCAGGAACAGCGACACGACGGTGACGATCAGGCTGTTCTGGAAATAGAGAACGAAGTCGCCCTGCGCCATGACGGTCGTGTAGCCGACGAGGTCGAAGGTTTCCGGCGAAGGCAGGGACAGCGGCGAGCGGAAGATCGCGTTGCGCGACTTGAACGAGTTGATGACGATCACGACGACCGGGAAGAGTGCAATCACCGTGTAGGCGATCAGCACGGCATGGGCCGCGAAAGTACGCGAAAGGGAAGAGCGGGCCTGGCTCATCGTCCGCCTCCTTAGAACTGGTACCGACGCAGACGCGTCTGGATGGCGAAGAGATAGATGCAGACGCCCGTCAGGATGATGAAGAACATCATCGAGGCAATGGTCGAGCCCATATTGCGATCACCGAGCTGCAGCTGGAAACCGAAGAAGGTGCGGTAGAGGAAGGTGCCGAGGATGTCGGTGGAGAAATTCGGCCCCGCCAGCGCACCCTGCGCGGAGTAGATCAGGTCGAAAGCATTGAAATTGCCGACGAAGGTGAGGATCGAGATGATGCCGATCGACGGCAGGATCAGCGGCAGCTTGATCTTCCAGAACTGCGCCATGCCGGTGACACCGTCGCATTCGGCCGCCTCGATCACCTCGTCGGGAATGGAGAGCATCGCCGCATAGATCAGCATCATCGGTATGCCGATGAACTGCCAGACCGAGATCAGGCTCAACGTGGTGAGCGCATATTCCTCCTTGCCGAGCCAGGGCGAGAACAGGCTCTTCAGGCCGACGAGGTCGAGCAGGTTCGGCGCCACACCCCAGAGCGGCGAGAGGATGAGCTTCCAGGCGAAGCCGACGATGACGAAGGACAGGATGGTCGGGATGAAGATCGCCGTGCGGTAGAAGGCGGCGAAGCGCAGCTTCGGGCTGGACAAGAGTGCCGCCAGCATGACGCCGATCGGGTTCTGCACGACCATATGGACGATGAAGAACCAGAAGTTGTTGCCGAGCGCGTTCCAGAAGCTCTTCGACAGCGTCGGGTCGGTGAACAGCCGCCTGAAATTGTCGAGGCCGACGAAGATCTGGGTCTGCGCCTCGGTCCGGAACAGCGAAAGCTGAAGCGTGCCGAACAGCGGCAGGATCATGATCGCGGTGTAGATGAGCACCGCCGGCGCGAGGAACACGCCGATGTGCCATCGAACGGGCCGCTTTCCTGTCGTCTCCGCCGTCATTGCCTGCTTTTCCTTGCTATGATGGCTCTGTCGCGCAAATGGCTGCGACGAAGAGGCCGGCGTCTTTCTCCATCCTGAGATTGGAGCGCCGAGCCCGGTTCGGAGCCGGGAAGGGAAGTCCGCGCCATCACGGAACCTCACCCTGGCCGGCCGTTCCGGCGCGCCCTGCTCTCGCCGGGCGCGCCGCGACGCATGCCGCTTACTTCGCCGGCTTATACCAGCTGTCGAGCCCGTCCTGGAGCTTCTTGGCCGCGACCTCGGGCGTGTCGGTGCCGTTGATCACATTCGCCGATTCGACCCAGGTCTCGGTCTCGAGGTTCGGTGTGCCGCGCGACAGGATCTGGTAGGTCGAGCGGATCGTCGGCTTGCACTTCTCGCGCCAGGAGACGAATTCCTGGGCCAGCGGGTCCTCCATCTTCACCGGCTGCGACGACAGGCTGAAGAAGCCCGGCAGCGCATTGGCGTAGATCGTGGCGAATTCGGGCGAGGCGACCCAGGACAGGAAGGTCTTGGCCGCTTCAGCGTTCTTGCTCTTGGGGTTGAGGCCGATCGCGATGTCGTTGTGATCGGAGATGTAGCAGGTGTCGCCGGCATTCTTCACCGGCGGCGGGAACGCGCCCATCTTGAACTGCGCCTGGGTGTTGAAGACGCCGATCTCCCAGGAGCCGGCCGGAAAGATCGCGGCGCGGCCGAGCGTGAACAGGTTCTGGCTGTCAGGATAGCTCTGCGCCTCGAAGCCGTCGCCCAGGTAGGGCTTCCACTTGGCGAGCGTCGCGTAGGGCTCGACCCATTGCGGGTCCGTCAGCTTCTGCTCGCCCTTGATCAGCGCGAGGCGGCCTTCCTCGCCCTTCCAGTAGTTCGGGCCGATGTTCTGGTAGCCCATGGTCGCGGCTTCCCAAAGGTCCTTGGTGCCCATCGCCATCGGGACATAGGTACCGTCGGCCTTGATCTTGTCGAGCGCAGCGAAGAACTCGGCCTCGGTGGTCGGCACGGCGATGCCGAGCTTGTCGAAGGCCTCCTTGTTGTAGATGAAGCCGTGGATGACCGAGGCCATAGGCACGCAGAAGGCCGCCTTGCCGTCGTCGGTCTGCCAGGCCGACTTCGCCACATCCGTGAAATTCTCCATGCCCGGAAGGCTGGTGAGATCGGCGAGATGGCCCTTCTTGTAGAGCTCGAGCGACGTGTCGAACGGACGGCAGGTGATGAGGTCGCCGGCGGAGCCCGCATCGAGCTTGGCGTTGAGCGCGGCGTTGTATTCGGTCGGGGCAGAGGGCGCGAAGACAACCTTGATGCCGGGGTTCTTGGCCTCGAAGGCCGGGATCAGCTTCTCCTGCCAGATGGTGAGGTCGTCGTTGCGCCAGCTCTCGATGGTCAGCGTGGCGTCCTGAGCGACGGCCATGCCGGCGGAACCGAAAATGGTCGTACCGAGCAGAAGAGCCGTCAATGCTTGTCTGGTCATGGTCATACTCCCTGTTTGACCTTTTCTATCTGCGTCCGTGCCGAGAGCGGGTGCCCGCTCCGAAGCTGCACTCCGGGCGACGGGCCTTCCCGGCATCCGCCTGATGCCGGCCGTTCCCTGTGCCGACGGCGGAACCCCTTGCGGGGCGCGTCTCGGCGCGAAGATGGAAAATCGTTTGCGGTGCCTTGCAATCGAGCCGGCTGCGTTTCCATGCGGCAGCCGTCGACGCTTCGGCCCTCCGATGTTCCTCCTTGACCAGGGACAATACCAAAAAAATACCACTTGTCCAGCGGCGCAAGTGGATATTGTCACAAAGGCCCAGAGATGTTTTTAGAACATACTGAAAATGCTACATAAAAACTGAAAAGACGGCGAGGGATGAAATTCACCCTTGGCTATTGGTATTTTACTGGTATTATTCCGGCAGGAGGACGCGAAACAGTGGACATGGTGCTCGGCATAGATGGCGGCGGCACGAGTTGCCGGGCTGCGCTGGCGGACGCGGCGGGCAATGTGCTCGGCCGCGGCAAGAGCGGTCCGGCCAACATCATGTCCGACCTCGAAGGCGCGCGAAAGAGCATCGTCGAGGCAGCGAGGCTGGCCTTCCTGGATGCCGGACGCGATCCCGCCCTCATCCCGACGGTCGGCGCCGTGCTCGGGCTCGCCGGAACCAATGTCGGCGGCTATAAGCAGCAACTGCTCGACGTCCTGCCCTTCCGCGAGAGCCTGGTCGAAAGCGATGCGCTGATCGCGCTCAACGGCGCGCTGGGCGACCATGACGGTGCGATCGCCATCATCGGCACCGGCTCGATCTTCATGTCCCGCAAGGGCAAGCGCCTGCAGACCATCGGCGGTTGGGGGTTCCTGTTGGGCGATCATGCCAGCGGCGCCCGTCTCGGCCGCAGCCTTCTCCAGGAGGCATTGCTCGTCCATGACGACATCCGTCCCGGTTCGGCGCTGACGCGCGCCGTGATGGAGCGTTTCGAAGGCGATCCCCGCGCCATCGTCAAGTTCGGCTCCGTCTCGAAACCCGGAGATTTCGGCACCTTTGCGCCCATGGTCTTCGACTTCGCCGCGCAGGGCGATCCCGTGGCCCTCGGCCTGGTCGCTCGCGCCGCCAGCGACATCGAGGAGGCGGTGGCAGCCCTCAATCTCGGCGACGGCGACCGGCTTTGCCTGCTCGGCGGGCTCGCCGGCCTCTATGCGCCGCATCTTTCCGAAAAATATCGCGCCATGCTCCGGCCGCCCTTGCAGGACGCGCTCGGCGGCGCCGTGGCCATGGCCGCCCGCATGTTCGGGAGAGCCGGGACGGTGGCGCATGGATGACGCGGCCCAGGCGCTCTTTTCCGGGCTGAAGGAAGCAGGCCCGGCGGGCGCGCCGCTCTATCTGAAGCTCAAGCGTTCGATCGAGGAGGCCGTGCGCCGGGGTGTCATCGGGCCCGGCGATGCGCTGCCTTCTGAACGCGACATCGCGGTCAGGGCCGACGTCTCGCGGGTGACGGTGCGCAAGGCTGTGCAGGATCTCGTCAAGGCCGGTATCCTCGTCCAGCGTCACGGTTCCGGTACGTTCGTCGCGCCGCGCCTGGAGCGGGTCGAACAGTCTCTGTCGGGGCTGACCTCCTTCTCCGAGGACATGGCCCGTCGCGGCTGGACGGCGCGTTCGGAGTGGCTCGACCGGGGCATCTATCCGCCTTCGCCGGAGGAGATGATGGTGCTCGGCCTGTCGTCGCGCGAACTCGTCGCCCGCATCGCCCGGCTCAGAATCGCCAACGACACGCCGCTCGCCATCGAGCGGGCGTCGCTCTCCGCTTCGGTCCTGCCCGACCCCGGCCTGATCGGCGCCTCGCTCTACGCGGTTCTCGAACGGACCGGCAACCGCCCGGTGCGCGCCGTACAGCGCATTTCGGCCGCCAATCTGGCCGGGGCCGACGCCGCCATACTGGAGGTCGCGCCGGGCTCGGCCGGGCTCAACATCGAGCGCGTCTCCTATCTGTCCACCGGCAAGGTGATCGAATTCACCCGATCGCTCTATCGCGGCGACGCCTATGATTTTGTGGCCGAGCTCAGGCTCGGCGAACCCGAAGAAGCGGCAGGAGGCCGACCATGACAGCCACGCATATGCGCCGAGAAATCGAGGAGATCCCGGAGGCCGTCGCTCGCCTGCTCGATGGCGGCGAGGCGGTGCTCGCGGCGGCGGGGCGCGACATCCGCGAGCGCGATCCGCGCTTCGTCGTAACCGTGGCGCGCGGCTCTTCCGACCACGCGGCCTCCTTCATGAAATATGCGGTGGAACTCACCGCCGGCCTGCCGGTCGCCTCGGTCGGGCCTTCCGTGGCCTCGATCTATGGCGTGCGCCTCAAGCTCGCGGGCTCGGCCTGCCTGGCGATTTCGCAATCGGGCAGGAGCCCCGACATCGTGGCCATGGCCGAGGAGGCCAGGCGCGGCGGGGCGCTGACGATCGCGATCACCAATACGCCGGATTCGCCGCTCGCCCATGGGGCCGACCACGCCATCGACATATTGGCTGGCGCCGAACGCAGCGTCGCCGCGACCAAGACCTTCGTGAATTCGGCGGTTGCCGGGCTCGCTTTGATGGCGCATGCGACCGCCGACGAAGCGCTGCTCTCCGCGTTGCGGCAATTGCCGGAGCATTTCCGCGCCGCCATCGGCTGCGACTGGATGAAGATCGCGGCAGCACTCGACGGCACGAATTCGCTGTTCATCATCGGGCGCGGGCCGTCCATGGCCATCGCCAACGAGGCGGCGCTCAAGCTCAAGGAAACCTGCGCCATGCATGCCGAATCCTACAGCGCAGCAGAGGTCATGCACGGGCCGCTGGCGCTGGTGAAGCCGGGCTTTCCGGTGCTGGCACTGGCCGCGCGCGACCGATCCGAGCCGTCCATGGCCGAGGCCGCCGATCATCTGGTCGGCAAGGGCGCTACGGTTTTCGCCACCACCGCGCTGGCCAGGGCCGCGACACCGCTTCCCTTCGCCGCGACCGGCCATCCGATGACCGATCCCCTGGCGCTCGTCGTCAGCTTCTACGCCTTCGTCGAGGCCTTCGCCCGGCACAGGGGTCTCAACCCGGACCAGCCGCCCAATCTGCGCAAGGTGACGGAGACACTGTGACCATGATCCACGCAATCAAGGCCGCCGCGATCTTCGACGGCGAGAACTGGCACGACGATGCGGTGCTCGTCCACCGTGACGGCATCGTGGATGCCGTGGTACCTGCGGCCGATCTGCCGGGTTCGGCCGACGTGGTCGAACTCGACGGCATGCTGGTCCCGGGCTTCGTCGATTTGCAGGTGAACGGCGGCGGCGGCGTGATGCTGAACGACCGCCAGGACGTCGAGACCATCCGTACCATCTGCACGGCCCATGCCCGCTTCGGCACCACAGCGCTGCTGCCGACGCTGATCACCGACACGCCCGAGGTCACGCGCGCCGCGGTGGAAGCGGGCGCCGGGGCCCTGGCCGCTCGCGTCCCGGGTTTCCTCGGACTTCACCTTGAAGGCCCGCATCTCTCGCTCAGCCGCAAGGGCGCGCATGATCCAATGCTGATCCGCCCGATGCTCGATGCGGACGAGGCGGCGCTGATCGCGGCGCATGAAAAGGTACCTGTGCTGCTGACCACGGTGGCGCCGGAGTCGGTGGAGCCCGCGCGCATCGCCAGGCTGGCGCAGGCTGGCATCGTGGTCAGTCTGGGCCACAGCGACACGAGCTACGGCAGGGCGGTCGCCTGTGCCGAGGCGGGCGCCTCCATGGCGACCCATCTGTTCAATGCAATGAGCCAGATCGGCAACCGCGAGCCCGGCCTCGTCGGCGCGGCGATCGATGCCGGCGCCTTCAGCGCCGGGCTGATCGCCGATGGCATCCATGTCGACGCCGCCACCATTCGCATTGCCGTCAAGGCCAAAAATGGGCCAGGCCATATCTTCCTGGTCACCGATGCCATGGCGACCATCGGCACGGAGATGGCCTCCTTCACGCTGAACGGCCGCAGGATCACCCGCTCGGGGGGGAAGCTGACCCTCGACGACGGCACGCTTGCCGGCGCCGATCTCGATATGACCTCGGCCGTGCGCTTCATGCATCGCACGATCGGCCTCGAACTCGGGGAAGCATTGCGCATGGCCTCGCTCTATCCGGCACGGGCCATGAAAGTCGATGCCTCCCACGGCCGCTTCGTGAACGGCGCGCGCGCCGACATCGTGCATCTCACGGATGGCCTCGACATCGGCAATGTCTGGATCGGCGGCGAGAAAGTGTTCGCCGCCTGATCGGAACTGGAGCAATTCCAGTAAAGTGCGTAGCGATTTTGCGTCCGGAATTGCGTGAAAACATTGGAGCAATTCCAGCAAAGTGCGCAGCGGTTTTGCGTCCGGAATTGCGTGAAGACATTGGAGCAATTCCAGCAAAGTGCGCAGCGGTTTTGCGTCCGGAATTGCGTGAAAACAAGGAGATAAGCATTTCCGCGATTCGGAGAAGCCCGGAGAAAAGCGGAATTGCTCTGGTCAGGCGATCCTGCCGACCGCGAGGTCGGCAGCGTTGCGGATCGCATCGATATTCTTGCGGTAGGCCTCGACGCTGCTACCCTTGAAGACGGCGGCACCCGCGACCAGAACGTCGGCGCCCGCCGCGGCCACCAGCGGCGCCGTTTCGGGCGTCACGCCGCCGTCGATCTCTATGCGGATCGGACGGCCGCCGATCAGCGCCTTCACACGCCTCACCTTCTCCACGACCGCGGGAATGAAGACCTGGCCGCCGAAGCCGGGATTGACGGTCATGATCAGCACAAGGTCGAGCCGGTCCAGCACATATTCGATGGCGCTTTCGGGCGTCGACGGATTGAGCGACACGCCGGCCTTCTTGCCGAGATTGCGGATCGCCTGCAGCGAGCGGTCGAGATGCGGCCCGGCCTCGGCATGGATGGTCATGCCGTCGCAGCCCGCCTCGGCGAAGGCGGCGAGATAGGGATCGGCGGGCGCGATCATCAGATGGCAGTCGAAGAACTTGTCGGTCCGCCCGCGGATCGCCTTGATGACGGCAGGGCCGAAGGTGATGTTCGGCACGAAATGCCCGTCCATCACATCGAGATGGATCCAGTCGGCACCTGCGGCCGCCACCGCCTCGACCTCGTCGCCGAGCCTGGAGAAGTCGGCGGCGAGCACCGAGGGCGCCATAAGGGTTCTTGCGCTCATGTATCGATCCTCGCGGTTTCGTCGAGGACGCCCTAATGCCTTGGCTTCGGATTGTCGAGTGCGCTTTCATTGGGTGATCATTGGGTGCACCTCGTGTGGTGTTGCCGCACTGCAACATGGCCGGACCGATCATCGGCGACCTTCGGTCCGTTGTTGCGGCAAGGCAGCGAATGTCACACAACCGTTATGCGGCGATTCTACGCCGCCCGGTGGATGCGGTGACTCCCAAGAACCGTGTTTGCATGAGGGCAGGGCCCTTGCCCGTCTCGATGGAGACGGGTGCTGGCTCAGAACGGGTTTGTGCCCGGGGCCAAGAACAACAAGCTGGAGCTACTTTAATGAAACTGAAAAGCCTTCTTCTCGGCTCGGCCGCGGCGATGGTCGCGGTGACCGGTGCCCGTGCCGCCGACGCAGTGGTCGTGGCCGAACCCGAACCGGTCGAATATGTGCGCGTCTGCGACACCTTCGGCACGGGCTACTTCTATATCCCCGGTACCGAGACCTGCCTGAGGATTTCCGGTTATGTCCGCTACAGGGTCGGCGCGACCAACGACGATGGCTTCGACTTCGACGCGGAAGGCAATCCGGTGGGCGACACGCCCAACTTCAACGGGTTCATCGGCGGCGGCTGGAACAAGAGCACGCGCGCCCGCGTGAATTTCGACGCCCGCTCGCAGACCGAGTGGGGCACGCTGCAGGCCTTCATCCGCTTCCAGGCGGACTGGGGACAGGCCAGTGTGACCCGCAATCCGTTCGCCGATGGTCCGGTTTCCACCGATCAGGCGTGGCTGTCGCTGGGCGGCTTCCGCGCAGGCTACACCCAATCGGCCTGGGCCGAGACGATCCACGGCGTGACCAATGGCGGCTCCTTCTCCGACGGCGCCCTCTGGTACGGCGACCAGCAGCGTCACCTGCTCCAGTACAACTTCGGCGGCGACACCGGCCTGTTCGCTGTGGCCTCGCTCGAAGACGACGCGCTGCAAGGTAATGGCTATGTTCCGGACGCCGTCGGCGTCATCGGTTATCAGCAGGGCTGGGGCGCCGTCTGGGCGCGCGTCGGCTATGACAATTCCATCGATCCTGAAATCGATGGCGATGATGACGCCGGCTTCGGCGCGCAGCTTGCCACGCAGATCAACATCCCCAACACGCAGAATGCGATCCGCCTGATGGGCTGGTATGCCAATAACGACACTGTCTATGGCACCCAGAGCCCTTATGCCGGGGTCAGTGGTGGCAATGGCGCAGCCGAGTGGTCGGTTCTGGCGGCCTACAATCATACGTTCACCGAGAAGTTCAGTGCTTCGACCGGTTTCCAGTACTTCAACAACTTCTATGAGGCGTACAGCGACGTGAAGACGGGCCTCGACGGCTACAGCGCGGACCTGTCGTTCGTCTACGAGCCGGTTCAGAACTTCGAAATCCGCAACGAATGGAACTACGACAAGGTCGACGGTCTCGACGGCTCGGTTTCCGGCTGGATGTGGTTCCTGCGCCGTTTCTGATTTCGGCGGCCTGACCAGACAATTTCGGACCCGGCGGCTCTGTCCGCCGGGTTTTTTCGTGGTGCGCCGAGCATGGGCGCACTCTTGCGGGTGAAAGTCCCCGCCGTGACGATGCGGCCGGGACCGACGATAGAGACCTTGTATCGCGCGGTGTGAAAGCGTATATACGGCGGCGTATGTACGAGAGGTTGCCATGCCGCATATCGCCAAGGTCTTCCAGTCCGGCAACTCTCAGGCCGTCAGGCTGCCGAAGGATTTCCGCTTCACGGTCGATGAGGTCGAGGTCTCGCGCGAGGGCGACGCTGTGATCCTGCGCCCGAGGCCGGACGCCTCCCGCCCTTGGGCCTCCCTGCGCGCGGCCGTCGAGCGCGGTTTCAGTGCCGACTTCATGGCCGCGGGCCGGGAACAGCCCGAGGTACAGAAGCGTCCCGATCTCGACCAGGCGTTTCGATGACGAACTGGCTTCTCGATACCAACGCGGTCATCGCCCTTGTAACGCGCCGCTCGGAAGCCCTGATGCGCCGGGTCGAATCCACCGAACCCGGCGCGCTCGCCGTCTCCTCGATCGTCGCCCATGAACTCTGCTTCGGCGCCTATCGTAGCCAGAAGGTGGACTTCAATCTCGAAACGCTCCGTCTGCTCTTCGCCGACATCGTGATCCTCGACCTCGACCGCGAGGACGCGCGGGCCGCCGGCGAGATCAGGGCTGACCTCGCAAGGCGGGGCACGCCGATCGGCCCCCATGACGTCCTGATCGCCGGCCAGGCGCTTGCGCGCGGCATGCCGCTCGTCACCAACAATACCGCCGGGTTCGCGCGTATAGCCGGATTGCGGCTGGAAGACTGGACCAGGGGCTGACATGCATAGTGAAGTCGTTCCCGGCATCCGTCCCACCCACCATCACAGCTTCGGGCGCTTCGCCTTCTCTCCGTACCAGCCGCCGACCGCTTTCTCATAGGCCATGCCGGCGCGGAACACGTCCTCGTCGCAATAGGTGCGGCCGATGATCTGGATGCCCGTCGGCACTCCGCTCCTGGCGTGCCCCGACGGCAGCGACAGCACCGGACAGCGGCTCATCGTGTTGAAAGGGGTGGTCATCACCCAGCCGAGCATCGGGTCCACGACCTTGCCGTTGATCTTCACTTCTTCCTTCGTCTGGTCGAAGTCGGCCGAGACCGCCGGCAGCGCCGTGGTCGGGCAGATCAGCACGTTGTATTTCTCGAGCAGCGGCCCGAGCGTCAGATACATCCTGCCGGCCACTTCCAGGCTGTTGACGAAGTCGGTCGCCTTGGATCGGGCGCCTTCCTCGGCGAAACGCCTCGCATAGCTCGTCATCTGGTCGCCGTGCTCGGGCAGCATCTTCGACAGGAAGGCGCCGAACAGGTGCTGAAGATAAGCTTGCCCGGCTTCGAGCACCCCCGGGCCCCAGCCGAGATCGACTTCCTCGACCTCCGCGCCGAGCGACCGGAACACGTCGAGCGCCTTCCTCGTGTTCTTCACCACTTCCGGGTCGACCTCGAATGCGCCGAGCGTCATCGAATAGGCGATCTTCCAGCCTTTGATCGGCCGGAACTTGGTCGGCAGCGTCAGCTTGGGGCGCAGCGACGCGATGTCGAGCGGGCTGGGACCGGTCATGACGTTCTGCAACAGGATCGCATCCTCGACCGTGCGCGCCAGCGGTCCCGTATGACAGTAGAAGTCGAGGTTGAAGGGCGGGTCGTCGGGGTTGCGGCCGTAAGGCGGCTTGTAGCCGACGACGCCGCAGGTCGATGCGGGGATGCGGATCGAGCCTCCAATGTCGGAGCCGGTGGCGATGGGCGACGTTCCCGCGGCGAGCGAGGCGCCGGCGCCGCCCGACGAGCCGCCCGGCGTGAACTTTGTGTTCCACGGATTGCGGGTCACACCCCAAAGCCGCGACCAAGTGAAACCCGCGCAGGAGAATTCCGGCGTCGCGGTGCGCGCATGCACGATGCCGCCAGCCTGGATGATCCGTTCGTTCATCGTCGAGGTGTGTTCAGCAATGTAGTCCTTCATGATCAGCGAGCCGCCGGTCGTCGGCTTGCCCTTGATGTAGCTCTCATCCTTGATGCCGACCGGCAGGCCCGCGAGCGCGCCGGTCTTCTTGCCCTTGGCGTATTTCGCCTCGGCCTTGCGCGCGAGGCCCATCGCCTCGTCGAAATGGGTATTGGTGAAGGCGTTCACCGTCTCCCTGGTCGCTTCGGCGCGGCGGATCACCGCTTCCATCAGTTCCACGGGGGAGAGCTTCCTTGCCTTGAAACGCTTGAGAGCCTCGCTTGCTGGCATGTAGCAAAGGTCGAGATCGGACATGACGAAACTCCGGCGGCGCCTGCGATCGCCCGGCACCGGCTCTTGTTGCTGGAATCGGTGTGCGAAAAGAGAAGACCCGGGGGTTGCCCGCCGGGTCGCCGTTGGCGCTACTTCAGGAGGTCGGTCCAGATCTTGGTGTAGAGCGCCTGCACGTCGGGCGGGCAGGCGAGGTTGAACTGACCCTGCTCGGCGAATTCGACCGGGATGTTGACCTCGGGAGCCGTCTTCATGTCCTCGGGCATATAGGCTTCCGAGCCCGTGATGCCGTTGGCGTAGCGGGCGAAGGACGAGATCATCGCGGCGTTCTCGGGGTCCATGATGAAGTTCATGAACAGCTTGGCGTTTTCGACGTTCTTGGCGTCCTTGAGGATGGAGACGTTGTCCATCCAGATCGGATAGCCTTCCTTCGGATAGCCGTACACGATCTTGTCGTTCTGCAGGCGGGCTCGGAAAGAAGCGCCGTTCCAGTTGACACCTGCCGCGATGTCGCCCTTGCCGTAGCGGTCGACATTGCCGTAGTCCATGGACAGCCATTTCGGCTTGGCCGCGACCAGCAGGTCGCGTGTTTTCTTCAGGACCTCCTTGTCGCCGGTGCAGGGCTCGCCGCCGGCGAATTTGATGGCGAGATGCATCACATCGCTCATCTCGGGCACGACATTGACCTTGCCGACAAGCTCGGCCGGCGGGTCCATGAAGATCGCCGACGTGTTCGGATCGCCCGAATAGACGGAGGTGTTGACCGTCACGCCGGTCGTGCCCCACTGCCACGGCACCGAATAGTGGCGACCCGGATCGAAGGGCACGTCGACCCATTTCGGGTCCATGTTCTTGAAATTCTCCATCTGGTCGGGACGGGCTTCGAGAAGAAGGCCCTCGTCGATCCAGACATTCATCACCGAGGCCGACGGCACGACGATGTCGAAGCCGTGGCCGCCCTGGCGGACCTTGGCGAGCGCGGTGTCGTTGGAATCGTAGTCGGTGATCGAGACCTTGACCTTGTAAGTGTCTTCGAACTTCTTGATCAGTTCGGGGCTGGTGTAGTTGCCCCAGTTGTAGATGTTGAGCTCACCCTCGGCTTTCGCCACGCCCATCGACGCCATCAGCGACAGCCCGACGGCCGTCGCGGTCAGTTTCCAGTGCATGCTTTCGACTCCCATTTTGGGGACCGGCTGCTTCGAGCTCAGGTCCGCTTCCTGCTGACGAAGAAGAAGATTGTGACGATACCGACCGACAGCAGCAGGAATACTGTCGAGATCGCATTGATTTCCGGCGTCACGATGCGCCGGAGCTGGCCGAGCATGTAGGTCGGCAGCGTGTCCTGTCCGCCCGACTTGACGAACTCGGTGATCACCACGTCGTCGAGCGAGACGACGAAGGCGAGCATCAGTCCGGCGAGGATTCCCGGCCAGAGAAGCGGCAGGGTCACATGGCGGAAAGTCTTCCATCCCGTCGCGTAGAGGTCGGCCGCGGCCGTCTCCAGCGACAGGTCCATGCTTTCGAGACGGGCACGGATCGGCAGATAGGCGAAGGGAATGCAGAAGGCGCTGTGCGCAGCGATCAGATAGCCGAGGCCCGAATAGCCTGTCGCCACTTTGATTCGCGAGAAGAACACCAGCAGCGCGACGGCAGTGACGATCTCAGGCACCATCAGCGGCTGGTTGATGAAGGCATATTTGAAGGTTAGGCCACGATAGGGCCTGGTCCGGGTCGTGGCGAGCGCCGCCATGGTCGCCGCGATCGTCGCCAGGACAGCCGCGGCGGTGGCGATCTGGAACGAGCGGATCGATGCGTCGATCACCTGCGTATTGTTCCAAGCCGATTGGAACCAGCGCAGCGAGAAGCCTTTCCAGATGGCGACGGAATCGTTGTCGTTGAAGGCGTAGACGACGAGCGTCGCGATCGGCAAATAGAGCAGGAAGAAGCAGATCATCGCGATGGTCGCGAAGCCCGACTGCCGGCGGACGTCGAAGGTGGCGCTTTTACTGACCATGGCCCGCTCCGGACTTGCTGGCGTTGCGGACATAGAACAGGAGCGTAATCATCACGATCGCCATCAGCGTGATCGAGAGCGACGCTCCGAGCGGCCAGTTTCGGCCTTGTCCGAACTGGAGTTCGATCAGATTGCCGATCATCAGATTGGTGCCGCCCCCCATGACGCGCGGCGTCACATAGGCGCCGAGCGAGGGGATGAACACCAGGATCGAGCCGGCGATGATACCCGGCTTGACCAGCGGCACGATGATCTTGCGCAGCACCTGGAAGCGGGTCGCATAGAGGTCGTAGCCGGCCTCGACGAGACGGAAATCGATCTTCTCCATGCTGGCGTAGAGCGGCAGCACCATCAGTGGCAGGAAGACATAGGTCATGCCCACCAGCACTGCGAAGTCGGTGTACATGAACTGGATCGGCTGATCGATGATGCCGAGCAGTCTGAGCACGGAGTTTATCAGCCCCTCGTTGCGCAGCACTTCCATCATCGCGAAGGTGCGGATGAGCAGGTTCGTCCAGAACGGGATCGTGATCAGGAACAGCCAGATCTCGCGCCGGCCCTCGGGCCGCGTGGCGATGAAATAGGCGGTGGGGAAGCCGAAGATCAGCGTCAGCACCGTCGTCATCAGCGACAGCACCGCCGAGCGCGTGAAGATCGACATATTGGCCTTGGCGATCGACAGCGTGTCGTCGAAGATGTCGCGCTCGAACAGCACGCTCGTCCAGGCGTCGGTCGAGAATTCCCACTTCACGTCGCCATAGTTGCCCGGCGCGAGGAAGGAATAGACGAGCACGATGAAAAGCGGCCCGATCCCTGCGAAGAAGATGATGAGCAGCGCCGGGGCCGACAGCAGCCAGCGCCGCCTGATGTCCTCGCGTTCCGCCTTTTCGGCAATCTCTCGAGCGGTCGCCACGATCTAGTCCCGCAGAACCTGCGCGGCTTCGTCGCCAATGACGATGCCGGCGCGTTCGCCCTGCTCGAAGCCGCAGGAGGCGCTGCGGCTGTTCTGCTGGCGCACCGTGAACAGGCCGCCGTCGTCGAGCCGCACATGGATATGGGTGTCGGTGCCGAAATAGACGATATTCTCCACCGTTCCGGCGAGGTCGCCCTGACCCTTCACTGCCCTGGCATGCTCGGGCCGCACCACGATCGTGGCCTCGGCATGGGGCTTGAAGCCTTCCGCGATGGTGGCCGGGATGGTCGCGCCCGACTTGAGCCTGACGGTCGCCTTGCCGTCCGCGACGTCGCCGACCGATGCGGTCAGGAAATTGGTCTCGCCGATGAAGTCGGCGACGAAGCGCTCGGCCGGCTTGTCGTAGATATCCCAGGGAGAGCCGACCTGCAGGATCTTTCCTGATGACATCACCGCGATGCGGTCGGACATCGTCAGGGCCTCTTCCTGGTCGTGGGTGACGAAGATGAAGGTGATGCCGGTCTCGTGCTGCAGGCGTTTCAGCTCGATCTGCATCTCCTTGCGCAGCTTGTAGTCGAGCGCCGACAGCGGCTCGTCGAGCAGCAGCACCCTGGGCTGCGGCGCGAGCGCGCGGGCCAGCGCCACGCGCTGCTGCTGGCCGCCCGAGATCTGGCTCGTGCGCCGCTTGGCGAGCGCTTCCATCTTGACCAGCCTCAGCATCTCGGCGACGCGGGCGTCGATCTCGGCCCTGGGCTTGCCCAGCATCTGCAGTCCGAAGCCGATATTCTCGGCCACGGTCATATGCGGGAAGAGCGCATAGTTCTGGAACACCGTATTGACCGGCCGCTTGTAGGGGGGCAGCGGCGCGATGTCCTGGCCGTAGAGCAGGATCCCGCCGTCCGTCGGGAAGTCGAAGCCGGCGATGAGCCTGAGCAGGGTCGTCTTTCCGCACCCCGAAGGGCCGAGCAGGGTGAAGAATTCGTTTTCACGGATGGAGACGGAAACATTGGCGAGCGCCGCGACCTGGGCGTCTCCCGTTCCGAAAATCTTGCTTACTCCGTGGACTTCAATCGCATTCCGATCCGGTCTATCCGGCACGATCAGCCTCGCTGTTGGCCCCGCTCTTTTCGGCGGGGTTTTTCCCCGTTTTCATGTGACCACATGGCCGGTTGCTTGGCAACAGGGCAATTGAATCACAGTTCAAGATGCTGTTCCCGCAGGATTTTTACGCCTGGTAGGTCACCTTGCCACCGCAGATCGTGGTGACCGGGCGGACCGTATGGAGCTCTTCGGGATCGGTCTCTTCGAGGTCGCCCGAAAGGATCAAGAGGTCGGCCAGATAGCCCGGCCGCAACCTGCCCTTGCGGTCTTCCCGAAACTCGGCATAGGCGCCTTCGACCGTGTAGCCCGCGAGCGCCTCGTGCAGCGAGAAGCTCTGGTCCGGGTCGGTCTCAGCCCAGCGCTTGCGGGTGACCGCGGCCTGGATCCCCGCAATCGGGTCGATGGGCGAGACCGGCCAGTCGGAGGCGAAGACGACCCGGGCGCCGGCATTCTTCAGCGTGCGCCACGCGTAGGCGAGTGGCCAGCGCTTGCGGCCGATGCGAGACACCGTCGGCTCCAGCGGCAGGCCCATCGAGCCGGGTGGGTGTGGAGGCTGCATGGAGGCCAGCACGCCGAGCTTCGCCAGGCGCGGTATGTCGGCTTCGGTGATCACTTCGATATGCTCGATGCGATGGCGGCTGTCGCGCCTGCCGTTCTTCTTCTGTGCGGCCTCGTAGCCGTCGAGCACGGAACGTACGGCGCCGTCGCCGATCGCATGCACGGCGATCTGCAGGCCGCGCCGGTCGGCCTCGATCGCCGCCGCATTGAATTGCTCTTGGGTGAAGAGCGGCTCGCCGACCCAGTCCGGCCGGTCGGCATAGGGCTCGACCATGACGGCCGTCCAGCTGTCAAGCACGCCGTCCATGAAGACCTTGACCATGCCGGACGATAGCCATTCGGAGCGGTAGCGCTCGGCCATCAGCGAGGCCTTCTCCAGCGCGTCGGGCGTCATGAAATTCTTGTAGTGGAACGGGATCTGCACCCGGCACAGAAGCCCGCCTTCGGCCTCGATCTCGGACAGCAGCTCGAGCTGATGCAGGTTGCCGTCCATGTTCTGGATCGAGGTGATGCCATGTCTGGCGCACCATTCCAGGCCGCGTCGCATGATCGCGCGGTCGGAAGCCTGTTCCTCAGGCGTCGGCTTGGGATCCGGCTCGCCGCCGGTCGCCAGGCCGAGCCTCACGCGGCCCTCGCCGGTCAGGTCGATCAGCGGGCCGAAGGCCTCGCCCTCGCGCAACTCGCCCGCGGCCAACCCGTCGGCGTCCATGACGATCTCGTTGCCCGGGCCAAGCTGCTTGCCGTGCAGCAGGCCGCCCAGTTCCAGCGCCCTGGTGTTCGCCCACACCGTGTGGTGATCCGGCGCCGACATCATGAAGGGCCTGTCGGGCAGGATGCGGTCGAGGTGGTGGCGGGTGACGCGCTCGGTGTCGGAAAGGATCGTGTAGTCGGCGCCCTGCGCCTGCAGGATCTTCTTGTCCGGCCGGCCGGCCGCGTAGTCGCGCACCGCCTTGGCCAGCGCGTCGAAACCATGCACCCCGGCGAGTTGGAGATGGTCGAGCTCGGCCCCGCCGCCGAAGAGGTGCATATGCGCCTCGATGAAGCCCGGCACGACGGATGCGCCGCCGGCGTCGATGATGCGTGTGCCTTGGCCCTTGCGTTCGAGGACTGTGGCCCGGTCCCCAACCGCCATGATCTCACCGCCCTTGATCGCGATCGCTGCGGCGTGGGGGGTGTCGGGATCCATCGTCAGAATGCTTGCGTTCTCGACGATAAGATCGGCCGTTTGCGGCATCATGGTCCTCCGATTGCCTCCTGAGGCTAGCAGAGTATTGGCGTCTGGCAAGCGGGAGAATGTTATACAGAATAACTATATTCCCCACCCTCTTGGCCTCGGGCGGACTCTCTGCCACAAAGCGCGACGATCCGAGGATGCGTGGGCAGAGGAAGCGAGCCGGTACCGATGAAGACGATCTTTTCACCTTTGCATGCCGGGCACTCCGGCCAGACGGAACTGGTGGCCGGAGCCATCGTGCCGGGTTTCGAGAAGCCCTCGCGCGCAGAAATCATCAAGGCGCGGGTCGAAGCGGTGAAGCTCGGGCCGATCGCCGAACCGGAACCGCACGACCTGTCGGCGGCCAAGCGCGTGCATGACGCCGCCTATATCGACTTCCTGCCGACGGTCTGGCCGGAATGGGAAGCGTCAGGGCGCGGTGGCTCGGCTATGCCCTTCACTTGGCCGACGCGCGGGCTGCGCGGCGACGTCGTGCCGAAGACGATCGAGGCCAAGCTGGGGTTCTACTCCTTCGACGCGGGCGCGCCCTTCGTCAGGGGCACCTGGGATGCCATCAAGTCGTCCTGCGACACCGCGCTCACCGCTGCGCGGCTGGTGAAGGAAGGGCAGCGCGCGGCCTTCGCGCTCTGCCGCCCGCCCGGCCACCACGCGGGCAGCGCCTTCATGGGCGGCTATTGCTTCATCAACAACGCCGCCGTCGCGGCCCAGTGGTTCCGCGACCAGGGGGCGTCGCGCGTCTCCATCCTCGACGTCGACTACCACCACGGCAACGGCACGCAGGAGATCTTCTATTCTCGTCCCGACGTCCAGGTCATCAATCTCCATGGCGACCCGATGACGGAGTACCCCTTCTTCCTTGGTCATGCCGACGAGAAGGGCGCGGGTCCGGGCGAGGGCTTCAACATCAACTACCCGATGCCCTTCGGCACGACCTTCGAGGCCTGGAATGCCTCGCTGGAAGATGCCTGCCGCAAGCTCGCCGCCTATGCCCCCGATGTGGTTGTCGTCTCGCTCGGCGTAGACACTTTCGAGAAGGATCCGATCAGCCATTTCAAGCTGGTGAGCGAAGACTATCCAAGGATCGGCGGCCGCATCGCCAGGCTTGGTCTGCCGACGCTCTTCGTCATGGAGGGCGGTTACGCGGTCGACGAGATCGGCGTCAACGCGGTCGGCGTGCTGACCGGCTTCGAGGAGGGCTGACATGACGAACGAGGTCACGCTTGCTGTCGTGCAGTTCGCCTGCAGCGACGACGCAGCCGAGAACGTCATCACGGCGACGCGGCTGGTGCGCGAAGCGGCCGGCCGCGGTGCCAATATCGTGCTGGTGCAGGAACTGTTCGAGGGCCTGTATTTCTGCCAGGAGGAGTCGCCCGCCCATTTCGTCCGGGCGCGGCCGTTGGACGACGACCACCCGACGCTCTCGGCCATGCGCCGGCTGGCGGCAGAACTCGGCGTCGTCATTCCCGTCTCGCTGTTCGAGGCCCGCAACCAGGCCTATTTCAATTCGCTCGCCATGGTGGACGATGCCGGCGCGGTGCTCGGCATCTACCGCAAGTCGCACATTCCCGACGGCCCGGGCTATTCGGAGAAGTTCTATTTCAATCCCGGCGACACCGGCTTCCGGGTGTGGGAGACCCGCTTCGGAACGATCGGCGTGGGCATCTGCTGGGACCAGTGGTTCCCGGAAGCGGCACGCGCGATGGCGCTGATGGGAGCGGAATTCCTGCTCTATCCGACGGCGATCGGTTCGGAGCCGGGCCGGCCGGACTTCGATTCCATGGAGCACTGGCGCATCACGATGCGCGGCCATGCCGGCGCCAACCTGATGCCGGTCGCAGCGGCCAACCGCATCGGCACCGAACATGTCGGGGGAAAGGAGCAGAGCTACTATGGCTCGTCCTTCATCGCCGGTCCGTCGGGAGAACTGGTCGCCTCGGCTGGCCGCGAGGGCGAGGCGGTGCTGACCGCCGGCTTCGATCGTGCGAAGCTGCGCGCCGACCGTGCCGCATGGGGCCTGTTCCGGGACCGTCGCCCGGAGCTCTACGGCGCATTGGCGACCCTGGACGGGACGGACCCGCGATAGGGCCCGTCAGAAGCGAAAAACCATTCCGAGAATCGGGCCCTGTTGCACGACATCGAAGACAAAATCGTCGCTGCTGTAGTCGACGCCCAACGCCCGATAGCCCGCCACGGCTGAAATCCGGTCGTTGAAACGGTAGCCGATCGCGCCTGCGACATCCCAGTCGACATCGGCCCCGCCGGCGCCGACATACCCCCATCCGGTCAGATAGACATTCGACGTGATCGAGTAGTTTCCGCGAAGGCCGGCGACGGCATCCGCCCAGGTCGCGCTGTCGCTTCGCGAGACACCGTCGAGAATTCCGCCGCTGAGGGAGATTTCTGTGCTCGCCGACCATATCCGTACGCCGCCGATGATATCGAGGCGTGCCGAGGCGTTGTCGACGATCGAATAACCGGCGCCGACAAGGCCGGCGAACGTCTCGGACGTCACTTCCGCGCTCGTCGCGAGAATGCCTAGCGGCGTCCCCTTGCTGCCGGACAGTTTCGTGTACATCACGTCACCGAAGATGCTGTAGGGACCATAGCGCGCCTCACCGATCGCCATGGCGCCGAATTTGAGATGATCGAAGATCTCGGCGAAATCGGCATCCACATGGACCGGCGGAAGCCCGAACGAGGCGACGTCGCCGGACAGCCCGGCCGCCCAGAAATAGGGGGCGACCGCGAACGTCCACCCGCTTTCAGTCGTGATTTGCTCTGCCGCGGGAGCCACAGGCGAAACCATGTCCGCAGCCAGGACGTTGCCGGCGAACAGCACGCTACCGACAGAGGCTACGACAGTCGCAGCTACCGATTTCATGCTACCCCTCCAGGTATTATGTCTTCTTTCTCCAGTCGCCAGCGGCGCCATTAATCATGATCATGGCCGAACTCTTTGATTCCTTCAAATGTTTTCCCTCTTTGACTGACTTGTCTTCCTATGCCGCCTGCTGTTCCGATCCTGGCTCGGCAAGGGGCAATGTCGGCAGGTGACAGTTGCCCAAGGCGCTTGCATTGCCCCGACGCAGTGACGATAGTCACGGCATGATGCCGCCCGGTCGATCGGCTGGGCGTGACGTTGGGGGGCTTCACGATGCCGAAGCGGTCGATGGTCGGACTGGGCGGTGTGGCGCTGGTCGTCGCGATCATGCTCGGCGGGACGGCGACGGCGGACGATCAGCCCTCCCCCGAAGATCTCAGGATCGCGCAAAGCCTGGCGACCATGCTGCAATCGGCGCGTGCGGTGATCTCCGCGCATCAGGCAGAAATCAACGATCCGTCCAGGGGCGATAAAGGGCTTACGAGCCGCGCCGTGCTTGACCAGGCGCTGGAGAATTACCGCAGCCGTGCCGGCGTCGATCCGCTGGCCATCGATCCCGCGACCTATGAGGGCCGGCTTCTCAGGGCGCAGATGGATGCCGTCGTCGAGGTGATGGACGCCAATCAGGCGACGATCAATGCAGAGGGCGTCGGCTTCAAGGGATTCATTCCCGCGACCTTCGCGCGGCTGGTCAACGAGGCGTTCGGCCGGCGCGTCGGCACGGAGGCCGCCATCAAGGTGACCGCTCCGCCTGAACTCGTCCGCAACCGCCAGTCGCGGCCGGACGCATGGGAGATCGCGGCGATCCGCAGCTATCTAGAGCAGGCCGACTGGCCGACGGGACAGACCTATGCCGCGGCCGACGCCGGCAAGGTCAGGGTGATGGTGCCGGAATATTATGCGCCGTCCTGCCTGAGCTGCCATGGCGAGCCCAAGGGCGAACTCGACATCACCGGCTACCCCAAGGAAGGAGCCCATGAAGGCGATCTCGGCGGCATCATCAGCATCACGCTGACGCCGCAATGAGCGGGGCAGTTGGCATGAGCGGGTGGCTGCGGCGTTTTTCCATCCGAACGCGGCTTGTCCTGCTGGCGGTCGTCCTGCTGCTTGCCATGAGCATCAGCAGCCTCTTCGTCCGCTGGGCGCTGCACAACGCCAGGGTGACAGCCGAGACTGCCAGCCACATCGGTGCGGTCGTCGAGGTCGCATCGGGCGTGCGTTCGGCCTTCAACGATCTGCGCTACTGGCAGACCGATCTGGCCGTCAGCCTGCTGGCCCTGACCGAAGCCCGGGTCGGGGAGGCGCGGACCAGACTCGGCGAGCAGATCGCCCTGCTCGAGCAGACCGAGCCCGACGCGGCCCGCACGATCCGGGAAGAGGCTGCGCGCTTCGACGACCTCGCCAGCCAGGCCGTCGACGCCTACACCGACAACAACAGGGTGATCGGCAACACGCTGTTCGCGCAGGCGCGGCAACATGGCGTCGTCGTCGACCAGCGTCTCTCCGAGGTGCTCTCCGGGCTGCGCGGCAAGGCGAGGGCGGCGCGCGCGAACACCATCCGCCAGTTTTCTCGTGCCGCCAATGTGTCGCTCGGTTTGACGCTCGCCGCCATCCTGGCCGGCGCAATCCTCACGATCGTGATCCTGCGCTCCATCCTGAAACCGCTCGGCGGGATTGTCGGTGCGGTCCGCGGCCTGACGCAGGGCGATACCGGCGTGGCCATTCCTGCCGGCGCGGGCGATGAACTCGGGCGTGTCGGCGAAGCGCTTTTCCTGCTGAGGGACAGCATGGCCGAACGCGATCGGCTGACCCGCGAGGGCGAGCGCCAGCGCAAGACTTTGTCCGACGCCATCGAAAGCATCGCCGAGGGTTTTGCCCTCTACGGGCCGGACGATCGGTTGCTCGTCACCAATGAGCGTTTTCGCGCCATGCATCCGAGCCATGTCGACCAGGCCGCCCGCCAGGCGAATTTCGCCGAGGTCATAGAGACCGCCGGCCGTCACGTTATCCGCACCGAGGTAAGTCCGGAGCAATGGATCGCCGAGCGGCTGAAGAGCCACGGCCATAGCTCGAGCCGCGTCGCCCAATTCCGGGACGGGCGCTGGATGCAGATCAGCGAGCGGCAGACGCATGAAGGCGGATTCACCGTCGTCTACACCGACATCACCGAGCTGCGCCGCCGCGAGGAGGCGCTGGAGGCGGCGCGCGACGAGGCCCAGCGCGCCACGCAGGTGAAGTCCGAGTTCTTGGCGAATATGAGCCACGAGCTGAGGACCCCGCTCAATGCCATCATCGGCTATGCGCAGATCCTGCAGGAGGACGTGCAGGACGCCGGCCAGAAGGATTTCCTGCCCGATCTGAAGAAGATCGAAACGGCCGGCAACCATCTGCTGGGGCTCATCAACGATATCCTCGATCTGTCCAAGATCGAGGCCGGGCGCATGGAGGTCTACAACGAGACCTTCGACGTGGCCGGACTGGTTGGCGAAGTCGAAATGCTGGTGCGGCCGCTGGCCGCGCGCAACGACAACAGCCTCGTCGTCAGATGTCCCGATGACATCGGCGCGATCGAGTCCGACATCACCAAGGTCAAGCAGACCCTGCTCAACCTTCTCAGCAACGCGTCCAAATTCACCCAGCAGGGGACGGTCGAGCTAGCCGTCGAGCGCTGCGTCATGGACGGCGCACCGATGCTGGCCTTCGCCGTCTCCGACACCGGCATCGGCATGAACGAGGAGCAACTCGGCCGGCTGTTCCAGGCCTTTTCGCAGGCCGACAATTCGACCACCCGCAAGTTCGGCGGCACCGGGCTCGGGCTCGCCATCAGCCGCAGCTTCGCCAAAATGCTCGGCGGCGATCTGACCGTGACCAGCAGACCTGGCGAGGGATCGCGATTCCTGTTCACCCTGCCCGCCTCGACGGCTGCTCCCGAGCCTTCAGCCGCGGGCTCGCCCCAGGCCGACGCAGCCGAAAGCGCATCGCGGCCTGTCGTGCTCGTCGTCGACGACGATGCCTCGGCGCTCCACATCATCGGCGCGCATCTTACCCGTGACGGTTACAAGGTCATCTATGCAAACAGCGGGGCCGAGGCGCTGGAACAGGCCCGCGCCCACCGCCCGGCAGCGATCACGCTCGACATCATGATGCCTCAGATGGACGGCTGGTCGGTGCTGGTGGAACTCAAGAAGGACCCTGATCTCGCCGACATTCCCGTCGTGATCGTCAGCATCAGCAACGAGAAGGCTCTGGGCTTCAGCCTCGGCGCCGCCGGCATGCTGGCGAAGCCGGTCGATCGGGGCGAGCTGAGCGACTTCGTGGGCCGCGTGACGCGGTCGCATGCCTCTGGAACCGTGCTGGTGGTCGAGGACGATTCGGCGACCCGCCAGCTCATGGAGCGCGCCATCGAGAAGCTCGGCTACGGCGCGGCACTGACCGGCAACGGCAAGGAAGGCATCGATTGGCTCTGTATCAATTCGATCCCGATCGCCATACTGCTTGATCTGCAGATGCCGGAGATGAACGGCTTCGAGTTCCTTACCCGGCTAAGGAACGATGAACGCTGGAAATCCATTCCCGTACTCGTCGTTACCGCGCAGCAGCTTTCCGTCTCGGAGCGCCAGCTGCTGATGGAGCGCACGGAGCAGATCATCGCCAAGGGCGCCGGCAGCTATCTGGAACTGTCCCAGGCATTACGCAACGTACTCGCCACCCACGAGCCGAGGAACTAGAGGAGCCGGCCATGGCGCGCATTCTGCTGGTCGAGGACAACGAGATGAACCGCGATATGCTCTCGCGACGCCTGACGCGCAGCGGTCACGAGGTCCTGATCGCCGAGGATGGAGAGCAGGCGGTGGCGATGACATCAGGCGAGAACCCAGACATCGTCCTGATGGACATCGGTCTGCCGGGGATCGACGGCTGGGAAGCCACGCGACGCATCCGCGCGGAGGAGACCACCGTGCCCATTGTCGCATTGACCGCGCATGCCATGAGCGGTGAGCGCGAACGCGCTTTGGCCGCCGGCTGCGACGACTTCGACACCAAGCCCGTCGACCTGCCGCGCCTGCTCAGCAAGATCGACGCCTTGCTGGCGAAGCAGCGATGACCCGGCCTCGTTGCCAGCCTCCGAAGCGCCGCTGAGGAATTGTCCTTTATCCTGACCCTCGGCGCCGCCCCTCATACGCCTGCCGGCCCCTTCTCCCCGTAAACGGGGAGACGACCGACTGCCACTATCGCAGCCCTCGTTCTGCAGCGTGGAGATTGGCGAAAGCATGGGAGACAGCGGTCTTCTCCCCGCTTGCGCTAGGGCATATACACATCTCCCGAGCCCAACCGTTGCCTGGTCTCGTCCTTTGTCCGTTTTGGTCGACCGCCGCGCTCCCCGGAGCACCCCTCATCCGACCCAGCCTGTATTTCGGCGTCACCCTTGAGCCCAGCACGAACGTAGGGGCCGAAATACAGTCTGGGCCACCTTCTCCCACAAGGGGAGAAGGGAGAGCTTGGCTTCGACCGTTCCGCAAATCGCCGATGTTGAAGGTTGGCGGCAACGCCTCTGCAATCCTGCCTTCTCCCCTTGTGGGAGAAGGTGGCCCAGACAGTATTTCGGATCCGGCAGTGATGACGGGTTCGACAGTCGAGCCGAAATACTGGCTGGGTCGGATGAGGGGTGCTCCAGGGAGCGCGGTGGTCGACGAGGCGTTGCAGCAGGCCGTGTCCCTTGCAGAAGAGATGTGTATATGCCCTAGCCCGCTTGCGGGGAGAAGGTGGCGGCAGCCGGATGAGGGGCGGCACCAACGGTCAGTTGTTTTCGCTCAGCTGAGAAGAGCATATCGGCCTGATCCAAATTCAAGCAAGCCGGCGAAGCGCGAGCATGGTGATGTCGTCGAATTGCGGGGCGTCGCCGGCGAAGGCACGGGCTTGATCCACGACATGGCGGATCAGCTCTTCCGCCGGCCGGTCGGCGGCGACGCCAACCTCGACAAGCATCCGTTCGGTGCCGAAACTGTCCATGGCGCCGTTCTGCATGTCGGCGACGCCGTCCGATGTGAGCACGAGACTGTCGCCGACATCTATTGCGAGGCTGTGGTCTGTGAAGGTCATGCCGTCGATCACGCCCAGCGCCGGCTCCGGGGGATTGGCGATCTCCGCCACGCCGCCGCTGCCAGCGAGCAGCGGAAAGAGGTGGCCGGCGTTGCAATAGCTGAGTGCGCCGGTCGGCACGTCGAGGAAGCCGATGAACAGCGTCACGAACTTCGAATGCGGATTGTTCTTGCAGAGCTCGTCATTGACTAGGGCGGCGATCTCGGAGGGTCGGGGGTCCCGGCCCGCAATCGCCTGGAACTGCAGGGTCCCAGCCCGCAGCAGGCTGCGGGTGCGGGCCATGAACAGGGCCGCGGCCGTTCCCTTGCCGGCGACGTCTCCGAGCGCGATGCAGAGCAGGCCAGGCCGGATCTCAAAGACGTCGTAGAGGTCGCCGCCCACCTCGAAGGCCGGATCGATCAGCGCATCGATGTCGATCACGGCGGGATCGACCGGGAACTCGGTCGGCAGCATGGCCTGCTGCTGCAGCCAGGCCTCCGCCATCTCGCGTTCGAGGCGGACGAGCTGTGCCTTGTTCTCCGCGCGCAGGAACTTCTTCTCCAGCACCGCCTTGACGCGGGCCGTCAGCAGCGCCGGGTTGAACGGTTTCGGCAGATAGTCCTCCGCGCCGAGTTCGATGCAGCGCGCCACAGTATCGATCTCCGAGGCGGCCGATATCATCACCACGGGCGTGTCCTCCAGCCGGCCTTCGGCCTGCATCGCCTGCAGCACCTCGACGCCGTTCATGCGCGGCATCATCACGTCGAGAAGGACGAGATCGAAGGATTTCCCGCGCAACGCGTCGAGCGCGTCGATGCCGTCGGCCGCCTCCGTCACGTTGGTGAGCGACAGCCGTCTCAGCCGACGGATGAGCACGTCGCGATTGTCGGCATTGTCGTCGACGACGAGGATCTGCGCTGCCGAAAGGTCCACGGCACTGCCCGAACGTTGTTCTGCCCAAGCCGTAACAGATTCTCCCCGCGAGGCAATCTCGGGCAGGCACGCTACATCTTCCGGAGCCGCCGGAAAGACCGATTGACAGCCGCATGACGGCCCGTTAAAAGGTGCTTGAAATGAATATCGCATGATGAAATTTATTTCAACAGCGCGGAGGAGGAGGTCCACGCGCAGCAACCGGGAGGAACCCATGGGCATGAAAGCACTGATGTTGGGTCTGGCCGCGGGCGTGTCGCTGATGGCCGCGACGGCTCAGGCCGAGGAAAGCAACTTTCGCTGCAAGGATGGCGAGACCTACTACATGAACGTCATGGTGTCGGGCGTGGAATACTGGTTCCCCGTCTACGAGATGTTCAAGCAGGCGGCCCAGTCACTGGGCTGCAAGACGGCCTATACCGGCACGCCGGAATATGACGTCAACAAGCAGATCGCGAGCTTCGACCAGGTTCTTGCCAGACAGCCGGCCGGCATCCTCGTCCACCCGATGAATTCCGATCCCTTCATCGAGCCGATCAACCGCGCGGTCGATTCCGGCGTGCCGGTCGTCACCTTCGCCGCCGACTCGCCCAACAGCAAGCGCATCTCCTATGTCACCTCCGACAATGGGCGCGAAGGCGCTTATGCCGCCGACGTGATCGCCGAGGCGCTGGGCGGCAAGGGCGAGTACGGCATCCTGGAGAATCCTGGCCAGGACAATCACGACAAGCGAGTCGCGGCCTTTGTCGGCCGGATGGAAGAGAAGTACCCAGACATGAAGCTGGCGGCCCGGGCTGCCTCGAACCAGGATCCGACCAAGGCCTACAACGCCGTGCTGTCGATGGCGCAGGCGCATCCGAACCTCGGCGCCCTGTTCATGCCCGAGGCCAATTCGGCCCTCGGCGCGGCCCAGGCCGCGCAGGAGCTCGGCGGCAAGATCAAGATCATGAATGCCGACGTGAACGGCAAGATCCTCGACATGATCAAGGCCGGCCAGGTCTTCGGCGCCATCAATCCGAACCAGGGCATGCAGGGCTTCATGGGCTTCATGCTGCTGTTCATGGCGGCCCATCCAGATCTCATCGATCCGATGAACGACTACAAGCGCGCCGGTTTCAATCCGATGGGCCTGCCCGTCGTCGACAACGGCTTCGCCGTCGTCACCAAGGACAATGCCGACGACTTCTACTGGGACGCCTATCTGAAGCGTCGCGGCACCAAGGGAATAGAGGAATAGCCTCCGCCCTTCGCCTAGAGCAATTCCAGCAGAAGTGCGCAACGGTTTTTGCGTCCGGAATTGCGTAAAAACAAAGAGTTAGAGCATTTCCGCGATTCGAAGAGGAGTGGAAATACTCCAAGCGGGACGGCTGAGTTCGTCCCGCCGTCTGACACCTCTAGATCGGTGAAGTTCGATGCAGGAAGCGCTTTCCCTGGAGGTCAGGGGCGTGAGCAAGGCCTATGGCGCGATCCAGGCCCTCAGCGACGTCAGCTTTTCGCTGCGCAAGGGCGAGGTCCATGCCATTGCCGGCGAGAACGGCGCCGGCAAATCCACGCTGATGAACATCATCGACGGGATCGTGCGGCCCGATCGCGGCGACATCCTGCTCGGTGGCGTCAAGGTCGTCATCTCCTCGCCCGAGCGCGCCCAGGCGCTCGGCATAGGCTTCGTCCATCAGGAGATCGCTCTGTGCGGCGACATCTCGGTGTCCGAGAACATCTTCATGGCCGCCACCAACCGGCGTCGCGCCTTGTTCATGAATTTCGCCGAGATTCGCGACAAGGCGCGCGCCGTGCTCGCCACGCTGGGCGACATCGATCCCGACCTTCTCGTAGGCGACCTGTCGATCTCGGAGCAGCAGATCGTCGAGATCGCCAAGGCGCTGACGCTCGACTGCAGCATACTGATCCTAGACGAGCCTACCGCAGCACTCACCGAACGCGAGGCCGCAAAGCTCTTCGCCATCATGGCGGGGCTCAAGCGGCAAGGCATCAGCATCATCTATATCAGCCATCGCATGGCCGAGATCTTCGCCCATTGCGACCGCGTCACGGTGTTGCGCGACGGCCGTTTCGTCTGCACGGAAGAGATCGCCGACATGACGCCTCAGACGGTCGTGGCGCGCATGGTCGGCCGCCATCTCGACGCGCTCTATCCCGCCAAGAATCCCGGAAGCGCCGAAGCCGGGGTGCTGATGTCGGTCGAAGGCCTGGGCGACGGGCAGCGTTTCCACGAGGTGAGCTTCGCGCTGCGGCGTGGCGAAATCCTCGGCGTCGCCGGCCTGATCGGCGCCGGCCGCACGGAGATCGCGCTTGGTATCTGCGGCCTGGGTCCGCGGACATCCGGGCGTGTCCTGCTCGACGGCGACGACGTCACCCCTGACGGCTATCACGAGAGCATCGCCAACGGCATCGTCTATCTGTCCGAGGACCGCAAGGGCACGGGCCTCTTCCTCGATCTGCCGATCGCGGCCAACGTCTCAGCGCTCGATGTCGATCAGGTCTCCACTGCCTACGGTTTCATCGACCGGGCCGCCGAACTGCGGCAGGCGGGAGGCCTTGCCGATTCGCTGCGGCTGAAGCGCAGCGGCCTCGACGCCGCCGTGTCCAGCCTGAGCGGCGGCAACCAGCAGAAGGTGGCGATCGCCAAGATGCTTTCGGTCGCGCCGCGGGTCATCCTGCTCGACGAGCCGACGCGCGGCGTCGATGTCGGCGCCAAGGCCGACATCCACCGCATCCTGCGCGATCTGGCGGCCAAGGGTACCGGCATCGTCGCCATCTCGTCCGAGCTGCCCGAGCTGATCGGCCTCTGCGACCGGGTGGTCGTCATTCGCGAGGGCAGGCTCGCCGGCGAAGTCGCCGGAGAGGACATGACCGAGGAGAACATCCTCGGGCTCGCTTCGGGGCTGGCCCCCGTTCCCGGGAGGAGGATATGAGCGCCGTGAACGAGACCGCACGAAACGCTGGCAGTGTCGATGCTTCGTCCGGCGGCTGGCTTCGAGGCCTCGGCAATATGCGCGAGTTCGGCCTCCTCCTCATTATCCTCGCGCTCTGCGTGGTGATGAGCTTCGCTTCGCCCTATTTCCTGACCTGGACGAATTTCAGGGCCATGCTCCTGTCCTTCTCGATCGAGGGCATCGTCGTGGTCGGCATGACGGTGCTGCTGATCGTCGGGGCGATCGACCTCTCGGTCGGCTCGGTTGTCTGCTTCGCCATGGTGATCGGCGGTTCTTTCTTTCTGCTCGGCCTCGACCCCTGGTCGGCCAGCCTGATCGCGATCGCCGCCTCGGCCGGCATCGGTGTGCTGATGGCGCTGTGCGTCACCCGGATCGGGCTCCATTCCTTCATCGTGTCGCTGGCCTTCATGGTCATCGTGCGGGGGCTGTGCCTGGCCATTACGGGCGGCACGCCGCTGTCGCTGTTCTCTTTGCCGCCGAGCTTCAAGTTCATCGGACAGGGCACGCTCTACGCCATTCCTTTCGTCATCATCATCTTTGTAGTCGTGGTGGCGGCATTCGACCTGCTGCTGCGCAAGGCGACGCTATTCCGCCGCGTTTTCTACACAGGCTCCAATGAACGCGCCGCCGCCTATTCCGGTATCCGCACGCAGCGGGTGAAGGCCTTCTGCATCGTTCTCTGCTCGACGCTGGCGGGAGTGGCTGGTGTCATCTACATGGCCCGTTTCGGCGCCGCCACGCCGACCTTCGGCATGGGCATGGAGCTCAACATCATCGCTGCGGCCGTCATCGGCGGGGCCAGCCTGAACGGCGGCTCGGGCAGCATCCTCGGCGCCATCCTCGGCATCGCGCTGCTCTCCGTCGTGTCGAGCTCGCTGATCCTGCTCGACGTCTCTCCCTACTGGCAGGACACGATCCGGGGCTTGATCCTGCTTGCCGCGGTGTCGTTTGATCACGTCCTTCACAAGCGCAAGGCCGCGGCCAGGGGCCGTGGCGGCAAGTAAGCAGGAGCCTGAGGGATGGCCGCGCCCAGCCAGATCGACGACTACGAGCGGATCCGCAAGATCCACAGGGTGCTGGTCATGCACTATGTGGAAGGCCTCAGCCAGGCGGAGATCGCCAGGAAGACCGGGCTTTCACATCCGACCGTGAATCGCCTCGTCAAGGAAGGCCATGAGCGTGGTTTCGTCGAGATCACGGTGAAGTCGCCGTTCCAGTCGCTCTTCGATCTCGAGAAGCGGCTGGTCGAGGCCGGATCGCTGCGCGAGGCCCTGGTCATACCTTCGGCGAGCGAGCAGGAGGAGGTCAATCTGCGCGCCGTCGGCAAGTCGGTCGCCGACTATCTGCTCGCCACGCTGAAGGACGGCGACACGATCTGCGTTTCCGGCGGCCTCGGCGTCAGTGCCGTGGTCGAGGCGCTCGCCCCGTCGCGTGCCTATGATGTTACCGTGGTGCCGGCGACAGGCGGCGTACAGGGCAAGCATTTCATCGACGTCAATCACGTGGCCGCGCAGTTCGCGTCGAAGCTTCAAGGCAGGGCGTTCCAGATCCATGCCCCGATCTTCGCCGCGTCGCGGGAAGAGCGCGACGTGCTGCTCTCCCTCCAGTCGGTGCGCGAGGTTCTGGCGCGGGCGCGCGACGCGGCAATCGCCCTGGTCGGCATCGGCTCCGTCCTGTCGGAAAAATCCACCTATTTCAGCCTGGGGCCCTCGGCGCCGGCCGACCCCGACGGCCTGGCGCGCAGCGGCGCAGCCGGCGAACTCGTCGCCCATCTCATCGGCGCGGACGGGGCCTTGAGCAACTTCGGCCTCAACCAGCGCGTCGTCGGGCTGACGCTCGAAGAGTTCCGCTCGATCCCCCTGTCGATCGGCATCTCGGCCGGCGCGCGCAAGGTCGTGCCCATCGCCAGCGTGTTGCGCGGCGGCTTCCTCGACGTGCTGGCGACAGACGAAAAAACGGGCACGCGCGTGCTCGAAAGCCTGAAAGGATAATTCGATGGTCAATCTCATGCCCGTCCGCCCCATGGGCGGCTCCCGGATCGACGCCAGCGCCATCGGGCTTGGCACCTGGGCGATGGGCGGCTGGATGTGGGGCGGCACCGACGAGGCCGAAGCGGTCGCGGCCATCCGCGCGTCGATCGACCAGGGTGTCTCCTTGATCGACACCGCGCCGGCCTATGGTCTCGGGAAGTCGGAAGAACTGGTCGGCGAGGCGATATCAGGCCGGCGCGACCAGGTGGTGCTGGCCACCAAATGCGGGCTGGTCTGGCACACCGACAAGGGCAACCATTTCTTCGACGAGCACGGGCAGCGTGTCCATCGTTATCTCGGTCGGGAATCGATCTTCTTCGAGGTCGAGCAGAGCCTGAAGCGGCTGCGCACCGACTATATCGACCTCTACATCACCCATTGGCAGGACCCGACGACCTCCGTTGCCGAGACGATGGACGCGCTGCTGGAACTCAAGCGGCAGGGCAAGATCCGGGCGATCGGCGTCAGCAATGTCAGCCCGGACGAACTGGAGGCCTATGTCGCCGTCGGACCGGTCGATGCGATCCAGGAACGCTACAGCATGCTCGACCGCGAGATCGAAGCGACCCTGTTGCCGATATGCCGGCGCCAGGGCATCGCGACGCTCAGCTATTCGTCGCTGGCGCTCGGGCTGCTGTCGGGCAGGATCGGACCGGGACGGGTCTTTGCCGGAGATGACCAGCGCAAGGACGATCCCCGCTTCGCGCCGGAGAACCTGAAGCGCGTCGCCGCCTTCATCGCCGCGATCGAGCCGCTCGCCGCGGCCAGGCAGGCGACACCGGCGCAGGTGGTGATCGCCTGGACGATCGCACAGCCCGGCATCACCTATGCCCTGTGCGGCGCACGCAATCCTGGCCAGGCGACGGAGAACGCCCGGGCCGGGACACTGTCGCTCTCGGATAGCGAACTGGCCGGGATCGACCACGCGATCGCCGCTCACCTTGCCGGCATCGGCGCCTGAAACAGAGCCCCACTCATGAGCCAGACACGGGCCCGCAGGCTGGAGAAGCTGCGCCGCAAACCGGCGGTCGCCGTCCTCGTTGTGGGCGGGGGCGTCAACGGTATCAGCACCTATCGCGAACTGGCCCTGCAGGGCGTCGACGTGCTGCTCGTCGAGAACAGGGATTTCATGAGCGGTGCGAGCGCCGCTCCGTCCCGCATGATCCATGGCGGGCTGCGCTATATGGAGAACGGAGAATTCGGGCTGGTGAAGGAATCGCTGCTCGAACGCAACCGGCTGCTGCGCAACGCGCCGCATTATGTGTCGCCGCTGCCGACGCTCATTCCGCTCAGCGACCATTTTTCAGGCATCGTTCCGGCAGTGAAACGCTTTTTCGGCGGCAAGGCGCCGCCGGGTACGCGTGGGTCGCTGATCGTCAAGCTCGGCCTGACGCTCTACGATCTCTATTCGGGCCGGCAGGCCGGCATGCCGCGCCATCGCTTCTTCGGCCGCCGCGCCATGCGCGCCGAAATGCCTGATCTCGCCCCTGATATCGCCTGCGCCGCGCTCTATCATGACGCCAGGATCACCTATGCCGAAAGGCTGGGAGTCGAGATGGTACTCGATGTCGAGCAGCGATGCCCCAGGGCCCTGGCGCTCAATCACCTCGGCTTCGACGGCATCGAGGACGGAAAGGCCCTGCTCTCGGACCGGCTGACCGGTGAACGCATCGCCATTGTTCCCGAAGGCGTTGTGAACGCCACGGGCGCCTGGATCGATATCACCAACGGCAAGATTTCCGCGGAGGCTCCGCGCTTTATCGGCGGCACCAAGGGTTCGCATCTGGTGATCGACAACGCCCGACTGCTGGCCGCGCTCGCCGACAGGATGGTCTATTTCGTCAATCACGACGGCCGCGTCTGCATCATCTTCGCCCATCTCGGCAATGTGCTGGCCGGCTCCACCGATATCAGCGTCGAGACGCCGGAAGGCGTGCGCTGCGAGCCGGAGGAGGTGGACTATATTCTGGGCTCCATCCGTGAGGTCTTTCCCGGCATCCGGATCGATCGGGAGGAGATCGTCTTCCGTTTCGCCGGTGTGCGTCCGCTGCCGTCCAGCACGGCAGGCGTCAATGCCGAGATCTCCAGGGACCATCGGTGCGAATGGCTGCGGCCTGAGGGCGCCGTGCCGGTACTCAATCTCGTCGGCGGCAAATGGACGACCTTCCGCGCCTTCGGTGCCGAGGCCGCCGACCTCGTCCTGTCGCGGCTCGGGCTCGGCCGCACCGTCTCGACGGAGGCGATGCCGATCGGCGGCGGAGACGGTTTTCCCCGCCACCCATCGGCAAGGGCGGAATGGGTGCGCACCCACGCTTCCGACAGAGGCCTCGCCGAAGGCCGGGTGGCGCTGCTCCTGTCGCGCTACGGCACCCGCGCCGCCGGCCTGCTCGCCCGGCTCGACGCGGCGCGGGACCAGCCGCTCGTTTCCTTGCCGTCCTTCAGCCGCCAGGAGATCGAATGGCTGGCCGAGGAGGAGCATGTCGCCACGCTGGCCGATCTGGTTCTGCGCCGCATGGCGATCGCCTTGACGGGGGAACTTTCGCTCGATGCGCTGCACGAGTTGGCTTCCATTGCGGGTGCCATGCTGCAATGGGATGCCGACCGGATCGAACGCGAGGTCGCATCGCTGCTCGAGCATCTCGAATCCGTGAACAGCCTCGACGCCGTGATACTTGCGCGGCGCACCAACCACCCGGAGGAGACCCATGTATCAAAGCAAGAAAGTCCGCATGAACCGCCTGTTCGGCAACGGCAGGTGTCTTGATGTCGCGGTAGACCATGGCGTCTGCAACGAGCCGTCCTTCATGGACGGGTTGGAGGATATGGAGAAGGTCGTTGCCTTGCTGGCAGCCGCCGGCCCGGACGCGATCCAGATGAACTACGGCCAGTCCGATCTGTTGCAGAACCTGCCCGGTAGGGAGAAGCCGGCTCTGGTGATGCGGCTCGATATGGGCAACCCGTACAACCGTTTCAGGCACCGCGACATGTGGGCTGTGCTGCAGAATGCGAGCGACCCCATCGCGCCGGCATTGCGCATGGACGCGGCCTGCGTGGTGGTCAACCTGTTCATGCTGCCCGACGAGCCCGGCCTCTTCAAGCAATGCGTTGAGAACATCGCGCGTGTCGGACAGGATTGCGAGAAATTCGGCATGCCGCTGATGATCGAACCCCTGGTCATGCAGCCCAACAGCGAGCGCGGCGGCTATCTCGTCGACGGCGATGCCGAGAAGATCGTGACCCTGGTTCGGCTCGCCCGGGAACTGGGAGGCGACATCGTCAAGGCCGATCCGACCTCCGACCCTGCCGATTTCCACCGCGTGGTCCAGGCTGCGCGCTGTCCCGTTCTCGTGCGCGGCGGCGGCAAGGCCGACTTGCGCCAGGTGTTCGCCAATTCCTACGCATTGATGCGGCAGGGCGCGCACGGCATGGTCTATGGCCGCAACATCTATCAGCACGACAATCCCGCCCGCGTGGTCAGGGCATTGATGGCGATGATCCATGACGGCGTCGACGATGCCGAGGCGTGGCGGATCTACGAGGCCAGCGGTCGATGAAATCGGGCGCTGGAGCGCGCGACTGCGCGCCGCGCCTGTTGGCGCGAAAGCAACCGCATCGGCCCGAAAATCGTGTTCGATTTTCGGAAAGCACGATGCGTCGACCGAAAGTCTTGGAGCGTCCTTGCGCGTCCATATGGACGCGCGGCGCTCTAAACGGCCCGGATGGTCCGCGCCGGCGACTGAGGTCGCCCGGATGCGCCAGCATCCGGGCCTGCAAACAGGAGAGCGCGGCATGAGCCGCTATCTTCTCGGCATCGATGCCGGCAATACCGTCGTCAAGGCGGTGCTGTTCGACCTCGACGGCAATGCGCTGGCCGCCTCGGCGCGCGACGGCCGCTCAAGCCGCCCGCAGCCCGGGCATGTCGAGCGCGACATCGCCGAGTTCTGGCGCAGCGCCGCCGAGGTGATCGCCGACTGCCTGCGCCAGTCCGGGGTCACCGGGCACGACGTCGCGGCGATCGGCACGGCCGGCCACGGCAACGGCCTCTATATGCTCGATCGCGACGATCGCCCGCTGATCGGCATCCAGTCGCTCGACACCCGCGCCGTCGATTTGGCGGCCGAAATGCGTGGCGGGGAGCTGGGCGACCGGCTTTATCCGCTCTGCCTGCAGAAGCCGTGGCCGGCGCAGACCGCGACCTTGCTCGCCTGGGTCAGGCTCCATCGACCGGAACTCTACGAGCGTGCGGGCACGGTCTTCCTGTGCAAGGACGCCATGACCTTCATGCTCACACGCAACAAGGTTTCCGACTATTCCGACATGACCGGCTGCGGCCTGCTGCGGTTGCCCGAGCGCGGCTATGATACGGAGCTGCTCGAAGCTTATGGCCTGGCCGATGCCATGCGGCTCCTGCCGCCGCTGGTCGAGTCCGACGCGGTCGCCGGCAAGGTAAGCGCCGAAGCCGCGGCCACGACCGGCCTTGCCGAGGGCACGCCGGTCGCGGGCGGGCTTTTCGACGTCGTCGCGAGCATGATCGGCGCCTGCTCCCACGCCGTCGGCGAAGCGGCGATCGTGGCGGGCACCTGGAGCATCAACCAGGTCGTGCTCGAACGCCCCCTCGTCGACGATCGCATCTTCCACGCCTCGACCTGGCGACCGGACCGCTACGTATCGATCGAATCCAGCGCGACGTCGGCCGTCAACCTCGAATGGTTCGTGCGCGAGATCTCCGGCGCCCATGACGCCGACGCCTTCGAGGCCTGCAACGCCTTGGTCGCATCGGTACGCCCAGGCCCTGATCTTCCGCTTTTCCAGCCTTTCCTCTACGGTTCGGCGACGCAGCCGGACGCGCGCGGGGCCTTTCTCGGCCTCGCAGGGTGGCACGGCAAGGCGGAACTGCTCTATGCGCTCTATGAGGGTGTCGTGTTCGAACATCGCCGGCATATCGACAGGCTGAGGGCTGCGGGCGCGACCTTCGACACGGCATCGCTGTCGGGCGGCGGGTCGCGTAGCGAGGTCTGGTGCCGGATGTTCGCCGACATCATCGGCGTGCCGGTCACTGTCGCCGACTGCAGCGAGACGGGCGCGCTCGGCGCTGCCGTGGTCGCCGGCGTGGCCGGTGGCCTTTTCCCCGATATAGAGCATGGCATCGGCCGCATGGTCCGTATCAGCCGCAGCTACGCTCCGAACCCGGGCGCGGCTCGCCTGGCGGATGCCCGCTACAGGCTTCATTGCGAGCTTGCCGAAACGATGCCGGCCCGATGGCAGCGCTACAGGCGGGAGACTTCAGCATCGTGACCGGCAGGCTTGATCTTGGCAGTTACGACTATGTCGTCGTCGGGGCGGGTTCCGGCGGCTGCGTGCTCGCCAACCGGCTGAGCGCCGACCCGCGCAAGCGCGTGCTGCTTCTCGAGGCCGGCGGCTCCGACAACTACCACTGGATCCACATCCCGGTCGGCTATCTCTATTGCATGGGCAATCCGCGCACCGATTGGGGGTATCGGACGGCATCGGAGGCCGGGCTGAACGGCCGGGCGCTCGCCTATCCGCGCGGCAAGGTGCTGGGCGGCTGCTCGTCGATCAACGGCATGATCTATATGCGCGGCCAGGCGGCCGACTACGATCACTGGCGCCAGCTCGGCAACCCCGGATGGGGCTGGGACGACGTGTTGCCCCTGTTCCTCAAGTCCGAGGACCATCACGCGCTGTCCGGTCCGTTCCACGGCCAGGGCGGCGAGTTGCGGGTCGAGCGCCAGCGTCTTTCCTGGCCGGTCCTCGACGCCGTGCGCGAGGCGGCCGAGGAACTCGGTGTGCCGAAGGTCGACGACTTCAATTCCGGCGACAATGAGGGATCTTCCTATTTCGAGGTGAACCAGAAGGCCGGCATCCGGTTCAGCGCCGCGCGCGCTTTCCTGAAGCCGGTGCGGCACAGAAAGAATCTGCGCGTGCTGACCGGCGCGCTTGCCGAACGCATCGTCTTCTCGCAGAACCGCGCCACCGGGCTGGAATTGAGGCTCGACGGCCGGCCGGCCCGCGCCAGCGTGGAAGGCGAGCTGCTGCTCGCAGCCGGCGCCATCGGTACGCCGCAGATCCTCCAGCTCTCCGGCGTCGGGCCCGGAGGGCTCCTGCAGGAGCACGGCATTCCCGTCGTCCACGAGCTCGACGGCGTCGGCGAGAACCTGCAGGACCATCTCCAGATCCGGACTGCCTTCCGCATATCGGGGGCCAGGACGTTGAACGAGCGCCAGGCAACGCTGGCGGGCAAGGCCGGCATCGCTCTCGAATATGCCCTGTGGCGCTCCGGCCCGATGTCGATGGCGCCGAGCCAGCTCGGCATCTTCATGCGCTCCAATCCGCGCTTTGCCACGCCCAACATCGAGTTCCACGTCCAGCCCTTGTCGCTGGAGCGTTTCGGCGAGCCGCTCGACAGCTTTCCGGCCATCACCGTCTCGGTCTGCAATCTTCGGCCGCAGTCGCGCGGCCACGTCCGTATCGCCTCGCCGGACCCGGAGGCGCATCCCGCCATCGCGCCGAACTACCTGTCGACTGACGAGGATCGCGAGGTGGCGGTCGATTCGATCCTGGCCGCGCGCCGGCTGATGGCCACCAACCGCATGCGGGCTTTCGATCCCCGCGAGTTCAAGCCGGGCCCGGCGGTCGATACACCTGAGGAACTCGTCCGCGCGGCCGGCGACATCGCCACCACGATCTTCCATCCGGTCGGCACCGCAAAAATGGGCCGGGACGCCAAGGCCGTGGTCGACCCCGAGCTCAAGGTGCGCGGCCTCTCCGGCCTGCGCATCGCCGATGCCTCGGTCATGCCGACCATCGTCTCGGGCAACACCCACGCCCCCGTCGTGATGATCGCGGAACGCGCGGCGCAGCTTGTTGCGGGGGCTTGAAGCGGACGGCCCCGTGGCCTCTTGTTTCCGCCTGCGTCACACTCTCCCCGCTCGCGGCCAGGGTACGCACACGTCGCGAAGGTACCCTAATCCGACCGCGCTTTCGCGAGGCCACCTTTTCCCACAAGGGGAGAAGGCTGGAGCCCGGTTTAGCCGGCTCTGCAAATCACCGGCGCCCGTGATTGGCCGAGACGTTGCGGAAGCGTTCCCTTCTCCCATTGTGGGAGAAGGTGGCCTCGCCCGCCAGGGCGAGGTCGGATGAGGGGTACTTCCACGATGTGGGCTTGCCCTGGCCGCAAGCGGCGAGAGAAGGTGCCGGCAGGCGGATGGGGCGGCGCCGACGTTGCAGGAGACGGTGAGTCAGTCTGTCATAGCAGGCTCTTCAGATCCGCCGCGAGGTCGGCCGCCATAACCTTCGGCACCGACAGGCCCCTGTCGAAGAGACGCCGCGCCACCATGTGGTCGGCCGCGCTGTTGATGCTTTCCACCGCGACCAGTTGCTCGCCGCGATAGAGGAACAGCGAGAATTTTTCGCTGCCGGGGTCGCCGCGTGTCACCACTTCCTCGTCCCCGGTGGCGATGCCGGCGATCTGCAGCCGCTGCGTGCCCTGGTTGGACCAGAACCAGGGGGCGGCGTGATAGGGGGCATCCTCGCCGGTCAGGCGCGCAGCGATGTGCTTGCCCTGGTCGACGGCGTTCTGCACCGATTCCAGCCGCGCCAGACCGCCCGTGAAGGCATTCGGATAGACGGCGCAGTCGCCGAAGGCGGAGATCGCAGGATCTGACGTCAGGAGGCGGTCGCTGGTGACGATGCCATTGTCCACGGCGAGTCCGGCTTCGGCCGCGAGTTCGGTGTTGGGCACGACCCCCGCGGCGATCAGCAACGCGCTGGTCTCCAGCGTCTCGCCGCTCGACAGCGCGACCTCATGGCCGTTCTTCGAGCGCTGGATGCCGCGCACCAGCGTGTCGAAATGCAGCCTTGTGCCCAGCCCTTCGTGGAAGAAGCGGAAATGGGCGGACATCGGCCTGGACAGGACACGGCCCATCAGTCTCGGCGTCGCCTCGATCACGTCCACGGCAATATCGCGGGCGCGCAGCAAGGCGGCGACCTCGAGGCCGATGAAGCCGCCGCCGATGACGGTCACATGACGCAGCTCACCGAGCCTGGCGTTCAGGCCGCGGGCGTCGGCCAGTGTCCTGAGTTCGAGCATGAAGGCGTGCTCGAGGCCCGGGATCGGCGGAATCCGGTTGCGTGCGCCGGTCGCAAGCGCCAGATGATCGTAGGCGAGCCGCTCTCCACCCGCCAGCACCAGCTCGCGATTAGCGCGATCGATGCTCTGGGCGCGGACGCCGAGGCGCAGCGCAATGTCCTTCTCGGCGTAGTATGCCTCGCCCTTGAGCGGCAGGCCCGTATCGTCCGGCTTCTTCAGAAATTCCTTGGAGAGCGGCGGCCGCTGATAGGGCAGGAAGGGCTCGTCGCCGACGATGGTCACGGCGCCCTCGAAGCCGCGCTGGCGCAGCGCCGCTGCCAGCTCAACGCCCCCATGGCCGCTGCCGGCGATCACCACACGCCTCAAGCCGCTCATCGCGGAAACCTCGGGTCGGCTTTGTCGGCAAGGATCATGGCGTCGTTGGTCGCTGGCATGCACTGGCGGGTGTCGTGATCCTACCCGCGGCGAGGGGCGGGGGTTGGTCACTGGGCGGCATATAGTGTCGGGCTTGGCAACGCCGCAAGGCGCTGGCCGAAGCTGCTGTTGCGGCTTGGAGCAATGATCTTCGTCCCACCGGGGTCGCTACCCCTTACGCGGTCGCCCACGCTGTTTCAGCGGTGCCAGGGAGACAACGTCGTCGTCGGGCTCGCTGTCGTCGAACTTGAATTCGGCATAGCCGAGCTTGGTCTCGAGTTCCTCCAGCAGCCCTTGCAACTGATGGAGCTTCTCGCGGCCCATGGCCCGCTTGATCTGCCCGTAGATGACCTCGCAATCGGGAACCAGCAACTGGACCAGGCGCCGGCCTCGCTCCGTCAGTCGGACCTGCATGCACCGCATGTCGCGCGGATCGGTCTCCCGCTCGACATAGCCGCGCAGCTCCAGCTCGCGCACGATCCGCGAGAGCGACGGCACCAGCAGCGCCGTCACCCGCGCCAGTTCGGTGAGCTCGATATCGGCCAGTTCGTCGACGGTGCGCAGCACGCGGAACTGCGGCTCGGTCAGGCCGTGGCGGCGCAACAGGTTGCGGAACGGCATCATGATGCTCTCCCGCGCACGCAACAATGCGAGCGGAAGAACATTGACGATGCTTTTCCTCCCTTTCCGGGCCGCTTCCGGCGGCTCTGGTTTTTTCAGGTTCCCCATCCGCGAACGAACCCCGTCCGGCGTAGTCTCCGTCGTCCTTCATCCCATAGGGGTCCGGACGATTCAATGTGCTTTTTCTGCGATCATCCGGCCGCTTGCCGCTCCCGGCGGGCGTTGCCGATGCGGGACAGGACGAAGGCGGCGACGAAGGCAATGCTCATCAGGAGCACGATGGTCGGCGCGGGCGCGGAATCGATGAAGAAACTCAGATAGACCCCGAGGAACGACGCAACGACCGCGACGGCGATCGACATCAGCATCATGCGTTCGAAACGCGTCGTGAGCAGATAGGCGATCGCGCCGGGGCCGATCAGCATGGCAATCGCCAGGATGATGCCGACGGCCTTCAGCGCGCCGACGATCGTCAGCGAGAGGATCGCGAGCAGCCCGTAATGGAGCAGCCGCACCGGAAGGCCGATCGCCTGGGCGTGCTGGGGATCGAAGGCATGAAGCAGAAGGTCGCGCCGGAAGATGCCGACCGAGCCGAGTACGAAGGCGGCGATCAGGCCGCTTTCGAGCACGTCGCTCCAGCTCACGCCCAGCATGTCGCCGAACAATATGTGGTCGAGATGAACCTCGGTCTGGATCTTGGTGTAGAGCACCAGCCCCAGGCCGAACATGCCGGAGAAGACGATGCCCATGACCGTGTCTTCCTTGACCCGGCTGTTCTCCTTGAGAAAACCCGTGGCGAGCGCGCAGGTCATGCCGGCGGCGAAGGCGCCGATTGCGAGCGGCAGGCCGGCGATATAGGCGAGCACGACGCCGGGCAGCACGGCATGGCTGATGGCGTCGCCCATCAGCGACCAGCCCTTGAGAACCAGGAAGCAGGAGAGCAGCGCCATCGGGGCAGCGACGAGGATCGCAATGACGAAGGCCTGCTGCATGAAGCCGAACTGGAATGGCAGGAGAAGCGTGTCGATCATGACGCAACTCCCCTGCAAGCCTGCAGCAACGGTGCGGGGTCGATCGCCATCACAGGCCCTCCTGCAGCGCCTGCCGGGCCCTGCGACGGGCTGCCAGCATGCCGTGCTTGGGCGCGAAGGCGAAGGCGACCAGGAAGATCAGCGTCTGCAGGACGACGATGATGCCGCCCGTGGCGCCGTCGAGGAAATAGCTGGCATAGGCGCCGAGAAAGCTCGTCGCCGTGCCGATGGTCACGCTCACGGCGATCAGCCGTGGAAACCGGTCGGTCAGGAGATAGGCGGTCGCTCCCGGCGTCACGACCATCGCGATCACGAGGAATGCGCCGACCGTCTGCAGGGCAGCCACCGTGCAGGCCGAGAGCAGGGTGAAGAACAGCACCTTCAGCCGGTCGGGGTTGAGGCCGATGGAACGGGCATGGTTCTCGTCGAAGAAGGTCACCATAAGGTCGCGCCAGCGCAGGAGCAGGACCGCCAGCGATATGCCGGCGATGATGACGAGCTGGACCGTGTCCTCGGCCGTGATGGCGAGGATGTTGCCGAGCACGATCGTCTGGATGTTCACGGCGGTCGGCGACAGCGAGACCATGAACAGGCCGAGACCGAAAAAGGAGGTGAAGATCAGGCCGATGATGGCATCTTCCTTGAGCTTGGTCCGCTGGTTGAGGAAGAGCATCGCACCCGCCGCCAGGCCGCCGGAGAGGAAGGCGCCGAAGGCGAAGGGCAGGCCCAGCATATAGGCGCCGGCCACGCCGGGAACGATCGAGTGCGAGAGCGCGTCGCCGATCAGCGACCAGCCCTTGAGCATCAGATAGGCGGACAGGAAGGCGCAGACGCCGCCGACGAGCGCCGAGACCCACATGGCGTTGACCATGTAGCCGTAGGAGAAGGGTTCGATGAGGCTGGCGATCATTTGCGCGGACCTTCGTCCTGCCCGTCGCCATTGTCGCCATAGATCACGAAGGGCCGCTCGTCATCGGTCAGGACGGTGACCTTCCTCGTGTCGGCATCGGCATGGAGTTCGGCGCCGCCGAGGATGAACTGGCGCAGGACGCCGCCGAAGGCCTTCTCGAGATTGGCCTGTGTGAAGACTTCGCTTGTCGGGCCCTCGGCCAGGACCGTGCGGTTGATCAGCACCGCGCGGTCGCAGAAGCGCGGCACGCTACCGAGATTGTGGGTCGAGACGAGCATGATGCGGCCTTCCGCCCGCAGCGCCTGCAACAATGCGATGATCGCCTCCTCGGTGCGCACGTCGACGCCGGTGAAGGGCTCGTCGAGAAGGATGACCTGCCCCTCCTGTGCGAGCGCACGGGCCAGGAACACGCGCTTCTTCTGGCCGCCCGACAATTCGCCGATCTGCCGCTTGCGATAGGCGCTCATGCCGACACGCTCCAGCGCCGCGTCGACCTTCTCTCGATCGGTCGCCCGCGGGATGCGCAGCAAATTCATATGGCCGTAGCGGCCCATCATCACGACGTCCTCGACCAGGACAGGGAAGTTCCAGTCGACATCCTCGGCCTGCGGCACATAGGCGACGGCATTGCGCTTCAGCGCCGTCGCCGCCGGGGCGCCGAATATCGAGACGGAGCCGGCGGCGAGCGGCACGAAGCCCATGATCGACTTGAAAAGGGTGGACTTGCCGCTGCCGTTGACGCCGACGAGCGCGGTGATGGAGCCGCGCGGAATGGAAAAGCTGGCGTTGCGCACAGCAGTGTGACCGTTGCGGTAGGTGACGGTGATGCCGTCGACCGAAAGGCCGTCTGCCTTGGCTCGCGCGCTGCCGGCGCTGGCTGGGGGAGAGTTCATTCCGTCAAGCCCTTGGCGATGGTTTCCGTGGTGACGCGCAACAGGTCGAGATAGGTCGGAACCGGGCCGTCGGCGTCGCTCAGCGAATCAACATAGAGCACGCCGCCATATTTGGCGCCCGTTTCCCGGGCCACCTGCTTGGCCGGATCGGGCGATATGGTGCTTTCGCTGAAGACGGCGGGGATGTTGTTGGCCCGCACCACGTCGATCACCTTGCGTACCTGCTGCGGCGTGCCCTGCTGGTCGGCGTTGATGGGCCACAGATAGAGCTCCTTCAGGCCGAAATCATGGGCGAGATAGCTGAAGGCGCCTTCGCTGGACACCAGCCAGCGCCGCTCGGCCGGGATCGCCGACAGCCGGGCGCGGATCGGCTCCACCGTCGCCTTGATCTTCTCGGCATAGGCGGCCGCGTTGCGGTCGTAGGTCGCGGCGTTCTCGGGGTCGTGCTCGACGAGCGCCTTGCGGATGTTCTCGACATAGGTGAGCGCCGCCTCGGGCGACATCCAGGCATGCGGGTTGGGCTTGCCCGTATAGGGGCCCTCCGCAATGCCGATGGGCTGAACGCCCTCGGACACGACAACGCCTGGCACATCCTTGAGGTTCTGGAAGAATTTCTGGAACCACTGCTCCAGGTTCAGTCCGTTCCACAGGATCAGTCCGGCGTCCTGCGCGCGGATAAGGTCGCCCGGCGTCGGCTGGTAGTTGTGGATCTCGGCATTGGGTTTGGTGATGGATTCGACGTCGGCCGCGTCGCCTGCGACGTTGCGCGCCATGTCGGCGATGATGGTGAAGGTCGTCACCACCTTCAGCTTCTCGCTCTTGCTCGCCTCGCCGGAGCAGGCCGCGAGGGTAAACGCGAATAGCAGGGCCAGGGCGGCACGGAACGCCTTCATGATCACTCCTGTGGCATAAGTGAGGGCCGGCGCGGATCGCGCCGTTGCCGCCAAGAGATAGAGGCTGCGTTGCGGCCTGTCAATGCAATTGCAAATCGTTTGCAACAAAGTCCGGCAAAATGCGTGGAAATGGTCGTCATGGGGAGGGCATTCTTTGCAACTGGTTGTCATCTGGCGCATAATCCAGCCATGACGACAGTGACTCGCAAGCCCGACTACGAGAAGGAACTGCGGCGCGCCGGCGTACGCATCACGCGCCCCCGCCGCATCATCCTCGGCATCCTGACCGAGTCCGACGGCCACCCCGATGCGCTCGAGATTTTCCAGCGTGCGGCGGCCCTCGACAGCAGCATCTCGCTCTCGACGGTCTACCGCACGATGAAGCTGCTGGAGGGCATGGGTGCCATCCATCGCCACGCCTTCGAAGGCGGCCCCTCTCGCTTCGAGCAGGCCGGCGGCGATCATCACGACCATCTGATCGATATCGAGACCGGCGACGTGATCGAGTTCAAATCGGACAGGATCGAGCAGCTCCAGGACGAGATCGCAAAAGCGCTCGGTTACGACATCGTCCATCACAGGCTCGAGCTCTACGGCCGCAAGCGTCGCGCAGGCTGAGCCGATCTCCGGAACGCAGCGGATTTCCTGGTATCCGATGTCGGAGGCATGTCACCTGGCGGTACCTCTCAGATCCCGTTCTTCGAGGCGAGCGCAACAAAGACCAGGCCGACATAGGTGAGCTGGTGCAAGCACTGGTCTGCCCCATGCAGCGCCCAATATGCAGCCGAATCGGACCCGGCGCCGCTGCGCCCCGACAGCCCGTCCTTGGTATAGTCGGTCGCGTAGTGGACCGTGAATTCCGCGGCACAGAGCAGGAGGATCGCGGCGGGTTCGAGCCCCGCGATGAGGAAGGCCGGCAGCGAGCCGAAAGCATGCAGGCCCGCGTGAGCGTAGCCGCCGAAGCAGCGCATGTCGCCCTTGCCTCGCCGGATCCAGCCCGGCTGGAGCAGATAGTCGGCGACGAAATGCTTGAGCTGGAAGCAAAGAAGCATTGCGAGCGTCACAGTCGTCATTTGCATGATCATCCTCCGTGGCCGCGTGGTTGTTCAGGTCGCGAGCGTGTGTATCTGGACCGGGACTGCCTTGCCCCGAACATTCGTTATGCCGAGCGGCTGCGCGAGGATCCCTCCGCCGGTCCGCGTAAGGGTCATGTCGCTGAGGACGATCTCGACACCGTGTTCCTTGGCGACGCCGACCAGCCGGCTTGCGAGATTGACCGTGTCGCCGATCGCCGTATAGCTCAGTCGCTCTGCCGATCCGATATTGCCGACCAGCGCGGTACCGGTGTTGATACCGATCCGCACCCGTATGTCGGAGCGGTCCGGCGAAACGGGGGGGAGAGCATGCATGGCCGCCCGGATCGCAGCGGCCGCGCGGCATGCCCGGTTCGCGTGATCGGGCACGGCTGTCGGTGCGTTCCAGATCGCCATCACGGCGTCGCCGATGAACTTGTCGACCGTGCCGCCCTCCGAGTGGATAGCCTCCACGGCAAGCGTCAGGAAATTGGTCAGATGCGGCTGGACGGCCGGCCCGAGCCGCTCGGTGAGTTCGGTGAAGCCCGGCAGATCGGCAAACATCACCGTCACTTCCACGAACTTGCCGCCGGGCGCCGGTTCGAGGCCGGCCGCGACAAGAGGCCGGACGACATCAAGCGGCATATATTTCGCGAAGGCCGACAGTCCACCTGCCATGCGCTTCAGCGCCTCCGAGAAATCATTGAGTTCTGCGAGGAAGGTCGGATCGTGACGCACCTGGTCGAGCGAGAACCGTTCGATGTGGCGGAGCTGAAGCGCAAGCTGGCGGACTGGCCTGGCAAAAAGCAGGTTTGAAAAGAGAACGGCCGTTATCGCTGCAAGCACGACCAGCCCGGCGACCACGAGCACCACCCGGCGCGTGTTGCGGTCGATCTCTTCGGCGAATGCGGAGCGCGGTATCGCGGTGAGAAGCCGCCATCGTTCGAAGGGCAGCGCGAAGGACGAGACATAGACCGGACCGACATCGCCGCTGTCGACCAGGGTGCGGAATTCGTTCCCTTTTGCCATCGAAATCGCGGCGCCTACTGCGGTCGCAAGGGCATCGCCCTTTGGAAAGTCACGGAGATGCGCCGGCATGGGGTCACTGGACGCATCCGAGGCGGCAATTACCTTGTCGCCGCTGCCCAGCACGAACGTCTTGCCATGGCCCGACGGCCGCAGACCGCTCAGCATCGCGGATAGATCGGCAAAGCTCACCGCCACCATGACGACGCCCTGGTACTTGCCATAGAGCTCGACCCGCTTCGAGACGACCACCGATGGCTCAAAGCCGTTGGGCAAGATATCGATCATGCTCCAGACAGCTTGCGACGACTTCATGGCCTGCCGATACCAGGGCGCGCCGAGCGCAACGTAAGCGCTCTCGCCATGGATGCGCTCCTCGAACATCACGTCGCCGGGAATGGGCCGATAGATGTCGCGGCGCAGCGGGCGCGGCTTGCCCGGCTGCCCTACGCCGATTTCGACCATCTCGATCCTGTCGCCGGGTGCGGCGTGGGAGCCGAAGAACTGTCCGTCCGGAAAGCCGAAGCCGATCCAGCCGATCGCCGGCTGTTCACGCAACAGCGACAGGAAGAGGAACTCCCGTTTCACTTCGTCATCGGCCTTGATCGCTCCCTGGAACAGGATCGACCGGATGATCTCTGCCGTGCCGGCCACGAGCGCCAGCGTCGATGCCAATTCGGCGCGGACGGAATCGGCGCTCTGAGCATCGAGACTGGCAACGATCTTCTCGACATTGCGGGTGGCCGTGCGCTGCCAGATGAGATGCACGGATGCCGCCGTCGACATGACCGCGACGAGAAGGAGTGCGGTCATCGCCCGGCCAAGCGCGATGCGCGGCAGGCGGGGCCTAACGCTCGCGGCGTCCGGTGATGAGGCGTGCGCTGCGGTCAAATGTTGCATAGGCCCAGGCCCAGTCGAGGAAGACGACGATGCGGTTGCGGAAGCCGACCAGAAACCACAGATGCGCGAGGCTCCACAGCAGCCATGCAGGCAAACCGCCGAGCTTGATGCGACCGAGATCCGCGACCGCGGCCCTACGGCCGATGGTGGCCAGATTGCCGTAGTCGGCGTAGCGGAAAGGTGCGACCGCCTCTCCCGACAGACGAGCCTCGATCAGGCTGGCCACATAGCGCCCCATCTGTTTCGCGGCAGGGGCAACACCCGGGACCGGACGACCGTCCCTGCCCTTCACTGCGGCCGTGTCGCCGATGACATAGACGCCTTCGCGACCAGGCACGTGAAGGCGTTCGTCGACAATGACGCGACCGGCGCGATCGGACGGGACGCCCAGCCATTTCGCGGCGCGCGAGGCCATGACGCCGGCCGCCCACAGGATGCAGACGGAAGCGATATGCCGCCCGTCGGCCAGCGTGACGCCGTTGTCGTCGCATTCGGTAACGGCAGCCCCGAGCCTGACCTCGACGCCAAGCTTTTCGAGCTGGCGCCTCGCGGAATCCGAGAGCGTCTCTGGAAATGCAGTGAGCAGCCGCTTGTCGGCCTCGACGAGCACTACCCTTGCGGTCGAGGAATCGATGTTGCGAAAGTCTCGAACGATCGCGTTGTGTGCCAGTTCGACGATGGCGCCGGCAAGTTCCACGCCGGTCGGCCCACCGCCCACTACCACGAAGGTCAGGAGTTTTTGACGCAGTGCCGCATCCTCGGTCGCTTCCGCCCTTTCGAAAGCGGTCAGGATACGGCCGCGAATTTCGGTTGCGTCGGCAATGGTCTTGAGACCGGGCGCGGCCTCTTCCCACGCGTCGTGACCGAAATAGGCGTGCCGCGCTCCTGTGGCGACGACCAGATAGTCGTAGGGCATGCGCCTGCTGGTGGTCAGCACGGTCCGCGTGGTGGTGTCGATGCCTTCCACCTTTTCCATAAGGACAGTGGCGTTCTTCTGACCGGCGAGGATGCGCCGGATCGGCGTGGCGATCTGCGCCGGCGACAGGGCGGCTGTCGCCACCTGATAGAGCAGCGGCTGGAACAGATGGTGGTTGCGCCGGTCGACGACGGTCACGTCGACCGGCGCATTGCGCAATCCGATCGCCGCATTGAGGCCGCCAAACCCGGCACCGAGTATGACGACCTGTGGCCGGCGAACCGCAGGCGTGCCTGCTTTCTCTTGCTGACCTTCGCGTTCCGTCACGGTTATCGCCGCCGCTTCGATGGATTGCCGCAGCATCGTCATGCTCCGCGATGGAAATAGCTTGCGGCCAGGTGGTCCAGGGACAGAGCGCCCGCGCCTCGGGCCAGAACGAGCAGCAACACCGAGCTCCACATCAGATGTTCGGCCCAATGTCCCGGGAAGACGAAGATCTGGATCACCGCGACGACACCCAGCAGCATCAGTGCGCCGACACGCGAGAACAACCCGAGGAAAAGCAGCACGGCACCGGTGATTTCAGCAAGCGTCGCAAGCGGGGCCGCGATCGCCGGATCGATCAGCGGCAGATTGTACTCCAAGGCGAAAAGCTGCAGCGTCACCGGCCAGGAAGCGATTTTGGTCTGCGCCGACTGCCAGAAGACGTGAGCCACCGCGATGCGGCCGGCCAGTTGAACGAGCGAGAGCGGCAAGCGGTCGGCCATCCTCAACAGACTGCGGTAGCGTCCGATAAGGCCGCCCTCTCGGGGCATCGACATTTCCTGCGACATCGTCATGGAACTCTCCGTTGGTTGCTAACAGGCGTGCGTCATGCGCACTTCGGTCACCAGCCCCTCGCCGAACAGGCCCACAAGGGTGCCGAGGAGATCGAACATCGGGTCGTGTCGGAGGGCTCGGGATACCGCCTTCTCCAGGCCAAGACCGGTCTTCAGCGAATGGCGGAAGGCGAGCTGGGCGGGACTCAGGGCAGCGAAGCGCACATTGTCGCCATGCCTCCAGAGCGCGATGCGCTCGATGCCGCGCTGCCAGCATCCAGCCTCGATCGGATTGCCACCGTCCTGGTGCGCGGACCAGATCGACAGCACCGGCCAATGCGAGATGACGAGACGCAAGGACGGCTGCAGGGTCAGTTCCGGGATTGAGCCCGAACCGTCGAGAGCCGCCAGGCTCAAAGGCGGCAGCGATGCCGCGTCGAGCGCTTCCGCGATCGCCCATTCGAGCCGCGCCGTTTCCGCGACGAAGGGCATTTCGGCCAGTCCCTTGAAGGTCCTGAGAAAATTCGGGAAGCCGGAACCGAAGCGGACGAGCCTCGGCTCGGAAGGCGGACTCCGGCGAATGAACTCGCTTGCGGCATAGCGGAAGAAGCGCTCGTCGATCATGCGCACGGTGACGGGGAACACCGCCATCAGCGTCGCCGTCAGCGACGTGCGCGTATTGTTTTCATAGATACCCAAGCGTCTCAATGGACTGGCGCGGCCCGCCGAAACCAGGGACGAGAAGCTGAGCTGCGGCTTGCCGAGGACAGCCCGCGCGACGGTTTTCTGAAGGTGTTCAAGCGGCAACATGGCGCTTTGTCCATGCGTGGTGGTCTCCAGCCGGGCGTGCAGGTTTGATCGCGTCGAAAGCGGCAAGCACCGGCATCCGGCCCCGCGGGGCTTCGCGTTCGAACGGAAGGACTTTCCCCTGGATGGATGTCCCCGTTTGCCCGCCAGGTGCGAAGGCCTCCCGCCGCTTGCGGAAGGCGATCATGGCGGCGAGCATGTCTGCCCACATGGCCTCGCCGAGCAGCACGTCGAGAGCCGGCACATCGGTATCCCATTCGATGAGCGTCGGGCGCGGGCCGAATTTCTCGATCGCGCCGGCGTAAAGCGACCAGACAGCTGGGGGGACGCGCGAGCCATGGTCGTCGATCAGTACGGTGTCATCGCCAACGTCGTTTGTGGCGTGGCCGGCGAGATGGACTTCGCCGATCGCCTCGGCCGGCAGCACATTGATGAATTCGGCGGCGTCGAAACCAAGGTTATGTGCGGAAACGTAGACGTTGTTGACGTCGAGCAGCAGACCGCAGCCGGTGCGTTTGACGAGTTCGGCCAGGAACTCGGCTTCGGTCATCGTCGACCCGCTGAACTCGATATAGGCGGAAAGGTTCTCGATCAGGATCCGGCGCTTCAGCTTGTCCTGCACCTGCTCGACATTGCGCGAGACGATCGCAAGCGCCGCCTTGTCGTAACGGAGCGGCAGGAGATCGTTCAGATAGGCGCCATCGGCCACGCTCCAGGCGAGATGTTCGGACACGAGGTCCGGCTCGAAGCGCACGCAGACCCTGCGCAGGCGCTCCAGATGCTCGAGGTCCAGGCCGGAGGCGCTGCCGAGCGACAAGCCGACGCCATGGACCGAAAGCGGGTAGATCCGGCGAAGCGTTTCGAGCGCAGTGACTACGGCTGAATCGCCCATGTAGTTCTCGGCATGAACCTCCAGCCAGCCGGCCGATGGGCGGCGCGAGAGCATTTCGGCGATATGCGCCGAGCGAAGACCGATGCCCGCTGCTTGTGGGATCGGAAGGGTCGGAAGCGAGTCGGGCATCGGTCGTCTCCATGGTTGGAGTGAGGGGTCGGATCAGGCCTTGGGCTCGGTGCTGCCGCTGGCAAGCTTTGCGCAGGTGCCGGCGGGCACGTAGATCCACGCGTCGGACTGATTGTCGGCGGTCGAGGTCCCGGCGCAGGAATGCGTAGCCGTCTGGCAGTCGTTCTGGCCGGCCTTGACGACGCCGTAACACTTCTCGAACGAGTACTCCGGCTGGCTCGCCGGTCCGGCGAAGGCTACGGCTGCGGCGAGCGTGGTAGCCGCAGCGAGGGCCGAGCCGATGAGCGATTTGGTGGCGATCATGATTTTCCGTCTCCTGGGTCTTGGCTTGGGTTTGGGGTCCTGGTTTGGGTCGGACCGGCGTCTCCGCCTGTCCGCATTCACTCTCCCCGATCGCGGCCGCCGACTGAAATGCTCTCTCAGCATGGTTTCGATAGGCGCGCCCTATGCACGACGGCGGCAAAAAAAGCCCTCCGGCAGGGCGCGCCGGAGGGCATTCGGCAGCAATCCAGGATTATGGATTCTGCCCGCGGGGAGCGTGTTCAGAGATAGCGGTCGCGGATATCCACGGTCGAACGTTGTCCGATCTGGTCGTAGTTGGCTTCAAGCCATTCCTCGGCGCGCTCGCGGCCGCGGTCGCGCAGGTCCGTTAGCAAGCCCCAATCCGCATTGAGCTTGCTTGAAACGCCAAGCTTCTTCATCGTTTCATCGTCCGAGATGCCATGGACGAAGACTCGCTTGAGGTCGAGCGTCTTGCCGGCTTCGGAATCGATCAGCTGGGTGACGAAGGCGATTGCCCGCATTTCCCTGAGAAGTGACGAATTGAAGCTTATCTCGTTGATGCGATTGAGGATATCCATCGCGGAGCGTGGTAGCTCGGCGCGCTCGATCGGGTTGATGTGCACGATCAGCACATCAGGCGTCTCGCAGGAGTAGATCAGCGGAAAGATCGCCGGATTGCCCATGTAGCCGCCATCCCAATAGGCCTCGCCATCGATCTCGACGGCCTGGAACAGGAACGGCAGGCATGCCGATGCCATGATCGCGTCGACCGATAGCTCGTCGTTTGAGAATACCTTGACCTTGCCCGTCCGCACATTGGTCGCGCAGATGTGCAGCTTCAGCGGGCAGCGCGACATGCGGACCGCCTCGAGGTCGATCGACTGTTCGAGAACGCTCTTCAGCGGATTGAAATTCAGCGGGTTGAACTGGTAGGGCGACATCAACCGCGTCACCAGATCGAGCATCAGGAACGCTGGCGAATATTCGAGTGAACGCGAACCGGTCATCCGGTCGAGAAGGCTCGGCTGCAAAGGACTGAAGGCCGCTGCGTGGCTGACGCGGCGCCAGAAATTCGCAAGCGCCTTCTGGGCGCCGCGACGTCCGCCTTCGGCAAGCCCGTAGGCGAGCACCGCCGCGTTCATGGCGCCGGCGCTGGTGGCGACCACCCCTTCCAAGGTGAGATTCTCCTCTTCCAGCAGCCGGTCGATAACGCCCCAGGTAAAGGCGCCATGCGCTCCTCCGCCCTGGAGGGCGAGGTTGATCGTCCGCGGGCTGCGCGGCGCCCTTGCCGTTCCTGAATCGGTCCGGTTGCGGGCGAACTTCACAACGTCGGCATGGGTATTCATGCTTGCCTCCTCAGGACGCCATTCTGGATGTTTGCCGCGAGCGTGCTCAATGTGCGGTCCAGCCACCATCGACCGGCAGCGCGGTGCCGGTCATGGAAGCTGCGCAGTCGCTGCACAGGAAGACGGTGAGCGCGCCCATCTCTTCCACAGTCGCAAAGCGTCGGGTCGGCTGGTTCTTCAGGAACACGTCACGGATGACGGCATCGCGGGCGACGTTGTGGGACCTCGCCTGGTCCTCGATCTGCTTCTCGACAAGCGGCGTCCACACATAGCCCGGGCAGATCGCGTTCGAAGTCACTCCATACTCGGCGCCTTCCAACGCGACGACCTTGGTCAACCCCACCATGCCGTGCTTCGCAGCGACATAGGCTGCCTTGAAGGGCGAGGCGATCAGGCCGTGTGCGGATGCAACATTGATGATGCGACCGTATCCGCGGCTCTTCATCGGCTCGAACGTGGCCTGGATCAGATGGAACGCGGATGACAGATTGATTGCCAGGATCGAGTCCCATTTGGCGGCCGGAAATTCGCTGATCGGCGCCACATGCTGAATGCCGGCATTGTTGACGACGATGTCGACCTGGCCGAAGCGGGCAACGGCGCGTTCGACCATCATGCGGATCGCATCGCTGCTCGACATGTCGGCGTTGTCATAGGCGACGTCGACGTCGTTTTCATCGGCGATCGCCGCACGCTGGGTTTCGATTTGGGCCGGATCGCCGAAGCCGTTCAGCATCACCGCCGCGCCGTTCTGCGCAAGGGCCTGCGCTATCCCGAGTCCAATGCCGCTGGTCGAGCCGGTTACGATCGCGGTCCTGCCTTCAAGCGGACGTCGCGAGGCCAAGTTTGCTTCCGGCTTGCTGATGTTGAGCATTTGCGGTCTCCGTTGACGCGCCGCGACATGCGGCCGATCTGCGGAGAACACTGGGTCATGCCCGCTCAACAATAAAATGCCGGTGTGCTATCGAATTCATAGCCGGATGGCATTGGCTCAGCGGGATAGGACCGGGTTAGAGGACGGGCATGGACATCCATCACATCCGATATTTCCTTGCCGTGTGTGAGACCCGCAACTTCACGCGGGCAGCGGAGAAGTGCAACGTGACGCAGCCGGCGCTGAGCCGCGCGATCCAGCAACTCGAAGACGAGGTCGGCGGCCTTTTGTTTCGCCGCGAACGCAACCTCACCCACATCACAGATCTCGGCGCGCTGCTGCGGCCCCGGTTCCAGCAGGTTCTCGATGAGCTGACGGGTGTGCGTCAGGAAGCTTCCCGCTTCCTGTGCCTGAAGGACGCGCATCTCAAGGTCGGCATCATGTGCACGATCGGGCCGCGCCGCTTCACCGGCCTGCTCACCGACTTCAACATGCGTCACAAGGGCATTCAGCTGCAACTCGTCGAAGGCGTGCCAAGCCGGCTCTCGCAATTGCTCGAGGAAGGCGAGATCGATGTCGCGATCATGTCGTCGAGCGAGAAGTTTCCGGAACGCTTTGACGTCACGCCGTTGTTTCGAGAACGTTTCGTCCTGGCGTTTCCAGCAGGCCACAGGCTGGCGAAGCACGACGCCGTGCCGATCAGCGCTATCGACGGCGAGATCTACCTGAAACGGGTCAATTGCGAGTATTGGGACCACCTGTCCGAGATTTGTGTCACTCAGGGGGTGCGGCTGCGCATTTCCTATTCGAGTGAGCGTGAAGATTGGATCCAGAACATGGTAGCCGGCGGCCTCGGCATTTGTTTCATCCCCGAATACAGCGCGGTCATCCCCGGCCTGCAGGTGCGCCCTGTCAGTGAGCCCGAAGTGACGCGGGAAGTTTGTCTGGTGACCGTCGCGGGCCGCCGCTTCTCGCCTGCGGTATCGACCTTCGTCGGCGCGGTGAAATCCTACGGCTGGGCGGAAGGCGCGTCGCCGGTCTCCATGCGTCGCTCGGCGGCATAGATCAGGAAATCCATCGATTGCAAAAGAAGTCGGACTGCAATTCATGCGGTCCGGCTGAATCACGTTTACCGATGGCGCCATAGCCGCGGGCTATCAAATCGAGAATCACGCGGCATTTCTCTTCGCCGTCGCGGCCGGCCAATCTCCACATCACGCCCGCATGAATTCACGTCACCGGGCTGGACAAAGGAGAAACCGCAAATGTCTTTGAAAGCCATCCCGTACCGCATGCCGCTCAACCTCCCGCTGGCATTCGGGCTGCTCGCCGCGGCGGCCGCCTTCTACGCCTCGCCCAGCCACGCCGGACAGTGCCCGGCCGATCAGGTCGCCACCAACGCCGCGCAGTCGATGCCGAACCAGCCGGAGGGCGTCACCGACGAGGTTATCAGTTCGATCGACCTCTCGTCGAAGGGCGATGCCTGGAAGGGCAATATGTTCCGGCTGCGCAAGCTCGTTGTTCAGCCTGGCGGAGTCGTGCCGTGGCACGAGCACACGGTCCGTCCCGCTAACATCCTCGTCATCGAGGGCGCGATCACCGAGTACAGCAACAGCTGCAGCGTGCCGATCGAACACAAGGCAGGCGAAGCAACGGCGGAATTCGGCCAGCTCTCGCACTGGTGGAAGAACAACGGTCCGGTGCCGGCCGTGCTCTATTCCGCCGACATCCTGCCACCTGCAACGGATGACCACGGCGCGATGTGATCGGGCTGATGCCAGCGGTCGATGACATCGACCGCCGGAGCGCGACCGCGTGGGCCAAGCCCGTTGGCGCGATAGCCATGCGGCACGGAGCGGCGCCGGCGGTCGAGGCCGGGTGGATGCTCAGCATCCACCCCACTGGACGCGTCGGCATCCGGTGCCACTGGTATGAGCGGTCCCATTCCTGACCACCACCTTCACTCGATGTCCCGGTCCCGTCGGGAACGCCGGGCCACGCGGAGGCGCGTTCCAATGACCAGTTCCGACGGCACCTTTCCCATCAGATTCCGCATGGTTGCGGCAGACAGCCTGCGCTTCGGCATCATCGCGCTCATCGCCTTCCTGACGCTGGTCGACCTGTTCGCCGCGCAAGCGATTCTGCCCTCGCTGGTCGTGAAATTCGACGTCAGCCGGGCGACAATGGGCGTCGCGGTCAATGCCAGCACCTTCGGCATGGCGATTGCCGGCGTCGCCGTCGCGCTGTTCGGTCGCAATATCGACCGGCGCAACGGTATCTGGATCACCCTTGTGCTGCTTGCGATCCCGACCACGCTGCTTTCGGTGACCGATGACATAGCGACATTCGCCTTGTTGCGCGTCGCGCAGGGCCTCTGCATGTCGACGGCATTCACGCTGACGGTTGCTTACCTCGCCGAGCATTATTCTGCCGGCCAGACGACCGCCGCGCTTGCCGCTTACGTGACCGGCAATGTCGCCAGCAACTTCTTCGGCCGCATCCTTTCGGCGGCCGTCGCCGACAGCTTCGGGATCTCTGCCAACTTCCTGACCTTCGCGATCCTCAACATTACGGGCGCCTTGCTCGTCTGGCTGACACTCAAGAAGACCGGGCGCATGATGCAGGCCGAGGCCGGCAGGGAACCCGCCGGCCAAGCCTGGAGGGTTCAATTCCTGAATAACGAACTAAGGAACTGCTTCGCAATCGGCTTCCTTATTCTGTTCGTCTTCATCGGCACCTTCACCTATGTGAACTTCCAGTTGAGTGCTGCCCCGATCAGCCTGTCGCCAATGGCGCTCGGACTGGTCTATTTCGTGTTCCTGCCCTCGATGCTGACAACGCCGCTCGCCGGCCGCGTGGCCAGGAGGTTCGGTCCAGGCCGCGGCATCGGCATTACGTTGGGGATCGCAATCGCCGGGCTCCTTGCGCTGATCAGCCCAAACCTTCCGGTCGTGCTGGCAGGCATGACGCTGATTGCCGTCGGCACGTTCCTGGGCCAGGCAATCGCGACCGGTCATGTCAGCCGCGTGGCCGCCTCCGACAAGGCGGCAGCCAGCGGGACTTACCTTGCTTCGTACTATTCAGGAGGTCTGGTGGGCAGTTTCGTTCTCGGCCAGGCGTATGACAGGCTCGGCTGGACGGCTTGCGTCATTATCCTCGTCATGGCGCTGATTGCGGCGATGACGCTTGCTCGCGCCCTGACCACGCCGCGGAACTGACCCTGCGTCCGCCAGGAAGCCGGACCCCTTGGGCGGTCGCGTCGCCGAGACGATCTCGTGCTGCATCACCAGCAAAGCCAACGGCCGACAGGATCGACCGTCGGAGCGCGCGACCGCGTGCCGCGCCCGTTGGCACGAAAGGCCAGGCTGCCTGAATAGGCCGCGCCGGCGGCTAGGCAAGGTGGATGCTGAGCATCCACCAGGCCAGGATGCGTCAGCATTCAGGCGCGGCGAGATGGGCCATAAGCGCCGCTCATCAACTCAGGCAGCAAACGGCATTATCAATCCGCCGCGACCGCCGGCATGCTTCTCCCAGCCTTGTCACTCGACGGGCCTCACCCATGGAGAAAGAGAAATGATCACCTTAGTCAAATCGATACTGGCCGCGACGGCCGGGGTGGCGCTGGTGTTCCCGGCGAATGCCGACACCGTTTCCGACGGAGTCGTCACCGTCAGAAGCAGCTATTCGGTTGCCGAGACGGTGTCACGGATCGAGAAGGATGTCGTCAAGAAGGGCATCATGTTCTTCGGCGTGATCGACCAGGCGAAGCTCGGAAACGCCGCCGGCAACATCGTCCAGCCGTCACGGCTCGTCATGTTCGGCAACCCGGCACTCGGCACGACCTTCATAACCGCGAACCCCAAGGCCGGACTCGACTGGCCGGTGCGTGTCGTCGTCTACCAGGAGCCCGACGGCTCGGTCTACGCGGCCTACACCGACTTCGACTACATCGCCAGGCGCCACGGAATTGAAAACCGCGCAAAGGAATTCAAGATGGCGACCGAGGTAATCCAGTCGATCACGTCCAGCATCAGGAAGTGAGGGAAACCGATCGATCGAAGGTCCGCTAGGGGTCGATCCACTGCAGACCTTCAATCACGGGCGCGGCGTCGAGCGCGATGCCCGGGCAGACTGAAAGTCGTCATACAAATCATGAACGCTGAGGTTTGACATAGTATCTATTCAGCTCTAGAAAACTGAAATGCCTCCGGGGAGGGAGGCGATGTGGGGGGAGATCGCATGCCGTTGGATGACGATCGCCTGTTCCCGACCGATCCGTCGGTCCGTTCGCTCGCCCGCGCTTTGTTCGCGGAGATCCGCGATCTGCCGATCGTCAGTCCGCATGGCCATACCGACCCGCGCTGGTATGCCGAGAACGAGCGTTTTCCCGATCCTGCCCGGCTGCTGATCGTCCCCGACCACTATATTTTCCGCATGCTCTTCAGCCAGGGCCTGCCGCTGGAGCGCCTCGGCATCCCGCGGAGCGATGGTGGCCCGGTCGAGACCGACGGGCGCAAGATCTGGCGTCTTTTCGCCGAGCATTTCCACCTGTTCCGCGGTACGCCGACGAAGCTCTGGCTGGAACACACTTTCGAGACGCTGTTCGGCCTCGACGCGCCGCTTTCCGCCAGGACGGCGGACCTCTTCTACGACCGGATCGACGAATGTCTCGCGCAGGACGATTTCCGCCCGCGCGCGCTGTTCGAGCGGTTCGACATCGAAGTCATCGCCACGACCGAAGGGGCGCTCGATGATCTGCGCTGGCATCGGGCGATCGGCCAGTCCGCCTGGGGTGGGCGGGTGATCACCACCTACCGTCCCGATTCCGTCGTCGATCCCGATTTTGACGGCTTTGCCGCCAATCTCGATGCCTTCGGCGAGATCACCGGCTGCGACACCGGCACGTGGAAAGGCTATCTCGACGCCCATCGCACGCGCCGCGCCTTCTTCAGGCAGCACGGCGCGACGGCGAGCGACCACGGCCATCCGACCGCCGATACGGCGGACCTCTCTGCGGTCGATGCCGAAGCCCTCTATGTGCGGGTCCGGGCCGGCGGCGCCGGGCCGGCTGAGCGCAACCTGTTCCGCGCGCAGATGCTGACCGAGATGGCGAAGATGAGCCTGGATGACGGGCTTGTCATGCAGATCCATCCCGGTTCCCGCCGCAACCATTCGCCCGACATGCTCGCCCGCTTCGGCCGCGACAAAGGCTTCGACATCCCCGGCCGCACCGACTATGTCGCCGCGCTGAAGCCCATGCTCGACGCGGTCGGTCTCGAGCCGGGGTTCACGATCATCCTGTTCACCCTGGACGAGACCTCCTACGCACGCGAACTCGCGCCGCTCGCCGGCGTCTATCCCTGCCTGCGGCTCGGGCCGGCCTGGTGGTTCTTCGACAGTCCGGAAGGCATGCGCCGTTTCCGCGAGCTGACGACCGAGACGGCCGGCTTCTACAACACCGTCGGCTTCAACGACGACACCCGCGCCTTTCCGTCGATCCCCGCCCGCCACGACGTCGCGCGCCGGGTCGACTGCGCCTATCTCGCCGAACTTGTGCTCACCGGCCGCCTCCGGGAGGAGGAGGCGGCCGAGCTTGCCGGTGAGCTCGCTTATGGTCTCGCCAAGCGCGCTTACCGTCTTTGACCGAGGAGACCGAAATCAGGGAACAGAGGGAGGAAACCATGAACCTGATCCGGAAATTGGCTGCCGCGGCGTTTTCGATGGCGCTTGCCGGCGGTGCGGCGATCGCACAGGAAGTCACGTTGAGATCGTCCGATACGCACCCGGACGGCTATCCGACCGTGGAGGCGGTCAAATATCTCGGTGAACTCGTCAAGGAGCGGACCGGCGGCCGCATCGGCGTCGAGGTCTATCATTCGGCCCAGCTCGGCGAGGAGAAGGACACGATCGAGCAGACCCGCGCCGGTGTCATCGATATGAACCGCGTTTCGCTCGGACCGTTCAACAACATCGTCGAGGAAACCCAGGCAGTCTCGCTGCCCTACATCTTCAAGTCGATCGACCACATGCACAAGGTCATGGACGGGCCGATCGGCGACGACATCCTCAAGGCCTTCGAGGCTCACGACCTGGTCGGCCTGGCATTCTACGATTCCGGCTCGCGTTCCTTTTACAATTCGAAGAAACCCATCAAGTCGATCGACGACCTGAAGGGCATGAAGCTCAGGGTCATCCAGTCCGACGTCTTCGTCGCCATGGTCAATGCGCTTGGCGCCAATGCGGTGCCCATGCCCTACGGCGAGGTCTACTCGGCCATCCAGACCGGCGTCATCGACGGCGCCGAGAACAACTGGCCGAGCTACGAATCCTCGAAGCATTACGAGGTGGCGAAAAACTATACGCTCGACCAGCACCTGATCGTGCCCGAAGTGCTGGTCATGTCGAAGACCTCCTGGGACAAGCTCTCGCCCGAGGATCAGGCGATTATCCGCGCCGCCGCCAAGGAGAGCGTGGGCAAGATGCGCGAACTCTGGACCGCGCGCGAGGCGGAATCGGAAAAGACGGTGCGCGCGGCCGGATCCGAGGTCGTCGTCGAGATCGACAAGCAGCCCTTCATCGACGCGATGAAGCCGGTCTACGAGCAGTTCGTGAAGAGCGACAAGCTGAAGGACCTCGTGTCGCGGATCCAGGCGACCGATTGACGGCGTGGAGCGTCGCGCGCCGCACCGGGCACGCGACGCAAACCATAGTCTGCAACGATCGAATCCGGGGTTATCGATGCGCGCAACCTTGCCGCAGATCGCACGTTTCCTGACGTTCCTGTCGACGCTGGCCTTATGGCTGGCGGGCTTCGGCCTCGTTCTCATGACCGGCTTCGTCGCGTGGCAGGTCTGGGGCCGCTACGTCCTCAACGCAAGCCCGAGCTGGACCGAGCCTGCCTCCGTCATGCTGATGAGCTGGTTCATCTTCCTGGGCTCCGCCGTCGGTGTGCGCGACAACTTCCATCTCGGCTTCGACGTGCTGCTCTATGCTATGCCCCGGGCGCGAGGGGTGTTGCGGACGATCTCCGACGTCATGGTGCTGGCTTTCGGCATCGGCATGGTGGTCTATGGCGCCAAGCTCGTCGCCCTCACCTGGGATTCGACCATGCCGGCGCTCGGGCTGCCCGGCGGCTTCGACTATGTGCCGATCGTCGTGGGCGGAGCGCTCGTCTCGTTGTTTTCCCTGGAGCGTATGGCGCTCCGTTTCTCGGGCGCTCCGGTCGATGCTGAAATAGATGCCGCAGCCGAAGGAGCCGCGTGATGGAGCTCTGGATCCTCTTCGGCGTCTTCACCCTGCTCATGCTGATCGGCACGCCGATCGCGTTTTGTCTCGGCGTCGCCAGCTTCGCTACGGTGCTTTACATGGGGTTGCCGCCGCTTGTGGTCTTCCAGCGCATGAATTCGGGCATGAACGCCTTCTCGCTCATCGCCGTGCCCTTCTTCATCTATGCCGGCGACCTGATGGTGCGCGGCGGCATCGCCCAGCGCATCGTGGCCTTTGCCGGCGCGCTGGTCGGGCATCTGCGTGGCGGGCTCGGCCAGGTCAACATAGCGGCATCGACGATGTTCGGCGGCATCTCCGGCTCGGCCGTGGCCGAGGCAGCGGCCGTCGGCGGGCTGATGATCCCGCAGATGAAGGCGCGCGGCTACGGCGCCGGCTACGCCGTCAACGTCACGTCGATGGCCGCGCTGATCGCGCTGCTCCTGCCGCCGTCGCACAATATGATCATCTATTCGATCTCGGCGGGCGGCAAGATCTCGATCGCGGACCTGTTCACGGCCGGCATTGTCCCGGGACTGCTGTTCGCGGCGTCGCTGATGGTCACCGCCTATTTCGTCGCCCGCGCCCGCGGCTATCCGACCGAGCCGTTTCCCGGCCTGTCGGCAGCCCTGCGCCTGGGCGCGGTCGCCGTGCCCGGCCTGCTCCTCATCGCGATCATCTTCGGCGGGGTGCGTTCCGGCGTCTTCACGGCCACGGAAAGCTCCTGCATGGCCGTCATCTATGCGCTGCTGGTTACCATCTTCGTCTATCGCCAGATGAGCTGGCGCCATTTCGTCGATTCGACGCTGGGTGCGGTGAAGACAACCTCGATGGTGCTCTTGATCATCGGCACGGCGGCGGCGTTCTCCTGGCTTCTGGCCTTCCTGAAGGTTCCGGCCGCCTTGATCGCGGCACTCAACGCCGTCTCCGAGGATCCGCTGACGATTCTGCTTCTGCTCAACCTCTTGATGCTGTTCCTGGGCACCTTCATGGATATGGGGCCGATGATCATCATCACCACGCCGATCTTCCTGCCGGTCGTGCAGGCCTACGGCATCGACCCTGTTCATTTCGGGGTCATCATGATCCTCAATCTCGGCATTGGGTTGAATACGCCGCCGGTCGGCTCCGTCCAGTTCGTCGCCTGCGCGGTCGGCAAGATCTCGGTCTGGGAGGCGATGCGCTCGATATGGCCGTTCTACGGCGCCGGCGTGCTGGTGCTCCTGTTGGTGACCTATGTCCCGGCGATATCGCTTTGGCTGCCGTCGATGTTCAAGTGAGGACTCCCGGGGAAAGGCGAACAGACATGAAACCGGAAGAACTGGCGCTCGATAGCGATGTTCAGAGACGCCCCAAGCTCGCAGACCGGCTGGTCGAAACGCTCAGGCGTCAGATCGCCTCGGGCCAGCTGTCGCCCGGCAGCAAGCTGCCGACCGAACATCAACTGAGCGGCGAGTTCGGCGTCAGCAGGACCGTGGTGCGCGAGGCGGTGACGCGCCTCGCGGCCGACGGGCTCGTCGTTCCTCGTCAGGGCGCCGGCGTATTCGTCAACGACAACGCCCCACTGGCCTTGGAGAGCCTGGTCGCGGATCTGAGCGGCAAGGTCTCGCTTGTGCTCAACGTGCTCGAAGTGCGCATGGCGATCGAGATCGAGTCGGCCGCGCTCGCCGCGCAACGCCGGTCGCCTTCGCAGATGGCGGAGATCAATGAAGCCTTCGGCGATTTCGAGAACCTCTTGCGGCGGCGCGAGCCGACAGGCGCCGCCGACTTTGCCTTCCATCGTGCGATCGCCCAGGCCACCAACAATCCCTTCTACGTCGAGATACTCGACGTGCTCGGCCGGCGCACGATCCCGCGCGATCTGGTCACGTCGTTCTCCTCCGGGCTGCTCCAGTCCGAGGAATACCAGGCCAGGCTCCAGTCCGAGCATCGGGCCATCATGGACGCGATATCGGAGAGCGACCCGGGTGCCGCGCGTGACGCCATGCGCCGCCATCTCTCGGCCAGCCAGAAACGCTATCACGGACTGCTGCAGAGCGGCGGCGATCTCGAGCGGCTGTTCCCGGGCAAGCTTTGAGCGCGCGACAGGATACGATGGAGAGCAACGGATGATGCTTGTGGAGACGCGCCACGCGATCGATCCGAAGACAGCCAAGGCGTTCGACACGACCGGACTGCGCGCGGCATTCCTGGTCGAGACGCTTTTTGTGCCTGGCGAGATCAGGCTTACCTATTCTCATCTCGACCGGCTGATCGTCGGCGGCGCGATGCCCGCTGCAGGCGCCCTCGATCTTCGGCAGGTCAGGCAAGCCGGCACGCCGGATCTGCTCGACCGCCGGGAAATGACGGTCGTCAATGTCGGCGGCGAGGGCAGCGTGACGGCAGGCGGGCGATCCTACCCGCTGAGCCATCGCGACATGCTCTATCTGGGCAAGGGTTCCGGGCCGGTGCGCTTCGCGAGCGTCGACGGGCGGAAGCCGGCAAAGTTCTATCTGCTCAGCGCCCCGGCCCACAAGGAGATTCCGCCGCGGCTCATCCGCATCGGCGACGCCCGGCGGCTCGACCTCGGCGAGCGCGCCACCGCCAACGAGCGTTCGATCCACCAGTTCGTCCACCCCGAGGTGATGGAATCCTGCCAGCTCGTCGTCGGCATGACCGTGCTGGCCGAAGGTTCCGTCTGGAACACCATGCCATGCCATGTCCACGATCGTCGCTCGGAGGCGTATCTTTATTTCGGCCTGCCCGAGCAGGGCCGCGTGTTCCACTTCATGGGCGAGCCGGAGGAGACCCGCCATCTCGTGGTGGCCAACGAACAGGCGGTTCTGTCTCCGGGCTGGTCGGTCCACAGCGGGGCTGGCACGTCCAGCTACAGTTTCATCTGGGCGATGGCTGGCGACAATGTCGACTATGCCGATGTCGACATGGTGCCGATGGAGGACCTGCGATGACCGGCTTCGGGCGCGGATGATGCCAACGGTCGATTGATCGACCATTGAAGCGCGCGACGGCGTGGCCCACGCCTGCAGAGCGCCGCGCGTCCACTTGGACGCGCAAAGGACAGTCTGCCACTATTAGTTATGCATCGTGCTTTCCGAAAATCGAGTTCGATTTTCGGGCCGATGCGGTAGCGCGAAGCCAAGCGGCCCGGATGGGCCGCGCCGGCGATTGAGGCCGGGGCGGATGCGCAGCGTCCACCCGGATGGCAGAGAGGAGCAGATGATGGCGAGCCCCATTTTCGTGAAACCTTCCGAACACGACTGGACGCCGGCCGAGCCCGGCATACGCAGGCGCCTGCTCGCCCATGACGATCGGATGATGTTGGTCGAGGTCGCCTTCGAAGAGGGCGCTGTCGGTTCGCTCCATTCCCACCCGCATGTTCAGGCGAGTTATGTGGCCGAAGGCGCCTTCGAGGTGACGATCGGCGCCGAGACGACGACCCTCGATGCTGGCCAGAGCTTCATCGTGCCTTCCGGCGTGGTGCACGGATGCAAGGCCTTGGCCTATGGGCGGCTGATCGACTGCTTCACCCCTGCGCGGCTCGAATTCCTGTCCTGACGTCAGGTTGACGAATGGCGGCCGGCGGTCGATCATCGCCGCCCACGTCAGACCTGCCACGCGATCCGAAGGAAAAGACAATGGAAAACAAAGCCGATATCGGTTTGATCGGCCTTGGCGTCATGGGTTCCAATCTCGCGCTCAATATCGCGGAAAAGGGTCACCGGGTCGCCGTATTCAACCGCACGACGTCGCGTACCGATGCCTTCTATGGGCAGGCAGGCAGCCTCAGGGAGAGGATCGTGCCGTGCCATACGATCGAGGCGCTTGCCGAGGCGATCCGGCCGCCGCGGCCCGTCATCGTCATGGTGCAGGCGGGCCAGGCGGTCGACGGGCAGATCGCGCTGCTGAGGAGTGTTCTTTCCGCGCGCGACATCGTCGTCGACGCAGGCAATGCCAATTTCCGCGACACGATGCGACGCTTCGCCGAGTTGAAGGATTCCGGCCTTACCTTCATCGGCATGGGGGTCTCGGGCGGCGAGGAAGGCGCCCGTCACGGACCTTCGATCATGGTCGGCGGCACGGAGGAATCCTGGCGTCGCGTCGAGGACGTGCTCACCGCCATCTCGGCGAAATATGAAGGCGAGCCCTGCGCGGCATGGCTGGGCACCGACGGCGCCGGCCACTTCGTGAAGACCATCCACAATGGCATCGAATATGCCGACATGCAGATGATCGCCGAGATCTACGGTATGCTGCGCGACGGGCTCGGCCTGTCGGCCAAGGAGATCGCGCCTGTCTTCGCCGGCTGGAACCGCGGCCGGCTGAACTCCTACCTGATCGAGATCACCGCGACCGTTCTGGCCGCCGACGACCCCGGGACGGGGTCGCCCGTCGTCGACATCATCCTCGACCGCGCCGGGCAGAAGGGTACCGGCAAATGGTCCGTCATCGAGGCGCAGACGCTCGGTGTGCCGGCGACGGCCATCGAAGCGGCTGTTGCGGCACGCGTGCTTTCGGCCATGAAAGGCGAGCGAACGGCTGCGGAGGCTGTCTTCGGCGTGCCCGCGACGCGGCTCGCCGGCGGTCGCAAGGCGCTGCTCGCCGATCTCGAGCTTGCGCTTTTTGCCGGCAAGATAGCGGCCTATGCGCAGGGCTTCGCCGTGATGGACGCGGCCTCGAAGGAGTTCGGCTGGAACCTGCCGCTGCCGACCATCGCGAAGATCTGGCGGGCCGGCTGCATCATCCGTTCCCAGTTCCTCGGCCGCATCGCGGAAGCCTTCGGAACCAGCGACTCGGCCGCCAATCTTCTGATGGCGCCGGCCTTCGTGGAGATGATGAAAGAGGCGCACCCGTCGCTGCGCCGCATCGTGGCACAAGCCGTCGAGGCCGGCCTGCCGGTTCCGGCGCTGTCTTCGGCGCTCGCCTATTTCGACAGCTACCGCCAGGGACGCGGCACGTCGAACCTGATCCAGGCCCAGCGCGACTTCTTCGGCGCGCATGGCTTCGAGCGTGTCGACGCCGAAGGGGCCTTTCACGGGCCGTGGGGAAGCGGAGGTTGATGCGCCTCTCTGCGTACTTGCTGCGTGATATGAAGACGCATTCGGGAGCGCTAGGGCATATATGGAAATCTCTCCGCAAGACACGACTGAACACCATCTCGGGAAATCTGACGGGCAGAGGCATCTGGCGCAGATCGTCGAGCGAGTAGCCGCATGGGTCGGCAGCGAGGAACAAGCCATTGCTTGGTATCAGGCCGAGCCATTGGCTCCCTTCGGTGGTCGAACTGCCGAACTGTTGGTCGAGCACGGCAAGGCCAACGCGGTACATGAATATCTGGATCATCTCGCCAACGGTGGCTTTGCGTGAAGCCTGCCGTCACCTGCCGGATCAACACATCCGTATAATCTCGTCCTGGCCGTGCAAAACGGCGACGGACCCCGAAATACGCCATTAGCTAGTCCGATTGATCTTGATTTGATTTTGACCCGTCGCCGCGCCTCTGCCCCGAGGCAGCGCCGCACCATCGGTCGAAGATTGGGCCTATTGCTGGTCGATCGCGCGCGTGCTCGCCCGCACCACCAGTTCGACGTCGAGCACCCTGGTGCGGGCCGGCGTCTCCAGCCCGGCCTTGCCCTCGCCGATGCGTGAGATCAGCGCGGCTGCGGCGGTTTCGCCGATGTCGTTGCGCGGCTGATGGACCGTCGTCAGCGCCGGGATGAACTGCTCGGCGATGTCGATGTCGTCGAAACCGACGACCGAGACATCCGCCGGCACCGAGACGCCATGGCGGTGAAGCTCGGCGATGAAGCCGCAGGCCATCTCGTCGTTGGAAGAGGTGACCGCGGTGGGGCGCTCGGCGAGCGCCAGCCAGGCCCGGCCGGCCTGTGCTCCCGCGGCCAGCGAGAAGTCGCCGTCGAAGACCCAGTCCGGCCGCAGCGCGAGTCCGAGCTTGGCCAGGGCGGCTTCCGTGCCACGCCGTCGCTCATGGGTCAGCACATTGTCCCGGGGTCCCAATATGTGACCGATCCGGCGATGGCCGAGCTGGTGGAGATGGCGGACGGCGAGTGCTGCTCCCCCGGAATTGTCGCATCGCACCGAGGGCAGCCCCGCATTGTCGTTCCACTCGCAGCAGAAGACGACCGGCGGCGTGGCGCGGCCGGGGCGCGAGAAGAAATCCGCCGACAGCGATCCGTCGAGGACGATCATGCCGTCGGCGCGGTTGTTGTGCAGATATTCGCCGAGCCGGTCCGCGCCCGCATGCGGCTGGCGCGTATCCGCGATCAGCACGTTGAGCCCCGCCTTCGACGCCGTCGCCTCGATGCCGGCAAGGATCTTCGAGAAGAACGGATTGCCGAGGTTGGGCACCAGGACGACCACCGCGCCGGTCTGCTTGCGCCTCAGATTGCGCGCCGTCTGGTTGACGGCATAGCCGGTCCGCTCGATCGCCTCGATCACCTGGCGACGGGTGTCCTCCGACACCCGCTCGGGCGCCGACAGCGCACGGCTCACCGTAGCCGTCGACACTTTGGCCGCGCGCGCCACGTCCTGGATCGTGGGAAAAGCCTTGTTCACAAGCGGGGCTCGGCGGCGTCGGGCTTGCTAAGGCTCTGCAGCGATTTCACGCCCGCGCCCCCGATGCTTGAGGTGACCGCGCGCGCCAGTTCGAAACCGGCCAGCCGGACGTCCTCGTTGACGACATGGAGCGCCGGGCGGAACAGCTGCAGCAGCCGCGAGGTCTGCTTCGACACGATGTCCACCTCGCGTCCGAGCGCCAGCCCGGCATCCTCCAGCCCGGCGACCAGGGCGAAGGTGGCACCGCCGCCGCCGCTGACGATGCCGTCCGGCGGCACGGCGCGGCGCATCAGCGCCACGGTGCGCTCGCGGATCTCGTCGATGGAATGGTCGACGGTCACGCCAGTCAGCGGGATCTCGGACAGGCCGCACTCCATGAGCGCGTCGAGAAAGCCTTCGCGCATATGGTGATGGTAGCTCAGCGAGGAGGGCGGCGCGAGCAGCGCGATGCGCTTGCGGCCGAGCTTGTGAAGCTTGCGCACCGCGGCAGCCGCGAAGGCGGCATTGTCGAAATCATGGAACGGGTGGTCGATGCCCATCGCGGTGCGGCCATGCGTTGCGAAAGGCATGCCGCGCTCGACCATGTAGCGCACCCTGGGGTCGTCCGGCTGGGTTCGCGAGATGATGATGCCGTCGGCCGAGCCGGTCTCGACGATGTAGCGGACTGGTTCGAGCGGATCGTTGCTGCGCGAATAGGGGGTGACGATCAGGTGGTATGGCGTGCCTGCGAGGAACTCGGAGATGCCATAGATGATGTCGGACACGAAGCCGCCGATCTGCTCTTCCGTGTTGAGCACCAGGCTGATGACGTTGGTCTTGCCGGTGCGCAGGCGCACGCCGGCCCGGTTTGGCCGGTAGCCGATCTGCTTGGCCACGAGTTGCACCCGCCGACGGGTCTCGGCGCCGATCTCAGGTGCATCCTTCAGCGCACGCGAGACGGTAGTGACGCCAAGTCCCGTCATGAAGGCGAGCGTCTTCAGCGTCGGTCGCCCGCCTTCAGCTGGCGCCTCCGCTCCTATATCGTCCTGCCGGAGCCGTCGGTTCATGAGTGTCGCTTAGCGATGGTCCTGCGAATCCGCAATAGATCGGACAATGCATCGGGAGAACAATCCGATGCAATAGCCTGTAACGTTTCAGATTGTGATCGCGTCACGGCGAGACACCGTCAGGCGTCACAGGATGCTGGAGCTGACATAGGAGATCCCCTGGATTTCGACCGCGAATTTCATGCTGCGCTGCCCGCATCCATGTTGCAACGCAGCGTTTCTCGGTGCCTTTTCTTCGAGTCTCGAAAAAAAACCTGACGAGGACCCTGACAAGGGTTGCGTGGGCTGGACATTTCGCCTACACAAAATCTGTAACGTTTCAGATAGGGAGGAACGTCTATGCGTTATAGAATGACGGCTCTTGCCGCGGCGGTCGCCATGCCTTTCGCCGTTCCGGCCGGCGCCACGGATCTCGAGGTCACGCATTGGTGGACGTCGGGCGGCGAAGCCGCCGCCGTCGCCGAACTCGCCAAGGCTTTCGACGCGACAGGCAACAAATGGGTCGATGGCGCCGTCGCCGGCGGCGGCAATACTGCCCGTCCAATCATGATCAGCCGCATCACCGGCGGTGACCCGATGGGCGCGACCCAGTTCAACCACGGCCGTCAGACCGAAGAACTGATCCAAGCGGGACTGCTGCGAGACCTCACCGATCTCGCCAACAAGGAAGGCTGGGCCAACCTCGTCCAACCCAAGAGCCTGCTCGATAGCTGCACCGTTGACGGCAAGATCTATTGCGCCCCCGTGAATATCCATTCCTGGGAGTGGCTGTGGCTTTCGAACAAGGCCTTCGAGGATGCCGGAGTGCCGGTACCCAAGAACTGGGATGAGTTCGTCGCGGCTGCGCCGGCGCTCGAAAAGGCCGGCAAGATCCCGCTTGCCATCGGCGGTCAGCCCTGGCAGTCGGGAGGCGCGCTGCGCGTTCTTATGGTCGCGATCGGCGGACCGGACGTTTACCAGAAGGTCTATGGCGACAAGGATGCCGAAGTGGCCGCGGGCCCGGAAGTGGCCAAGGTTTTCGCTGCTGCCGACAATGCGCGCAAGATGGCCGCCAAGTCGAATGTGCAGGACTGGAATCAGGCAACCAATCTGGTGATCACCGGACAGGCGGGCGGGCAGATCATGGGTGATTGGGCGCAGGGCGAGTTCCAGGTCGCCGGCCAGGTCGCTGGCAAGGATTATACCTGCCTGCCGGGCTTGGGCATGCACGAGGTCATCTCGACCGGCGGCGATGCCTTCTATTTCCCCAAGCTCGCGGATGAGGGGAAGTCGAAGGCGCAGGAGGCGCTCGCTTCGGCCCTGCTCGATCCGAAGACGCAGGTCGCGTTCAACCTCAAGAAGGGGTCCCTGCCGATCAGGGGTGACATTGACCTGGGCGCCGCGAATGACTGCATGAAGAAAGGTCTGGCTATCCTGGCCAAAGGCGGCACCATTCCGTCCGGCGAGCAACTCATGAGCCAGGACTCACTCAACCAGATCAATGATCTGTTCGTGGAGTTCTTCAATACGCCCAGCATGACGCCTGAAGCCGCACAGAAGCGGTTCGCTGAGATCGTCGGCACCGCGGACTGAGCAAGCATAAGAACGACGGAACTCGCCAGCTTCATCGTCGCGGGGCTGGCGAGTTCGAGATTTCGTGACCTTTCTGCGGAGGCAGCCAGTGGCGGAAGATCCGACTGGACGACCAAGCCAGCTTTTCCGGAACCTGAACTCAAAAATCGCCTCGATTCCAATGATACTGACGGCGGTCGTTATCTTCGTCGGCGGGACAATCTGGACGGTCTTCTACTCCTTTACCAATTCCAAGCTGCTGCCGCGGCTCACTTTCGTGGGCCTCGACCAGTATGAGCGGCTTTGGTCGACGCCGCGATGGCTCGTCTCGATCCAGAACCTGTTCGTCTACGGCATTTGCACGTTGATCTTTTCGCTGGTCGTCGGCTTCATCCTGGCCGCTCTGCTCGACCAGAAGATTCGCTTCGAGAATACCTTCCGGACCATTTTCCTCTATCCTTTCGCCCTTTCCTTCATCGTCACCGGCCTCATCTGGCAGTGGCTGCTGAACCCCGAGTTCGGCATTCAGGGCGTGGTTCGCCGCCTCGGCTGGGAGAGCTTCACCTTCGATCCTCTCTACAATCCTGACATCGTCATCTACGGCGTCCTGATTGCCGGACTGTGGCAAGGCACCGGCCTGGTCATGTGCCTGATGCTGGCCGGCCTGCGCGGTATCGACGAGGACATCTGGAAGGCCGCCCGGGTCGACGGCATACCGATGTGGAAGACCTATCTTTTCATCGTCATACCGATGATGCGGCCGGTCTTTGTCACGACCCTCGTGATCATCGCGTCCGGTATAGTCAGGGTCTATGATCTCGTCGTCGCGCAAACGAGCGGCGGTCCGGGCATCTCATCCGAAGTACCGGCCAAATATGTCTATGATCACATGTTCTCGTCCCAGAACCTCGGCCAAGGGTTTGCCGCGTCGACCATGATGCTCCTGTCGGTGATCATCGTGGTCGTCCCGTGGGTTTATCTCGAATTCGGAGGGAGGAAGCGTGGCTGATACTGCTGTCCTCGACGTTGCCGGTACAAAGCTGCCGGAAGCCGCCGCCTATTCCGGGCCTTGGGGGCCGAAACCTCGCCGCGTCATTTCGCGCCGCAACATTGTCGTATACGGCACGCTCTTCGTCGCGGCCGTTTACTATCTGCTGCCGCTCTACGTCATGATCGTGACGTCGCTCAAGGGTATGCCGGAAATCCGCGTCGGCAACATTTTTGCGCTGCCGCTCGAGGTAACGTTCGAGCCCTGGGTCAAAGCCTGGGCCACCGCTTGCACCGGTCTCAATTGCGACGGCTTGAGCAGAGGCTTCTGGAATTCGGTCCGCATCACCGTCCCGTCGGTAATCCTGTCCATCGCCATCGCGTCGGTGAACGGCTATGCGCTGGCCAACTGGCGTTTCAAGGGCGCGAACTTCTTCTTCACAGTTCTGATCGTCGGCGCCTTCATCCCCTACCAGGTGATGATCTATCCGATTGTGATCGTGTTGCGGGAGATCGGGCTCTACGGCAGCCTCTGGGGCCTCGTGGTCGTTCACTCGATCTTCGGTATGCCGATCAATACGCTTCTCTTTCGCAACTACTTCGCCTCGCTGCCGGAAGAATTGTTCAAGGCGGCGCGCGTCGACGGTGCAGGCTTCTGGCGCATCTATCTGGGCATCATGGTTCCCATGAGCCTGCCGATCTTCGTCGTAGCTCTCATCATCCAGGTTACCGGCATCTGGAACGATTTCTTGTTCGGCGTCGTCTACACGCGCCCCGACACCTATCCGATGACCGTCCAGCTCAACAACATCGTCAACTCCGTGCAGGGAGTGAAGGAATACAACGTGAACATGGCAGCGACCCTGATTACCGGACTCGTTCCCCTGATCATCTATTTCATCTCCGGAAAACTCTTCGTGCGCGGCATTGCCGCGGGCGCGGTGAAAGGCTGAGCCGATGACGAGCGTTCAGGTCAAGGATGTCTCGCTGAACTTCGGTGCCGTCGAAGTCTTGAAGAAGCTGTCCCTCGACGTTACCGAAGGCGAGTTCCTGGTGCTGCTCGGCCCGTCCGGCTGCGGCAAGTCCACCTTGCTCAACTGCATCGCCGGTCTGCTCGACGTGTCGAAGGGCCAGATCTTCATCAGGGGCAGGAACGTCACCTGGGAGGAACCCAAGGACAGAGGCATCGGCATGGTGTTCCAGTCCTATGCGCTCTATCCGCAGATGACCGTCGAAGGGAACCTGTCCTTCGGCCTGCGCAATGCCGGCCTGCCGAAGGACGAGATCGCCCGGCGCGTCGCGAAGGCATCCGGGATCCTGCAGATCGAGCCGCTGCTCCAGCGCAGGCCCGCGGCGCTCTCGGGCGGCCAGCGCCAGCGCGTGGCGATCGGACGGGCACTGGTGCGCGATGTCGACGTCTTCCTCTTCGATGAGCCGCTCTCCAATCTCGACGCCAAGCTGCGCTCGGAGCTGCGCGTGGAGATCAAGCGCCTGCACCAGCGGCTCGGCAACACCATGATCTATGTCACCCACGACCAGATCGAGGCGCTCACGCTCGCCGACCGCATCGCCGTCATGAAAGGCGGCGCCATACAGCAGCTCGACGCGCCGCAGGCCATCTACAACAACCCGGTGAACCGCTACGTCGCCGGTTTCATCGGCTCGCCGGGCATGAACTTCATCGAAGGCCGGATCGAGCCGGGCGCCGTTCCGCTGTTCAAGGCGGGCGACGCCGCGGTCCCGCTCGACCGCTACCGCTTCAGCAGGGATGCCCTGCCTGGCAGCGACGTTACGCTCGGCGTCAGGCCGGAACATATCGGCTTTGCCGACGACGGCCGGGCCTACGCCTTCGCCTTCGAGGCTGGAGTGGAGGTTGTCGAGCCGATGGGTTCGGACACGCTTGTCTGGACCGGGCTCGGCGGCCAGCCTCTGTCGTTCCGCGTCGAGGCTGATCGGCATCTCGCCGTCGGCGACAAGGTGCGCATCGGCTTCGATCCCGCCCGGGTTTCGCTGTTCGACGGCGATACCGGCGACAGGCTCTGACATCCCAACGATCACGCATGAGGAAGACGATGGACTGGTCATTTCAGCTCTATAGCGCGCGCAACTTCCAGCCCTGGGACGGTGTCCTGGAGACGCTTGCGCGGCTGGGTTACAGCCAGGTGGAGGGTTTCGGCGGCGTCTATGGCGACGCCGAGGCCTTACGCGCCACCCTCGACCGGAACGGGCTCTCCATGCCGACGGGGCATTTTTCCATCGAGATGCTTGAGAACGATTTCGCCGGCGCGCGCAAGCTTGCAGAAACACTCGGAATCAAGCTGATCGCCTGCCCCTTCCTGATGCCGGACCAACGCCCGTCCGACGCTGCGGGCTGGCAGGCCTTCGGCAAGCGCCTGGCCAGGATCGGCGATACCGTGCGCAAGGAAGGCTTCGGCTTCGCTTGGCACAATCACGACTTCGAATTCAAGCCGCTCGCCGACGGGTCGATCCCCCAGAAGCACATTCTCGATGCCGCGCCCGAGATCGGCTGGGAGATCGACGTCGCCTGGGTGATCCGCGGCGGCGCCGACCCGCTGCGCTGGATCGACGACTATGGTTCCCGGATCGTCGCCGTCCACGTCAAGGACATCGCGCCGAAGGGCGAGGCGGCCGATGAGGACGGCTGGGCCGATGTCGGCCACGGCACGGTCGACTGGCGTGGGCTTGTCCGCGCTTTGCGCGAGAAGACGCCGGCGAGGCATTTCATCATGGAGCACGACAATCCGAGCGACTTCGAGCGCTTCGCCGCCCGCTCGATCGCTTCGGCCAAGACATTCTAGGAGCTACCATCCATGGCAAAGAAACTCGGCATCGGCGTAATCGGCTGCGGCAATATCTCCGCTGCCTATTTCGGCCTTGCCCCGCTGTTCCGCGGTATCGAGATGCGCGCCTGCGCCGACATCGACATTGATGTTGCGCGCGCCCGCGCGAAGGAGTTCAAGCTGCGGGCCGAGACCGTCGACGACCTCTTGCGCGCCGACGACATCGATATCGTCGTCAACCTGACCGTGCCCGCAGTCCACTACGAGGTATCGCGGCAGATCCTTGACGCAGGCAAGCATGTCTATTCGGAAAAGCCCTTCGTGCTCTCCGTCAAGGAAGGGCTCGATCTTGCCAAGCGCGCTGTGAAGAAGGGCCTGCGTATCGGCTCGGCGCCCGACACCTTCCTCGGCGGGGCGCATCAGCTCGCCCGCAGTCTGGTCGATTCCGGCAAGCTGGGGCGCATCACCTCGGGCACCTGCCATGTGATGAGCCACGGCATGGAGCACTGGCACCCCAATCCCGACTTTTTCTTCAAGCGGGGCGGAGGACCGATCCTCGACCTGGGACCCTACTATATCGGCAATCTGATCCAGCTCATCGGTCCGGTGAAGCAGGTCGCCGCACTCGCCACCATACCGGTCCGGGAGCGTACCATCACTTCGAAGCCGCGCTTCGGCCAGAAGATCCCGGTCGACACGCCGACCACGATCCATGCCCTGCTCGAATTCCACAACGGCGCCGCCGTCTCCTTCAATGCGAGCTGGGACGTCTGGCAACACGGACATGCGCCGATGGAGCTTTTCGGCGAGGAGGGCACGATCTATGTGCCCGATCCGAACTTCTTCGGCGGGACGGTTCGCTACACCAGGCGCGGTGACGCCGTGAAGAAGCTGCCGAAATGGGACCACCCCTTCAGCGTCCCCAACCAGAAACATGCCATCGGCATGCTGGCCAATTATCGTGCTGCCGGCCTTGCCGATATGGCGATCGCGATTCGTGAGGGGCGTCCGCACCGCTGCTCCATGGAAGCCGCCCTGCACGCCGTCGATGTCATGACCGGCATCCTAAAATCGGGTGAGACCGGCAAGTTCGTGGCCATGCAGACCACCTGCGAACGTCCCGCGGCGCTCGGCGTGAAGGAGGCGAAAGCGCTGCTGGCCAAGACGAAGAAATAGCCATGGGTCCTTCGAGGCTCGCTTCGCTCGCACCTCAGGATGAGGGAGGTTGCGCTGAAACTCGGGTTCTGAGATATGGCGATTGCAAAGCGAGCCTCGCGATAGGATGCTTCGAAGACCGCGGTACCGTCTACTTTCCTCGAACGAGCCAAGTTTCGATCGGTAGCGTAAACCTCCCTCATCCTGAGGTGCGAGCGAAGCGAGCCTCGAAGGACGCACCTAGACAATGAGGAACAACCATGCCCTGGCAGCCGGCCGAAAATCGCTACGAATCGATGATCTACAATCGCTGTGGCCGCTCGGGGCTGAAGCTGCCCGCGATCTCGCTCGGCCTCTGGCACAATTTCGGCGGCGACACGCCGCACCAAGTGAAGCGGGCGATGTGCCGGAAGGCCTTCGACCTCGGCATCACCCATTTCGACCTCGCCAACAATTACGGGCCGCCGCCCGGATCGGCCGAAGAAGCCTTCGGCGAGATACTGCGCATCGATTTCGCCGGTTACCGCGACGAACTGATCATCTCGACCAAGGCGGGTTACGAGATGTGGGCGGGTCCCTATGGCGAGTGGGGCAGCCGCAAATATCTGCTGGCCAGCCTCGACCAGAGCCTGAAGCGGATGGGAACAGACTATGTCGATATCTTCTATTCGCACCGCTTTGACCCGGAGACGCCGCTCGAGGAGACGATGATGGCCCTCGACCAGGCGGTGCGTTCGGGCAAAGCGCTGTATGCCGGCATTTCCTCCTACAATGCGCAGCGCACGCGCGACGCAGCCGATATATTGCGGCAGCTCGGCACGCCCTGCCTGATCCATCAGCCCAGCTATTCCATGATCAACCGCTGGGTCGAGGATGACGGACTGCTCGACACGCTTGACGGGCTCGGCATCGGCTCGATCGCCTTCACGCCGCTGGCCCAGGGCATGCTGACGGACAAATATCTGAAGGGTGTGCCCGAAGGCAGCCGCGCCACGCAGGACAAGTCGTTGCGCCCCGATTTCCTCAACGACGCCACGCTGGCCAATATCCGCGCGCTCAACGGCATAGCCGGGCGCCGCGGACAGACGCTGGCCCAGATGGCGCTCGCCTGGGTGCTGCGCGGCGGCCGCGTCACCTCCGCGCTGATCGGCGCCAGCCGGCCCGAGCAGATCGAAGACTGCGTCGGTGCGTTGAAAAACCGCGATTTCTCCGAAGCCGAACTCGCCGAGATCGATCGCTACGCGCGCGAGGCCGATGTCAACCTGTGGGCGGCGTCTGCCGAACGCAAGGGCCCGGCCCGCAAGAAATAGGGCAATTCCAGCAAAAGTGCGAAGCGGTTTTGCGTCCGGAACTGCGTAAAAACAAAGAGATGCGATGATCCAGAATCCGGTCCTGCCTGGCTTCAATCCCGACCCGTCGATCTGCCGGGTGGGATTGGATTACTATATCGCGACATCGACCTTCGAATGGTATCCCGGCGTCCAGATCCATCATTCCACCGATCTCGTGAACTGGCGGCTGGTGAAGCGCCCGCTCGACCGCGCCGCGCAGCTCGATATGCGCGGCAATCCCGATTCCGGCGGCATCTGGGCGCCGTGCCTCTCCTTCGCCGACGGCCTGTTCTGGCTGGTCTATACCGACGTCAAACGGCTCGACGGCAGTTTCAAGGACAGCCACAACTACATTGTGACGGCGCCTTCCATCGACGGTCCCTGGTCTGACCCCGTCCGGGTCAATTCCAGCGGCTTCGACCCGTCGCTGTTCCATGACGACGACGGCAGGAAATGGTTCCTCAACATGGTCTGGAACCACATCTCCACCGGAGTCGGTGGCAGTCCGAAACATCCATCCTTTGCCGGCATACTTCTTCAGCAATACGATCCGGAGGCAAGGAAGCTGGTCGGGCCGGTAAGGAACGTCTTCGCCGGCAGCGCCCACGGCCTGGTGGAGGGGCCGCACCTCTTCAAGCGCGAGGGCTGGTATTATCTCACCACGGCCGAAGGCGGCACGGGCTATGACCATGCGGTGACCATGGCCCGGTCGCGCCGGATCGAAGGCCCTTACGAACTCCACCCCGACATACACCTCATCACCTCGAAGGATGCGCCCGATGCCATGCTGCAGCGCGCCGGGCATGGGCAGATCGTGGAGACGCCGCAGGGCGAGGTCTACCACACGCATCTCTGCTCGCGTCCATTGCCGGGGCTGCGACGTTCGCCGCTCGGCCGCGAAACGGCGATCCAGAAATGCGTCTGGGGCGAGGACGGCTGGCTTCGGCTCGCCCATGGCGGCCCTGTGCCGGAGGTCGAAGTTGCGGCGCCGGTGCCCTCGGCGCGCGCGCCCGAGCCGGAGCTTGTCCATTATGATTTCGACGGTGCGGACCTGCCGCGTGATTTCCAATGGCTGCGCACCCCCTATCCGGAGCGTCTTTTCTCGCTGACGGAAAAGCCCGGCTCGCTGCGGCTCTTCGGACGCGAATCGATCGGCAGTTGGTACGAGCAGGCGCTGGTTGCCCGCCGTCAACAGCATTTCTCGTTCCGCGCCAAAACCGAGCTTGCCTTCGCGCCTGAGACCTTCCAGCAGGCAGCCGGCCTGACGCATTACTACAACCGCCACAAGTTCCACTTCCTCGGGGTCACCCACGATGCCCGGCATGGCCGCGTGCTGACCATCCTCTCCTGTCCCGGCGACTGGCCGGACGGCCGGCTGACCTTCCCGCTCTCCGACCCGCTGCCGCTCAGCGCGGCGGGAGCGATCGGTCTGGCGGCCGAGGTCGACGGCGCGATCCTGCAATTCTGGTATCGCGACGGCGGCGACTGGATGAAGGCCGGCCCGGTGCTCGATGCCAGCGTCATCTCAGACGAAGGCGGCCGCGGCGAGCACGGCTCCTTCACCGGCGCCTTCATCGGCATGGCCGCCTTCGACACCAGCGGGGCGGGGCTGGCGGCCGATTTCGATCATTTCGTTTATGCAAGACGAGGCGGGTGATAGTGTCGGGGCTTGTGCCCAGGCATACCCCTCATCCGACCGCGCGGAGCCTGTCCTCGGGCTTGCCGAAGGCAAGACCCGTGGGCGCGGCCACCTTCTCCCACAGGGGAGAAGGGAGCGCCTGCCGCAAGGTCTCGGCCAATCGTCTACGCTGGTGGTTTGCATAGCCGGCAAAACCAAGCCCCTGCCTTCTCCCCTTGCGGGAGAAGGTGGCCTCGCCCGCGAGGGCGAGGTCGGATGAGGGGTAAGCTGTCTTCGCGAAGCGAAGGCAGCCCGCCGCTTCCTGACGGCCCCTCAATCCTCCAGGATCGCCACGGCCCGCGTCCAGCCGGCGGAGGCCTTCTCGATCTTGACCGGGAAGCAGCTCACCATGAAGCCGGTCGAGGGGAGCTCCTCCAGCCTGTGCAGCTTCTCGATGTGACAGTAGCCGGTGTGGCGTCCGGCCTTGTGGCCTTCCCAGATCAGCGAGGCGTCGCCGGTCTCCCTGTATTTCCTGGCGGTATGGACGAAGGGCGCGTCCCAGCTCCAGCCGTCGGTGCCGGTCACCCTGACGCCGCGGTCGAGCAGGTACATGGTCGCTTCGTAGCCCATGCCGCAGCCGCTCGCCACATAGTCGGGCTGGCCGAATTTGGCGCCGGCGGATGTGTTCACAACCACGATCTCCAGCGGCTGCAGGCTGTGGCCGATGCGCGCCAACTCCGCTTCGACATCGGCCGCCGTGACGACGTAACCGTCCGGGAGGTGGCGGAAGTCGAGCTTCACGCCCGGCTGGAAGCACCAGTCGAGCGGCACCTCGTCGATGCGCATCGATGGTTTGCCGTGGTCCTGGGTGGAGTGGTAGTGCCAGGGGGCGTCGAGATGGGTCCCGTTGTGGGTCGACAGGACGACGCGTTCGACCGCCCAGCCTTCGCCGTCGGGCAGGTCCTCGGCCTTGAGGCCGGGAAAGAAGTTGAGCAGGTCGCCCAGGCTCTGCTTGTGGTCGATATAGGTGATCGCCGGGATCTGGATCGGCGGATCGGCCGGAATATCGTTGGCGATCGAGACCGACAGGTCGATGATGCGGCGGGCCATGGGTTTCCTCCGTTGCAGATGTGTCAGTTTTTCCGGCGCACGACCTTGTTCTTCAGCACGCCGATGTGCTCGACGTCCAGTCCGGCCGACCGATGGTCGCGAGCTTCATCGGCCTCTACCGGGCCGGGATGGGCTCGGCAACTGGATACTGCTCGCTGCCGGCCCTTCCGCGCCCCGGACCTCCATGCCGGCGTGATCCCTGCTCGGCGTGCTCGGCTATGTCAGTTCCGTCCTTCTGGCCGCCCTCGAGGCGCCTGCTCGTCTGGCGCAACCGCGCGCGCCGAAACTACCAGCGAAACAAGGGTCGCGCCGTGCCGTCTTGGCGGCATTTGGGAAAATGGCCGTGGCTTGCTATCTATTGGGACGACGATGACAAGAGCGTCGCATCATGCGATCTGATGCGATGACCGCAGGGACAGGAACGGCATGACGGCCAAGGTGGCGCTGACCAAGAACCAGCAGCTCGTGCTCGACAAGCTCGAGGCGGCCCCCGGTCCGCTCAGCGCCTACACGCTGCTCGACCTGCTGCGTGAGCACGGCTTTCGTGCGCCGCTGCAGGTTTACCGCGCGCTCGATGCGCTGATGAAGGAAGGTTTCGTCCACCGCCTCGAAAGCCTGAACGCCTTCGTCGCCTGCTCGAAGCCGCATGACCACGGCCACCGCATGACCGCCTTCGCGATCTGCGATTCCTGCGGCCAGGTCACGGAATTCTCCGACGAAATGGTCGGCGAGCGGCTCGACCAGTGGGTGCGCTCCACGGGCTTCGTCGCCAAGAAGGCGGTCATCGAGTTCCGCGGCACCTGCGCCAAATGCGCCGCGCTTGCGGCGTGAGAGCGGAACTGACTGCATATCGCGTGAAAAGGATTCAGAATCCTTTCACAGTACACGACAGACTGGTCGCGTCTGATCGGCGGCGACATATCCGCTTCGTCATCCACGGACGCGCGCACGCAGCGAAGCGGAGCGCGTGCCGATCCGAGGTTCCATGCCGTGACCGATCCGAAGGCCGCAGACGGTCGAGGAAGAGGATGGCCCCCGTCCACCTGCCCAAGCCCGTTCTGCACCGAAGCAGTCGTCGGCTCATCCGTCAGAATGCTCTGACCGCCTTGACGACAATCTTCAATTGACCTTGCTCGATGCGATGGAGCGGCATTGACCGTTCGCTCGAGCCATCCGGCCGGAAGCGGAACACTCCCGTGGAACCACGAAACCCGGACGGCGTCTGAAGCGTTTCTGGAGCAAACCCGGCGGGGCCCCGTGCGCTCACCAGACCTGCTGCCAGTGCGACGACATCATAAGCATAGGCTCCGTCAAGACCGGGATCGCGATTGTACGCCTGCCGGAAACGCTGTCTCACCGGGCCGATTTCGTCGCTGTCGAGGGTCGCTATCAAGGCACCGTCAAGCGTTTGATCATCCAGGGGATGGTCAAGCCAACGGTGTGAGCCGATGATCCGCATATCGCCTTTGACGAGCCCGCTGCCCTTCAACGCCGCCACGAGTGGCCGAGGGTCGGCCCCACCGGTCGCGATGACGATCGCGTCGGGCGAGTCGACAATGGAGGCAAGATCCGCAGCGACCTTCAGCGGCGATGCCGTCGCGGGACCGAAGCGAAGTGTGATCGCGAGCGACCCGCCGACATTGGCGACAGCGTTGGTAACCCGTTGTTCGACCCGCTGGCCGGCTGCACCTTCCGGCACGATCAGCGCGAATTTTCTGGCTCCCATGCCGGCAACGGCCGCTGCCCCGGCCGCGGCACTGTCGGCTTCGTTCAGAGTGACGCCATAGACCCGGTTTCCGCGCCCGAGATAATCCTCGGCAAGCGACAGCACCGGGGGCCGCCGGGTTCCGGAGATGGCCGCCAGTTGCCGCGACGCCTGTGGCTCGACAGGGCCGAGAATGGCCGCCGCGCCCGAACTCATCGCCTGCTGTGCAAGCTGCTTTGCCCTCGCGTCCTGCCCACCGGTGTCCATGATGGTCAGCGTGATCAGATTGTTGCCCATGTCGTTCATGGCGAGCGTCGCGGCGTCACGCATTCGTGCTCCGCTCTCTCCGAGAGGTCCCGGCGCGGAAAGCGGCAACAGCATGGCAACTTTGACCTGCCCTGTTCCGAGGTTCTTGCTCTCGGCCGCTGGCGCTGCAGCCCTCGATGCCGGTTCTGCCGCCAAGGAATTTGGATCGAGCGCGTCGGCGGCATCACCCTCCGACTGGCAGCCGGACAGCCAGGCCGAGGCCAAAAGAAGGAAGCAAAACCCACACGCCTTCAGCGCAGGGGGCCTTATTGCGAAATTCACCCATTACCCTCCCGAGAATCGGATCGCTGTGGCGGACTCCGCCTCCCCGGCATATCGGTGTGTTCCCCGCAGGAGGCGATCGTGCCCAGCGATCGCACATTGCCGGCCGGATCCCGGGCCTTCGGCGAAACGAAGGTCGAGGAAAGATAGCGATGGACGCATGGCAAGACCCATGGTCCGCCAATCGGCGTTGCGAACATGCGCGCCCGAGACCGGCGGGTCAGTTCATGTACTCGACCATCCGGTTGTGGAAGCACTCGCACTTGTTGATGGTGTCCTCGTCGCGATAACTCGTCTTCAGGTAGCCATAAGCCATACCGCAGGCGACCTTCGCTTCCGAAGCCCACAGGAAGGCCGGCCTGGACGAGTTGATCCATTGGTCGCTCTTGGCGACTGCGATCGCCTCATCCATCAGCCGGACCACTTCGTTCTTCAACGTCGTGTCGCTTTCCGTGAGGATCAGGTTCGAGGTTCCCGCAATCCTGCAATATTCCACTGCGGCACCGGTGTTGAGATCGGCACTCGCCGCCTGCCCTCCCAGAAACATCACGATCGACGCGGCCGCGGCCAGTCTCGAGCTCATGCGCATTCCCCGTTCCCCTAAGTTACCCTGCGAGATTTCGACAATAGATTTCAATCATACGTTATCCGTTTTCGTCCCGGTACCGTCGTCGAACAGAATTTTGATTGCTTCGTCGACATGCGTGTAGCCTTGGAGGACAGCCACCGTCTGGAAATTGTTCCCGCCGCCATCGACATCGACCTGGACCTGCGTGTCGGCGCCGGAAATGATGTTGACATAGCCGGATGTCTCGAGATTGGTCACGCCCGTCAGATTGTCCAGCAGTTCGCTGAGATCGATCGAATCTCCGGACGCTCCGCTCTCGAAATTGACGATGAGGTCATCGATGGCGCCGATCGCATCCGCGCTGACGACGAAGACATCTGCTCCGGCGCCGCCGGTCATCGTGTCGGCACCCAGGCCGCCGACGAGAAGATCATCGCCATCCCCGCCATTGATAATGTCATTTCCCCCGCGTCCGTAGATCAGATCGTCACCGCCGTTGCCGTTCAAGGTGTCGATACCTGACGTGCCATACATCTGGTCTGGCTGCGTTGAGTTTCCGCTCACGGTGATCCCTGGATCGCCGGGGTCGGAGTAGAAGAATTCGAACTTTGCCAGACGTGCCTGGTAGTTGCCCCCGTCATTGTCGAAATAGGAAAGCGTCCAGGTATCTCCCTCCTGTGCCGGATTGGCAGCGAGATATTGCGCAAGGCTGGTGGAGGTCGCGTTGCCCGATGCGTCGAGCTGGAAGATGTTGCTGTAGCTGACCGTAGCCTTCATCAGGCCGGTCGCACTGTCGTAGAACCAGCTTTGTTCGAAGTCCGCAGCGGTCAGATCGTCCTCGACGACCGCAAAGCGGTCGCCGTTGATGATCAGTTCGACCTGCACCTCGCCTTCGCGCTGACTTCCTGCATTGTCGGCATTGAACACCGTCGGATTTTGCTCTCCCACAGGGATCGGAGCGACAACCGGCGTCCGCTGGAAATCGGTCAGAACCTGAATCGTCGCCGTGCCAAGATTCGACATGATCCCGCTGACGAACGCCTCTGACAGCGTAAGGGTTCCTATTTGAGAGTTGCCGGACGTCAGTGGCGATGCGCCGTCGCCGATCTGACTGGATTCGGCCGGGAGCCGCGTCGGCGGCACCTCGTTGATCGTGACCGTCTGCGTCTGCGTCGGTCCGCTTCCATCGGATACGGCGAATGTCAGCGACGTATTGACCGTGTCACCCGGTGCCGATGTTGGTCGGTACACAAGATCATCAAGCAGATTGATGCCGTTGTCCTTGTCAAAGACGACAGTTCCCGAGGTAAGAGCCACATAGCTTGAGCCGTTGAAGTAGAAGACACCGCCCGGTACGCCATTCGCAGTCATGACGACATTGTCGTTGGCGTCCGCATCGGTCGGCGTAGCGACGAAGATGGGATAGCCATCAGCATAGCTGGGTGAGCCCAAGGTCTGCTGTGCGGGGTCGCTGGGGACCCAGGTTACGGAATTCTGGATGACGGGCTGATCGTCGGCGCCGTTGATGGTGACCGTCACAACCTGGCTGTCGGTGCCGCCATGGCCGTCGTTCACCGTGACGGTGTGGGAGAAGGTGATCGTCTCGCCGGCCCCCAGGAACTGCACCAGATCGTTCGACACGCTGTAGTCCCAGCTGTCGTGATCGGCCGTGAAGCCTGAGGTCAGCGCGGCGATCTGAGCGCCGGTCAGAACGCTGCCCAGCGCGCCGCCCGACCAGGTCGGGCCGCTCAGCAGAGACGACTGGATCGTGTGGCTGTCGGACAGGTCGACGTCGGTGAATGAAAGAACTCCGCTGTCCGTCAGATTTCCGGCAACAACGTTGACGTCCTCCGTGACCGCACCTGCCGTGTCCGCCACCAGGACCGGCGCGTCGTTGGTGCCTGATATGGTGATCGTCACCGTCTGGCTGGCGGTGCCGCCATGGCCGTCGTCGACCGTCACCGTATAGGTCTGGGTGCGGGTCTCGCCCGCCGCCAGGAAGTCGAGATCGGCGTCCGCGACCGAGAAGCTCCAGTCGATCGTCCCGGCATTGTCGCCGGTCGAGGCGTTGCCGATCGCCGGCACGAAGCTGCCGAGATAGCCGGCCGCCGCCGGCGCCGCCGACACCGTGTGGCCGTCGCTGTCGTCGACGTCGCCGAAGTCGAGCGTGCCGCCGACCTGGTGCTGCGTGGCGTTCTCGCCCGCCGCGTTGTCGGCGATCTCGCTCACCGCACCGCTGCCCGGACCCGAGCTGATCACCGGCGCGTCGTTGGTGCCCGTGATGGTGATCGTCACCGTCTGGCTGGCGGTGCCGCCATGGCCGTCGTCGACCGTCACCGTATAGGTCTGGGTGCGGGTCTCGCCCGCCGCCAGGAAGTCGAGATCGGCGTCCGCGACCGAGAAGCTCCAGTCGATCGTCCCGGCATTGTCGCCGGTCGAGGCGTTGCCGATCGCCGGCACGAAGCTGCCGAGATAGCCGGCCGCCGCCGGCGCCGCCGACACCGTGTGGCCGTCGCTGTCGTCGACGTCGCCGAAGTCGAGCGTGCCGCCGACCTGGTGCTGCGTGGCGTTCTCGCCCGCCGCGTTGTCGGCGATCTCGCTCACCGCACCGCTGCCCGGACCCGAGCTGATCACCGGCGCGTCGTTGGTGCCCGTGATGGTGATCGTCACCGTCTGGCTGGCGGTGCCGCCATGGCCGTCGTCGACCGTCACCGTATAGGTCTGGGTGCGGGTCTCGCCCGCCGCCAGGAAGTCGAGATCGGCGTCCGCGACCGAGAAGCTCCAGTCGATCGTCCCGGCATTGTCGCCGGTCGAGGCGTTGCCGATCGCCGGCACGAAGCTGCCGAGATAGCCGGCCGCCGCCGGCGCCGCCGACACCGTGTGGCCGTCGCTGTCGTCGACGTCGCCGAAGTCGAGCGTGCCGCCGACCTGGTGCTGCGTGGCGTTCTCGCCCGCCGCGTTGTCGGCGATCTCGCTCACCGCACCGCTGCCCGGACCCGAGCTGATCACCGGCGCGTCGTTGGTGCCCGTGATGGTGATCGTCACCGTCTGGCTGGCGGTGCCGCCATGGCCGTCGTCGACCGTCACCGTATAGGTCTGGGTGCGGGTCTCGCCCGCCGCCAGGAAGTCGAGATCGGCGTCCGCGACCGAGAAGCTCCAGTCGATCGTCCCGGCATTGTCGCCGGTCGAGGCGTTGCCGATCGCCGGCACGAAGCTGCCGAGATAGCCGGCCGCCGCCGGCGCCGCCGACACCGTGTGGCCGTCGCTGTCGTCGACGTCGCCGAAGTCGAGCGTGCCGCCGACCTGGTGCTGCGTGGCGTTCTCGCCCGCCGCGTTGTCGGCGATCTCGCTCACCGCACCGCTGCCCGGACCCGAGCTGATCACCGGCGCGTCGTTGGTGCCCGTGATGGTGATCGTCACCGTCTGGCTGGCGGTGCCGCCATGGCCGTCGTCGACCGTCACCGTATAGGTCTGGGTGCGGGTCTCGCCCGCCGCCAGGAAGTCGAGATCGGCGTCCGCGACCGAGAAGCTCCAGTCGATCGTCCCGGCATTGTCGCCGGTCGAGGCGTTGCCGATCGCCGGCACGAAGCTGCCGAGATAGCCGGCCGCCGCCGGCGCCGCCGACACCGTGTGGCCGTCGCTGTCGTCGACGTCGCCGAAGTCGAGCGTGCCGCCGACCTGGTGCTGCGTGGCGTTCTCGCCCGCCGCGTTGTCGGCGATCTCGCTCACCGCACCGCTGCCCGGACCCGAGCTGATCACCGGCGCGTCGTTGGTGCCCGTGATGGTGATCGTCACCGTCTGGCTGGCGGTGCCGCCATGGCCGTCGTCGACCGTCACCGTATAGGTCTGGGTGCGGGTCTCGCCCGCCGCCAGGAAGTCGAGATCGGCGTCCGCGACCGAGAAGCTCCAGTCGATCGTCCCGGCATTGTCGCCGGTCGAGGCGTTGCCGATCGCCGGCACGAAGCTGCCGAGATAGCCGGCCGCCGCCGGCGCCGCCGACACCGTGTGGCCGTCGCTGTCGTCGACGTCGCCGAAGTCGAGCGTGCCGCCGACCTGGTGCTGCGTGGCGTTCTCGCCCGCCGCGTTGTCGGCGATCTCGCTCACCGCACCGCTGCCCGGACCCGAGCTGATCACCGGCGCGTCGTTGGTGCCCGTGATGGTGATCGTCACCGTCTGGCTGGCGGTGCCGCCATGGCCGTCGTCGACCGTCACCGTATAGGTCTGGGTGCGGGTCTCGCCCGCCGCCAGGAAGTCGAGATCGGCGTCCGCGACCGAGAAGCTCCAGTCGATCGTCCCGGCATTGTCGCCGGTCGAGGCGTTGCCGATCGCCGGCACGAAGCTGCCGAGATAGCCGGCCGCCGCCGGCGCCGCCGACACCGTGTGGCCGTCGCTGTCGTCGACGTCGCCGAAGTCGAGCGTGCCGCCGACCTGGTGCTGCGTGGCGTTCTCGCCCGCCGCGTTGTCGGCGATCTCGCTCACCGAACCGCTGCCCGGACCCGAGCTGATCACCGGCGCGTCGTTGGTGCCCGTGATGGTGATCGTCACCGTCTGGCTGGCGGTGCCGCCATGGCCGTCGTCGACCGTCACCGTATAGGTCTGGGTGCGGGTCTCGCCCGCCGCCAGGAAGTCGAGATCGGCGTCCGCGACCGAGAAGCTCCAGTCGATCGTCCCGGCATTGTCGCCGGTCGAGGCGTTGCCGATCGCCGGCACGAAGCTGCCGAGATAGCCGGCCGCCGCCGGCGCCGCCGACACCGTGTGGCCGTCGCTGTCGTCGACGTCGCCGAAGTCGAGCGTGCCGCCGACCTGGTGCTGCGTGGCGTTCTCGCCCGCCGCGTTGTCGGCGATCTCGCTCACCGAACCGCTGCCCGGACCCGAGCTGATCACCGGCGCGTCGTTGGTGCCCGTGATGGTGATCGTCACCGTCTGGCTGGCGGTGCCGCCATGGCCGTCGTCGACCGTCACCGTATAGGTCTGGGTGCGGGTCTCGCCCGCCGCCAGGAAGTCGAGATCGGCGTCCGCGACCGAGAAGCTCCAGTCGATCGTCCCGGCATTGTCGCCGGTCGAGGCGTTGCCGATCGCCGGCACGAAGCTGCCGAGATAGCCGGCCGCCGCCGGCGCCGCCGACACCGTGTGGCCGTCGCTGTCGTCGACGTCGCCGAAGTCGAGCGTGCCGCCGACCTGGTGCTGCGTGGCGTTCTCGCCCGCCGCGTTGTCGGCGATCTCGCTCACCGCACCGCTGCCCGGACCCGAGCTGATCACCGGCGCGTCGTTGGTGCCCGTGATGGTGATCGTCACCGTCTGGCTGGCGGTGCCGCCATGGCCGTCGTCGACCGTCACCGTATAGGTCTGGGTGCGGGTCTCGCCCGCCGCCAGGAAGTCGAGATCGGCGTCCGCGACCGAGAAGCTCCAGTCGATCGTCCCGGCATTGTCGCCGGTCGAGGCGTTGCCGATCGCCGGCACGAAGCTGCCGAGATAGCCGGCCGCCGCCGGCGCCGCCGACACCGTGTGGCCGTCGCTGTCGTCGACGTCGCCGAAGTCGAGCGTGCCGCCGACCTGGTGCTGCGTGGCGTTCTCGCCCGCCGCGTTGTCGGCGATCTCGCTCACCGCACCGCTGCCCGGACCCGAGCTGATCACCGGCGCGTCGTTGGTGCCCGTGATGGTGATCGTCACCGTCTGGCTGGCGGTGCCGCCATGGCCGTCGTCGACCGTCACCGTATAGGTCTGGGTGCGGGTCTCGCCCGCCGCCAGGAAGTCGAGATCGGCGTCCGCGACCGAGAAGCTCCAGTCGATCGTCCCGGCATTGTCGCCGGTCGAGGCGTTGCCGATCGCCGGCACGAAGCTGCCGAGATAGCCGGCCGCCGCCGGCGCCGCCGACACCGTGTGGCCGTCGCTGTCGTCGACGTCGCCGAAGTCGAGCGTGCCGCCGACCTGGTGCTGCGTGGCGTTCTCGCCCGCCGCGTTGTCGGCGATCTCGCTCACCGCACCGCTGCCCGGACCCGAGCTGATCACCGGCGCGTCGTTGGTGCCCGTGATGGTGATCGTCACCGTCTGGCTGGCGGTGCCGCCATGGCCGTCGTCGACCGTCACCGTATAGGTCTGGGTGCGGGTCTCGCCCGCCGCCAGGAAGTCGAGATCGGCGTCCGCGACCGAGAAGCTCCAGTCGATCGTCCCGGCATTGTCGCCGGTCGAGGCGTTGCCGATCGCCGGCACGAAGCTGCCGAGATAGCCGGCCGCCGCCGGCGCCGCCGACACCGTGTGGCCGTCGCTGTCGTCGACGTCGCCGAAGTCGAGCGTGCCGCCGACCTGGTGCTGCGTGGCGTTCTCGCCCGCCGCGTTGTCGGCGATCTCGCTCACCGCACCGCTGCCCGGACCCGAGCTGATCACCGGCGCGTCGTTGGTGCCCGTGATGGTGATCGTCACCGTCTGGCTGGCGGTGCCGCCATGGCCGTCGTCGACCGTCACCGTATAGGTCTGGGTGCGGGTCTCGCCCGCCGCCAGGAAGTCGAGATCGGCGTCCGCGACCGAGAAGCTCCAGTCGATCGTCCCGGCATTGTCGCCGGTCGAGGCGTTGCCGATCGCCGGCACGAAGCTGCCGAGATAGCCGGCCGCCGCCGGCGCCGCCGACACCGTGTGGCCGTCGCTGTCGTCGACGTCGCCGAAGTCGAGCGTGCCGCCGACCTGGTGCTGCGTGGCGTTCTCGCCCGCCGCGTTGTCGGCGATCTCGCTCACCGCACCGCTGCCCGGACCCGAGCTGATCACCGGCGCGTCGTTGGTGCCCGTGATGGTGATCGTCACCGTCTGGCTGGCGGTGCCGCCATGGCCGTCGTCGACCGTCACCGTATAGGTCTGGGTGCGGGTCTCGCCCGCCGCCAGGAAGTCGAGATCGGCGTCCGCGACCGAGAAGCTCCAGTCGATCGTCCCGGCATTGTCGCCGGTCGAGGCGTTGCCGATCGCCGGCACGAAGCTGCCGAGATAGCCGGCCGCCGCCGGCGCCGCCGACACCGTGTGGCCGTCGCTGTCGTCGACGTCGCCGAAGTCGAGCGTGCCGCCGACCTGGTGCTGCGTGGCGTTCTCGCCCGCCGCGTTGTCGGCGATCTCGCTCACCGCACCGCTGCCCGGACCCGAGCTGATCACCGGCGCGTCGTTGGTGCCCGTGATGGTGATCGTCACCGTCTGGCTGGCGGTGCCGCCATGGCCGTCGTCGACCGTCACCGTATAGGTCTGGGTGCGGGTCTCGCCCGCCGCCAGGAAGTCGAGATCGGCGTCCGCGACCGAGAAGCTCCAGTCGATCGTCCCGGCATTGTCGCCGGTCGAGGCGTTGCCGATCGCCGGCACGAAGCTGCCGAGATAGCCGGCCGCCGCCGGCGCCGCCGACACCGTGTGGCCGTCGCTGTCGTCGACGTCGCCGAAGTCGAGCGTGCCGCCGACCTGGTGCTGCGTGGCGTTCTCGCCCGCCGCGTTGTCGGCGATCTCGCTCACCGAACCGCTGCCCGGACCCGAGCTGATCACCGGCGCGTCGTTGGTGCCCGTGATGGTGATCGTCACCGTCTGGCTGGCGGTGCCGCCATGGCCGTCGTCGACCGTCACCGTATGAGAGAAAGTGATCGTTTCGCCAACCCCGAGGAACTGCACCAGGGCGTTCGGCACGCTATAGTCCCAACCGTCGGCATCGGCTGTGAAGCCGGCGGTCAGCGTCGCAATCTCGGCACCGGTCAGGGCGCTCGTCAGGGCGCCGCCCGACCAAGTCGGGCCGCTCGTCAGCACGGCGCTGATTGTATGGCTGTCATTGACGTCGACATCGGTGAAGGACAGCGTGCCGCTGTCGCTCAGATTGCCGCCGGCCACGGTGACATCCTCGGCCACCGCACCCGACGTGTCCGCCGTCAGCACCGGCACGTCGTTGGTGCCTGATATGGTGATCGTCACCGTCTGGCTGGCGGTGCCGCCATGGCCGTCGTCGACTGTCACCGTATAGGAAAAGGTGATCGTCTCCCCAACTCCGAGGAACTGTACCAGCGCATTCGGCACGCTATAGTCCCAGCCGTTGGTATCGACGGCAAACCCCGAAGTCAGCGCCGCGATCTCGGCGCCGCTCAGAACGCTTGACAGTACGCCGCCCGACCAGGTCGGGGCGCTCGCCAGCGCGGCGCCGATCGTATGGCTGTCATCGGCGTCGAGATCCGCGAAAGACAGCGACCCGTTTTCCCGGAGGTTGCCGGCGGCGACATCGAAATCCTCCTGCACCCCTCCGAGCGCGTCGATCGTCAGCGTCGGCGGATTGTTCCCGTCGACCTCGCGAACTGGCTCGAGAATCTCGCGCTCCTCAAAAACCGGGAAACTCAGGGCCGTTGGAGGAAGCAGATCCGTCAGGTCGAATGGATTGCCGATCGAGCCGGCCGCCACGTCGAAATTTCCACCGGAGCTTTGGGCTGAGTTCGGTCCGGAGCCAGCCGAGATCGACCCGTCCGCGCCAAAGGCGACGTCGATGCCGCTTGCCTCCAGGGCTGCGAGCAAGGCAATGCGGGGGATCTCAACGTCTCCCAGCATGAAAGTCGGAATGTCGGCGGCCGCATTCTTGATGGTGATGAGCGTCCCGTCGGCCTGCTCGAGAACGAGATCGGCTCCGTTGACCTTGATGTTGTCGATTGAAACGCCGACCGGCAGATGAACGATGTTGTTCGCGTCGGCGACATATTCGCCTGCCGCGGCGGATGCCTGACCATCTGCAGCGGAAGGCGACTGCCCTGCCGGGACCGGCTTGGGCTCAACTGGCGCACCTGTCCCGACATCGACCGGGACCGGATCGGACTGCGTCCCCGGCTGCGCGCCGGTGCCTTCCGCCTGCGCCAGGATCACCTCCCGGGCAGATCCGCGGGTTTCCGCTTCGGCAGCAGCCGGCACCTCACCGTGCGTGACACCGCTGGCGTTCGGCTCGATCGCATTTTCCATGACAGCCCACCCCACAAACAACAATTTTGGCCGACGAAACAGGTTTATTGGATGAATTGCAACCGCAGGCTGACGGACAACATATAATGGGATATGCATTCAATGGAAAATTTCGATATCGTAAATTCATCCTATATACCATAGTATGCAATGCCGTCTTCAGGCCGATCCCAACCTGCCGTTACGGTAAATGAAGACAAAAATCTGGAGTCAATTTTAAGCAAAATAGATCGAAAGCTTTCTATATCCGTTTTCCAGATTCCTTTCCGATAAGTTTGGAGAACATCGGTACCGTTCACCAAAACAGGGTGAGCGCGATGTCAATAAAATGTTCGAGCGTCGGGAAAGTCTTTCGCATCTGCCTGTCCGCGCTTGGGGTCGTGATGGCGGTGGGGGTGACTTCGGAGCGCGTGGCCGCTGGCGACGGCCCGGCGGCGACCCCTGCGGGAGCGGCACTCCGGCTTGGCTATGCGGAGATTCTCGGGGGCGTTCCGCTCGCCCGACCAGGCGTTGATGAGGCAAGCGTCCCTGCCATTCGCATTGGAACAGCAGTTCCGTATTCGGTCGAGGCGCCGCTTTCCCGGAAGGGGCACGAGGAGGTCGACATGATGACGACTTCGGCGGTTGTCGGGGGTGTCTTCGGTTCGGTCGCCATCCCCATGAAGAATTTCCCGATCTCCTCCCGCTGGCGACCAATCTATCAGCGGATCAATGCGTGCATGGCGCGCGGTTCGTGCGTCGATCCGAAGATGGATGCAATACTTCGCGACGCTGACACCAAAGGCTTCTTTCAGAAGCTCGCGCTCGTCAATGTCAGGGTGAACGCACTCGTCAAATACAGCAGGGACAGGGCCAATTACGGCGCACTGGATCATTGGGCCACACCCGACGAGACCCTTTCGCTGAGGTCAGGAGACTGCGAGGACTATGCGATCCTGAAAATGGCAGGGCTGGCTCGCATCGGCGTTCCTCTTCAAAGCATGTCCCTTGTCATCCTGCACGACAGTCATCGGCAGGTCTTCCACGCCGTGCTGTCCGTATCGACGAGCAATGGGAATTACGTACTCGACAATCTCAGCAACGAAGTCCGCAAAGACACCGCCCTGACGAGCTATGTTCCACTTTATTCATTGAGCACCGAAAGAGCCTGGATCCACGGCTCCCGATCGGTAAGCGGTCAGCTTGCACGAATAGATGGAGGGTTCGGGAGTGTCGCGCCAGGCGAAGGCCCGGAGACCGCGGACAGGCCATCGACCAGTGGCAGCGCCGACTTCAAGCTCAGGGCGGCGATCAATTCGCTGTAGTGAATCGGTCGCCGGTCCGGTCAACCGATAATATAGGCGATCAGAAGTTCGTTGTCCTTCACTGGTGCCCTGACCGCGTTCAGCTGGCCCCGGTATCTCCTTTCGCCCAGACCCAGGACGAAACCCGTGACCACCGGAGCGTCCGGATTGTGCGCGAGCCTTTGAAAGATATCGACGACGTTGAGGTCGAGCGCGAGTTTGAGCTCCTGGCGCGTCTCGTCGCCGAAAACCGTTGGCAACTGGCGCCGGATCAGCAGCTGAAACGGCTGGTTGAAGGTGACGATCCTCTTGGCGGACGATAGCGCGAATGCGGGGGACGGGCACGCCATGATCAGGGCGTTTGTCACCTTCTGCGACGCCAGTTGCGCCAGTTCCGCATTCTGTTCGGCGAGCCAGCTGAGACAGACCACACGAATGGCCGAGGTCAGATTGCCGCCATTGCCGCGATGGCGCGCCAGTTCGTCGACGAGCATGCCGATGGTGGCATTTCGGCTCTGCGCCAGCCGCTTGAGGCAGCTCCAGAAGGGTCGTTCCAGCTTGATCCCGTAGCGGACGTTCCCTCGCGCCACGGCACGAAATTCCGGTCGCAGGTCCTCGTCCGGAGGCGGAGGAAGCAACCGTTCCGGCAAAGGGCTCTCACCGCTCACGCAACGCCTCGTCACGCGCCTTGTTGATCGGCTTCAACAGGTAGCTCAAAATGGTCTTGCGACCTGTCATGATTTCCACCGTACTGATCATTCCGGGAATGATGGAGTAGGACTTGTCGCCCTTCTTGAGCGACGAACTGTCGGTCGCGACCCTCACCTCATAATAGGGTTCTCCCGTCTCGGTATTGACGAGACTGTCGGCGCTCACGGTGGAGACCTTGCCGTCCAGGCCGCCGAAAATCGAAAAGTCGTAAGCCGTGATCTTGATGAGCGCGTGCTGGCCGGGCTGGACGAAGGCGACGTCGCGCGGCGAAATGCGCGCCTCGACCAGCAGCGTCTCCGATGTCGGGACGATACCCGCGACGACCGCACCCGGTTGAACGAATGCACCGAGCGTATTGAGATCAAGCGTATTGACGATGCCGTCGACCGGAGAGCGGATATCGGTGCGCGCGACACGGTCGGTGGCGCCCCTGATCGTCTCTTCGACCACCGACAGTTCGGCGATCGCCTGGGTAAGTTCATCCAGCGCCTGCTGCTGCAGGTCCAGCGACAGTTCGTTGACCTGCAGTTCGGCCTCGGTGATGGCAGCTTGCGAGCGCTTCATGGTTTCGCCTGCGAGCTTGAGCTGCCCACGCATTTCCGTCTGTTCGCGATCGACCCGGATCTGCTCGGTCCTTGCCATCAGGCCGCGCTTGACCATGGATGCGACCAGCTTGGCCTCCTCGTCGCTGGCAGCAAGGTTCTGGGCCAAACGTTCATTGTTCGCCTCGGCCTCGTCGAGCTCCTTCCTCCTCTGGTCGAGACGCGACCGGAGGACCGAAAGCTTGGTTTCGAAATTGTCGCGGCGAGCAACCAGGAGCCTCTGCTCGTTGGCGCAGATTTCCGGGACTGCCGAAACGATCTCGTCGGGGCACTGGAACGGATCGCCGATGTTGCCGCCTTCCTCGTGCTTCAGCCGGGCGATCTTGGCTTTCAGGCTGCGGGCCTTCGCCTGCTGCTCGCCGAGGGAGGACGTCGAAAGCGTGTTGTCCAGCCTGATCAGCAGGTCCCCTTTCTTCACCACCTGGCCGGGCTTGACGGCGATCTCCTCGACGACTCCGGGTTCGCTGGCCTGGATGATCTGGGTCTTCGAAGCCGGAATGACCCGGCCGTCGCCGCGCGCGATCTCGTCCACCTCGGCAAAAGATGCCCAAAGCGCAAACGCCACGAACAACGCCCCGATGATGAATATTGGCGCACTCGCAAGAAGCGGCGGCCGATCATCGTTGACTATCATACCCTCACCTTCGCAAGCCCCGGAACCGAAGGTCTATCTTCCGGCTTTTTGCATGGACTGGATAACCTGATCCTTGGGTCCATCCGCTACGATCTTGCCCTGATCGATGACGATAAGCCGATCCACCAGTTCGAGCATGCTGTAGCGGTGTGTCGAGATAATGATCGTCGTGCCGCTGTCGAACGCGCTCCTCAGTTGACGAATAAGCAGCCGTTCCGACGCCAGGTCCATCGAGCCGGACGGCTCGTCGAGGAAGACGATCCTGGGTTTGGTGAGCAGCAGCCTGGCAATCGCCACCGCTTGCTTCTGGCCTCCCGAAAGATTATTGCCTCGCTCCCCGACATTCATGTCATAGCCGCGTGGATGGCGGGAAACGAATTCGTCGACACCGCTCGCGCGTGCCGCTTCAATTATCTCTTCGTCCGTAGCGTCCGGCTTGGCCATCAGGAGGTTATCCTTGACCGTGCCGGAGAACAGGTCTCCGGCCTGAGCCACCACGCCGACGGCGGCGCGCACCTCGGCGGGGTGATACTGACGAATGTCGATCCCGTCGATCAGAACTTCTCCGGCGGCCGGAAGGAACAGCCTGGCGATCAGCCGGCCGAGCGTCGTCTTGCCCGACCCTATGCGGCCGATGATGCCGACGCGCTCGCCGGGCCGCACGGAAAGATTGATCCCGTTGAGAACGGGCACGTCCGAGCCGGGATAGGCAAAAGTCACGTTTCGAAGGGTCAGGGCGCCCGCACTGATCTTCCGATTGACGAAACCGATCGTGTCCGGAACATCCTCGGGCTGCGCCATGATCGCGTTCAGCACGCGAAGCGACATCATCGCCTGACGGAGGCGGGCGAGCGTCATCGCGATCTGGCCAAGCGGCGCCACGGCGCGGCCAGACAGCATCACGCTTGCGATGATGGCGCCGGTGGTGATGTCTCCGGCCTCGAATGCGTATGCACCTGCCACCACGATGGCAACAGTCACCAGTTGCTGGATGAACTGCGCGATATTGGCCGCGCTTGCGGAAAGCTGCTTGATCTTTTCGGAGGTGTTGGCGGCGTTCTTGGAATGCTCGCGCCATTTCCGCAGAAGATATGCTTCCGCCTGAAGCGACTTTATGGTCTCCACCGTCGAGATGGATTCGACCAGCAGCGCCTGCCGCTGCGCCGCCTCATTCATCGAGGCGGCCACTCTCTTGCCGATGCGTTGCTGCACGACGAGACCCACCGCAACGCTCGCCGCCAATGCGAGGGCCGGAATGATCACCAGCCAGCCGGCGATGGCGTAGATCACGGCAAGAAAAATGAAGATGAAAACAGTGTCGATGAGCACGCTGATCGTGTTCGACGTGAAGAACTCGCGGACGAACTCATATTGACTTACCCGATTGGCATACTCGCCGGTCGACATCGGCCGCGCGGAGAGCGAGGTGTTCAGCACCTTCTCGAACAGAAGGTAGGATATCTTCAGGTCGGCCTTTCGCCCGGCATAATCGATCAGGGCGGCGCGGGCCGTCTTCAGCAGCAGGTCGAAAACGATCGCGGTCGCGACCCCGAGCGCCAGAACCCAAAGCGTGGCGACCGCCTTGTTGGGGAGGATCCGGTCGTAGACGTTCATCGTGAAGATCGGCGAGGCGATGGCGAGAAGATTGATGAAGATCGCGGCAAGCGCCACCTTCGCATAGGATCGCCAGAAGGCGCCGACGGTTCCCGCGAGCCAATGTCGCTTCTCGATCTTCTCTGCCGTGCCGACACGCATCTCTTCCGAAGCGTTGCCGTAGTTCAGTGAGAAGCCGATGCCCACCGCGATCGGCTCGCGCTGGAGTTCCGACCTGCCGATCTCGGTGCGCCCATCGGTCTGAACCCCGGTCAGAAAGGAGGCGCCGTCGCCTTGCTCGGCCAGCAAGGCCAGGGGCGGCTGGCCCGATCTGAAGACGATGGCAGGCAGTTCGAAGCGGTTGCGCTGAAAATCGCGATGCGAAAAGGTCTGGGTCTGGAGGCCGATGCGTTCGGCCATGTGGCGCACTTCATCGATCTCGATCGTGTTGCCGGCGAGCGGGATTCCCGAAAACAGGACAGACTCCGCACCGGGCCGCCCCAGAAAGGAGGCGACCGAGGCGAAGCACGACCGAAAAATGTCGGTCTGTGCACCTATGTGTGGCGACTCGTTCACGGTCGACCCGTGCTCCTTTCGGGAGACCCGAGGCGGAGATTACTTCTTTCTGATCGGCGCCAGGATATCGAACGGAAGATCGTTCTTCTGTTCGGAAGGCACGCGCGCATATGTTTCGGTATCCGGCGTTTCCGGCACGTTGAATTCGTCGCGGGCGTAGGCTTTGGACTGTTTCGCCGCCGAGAGATTAAGCGTCGAAAGCAGCTGTCCCGTGGCGGCAAGGAGACGATACTCGGCGAACAACGACGCAAAGGCCGCCGTATCGGCGAGCGTAGCCGTATTGAACCGTGTGTTCTGTGCGTCGAGCACGTCCAGCAGCGATCGCTGTCCGACGTCGAATTGTTCCCTGTAGGAGCGGACGAGCTTGTCGTTGGTTGCAGCCTGCAGGCGGAGCGTCCCCGCCAGTTCGGACTGGCGGATGCGCCTCTCCCAGGATACCCTGACGGCTTCCTCGATCTCGCGGTGCACCTGGTGAAGGACCAAGCGCTGTTCGCTCGCCCGGCGAATCTGCTCCTGCTCATTCGCCTTGTCTATGCCGCCCCGGTAAAGATTCCACCGCAGGACGATACGGCCCTCGACAGTCGACGTCCGCCCATCGATGCCGTCGATGTCGTTTCCGGCGCGCGCGGACCCTTCCGCGACGATCTCGGGTCCATATTTCGCCCGTGCGGAATTGACCATGGCGGTGGCGGCATCGATGTCGCTGCTCGCTATGTGGACGCGCGGGTTGTTCCTGCGCGCGATCCCGATCGCCGTATCCAGCGATCCAGGCAACGCCTTTGCAACCGAGCCGGGCTGTTTGGCGTTGGTCAGCGGCTTGCCGACCAGCTTGTAGAAGCTGATCCTAGCCGTCTCCAGCGCCTCGGTCGCCTCTATCAGCCTTGCCTCGGCGGCATATAGGCGCTCTTCCGCCTGCTGCCGGTCGGCGTCCGTCAGGGCGCCGCCCTCGATGCCCTCGCGGATATCGCCAAGGATCGACTGATGGAAGGCCAGGTTCTTGCGCGCTTCCTCAACGATCGACCCTTGCAGGATATACTCGAAATATTCGCGCGTGATGTTCAGTGCGACGAATTCCGATCGTTCCAAAACCCTGAAGGATGCGCCGTCGACGCGCGAAGCCTGCCTGTTCACTTCGGCCCGCCTCGCGCCGTTGTCGAACAGCTTCTGAGAGACGACGACTCCAGCTTCCGTAGGATAGAGCGGGTCATCCTCGATCGAAAGGGCCCGGCGCCCGGGACCGTCCAGGAGACGTGCGCCGGCAGCCGCCTGGAGATCGATACTCGGCAGGTAAAGGCCTTTGGCCTGACGCAGTTCAAACTCGATTGCCTCGCGGTTCTCGATGGCCTGCCCAATCTCCGGATTGGACTCCAGGGCCACGGCGATCGCTTCCTTAAGCGTCAGGGCCGAGGCAGACCCGGTCGACAGGAAAGTCGTTGCCGTCAGCACCATAGCGGCGCGACCAAGAATTTTAGCGATCCTAGACGGCATTCTATCCCACCCCATATACTTCGGCTGCGCCTTGCGTCTGGGCAGCCCTTCGAATTCAGCCCCAACCATCCACTACGACGGGAACGCCGGATTGCAACATGAAATTACAAAACAATGATCTAACGTCCCCGGAAAAAAATCCGTTTGAAAGAGAAATGTGGCCCAAAGGCAACATTCATTGACCTCCGTCCTCTACATTTTGAAGAAACCGCCGGCGGCAGTATCTTCGACATGGCCCTCGGACAGGGGTGACAACATTTGTCAGCTGCGCTTCCCGGCTTTATACAAATCGTACACATAGCCGCACGTCCCGAACGATCATCTGTCACGGGCGCCCGGCCGAGTGCGGCGCCGACGCCGAGTTCAGATCATTCAAATTTGTCGGCCAAAGGAAACGAAGACTACATACGGACGTGCAAGACAGGGGAGGCAAACGGAGGAACACAGAGTTGGCAAAGCGAGAATCGGCATTCCTCGGTGTGGACTGGTGGGGAGTTGCCCGGTTGGTCGTGCCGGGAACACTCGGCTGTCTCGCCCTTTCCCTGCTGCTCAACTATGCGCTGCTCTTCGGCGACGATATCCATCCGTTCAATCGCAGCCTGATAACAGCTGTTGTCATTCCCCTGGTCGTCGCGGTTCCGCTGTTTTCCCTCCTGGCATTGATGCAGGGCAAGATCCGGCGTCTGGTGCATGAGGTCAATCATCTGTCGGCATTCGATCGCGTAACTCAATGCGTCACCGGCAGCGCATTCTCCTCGCTCGTCGACAGTTCGGTCGCCGTGGAGCGCAGGAGGCCGGCCCAGCACAATCAAGGTGCCCTGCTTGTCATCGACGTGGAGCATCTGACTTCCCTGAATGTCCGCTTTGGCCATAACTGGGGCGACGAAGCCCTGCGTTGCGTCGCCTCGGTGATCCGCTCCTCGGTCCGCAGCAGCGATGTGGTGGGACGTGTCGGCGTCAGCGAATTCGGAGTTTTCCTGCCGGGCGCCAGCGAGGAAAATGCAGTGGAAGTGGGCGAGCGCATCCGTGCGGCCGTTGCAAATGCCTACTTTGCGCCGCAGGGGGTCGAGCAGGTGCTGAGCGTCAGCATCGGTGGCGTCATCTATCGCGACGAGGTGTATTTCGCCGAAATGTTCCGCGCTGCCGAGCAACAGATGTTTCAGTCAAAGACCATTGCGCCAGGCCGGCTCGAGCTCTCGCATCTTTCTTCGAAGGGTACCGGAAACCTGAACTGACGGCACCTGAGCACGACGCCGGGATCGTCGTCCTGGTGTCCCGCACCCGAACGGCCGTTGCGCCAATCGAAACCTCCAGATCTTTGAGCTGGAACTCCGGATTCCGCGCAGTCGGATGAGGTGCAAGCCCCCATGGCCACATGCCCTGGGCTGCCGCCCCCTCAATGCGCCTCGTCCCAATTGTCGGCTGCCTGCGCGTCGACCTGCAGCGGCACGGCGAGCGACACGGCCGGCATGGCAGCGTTCTCCATCACCGCGCGGATGACGGGCATCGTCGCTTCGACCTCGCCCTCGGGCGTCTCGAAGATCAGCTCGTCATGCACTTGCAGCAGCATGCGGGCCGAGAGGCCAGCCTCGTCGAGTGCGGCCTCCATGCGCACCATGGCGCGGCGGATGATGTCGGCAGCCGAGCCCTGGATCGGCGCGTTGATCGAGGCGCGTTCGTTGAAGGCGCGGACCTGCGGGTTGGAGGAGCGGATCTCCGGATAGTGGATCCGCCGCCCGAAGATGGTCTCGACATAGCCGTTCTCGCGCGCGAACGCCTTGCTGCCCTCCATATAGTCCCGGATGCCCGGGAAGCGTTCGAAATAGCGCTTGATGTAGTCGCTGGCCTCCTCGCGCGGGATCGAGAGCTGGTTCGACAGGCCGAAGGCCGAGATGCCGTAGATGATGCCGAAATTGATCGCCTTGGCTCGGCGCCGGACGTCGGACGGCATGCCCTCGACGGGAACGCCGAACATCTCCGATGCAGTCATGGCGTGGATGTCGACGCCGTCGGCGAAAGCCTTCCTGAGCTGCGGTATGTCGGCGATATGGGCGAGCACGCGCAGCTCGATCTGGCTGTAGTCGGCCGAGACCAGTTTGTTGCCCTTGTCGGCGATGAAGGCGGTGCGGATCTTGCGGCCCTCGGTCGTGCGGATCGGGATGTTCTGGAGGTTCGGCTCTGAAGACGAGAGCCGGCCCGTGGTGGTGGCGGCGAGCGCATATGAGGTGTGGACCCGCCTTGTCTCGGGATGCACATAGCCGGGCAGCGCGTCCGTATAGGTCGACTTCAGCTTGGTCAGCTGGCGCCAGTCGACGATCTTGCGCGGCAGTTCGTGGCCTTCTGCCGCGAGGTCTTCCAGCACCTGGGCCGAGGTCGACCATTGCCCCGTCTTGGTCTTGGAGCCGCCCGGTAGCCCCATCTTGCCGAACAATATTTCGCCGAGCTGTTTCGGCGAGCCGATAGTGAAGCGGTGGCCGGCAAGCCGGTAGATCTCGTCCTCCAGCCGGCCCGCGCCCTGCGCCAGCTCGCCCGACAGCCGCGACAGGATCTGGCGGTCGACCGAAATGCCGCGCTGCTCCATGCGCGCCAGCACGGGCACGAGCGGCCGCTCGAGCCGTTCATAGACCGATACCAGGCCCTTCGCGGCCAGCCGCGGCTTCAGCACGTGCCAGAGCCGCAGCGTGATGTCGGCGTCCTCGCCGGCATAGCGGGTCGCCTTGTCGATCTCGGCGAGGTCGATCGTGTTGAAAGCCTTGCCCGTTCCGGCCAGCGACTTGAACTCGATCGGCTTGTGGCCGAGCCATTTCTCGGCCAGCGAATCCATGCCATGGCCGCCGGCCGTGCCGCCGTCGAGCACATAGGAGATCAGCATCGTGTCGTCATAGGGCGCGATGTCGATTCCGTGGCGGTTCATCACGACGAGGTCGTATTTGAGGTTCTGGCCGACCTTCAGGACGGACCTGTCCTCCAGCAGCGGCCGGATCGCCTCCAGTGCTGCGCGCACCGGAAGCTGGTTCTCGACCAGCCCCCCGCCCAGGAGATCGCCGCGGCCCGCCTTGTGGGTGAGCGGCACATAGGCCGCACGCCCCGGGCGGACGGCGAGCGAGAAGCCGCACAGTTCCGCCTGCATCGGGTCGAGCGAGGTCGTCTCGGTGTCGAAGGCCACCACGCCGGCCTCGATGCCCTCCCGCACCCAGGCCTGCAAGGTCGGCAGGTCGCGGATCGCCACATAGGCGTCGGGATCGATCTTGGCCGACACCGCCGCCTGGGCGCGCTGCGCCGCGAGCATGGAAGGCGACGTCGCTTCCACCGCGCCGCCGTTCGGTGCAGGAGAAGGAGCAGCCGCTTCGACGGCCGGGCCCCGGCGGGCGCCGGCAGCGCCGTTCACCGGGGCGGCCTCGACCTCTGCCTCGATCGCGCCCGCTCCGACATCAGGCCCATGCGCATCCGCTCCGGTCTCGACCGGCACGAAGGCGGGCTCGATCTCGGCCGCGTCGGTGCCGGTTGCCTCGGCCACGCGGCGTGTGAGCGTCGAGAATTCCATCGCCTTCAGGAAAGCGATCAGCTTCGGGCCGTCAGGCGGTTGCAGGCTGAAGTCTTCCAGGCCTTCCTTCACGGGCACGTCGTTCTTCAGCCGCACCAGCTCGCGCGAGATGCGCGCCTTGTCGGCATTGCCGATGATCGATTCGCGTCGTTTTTCCTGCTTGATCTCCGAGGCACGGGCCAGCAGCGTGTCGAGATCGCCGAACTGCTCGAGCAGCTGCGCGGCGGTCTTCGGGCCGATGCCGGGCACGCCGGGCACGTTATCGATGGAATCGCCGGTCAGCGCCTGGAGGTCGATCATCTTCTCCGGCGGCACGCCCCATTTCTCGACGACCTCGGGGATCCTGATCTCCCGATCCTTCATGGGGTCGTACATCGACACGGTGGTGCCGACGAGCTGCATCAGATCCTTGTCGGAGGAGATGATAGTGGTGTCGGCCTCCGCCTCGCAGGCGAGCCGCGCATAGGTGGCGATGAGGTCGTCCGCCTCGAAGCCCTCCATTTCGATGCAGGGCAGGCCGAAGGCCCGGGTCGCGCGCCGGATAAGGCCGAATTGCGGGACGAGGTCCTCCGGCGGAGCCGACCGGTTGGCCTTGTATTCGGGGTAGAGCTCGCTGCGGAAAGTCTTGGAGGAGTAGTCGAAGATCACCGCAAAGTGGGTCGGCGTGATGCCGACATTGGTGCTGCGTGCGTCCTGGACGAGCTTCCACACCATATTGCAGAAGCCCAATACCGCACTCGTCGGAAGGCCGTCCGACTTCCGGTTCAGGGGCGGCAGCGCGTGATAGGCGCGGAAGATGTAGCCGGAGCCGTCGACGAGGAAGAGGTGGTCGCCTTTTTTCATGCCGCAACCGGTAGCGTGCGCGCCCTGGCCTGTCCATTGGAAACCCGCCGCCCATGTCAGGAGACTGGGAAGAAGCGATCTCACGCGTTTGTTACGAACTTGTAATCTTTGTGCCCTTGAAACGCCATGTTGCGAACGCCAGATAACCGGCATCGGCAGTTTTTGCCGAGTCCGGATCGAAGGCCCGTCCCCCGCCTAGGCCGGACAGTGCGGCAGCCTCATCCCCCTCTCCGGGCTGCCGCATCGTTTCATAGATGCCGCCGTGGTTTCCCTCCACCACGGCGGCACTTTTGTGACCTCGCCCCGCATCGCACTGGCCCAAGTCGCCGCTCTTTTCGTTTCCGATGCAGCCCGCTAGTTTGGCGGCCGCAGAATCGAAAGGCCGCTCCATGTCCGCACTCGCCCCCGTCCTCGACCGCCTCGACGCCGACCTCCCCCAAAGTCTCGACCGCCTCTTCGATCTGGTCCGCATCAAGTCGATCTCGACCGACCCGGCCTTCGCAGCCGACTGCCGCAAGGCCGCCGAATGGCTGGTCGCCGACTTGAAGATGATCGGCTTCAATGCGAGCGTTCGCGACACGCCGGGGCATCCGATGGTGGTGGCCCATCACGACGGTCCCGCAGGCGCGCCGCATGTGCTGTTCTATGGCCACTATGACGTCCAGCCGGTCGATCCGCTGGAATTGTGGGATGCCGATCCCTTCGATCCGGTGCTCAAGGAGATCGAGCCCGGCCGCAAGGTGATCACCGGGCGCGGCTCTTCCGACGACAAGGGACAGCTCATGCTCTTCGTCGAGGCGTGCCGGGCCTGGAAGAAGGTGCACGGTTCGCTGCCCTGCAGGATCACGCTGCTTTTCGAAGGCGAGGAGGAATCGGGATCGCCCTCGCTGATCCCCTTCCTCAAGGCCAATGCCGAGGAACTGAAGGCCGATTTCGCCATGGTCTGCGACACCGGCATGCTGGACGCGAAGACGCCCGCTATCACCGTGGCTCTGCGCGGCCTCGTCGGCGAGGAAGTCACGATCAAGGCCGCCAACCGCGACCTGCACTCGGGTGAATTTGGCGGCGCGGCCGCCAATCCGATCCGCATCCTGGCCAAGGTGCTGGCCGACATTCACGACGAGAACGGCCGCGTCACCATCCCGGGCTTCTATGACGGGGTCGAGGAGACGCCGTCGCAGATCCTGAAGGCCTGGGAGAATCTCGGCGAGACGCCGGAGAGCTTCCTCGGTCCGATCGGGCTCTCCATTCCCTCGGGCGAAAAGGGGCGCTCGGTGCTGGAACTGGTCTGGGCGCGTCCGACGGCCGAGTTCAACGGCATCACCGGCGGCTACACCGGCAAGGGCTTCAAGACGGTGATCGCGGCGGAAGCTTCGGCCAAGGTGTCCTTCCGCCTGGTGCACAAGCAGAACCCGGAGAAGATCCGCGCCGCTTTCCGAGCCTTCGTCGAGCAGCGCATTCCGGCCGACTGCTCGGCCGTGTTCCATCCGCATGGCGGCTCGCCGGCCATCCAGCTTTCCTACGACTCGCCCTTCCTGACGTCTGCCCAGCAGGCCCTGTCGGACGAGTGGGCGAACCCCGCGCTCACCACCGCCATGGGCGGCTCGATCCCGATCGTGGGCGATTTCCAGTCGATCCTCGGCATGGAATCGCTGCTGGTCGGCTTTGCCCTGTCCGACGACCGCATCCATTCGCCCAACGAGAAATACGACTTGACCTCCTTCCATAAGGGGCAGCGCTCCTGGGCGCGCATCCTCCACGCGCTGACGCAGAAGAGCTGAGCACGACGATGACGATCCGCTTCCACAAGCATGATTTGCCTGATCTCAGCCACTACGCCGTCGACGCGGTCGCCATCGACACCGAGACACTCGGGCTCAGACCGTATCGCGACCGGCTGTGCGTCGTCCAGCTCTCGCCGGGCGACGGCACGGCCGATGTCATCCAGATCGCGCCGGGCCAGAAATCCGCGCCGAACCTCACGGCCCTGCTCGGCAATCCCGCCGTCACCAAGCTCTTTCACTATGGCCGCTTCGACCTCGCGGTCCTCTACCACGCCTTCGGCGTCATGCCGGAACCGGTCTTCTGCACCAAGATAGCGTCGCGGCTGACGCGGACCTATACCGACCGTCATGGGCTGAAGGATATCTGCGCCGAACTCCTCGGGGTCAGCCTGTCCAAGGTCCAGCAGTCCTCGGACTGGGCGGCCGACACGCTCACGCCCGAGCAGCTCGATTATGCGGCATCCGACGTGCTTTATCTGCACCGGCTGCGCGACGCCCTCGCGGGCAGGCTCGCCCGCGAGAACCGAACGGAAGAGGCCGCGGCCTGCTTCCGCTTCCTGCCGACCAGGGCGAAGCTCGACCTGATGGGTTGGGACGAAGAAGACATTTTCGCGCATAGCTGAGACGCCACTGACCACCGCCACGGGCCGCCGTCGGGAAACCTTCTGAAAACATTACGGAATTGTCATCTTCCGTTCAGCTTGCATTCATTCGCACGGCATCATCTTCCGCCCGTGCTCTCTGGAACATGAAAGGAGTTCGACAATGAGGAAGGTCATTTCGGCAGTCTGTGCCGCGGTGTTTTCCGTGACGGGCGTCATGACGATCGCTCCGGCATCGGCGGCGCCGATCCAGCGGCCACTGAAGCTTGAGCAGTCCTCGGACGTTCAGCAGGTCAGGCAACGACGCGGCTACTATCGCTACCACGGCCGCCCTTACTACAACGGTCACCGCGGCTATCGCTACCAGCGTCCAGGATGGCGGAGCTACAACGGCTGGTGGTTCCCGCCGGCGGCCTTCATCACCGGCGCGATCATCGGCGGCGCTATCGCCCAGCCCGCGCCTGTCTATCGTCCGCCGTCCGGTTCGGCCCATGTCCAATGGTGCTACAACCGCTACCGGTCCTATCAGGCGTACGACAACACCTTCCAGCCCTATCATGGGCCGCGCCAGCAATGCTACTCGCCCTATCGCTGAGCACCTGGCGAACCGTACGGCAGTCTCCCGGGTGGATCACATCCGGGAACTGCCGCCGGAATTCGAGAGGCAGTTGTCTCCCGCTGCGCCATGATGGATCATGATCCCGGTTGAACCGGCGGACAGGCGAGGAGAGCCTTCGAAATGCAGGAAAATACGGAAATCCGGCTGCAGGCCGAAGGTGCGATCGCGAAGCTCCATTCGTTGCTTGACGCCGACGCGCAGGACACCGACGAGCAGGAACTGATCGGGCTCGCCGCACTTGCGGCCGGCGCCGTCGCCGATCCCGAGCGCCGGCACGCGTTGACCGAAGGCTTGATCGCGGCGCTTACCGCGCTCCATTTCGGCCCGGTCTTCGACGGCGAACAGGTCGAGAGCCGGAAGCAGGCCGCTGCCATCCTCGACGAATTGGCGGTGACGATTTCGTGAAGTCCGCCTTGCGTGTTCGCGCCGCGGATACCCTTCTCCGCCGCGTGCCGGGGATGACATGCATTTCGATTACCTTTTGGTCACTGCATTGTCCTTGCCGGCGGCCCTGCAGGTGCCGGGCTCGCTCAGGACTCGCAGCCGAGGATATCGACTCGATCGATCCCCAGTCCCTGAAGGAATTATGCGGCCCTTGGGAAGTCCGTGACGACAGCGGCAAGAAGACGTGCCTCGTCGTGCCATCGGCGGCTCCGAAGTCACAATCGACCAAACAGCCACCGCAATAGCCGGATGGGCGACCTGCTGTCCCGGGCTTGCATCCGGGCTCTGGAGCAACGCCTACGATCGTATGCACCGGCCACGCACCATAGACTTGCCGATTGAAGTTGGATAAACCCACGGTTGGCGGGTCGCGACCCTTGATGGCAACGGTTGATTTGCGCCGCCCGGGAAGGCGGGAGGCAGCATGACCCAGGTCCTCAATGGCGGTCCAGGTGGCGATTCGCTCACGGGCACGGATCCTGGCGCGCTGGCCAACCCCGACGGCATCGACATCATCAACGGTCTCGCCGGCGACGATACGCTCCTTGGCCTGGGCGGCGACGACATCATCCAGGGCGGGCTCGGCGCCGACAACATGAACGGCGGCGCCGGTTACGACACACTGACCTTCGCCGACGCCACCGCCGGCGTCGGGGTGGTGCTGAACGCCTTTGGTGTCGCCGGTGAGGCTGTCGGCGATACAATGGTCGGATTCGAGGCCTTGATCGGCAGCGCCTTCAACGACCAGCTCGCCGGCGACGGCGGAGACAATCTGGTCGATGGTGGCGACGGCGACGACTATATTCAATTGAGCGGCGGGGTCGACACGCTGATCGGCGGCGCCGGAAGGGACCTCATAGACGGCCGCGTCGTCGGCTCCGGCTTCATCGTCGACCTGACAACCGGCACGGGCAGCGGCGGCGGCATGGCCGTCGGCACCACACTATCCGGCTTCGAACTGGTGCTGGGCTCGGCGTTCGACGACGTCCAGACCGCCAATCTGAACCTCGGCACCGACCTGGTCGGTTTCGATGGCGCCGACACGCTTAATGGCGCCAATGGCGACGACCAACTCTTTGGCGACGATTATGCCGGCGTCGTCGTCACCGGCGGTATCGATACGCTGAACGGCGGCGGCGGCAACGACACGCTCGAAGGCGGCGCCTTCGGCGACGTGCTGAACGGCGGCGCCGGCGTCGATACCATCGTCTATAACGGTTCAGCGGTCGCGGTGACGATCAACCTTGCCACCGGGTCCGCCTCGGGCGGAGAAGCTCAGGGCGACACGCTGATCGATGTCGAGAATGTCAACGGCTCCGCCTTCAATGATGGACTCACCGGCAGCGTCGAGGCAAACCGCCTCGACGGCGGCAATGGTGACGACATTCTCGCCGGGCTCGGCGGCGCGGATGCATTGATCGGCGGAGCCGGGGTCGATCTGGCCGACTATTCGGCCTCTTCGTCCGGTGTCACGATCAACCTGCAGAGCGGCACTGGCGGCGGTGGCGACGCCCAGGGCGACACGTTGTCCGGCATCGAGAATGTCGTGGGCTCGGCCCATGCCGACCGTCTGACAGGCGCGGCCGGCGTCAACATCCTCACCGGCGGCGACGGCGACGACATCCTTGCCGGCCTCGGCGGTGCCGACCAGTTGATCGGCGGGGCCGGGATCGATACGGCGGATTACTCGGCATCCGGTGCCGGTGTGACGGTCAATCTCGGCTCGGGCGGCGGCAGCGGCGGTCATGCCGAAGGCGACACGCTCAGTTCCATCGAGGACGCCATCGGATCGGGTTTCGCCGATCGGCTGATCGGAACGGGCACCGCAAACCGGCTCGAGGGCGGTGACGGCGACGACGTCCTCATTGGTCTCGGCGGTGGGGATGTGCTCATCGGCGGTGGTGGTATCGACACGGCTGACTATTCCGCGTCGCTCGGCGGCGTGATCGTCAACCTCGCCGCCGGCACCGGCCTCGGTGGCGACGCCCAGGGCGATACGCTGTCCGGCACCGAGAACGTGACCGGCTCGGACAATGCCGACACGCTTCTGGGCAGCGCCGGAGCGAACCGCCTTGTCGGCGGCGCCGGCAATGATTTCCTGGCCGGGCTGGGTGGGGCCGATGAACTGGTCGGTGATTCGGGCATCGATCGGGCCGACTATTCCGCTTCCGCCTCGGGTGTGACGGTCGATCTCACGGCCGGTACCGGCAGTGGCGGTCACGCCGAGGGCGACACGCTGAGCGATATCGAGAACCTGTCGGGGTCGGGTTTCGCCGATCGCCTGACGGGTGCCGCCGGCGTCAATTCGCTGAGCGGCAGCAATGGAGACGATATCCTCGCGGGCCTCGGCGGTGGCGACGCGCTCGATGGCGGGGCTGGTATCGACACAGCGGACTATTCGGCGTCGGCTGCCGGCGTGACGATCGACCTCAGCGTGGGCACCGCCAGCGGCGGCGATGCCCAGGGCGACGCGCTGATCGACGTCGAGAACGTCACCGGCTCGGCCGATGCCGACCGGCTGATCGGTGACAGCGGCGCTAATCGCCTCGACGGCGGCGACGGTGATGACATTTTGGTCGGGTTCGGCGGTGCGGACGCGCTGGTCGGCGGCGGCGGCACCGATACGGCGGATTATTCCCTGTCGGCCATGGGGATAATGATCGATCTCGCGCTCGGGGTGGGTACCGGCAGCGACGCCCAGGGCGACACGCTGTCCGGTATCGAGAATGTCACGGGGTCGGCACATGGCGACATTCTGATCGGTGACGCCGGCGCCAATCGGCTCGACGGCGGGACCGGCAACGACATCCTGGAAGGAAAGGCTGGCGCCGACCAGTTGCTCGGCGGTGCGGGTATCGACACGGCCGACTATGCCAGTTCGGCGGCTGGCGTGACCGTCGATCTCGGCGCCGGTACCGGCGTTGGCGGCGACGCCGAGGGCGACATCCTGTCCGACATCGAGAATGTCACCGGCACGGCTTCGGCCGACCGGCTGACAGGGGCGGCCGGTGCCAACCGGCTCGACGGCGGCGGCGGCGAAGATATCTTGGCCGGCCTTGGTGGTGCGGATGTGTTGGTTGGCGGCGGCGGCATCGACACGGCGGACTATTCGGCCTCGGCTGTCGGCGTGACGGTCGATTTCGACGCCGGTACGGGCAGCGGCGGTGATGCCGAGGGCGACACCCTCACCGACATCGAGAATGTCACCGGCTCGGCCCAGGCCGACCGGTTGACGGGCGCCTCCGACGTCAACCGTCTCGACGGCGGAGATGGCGACGACATTCTTGCCGGCCTCGGCGGCGCGGATGCATTGCTCGGCGGAGCCGGCATTGACCTTGCCGACTTTTCGGCATCGGCCTTCGGAGTGACGGTCGATCTCGATGCGGGCACGGGCAGTGGCGGTGATGCCCAAGGCGATACCCTCACCGGCATCGAGAACATCACAGGTTCGGCCCATGCCGACCGTCTGACGGGCGCGGCGGGCGTCAATGTCCTCGCCGGCGGCGATGGCGACGACATCCTTGCCGGCCTTGGCGGCGCCGACCAGCTGATCGGCGGGGCCGGCATCGACACGGCAGACTATTCGGCCTCTTCGGCCGCCGTTACAGTCGATCTCGGCACGGGCGCGGTTGCGGGCGGCGATGCCGAGGGCGACACGCTCACCGACGTCGAGAATGTCACCGGCTCGGCGCAGGCGGACAGGCTGAGAGGTTCTGCCGGGGCGAACCGCTTGGACGGCGGTGCGGGCGACGACACGCTGACCGGCCTCGGCGGCGCCGATGCGTTGATCGGCGGAGCCGGCATCGATACGGCGGACTACTCAGCCTCGGCGGCCGGCGTCACGGTCAATCTGTCGACGGGGCAGGGTACGGGCGGCGATGCCCAGGGCGACACGTTGTCCGGCATCGAGACCGTCACCGGTTCGGCTTCGGCCGATCGCCTGACCGGCGCCGCGACGGCCAATGTCCTCACCGGCGGCAATGGCGACGATGTCCTTGCCGGCCTCGGCGGCGCCGACCGCCTGATCGGCGGGGCCGGCATCGACACGGCGAACTATGCGGCTTCCAGCGCCGGCGTGACGATCGATCTCGGCACGGGTGCGGTTTCGGGCGGCGACGCCCAGGGCGATATCCTGTCTGATATCGAGAGCGTGATCGGGTCGGCCTATGCGGACCGGCTGAGAGGCTCGGCCGGAGCGAACCGCCTCGACGGCGGTGCCGGGAACGACCTCTTGACCGGCCTCGGCGGCGCCGACGCGCTGGCCGGCGGAGCCGGCATCGATACGGCGGACTATTCGGCCTCCGCGTCGGGCGTCACGGTCAGTCTCACCACGGGCTTCGGCGCGGGCGGAGACGCCCAGGGTGACAGGCTGTCGGGAATGGAGAACATCGTGGGTTCAGGCGGTACCGACAGGCTGATCGGCGCGGCGACGGCCAATCGCCTGGACGGCGGCAACGGCAACGACGTTCTGGCAGGTCTGGGCGGCGCGGATACGCTGGTCGGCGGGGCCGGTGTCGATGTGGCCGACTATTCGGGCTCTTTGGCCGGCGTCACCGTCAGCCTGTCGACCGGGCGTGGTGTGGGTGGCGACGCCCAGGGCGATATCCTCACCGGCATCGAGAAGGTCATGGCCTCGCGCTTCAACGACGCCATCACGGGGGATGCCGGCAACAATGCGCTGGCCGGAGCGGCCGGCAACGACACGCTGTTCGGCGGTGCGGGCGACGACACGCTGTCCGGCGGCCTCGGTGTCGACACCGCGACGGGCGGCGCCGGCAACGACACCTACGACGTCGACAATGCAGGCGACCGGGTGATCGAGAGCGCCAATGGCGGCATCGACCTGATCCGCTCGCTGGTGAGCATCGGCACGCTTGCCGCCAATGTCGAGAAGGCGACGCTGCTCGGCACAGGCAATCTCAGCCTCGGCGGCAACGAGCTCGCCAACACGCTGATCGGCAATGTCGGCAACAACATCATTTCGGGTGGTGCCGGCAATGACGGAATTTCAAGCCTCGCCGGCAACGACAGCCTGGAAGGGGGCGCCGGCAACGATCGGCTGAGCGGCGGCCTCGGGTCCGACAGTTTCATCTTCCGCCAGACGCTGCTTTCGACTTCGGGTGTCGACCGCATCACCGATTTCGGCGCGGACGACTTCATCCGCTTCGACGTCGCCTCGGGTCCCACCGGGGTGCTGAACGCCGACGCCTTCGTGGTGGGGGCCAAGGCGCTCGATGCGAACGACCGCTTCGTCTACTATGCGCCGACCGGCGGGCTCTACTACGATGCCGACGGCAGCGGCGCGGCCCAGAAGGTGCTGTTCGCCGTGCTCGACAACAAGTTCGCCCTCACCGCCTCGGATATTATCCTGATCTAGAGCAATTCCAGCAAAAGTGCGTAGCGGTTTTGCGTCCGGAATTGCGTGAAAACAGATAAAGAGTATTTCCGTGATTCGGAGAAAAACGGAAATGCTCTAGGTGCGAAACGGCGATTGTCCCTCAGACGCTCATAATCAGTCGACAGGATTGACCAGTGGAGCGCGCGACCGCGTGGCCAGCCGTTGGCGCGAAAGCCAAGTGGCGCGGGTTGGCCGCGCGGCGACTGGGGCCAGGCTTAGGCCGACTCGCGGTGCCTTTAACCGCACCGCTTGTTTCGGCGAACAGCGCCGATTTTGAGATCGGCGGCGAGCGAGGGCTCGCCATTGCCACAGCGTCGACGCCACTCGACAATGCAGAGTTGTCCGTTCATTATCGCTGCGTCCAACGGAGGGATCCCGCAATGGGCATCGAAAGCTTGATCGTCTTCCTGATCGTCGGCGCGGTGGCCGGCTGGCTGGCTGGCCAACTCGTCAAGGGTTACGGCTTCGGCCTGATCGGCAACATCGTCGTTGGCATCGTCGGCGCATTGATCGCGGGCTGGTTGTTCCCGGCGATCGGCATCAGTCTCGGGTCCGGCATCATTGCGGCCATCATCCATTCCACGATCGGTGCCGTCATTCTCCTCGTCCTCCTGAGGCTCGTGAAACAGGCATGATTGTTCGGACGAGCCTGTCGCCCGCTCCAGCGCGACTGCTGTGTTGCAGCGCCTGCTGATCGGCAAGCGACCTTCGACGGCGCGATCTCCGTCTCCCCGCGGAGAATCGAGCCGGGCCGCGGCTGCCCGTGGGGCAAAAGCCTGCAGCCCCCGGCAAGCGCGTCTGACGTGGCCACGTCGCATCGCCTCTTCCGGCTGGCGCCGGCCGGTTCGCGAGCTGCTATCTCGGCTATGCCGTGTTAACCCAACGTCACCCTGGTGCCGCGTGCGGGGCTCGTCCGCGGCAGCCTGAGATCATCCCGCCGGACGATGATCCGGCCTTGAAATCCGCTTTCGAGGCGCGCTCGAAAGGCCGCGCAGATTTCGACAGCAGGCTCGCCGCGCGCGACCCCGATGCGGTCGCCCAGGGCTGGCAACGTCATTATGCGCGCGGCGAGGAAACCGCCGGCCGCACCACCAGCGTCCACAACTCCGAACGAAGGTTGAAGCTCGTCAGGCGAAGCTGAGCCTGGGCACGAGCACCGTCGGTCGAAGGAAAGATCCGGCCCGCCGCGGCGGGCCGGAAGCGTGGCAAGCGACGGGCCCCGAGGGATAAGGCCCGTCGAATATCGAACTTTCAAGCGGCCTTTCAGTTCCATACCCGCGCGAATCGCCCCCTCGCAATGTCGAGCGAAGATGTATTCCGTTGGGTAAGCAGCAGCTCGGCAATGCTGCTTCTGTTGATTGGCTTGCATGGAATGTGATTCAATTTGCGCTTTTCTGGGCCCTGGATCAGGAGAACCGATCCGGTTTTCTCCAATGATTCTGGAAAGCTATGCCGCATATCGATTTTCCTGCTGCGGTTGGGCGTGCCATTCCGGGATACATTCCTTCACGCTTGTTGATTTGCCTCGCGCGGCGCACTTCCATTAGCAGGCGCTACTGTAGCTTCGGCTTACCTAAAAGGGGTACGCGGGCTCATCCGAAAGACTGACACGAAGATCCTGGCTGGCGGGGGCTGGCTAGAGAAAGGCATTCTGCATGGCAAGCACACCGACTGGATTCCCTGACGCGACGACGACGGGCGTCCCATCCGGCACGCAGTTGACGGTTTATACCGGTCCGATGACGATCACCGAGGATGGCACGGTGATCGACGGCAAGATCATCAACGGCACGCTCCGCGTCCTGGCCGACAACGTCGTCATCAAGAACTCCCAGGTCAACTTCGGTGGCATGTGGGGCGTCGATGCCGAGGGGGCAAAGAACATTACCATCCAGGACAGCGACTTCGTCGGGCCGGGTTACTCCGGCGACAGCAATGCCGCGATCCTGGGAAGCGGGAACTTCCTGCGCAACGACATCTCCAAGGCGGAGAACGGCATCGTCCTGACCGGCGGTTCCAGCGTCGTGAAGGGCAACTACATCCACGACCTCCAGGATGGCTCTAGCGATCCTCACTATGACGGCATCTCGGTCCAGGGCGGTCAGAACGGCGTACTGATCGAGGACAACACGGTGTTCGCGCGTGACACCTCGAACATCTTCATCAAGAACGATTTCGGGCCGATCTCGGACGTCAGGGTGAACAACAACTATCTCGCCGGCGATCCCGGGATCATGATCTATGTCGACGGCCGTGCCTCCGGCGGCCCGATCACCGGCGTCTCGATCACCAACAACTACATGGAGAAAGGCTACTACGACTACTTCTCCATCGACAACAGCTCGCCCGTGATTTCCGGAAACGTCTACCTCAAGGAAGGACAGTTTCCCTCCGACGTCGGCGGTGCAAGCACCGACGGCACGGATTCGGGGACCGATAGCGGCACCTCCAGCCCCGACACCGGAACCGACAACGGCACCATCGACCCTGACGCTGGAACCGGCGGAACCACCGACCCGAGCGCCGGAACCGATGGCGGAACCACCGACCCGAGCGCCGGAACCGATGGAGGAACCACCGACCTCGTCGCCGGAACCGACGCGGGAACCAGTGGCCGATTCCCAGACGCGTCGAACACCGGTGTTCCGGACGGCGTGACGCTGACCCCGTCCGGCTCGATCGTCGTCACCAAGGCGGGGACGGTGCTCAAGAACCTCGACATCAAGGGCGACATCTATGTCATGGCGCCCAACGTCACCATCGAGAACTGCCGCATCACGACCAGTTCCTGGCAGGGCATCAACACCAACGGCAGTGCCAGCGGGCTCGTGGTGCAGAACTGCGAAATCAACGGCCAGGGCAAGATGGCCGGCTCCTACGGCATCATGGGCCACGGAACCTTCATCGGCAACAACATCTACGGCTTCGAAAACGGCATCGGCCTCAGTGGAGGATCCGGCGGCATCGTCAAGGGCAACTTCATCCACGACCTGCAAGCCCCCGGCTCCGATCCCCACTATGACGGCATCGCCATCCAGGGCGGTCAAAGCAACGTGCTGGTCGAGGGCAACACGGTGTTCGCGCGTGACACCTCGAACATCTTCATCAAGAACGATTTCGGGCCGATCTCGGACGTCAGGGTGAACAACAACTATCTCGCCGGCGATCCCGGGATCATGATCTATGTCGACGGCCGTGCCTCCGGCGGCCCGATCACCGGCGTCTCGATCACCAACAACTACATGGAGAAAGGCTACTACGACTACTTCTCCATCGACAACAGCTCGCCCGTGATTTCCGGCAACGTCTACCTCAAGGAAGGACAGTCTCCCTACGACGTCGGCGGCGGAAGCACCGGTGGCGAAACCACCACGCCGGAGGTTCCGGGGACCGGCGGCGACACCACCACGCCGGAGGTTCCGGAGACCGGCGGCGGTACGGGTGAAACCGTCAAGACGATCACCGGGACCGCCGGCAACGACAGTCTCCCGGCTTCGGGCGTGTCCAACGGCGGCAACGAGAAGTTCTACGGCCTTGCCGGTGACGATGTTCTCGAAGGCGGCGCGGGAGCCGACTATCTCGACGGCGGCGAGGGCAGCGACACGGTGAGCTATGCGAGCTCGAACGCCGGCGTCACCGTGAACCTCAAGACCGGCAAGGGCTATGGCGGCCACGCCGAAGGCGACACGATCGTCAGCGCCGGGCTTGTCGTCGGCTCGTCCTATGCCGACAAGCTGCTCGGCAACGACAACCTCAACATCCTTGACGGAGGCAAGGGGGCCGACACGCTCACCGGCTATCAGGGTGACGACACCTATATCGTCGACAATGCAGGCGATGTCGTCGTCGAGGCTGCCGGCGGCGGCATGGACACGGTGCGGTCGTCCGTCAGCTTCACCCTCGGCGCGAACGTCGAGAAGCTGGTGCTGACCGGTTCCGCCAATATTTCCGGCACCGGCAACAGCCTTGCCAACGTCGTTCATGGCAATAGCGGCGCCAACACGCTCAACGGCGGCGCCGGCAATGACACGATCTATGGTCACGGCGGTAACGACACGTTGACGGGTGGGCTCGGCAACGATGCCTTCGTGTTCGACACGGCGCTCAGCGCCAGTTCGAATGTCGACAGGATCACCGATTTCTCGGTGGTCGACGATGTCATCCATCTCGACAATGCGGTGTTTACCGCCTTGTCGTCCGAGGGTGTCCTGTCCGGCGCCAATTTCGTCAAGAACAGCCGCGGCGTGGCGCGGGACGCCAACGATCACATCGTGTACGAGACCGACACCGGCAAGCTGTTCTACGATTCGAACGGCAGCGCTCGCGGCGGCTCGGTCCACATCGCGACGCTCGACGCCAATCTCGATCTCCAAGCGTCCGATTTCATCGTGATCTGATCGCTTTCCCTCCGCGTTCACCGCAGACGGCGCGGAGGGCTTCTTGTTGATGGCGGGGCCGGGATATGTTTCCGGCCCCGCCTCTTTTTGTCCGACGACTGGATGCCCTATCCGCAAGCATCGGCAGCGAGGCTTCGGCTCAGGCCCGTTCCCCCCGGAGGTCGGACGTCCGCACTCGCGCGGCAGGCCGGTTCGGGAAGACGACGCGGGCCCGGCGAGCAGCGGGCGCTCGCCCGGTGGATCACGCGTTCGCCGGCCGACGACGGCGTGTGAGCCGCAGCACCGCGTAGCCTGCAAGGCCGGCGACCATTGAACCCGCGAGAATGCCGAACTTGACCCGGTCGCGGAGTGCCTCGTCTTCGAATGCAAGTGAGCCGATGAAGAGGCTCATCGTGAAGCCGATGCCGCAGAGCAGCGCGACGCCGAAGACCTGCCCCCAACTCGCCGCCGCCGGCAGGCTGGCCAGTCCGGAGCGCACGACGAGAAACACCGAGCCGAACACCCCCACCAGCTTGCCGACAACCAGGCCGCCGGCGACCCCCAGAGCCAAAGGCTCGGCCAGGACGGCAGGCGTTACTCCGGCAAAGGAAACACCGGCATTGGCGAAGCCGAAGATCGGCACGATCAGGAACGCCACGGGAGCGTGAAGCGCCTGCTCCAGGCGGTGAAGCGGCGAGACCTGGGGAGAAGCTTCCGGCGTGCCGGGCGTCCGCTTGATCGGTATGGTCAGGGCGAGAACGACGCCGGCAAGAGTGGCGTGAACCCCCGAGCGGTACACGAAGACCCAGAGAACCACACCGAGCAGCAAATAGGGAACCAGCGATTTCACCCTGGCCCGGTTGAGCGCAAGCAGCGCCGCCACGACCGCCGCGGCGCCGGCGAGATCGGGCAGCGACAGGTTGCCCGTGTAGAACAAGGCGATGATGATGACGGCGCCGAGGTCGTCGAGGATCGCCAATGCCGTCAGGAACACCTTGAGAGAGGTCGGGACGCGCGGCCCGAGCAGCGACAGCACGCCCAGGGCGAAGGCTATGTCGGTGGCCGACGGTATCGCCCAGCCGCGAATCGCACCGGGGTCGGAGTGGTTGAGGGCGGCGTAGATTGCCGCCGGAACGATCATGCCGCCGGCCGCCGCGATCCCGGGCAGGATCCGGCGCGGCCAGCTCGACAATTGTCCGTCGGTCATCTCGCGTTTGATCTCCAGCCCCACCATCAGGAAGAACACGGCCATCAAGGCGTCATTGATCCAATGCTGGACGCTCAGCGGACCGACATAGGCGTGAAGGGCGGCAAAGTAGCCTTCGGACAAGGGCGAGTTGGCCGTGGCGACGGCGAGCATCGCAACAGCCATCAGCAGGAGCCCGGCGGAAGTCTCGCTGTCCAGGAAGCGGCGAAGGGTCGAGTTGATGCGGCCCTTCTCGGGGCCCGAACCGGAAGTTGATATCATGCGTGCGCGGCCTCTGAACGGGTTTCATCCAGGTCTCCGTTCAACAGCGGCCCGGCGCACGCAGCACACGCCATGGGCAACCCCGATATAGGAACCGATGTCCTCGTTTCCAGCAAAACCGGCATGGAAATCGACCGGCATCCATCGAAATTGCAAGGGTCGCGAGGAGGGGAGCCAGCGGACCTTTCCCCGAAAGCCGCTTTAACACCCCCTTAAATCGCCGCATTTAGTCTCCACCCCCGGGGCCGATGAGCATCGGGGACGACATGGCAGACCGCAACAGGCGCATCGAGCCGACTTTCGACGCGCCTCTGCGCGACGGGTCGTCGGGACTATCGGTCAGCGAGGAGGACCGCGTCGTGCCGGCGAGCCGCAAGCGGGGACCAGCAAAAAAGAAATCCTCAGCCCGCGCCTCGAAATCGCGCAAAACCCCGCGCCGCAAGCGGCGCAGCTCGCTCGGCATCATCGGGCGTCTGGCCTATTGGTGCGTGGTCTTTTCGATCTGGGGCGGCATCGCGGCAGCCGGCATCGTCGTCTACTACGGCGCCAAGATGCCAAGCGCCACGACCTGGGCCATCCCCGACCGCCCGCCCAATGTCAGGATCGTTTCCGTCGACGACAAGCTGATCGCCAATCGCGGCATGACCGGCGGCGAGGCGATCGGCCTGCACGAGATGTCGCCCTATATCCCCAAGGCGGTGATCGCCATCGAGGACCATCGCTTCTATTCGCATTTCGGCTTCGATCCGATCGGCCTCGCCCGGGCCATGGTTGGCAATATCATGGCCGGCCGCCTCACGCAGGGCGGCTCGACGCTAACCCAGCAGCTCGCCAAGAACCTGTTCCTGAAGCCGGATCGCACCATCGAGCGCAAGGTGCAGGAGGTGCTTCTCGCGCTCTGGCTCGAGCAGAACCACACCAAGGATCAGATCCTGGAGATGTATCTGAACCGGGTCTATTTCGGCTCGGGCTCCTATGGCGTCGAGGCCGCATCCCGCCGCTATTTCGGCAAGTCAGCGCGCGATGTGACCTTGTCCGAGGCGGCATTGCTGGCCGGCCTGCTGAAGGCGCCGTCCCGCCTATCGCCGGCGCGCGACCCGAAGGCAGCGGACGAGCGCGCCCAGCTCGTGCTCGGCGCCATGCGGGAAGAGGGCTTGATCGGCGAGAAGGAGCTGAAGGTCGCCATGGCGGCACCCGCCACCCGAGCCGCCGCGTTCTGGACGGGTTCGGAGAATTATGTCGCCGACCGCATCATGGAGGAATTGCCGGGGCTGATCGGCGAGGTGCGCACCGACGTCGTCGTCGAGACAACGATCGATCTCCATCTGCAGAAGCTCGCCGAGGATTCGATCCGCCGACTGATCGGTGAGAGCGGCAAGAAGCTCGGCGTGAGCCAGGGCGCGCTGGTGTCGATCGACAATACGGGTGCGGTGCGCGCCATGGTCGGCGGCGTCGACTATGCAACCAGCCAGTTCGACCGAGCCTCGGAAGCGCGCCGCCAGCCCGGTTCCGCCTTCAAACCCTTCGTGTTCCTTGCCGCGCTGGAGCAGGGCCGCACGCCCCGGAGCGTGCGCAACGATGCGCCCATCCGCATCGGCAAATGGACGCCGGAGAACCACCAGGGCAAATATTACGGCCGGGTCACGCTCGCCACGGCGCTCGCCAAGTCGCTGAACTCCGTTGCTGCGCAGCTTGCCATGGAGGTCGGCCCCGACGCCGTCGTCGAGGCCGCGCATCGCATGGGCATCGAATCGGCGCTGCAATCCAACACCTCGATCGCGCTCGGCACCTCGGAAGTGACCCCGCTGGAGCTGACCGCCGCCTATGTGCCCTTCGCCAACGGCGGCTACCGGCCGGAAGTGCATTTCGTGCAGCGGGTCAGGACCGCCAATGGAGAGGTGCTCTACCAGAACAGTGTCGGCAGCATGCCGCGTGTCCTGCGTTCCGAGATCGTCGGCATGATGAACGCCATGATGACGCAGACCGTGGAGGCGGGCACCGGCCGCAAGGCCGCGTTCGGCTGGCCCGCGGCGGGCAAGACCGGCACCAGCCAGAAGTCGCGCGACGCCTGGTTCATCGGCTACACGGCCAATCTCACGACCGGCGTGTGGTTCGGCAACGACGACGGCAAGCCGACGAAGAACATCACCGGCGGCTCGCTGCCGACACAGGCCTGGCACGAATTCATGCTTGCCGCCCATGAGGGCGTGCCCGTGGCCAGGCTGCCTGGCGCCTGGAACCCCGACCCGGCCTTCGATGCCTCGCCCGTGCCGGCCGCGGAAGTCGGCGCAGAGGCGGCGCTGCGCCGGCCGCGTCCGGTCGAGGGCGTCGAGGCGGCGGGCGGCTTCTCGCCGCCGCATCCGGACGATTCCTCCACCGCGTCGATCCGCCGCCCCTCCGCCGATGTCGGCGGGCCCCGGCAGAAACGGCCGGGATCGATCCTCGACGTCATCCTCGGCAACGGTGGGTAACGCACCGGGTTGATCCCGAGACCGGCCCCCGGTTCCGGGGTCTGACAGCCGAAGCGCGTCGCGATCTTTCAGGTTCGCTTTGCGCGCTTCAGGTGCTTGTTCTTACGCATGTCTCCCGAAACCGGCTCCCACTTTCGGGAGACATGCTTCAGGCAGGCAGGTGGAACGGCAGCACCGAACTATGGGGCTCCGCCGCTTTGGACGATCGACCGGGCGCGCTCGCGACGCCGCCACCCCTCGCCACGGCTGCGGGCATCGGCTACATACGCATCGGCCCGAGGATCGGTCCCGAACTTCGGGGGGCACGATGCGAGAGGCAAGAGTGCGCCCCGCGCTTGTCCGGATGGACGCGCGGAGCGGCGGCACGCCGAAGGAAGAACCATGGCCGAGATCGACACCAGGAAAACCATCGTGCTCACCGGCGCCAGCCGGGGTATCGGTCACGCGACCGTGAAGCGTTTCTCGCGCGAGGGCTGGCGCGTCATCACCTGTTCCCGCCAGGCCTTCGCGGAGGACTGCCCATGGCCGGCCGGCCCGGAGGACCATATCAAGGTCGACCTGTCGGATCCCGAGGATGTCGGCGTGGCGGTCGCCGAGATCCGCCATCGCCTCGAAGCGCACGGCGGCCGGCTCGACGCGCTGGTCAACAATGCCGGCATCTCGCCCAAGCTGAAGACGGGCGGCCGCATGAACTCGATCGACACGCCGATGCATGTCTGGCGCGACGTCTTCCAGGTCAATTTCTTCGCGCCGATCATGCTGGCCCGCGGTCTGTTCAAGGAACTGGCGGCGGCGAAGGGCTCGATCGTCAACGTCACCTCGATCGCCGGCAGCCGCGTCCATCCCTTCGCCGGCACGGCCTATGCCACGTCGAAGGCCGCGCTTGGCTCCCTGACGCGCGAGATGGCCGGCGACTTCGGCCCGCACGGAATCCGCGTCAACGCCATTGCTCCGGGCGAGATCGACACGGCGATCCTGTCGCCCGGCACCGAGAAGATCGTCGAGACCATTCCACTGCGCCGCCTGGGCGCGACCTCGGAAGTGGCCGACATCATCTTCTTCCTGTGCTCGGAACAGGCGTCCTACGTTACGGGCTCGGAGATCCACATCAATGGTGGTCAGCATGTTTGATAGTGAATAGTGAATGGTGAATGGTATAGTTGGGATAATATAAGCCGTTACTATTTGATTGAATCACCAATCAAGAGTAATCCTCACCATTCACCATTCACCTCAGTGCGGCATGCCGCCCAAATGCGCCAGCAGTTCCGCCACGTTGTTGGCGGAGAATTTCTTGAGCAGCCGCGCCCGGTAGGCCTCGACGGTGCGCGGCGAGATTTTCAGCACCCTGGCGATGTCCTTGCTGGTGCGCCCTTCGCCAAGATGCATGACGATCTGCCGCTCGCGCGCCGAAAAGCCGAGCACCGGGCGTGACTGCGAAAGGTCGGCGAAGCTCCACACCGCCCGCCGCAAGGGGTCGTCCTCGCGTGTCAGCGAATGACCGCGCACCCGGCACCAGAACAGCGTGCCGTCCTTGCGCGCCATGATGCGCTCGTCGGAATATCGGTTGGTCTTGCGCAACGGCTCCACGCCGACGTCCCGGACCTTCACGAATTCCTCGTGGGAAGGATAGAGGATGGCGAAGGAGCGGTCGACGAGCTCGGCACGCTCATAGCCGAACATCTCCGCGAAGGCCGGATTGCAGGCCCGGATCACGCGGCTCTCCGTGAGCACGAGGCCGATCGGCGCGTGTTCGAATGCCAGATGGTGGAGGCTCTCAGGCATGTCTGTCATGGCGTATTTCTACGATATTGCCGCGTTTTCCCGGCCCGGCCAATAATAGCTCCCATGCTGCCCCGCGCGTACGTCCGACCGACGCCCGCGCGAAGGCCGGCACCGGGAGGAGAACGCCGCATCGATGCCGGACGGAACGCCGCAGGGCGTCGCCGTTTATCCGGCTCCGCCGTGAGGATTGCAAGTGTCGCGGGGCGGGCTCGCGGCGTTGGCGCTCCCCTTCCGGACCTTTCGGATAACAGAGGCTCCCTCGCTGCGTGGCGGGAGCCACGGACGCGGTCAAAAACGGTCGGGAGGACGACATCATGAAGAGATTGCTCGCCGCATTGGCGACGTCAGCCGTGCTGCTGGCGCCGCAGCCGGCATTCGCCGAGGACGGACCGGCGAAGATCGCGCTGATCCATGGCCTTTCGGGTTCGCCGCTCGAGGCCTATTCCAAGCAGACGCAAACCGGCTTCGAGATGGGGCTGGAATACGCCACCAAGGGCACGATGGAGATCAAGGGCCGCAAGCTTGAGATCGTCAGGAAGGACAGCCAGTTCAAGCCCGACATCGCCCGCGCCATGCTGGCCGAGGCCTTCGAGGACGAGGACGTCGTGCTCGCCGTCGGCGATACCTCCTCCGGCGTGGCGCTCGCCATGCTGCCAGTGGCGGCCGAATATGAGAAGGTCCTGCTTGTCGAGCCGGCGGTCGCCGATAGCCTGACCGGCAAGGACTCCAACCGCTACGTCTTCAAGACCTCGCGGAACTCCTCGATGGACATGCAGGCCCAGGCGATCGCGCTCAAGCCGGACCAGAACCTCTATGTCGCCACGCTGGCGCAGGACTACGCCTTCGGCAAGGACGGCATCGCCGCCTTCAAGAAGGCGCTGGAAGGCACGGGCGCGCATATCGTCGCCGAGGAATATGTGCCGCAGCAGACGACCGACTTCACCGCGACGATCGAGCGGCTGTTCAACGCGCTCAAGGACCAGCCGGGCCGCAAGGTGATCTTCATCAACGTCGCCGGCATCGACGCCATGAGCCCGCTGGCGGCGGCCGATCCCGGCCGCTACGGCATCGAGCTCTCAAGCGGCGGCAACATCCTGCCCGCTCTGGTCGGCTACAAGAAGGTGCCGGGCATGGAAGGCGCGATGTATTATTATTACGAGGCGCCCAGGAACGCGGTGAACGACTGGCTTGTTGCCGAGCATATGAAGCGCTTCAACGCGCCGCCCGACTTCTTCACCGCGGGCGGCATGGCGGCCGCGCTGGCCGTCGCCAAGGCGCTGGAGACCGCACCCGAATGGGACACCGAGACCCTGATCAAGACCATGGAAGGCATGAGCTGGGAGACGCCGAAGGGCCAGATGACCTTCCGCAAGGAAGACCATCAGGCGCTGCAGTCCATGTATGCCTTCAAGATCAAGGTCGACGACAAGGTCGAATGGGCGATCCCCGAGCTCGTCCGCGAGATCAAGCCGGAAGAGATGGACATCCCGGTCGGCCGCAACAACCAGGAATGATTGGCTGCGCGGTCGTCGGCAGCTTGGCTCCGTCACCCGCGCCCGCTTGGCACCTCCCCTTCTCCCCTTGTGGGAGAAGGTGGCCGCGCGAAAGCGCGGTCGGATGAGGGGTATGTGCCGCCCACCACGCGCGAAAACAGGCACCCTTCATGCCCACCCCCTCCCTCCGCACGGAAGAGCTGACGATCCGCTTCGGCGGTCATGCGGCCGTCAACGGCGTCACCTGCGCCTTCGTGCCCGGCGAGCTGACGGCGATCGTCGGCCCGAACGGGGCGGGCAAGACGACGTGGTTCAACCTCGTTTCCGGCCAGCTCACGCCGACGCATGGCCGCGTCTTCCTCGATGGCGCCGATGTCACCGGCCTGCCGCCGTCGGCGCGCGCCGCAGCCGGTATCGGCCGGGCCTTCCAGCTCACCAATCTCTTCCCGAAGCTGTCGGTGATCGAGAATGTCAGGCTGGCCGTGCAGGCCCGCAAGCGTGTCGGCGCCGTTTTCCTGCGCCGCGCATCGTCCTTTGGCGGGCTCAAGCGCGAGGCGGAGTCCTATCTGGAAATGACACGCCTCACCACGGTCGCAGACCTGCCTGCCGCCGCGCTGCCGCATGGCGACCAGCGCAAGCTGGAGGTCGCGCTGCTGCTCGCCATGGAGCCGAAGGTCTTCATGTTCGACGAGCCGACGGCCGGCATGTCCGTCGACGAGGCGCCGGTGATCCTGGACCTCATCGCCGAGATCAGGAAGGACAGCACCAGGACCATCCTCCTGGTCGAGCACAAGATGGATGTGGTGCGCGCGCTCGCCGACCGCATCGTGGTGCTTCACAATGGCGAGCTCGTCGCCGACGGCAAGCCGGACGAGGTGATGGCCTTGCCGGTCGTGCGCGAGATCTATCTGGGGATTGGCGCGGAGGCCGGCTCATGAGCGCGATCCTCAGCCTCGACGGCGTCCACACCCATATCGGCCAGTACCACATCCTGCACGGCATCTCGCTCGACGTGCCCGAGGGCGGCGTCCACGTCCTGCTCGGCAGGAACGGCGCCGGCAAGACGACGACGCTGCGCACAATCATGGGACTCTGGCGGGCCGGCGAGGGCGCCATTGCCTTCCGCGGCCGCGATGTCACCGCGCTCGCCACGCCCGATATCGCGCGGCTCGGCATCGCCTATGTGCCGGAGAACATGGGCATCTTCGGCGGCCTCACCGTCGAGGAGAACATGCGGCTGGCGACGCGTACGGGCGCTTTCGACGATATCAGGCTGCAGCGCATCTTCGCCCTGTTCCCGGCCATGGAGACCTTCTGGTCCCGCCAGGCCTTTGCCCTGTCGGGCGGGCAGAAGCAGATGCTGGCGATCTCGCGGGCGATCATCGAGCGGCGCGCGCTGATCCTGATCGACGAGCCGACCAAGGGCCTGGCGCCGGCCATCATCCGCAACATGATCGCCGCCTTCCAGGAGATCGCCAGGGAGACAACGATCCTGCTGGTCGAGCAGAACTTCCTCTTCGCCCGTTCGCTCGGCGAAACGGTCGCAGTCATTGACGACGGCCGCATCATCCATCGCGGCGGCATGGCCGAGCTTGCCGCCGACGAGGCGCTGCAGACCCGCCTGCTCAGCCTCTCGCTCGCGGCGCATCAGTAGGAGCCCGGATATGTTTGCGCTCTACGTTGCCCCCCTCTGTCCTGCCGGACATCTCCCCCACAAGGGGGGAGATCGGCTGTCATCGGCGACGGCGCTCGTCCTGCAACGTGGGCGATTGGCGAAACCCAGGCGGCCGGCCGATCTCCCCCCTTGTGGGGGAGATGTCCGGCAGGACAGAGGGGGGCAACGTAGAGCGCCGACCTTCTCTCGTGTGACGGAGGAGGCGAAATGACCCATCTCTCCACCACCTTTTCCCGTCTCGGCGGCGTCAACCTCCTGCCGGTCCTCCTGGCGCTCGTCGCCTTCGTCCTGGTCGGCTCGCCGTCGAGCTGGATGACGCTCACCGTGGCCGGCCTCGCCATGGGCATGATGATCTTCCTGATGGCGTCTGGCCTGTCGCTCATCTTCGGCCTCATGGACGTCTTGAATTTCGGCCATTCGGCTTTCGTCTCCTTCGGCGCCTTCATCGCCGCCGCGGTGCTGGCCGCGCTCGGCGGCTGGGTGACCGGCGGCAGCGTCGCGCTCAACCTGCTCGCCCTCTTCGCGGCGATCGGCGCGGCCACCGCCTTCGGCGCGGTCGCCGGCTGGTTCTTCGAGCGGGTCATCGTCAAGCCCGTCTACAAGGACCATCTGCGCCAGATCCTCATCACCATGGGGGCACTGATCGTCGCCGAGCAGCTCATCCTGGCGATCTGGGGCGGCGCACCCGTCGCCGTGCCCCGCCCGACGGTGCTGTCAGGCTCGATCGTCATCGGCGACGTCGCCGTGGAGATCTACCGCATTTTCGCTTTCCTTCTCGGCCTGGCCGTCTATGCGGTCATGCATTTCGCGCTCAACCGCACGCGCATCGGACTTTTGATCCGCGCCGGCGTCGAGAACCGCGAGATGGTCGAGGCGCTGGGTTTCCGCATCGACAGGCTGTTCGTCGCCGTGTTCATGGCGGGCTCGGCGCTGGCGGCGATGGGCGGGGCCATGTGGGCCGGCTACCAGCATTTGATCACGCCCGCGATCGGCCCCGAGATGATGATCCTGGTCTTCATCGTCGTCATCATCGGCGGACTGGGGTCGATCGAAGGCTCCCTCATCGGCGCCGTCCTCGTCGGCCTCACCGCGAACTACGTGGCTTTCCTGGCGCCGAAACTGTCGCTCGCCTCCAACATGATCCTGATGATGGCGATCCTCCTGTGGCGGCCCTGGGGCCTGAAGCCGGCGGTCAAGGGGTGAGAGAAATGATGCTGCTTGTTCGAGCGTCGCGAAAAGCCCCTGCCATGAAGGCAGTGCTGAAATCGGTTTTGTTTCAGGAGGATAACGGGCAGCGCCGACGCTCCATTTTTGTCCCTGCCGGAGCAGCGTACCGATGACCACGGCAGTCACCCCGATGACCGGACAAGGCTCTCGTTCCATCCCCGCGGGCCGCCTCGCCGTCTACGCCATCGCCGGCGCGATCGGTCTTTGCCTGCTCTTCGCGCCCTTCCTCTTCCCCGACGTGCGGGCGCAGGAGGTGGCGGCGCGCATCTGCGTCTTCATCGTCGTGGTGGCCAGCTACGACCTTTTGATCGGCTACACCGGCATCGTCTCCTTCGCCCACACCATGTTTTTCGGCCTTGGCGCCTACGGTACGGCGATGGCGCTGAAAGCCTTCGGCCCGGGCTGGGATGCGATCCTCATCGGCGGCGCGGCAGGCGTGCTGGCCGCATTTGTCCTGGCCGTGCTGATCGGGCTCCTGTCGCTCAGGGTCAAGGCGATCTTCTTTGCCATGGTCACCCTGGCCGCGGCCTCCGTCATGCTGGTGCTCGCCAGCCAGCTTTCCGATCTCACCGGCGGTGAGGACGGCATGACCTATCAGGTGCCGAAGCTGTTCTCCGCCGCCACGAAGCTCCTGACCGACGGCGACGGCAAGACCTTGCGTGTGGCAGGCGTGGCGATCAACGGCAAGATCGCGGCCTACTACTTCGTCTTCCTGTCGAGCTTCGTTCTGTTCCTTTTGATGCTGCGCATCGTCGCCTCGCCGATGGGTACGGTGCTGGAGGCGATCCGCGAGAACGAGATGCGGGCCGAGGCCATCGGCTACCGCGTCGTCTTCTACCGCACGGCGATCTTCTGCATCGCTGCGGTGATTGCCGCGCTCGCCGGCGTGCTGCGCGCGGTCTGGCTGAAGTATGTCGGACCCGACGTGGCGCTCTCCTTCGGCATCATGATGGACATATTGCTGATGGTGGTGATCGGCGGCATGGGCACCATGGTCGGCGCCGTCATCGGCGTCGCCGTGATGAGCCTCGCCCAGTTCTATCTGAAAGACCTGATGGAGGCCGGTGCCGAGGCGACATCGTCGCTGCCGCTGCTCCCCGATCTGCTCGATCCGGATCGCTGGCTGCTCTGGCTCGGCCTTTTGTTCATCCTGCTCGTCTATTTCTTCCCGGCCGGCATCGCCGGGACCCTCATGGGGAAAGGTTCCCGCCGATGACATGTCCCCGCTCGACCTATGTCCAGGCCGCCGGCTTCGAGATCCATGTCACCGAATGGGGCGATCCGGCAAAGCCGGCGCTTGTCATGTGGCACGGGCTCGCCCGGACCGGCCGGGATTTCGATGAGGCGGCGGCGGCCTTGTCCGAGGATTATTTCGTGCTGTGTCCGGACACGCCGGGACGCGGCCTGTCGAGCTGGGCCAGGAGCCCGGAGGCCGGCTATTCCTACCGGGTCTTCGGCGAGGCCGCGCTTGGCCTGCTCGATCATTATCGCATCGACAGCCTGCGCTGGGTCGGAACCTCCATGGGCGGGCTGATCGGCATCACGCTCGCGGCCGGCGCATTGAAGGGGCGCATCACCCGCCTGGTCGTCAACGATATCGGGCCCGACATTCCGGCGGAAGGGGCGGGCCGGATCGCATCCTATGTCGGGAACCCGCCGGTCTACGACACGATCGGCGAGCTTGAGACCTGGCTGCGCGGCAACTACGCGCCCTTCGGCGAGAACACGCCGGCATTCTGGCGGCGCATGGCGGACAGTTCGGCGCGGCGGACCGACGACGGCCGCATCACCGTTCACTACGACCCTGCGATTGTGACCCAGTTCACCGTCCACAAGGCCGATCTCGACGTCTGGGACAAATATGACATGGTCGCGGCACCCGTGCTTCTCATCCGCGGAGAGCACTCCGACGTGCTCTCGAAGGAGACCGCCGAGGCGATGACGCGGCGCGGACCGAGGCCGCGGCTGGTAACGATTGCCGGCTGCGGCCACGCGCCGACGCTTGCCAATGGCGAGCAGATCCAGTTGCTGAAGGATTTCCTGGCGGGCTGACCCGCCATGTCTTTCACCTGGCCCATTCCTGCTGCAGAAGGGCCTCGATCTGTGCGATCGGCATATTGGTCAGTGTTTTCGGCACTTCGCCGGCCACCTTGTCCTCCACCAGCTTGTGCAGTTTCTTGCGCATCTGACCCAGCACGGCGGGCGGCGCGACGAGGATGATCTCGTCGAAGGCACCGCGATGGGCGAGCTTGTAAAGCTGGCCGGCGATCTCTTCGGCAAACCGCTCCTTCGCGAGCATATGCCAGTCGGTGTCGTCCACCGCGCTCCTGTGGACGTTCGGCCCGTCGCTGTAGCGGCCCGGTCGGTCGGAGCCTTGCTCGCGGGTCGGAGGGTTTTCCTCCGTCACCTTCCTCGCGACGTCGAGATCGGGATGCACGGCGTCACCGCTGTTCTTGAGAAAGAGCGCCTTCTCGCCATCGGCTACCAAGACCCAGGTTCCGCGCTTCAGCTTGATGGTCATCGCGGTCGCTCCTTCCGTTTGCCGCTGTTGTTCCGTTGCGTGTCCGCCTGCGCAGAACGACTTGCGGAAGGCGAAGGTTCCGGCTCGCGCGGCAGCAACTCGATCTGCAGCGCCTTATTTCTACAAAAACAGTAGAAATTGGAAATTCCTCATTTCCGGCAGCGGCAGTATCGACGCCCCTATTGTGGCCAAGGCGCAGCCGCTCACAAGCAAAAACGGTGCGGCATTGCCGTCCGGCGGCATATCCGGATTCCGGCGGGTCGCGGCGGGTGCTTGGAAGCCCGCGCGGAGGCGAGGAATAATTTTCTGCGGCCCCGGAAGGCTGCGGAAAAGAGTTTGCCTGCTTGGTTTCGGGGCGCGAGTGCGTTCCTTCTGCGTGGCAACGCCAGCCGGTACATATGCCGTCTATTGTTCCGGAACCCGCGCGCATGACGCAAGACCCTTCCAAGCTCAATGCCTTCCCCGTCTTCGTGCGGGTCGAAGAGCGCGTGGTGGTCGTTGTCGGCAATGGCGACGAGGCGCTCGCCAAGGCGCGCCTGATCGCCCAGTCGAGCGCCGCGATCCGGATCGTCGCCGACCGGCCGGAGCATGCTCTGGCCGACTGGATCGCAGCGAACGATGTGGCGCATATCCGCGCTCCCTACGACGCTTCCGCGCTCGACAGCGCCGTTCTCGCCTTTGCCGCGACCGGCGATGAAGCGCTCGACCGCCGCATTTCCGACGATGCGCGCGCTCTTTCAATTCCCGTCAACGCCGTCGACCGTCCTGAATGCTGCGACTTCTTCACCCCGGCGCTCGTCAACCGCGCTCCGGTCGCGGTCGCTATCGGCACCGAGGGCGCCGGCCCTGTGCTGGCACAGCTCATCCGCGCCCGCATCGACCAGATGCTGTCGCCTTCGCTCGGCCAACTCGCGACGCTTGGCAACTCCTTCCGCGACCTGGCCGAAAAGCTCTTGCCCAGGGGCAGTGTCCGCCGCCGCTTCTGGAACGACTTCTTCTCCGGCGCGCCCGCCCGCGCCATGGAAGTCGGCCATGCCGACGAGGCGCGCGAGGCCGCGGCCGAGCTGCTTTTGCGCCGCACGGCCGCGCGCGGCCATGTCGCCCTGGTCGGCGCCGGCCCCGGTGCCGAGGACCTGCTGACGCTGAGGGCCCAGCGCCTGCTGATGCAGGCCGACGTCATCGTCCATGACGCGCTGGTGCCGGAGGCCGTGGTCGCCATGGGCCGCCGCGATGCCGAGCGCCTGCCGGTCGGCAAGCGCAAGGGCTGCCACTCCAAGAGCCAGCAGGAGATCAATGCGCTGCTGGTCGAGCTTGGCCGCCAGGGCAGGCAGGTGGTGCGTTTGAAGTCGGGCGATCCGCTGATCTTCGGCCGTGCCGGCGAAGAGATGCAGGCGCTGCGCGATGCCGGCATCTCCTATGAAGTCGTGCCAGGCGTCACCGCCGCCTTCGCGGCCGCGGCCGATTTCGAGCTGCCGCTGACGCTGCGCGGCGTCACCTCCTCCATGGTGTTCACCACGGGCCACGATCTCAAGGGCGGCACCCTTCCCGACTGGGCGAAGCTCGCCATCTCGGGCGCGACTGTGGCCGTCTATATGGGCCGTTCGGTCGCGGCCGATGTCGCCGGCCGGCTGATCGAGGTGGGCCTGTCGCCCGACACGGCGGTCGCCGTGGTCGAGAACGCCAGTCTCTCCGGGCGCCGGCTGTTCCACGGCACGCTGGCCGATCTGCCGTCGCTCGAAGGGCGCGGCGATCTCTCCGGCCCGGTCATGACCATCATCGGCGACGCCGTCGCCGGCGCCAATTTCGCCAACTCCGAGCCGCTCACAGCCTCTCGGCGCACCGTCACCACGCCCGGACCCCAAGGGACCGCGACCGAAAGGACAGCAGCATGAAGATCCTGACCGCCAATCGCCTGACAGACGGCGAGGCCGTCTGGTACGCGATCGACCGCTCCTGGGCCGAGACCATCGAGCGCTCCGAGATCGCCGCCGACAAGGAGGCCGAGGCGCGGCTGGAAGCGATCGGCAAGGCTGCGCATGACAACAACGAGGTGATCGACGTCAATCTCATCGACGTCGAACTCGTCGACGGCGTGCCGGTGCCGACCCGGCTACGCGAAAGGATCCGAGCCGCGGGCCCGTCGAACCGCAACGATCTCGGCAAGCAGGCCCGTCCGGAGCTGGTCCGGGCGGCGTGAGGAAACGGCCTTCGCGGCCGACGGAAGAAAACCATGTACCGCTATGATGAGTTCGACCAGGATTTCGTGAACGCCCGCGTCGCCGAGTTCAGCGACCAGGTGGACCGGCGGCTCGCCGGCCAGATCACGGAAGACCAGTTCCGGCCGCTGCGGCTGATGAACGGCGTCTATCTGCAGCTCCACGCCTATATGCTGCGTGTCGCCATCCCCTACGGCACCTTGTCGTCGCGCCAGATGCGCATGCTCGGCCACATCGCCCGCAAATACGACAAGGGCTACGGCCATTTCACGACGCGCCAGAACATCCAGTACAACTGGCCGGCCCTGTCCGACATGCCCGCCATCCTGGCCGATCTCGCCAGCGTCGAGATGCATGCCATCCAGACCAGCGGCAACTGCATCCGCAATGTCACCGCCGATCATTTCGCGGGCGCGGCCGCCGACGAGGTCGCCGACCCCCGGCCCTATGCGGAGATCCTGCGCCAGTGGTCGTCGGTTCATCCGGAATTCTCCTACCTGCCGCGCAAGTTCAAGATCGCGGTGACGGGAGCCGAGCGCGACCGCGCCGCCATCCAGGTCCATGACATCGGCCTGCATCTGAAGCGGAACGAGAAGGGCGAACTCGGCTTTGCCGTCTATGTCGGCGGCGGGCAGGGCCGCACGCCGATGGTCGCCAAGAAGATCAGGGACTTCCTCCCCGAGGAGCACCTGCTCTCCTACACCACGGCCATCATGCGCGTGTACAATCTCCACGGCCGGCGTGACAACAAATACAAGGCCCGCATCAAGATCCTTGTGCACGAGACCGGTGCCGAGGAACTGGCCCGGCAGGTCGAGGTCGAGTGGGAGGCGCTGAAGGACGGCGAGTTGAAGCTGCCCGACGCCGACATCCGTGCCATCGAGGCCTATTTCGCGCCGCCCGCCCTGACGCCGCGGCCGGAAGGCGACGCCGCCGTGAAGCTCGCGCGCCTGGATTCCAGGAGCTTCTCGGAGTGGCTCGACCAGAACGTCGTCACCCATCGGCACCCCGATTACGCCGCCGTCACGATCTCCTTGAAGGGCATCGGCGAGGCTCCGGGCGACGCCACCGACAGCCAGATGGAGGCGGTTGCCGACATCGCCGAGAAATATGCCTTCGACGAGATCCGCGTCAGCCACGAGCAGAACCTCATTCTGCCGCATGTCGCGCGCGCCGATCTCAAGGCGGTCTATGATGCGCTGGTCGAGATCGAGCTGGCCACGGCCAATTCCAATCTCATCACCGACATCATCGCCTGCCCGGGCCTCGACTATTGCGCGCTCGCCAATGCCCGCTCGATCCCGATCGCACAGGAGATCTCGAAGCGTTTCGGCTCGCTCGAGCGTCAGCGCGAGATCGGCGAGCTGAAGCTGAAGATCTCAGGCTGCATCAATGCCTGCGGCCACCATCATGTCGGCCATATCGGCATATTGGGCGTGGAGAAGAAGGGCGCCGAGCTCTACCAGATCACGCTGGGCGGCTCCGGCGACGAGAACACCTCGATCGGCGAGATCATCGGCCGCGGCTTCGGCCCGGACGAGGTGACCGATGCGATCGAGACCATCGTCGACACCTATCTCGGCCTGCGCCTCGACCCGAAAGAGACGTTCCTCGACGCCTATCGCCGGGTCGGACCCGCGCCGTTCAAGGAGGTGCTTTATGGCAGCGAAGCCAAGGCTGCCTGAGGCGCCCGTCGAAGCCAATGTCGAAGCCGAAGTCGCGGCGGCAGCCGCCGCGCTCGACGCGCGTTTCGGCCATCTCACCCCGATCGAAGTCGTCGAGCGGGCAGCCCTTCACGACTTCGCCGGCGGCATCGCGGCGGTATCGTCCTTCGGGGCGGACTCGGCCGTGCTGCTGCATATGATCGCCGAGGTCGACCGCGGCCTGCCGGTGATCTTCCTCGACACCGGCAAGCATTTCGGCGAGACGCTGGAATACAGGGACGCGCTCATCGCCGATCTCGGCCTGACCGACATCCGCATCGTCACGCCTGATGAAACCGCGCTCAACCGCGACGATCCCGACGGGACGCTGCATGGCCGCGATACCGAAGCCTGCTGTGCGATCCGCAAGGTCGAACCGATGGCGCGGGGCGTCGAGCCGTTCCGTGCCTGGTTCACCGGCCGCAAGCGCTTCCAGGCCGCCACGCGGGCGGCCCTGCCGGTGTTTGAAACCGTCGGCATCCGCACCCGCATCAATCCGCTGGCGCGGTGGACCACGGCCGACCTCGCCGACTATATGCGCCGGCATGCGCTGCGCGAGAACCCGCTGGTCGCCTATGGCTATCTGTCGATCGGCTGCTTCCCCTGCACCCAGCCGGTGAGGCCGGGCGAGGACGCCCGCTCGGGCCGCTGGGCTGGACAGGCCAAAACCGAGTGTGGCATTCATTTGGGTGGCCTCGACCGGTCGCTGGCCGGTCCCTCGATCTAGGAAATGTTCATGTCGCAACCGAACGCTGAGGCGGCAACCCGCCTCTGGACGCCTGCAGGCTTTCGCGAGGACGAGTGGCGCCATGCAGACTCTCCCGAGGCGCTGCTGGCCAATGGCCGCTTCGTCCTGCCGCTGCAGGTCTTCCTCGCCCTCGACGAGGAGACCCGCAAATCGGCGAAGGAGAGGCTCGGCGTGCTCCTGCAGCCGGGCGAACAGGTCGATGCCATCGCCGGCCTGCTCGACCAACTTACTCTCGTGGCGCTCGCCTTCCCGGCCTTCAATGACGGCCGCAGCTTCTCCAAGGCCGAACTCCTGCGCCGCCGGCACAATTTCGAAGGCCCGATCCGGGCGGTCGGCCAGGTGCTGATTGACCAGCTCCCGCATATGCTGAGGCTTGGCTTCGACGAGTTCGAAGTGTCCCACCCCGTGCTGATCGAGCGTCTGGAAAAGGGCGAAACCGGCGGCATTCCGCTTTATTATCAGCCCGCGACCAAGCCGGCCGCCGAACCCACCAGGGGCGCCGGCTATTCCTGGCGCCGCAGCCGCCGGTAAGTCGGGCCAGGCAGGAAGGCGCTCGACTTCAAAGCTCTGGCGCGCTGCATACCCCTCATCCGACCGCGCGGAGCCTGTCCTGGGGCTTGCCGAAGGCAAGACCCGTGGGCGCTCCGCGAGGTCGGATGGGGTATCCTGCGCGCCCAAAGATTCCCGCTCCGTCGACTTCCTCTTTCCGCTATTCCGCCTTACGATGCCAAAAATTATTTCGCATGCCGAAATAATTCTATCGAACGGGAGGAGAGAGAAAATGTCGGGCAAGAAGATCCTGATGCTGGTCGGGGAGTTCAGCGAGGAATACGAAATCTTCGTCTTCGAGCAGGCGATGCATGCCGTCGGACACACCGTGCATGTGGTCTGTCCGGACAAGAAGGCCGGCGAGGTCATCAAGACTTCGCTGCACGATTTCGAAGGCCACCAGACCTACACCGAGAAACTCGGCCACGACTATATCCTGAACAAGGGTTTCGCCGAGGTGAAGCCGGAAGAGTACGATGCCGTGTATTGCGCCGGCGGGCGCGGCCCGGAATACATTCGCATCGACAAGCGGGTGCAGGCGATCGTCCGCCACTTCCACGAGGCCGGCAAGCCGATCTTCACGATCTGCCATGGCGTGCAGATCCTGATTGCCGTCGATGGCGTCGTCCGCGGCAAGGAAGTCGCCGCTCTTCAGTATTGCGAGCCGGAAGTGACCCTGGCAGGCGGAAAATATGTCGACGTCGCTCCGAACGGTGCCCATGTCGACGGCAATCTGGTTTCGGCCAAGGGATGGCCCGGCCTTTCGGCTTTCATGCGTGAATGCCTGAAAGTGCTGGGCACGGAGATAAGGCATGGCGATCTGCGCAAGATTGCCGCCTGACCGCCGGAACGTCCTTTTCGCTTCCGGCTGCTCGCGCGGGTGACCTCGGGGATCGCCACCCTACGATCTCCGCCTCTTGCGTTTCTCCGCGCGGTCGAGTTCGTCGAGCAGGTGATCCAGCGTCTCGGGAAGTTCCGGATCGACCTTGAAGAGCGGCATGGCGCGCAGGAACCGTTTGTTTTCGGCCGTGCCGATCTGCCGTCTGATCTGCGCCGATATCCGGGTCGGCTGGTTGCCGTTGCTGCGTGACATTGCCTCAAGCCCTATTGGAGTAAGAAACTCGTCCGCCCGGTCAATGGTTCCCGCAACGCAGCATCAGGGGCAAGAAGAAGCATGCAACAAGGTAAAATCTTACTTAAACTGTCGGTTTCTCGCGCTTGTGTCACGATGGCTTTGCTGCGTTCTCCGGCATTTCATCGCGCGGCCAGCCGGGGTCGACGATCCGAGCGATTCTGCAACGGACCCCGCTGCCGCCGCTATAGCGACGCCGTCAAGTGCGTTCATCAAGAGCAGGGGGTAGCCGCATCGCCAGGCCGGTGCTCTCTGGTTGGCGGATGATCGCGGCGTCCTTCTCCACGTTCAGCGATGCAGCGGTATGAGCCGCGCAGGCGATACCGGCTGATTGCGCAAGCCTCATCGAGCTGCTCCGCAGGTTCTGCTTGTTCAATACTCTGTCAGGCTGGCGAAGGCGATCGCACCATCGGTAACGTAGTGGTTGACATGCCCGATCTGCAAACGCGAACCGGATTGGTGAAGCGCGACATCCCCGATCACCCGCCTTGATCTCAGCTGGGCGACTATGTAGTCGCGTTCTGCATTTGTGTCCGAATCGGTGGCATGTGTAATCTGGAATGTTAACCGGGTCAGCGACAGCCCGGTATCTCTCGTGCCCGCCCCGACCCACAATACGCGCTGATCGGGCGGCGGTCTGTCCGTATTCAGCCAGAAGCTTGCTGCCGTCATATCGTCCCCGGAATGGGTGAGGCTCAGCGCCCAGAAACGGATGTGATGGCGTTTGCGCGGGCTGTTGTCGATGGGCTGCTGGAAACCGATGTCCTGCTTGCGCCCGAAGAGATAGAGGGTGCTGAAAGGAGCTGTGGGATACGGAGAATTGAAAAGGAACGCTCGCGTCATTCGCCAGGAGCTTGCGATATCAAGGCGATCGGCCGTCGACCAGCCCGCTGTCGCGAAAGCATCGCGGAGTTGTTGAAGAGTGCCGATGAGCACGAGATTTACGGGATCGCCGGGCAGCCCGTCTGCGGTGATCGTGTATCTGGGGATCAATCTCCGATGAAGGATCTTCAGGCCTATTCGGACGGCGTTTGGCAGGATGACATAGGCGGCCAGGCCGTATGTAAGGCTCACTGCCAGGATCCACGGCAATCTGTTGTCGGCGGTGTCGAAGACGACGAAGACGATCAGCCAGACGCTCAGCACACCCAGACAAAGGACGAGAAGCCTGTTGAACAGGCGGTTCAGGAATCTCAAGATATTCCTCCCATGCGGCGCCGGACGCGCGCGCCGTCGCCCTCATCCTTCGTCGCCGCCGGTCGAACATGCCCCAACAGCGACCATGCCGTTCCCTGGCCTATCTCCCGGCGGGATACGTCACCACGGCGAAGTTCATCATGTCCTGGGACGAGGGCAAGGACAATTTCGTAAAGCATCCTCCCGATGCGACCGTCTCGGTCCCCGCCGGTCACGGCCTCAAAATCGAGCAAGCCGTGGTGGCCTCGATGAAGCAGCCCAGGCTTGATGCCTGACCTTCGAGGCGCTTGAAGCAAGCCCTGGCGGCGCGAGCAGAGCGGCTACCCTGTTCATCGGCTGAGGAGCCGGCCTTGGCGGCGACGCAGGGTCGCGGCCCGGTGGGCATTCTGAGGGGTAGTTGCAGGCGACGATCCGACCTAATCTGCATGGCCCCGGTCCACCCCAGGAGACAGCCATGAAAGCCAAGGAGGTCATGACGACCAAGGTCGTTACCGTCTCGCCCGACCACAGCATCAGGCACGCGGCGAAGATCATGATGGAAAATGGCGTCAGCGGTCTTCCCGTCGTCGACGACGAGGGACGGCTGGTCGGCATCATCAGCGAAGGCGACATGCTGCGCCGGACGGAGCTGGGGCTCGAAGGCATGGTCCTGCCGGAACAGGAGCAGGCCGATCGCGAGCAAAGAGCCAGATCCTACGTGAAGGCGCATTCCTGGCGCGTCTCAGACGTGATGACGCCGGCTCCCGTTGTCGTCGGCGAGGAGGCGTCGCTCGCCCGCATCGCCGCCTTGATGGGCGAGCGCGAGATCAAGCGCGTGCCCGTCCTCCGCGACGGCACGCTCGTCGGCATCGTCACCCGGGCCGACCTGCTCTATGCGGTCGCCACCGCGAAATTGCCCGACACCACCCGCGGCGACGAAGCCATCCGCCGCAGCATCCTCGCCCGTTTCGACGAGAATGCTGGCTTGCAAGACCTGAACATCTCCGTCACCGTCGCGGACGGCATCGTCCATCTGTGGGGAGAGGTCGACGCCGAGGAATGCCGGCGGGCAGCGCGCGTCGTCGCCGAAGGCGTGCGGGGCGTGGAGGGCGTGGTCGCGCATTTCTCCACAACGGAGCAGGAGGGCGGCGAACGGCGGGACGCTGGCTGAAAGCAAGGACCCCGCAGCGGCTTCCCCCATCCGTTCCGGACGCTTCTCCTCAGGAAGTGTCGTGATTGTTGCGGTCACGTATCGGTGCCCGCTCTGATGTCTGCAGATCTGAGGGGTTTTCGGAAACGGGGAGCGTCGGTGCAGCGGCGGGCTATCGGCATAGTGTCGGCTGGCGCCATGACGCCGACGAGCTTGAGGCCGAAGCGGAGGGGAGGAGACGGGCATGTCGACGGCAATTGCCATTCTCGGAGGCGTCGGGCTCTTCCTGCTCGGCATGGCCGTCATGACCGACGGCCTGAAGTCTCTGGCGGGATCGGCCCTGCGCACCGTCCTCGCCAAAGCAGCTGCCACGCCGCTCTCCGGCGCCTTCTGGGGCGCGGTCGTCACGCTGCTCGTGCAGTCCTCAAGCGCGGTGACGATGACGACGATCGGCCTCGTCAGCGCGGAGCTTCTGACCTTTTCGCAGGGGCTTGGTCTCGTTTTCGGCGCCAATGTCGGCACGACGGGTACAGGCTGGCTCGTCGCCCTGATCGGTGTCCGCGTCTCGCTTTCGGCCTACGCGCTGCCGATGATCTTCGTTGGGGCCTTGGCCAAACTGCTGGCGGGCGGACGGATCGCGGCGGCCGGCGGTGCCCTCGCAGGCTTCGCCTTGGTGCTCTACGGGTTGACGACGCTCCAGCAGGGCATGGGCGGCCTCGCGGAGAGCCTGCATCCGTCTGACCTTCCAGCGGTGCTGGGCGCGCCGGGGGTTGGCTGGATCGCCGGGTCGGTCGGCCTCATGACCCTTGTCGTCGTCGGCCTGGCGATGACCGCGGTCATGCAGTCCTCGACGGCCGCTATCGCTGTCACCATTTCGGCCTTCTACGCCGGGGCAGTGAGCCTGGAGCAGGGCGCGGCTTTGATCATCGGCCAGAATATCGGGACGGCAACGAGCTCCGCATTGGCAGCCATCGGTGCCGGTACGATGGCGAAGCGCCTCGCCCTCGCCTATGTGCTGTTCAAGGCGATAGCGGCGCTTATATCGATCGTTGCATTTCCGTTCACTGCGGCGCTGATGAATGCCCTTGTCGCTTCCGTCGACGGGGTGACGCTTCTTGCCGCCTACCACACCGCCTACAATGTGGTAGGGGTCGCGGTGCTCCTTCCGGCGACGCAGTGGTTCAGCCGCATCGTGGGGCGGCTCCTGCCCTCCAGCCAGACGGCGCTTCAGCGTGCGCTGGACCCCAGCGCGCTGGTCAGTCCGGTGATCGCCGTCGAGACTGCCCGGCGTGTCGTGGCGGATGTCCTCTCGACAACCGCCGCCTCGGTCTCGGCGGGGCTTTCGGGCGAGGCCGGCCCTGTGGCGCGGGAAACAGCGGCGGCCGCCGCCACGCTGGGGGAAGTGCAGGATTTTCTGACCGCTCTGAAGGAGCCGCCCGGGACGGAGAATGAGCGGCTGCGCATGACAAGCACGCTGCATGCGCTCGATCACGCTTCACGTCTCGTGGAGATCCTGATGGACGACGGGCCCACAAGGCGGCCGATCCGAACGTTCCACGACCTTCGCGCCGGCGAACTGTGCGTAGAGGCTCTGCGAGGGGCACAGGCGATCGGGCGCTCGATCACCTCGGAATCCGCGCTGGGCGCACAGGCGGCACCGATCGGTTGGAGCGTTTCGCCCAAGGTCGCCGCGGCCCTTGCTGACGCGGAGGGTGCGGCCAAGGCACTCGACGCCCTGCAACGGGACCACCGTGCCGCGACCCTCGCCTCCGTCGCTCCGGGCAAGCTGACTGCGGCGGATGCCTTCGCGGGGATCGAAGCCGCCCGACGGCTCGACCGGCTGGCGCATCATGCGTGGCGTTCGGCGGCCCATCTCCTCGGCCGCGGCGCGCACGACGATCAGGGTCCGGTGGCCCGGCCAGGGAGCGCCGCGAGCGAAAAGGCACGTGGATGAGCTCGACTGAGGGCCGCGGCTTCAGGCGCTGACCCAGCGTCGTGGCACGTGAGGCTGACGGTAGAGGTCGAGAGGCAGGCCTGCCAGCGGCTTCGCGACATCATTCGCGCCAGATCGGTGTCGGCATCGCTTCGAGGAGGGGCGTTCGTGAGAACCGCGCGGACAGACGGACAAACCCCCTGGCTGCCGCGCGGCTTCTGAAGCGAGCCTCGATGAGTTCGCGGAGAAGTAGCGGTTTCAGTTCAATTGTCTTCCGAGAGAACGAAAGAACGCACGAAGCGCCTCGAACGGAAACGTCTCCGTGACTTCCTCCACGAGAAAGTCGTCCCGCACCTTCGTGTTGGGATAGGTTATCGCTATTTCATGCCAGGCGAAGGTCCTGGCCAGAACGGCCCATCGTGCCTCCCGAGACGGGGGCAACGAAGACATCCAGCACCGAGGCGCATACGGGGGCCGTAAGCTGAGGCGATTGATATGCCCGTGATCGATGCAAAGACCGCGTCGAAGGTCGGCGAGGAGACGTCGCTCGCCCGCATCGCCGCCTTGATGGGCGAGCGAGATCAAACGCGTGCCCGTGGGCCGAAACGGCGCGCTCGTCGGCGAAGGCACGTCAAGACATTGGCACTCATTCGCTCTCCCAATCCTGACCTTGGCTGTGGCAGCGTGGACGCCCGAGAACGGCCACGACATGTGACCTTGATTGCGGAGAGCTGCGATCTGCATGATTTCCGCCCGAACGGTCGACGCGCGCGGCGCTTCGCCCGTCCATGCCTATTGATTTGGTCAAAAAAGGCGAGTAAAACGTTTAACTGTAAAACGTTTAACAGGGCTCTTTCATGAGTCGCAAGAGGTCGACGATCAAGGACGTTGCCACGCGGGCGGGCGTTTCGATCGCCACCGTTTCGAACGTCCTTTCGGGTTCCAAGCCGGTGAATGCCGAACTGCGCAAACGCGTCGAGAGTGCGGCGCTCGAGCTCTCCTACCATGTCGATCGCGCCGCTTCGCAGCTGCGCTCCGGACAGGCCAAGGTGATAGGTGTGCTCGTACCTGACCTGGACGACGTGTTCTTTACATCGCTCGTTTCGCGGCTGGAGGTGAAGGCGCGCGAAGACGGATATGATGTCATCGTGGCGAGTTCGCGCGACGATGCCGAACTCGAGAAGTCGCGGCTACGCGCCCTGCTGGGTTGGCGCCCGTCGGGGCTCGTTGCCGTGCCCTGTACCGACAACGTCCCCCAGATTCTCGCCGAAGAGGCGCACCGCCTCCCGATGGTGCTCGCGGACCGTGTCGACAGCGAAGGAGCCTTCGCCGACACGGTGACGATCGACAACGCGGAGGCTGGCGAGATCGCAGCCCGCCACCTGGCCTCGATGGGACATTGCGACGTGGTCATCGCGGCGTCGCATCTCTCCATTGTTCCCATCCGTGAACGCGTGCGCGGTGCCGACTCCTTTCTGCGCCGGGCGATCGGGCGGGGTGCGACGGTGATCGAGCTGGGCTCCAATGGCGAACGCGGCGCCGAGCTCTTCTTGCACTGGCTCGAGCGGCATGCGCGCCCGACCGCCGTTCTGGCGCTCACCAACGTGACGACCTTGGCGGTACTGTCGGCGCTTGCTGCCAGACGCATCGACATTCCCGAGCAGGTCTCGATCATCGGCTTCGACGACTATGCCTGGATGAGCGCGCGCAAGACCGCCCTGACTGCGATCCGCCAGCCCGTGGACGAGATGGCTGGGGCGATCTGGAACAGGCTCAAGGCGCGGATCGCCGGCGACGAGTCGGCGCCACAGCCGATCGAACTCAAGACGTCGCTGCAGGTTCGCGATTCCGTGCGCGATCTTGGCGCAGCACCGGAAGGCGTACCCGTTTCCGCTCCGCCGCTACGGGACGAGGATGCGGACGGCGCTGGCCAATCAGCGGTCCACTGATCGGGAACGAAGCACGCGCCAACGCAAGCACAGGGTCAGGGAGGACCGTTTGCGCAAGAGAAGTCTGGCCCGGCTGATGCCGCTGGTCGCTCCGGTTCATATCCTGATCCTGAGCGTCATCGTCGTCCCGTCGATCTTCGTGATCTGGCTAAGCGTGACCAAGTCGAGCTTCGGCCAGGCACCGACCTGGGTCGGCCTTGAGAACTACATCCGCGTGCTCTCCGATCCGGCCTTTCGCAGCGCCTTGTGGAACACCGTCATCATCGTGGTCTTTGCCGTCCACATCGAGCTTGCGATCGGGCTTCTGGTGGCGCTGCTTTTCGCGAGCGGCCTGCCGTTCCGCCGCTTCCTGCTGGTGGCCGTTCTGGCGCCATACGCGGTCAGCGAGGTGATCGCGGTCGTGATGTGGCGTTTCCTGTTCGACACATCGGCCGGACCGGTGACGCTGGCCCTCCAGGCGCTCGGCCTGCCGATCCTCGACTGGTCGTTCGAGCCCACGCACGCGATGATCCTGATCGCGCTGCTCACGATCTGGCTGCATCTGCCCTTCACCTTCATCATCCTCTATGCCGCGCGGCTGGCGATACCCAGGGACCTCTATGAGGCAGCGCGAATTGACGGTGCGACCGCCTTCCAGGCCTTCCGGCGCGTTACGCTGCCGCTGCTGGGGCCGGCGATCGCGGTGGCGCTGCTCTTCCGCTACATTTTTGCCTTCCGCATCTTCTCGGAGGTGTGGCTGCTGACGGGCGGAGGGCCGGCCCGGTCGACCGAAGTGGTGGCCGTCTATCTCTACCAGGAAGCCTTCAGCTACAACGCCTTCGGCACCGCCGCCGCGACCGCCTGGATCATGGTCGTCGCCTCGCTGCTGCTCGCCGCCGGCTACGTCTTCCTTCTGCGCAGACAGGTGGCTACGAATGCGCACTAAACGGCTTGTCATCGGGGTGGGGAAGGCTGCGGCGGTGGTCACACTGCTCGTTTGGTCGCTGTTCCCGATCGCCTTCATCGTGATGTCGTCGGTGAAGCCGGGGCAGGAGATCTTCGCGGTCCCGCCGGCCTACCTGTTCACGCCCACCTTCGAGCACTATGCCTCGCTGTGGAACCGCTGGGGCGTGTTCTTCGACGGGCTGATCAACAGCACGATCGTGACGGCCGGGGCGACGGCGCTGGCGGTGATCGCAAGCACCTGCGCCGGCTACGTCTATTCGCGCAACTCCGGCCGGTTCCTCAATGCCAGCGTGATGTTCCTGATCGTCGTGCGACTGATCCCGCCGATCGTGGTGACGTTGCCGCTGTTCCCGATCGTCAATGCGATGGGACTCAACGACACCCATGTCGTGCTGATGGTTCTCTACGCCACCTTCTTCGTTTCGCTCGGCACGGTGCTGATGCGCACCTTCATCGACCAGATCCCCCGCGAGCTGGACGAGGCCGCCGAGATCGACGGGGCAGGGCGTCTCACCATCCTGCGGCGCGTCGTGGTGCCGCTGGCCGCTCCCGGCATCCTCGCGGTCGCCGTCTTCGTGGTGGTGTTCGCCTGGAACGAGTTCCTATTCGCCTTCATCTTCATCGCGACCAACGCCAAGACCACGCCGCTGGTCATTTCGGAAATGATCGGCTCCATCGACGGCGTCGACTGGGGGATCCTGTTCGCGGCTTCCACGGTGCAGCTCGCGCCCGTCCTGCTCTTCGTCGTGCTCATGAACCGCTATCTCGTCGCCGGGCTGACGGCCGGCGCTACCAAGGGATGAAGATCCGTCTGCAAGGGAGGAAAACGACCATGAAAGCGTTCAATCTTGACATTACGAGGGGCGGCTTTCTCGGAACCGCGCTGGGCGGTGCGGCAGCACTTGCCGTCAGTCCATCGCGGGCAGCGGGCAAGACGCTCAACGTGCTCAGCCACAAGGTGCACGAGACAGTTCTGGGCACCGGAACCGACAGCGACCTGATGAAAGGCTGGAGGGCCGACAACGCCGCCGAGATCGTCTTCACGACCCTCGATTCCAATCCGCTGATGGACCGCCTGTTCCGCGAGGCGAGCCTGGGCGAGACCGACTACGGCGTCGGCTACATGGTCGACAACCGGCCGACCTCGGAGATCGCTTCGCTGTTCGAGCCGTTGGATGGCATGCTCAAGGATGATCCGATAGAGGATTTCGGGGATATCGCGCCCGGCCTCGTCGAGGGCATGACGGTCGACGGCAAGCTCATCGGCATTCCAGTGCGCCACGCCACCCAGGGCCTGTTCTACAACGAGGAACTGCTTGAGGAGGCCGGCATCTCCGCGCCGCCGGCCACGCTCGAGGAACTCGTCGAACAGGCGAAGAAGACGACCTTCACCTCGGCGGCCGGCACCCCGGTGACCGGCATGATCCTCGCCAGCGACCTCGCAGTTTTCCCGGTGATGTTCGCACGCGCTTTCGGCGGCGATTTCATCACCAGGGACTTCCAGCTCGTGCCGGATCCGGCCGCCATGGAGCAGGGGCTCGAAACGCTTCGCGGCATGTTCGAAGCAGGCGCCCTGCCCCGCAACTACGCCACCACCAAGAACGATGACCAGGTGACGTGGATCCAGCAAGGCCGTGCAGCTTTCACCGTGCTCCCTTTCGCCCGCAATGCCCAGCTCAACAATCCGGAGCAGAGCAAGTACCCGGGCAGGATCAAGGCCATCGAGTTCCCGATCTCGGCCATCCTGGCCGGCAAGATGCCGATGGCATCGGTCACGGAGGCCTGGGCGATGGTCATTCCGAAGAATGCCAAGGACAAGCAACTCGCCTGGTCCTACATCAAGGAGGTGTCGAGCAAGCGGGTCACGCTTGGCATGGCGCTCAACGGCAACGGCCCGGTGCGCGTGTCGAGTTATGCCGATCCGGCACTGACACAGAAGAACCCCGTGGCCGAGGTCGAGGCGAAGGTGCTTGCAAACGCGCGCGGCGCCTTCCCGCCCTTCCCGGAGGCGGCACGCGCGCAGGCGACCATGCTCGAAGAGGTGCAGCTTGCCGTAATCGGCCGCAAGCCGGTGAAGGATGCGGTGGCCGCCATCATCGAACGGGTCAAGCCGCTGTTGCCAGCCTGACAGCAGCGATGAACGTGCGCCCGGGCCGGCGACGGCCCGGGCTGCTGGATCAAACAGGAAATGCCTTGCCGGTGCCAGGTGGCGGCCGGCAAAACCCGAGGAAACAGACATGTCCAGCTCCGCAGTCCGCTCCATCCAGGAACCGGCCCGCTCAATCCCGATCTCGGCCGAATACGACGTTCTCGTGGTCGGCGGTGGCCCGTCGGGCCTCACGGCCGCGCTCGCGGCGTCCGAGGACGGCCTGCGGGTCGGCCTGGTGGAAAGCCGCAGCTTCGTCGGCGGCAACATGACGATCGGCCTGCCGGTGCTGGGCTTTCTCGGCCAGAAGGGCAACCAGATCATCGACGGCTTGCCGGAGAAGTTCATCCAGCGCCTGCGCAGGGAACGAGACGGTGCCAGCGAGCACCGGCCATGCCCGCTGCACATGGGCATCACCCTGGTGGAACCCGAAGCTGTGAAGACGGTGGCGCTCGAGATGCTGACTGAATCCGGCGTCGACGTGCTGTTCTACACCTTCTTCGCCGGTGTCGTGATGGATGGCGACACGATCCGCGGCATCGTCACCGAGAGCAAGAGCGGCCGCTCGGCAATTCTTGCGAAGGTCGTGATCGACTGCACCGGCGACGCGGATGTCGCCTATCGGGCCGGTGTGCCGACCGAGAAGGGCAATGCCGAGGGCGGCATGCAGCCGCCAACCCTGATGTTCTGCCTTGGCGGGGTCGATACCGACAAGCTGCGCATGTCGATCGCGAACGCGCCGCCGCAGGCGCGCACCTATCTCACCGACTTCATTCCGGCAGAGTATTTCGGCCAGAACCACCAGTTCATCGTGGTGGGCCTGCGCGAGTTGATGGCCAAGGCCAAGGAGGAGCGCGGCCTCAAGATCCCCAATGAGCGCACGATCATCATCACCGGCCTCAAGAAGGGCGAGGTCTGGATCAACATGACGCGGGTCGCCGGCACGGATGGCACCGACGCGCGCAGCCTCACCAATGGCGAGATCGAGGGCAGAGCCCAGATAGACGATATCATCACTTATCTCGTCAACTATGTGCCGGGCTTCGAACAGGCCTACTTCACGAAGACAGCACCCTTTCTCGGCATCCGGGAGACGCGGCGCATCGTCGGTCAATACGTCATGACGCAGGAGGACGTGCTCGCCTGCCGCCATTTCGACGACGCCGTGGCGGTTGCTTCCTATCCCATCGACATCCACCGTCCAGGCGACCAGGGTTGCACGCTGATCTGGTGCGGCGACTGCTACGACATCCCGTACCGCTCGCTCGTGCCCCAGAAGGTGACGAACCTGCTCGTCGCCGGCCGCTCGATCTCGGCGACACACGAGGCGATGGGTGCGATCCGTGTCATGGCGACCTGCATGGCGATGGGCGAGGCGGTCGGACGCGCAGCGAAGATCTCGGTTCGCGGCAATCGTACCCCGGCAGACATCGATGTCGGCGAGCTACGCCGCCAGCAGCTCGAGCATGGCGTCTACCTGCGCAATCCGGATGGCAGCCGCGCGTCGGTGGCCGACCTGGCGCCAGCCGCCTGACCGGACAGGCGTCGGCGTGATGCCGGCGCTACGCATCGGGATACGCGCATGGTGAGGCATCATTTCATCGGAGTCGACGTCGAAACCGGCATGGGCGGGCCCGTTCTGCTCGGCACGACGGCCAGCGCTTTCGCGAGCCTGCCGGATGCAATGGCGGCGATGACCGGCGGCCCCCATATGTTCCAGCCGGCAGTCGACACGGCGGCCATCCATTCGAGACGGCTCGCAGCTTTCGAAGCGTTGCAGCAGACGGCGCGGGCCATCCGCAATATCGATTCCCCGGAGACATGACATGGCAGGCCTGCGACTGGACAAGCTTCGAAAGACATTCGGCGCTGTTGAGATCATCAGGGGCGTCGAACTGGAGATTGCGGATGGCGAGTTCGTCGTCTTCGTTGGCCCGTCCGGCTGCGGCAAGTCGACCTTGCTGCGCATGATCGCCGGACTGGAGGACATCTCCGGTGGCGACCTCTTCATAGGCGGCGAGCGTTGTAACGACATGGAACCGCGCGACCGGGGCATCGCCATGGTCTTCCAGTCCTATGCGCTTTATCCGCATCTCAGCGTATACGACAACATGAGCTTCGGCCTGACGCTCAATCGCACGCCGAAGGCCGAGATCGAGATGCGTGTGCGCGAGGCGGCGCGCATCCTGAAGCTCGGGCAACTCCTTGACCGCCGCCCTGCGCAGCTTTCCGGCGGCCAGCGCCAGCGCGTCGCCATCGGCCGTGCCATCGTCCGCAAACCGCGCGTGTTCCTTTTCGACGAGCCGCTGTCGAACCTCGATGCCGCCCTGCGCATGGACATGCGCATGGAGATCGCGCGGCTCCACAAGGAACTCGGCGCAACGATGATCTATGTCACCCATGACCAGGTCGAGGCGATGACGCTCGCGGACAAGATCGTGGTGCTCGAGGGCGGCAAGGTGCAGCAGGTCGGCGCGCCGATCGAGCTCTACAAGAAGCCGGCCAACCGGTTCGTCGCGGGCTTCATCGGATCCCCGAAGATGAACTTCTTCGACGTGACCGTGACGGATGTCGCGTCCGGCATGGCCACGGTCGAGTCGGCCGCGGTCGCACCGGTCTCCGTCGCCGCCGGCGGCCTTGCCGTCGGCAAGCGCGCGGTCCTGGGCGTGCGCCCGCAGGCGCTGCGGCGCGAGGCCATGTCCGATCGGGACGGCACGATATGCGGCACCGTCTCGCTGGTCGAGCGGCTGGGCGCGGAGACGATCGTCAGCCTCGACACCGAATCCGGCGCGCGGGCGCTGGCTGCCATACCCCAGGACGAGATTTTCGAGACGGGTAGTGCCGTAGCGTTCCGGTTTGACCCGGCGCAGGCGCATCTGTTCGCGGCGTGAGCCAACCGGGCGTTTGACGAGGAGAAGTTTGCGATGGGTATCCGGCTGGCCGCCGGCAGGCAGCCCGCGTCGCCGCCCAGGGCGTGCGCCTACCGGTTCGGGGTGCGGCATGTCGGGGCGCGGCGTTGCAGCTCTCTTCGGGAGGCGCTAGAGTTGCGACAGGCTGCATGGCCGAGGAGCACCTGATATGGCGGGGCGCGCGACGGTCCGCTGGCTGGTTCGTCTCACTCCAGCCGCGGGTCGCACAGTCGACGATCTCCTGAAGGTTCCACTGAGCTTCGACGTCTGGGAACGGGAAGCCGACGCCGTCGTGGCGGCCGTCTCCGAGCAGACGATTGCCGAACTCGAGCGCCGGCGAATGGCTGGCGTCGAGCGCCTCCGCACGATTGCCGACCTGGAAAGTGGCGTACCCAGCTCCTGTCACCCCGACGGGCAACCGGGGGGTCCCTGATCGGGCTGGCTCTGTCGAAGGGAGGAATGGACATATGAGCCTCATCGCCAAGGTCACGTCTTCGGGACCGCAGAAGCCACTTGGGAACGTTCTTCGAGTACCGCTGGGCATCGACGTCTGGGAGGTCAAGCCGGATCACCTGATCCTTCGTGGAACCGAGGCTCAGCTGGACCGCCTGTCCCACATGGGCTACCTCGTCGAGCAGATCGAGGATGTGGAGCGGCATTTGTCCGCCTTCGCCAGGGCGGAGGCAACGGAGCAATATCACTCGGCCGCCGGCCTGGAGGAGGAACTGCGGCAGCTCGCGGAAGCGAGGCCGGACATCGCCCAGCTGATCGAGATCGGTCGGAGCATCGAGGGCCGGCCCATACTGGCCATGCGGATCGGGGACCGTCGCGGCGGTGTTCCCAAAGTCCTGTTCATGGGCTGCCACCACGCGCGCGAGTGGATCGCCGTGGAAGTGCCTTTCCTGCTCGCCAAGGAACTCGTCGAGCGGGCCGACGAGGCGACGATCGCGGGCTGGCTTACGAGCGGAGAAGTCTGGGTTGCCCCGATGGTCAACCCGGACGGCCATGAACACAGTCGGGCGCAGGAACGGCTTTGGCGCAAGAACCGCCGGAGGAACGACGACGGATCGTTCGGCGTCGACCCGAACCGCAACTATGGCTACATGTGGGGCACCCTTGATGTCTCCACCTCCAGCCACGTGCCGAGCGACGAGACCTATGTCGGCCCGCGGGCTTTCTCCGAGCCGGAGACGCAGGCGGTCCGCAATCTCATAGGCTGCGAACGCTTCGCCGGCGTGATCACCTATCACAGCTATTCTCAGCTCATACTCTACCCCTGGGGCTACACGGACAGACCTGTCCCGGACGTTGAGCACCGGGAGCAGATGGTGGGGATGGCCCAGGAGATGCAAACCCTTATCCAGGAGGTGCATGGCAAGGTCTATGTCCCGCAGCAATCGTCCGAGCTCTACCCGACTGCGGGCGACACGACGGATTGGACCTACGGGACCTACGGCATACCGTCCTTCACAGTTGAACTGAGGCCGCGCACCTTCCAGGAAGGCGGTTTCATCCTGCCGCCGGACCAGATCCTACCGACCTGGGAGGAGAACCGACCGGCGGCCTTCCGGTTCATAGAACAGCTCTTGGCGGCACCCGTGACATAGGCGCGGAGTGTGGTCGACTACTGTCCTCACGTGACGGCAATCTGAGCCACTCGCCTGATTTCAGGCGCATTCCGACGATCGGCTTGGTGCCCTGTGGCGCAACGATCACCATGACAATTTGCCCGTGACCGCGACCTGAGGATCTCACCCAGATTGTCGCGCCATACACGAGTCCCGTGAAGGCGCTACTCGCCGACGGCGTCAAGACCTTCCACATCCTCTCACCCGACTACGAGGCCGGGAAGATCCAGGAAGCGACCGAGGTGGCAGCCGTCGAGGTCGGCGGCGGGACCGTCAAGGGTACCATCGAGGCGCCGCTCGGAACCGCGGACTTCTCGTCCTACCCGCTGCAGGCGCAGTCGTCCGGCGCCGAGGCACTGATCCTGAACGTGAGCGGACCCGACCTCGTCAGCGCGGTAAAGCAGGTGCAGGAGTTCGGCATCATGGCCGGCGGCATGAAGGTCGCCCTGCCGGCGCTGCACCAGTCCGACGCGCGCGCCATCGGCGTCGAAGCCATGAAGGGCGTGCGCTTCGCGGCCCCCTGGTTCTGGACCAAGAACGAGGCGTCGACGAAATTCGGTCTGCGGATGAAGGAAATCACCGGCAATGCGCCGGGCTGGATCGCCGCAGGGACCTATTCGGCCGTTTCGAACTACCTGAAGGCGGTCGACGCGGCCGGCACCGACGAGCCCAAGGCTGTCCTGAAGGTACAAAAAACAACACCAGTATGGCATTGTTGAATGAGCTGATTGAAGGCAAGGTGGACCAGATGCGAGAGATAACGCGTCCTGAATTCGAAGCCTATGAGAAGTGGGTGGAGGCGGTCCTCGCCTCTGTGGAGCGAACGGTCGAAGCCTCCGATCGGGTCGACTTCGAGGAGGTCGCCGCGGCGGCGCGCGAGGTGGTCGATATCCGAAGGCCGGGAAGAGCGTATCAATGATCGGCAGGATCCGCTGCCTGCAGAACAGCTGCAACGGGCGAGGGGCGCAACGACAAGAATGCGGAGAGGCAGTCGTCCATCGAGGCAGAGGTCTCCAGGTCGGATCCACCGCAGCAGCATGTGCCGCGCCAGCGCCAGATCGAACTGGAGATCGAGGATCGTCAGGAGCGCGAACGAGACGGTCGCGAGCGGTAGGAGGCAATCGTGAGGGATGACTGGCGTTTCCAACAGCTTCCGCCGCCAGAGGGCTCGGAAGATCGGCCGGACGGCTTTGTCGCGATTGCCATTCTTGCATTCGTTGTGGTCGGATTTCTGATCTACTTCGGTCCGCAGCTCGGCGCCGTCGAAACCTGGTTCGTCGACATGTACCGGACGATCGAGAGCTGGGTGGCGCCGATCAGGGAATTCGTCCTCGGGTAGGAGGAGGTCCCTAGGCAGGACTCTTGGCGAAGGGCTGTCCGGTGCCCATTGGTCGGTTGCCTGAGGGGAATGCGATGAGATTGAGCCGTGCTCTCCGTCGACGGCCGGTATGACGCGCGGTGGACGGATGAGATTCACGACGAATGGATGCGCAACCTTATCGCCAATGTTCCGGCGATCCCACTTGACCGGCTTCAGACCACGCGGCGTCTGATGGAACTTGCCCTACCGGAGGCGCTGGTCGGCGGTTTTCATCGTCATATCGACAGCGTCAAACTACCCGATCCCCATGACCGCCACGTCATAGCCGCCGCAATCGAAGCGAACGCCTCTCACATCCCCACTTGGAATCTGCGGGACTTTCCGGTGAATGCGATCAAGAAACACGGCTGGTCCGCGTGACGCCCGATGCGTTTCTTGCCAACCTCTATGATCAGGTGCCGGACTTTGTCGTGGGGTCGCTTGCCAATGCGCGGCGCAATCTCTCGAAGTCAGGTGTTTCGGCGCAGGACTTCCTCGCCTTGCTCAAGGCTCAAAAACTGACGAGCCTCAAAAGGCGCCTCGGGCGACACAGATCCGATCTGCAAGTGGCCGATGCGTCAGGCTGGTTGATCCCTCGACAAGAGTGAAAGTCAGTCGGCATTTCGCCTTAGATTAGACAGCTGTACACAGTTGCGTATAATGAAGACTTATACGCAACTGCGTATAAGGCATCTGCATACGCAAACCCGTATATTGATGTTTTATACCTACTCGCGTATACCGGTCATGGAGGCTCTCATGACCGACCAGATCGTCCGCAACGAAAGACAGCTCGGCGCCATCTTGCGCCGCGCCCGCAAGAACGCCGGACTGACGCAAGGCGCACTGGGCGATCATATCCACCTGCGTCAAGCTACCGTTTCCCGCCTGGAGGCGGGCGAGCCCGCCGTCCAGCTGCGCACGCTGATGTCAGCATTATCCGCCCTTCACCTCGAACTCGTCGTCCGGCCGCGCAGCAAGGCCAGCGCCGCCGACATCGACGACCTGTTCTGATGGCGCGCCGCCGGGCCCATGTGCCTCTCAATGTCTTTCTGAACAGCCGCCTCGTCGGCGTGCTGCGCCGTGAATCCACCGGCGCGATCGACTTCCAATACGCAGAAGACTGGCTCGACTGGGAGAACACCTTCCCGGTGTCGCTCTCGCTCCCTTTGCGCGAAGACCGCTATGTCGGCGCACCCGTCATCAACGTCTTCGACAATCTGCTTCCGGACAGCGACGCGATCCGCAAGGGCGTCGCCGAGCGCGTCGTCGCGGGCGGCACGGATGCCTACAGCCTGCTGACGGCGCTCGGCCACGACTGCGTTGGCGCGCTGCAATTCCTTCCCGACGGCATCGACCCCGGCAAGGCCGGCGCCGTCGACGGCAAACCCGTCACGGATGATGAGGTCGCCGCCATCATCAACAATCTCGCAATCGCGCCCTTGGGCATGGGCGAGGATGAGGATTTCCGCATTTCGATCGCAGGCGCACAGGAAAAGACAGCCTTGCTGCGCAAAGACGGCCAGTGGTTCAAACCCGTCGGCACCACTGCCACCACCCATATCCTCAAGCCGCAGATCGGCCAGCTGCCGAACGGCATCGATCTCTCGAACAGCGTCGAGAACGAATATTTCTGCCTGAAGTTGCTCGCCGCCCTCGGCGTGCCGACAGCCGATGCAGAGATCGCCGATTTCGGGGGGCGCAAGACGCTCGTCATTGAGCGCTTCGACCGCCGCTGGACAAATGACGGTCGGCTGCTGCGACTGCCCCAGGAGGATATCTGCCAGGCCCTCTCAGTGCCGCCCACGCGCAAATACCAGTCCGACGGCGGCCCGGGGATGCGTGATATCATCGAGCTACTGAAGGGCAGCGACACGCCGGAGCAGGATATCGCCACCTTCATGCGCGCCTGCATCCTGTTCTGGACGCTCGGCGCCGCCGATGGCCATGCGAAGAATTTCAGCACTACGTTAGGCCCCGGCGGGCGTTTCCGCCTGACCCCGCTCTACGACGTCCTGACCGCGCAGCCGAGCCTTGATGCCGGCCAGATCCAGCAGAAGAAATTCAAGCTCGCCATGTCCGTCGGCAAGAACCGGCACTACCCGGTCGAGGGGATCATGCCGCGTCATTTCCTGCAGACTGCGGAACTGGCGCGCGTCGGCGCGTCGCTGATGCGCGCTATCTTCGAAGACCTCGGCGCAAACGCCGAAAAACAGGCAGACGCCGTCATCGCCGCGCTGCCGCACGACTTTCCAGATCGGCTCGTCACATCAGTTATGCCGGCGGTGAAAAGCCGCGTTCAGCTTCTCGCCGACACGCGATAGCGCGCCGCGCAGCCGGTCGTTCGCGACGCAGGCTAGGGCCCTGCCTTGAGCACATAGCGAAGCACGAGGTCGACGACGTGCCTTTTCAGCATGTCCTGACCGGACCTGGTGAAGAGCTCTTCGCCAAAGATGCCCGAAAAGGTCGCCCGGTTCGATACGTTGAAGAAGGACAGCGCGCTGATGTGCCAGTGCAGTTCCACCGGCTCGACGGCACGGAATCGCCCGGCTTCGCGCCCGCGACGGCAGATCTCTTCAAGGTTGCGGATCGCGCCCGCGTTCAGTTCGCGGATCACCGGCGACTGCGCCATGTAGGCGCCGTGGTGGATGTTCTCGATCATCACCAACCGGATGAAGTCCGGATTGCGGCTGTGATGATCGAAGGTGAATTCGACCAGCCGGCTGAGCGCCTCGACCGGCGGCAGGTGGTCTAGATCGAGCTTCTGCTCGCCGTCGCGCACTTTGCGGTAAGCCTCCTCGAGCACCCGCCGGTACAGCCCGTCCTTGTCGCCGAAATAATAGTAGATCATGCGCTTGGACGTGCGCGTCTTGGCCGCGATGTCATCCATCCGCGCGCCGGAAAGGCCGTTCTGGGCAAATTCGGCCGTTGCCACGCTGATGATGTTGGCCTGCACGCCGGCTGGGTCCTGTTTCCAGCCGCCACGCGCCGCCGACTTGTCCGGCTGCTGATCGAGCATGCGCACCCTGCGTTCGTTTGAGATCGGTCTACACCAATTAGCGGGCTGGTACATAGTGCTTGACTGAATTAACTGGATAGTTCAAAAGAATTTCAAGGCGAGGGCGCCGCGACGGGTGTGTCGCGAGCCAGGAGACTCGCCGCAGGGAGGATCGAAGGTGAGCGCAGCTGCGGCGGAAGCCGTTCGCACGACAGGCTTGTCCGCCGTGCCCGGCGCCGTTCTGGTTGGCCTGATCGGTCGCGGAATCCAGTTGTCCCGCACGCCCCGCATGCACGAAGCGGAAGGCCTGGCCAACAGGCTCTCTTACGTCTACCGGCTGCTCGACGCCGACCGCATGGACAATCCGGCGCCGTCGCTCGCCGAAATCATCCGTTTCGCCGAGTATTTCGGCTTTTCCGGCTTCAACGTCACGTTTCCCTACAAGCAGGAAGTGCTGCCGCTGCTCGACGAACTCTCGCCCGCGGCCACCGATCTCGGGTCGGTCAATACAGTCGTGCTCAGGAACGGAAAGCGCCGCGGCCACAACACCGACATGTGGGGATTTCGCGAGAACTTCCGGCTCGGCATGCCGGATGCCGCCCGCGAGAATGTCCTGCTTCTCGGAGCGGGCGGGGCGGGTGTCGCGGTCGCCTACGCGCTCCTAGATCTGGGCGTCGAATGCCTTGTGGTCCACGATATCGAGGCGGGCCGTGCCGAGGCGCTCGCCGCGCGGTTGCGGGAGCGTTTCGGCGCAAGGCGGGTAAGGCGCTGCGACGACCTCCCCGCCGCCGGCGGCCTCGCCGACGGCATCGTCAACGCCACGCCCGTCGGCATGGCGAAGATGCCGGGGACGCCGATTCCGGTCGATCTGCTGCGGCCGTGCCAGTGGGTCGCCGACATCGTCTATTTTCCGCTCGAAACCGAGCTTCTGCGCGCCGCACGGCGGCTCGGCTGCGCGACGCTGTCAGGCGAGGGCATGGCGGTCTACCAGGCCGCGCGCGCCTTCGAGCATTTCACCGGCCTCGTGCCGAACGTCGATCGGATGAAGGCCGCGTTCGCTGCCTTTGCAGAAACCGCAGCTGCATGAATGTCGGCGCGACCGCCGATGCGGCGACCGACGCGGAAAAGAAAGTCTGGCTGCGGCCAAGCTGAAGCGCAACCAAGGGAGGCTTCCATGCGCAGGACGATGAACAGACTGGCGACCGGCATCGCTGCCATCGCATTGACGGTGGCGGCATCCGCTGCCTTTGCCCAGGACAAGATCGAGCTGATCTATTCCGACACGGTGCCGGAGACCGACATCCGCACGGCCACGTTGCGCGAGGCTTTCGGCGCCTGCCTCGGCGACGGGTTCGACTTCAAGTCCTACCACGGCGCTACCCTGTTCAAGCAGGGTACCGAGCTGACCGCCATGCAGCGCGGCAATCTCGACATGGCCTCGCTCGCCGTATTCGACTTCTACAATCAGGTGCCGCACACGACCATTCTCGGCACCGCCTACCTGTTCCGCAGCTATGACCACATGCGCGCGGTCATGGACGGCGACGCCATCGCCAAGCTCTACGCAGAGATCGAGGAGAAGGCGAAGGTCAAGATCCTGGCCAACCCCTATATCGGCACGCGCCACGTCAACATTCGCGGCAACAAGAAGACCATGGTTCCGGCCGACCTCGCCGGCGTCAAGCTGCGCATGCCGGGCGGCGAGGGCTGGCAGTTCGTCGGCGAGGCGCTGGGCGCCAATCCGACGCCGCTGGCCTTCACCGAGGTCTATACCGCTCTCCAGACCGGCGCGATCGACGGCCAGGACAATCCGCTTCCCGCCGACAAGGCGATGAAGTTCTACGAAGTGACCGACCAGATCGTGCTTACCGGGCATCTGATCGCTAACAACCAGTTCGCGATCGCGCTGTCCAAGTGGGAGAGCATGAACGCCGACCAGCAGGCGAAGGTGCAGGAGTGCGCCACCAACTTCCAGAACGCCCTCGACAAGGTGACGCTCGACCAGGAAGCCGAACTGGTCGACTTCTTCAAGGCCGAGGGTCTGGACGTCTACGAGCCGGACAAGGAAGCGTTCCGCAACCACGTGCTCGAGGTCTACAAGGCCTCGAAGTACTCCGCCGAGTGGCCCGAAGGGCTGCTCGACAAGATCAACGCCCTGTAGTCGGCACCCGGCCCGCCGGCGCCTGACCGGCGGGCCGCTTCGGCGGAGCATCCATGCAGCGTCTGGCTTCCCTGAAGACCTGGCTCGGCCGACGTGCCGAGGAGGTACTCGCCCTGATGATGGCGAGCCTCTTCGTCACGTTCCTGATCCAGATCGTGTTCCGCTACTTCCTCAACCTGCCCCTCGGCTGGACGATTGAATACGTCTCGATCACCTGGCTGTGGGGCATCCTGTTTGGCTACGCCTACGTGACGCGCGACTGCGAGATCATCCGTTTCGACATCGTCTATTCGGCCGTGCCGACCTCTGTCCAGCGGGCAATGGACGTGTTCACCGGCCTGACCTGCGCGGCGATCTTCCTGTGGTCGCTCCCGGCGGTCTGGGACTATGTCACCTTCATGGCCGTCGAGCGGACGGCGTTCCTGCGCATCCGCTTCGACCATCTGTTTGCGATCTACCTACCCTTCGCGATTTCCGTCGCGGTGCGCTGCCTGATCAACGCATGGCAGGCGATTGCCGGCACCCACCCAAGATACAATTCGGGCGCGACCGCCGAGGCGCATGACCATGATTGATCCGTTCACGATGTCGCTTCTGCTCATCGCGGCGCTGTCCATCTGCGGCCTGTCGATCGGCATTGCGATGATCTGCGGCTCGACCGTCTATCTTGCCTTGAAGGGCTTCGACGCCTCGATCGCGGCCGAGACGCTGCTGCAGGGCCTGTTCAATAGCTATACGCTACTGGCGATCCCGCTGTTCATCCTCGCCGCCGACATCATGAACGTCGGCAGCCTGGCCGACCGGCTGCTGCGCTTCTGCGAGGCTTTGGTGGGTCGGTTCCGGGGCGGCCTTGGCCACGTCAACGTCGTGTCGTCGGTGATCTTTTCCGGCATGTCCGGATCGGCCGTCGCCGACGCGGTCGGCATGGGCCGCATCATTATCAACATGATGACCAAGGGCGGCAAATACACCGCGAGCTACGCCGCAGCGATCACGGCCGCCACCGCGACCGTCGGCCCGATCATCCCGCCATCGATCCCGATGGTGCTCTACGCGCTGGTCTCGGACCAGTCGGTCGGCTACCTGTTCGCGGCAGGAATGGCGCCTGGCCTACTGATGGCGGCCCTGATGGCGCTGACCAACGTGATCGTCGCGAGGCGACGCAACTTCCAGGTCGACGAGAAGGTTCCGCTCGCGGAGATCCCGCGCATTACCGGTCAGGCGTTTCCGGCGCTGATGCTGCCGGTGATCCTGCTCGGCGGCATCTACAGCGGCGTCGTCACGCCGACAGAGGCGGCAGCAGTCGCCGCGTTCTACGCGCTCGTCATCTCCTTCCTGGTGTACCGCTCGGTTTCGTTCAGGCAGTTTTACACGACCCTGCTCAACAGCTCGCGCTCCACGGCGTCCGTCGGCATCCTGATCGCCGGGGCCCTGACCCTCAACTATGTCATCGCGCGCGAGAACGTGCCCAACTCTCTCGCCGACTTCATGGCCCAGTTCGAGCTTTCCAAATGGGGCTTCCTGATCGCTATGAACCTGCTGATCCTCGCGCTCGGCTGCATCCTTGAGGGCGGCGCGATCCTGCTCATCGTGGTTCCGATCTTCATTCCGACCGCCCAGGCCCTCGGCGTCGACCTGCTTCACTTCGGGGTCGTGGTGGTCGTCAACGCGATGATCGGCCTGGTGACCCCGCCCTACGGCCTTCTGCTGTTCATCGTCGCCAACATTACGGGACAGCCGATGGCGCGCATCGTGCGCGACCTGGTGCCGTTCCTGGTGGCACTGTTCGCGTCGCTCGCGCTCATCACCTTCTTTCCGAATTTCGTACTCTTCCTGCCCCGGCTGTTCGGGTATCAGGGCTAAAGCCATACAAGGGACAAGGCATGTTGGATCCGCAACTTGAAGCGTTTCTCGAGACCTGGAACGGGAGCTGGACCGTTCTTCCGGCTGGCGCCACCCCGCGCGAGCGACGCATCCTGTTCGAGTACATCGCCAACGACATGGCTCTGCCACGCCCCGAAGGGGTGCGCACCTCGGCTAGATTCGTGCCGAGCGGCGGTCGTCTCGTGCCGGTGCGGGTCGATCGCTTCGACTGCAGCGGGCAGCAGCCGTGCCTGGTCTACATGCATGGGGGCGCCTGGATGCAGGGCAGCCCGATGACGCATGCCGACATCACCATGCGCATCGCGGCCGCCAACTGCCAGACGGTGATCAGCGTCGACTACGCGCTGGCGCCGGAGTATCCGTTCCCCCGGGCGGCCAACGAGTGCCGCGACGCGTTTGCCTGGGTCCGGGATCATGCGGCCGAACTCGGCATCGATCCGGTACGGATCGCGATCGGTGGGGACAGCGCGGGCGCCAACCTCGCGGCATCCGCCTGCATTGCGCTGCGCGGCACGTCGCACGAGCCGCTGGCGCAACTGCTTGTCTACCCGTGCGTCCATTTCGAGATGTCGCTGCCATCCTACCAGGAAAATGCCGACGCCCCGCTGCTCCAGACGAAGGGCATGCCGGGGGTCAACGCGATGTATTGCCCGAACGAGGCGGACCGGAAGAATCCGCTCGCGGCTCCGCTCCATGCGGAGAGCCATCGGGGCCTGCCGCCGGCCTTCGTCGCGGTCGCCCAATACGATCCGCTGCGTGACGACGGCTACGCCTATGCCGACAAGCTGCGGGCCGCCGGCGTTCCCGTCGAGGTGGACGACGGCGAGGGGCTCATCCACGGCTACCTGCGTGCGATGGACTATTGCGACGCTTCGCGCCAGAGGATCGAGCGGATGTGCACTTGGCTCGCCGACCGATATGCCGCGGCGGCGCAGCTGGCATTGTGAGTTCTCGCTGAAGTGCGACTTTACAGCCGAAGCAGGATAGCCGTTTCACCGCCGGGCGGCCACAAGCTTCTGTCGAAACACTTCCGCAGGCGTTCTGAAGCCCAGACACTTGCGCGGTGTTGAGTAGAGGTGAGCGCAAACTTGATGCAGGTCGCGATCGTCGATCGAGAACGGGCCGGTGTCTATCGAGAGCCATCTGCGCGCCCGTCGGTTGGTGTTCTCCACCGTGCCTTTCTGCCATGGTGACTGGGGGTCGCAGAACCAGGTCTCGACGCCGAGGCCGGCTTGCAGATACGGCCAGTCCGTGAACTCTGTGCCACGGTCGAAGGTGAGCGAGCGGCGCGCCGCATGTCGAAGGGGACCCAGCGCATCGATCAGCCCTTCCATGATCGATCGCGACGGGCGGCCGTTGTTGCGCAGGAAGACGCTGAAGCGGCCGACGCGTTCGACCAGCGAGGTGATGTTCGCCTTGCCGAACTTCGTGCGGAATTGGATCAGATCGCATTCCCACTGGCCGAACTGCTTTCTATCCCGAACGATGTCCGGACGGCGCAAAATGCTCAGTTCCGGGCTGAAGCGAACCTGAACCGGCGGCCAGGGCGGCGCCTGGCATGTCTCGGCTGGCGTCTGGCGCGGCTCTCCGGCAGATAGCGCCACAGTTTTTTGAGCTCCTGGCCATCGCTCGAATAGGCAAAGCGGTAGATCGTCTCGTGGCAGACGCGGACGCTGCTTCTTTCATAAGCCAATCGACCGGCGATCTTCTCGGGCGACCAGCCGTGCTTGATCCGCTCGATGATCCACGCACGGAGCTCGGGATGCCGAGCCAATTTGCGATGGCTGCTGCGGCGCTCCTTTGCTTTGCCATTCGCCGCCACGCAGAAATAGCCGCTCAGCTGCGGCAACTCGGCGTCCTCGAACTTGTTCCGCACTATCTCACGGAAAATCGTTGAGCGATGGCGGCCGAGCTTCTCGGCAATGACCTCAACGACGACGCCGGCCTGTCGCCACCGTTCGATCTTGCGGCGTTCGTCCAAATCGAGCTGGGAGTAGGTGCGCTTCACGAGTGATTCCTTGCATGCGATAAGCCACTGATATCGCTGCAAAGTCACACTTCAAGATAGAACGCACCCGCCAATAGTATTCCATGTGTTGCGACGCCACATCGCCGCAGGTGGTGATCGCCTGGTCTTCTGTGCCTTCGATCTCCTGTCGCTCGACGGCAAGGATCTGTGCCGGCGCCCTTGTGAACAGCGGCGCGCCCTTCTGAGCGAGCTCCTCGCCAGTGTCACGGCTGCTGCGCCAGCTCAAGACACCAGACATCCGAAAGGGATAAGCGGTCTCGATCCCGGAGCGGTCGACGAGAGCGTTGCCGTTGGCGAAAACCCGCCAGTTTCACCCTCACCTTGTGAAATCGTCAGTCGTCCGTCGTGATTCGGTCTCGTAGCGGGGTGTCCGCTTGCCCAGGCCGTTCGGGACGGCTTCAGCGGTCACCTGGCCATAGGCGCATCTCGCCGTAGATCTCGTCGAGCTTCTTCAGGTCCCTTGATGACGAAAGCCACTGAACCAAAATTGTGCTGACGCCCCGCCTTGTCATGAGGCCAGTTTTTTCACGTCGATCGTCTTCCGTTGGGCATGAACCGAGATTTCAAAATGATCGGTCTGGACGACGTTCTCTACCTTCGTGGGCCGGTATGCCACGACGTTTGTACCCCCGCGAAATCTCGCGCTGCTATAAAGAATCCCATCGCCACCCGCCGCGCGGATCTCTTCCCCAAACTGCTGGCACGCGACATAGCTTGTCGGCGAACAGAGCTCCGCTCTCGTCGCGTGCAAGTCACGAGTGTCAACATACGCGCCGTCCAGCCGAGCAGTGTACGTCCGGTAGGTTCGCCTGATTTGAGACAGGCTCCGAGCCACAGCCTCACGGCGTAGGTGATGGGCAACCTCGACCGCCGCCGTCTTCAGTTCGGCTGCTGCATACCACGCGCCGAGATCCGAGGAATTGAAGCGCATGCCAGTTGGAGCAACGTGAAGGAACGCTGCCATGACAACGCTCGCATTGGGTCGACCGTAGACCCATTCATGACGCGGAAGTCGATCAATCCTGTCCGCAACGAGCCGATCATTCGTCCAGCCCACCAGTTCCATGATCGCCGCCAGATCAGCGGCCGTCGCGACGGTGTCGAACAGCCCTATCGGAGGAAATCGAGACGGAACCAGGCGGTAGGTTGGTTGCGGCGCTGGGGCAACGATCTCCGTCACCGAAACACAACGTCCGCATCGTCATAGGGGACAAAAGCCTCATCCACAGCATTCGGCGCCATATAGATTCCGCCGCGTGCGGCGTCGACAAAGCGCCGAACGGTCAGCAGAGCATCCAAGGAGCCGCTGGTCACCAGCGCAAGCGGCGGATTTCCGCCAAAGACCGTGGCGGAGTTCGGTCCGCGCAGCCAGGCCACCCCCTCCGGCTCGGTCCCATAAAGGATCCCCAATGCCTGGTGGATACCCAGCACTGCAGAAATGCGCGTGAGCGTGTCGACATCCAATGTGAATTCCCGATGCTCCCGTGCCAGTTTTGCCCAGTTGTGATAGGTCGAACGAGAAGGATAGCCGAGAACCAGTCGCCGCTCCTCCTCGTTCAGGCTCCAGAGATCGGCGATCGCAAGAAAAGTCCGCAAACCCGGCGCGCTCAGCCGCTTCCTGTTCGCTGATGCAAATCGCGAGAGATCAAGACGCTGAGGTCCGGCCTCGGCGGGCGCCGGTTTCGTTTGAAGATTGTGAGGCATGGCGATCTCTTGTGTCCTGATTCGAACATAGTCCAAATTTGGACAAGGTGCAATCCCGACAGGATCTCAAGTCTTTGTGGCGGAGGTTCGAATCCCGTTCTCTCTACCACTCCAATTTTGTCCGGCCGGGAGAAATAGGTAACAGTTTGTACCTAAGAATCTCGTTGGGGCGAGACGATATGCAATCTGGCGGCTTCACGGTCTTCCGAGAGAACGAAAGAACGCACGAAGCGCCTCGAACAAAAACGTCTCCGTGGCCTCGTCCGCGAGATAGCCGTCCCGCACCTTGGTGTTGGAATGGGTTATCGCCACTTCCTGCCAGACGAAGGTCCTGGCCAGCACGGCCCCGAGCACGTTCTTCAGATGCGCCTGCGCCCGCACGCCGCCTATCGCGCTTCCCGAGACGGTAGCGATGAAGACCGGCTTGTCCTTCAGCACCGAGGCGTATGCTGGGCGGGATGCCCAGTCGATGGCGTTCTTCAGCACGCCCGGAACGGAATAGTTGTATTCCGGCGTGATGATGATGACGCCGTCGGCGGCCGCGATTGCGTTCTTCAGCGCGGCCACGCTGTCCGGCAGAGGGTCGAGGTCGGCATTGTAGTGCGGCAGCGAGCCGATATCGAAGCGGGTGAAGCCGGCCTCGCCGGCAAGCTTCTGGCAGATCGTCTCCACCACGGCTTTGGACGAGGATGCGGCGCGAAGGCTGCCGCAAAGACAGAGGATCGAGTGCATCGTCAGAGCCTCGCGAGCCAGGTCGCGATCTGCGGGAAGATCGCCAGGACGATCAGGCACACCACCATGGTGAGCACGAAAGGAAAGGAACCGCGGAAGATGTCGCCGACCCTCAGCCTGGGGTCGTTGAGCGCCGACTTGACCGTGTAGGCTGACAGGCCGAACGGCGGCGTCAGCAGCCCGATCTCGACCGCGATGACGGTCATGACGCCGAACCAGATCATGTCGAAGCCGGCAGCCTGGGCGACCGGCAGTGCGATAGGCAGCAGGATCAGCATGATCGAGATCGAATCGATGAAACATCCCATCAGGATGACGAGGGAGATGAACACCAGCATGAAGCCCCATGGCCCGAGCGTCCCGCCGATGAGGAACTCGGCCAGCGCCAGCGGCAGGCCGGACATCGCCAGCATCCGGCTGAAGAAGGTCGCGGCCACGATCAGAAACAGCACCGAGACGGTGATCTGACCGGTTTCGACCAGCAACGACCAGAAGCTGGACGGGGTCAGGGATCGCCGCGCGAGAGCGATCAGCAATGCCCCGAGCGCGCCCATGGCGCCGGCCTCGGTCGGATTGAGGAAGCCGCCATAGAGGCCCCCGAGCACGACCGTCATCAGCGCGAGGATGGGCGCGCCCTTGCGCACGCCGTCCAGCAGGCCGATCGTCTCGCGGCCATCGACCCTCGTCCCCTCCCGTTCGAACACCGAGGCGGGCCGCCGCCATGCCATCAGCATGATGGTGACCGCGAAAAGGATGGACAAGAGGATGCCCGGACCCACGCCCGACAGGAACATGCGGCCGACCGATTCCTCCGCCAGCACCGCATAGACGACCATCAGCAGAGAGGGGGGTATCAGCATGCCAAGCACCGAACTGCCGGCCACCACGCCGGTGGAGAACTTCGGCGTGTAGCCATGCCGCACCATCTCGGGCACCGCGATGCGCGAGAACACGGATGCCGAGGCGACGGATATGCCTGTGATCGAAGCAAAGATCGCGTTGGCGAAGACGGTGGCGATGCCCAGTCCGGTCCGGAACCGCCGCAGCATGCGCTCGAAGAGATCGAACGTATCCTTGCCGACGCCGGAGATGGTGACCAGAAGCCCCATCAGCACGAACAGCGGCACGATGGCGTAGAGATATTCCTCCAGACTGTCGTTGGCGACGGAGCCGAGCATCCTGAAGGCGACGGTCTCGTTGCGGATGAAGGCGACGGCCCCGAAGGACGAGACCATCATCGCCACCCCGATCGGCATCCCCAGCAGGATCAGGACGAGCAGGACGGCAATCGCGGCAATGCCGATCTCGATACCGGTCATTCCGCGCCGCCTTCCTGCTTTGCCGCCCGGCGCAGACGGGTCGCCGCCATCAGCAGGAACTGCGCGGACGCGACCGCGGCGCCGAGGAAGATCAGCGCGCGGAACGGCGACGTCGGCATGGTCAGCACGCCGATGACGCCGATGAACTCGCTGTGCTCGACGTCGCGCCGGAAGATGCCCCAGCTCGACCATGCGATGCCTGCACACAGAACAGCCCCGGCGAGGTCCCAGGTGGCGCGGATCCCGGCAGCGATGCCGGGCCACCGCTCCGACATCGCGGTCATGAAGAATTCGGTGCTGGCCAGCCGGTCGTTGCGGACCGCCGTCCCAAGCTGAAGGAAGACGATGAGGACGACGGTCAGCGCTCCCAGTTCGGCGATCAGGGGCAGGGACGCGCCCATGATGTTCCGGGCGATCACGTCGGCGACGATGATCGCCATGAGGAAGACGATCATGATGGTGCCGAGGGCCGCCAGCCCGTCGACCCATCTGTTCCACAACGGCATCGGATTCCTGCGGCCGGGCGGGCCATTCGTCGCCGCGCCGGTCCTGTTGGGTTCAACCTGCATGTCTTGCCCCTGCGCTGGAGCATCGGACCCGAAACCGGGTCCCGGTTCCGGGAGGATCCGATGCCGAACCAATGGATGGAGCGGCAGCACCGGTTCCATCCGTGCGTCCGCCGCTCCAGCGAGCGCTTACATGTCCTTGTCCCAGTCCCGCGCGGGCTTCTCGCCGGAGGCACGAAGGCCCTCCATATAGGCCTTCATGAATGCCTTGCCGGGAAGACCGCGCGCTTCCGCATCGGCCGCCCATTCGCCGGCGATGTCGGGAAGGCCGTCGACCCACTTCTGCCGGTCGCCTTCGGGCAGTTCGGAGATCGTCACCGGCGGGTTCTGGCCCTTGCCGAGTTCGACCATCTTGGCGAAGGCCGCTTCGTGGCGCTCGAGCAGGTCCTTGCCGTGCGCTTCGGTATACGCCTTGCCCGCCGCGATCATCGCCTGTTGAACCTCTTCGGGCAGGCTGTCCCAGCTGTCCTTGTTGATGGCCACTGCTCCGGAGAAGGCGGTGCCGATGCGCACCCGCGTGATGTAGGGCGCGACCTCGTAGAGCTTGGCCGGCAGGACGCCCAGCGCGAGCGACAGCACGCCGTCGGACACACCGGTCTGGATGTCGGTGTAGAAGGTCGGCAGGGAGCCGTCGACAGCGTTCGCTCCGGTGCCGCGCAGCCACTGCCCCAGCACGCCGGGCGCGGAAAGCTTCATGCCGTTCAGATCGGCGACGCCCTCGATCGGCTTCTTGGTATAGATGTCATAGTCGTCCGTGCCGGTGAGGCCCAGCACCTTCAGGTCATACTGCTCCCATTCGTTCCTGAAGGCCTCGTTGTTCTCAAGCAGATCCGACATCACCTCGAGCTGCACCGGCGGGTTGGCGGTGGCGAACGGGGCGTAGGTCGAGGCCTGGCTGAGCGGCAGCTTGGCCCCTTCCAGGAAGGAGAACACCCAGCCGACGTCGGTGACACCCTCCTGGACAGAGGTCAGCGTGGCGTTGGCCTTGTAGAGCGAGCCGCCAAACGCCTCGTTCCATTTGATCTTGTAATTGCCCTTCTCGGCGAGCTGGCGATCGGTCTCGGCCATGAAGACCGACTTGATCATCCCGACCCAGGGGATGACCAGCGGGTGGCTGGACGCGACCGTGAGCTCGATCTCTTCCTGGCCGTGGGCGACGGCTGGAAATGCCATCGCCGCGGCGAGCAGCAGTCCTCTTAGTCTATGCATGTCGGTTTCCTCCCAGTTCCAAACCGCTTGATTTCCAGCCCGGCACGCCGAGCTTCATCGTTCCCTCGTCACGATCTTCTCCGGTGCCCGCGCCATCGTGCGTCAACCCGCCTTGCGTTCGAGCTCGGCTCGGATTTCCGCGCCGTGCTCGTCGAGCATCGGCGGCGGCAGGATCGAGAGGTCCGCCTCGCCGTCGAAATTGTAGGGCGCGCGCACCGTCGTGAACGGCCCCATCTCAGCGTGCTCGGCGCCCACCTTGATGTTGAGGTGAACGGCCTGCGGATCCTCGAGCGCCTCGTCGGAATCGTAGGCGGGCGCGTGCGGCACCTCGTGCTTCAGCAGCAGGTCGCACCATTCCTCGCGCGTCTTCCCGGCGAACACGGGCGTCAGCACCTCGATCAGCTCGCTCTGGTGCCCGATGCGCGCCATGCGCTCGGCGAAGCGCGGGTCCGTCGCCAATTCGGGCATGCCGACCGCCGAGACGAGGCCTTCCCAGAATTTGGGCGGCGAGGACATGTGGATGGCGATCCATTTCTTGTCCGAACAGGCGAATGTATAGGACTGCGAGACCGTGGGCCGGCTCAGCGGCCCCATCACTTCGCCGACGGAATAGTAGTGGGTGAAGCTGTCCAGGTTGAAATGGCACATCGCCTCCAGCATGGAGATGTCGAGGCGGCGGCCCTTGCCCGTCTTCACGCGCTCGAGCAGCGCCGAGACGATGCCGAGAGCGGCATAGTGGCCGGTGACGGCGTCCGCGATCGCCGGGCCGATGATGCGGGGATTGGTCGGCGGCGTGAGCAGGCGAAGGTAGCCGCTGGCGGCCTGGGCGACGGTATCGAATGCGGGGCGGTCGCGCGACGGCCCGCTCTGGCCGAACCCCGAGATCGCACAGTAGACGAGGCCGGGATTGAGCCTGTTCAACTCCTTCTCGCCGGCTCCGATCCTTTCCGCCACGCCGGGACGGAAGTTCTGGATGAAGACGTCGGCGGTCCCGATCAGCTCATGGAAGACCGCCCGGTCGTCCGGCTTGCTCGTGTCAAGCGCGATCGACCGCTTGTTGCGGTTGTAGGTCTGGTAGTGGGGCGAGTAGAGGCCGCCCTTGAAGGCGCGGAACGGGTCGCCTGTCTCGGGCCTCTCCACCTTGATCACGTCGGCGCCGAGGTCGGCCAGATGCATGCCCGCTGCCGGACCGGTGATGTAGGTCCCCATCTCCACGACCCGGACGTCCTTGAGGATCTTCATGCCAGGGGCCTCACCTTTGCTTCGTCGAGGTGGCGGCACCAGGGCCGTCATAGCTGATGGCGAGGTCGGCCTGGTGGGACATGATGAAGCCGATCGACCGCTGCGCCTCTTCGTGGAGATGCGCGACCAGGCCGGCCGCGCGCGCCAGCAGCGGAATGCCCTTCATTGCCTCGACCGGCCATCCCGCGTCGAGCATGAGCGCCGGGATAGCGCCCGACACGTTGATCGGCAGCGGCCGGTTCATCAATTCCGGCGCGATGCGCCCGAGCGCCCTCAGGCAGGCGACGGCGTCGCCCGACACGCCCCGGTCGTCGGCGAAGCTGAGCAACACGTTGGCGCGGGGGTCGCCCGCGCTGTGCTGCGGGTGGCCGAGGCCGGGCACCTTTTCCCGCCGCGCCTTGAGGTCCGCGAGACTGGCCCGCACCGCACTGTCCAGATCGGCGCCGGGCGCGCGGCTTGCGTTGAGGATGCCGGCAATGTAACGGCCCGCGACCTCGGAACTGCCGGCCACCACCGTGCCCATGCCGAGCAGCCCGGCCGACATTGCGCCCTGCCAGGCTTCCGGGGCGGCGGCGAGCGTCATGCGCGCCGCCTGGACGCTGGGAACGAGGCCGTGCTCGGCAATCGCGACGAGGCAGGCATTGGTGACGGCGATCTGCGTTTCCGTCGGTTTGTTGCCGGTCACGAGCAGCCAGAAATAGGCGGTGAAATCGATCTGGCCGATCAGCTCGGAGCACAGGTCGTGGCCCCGGATCGTGATCGTGTCCGCATCCGACGTGGCAATGGCCGTGAAGGCCTGTTCCTGCTTTCCGATTCGCATATGAGTTTTCGCATGCCGAAAAAAATTGCACTTGCCGAAAAGCTAAAGCTCCTCTAGCGTAGCGTCAAGCTTGAACTTGCGGTGGGACGAAGGGGGCGCGACCGCATGGAGGAGAGAATGCGCATGTTGGCGGGCGAAGCCGTCCAGGACGCCGGCGATGTCGAGGCGGGCGCGGACCGGCCGGCTGAGTTCGTCGAGGCTCTCGCCAAGGGACTGGCGGTCCTGGAGTGCTTCGATGCTTCACATGCGGAAATGACGCTGAGCGAGGTGGCCAGGCGTGTAAGGCTCTCACCGGCGGCGGCGCGGCGCAGTCTCATCACGCTGCAGGCGCTCGGCTATATCGGGCAGAAGAACAAGCGGTTTCACCTGCGGCCCAAAGTGATGACGCTCGGGTCGGCCTTCTATTTCGCCGCCCGCATCGACGAAGTGCTGCAGCCCGATCTGCGCGAGCTGGTTCGGCAGTTCGGCGACGCGTCGTCCGTCGGCACGCTGGAAGGCCAGGACGTGATCTACATCGCCCACAATTCGGTCCAGCGGGCACGGCGCGCGGCGGCGGTTGTCGGCGCGCGTTATCCGGCCTGCGCCACCTCGCTCGGGCGCGTGCTGCTTGCCGGTCTCCCGGATGCCGCGCTCGACGCCTATATCGACACCGTGCGGCCCGAAGCCCTCACCTCGAAGACGATCACCGATCCGTCCGAACTGCGCCGCGAGATTCTCGCCGTGCGGAAGGCCGGATACGCCACCACGGTCGATCAGCTCGACTATGGCATCACGGCGCTCGCCGTGCCGATCCGCGGCCCCGACGGCAACACGGTCGCGGCGCTGAACACGTCGGGCTACACCGGCGTGGTGACGCCGGAGATGCTCGTCGCGGAGCGCCTGCCGACGCTGCGCGCGGCGGCATCGCGCATCGGCCATATGATCAAGCGCTACCCCGTCCTGCAGTCCGTCATGGGCGCCTGAACGATATGGAGGGCGCGCTGATGCATGGCGGGCAGGACCTTGAAGCGCCTGAAACCCAGGCCGGATCGCGGGACGCTTCGATAGATGGACGGTTCGACCACCGTCCCGGACGAAAGGAGGATCGCCTTGGCTGAGCTTGTCGCCACCCTGGCTTCGACCCATCACCCGTTCTACCTGCGGGCGACCACCATGCCGCCCGAACAACAGATCCCGCAGGCGCCAGAATGGAAGCGCAAGGTCGAGGCCTATCGCGAGACGCTTGCCCGTACCGCGCCGGATATCCTGGTGATGGTGGGTTCGGACCACTTCCATCAGATCTTCCTCGACAACTATCCGCAGTTCCTCATCGGCAAGGCGGAGCGCTACGACGCGACGTTCTGGAACGAGGAGCGCGAGTTCGGCATCCCGAAATACCGGCTCGAGGGCGACGTCGACATGTCGCGCTTCATGCATCGTCACCTGATGGACCAGGGGTTCGACTTCGCATTCTCCAACGAGCTGAAGATCGACCATTCGATCATCTGCCCGATCATCACCGTGCGCCCGGACAATGATCTGCCCGTGGTGCCGATCTACACCAACATCTTCGCCCCACCGCTGCCCTCGCCGAAACGGTTTTATGACCTCGGCCGCGCGATCAGGAAGGCGATCGACGACTATCCCTCCGACAAGCGCATCGCCGCCATCGGCACCGGGCATCTGTCGCTGGAACTCGGAGGCCCGCGCCAGTTCATGGAAACCGGGCCCGATCCGGAATTCGACCGCCAGGCCATCGAATGGCTCCGCAATGGCGATATCGACGCCATATTGGCGAACGTCACCCATGAGAGCATGGCCAAGAGCGGCAACGCCACCCACGGCTTCCTGAACTTCATCCTGATGCTGGGCGTCGCCGGACCCGAGAGGGCCGACTATGTCGACAATCTCGACCTCTTCCACACGATGGAAGCCTATCTCACCTGGTACCCCCGGGCCGGGATAGAGGAGCGCGCGGCATGAGCAGATATTACGTCGACAAGTTCCTGTTCCAGGTCGATCGCAATCCCGATTTCCTCGAGCGCTACGCCGAGGATCCGAAGAATTTCGTCGCGACATGGGAGCAGTCGATCGGGCCGCGCCTCAACGAGGTCGAGCTGTCGACCGTGCATGGCTTCACGGACGAAGAGCGCAAGGCGCTCGAGGAGCACGATTTCGTCGCGCTCTTCGAGATGGGCGCGCATTTCTTCCTCAACCTCACGCTTTTCATCGGCATCTACGACGAACCCTACATGAAGGAGAAAGGCCCGCTCGCCTTCCAGCGCCACTTCGCACAGCGGCTGCAGCATTGGCGCGGCAAGGAGTACCCGACCGTGGAGACGTGACGGGGCATTTTTCCAACGGTCGATATCGACCGTTGGAGCGCGCGACCGCGCGCCGCGCCGTTGGCGCGAAAGCCAAGCGGCCCGGATGGGCCGCGCCGGCGATTGAGGCCACTGGAATGAGGCGGCGCAGCCGCCGACAGACACTTCGATTTTCTTTGGGAGGAGAAATCATGTGCAGATTTTGTGCTGAAGGGCGCCCCGGCATGCATTTCGGCCCCGCGGGCGAAGCATCCGCTGCCGCGCAGGGCGGCAAACCAGCGGCGGGCGTCATGCCGTCATGGTCCGGGCAGGACGGGCGCAAGCTTCTCATCCGCGGCGGCCATGTCCTGTCGATGGATCCTGAAGTGGGCGATTTCGCGGGTGGCGACGTCCTGGTCTCGGGCAAACGCATCGAGGCGGTCGGCACCGGCCTGGAAGCAGGCGATGCGGTGGTGGTTGATGCGACTGATATGATCGTCATCCCCGGCTTCGTCGATACGCATCACCACCAGTTCGAGACCGCGCTGCGCGGTTTCCTGGCGGACTGCATCCTGATCAACGACGGCCAGCCGCACAGCCTCTACAATTATTACGAGCACATGCTGCAGAAGTTCTCCGTCGTCTACCGCCCGCAGGACGTCTACATCAACGAGCTGTTCGGATCGCTGTCGCAGATCGACGCCGGCGTGACGACCGTCATGGACGTCTCGCAGATCCACCATTCGCCCGAACATTCCGACGCGGCCGTAGAGGCGCTGCGCGACGCCGGCCGCCGCGCCGTCTTCGGCTACTTCGAAGGCTGGGGCGACCGCGCGAAATACCCTGAGGATGCGCGCCGTCTGAGAGAGCAGTATTTCTCATCCGACGACCAGTTGCTCAGCATGGTCATGGGCGGCGAGATCTATATTCCCGGCCACGAGAAAGCCTGGGCGATCGGTCGCGAGCTCGGCCTGCCGATCGCGCTGCATGTGGTCGGCACCTTCGGAATGCGCCCGACCTTCGACGAATTGGCCACGTCGGGCCAGTTCGGTCCCGACAACATCTTCATCCACATGACCGGCATGTCGGACCTGGCATGGAAGACGGCCGCCGATGCCGGGTCGCACGTGTCGCTGTCGGTGCCGATCGAGATGACGATGCGCCACGGCATGCCCCCAATCCAGAAGGCGCTCGACCTCGGCATGCAGCCTTCTCTCTCGACGGATGTGGAATGCACCATGACCGCCGATCCCTTCACCCAGATGCGCTCGGCCATGACGCTGCAGCGCGCCTTCATCAACGAGGAGGCGCTCGGCGGCAGGACCGACTGCGCCGCGATGGTCACGTCGCGCGACGTGCTGCGCTTCGCGACGCTGGAAGGTGCCAAAGGCCTGAAGCTTGACCGCAGGACCGGCAGCCTGACGCCCGGCAAGGAAGCCGATATCGTGCTGCTCGACGCCTCGGCGATCAATGTCGCGCCGCTGAACCACGCCACCGGCGCGGTGGTGACCCTGATGGAGCGCTCGAATGTCGACACCGTGATGGTGGCGGGCAGGATCCGGAAGTGGCGCGGCAGTCTGGTTGATGTCGATCTGCCGAAGCTGCGCGCCGAACTGGAAGCAAGCCGCGACCATCTGTTCGAGGCCTCCGGCATCGACCGTGACGTGTTCAGGAACTAAAGCAATTCCAGCAAAAGTGCGCAGCGGTTTTGCGTCCGGAATTGCGTGAGACAAGCTCAATTCCAGCAAAAGTGCGCAGCGGTTTTGCGTCCGGAATTGCGCAACAAAGGAGGATACCGAAACATGTTCGCCGGCTTGCCGCTCTTCCCGACCTCTCTCGTCGGCTCCTACGCCCAGCCTGAATGGCTGATCGACCGCAAGAAGCTCGCGGGGCGCTTCCCGCCCCGTGTGCGGGCAAGGGAACTCTGGCGCGTCGCGCCGGAGTTCCTTGACGAGGCACAGGACGACGCGACGCTGCTTGCGATCCGCGACCAGGAGCGGGCGGGCCTCGATGTCATCACCGACGGCGAAATGCGGCGCGAGAGCTATTCCAACCGCTTCGCCACCGCGTTGGAGGGCGTCGACATCGACAATCCCGGCACCGCGCTCGACCGCTCCGGGCATCCGAACCCGGTGCCGCGCGTGGTGGGCAAGGTGAAGCGCAGGCACGCAGTGGAAGCGCGCGACGTGCGGTTCCTGCGCGCCAATACCGACCGCACGATCAAGATCACCGTTCCCGGCCCTTTCACCATGTCGCAGCAGGCGCAGAACGATTTCTACGAGAGCGACGAGGAATTGGCCGTCGACTACGCCGCCGCGGTAAACGAGGAGATCAGGGATCTTTTCGCGGCCGGCGCCGACATCGTCCAGATCGACGAGCCCTATATGCAGGCCCGGCCCGAGAAAGCCCGGCAATACGGCCTGAAGGCACTGGCACGCGCGCTGGACGGCATAGAGGGCGAGACGGCGCTGCACATCTGCTTCGGCTATGCCGCGATCATCCACGAGCGGCCGAGCGGCTACAGCTTCCTGCCGGAACTGGCCGACACGGCGGTCAAGGCGGTCTCGATCGAAACCGCCCAGTCCAATCTGGACTGCTCTGTGCTGGCGAAGCTCGCCGGAAAGACGATCATCCTCGGCGTGCTCGACCTGTCGACGCACGAAGTCGAGACGCCCGAGATCGTCGCCGGCCGTATCCGCCGGGCGCTGCCCCATGTTGCACCCGAGAAACTGATGATCGCGCCCGACTGCGGCCTGAAATACCTGCCGCGCGCCGTCGCCTTCGGCAAGATGAAGGCGATGGCCGAGGGTGCCGCGATCGTTCGCGCCGAGCAGGGGGGTTCGAGCTAAAGCACGTCTCCCGAAACCGGTACCCACGTTCGGAAGACATGCATTAGATTAGGCATGCTGCCGTTAAGTATAACTGGCCTGGCTAGATCAATCAGGTAATTTACGTCGCGGAAGGCGCTCGGTATTCTGCGATATGCGCAGACTGCTGTTCGTGATATTGACCGTCCTGTCGATCAGCATCTGGAGTGCGTTCTCGGGCTTGGCGCAGTTCAACCCGGAGAGTTTGCTTCGCCAGGGGCTCGAGACCATTCTGAATGAAGCGGCAAGGCCCTCGGAGCCGCCGGTCGGCAGAACGCCGGGTGCCCATGCAAGGCCTGTGCGTCCGGCGCAAGGCAGTAGCAGCCAGGTGGCCGAGGTGCAGGCGCTTCTGACCCGGCTGGGCTATTCCCCCGGTGCCATAGACGGCAGGATGGGCTCGAAAACGCGCCGCGCGATCGCCGATTTCCAGCGAGATGCGGGCATGGCGATCACCGGTAGAGCAGACCGCGCTCTCCTGACGGCGCTTCGTGCGCTTCAGCCGACCGGTACTGCACGCCTTCCTGCATCGTCGGCGGATTCCGCAGCATCGGCTGCTTCCAGCTCCCTTGGGAGCCTGCAATCGGCCGGAGCCGGTTCTTTTGCCATCCTTCCCGGTTATGACCTCCCCTACGGCGACTACCGGTCAGGAATGTCCGAGCCGGCCCTCAGGGACATCCCGGCTGCTCGATGCCAGCAACTTTGCGCCGATGACGACCGCTGCCAGGCATTCACCTACAACGCGCAAGCACGTGTCTGCATACTGAAGGACTCGGTACCGCAGCGCGTGCGGTTCGCCGCTGCTGTCTCCGGCATCAAGCAAGCCGCCGCGGATGGCGTCAGGACGAGCCCGGCCTTAGCGCAGATCTCCCAATCCGGCATCCCGACCCTGAACGGGCGCCTGCTCGTCCGCGGACGCGGACCGCAGAACATTCTCTCCGACGGGGCGGTTACGGAGTTCGGCCGGATGACCGCGCGTCTGGCGCTCAGCCAGTTCCCCGACATGTTCGAGGATGAGAATTTCGCATTCGCCTCGCTTCTCCATCTGGATGCCGGGACACAGCGCCGGATCGTCGCGTCCGCGGGCCTTGCCGCCGACAAGGTCATGGGAGTTCGATACAGATATTGGCAAGGATTGGACGAGTTCGAGAGGCGGGCTCTGCTGCAGTCAATACGGGCGGAGGTTCCGCCGATCGTGGCACTTGAGCCGCATTTCCCTCCCGGTCCTGATCCTTTGCACAGTATCGCTCGGCGAGTACGATTTCGAGCATCAGCACTTCCCGCTCGAGCATCCCGGCGGAGACTGCGACTCCGTCGATATAAGGGGGTTCGATCTCGGCGATATGTCGGTCGCGGCACCGGTGGTCACCGCCTATTTGCCGGAACACGTTTCGGTACCTCTGGACCAGGCACGGGGATACAAGCGCAGCATCATGGGCCCTCAGGGAAACGAATACCCCATGCTCGGCATCGAAGCACGGATCGTGGCATTGAGGGAAAAGAAATCGGACAGCAATATCCGGCGGCTCGAATACGGCATTGAGGTCGAAGGAACACTGCTGTTTCGGCACAACGACCTTTCGCAGCCCATCGGGAGGCTTCCGCTGATCGCAATCCCGTCTGTGGACACGGTCGGCACGGCGCCGACCGGACCGGTGCCGGTCGACTGGGACACGGTCAGTCTACTGCTGCTTTCCGGCAGCGCGGTGGACATTGACGATATCGACTTCGCCGCTTGGGCGCGCCAGCGCGCCTATCGCGAGTCATCGGGCCACCCGGACCCCTGGACGCCGTTTTTCCGCGAGCAGATCGCAGACGATCTGGCTTCCGGTGCCCAGCCGGAACCGGAGCTGCTCGCCAACTTCGTCGAATGGAATCGGGCGCGGGCGAATGCGCTGCCGGAGACGCTGACCGTCAACACTCAGACGGCGACGCTCGACTGGTTGCTCGAGCGCAAGAGTCCTGCGGAGGGTGCGCGGATTTTCCCGGAGCCATCCGACAACTCGGCATTTGCCGCCGTCATGCCGCGGTTGAACCTTCCTCCGGAGCAATTGTTCGTGCCGGGCCAGCACGATTTTTCGGCAGGCCTCGCAGGCCTGGGTGCGGCGGAGGTCGTCTTTGCACTTCCGGCGGCCCGGGATCAGTTCACCGTCAAGATCGACCCGGATGCCAAGACCGGCGGGGACTATCTCGATGTCCATGTCGATCTCAGGGTGCGCGACATCCGCATCGACACGGATGAAAACCAGTCTCCGTTGGCGGCGCTCTATGTCGAGCCGGTCAAGGCGCGCGTTACGGCGCGTGCACTGGGCGGAGCCGAGATCGCTTCCGCGACGTTTGATAGCAGGCATCCCGACACAGAGGTTTCCGATATCGTAGCGGCAGCGCCGGGCAGCGCGCCTTCCGGAGCGTCCGTGTCCCGTTCGGCAGCGGCTTTTCCCTTCAACGCGGAGGCGATGGATCTGCTTCAACTTCGCTATCTGCCGGACACAGTCGACGACCGCATGATCGAGCTGATGATGATCGCCCGCCACGACTACGAAGCCACCATGGCGAAGCTTGGCGAAGTGCCGGTCGGCGCCTGGTTCTTCCGCGATCCGTCGAAGCCGCTCGATGGGGCCGAGCGGACGAAGCGCCTGGCCAGCTTCCGGGAATGGTCGCAAAAGCGCGCCGGTTCGTTGCCTGAAAGACTGACGCTCACTCTGGAATTGCGGAACGGCGTCGCGCCCTTCGAACACCCGCACGGAGGCCCGCACGCGATAGAGTGCCAGAGTGCAGACGCCAGGTCCGATGCGCAGATGGCAACGCAAGGCTCGCTCACAGAGAAGGACGCGATGGCCGCGAAGCTGTGTGCTTACCTCGATGCGGCCTGGTCGGCTCCCGAGCCTGTCCTTTTTGACGAGGGCGTCTCTGAGGGCCGCGGCCTTCGCTACGATTGCGGTGGGGAGCGGTACTGCCCCGAACATGCGGTTTATGCCTCCAATGTGCGGCAGGAACTCGGTCTCCCTCCTCCCAATGATCTGGTGAGGCTCGACCGGCTTCCAGCGCTCGACGAGGCGACCCGGAAGCTCGAGGGCGAACTCGTCCTCGAAATCGACGTCGCTCCGACCGGCGTGATTCCGCTTACGGCCCGGCCGCACACCATCTGGCGGGGAGCCAACCGCCGCGCCAGTCCCTTCGATGACGAGCATGGGCTGGGTATCGTCATGGAACCCGACGAAACTCCGCTTTCCGGCCGCTGGTTGATGGTCGAGGCGAAAGCGATTGCCGCCCGGGTGGTTAACAGCGAGACGGGCGCGACGGTCGCCGAGCCACCGCTTGCCGCGCCGGGCCCCTTGCCTGAGGCGCTGCTCGAAACATCGGGCTCGAATGTTCGGAACCTCGATGTCCTGGGCATAAGGCTTGGCATGTCCTTCGAGGACGCCGAGCGGCTCATTCGAGAGCATATGGAAGTCGGGCGAGTATTCAAGGCGGACCGGGCGGGGCAGATCGGCCTGGCGAGTGGAAACCTCGAGCCCTACAGTTCCGGACACCTCTTCGTCTCCCGGTCCGAGAACGAAGCGATCGCCATTTTCGATGAGCCGCCGGCGGCGCCTGGCGTGGTCCTGGGAGTGTGGAGAAGGCTCCGCCTTCCCAAGGGCTCGGTAGACCCGACAGCCCTCAAAGCGACGCTCACGGAGCGCTATGGAGCCCCAAACGCGATCGAGGAGGTCTACCCGACTGGAACAAGCGACAAGGGCGTCGTTTTTCTCTGGCGGGACGTCAAGCACGAACGACAGGATTGCGGGCAGCTCAGCCAGCACGCGGAAAGCGGTCGTTGGTGGCGCGACGAGGCCGGAGCGCCCGCCCAGCCGCCGTCGTTTCTGAGGCACTACCCGGTTCTAGGCAGTGCATACCACTTCGCGTCGGCGGTTGATGGAGAGGACAAGCCTCTTTCAGACTTCTGCCCTCCGATCCTCGGGGTCTGGTATGCGACCTACCCGGTGTTGCCCGGATCGGAAGGCATGGGCCAGTTCACGACCGGCGCCGATCCGCAGGTCCCACAGATCAAGCAGTGGGCCGAACAGGTCGCCAAGGTTGCCGAACAGATGGAAGCGGACCGAGCCAGATCGGAAAGCATGGCCGACGAGATCATGACCTGGCTCAACGACCAGCGCGGCTACGCCAGGCTCTTTTTCGAAAGCCGGAGGGCCGCATCGGCGCAGCCCGCTGTGCCGGCAAATGCAATGCCCCAGGTCAAGTTCTGAGAACCGGATGTGGGAGCATCGAACCAGATGGTCTCGTGCCATCAAGGGCTTCGGGTGCCGGGCAGTGCATTGATGGCGACGGCACCGGGCGGGCGTCCGAAACTCTTCACGTCGGCGCGCTGAACGTCAGGGCCATCTTTGATTGAGGGGCCAGTAAGAGCCCGGCATCCGCTGGCACGCTGAATGGCTACCTTGATTGTCGAGGAGGCCGTATGCCATTCGACGCGCCAGCTCATTCGTGCTGAGGTGAGCAAGTCCACGGCGATGTCGATCAGCGCCGACTTCGAGATGGTGCCTGACGTTGCGGCGGCCTCGACGATTGCTCCCGCCTTGCAAAAGGCGCCGCGGCACCCGGCCACCGCGCATTGAGCGGACGGGCGCGGACCAGTAGCACAGCGCGCCGTCGAAGGGCTAAGATCTGGTTTTCTCAAGCGGCGAACTGGTGCGCCTTCGACATATCCTCGATCTCCTTCGGCACCACGTTGCGGTACCTGCCGCTGTCGGCCGGCACGATTTCGATCATGCGGTCGATCATCTCCGTCGGGTCCATCTTGCCTTCCGGCGTGGCGAAGAAATCGTCGAATCCCCTGCGCAGGTCTATCCGGGGAAGACATATAGCGTTGTCGATTGGCCACGCGGCGGGAAGGTCGGGCGCGCCGATGCCGTCCTCGTCGCGTCGGCGAGATGCTGCGGCCGCCCGATCCGGAAGCGGCTACGCGTCAAGCATGTCCTCGAGCAGGATCGGCAGTCTCCGGATGCGCTTGCCGGTGGCGTGGAAGACCGCGTTCGCGATCGCCGGCGCCATGCCGACGAGAGCGATCTCGCCGAGTCCCTTGACCCCGAGCGGATTGACGTGCGGATCGACCTCGTCGACGAACCGAACCTCGATCTCAGCTATGTCGAGGTTCACCGGCATGAGGTAGTCGGCCATGTGGGCATTGACCGGCCGGCCGTCCCGACGATCGAGCACCGTCCTTTCCATGAGGGCCATGCCGATGCCGCCGATCATGCCCCCGGTGCACTGGCTCCTGGCCAGCAACGGGTTGACGATGCGGCCGGCGCCATAGACGCCGAGCGCACGGCGCACCCGGATCGTCCCGACGTCAGGGTCGATCGCGACCTCGGCGAAGACGGCCCCGAAGGCGTGCATGGAGAAACGGCCGGCGATTTCGGCGTCGCGCTGGGTCGAGGCGGTCGCTTCCAGCGGTCGCTCGTCTGCGGGTCGCTTCTCGGCTTCCCTGAGCACCGAAATGCAGGCTGCCTGGATCGCGGAGCCGACCGACGCCATGGTCCATGAACCTCCATGCGAGGGAGCCGGCGGAAAGTCCGAGCGGCCGAGGCTGAACCGCACCTTGTCGAGGGGCAGTCCCAGCGTTTCCGCCGCCACTTGCGTCATCGAGGTGTAGGTTCCCGGCCCCATGTCGCTGGCGGCGACCTCCACCTCGGCGCTGCCGTCTGCCAGCAGGCGGACACGCGCGCTCGACGGCGCCTGATAGGCCGGGTAGGTGGCCGAGGCCGCCCCTATCCCGATCAGCAGGCGGCCATCGCGCATCGAACGCGGCTTCGGCGTGCGCTGTGACCAGCCGAACCGCTCGGCTCCAACGTCGTAGCATTTCAGAAGCGATCGGCTGGAGAACGGTCTGTTCTCGTCCTCGTCGATTTCGGGCTCGTTCCGGCGGCGCAACTCTATCGGGTCGATATCGAGCTTATAGGAGAGCTCGTCGAGCGCCGATTCGAGGGCGAAGACGCCGCTCGCCTCGCCCGGGCCGCGCATGTAGACCGGGGTGCCCGTGTCCAGCGGGGCCAGCCGATAGCGCGTCGTCACGTTCGGACACGAGATCATGTAGCTCGAACTGTTGACCAACGCCTCGACGAATTGCTCGTACCGGCTGGTCTCCCCGGTTCCGTCGTGGATCAGGCTGGTGAGCTTGCCGTCCTCCGTTGCCCCGATCGACACATGCTGCAGGGTGCGCGGACGGTGGCCGGTTGCGAAGAACATCTGTCTGCGGGTGAGGACGAGCTTGACAGGACGCCGCGTCACGCGCGCGGCCATCGCAGCCAGGGTGACGTGCGACCACGTGCGCAGGCTGGTGCCGAACGCGCCGCCGACGAACGGGCAGATCACCTGCACATTCTCCACCGGGATCCCGAAAATTGCGGCGATCTCGGCCTGCTCGTTGACGACGTATTGGCTCTTGCTCCACAGGGTCAGCCTGTCGCCCTGCCAGGCCGCGACGGTCGCGTGAGGTTCCATCGGATTGTGGTTCTCTCGCGCGATGTCGTAGGCGGCCGTGAGCTTCACGGGCGCGTTTGCGTAGGCGGTTTCGGCATCGCCGCGGCTGCGGTCCGAGCTGATCTCCGGAACGATAGCCCGCGCTTCCGGGTCGGCGATGTCGATGACCGGGCGTCGCGCCTCGTAGGTGATGCGGAGCGCGGCCGCCGCGCGCTCGGCATTGTCGAGGGTGTCCGCCACGACGAGCGCGACCGGTTGGCCGCGGAAACGGACTGCGTCATCCTGCAGGACGTGAAGACGTTCGCCGGACTTGGGATCGATCGATCCCTTGTGCGGCCGATAGGCCAGCTTCGGTGCGTTGAGATGGCTGAGGACCGAGACGACGCCAGGCATCTTCGCGACTGCTGCGTGGTCGATCGCGGTGATGCGGCCGAGGCCGACGGTGGCGTTGACGATTACGGCGTAGGCCTGGTCGGGCTGGTTGAATTCGGCGGCGTAGCGCGCGCGGCCCGTAACCTTGTCCCGCCCGTCCACGCGTGTGACAGGCTTGCCGATGACGTGGGTTGTCATGCGATCTCTCCCGCCATTTCGAGCGCGCGGACGATGGTCCGGGGCAGCAACTCGACCTTGTAATGGTTGCCAGACAGGGGGCGTGCACCCGCGAGCGCGGTATGCGCGACCGCTTCGAGGGTAGCGCGTTCGAAGGGCTTGCCGGTCAGGGCCTGCTCGGCGGTCCGCAGGCGCCAGGGCCTCGTGCCCGCCCCGCCGACGGCAAGACGCACCTGACGGATCACCCCGCCGTCGAGATCGAGCACGGCGGCTGCCGCGATCAGCGCGAACTCGTAGGAGGCGCGGTCCCGGACCTTGAGATAACGGGCTCTCCGGCTGTAGGGAAGGCCGGGAACGCGTATCTCGACAATCAGTTCGCCCGGGAGCAGCGTATGCTCGAGATGCGGTGTGTCGCCCGGCAGGCGGAACAGTTCCTCCACCGGGAAGGTTCGTTCGCCCTGCGGTCCCCGCACCCGCATGGTCGCATCGAGCGCGACGAGCGCGACCGCGACGTCGGACGGATGCGTGGCAACGCAGTGGTCGCTCGTGCCGAGGATCGCATGGCCGACATTGAGCCCGTCGATCGCAGAGCAGCCGGAGCCGGGAGTCCGCTTGTTGCAGGGAGCATCCAGCATCCGGAAGTATGGACAACGGACCCGCTGCAGCAGGTTGCCGCCCATCGACGCCATGTTCCGAAGCTGGGGCGACGCGCCTTCGACGAGGGACTCCGCGATCACCGGATGGAGGCGCAGCGTGTCGGGATGGGCAGCCACGTCGGACATTCGGGCCAGCGCCCCGATCACCAGATCGGAGCCCTCGGCGCGGATCTGCCGGAACGGGAGCGCATTGATGTCGATCAGGCGCTCGGGTCGCTCGACCTCCTCGCGCATCAGGTCGATGAGCGTAGTGCCGCCGGCAATGTAGCGCCCGCCTGCTGCAGCCGCTTGGATCGCGTCCTGCGCGGAGCCAACACTGGTGATCTTGAAGGGCATCATGATCAGGCCCTCCCGGCAGCGTCGGCGACCGCTGCCACGATGCCCGGATAGGCGCCGCAACGGCATATGTTGCCGCTCATCCAGAATTGGATCTCCTCGGCCGAACCGGTGTGACCCTCGGCGATACACCCGACGCCGGACATTATCTGGCCCGGCGTGCAGTAGCCGCACTGGAAGCCTTCATGCTTGATGAAGGCTTCCTGCAGCGGATGCAGTTCGCCATTCGCCTCGAGGCCTTCGATCGTCGTGATGTCCGCAGCGTCATACATGGCTGCCAGGGTGAGGCAGGAGACGATGCGTTTGCCGTCGACCAGGATGGTGCATGCGCCGCAGGCGCCCTGATTGCAGCCCTTCTTGGTACCGGTGAGGTCGAGCTTCTCGCGCAGCACATCGAGCAAGGATTGCCTGGGATCGATGTTCAGGTGCTGCTGCTGACCGTTGACCTTGAAACTCACCGGCACGGTTGCTGACACCGCGACGGTCTCGGCCATCGCCGCGTTGTCTATCAGCGTTGGAATGACCGAGACTGAAGCCGTGGCACCGGCAAGCGTAAGGACGTCGCGCCGGGACATGTCGGTCGGGGTAACCGGTCGGGTCGCATGGGTCATATCTGACTTGTCACTCATAGTCGCTCCCTCTAAGCTAATCGAGCTGACCTACGCCGTTACTAGGGGCAGCGAAGTCCTGGGGCCGCGACATGCGGCAACCGAATCTGGTGCCGTTCAGACCCGGGATGTTTCGCAGGACCCGAACAAGCGGTGTATCCGGTTGGACGTCGACGTCCCGCGCCGATGATCCTGACGATCATCGCCGAGCGATTGACGAACTCATTGGCCGAGAGAAGCTTAGGTGCGTTGCAGTGGAAATCAAATTCGGATTTCACGCGCCCCTATTACCAAATCTTATACCGGGCGACCATGAACATCCGCCAGATCGAAGCATTCAGAGCGATCATGATATCCGGCTCGGCCTCACGCGCGGCTGAATCCATGGGAATCACGCAACCTGCTGTAAGTCGGTTGGTTTCGGAGCTCGAGAAGACCATCGGGTTTCCTCTGTTCGACAGGACGCGTGGGCGATTGGAGCCGACGCCGCAGTGCCGCCTGTTTTACACCGATGTCGAGCGTACATTTGTCGGTCTGGAAGTGCTGAAGCACACAGCTTCCCAGATCCGCGAGCGGGGACCGGGAATTGTCCGGATCGCGAACATGCCGGGCATCGGTCTGCCGATCGTGTCGCGGGCGGTCACGGCGTTCCGTCAGATGCATCCTGAAGTTTCCGTCGCTGCGCAGTTGATGTCTACCGCGGAAGTCTGGACGGCAGTGGCAACCGGCCAGGTCGACATTGGCGTGGCTCCAAAGGAAACGGATATCGTGGGGATCGAGTATCAGCCGTTTTCAGGCGACGCTGCCATGTGCGCCATGTCGCCTCGACATAGGCTGGCAAGCAAGGACGTCATTACGCCGGCCGACCTTCACGAGGTCGAGTATGTTGCCCACACGCCGGCTGCAAGGCTGAGGCGTGCGTTGGCAGATCTTATGGAAGCGGAGGGTTACAAATTCAACGTCATCGCTGAATCTCCCATGTGCATGACCCTCCTGTCGATAATCAGCGCAGGCGTTGGGGTCGGCCTTGTGAACCCGATGTCCGTTGAAGGCCTGGGCAACATCGATCTGGTGCTTCGCCCGTTCAGGCCTGTCATGCCTTGCAATTTCTTCCTCGGCTATCGCGCCGATTCCAGGCAATCGCGATTTGTGCGCTCGATGGCAACGTGCTTGCTGGATGCCAGGCCTCAGACCGCCGCCTATCCGCGAAGCGATCAGTCCAGTGGAGGAACACGAAGCGCCCGCATGGCGGCTGCCGGCAGCCGCGAGGATCGTGACACTGGCGATGGTCAGGTCCTCGGGCTCAGCTCCAGCCGCTGACGCGACTTTCTTCGATGATCCGTCGGCCGCGGCCCCTTCGCTGTCGAGTCCAGCCGTAGAACGACGTGCATTGCCGGGCGCGGCGTGTATCCGGCATGGCGCCGGCCGGTTTCCGCTCCGGCCCGTCGGCGCTCGGCAGCGGCATCAGCCTTGCATTTCGCTGGTTCGGCTCACATCGGCCGACTGCTCGCATCGTCCTTCTACGCCAGCCCGTCGGGCGTCGTCCTTGCCGGCGCCCTCGACGATTGCCCCGCCTTGCGCCAGATCAAAGCCGCCACCGCTTCATCCTTCGTAGGTAAGGTCAGGTTTGCGTCGCCGGAGGCTTCGGTTGCTGTCTCTGGAGGAGGGGGCGCGACCCTTGCCATGTTCTTCTGCGTGCTCCGCCACGACGCGTCGCGATCGACCGGTCCATCATCGTTAGCCGTAACGCCGACGCATCACTTCTTGCTGACCCACCGCTGTTTCGATTGACTTTCTCCGCCCGCTCGCCGAATTTCCGACGCAGAGCTTCACTTTCGGAAGTATTGCGCTTGGACCATTGCTTTGCTGCGGCGGGCGCCGACCGTACCATTCGAGATAGCCGTTGGCCGCCGACCCGCCCTCGCACGCAACTTGCAAGCTTCGTGAAGGGAACCCCTCATCCGACCGCGCTTCGCGCGGCCACCTTCTCCCACAAGGGGAGAAGGGAACGCTGCGGCAATGCTTCCGCCAGTCGCCGACGTTGGCGATCTGCAGTGGCGGCAATGCAAAGCTCCGGCCTTCTCCCCTTGTGGGAGAAGGTGGCCGCGCGAAGCGCGGTCGGATGAGGGGTAACTTGGGCGCAGCGTTGCCCAAGCGGCCACGCGCGTCCATCCTGTAAAAATCCAGTATTTTACAGGACGCGCTCCCTCGGATCCGTCCTTCCACCCCCCGTCGGAGCCGACTGCAGCACGTTGCTCGGCGGCACGTCGGGGCTGTTCTCGGCCCGGTCCCTGTAGAGCGCTGCGCGGCCGAGCAGCATCAGCGTCACCGGCGTGGTGACGGTGACGAAGATGCCGATCAGGATCTCGTGCAGGACCGGGCGGCTCTCCAGCACGGTGAAGAAGATCATCGAGGCCATGACGATCGCGGCCGTGCCCCAGCTTGCGCCGAGCGTCGGCGCATGGATGCGGTCGTAGAACGAGCGCAGGCGCAGGAGACCGATGCAGCCGAGCAGCGTCAGGCCGGAGCCCAGTGCGAGAAAGGCGGCGACCAGGATCGCCGCCCAGGCGGGAAGCTGGGCGGCGTGGCTCATTCGATCACCTCGCCGCGCATCAGGAACTTGGCGAGCGCCACGGTCGCGACGAAGCCCAGGATGCCGATGACGAGCGACGCCTCGAAATAGGCCGTGTTGCCGGTGCGGATGCCGAAGACGAGCAGCAGCAGCATCGAGTTGAGATAAAGGGCATCGAGGCCCAGGACGCGGTCCTGCGCCCTCGGCCCGCGCAGCATGCGCAGGAGGGCCAGCGCCATGGCGAGCGCCAGCGCGACCTGCGCGAAGGTGACGGCCCACAGGAGGATGGTGGCGCTCATTCGAAGATCTCCAGCAGCAGGCGCTCGTAGCGGTCCCGGATCAGCGTGCGCCAGGCGTCTTCGTCGACCAGGTCGAAGACATGGAGCAGCAGCGTGCCGCGGGCCACGTTGTAGTCCAGCCAGGCCGTGCCGGGCGTGCTCGTGACGATGATGCCGAGGACCGCGAGCCCCATCGGGCTGCGCAGCTCCAGCGGAATGGTCAGGAAGCCGGACACGCGGCGCTGGTTGCCCTCGCGGAGGATCAGCCGGGCAACGGCGATGTTCGAGCGGATGATGTCGTAGAGCACGATCGCGACGAGCCCGGGCAGCAGGCTCCAGCGCCTGATGCGCGGCTTGGCGGGGTGGAGCGCGGCCATGCCCTGCGCGGCCAGGAGCGCCACCACGGTCCCGGCGATGAGCTGGCCGGGCGAGAAGCTCGTCAAGAGCAGCCACATCACGATCAGGGAGAGGATCAGCAGCGGGTAGGGGAACAACTTCGTCATGGCGTCCTTTCCCGCGGCGCCGCGCGCGGCGCTTCCATCACGCCTTCCACGTAAGCGGGCGCGCGCAGGCCCGCGGCGGTCGCCTCCATGAAGCGCATGGTCGGCCCTGCCTGCAAGGTCAGCGCCAGCGTCAGGGCGAGCAGCGCCGCGACCGGCGCCAGCTCGATCACCTGCACGCGTGGCGTCTGCGCTTCGACCGGCGCCCAGAAGGCGCGGATGCCGGCGCGGCTCATGGCGATCAGCGCCGACAGGCCCGACAGGATGATCAGCGCCACGAGCCACCACGAGGCCGCGGGGATGGCCGCATCCTGCCCGAGCCCGCCGGGGTTGAGCATGGCCGAAAGCATCGCGAACTTGGCGATGAAGCCCGACAGCGGAGGCAGGCCGGCAAGCAGGACGCCGCAGGCGGCGAAGCTGATGCCGAGTGCGGCGATCGTGCCGGGGAAGGCGACGCCGACCTCCTCATCCTCTTCTTCGGGTTCGTCGCCGTCGCCATAGGCTTCCATCGTCACCGCCAGCACGTTGGCGGCGGCGTCCTGGCCTCGCTCGACGAGCTCGATCAGCAGGAAGAAGGCGCCGATCGTCAGCGTCGAGCTGACCAGATAGAACAGCGCGCCGGCCGTCACGCCGGCCTGCGACAGGCCGATCGCGGCGAGCAGGGTCCCCGACGAGACCAGGATCGAGAAGCCGGCGAGCCGGCCCAGCGCCTGCGAGGCCAGGACCCCGAGCATGCCGAAGGTGATCGTGGCCATGCCGCCGAAGAGCAGCACGTCGGCGCCGAAACCGGCCGACGCCCCGGCCCCTTCGCCGAAGAACAGCCGTGACAGGCGCAGCAGCGTGTAGATGCCGACCTTGCTCAATATGGCGAAGACGGCGGCCACCGGCGCGGCCGCAGCCGTATAGGCGGTGGGCAGCCAGAAGCTCAGCGGCCAGATGCCGGCCTTCATCAGGAAGGCGACGCCGAGCACGGCCGCGCCCGCTTCCAGCATCATCCGGTTCCCGGCCGCGACTTCGGGGATCCTGAGCGCCAGGTCCGCCATGTTGAGCGTTCCGGTCACGCCGTAGATCAGCGCCACGCCGATCAGGAAGAGCAGCGAGGCGGCGAGATTCATCGCGATATAGTGCAGCCCCGCCCTCACGCGGAACGGTCCCGAGCCGTGCAGGACCAGCCCGTAGGAGGCGGCCAGCATCACTTCGAAAAAGACGAAGAGATTGAAGAGGTCGCCTGTCAGGAAGGCGCCGTTCAAGCCCATCAGCAGGAACAGGAAGAGCGTGTGGAAATGCGGGCCCGCCTTGTGCCAGCGGGCAAGCGAGAAGATCAGCGCCGGAATGGCCAGCACCGCCGTCAGCGCCAGCATCATCGCCGACAGACGGTCGAGCACCAGGGCGATGGCGAAGGGCGGCGGCCAGTTGCCGAGCAGATAGACCGCGATGCGCCCGTCGCCTGCATGGGCGATGCGCAGGAGGGCAATCGCGACTGCGAGCAAAGCGAGCGTCGCCGCCACGGAAATCGTCGCCTTCAGGCGCCGTTCGCGGTCGTCGAAGAACAGCAGCAGCGCGCCTGCGATCAGAGGGATGAGGATCGGCGCGATGACGAGATGCTGGGGAGCCAAGCTCATCTTTCAGGCTCCTTGCCGTCGACATGGTCGGTCCCGGTCAGGCCGCGCGAGGCCAGCAGCACGACCAGGAACAGGGCCGTCGTCGCGAAGGAGATCACGATCGCGGTCAGCACCAGGGCCTGCGGCACGGGATCGGCAAATGCGGACGGATCGACCGGCTTGCCCCCCTCGACCAGTGGCGGCGCGTTCGACCAGAGCCTGCCCATGCCGAGGATGAACAGGTTGACGGCATAGGAGAGCAAGGCGAGCCCGATGATCACCTGATAGGTGCGCGGGCGCAGAAGCAGCCACACGCCGGATCCGACCAGAACCCCGATGCCCAGCGAAAGAACAAGCTCCATCAGACGGGCTCCTCTTCCTTCGCCGCCTCGACGCGCACGCGGTGGCTGCGCAGCGACTGGTGGGCGATCGCGATCAGCATCAGCACGACCGCGCCGACCACGAGCGAGAAGACGCCGAGGTCGAAGAGCAAGGCGCTCGCCATCGGCATCTTGCCGATGCCGGGCAGTTCCAGGTAGCGGAAATAGGAGGTCAGGAAGGGATAGCCGAACAGCCACGCGCCGAGTCCGGTGAGGGCCGACAGCATCAGGCCGACGCCGATCCAGCGCACGGGCAGGATGCGCAGCCGGTCCTCGACCCAGAGCGTGCCGCCGGCCAGATATTGCAGCAGGAAGCCGATGGACATGATGACGCCGGCCGCGAAGCCGCCGCCCGGCAGATCGTGCCCGCGCAGGAAGACGTAAGCGGCGAGCGTGATGATGACGGGGAACATCCACTGCATGATCACCGACGGCACCATCAGATATTCGCGAAGCGTTTCGCCCATCTCGCGATCCGGCTCGGCGTCGTCATACTGGTTCTGCACGCGCTGCTGCTCGGGCATGTCGACGCTGTCGGCGGCGGGGCGGAAGCGGCGCAGCAGCGCGAAGACGGTGAGCGCGACGATGGCGAGCACGGTGATTTCGCCCATCGTGTCGAAGCCGCGGAAATCGACGAGGATGACGTTGACCACATTGGTGCCGCCGCCCTCGGGATAGGCCCGCTCGAGGAAGTAGTCGCCGATCGTCTCGACGACGGGCGTCGTCATCATCACGTAGGAGACCAGCGCCATGCCGGCGCCGCTGACGATGGCGAGGATGGCGTCGCGGTAGCGGCGCAGCCTTCCCCATATGCTCACCACCGTGTCCACTTCCTCCAGCCGCTTCGGCAGCCAGCGCAGTCCGAGCAGGATGAGGATCGTGGTGACGATCTCGACGACCAGCTGGGTGACGGCGAGGTCGGGCGCCGACAGCCAGACGAAGGTGATGCAGGTGACGAGCCCGGCGCCGCCGATCAGGATCAGCGCCGCCAGCCTGTGGTATTTGGCCAGCACCGCCGCGCCGACGGCGCAGACGATGCCCACGGCCCAAACCAGGGCGAAGACGGGATCGAAGCCGTCGAGATCAGGCATCCTGATCGTCAGGCCGCCGCGAAGGATCGGCAGCAGCGCGGCCACGAAGGCAATCGCCACCAGCACGCGCAGCTGCGGTTGCAGCCGGCGGGTGCCGAGATGCGTCTCCACCCAGCGCGCCCAGCGCCAGGACACAGTCACCAGGATGCGGTCGAAGATTCGCTGACCCTTGAGGCCGCGCAGTCCGGGCGGATCCGGCTCGCATTGCGCGAGATAGCGCCTGAGCACGATGTAAAGCGCCAGCCCGCCCACCGTGGCGATCAGGCTCATGATCAGGGGCGTATTGAAGCCGTGCCATACTGCCAGGCTGTAGTACGGCGTGCGGTCGCCCAGCACCGAAACGACGGCGATGTGCAGATAGGGGCCGATCGCCAGACCCGGAATCATACCGACGACCAGGCAGGCGAGCACCAGGAGCTCGATCGGCAAACGCATCCAGCGCGGCGGCTCGTGCGGCTCGCGCGGCAGGTCGACGGACTTGGGCCCGAAGAAGACGGCATGGATGAAACGTATGGAATAGGTCACGGCGAAGGCGCCGGCGAGGGTCGCCACATAAGGCTGCAAGGTGTCGAGCAGGGAGGCGCGGTGCGTCTCGATCGTCTCGGCGAAGAACATCTCCTTGGACAGGAACCCGTTCAGGAGGGGCACGCCGGCCATGGCCGCGGCGGCCACCATGGCAAGCGTGGCGGTGATCGGCATGGAGCTGAACAGGCCGTTCAGCTTGCGCATGTCGCGCGTTCCCGCCTCGTGGTCGATGATGCCGGCAGCCATGAACAGAGAGGCCTTGAAGGTCGCGTGGTTCATCATGTGGAAGATGGCGGCCACGGCGCCGAGCGGGCTGCCGAGACTGAGCAGCATGGTGATCAGGCCGAGATGGCTGATCGTGGAATAGGCCAGCAATCCCTTGAGGTCCTGCTGGAAGATCGCGAAATAGGCGCCGACCAGCAGCGTGCTCATGCCGGCGAAGCCGAGAACGAAGAACCATTCGTCGGTTCCCGACATCACCGGCCAGAACCTGGCGAGCAGGAAGACGCCGGCCTTCACCATGGTCGCCGAATGCAGATAGGCCGAGGCGGGCGTCGGCGCGGTCATGGCATTGGGCAGCCAGAAGTGGAACGGGAACTGCGCGCTCTTGGTCAACGCGCCGAGGAAGATCAGCAACAGCGCCGGCGTGTAGAGCGCATGCTCGCGGATGCGCTCTCCGGCAGCCAGCACCGCATCGAGATCGTAGCTCCCCACGATATGGCCGACGAGAATGAGGCCGATCAGCAGGCAGAAGCCGCCGACGCCGGTGATCGTCAGCGCCATGCGCGCGCCGTCGCGGGCCGACGCGTTGTGGTACCAATAACCGACCAGCAGGAAGGAAAAGATGCTGGTCAGTTCCCAGAAGATGGAGAGCAGGATCAGATTGCCCGAGATCACCACGCCCAGCATCGAGCCCATGAAGGCGAGCAGGAACGAGAAGAAGCGCGGCACCGGGTCCTTCGGCGACATGTAATAGCGCGCATAGACCATGACCAGGAAGCCGATGCCGGTGACGAGCAGCGAGAACAGCCAGGCGAAGCCGTCCATCCGCAGCGTGGCGCTCAGCCCGAGCTCGGGCAGCCAGGCGATCTCCCTGCGCACCACGGTTCCGGTCGCGATGGTCGGATAAAGCAGAATCGCCGATGCGAAAGCGAGCGCCGAGACCGCTGCCGAAAGCCAGGCCTCGGCGTTGCGCGCATTGGCCGGCAGCATCGCGGCGAAGGCGCTTCCCAGGAAAGGCAGGAAGATCAGCAGCAGGAGGAGGTTCGCATCGGTCATGCTTCGCTTGGGCGATCCGTTCTATGTATGGGTGTGATGCGGCAGCGGGAAGAATATCCTCGGCGCAACGTGCGTCATGTGCTGCCGTGGTTGCCCCCGCGCAAGCCATTGACCAATAATGGCAATTGACGCCGATGTCAGCGCGGCATTCGAGTCGCGCCCATCACATCGGCATCAAAGCTTGGTGGGCGACGCTCGTCAACCGAAAGCGAGTTAACCGGTTCGCATGCGCGCGTTTGCCCCACCAGCCGCAGCGCGATCGGTGGCTCGAAAATGGATCAAGAAGCCTTGGCTTCACAGACGAGCCGCTGCCTCAGAGAATGAGAAAGCCGGCGAGAACGACCGTCAACAGAAGCGTCGCCGGAACGGCGACTACACAAGCGGCCTCGAGCAATATGTCTCCCGGGCTGAAATACTGCTTCATGGTCCAGACTCCCCATCTGGCGTGTCCGGCGCATCGGCCGGCCCCCAAGGTCGCAAGCGATCTTCGGAAGCACGATGTGCGCATCCAACATATCCCCCGTGCGCCTGCGGGCGCGCGGCGTATCTTCGAGGAGAAGGAACGTTTGAGCCGCGCCGGGGTTCCCTTTCCCGGCCTAACGCCTAAGGATGATGGACGCAGGGTTGCATGCGCTGCCGGCGCAACGGACGCGCGACTGCGGACCCGATCATTGCGCCGTCACGCCGCCGTCGACCGGCACAGCGCAGCCGACCATGAAGGGCGAGTCCGGCGAGGCCAGGAAGAGGACGTCCTCCCTGCCTGGTGTGTGATGACGCCGGGAGGGAATTCATGGCTCTATGAGAATCTGCAAGCGGGGCCAAACCTGTTCGGCCCTCCCTTCGTTCATCCTCGGGCCCGCGGGCGAGCGCAGCGAGCCGGAACGCCACGGTGTGGAATACGGGAAAAGCACGGGGCCCGGCGGCTGCGGTCAATGCGAGCCGCCGGGAGAATGCGGCCGTTACTTCGCCATCACCGCGGCCATGGCCTCGGCGAGGGTGGCGGCGTTCTTCTCGTTGATGCCGGCCACGCACATGCGGCCGGAGCGAACCAGATAGACCGCGAACTCGTCGCGCAGACGATCCACCTGTTCGGGCGTCAGTCCGGTATAGCTGAACATGCCGCGCTGGCTGAGCAGATAGCCGAAATCCCGGTCCTGGATGCGCGCGGTCAGCACGTCGTGAAGCGTCTTGCGCATCGCCTTGATGCGTTCGCGCATCGCCGTCACCTCGCCTTCCCATTCGGCGCGCAGATCAGGGTCGAGCATGACCGTTGCCGCGACCTGGCCGCCGAAGGTCGGCGGGCTGGAATAGTTGGCGCGCACGGTGAGCTTGAGTTGGCCGAGCACCCGCCCCGCCTCGTCGGCGTCGGCGCAGACCACAGAGAGCCCGCCGCAACGCTCGCCGTAATAGGAGAGGTTCTTCGAGAAGGAATTGCTGACGAGGAAGCTGACGCCGGCATCGGCCATGGCGCGCACCGCGAAGGCGTCTTCCTCGATCCCATCGCCGAAACCCTGATAGGCTATGTCCATGTAGGGAATGAGCTGCTTCTCGGCGATGAGGGGGATCAGTTCCTCCCACTGCGCGCGGGTCAGGTCCACGCCGGTCGGATTGTGGCAGCAGGGATGGAGCAGCACGATGCTCTTGGCAGGCAATTTCCTCAGGGCGTCCAGCATCGCCTCGAAGCGCACGCCGCCGGTGGCGGGGTCGTAGTAGGGATAGGTGTTCACGGTGAAGCCCGAGCCCTGGAAGACGACGCGATGGTTGTCCCAGGTCGGATCGCTGACCCAGACCTGGCTGTCCGGGAAATAGCGCTTCAGGAAGTCGGAACCGACCTTGAGCGCGCCGGAGCCGCCGATGGTCTGGATGGTGGCGATACGGTTGGAGACGACCGCCTCGTGGCTGGCGCCGAACACCAGTTGCTGCACGGCCCTGCGGTAGTTCGTCGCCCCTTCGATAGGCTGATAGGCGCGGGGGCTGGTGTCGAGTGCCCGCATTGCCTCGGCTTTTTTCACCGAAGACAGCACCGGGATGTTACCGTCGCCATCGTAGTAGAGCCCGATGCTGACATTCACCTTATGCGGGCGAGGGTCCTTCTGATACGCGTCGACGATCGCGAAGATCGGGTCGCCTGGATAGGCTTCGACATGCTGGAACATTTGCTTGGCTCTCTGAACGATCCTGCTGTGACGGGAATGCGCTTCCCGGTGGCTCCTCGGCTGCATCCGCATACACCGCAGTGGAATGCAAAACCACCCGTGATTCAAGCCTTTGCCGAAGCGAGGGCTGAGCAGGACGGCCGAGGTCCGGCCCGCCGGCCAGGGCCGTGGCGACACCGTCGCGGCATCTGCGGCGGGCGGCCCCCTTCGCGCGGCCGATCAGCGGGGTGGCGGGCGATCGGAGGGCTGGAATCCTTTGCACGCAATGCTTGCCGGACCCTCGGCCATATTCAAGCTGCAATCACACAACCGTCTGTACCCTTGTATTAATCTGCGATAAAACGTTACCGGGGTAAGATGATTGTCGGGCGGTTGTCATTGCGCTATTGGCCCGGCCTTCCGGCATACTCGTCGAAGTCATAAAGAAGCCCAGAACAAGCTTTCAACCGTATCGCCCGCGACGTGCTGGCGTCGTGGTCGGACAACCGGTGAAGAAGATGCAACAGAGCTCGAACGATACCACGCGCATGACGCTGGCAAAGGCGTTGATGTCTTTCCGCAAAGCCTTTGGCGGCGTTGGCTTGATGACGGGCGTCATCAACATATTGGCGCTCACGGGCTCGTTTTTCATGCTCCAGGTCTATGACCGCGTCATTCCCTCCAAGAGCCTGCCGACCCTGGTCGGCCTGATGCTCGTCGCCGGCACCATGTTCGCTTTCCAGGGCGTGCTCGAGCTGATCCGGTCCCGTCTGATGGTACGCCTCGGCGCCGCGCTCGACGGCCAGATGAGCGGTCAGGTCTATTCGGCCCTGATGCGCCTGCCGCTGCGCACCAAGATGAACGGCGACGGCCTGCAGCCGCTGCGCGACCTGGACCAGATCCGTTCCTTCCTGTCGAGCGCCGGGCCGACCGCGCTGTTCGACCTGCCCTGGATGCCGCTCTATATCGGCATCTGCTTCCTTTTCCATTTCTGGATCGGCGTTACCGCGCTCGCCGGCGCCATCATCCTCTTTGCCCTCACCCTGCTCGCCGAAATGCTGACCAGGGAACCCACCAAGGCAGCCGGGCAGCTCGCGCAGGGACGCCAGTCGCTGGCCGAGGCGACGCGCCGCAACAACGAGGCGCTGCAGGCCATGGGCTTCGGCGCTCGCATGGGAGAACGCTGGGCAACCATCAACTCGGACTATCTCGCCTCGCACGCCAAGGCCAGCGACGTTGCCGGCACGCTCGGCACCGTCTCCCGCATCCTGCGGCTCGTGCTGCAGTCGGGCATCCTCGCCATCGGCGCCTATCTGGTGGTGCTCGGTCAGGCCACCGGAGGCATCATGATCGCCGCCTCGATCATGATGAGCCGCGCCCTGGCGCCGATCGAGCTGGCGATCGCCCACTGGAAGGGTTTCGTATCCGCACGACAGAGCTGGAGCCGGCTGAAGCAGCTTCTCGCCTTGCTGCCGGAGACCCCGGTCAGCGTCGAACTCAAGGCGCCGCAGCGTCTGCTCTCCGTGGAGAACGTCACCATCGTGCCGCCCGGCGACAGGAAGCTGGTGGTCCAGGACGTCAACTTCAGCCTCGAAAAGGGCGCCGGGCTCGGCGTCATCGGCCCCAGCGCCTCGGGCAAGTCTTCGCTCGCCCGCGCCATTGCCGGCGTCTGGGTGCCGGCGCGCGGCACCGTGCGCCTCGACGGTGCGACGCTGGAGCAGTGGACGCCGGAGGAGCTCGGTCCTCATATCGGCTATCTGCCGCAGGACGTGCAGCTCTTCGATGGCACCATCGCCGAGAACATCTCCCGCTTCGAGCCCGACGCGCCGTCGGACAAGATCCTGAAGGCGGCGGCCGCGGCGGGCGTGCACGATCTCATTGTCAGGTTGCCGGAAGGCTACGACACCAGGATCGGCGAGGGTGGGGCCGGCCTGTCGGCGGGGCAGCGGCAGCGCGTCGCACTGGCCCGCGCCCTCTACGGCGATCCGTTCGTGGTCATCCTTGACGAGCCCAACTCCAATCTCGACGCCGAAGGCGAGGAGGCTCTGATGGGGGCCATCCAGAGCGTGCGCAGCCGTGGCGGCATCGCCGTGGTGGTGGCGCATCGGCCGAGCGCCTTGGCCAGTCTCGACCTGGTGCTGGTCATGGCCGGCGGCCGCGCCCAGGCCTTCGGTCCCAAGAACGAGGTCCTCGGCAAGGTGATGCGGCCGGGACCGGTGCAGGTGCCACTCAAGGTGGTGGCGACCGCAGAGGAAGGTAACGGCTGATGTCCGCGAACGACAAATCGATCGAGCAGTCGATCCGGCGCTATCTCATTGCCGGTGTCGCGACGGCGGTATTCTTCATCGGCGGGATCGGCGGTCTGGCCGCGACCACCAAGCTGTCCGGGGCGGTCATCACGGGCGGCCGCATGGTGGTCGATTCCAGCGTCAAGAAGATCCAGCATCCGTCCGGCGGCGTCGTCGGCCAGATCAATGTGCGCGAAGGCACCTCCGTCAAGGAGGGCGACGTTCTCGTCAAGCTCGACGAGACACTGACCCGCGCCAATCTGGGCGTCGTCTCCAAGAGCATCGACGAGCTCCAGGCGCGTGTCGCCCGCCTCGAGGCGGAGCGTGACGGCGCCGAGACCGTCGAATTCCCGGCCGCGCTGCTGGAGCGCGAGGACGATCCGGTCGTCAAGCGCATGATCGCCGGCGAGCGGTCCCTGTTCGAGTTCCGCCGGTCGGCGCGGGAAGGACAGAAATCGCAGCTGCGCGAGCGCATCGCGCAGCTCGGCGAGGAGGTCTCCGGTCTCGAGCTGCAGAAATCGGCCAAGAGCAAGGAAATCGAGATCATGAAGGAAGAGCTGGCGAGCGTCCGTCAGCTCTGGCAGAAGAAGCTGGTGTCGCTCGAGCGCATGACGGCGCTGGAGCGCGACGCCGTGCGGCTCGACGGGGAGCTCGGGCAGCTCACCGCCGCGATCGCCCAGTCCAAGGGACGCGCCAGCGAGATCGAGCTTCAGATCATCTACATCGGCCAGGAGATGCGAAGCGAGGTCGCCGGCCAGCTGCGCGAAGCCCAGGGCAAGCTCTCCGAGCTCGCGGAGCGCCGCGTCGCCGCCGAGGACCAGCTCAAGCGCATCGAGATCCGCAGCCCGCAGGACGGCGTGGTGCATCAGCTTGCCGTCCATACGGTCGGCGGGGTGATCTCACCAGGCGAAGTGCTGATGCAGATCGTGCCGGTCTCGGACGATCTCACCATCGAGGTGCAGGTCGCGCCTCAGGACATCGACCAGCTGCGGCCCGGGCAGGAGGCGGCCGTCAGGCTGTCGGCCTTCAACATGACCACCACGCCCGAGCTCGACGGTGTGCTGCGCAACGTCTCGGCCGATCTCACCATCGAGCAGCGCACCGGGGCGGCCTACTACACCGCTTTCGTGATCTTGCCGAAGGAACAGGTCGCGCGTCTGAAGGGGCTCACGCTGACGCCGGGCATGCCGGCCGAGGTCTTCTTCCGCACGACCGACCGCACCATCCTGTCCTATCTGGTCAAGCCTTTGAGCGACCAGATCGAGCGGGCTTTCCGCGAGGAGTAGGGCCGAGAGCGGGAGGCTCCGTCGGAGGAGCCCGCCCGCTGCCGGCTATCTTCACTTGTCCTTCAGCCTCGCGCCGGGATGTTGAGGCCGCGCTGCGAGGCTGGCCGCTCCAGGGCTCGGTCGAGCCATGCCATGGTCCTGGGGAAATCCTTGAACCCGATAAGCGCGTCCGCCTCGTAATAGACCTTCAGCGTGCGCACCCAGGGGAAGGTTGCGATATCGGCGATCGAATAGTCGTTGCCCATGATCCATTTGCGATCGGCGAGCCGTGTCTCGAGCACGCCGACAAGGCGCCTGGATTCGTCGGCGTAGCGCTGCAGCGGGCGTTTGTCCTCGATCTCGCGGCCGGCGAACCTGTAGAAGAAGCCGACCTGTCCGAAGATCGGACCGACCGACGCCATCTGGAAGAACACCCATTGCAGGGTCTCGTAACGGCGCGCCGGATCCTTCGGCATCAAGAGCCCGGTCTTCTCGGCGAGATAGACGAGGATCGCGCCTGACTCGAACAAGCCGATCGGTTCGCCGCCGGGCCCGTTGGGGTCGACGATCGCCGGAATCTTGCCGTTCGGATTGAGCGACAGGAACTCCGGCGTCCAGCTCTCGTTCTTGCCGATGTCGATGAGATGCGGCTCGTAGGGGAGGCCGATCTCCTCCAGCATGGTCGATACCTTGACGCCGTTCGGGGTCGGCAGCGAATAGAGCTGCAGCACGTCCGGATTTTTGGCCGGCCAGCGCGTGTTGATCGGGAAGGCGGAGAGATCGGCCATGGGGATTCCTCGGATGGCGGGGAGGGTGAGGCTGGAAAGTGCAGAACCCAGATAGTCGCTTGCTGGCCGCCGATCAATGCCTGCAGGTTCGACGATGCTGCCGCGCGGTCGGGTCTGCGGTCGGGGATCCGAACCGACTATTGCGCAGGTTTCGCAGCCGCGTAGATGACTGCGGTGTTGGGGCTGTCGAAGTCTATTGCCAGCACATCCCGGGTCAGGATCTGCCTGGAGTCGATCGCATGGAACAGCATGGCGTTGCCCTCGATCTCCTTCCGCAGGTCGGCGATCTCTTTTTCGTGCTCTTTCACCTTCGCCTCGATCTGCGGCGGCGGGCCGCCTTCAGTGACGGCCGCATCGGCCAGGAAGACGATGTCGATCTTGTCGAGCCTGGAGATCTTGCGGACCGTCCCGATATTTTCGCTGGTCCTGTCGATCGCGGCGATGACTTTTTCGGCGTCGGCGGCGGCGCGTGCTTCTTCTTCCTTGACCTCCGAGCCGACGATCTTCTCAACCGTTTCCTTGCTTTCGAGCCCTTGCGCCCAGCCCTCGGGTGCAACGCCGACCAGCAGGGCGGCGATTGCGACGGCGGTTGTGCTTCTGAGGTCGAGAAACGGCATCACGCGCTCCCTGTGGCCTGCTATTCGACGCTTCGAAAGAACCGAAACGAATCCCGGCCGCCTGTGGTTCCAGTTGTGATGCGACGGACGGGCCGCAGATCGGCCCGTCCGTCCGGATACTCAACCCGGCTTCTTGGTTATCAGCGTCAGTACGCCGTCGTTGCCCATGCTGAAAGCGACGACCTGCGCGGACGAAAGCCCCTTGGCTTCGAGTGCGGACTTGACTTGGGGTGTCGCGTCGACGGTGCTGCGCAGCTTCTGAAGATCGGCATCGCTGGTCTTGTCGACAACCTCATTGACCTGCGTCTGGGTGGCCTCGGGCAGTTCCTTGATGTCGACGATGTTCACACTCTGAATGCTCGGCCGGGCCGGTTGTGCGCTCGGCGCCGTCGGAGCGGAACCCGCCGGCGGCGCGGCCGGCTGTTCCTGGGCGCTCGCGGCCGAAACGAAAATGAGGGCAGCACCGGCCGCAAGGATCGTCATTGTGCGCATGGATCTTCCTTTCCATCGGTTGGCAGACGAACAGTTCGGGTGGCGGGAGCACCTCATACGCGAAATGGGGACAGAAGCTGGTCACGAGCGGGTCATTGCGTGACCATTCCTTGGCGGCAATGAGGTGCGGCAGTTCTTTGCGGTGCACCGCATGCCAACGTGGGCAGCCGGTCGGGCACCGAGGGTATCGCCGGCGAGGGCAAAATCCCGGCATGTCTCTGGCGCAGCGCTTATTCCTTGCCTGACGGGCTAGGGGGTGGTTCAACCCGACCAACGATTGGTCTAGACAGACAGCATGAAATCCTTGCTTGCATCCTGGCAGTTCTGGGCATTGCTGTCGGCCTGTTTCGCCGCGCTGACGGCCATCTTCGCCAAGGTCGGCGTGGAGAACGTCAATTCCGACTTCGCCACCTTCGTGCGCACCATCGTCATCCTGGGTGCGCTGGGCGGCATCCTGCTCGCGTCCGGGCAATGGCAGGCTTCCGGCTCCGTTTCCGGCCGCACCTATCTTTTCCTGCTGTTGTCCGGCCTTGCCACCGGCGCCTCGTGGCTGTGCTACTTCCGAGCGCTGAAACTTGGCGATGCCGCCCGCGTCGCGCCGCTCGACAAGCTGAGCGTCGTACTTGTCGCCGCGTTCGGCGTTCTTGTTCTCGGGGAGAAGCTGTCGGCAGCCAACTGGCTTGGCGTCGTCATGATCGCTGGCGGCGTCATCCTCTTGACGGTCCGGCTCTGATGGCGGCGGGAGAGCATCTGGCGGCCGGGGCGGAAGCCTTTCCGCATATCCGCATCGTCATGGGCATGGTGATCGGCCTCGGCGTTACGCGGCTGCTCTCCGGTGTCGCCCGCATCATCCAGCACCCGGCCCAGTACCGGCTCTATCCCGTGCATCTGGCGTGGGTGGCTTCGGTGCTTTTGATGCTTGTCCACTTCTGGTGGTGGGAGTTCGGCCTGTTCGGCATCACGCAATGGACCTTCGGCGCCTATCTCTTCATCATCGCCTATGCGGTGCTGCTGTTCCTGCTGGCGGCTCTGCTTTTCCCCGACAGCATGTACGACTATGCCGGCTACGAGGACTTCTTCATCTCGCGGCGGACCTGGTTCTTCGGCGTGCTGGCCGCAACCTACGTGTTCGACATCGTCGACACGCTGATCAAGGGCCAGGCGCATTTCGCGCGTTTCGGTACGGAATATCTTGTCCGCACGCCGATCCTCGTCGCCCTCTGCATCGCTGCCGCATGGACGAAGAACCGCGCATTTCAGGCCGTTTTCGTCGCCGGAACGTTGCTCTACCAGGTCTCCTGGATCCTGCGGCTCTTCGACACGATCGTCTGAGCGGCCTCGCTTTGCCTACACGTATCATTGTGAAATAGTCTTCCCCTCTGTGGTCAGGAAAGGCAGATTCCGAATGTACAAAGCCGTTGGTTCGCCCGGTTCCCGTGTCGGACGCGTCCTGTGGATGCTGGAGGAACTCGGGGTGCCTTACGAGTTCGTGAAGGCCGACATCCGGTCGCCGCAGATGTATGCGCTGAACCCGTCTGGCAAGTCGCCGGCCCTGGTCGACGGCGATGTCGTCGTGACCGATTCCGCGGCGATCTGCGTCTATCTGGCGGACCGGCATCCCGACAAGGGAATGGGGGCGGAGCCCGGCCGCGCCGGCCGCGCCGCCATGGATTCCTGGATGCATTATGCGCAGTCGGAGTTCGAAGCGCCGCTCTGGAACAAGCTGCGCCATCGCTTCATCCTGCCGGCCGAACTGCGGGTCGACGTCGGGCCGGCGACGGCCCACGATTTCCGTGAAGAGGTCCAGACCCTGGAACGGCGCCTCGGCGACAGGCAATATGCGCTGGGGGATCGTTTCAGCGCTGTCGACGTGCTGTTGGGCGATATGGGCGCCTGGGCGCGGGGCGGCAAGTTCGCGATCGAGTCCGACAACGTCAACGCCTATTTCGATCGCGTCCTGTCGCGCCCGGCGCGGGCGCGGGCCCAGACCGTTGGGGCAAAGTGATGGTGCATGCGGTAGCTGTCAGGCGCGGGAGCGGAACCCCTCTGGCCGAACCCTTCGACGTCGCCGTGCCCGCTCGCGGCGAAAGGCGGCGACGCGCGAGCATGTTTGGGAGTGGCGGAAAGTGTTCGCCGTTTCCCCGGAGCGGATCGGAGCTGTTTCGCATATGAGCCTGCTGGCCGTCATCATCGCGGTCCCGCTCACGGCAATCGCCGCGCTGCACGCCTATTGGGGTATTGGCGGCGTCTGGCCGGGCGCCGACCAAAGGTCCTGCGCCCGCGCCGTGGCCGGTTTCAAGGGCATCGACACCATGCCGTCCCCGGCCGCCTGCTTCGCGGTTGCGGGCCTGGTCGTCGCCGTGACACTGGTCGTGCTGGCGTTGGGCGACCTCTTCGCCTCTCCGTTCGCACGGCAATCCCTTGCCGGTGCGGCCTTTTTCGTGGCGCTCGTCTTCCTCTTCCGCGGCCTCCTCGGCTTTACCTCCTACTGGCGGCGGCTCACGCCGGAAATGCCGTTCGCCCGGCTCGACGCGCGCTACTATTCGCCGCTCTGCCTCGTGGTCGGGGCGGCCCTTGCGGTTCTGGCCTTCGAGGGACTCGCAACATCGTGATCGGAACCCCCCGCTTTGCCCGACATCGCCGATCTCGCGCTCAACGTGTTCTCGGGAGCATCACCTGTCGGACCTCCCTCGTCATCGAGAAGAGCAATCAGGCACTTCGGCTTCACCCGCATGTGGCGCGGCAAGGGTCTGGCTGAGGTCGTCGCCTTCATCGTCGAGGATGGCGGCCTGAGGCTGGACAAGCGGCGCGGTGCAGCCGGACGATCGCTTGGTCCAGGCCCCGACGCTGTCGGATTTGGGATTGCGAGACGGCCGAGCGCACTGCAGTGTCGAGGGAAAATCCGAAGCCGCTGCCAGGGAGGTCCCGTGAGCATCGCCCGTCTGCCCGTCCATTCGAACCTTCCTTATTACGAGGAAAGGGTCGATCTCGCCTGCGCCTTCCGCTGGACGGCACGGCTCAACATGCATGAGGCTGTGGCCAATCATTTTTCGCTTGCCGTGGACGACGAGGGCAGGCGGTTCCTGATGAACCCGAACCAGGTCCACTTCTCGCGCGTCAAGGCGAGCGACCTGCTGCTGATCGACGCCGACGATCCGGAGACGATGAACCGGCCCGACGCGCCCGACCCAACCGCATGGGGGCTGCACGGCGCCATTCACCGCAACTGCGCCCATGCGCGCTGCGTCATGCATGTCCACTCGATCCATGCGACCGTGCTTGCCTCGCTCGCGGATTCGAGGCTGCCGCCGATCGACCAGAATTCGGCGATGTTCTTCAACCGCCATGTCGTCGACGGGCTCTATGGCGGACTGGCCTTCGAGGAAGAGGGCGAGCGTTGCTCGAAACTGCTTGCCGATCCGAAGGTCAAGGTCATGGTGATGGGCAATCACGGCGTGCTCGTGATCGGGGATCCGGTCGCCGACACCTTCAACCGCATGTATTATTTCGAGCGTGCGGCCGAGACCTACATCAAGGCGCTGTGGACGGGACGTCCGCTGCGCATGCTTTCCGACGAGATAGCGGAAAAGACCGCGAGCGAACTGGACGATTATCTCGGCCAGGCAATACGGCATCTGGCGGAACTGAAAGCGATCCTGGATGAGCAGGAGCCGCAATACAGGAATTAGCGAATAGCGAGTAGCCAGTAGCGAATAGGGGAGAAAAGGGTTGCGGGGGGAAACCAGTTACGCCAACCCACCTCGCTACTCGCTACTCGCTATTTTCCCCAACAGCCTCAACAACGTTCCTGCCTCCTTCGGCGACAGCGGCGCCATCGTTTCCGCGGTTATCTTCTGAGCAAGCGGGATCAGCCGCTCGACCGCCTGCCGCCCTTCGTCGGTTAGGCTCACCAGGAGCCGGCGCTTGTCGCCGTCATGCTTGGCGATCTCTACGAAACCGCGCGCCTTGAGCCGGTCGATGACGCCCTTGACCGTCGCGGCGTCCATGGCGATCAGCGCGCCGAGCTGGTTCTGCGAGGTCTCGCCGATGTCCTGAAGCTTGGCGAGTGCGGCGAATTGCGGCGGTGTGAGGTCGCCGATATGTGAGGCGAAGATCGCCACATGGCGCTGATGCGCCTTGCGCAGGATGAAGCCCACCTGATCCTGAAGATGATAGCCGTCGTCGGCCCTGTCGCTTTCGATCCGGCGCAGCATGTTCTCGCCGCTCGTCACCGCAGGCCGTCCCATGCCTTTATGTCCTTGGCTTCCAGGCCGCCCATGCGATTGTGGATGCGCGGGCCGCAGCTCATGGCCAGTACGAACAGGATCTCGTCGGGGCGGGGGCCGTCGCTGATGCCGACCTCCATGGCGTCGAAGTGGCTGCGCACATAGGCCGCGTTGATGTGACCGAGCGGCACGTCGAGCCGCGCACCGAAGGCGCCGACCTTCTTGGCCGACGGAACGATGGCCTTGGCCTCGCCCAGCCTTTCGCGCATCGCATAGCCGCCCGGCACGTGCCAGAGCGCACCATGCTCGAGTTCGCCCGCCGTTCCCACTATGGCGCCCTTGCCGTAGCCGTCGATGATAGAGGGATCGCCGCCGAGCGCGTCGATCAGCCTGTCCGACAACATGAGGCCGAGCGGCTTGAGGTCTTCCATGGCGCCTTGCACTTCCGCGACATAGCGGCCTGCGAACGGGTTGCCGACGAGCGCCATGGCCGCCCCGCGCCGGCGCGGTTGATCTGCTGCCGGCCCACCCTCGTGGAATATCGCTTCCACGAGCATCGCGATCTTGCGGATCGGAAACTCAACCATGGGAAAGCTCCTCCTGCCGGATCCTCGCGTTGCCGCGGTCCGACGCATCCAGCATCATCGGGCCGCTGATACGGTTGTGGCCGCACAGGAACAAGGCGGTAGCGACAACAAGATCCTTGTCGCGCATTTCTTCGGCGACGGTCCAACCCCTGTCGAGGGCCTTGGCGATATCTTCCGGCTGAAGCTTGCCGACGCCTCGGGTGACCAGCCGGTCGCCGAGATCGTTGTCCGGGGAAAGGCTGTGCGCAGGCAGGCGGGCAATCGCCGGATGGCCGGGCAGATCGACCGCATTGGCGATCACCGTCGCCGCCGCATCAGCTTCTGCCGCATTCCCGGCCAATACCGTCACTGCATCGGCGATGCCCAGCGAGAAACTGCGGCCGCGCCAGCCGCTGGTGGCTATGCCGCGCACCGGATCGGCGTGGCGGATCAACAAGCGGTCGGCGAAGCCATGACCGGTACCGGCGATTGCTGCGCGAACTTCCGATTCCGGGGAAAGGTGGAGGGCGATGTCGCCGCCATTGTTGATATAGGCCTTCTCGAGCCTTCGTCCGGCGAGCATCGCGGCCATCATCTCGTCGGCCACCGAGCCGGCAACCGCCGCCATCGGCGTTATGAACGAGCATGAATGAGGCGACACGGCCGCCTCCATGCGCCGGGCGGTCGGGCCCAGGAAGGGGCGGAGCATCGGCCCGGCCGGCCGACGTAGCTCCTCCAGTTCCTCGACCAATTCGCCGAGAATGGTTCGGAATCGCGCCGTAGCCTGCAGATAGGCCGCCTTGCGCTCCTCCACTGCCCCGAATGCCTCGATAATGAGGTCGATCGGCCCATGATTGAGGTGCAGCCGGCGGCCGTCCGGCAGCAGGCTCGCCTGGGGGCCGGTCATGGCCGTCTGTCCATGCGGGGAACTCGGCTCTTCTGCGAGCACCCCTCATCCGTCCGCCCCTCCGCAAGCTCCGAGTCGGCCACCTTCTCCCACAGGGGGAGAAGGCTGGAGCCTTGCATCGACGCCATTGCCAGTCGCCGACGCCGAAGATTGGCGAAAACGTTTCTGCCGGGCGCCAGCCTTCTCCCCTTGTGGACGAAGGTGGCCGCGCGAAGCGCGGTCGGATGAGGGGTAACCTTTGCATCTATTCCGGACGCGGAATGAAATCTGCCGCTCATGGCTTCCGCCCATCCACCGCGAAACGCTGGAGCTGCGCCAGCGGCGGCCAGGGATTCCGCCCGGAAGCAACAGCGCCATGCCTGGGATTGGCGTATTCCCCGCCATGCGAAACGATATCGTCGACGCTTCGGATCTCCGCCGCGTAGCCGCCGAGCCTGACATAGTCGTCACGGCGCATGGTGAATTCGATCGGCGCGACGAGCGCGGGGGTCGGCACGTAGCCGAAAGCGTTTTCCGGGACGCGGGTGACGTCGACCATCAGCGTGATGCCGCCGCCCGGCCAGACATAGACCGGCGCTCCCCCGACGGTGACATAGGTCTGCAGCCGCTGCACGGAGCGGGTGAGATTGACGGGATTTTCGGTAACGCCCGCGCGCAGCGACCCGCCCGCGCCGCCGATGAAGAGAACCGTGCAAAGGGCCGGCTCGCAATTGTCCTCGATCAGGCCGACAGACTTGCGCAGCCGTTCGGGAAACGCTTTCTCGACAGGCTTCAGCTGCTCGTCGAGCTCGTAATAGGCGAACTGCTCGCCTGTCGTCGAAACCATCAGCAGGGATAGGCCTGGTCGCGCGCCCTTCTTCGGGTTCCACTCGCCCAGTATCGCAAGCGGGTCGGAGATCGTCGTGCCGCCCCAGCCGAGGCCGGGTTCGGACACCTTGAAATAGCGGCCGGGCGTCGACCGCCGGCCGATGATCCTGATGCCGGTGTCCTCCCAGCCCAGCACCTTGCCGGCCTGGTGCTCGGAGACGACGCCGGTGATGTGGTCGTCGACGACCACCACCTCGTCCACCAGCCCGCGCCATTGCGTTGCGAACATGCCGATGGTGGCGGAGCCGCAGCCGACCCGCATCCGGTGCTCGGCCTTGCCGTCGATGACGGGTGCCTTGCCCGCCTCGACGATCACGGTCGCACCGCCGTCGATCGCAAGCTCGACGGGCTTGCGGTTGCAGAGGTTGAGCAGCGTGTCACAGGTGACGCGCCCCTCGGATTTCGAACCGCCGGTCAGATGGGTGACGCCGCCCAGCGACAGCATCTGCGAGCCGTATTCGCCCGTCGTCACATGGCCGACGGCTTCCCCCTCGGCACGTACTGTGGCGGTCTCGGGGCCGATATGGCGGTCCGTATCGATCTTCACCTTGACGCCGCAATAGCTGAAGATGCCCTCGGTCACCACGGTGACGAGTTCGACACCCTCGACTTCCTGCGAGACGATGAAGGGCGCCGGCTTGTAGTCCGGATAGGTTGTCCCCGCGCCGATGGCCGTGACGAAGCGGGGGCCCGTGTTCAGCAGCGCGCCGGCCCATTCGTCCTCGCCGAGGAAGGGCACGATGGCGCCGCCGGCTTCCTCGGCGTGGTTGAGGATGACGAGCGGATCCGAGCGGACGATCCTGCCGCCCACATTGCCGTAGCGGTCGCAGGCTCCGGTCCGTCCTTCTGCGATGTAGCACATGACCGGGCAGGCGTCGCAGCGGATCTTCTCGCCCGCCTGCTTGGCGCCGGGCTCATGGGTTTCGAAGCGTTCGGCGAGCTCGCTCATGGAGCACTCTCCGCGGTCGCCCGGATCGCCGCCAGCACGCGGCTCGGGGTCGCCGGCACCTTGGTCACCAGCACCCCGGTCGCATGGCGGATCGCGTTCAGGATCGCCGGCGCTGTCGGGATCAGCACATGCTCGCCCAAGCCCTTGGCCCCGAAGGGTCCTTCCGGATCCGGAACTTCGACCAGAATGGTTTCGATCGGCGGGATGTCGCCGAAGGTCGGGATCAGATAGTCATGCAGGTTCTCGGTGCGGCCGGGCACATATTCCTCCATGAGCGCCATGCCGATACCCTGCGCGATACCGCCCTCGATCTGCCCTTCGGCAAGCAGAGGGTTGATCGCCTTGCCGACGTCATGGGCGGCGATGATCTTCACCAACCGGACCGTGCCGAGCGCGATATCCACCTCCAGCTCGGCGATCTGGGCGCCGTAGCCGTAGACCGCGTAGGGGCGGCCCTGTCCCTTCTCGTCGAGCGCCTGCGTGGGCGCGTCATAGGTCTCCTCCGCGACGAAGACGTACCCCTCGCCGTTGCGGGGAAGGGAGGAGAGCGCGATCCGGCGCATCGCCTCGCCTTCGCGGATGATGAGCGCGTCGCTCTCGAACGCCAGCGTCGCCTGCGCCGAGACATTGGCAAAGCGCAATATGTCGTCCCGCAAGGCACGCGCAGCCGTCTCGGCCGCCTTGCCCGAAATGAAGGTCTGCCGCGAGGCCGAGGTCTTGCCGGCATCAGGCGTGACCGCCGTATCGGCGTCCTTCAGCCGGAAGGCCGAGAGCGGCAGGCCGAGCGCGTCGGCGGCGATCTGGGTGATCACGGTGTTCGCGCCCTGGCCGATGTCGACCGCTCCCTGGTGGAGCACGACAGCGCCGTCGGCCGAGATGCCGATCTTGATGGTCGACGGATTCGGCAGGGCGGTGTTGCCGCAGCCGTACCAGCAGGACGCGACGCCGACGCCGCGCTTGACGCCGTCATGCGAAGTATTGAACGCTTGGGCTTCCGCCATTGCACGACGCCAGTGCGGCGCCAGCGCACCGAGGCACTCGGCTATCCCGACGCCCTTCTCGAGACGATGGCCCGTGACCGTTTCGCAGCCGTTGCGAAGTGCGTTGCGCAGGCGAAACTCCAGGCGGTCGATGCCGAGCTGGCCGGCGAGCTCGTCATAGAGCGTCTCCTGCATGATCGTCGCCTGGGGCACGCCGAAGCCGCGGAAGGCGCCGGAGATCGGCCCGTTTGTGTGCACCGCCCGGCCCCGCGCGCGATAGTTCGGGGTCAGATAGGGCCCCGAAGCGTGAACCGGCACCCGGTTCGCTACCGTCGGCCCCCAGCTCGCATAGGCCCCGGTGTTGAAGTCGCCCTCGAAAACCATGCCGGTCACCATGCCGTCGGCATCGGCGCCGATCGTCGCGCTCATCGAGGCCGGGTGCCGCTTGGTGGTCGACATCATCGATTCGGCGCGCGTATAGGCAATCGCGGCAGGGCGGCCGGTCTTCAGCGCGACGAGACCGATGAAAGGCTGAACCGAAAGGTCGAGCTTGGACCCGAAGCCGCCGCCCGTCGCCATGGGCACGATGCGGACCTTTGACGGATCGAGGCCCAGCACTTTGGCGGTGTCGTCGCGGTCCAGATAGGGCGCCTGCGTGCAAGCCCGCACCACGAGCGTGTCGCCCTCCATCTCGGCCCATCCCGCCTCGGGCTCGACATAGGCGTGCTCGACATAGGACGTTTCGATGCTGCCGGTGACGGTTGCCGCCGCGCCGGCCAGCGCCTGTTCGGGATTCCCCTTCTCAACGATGCCTTCGGCCAGCACATTGTGCGGTCGGTGCGGATGAAGCAGAAAGCCGTCCGCAGACCGGGCCTCCGCGGGATCGAGAAGCGGCGGCAGTTCGGTCCATTCGACCGGAAACTCCGAAAGGTCGAGGTCGCGGATCGTGTCGCGCTCGCCGGCGACCACGGCTACGGCCTCGCCGCGGAAACGGACGATGCCCTCTGCCAGTGCCGGCTGGTCGGCGAAGGCCGGTATCGCACCGAAACGGTTTTCCCCCGGCAGGTCGGACGCGGTGTAGACTGTCGTCAGCCCGGGATGTGTCGCGACGAAGGCCTGGAGATCGCCGAAACGGAAACGCGCATGCCAGTGCGGCGAACGCACGACCAGCACAGCAAGCGCATCCCGGGGAAAGCCGTCGGCGCCGAACCGGTCCGTCCCGGTGACCTTGGCGACGCCGTCGAGCCGGACCGGCGACGCACCGATCGCATGGCCGGCGCCGGGCATGCGGAGGTCGAGATCGGCAGTGCGGGAGGATGCCAGCATCACGGCGCGCACGATCTTCTGGTAGCCGGTGCAGCGGCAGAGAATGCCGCCCAGCGCGTCCCGCACTTCGGTTTCGCTCGGATGTGGCTTGCGCTCGAGCAGTGCCGTGGCGGCCACCAGCAGCCCCGGCGTGCAGATTCCGCACTGGGCCGCTCCGTGCTCCAGAAAGGAAGCCTGCAACGCCGACAGCCTGCCATTGGCCAGGCCCTCCACCGTGCGCACCTTCCGGCCGGCGGCCGAGGCGGCGGGCATCAGGCAGGCACAGACCGGGTCGCCGTCGACCAGCACCGTGCAGGCGCCGCAATCGCCGGCATCGCAGCCGACCTTGGTTCCGGTCAGTCCCAACTCGTCGCGCAGGACCTGGGAGAACCGGGCGAGCGGCGGAACGTCGAGGCTGACCGGCGAGCCGTTGATCTCGCAACCGATCGAACTGGTTTCGGCGCTCATGCCGCGACGCCTTCGAGAGGTTCGGCGGCGGCGGTCGCAAGCGCGCGTTTCACGATCGCGCGCGCCGCCTGTCGCCGATAGTCGGCACTGCCGCGCACATCGTCGATGGGCGCGAGGGGTACCAGATGTCCGCCTTCAACGATACCGGGCGCGGAGGCTGCAGTGCGGCCCAGCAGCTCTTGCTCCAGCAGGCCGAGCCGCTGGGCGACCGCCGAGCAGGCTCCGACCGCGACGGCCGCACCTGTGATGGTTCCGTCCGGGGCCGACACGATCCGGGCGGCAGCCATGGCGATCGAGATGACCAGATAGCGTCTGGCGCCGAGCTTCACGAAGGCCGACCTGCCGGTGGCGGACTGCTTGCCGATGCGGATGGAAGTCATCAGTTCGCCGTCCTTCAGTGCCGTGCGCCGGTTGCCAAGGATGAAGTCGGGGAGGCCGACATGCCTGATGCCGTCGCGCGAGCGGAGCTCGACCTCGGCGTCGAGGATCAGCAGCGCCGGCACGCCGTCGGCGGCAGGCGAGGCGTTGCAGAGATTGCCGGCCACGGTTCCGACATTCTGGATCTGCACGGAGCCGACCTCCCGCGCTGCCAGCTTCAGGGCATCGAAGGCCGGCGGAAGTGGCTGGCGCAAGAGCTCCGTCCATGTCGTGCGCGCGCCGATGACGAAATGTTCCGCGGTCTCGGAGATGCCGCGCAAACCATCGAGGCCGTTTATGTCGAGCACATTCTCGCGCAACGGACGGTTGCCGAGCGCAGGGTAGAAATCCGTGCCGCCCGCCAGGATCCGCCACCGATCCTCGCCGAGGAGCCGCAGCGCTTCATCGATCGCCCTGGGTTTCGCGTAACGGATCACGCAATGCCTCCGGCACCGGAGAATTGTTTGCACGCAAATGATATCAAGGTGGCCGCGCTTGTCAAAGAGGACGTCGTGTTTCCCCGGCCGGCAGGGTTCTTGCCGAAAGCGGTTGACGCGGCCCGGCTTTTTCGTTCCCGTGGTTTCGGTCGGTCGAAGCAGGTTTCGGTAAAATGTTCCGCGGTTTTCCGATGAAAACCTGCGGCAAAGGAATAAGCTAGGCAGGTGATGCGTGGGCGAAGCCACGCAGGCCGTTAGCGACTGGAGGCGTCCATGGCCGGTTCTGCTCTCATCATCATCGACGTTCAGAACGATTTCTGCCCCGGCGGCTCGCTGGCCGTGGCTGGCGGCGACGAGGTCGTTCCCGTCATCAACGGGCTCTCGCAACATTTCGAGCATGTCCTGCTGACGCAGGACTGGCACCCGCATCACCATTCGAGCTTCGCTTCCAGCCATCCCGGGCGCCAGCCCTTCGAAACGGTACGGATGGCCTATGGAGAGCAGACCCTGTGGCCCGACCATTGCATCCAGGGGTCGGGCGGCGCGGCGTTCCATCCAGGCCTCAACCGAACCAAGGCCGAACTCATCATCCGAAAGGGTTTCCGCCCCGCCATCGACAGCTATTCGGCCTTCTTCGAGAACGATCACACGACGCCGACCGGGCTCGCCGGCTATCTGCGCGAACGCGGTATCCGCGACATCACGCTGGTCGGGCTGGCGACGGATTTCTGCGTCGCCTATTCGGCGCTCGATGCCGTCGCGCAGGGTTTCGCCACGACGGTGCGCCTCGACGCCTGCCGGGCTATCGACCTCGGCGGCTCGCTGGACGCGATGCTGGGCCGCATGCGGCAAGCCGGCGTCACGCTCGCCTCGAATTGATGTCGCCGCCGGCCGGATAAGGGTGGACCGGGCGGACCGCATGGGCTAAGCGCCCTCAACCAAACCGCTCAGCCGGCATCTCGCCGGCGCTCGATCCGGGGGATGGACTGCTGATGCTGAAGTCGAGAAGCATCGTGGCAGGTGCCGCGATGATCATGCTGCTGTCGGGCGCTCCGGCGGCTTTCGCCGCCGAGGAACACGCGCTGCCGGGAGCGGCCATGTCGCTCCTGTGGGCGCTGCCTTTCCTCGGGCTGCTCCTGTCGATCGCAACCGGTCCGCTGCTCTATCCTCATTTCTGGGAGCATCACTACGGCAAGATCACCGCGGCCTGGGCGGCTCTGATCGTGCTGCCGCTCGCGGCGTCCTTCGGCTGGGCGGCCGCGTCGGGCGCGGTGCTGCATACGCTGCTGCTCGAATACATGTCGTTCATCATTCTGCTGTTCGGTCTGTTCACGATTTCGGGCGGGCTCCTGGTCGCCGGAAACATCCATGGCACGCCTCTGGTCAACGCGGCACTCCTGGTTATCGGAGCGGTGCTGGCTTCCTTTGTTGGCACCACGGGCGCGTCGATGATCATGATCCGGCCGATCATCCGCGCCAACGACAACCGCCCGTTCAACGCGCATGTCATTGTCTTCTTCATCTTCCTGGTGTCCAACATCGGCGGCTCGCTGACGCCGCTCGGCGACCCGCCGCTCTTCGTCGGCTTTCTGCGCGGCGTCGGCTTCTTCTGGACATTCGAGCACCTCTTCTACGAGATGCTGCTGGTCGGCGGCATCGTGCTCGCGGCTTTCCTCGCGCTCGATACCTTCCTCCACTACCGCGAGGCAGGCCTGCCGAAGGTCAAGGATCCGACGCCGGATTCCAAAATCCGCATTCGCGGTCTCGTCAACGTGCCGCTTCTCGCCGGCGTGATTGCCATGGTTCTGCTTTCCGCCGTGTGGAAGCCCGGCGTTGCCTTCACCATCCAGGGCGTGCCGGTCGAACTGCAGAACCTGGTGCGCGACGGCGTGATCGTCGTGCTTGCCCTGGTTTCGCTGGTCGCCACGCGCAAGGAGTATCGCCGGGCGAATGGCTTCTCCTGGGGGCCGATCGTGGAGGTCGCCAAGCTCTTTGCCGGCATCTTCATCTGCATCGTACCCGTCATCGCTATATTGCGGGCGGGGCCGGAAGGCGTGCTCGCGCCGCTGGTCGCGCTGGTCACCACGCCGACGGGAGGGCCGAACAATCTGGCCTATTTCTGGCTGACAGGCATATTGTCCTCCTTCCTCGACAATGCGCCGACCTATCTCGTGTTCTTCGAACTGGCGGGCGGGGATCCTCAGCGCCTGATGACGGAATATGCCAACACGCTCGCGGCCATCTCGGCTGGCGCAGTCTTCATGGGCGCCAACACCTATATCGGCAATGCGCCGAACTTCATGGTCTATGCGATTGCCCGGGAACGTGGCATCCGGATGCCGAGCTTCTTCGGCTACATGCTGTGGTCGGGAGCGATATTGATCCCGAGCTTCCTCATAGCGAGCTTCATCTTCTTCGGTGGGTGAAGCCGCCGATCAGCCCACGCCGACATAGCGCCGGACCATGCCGGGGTCGGCGCGCAGGGCTGCGACCTCGACGGTCTCGCGGTTGCGGCCGTTCTCGATGAAGGCGACGCGGTCGGCGACGGGCAGGACCGCGTCGACGCGCTGCTCGACGAGAATGGTCGAGACGCCGCGCCTGCGCAGTTCCGCCACCGCCTCGCGGATCCGGTCGATCATCGAGGGCATCAATCCTTCGGTCGGCTCGTCGAGAAGCAGCACCTGCGGTTCGATAGAGAGCGCGCGCGCCATGGCGAGCATCTGCTGCTCGCCGCCCGACAGCGTGCCGGAGCGCTGGCCGAGCCTTTCGCGCAGCACCGGGAAGAGGTCGAGCACCGCGTCGCGCGTCGCCTTGCCGGTGCCCCGCGCCATCAGGCCGATCTCGATGTTCTCGGCGACGGTCAGTTCCGCGAAGAGCCGGCGGCCCTGCGGGACATAGGCGACGCCTGATTTCGGCACCTGATGCGCCGGCAATGCCGTCAACTCGCGATCGCCGAGGCGGATCGAACCCGCGTCGGCCGGCACCAGGCCCATGATCGCCTTGAGCAAGGTGGTCTTGCCGGCACCGTTGCGGCCGAGCAGGCAAAGCACTTCGCCTTTGCGCAGGACGAGATCCACGCCATGCAAGACGCGCACGGCGCCGTAGCTGCAGATCAGGCCGGAGATGGCGAGCGCCTCAGCCATGCGCTCCCGTCCCGAGATAGGCCTCTTGGACCGCGACATCCGCGCGGATCGCCTCCGGCGTGCCTTCCGCCAGCACCCTGCCGGCATTCAGCACGGTGATGCGCCCGGCGAGCGCCATCACCACCGGCATGTTGTGCTCGATCAGCAGCACCGTCGCATCCCGGGCGATTTCGCGCACCAGTCCGATGAAATTGTCGATCTCCCCGTCGGAGAGCCCCTGCGTCGGCTCGTCGAGGATCAGCAGCCGTGGCCGCAGGGCGAGGCCCATCGCCACTTCGAGCAGGCGCTGGTGGCCGTAGGACAGATTGCCCGCGACGTGCCCGGCGCGTCCGGCAAGGCCGGTCCGCTCGAGCGCCTCCATCACGCCGGCGCGCAGCGCCTTTGCCCCGGGGCGCTCGCCCCGCCGGTCGAGCAGCCGTCGTTCGACGGCAAGCGCCACATTGTCGAAGGCGGTCAGATGGGAGAAGATACTGGTGACTTGGAACGTGTAGGCGATGCCGCGCCGCACCCGCCGATGCGCGGGAAGCGTGGTGATGTCCTCGCCGTCGAAGACGACCGAGCCCGAACTCGGCTCGATGCGCCCGCAGATCAGGCTGACGAAGGTGGTCTTGCCGGCGCCGTTCGGCCCGATGATGGCGCGGATCTCGCCGGCGGCGAGGCTGAAGTCGACGCCGTCGACGGCACGCAGCCCGCCGAAGCTGCGCCTCAGTTCCCGCGTCGCGAGCAGGGGCGTCACGGCAGCCATGGCAGCCATTTCTCGCGCATCGTGCCCAACAGGCCCTTCGGGAAGAACAGTACAAGCAGGATAAGCGCGACGCCGACGACCAGCAGCCATGCGGTCGTGAAACCGCTGGTGATGTCGACGACGTAATACATGAACAGCGTGCCGACGAGCGGGCCGAGGGTCGTGGCGGCCCCGCCGAGCAATACCCACAGCAGCGGCAGGATCGAATATTGCACCGAGGCGAAGGTCGCGCCGACATAGCCGAAGAGCAGCGCATAGATCGCACCAGCTGCCGCGCAGACGGTCCCCGACAAGACCACGGCGATCAGCTTGTTGGCGAAGGTGTCGTAGCCGAGCATCCGCGTCCGCTCCTCGTTCTCGCGGATCGCCACCAGCACGCGCCCGACAGGGGCGCGAACCACAGCGAGCAGGGCGACAAGCACGACCGAGAACAAAAGAAGCGCCGTGAAATACCGGACCGTCGGGTCGGTCAAGTCGAAATGCGTGGCGCCCAGGCTGAACACCCGTTGCTGCTGCGGCAGCACCAGCCCCTCGTCGCCGCGGGTCCATGAGCCGAAATAGAAGGTCGTCAGATAAAGTACCTGGGCGAACATCATGGTCACGATCATGAAGGCGACGCCGGTTGTCCTCAAGGCGAGCAAGCCGATCAGCAGCGCCAGCGCCGCCCCCGCGGCGACGCCCGAGGCGAAGGCCGTCGCGGTGCCCCAACCCAAATGATAGAGCGGCAGGCCGGCCCCGTAGAGGCCGGCGGAGAAGAACATCGCGTGGCCGAGGCTGAGCAGCCCCGCATAGCCGAAAAGAAGATTGTAGCCCATCGCGAAGACCGCCAGCACCATGACGCGGGCGAGCACGCCATGGTGATAGTCGGGCAGGACGAACTGCAGCAGAAAAAGCAGGAGAATGACGCCTGCATGCAGCGCGACGATGCGTCTGTCGCTCATCGCACCGCCGTTCCGAACAGGCCGGTCGGCCGGAAGACGAGCACCAGCGCGACGAGCAGCGTGGCGATCATCTTGGCCAGTGTCGGCTGGAAGAAGGCCGAGATGATGCCATCGCTCAAACCGATCAGGACGGCGGCGACGACGGTGCCGCGCAGCGAACCCAGCCCGCCGATGATCACGACGATGAAGGACAGGAGAAGCGGATCCAGTCCCATCAGATAGTGGGCCTGGCTGATCGGCACGATCAGCACGGCGGCGACCGCCGCGAGCATTGCGCCCAGCGCGAAGACGCCGGCATAGACCTTGTCCACCGGGATGCCGAAGGCCTGCGCCGTCTCGCGGTCATACTGGGTGGCGCGCATCACGAGCCCCAGGCGGGTGCGCGTCAGCACGAACCAGGTTGCCGTGAGCAGCAGCGCCGAAACGGCGATGATCGACAGCTTGTAGCCGGAATAGCCGAACCACGGGAACAGCACCCGATAGCTGAACGGTGCCTGGACCGGCCGCGCATCCGGGCCGTAGAAGGTCAGGGCGAGCTGCTGGATGATGTAGAGCAGGCCAATGGTGGCCACGATGGTGGCCTCGGGATTGTAGTCGAGACGCCTCAGCACCAGCCGTTCGGCAAAAAGCGCGATCGCGCCCACGACCAGGGGGCTTATGACGAGCGCCAGCAGGAAGCCCAACGCCGGATGGCCCGTGGCGAGGGAGGACGCCCACCAGGCGAGCACGGCGCCCAGCATGAAGAACTCTCCATGGGCGACGTTGACGACCCGCATGACGCCGAAGACCAGCGACAGGCCGAGCGCCATCAGCGCCAGCACCGCCGAGGTGACGAGCCCTTCCAGTGCGGCGAGCAGGAGGTGGGGACCAAAGGCCATCCGTCGTCGTTCGGTCCCTTACAGGCCCGCCGGGTCCAGCCGGCTCACAGCGGCTGCGTCGTGTAGTCGCCTTCCGGCTCGTACATGCCGTCCTGGATCGACGTTCGATGGACGACCACCAGCTTGCCGCCTTCGACCTTGGAGATGTTCTGGTGGCCGAAACACTGATGGATCTTGCCGTTGAAGATCTTGTCGCCCTGCGGATGCTCCGGTCCCGAGGCGAAGGCGGTGAGCGCCTCGGTCGCCTCGACGAGCTTCGCGCGGTCCTCCGGTCCCCTGTAGCCGGCATCCTCCATCGCCTTCTTGATGACGTAGAGCGTCTCCCAGCAGCCGAACATGTGAGCCGCGGTCGAGACGTCCTTGGGGTCGCCGATCGCGGCGCCGTTGTCGTCGATGCCGACCGCGGCGCGATAGGCTTTTTGCGCTTCGGTGTCGTCGGGCTGGGAATAGCGCGGCGAACCTTCCCAGAAATGGCTGCCGTCGAGGAATTCGAGGCCCGGGCTGTTGATGTCGACGGCCTCGAGGGAATCGATGAAGCCGAAGAGTTGCGGCCGGTTCGATCCGTAGAATTCGCCGAGCTCCTTCACGAAGGTCAGCACCGCGGGTCCAACCATCACGTGATAGAGCACCTCGGTTTCGGCCGGGATCTGCGGAAAATAGCGCGTGAAGGAGGTTTCCGTCGGCGGGATGGCGATCTGGCCGATCACGTCGGCGCCCTGGGCCTTCAGCGCCGGCGGCAGGTAGTCGCGGTGGTCGTGGCCGAAGGCGAAGTCGGGGAAGATCATCGTGACCTTCTTGCCGACATTGGCGGCGATCCACGGTGCCATCGAGATCACCTGGCTCTTCACGTCGGTGATGCCGGGCTGGAAGCAGTAGCGGTTCAGCTTGGTGGAGGCCACATGATGGCCCTCGCTGACGACATAGTAGGGCAGCTTGAATTCGCCGGCGACCGGCGCGGAACCGATCACGACATGCGAGAAGAGGGTGCCGTAGGCGACGTCGGTCTTGTGCTGGGTGGCGAACTTGCCGACCACCTCCGCGCCGCGCTTGGGGTCGGTGCCATCGTCCTCGACGATGATCTCGACTGGCCGGCCGTTGATGCCGCCGGCCTCGTTGATCAGCTTGACGGCGGCGTTGGTGGTCTTTTCGTACCAGCGTCCATAAGAGGCGCCGATGCCTGTGCGATGAGCCTGGAAACCGATCTTGATGGGTGCCGAGCTCTGCGCCTGGGAATAGCGCACGAAGCCGGGCGCCAGCGCGAGGCCGGCTGACGCGCCGAGGCCCTTGAGCGCGGTGCGTCGCGACAGTTTTCTTGTGAGCAGGCTTTTCCTGGATGGGCTCTGATCGTTCATCCCTGTACCCCTTATCGAACATGGTCCCGGTCCAGCCGCATGCCGCCTGTCCGGGCTGGAGTTTCGTTCCGTGCAAGCTAGACCATCAAACTTTTGCATGGCAATAGGAACTGAAGTCAGGGCTGCCTTGCAACCGAACAGGGGCTCTCGTCATGCTCCGGTCGGCGTCGATAGAAGCCATAGTCCGAACACCGTGTAGCCCATCATCAGCAGCGTCAGAGGCAGTTGGCTTATCGTCGCGATCCGCCCTTCCGGGTGCAGGCGGTACGCCATCATATGCGCCGCCAGGACGGCCAGCATATGCCCCAGCACGATCGCGCCGGCCTGCAGGTTCCAGATCAGCCTCGCCGCCTCGGGTCCCATGGTGACGCCGGTGAATATCTGCATCTGGGCGGTGCCGAACAGGTTCCAGCCTCGGGCGAAAGGGTCCGACAGGGCGACCATCGCATATTGGCCGTTGATCAGGAGCACGGTCAGATAGTGCGCGAAATGGTATGCGAGCGCGATAGGCACGATCGACCAGACGAGCAGGCCGGCCGCCACGACCAGCCGGTGCTTGCCGCGCGCCAGCCATTCGCCCAGCGCCACTGTCGCCAGGAAGACGGCGGACAGTGTTGCGAAACTGAGCAGCAGGCCGGCCGTATTGATGCCGGTCATCGCTGTGCGGCCGGGGAATTCGAGCGGATTGATGCCGTTGGCACCGAGCCACAGGAAGGTGCGCGACAGGCCGTCGAAGGACACCGACGCCAAGGTGAGGAGCAGGAACAGGATGCCACTGAGCGTCAGGGGCGCAGCGTAATTGAGCTTGGCGCCGGGCAGGCAGAGCGCGAACCACGACCGCCCGTCCTTGTCGGACCATTCCGTCACCGAGAAGCGGGCGATCAGGCTGAAGAAGGCGGAAAGGCATTCGCCATGACGGCTCCAGTTCGCATGGCCGAATGCCAGCATCGCGAGCAGGTTCGCCGTGAAATAGACGGTGGCGACGTCAGCCAGGCGAGCCGGGTCGTCAGGGGCCGGATCGATCAGCTCGAACCAGGCGAAGGCGAGGAACAGCAGGACGGCCGGCCAGTACCCGATCGCCGCGGGCAGGGGCAGAAAAGGCGCACCGTCGCGGCGGCCAAGAAGCCGCAGGACGATGCGATATGGTCCGTACCACGGGTTGAGCCATGACCAGGCATTGCCGAGCACGCCCTGGACGATGGTGAGCCCGACCCAGAGCAGGGTCCAGACGGTGAGCGGCAGGGGATTGGAGAGCGGATCGCGGCTTCCCCACCAACCCGCCAGGATGAGCGTCACGAAGACGGCGAAGGAAAACAGGCTGACGGCCGTTCGTCCCCGCGGCGCCAGGCCGGTGAAGAGCGTGAGCCGCCTTTCGGCCTGCCGCTCGACCGCGTCCGGCGGCAGCAGCACCAGCGCCAGGAAACTCGCCGCGACGGCGAGCGCGCCGCCGGCGAAATAGTGCCCGGTCGGCAGGAGCATGACGAAACCACGGTCCGACACATGCGCCGAGGCTTTGCCGCCGAGGCCGCCCAGCATGGCGGCCGCCGGGAACAGCAGCCGGCCCACCGTACTCCGGCGACGCCGTCCGTCGTCAGACATAGACCGCGTGCTCGACCCGATCCTCCTCGCCGAACAGCTTCAGATAGCGCTTGATCTCGCGTTTGTCCCCTGTGGCCTTGGCCGGGTTGTCGGAGAGCTTCACGGCCGGCCGGCCATTGGCGCTGGTCACCTTGCAGACCAGCGAGATGGCTTTGAGCCCGTCAGTATCGACCGGCGCGCAATCCTCGAAATCATTGGTCAGGTTGGTGCCCCAGCCGAAGCCCATGCGTACCTTGCCGCGGAAATGGCGGTAGGTGTCGATGATGGTTTCGACGTCGAGCCCGTCGGAGAAGATCAGCAGCTTCTGCTTGGGGTCGTAGCCGCGCTTGCGCCACCAGTCGATGATGCGCTCGCCGCCCTCGATCGGCGGCGCGCTGTCCGGGCGGAAGCCGGTCCACTGCGCCACCCAGTCGGGTGCGTTGCGCAGGAAGGCTGCCGTGCCGAAAGCATCAGGCAGCACGATCAGCAGGTTTCCGCCGTAATAGCGCTGCCAGTCCTGCAGCACCTTGTAGGGCGACTGGATCAGTTCCTCGTCGGTCCTCGCCAGCGCCGCGAGCACCATTGGCAGCTCATGCGCATTGGTGCCGAGCGCTTCGAGGTCGGTGTCCATGGCGAGCAGCACGTTGCTGGTGCCGGTGAAGGCGTCGCCGATGCCTTCCTTGAGCGCTTCGACGCACCATCGCTGCCACAGGAAGCTGTGGCGGCGGCGCGTGCCGAAATCCGAGATCTTGATGCCCGGCAGTGCCTTGAGCCGCTCGGTCTTGGCCCACATCCTGGCCTTGGCGCGCGCGTAAAGCACATCGAGCGCGAACGGACCGAAGGCCTTCATCGCGGAGCGCGAGCGCAGTTCGTTGATGATGGCGAGCGCCGGGATCTCCCAGAGCGTCGTGTACATCCAGGGCCCGCTGAATTCGAGCTCGTACTGGCCGTCCCGTTTCCTCAGCTCGTATTCGGGAAGCTGGAAATTTGCGAGCCAGGTCAGGAACTCCGGCTCGAAGATCTGCTTGCGCCCGTAGAAGGTGTTGCCGGCAAGCCAGATCATCTCCTTCTTGGAGAAACGCAGCGTTTGGGCATGGTCGAGCTGGGCGCGCAACTCGCCTTCGTCGATCTCGTCCGCCAGTCGCACCGAGGTGGTGCGGTTGATCAGCGAAAAGGTGGCGTCGACCTTGGGGTAGAGGCCCCAGATCATCTGCAGCATCAACAGCTTGTAGAAATCGGTGTCGAGCAGGCTGCGCACGATCGGATCGAGCTTCCAGGTGTGGTTGTAGACCCGCCGCGCAATGTCGGTTTTCGCCATGATATGCCTTTCACCGTCGCGGCCCGTCCGTCCGCCGCCCGCCTATAGCACCGAATCCGGGCGCAAGGCGCAACGGCGATTTATGCTGGCGCGATGAAATGTCCGGCTTGGCGTGATGGGGCATCACGGAAAATCGGTGTCGTCGGCAATCTCGTCCGGCCAGATCTGTGCTCCGTGGAGGACACGCAAGATGCGAATCCTGTCGGACGTCACGACATAGGCAGCGATGTAGGGCGTGCGAGGTACAACCATCTCGCGTGTTCCTGCGACCCGGCCGGGACGTCCGCTTTCGGGAAAATCGAGCAGGCGCCTCACCGCACGAGCGATTTGCTCGTCTACTCGAACCGCTGCCCTCGCATTGTCGGCTTCGATGTGGCCGAAGATTCTGACGCGATCCGTAACGGCAAATTGTGCCCAGACAAGCTTCACTGTTTGCCGGTCTTGCCCAAAGCGGCCAGCCGTCGGGCCACAAACTGCGTCTCCGCTTCGTCGTCGTCCACGTCCGGCCGCGCATCCTCAAGCGCCTGCAGGACCTTTGCGCGGAACCAGGCATCATGGGCCTCGCTGTTGGTGACGAGTTCGAGCGGCAAGGCGCCTTCGTTCGCGGTACGTGTCAGCAGAATGCGGACAGCATCGGAGACCGTGAGGCCCATGTTCTCGAGCACAGCCGTCGCGCGGTCCTTTATATCGGCGTCGATGCGTGTCTGGATCAGTGCGTTTGAAACCATCGTCATGTCTTTCTCGACACCGAATGTAATGCAATTGAATGACCGTTTCCAGCGACCTTCTCATCAGGCTGCGGGGAGGGTTGTGTCGGGTCTCACCCTCCGAAGGGAAGCGCGTCCGGTATCTCGAAACGTTCGGCCTTGCCGATGCGGATCATGTTGAGATCGGCCTCGCGGGTCCAGCTCAACGGCTCCTCTGCATCGGAGGTGTCGGCGCGGCCGTTCCGGAAGCTTATGACGCGCTCGCCGCCGTCGGGCCAGGTCACCGTCACGGTCGCCTCGCCATCGCTGCCGCGTTGCACGATAGCCGCGCACATGCTCATCGGCTTGCCGTAGTAGCGTGAGCAGGGGATCTCGGTCGTCGCGCCATCCGGGGCGAGCGGTGGAACTTCGGCGGGCATAGATGTCACTGCCGCCTGCTGCTCGGGTGTTTCGGTTGGACCCACCTCCGTGCCGGTGTCGGCCGCGCCGACGTCTGCCATGGGCACGTCAACCAGGTAGCGGGCGGGAGCCCAACCGGCCACCGAGGCATCCTCGGCCGATTCCACCTTGCACCACTTCACGCCGTTGGTTTCACTGCAGCCGTGATTGTGCAGCGCCGCGCCGTTCGGCAGGCGGCCGACGAGCTTGCCCGTGGCCGAGGCGGCCTCCCGGATGTTGAGCAGGTCGCCTTCGGCAATGCCCTGCACGACGAAGAAACCGCCTCCGGCGTCGGCCGGAGCAGCCGGGGACTCCGATACGGTCGGGGCGGCAGTGTCCTGAGCCAATGACGGACCGGCCGGAATCGAAAGAATGAGGGTCGCGAATGCCCCCAAAAATAGGTGGCGCATGGCAGTCCCCTTGCGAAACGGCAGCGAAGCTGCCGCCACTTTAAGTCAGCTTTTGGGCACTTCCGAGGGAAAAGGCGCGGCCGGATCCGGGATATTGACAGCGATAGAGCGTCCTTTGCGCGTCCAGGCTGACAGGCGGTGCTCTATGCTATCTCCTCCAGTACCTGTCTCAGCCGGGGGGCGAGCGGCTTTGGCCGGCGGCTCTGCCGGTCGACATAGACATGGATGAAGAACCCTTCGGCGGCGGCCTGCTCCTCGGCGTTGCGGAACAGCCCGACCTCGTATCGCACCGAGGAACTGCCGAGCTTCGCCACACGCAGTCCGGCGGTCACCACATCGGGGAAGGCGAGCTCGGAAAAATAGCGGCAGCCGGTCTCGACCACGAGGCCGATCTGGTCGCCGGCATGGATATCGAGCGCGTTTCGTTCGATGAGCCAGCCATTAACCGCCGTATCGAACAGCGAATAATGCACCACATTGTTCATGTGGCCGTAGATATCGTTGTCCATCCAGCGCGTGGTGATCGTGCGGAAGGTTCGATAGGCGCTTCTGGGCGACGGTTCGGGCCTGCTCATCAAAGCGCGGCCTTGTAGATGGCGAGCGCGTCTGTCTCCGTCACCGGACGCGGATTGTTGACGAGGAGCCGCGTCTGCTTCATCGCGTCGGCCGCCATGCCGGCGAGATCGTCGGCGCCGATGCCGACCTCGGCAAGGCGCGTCTGCATGCCGAGCCGCTTCGAAAGGCCAGCGAGTTCCTCGATGAAGGCGGCGCAGCGCCCCTGGTCGCCGTCTTCCCGCGACAGATGCGGGAAGGCGTCGGCCGCGATCTCGGCATAGAGATGCGCCGCGTCGGGCGCGTTGAAGCGCAGCACATGCGGCAGCACAAGCGCGTTGGAAAGCCCGTGGGGGACGTGGAACGTGCCGCCGATCGGATAGGCGAGCGCATGCACCGCGGCCACCGGCGAATTGGCGAAGGCCTGGCCGGCGAGCATCGAGCCCAGCAGCATGGCGCCGCGCGCCTCGATGTCGCCGCCTTCGAAGACGGCCTTCTCGATGTTGGCGCCAAGCAGCCGCAGGGCCTGGCGGGCGAGCATTTTCGACAACGGGTTGTTGTTGGGGCTCCGCGAGGCATAGGCCTCGATCGCGTGGACCATGGCGTCGACGCCGGTCGCGGCAGTGATCGCAGGCGGCAGGCCGAGCGTGAGGGCTGCATCGAGCACGGCGATGTCGGGCAGGATGACCGGGCTGGAGACGCCGCGCTTCTCGTCATCGCCGACGGTGATGATGGAGACCGGCGTCACCTCCGAGCCTGTCCCCGCCGTGGTCGGCACCAGCACCAACGGCAGCCGGGGGCCCTTGGCCTGGGCGACGCCCCAGGCCTGGTCGAGATCCTCGCCGGAACCGAGGAGCAGGGCTGCGAGCTTCGCCACGTCGAGCGACGAGCCGCCGCCGAAGCCGACGACGCCGGTTGCGCCCGCCGCACGACCGGCCTCCACCGCCTTCATCAGCGTTGCCCGCGAGGGATCCGCTTCGACGGCGTCGAACACCGCCGGCTTCCCGCCTTCCGCCTCCAGCGAGGCGAGTGCGGGTTCGCACAGGCCCAGCCGCCGAAGCCCGGGGTCGGTGACGAACAGGATCGAGGGTCCGAGGCGCCTCCCGGCCAGAGCGCCGAGCCGCGCGGAAGCTTCGGGTTCGAAGACGATCGATGGAGTCGTATTGAAGGTAAAGGGCGTCACCGGCTGTCTCCTCTTGCAGCTTCCTGCCAGTTAGCGCATCGGCCGGAAAATCGGAACGGCTTTTGGAACGCACGTCATGTGAAACAGATGTGTGAATTGCGGATGGTGGAGCGTTTCATCGGTTTCCAGGGCAACGTCTTGCGCGGCGGAAGTCCGACCGTACCAGCCCGCCTATTCCAGGCGTGGCGTCTGCTTGCGCGGCGTGGGCGCGCGCTTCTTGCGGATGGCGATCTGGCCCGCCAGCGGTGCTTCGATCGTGCCGGCCGCCACCTCTTTTTCGGCGAAGATCCAGTCGATGAAGGCCTTTACCACCGGCACGGAGCGCAGGTCGCTGCGGCACACCACATAGAAATCGTCTACGGCAGGCACGGAGAGGTTGAACGGGGACACAAGCTGGCCGCGCGCCAGCAAGGTGCTGGCCGTCACGGTGTCGCCCAGCGCCACCCCGTTGCCGTGCACGGCGGCCTCGACCGACAGGCGCGCATCGGCGAAATGATGTTCCTGGAACCGGCCGAGATCGAGCGCGTCGGCTGCAGCCAGCCAGGTGTGCCATTCGCGCCCGTCGTCGCCATGCAGGATCGTCTGGCCGGCGAGGTCGCGCACCGTTCGGATCGGCCGGTTGTTGATCAGCGTCGGACTGACGACCGGGAAGAGCTCCAGCTCGGACCATTTCTTCAGCCAGCAGTCGGTCCAGCTCCCGTTGCCATAGAGCACGCAGACATCGACGTCGGCGGATCTGATGTCGCCGGGATCGTTGGACGCGTTGAGCGTCAGCTGGATGCCCGGATAAAGGGCCGTGAAGGAGCCGAGCCGCGGGATCAGCCAGAAGGAGAGCAGCGCCGGCACGCAAGTGATGGTCAAGGCGCCGGAACTCACCGGCCGGCGCAGGCGCGCGGTGGCGGCCGCGATCCCGTCGAAGGCGCTCGACACGGCCGGCAGCAGTTCGGCGCCGTGCGGGCTGAGCTTCACCCTCTGCCCATGGCGCTCGAACAGCTGGACGTCGAGCGAGGCCTCCAGCGCCTTGATCTGGTGGCTCACCGCGCCATGTGTGACGTTCAGCTCGGCCGCCGCCTTGGACAGCGATCCATGACGGGCGGTGGCCTCGAAGGCGCGCAGTGGATTGAGCGGCGGCAGGCGTCTCGCCATTGTTACTATTTGTGAGATTTCCTCACAGATAACCCTATAACAATATCAATTGTCTTTTCAATATCGCTGCGGCATGAATCTGCGATCGCTGCTCGGCATCGGGAGGGTTCGAAGCATGACATGGGATCCCCGCAAGCTCGACGATCTGCGCCGCAAATTCGGCGAAGCCCATGGCGGAGAGGTTTTCGACCCCAGGTTCCGTCGTGTCGCGGACAAGATCTTCTCCAAGAGCGGAACCCGCCTGGCGCCCTATTCCGGTGTCCCCACCTTCCTGTCGGCGCCGTATCTGGCCGTCGATGCCGACAAGCCCGATTTCGGCGATCTCCAGGCCGCTATCGTCGGCGTGCCGATGGATCTCGGTGTGACCAACCGCAACGGCTCGCGCTTCGGCCCGCGCGCCCTGCGCGCCATCGAGCGTATCGGCCCCTACAATCACGTTCTCGACTGCGCGCCGACCCACGATCTGCGGGTCGCCGACATAGGCGACGTGCCGTTCGCCAGCCGTTTCCGCCTCGAACAGAGCCATGACGACATCGAGCGGCGCATCGCCCAGATCGTCGAGGCCGACGTCGTGCCGCTTTCGGTCGGCGGAGACCACTCGATCACCCATCCGATCCTCAAGGCCGTCGGCAGGCAGCGGCCGGTCGGCATGATCCATATCGACGCCCATTGCGACACCGCCGGGTCGTTCGATCAGACGAAGTTCCACCACGGTGGACCGTTCCGCAACGCCGTGCTGGACGGCGTCCTCGACCCCAGCCGCACCATCCAGATCGGTATCAGGGGCTCGTCGGAATATCTGTGGGAATTCAGCTACGAGTCCGGCATGACCGTGATCCATGCCGAGGAGATTTCCGGCCTCGGCATCGCGGCCGTCGTCGAGAAGGCCAGGCGCGTCGTCGGAGACGGGCCGACCTACCTGTCCTTCGACATCGACAGCCTCGATCCGGCCTTCGCGCCTGGAACCGGCACGCCCGAAGTCGGCGGACTCACCACGCGCGAGGCCCTGGAGATCCTGCGCGGCCTGAAGGGCGTCAACCTCGTCGGAGGGGATGTCGTCGAGGTCGCTCCGCAGTATGATGCCACGACGAATACGGCCCATGCCGGCGCCCAGGTGCTTTTCGAGATTTTGAGCCTGATGGTCTTCAGCCGCTTCGTGAACGGCGAACGCGGCTGACGTCACGTCCAAGAAAAAGAAAAAACGAAGCACGGGAACTGCCGGGCGTCCGGCATCAGTCAGAGGAGAAATAGATGAACAGGATCATCGATAGCAGGATCAGCCGCCGGACGGTGCTCGGCGCCGGTCTGGCGACCGCCGGCGTGCTCGCCATGCCGTCGGTGCTGCGTGCGCAGGACAAGTCGCTGAAGGTGGGCGTCTATGGCGGCTACTTCAAGGACTCCTTCGACAAGCACATCTTCCCGGAATTCACCAAGGCCACCGGCATCGCCGTGGAATCGGTGGCCGAACCGACCGGCGAGGCCTGGCTGGTCCAACTGGAGCAGGCCGCCAAGGCCGGGCAGGCGCCGGCCGACCTGTCGATGATGTCGCAGACCTCGACGCTCAAGGGGCAGGCGACCGAATTGTGGACGCCGCTCGACACGTCGAAATTCAAGCATTTCGACAGCCTGCTGCCGCAGTTCGTCAACAAATATCCCGATGGCCGCGTGGCCGGCATCGGGGCGGTGGCATGGTACATCACGCTCGTGACCAACACCGACGTCTTTCCGACCGCACCGGACTCCTGGGCCGCACTCTGGGATCCGGCCAATGCCGACAGGCTCGGCCTGCTCGCGCTCGCCTCGAATTCGTTCCTGCTCGAAGTGACCGCGACGACCTTCATGGGCGGCACCAACGCGCTCGACACCGAGGAGGGCCTCCTGAAGGCCTTCGAGAAGCTGGCGGAAGTCAAGCCGAATGTCCGTCTCTGGTATCGTGACGAGGCGCAGTTCGAGCAGGCGCTGAAGTCGGGCGAGATCCCGATGGGCCAGTATTACCACGACGTCACCGGCCTTGCCGCCAAGGACGGCCAGCCGGTCCGTTCGACCTTCCCCAAGGAGGGCGGCATACAGGATTCCGGCAACTGGGTCCTGTCGCGGGCGTCGAAGAAAATCGATGAGGCGCATGTCTTCATCGACTATATGAGCCAGCCGGCGGTGCAGGCCCTGATGTCGCGCAATGTCGGCACCGCTCCGACCCTGAAACGCGACGTGCTCGACCTCAGCGCCGAGGAATTCGCGTCCGTTTCCTCGGAGATCCCGCCGATCATTCCTCGCTATGACCTCTATACGAGCAAGGCGGACTGGATCAATCAGAAGTGGACCGAGCTTATCGTCGGCTGACGGGATCGACAGACGCGCATCCTTGAACGCCGCCGGGGCCGGCCCGGCGGCCGTGTGCAACGCTTTTGATCAGGCGGATGAGACATGTCGGGACTGACGCTAAGCGCCGTTACCAAGCAGTTCGGAACCTTCAATGCGGTCGATCATGTCGACCTTGCGGTACCTCACGGCACCTTCGTATGCCTGCTCGGCCCCTCGGGCTGCGGCAAGACCACCCTTCTGAGAATGATCGCCGGGCTCGAGGAGCCGACGGCGGGCACGGTCGTTCTCGACGGCCGGGACATCACGCCGGTTCCCACCCACAAGCGCGATCTCGGCATGGTGTTCCAGTCACTGGCGCTGTTTCCCCATCTCTCGGTCGGCGACAACATCTCCTATCCGCTGCGCATCCGCCGCGCGTCGCGTGACGAGCAGGCGAAGCGCGTGGAGGAACTCCTCAGGATGATCCATCTGCCCGGTTTCGCCGACCGGCCCGTGGCTAAGCTCTCGGGCGGGCAGCGCCAGCGCGTTGCGATTGCCCGGGCATTGGCGATCTCGCCGAAGCTTTTCCTTCTCGACGAACCGCTCTCGGCGCTGGACGCCAAGCTGCGCGAGTCCATGCAGGTCGAACTGCGCCAACTGCAGCAGAAGCTGGGGATCACCACGATCGTGGTCACCCACGACCAGCGTGAGGCCATGACCATGGCCGACCTCGTCGTCGTCATGGGCCAGGGCAGGATACGTCAGGCGGCCGCGCCGATCGAGATCTACCGCAAGCCCGCCGACACCTTCGTCGCCGACTTCATCGGCTCGACCAACCTGCTCGACGTCGAGGCGGATGGCGCCGGCCGCGCCTCCGTGCTCGGCCGCGTCGTTCCCGGCCTGGCGATGCCGGCTGGACTTGCCAGGGCGTCCGTCTCGATCCGGCCGGAAGACATCCGCATCACCGCCCCCGGCCAGGGCACCATCGACGGGACCGTCACCTTCGTGCGCGACCTCGGCGGTACCATCGAGACCTTCGTCGATGCCGCGGGCACGACGATCATTGCTGTTTCGACCCCGCGCGAGCGCCCCGAGGTGGTCGCCGGGCAGACGGTCGGCGTGCAGCTTCCGACCGAAAGCTGCGTGGTGCTGAAGCAATGAGACGCGAGGTCCCCAAGGCGCTTGCCGACTACACGCCGCTGGTCTTCCCGGGGCTGATGCTGACCGTCTTCTTCGTGGTCCCGTTCTCGATCATGATCGCGGTCAGTTTCTTCAAGCGCAATCCGTCGGGTTTCTACACGCCCGACTTCGTTTTCGACAACTACGCCCGCTTCCTGTCCACCTTCTTCGGCGGCGTGCTGGCCTTCTCGCTGATGCTGGCGATCGCCGTCGCGGTCGCCTGCGTGGTCATAGCCTTTCCCTTCACCTATCTCCTGACGAAGCAGTCGCGCCGCGTGCAGACCGTGTGGCTGGTCGGGCTCTTGTCGATCCTGTCGCTGTCCGAGGTCATCATCGGCTTCGCCTGGTCGACGCTGTTCTCGCGCACGGCAGGGATCACCAATCTGTTCGTCGCGCTCGGGCTGATGTCGGAGCCGAAGGCGCTGCTGCCGGGCTTCGGCGCGGTTCTGACCGGCATGGTCTACCAGGCATTGCCCTATACGATCCTCGTCCTCTATCCCGCCCTGGTGCGCCTCGACCCGACCTTGCTGGAGGCGGCCCGCACGCTCGGATCCTCGCCCCCGCGGGCCTTCGTCAACGTCGTCGTGCCGGCGCTGCGCAACACCATCGTCGCCACGCTCATCATGGTGTTCGTCTTCGCGCTTGGCTCCTATCTGTTGCCGCAGATCCTGGGCAGGCCGCAGCATTGGACCCTGTCCGTGCTCATAACCGATCAGGCGATCTACCAGTCCAACATGCCCTTCGCGGCGGCGATGGCGGTGTTCCTGGTGCTGATCTCGCTGGGGCTGGTCGGCCTCACCCTCCTCATCGGACGCAGGGAGCACGCCGCATGAGCCCGAGCTTCTTCCGCCGCCTCTATTTCACCGCCGTCGGGCTGTTCCTGGCCGCACCCATCATCGTCGTGCTCGGCGTCTCGGTGAACGAGAAGCAGGATCTGGCCTTCCCACCGAAAGGCTTCTCCCTCGCCTGGTACGGTCAGATCTTCCAGAATCCCGAATGGCGGAGCGCCTTGATCGCGTCGCTGCTCCTGGCGCTGACGGCCGCCGCGATCGCCGTCGCCATCGCCCTGCCGCTGGCCTGGTTCATGTGGCGGCGCATCGCGCCCTGGGCCAATGTCTTCCAGGTCCTGGGGCTCGCTCCCTTCATCCTTCCGCCCGTCATCACCGCCCTTGGCTTCCTGAGCTTCTGGGCGACGACCGGTTTCTACGGTCAGCCCTGGACGGCGGCGATCAGCCATTCGATCTTTTTCGTGACGCTGCCGCTGGTCACCTTGTCGCTCGGCTTTGCCTCCATCGACCGGTCGCTGGTCGAGGCGGCGTCGACCATGGGCGCCGACGACCGCACCGTGATGCGCACGGTGGTCCTGCCGTTGATCCTGCCCTACCTGGTTTCCGGCTACGCCTTCGCTTTCGTGCTGTCGCTCAACGAATATATCATCGCCTATATGACGGTCGGCTTCACCATGGAGACGCTGCCGATCAAAATCTTCAACGCGCTGCGCTACGGCTATACGCCGACCATGGCGTCGGTATCGGTGTTCTTCGTCGCAATCGCCGCGCTCGTCTTCGGCCTCATCGCCAGATTCGGCGACATCAGGCGGCTGTTGGGTGCGATGTCGTCGGACGGCAACTGATGCGCATCGCGGCCCTCCAGATGCAGGCGGCGGCCGGCGATCCGGCCGCCAATCTCGCGCGCATCGAAAAAGCCGCTGCCGAGGCGGCGGAAAAAGGCGCTTCGATCCTCGTCGCTCCGGAACTCGCCGTGACGGGCTACGGTTCGGGCGAGGCCATCCTCGACCTGGCCGAACCGGCTGACGGGCCGATGGCGGGGCGCCTGGGGGCGATCGCCCGCGCCGCCGGCGTCGCGATCGTGACCGGTTTTGCCGAGCGCGGCGGAAATGCGGTCTACAACAGCGCGCTTTTCGTCGATGGCGCCAGCCTGGCGGTCGTCTACCGCAAGTCGCATCTCTATGGCGACTACGAGCGCGCACTGTTCCGGCCGGAGAAGCCGAGCGCCGGCATCATAGAGCATGGCGGCCTGAAACTCGGCCTGCTGATCTGCTACGACGTCGAATTCCCGGAGAATGTAAGGCGTCTTGCGCAGGCCGGGGCCCAGGCTGTGCTCGTGCCGACGGCACTGCCGGCCAGCGACCATGCCGCCCTGATCGCCCAGAAGATGATCCCGGTCAGGGCCTTCGAGAACCAGATATTCGTCGCCTATGTGAACCATTGCGGCACAGACGAGCGTTTCGCCTATGCCGGCCTTTCGGGCATTGCGGCGCCCGACGGCAACCTGCTCGCCAAGGCCGGTGCCCGAAACGAGGCGCTCCTCCTCGCCAGGATCGAGCCGGAAGCCTATCGAGCCTCGGCTGCCGAGAACACCTATCTGGCCGATCTGAAGGTGTGATCGCGCCGGGCTTTCGGCAGCCTTGGGACATATCGGCGCTCACCGAGCGCTGAAGCCTCGCTTCTGCTGCCCATGTCAGACATCGTTTGAAGCGGCGCTACCGAAGACGGCGAAGACCGGTCGTGGGCTTCGAACATTATCTCCTGCGTCTCGCGCGGACAGGTCCGCAAGAACATCATGCGGCTCTGGCGGTGCCGGACAAGGGCCACCGTCACTGTACCGTCGCGCCGATGATCAGGGCGACCTCGTGGCACCAGCCGAACATTGCCGGGAAAGCGGTCGTCTGGCTACAGCCCGATAAACGCAGTAGCAGATCAAGCATTTGATATCCAATCGCTATCTTAGAAAATGACACCGTATCAATTTATATTGACATGGTGTCAAATATGTGGATTCATAGAGATGCGAACAGGATCAGTGATATGCCCGAACAAGCTTTCCAACCCCTGGCCGGCCTGCGGGGCGCGCAATGGAACGAGGATCGTCTTCCCGCAGACCTCGTTGCCACCGTGCACACGCTGACGACCGTCGATGGGGCCAACGCCACGGGCTATCTCTACCGCCGTGGCGGAGAGAGGGCAGTTTGCTGTCTGATGCATCCGCGGGAGATTCTGGCGACCCACTACCTCGTGCCGGAGCTTCTGGAAGCCGGAGCCGCCGTCTGGGTCCAGGGTTCCAGAAGCGCGGGCAACGACCTGCGTCTGGAGCACGAACTGGCGGTGCTCGACGTGGATGCGGGAACGGCGTTCCTCAGGGACGCTGGCTACGACCAGATCGCGCTGGTCGGAAATTCCGGCGGCGGCGGACTCTACGCCTACTATGCCGAACAAGCGAACCTGGCCTCTGCCGACCGTGAAACAAAGACGCCTGCTGGGCGGCCGGTGAAACTTGCCGACGCTCCAATGGCGCGCCCTGATCTCATGATTTTCGTGGCGCCGCATCCGGGGCAGGGATTGCTTCTGATGAATTCTCTCGACCCCTCTGTCACGGATGAAGACGACCCCCTGTCGCTCGATTCTTCACTCTTTCCGTTCGCGGCAGCCAACGGTTATGCGCCGGAAGGCGCGCGCTACGCGCCGGAATTCGTCGCCCGCTACCGCGCGGCACAGCGGGCGCGAGTCGAGCGGATCGACGCGAAAGCCCGCGAAATGGTCCGAGTACGCATGGCGGCGCGCAAGGCCGAAAGGGCTGGCTACTCGGACGAGATCACCCGGCTGACAGCCGGCTGGCAGCAGGTGTTCGAGGTGCCGCGAACCGACGCCGACCTCAGGAACTGGGATCTCGCGATCGACCCGACAGACAGGAGTTTCGGTTCGCTCTGGGGCCGCGACCCGTTCAAGACGAACATGAACGGCGTCGGCTTCGGCAAGGTCTGCACGCCCGAAAGCTGGCTTTCTACATGGTCCGGTCTCACTTCGAAGGCGGGCGTTCTGCGCTGCGCCCCGACCATCGAGCAGCCGACTTTCGTGATCCGCTATACCGCCGACGCCTGTGTATTCCCCGAGGAGTTGGAGGAAATCTTCGGCGCCTTCGCCGCAACCGACAAAGACCTCGCGGTGGTGCGCGGCACCCATCACGGCCAGCCCATCGCCGCGGGCGAACCGAGCGGTCAGGAGCTGGCGGGAAAGGCGATCCGTAGCTGGCTCAAAGACAGGCTGTTGACCTGACGAGGTCAGAGGGAGGAGAGCATGACATTCGCGCCCAAACATCCCATCGAAGGCGTGGTCTATCCCGATCCGGCGGATCTGGAACGCTGGTACGACGCAGGGGCGCTGAGCTTGGAATCGCTTGGCGACGGTTTCCGTACCGCCGCCCAGGCCCACCCGGACCGCGACGCGATCATCTGGCTCGAGGGCCATATCAGCTATCGCGAGCTGGATGAGACCACCGACAAGGTTGCGGCTGGTCTCCTGGGTCTGGGGCTTGCGCCCCTCGACCGCGTGGTGTTCCAACTGACCAACACACCGGAAACGCTGATCTCGTTTCTTGCCTGCTGGAAGGCCGGGATCATTCCCATCTGCACGCTCGCGGCTCACCGCGAAGCCGAAATCGGCTACCTCGGCTCTTTCGGTGGCGCGAAAGCGCACTTCATCGAAAGCGACGCTGCCAAGTTCGACTTCCACGCCTTCGCAAAGAAGATGCAGGGCGAGGTGCGGGGGCTGGAGTTGATCGTCTCGACCCGGGGGGAAGCGGGCAGGGGTGCCCTGTCTCTTGCCGATCTGATGGCAAGCGATCTGGAAGACGCCCGGCGCAGGCTCTCCAAGGTTCCCCAAGATCCCTGGCAAGTCGCGACCTTCCAGTTGTCAGGCGGCACGACGGGGGTGCCCAAGATCATTCCCCGGATCCACGCAGAGTACCTCTACAACATGCGTCAGGTCATGGCCTTCAAAGGCTGGACGGCCGAGGATCGTCTCTTCGTGCCGATGCCGTTTGCACACAACCTCAACATGGGCTGCGGGTGGGGCCCGTTCATCATGTCGGGCGGCACTGTGATCGCCACGCCGCGCGTCGATCAGGACGCGATGCGCGATGTGCACAACGCGCTGTCGCCCACGGTCATGGGCGCGGCAAAGCCCATCGTCATGCGGATGAAAGCCGAGATCGCCGAAGGCCGGATCCCGACGGGCAATCTGCGCGAGATTTTCTCCACCGACGCCGCCGAGATCGTCAGCAAGGACATGGGCGTGCCTGGTCATCACATCTTCGGAATGACTGAAGGGACGATCATGTTTACCCGCGAGGGCGACAGCGACTTCGTGCGGTTCGAGACATGCGGGACGCCGATCTCGGAGCACGACCAGGTACGGCTGCTCAAGCCTGGCGCCGAGGACGAGGTTCCGGTGGGCGAGATCGGCGAGTTGGCCGTCTTCGGCCCCTACACGATCCGCGGGTACTACAACGCTCCCGAGCGCAACGGCGAGACCTTTACCTCGGACGGCTTCTACCGTTCGGGGGATCTGATGATGTGCCATCTGATCGACGGCGTAAGATTCTACTCGTTCGAAGGTCGCCTCAAGGACGTGATCGACCGCGCGGGCGAAAAGGTGAATTGCGAGGAGGTCGAACGCGCCCTGATGGCACATCCGGCCTTCAGCGACGTCGCCGTCGTCGGTATGCCGTCGCCCACCCATGGCGAGCGCATCTGCCTCTACGCCGTAGCGCGGCCGGGCGCGACGCTGCCGGATGTCAAGGAACTGGGCGCGTTCCTCAAGGACGCGGGCCTCGCGATCTTCAAGTGGCCCGAGCGGATAGAGCGCATCGACGCGCTGCCGCTTACCAAGGTCGGCAAGCTCGACAAGGGCGCGCTCAGACAGCGGATCGCGGACACTCTCATGGCCGAGGAAGCTGCGGCAAACGGCTGAACCGCACCCATCGGCAAGGAGCACTGGCATGAAGATCAATATTCTTGGCGGCGGGCCGTCGGGACTCTATTTCGCCTATCTGGCGCGCAAGCAACTGGGCGACATCGAGATAAACGTCCACGAACGCAACGCGCCCGACGCGACCTTCGGTTTCGGCGTGGTCTTGGCGGGCGCTGGTCTCGCGCGGCTTCAGGCGGCGGATGGCGAGAGCTTCGACCGGCTTCAGGCAATCACCAAGGTTCTGGGCAACCAGGAGATCATCCTGAACGGCAAGCGTGTCTTGATCGAGGGGCCGGCCTACGGCGGCGCGGTCGAGCGGCTGACGCTCCTGAATATGCTGCAAGACATCTGCGCCGAAGCGGGCGTGAACGTCACACATCACGACGAGATCAACGATCCCCGCGTGCTGGAAGACGCCGACCTCGTAATCGGGGCGGACGGGGCGAATTCCACGCTGAGGCGCGCCCACGAGGCCGAGTTCGGCACATATGGCAGCCAGCTCTCCAACGCTTTCGCCTGGTATGGCGCCGAGCGGCTGCATGACCGGCCGACGCTCAGCTTCCGCAACGCCGGCGGCGGTGCCTTCTGTGCCCATTACTATCCCTACACCGACCGGATGTGCACCTTCGTGATGGAATGCGACCGGGCCGCCTGGGACGGCTGCGGATTTGCAGATATGGCCGACGATGAGCGCCAGGCATTCGTCGAGGACCTCTACGCCGAGGATCTTCAAGGCCAGTCGTTGATCTCGAACAAGTCCGAATGGCGGAACTTCCAGCCGGTCTGGAACGACAACTGGACCTTCGGCCATCGCGTGCTGATCGGTGACGCCGTCCGGCGCGCGCATTTCTCGATCGGCTCCGGCACCCGCATCGCGATGGAGGATTCGATCGCGCTGGTGAAGGCGCTCAAGCAGGAAGATGACACCGAGGCAGCGCTCGCCGCCTATGTTGCCGCCCGAAAACCAGCGGCCGACATCCTGATCGGCGCTGCGCGCGAAAGCTACACCTGGTACGAGGAGATGGGGCGGCACATGGCCGAAGCCAGATCGCCGCATGGCTTCGCCTTCACCTATCTCACGCGCACCAGCCGTGTCGATGCCACCCGTGTCGCGGCCGACCACCCGGATTTCATGGCAGCCTGCGAGGCCGAACGAGAAGGGATAGAGCAATGACCATCCCCTACGCGTTCTTTCCGCCGACCGAGGAAGTCATATCGGACGAGCCGCTGGTGCTCAGGCGCGTGGTTCGCTGGGGCGACTGCGACCCGGCCGGCGTCGTCTACACGCCGCGCTTTCTCGACTATGTCGTCTCGGCGCACGAAGCCTTCGTCAGCCTGATGCTTGGCGGGCCGATCCACGTGTTCAAGGACGAACTCGCGGTCGATTTCCCGGTGCGGGGCGTCGAGATCGACTTCCGCGAGCGTCTGCCACTCGACAGCCAATTCGACATGGAGGTGCGAGTGGGCGAGATCCGCACCCATACGTTCGATCTGCAGATCCGCGCCCACAAGCTGGAGGCCGAGGGCAAGCCCCAGGGTCCTCTGGCGTTCCTTGCACGGATCTCGCCCGTGACTGTCAGCCTTCAGACACGCGCCGCAGTAGCGCTGCCGCAGGGTCTCAAGAAGCGGGTGGCCGAATACGCCGCGGCACATCCTGCGCAGAAGGAGGAAAGCTGATGCGCGCCTATCGCGTGGGCCAGATCGTGCCCTCATCGAACATCACGATGGAAACCGAGATCCCTGCAATGCTGCGAGCACGCGAGACGATCCGACGGGAGAGGTTCACCTTCCACTCGAGCCGCATGCGTATGAAGAAAGTGACGCAAGAGGAGCTCACGGCGATGGACCGGGATTCGCTGCGCTGTGCGCGGGAGCTCGCCGACGCCGACGTGGACGTGATGGGGTATACATGTCTCGTCGCAATCATGAGCCAGGGCCTTGGCTATCACCGCGTGTCGAAATCCAATCTGGAGGGCGCTATCGCGAAAGAGGGCAAGGAGATTCCAGTCGTGTCCTCGGCCGGTGCGTTGGTGGAGGGGCTGAAGGAACTTCGCGCCAGGCGCGTCAGCCTGCTGATGCCCTACACGAAGCCGCTGGCCAACCGCGTCACTGACTACATCGCAAGCGAGGGCTTCGAGATCCATGACAGCCTGGCGCTGGAGATCGAGGACAATCTCGAGGTCGCCGCCCGCGACCCGATGGCCCTTGTCGAGGACGTCAAGCGACTCGATACGAACGGCGTCGACGCGGTGGTGCTGTCCTGCTGTGTGCAGATGCCGTCGCTGCCGGCGCTGGCACCCGTCGAGGCGCGCCTCGGTATCCCGGTCACCTCGGCTGCCGCGTGCACAGTCCGGGCGATGCTGACCGAATTGAACCTCGAGCCGGTAGCCCCTGCCGCCGGGGCAATCCTTGCGCCCGCACTACAGCCGGCCGTCTGAATTCAAAGCAAATCAAAGGCGCCGACGATCGGCGCAAACAACGGGAGGAGCCCAAATGAAGAACCTTGCAAAGCTGCTTGCCTGCACCGCACTCATCTCCATCGCCAACATGGCATCGGCTGAAACCACGGTGCGCATGCTGAAGACCTGGGATGAGCGCTATCCGGGTTCAGTCGTGATTTGTGACCGCTATGCGCAACTCCTGACCGAAGCCTCCGGGGGCGTGATCGTCGTTCAGATGTCAGGCCCCGAGACCATCCCGCCGCTGGAACAGCTCGAGCCCACGCAGAATGGTTTGTTTCAGGTGCTTTGTACGTATCCCGGCTTCCACACCGGTGCGGCAACCTTGCTGACAGGTTTGGAAAGCATCCGGCCCGATCCCGAGCGTTTCCGTTCCAGCGGCGCTATGGAGATAGTCCGTGAGACTTACGGCAAACTTGGCCTCTATGCCATTTCGGTACCGCTTGCCCATGGATACTGGATGTTTCTCAAGCACGGGCTGTCCGAGGCGGGTGACCTTGGCGGCATGCAGATCCGCGCCCTGCCGCCGCAGCACCCCTACATCACGGCAATCGGTGGTACACCAGTAGTGTTGCCCCCGCCGGAAATGTTCAGCGCCCTCGAACGGGGCGTCGTCGACGGAGCTATTTTCCCTGCCGCGGGCGCGACCGGCTATGGTTTTCCGGAGGTCACGAATCGATATTTCGACGCCGGGGTAACCTCTCCGCATGTGATCCTCGCCAATCAGGCTTTCTGGGATGGTCTATCCGAGGACATCCGTCAGACCTTTCTCGAGCAAGCGAAAATTCTCGAGGATGAGACCCCGCGGATCTACGACAAGCTTATCGCCGAAGAGCAGGAAAAGGTGGCCGGCGCAGGCATGGAACAACTCGCGCTGGACGACGAAGCTGCTTCCAAGCTTTCCAAGGCGATCGTCGAAGGTTCGTGGAGCTTCGCTGCAAGCCGGGACGCGGCGGCCGCGGAGCAACTTCGCGCCGCCATTGAGCAAGCGGACCTGCTGACCAAGTAGATCTGCGCGGCCGCCGGGCGGTGTCGTGCTGTCCGGCGGTGCAAGGGGAGGAAAGCAATGCTCTCATTGATCGGGAAAGCTCACGATCGCTCCAGCGAGATTGGCCTCTGGTTGGGCGTTGCGGCGCTCGCCGCCGTTGCCTTTCTTTCTTTCGTCGCCACCATGTCGCGCTACTTTCTGTCTGCGCCGATTGGTTGGGTGCCGGATTGGGCCGGCTATTTGCTCGCCGCTTCGGTCTTTGTCACCGCACCCGCCGTGACCCGACGCGGCCAACACGTCGCCATGGACATCCTGGCGACTTACCTTACGGCGCCCGCCGCTCAGCGGCTTCTCGCCAGTGTGGCCCTTGTTCTGACGCTGGCAATCCTCGCCACCATGAGCTGGGTCGTCTGGCAATCGCTCATCGCTGCCTATCGAGCCGGCACGTGGACGGCAGCTGGATACCCAATTCCGCGTTGGTGGCTTCTCGCTTTCGTTTTCTACGGATTTGCATCGTCCAGCGTGCACGTCCTGCGAATACTTTGCGAAGTTCTGGGCGGTAGGCCCGCCGACCTCGCCGTCCCTCACCCCGACCCGGAAGGATTCTGAACATGCCAATCTCGGCGGCTGGCGTTCTCCTTCTCACCCTTTTCTTTCTCGGGGTACCCGTCTTTGCGGCCTTCTTCGGCTTCAACATCCTTGCGGCGCTGATGCTCATGGGGCCGCAGATGCTGTCGATCTTCTCGGCCTCGATCCTTGATACCGTCACCACTTCCGAACTCGTTACCGTGCCGCTTTTCATCCTGCTCGGCGAGCTCTTGTTTCGCTCCGGCTGTATTACCATCCTGTTCGACTCGGTTGATGACATTGTCGGCCGCATCCGTGGGAGACAATATGTCATCATAGTCCTCATCTCGGTCCTGCTTGGGGCGCTCTCAGGTTCCGCCATTGCTGTCGCGGCAATGCTTGGCCGAACCGTTATGGCCGAGGGGATCGAACGCGGCGGCGACAAGAAGCTCTTGTCGGGCCTCGTACTTGGAGGTGCCTGCCTGGCTCCGATCATTCCACCAAGCTTCCTCGTGGTCTTGATCGGGATGCTATCCGGGACTTCGATCTCGGCCCTGCTCGCCGCCGGCGTGTTGCCCGGAATAGTCGCGGGTGGGCTGTTCTTCCTCTACGTTCAGGTGCTTCTCTGGCGCGATCCGTCGCGCGACATCACGCGTACAAGTGACAAGCCGCGTGGTCCGATGTGGAAGGCGATCCTGTCGCTTCTACCGTTCTCAATCGTGATTTTCGCGGTCCTCGGATTGATCCTGCTCGGCGTTGCCACGCCAAACGAGTCGGCAGCTTGTGGTGTCTTTGGTGCTCTCGCCGTTGCTGCGGTCTACCGCAAGCTCTCCACTTCAATGTTGATCGAGGCGCTCAAGGGCTCGATTCTGATGTCCTCGATGATCCTTCTGATCATGGCGGCATCGAAGATTCTGACGCAGCTCATGGCGTTCTCCGGCCTGACGAATGATCTCGTCGCTGTCTTCACCGCGCTCGACTTCCCGGCGGTGGCAGTGCTTGCAGTGCTGATGCTTATCCCCTTTGTTCTTTGCATGTTCCTTGATCAGATCGCGCTCATGCTGATCCTGATTCCGATCTACAAACCACTCTTGGACACTTTCGGCTTCGATCCCCTGGTGTTCTGGACACTGTTCCTGTTGAACCTTACGCTCGGAGCGATCACCCCGCCATTCGGCTATGCACTCTTCGCGCTTAGCGCCTCCAGTCCGCGCGAAATAGGTCTCAGAGATATCTATGCCGCGTCCTGGCCATTCATCGGGCTGATCGTTCTGACGCTCGTCCTGGTATGGGCGTTTCCGCTGCTGGCCACTTGGCTACCGTCGCGGCTATGATCGGCGCAGTGGTTCGAAATGATCGAGGAGCGCCTTGAGCCCAAGCTCGAAGGCATCGTCAGCGCGCACCCGGGCAAAGGCGCGCAGCCCGAACTCCAGCCCGGGCATCTCGCCCGGGCGATAGGCGTTGGCCCTTTCCGTGAGAAAACTCTCATGGGCTGCGGGCTCGAGTCGCGTATTCGCTGACGTGGCAGCTGATAAGCAATGAAGTGCCAGCGTGTGATAGAACACTGCGGCAGTTTCTGCATCGAAGCCTGCGTCGCGGAGCATCGAGAAGATCCGGTCGAGATACCGCGCCCCATAATCCGTCTCACCATCGCGTACTTTCTGGAACACTCGGAACCTCGCATGCCGTTGAATGTGCTCTGCCGCGCCGACATGGCCACGTTGGCAATTCATAAGCGTGCGGGCAAATAGTGTCAGATGCTCCCGCCATCCGAGGTTGCTTGGTAACTCATCGAGTCGGGCAAGAAGGCCCTTGTAGAAGCGATTTAGGATGGCAGAGGCGAGATCGTCCTTGGTGCCGATGTGGTAATGCAGCGCGCCAGGCTTCACGCCCAGTTCCCGGGCCATCTGAACGAACGAAACATTGTCGATCGATTGGGTTCGCGCCTGGTCGTATGCCAGGTCAACGATCATCTGGCGGTTTACCAGCCCTTCGCCTGCGTCACCGTTGGACCGGGGCCGGCCGCGGCCGCGCCTTTTTTCACGAACTGCGTTCATCTGCATTTTATTGCCATACTCACAATTTCCTTGGCAATCGGATTAAATTGAGATACTATCAATAAAGATCGGTAAGATCCACTCGCAAAGGGAGACACGGAATGTCAGAAAAACTGGGAACCCGTGACGACGCGTCGTCCGCAAGGAGTTTCAATGATGCGATGGGCGTCGGCACCGGTGACCTGACGGGAACCCGACATGCTTCCGAGGATGGTGTGCAGCTTGTGCTTCACGGCGTCGACCACACCGCGCGGCCGACATGGAAGCTGAACGAGACGGTGGAGTTCTATCGCGACATCCTCGGCCTGCCGCTCGTTCACGCGATCAGCGCGCGCGGTTGGGGACCGCCGGGCCATCATGACTTCCTGCATTTCTTCTTCGATGCCGGAAAGGGCGCAACGATCGCGTTCTTCTATTACATCGGCAGCGAGCGGCCCGAGAGATACGTGCCCGAAGAGCATCACTTCTACTTCGCGACCCATACGGCCTGGGCGGTGGAAACCGAGGACCAGCTCATCCAGTGGAAGGAGACGCTCGAAAACCGTGGCATCAAGGTTTCGCCCTATACGAAACACGAGATCCTCGAGTCGATCTACTTCACCGATCCCAACGGCTACCCGGTCGAGATCACCCGGCGGCTGAGGGAAACCGAGCTGATCGACGAGGTCGATGCGAGGTTGACGATTCAGGCCGCGCTGGAAATCGAGACCGAATCCCGCGAGGCCGGTCGCCTGATGCCGGACATCGACACAGTTTGGCGCCGCAAGGCCAAGCTGGTCGATGCCTACAGGGAGAGCGCCTGATGATCGAGGTTCATGTTATCGACGTACCTGAGTTTCGGCCGATGGTCGAAACTCAGCGCGACAATCCCGAGGTCACGATTTCGGGCCCGTTGAAGGGTTACTGGACGATCCAGGCACCCACCCAGCTCACCTTCTCCCGGAAGGCGATGATGATGAAGCCGGCTGTCTGGTACGGCATTTTCACAGGCGGGCTCAACGGCGAGATCGCCGAATGGGGGCGGGACGAGGTTCGCGTGATCGGAACGAACAGGCCGCTCTGAGACAAGGATCGTGCGACGCTCCGGACAACGCCGGAAGGCCAAGGCGGCAATCAGGCCCTGGCGCCGGGGCAGTCCGGTGTCGGACGGTCCCCTCGCACGCGAGACACTGCGCAGGAAGCGTAACTTGAAGGGAGGAAGTCGTGAAACAGCACTTCGAGGTGCCGACGCAGGAAGGTCCGTCTCAGGGATCGTCGGCCGCGCATCCGCCGGCTCCGCTCGGCAGCAGAGTCTGTTGATCGCCATTCACGGCGGAACATACAATAGTGCGTATTTCGATATTCCCGGGTCGTCGCTGATCGACCGGTCGATGGCCGCCGGGTTCGACATCGTCGCGCTGGATCGCCCCGGCTACGGGACGACCCGGCCCCTGGACGACGGGCCCGCGATGCTCGACCGCAATGCGACCCGGATCTCGGCCGTCTTGCCCGAATTGCTGCTCGGACTCGGCCTGCCGGCTGAGGGCATCGTGCTGATAGGGCATTCGATGGGCGGAGTGATTGCCTCGACCATCGCCGCAAGCCAGCCGAGCTGGACGCTGAAGGGTATCGCCGGGACCGGGTTCGCGCAGCATCTGCCTCGGCACCTTGCCGAGGGGTTCGCCGCTCTGCCTCAGCAGTATTCCGTCGAACTGCCGACGGAGATGAAGGATCAGCTTATGTTCGGCCCGCCGGATACGCTGGACGCGACCATGCCTGGCGCCAGCCATGCCGCGAACACGAGCATGCCTCGGGCTGAAGCAATCGACATTGCCTTCGAATGGGGCGGCCGCGCGCCGGGGATTCTGAAGGGGGTCACCGTGCCGGTCTATTACAAGCTTGCCGAGTTCGAGAAGCTTTGGGACATTGCCGATCGTGAAGCGTTCGCGGGGCTTTATTCGCACGCCCCCGGGGTCGAGACCGGCGTCTTCATCGGGGCCGGCCATTGTATCGACTTCCACAAACGGGGCGCGTCGTTCCACGACGAACTCCTGCGTTTCGCGGCCACGGTTTGACGAAGCTGGCCGCGGATCGCTGACGCCGAGGAAAGCCGATCGACCCGGTTGCGCGTCCCCGCATATCTTCTGCTGTTGTGCGGCCGGGGGGCCGTCGCAGGAATTCCCGAATGCATCGGTCCGTCGGCACGCTCATCGCTGCCCGTCTTCGCCGTCGAGCCTGACAGCGGGGCGCTACACCAGCGCCGCAGCCGACATAAGCTCCTGCGCTCCCGGAGCCTGGAACATCCGGCGGCCGCCGTCGGGAACCTCGGTGAAGCACCAGCGCACGACGCCGTCGCGGTCGAGAAGGAATTCGCCGACGAGTTGGCCCAGGCCGGTCGCTATCATCTTTTCGTCGGCTTCCATGACCTCGTAGCCGTCCTTCTTGTCGAGCGCTGCCGCGGCGTCGAAAGAACCCATGGTCTCGGGCAGTTCGCCAGGCATGCTGACCGGCAGCGCAGCGGCTCGCGCCATGCTGACCTTGTACGGCCAGTCGTCCTCGTTCTCCGTGAATTCGAGATTGGGCAGGCCGAAGGCGCGATGCGAGAGGCGCTCGGGATCGGCGGCAGCCACGAGATTCGGGTGCGGATGGAAGCGGAAATAGAGACGGGCCCGCTCGATCGGCGTGTTGACGACCGTAAGCGTCTCCACGCCCTTCTCGCGCAGGCTCGACCCGAGCTGCGCCATGGCCGCGATGTGGCGCCGGCAGAACGGACAATGCAGTCCGCGAAACAGTCCGACGAGCACGGGTTTCTGCCCGCGATAGTCGGCCAGCGCGATCTTGCCGTCGCGCGTGATGGCGTCGAGCACGATGTCGGGCGCGCGGTCTCCCGGCTGCAGCGGCTTGTCGGCAGGAGATTCGGACATGCCCAGTTCCTCCGTGGCTGGAGCATCGGCCCCGAAAGTGGATGCCGGTTTCGGGAAGATCCGATGCTCGATCAAACAAACAGACAGGGTGGCAGCGCCGACTTGTCGGCGTGTCGGCCGCCCTGAAGCGCGTCGCGATCTTTCAGATTCGCTTTACGCGCTTTAGGTCCTTGTTCTTGCGCATGTCTTTGTCCCGAAAACCGGTTCCCACTTTCGGGAGACATGCTTTAGTCGAGAAACGGCAGCACGACGAACGATCCGGGATCGATACCGTGCTTGGCGCAAACATCCTGCGCCAGGCCGAAATAGCGTTCCGCCTCGTCCAGCTCATCCAGATCGAGGTTGAGCGTCGCAAGGCCATCATAGCATGGAACCAGGAGCTGAGGCTCGCCGGTTTCCCGGGCCAGTTCGAGAGCCTCGTTGTAGCAACGCGACGCCAGATCCGGCTGGCCGTGGCATTGGTGGATCTGTCCGAGCGCGATCAGCGGCACGGCCAGGTGCTCGCGCTGATCGAGCGCGCGGTCGATCTCGATCGCCTCTTGCGCGGCCGGAGCGCCTTCGTCGGCGCATCGATCGGTGAAGGTGCAGGAGGCGACCGCCAGATTGGCGAGCAGCCGCGCCTGGATGCCGAGATCGCCGATACGGCGGGCGACGTCGAGGCCGCGACGGCAGACGTCGATCGCCTTTGCCGGGTCGATCGCGCTGTAGAGAACGCCGAGATTGGTGTAGCCGCGGCAGGCGGCGCGCAGCAGGCCGGCCGTCTCGGCCACCGCCACGCTGTCTTCGACATCCCTCAGGGCTTCGTCCGTACGCCCGAGCCGTGCAAGCGCGGCCCCCCTCGTGTTGAGGGCCTCGGCTCTCGCGCGCTCGGCCTCGAGCCGGATCCCCGCCGGCGTGTCTTCCGGCAGGGACTGGACGACATCGAGCGCCTGCTTCGCATAGCGAGCGGCGGCGCGATGGTCGCCGAGCCGGAACGCCAGTCGCCCGCGCTCCTGGAGGAGATGCGCCTGTTCGATCGGCGCATTCATGCCGTCGAGCAGCGCCGCGGCCTCGGCATAGCGCGCCGCCGCCTGGTCGCGTTTGCCGGCGTCCCACAACAGGCTGCCGATCTTGCGGATCACCCGGGCCGCTCCGACCCGGTCGCCATCGGCGGTCAATGCCTCGAGCACCGACCGGTAGTGGTCATGGGCGGCATCCCGCTTGCCCGCGGGCCCGCATAGGTCGGCGATCCGCTCGCACAGGGCAAGCCGCTGCGACCGATGGGCGCCCCCTTCCGGCAGTACGCGGAGCGCCTGATTGAAGAGGCGCAGCGCGTCGTCATTGGCGTGGATGGCCCGGGCCCGGTCACCCGCCGCGGCCAGATAGGACGCCCCCTTCGCCTTGGCGACGCCGTGGCTGAAATGATGGCCGAGCCGGGTAAGATCGTCGAGCCGGGCCGGGTCGTCGCCGCAGATGCGCTCCAGGGCAGCCCCTATGCGTTCGTGCAGTTCGGTGCGGCGCTGCCGCAGAAGGTTCTGATAGATCACGTCCTGCAGCATGGCCTGGGTGAACCGGTAGGATCGGGCCTCGAGCGGCCCGGCACCCTCGCTCTCCTGGATGACCTCCGCATCGCACAGAAGGTCCAGGCCGAACTCGACATCGGCCGTGCCGGGCGAGATGGCGGCGAGCAGGCCGGCGTCGAAGCGCGGACCGATGACGGCCGCCTGCTGCGCGAGCCTGCGCACCGCCTGCGGCAGCCGGTCGATGCGGGCGAGCAACATCGTCTCGATGCTGGCCGGGATGGCTGCCGTCGCTTCGTCGGCCGTGACGCGCCAGGCCGGGCCGTCGCGCACGATCAAGCCGTCCTCCACCAGGCTGCGAACGATCTCCTCGATGAACAGGGGGTTGCCGCCGGCGCGCTCGAGAATGCGTCGGCGCAGCCCCGCAGAAGAGCTGTTCCGACTCCCGCCGAGCAGCGCGTCTACGAGTGCCTGGGAGGCGTCGGTCCCGAGCGGCGCCAGGCGCAAGGTCGAGTGGCTGATCCGTCCCGAATCGAGCTGCTCCATGTCGAGCGTCGGGCGGTGCGTGACAAGGAGCATCAACCGTCGGCGTTCGAGGCGATCCATCACGAAACGGAGTGCCTCGATCGAAACGGTATCCGCCCAGTGCAGGTCCTCGACAATGATCAGCAGCGGCGACAGTTCCAGGCGCCGCTCGAAGATGGTGCGGATCGCATGCAGGATCTGGCGCCGGAGCTGATCCGGCTCGACATGGCGCAGCGCCCCGGTGGGATCGCCGAGGCCGCAAACATGCAGGAAGAGCGGTGTCATGCGGGCGGCCTCGTCCTGAGCAATCCCGAGATCGGTGAGCGCGGCGACAAGCTTCGTACGCGTCTCTTCGGCGGAATCCTGATCTCCGATGCCATAGGCGCTGCGCAGGATCGCGGCCAGGGCGCCATAGGACTGCTCTCCAAGGGGCGAACAGGTGGCCTGGCGAACCGCCACTGCCGCGAAGCGATCATCGTCGTTGATGCGCGCGACGAACTCCTCGACGAGGCGCGACTTGCCGACGCCGGCTTCGCCGACGAGCTGAACGAGCTGCGCCGCGCCGTCGCAGGCCATGCCGAGCGTGTCGAGCAGGCGCGACAGCTCGGCGTTGCGCCCGACCAGCGTCGCGGTGAGCCCCAGCGCCTCGAGCCCACGGGCCGCGCGCGGCGCCGCGAGCGGTGCCAGCAGCCGATGCACCGGCACGCGGCCGGACTTGCCGCGCAAGGCGACATCGCCGAGCGCCGCATAGGAGAAGGCGTGCCGGGTGAGGCGGTGGGTGAGGGGACCGACCAGGATCTCACCCGCCGCGGCCAGCGCCTGGAGCCGCTGCGCCACGTTCACGGTGTCGCCGGTGACCGAATAGGATTTTGCCCCGCCCGCACCGAATGCGCCGGTCACGACCTGTCCGGTGTTGACGCCGACATGCAGCCGCAGGGGACCATCGGCGGCAAGGTCGAGCCGCTCGCCGACCCGCGCGGCCCGGCGCATCATGTCGAGTGCTGCCCGCAGCGCCCGTTCGGGATCGTCCTCATGTGCGGCAGGCGCGCCGAACAAAGCGAGCAGGGCGTCGCCGAGGAATTTGTCGACGAAGCCTCCGAAGGCCTGCACGGCATCGGTCAGTTCCTCGAAGAGCTGGTTCTGCAGGCTCTGCATGATTTCGGGGTCGAGGCGCTCGCTCATGGCGGTGAAGCCGCTGAGATCGGCGAACAGGACGGTGACCGTGCGACGGTCGGCCTCGCCGTCGGACCCCTCGGTTTCGCGGCGCAGGAGAGCCGCGCCCGCCATCTTCGAGGACTGTTCCGGCGCCTGCACGGGGGACTGTTCAGTCGCGGCTTCGCCGCCGATCCGCGATCCGCATTTAGGGCAGAAGGAGAAATCAGGCGCGCAGACGAAGCCGCAGGCGGCGCAGGACTGCGATTGCCGTCTCCCGCAACGGGGGCAGAAGGCAAAGCCGTTCTGAAGCTCGTAGCCGCAGCCTGCGCAGTTCATCGACGCCGCTCGCACCGATGACGATCGCTCGGGAATATAGACGGGTTGAGGGCCTGTTGGCCAGCAACCGGACGTTTCGCTGCCGTCAATGTGCGGTCAGGAGCCTCGATCCCTTAGGCGCCCTGGCCAAAATGCGGTCGCGACGCAGCCAGCGGAGCAGCAGGAGCACCGCCACCACGATCAGCCCGACCGACAGGCCGATCCAGATGCCGACGCCGCGCATGCCATAGTGGAAGGCGAGCATCGCCCCGAGCGGCATGCCGACGCCCCAAAAGCCGGCTGCCGCATAAAGCATCGGCACGGTGGTGTCGTGCAGGCCGCGCAGCATGCCTGCCGCCACCGCTTGCGCGCCGTCGGCCACCTGGAACAGGGCGGCGAAGACGAGGAAGCTGACCGCGAGCGCGACCACCGTTGCGTTGGCCGGATCGTGGGTGTCGATGAAGGCGCCGATCAGCGACTGCGGCCATGCGAGCATGACCAGCGCGGTCAGCATCATGAAACCGACGCCCATGCCGTAGGCGGTCCAGCCGGCGCGGTTGACGCCGGCACGGTCCTGTGCGCCGTAGGCGAGCCCGACGCGGACCGTCACCGCCTGGTTGAGCCCCAGAGGCACCATGAAGCTGATCGAGGCGATCTGGATGGCGATGGCATGGGCGGCCAGCGACGCGGCGTCAATCAGGCCCATCAGCAGCGCCGCGGCGTTGAACACCATCACTTCGAAGGCCAGTATGCCCGCGATCGGCAGGCCGAGCCGGAACAGGCCCCGGAAACGCGGCCAATCGGTGCGCCAGAAACGGCCGAACAGCCGGTAGCGCCGGAAACGCCGGTCGCAAAGAACGACCGCGGTCAGGCCTGCGAACATCAGCAGATTCGCCAGCGCGGTCGCCAGGCCCGAGCCTGCGATGCCCATGGCCGGCGCGCCGAGATTGCCGAACACCAGCACCCAGTTGCCAAGGGCATTGAAGACGACCGCGCCGAAGGCCACCACCAGCGCCCAGCCGGGCCGCTGCAGGGCGGAGATGAAGGAGCGCAGGACGATATAGCCGTAATAGGGCAGCAGTCCCCATTGCAGCCAGTGGACATAGGTGCCGGCCATGGCCGCCAGCGCCGGCTCCTGGCCCATGGCCGTCAGGATCGTTTCGGTCTGCCACAGCAGAAGCCAGATCGGGACGGTGACGCAGAGGGCGATCCAAAGACCCTGGCGCACGGTGCGGCGCACGTCGCGTACGGAATGGCGCCGGCGGCCCAGCTCGGTCGCGATCATCGGCGAGGTTGCCAGCATCAGCCCGAGGCCGAAGATCATCGGCCCGAAATAGAGGTTCGACCCGAGCGCACCGGCGGCGAGCGCCTCCGCCCCGAGCCGTCCCATGACGAGCACGTCGGTCGCGGTCATGGCCGTCTGGGCGAGGTTGGTGAGGACCATTGGCCAGGCCAGCACGAGCGTTGCGCGGACCTCGTCGCGCCAAGGGGTCGCCGACGCTTTCGCGGCGGTGTCGAGCGAAGACATTTTGATCTATCCAGGGGCGAAACGGCCAGGGGCGGCCCGCATTTCGCGCAGTTCCTTCGTGCCGACATATCCCGTTCCGGCACGACAGGACGCTCATTTGGAGCAAGCCAGGGGCAATTACAAGTCCTGGTCGATTGTGCCAGAGCGTCGCACGGGAGCTGAAGAGCGTGGCCTTGGCAGGGGCGCCTGGCGCCACGACCAGTCGTTCCGGAGCGTTGCTGTGGGCCAGTCGGGTTCCGCCGGCATCGTGGGCCATCGAGACCTATCGCCCGAACCCCGCGCTGGTCGGCAGCCACAGCGAAAGCTGCGGGAACGCCCAGAACAGGATGAGCCCGCCTATCAGAAGCGCGACGTAGGGAGCCGACCCGCGAATGATATCGGCCAGCGGCGCGTTGGCTATGCCCTTGATGACGAACAGGTTCATGCCGACAGGCGGCGTGATCAGCGCCAGCTCGAGATTGATCATGAGCAGGACGCCGTACCAGATAGGATTGATATCGAGTGCCAGCATCGCCGGCAGGATGATCGGTGTCGTGATGAGGATGATCGCGATCGTCTCCAGGAACATGCCGAGCACGAATATGGCGATCATGACGACGAGGATAAAGCCCGTCTGGGAGAGGCCGAGGGCGGTGACCGTCTCCATGATCTCCGCCGGCAGGCGGATGATCGTCACCGCATGGCCGAAGAGCCCTGCGCCCGCAATGATCATGAACAGCATGGCGCTGGTGCGCATCGTCTGCCAGGTGCAGTCCCACAGATCGGCAATCGATACGTTGCGATAGACGATCAGGGCGACCGCCAGCGCATAGACGGCACCGACCGCGGCGGCTTCGGCCGCCGTGAAGATGCCGAGATAGATGCCGCCCAGAATGATCGGGGGCATCGCTACCGCCCAGAACGAATTGAGCAGCGCCCGTGCCACCGCGCGCGTTCCGGGCCACGCCTGCGTCTGCGTTTCGCCGTGCCTGTTGGCCTGCATCCAGGAGAAGACTGCGAAGACGAAGGCCATTATCAGGCCGGGGATCATGCCGGCGAGAAAGAGAGCGCCGATGGATGCGTCCGTAACGATCGCATAGAGGATCATCGGGCCGGAAGGCGGGATGAGAATGCCAAGGGTACCGCCGGCTGCGATGATCCCGTAGGTCTCTCGCGGTCGATACCCGAAGCGTCGCATCTGGGGGATCGCCGTTGAACCGATCGTCAGCGCCGTGGCAACCGAGGAGCCGGAGATCGTCGAGAAGATCGTGCAGGACAGGATGGTGGCGAAGCCCAGGCCTCCCTTCACGTGACCCACCAGCTTGTTGGCCATGTCATAGAGGTCGTCGACGACCTCCGCCTTGACCATCACATGCGCCATGAAGGCGAACATGGGGATCGTCGCGAGCAGCGAATTGTTCAGGCTGGCAAAGACAGTGTCCGCGATCGAATCGATCTTGCCCTCGAAGATGAGCAGGACAGCGACCGACGAAAGGCCGAGCGCGGCGAAGATCGGCATGCCTGTCAGAAGCAGGATGACGAGGGAAAGGAGGATGAGCAGGATCGTCAAGTCCGCCGCCCCGTAATGTGCTCGAGCAAGGCGGCGAGCGCGGCCACGATAAGCAGCAGCGCACCGACGACCATTGTCGATTGTGGAATCCACATCGGCACCGACAGGTACCCCGTCGAATAGGCGCCGAAAGCCCGCGAGAACAGGACCGTATGCCACGCCGCAACCAGGAGGAGGGCGGAAAAGAGGATCACGCTGGCCAGCGACCACAACTCCAGGTGCCAGCGCATGCGCGGTCCGGCATGGTCGAAAAGCAGGTCGATGCGGATATGGTCGCCTCGCCGCAAAGCCTCCGCCGCGCCAAACATGACTATGGCCACGACCAGGAAGCCGGTGCCCTCGTCAACCCCCATGATCGGCTTGCCGAGAACGTAGCGGTTGAACACGCTCACAAAGGTGACCGCCAGAACGATGAGGATCAAGGCGGCGCTCAGGGCCCCGCCGATGCGGGAGAGAACCTTCGCGCCTCCTTGCAGAAGCGAGGAGACGCGCCGAGCCTCCTCGTGCGTTGCCGGTTCGCCGGACATCGCGGCCTACTGGATCTTCTCGATGAGACCGAGCAGAGTCTTGCCGTCGTCGCCGGTCTCTTCCGCGAAGCCCTCGGCAAAGGCCGGCTGCATCGCCGCCTTGAATGCCGCGTTTTCCGCGTCGGTGGCGGTATGCACCTTTACGCCTTTCTCCTCCAACTGCTTCGGAGCGTCGGCAGACGCCTGGACCGAGGCATCCAGCGCCCACTGGGCGGCCGACTTGCCGGCCTGATCGAGCGCCGCCTTGGACTTGTCGCTCAGACCGTCGTACCAGGACGGATTGACGTAGCCGTGCAGATAGGCGGCAAGCACCGGGACCACGGTCATGTGGTCCTGCACCTCGTAATATTTGCGCGAATAGGCGGCCGCGACATCGGTGATCGCCGCATCGACGACGCCTGTCGCCAATGCCTGATACACTTCGCTGCCCGGCATCGAGACCGTCGTCGCGCCCATTGCGGTCAGGCCGCGATCGAAGGCCGGCCCGATGCCACGCATCTTGATGCCACGGAAGTCTTCGGGAGTGACCAGCGCCTTGCCCTTCGAGGTGAACACGCTGACATTGGTCTGGAACATCCAGGCGACGTTCTTCACGCCCTTCTCGAGAAGCTTCTCCTCCAGGAAGGCGGCCGCTTCCGATGTCGGCCATTTCTTCCAGGCCTCGATCGAGGACATGGTGTACGGCCCCACGGTAACGTTCATCAGCGGCAGGGTCTTGCCCCACTGGAAGTTCAACGAGAACGCACATTCGATGTCGCCCTTGGCGACGGCAAGAATGTTGTCATTGGCCTTGACGAGGCTGTCGGCACCAAACACCTGTACGTCGAGCTCGCCCTCGGACAGTTTTTCGACCTCCGCCGCCCACTGGTCGACGACCTTGGCGATGTGGTGGGCCGGCGGCAGTTGGTGGCTGCAGCGCATCGCGGTTTGCGCGTTGGCCATGCCGACCGCGGAAGCGGAGAGCAGCAGGGCCGCAGCCAGCAATCGTGTCGTTTGTTTCATTTGTACTCCTCCCTAAAGATGATGTTCGGATGTCGGAACGGGGTCTCCGGCCTCGCTCAGGCCCGCCAGTCAAGCGTCGCAGGCGGGCCGGCGCGCGCAATTCCTCCATAGAAGCTTTCGCCGGGCATCGCCTTCTCCGCCACGCTTCGAACCGCTGCCAGCGCGGGAAGATCGATACCGGTGGCGAAGCCCTTCGTCTCGCACAGATAGACCAGATCCTCGAACACGACGTTGCCTGTCGCGCCCGGCGCGAACGGGCAGCCGCCCAGCCCGCCCAGCGATCCGTCGAGGATGCGGCAGCCCGCGTCGAGCGCGGCGGAAGCGTTGGCGATACCCATGCCGCGCGTATCGTGGAGATGGATGATGAACCCGCCGTCGCCCACGAGAACGCGCATCCCGCTCGCCAGCCGTGTGACCTGCCGGGGGCCGGCAAACCCGACCGTGTCGGCGATCCCGATCACATCGGCTCCGGCAGACATGCACGCTTCAGCAAGGCGGAGGACTTCATCGGGCTCCACCCTTCCGGCGATCGAGCATCCGAAGGCCATGGCAATGCCGGCATTGATGAGGGCGCCGTGGCCGCGCTCGTCACGCATTCTCGCAACCGAGCGGACGAGCCCGATCGCATCATCGCGCGAGCGGCGCATGTTTGCCTGACTGTGCTCCTCGGTCGCCGAAATGACGCAGACGATCTCGTCGACCTGCGTTTCCAACGCATCGGCTGCGCCACGCTCGTTCAGCGCGAGGGCGGCCGAACGCGCGCCGTCAAGCGTGCCGACCGCCTCGATCATCGCCCGAACGTCTGCGAATTGCGGCATCCGGCTCGCCGGCAGGAACGAACCCACTTCGAAATGCCTTGCACCGGCCGCATGTTCGCGAACGAGCCAGTCCCGCTTTTCTTCCGTGGTCGGCCAGGACTTGACGAGTTGCAACCCGTCGCGCAGGCCAACTTCGCGCAGGCTCACCCGGTCCGGCGGATATGCGGTCCCGAGGCGGCTCATGCTGCGTTCCTCACCGTTCCCCGCGCCTTGCCGATCGCTTCCGCGTCAAGCCCGAGCGCCGACAGCACCGAGGTCGTGTCCGCCCCGAGCGCGGGGACATCGCCTGCCGCATTCATCATCATGCCGTCGACATCGACGGGGAGCGACGGCGCGCGAAAGGTCTGTCCGTCGGGCATTCGCGACGCCGCCAGTCCACCCGGTCGCATGACATGGGGATCGGAGTACATGTCCGAGGGCTTCGCGATTGGCGAATAGGGGATGCCAAGCGCCTCGAAGTTCTCCGAGAGCTCGGCGGAGAGGCGCATGGAGATTGCTGCGGCCACGACCGGTATGGTGCGATCGCGGGCATTGATCTGGTCCATCCGCGTCTGCAGCGCTGGGTCGGCGAGAAGGTCGTCCAGTTCCAGCAATCGGCACAGCGCTGCCCACTGGCTCTCGGTCACTGCCCCGACGAACATCTGCTTTCCGTCGGCGGTGTCGAAGATGTCGTAGACCGGCCACGAAAATGTCCGTTCGGGCATCGGGGGCGGGTTCACGCCCTCCAGTTCGAACTGCACCATATGCTGGGCTACGAGCAGCAGGCAGTTTTCGAACAGGCCGATCCGAAGGCTGCGGCCCTTGCCGGTTTCCTTGCGCTCCATCAGGGCGGCCACGACCGAGAGCGCGCCGAACAGCCCACCCATGATGTCGTTGGCCGAGGAGCCGACGCGCAGCGGACGTCCCGTCGGCCCTGTCATGTAGGCCAGGCCCGTCATCATCTGCACGACTTCGTCGAGCGCCGTGCGGTCCTGATAGGGGCCCGACAGGAACCCCTTGTGCGAGGCCAGCACGAGCCTGGGATATTGGCGACGCAGTTCGTTAGGATCGGCACCCATTCTCGCCAGGGATGCATCGCGGAAGTTGTCGATGAACACATCGGCGGTCGCCAGCAGCGCGTCGAGCGCCTTGCGGCCACTGTCCGACTTCAGATCGAGCTGGACGGATTTCTTGCCGCGATTGAAGAGCGGGAAGAACGGGCGTCCCATTCCGGTCAGATTGCGGGTCTTGTCGCCCTCCGGCGGCTCGACTTTGATCACTTCGGCGCCGAGCATGCCGAGGAACATGCCGCAGGATGGACCCATGATCATGTGGGTCATCTCGACCACTCTGACACCCTCCAGGGGCTGGAAGTCCCGTTCCATTCACGCCTCCACGATGGCCCCTAGCCTAGCGTTGCCCGAGAGGTCGGAAAATTATAAAGTTTCTAAGCGAACATTCGAAAATCCAGAAAGGTCGCGTGACATGGATTCGCGGCAGCTGCGCTATTTCGCGGCCATCTACGAGCAGGGTACCTTATCGAACGCGGCGGAGACCTGCCGCGTCGCGGTATCGGCGCTGAGCCATCATCTCGCCAATCTGGAATCAGAGTTCGGCACCGATCTCTTCGTGCGCAAATCGCGGGGGCTTCGTCCCACCGCAGCCGGCGAGCGGCTCTACGGGCATGCCAAGGCCATCCTCAAGGCGATGTCCGCGGCACAGAAGGACATCCGCGAAGCCGGGGACGAACTGTCGGGCGACGTGTCGGTGGGTATGGCCTACTCGGCCGTGAAGGCGATCGGCGTCGACCTGTGCCGCCGTATCGTCGACGACTATCCCAAGGTGCGCCTGTCTCTGTCGGAGAGCCTTTCGGGATCGACGCTGCTGCACCTGATGGCTTCGGAAGTCGACCTCGCGCTCGTCTACAATCCGCCGGCCGACCCTCGGCTGAAGACGCAGGCGGTGCTGGAAGAACAGATGGTGCTGGTCGGCACCCGGGAGATCATCGGCGACAGCGATGCTCCGGTTCGTTTCGCCGACATTCTCGACCTGCCGATGATCCTGCTCCGCCAGGGAATTTCCGCACGTGCGCTTATGGACGACACGAACCTGCTCAAGAAGCTCGAGGGGCGCGCCAAGCTGCAGATGAACTCCGTGCACGCGATAGGCGCCTCCCTGGCCGCCGGGCTGGGCTGCGCGATCGGCACGAAGCTGTTCATGTACGAGCATATCGAAAGCGGGCTGCTGCACTATCGGCCAATCGTCGAGCCGGAGCTTTCGCGCACCCTCTACATCTGCGAGATGGCCGACCGCCCGGCTACCTACGCCCTCGAAATGGTGGGAAAGCTGATGGTGGAGCTTGTTCGCGCTGCCGTCACCGATGGCCGGTGGGAGGCACGAATTGTCGACTAGGCGAGGTCGTGCTTATCGCTTGGGGCCCGACGCTGCGCCTTCACAATCGGCAGACCTGGACTACCCGATGTCGCAACATCGGCCCGAACCTCACGACCGGCAACGGACAATCTGAATTGAAAGCGGTCCGCCCTCGCCGAGCCGCCCAAGCCGACGGACGCGGCAGCCTCTGCTTACGGCAGCGGGTCGACGAGATAACGCTGAATGGTCCCGCCGACCATGTCCACCATGGTCGAATGCGGTACGTCTGCGTCCGAGATGCCGAGTACGTAGCGCGCATAGGCCAGCCCCAGGATCTGGGTCGCGATCAGACATGCGCGCTCTCGTGCGCGAGCCGGCCCGGCGACCCGCTCGACCATGGCGCTCACCTGCTCGGCAAGGATCGCCCTCACCCGCGACGCCGCTTCCTGATTGGTTGCGGCGGTCCGGATCAGGACACGTAGAAGGTCATCGTCATGGCCGCCCTCCCAGCGGCGGAAGAAATGGGCGATCAGAGTTCTGCCGAACTCGTCCCGCTTGGTCCTGGAAAGGTCCGGAAACGCCAGATCGATCGATACCGCCTCCGCGAAAAGCTGTTCCTTGCCTCCGAAATAGCGGTTGATGAGGGCAGGATTCACCTTCGCGTCGGCTGCTATCTCGCGAACCGTCGTCCCCTCGTAGCCGTGCTCCGAAAACGCCTTGCGCGCCGCGCCGACCAGCCGTTTCCGCGTCGCCTGCGCATCTCTGATCATTGTCGTCGCTCCGATGTAAACAACTGTTGACTTGCGGCTGGGCCTGGCTTAAGTAAACATCTGTTTACATGCTTGAAGGAGTGTTCGCAATGGCTGTCATCACCGACGTCCTCGTGGTCGGTGCGGGCCCGGCAGGGCTCGCCACCGCCATAGGCCTGGCGCAGAGAGGCATCGATTTCCGTATCGTCGATGCACTGCCTGAGGCGCAGAACACCTCGCGCGCGGCGGTTATCCATGCGGCGACCCTGGAAAGCCTGCGCGGACTGCAGGTCGAAGGCCGCCTCATCGCGCAGGGGATCAAGGTTCCCAATTTCAGAATGCGCGACCGCGACTCCGTCTTGCTGCATGTCGACTTCACCGGTCTCCCCTCGCCCACGCCTTATGCGCTCATGATTCCGCAAGACGAAAGCGAGCGGATCCTCATCGATCGTCTCGCCGCGCTGGGGCACGTTGTAGAGCGTCCGGTTCGCCTTCAAGGCATCGAGATCACCGGCGGGCGGATCCGGGCCGGATGCGTGGGCCCGCACGGTGAATTGGTGATCGAGGCGCGCTATATCGTCGGTGCCGACGGCGAGAAGAGCACCGTTCGTACCCAGGCCGGGATAGGCTTCCCGGGCGAGACATACGGATCGTTCCTGCTCGCTGACGTCAGAATGGACTGGCCAATTGCCAAGGACGAGGTCACGCTGTTCTTCTCCGAGGCCGGAACGTTGGTCGTTGCACCCATGTCGGGTGATCGCCACCGCGTCGTCGCGCAACTGCCGGACGCGCCGTCGGTTCCAACGGTCTCGGACGTCCAGAAGGTGATCGATACCCGCGGTCCGCGGTCGGGAGCGGGGGTGCGTGAAATCCTGTGGGGTTCCCGCTTTCAGGTTCACCACAAGCTTGCCGACCGTTTCCGGGACGGCTCCGTCCTCCTCGTCGGTGACGCTGCGCACGTTCACAGTCCGGCGGGCGGACAGGGTATGAATCTCGGCCTGCGCGATGCAGCCGCACTGAGCCAGGCATTGGCCGAAGCCATTCGCAATGGTTCGGATGCCGCACTGGACGGTTATGCCGCCGCACGCCGGTCTGCCGCGGCCGAGGTGCTCGCGACGACGGACCGGCTCACTCGCGTCGCGACGCTGTCCGATCCGGCGTCACGCTGGCTCCGCAACCGGGCGATCGGTGCTCTCGGCTTCCTGCCTGTGGTGAGAAGCTACGCCGCGCGGAAACTGGCCGGATTCAGCTGAGCAACGATATCTTCAAGGGAGACTGGCATGGTCGAGCGCTGACAAGTCGCGTTTATATCGAGGGAACCGTTTGTTGCCTGCAACGTCACCGCCTGAACCTGTCGCGTCGGATCGATGGGTCCAGGCTTAGCCCCGGTCGGCTTTCTCTCCACCACGGGCGCAGATGAAGCCGGGCGCGGGGCGCGAGAAGGATGGACCGCACCAGATGCCAGGCGAAGCCGGCATAATGGCCGGCGGCGAGCCGGGCGGAGGCCTGCTCGAGCTGCAGATAGGCCGCGAGCTTGCGCCCCGCACCGGCCGGCAGCCGCTCTCCCCGGCCCGGGGCCAGCCATTTGCGGCGCAGGGCGGCGGCCGCGATCTCCAGTTTCGCCGGATCGGGCTTGTGGCCGACCTCGATGTCGGCGCCGATGAAGGGGGCGACCTTCAGCCGGCCGCCGATCAGGCCGAAGCGCAGGAACCAGTCGAGGTCTTCCAGGCGCGGCAGCGTCGTGTCGATCGGGCCGATGGCACGCGCTGTGTCGCGATGCATCAGCATGGTCGAGCCGGGACAGAACCAGCAGGCCGCCGCGAAATCGCTCGCCGATCCGCTTTCAATCGGGATCAATCTCCGCCGCTTGCCGGTGGCGGGATTGCCGAGCACGAAGCCGGTTGCATAGCAGGCAGGCGGCCTGGCCCCGTTGCCGGCCGCATCCGCCTCGGCGAAGTCGAGCTGGCGCGCGAGCTTGCCCGGCAGCCAGACATCGTCGGAGTCGAGAAAGGCGAGCCACTCACCGGCGGCCTCGCGGATCGCCGTGTTGCGGGCCGCGGCGGCACCGCGGTTCTCGGGGTGCCGGATGATACGCACCCGATCGTCCGCCTCCGCCAGTGTGAAGGGTGTTTCCGAGCCGTCGTCGACGACGACGACCTCGAGTTCGGCGACATCCTGCGCCAGCACCGACGCCACGGCTCGCGCCGTCTTCTCCTGGCGATTGAAGACCGGAATGACGACGGAGACCTTTGTCATGGCCGTGCGTTCATTCTCACTGCGGCAAGGGGGCGTCGCCGGAGCCGCTCATTCGGCATACCCGTTCGGATTCTTCGCTTGCCAGTGCCACATGTCCTGGCACATCTCGCGCAGGTTCTTCTCCGCCGACCAGCCCAGCAGGGCGTTGGCGTGCGAGGGATCGGCATAGCAGGCGGCGACGTCGCCCGGCCGGCGCCCGGCCACAACATAATCGACCTTGCGGTTCGAGGCGTGCTCGAAGGCCTTGATCACTTCGAGCACGCTGTAGCCCTGGCCGGTGCCGAGATTGACGGCGAAGCAGCCCTGCTCGCCCAGCCGGTCGAGCGCCTTCAGGTGGCCCCTGGCGAGGTCGACGACATGGATGTAGTCGCGCACGCCGGTCCCATCAGGCGTCGGATAGTCGTTGCCCCAGACGCTGAGTTTCTCGCGCCGGCCGGAAGCGACCTGCGCGATGAGCGGCATCAGATTGTTCGGGATGCCCTTCGGGTCCTCGCCGATCAGGCCGCTCTCATGGGCGCCGACGGGGTTGAAATAGCGCAGGATCGCGATGCTCCAGCTCGGATCCGAGGCATGAAGGTCGCGCAGCATCTCCTCGACCACCAGTTTCGTCCGGCCATAGGGGTTGGTCGCCGAGAGCGGGTGGTCCTCCTGGAGCGGCAGCCGCTGCGGATCGCCATAGACGGTGGCCGAGGAGGAGAAGACCAGCCGCTTGACGCCGGTCGCGTTCATCGCCTCGAGCAGCCGCAGCGTGCCGTTCACGTTACAGTCGTAATAGGTCAGCGGCTTCTGGCCGGATTCGCCGACCGCCTTGAGGCCCGCGAAATGGACGACGGCCGTGCAGCCGTGCTGCTTGAGGACGCGTTCCAGGAACGCCCGGTCGCGAATGTCGCCCGCCTCGCTCGCCGGCTTGCGGCCGGTGATCGCCGCGATGCGGTTGAGTGCCTCTGGATGGCTGTTGTCGAAATTGTCGACGACGACGATGTCGTGGCCGGCGCCGATGAGCTCGACGGCCGTATGGGAACCGATGTAGCCGGCCCCGCCGGTGACGAGAATTGACATGCTGATCCGATCCGCTTCCGATGTGAATGTCATGAACTGGCTATATCAGGCGCCGGTGTCTTTCAATGCGCCGCCAGGCAGGCTTGGGTGGCTTCGCCTGCTTGGACTCTTCCGCCGCGGGTTTTCCCATAGGAGACACCTGCCCGGGCCACGCCACCGCCGGGCGGCTTTTCGGGAGCGGGCAACCTGTTCAATTCGTGATGCAAGTCGGCAACCGAAATTGACCGGACGATCCGCAGCGCGTCCGGCATGTGGCGATCCGTAAGGCTGGATTAACCACTGCCGGGCGAGATTACGGAGTGGTTTTTCGGGAATGTCGCATGGGCACGATCACACGGTTCCGCGAACGCAAGGTCTCGGACGAGGGCAGAGCCGAACGGGCCGGCGAGCTGGTTGCCCTGCGCGATATCGATATCGACTGCGTCATCGAAACCGTACGGGCGCTGCGCTCGCTCGACGATCCTTCGTTGCTGGACTGCTTCAATCGAAAGGATCGGGCCCGCCGGGCGCTCGCGGACGACTGACCCTCCTTAAGGCTGAGCCGCAATATGCGATGAACCCTCTTGAGACACGGGAGTCGGGCATTGTATGGTTAGCAAATCAGCAACCAACGCGCCGCCTCGATGTCCGCCCGAATCCTGCGTTTTCCGGGTGCAATCCCGAATCACCCCCCAGCAAGGCTTCGGCTCATCGAAGACGAATATGCCGCCAAGGTGACCGCCGATGCGGACCGTCGCTTCTGGGTCCGGGTCGAACGCGAAGGCGGTGACACGATCGTCGTCAGCGACTTCGCCGTCGGCGAGCTTTCCGAGAGCGACTTGATCGAAGGCCTGCGCCTTGCGTTGCGGGCGCTCGACCATAGGGGACGCGCCGCGATACGCTTCATGGACATCGTCCCGGGCGGCATGGACAAGCCGCTTTTCGGAATGCGCCTGGAGCGGGCGGCGGAACTGGTGAAGCGGCTCTCCTGGGCCATCGCATCGGACAGCGGCCGCAGGATCACGGCCTTCAACATCTGCCAGCGTGGCGACAAGATGGACGCGGTCGCCCGGTTCAGCTAGCCGATGCGTCGGTTCAGAAAGCGGGTGCCTGTCTCGGGAACGACCTGACATGGGCAGCGGGATCGACGGCGTCGCTGGTTTCTGTCGCCGGAACTCCGACCCATGATTGCAGCGACGACCACCCGCAAACGTGTTCTGGAGCCGATCGACCGGATATCGGAAGTGCTGTTCGGTCTGATCATGGTCCTGACCTTCACCGGATCGCTGAGCGCGGCGGAGGCGGGGCGATCCGAAGTACGGACGATGCTGATCGGCGCGCTGGGCTGCAATCTGGCCTGGGGGCTTATCGATGCCATCATGTATCTCATGGGATGCCTGTCCGAGCGTGCGGCCGGCTTGCGCACCCTGGCGGCCGTGCAACGAGCGACAACGATGGAAGAGGCGCAGGACGTCATCCTCCAGGCCGTGCCGCCGGTCATCGGCCGGGTCCTCACGCCTGCCGACGTCGAACGAATCCGCGACGAACTCACCCGGACAAGACTGCCCGCAAACCGGGCTCGGCTCGTCGGGGAGGATTGGCTGGGCGCCGCCGGGGTGTTCCTGCTTGTGTTCGCATCCACCATCCCCGTGGTGGTGCCGTTCATGCTACTCGACGAGGCGACGGTGGCGCTGCGCCTGTCGAATGCGATCGCGATGGCCATGATGTTCGCCTGCGGCTACGCATTCGGCCACCTCGCCGGTTATCGGCGCTGGCTGACCGGTGGTTCCATGGTGCTGCTCGGCGGCTTGCTGGTCACCCTGACCATTGCGCTGGGCGGCTGACAGGAATGCCTGATATCGCCCTACAGCGCGTCGCGTATATCCTTTCTCACGCGACGCGCTGTAGCCGAATTCAGCTGGGCGCCATGCGTTCGAATTTCTGCAACGAGGGATCGATCGGGTCCCATGCATGGCCGCGGATGCTGTAGGTGAGCGCTTGCGGGTTGAATTGGCCTGGGTCGTCGAGGCTGGCCGCGTGGACCGCTATCAGTTCCGGCATTGCAGCGAATGTCAGGTAGACCGGTGTTCCGCATGTCGGGCAGAAGGCATGGATCTTGTCATTCCCGCTATCCCCGGCCACCCTCCACAGTGACGCTTTGCCGGCAATTCTCACGTCGGCTTGCTGCGGGAAGGTCAGATAGGACCCGTGCCCGGTACCGCTTCGTTTCTGGCAATCCCTGCATTGGCAGTGGTTCTCGAAGATGGGTTCGCTGCTCGTTTCATAGCGGATCGCGCCACACGCGCATCCGCCTGAATAGGACTTGGCCATGATCATGCTCCCTTGGGTGTTCTGACGCCGCACTGATCAGGCCGCCTTTGGCTTGGCGAAGACGTCGAGCCCACGGCCGGTCTCCAGGAAGGATTTCAGGCTGGAGAGAACCACCGGCCAACCTTTCTTGATGCCGTTCGCCATCCCGCTGCCGGCTTCGAGCTCGTCATGGGCGACGGTCAGCCGGACCATGTTCTCGTATTCTTCGATCTCGAATGTCACCCGGCTGTAGCTTGCCGGGTCGGACGCCTGCGAAGCGTTCGCCCAGGTGATGACCAGGCGGGTCGGCGGCGAGACCTCGACGACCTTGCCGACGAGCTCGACCGTCCGTTTGTCATCGGCACGAATATGTTCCCATTTCGATCCGGGTCTCCAGTCGGAGACGTTCTCATGCCCCCAGTAGCGTCTTGCGAGGTCCGGTTTCGTTATGGCCTCGAACACCTTTTCCGGCGTCGAGAGGATATAGGTCACATAAAGAAAGCTGGTCGTCTCTTTGGTCATGATCACTCTCCTTCGAGTTCCTTCTTCAGATCGTGCAGCAGGCTGAGCCGCTCACGCTCGAACTTCCGCACCCACCGCTCGTAGACCTCGTGGAGCGGCACGGGATTGATGAAGTGCAGCTTCTCCCGGCCCCGCCTGACGGTGCTCACCAGATTGGCCTCCTCCAATATCCCGAGATGCTGCGTGGCGGATTGCCGGGCCATTTGCAGGTTCTCGCAAAGCTGGCCGAGAGGCTGCCCGTTGCTCTCGTAAAGAAGGTCAAGCAGCTTTCTGCGTGTCGGGTCAGCCAGCGCCTTGAAAACCTTGTCAGCGTCCATCGGTCTCACTCACATGCCATGACAATATGCAGGTAATCACCTGCATGTCAAGCGCAGGTATTTACCTGCATGTAAACGGCAGCCAAGTCGGCATCATGCCTGTGGAGTGAGGGTGCTGGAATTCTGAAGACGTTGTGACGGGCCTACCGGACGCGGCGGGCGAGCGGCAGAGGCGGGGCGAGGGCCTGGACCAGCTTCGGTCGCCCGGCACGCTTGCGGGTGATGCCGCGGATCACGGCGCCCAGCATGTGCGCAGGCGCTCAAGCTGGCTCGAACTGCCTGGCGTGGGCATGGCGCCGCAGGTTGATCAGCGCGATCTGCCGGACCGGCATAGGGCTGGCGCGGCACGACTCCGTGCTCCCTGGTCGGCTTGACCGGCCGCTCGCGGGCGCGGTTCATCAGCTTGGCGTCGGTCGGGAGGGTAACTCTGACGGACCGTGGAGGAGAAGACAAGCGGCCGCGACCGCTTTATCCAACCTGCAAGAATGCGCGCGCACCTTTGGGGGACATGCTTCAGATGCCGTTGGCATCAGTGCGAGTCGCGTTTCACTTCAGAGCCGCGGGACCCGACGAGGAAGTCGAAGTCCGCGCCCTTGTCGGCCTGCGTGACGCGCTCGACATACAGCCCGGCATAGCCTGTCGAAGGCATCTGGGGCGGCGTCCAGGCGGCAAGCCGAGCGTCGATCTCGGCCATCGGCAGGTCGAGATGCAGCCGCCGGTTGGGCACGTCGACCTCGATGATGTCGCCGTCGCGCACGATCGCCAGCGGGCCGCCCGCCGCGGCCTCGGGCGCGGCATGCAGGATCACGGTTCCGTAAGCCGTGCCTGACATTCTGGCGTCGGAGATGCGGATCATGTCGCGCACGCCCCGCTTCAGCAGCTTGGGCGGCAGCCCCATATTGCCGACCTCGGCCATCCCCGGATAACCCTTGGGCCCGCAGTATTTGAGCACCAGGATCGACGACTCGTCGACGTCGAGCGCTTCGTCCTTGATGCGGGTATGATAGTCCTCGATGCTGTCGAACACGACCGCGCGGCCGCGATGCCTGAGCAGGTGCTCCGATGCCGCTGATGGTTTCAGCACGGCGCCGGCGGGCGCCAGATTGCCGGTCAGCACGGCGATACCGCCGGAGCGCGTCAGTGCCTTTTCCGGCGGCAGGATCACCGCCGCATCGTGGTTGGGTGCGTTCTTCACGCCGTCCCAGATCGTCTCGCCCGACACGGCAAGCGCATCGCGGTTGAGCAGGCCGAGCTCGCCCACCGCGCGCATCACCGCCGGCAGTCCGCCGGCATAATAGAATTCCTCCATCAGATATCTACCTGAAGGCTGCAGGTTGACGATGGTCGGCACGTCGCGGCCGAGCCGGTCCCAGTCGTCGAGCTCGAGCTTCACGCCGACGCGCCCGGCGAGCGCCAGTAGGTGAAGCACCGCATTGGTCGATCCGCCGATGGCGCCGTTGACGCGGATAGCATTCTCGAAGGCCTCGCGGGTCAGCACGTCTGACGGCTTCAGGTCGTCCTTGACCATGTCGACGATCCGCCGGCCGGACAGCTGGGCAAGCACGCGGCGGCGCGCATCCACCGCCGGGATCGCCGCATTGCCCGGCAGCGTCATGCCGAGCGCCTCGGCCATGGAGGCCATGGTCGAGGCGGTGCCCATGGTCATGCAGCTGCCGGCCGAGCGGGCCATGCCCTGCTCGGCATCCATGAACTCCTCCAGCGTCATCTCGCCGGCCTTGACCATTTCGGAGAACTGCCAGATCGCCGTGCCCGATCCGACATCCCGGCCGCGCCATTTGCCGTTGAGCATCGGCCCGCCCGAGACCACGATCGCCGGGATGTCGACGCTCGCTGCCCCCATCATCAGCGATGGCGTCGTCTTGTCGCAACCTGTCAGCAGCACCACGCCGTCGATAGGGTTGGCGCGGATCGCCTCCTCGGCATCCATGGCCGCGAGGTTGCGGAACATCATCGCCGTCGGGCGAAGCGTGCTCTCGCCGCAGGAGAACACCGGGAACTCGACGGGGAAGCCGCCGGCCTCGTAGACGCCGCGTTTCACCCGCTCGGCGATATCACGCAGATGTGCATTGCAGGGCGTCAGCTCCGACCAGGTGTTGCAGATGCCGATGATCGGCCGCCCGTCGAACGTATCGGCCGGCAGGCCCTGGTTCTTCATCCAGGAGCGATGCATGATCGCGTTCTTGCCGGTTCCGCCGAACCAATCCTGCGAGCGCAGCTTGCGCGGCCAGGGCGCCTTCTTCCAGGACGTCATCGCATCGCTCCTCAAAGTGCCGTGACCGGCGCCGCGGCTGCCGGCGCGACATCAAGCACGTTCCGCAACGGAAGGCCGAAATTCGGCGCGGAGATCTCGAACACGTCGCCCGGTTCCGCCCTGATGCCGTCGGCGAAGGACAGCGTGGCCGTGCCGAACATATGGACGTGGACGTCGCCGGGCTGGCGGAAAAGCGGATATTTGAAGTGGTGGTGCTCGAGGTTGGCGATCGTATGCGACATGTTCGCCTCACCGGAGAGGAACGGCTTCTCCCACAGCGTCTTGCCTCGGCGCAGGATGCGCGACGTGCCGCGTATGTCGGCCGGCAGGTCGCCGACCAGGATCTCCGGCCCGAAGGAGGCGTTGCGCAGCTTCGAATGCGCCAGATAGAGATAGTTCATCCGCTCGGTCACGTGGTCGGAGAACTCGTTGGCGAGCGCGAAACCGACGCGGAGGGGCGTGCCGTCGTCGCCGATGACATAGATGCCGGCGATCTCGGGTTCCTCGCCGCCGTCCCTGGCGAAATCGGGCGAGACCAGCGGCGCGCCGGGCGCCACCGCGGTGACGCCGTTGCCCTTGTAGAACCATTCCGGCTGGACGCCGGTCTCGCCTGTTGGCGGCTTGCCGCCTTCGAGCCCCATGCGGAACATCTTCATGGAATCGGTGAGCTGTTCCTCGCCGGCGAGCTTCTTGTGCATGGCGTCGCGCGTCGCGGCCGAGCCGAGATGGGTGAGGCCGGTGCCGGTGAGATGGAGATGCGCAGGGTCGGCATGGCTGATCGGTGAAACGAGCCGACCCTCGGCATAGGCCGCTTCGAGATCGACCTTGTCGCCGAGCCCCTTGCGCTCGACCAGCGCGGCGAGCTTCCCGCCGCTGCGTCCCGCCTCGAGCGCCAGCGCATGGACGCTGGCCGCATCGCGGACGATCCTCGCTACGCCGTCGCGCCGCACGACCACGCGGAGCGTGCCGCCGGCGTCCAGAATCTGTGAAACTAGCATGGTGTCTCCTGGCATTTGGCAGCCTGCGTCGGCCGGCCGCCCGGGCTCCTCAGGCCTTGTTCTTGTTGTAGACGTCGAAGACCACGGCACCGAGCAGCACCAGCCCCTTGATCACCTGTTGCCAGTCGATGTTGACGCCCATGATCGACATGCCGTTGTTCATGACGCCCATGATGAAGGCGCCGATCACGGCCCCGGCGACCTGCCCGACGCCGCCCATGGCCGACGCGCCGCCGATGAAGACGGCCGCGATCACATCGAGCTCGAAGCCGAGGCCGGCCTTGGGTGTGGCCGTGTTGAGCCGGGCCGCGAAGATGAGGCCGGCCAGCGCCGCCAACATACCCATGATGACGAAGATGGAGAAGGTCAGCCGCTCGGTCTTGATGCCGGAAAGGGCGGCCGCCTTGACGTTGCCGCCCATCGCATAGATGCGGCGGCCGAAGGTCATCCGCTTGGTGATGAAGACGAAGAGCGAGATCAGCACGCCCATCACGATCAGCACGTTTGGCAGGCCCTTGTAGGAAGCCATCATGTAGACCAGGAACAGGACGATCGCGGAGATGAACACGTTCTTGATCACGAAAAGCGCGAAGGGTTCGGCTTCGTAGCCGTGTCTCTCCCGGTTGCGGCGGCTCTTCAGGCTGAAATAGAGCATAGCCGCGACGATCGCGATGCCGATGACGAGCGTGGTCGAATGCAAGGTGGTGGCGCCGATCGTGACCGGTCCGATGACGTCGGGGATGAAGCCGGCGCTGAGCAGCTGGAATTCGCGCGGGAAGGGGCCGACCGACCTGCCGCCGAGCAAAGCGAGCGACAGGCCCTTGAAGACGAGCATGCCGGCCAGCGTGACGATGAAGGACGGGATCTTCATATAGGCGATCCAGTAGCCTTGCGAGGCGCCGATGATGCCGCCGACGATCAGGCAGATCAGCCCCGCCAGGATCGGATTGACGCCGTATTCCACCATCAGCACCGCGGCCACCGCGCCGATGAAGCCCGCAACGGAACCGACCGAGAGATCGATATGACCGGCTACGATCACCAGCAGCATGCCGAGCGCCATGATGATGATGTAGGAGTTCTGCAGCACCAGGTTGGTGAGGTTCACCGGCTTGAACAGCGTGCCGTTGGTGGTGAACTGGAAGAACACCATGATGGCGATGAGGGCCAGCACCAGGCCGTAGTCGCGGAGGTTGTCCTTGAGTGCGGCCTGGGCCGTCGCCCTGGCCGGATTGACCGTGGTTCCTGCCGTTTCGGTGCTCATGATGCTGCTCTTCCCTCAGCGCGGACGATGGCGCGCATGATCTTCTCCTGCGAGGCGTCGCCGGCGGCCATTTCGCCCACGATGCGGCCCTCGTTCATGACATAGATGCGGTCGCAGATGCCGAGCAGTTCCGGCATCTCCGACGAGATCACCAGGATGCCTTTGCCTTCCTCGGCCAGCCGGTTGATGATCCCGTAGATCTCGTATTTCGCGCCGACATCGATGCCCCGCGTCGGCTCGTCGAGGATCAGCACCTCGGGATTGGCGAACAGCCACTTCGACAGCACGACCTTCTGCTGGTTGCCGCCCGACAGATTGCCGGTCACCTGATAGACGCTGGAGGAACGGATATTGGTCTTCCGGCGGTAGTCGTTGGCGGCGTTCAGCTCGCGTATGTCGTCGATCACGCCGGCATTCGAGACGCCCTTCAGATTGGCGATCGTGACGTTGTGCTTGATGTGGTCGATGAGGTTGAGGCCATAGGTCTTGCGGTCCTCGGTGGCATAGGCGATGCCGTGTGCGACGGCCTTGCCGACGCTGGAAACGTCGACCTTCCGGCCGTGCAGCAGGACGTCCCCGCTGATATCGGTGCCGTAGCTCCTGCCGAAGATGCTCATGGCGAATTCGGTGCGCCCGGCACCCATCAGCCCGGCGATGCCGACCACCTCGCCCTTGCCGACGCTGATGTCCACGCCCTTGATCACCCGCCGCTCCGGATGGAGCGGGTGATGCACGACCCAGTTCCTTACCTCGAAGATGGTCTCGCCGATCTTCGGCACACGTCTGGGGTAGCGGTCCTCCAGCGGCCGGCCGACCATGGAGGTGATGATGCGATCCTCGTCGATCTGCCCCCCGTCCAGCGTCTCGATCGTGCGTCCGTCGCGCAGGATGGTGATCCGGTCGGCGACCTTGCCCACCTCGTTGAGCTTGTGGGAGATCAGGATCGAGGCGATGCCATGGCCCTTGAACTCGATCAGCAGCTTGAGCAGCGCCTCGCTGTCCTTCTCGCTCAGGCTCGCCGTCGGCTCGTCGAGGATGAGCAGCTTCACCTCCTTCGACAGCGCCTTGGCGATCTCGACGAGCTGCTGCTTGCCGACGCCGATATTGGTGACCAGCGTATCGGGGTCTTCGCCGAGCCCGACCTTGCGCAGCAGCGCCGCGGCCCTGGCGCGCACAGCGTGCCAGTCGACGATGCCGAAGCGCGCTTGTTCGTTGCCGAGGAAGATGTTCTCGGCGATCGAAAGCAGCGGCACCAGCGCCAGTTCCTGATGGATGATGACGATGCCGCGCCGCTCGCTGTCGTGGATGCCGTGGAACCGGCATTGCTCGCCCATGAACGTGATCTCGCCGGCATAGGAGCCGGAGGGATAGACCCCGCTCAGCACCTTCATCAGCGTCGACTTGCCGGCGCCGTTCTCGCCGACAATGGCGTGGATCTCGGCGGCGCGCACGGTGAGGTTCACGTCCTGGAGCGCCTTCACGCCGGGGAAGGTCTTGGTGATGCCCCGCATTTCCAGGATGGTCTGGCTCATTCGCAGTACTTGTCCAATTCGGACAGGCGGCATCGAGGCCGCCGATTTCCAGGGAAGCGGGCCGAAGGGCAGGCACCCTCCGGCCCAGACAGATGTCACTTCAGCTCGTCGGCCTTGATGTAGCCGGAGCCGACGACGATCGGCTCGTAGTTCGCCTTGTCGACCGAGACGGGAACGAGCAGGTAGGAAGGAACCACCTTGACCCCGTTTTCGTAGGTCTTGGTGTCGTTGATCTCAGGCTCCTTGCCCGAGAGCACGGCGTCGACGAGATTTGCGGTCACCTTGGCCAGTTCGCGGGTGTCCTTGAACACGGTCGAATACTGCTCGCCGGCGATGATCGCCTTGACCGACGGAACCTCCGCGTCCTGGCCGGTCACGATCGGCCAGGGCTGGTCGGCGGTGCCGTAGCCGACGCCGCGCAGCGAGGAGATGATGCCGCGGGAGAGACCGTCATAAGGGGCGAGCACGCCGTCGACGCGGCTGCCGTCGGAGTAGTTTGCCGACAGGATGTTGTCCATGCGGGCCTGTGCGACCGCGCCGTCCCAGCGCAGCGTGCCGACCTTCTCCATGCCCATCTGGCCCGACTTCACGACCAGCACGCCCTTGTCGATGAGCGGCTGCAGCACCGACATGGCGCCGTCGTAGAAGAAGAAGGCGTTGTTGTCGTCGGGCGAACCGCCGAACAGCTCGATGTTGAACGGCCCCTGCTTCTCCGGGTAGCCGAGGCCCTTCAGCAGCGAGTCCGCCTGCAGCACGCCGACCTTGAAATTGTCGAAGGTGGTGTAGAAATCGACATTCGGGCTGTCGCGGATCAGGCGGTCATAGGCCACGACCTTGACGCCCTTGTCGGCGGCCTGCTGCAGCACGGCCGAGAGCGTTGTGCCGTCGATCGAGGCGATGACCAGCACCTTGACGTCCTTGGTCACCATGTTCTCGATCTGGGCGAGCTGGTTGGGGATGTCGTCCTCGGCATATTGCAAGTCGGCAGCGTAACCCTTCGCCTCCAGTGCCTTGACCAGTTCGTTGCCGTCGCTGATCCAGCGCAGCGAGGATTTGGTCGGCATGGCGATGCCGACGGTGCCCTTGTCCTGCGCGCTCGCCGGCAGGGCGATCGCCGCGAAGCCGACCGCCAGCGCGGCGATGAATGATGTGAGTGATTTCAATGTCTCTCTCCCTGGTTGATCGTGCGCGGCGGCCCTGGCGCGAAACGCTTCCGACAAAATTCCCGGCCCGTCCGAATAGTCCTCCCGTGTCATGGACGGCCCCGGCACGCGACCAATCCCGCCGATGACCGCCGAGGTCCATGACGGTGAGACGTTGGATGCGATTGATATAACTGTCAAATGCAATCTATGATGCTTCGCATACCGGATCTGATATGTCATGCGTCTCGCCGCCGCCGGGCGGGCGCATGGGGAGGCCTCCATTCCGAAAAGACAACCGAGCCCCGCGTCCAGCTCCCAGGAAGACGGCGAAAGCCTGCTGCGCAGCGGATTGAAGTTCAGCCACATGCGCATGATCGTGGCGCTCGACGACCACGGAAGGGTCAGTGCGGCGGCGCATGTGCTCAACATCTCGCAGCCGGCGGCTTCACGCATGATCGCCGAGATGGAGGCGATCCTCGACGTCAAGCTCTGCGATCGCCTGCCGCGCGGCGTCGCGTTGACCTCCTATGGCAAGGCGTTGGCGCGGCGGGCCCGGGCAATCCTGCTCGAGATGCGCGAGGCCGACCGCGAGATCGCCGATCTCAAGAGCGGCAGGGGCGGTGCGGTGTTCGTCGGCGCCGTCACTGCTCCGGCGATCGATCTGGCGGTTCCGGCGATCCGTGACGTGCGCAGTCTCTACCCGCGCATCGAGATCAACATTCAGGTCGAGACCAGCAATGTCCTGGCGCGGGAACTGCTTGCGTCGCGGCACGATTTCATCATCGGGCGCATCCCCGACGACCTCAATCCGCGGCTGTTCGAGAGCCGGGTGATCGGCATCGAGAAAGCCTGCCTGATCGTGCGTCGCGGCCACCCGTTGCTCGGCGGGGGTGCGCCGGTACCCCTCGAACGGCTGACTGCCTATGACTGGGTCTTCCAGCCGGGCGGCTCGCTGCTGCGGCGCACGATCGAGGCGCTGCTCATCGCCGCCAATGTGCCGTTGCCCGATCAAGTCCTCAATACGAGTTCGCTGCTGCTCACGCTCGTCATGGTCGCGCAATCCGACGCGATCGCGCCCGTGGCCACGGAAGTGGCCGACTTCATCCGCGCCGAGCAGGGCCTGGCCGGCGCGATCGAGATCCTGCCCGTCGACGTCGATATCGAGGTGCAGCCCTACAGCCTGATCATGCTTCGCAACCGGGCGCTCTCGCCGGCCGCCCAGATATTGCACGATTTCATCGTCAGGCGCGCGAACATGCCCGGATAGGGCGCGCGCCAGTTGCCGCGGACAACGCTACCAGTTGCTCTTCAGCTTCTCCCAGCCGTCCGACGAGGTCATGATCGCCACGGCCGTGGCCATGGTCTCGGCGTCGCGGGGACCGGTCAGGCTCCAGGAGCCCGAAAGCAGGAAGACGACGCCCATGGCTGCCGTGCAGCCGCCGCGCGCCGAATCCACGAGGTCGCGGCTGACCTGCTCCTTGGGGCGGGTTTCACCCTTGGCTGCGGAATAGACCTTCTTCCCGAGCGAATGGAACCCCTTGAGGATGGCCGAGACTCCGAGCGTGCCGACGCCGACGGCCACAAGCGCGACGTTCCGTTCCTTCTTGTCGATGATGTATTGGATGTTCTTGGCGCATTTGCCGCAATGGCAGCCGTAAAGGACAGGACTCTTGGCGCTTTTCAGCGCATCGTCGCGCAGATCGTAGAGATCGAAGATCTTTCCCGCCTGGGTCGCCACCATCGCCGCACCGATCCAGGGTGAGAGTGCGGCGCCGATCGGCGCCAGGGTCAGCCCCACCCCGCCGACGCTCGCGATCTGCAGCCCGCTCGTCACGCCGACCGCCGAAACCGCCTTCGTCACGCCGGTCTGGGCGGCCATCGGCCCGAGCTTCAGCATCAGCGACTTCATCACGCTGGAGAACTTGCCCCAGACGCCGTGACACAGTCGGCCCTGCTCCTCGATCTTGCCGCTGAGTTCCGCAAGCTGTTCCGGCGACGGCAAACCCATCGGACCCCACCCTCCAATGACTCGCCGGACCCTACCACGCTTTTCGTTAAGCCATGATGAATCCGCCGGAACACGGAAAGGTCCCGTGCGGCGCTGTCATCTTGACGGTCGCACGGATCTCAGATGGCCGAGAGCCCTGCGTCGATCGCCGAGACGATCGTCCCGACGTCGGCGGCCGTGACGATCAGCGGCGGCGACAGGATGATGGTGTTGCCGGAAACCCGGACCATCACGCCCTGCCGATAAGTCGTCTCGAAGACCTTGCCGATCAGCTTCTTGTCGATCGGCTTCTTGGTCTTGCGGTCACCGACGAGTTCGATGGCGACCATCAGCCCCTTGCCGCGCACGTCGCCGACGCTCTCGTGCCGCTCCATCAGCGCCGCGCAGCCCGCGATCAGCTCCGCGCCACGCGCCGCGGCATTCGCGGCAAGCCCCGCCTTCTCCATCTCGGGCAGGCAGGCGAGCGCGGCCGCCGCGCCGACCGGATGGGCCGAATAGGTGTAGCCATGGCCGATGGCGCCGAAGGAGTCATTGTTGGTCTCGAAGGCTTCCGTGACCTTCTCGCCGATCATCACGGCGCCGAAGGGAAAATAGCCGTTGGTGATCGCCTTGGCGGTGCACATCAGATCGGGCTTGACGCCCCAGAGCCGCGAGCCCGTCCAGGCGCCGGTGCGTCCGAAAGCGGTGATCACCTCGTCGGCGATCAGCAATATGCCGTGGCGGTCGCAGATTTCGCGCACCAGCGGCATGAAGCTCTCATGCGGCGGGATGACGCCGCCGGCGCCGAGCACCGGTTCCATGATGAAGGCTGCGATCGTGTCGGCGCCCTGGAAGGCGATTTCATCCTCGAGTGCGGCTGCGCAGAGCTGGGCGAGCCGCGCCGGATCGGTTTCGCCGAAGGGGTTGCGGTAGAGATAGGGCGCCGTTGTCTGGAAGCAGCCGGGCAGAAGCGGCTCGTAGTTGCGCCGGAAATTGCTGTTGCCGTTCACCGAGGCGCCGCCGAAATGCGTGCCGTGATAGCCCTTCTTCAGGCTGAGGAATTTCGTGCGGTCCCGCTCGCCGCGGATCTTGTGGTACTGGCGGGCCAGCCGGAGCGCCGTCTCGACGCTGTCGGAGCCGCCCGAGGTGAAGAAGGAGCGCACCAGCCCGTCCGGCCGGAACCACTCGGCGAGCGCATAGGACAGTTCGACCGCCGGCCCGGTCGCGGTGCCGCGGAAGGCCGAATAATAGGCGAGTTGGTCGAGCTGGCGGGAAATCGCCTGTTTGATCGGATCGCAGGAATAGCCGAGATTGACGTTCCACAATCCGCCGACAGCGTCGAGCGACTTGTGGCCGTCGACATCGGTCAGCGTCACGCCCTCGGCCGCGGTGATGACCTTCGGCGGATTGGCGCGCATCTCCGCCGGATGCGCCATCGGATGCCACATGTGGCGCGCGTTGTTCTCCTTGAGGAAATTGTTGTCATGCAACATCATGGCGTCCCTCCGCTGGGGGTTCGATGCCGAGCAGCGCGAGCGCTTGCCGATAGCCGTCGGCGGGTTGGCGTACGTCGAAATGCACCGTGCGCATGCCGGACCGGACGGCCCCCTCGATATTGCGCTTCTGGTCGTCGACGAAGACGCAGGCGCCGGCCGGCACGCCGAGCGCGGCGGTCACGGCCCCATAGGAGCGCGGATCGGGCTTCAATATGCCGGTGTAGGTGGCGTCGACGATGGCTTCGAAAAGATCGAGCAGCGGCAGCCGGCCACGGAAGTCCGCGCCGTAGAAGAGATCCAGCTCGTTGGAGAGGATCGCCAGCCGCACGCCGTTGTGATGCGCCAGCCGGATCGCCATGTCGGCCTCGGGCCTTACCACCGCTTCGGGATCGGCGCCGCGCGCCCGGCGAACGAAGGTCTCCATCGCATCCCAATCCTCGCCGACCAGGCGGCCCGCCTCGCGGGTTCGCTGGAGCCAGTAGTCGCGCTCGCTGATCGCGCCGGCCTGCATGGCTTGCCACAGCGGGTCGCCCGACGGGTCGAACGGCCCGCGCCAGGCGAGCGTGCCTCGCGCCAGGCCCAGCGCCTGTTCCGTCAGCGCATGCGTCTCGAAGAGCGTGCGGGTCACCACGCCGCCGAAGTCGAGCACCAGGACCTGCGCAGGAGGAGGCGTCATGCCCCGGCGCCTTCCGTGGCGACGCCCGGCTCGACGATGCCCTCAATCACCCAGCGGTCGAAGATCTCCAACGCCTTCGCCGCGAAGGCGTCGCTGTTGATATGGGCGGCGATCTCGTGAAGCTCGACACCGGCCGGCACGCACGCCCGCATCTCGTCGACGAAGGCCGCCAGCGCTTCGGGCTCGTGCAGCGGCTCGCCTTGCTGGTCCCACTGCTGAATGCCGTCGGCCGGCAGGATGAAGGCGACCGGCCCCTTGGCCGCGCCAAGCTTGCGGGCAATGGCGCGGGCCGTCGCGCGTCGACCCTCCACACCAGTCGTCGCCGAGGCGATGAGCCGGTTATGCGCGTGGTAAGGACGATCTGCGAAGGCGGCCGGCGCGTCCTGCCACGCGGCGAAGTCGATCATGTCGGTCGCACCCGGGGCGACGATCTGTGGGATGCCGCGCCGTCCGGCATTCTCGAGCCGGTCGGCTCCCGATGTGGTGACGACACCGTTGATATGGTTGGTGACCTCCTGCAGGCTGAGGTCGAACACGGCCGCGAAGCCGCCCTGCGCCGCGACCTGCTCGAAGGCCCGGCCGCCCATGCCGGTCGTATGAAAGACGGCGACGTCATAGCCACGTCGTTCCAGCGCCGGCCGCAGCCGACCCATATAGCTGAGGCAGCTCGAACCGAGCGAGGTCATGCCGATGGCCGGTCGCGGCCCTGACGGCTTCTGCACTGCCCTCGCGGCACCGACCGCCGCGCCGCAGGCCTGCGACAGCACGGATTTGCAGATGCCGCTCAGGCCGTGAAGCCCGCCGGCCCACAGGATCATCATCAGGTCGGGGGCGATGCGTTCGGGTGGCACCAGATGTGAATAGGCGATGGTCGATACGACCAGCTTCGGCACGCCGAGCGGCAGGGCCAGCGCGACGTCGAGCGCGAGATCGGTGCCCATCGAACCGCCGAGCGCGATGAAGCCGTCGATGTCGCCGCGGTCGTGGAGCGCCCTGGCGAGGCGCGAGGCTCCAAGCGCCATCAACGCCATGGCGGAGTTCTCGTCGCCGCTCGTCGCCACGGCTTCGATCGTCGTGTCCGCTGCCGCCGCGACCGCGTGCTTGTCGTGGTCCGGCCGGAAAGGCGGGTTGCCGAGCACGCTGACGTCCACCAGCACGGCTTCGCCGCCGGATGCCTCGATCGTGGCGCGCATGAACAGCAGTTCGGCGGCCTTCGTGTCTCCCGTGCCGATGACCAGGATCCGCGGCCTTGTGGTTGCGCCGGCCGTCATGCCTGACGCCTCAATGTGTTCAGGTTCTCGCCGTTGAGGCGCGCCGAGATCGCGCGGGCCGCCTCGGCCGCGGCCAGACCCCGCTCCTTCACGGCGTCGGCCGGCGTGCGCGCCAGCGGGGCGGCGATCGCGATGGTGCCGATGGCGAAGCCGTCGGTGCCGAGGATGGCGGCCGCGACGCTGATCACGCCCTCCTCGAAACCCTGGTCGCCGATCGAATAGCCGCGTTCCCTGGCGGCATCGATCGCTCGGGCGACCGCTGCGGGATCGGTCAGCGTGTGTGGGGTGAAGGCCGTCAGCGGCCTGGTCAGCCGGGCCTTCACGACGTCGGGGCGCGCCGCCGCCAGAAAAGCGATGCCGGAGGCGGTCGAATGCAGCGGCAGCGGTTGGCCGATGTCGACGAAGACGCGGTTCGCCCGCGCCGGGTGCTCGACATGCACCGTCACCAGCCCGTCCAGCCCGGGCTCGGAAAGGTGCACGGTTTCCGCGGTCGCTGCCGCAAGCTCGCGGATGAAGGGCGTTGCGGTCTGCAGCAGCGGAAAGCGTGCCTCGCGGATTCGCGCCAGCCGCGAGAGACCGGCCCCGAGCCGGTAGAGGCGGGATTCGATGTCCTGCTCGACGAAGCCGTGTGCGGCGAGCGAGACCAGCAAACGGCGTGTCGTCGCCTTGTCGAAGCCGGCGCGCCGGGCGAGGTCGGAGAGCCCGAGTTCGGGCGTCTCCGTCGTGAACAATTCCAGCAGCGTGATCGCTTTGCCGACCGTGCCCAATAACGCCTCCCACGCTGAGCTATTCAGTTAACGCGTGAATTAACTTGACAGGAACCGGAGTCGTTTGCAAGTCTATATTCAAAATAGCGGTTCAAATAAAGAACCAGTAATTCACATGAGATGCGGGACCCGAGAGGGCCCTGGGGTTGGAACGGCTGGAGCGCTGCGCGGCCATTCGGCGTGCACGGGACTCCGGCTCTGTGAATCGACGCATCGTGCCCTGCTGAAATCGCGATGCGGACTCTGGAGGAGGGACTTTCATGGCAGCCATCACCGAACATGCGCCGGCGAACCGCTTGCGCAGCAACAGCCTCGGCGTCGGCGCGATCACTTTCATGGTGATCTCGGCCGCCGCGCCGCTCACGGCCGTCGCCGGGGGCACGCCGCTCGGCATGCTGATGGGCAACGGCGCCGGTTTCGCCGGCACCTACCTGATCGTCACGCTGCTGCTTCTGCTCTTCGCGGTCGGCTACGTAACCATGGCTCGCTATGTGGGCAATGCCGGAGCATTCTATTCCTATGCCGCGCGCGGTCTGGGCGGCCTGGCGGGCGGCGGCGCCGCGCTCGTCGCCATCCTCTCCTACAATGCCATGCAGATCGGCGTGATGGGGCTTCTCGGCGCCGCCACGTCAGGGCTTTTCGCCGGCTGGGGCATCGATCTGCCCTGGTGGGTCTGGTCCTTCGCGGCGATCGCCGCGGTGGCCGTGCTGGGCTATCGGCAGGTCGATCTGTCGGCGAAGATCCTCACGGTGCTGGTGCTCGCCGAATACGCCGTGGTCATCATCCTCGACCTCGCCATACTTGGCACCGGCGGCGACGGAGGGCTGAGGATGGCGCCGTTCTCCTGGAGCCAGATCACCGGCGGCGCGCCTGCCATCGCCATCCTATTCTGCTTTGCCGCTTTCATCGGCTTCGAGGCGACGACCATCTATGCGGAAGAGGCGCGCGACCCGAAGGTCACGGTGCCCCGGGCAACCTATCTCTCCGTTCTGCTTATCGGCGTCTTCTACACTGCCACCGCCTGGCTGATGGCGGTCGGCGCCGGTGTCGACAAGCTGCTGCCCACCCTGCAGGGGCTGCAGGACCCGACCACCTTCCTGTTCGGCCTGTCCGACCGTTACGCCGGAACGCTGTTGTCGCAGGCCATGGGAATATTGTTCGTTTCCAGCCTGTACGCCGGCGTGCTGGCCTTCCACAACGCGGTCGCCCGCTACATCTACGTCGCCGGCCGCGAGAAGCTGCTTCCGGAGACGCTCGGCGTCACCCATGCCGTGCATCAGAGTCCGCATATGGGATCGGTCGTCCAGACCGTTCTCGCCGCGCTCGTCGTCGGCCTCTTCGCGGTGCTCGGGCTCGATCCGGTGCTGGCGCTGTTCTCCTGGCTCACCAATGTCGGCACGCTCGGCGTCATCACGCTGATGGCGGCTGCTTCGCTCGCAGTGGTGATGTTCTTCCGCGCCAATCCGGACACGGACGAAAGCGCTTTCAAGACTACGCTCCTGCCCGGTCTGGCCTTCGTCGCCTTTGCCATCGTCATCTGCCTGATCGTGGTGAACTTCGGCAATCTGTCCGGCGCCTCCGGCTTCCTCGGCGTCTTCCTGCCGAGCCTGGTCCTGATCGCGGCCGTCGTCGGCTTCATGCTCGCCGGCTCGCTCCGCGGCAGGAATCCGGCCGCCTTCGCCAGGCTGGGTCAGCCGATGAAGGGCTGAGAGCGCCGACGTCCTTCGTCTTCGTTTTGGAGCGCGCCAATGATCAGCCAGGAAGCCATCGCCCGCCTGCGTGCCGCCGAGATCGGGCCGCGCAAATTGTTCATCGACGGGGGGCATGCCGATGCCGAGAGCGGCGCGGTCCTGCCTGTCGTCTCGCCGATCGACGGACGCGAATTCGCGGCCATTCCCGATGGCGGTGCGGCCGATATCGACCGTGCGGTTCGGGCGGCCCGGAGCGCCTTCGACAAGGGCTCGTGGTCGCGCGCGGCTCCCGCCCGGCGCAAGAAGGTGCTGCTCAGGCTCGGCGAACTGATCGAGGGCCATGCCGACGAGCTCGCCGTGCTCGGCGTGCGCGACAACGGCACCGAAATCGCCATGGCCTACAGGGCCGAGCCGCTCTCCGCCGCCGGCACATTCCGCTATTATGCCGAGGCGGTCGACAAGGTGTTCGGCGAGGTCGCGCCGACCGCCGAGGCGGTGCTCGGCCTCGTCCACAAGGAGCCGCTGGGCGTCGTCGGGGTCATCGTGCCCTGGAACTTCCCGATGATGATCGGTGCCTGGAAGATCGCCCCGGCGCTGGCGGCCGGCAATTCGGTCGTGGTCAAGCCGCCCGAGATCGCCTCGCTCACCTTGTTGCGCCTGGCCGAACTCGCCGCCGAGGCGGGGGTTCCGGCGGGCGTGCTCAACGTCGTCACCGGTCGCGGCGCGACCGCGGGCGAAGCGCTCGGCCTGCATATGGACGTCGACGCCATCGCCTTCACCGGATCGGGACCGGTCGGCCGGCGGCTGCTCGAATACGCAGCCCGCTCCAATCTGAAGCGGGTCCATCTGGAGCTCGGCGGCAAGTCGCCCAACATCGTCTTCGCCGATGCGCCCGATCTGAAGCAGGCGGCGAAGGTTTCCGCGAATGCCATTTTCCGCAATTCGGGGCAGGTTTGCGTCGCCGGATCCCGGCTACTCGTGCAGGCCAGCGCCTATGATCGTTTCATGGAGGAACTGCTGCGCGCCACCGAGGCGCTCAAGGTCGGCGATCCGCTCGATCTGGGGAGCGATGTCGGCGCCGTGGCGAGCGAGGAGCAACTGGAGAAGAGTCTCGGCCATGTCGCTGGCGCCGAAGCGGAGGGCGCACGCCGGCTCACCGGCGGCACGCGCATTCTCGCCGAGACCGGCGGCAGCTACATGGCGCCGACGATCTTCGAGGATGTCGCGCCGACCATGCGGCTGGCGTGTGAGGAAGTGTTCGGACCGGTTCTCGCCGTCATGCGCTTCGACACCGAGGAAGAAGCCATCCGCCTCGCCAATTCGACCGACTACGGGCTCGCGGCGGCCGTCTGGACCGCGAACCTCTCAACCGCGCATCGCATGGTGCGGGCAATCAAGGCCGGCGTGGTCCACGTCAACACCTATGGCGGGGCCGACATCACCGTGCCGCTGGGCGGGGTCAAGCAGTCCGGCTTCGGTCGTGACAAGTCGCTGCATGCCCTGGAGAAGTTTACGGAGCTGAAGACCGCCTGGATAGCATTGTAGCGGGGGCCTCAGGCGCTGAACGAGCGGAGCTCCCGGGTCTTTTCGGCGGCATCCGCGGCGAGTTCGGCGAAAAGGTCCTCAAGCCGTTCCGCGGCGAGGATCACATCCGGGTCGAAGCTGTTGTCTTCGAGCTGGCGCACGAAGCGCTCCATGAAGGCGGCCTGTTTCTCCAGCGCCTGATAGAGCTTCGTCGCCTGGTCCAGCGTCAGCTCGGGAGCCGTCAGCGTGCGCGGAATCTCATTCGCCATCTGGTCGCCGAGCGCGCGCTGCTCCTTCAGCATCGTCATCCAGTCGGTCATGCGAACTCCCTTCAGTGGCGAAACTTGGCAACCCTGGGGGCGAAGTCAACCCGCCCTGCCGCCTGGCCAAAGCGCGTATCTTGCGCGTTCGAATGAACCCGCGGCGCGTTGGCGCGCGAGGCGGGCTCCGGGCCTGCTTCCACACCATGCCTGCATGGAGCCTCTTCCATTACCTGCGGCGTAATCGACCCCCGGCGGGAAAACGACGAAAAAATCCGCGTTCACTCGCACTCAAGGAGCTTCAAGATGAACGCCGAAACCCTCGCTGCTGCCTATGTCGCCGCCTGGAACGAGACCGATCCGGCGCGTCGGCGCACTTTGGTGGAAAAGACCTTCAGCGGCGCGGTCAGCTACGTCGACCCCGTGATGGCAGGCGACGGCCATGACGGCGTGGATGCCCTCATCTCGGGTGTCCACCAGAAGTTCCCGGGTTTTCGTTTCACCTTGCTGCCGGGGGCCAATGGCTATGGCAAGCATATCCGCTTTTCATGGGAACTCGGGCCGGAGGGCGGCGAGGCGCCAATCCAGGGCGCCGACGTCGGCGTGATCGAAGACGGCCGCTTTGCCCGCATCATCGGCTTCCTGCACCGGGTGCCGGCGTAAGGACGCGACAAAAGGCGGCGCCTGGGAGGCGCCGCCTCACCCATAGGGCGAAGTTTACTGGACCGAGCAAGAGCAAATAGTATGATAATATAACATGCGGTGGTCAAGCCGGTATCGGTGGGAGCGCATCATGGAGATGCACGAAATCCGGTATTTTCTGGCGGCATGCCAGACGCTCAACTTCCACAGGGCGGCCGAACTCGTCCATGTGACACAGCCTGCGATGACCCGGGCGATCCAGAAGCTGGAGGCCGATCTCGGCGGCGATCTGTTCCACCGCGATGCCGGCCACGTGAGGCTCACCGACTTCGGATGCCTGATGCGAACGGAGCTCGACGAGATCCTGCGCCGCTCCGAGGACGCCAAACGCGCGGCGCGGAGTTTCCTGAGGCTCGAAGCGCGGCCACTGACACTGGGCGTCATGTGCACCATCGGCCCCCAGCGCTTCGTCGCCTTCCTCGATGCCTTCCGGCGCCGTCATCCCGGCATCCGCATCAGCATGGTGGAAGGCGTGGCGAACCGGATCACCGATCTCGTCATGGCCGGTCGTGTGGACGCCGCCCTGCTTGCCAGGCCGCAGCCTTTCGACACCAGGCTGCGCGTCGAGCCGATTTATTCGGAACGCTTCGGGCTCGCCTTTGCCGAGGGGCATCGGTTCGGGATGCGCAACACGCTGCACCTTTCCGATATAAGGGGCGAGACCTATCTCGACCGCGCCAATTGCGAATATGCCGGCCATATCGAATGGCTTTGCCGCAGCCGCGGCATCGAGATCGAAAGCGCCTATCGGAGCGACCGCGAGGACTGGATCCTGGCGATGGTCGCGGCCGGCATGGGGATCTGCTTCATGGCCGAGTTCCCGGCGCGCCGGCCGGGTGTCTGCCACCGGCCCGTCGCCGATCCCGAGATCGTGCGCCAGGTGTCGCTCGTGTCGGTCGCCGGCCGTGCGCATTCGCCCGTCGTGCCGCTTCTGGGGGAGGCGTTGCGCGAGCATGATTGGGGCTGATGGTACATGCGGATGGTCCCTGGCGGGAGAATCCGGCCCGGTCCGAAGCGGAGGTACTGGACTCCAATAGGGCTCAGGGCGATGGCCCGATCCTACCGGACGTTCGGTGTCGACCACAGAGGGCGGCTTCCTGTTGGCCGTCATTAGCAGGGGCCGGCCGCCGTTCGGCGTCACGCACCTGCACACAGGGGCCTCCTTCGACGGCGGCGCCTTCGGCGCGCGGCTGACACCGCGAGACGCATACCGCTTCGCGCGGCGAGGAGATCACGGCCTCAGCGGCCAGCCGGTCAACTTGTCGAGCGTTGTTCGACAGGGCTAGGCGCGCTGACCCTTGATGACCGCTCCCCCCTTCATGATGATCGGAATATGCTCGCCTTGACCCGCAAGCAGCGACAAGTCGGCGAGTGGATTACCGTGAACGACGATCAGATCGCCGAATGCGCCGGGCTGGACGCAACCGATCTTGCCTTCCATGCGCAACAGACGCGCTGCGATCCGGGTGGTCGAGTCGATGACGGCCTGGGCTGGCAGAACCGAACCGCGCAGCGCGAATTCCCCCGATTGATGGCGGTGCATCGCGCCGAGCAGGTCCGAGCCATAGGCCATCGGCAGACCGGCCTCATACATGATCCTCAGCGATTCAAGCCCCTTGAGACGGACATCATCCACCTTGGCGACCGAGGCCGGCGGCAGGCCGACCGAAGCGCCCTCGCTCGACAGCTTGTCGTAGGTGATCAGCGTTGGGACCGCGATGCAGCCCCTTTCGGCGGCAAAGCGCGCAGTCTCGGCTTCGATCAGGTTGCAGTGCTCGAGCGAGTGCACACCGAGTTCTACCGCGCGGCGGATCCCCTTGTCGGTGTAGAGGTGCGCCGCAACATATGTGCCCGCATTGTCGGCTTCCTCGACTGCGGCGAGAATTTCTTCCCGAGCGAAGCCGAGGAAGTGGATCGGATCGGTCGGCGAGGAGACGCCGCCATTGGCCATGATCTTGATGAAGTCGGCGCCGCCCTTGATTTCCTCGCGGCAAGCGCGGCGAACGTCCGCCACGCCGTCGACCACGCGACCAAGCGAGCCAAGCGGAATGTAGGTCGAGGGCATGGGGGTGACATCGAACGGCCCACGCTGGTCGGTATGACCACCGCTTTGCGAGATGGCGTTGCCGGGAAGATTCAGGCGTGGGACCGGGATGGGCGAGTAGCGCACGGCCTCGCGAACAACGCCGGTTGCGCCACCAAGATCGCGCACGGTGGTGAAGCCGCGCAGCAGCATCTCGTTCATCAGGTTGATCGAGCGGACGATGACGACGGCGTCGGGCAGTCGTGCATTGAGCTTCAGATCCGCTTCTACGGCGACGACGTGGACGTGGGCGTCGATCAGGCCAGGCATCAGGGTCTTGCCCGAAACGTCGATGACGCGCGCATCGGACGGCGTCTTGACGTTCGTCCCAACCGACTGGATCAGCCCATCGGCAACCAGCACATCGACCGGATCAAGCGGGCGGTCTGCCGTGCCGTCGACAATGGCTGCATTCTTGAAGAGTGTGACGGTCATGGCTGCTCCTTATCGTGCATTGTTCTCGAAGCGCGCGGCGAGGAATGCTGGCACGAGCACCGGTCCGAGCTGATTGGCGATTTCGAGATCTTCGTTGGTCAATACGCCTTCCGGCGCCAGCAGATTGATCGTGCCGATCACCTTGCCGTTGTAGATCGATGGGATGTTGATGCAGGAGCCGAGGCCGAGCGAATAGATCAGTTCGTGATCGAAGAACGCCCACTTGATGCCGGCGCGATCCGGCAGCAGCAGGGGCTTCTTGTCGCGCAGAACGTGATCACCCCAGGGCGTCGGTCCCATCTTCTTGCGGCCCGAGACCGGGTAGGCCTCCGGATCGGACGAATATATGCGCGCCACTTCGTCGCCATCGACAAACAGCAGCGTGAACAACTGTTGTCCGATTGCCTTGCGGCTGGCCTCTTCGGCCGCATGGAAGGTAGTTTCTGGCTGGCCGGGTGCAGCCAGAATTGGAAGAAGTTGCTCGATCATGTCTTCACCTCGGCAGTCTTGATGTGCGGTGCGGTCATGCGCTTTTCGGGGAGGATGCCCTGCGGGCGGAACTGGAGCACCAGGACCAATGCCAGGCCGACCATCATTTCGCGCACCGACGCCGCCTGCGCGAGCGAGATGCCCGGAATGAGTTCGGCGAGGAAGCGCGTTCCCTCGAGGAAAGCGATCACGACAAACGCGCCCGCAACGCCGCCAAACGGCCGGCCTACGCCGCCTGCGGTCACAGCGAGGAAGATGTAGATGGTCAAGAGCGGCTGGAAGTGGTCAGGCGAAATGTAGCTCTGGAAATGGCCATAAAGGCCGCCGGCAAGTCCCGCCAAGGCGGCGGAGATCGCAAAGGCGATCATCTTGAAGCGCACGACCCGCTTGCCGGCAAAGCCGGCCAGTTCCTCGTCCTCGCGAATGGCCTTCAGCACGCGGCCGAACGGCGCAGTGTCGAGCCGGCGCATCCCCAAGAATGTGACGGCGAGGATCGCCAGCACGAGCAACAAGTAGAAGATCGGGAAATTCTGCGACCCGAGTTCGGCAAAGAACGGGCGCGGAATGCCCGGAACGCCGTCTGAACCGTTCGTCAGCCACCGTTCGTTCAGCGCTACGAGGCGCACGACCTCGGCGAAGCCAAGCGTTGTGATGGCAAGGTAGTCGCCCCTGAGCCGCAGCGTCGCCGACGTCGCCAGAACGCCGACTGCGGCGCCGATGACGATCGAGCCAAGCAGGCCTGCCCAGATCGGCAGGCCGCCCATGGTTGTCAAAAGGGCCGAGGCATACGCGCCTACTGCAAAGAAGCCGACAAGGCCCAGGTTGACCATGCCGGCGGAACCCCAGATCAGGTTGAGGCTCAGCGTCAGCAAGCCGTAGATGCCGGCGGTGGTGATAATGAAGATCAGGTAGCTGGTCATCTCAGCGGCGCTCCCCAAACAGGCCTTGCGGGCGGATCGAAAGCACCAGCAGGATGACGACGAAGCCGATGGCCGAGCGATAGGTGGGCGGGATGGCCAGGAGAGACAGCTCTTCGCCCAGTCCGATCAGCAGCGCGCCAAACAACGCGCCGGGAATCGACCCCAGACCGCCGAGGACGGCGGCGGCGAAAATCGGCAGCAGCAGGCGCGAACCGGTCATTGGTTCGATCGCGGAATCGAGGCCAAGCAGCACGCCGCCAATACCGGCAAGTCCGGAGCCAAGCGCGACTACGGCAATGGCTATCCTTGTCGGGTCGATCCGGTAGATGCGGGACAGGTCAGGATTGTCCGCCACGGCGCGCATCGCTTTGCCATAGCGGCTGAAGAGAAAAAAGGCGGACAGGGCCGACATGATGACGACAGCGATCACGGCGGTCTGCAACTGTTGAGGACCGACGCGCAGCCCCCAGAAGAACCAGTCGCGCACCAACGGCGTATCAAAGGACCGCAGGTCGTTGCCGAAGAAGAAGCGCACAAGGTTTTCGAGCACGATCATCGCCGCGATCGAGCCGATCGCGACGGTGAGCGCGCCGGACGGCCGCAACCGCGCCAGCGCCAATTGCTCGATGGCGACGCCAGTCACCGCCGAGACCGCAAATGCGACGACGACCGCCGGCAATACGCCAACGCCATGGTGAACGTTGAGGACCCAGGCCGTGAACGCTCCGACCGTCGCCAGCGGCCCAACGCAGAAATTGGGATAGCGAAGGACGGAAAACATGGCGGTGAGCCCGACGGCGGGGATCGCCAGCAGCGCCCCCGCCATGATGCCGTTCAGGATCGCCTGAAGCAAAGCGGTCATTCGTCAGCCTCAGGCCGTCTTGATCAGCTTCAATGCGCCATCGGCCACCTGCTCGTAACGGAACTGGCAGTCGAAGATGTCGCCGATGTCGTTGAAGTCACACGGGCCGGAAGCGCCGACATAGTCGATCGTCTTGCCGTCCTTGAGCGCTGCAAGACCCTCGGCAAGGCTCGACACCTTCACGCCATCCTTGCCCTGGCTGACGGTGCGCAGCGCGGTCTTCACGTCCGTGCCGGTGGCCTGGCCGGAGGCGGCGATCGCGAGCAGGATCAGATTGATCTGGTCGTAGACCTGGCAGGTGTAGGTGTCAGGCTGGGCGATACCAATCAGCTTGGTCAGGTTGGTGTAGCCGTTCGAGCCCTCGGCCGGGGCGGGGGCGATCGTGTAGATGCCTTCAACGACTTCCTTTGGCAGCCCCTCGATCAGCTTGGCGTTGACCGAATACGCGAAGGCCACCTTCTTGCCTTCGTAGCCGGAGCGGAAGATGTCCTTGAGAAGGATCGTGGTGTCTGGCATGTAGCCGCCCAGAACGACCATGTCCGGCTTGAACGCCAGCATGTCGTCGACCTCCGAACGGTAGGACGATTTCTTGTCGTCGTAGACCAGCAGCTTGGTCTCTCCGCCCACGCCTTCGACTTTCGCCTTGATGCCGGCATACTGGGTGTCGACGAATGGCGTTTGCGGGCAAAGGAAGAAGACGCGCTTTGCGCCTTCGTCGACACAGAACTGGCCGAACTTCTCACCTTGCAGCACGGTGTTCGGCTGCGTACGGAAGAGATAGCCCTGGTGCGGCAGGCGGGTGATCGGGTCAGCGCCCGAGACGGTTGCCAGCACGACCTTTGATTCCCAGCATAGTGGCGCCACGGCGGTTGTGACCGCTGATGCCCAGGTACCGACGATCGCTTGCACCTTGTCGACATCGATCAGCTTGCGGGCGGCGCGCACTGCTGCTTCGGGGTTCGTCTGATCATCTTCGGAGACGAGTTGGATCTGCCGTCCGAGAATGCCTCCTGAGGCATTGGCCTGGTCAACGACCGCCTTCACCGCCTGGGCCATGACCGGACCGTAGGGGCCGCCAGCGCCTGTCAGCGGGGTGAGGGTCGCGATGTGGATCGAACCGCTGTCCTGGGCGAGGGCGCGGATCGGGGCAGTACCGGAAAGCGCGAGAATCGCGGATGACGCAACGAATTGGCGGCGACTAATGTTCACTGCAGTTCTCCATCTGGTTGTCAGCCGCCCAGGAACAGGCGACGTATTTCCGGGTCTTCGGCCAGTTGCGGCCCCGCACCCGTTGCGGCGTCCCTGCCCGAGACCAGCACATAGCCGCGGGTGGAGATCCTGAGCGCTTCCAGCGCATGTTGTTCGACCATCAGGATTGGCATGCCGGTGGCCTGAAGGGCGAGAATCGCGTCGAAGAGTTCGTTTGTGGCCTTCGGCGCAAGTCCTGCTGTCGGCTCGTCGAGCAACATGATTTTCGGCTTGGTAAGCAACGCCATCGCCATTGCGAGGATTTGCCTTTGACCGCCTGAAAGCGTTCGCGCGAGTTGGCCGCGGCGTTCGCCGAGCACGGGATAGCGGGCGATGATCTCGTCCTTGACCCCGGCAAAGCCGCTGCGCGGCCCGGCATAGGCGAGTTCGAGATTGTCCTTGACCGAGAGTGCGCCGAAGACGTTTCGTTCCTGCATGACGAAGGCGAAGCCTGACTTGGCCCGGTCCAGCGCCGACATCCTTGTCACATCCCTTCCTTCCAGAAGGATTGTGCCCCCTTTGGGGGGAACAAGACCGGCAATGGTCTTGAGGAAAGTCGACTTGCCGGCACCATTCGGACCGATAATGGTGACAAGTTCGCCCGCCTCGACATGCAGCGATGCGCCCTTGAGGATTTGCTCGGCCGCCCCGTAGCCAGCGATGATGTCCCGGGCCTCAAGCATCGACTTTGCGCGCTCCAAGATAAGCCTCTTGCACTTCGAGGTTGTTGACGACTTCCTCGAACGTGCCTTTCATCAAATGCCTCCCTTCGGCCAGCACCGTGACGGGATTGCAGAGCTCGCCGATCAGCGGCATGTCGTGCTCGATCAGGCATACCGTGATGCCGTCCCGGTTCAGCGCGAAGAGATGTTCGGCGATCTGGCGGGTGAGGGTCGGATTGACCCCGGCCATGGGCTCGTCGAACAGGATCATCTTCGGCCGGCTCATGAGTGCGCGCCCGATTTCGACCAGCTTCTTCTGCCCGCCCGAGAGCGCAGAGACAGGATTGTCGATCACGCCATGAATGTTCAGGCGGCGCGCGATCGACAGGGCCTCCTCCGATGCCGCTTCCTCCGACTCGCGCCCGGCGCGGGTGCCAAACAGCGAACTCAGGAAACCCTCGCCGAGATTGTCCTGCGCATAAAGCATCAGGTTCTGAAACACGGTCAGCTTCGGGAAGCCGCGCGCAAGCTGGAAGGTGCGCACAAGACCGAGCGCAACGCGCTCATGCGCCGGCATGCGGGTAATGTCGCGGCCGGCGAATTCGACAGTTCCGGAATCGGGGATGAACAGCCCTGAAATCGCGTTGTAGAGCGTCGACTTGCCGGCGCCATTCGGGCCGACCAAGCCGGCGAACTGGCCCTGCTCGACGCTGAAGTCGACGCCGTTCAGGACCCGGGATCCATAGAAGGCGTGTCGAAGATCGCTGACCTTGAGAAGGCTCATCCGGCGGCGCCCCTGTTCTGCGCGACATTGCGGATGTGCGTCTTGAGCAGCAACTTCCACTCGATCAACATCCGGTCGAAATAGGGTTGGTCTTTGCGGACGATCGATTGGGCGACCATGCCTCTGATCAGGCACATCGTCAGGTTGATCAGAACAGGCGCTTCATCCGAAGGCAGGTGGTAGCGCTGCGCCACGATCGCCCAGATGCGCTCAAGCTCGGCATGGAAGCGCTTGACAACCGGAGTGATCTCCTCACGAAAATCTTCATTGACGCGGGCTTCGGGCAGGTATTCCATTGTCAGTTGAAAAAGGCCATTCGACATCATCTGCCAAAGATATTCGACTATCGTGTCCGTATCTGCGGTTTCCGGATCGATGGTCTCAGCGAAAGCTGACAAACCTTCGATGACGGCCCGCAGATGGCTGTCGATCGCAGTTGTGATCAGGTGTTCCTTTGAACGGAAATGGTGGGTCAGCGCGCCGCGAGAAACGCCTGCGCGTTCCGCAACCGCCGCCGTTGTCAACCTTGCGTAGCCAATCTCAAGCAGAAGATCTTGCGTGGCAAGAAGAAGTGCGGCGACGGTCGCTTCCGACTTCTGCGCCTGACGTGAAACCCGCTCGCCTGGACGAGCGACATTCGGATTGTCTGCTTGCTTCGTCAATTCAAGAGCCTTGCGGTCCACCGTGCTAGTCTATCGGAGCAACTTCCAGCCACGGCTCGCAGTCTCGAGACCGGCCACGCCAGCTCCACGATAGGCAGGGCCGATCCGCAACGCAACAAAAAAACAAACTAGTCGGTATTTTATCTGGAGGGCGAATCTGACACAGAGGAAGGGATTGAGCAGCCCGACCCAGGTTAGGCGCCGGCACGCGATCCTGGCTCTGACGCCAGATGGGCATCGACAAACTCGCTGTTGTGATTGCGAAATGCCGCTTCCGCCTCCCACAACTGGATGCAGGCCCGCCACGGCGCCTCAGGTGTCCAGTCGCGCAGATTGGCGCGCGGCACGCAGCAGCCTTCGCTCTGGCGCGACCGCTCGTCCCATTTCGCGCCCGCCGATCGCTCCAGCCGTAGCCGGCGGGCGTCGGGGATCATCCGCCAGACGGATGGCGTAGCGGGCGAACCGCGGCCAAGCAACCGGCCGGGCATAGGATCACCGCGCCTCTGAGTGTCCATTCAGGACATGCCGGCCGCCGATGCACGCCCTGCATCGATGCGATGAATTTTCGGCATTTCCCGCCTTTTCCGGCCCGGCCTAGACTGCCCGAGGCGTCCGGGGCTGGCCCGCCGGGGCGGTTTGCGGCTTGCGGGCAGGAGCGAAGGAGCATCCCGATGAACGATCTCAGCCTCTCCACATTGGATGGAGGGCAGACGAAGGTCGCGGCGCCTGCCGTCGAAGCCTTTGCCGCGCAACTGCGCGGAACCGTGCTGCTTCCGACCGATCCCTCCTATGATGCGACGCGTGCCGTCTGGAACGGGATGATCGATCGCAGGCCCGGCCTCATCGTTTGCTGCCGCGGCGCGGCCGACGTGGTCGGTGCGGTGCGTTTCGCCCGTGACCACGGATTGCTCGTCGCCGTCCGTGGCGGGGGTCACCACATCGCCGGCAACTCCGTCTGCGACGGCGGGATGATGATCGACCTCTCGCTCATGAAGTCGGTGCGGATCGATACCTCGGCAAAGCGTGCCTGGGTGGAGCCGGGCGCGCTGCTGGCCGATGTCGACCAGGAAACCCAGGCCTTCGGGCTGGTCGTTCCCAGCGGCATCAACTCCACGACGGGCATAGCCGGGCTGACCCTCGGCGGCGGTTTCGGCTAGACGACACGCAAGTTCGGGCTGACGCTCGACAATCTCGTCGCGGCCGATGTCGTCACCGCAGCGGGGCAGGTGGTGCGCGCGAGCCTCGGCAAGCATCCGGACCTCTTCTGGGCGATCCGCGGCGGCGGCGGCAATTTCGGCATCGTCACCGCTTTCGAATTCCAGCTCCATGCCATGGGGCCGCAGATTCTGTCGGGCCTTGTCTTCCATCCCTTCGCGGCGGGCGAGAGCGTTCTCAAGGCCTATCGGCGAGCCCTGGAAACCGCCCCCGACGAACTCACCTGCTGGGTGGTGATGCGGCAGGCGCCGCCGCTTCCCTTCGTGCCGGCCGAATGGCACGGCAAGGAAGTGCTGGTGCTGGCCATGTGCTGGTGCGGCGATCCCGCCATGGGCGAGAAGGCTGCCGCGCCGCTGCGCTCGATCGGTCAGCCGATTGCTGACACCTTCGGTCCCATGCCCTTCACGGCCTGGCAGGCGGCCTTCGATCCGCTGCTGGCGCCCGGCGCCCGCAACTATTGGAAGAGCCACGACTTCTCGTCGCTTTCCGACGGCGCGATCGCCATCCTGCTCGACGGGATCGCCAAGCTTCCTGGTCCCGAATGCGAGGTTTTCATCGGCCATGTCGGCGGCGCTGCCGGACGTGTCGCAGCCGACGCCACGGCCTTCCCGCAACGCAACTCGCATTTCGTCATGAATGTCCATGCGCGCTGGCGCGAGCCGGCCATGGACGAGGCCTGCATCGGCTGGGCGCGCGGCCTGTTCGACGCGACAAGGCTATACGCCGCCGGGACGGCCTACGTGAACTTCATGCCCGAGGACGAACTCGACCGCGTCGAGACGGCCTATGGCGGCAACTATCAGCGGCTGGTCGAGATAAAGCGCAAATACGACCCGTCGAACCTGTTCCGAATGAACCAGAATATCCGGCCCGTCGCGGGCTTGCGCGCTGCGTGAAGCGGGAAGGGCCGGACGGGGCGGCAGCGGCATGCCCGGAAACGCGGCATGCCGCTGCCGGCAACGTCTTCCTCGTCGATTCCAGCGTTCGAAGGTATCCCCGGGCACTCGTTGCGGCCACATCGGGCGCAAGCCTGAAGCGTGTTGCGTGAAAACGGACAACACGCCGAAGGTCTTCGATTTGACGCATGTCTTTGTCCCGAAACCGGTACCCACTTTCGGGAGACATGCTTAACATGATGTTATTCAACCCAGCCGTCTTGGTATTTGCAGTTATCCGGCTTCCGGCTCCATAGTCGCCCGCATCCGATGCAGGGCTCGGCCGTGCGCGGACCCTTGGGCCGGAGCGTGTCCGGTGTCGGGACATCCGAGGCGCAACGGACGGGCAGGCCGGTTGTGCCGCGGTGCGGCCGTCCGCGGGAGGCTTCAGCCATGAAGACGTCAATCGCCACCGTGTCGATCAGCGGCGAGTTTTCCGAGAAGCTCGCGGCCATCGCGGCAGCCGGCTATGACGGCTTGGAGATTTTCGAGAACGACTTCCTCGCCTTCGACGGCTCGCCGCGCGATGTCGGTCGCATGGTGCGTGATGCCGGCCTGGAAATAAGCCTGTTCCAGCCGTTCCGCGACTTCGAGGGCCTGCCCGAGCCGCAGCGCGGCCGCGCCTTCGACCGCGCCGAGCGCAAGTTCGACGTGATGCAGGAACTCGGCACCGACCTCATGCTGGTCTGCTCCAGCGTCTCGCCGGTGTCGCTGGGCGGCATCGACAGGGCGGCGGCGGATTTCCGTGAGCTTGGCGAGCGTGCGGCCAGGCGCGGCCTGCGCGTCGGCTATGAGGCGCTTGCCTGGGGTCGCCATGTCAGCGACCACCGTGACGCCTGGGAAGTGGTGCGCCGCGCCGACCATCCCAAGGTCGGGCTGATCCTCGATTCCTTCCATACGCTGGCGCGGAGGATAGACGTCGATTCGATCCGCGCCATTCCCGGTGACAGGATCTTCATCGTCCAGCTCGCCGACGCACCGCTGATCGACATGGACCTGCTTTACTGGAGCCGACACTTCCGCAACATGCCCGGCGAAGGCGACCTGCCCGTCAAGGACTTCGCCCGCGCCGTGGCCGCCACCGGCTATGACGGCTATTTCTCGCTGGAGATCTTCAACGACCAGTTCCGCGCCGGCTCGCCGCGCTCCATCGCCGTCGACGGCCGCCGTTCGCTCGTCCATCTCATGGACCAGGTCAGGCGCGAGGAGCCCGGTATCGCGGTGGCCGTGCCCGACATGCCCGATCGCATCGCGGTCGAAGGTGTCGAGTTCGTCGAGTTCGCGGCCGACCAGGATGGCGCCGAGACGCTCGCCGCACTGTTCCACGCCATGGGCTTCCGCAAGGTCGGACGCCATGTCTCGAAGGATGTGACCCTGTTCCGACAGGGCGACATCAATCTCGTCGTCAACACCGAAGGCGAGGGCTTCGCGCATTCCTCCTATCTCGTCCACGGCACCTCCGTCTATGCGATCGGGCTGAGGGTCGAAGATGCGGCCGCGACCGTTCAACGCGCCCGGGCGCTCGGCGCCGAGCCGTTCGAACAGGCTGCGGGGCCTGGTGAACTCACCATCCCGGCCATCCGTGGCGTCGGCGGCGGGGTCGTCTATTTCGTCGACGGCAAGTCGGAACTGGCGAAGGTCTGGGACGTGGAATTCACGCCGACTGCCGATCCGCAGTCATCGCACGAGGTCGGGCTCAGCCGTATCGACCACGTCGGCCAGACCATGAACTACGAGGAGATGCTCACCTGGCTGCTCTTCTACACCGCGATCTTCCGCACCCGGAAGACCCCGATGGTCGACGTGATCGACCCGGGCGGCGTGGTGCGAAGCCAGGCGATTGAGAGTGAAGATGGTAAGCTGAGGCTTACATTGAACGGTGCCGAAAACCGCAGGACCCTGGCCGGACATTTCATCGCCGAGAGCTTCGGATCGAGCGTCCAGCACCTGGCCTTCGCCACCGGCGATATTTTCGCGACCGCCGAAGCGCTGAGCGCGAACGGTTTCGAGGCGCTGCCGATCTCTCCCAACTATTATGACGATGTCGAGGCCCGCTTCGGCCTGGAGCCCGATCTGGCCGATCGGCTGAGGGCCGGGAACATCCTCTACGACCGCGACGGCGACGGCGAATATTTCCAGCTCTACGCTCCGACCTGGGGCGAGGGCTTCATTTTCGAGATCGTCGAGCGGCGCGGCGGCTACAAAGGTTATGGCGCACCCAATGCGCCGTTCCGCATCGCCGCGCAGCGCAGATATCTGCGGCCGAAAGGAATGCCGAGAGGGTAGCGCATGCAGGATGAAGCTCAGGGCCTTGCCCAATCCGCCACATGGCGGATCATGTCGGGGCGGCGGGCCGGATCGTCCGCGAACGCAGCCAGTTCGGAGAGCCGGTGCATACCGGTCAGCACGTCGATGCGCCTGTGGTCGAGCTGGCGTCCGGACAGAGCCTCGTAGTTGTCGGCGATGCGCCTCGTCAGATCGGGCGAGATGAAGTTCGAGTAGATGAATTCCTGGTGCAGCGGGCCGAAGCCGGAATCGGCGAAATCGTAGATGCCACAGAGCGTGCCGCCACCATGGTCGAAAGCCATGTTCCAGCCATGGCCGTCGAAGAAGCCGTAAGTCGTGCCATAGGGGTCGGGCGGCATATCCCGCCATTCCGCTACGGTTTCCTCGGCGAAGCCGCGCAGTTCGACCGGAAGCGCCGGTACGGCCCTGGCGAGGATCTCCTCGGCGCTGAGCCAGGCCTCGACCGGACCGGCTCCGGCCGCCCTCACGGCGTCATGGTCCAGCCTGTGGAGTTGGGCATAGAATTCGCCCAACCGCCGGCCGAGCGCATCCCGCGCCGGCTCGGGGAGCCGGTCATACTGCGCGGCGACGAGATGGTCGCCCCTGAGCTTGCGGTGCCGCGAATACATCGGCGGCCCCTCATGGAGAGTGAGGTCGGGCACGGACATCGTCACGGCGGGACGCACCAGCGCGAGCAGGCTCGCCTCCTTGATGAGCGCGCGCTGCGCCGTTTCGTGGCGCGGGAACTTGAAGATCAGCCTGTCGCCGACATCCACGGCGACCGAATGCCAGCCTGCGGTCAGTGGTTTGAATTCGGCTTTCGCCAGTTCGGGGAAGTCGCGAAGGATTGTCGTCCGCAACTCGGGCAGGTCGATTTCCCGGGTCATGCGATCGCTAGCGTCCGAGTCGCCTGGTCAGCTCCAGCGCCGGAAGACGACACTGGCGTTGACGCCGCCGAAGCCGAAGCCGTTGGAGATGGCGTACTCCATCGCCATGCGCCGCGCTTCGCCGCGCACCAGGTCGACGCCGTCGCAAGCCGGATCGGGGTCGTCGAGGTTGAGTGTGGCCGGAGCGATCTGATCGCGCAGCGCCAGCACGGTGAAGATCGCCTCCAGCCCGCCGGCCGCGCCGAGCAGATGCCCGGTGGCGGATTTCGTGGCGCTGACGGCGATGCCGCCCCGGCGGCCGAACACCGTCTTGATCGCTTCGATCTCGCCCTTGTCGCCCACCGGCGTCGACGTGGAGTGGGCGTTGAGATGCTGGATATCGGTCGGCGCAAGGGCGGCACGCTTCAGCGCCAATGCCATGGCGCGGGCCGCGCCCCGACCGTCTTCCGGCCCCGCCGTCATGTGATAGGCGTCGGCCGTCGTGCCGTAGCCGACGAGTTCGGCGATCGGCGTGGCGCCGCGCGCCAGCGCATGGTCCAGCGCCTCGATCACGAGCACGCCTGCCCCTTCGCCCATGACGAAGCCGTCGCGGGCCGCATCGAAGGGCCGCGACGCCTTTTGGGGGGTCTCGTTGAAGCCGGTCGAAAGGGCGCGGGCCGCGGCGAAGGCCCCGAGGCTCACCTTGTCGATACAGGCTTCCGCGCCGCCGCACACCGCAATGTCGGCCTCATCGGTCGCGATCAGCCGCGCCGCGTCGCCGAGCGCCTGGACGCTCGCCGCGCAGGCCGTCACCGGGGTGCCGATCGGCCCCGTGAAACCGTGCCTGATGGTCACATGGCCGGCCGCGAGATTGGCCAGGAAGGAAGGCACGGTGAAAGGCGAAAGCCGCCGCGCGCCACGCGTCTCGGTCGTCCGGACCGCGTCGGCGATCGCCGGGAAGCCGCCGATGCCCGATGCGATCACGGTCGCCGTGCGCTCGCACTCGACGGTGCCTGTCGGTCGCCACTGCGCCATCGCCAGGGCCTCGTCGGCCGCCATCAGGGCGAACAGGATGAAACGGTCCATCTTGCGCTGGTCCTTGGGCGGCGCGGCCTGGTCCGGATCGAAGCCCGCTTCGGGATCGACTGCGCGGTCGGGGACGAGGCCGGCGATCTTCGCCGGCAGGTCGCCGGCCACTTCGGCGGGCAAGGCGCGAACGCCGCTCTTGCCCGCGGTCAGCCTGGCCCAGGCAGTCTCGACGCCGCAGCCCAGCGGCGATACCAGTCCCATGCCCGTGACGACGATCCGACGCATGTCAGCACCCTTTCCGTTGGTCTCAACCATGTTGTTTCAGTCGCGCCGCGCGCCGACGAGGCGGATGCGCTCCAACGTTTTCCCGGTCGCGGCCGGGCCCGGGAGCAGCATGGTGTTGTCTGATGTGATCGGTTCGCCCGTCTCCGCGTCCACCACGATCGCACGCCTTTCCCGACCGGTCGTCCGGTCGCCGAGGCGCATGGCGATCTGGTCCGGCGCCAGGTGCCGATTGCCCCAGGCAAAGAGCGCGACCGCCACCGGATAGAAATCCCGGCCCTTGTCGGTCAGCACATAGTCGTAGCGCGGTGGACGGCTCGCATAGAGGCGGCGCTCGAACAGGCCCTCATGGGCGAGGTGCTTCAGCCGGCGGGACAGGATGTTCGGGGCGACACCCAGGCTCTGCTGGAATTCGTCGAAGCGGGTCAGCCCCTGAAGCGCATCCCGCAGGATCAGGATGCTCCACCAGTCGCCGACGCTTTCGAGAGCGCGGGCCGCGGGGCATTCGAAGGCGAGAAAGCTCGTCCGTTGCATGGCCGCCAGTCCTATCGCAGTGACTTTCATCATGCAAGTCTTGTTCATGACGGTCTCGGCGAGGCAGACCGGCCGGGAACGGCTTCGTGATGGATCGGCCATATGGCTTCGACGTTGATGGGGAAGCAGCAATTCCGGTCATGCTTGAAGGAAGCCGCGATCTCCCGCATAAGGGTGCCGTATGCCGCCCCTTGCGGGAGCGGACGCGGCGGGGATCTCGGAGCAGCGCGATGGATATCCAGCACGATGCCGGCCACGGCGACGGAACTGAGGCGAGGCTGCTCGCCCGGGTCGGCTCGGGCGCGGTCACGCGGATGGCTGCGCTCGCCGGTATGTGCCTGCTGCTCGCCCAAAACGCGGCCGCCGCGCCGGATTGCCAGACCGCGCCCGCTCCGGGTCTGGATTGGCGCGGCTGCGACAAGAGCAACATCGTGCTCCAGGACGGCAATCTCGAAGGCGCCGACCTCGTGGGGACCGATTTCAGCGCCTCCGATCTGAGAGGCGCCAGGCTGGCTTCGGCCAACCTCGAGCGCGCGACGCTGGTGCGGACGGCGCTTGCCGGAGCGAATGCCACGAAGGCGAATTTCGCCAAGGTCCAGGCCTACCGGAGTAGCTTCGCGCATCTCTCTGCCGAGGGGGCTTCATTCGCCGGGGCCGAACTGCAGCGTTCCGATTTCAGCGGCGCGCGCCTGACCGGCGCGGATTTCGAGAAGGCCGAACTCGGGCGAGCCAATTTCGACAAGGCCGTGATCACCGGCACCCGGTTCTCGCTGGCAAATCTCGCGCGGGCTGATCTCGGCGGCGCCGTCTTCGAGGGGTCGATCGAATTCGGCAAGGCCTTCATGTACCTGACCAGGATCGAGGGGCTCGATCTTTCGGCCGCCATCGGCCTGCGGCAGGAGCAGATCGATTTAGCCTGCGGCAACGCCGATACGAAGCTGCCCGCCGGCCTGTCGAAGCCGGCGAACTGGCCCTGCACCTTTGACTAGCTTGATCAGTCGAAGATCGGAATAGCTTTCCGACCGGGGCCGCTTCTAGATTGAGATTCCAGCCGCCAGGGCTGGCCCGGTGGCCGCGGGGACAAGACGGCCGGAGGCTGAAACGAGGCTGGAAGGATGACATCGGGCGTCATTCCGCTTCCTTCGGCGCTGGGGCGCCGCGTGGATGATTTTGCCCGAACGCTGATGCGCCAGCCGCCCGGATACCACGTCGATTTCCTGCGTCCCGCCGGGGAGCCGGCCCTGCTTCCACCGGCTTCGCTCTCCTGGCGCATTTTCAAGAACCCGGTGACGGTCTTCATCGGCGGGGTCGCAGCCGTGCTGCTCGAACTGGCCGAGCCGCGGGTCCGCGACGCCGTGTGGCAGCACAGCGGTTTCCGCACCGACGCGCTGTCGCGCCTCCGGCGCACCGGGGCGGCAGCCATGGTCACCGTTTACGGCCCGCGCAGCCAGGCCGAGGCCATGATCGCCGGCGTGGTGAGGATGCATGGCCGCATCCACGGCCGCACCAGCGAGGGCGAGGCCTATGACGCCAATGATCCCGAACTCCTGGACTGGGTGCAGGCCACGGCGGGTTTCGGCTTCATGCAGGCCTATCATTGTTTTGCACGCCCGCTTCGAGCGGAGGAGCGCGACACTTCGCTGGCCGAATGCCGCCCGATCGCGCTTCTCTACGGCGCTGCGGGCGCGCCCGGATCGCAGGCAGATCTCTACACCCTGTTCGAGGCGCGCCGGCACCGGCTCGCCGCGTCGCCGATCGTGCTCGAGTTTCTCGACATCATGGCGAAGGTCCCCGCCTTGCCAGCCTCGGTCCGGTCGTTGCAACTGCCGCTCCTGAAGGCCGCCATCGACATCCTTCCCCTATGGGTGCGTGAACGGCTGGGGCTCGGCGACCGCTGGAACCTGAGGCCGCAGGCGCGCGCCGTGGTCGCCTCGATGGCCGGCATCTGCGAACGCATCGTGCTGCCGTCGTCTCCGGCGGTCCAATCCTGCCGGCGGCTCGGGCTCGCCGACGACTTTCTCTATCGTCGGCATTGAGTTCGCGGCCGTCGATAGAAATTCACCACCTGGCTGTCGAGCGGCATCGGCCGTCTTCTTGTAGCGTTGACGTGACGAAACCTGCACCAGCGAAAGGTCGTCAGCCTGGCGTCCCGCCTTCGTCGCCATCCTTCGCGGCAACGGCGTCCCAATGTGCGTCGCACCAGCGGTCGATCTCATCGAAGATCGGCTGAAGCGCATAGCCGGCCGGGGTGAGGCAGTATTCGACCCGCGGCCGAGTTTCGGCATGGACTGTGCGTTCGATGAGCCCGTTTGCTTCGAGGGCCCGCAACTGGGTGGCCAGCATTTGCTGGGTGACGCCCGGCAGGTTGCGGCGCAACTCTCCGAAGCGACTCGTTCTCTCAGCCAGCAGAAGCATGATCTCGCATTTCCAGCGCCCCGCCAGGAGCCTCAGCAGCGTCGGGTTCCGTTTCTTGGCCTGTGCCCGAACACCGTCTTCGACCGTTGCCGCCGGTCGGCCCGCTCCGCTTTCGTCTGCGACGGTCGCGGGCTTTCTGGTTTCGCTTTGCATTCGATCTCACGGGGTTTGTTCCGTTTCGTACATCGGAGGCTCCTTCGGAGAAAGTCAGCAACTTGTAGGAGTGTGCCGTTCCGTATCGCCCGATCGGGGGCTTGCCATGCTGCGACCCCCTCCACTTGGCGGCGTGCGCGAGGCCCTTTGAAGAAGGAGGCAGGGGCGGGGGCTCCTGGTGCTTCGCAATTTCGGCCTTGCCTCAGCCAGCTTTCATGCGCAACAGGCGCAGAGCGAAGACCGCGGCGAGGACGCAGAGCGGAAACTGGGCGATTCCAGTAAGCTCGAAGACAATATCGTTGGGCATTTCATAGGTGGGCGGCGGGAACAGCTCTTTGGCGCTTTCCGCGCCGAAGCCGAAATAGACGAGGTTCTTCAGGACGTGATTGTAGCCGCCCTCGAAGACGCCGATCGCGGCGACAGGGAAAGCCATGATGATGGCGATCGCGGCCCAGGTGGCGAGGCGCCCGCCGGGTTTGCCGCGGCGGGTGAAGCCGATGCAAAGCAAAAGCGCGATCGCGACGGCCGTCGGCACGGCGACGTGAAGGATGTGCAAGCGCCATGGGGTCTCGTAGATCATCGCGCCATAGGCGTGATGGACGGATGTCAGGACCAGCGTGAGGATCGCGGCAGTGCCGGCCCTGAAATAGGCATTGGTGGGCCGAAGGCTCATTGTCAGGCCGTTCATTGTGCTTTCTCTGGACTTGATCGGACTGGTCCGGCCTAGCAAGATATCGAACATGATGTTCGGAAATTTCCGGACAACAGCGCCGCGAAAGTGCGGAAACGGACTTCGGCTCGTTCCGTGTCCGGAAATGCCGTGGAGACCGGAGGCAAGACAACATGGCGATCGATCGCCGCGTGGCCCGTACGCGGAGGGCCCTTTACGACGCGCTCGTCGCGCTCATTCGCCGCAAACCGTATGAGGAGATCACGGTCGAGGACATCCTGCGCGAGGCCGATGTCGGCCGCGCGACCTTCTATGCCCATTTCACCTCCAAGGACGACCTGCTCGAGCGCAGCCTCGACAGGCTTCGCGATCTTCTCCTGGCCGCACAGGGCTACGGCGAAACCGCGCCGTTTCCCTGGGACCGCTCGTGGAGCCCGAGCCGGGTTCTCTTCGAGCATATCGCCGAATTCGCCGATGTGCGCTTCGCGCTGTCGGGGGGCCGGGGCGGCCCGATCCTGCGCGACGCGGTCGACCGCGTGCTGGCGGGCGTCTTCCGTGCGGCGATGCCGAGAGAGGTGGCCGGCTCCCTGCCGCGCGAGCTCGTCGTTCTCCACATCGTGTCGACCGTCAATGCGACCTTGCGTTGGTGGCTGGAGCATCATCCGGACATGAGCGCGGCCGAGATCGATGCGCTCTTCGCCCGGTTGCTCACGGGAGGCTTGCCCGAGGCGTCCTGCGCCTTCTTCCTGAGACCGGCCGCCCTTGCAGCCGGGCGTCGGACCGGTGCGGGCAGCATCCCCGGCATCACAGGTTCGCCGCCAAGCGGGCCGGCGCCGGAGCGGTAGAGCCGTTCCGTTCCTGCCCCTTCGAGCCGGGTATGTCGCGTTTCACCCATTGCCCCCGGGCGCCGCCGCGGCCTAAACCATCACGCGACGCGCTGCTCGGCGCCAGCCCCCCGCACGTGCCTGCAGGAAAGAGATCCAAGTCATGACGATGTGTCCCGCCGATCCCTTGCCCGACGATCTCGAGATCGCCGCCGATGCCGAGATCCGCATCCGCCAGGATCTGGCGCTGGTGGCGCTGGGGCGGCGGCCCGCCGACCGGGCCCTGCGGGTGGGCAGGCTGCTCGACGTCCACACCCGCACCTGGCGCAACGACCAGGAGATCGTCATCAAGGGCAGGCGCATCGCCTGGGTCGGTCCGGCAGGCGCATATCAGGGCAGTGTGGCCGAACGCGCGCACGAGCCCGATCTGATGGCGGTCCCCGGATTGGGCGAAGTCCACAAGCACATAGAGAGCTCCCATATCACGCCTGAATGGGAAGCAGCCCTCGTCGTGCCGCGCGGCAACACCTGGACCTGCGAGGCAAGCCACGAATTCTCGAATGTCGACGGCGCAAACAACCTTGCCTTCTGGCTCGAGGCGCGCCGGCGCGGGTCGCCGATGAAGATCTTTCCCCTTCCGGGTTCGGCGGTGCCGCCGACCGCCTATGAGCATGGCGGCGGCTGGTTCGGCTACGGCGAGCAGAAGGCGTTCCTGTCGCAGAGCCTGATGGTCGCGGGCCTCGACGAGGTCATGGACTGGCCGGCCGTGTGGAACCCCGACAATCCTTCCTATGACCGCTTGTGGGGCATGATCCGCGCCACTTTCGAACAGCGCGGTGTCGTCGAAGGGCACGCGGCGGGGCTGCGCGATATCCCTTCGATCAATGCCTTCGCCGCGGCCGGCCTGGCTTCGGATCACGAGGCCTGGACCGTCGAGGAGTTCTGGGAAAAGCTGTCGCGCGGCCTGTTCATGGAACTGCGCGTGCACAGCCTTCCCGAGGTGATCCGCGGGCTGCTGGACAAGGGACTGGCCGACTGGTCGCAGGTGGCCTTCGCCACCGACGACCGCAGCGCTTCCGACACGCTGCGCCTCGGCGCGACGGACTACAATGTGCGCCTCGCCATCGAGGCCGGGCTGCCGCCCGAGATCGCGATCCAGGCCGTCACGATCAACCCGGCCCGGCATATGCGGCTGACGCCCTGGGTCGGCAGCATCGCGCCCGGCCGCTATGCCGATATCGTACTCCTGTCCGACCTCGCGCGCTTCGAGATCGCCAAGGTCTGGGCGGACGGCCGGCAGGTGTCGCACGGCACGGACTATCTCGCACCCGTTCCCGATATCGCCTGGCCCGGCTGGGCGACGGATACGATCCGCATCGGGCGGGATCTCACGGCGGAGGATTTCGTGATCCCCGCGCAGCCCGGGCGCACCACCATGAACGCCGCCCTGCTGCGGCCTTTCCACTGGACCGACGATTTCATCACCCGCGAGCTTCCGGTCGTCGACGGCCAGGTCGCGCGCGATGCCGACGCCAATGTCACGAAATTCGCCGTGGTCGATCGTTTCTCCGGCGAGGCGGGCGTGTCGCGCATGTTCTGGCTCGGCTGCGGCCCGCGCACCCCTGATACGGCGCTCGCCTGCTCCGTCGCCCATGACAAGCACAATGTCTGGGTGGTCGGCTCGTCCGACGAGGCCATGGCCGCCGCGGTCAATGCGCTCGCCCGCAACAAGGGCGGCTGGGCGCTGGTGCGCGAGGGCGAATTGGTCGCCACGGTGCGATATGAGGTGGGCGGCCTGATGTCATGCCGTTCGGCACAAGAACTGCATGAGGAGATGGAGAAGCTCTATGCCGAGGGAGCCAGGATCGACTGGCTCTACGAGCCGAGCTTCCACCCGCGCTGGGGCCCCGGTTTTCCCGAGCGGCTCGCCTTTGCGACGCTCACCTGCGCGCCTTGGCGCTGGGTGTTGGTCGCGCCCGGACCGAAGGCGCCGGAAGGCTTCGTCAATGTGCAGACCGGAGCAACCCACCCGGTGGTGTGGTAGCCGGTCACCGCGCCAGATGCCGCTTGATGAAGGCGCCGGCTGAAGCGGTCGCCTGGCGGCCCGCTCTCAGGCGGGGCGACCATAGATGCCAGGCATGGATCATATGCGGCCACACCTCCAGGCTCGCCGCCACGTCGGCCGCACCCAGCCGTCCGACGATGCGGACGGCATCGTCGAGCAGCGTCTCCGCCGATCCGACCTGGACAAGGGTGGGGGGCAGCCGCGAGAGATCAGCATAAAGCGGCGAGGCGAGCGGGCTGAGCGGATTTGCCCGGCCAAGATAGGACGAGGCCAGTTCCTGCAGATACTCGCGGTGGATCAGCGGGTCGACCGCGTCCTTGGTGTCCATGCTGGCCCCGCTCATCTCCAGGTCGACCCAGGGAGAGACGAGCCAGGCGCAGCCGGGCAAGGGCTTGCCAAGGTCGCGAAGGCGGGTCATGGCCGCCAGGGAGAGGCCCCCGCCGGCGCTGTCGCCCGAGATGGCGATGTGGCCTGCGCCGATGCCGCGTCCGAGCAGGTACTCGAAGGCCGCCAACGCATCCTCGAGTGCGGCCGGGAACGGATTTTCCGGCGCCAGCCGATAGGCCACCGCCAAAGTGCGGATGCCTGCCGCCCGCCCCGCCTCGGAGACCATGCGGCGGTGGCTGCGGATGGAGCCGGAACAATAGCCGCCTCCATGGAAGAAGAGCAGCACGCGGGAGGCGTCGCTGCCGGGCGCCAGCGACCATTCCGCCTCGCAGTGGCCGACGGTCTCCGGCTCGAAACTGATGTCGGCGGCGACGCCGTCCACCGATGCGACCGTATCGAGCCGTTCGCGCCGCTCGGTGAGGCTCGTCGGTCGTGGAAGCGACGCCAGCAGCGTCCTGACGCCCTCAATTTCCCTGCCGCTCATCGAACCCACCCCTGCTGTGACGCTCGTCGGTCGATCGCCCGTAACCTATCATGGAAAATGGCGCCGCCACATCCAATCCTTCGAGGCTCGCTGCGCTCGCACCTCAGGATGAGGAACGCAGTGCCAAGGCTCCTTTGTCCAGAAATGCGTAGTGCCGACGTCCCCCAGCTTGGGCGCCTGGCGCCGGCCTCCCTCATCCTGAGGTGCTCGCGAAGCGAGCCTCGAAGGACGCACCGAATGTCAGCTTCCTCCGCCGTCCCGCGCTGGCGCCGGGTTTACGCGCATGGTGAAAATTGATAGAGCGTTCGGATAATTTTATCGAGCTGCCGTGTGGGAGAACGGCTCGGCTCGGCCTTGAAGGCGAAAAAGGACCGGGAAGGCGAAAAGGACCGACATGGCACGCACGCGCGCCCAGGATTATGACGCGAAGCGCCTCGCCATCTTGCAGCGCACCGCCCAGCTCTTCGCCCAGTTCGGCTACTCCGGCACCTCGATCACCATGATCGCCGAGGCCTGCGGCGTCTCCAAGGCCCTGCTTTACCACTATTATCCCGACAAGGAGGCGTTGCTCTTCGACATATTGTCGGCGCATCTGGAGGAACTTGTCGAGGTCGTGGAGAGGGCTGCCGCCACGACGTCCGAGCCGCGAGCCCGTGTCCATGCCATCGCCCAGGCGCTGCTCGAAGCCTATCGCGACGCCGATGCCGAGCATCAGATCCAGATCGCCAATCTCAAGCTGCTTCCGGAGCCCCGCCAGGAACAGTTGCGGGCTCTGGAACGGGTGCTCGTCAAGCTCCTGTCGGATGCGCTCGCGGAGGCGTTGCCCGACATCGGACGGAGCACATCCCTCAAGCCGCTCACAATGTCGATGTTCGGCATGCTCAACTGGCACTATCTCTGGTTTCGCAAGGGGGGCGGAATGTCGCGTGACGACTATGCGCGTTTCGCTTCGGAACTGATCCTGAAGGGCGCCGACGAAGCGGCCGCTGCAGTATCCGCTGTCCAGAGTGAGCCGGCCCGGCGCCGCGGGGCATGACCATGAACGAGGCTCCGGCGCCCGCTGTTCGCGCCGGCGATCCGCGCCGCTTCCACGAGGTTCTCGACGCGACGCTCGCCGGCTTGCGCGAACAGCCCTCGCGCACATGGTCGATCATCATCACCATCTATGGCGACGCGATCGTGCCGCGCGGCGGTTCGGTATGGCTCGGCACACTGCTCTCCTTCTTCAGAGCGATGGATGTCGCGGAGGGCGTGGTTCGCACGGCGATGTCGCGGCTCGCCAGCGACGGGTGGCTCGAACGCAGCAAGTCCGGGCGCAACAGTTTCTATCGGCTGGCGGAAAAAGGCAGTGCGACCTTCGCCCATGCCACGCAGCACATCTATTTCCCACGCCCCTCGTTGTGGGACGGCCGGCTCGACCTCATCGTCACCGCGGGAAGTACCGATCGTGAGGCCGTGCGCGGCGCGCTGCAGTCGGCGGGCTTCGGCAGCCCGGCGCCCGGCCTCTGGGTCGGACCGCCCGGCGAGGAGATCCCGGCTGCGGCAGCCAACGAGCTCAAGCTGAAGGCCAGCGGCGATACTGCCGAGTTGAGCGCTCTGGCGGCGCGAAGCTGGCCGCTCCAGGCGATCGGCGAGGCCTATCGGCGTTTTGTCGCAGCCTTCGCGCCGATGCGCACGGCGCTCGCCGGCGGCGCCGTGCCGACCGACCTCGACGCTCTGGTCGCCCGCGTGCTGCTCATCCACGAATATCGGCGCGTTGTCTTGCGCGATCCGCTCCTGCCGGCGGCGATCCTGCCGGAGCATTGGCCGGCCGAGGAGGCCCGCCTGCTGTGTGGCGAGCTCTACCGCGCGCTGCTGCAGCCCTCTGAACGCTGGCTCGACGCCCATGCGTTGGGCGAGGATGGCGAGCCGCTCAAACCGGCGTCCGACATCAACAAGCGCTTCGCGGCCTGATGCAGCACGCATCTGTGGCCGTCCACCCTGCCATATCGCAATATGTTACAGAAAATTGTTGCATTCAGAATTCTTGTAACATAGAATGTTTCTAATCTGAGGAGGATGCCATGTACACGCAGGCTCTCAACGCAAATCCAGAAGCCGGCGGTCAGGTCGAGGACGCCGCATTGCTCGAGCGGTTCCAGGAGCGTGTCGATGCCGAGGAGCGTATCGAGCCGAACGACTGGATGCCGGCCGCCTATCGCAAGACGCTGACCAGGCAGATCTCCCAGCATGCCCATTCCGAGATCGTCGGCATGCTGCCGGAGGGCAACTGGATCACGCGCGCGCCGTCGCTCCGCCGCAAGGCCGCCCTGCTCGCCAAGGTGCAGGACGAATGCGGTCACGGCCTCTACCTCTATGCCGCCGCCGAGACGCTCGGGACCTCGCGCGAGGAGCTCGTCGACCAGATGCTGTCGGGCAAGGCGAAATATTCCTCCATCTTCAACTATCCGACGCTGACCTGGGCCGACATCGGCGCGATCGGCTGGCTGGTCGACGGCGCGGCGATCATGAACCAGATTCCGCTCTGCCGGTGCTCCTACGGCCCCTATGCGCGCGCCATGATCCGCGTCTGCAAGGAGGAGTCCTTCCACCAGCGCCAGGGCTACGAGATCATGCTGACGCTTTCGCGCGGCAACGAGGCCCAGCGCGCCATGGCGCAGGACGCGCTGAACCGCTGGTGGTGGCCCTGCCTGATGATGTTCGGTCCGCCCGATGCGCAGAGCCAGCATTCGGATGCCTCGACCCGCTGGAAGATCAAGCGCTTCTCCAATGACGAACTCCGGCAGAAATTCGTCGACGCCACGGTGCCCCAGGCTGAATATCTCGGTCTGTCGATCCCCGATCCCGCGCTGAAATTCAACGAGAAGACCGGCCATTGGGAATATGGCGAGATTGACTGGGAAGAATTCCGCCAGGTGATTTTGGGCAATGGTCCCTGCAATCGCGACCGGCTGGCGGCGCGCCGCAAGGCGCATGACGACGGTGCATGGGTGCGCGACGCGGCCCTGGCCTATGCCGCAAAGAAGCGCCGGCAGGCCGCGAAGGCGGCCTAGAGATTGAAAGGACGCCGAGATGGCAACCACCGCTTTTCCGCTTTGGGAAGTCTTCATCCGCTCCCGCAACGGCCTGAGCCACAAGCATGTCGGCTCGCTGCATGCCAGCGACGCGACTCTGGCGCTGCAGGCGGCGCGCGACATCTATACAAGGCGCGGCGAGGGTCTTTCGATCTGGGTCGTGCCGTCGGCGGCGATCGTCGCTTCCGACCCCGCCGACAAGGGCATGATGTTCGAGCCGACCGCCTCGAAGATCTACCGCCATCCGACCTTCTACGAAGTGCCGGAAGACATCGGTCACATGTGACATCCCCGCCCCCGTAGTGGGGCAGGGCAGCAAGATCGGTCGATCAGGAGGAAGTCATGGCTTCGGGGTCCATAACGGTGGAAGAGACGCCGCACGTCCTCTACGTGCTGCGCCGCGCCGACGATGCGCTGGTGCTCGGCCATCGCCTGTCCGAATGGTGCGGCCATGCACCGATGATGGAAGAGGACATGGCCCTCGCCAACATGGCCCTCGACCTGATTGGCCAGGCGCGCTCGCTCTATGCCCATGCGGGCGAGATCGAGGCCGCCGGCCATGACGAGGACGCCTTCGCCTATCGCCGCGACGAGCACGACTACCGCAACCTGCTCCTGGTCGAACAGCCCAACGGCGATTTCGCCCGGACCATCCTCAGGCAGTTCCTCTACGCGGCCTTCGCCGACCTCTATTGGCGTGCGATGATGGCGTCGAAGGACGCCACGCTCTCCGCGGTTGCCGCCAAGGCCGAGAAGGAAATGGCCTATCATGTGCGCCATACGGCCGAATGGGTGATCCGGCTGGGCGACGGCACGGACGAAAGCCGTCGGCGGATTCTTGATGCGCTCGAACTGCTCTGGCCCTTCACCGGCGAGCTGTTCGAAGTCGACGAGGCGGATCGCGCCGTCATCGAGGCCGGCATCGGCGTCGACCCGGAAGAACTGCGGGTTGCCTGGCGGGAGGCGATCCGGCCGGTCTTCGAGGAAGCGGGCCTCGCCGTGCCCGCCGACGGCTGGATGCAGAAGGGTGGCCGTTCAGGTCGCCACAGCGAGCATCTCGGCCATCTGCTCACCGAGCTGCAATATGTGCAGCGCGCCGTGCCGGGAGCGGTCTGGTGATGGCCGCCATCCCGCATCCGGAGCCTTCGGCGCTGGCTGCGGCCCGCGGCCTGCCTGATCTCGCCGAAGTGAGGCGCATCGCGGGCGCGGTCTGCGACCCCGAGATTCCGGTGCTGTCGATCGAGGATCTCGGCGTGCTGCGTGACGTGCGGTATAGCGACGGCCACATCGAGATCGTCATCACCCCGACCTATTCCGGCTGTCCGGCCATGAACATGATCGCGCTCGAAATCGAGTTGGCGCTGGCCAAGGCCGGTTTCGATCACGTCAAGGTGGTCACCGTGCTGTCGCCTGCCTGGACCACGGACTGGATGAGCGAGGAAGGCAGGGCAAAGCTGCGCGACTACGGCATTGCGCCGCCGTCGCGAGCCGCCGGCCGGCGCGCCTTGTTCGGCAGGGACGAGGTCGCCTGCCCGCGCTGCGGCTCGACTTCGACCTCGCTGCTTGCCGAATTCGGCTCGACCTCCTGCAAGGCGCTCTGGCGCTGCGAGGCCTGCCGCGAGCCCTTCGATTATTTCAAATGCCACTAGGTTCCTGAGATCATGTCCGTCGCCGTCGACCAGAACCTCGATCCGTCCCGTTCCATCGGTCCGTCGCCGCATTTCCATCGGCTCGCGATCGCCGATGTGAGGCGCGAGACCGAGGATGCCGTGTCGATCGCCTTTACCGTTCCGCGCGAACTGGCCGGCGCCTATCGGTTCCATTCCGGCCAATATCTGACGCTGCGTGCAACGGTCGACGGCGAGGATTTGCGCCGCTCCTATTCGATCTGTTCGGGCCCCGACGAGGGCGAACTGCGTGTCGCCGTCAAGCGCGTGGAGGACGGCGTGTTCTCCGGCTGGATCAACGACAATCTCAAGGCCGGCGACGAGATCGACGTGATGACGCCGACCGGCCGCTTCGGCCTCGGCGACGCGGCCGGTGACGGCCGCATCCATGTCGCTTTCGCCGCGGGCTCCGGCATCACGCCGATCCTGTCCATTCTGCGCGGCGTGCTTGCGGCGGAGCCCAACAGCCGTTTCTTTCTCTACTACGGCAACCGCTCGACCCGGGACATGCTGTTCCGGACCGAACTGGAGGAACTGAAGGATCGTTTCCTCGGCCGCCTCTCGGTCTTCCATGTGCTCAGCCAGGAAGAGCAGGATCTGCCCATCCTCAACGGCCGGCTGGACGGCGAGAAGGTCCGCATCCTGCTTAGCGCCCAACTGCCGGCCGCGGCGGTCGACCATGCCTTCGTCTGCGGGCCCGCCACGATGATCGAAGATATCGAGGCGGCGCTGAAGGATGTCGGCCTCGCGCCGGAGAAGATCCATGTCGAGCGTTTCGTCTCGGTCCATGGCGGGCGCCCGCAGGTGAGGCCGAAGGTCGCGGCCGAGGCGCCGGCAGCGCATGTCGCGGCGCTCACCGTCGACGGCAAGCGCCGCGACGTGCCGGTTGCCGAGGGCGAGACGATCCTCGACGCCGCGCTGCGTGCCGGCATGGACCTGCCCTTCGCCTGCAAGGGCGGCATGTGCTCGACCTGCCGGGCCAAGGTTCTGGACGGCGCGGTGGAGATGGACGTGAACTATTCGCTGGAGCCCTGGGAGATCGAGGCCGGCTTCGTCCTCACCTGCCAGTCGCATCCGAAGACGCCGCGCGTGGCGGTGGATTTTGATCAGATGTGAGAAGGGAGCGAATAGCGAGTAGCGAATAGCGAATAGGGAAAAGAGAAATGGCTTGCTACTCGCGTGGCAAGCCATTGGTTTATTTCGCTATTCGCTATTCGCTATTCGCTATTCTTTCGGCCTCTTGTCCACCACGCGCCGCGCCTTTCCGGCCGAGCGTTCCACCCCTTCGGGCTCGCGGATGACCACGGCGGTGCTGATGCCGATCGTGTTCTTGATCGTCTCGACAAAGCGCTGCGCGTGTTCGGTGAGACCTTCGCCGTCCCAATGTTCGGCGCGTGCTTCGGCGAGCACGGTCATATGATCCATGCGGCCTTCGCGGGTGAGCTCGATCTGGAAGTGGCCCGAGCACCACTCGGTCGCCAGCAGCGCCTCCTCGATCTGGCTCGGGAAGACGTTGACGCCGCGCAGGATGATCATGTCGTCGGAGCGGCCGGTGATCTTCTCCATCCGTCGCATGCCGGGGCGCGCAGTACCGGGCAAGAGCCGCGTGAGATCGCGGGTGCGGTAGCGGATGATCGGGAAAGCTTCCTTGGTGAGCGAGGTGAATACCAGTTCGCCCGACTCTCCGTCGGCGGCGGGCTCGCCCGTCTCGGGGTTGATGATTTCGGGCAGGAAGTGGTCTTCCCAGACGTGCAGCCCGTCCTTGGTCTCCACGCATTCCTGCGCGACGCCGGGGCCGATCACCTCCGACAGGCCGTAGATGTCGGTCGCCTGCATGTCGAAGGACCGTTCGATCTCTTGGCGCATGGCATTCGTCCAGGGTTCCGCACCGAAGATGCCGAATTTGAGCGACGTGGAGCGCGGATCGATGCCGGCCTTGCGGAATCCGTCCAGGATGGCGAGCATATAGCTCGGCGTGACCATGATCACGTCAGGACGGAAGTCGACGATCAGCTGGACCTGCCTCTCCGTCATGCCGCCCGACATCGGCACCACGGTGCAACCCAGCCGCTCGGCGCCGTAATGGGCGCCGAGGCCGCCCGTGAACAGGCCGTAGCCATAAGCGACATGGACCATCATGCCGGGCCGCCCACCGGCGGCGCGGATCGAGCGCGCCATCACGTTCGCCCACATGTCGATGTCGGCCTTGGTGTAGCCGACCACGATGGGCTTTCCGGTCGTGCCGGACGAGCCGTGGATCCGGACAAGCTTCTCGCGCGGCACGGCGAATAGGCCGTAGGGATAGTTGTCGCGCAGATCCTGCTTCACCGTGAAGGGGAACTTGGCGATGTCGGACAGGTCGCGGAAATCAGAGGGGTGGACACCCGCGGCGTCGAATTTCTGCCGGTAGAAGGGCACATTCTCATAGGCGTGGCGCAGCGACCAGGCGAGCCTTTCGCGCTGCAGGGACTGCACCTCGTCGCGCGAGGCGCGCTCGACCGGATCGAGACTTCCGAGATTCATGTCTTCGGGATTGAATGCCGGCAGCGCCATTGGTGTTCTCCTCCCTGGTCCGTCGAGCCGGGGCTGGTCAGGCCTCGGCCTTGTCGATGAAAGAGCCGCCGACCGTGCGGGAATGCCCGCGGAATTCGGCGACGATCTCGCCGCCGGCCCGCACGGTGACGTCGTAGACGCCCGAGCGCCCGAAGCGCGTCACTTCGCGTGCCTCGGCCACCAGTGTCTCGCCGAGCCGGCCGGGCCGGATATAGGTGATGCTGCAATGAGCGGCGACCGTCGTTAGGCCATGAGAATTGCAGGCGAAGGCGAAAGCACTGTCGGCCAGGGTGAAGATGTAGCCGCCATGCGCCGTCGCATGACCGTTGGTCATCGCCTCGCCGACGCGCATCGACAGCGTCGCGCGGCCGGGTCCGACCTCGACGATTTCCATGCCGAGGTCCTGGCTGGCGCGGTCCGCCGCCCACATTGTGTCGGCGGCGCGCCGTGCCGTGGCTTCGGGCGAGGGGTCTTCGCGGTTCACTCGGGTTTCCCCGTGAATGCGGCCGGCCTCTTCTCCATGAAAGCGCGTACGCCTTCGGCATAATCCGGCGTGCGGCCGGCACGCCGCTGGAGATCGCGTTCGAGGTCGAGCTGGGTGTCGAGATCGTTGGCCGCCGAGGCGTTGAGCGCCTCCTTGGCGAGAGCGAGGCCCTGCGTCGGCTGGGTCGCCAGATGGGCGGCAAGCGCCTCGGCTTCGGCCATGAGCGCCTCGTCGTCCACGACCTTCCAGATCAGCCCCCAGTCCGCCGCCTGTTCGGCCGACAGCGGCTCGGCCAGCATGACCAGCGCGCGTGCCCGGGCGTCGCCGATGAGGCGCGGCAGGAAGAAGGTGCCGCCGGAATCGGGCACCAGCCCGATCTTGGAGAAGGCCTGGATGAACCTGGCCGAGCGCGCCGCCAGCACGATGTCGCAGGCGAGCGCGATATTGGCGCCGGCGCCGGCCGCGACGCCATTGACGGCGCAGATCACCGGCTTGCGCAGCGCGCGGATGCGGCGGACGAGTGGATTGTAGAAGGTTTCGAGCGTATGGCCGAGATCGGGCGGGCCGTCGGATTTGACGCGGTCGGAGAGGTCCTGGCCGGCGCAGAAGCCGCGTCCGGCTCCCGTCAGCAGCACGGCCCGGCATGTCTCGTCCGCTGCCGCCTCGTCGAGCGCGGTGGCGAGTGCCCGGTGCAGGTCCTCGTTGAAGGAATTCAACCGATCGGGTCGGTTCAGCGTTATGATCGTCCAGCCGGGGCGGCGGTCCACCAATAGAGTTTCCGTCACCTTTGTCCTCCCATTGCACGCATTTTCGCGTAAGGTACTTGAATTAACCGATCGTTCGGTCAATAATTGATCAATGCATCGCTTTTGTCAACCGGCAAAGGCGTCGGAGGAGCCCCGCAGCGGTGGAGATGGACACATGCCCGAGATCCTGAAGAGTTATGTCGAGGACCGCTGGTTCGCGCCGGAAGCCGGCCTCGTGGACATCGCGAGCGCGATAGACGGCCACGTCGTCGCGCGCACCTCGACGTCGGGCATCGATTTCGCTGCGGTGGTCGCGCATGCCCGCAATGTCGGTGGACCGGCGCTGCGGGCGCTGACCTTCCATCAGCGGGCCGCGATGCTGAAGGCGATCGCCGAACATCTCACCGCGCACAAGGAGGAGCTCTACAAGATCGCCGCCGACACCGGTGCGACCCGGCGCGACAACTGGATCGACATCGACGGTGGCATCGGCACGCTTTTCGCTTTTGCGTCGCGCGGTCGGCGCGAACTGCCGAGCGAGCGTTTCGTGATCGACGGAGACACCGAAGGCCTGTCGAAGGGCGGCAGCTTCGTCGGCCTGCATGTGCTGACGCCGCTTGCCGGCGTCGCGGTACACATCAACGCCTTCAATTTCCCCGCCTGGGGCATGCTGGAGAAGCTCGCACCGGCGATCCTGGCCGGCGTGCCCGTCATCACCAAGCCCGCCACCCAGACAGCCTATGTCGCCGAGGCGGTGGTGCGCCTTATCGTCGAGGCCGCGATCCTGCCGGCGGGCGCGCTGCAGTTCCTGGCGGGGTCGACCGGCGACCTGCTCGACCATCTGACCGGCCAGGACGTCGTCACCTTCACCGGCTCGGCTGAGACGTCCGACCGGCTGCGCAGCCACAAGGTGATCTCTGAGAAGGCGGTGCGCTTCGTCGCCGAGCGCGATTCGCTCAATGCAGCCGTGCTTGGGCCGGATGCCGTGCCCGGCACGCCCGAATTCGACCTTTTCCTCAAGGAAGTGACCCGCGAAATGACCGTCAAGGCCGGGCAGAAATGCACGGCCATTCGTCGCGTCATCGTTCCGCGCCAGCAGCAAGCCGCCGTCGTCGACGGTCTGAAGGCGGCGCTCGCCGCGGCCGTCCCCGGCGATCCGCGCGACGAGGCTACCCGCCTGGGTGCGCTTGCGTCGACCTCGCAACGCGCTGCCGTCTGCGACGCGGTGCGGGAACTCGCGACCGAGGCCGAGATCGTTTTGGGCAGCGCCGATGCGCCCGACGGCGCGGGCGCCTTCCTGGCGCCGGTGCTGCTTGTCGCGGCCAATCCGCTCGATGGCGACAAGATCCACCATGTCGAGGCCTTCGGTCCTGTGGCGACGGTCATGCCCTACGATACACTCGACGACGCGGTCGCGCTGGTCGCCAAGGGCGAGGGCAGCCTCGTCGCTTCGGTCTTCACCTATGATCCCGCCGTGGCCGACCGACTGATATTCGGCATCGCCCCCTGGCATGGGCGCCTGCTGATCGTGGACCGCGATTGCGCCAAGGAATCGACGGGACACGGCTCGCCGCTTCCCGCGCTGGTCCATGGCGGGCCGGGCCGGGCCGGTGGCGGCGAGGAGTTGGGCGGGCTGCGCTCTGTCTTCCATTATATGCAGCGCACCGCGCTGCAGGGTTCGCCGCAGCGGCTGGCGACACTCACCGGCCGCTGGACCAAGGGCGCCGCCGCACCCACTACGGCCGAACATCCGTTCAAGCGCAATTTTGAAGGGCTCGCCATCGGCGATACGGTCGAGACGCCGGCGAGGGAGATCACCCTGGCCGACATCGAGCATTTCGCCGATTTCACCGGCGACAAGTTCTACGCCCATATGGACGAGGCGGCGGCCCGCGCCAATCCGTTCTTCCCCGGCCGCGTGGCCCATGGTTATCTCATCCTCTCCTTCGCCGCCGGCCTTTTCGTCGATCCGGCGCCCGGACCGCTGCTCGCCAATTACGGGCTCGACAATCTGCGCTTCCTGAAGCCTGTCTCGCCCGGCGATGCGATCCGCGTGCGGCTGACCGTCAAGGAGAAGCGTGCCGCCCGCGCACCCGAATATGGTGAGGTACGCTGGGACATCGAGGTGTTCAACCAGAACGACGAGACGGTCGCCCGCTACGACCTGCTCACCATGAGCGCGCGCCGGGCTGCTTAGACTGCCGGGCGGCCGATATTTGAATCTACGCATCGGCCCGAAAATCTCGTATGATTTTCGGGCCGATGCGTAGAATTGGAGCATAGTCACGGTAGAAGCTTGTGAAGCTGCGATGGCGGCTGTTGGCAGTACTCTAATGCAGGGGGACACTCTCTGATCGTCGCGCTGCCCCTCATCCGGCTGCCGCCACCTTCTCCCCGTGAACGGGAGAAGACTGCCTGCCGCGATCGCGGCACGCGTTCGGCATACTCGACGGTTGGCGAAACGGTTGGAGACATCGGTCTTCTCCCCGCTTGCGGGGAGAAGGTGGCGGCAGCCGGATGAGGGGCGGCGCGCTGGTCGAATTTCGAAAACCGTTTGCACGACGCCCGCGCTGAAGACGACACTGCGTTGACAAGATTGAAGCCCGGTTCAGGGGCCCGGAGGATAGGATGAAGCGTCGAACCAGGAACGGACTGCGGATCGTGCTTGGTTTGGCGATTGCATATCTGCTCGTCGCGTATTTCATCGTGCCGGAAATCTGGGTGTTTCGAGATGCATCGCGCGTGTCGGACTTCGGCGACATGGTCACGCATACGGAGCAGGACATCCCTGGCGATCCCATCAATGTCGGGCTGGTCGGGACAAAGGAACAGGTCATTCGCGCATTCGCCGCAGCCGACTGGGATCCGGCCGACAAGATCACGCTGCGCTCTTCCATCGACATCGGTCTCAGCGTCGTACTCGATCGACCCGACCTGGACGCGCCTGTCAGCCCTCTGCTTTACGAGGGGAGGAAGCAGGATCTTGCTTTCGAAAAGCCTGTCGGACACAGCGCCGACCAGCGCAATCATGTCCGCTTCTGGCTAACCAAGAACCTCGGTAGCGACGGTCGTCCGATTTGGCTCGGTTCGGCCAGCTTCGACCGTGGCGTCGGGCTCAGCCATGACACCGGCCAAATCACCCATCACATCGGCCCCGATGTGGACGCTGAACGAGACCTCGTCATCGGCGACCTCATGAAGGCAGGACAGCTTTCCTCCAGCTACGAGATCCCCGGAATAGGCGCCACCAGAGACGGCCGCAACGGCGGTGGCGATCCGTATTATACGGACGGCAAGGCTCTTGTCGGGGTGTTGAAATAACATCGGCCCTTTGGGTCGACAAGCGCTTCGTGCGTTCCAATTCGTTCAGCCCCCTATCTGCCCGATCATCTCGCGCAACAGATCGAAAGCGGGGTATTCTCCAGATTTACCGGGGTTCACCGCGTAACTTGACGGCCAATCCATTGGGCTGGTGACGAAAACCACCGTCGTTTCCCAAAAGGACAATATCTTTTAAGCACGATGCCAAGTAATATTGACGTAAGGTAATGCAGCGTCGCTGCATCGCCGGATATCGATACGCCAATATTGCCACGAAACTCTCGCGCGGAGTGGATGGATGACGGTACGCGCGCCGGAGTTCGCGCCTTCTCTCGGGCAAGCTACGCGAACTTACACATTCGAAACCGGGCTGACGAAACCGGCCCGGCTCCCAGGCAAAACGCCATCATCGATGAGGGAGACGAGCGACATGAAAGCAGCAACAGAAATGTTCATCGGAGCGGCGATGTCAATCAGCGCCGCCTTGCTGGGCAGCACAGCAATCGCCCAAGCGCAGGAACAGGCCAAGCCAAACATCCTGTTCATCATGGGCGACGACATCGGCTGGATGCAGCCGAGCATCTATCATCAGGGTCTGATGGTGGGCGAAACGCCCAACATCGACCGCATCGGGCAGGAGGGCGCGAAGTTCATGACCTACTACGCCGAGCAGAGTTGCACTGCCGGGCGTACTGCCTTTATCACCGGCATGCAGCCGGTGCGCGTCGGCATGGTCCTGCCGGAAATTCCCGGAAGCCCATCCTACCTGCGGGCCGGCACGCCTCACCTCGCCAGGTTCCTGAACGATCTCGGCTACTCGACCGGTGAGTTCGGCAAGAACCATCTCGGAGATACCACCGAATCCCTGCCGACGGCACACGGGTTCCAGGAATTTTGGGGCTACCTCTATCACCTCGACGCCATGCAGGGTGTGAGCTTCCCCGACATCAACAAGACCCCAACCGAACAGGGGATCGCACCACCTTGCATGAATACACCGATCCCAGGCCTGGCTGAGGTTCCGGGGGCTGTCGATCCAAAGACCACGACCTGCCTGACGCCGCCGCGTCCGATGCTCGCGTGCGCATCCTCCGACGGAACCCCGGCAAATCAATCCTGCAAGGACGAGGGTCCGCTGACGCTGGAGCGGTCAAAAACCATCGACGAGGAAATCTCTGCCAAGGTCGTCGACTTCCTCGACCGAAACGACCCGAAGAAGACCGACAAGCCGTTCTTCGTCTGGTACAACCCGGCCCGGATGCACATCACGACGGTGTTGCCCGACAAATATCTGAACATGGTCGGCGAACCTGGCGGCAAGGACTGGGGTGTCAACGAAGCGGGCATGAAGCAGATGGACGACAACATCGGCGTCGTCCTGAAGAAGCTGGAAGACATGGGCCAGCTCGACAACACGATCGTCGTCTTCACCACCGACAACGGCGCCGAGACGATCACTTTCCCCGACGGCGGCACCACCCCGTTCAAGGGCGGCAAGCTCAGCACCTGGGAGGGCGGCATGCGTGCGCCGCTGGTCGTGCGTTGGCCTGGGCACATCGAGCCCGGCACGGTCAAGAACGACATCTTCTCGTCGCTCGACTGGGTGCCGACGCTCGTGAATATCGCCGGCGGCCCGAAGGGCGACGAGCTGAAGAAACAGATCGAGGCGGGCACGTATCCGAGAGTCGTCAAGACCACGCTCGACGGGATCGATCAGCGCGACTTCCTGGAAGGGAAGTCGCCATCCGCGCGCGACCACTTCTTGTACTATTCCGGCAAGGAGCCGTCGGCGGTCCGTTACAAGAACTGGAAGATGTATTTCGCGATGGTCTCCGACGACCCAGCTGGCTTCATTGCCGGAGTGATGCCGTATTCGTGGACGCAGGTCGTCAACATCAAGCGCGACCCGTTCGAAACTTCGGTCGGTCAACAGATCAAGACACTCTTGAGTGCTTTTCTAAAGTTGGGGCGTCCCGCCCTTAGACGTTCTTCGCCCGTATGTGGCGGGCATCAGCGGCCCGTCGCCGCCGATCCGCGCAACTTTCTCCAGCCTATCGGCTCAGTTTCTGCTCACTTGCTCCCGATTTTGCCCTCGATTTCCTGATTTTGGACGCAGCCTTCCCCTCAGGCCGTGCCGGCCTTGACGAGAACGAGCGCCCGTTTGGCATTTATCGCGCAGGCGACAAGCTGCAGATGGCAGTGGTTGCGCGCCAGGCCGAGATAGCGAACCCGGGCCATGCCGTACCAGTTCTTCATCGTCGCGTTGGTCCGCTCGATGCCGGCCCGCACGCTGGCGGCGACCTTGTTCATCCACTTCTGCCAATTCGGCTGCTGCTTGCCCCGCTTGGCCTTGTAGGCAATCCGGTCCTTGATGCCTCGATCCGCCAGTTCGTCGCGCAGCGCCTGACTGTCATAGGCCTTGTCGGCGTAATAGGCCTCTTCGTCACCTTGAATGAGCACAGCGCCCATCTGGCTGTCATGCAGATCGGCCGAGCTCATCTCCGCCTGGCGTATCAGCCCGCTCTCCGCGTCGCCGGCGAGATGGGCCTTGTAGCCGAAATAGGTCTTGCCGTGCTTGTGCGTGAAGCCTGCATCCGGATCGCGCGCCGACACCTGGCCCTTCTCGTAGTCGGGCCTGGCCACCGCCGCCGAGATGATGGTGGCGTCAACCAGCGTGCCGCGCCTTACCAGAAGACCGCGCCCTTCCAACTGCCGGTTCAATTCGGCAAGCAGCTTATCTTGAAGCGCCAGTTCGACCAGCCTCTGGCGGAAGCGCCAGATCGACATGTGGTCCGGTGTCTTTTGATCGAGCGGAAACCCACAGAAGCGGCGGAACGACAGCCGGTCGGCCACCGCTTCTTCCGCCGCCGGATCGGACAGGCCGTACCATTGCTGCAAGAGCGCAATCTTGAACATTGCTATCGGCGGGTAGCCGGGCGCCCCCAGAGCATCGTTATGGATTTCCCGGAACAGCACCTCGAAAGCCGACCAATCGATCAACTTCTGCACTTCTTCCAGAAACTTGTTACCCCTGCTCACGTCACGCACCAATGCATCGGCGAGTGAAGGTTGCGCCAAGTTACGACGAGACATAGCCGAATCAATCCTAACTTTTCTCTATTGAATCATAGAGTTGGGACTTTTGAAAAGCGCTCCTCTTCGGTATGGCCGGCGCCATCGCGTCACCGTCCACCGCGTATGTCTATGACTGGAACATCCTGCCCATCGGCCAGCAGTTGTGGCTGAAGCATCTCGAGACCTACATCGACTTCCCGCCGCTTCAGGACCCTGCAAGCTACAATCTGGAGCAAGTGATGCAGCAGGTCCGCGATATGAAGACGGGTCACGACTGACGCGCCTCCCGGCATACGACGCGGCGGGGCGGCCGAAATGGCCGCCCCCGAACTGATCCGCTGTGGATCGCTCCGAACTTCGCGGGTACGCAGCGGAACCACTCTCTCGAAGGCGTCTGCCGTTGCCGCGGCGGCAACTCGGTAGCAACTGACAAGGAGACACGGCATGAGAGTGTTCCATCATTTCGAGCTCAGCCGTTGCCGACTGTTTCTGACGTTCGTCGCGATGCTGGCTCCGATCACTGTCGCCTGCTCGGGCTTGACGGCGCGCGCGCAGGATGGCCCATTGCCGTCGTGGAACGACGGGACGGCAAAGCAGGCGATCGTCGAGTTCGTAACGGCGACAACCAAGGAGGGCAGCGCGACCTTTGTGCCGCCTGGCGAGCGCATCGCCACCTTTGACCAGGATGGAACACTCTGGGTCGAACACCCGATGTACAGCCAGGTGATCTATTGTCTGGAACGGGTCCCGGCCGTCGTTGCCGCCAAACCGGAACTCAAGGAGGTCGAGCCCTTCAAGACGGTGCTGAGCGGCGACCGCGAAGCGATAGCCAGGCTGCCGATGGCGGATCTCGAGAAGATCCTCGCCGCCACGCTGACAGGGATGACGGTCGATCAGTTCAACGCCGAGGCTGCAAAGTGGCTGGCCACGGCGAAGGACCCGCGCTGGAGGCGTCCCTATACCGAACTGACCTACCAGCCCATGCAGGAGGTTCTCGGCTACCTGCGTGCCAATGGCTACAAGACCTACATCGTCACCGGGGGCGGCCAGGATTTCGTCCGCGTGTATTCCGAGGCTGCCTACGGGATTCCGCCGGAGCAAGTGGTCGGGACAGCCGGGGGAACCACCTACGGCTATGACAAGGATGGCAAGCCGACCCTGACCAAGGACCCCAAGCTTCTCCTGAACGACAACGACGCCGGCAAGCCTGAAGGCATCCATCTGATGATCGGGCGCCGGCCCGTTGCAGCGTTCGGAAACTCGACCGGCGACAAGCAGATGCTGGAATACACCGAAGCAGGAGAAGGGCCGCGGCTGGCCATGCTGGTGCTCCACGACGATGCCGAGCGCGAATATGCCTACGGGCCGGCGCAGCAGCTTCCCGAGACCAAGGTGGGAGCGTTCACACAGGAACTCTACGACGACGCGATGAAGAACGGCTGGGTCGTCATCAGCATGAAGAAAGACTGGAAGAGCATCTTCGCGGACTGACCGAAGCGGCTGGGCCGCGGCCATTTGCAACAGGCATCGACCGGACGCTTGGGCGCATGCAGGGCTACGTCCGCTATGTAGGGAGATGAAGCATGACACACAGAACTCTTATCCTTCTTGCCGTGCTTGCCGGAAGCCAGTGGTTTAGCTTGAATGGTGGCCTCGCGCAGGAGGCCGATGCCAAACCGCATGTTCCCCTTCAGAAAACGATAGGCCAGGTCACGCCGACCGGCCCGGTTCCCTCGCTTTTTGTGCTCAACTCGGCCGGCGCAAAGCTCGAGGGCAACAAGCTGACCATGACCGGCGTTGCGCCGAACTCGATCGTTTTCGCCGATCGCCCGGTGCGGGCAGCAGGGCATGTCACCACCGAGCAGTTCATCATGCAGTGGGACGAAGGCAAGGACAACTTCATCAAGGATCCGCCCAATGCGACCATTTCGGTCCTCGGCGGCGACGGCTCCAAGGTCGAGGATGCCGTGGTAACCTTGATGAAGCCGTTGCTCGAAGCCGGCAACCTGACCTTCGAGGTTGCGGTTCTTGAGGGAAGCCTGAGCGGAGGCAGTGGACCCGCCGCGCTGTTTATTGATCGTGGCGGCGGCTTCGGCGGAGGCGGCTTTGGCGGTGGTGGCCATGGTTTCGGCGGAGGCGGTTTTGGCGGTGGCGACCGCAGCTTCGGCGGCTTCCATGACGACTTCGCCGGCGATCGATTGGCTGGCGACTATCGACGCTTCCCTGACGATCGATACGCGGTCGACCGATACGGCGTCGATCACTACTGGCACGCGCCCGTCTATCATGGCGCGTGGTACGCCGGCGGGCTGGCAACAGGTGCCGCGATTGGTGCAGCCGCGGCAAGTCGCTACTATGGCGCGTACCCTTACGCTTACGGGCAATGCGGATATTATCCGTATCCGCCTTGCTACTAGGGCGAGAACCGGAGGATAAGAGTGCTCGTCCTAGCCAACAAACGGCGTTCGTCAAATAAGGAGATGATAATGGCTTTCGTCCGCACAGCATGTCTTGGGTTGATCGTCGCACTGGCCTCACTCGACGCAAGTGCCCAGAACTCGACGCAGATCGGCACGCTGTCATGCGATGTGTCTCGCGGAATCGGCTTCTTCGTGGTCGAAAAGCAGACGCTTTCGTGCGTTTTCGAAGACGGCAAAGGCAATGTCGAAAACTACACCGGCTCAATTGATCAGTTCGGCGTCGCGATCGGCGAGGTTGCAGCCGGGCATCTGGTCTGGGGCGTCGTGGCGGCGACACGCGGCCTTCCGCAGGGCGCGCTTGCCGGCACCTATGCTGGAGTGGGCGCCAACGCATCGCTCGGCGCCGGCGGTGGCGCCAATGTTCTCGTCGGTGGCAGCAACCGCGCATTCTCCTTGCAGCCGATCTCTGTGGAGGCTCAGAAAGGCATCAACATCGCGGGCGGGGTTACCGCTGTCACCTTGAAGCCTGCCCCTTGAGAACCGAACGGGATCAAAACCACGAGGCTGACAAACAGCAGCTTGGAGGCCATTCCGCGCGCCTATCGAAGTGATGCTCGGAGTGGCCCAAATGGACTGAGGCATTTGCGCCCGCGTCAGTGGAGGCGCCTCCACTGACGCACGCAGAGGTCCGGCCGAGTCGCGAACTGGCGGAAGGTATTCTATCTCCTCAGAGCTCCGCGACCCGGTGCAAAGGCAAAGATCCAGCAGGAGGTGGCTCGACCAATGGCGACCTATGTCCGGCACGAGCAATGTGGATATTATCCCTATCCACCCTGCTATTCAGGTAAGGCCATGGGCCTGGAACGCTCCACATGTCACCACCGGCTCAACCATCCCGCAGCACTGCAGGGTGCTCGGGTGAGTTGGCTGATATCAGCGCTCCTCTTCAGCGTGGTGCCCGCGTTCGCGGGAAACAACTCGATCGGCCTCGAGATAGCCAACGACCGGGAAGCGGACGACTTCAGCGAGTCGAAGGACGTCAAATATCAAATCGACGGTGCGCATACCTTCGATAACGGCGTCATTCTGGCCGGATCCTTTCAGTACACAGACCCGGCCAGGGGAGGGAAGGACAGTCAGAACGTGGAAGCGACCATCGGCTATCGCCTGTTGCTTGGGCAAGTCTTCTCGGTGGTGGGCAGTTCCGGTATCGGCGCGAGGTTCAGCGGATCGGACGATGTCTTCGCCTACTATGTTCTGAAGGTAGGCGCCGACCTGCGCATGACTGATCGTGTCACCTGGAACGCCATCGGCTATCGATACCGCAACGCCTTTGACACCGACAACGACTATGATACGCCGCAGCTGTCGACCGGTCTTTCTTTCAAGGTCGATCACGCAAACTCGGTCTCGACCAAGTTCTATCGCAGTTGGAAAGACGGCAACCCGGACGAAACGGGCCTTGCACTCGGCTTCAAGCACGAGTTCTGAGCCCGGCGGGAAATCAGGACGTGGCGCGCCTCGGGGCAGTGGTGTTCGTGAAAGGTCCGCAACGCGCTTGAAAGGTGCAGGCGCGAGAGTATCGGACATCTGCAAGAAATATCCGGGCCGAGTTGAGCTACCGGCTGGAGGCGGCGGGATCAGTCACGGCGATTGACCATGATGCGGTCAGGATGGCGGCGGTCCAGTTGGGCTGTGTGGCCTTCCTGCGCAAGCCGTTTCCAGCCGATTTGCTGTGCTGACCGACGCTGCAATGAACGCCCTTTCGCCCCTCCCCAACGCTGAACGCAGCCTTGCCTGAAATCCGGGCATACGATGTTGTTCCTGGCGGCTGCCACCTCCTCAAAAAGGACTATAACGCTTCGACGAACCGCTCGATATAATTGATACCGGGTAATCCCGGACGCGTTGTCATCGCTTCATTATTCGTGACGAAGGTTCGGATCTGCTGGCACAAGAAATTCGTGTGCAAGAGCGAAGAGAAAGGGAAGGCGGCCACGAGTACGTCCTACCCGATTTCGGTGCCAGTGAGACCTGGCAGTATCTTACCCATCTGAATCAGCCTTCGCCGCAATGGCAACGTCCGCCTTATTGAAGAAAGGCGAGTAACATGAAAGCAGCAGCAACTTTCATTGCAGCGGGTATGGCAGTCGGTGCGACCCTTCTTTGCGGCACATCGATGGTCCATGCCCAGGAACAGGCCAAGCCCAACATCCTGGTGATCATGGGCGACGATGTCGGCTGGTTCAATATCGGCGCCTATCACCGGGGCATCATGTCCGGGAAGACGCCGAACCTCGACAAACTTGCCTCCGATGGCATGATGTTCACCGACTATTATGCGGAAGCCAGTTGCACTGCGGGCCGGGCCAGCTTCATCACCGGTGAAATCCCGTTACGCACGGGGCTGACGACCGTCGGCCAGGCCGGCGCCGACGTAGGCATGCCCGACAAGGCTGCGACCATCGCTGCCGCCCTCAAGACCGAGGGTTATGCGACCGGCCAGTTCGGCAAGAACCATCTCGGCGATCTGAACAAATATCTGCCGACCCTGCATGGCTTCGATGAGTTCTTTGGATACCTCTATCACCTCGACGCAATGTCGGACCCCTACTGGTATTCGTTCCCGAATGACCAGTCGTACCGTGACAAGGTCGGCCCGCGCAATTTGGTCCACAGCTTTGCAGCCGATACGGACGATACGACAGAGCAGCCGCGATGGGGCAAGATCGGCAAGCAGAGGATCGTGGATGAAGGTCCCCTGGCACCGTACCCCGATATGTCCAACGTACCGAACATGCACGACATCACGCCCAAGGCCAAGTACGACATGGGAACGTTCGATGAAGTGCTGGTCAAGGCTTCGTGCGACTTCATGGACAAAGCCAAAACCGACGGCAACCCGTTTTTTGTCTGGCACAACACGACGCGGATGCACGTCTGGACATTTCTGTCGCCCAAGTACCAGGCGCTCATGAACAGCGATACCAATTACGGCCTCGAGGAGGCCGGCATGGCGCAACTGGACGACAGCGTCGGTGCGCTGATGAAATGTGTGGAGGATGCGGGCGAAGCCGACAACACCATAATCATCTTCACGACCGACAATGGCGCCGAAGTCTTCACGTGGCCCGACGGTGGCATGACCCCGTTCAAGGGCACGAAGGGTACGGTGATGGAGGGCGGTTTTCGCGCGCCCGCGATCATTCGCTGGCCGGGAAAGGTCAAGCCGGGCACAGTTGAGAACGGTATCTTCTCGGCTTTGGACTGGTTCCCCACGCTCTTAGCGGCTGCCGGCAACCCCAACATAACCGAGCAACTTCTCAAAGGCGTGCAACTGGGTGATCGGACCTACAAGAACCACCTTGACGGCTACAACCAGCTGGACCTGCTGCAAGGCAATGGGCCGTCCGCCCGTCGCGAGTTCTTCTACTTCGGCGGCCCTCAGTTGGGTGCGGTTCGTATCGATAACTTCAAGTTCCAGTTCTTTCAGCAGCCGCAAGGTTGGCCAGGTGCGAAAGTAACCACGGATATGCCCACAATGGTCAACATCCGTCAGGACCCATTTGAACGGACACCGTCGATCGGCGAGCAAAGCCTCAATGATCTCGGCGGCGGCTACATGAATGACTTTTTCGCACGCGAGTTCTGGCGGTTCGTAAGTGTTCAGCAGGAAGTCGCGAAACTGGCCCTCACGGCGGTTGACTACCCCCCGATGCAGGATCCGGCCTCATTCAACCTCGATGCGGTAAAAAAACAGATTGACGCGGCAATCAGGAACAAGCCGGGCAACTAGGAAACAAGATCGACCGACGGGCGGCTCTCTTCGGGGCGCCCGTTGCTCAACCCGCGCCATACGGAGTACAACCCGCCGAGACTCTGATTGCGGCTGGATGAGAATCCGGTGGCAGGTCAGGGCAGTCAAGAAGGAGACGCCTTCATGTTTGCAACGCGGGACATTGCAAGAGTGGCTGTCGCCCGGGCGCCTCGGCCGACGGCCGCTCTTGCTCGTGCTTGTCGAGGACTCTCCTTGAAAGGCCTCAAGCTGATTGTTTGTTGTTCGGCTGCGATAACTTTGATACCGCTGCCAATTCATGCGGAACCTCTCACGACGATGGATGAGGTCGGGGCGGCCATCATGTCATGCTGGAATCCACCGACGGGGGTTGAAAAGTCCGCGGTTACGCTGAGCTTCAGCCTGAAGAGCGATGGATCGCTTGTTGGTCCGCCTCAATCCACATCCATCGATGTCGCCGGCGACGAGACAGTTCGTCAACAGTTTGTCGCTGCTGCCATGGACGCGGTGGATCGATGCACGCCCGTTGAACTGTCGCCCGGCCTGGCCCAGGGAATTGGGGGGAATCCGTTCACAATGGAATTTACATCCTCCGATAAGGCTCAAACCCTCTCGCCTTCGAACTAGACGCGGAGCCCCAACCGGGAAGCTTCGCGAATCGGACTGTTCGCCGGTCCTGCTGCCGCCGCACCTGAGCAGACGTTCGGGCCTTTTGTTTTGTCGCGGATTCTTGTCGGAAATCCGCGGGACACTTTTCCGGAATCGGCCTAGACGGGCAGGGCGGTCGTGTATTTCACGCTTTTCAGGGCGAAATGCGACGACGATGTCGCCACGGCCTCATGCGTAAGGATGCCCTGCATCAGGAGCCGTTCGTAGTCGTGCACGTCGCCGACGGCGACCCGCAGCAGATAGTCCCAATCGCCGGACATCGAATAGCATTCCAGCACCTCGTCATGGCTTTCGACGAACCGCTCGAAGTCCTTCCGCGCGATCGGATCATGCGACCGCATCCGCACCTGGCAGAACACGTTGAGGCCGCGCCCCACGGCATCGGGATCGACCAGCCTGACCGTCGGACCCAGCACGCCGGCCGCCTCCATCGCCTTGATCCGCCGCCAGCAGGAGGCGCTCGATGCGCTGACCTCCTCTGCCAGTGCCGCATGGCTGATGTCGGCCCGTTCCTGCAGCACACGCAGGATGCGCCGGTCAGTGGCATCGAGCTTGAATTGATTCTCCACGAATTGCTCCAATTATGAAATGACTATTTCATATTGGATGCTATGTGCCTCGAATATGAAACGCAATCGCATTGCGCGCGTATTATTCTTGACGAACAGCATGTCAGGAGGATCCGCCATGGGACGAGCAGCGCTGAAGCAGGTCGGACGCAACGCCCCTGACGAGAATGTCGACTGGAGGCGGATCGCCTATCTCGTCCAGCTCTCCCGAGCAATTGATCACATGGAGGAGACCAGGCTCGTTCCCGAGAAGAAGGTCCTCTACCAGTTCTCCGCGCGAGGCCACGACATGGCGCAGATCATGCTGGGCTGCCGGCTCACCGAGACCCACGACGCGACCTGCGGCTACTATCGGTCGCGTCCGCTCCTGCTGTCGCTCGGCGTCGATCCCGCCGACGCGCTCGGCTCGGCCATGGGGCGCGCGGGCGGCTATTCCGACGGGCGCGACATCGGCGTGGTGTTCAACTATCCCAACAGCGATGGCGCGTCGGCGCTTCCCATGTGCGGCGGCGTCGGTGCCCAGTACACGCCGACCGCGGGCTGGGCGCAGGCCCTCGACTATTATGGCAATGTGCTGAAGGACGATCGCTACCGGCGCGATATAGCCGTCGTGCTCGGCGGCGACGGTTCGGTCGCCTCGAACGGCTTCTGGTCGGCGCTGACCATCGCCACTACCCAGCGATTGCCGATGCTGTTCTACATCGAGGACAACGGCTTCGGCATCTCGGTTCCCTCCACCGTGCAGACGCCCGGCGGCAACATCGCCGCAAACCTCGCCGGGTGGAAGGATCTCATGATCTTCGAGGGCGACGGCTGCGATCCGGCCGAGGCGAGCCGGCTCATCGAGGAGGCGGTCGAGTTCGTGCGCGAGAACAGGGCGCCGGCGCTGCTGAGGCTCACCGTGCCGCGTCTCGAGGGTCACAGCTTCCAGGATACCCAGGCCTATAAGAGCAAGGCGGTCCTCGATGCCGAATGGGCGCGCGATCCCTTGCCGCGCCTGCGCGATTATCTGGTGCCGGCCGCGATGACCCCGGAAGAATGGAACGATGCCGCCGCGCGTGCCGCCGCCGCGGCCGAGGCGGCCCGCATCGAGGCCGAAGCGCGGCCGGTGGCCATCCCCGAGACAGTGACCCGCCATGTCTTCTTCGAGGGCGAGATGCAGGCGATGGGCGGCCAGCACCGCCACGGCTATGTCGCGCCCGCCACGTCGGATGTGCCCGTCCCCGACGGCCAGCGCATCAACATGGTCACCGCGATCCGCCGCACGCTCGACCATGAAATGTCGATCAACGACCGGGTCGTGCTGTTCGGCGAGGACATCGGCCCGAAGGGCGGCGTCCATGCCGTGACGCTGGGCCTGCAGGAGAAGTTCGGCTCCGAGCGCGTCTTCGACACGTCGCTCTCCGAGGAGGGCATCGTCGGGCGTGCGGTCGGCATGGCGCTTGCCGGACTCGTCCCCGTGCCGGAGATCCAGTTTCGCAAATATGCCGAGCCGGCGACCGAGCAGATCAACGACTGCGGCACCATCCGCTGGCGCACCAACAATCGCTTCGCGGCGCCGATCGTGTTGCGCATGCCAGGCGGCTTCTTCAAATGCGGCGACCCCTGGCACAGCCAGACCAATGAGGTCGCCTTTGTCCATCAGCCGGGATGGAAGGTGGCGGTGCCGTCCAACGCAGAGGACGCCGTCGGCCTGCTGCGCACCGCGCTGCGCGGCAACGACCCCGTGATCTTCTTCGAGCATCGCGCCATGCTCGATCATGCCTGGGCGCGCCGCGCCTATCCCGGTGACGATTTTGCGCTGCCCTACGGCAAGGCGCGCTTCACCAGGACGGGCGACGCTCTGACCATCGTCACCTGGGGCGCCATGGTGCATCGCTGCGAAGAAGCGGCGGCCGACCTGTCGGCCGACATCATCGACCTCAGGACCCTGATGCCGTGGGACCGCGAGGCCGTGCTGACCTCGGTCAGACGCACGCGGCGCTGCCTGATCGTGCATGAGGATCTCGGCACGGCCGGCTTCGGCGCCGAGATTTCCGCGGTCGTTGCCGACCAGGCCTTCATGGATCTCGATGCGCCGGTCTCGCGCCTGACGATGCCGGATATTCCGAGCCCCCACAATCCGGCGCTGCTCGATTGGGCAGTGCCGTCGGTCGAGAGCATCCGGCGCAAGATCGCCGACGTCGTCGCGTTCTGAGTAGCTGGCCATGGATGATCTCGTCGAGGTGAAGGCGCCGCTCGAGCAGGAGGGCACCAAGGCGGTGGTGCGCAACTGGCTGAAGCAGCCGGGAGAGGCGGTCCTTCTCGACGATCCGCTGGTGGAGCTGGAGACGGACAAGGTCACGCAGGAAGTGCCCGCCCCCGCCGCCGGCGTGTTGGAGGAGATCGTTCTCGGGAGCGGCGAGGATGCCGTGCCGGGTGTCGTGCTCGGCCGGATCCGTGTGGGAGCGGCCAAGGCGGCACGGGATACGCCCGTCGAGCAGCCGCCAACGACGGCCGAGGCTGTGGACGGCGCGTTTCTCCCGTCGCGTTTCTCCCCGGCCGTACGACGAGCCGCCGAGCAATACGGCATCGATCCTGCCGAGGTGACCGGAACCGGCAAGGGCGGACGGGTCACGCGCAAGGACATGGACGCGGCCTTCGCGGCGCGTGGTCCCGATACCGCGCCGCCGCCAGCCGTCCCCGAGAGGCCGGCTCCGCAGTTCTTTCCCGAAGCCGGGATGCCTCCCGCTCTGCCGCTCAGCGAGCCGTCCGCCGGCTCGCATGTGGTTGCCCATTCGCCCATGCGTCTGGCGATCGCCGGCCACATGGCGGAATCGCTTGCCGCCGCGCCGCATGTGACGGCCGTCTTCGAGGCGGATTTCGCCGCGATCATGCGGCACCGGGATGCCAACAAGGAACGGATGGCGGCCGAGGGCATCAGCCTGTCCTACACCGCCTATCTCGTTGCCGCGTCGGTTGCCGCGATGAAAGCGGTCCCTGAGATCAACAGCCGCTGGCATGCGGACCGCCTGGAGATATTCGACGACGTCAATATCGGCATCGGTACCGCTCTCGGCGACAAGGGCCTTGTCGTCCCGGTCATCCGCAAGGCCCAGCATCTGTCGCTCTCCGGCATCGCGGCGCAGCTCCAGGACCTGACCAACCGCGCCAGGATCGGTCGGCTCAGCCCCGCCGATGTCAAAGGCGGCACCTTCACCATCTCCAATCACGGCGTCTCCGGTTCGCTGCTCGCGGCGCCTATCATCATCAACCAGCCGCAAGCGGCGATCCTGGGCGTGGGCAAGCTGGAGAAGAGGGTGGTCGTGCGCGAAGTCGACGGCGTCGACACGATCCAGATCCGGCCGATGGCCTATGTCTCCCTCACCATCGATCACCGGGCCGTCGACGGGCACCAGACCAATGCCTGGCTCTCCCATTTCGTCAGGACGCTGGAAGGCTGGCCGTCGTGAGCGAAAAGGATGATTTTGACGTGCTCGTTATCGGCGCCGGGCCCGGCGGCTATGCTTGCGCGATCCGTGCCGCGCAGCTTGGCTTGCGGACGGCCTGCGCCGATGCCCGGGAGACGCTCGGCGGAACCTGCCTGAATGTCGGCTGCATTCCGTCGAAAGCCCTGCTCCATGCCTCTCATCTATACGACCAGGCGTCGGGATCGGGCTGGGAACGCTTCGGCGTGAGGGTCGGGGACCTCTCCTTCGACCTCGCTGCGATGATGCGCGGCAAGGACGACACGGTGGAGACGCTCACCAAGGGCATCGACGGCCTCTTCCGCAAGAACTCCGTGACCCGGTTGAAGGGGCTTGCGCGCTTCGCGGGCCGCGACCGCGTCGATGTCGCGGGTCGCCAGCTTACGGCGCGCGCCATCGTGATCGCCACGGGATCGGTGCCGGGGCCCTTGCCGGGCGCCGAGATCGAAGGCGGCGACGGTATCGTGGTCGATTCCACCGGTGCCCTCTCCCTGGACCGGGTGCCCGGCCGGCTCGCCGTGATCGGCGGCGGCGCCATCGGGCTCGAGCTCGGGTCGGTATGGCGCCGACTGGGCGCGAGCGTCACCGTCGTCGAATATATGGACCGGATACTGCCCGGCATGGACGGGGACGTCGGCGCGGCCATGGCCAAGATCCTGCGGCGGCAGGGTATCGACATCAGGACGTCCAGCCGTGTGAAGAGCATTCGTAGCGGAAATGGCGAGGCGAGGATGGCGATCGAGCAGGCCGGCAAGGTTGAAGAACTCGTCGCAGACGCCGTGCTCGTCGCGACCGGCCGCAAACCCAACACTGCCGGGCTCGGTCTCGCCCAGGCCGGGCTCGCCGTCGACGAGGCGGGCTTCATCCCGGTCGATCGCAACATGGCGACAGCGATTCCGGGGATCTTCGCCATCGGCGACGTGACGCGCGGCCCGATGCTCGCCCATCGCGCGGAAGACGAGGGAATTGCCGTGGCCGAACGTATCGCCGGCCGGCCGGGAATGGTGAACCACGCGGTCATCCCGGCCATCGTCTACACCGATCCCGAGGCTGCGGGCGTCGGACGGACCGAAGAGGAACTGAAGCGCGACGGCATCTCCTATGAGAAGTCGTCGTTCCCGATGTCGGCCAACAGCCGGGCGAGGACCAATCGCGAGCTCGACGGTTTCGTGAAGATCCTTGCCGACGCCGGGACCGGCGAGGTGCTCGGGGCCCATATCGTCTCCAGCCTCGCGGGCACGATGATCGGACAGGTGGCGCAGGCCATGGAGTTCGGCGCGACGGCTGAAGACATCGCCTATAGCTGCCACGCCCATCCCACGCACAACGAAGCGATCAAGGAAGCGGCGCTCGGGATCTCGGGAAGGCCGATCCACATCTGAGGAGCCACTGGCGGCTGCCTGCGAACTCGCCTGGCTGCGCGTCGCCCGCCTTTCATGGGCGACATCCGTTGCGCAGATGGTGAGCGGAGCGGCATGCTCGTCCCGTCCACCGGCCGGGCGCGGCCGGACTTGCCGGGCGGCCAGCGTCGCCTCGTGGCAAGCGCGGTGATCATGCTGTGCGCGGCAATGATCCTTCCCCAGCGTCAAGGCTGTTCGATAAAAAAACTTTATACGGACAATTCCGAATAGCGATTGGACAAATGCGCGATGCCCCGTGGAAACTCATGGAACATAAGCAATCGTCAGCCTAGGGAATGAAAATGGACGAGCGCAGGCTTTATCTGAGATTTGTCGACGCCAATGTCGAGGGCATCATTGATCTTTATTGGGATGTCGCTCCTGAAACATGTAAGGCGCTGTGGGGCGCGCTGGAGAAGCCGATCCGCTGGCCGGCGGCCCATGCCATGTTCTCGGGACCGGAAATCATGATGGGGCTGCCGGAGGAAAACCGCAATTTCGACCCGACGGCGCTGCCGCCCGAGAACCAGACGATCATCCCCGAGGTCGGCGAGCTGCTCTGGTTTTATCAGCCGAAGAACTTCTTCAAGATCGATCCGAGCGAGTTCTGGGAGATCGGCATGTTCTACGGCGTCGGCGGCCGCACATTCGGCCCGACGGGTTGGATCCCGTGCACCTATTTCGGCAAGATGACGCAGAACCTCGAGGGCGTCGCCGAGCAGTGCCGGCTGATCCGCAAGGAAGGCCAGAAAGTCGTCGAGATCGGCCGGCTGAGCTGAGCCGTCGTATCACCAGCAACCGGACATCAAAGGGGAACAGCCATGAGAAGCAGTTTCGGTATCGCAGTTCTGGGCGCGTCGTTCGTCGCACTGACGGCGGGCACCGCCAATGCCCAGGACAAGACGCTCATCATCAATTCCTTCGGCGGCGCCTACGAAGCGGCGCACAAGAAATGCGTGATCGAGCCCTTCGAGAAGGAGAACGGCGCGACGGTCCGCATCGTCACCGCCTATTCGGCGGATGCCTTCGCCCAGCTCCGCGCCCAGAAGGATGCGCCGCAATTCGACGTCATCCATTTCTCCGGCGGCCAGGAGATCGTCGGCGCGGCCGAAGGCCTGCTCGCGCCGATCGACCCGGCCAGGCTGACCAACGCGGCCGATCTCTACGATTTCGCCAAGGCCAAGCTGGCGAGCGGTGAAGGCCCGGCCTATTCCATCGCGGCGATCGGGCTGGTCTACAACAGCGAGAAGTCGCCGAAGACGCCGTCGAGCTGGAAGGACCTGATGGATCCTGCCCTTGGCGAGCACCTGGTGCTCACCGACATCTCGAATGGCTACGGCATGCTGGGCTTCCTGATGCTCAACCAGGTCGAGGGCGGCAGCCTCGACAACATCCAGCCGGGCCTCGATGCCGTCGCCAAGCTCCTGGAGGGCGGTGCGGTCGTGGTCTCGAAGTCGCCGGAGATCCAGCAGGAATTCGCGCAGAACGAAGCCTGGATCGCGCCATACGCCTCCGACTACGCCTATACGCTGCGCGCCGCCGGCCTGCCGGCCAAGTTCGTGCAGGGCGCGGAAGGCACGCCGGCGAGCTACATCACGACTAATCTGGTGGCCAACAGGCCGAACCAGGACCTGGCGCTGAAGTTCATCGACATGTCGATCTCGCCGGCAGCCCAGACCTGCTTCGCCGAGGCATTGCGCTATACGCCGACCAACAGCAAGGCGACGCTCTCGTCCGAAGTCGCGGCCGACGTCGCCTACGGCGTCGACGGCGTGAAGAGCCTGATCCGGTTCGATCCCGCCAAGATCGAGGCGAACCGCGCCGCCTGGGTGGAAGCCTGGAACAAGACCATAGCCAAGTGATCAACGCATCGCCCGGCCTCGTCCCTCATGGGGCGAGGCCGCAGGAGATGGGCCGGTGAACGATCGTACCGAAAATCTGCTGCTGGTGTCGCCGGGCCTGCTGCTCCTCGCGCTGGCATTCTTCCTCCCCATCTTCCAGATGCTGGCGCTCAGCGTGTCGGCCCCCGAGGGCCCCACGCTCGAACATTTCACCCGTTTCCTGGGCGATTCCTTCTATCTCGGCGTGCTGTGGCGAACGGTGAAGCTGTCGCTGATCATCACGGCGATCTGCGCGGTCATCGGCTTCCCGCTCGCCTATATCATGGCGCGTGTCGGGCCGCGGGTCAGGCTTTGGCTCGTCATCATGGTGATCCTGCCGCTGATGACGAGCGTCGTGGTGCGCACATTCGGCTGGATGGTCCTGCTCAGCAAGTCGGGCCTGATCCCCGAGTTGTTGCGCGACCTGGGCCTCGTTCGCCGCAACTTCACGCTGATGCACACCGAAACCGCCATCGTGGTGGGCATGGTGCAGGTGTTGCTGCCTTTCATGACCCTGTCCATCCTCGGCGTCATCACCCGCATCGACCCTCGCCTCGAAGAGGCGGCACGCACCATGGGCTGCTCCTTCCTGCAGACCATACGCACCGTCGTCCTGCCGCTTTCCCTGCCCGGCATCGTGGCGGGCTCGCTGCTGGCCTTCACGCTTTCGGCGAGTTCCTTCGTGACGCCGAACCTGCTCGGCGGGACTCGAATCCAGGTGCTGGCGGCCTCGATCTATAATTCGGTGACGCAGACGCTCGACTGGCCCTTCGCGGCGGCGCAGGCGGTCATCCTGTTCGTCGGCATCGTCCTGGTGCTCATCCCCTATATCCGGTTGACCGAGCGCGGCCATGGTTGAGGCGGTTCCGCGACTGGTCCGCATCGCGGGGATCGTCTTCGTCGCGCTGACGGCCCTTCTTCTGCTGGGTCCGCTGATCGTGGTGGTCGGGGCGTCCTTCAGCGCCAGCCAGTTCGTGGTCTTCCCGCCGCAGGGCGTCTCGCTCGCCTGGTACCAGAAGGTGCTGTCGTCGCCTGATTATCTGCATGCCGGCCTGATCAGCGTGATCGTGGCGCTTTTCGTCACCGTGACCGCCACGCTCGTCGGCGGCGCCGCAGCGATCGCCATCCACCGCAGACAGTTGCCGGGCTCGCAGGCCATGGCGGCGTTCTTCCTCTCGCCGCTGGTCCTGCCCACGATCATCTATGCGATCGGCATGCTGATGTTCTGGAGCGCGACCTTCGGCCCGGTTTCCCTGCCTGCCTTGTGGATCAGCCACACCGTCATCGCCATGCCCTATGTCATCCGCACCACGCTGGCGGTGCTGTCGGAGGCCGACCCCTTCCTGGAGGAGGCAGCCCGCACGATGGGCGCCAACCGGATGCAGCGGCTATTTCTGGTCGTCGTGCCGCAGTGCTTTCCCGGCCTCGCCGCGGGGGCATTCTTCGCCTTCAACATCTCCTTCGACGAGGCCGTGCTGTCGCTCTTCCTGCGCAAGCCCGGCTTCACCACGCTGCCGGTTCAGATCTACGGCCAGCTCGAGTTCAGCCCGGATCCGTCGGTGGCAGCCGTCTCGTCCATCATGATCGCGCTGACCGTGGTGCTCATCCTGGTCATCGATCGTTTCCTGGGCATCAAGAAGTTCGCGAGTGCTTGACCATGGCCAATGTCCGACTTGACGACGTCAGGAAGTCGTTCGGTTCCGTCCAGGTGCTCCACGGCATCACTCTCGACATCGCCTCGGGCGAGTTCGTGAGCCTTCTCGGTGCCTCGGGCTGCGGCAAGACCACCCTCCTGCGCACGGTGGCCGGGCTCGAGACGGTCACATCGGGGTCGATCTCCATCGACGGCCAGGTGGTGACGGGCCTGCCTCCGGAGAAGCGCGACATCGCCATGATGTTCCAGTCCTATGCGCTGCTGCCGCATCTGACCGTCGCGGAGAACGTGCGCTTTCCGCTGCGCATGCGTGGGATCGGCAATCGCGAGGAACAGGCGGAGCGTGTTAAGGCGGCTCTGGAGACCGTGCAACTCGGTCACCTCGCCGAACGACGATCACGGCAACTGTCGGGCGGCCAGCAGCAGCGCGTCGCGCTGGCGCGCGCTATCGTTTCCAAGCCCAAGGTCCTGCTGCTGGACGAGCCGCTGTCCAACCTCGATGCGCGCCTGCGCGAGGACATGCAGGTCGAGCTTATCGAGATCCACAAGCGTCTCGGCCTGACAACCTTGTTCGTCACCCACGACCAGGAGGAGGCGCTGAGCCTCTCCGACCGTGTCGTGCTGCTCAACCAGGGCAAGGTGGAGCAGGAGGGCGAACCTGCGGTCATTTATTCGCACCCGGCGACCGAATTTGCTTCCAATTTCATAGGCTCCGCGAACATCCTGCCGGCCAGGATCGACGACAGCGCCGCCGGCCCCGTCGCCATCCTGCCGGACGGACAGACCTTGCCGCTGGTGCGCGAGGAGAGGATTCGCGGGCCCGTGCTCTTGGTCCTGCGCCAGGAGGACCTCGCCATCGCCGGGGCGGGCAGGCTGGAGGGGACCGTGCGCACGCGCGTCTATCTCGGAGCGCGCAACCGCTACGTGGTTTCGCTGGCCGGGCAGGCCGTCAGGGTTCTTGCCGGAAGCGACAAGGTGTTCTCGGCCGGAGAGCCCGTCGCGCTCGATATCGATCCGTCCCGCATCCGCGTGATCGTCGCCTGAAGCAGGTGACGAAGAAGACCAGCCATTTCAACCACAGGGCAGATCCGGAGCAGTACCATGAACGGGTTTGAGACACGTCTCTTCATCAACGGGGAATTCGTGCCTGGCGAGGGGGCCGTCGAGCACGCCTACGAGCCGGCCACCACGGGCGTGCTGGCGGACGTTCGGTCGGCTTCCGAGGAACAGATCGACGAGGCCGTCCGTGCCGCCCAACTCGCCTATCGCAACTGGTCCCGCACCACCCCCAAGCAGCGAAGCCTCGCTTTGCTGGCGATTGCCGACGCGATAGAAGAGCGGACCGCCGCGCTCGCCTCGGCCGAGTCCCGCAACGCCGGCAAGCCATTGCGTTTCGTCGCCGGCGGCGAACTGGCCAATGTGGTCGATGTCTTTCGTTTCTATGCTTCCGCCGTGCGCAACATGCCGGCGGTGGCGAGCGGCAATTACCGGTCGCCGACATTGAGCAGCGTGACGCGTCGCGATCCGATCGGCGTCGTCGCCCAGATCGCGCCGTGGAACTATCCGCTGCTGATGGCCGCATGGAAGATCGCCCCGGCGATCGCCGCCGGCAACACCGTCGTCATCAAGCCCTCGGAACACACGCCGCTCAGTATCCTGGTGCTGGCGGGGGTCTTCGCCGACTGTCTTCCCTCCGGCGTCGTCAACATCGTCTGCGGCAACGGCCTCGATGTCGGCCAGAAACTCATCTCCCACGACCTAGTCCGTATGATCTCGCTCACCGGCGACGTGCGGACCGGCCGGGCCGTCCTCCATGCTGCGGGCGGCAACATGATCAAGCGCACCCATCTGGAGCTCGGCGGCAAGGCGCCTGTTATCGTCGCTGCCGATGCCGATCTCGATCGGCTGGTGGAGACGCTGCGTGAGGCAAGTTTCTACAATGCCGGCCAGGACTGCACCGCGGCCTGCCGCATCTTCGCCGACAAGGCGATCGCCGACGATCTCACCGAGAGACTGTCGGCGATGATCCGCACGCTCACTTATGGCGCGCCGGAGCGCGACGATGTCGAGTTCGGGCCCGTGGTCACGGCGCGCCAGCGCGAGCGTATCGCCGGCTTCGTCGCTCGCGCCCATGAGGATGGCTGCGACATCATCGTCGGCGGCAGGATCCCCGAAGAGGCCGGCTTCTATTACGAGCCGACGCTGATCGCGGCGCCGTTCGAGGCCGAGGTCGTCCAGAAGGAGATCTTCGGGCCGGTGCTCACCATCACTCCGGTCGACTCGATGGAAACCGCCCTGGACTGGGCCAACGCGTCCGAATACGGCCTCGCCTCCTCGGTCTGGTCGCGCAATGCCTCGACCGCCGCGCGGATCGCCGATGCGCTCGAATACGGTGTGACCTGGGTGAACACGCATGGCTCCATGGCGACCGAGATGCCGCATGGCGGCATGAAGAACTCGGGTTACGGCTCGGATCTCTCCATGCAGTCGCTTCTGGAATACACGCAGATCCGCCATTTGATGACGGCGGCCTGAGACGCGCGGTTCCGATGTTGCCGTCGGACTTTTCTGTTAGAGGGTACGGTATGCGTATCCTCGACCTGAACACCTTCCTGGTGCTGGCGCGGAACCGCCATTTCGGCCGGACCGCCCAGGAACTCAATACGACGCAGCCGGCGATCTCGACCAGGCTGGCGGCGCTCGAAGCCGAGTTCGGCTGTCGCCTCGTGCATCGCGGCGACCGCGAGTTCCGGCTGACGCCCGAGGGGGAGCGGGCGCTGCAGGTCTTCCAGGACGTCATCGGGACGCTGCAGGGCCTGCGTGCCGAGCTGCGCCAGGGCACCCCCAGCTCTACGATAACGGTCCGCATCGGCGCGATCGATTCGGTGGCCTCCACCTGGATGCCGCATCTCATCGAATCGCTGCATGCCCGGGCGCCCAACCTGCGGGTGGAACTGACCGTGGAATCGACGAAGGATCTCGTCCAGCACATGACCAAGGGCGAGCTGGACATGATCTTCTGTCTCGATCCGGCGATCGGCGACGGTTTCCGCAGCTTCGTCGCCTGCGTCTGGCAGATGATCTGGGCCGGCTCGCCGAAGCTCGTGCAGAAGGACATGGCCTACAGCGTCGACGAACTGGCGCGAATGCCGATCGTCACCTTTCCGAAGGACACGCCGCCTTATCGCCAGATCGCTCCCTATTTCCAGGACGAGCGCGTGCTGGCCTCGAAGATGACGAGCTCGAACTCGCTCTTCGCCATCATCAACCTGATCATCGACGGCTTCGGCGTGGCGGCGTTGCCGGCCGTCACGATCGAGCGCGAACTGAAGGCGGGACTGCTGCACCAGATCGAGGTCGAGAAGTGGTTCCCGCCCATGCCGATCATCGCGACCTATCAGTCGTCGACGCACCAGAACGTCATCCATCTCGTCGCCGACCAGGTGCACGAGGTGGCCGGCGAATTCTGCGCCCGCGTCAGGCCCGGCACCGCCTGGACGACGGAGGCCATGGTTGCAGCCGAGAAAGCCGGCTAACCGGTTGTCCCGGATTTGCGGAGGCGGGGTGTCAGCCTACGGCATGCGAGTTGTCTATCGGCGCCTCAGCGTCGAGGTCGTTCCATACCCTCTGATCCACGAGCCGGCCGCCGTCGACCGTAAAGCGGTCAATGAAGCGTATGCCTTTGAACGGGCGCCCGTCCGGCCATTCGCCCGAAAGCGTGCCGAAACAGTAGACCACCATGCCTTGCTCGCCAAAGCTCTCGTCGAAGCCTTCATAGGTCTTGCTGACGAAGCGGTAGCGCTTGCTGCCCCATGCTACCAACTCCTCGAGTGCCGTGAACCGGGCGTTGCCCGGAAAGGTCATAACGAAATCGTCCGCAAGAAACCCGCGGGCACGATCCAGATCGCGTGCTTCCATTGCAGCAAGAAATGCGCGCACGGTTTCGGCAGCCGCGGCCACCGGTTTGCCGGGCATGCGTGATACACGTCCGCGCATGTAGCTGGAGGGTTTGACCTCCTCGATCACCACGGTGACGCCTTCGAGCGGCGCCGCGATCGTCGAGCGGACGGCATCAGTCAGACGTGCCGCCAGCCGGCTGCGGGTCTCGTCGTCATATCCCTCGATAAGCGTCGTCCTGACGACAGGCATTCCCTTTCTCCCAAATCACGATTTCGATCAGTTGACATATTGGTATAGCTATATACCATATTGAGCAAGTCTAGGGAGGCAGATGGATGGTTCGCGACGGAGCGAGAGACGGGGAGAACCAGGGAAGCGAGCTGCATGGCCGGCTCAATCCCGATGCCCGTGTGCCGCTCTATCATCAGATCTTCGTCCTGCTGCGTAACCGGATCTATGGCGGCGTCCTGACACCAGGCGATCTCGTCCCCGGCGAACTGGACCTTACCCGTGAATTCGGGGTGTCCCGCATTACCGCCAAGCGGGCGCTCAACGAACTGGCGGATGTCGGGCTTGTCGTTCGCGAACGCGGCAAGGGCACGCGGGTGGTTGCCCGTCCGCCGACGCCGGCGGTCACCTCCTCCATCGAAGGCTGGCTGGAGAACATCTCCCTCATGGGCATCGCCACCGAGGCGCGCGTGCTCGAATTCGACTATGTGCCGGCAAGCGAGGACATAGCCGCTGCCCTCGAACTCACATCCGGAATGGAAGTTCAACGTGCGGTGCGCGTTCGCCGCCTCGACGGCAAGCCGATGTCGTTCCTCGTCACCTATGTGCCAAGCGATATCGGCCGCCAGTACGACCGTGACGACCTCAACACCAAGCCGCTGCTTCACCTTCTGGAGCGGGCAGGTGTCGAAGTCGCGTCGGCCCGGCAGACCATATCGGCGACCATCGCCGACGGCGAGGTTGCCGCCGCTCTTTCCATACATGCGGGAGCGCCGCTGATCGAGGTCCGGCGTGTCGTGCGGGACGTCTCGGGGAGACCCGTTGAATATATCCGCGTGCTCTACAGGCCCGACGTCTATCGCTTCGAGATGGATATGCGCCGGGTGCGCGGGAAGGAAGGCATGCACTGGTCGGCCCTTACGCAGACACCGGTCCCGGCCGGCGAAACAGTGATGAATGCCGGGGAACAGTGAAGATCAACAATACAGGAGGTGAACATGACCGACAGGACAGGTAGGGGCGCGATGCGCCGTCGTGAATTTCTTGCCGCGGGCGCAGCCACTTTGGGAACTGCGGTGGTGGGCTTTCCCGCGGTGCTCAGGGCGCAGCCGGCTTCGATCAAGATCGGCCTTATCCATCCCGTTACCGGGTTCATCGCCTTCTCGGGTACGCAGTCGCGGGCCGGCGCGCAAATGGCGATCGAGGAGATCAATGCGGCCGGCGGCATCAAGTCGCTCGGCGGGGCGAAGCTCGAGGCGGTGCTCGGCGACAGCCAGGGCAAGCCTGAAGTGGGCGCGGCCGAAGTCACCAAGATGGTCGAGGCAGGCGTCCACGGCATCGTCGCAGGCTATTCCTCCGCGATCTCGCTTGCGACCTCGCAGGAAGCGGCCAAGACCGATACGCCGCACGTGGTCGATGTCGGCGTCGCCGACGACATCATGAAGCGCGGCCTCAAGAACACGTTCCGCTTCTCGCCGGGCTACAGCAAGATCGCGTCAACCGCGGTCGCCAATCTCGATACCATCAACAAGGCCGCGGGTTCGCCGGCCAGGACCGCGCTTATCGTGCACGAGGAATCGCTGTTCGGCACGGGTTCGGCCAAGCTGCTTTCGACGGAGCTGCCGAAGATCGGCATCGAGGTCGTCGATGTGATCAAACATGCGAATCCGACGCGGGACTTCACCAACATCGTGCTGCAGATCAAGTCCAAGAAGCCGGACATCATCATCCCGGCCAACTACTACAACGAATATATCCTGTTCGCCCGCACCCTGCGGCAGCAGAAGGTCGAGGCCAAGGCCATCTATTCGGTGCTCGGGGGCGCGGCTTCCAACTACCAGTTCGTCAAGGAATTTCCCGACGCAGCCGATCAGATCATGGACTGCAATCACTGGTTCAACCCGAAATCCGACCTTGCGCTGGCGCGCAAGAAGGCGGCGGAAGCAAAGGGTCTGGTCTATACCTACGAGGTGTTCCTCACCTACAACGCCGTCGCCTATCTGGCCGATGCCATCGAGAGGGCAGCGTCCACGGACAAGGAGAAGGTGATCGCCGCGCTTGCGGATTCCACATGGGATCAGCATGGAATGCCCTATGGCCCGACCAAGATGGAGAACGGTCAAAACATGGGTGCGCAGCCGGTCAATACGCAGATCCTCAACAACCAGATCGAGGTCATCTATCCGGCGGAATTCGCCTCGGCCGGAGCTGTCTTCCCGATGAAGTCCAACGCCTGACTCCGGATGCGCCTGCCGGGCGGCTCTGCGGTCGCCCGGTCCATCGAGGAAATGTCGTCGCTTATGCCCGATTTCACGATTGTCCTGCCCTCGCTGCTCAACGGCATCACCACCGGCGCGCTCTACGCGCTGGTGGCGCTCGGGCTGACGCTTATCTACGGCGTGCTGCACATCATCAATTTCGCGCATGGCGCGCTGCTGATGATCGGCCTCTATGCGGTCTATTTCCTCAATGTTCAGTTCGGCGTCGATCCCTATGTCGCCCTGCTCATCGTGCCGCCGCTGATGTTCGCGCTAGGCTACGCCCTGCAACGCGGCATCATCACGCGCGCCAGCCACGGCCGTGACGAGAACATCCTGCTCGCCACGTTGGGACTCTCGATCATCATCGAGAACCTGGCGCTCTATTTCTTCAAGTCGGATACCCGCATCATCGATACACCCTATTCGTTCGAGACGGTGGAGGTGCTGGGCGCATTCCTGCCCCTGCCCAAGGTCATCGCCTTTTTCGGAGCGCTGGTGACGGCAGGACTTTTCTGGCTCGTCATGGCGCGCACCGATCTCGGCAAGGCGATCCGCGCACTTGCCAAGGAACGCAAGGGCGCCGCACTCGTCGGCATCGACACGGAACATGTCTATGCCATGAGCTTCGGTCTGGGGATCGCCTGCCTTGGCGTCGCCGCCTGCCTGCTTCTGCCCAGTTACTACGTCACGCCGCAGGTCGGCCACGGCTTCGTCCTCATCGCCTTCACCATCGTCGTGCTCGGCGGCATGGGGTCGTTCGTGGGCGCGCTGCTCGGCGGCTTCATCATCGGCATCGTGGAGGCGATGGGCGGACTGTTCCTCGGTGAGAGCCTCGGCCAGATCGGCATCTTCCTGATCTTCATCCTGGTGCTCATCTTCCGCCCGACGGGTCTGCTGGGGCACAAGGCATGACCGCGATGCGCAGCCTCTCGACCCTTCTCCTGGTCTTCCTGCTGATCGGCATTGCGCCGCTCGTCGTGACGTCCGACTTCTGGCTCAACGTGGTCATCATGACGCTCTATGCGGCATTGCTCGGGCAGGCCTGGAACATCCTCGGCGGCTATGGCGGGCAGTTCTCCTTCGGTCATGCCGCCTTCTTCGGCACGGGAGCCTATGCGGTGGCCGTCCTGCAGGTGCAACTCGGCATCAATCCGTGGATCGGCATGGCATTGGGCGGTGTGCTGGCTGCGGCGGTCGCTGCTTTCATCGGCTTCTGCACCTTCCGCTATGGCCTGCGCGGTTCTTATTTCGCCCTGGTCACGCTGGCTTTCGCCGAGGTCCTTCGCATCCTGTCCAACTCCGTCGACGTCACCGGCGCCGGCGTAGGATTGCTCATCCCGCTCGCTCGCGGGGTCGAGAATTTCCAGTTTGCGTCGCGCGCCGGCTATTTCTGGGTCGTGTGGGCGCTGGCGCTGGCCGCTTTTGTCACCGTCTGGTGGATCGGCAATTCGCGCTTCGGCGCACAGTTGACGGCGGTGCGCGACAACGAGGAGGCTGCTCGCGCGCTTGGCGTCAACGCCTTCCGCGTCAAGATGGGCGCGATTGTCCTTTCCGGATTCTTCTCCGGCCTCGCCGGCGTCTTCTACGCGCAGTATTTCCTCTATCTCGACCCTTCGATCGGTTATGGGCCGGAGATCTCCATCACCAGCCTGCTCGTGCCGATCATCGGTGGCATGGGGACGCTTTTCGGGCCGCTTCTCGGTGCCGTCGGCGTGCATGCCATCTCCGAAGGCACGCGCAGCTTCGTAGGCGAGGCGCCGGGCATCAGCCTTGCCCTGTACGGGGCGGTCCTGGTGGTGATGGTGCTCTTCATGCCGCGCGGGCTTGCCGGGTTGCTCGCCCGGAGGGCCCGCAAGAGGCATGAGGACAGGGTTGCTGCCGGAGACGCGGAGGTTGCCGGCCATGCTTGAGGTCCGCGCCCTTTGCAAGAGCTTCGGCGGTGTTCAAGCGGCGCGCGACGTCAGCTTCACCGTCCCGGAAGGCGGCATCGTCTCGCTGATCGGTCCCAACGGTGCCGGCAAGACGACGTTGTTCTCGCTGATCACCGGCTTCCACAGACCGGATTCCGGTTCGGTCGCCTTCCGTGGCGAGGTCATCACGGGACACGCACCCGAAACGATTGCCCGCCGCGGCCTGGTGCGCACCTTCCAGATCGTGCAGCCCTTTGCCGGCCAATCGGTTCGCGAGAACATTGCGGTGGGCGCGCATCTGCATATTTCGTCGCGGCGGGAAGCGCTGGCGAGGGCCGGCGAAGTGGCGCGCATGGTCGGCCTCGGGGACAGGCTCGACATGCCGGCCGGCGCGCTGACGGTCGCCGGCCGCAAGCGTCTCGAAGTCGCCCGCGCGCTGGCGACCGGGCCGAAGCTCGTGCTCTTCGACGAGGTTCTGGCCGGCCTCAATCCATCCGAGATACGCGACGTCATCCCCATCATCCGGGCGATCCGCGAAACCGGCGTGACCATCCTTCTCATCGAGCATGTCATGCAGGCCGTGATGAGCCTGTCCGAATACACCTGGGTCCTGAACCAGGGACAACTGATCGCCGAAGGCAAGCCGCGCGACGTGGTCTCGAACCGGCAGGTAATCGAGGCCTATCTCGGCAAGGGCATGGCCGAGCGCATCGCCAGGCGGGAGGTGGCCGATGCTTGAGGTCGAAGGTCTCAAAGGCGGCTATGGTGCGGTGGAGGTGCTGCGCGGCATCGACCTCGACATCGCCTCGGGCGAGATCGTGGCGCTGCTCGGCTCCAACGGCGTCGGCAAGACCACATTCGCGGCCGCGTTGTCGGGCCTGATCCCTTGCCGGCAGGGGTCGGTGCGCTTCGACGGGCGTCAGATAAACGGGCTCGGCGCCCGTGCGATCGTCGATCTCGGACTGATCCAGGTGCCGGAAGGGCGCCACATCTTCCCCAACCTGACCGTTCTCGAGAATCTCGAGCTTGGCGCCTACTGCCGAGGCAGGGCGAACCGGCCGGACAACATCGACAAGGTGGCCGACATTTTTCCGCGGCTGAGGGAACGTTTCGGGCAAAAGGCAGGCACGCTGTCGGGCGGCGAACAGCAGATGCTGGCGATCGGACGCGGCATGATGGCGGAGCCGAAACTGCTCATCCTCGACGAACCGTCGATCGGGCTGTCGCCGCTTCTGGTGGAAGAGATGTTCGCGCTGATCTCCCGCCTCAACGCGACCGGGCTTACGATCCTGCTGGTCGAGCAGAACGTGCTGCAATCGCTGGAGATCGCCAGCCGCGCCTTCGTCATGGAGAACGGCGAGATCCGCCTGTCCGGCAGGCCGGCCGAGATGATGAACGATCCCGAATTACAGCGCTCCTATCTGGGGCTGGCGTGATGAAGGCGACGCTAGCGCAGAAGATCGTCGCCCGCGCGGCGGGACGGCAGAGCGTGCGGCCGGGCGAGGTCGTCACGGCCAGGGTCGATCTGGCGATGATCCACGATTCGGGTGGGCCGCGCCGCGTCGAACCCATCCTGAAGGAATTCGGCGTCGGCCTGTTCGATGCCTCGAAGGTGGTCCTGATCTCCGATCATTTCGTGCCTGGCGACACCGACGAGGGCGCGCGCATCCTGGAACTGACCCGCCAGTGGGCCAGGGACCGCCGCGTCGCCTTCCACGACGGCGAAGGCATCTGCCATGTCGTGCTGCCGGAACGCGGGCACCTGAAACCCGGCATGTTCGTTGTCGGCGGCGACAGCCATTCGCCCACCGGCGGCGCCTTCGGCTGCTACATGTTCGGGATCGGCGCGACCGAAATGGCGGGCGTGCTGGCGACCGGCGAGATCTGGCTCAAGGTGCCGGGCACCATCCTGATCGAATGGAAGAACCGGCTGGGACCGGGTCTGACCGCCAAGGACATCATGCTTGCGCTTTGCGGCCGGCTCGGCATGGACGGCGGGAAGTATCAGGCGGTCGAATTTGCCGGCGAGGCGATCACGGCCCTTTCCATGCAGGAACGCATGACGCTCTCCAACATGGCCGCAGAACTCGGTGCGCAGGCCGGATTGATCGCCCCCGACGAGACGACCGCCGCCTTCCTGAGGGCCGCCGGCGGCGAGCAGGGCGACTACGGCCATCTGTTCACCGATCCCGGGGCCGAATTGCTGGAGCATCACGTCTTCGACGCGGCAGCCCTCGAACCTCAGGTGGCGGCGCCGCATTCTCCCGCCAATTCCGCCCCGGTGGGCGAGACCGCCGGCACGCCGGTCGAAGTCGCCTATATCGGCGCCTGCACCGGCGCCAAATATGTGGATCTCAAGGGCGCGGCGGACCTGCTGCGTGGCCGCAAGCTCGCCAGAGGGGTCGAACTTCTGGTGGCGCCGGCCTCGCGCCGCGATCAGCAGCGCGCCGCGGACGACGGCATCATGAAGGTGTTCGAGGATGCCGGCGCGCGCATCCTGGCCAATGCTTGCGGCATCTGTGCCGGCTATGGCGCCGACCGTCTCGGGGAGGACGTCTCCTGCATCTCGTCCACGGCGCGCAACTTCAAGGGCCGTATGGGAGCGGCGTCCTCGAAGGTATGGCTCGGCTCTCCGTTGACGGTAGCGGCCTCTGCCGTTGCCGGGCACATCGCTGATCCGCGCGACTTCCTGCCGGAGGCGAACCGATGAGCGGTCGTATCTTTCTTTTCGGCGACGACATCGACACCGACCAGCTGGCGCCCGGACAATATATGAAAGGGGGGCTCGAAGAGCTTGCGAAACATTGCCTCGAAGGCGTGCGGCCGGAATTCGCCCACGAGGTCGGGCGCGGCGATATCGTCGTGGCCGGCAGGAATTTCGGCATGGGCTCGTCGCGGGAGCAGGCTGCCGAGGCCCTGCTGCATCTGGGCGTTGCCGGCGTGGTGGCACGTTCCTTTGCCGGCATCTTTTATCGCAATGCCATCAATCTCGGATTGCCGGTCCTGGTGGCGCCAGACCTTGCCGGTGTCACGGACGGCGAAAAAGCCGACCTCGATCTCGAGGCGGGGGCGTTGCGCCTCGCGGCGAGCGGACGGGCGGTGGTACTCGAGCCCCTGCCAGACAATCTCAAGCGCATGCTCGCCGACGGCGGCCTGGTTCCGCATCTGAAGAAGCGCTTCGCGGCGGCGCGCAGCAATGGAAGGCCCCTATGAAAGTCAATCTGAAGCAACGCCTCGGAGAAGAGCGCATCCTGCTTGCTCCCGGCGTTTACGACGCCCTGAGCGGCCTGATCGCGTCCCAGGCCGGGGCGGAGGCCGTTTATCTCTCCGGGGCTTCGATCGCTTATACGCGTTTCGGCCGCCCGGACATCGGTCTTGTCTCCATGAGCGAGGTGGCTGATACCATCGCGGTCCTGCGCGACCGTATCGCCCTGCCGATCGTCGTCGACGCCGACAACGGCTTCGGCAATGCGCTCAACGTTCAGCGCACGGTGCGCGTCTTCGAACGCATGGGCGCCAATGCCTTGCAGCTTGAAGACCAGACAATGCCGAAGCGTTGCGGTCACCTCGATGGCAAGTCGCTGATCTCGCCGGGAGAGATGGCGGGAAAGATCCGGGCGGCCTGCGATGCGCGCGCTTCCGACGACACGCTTATCATAGGCCGCACCGACGCCATCGCCGTCGAGGGTTTCGTGGCGGCGCTGGATCGGGCGGAAGCCTATGTGGAAGCCGGCGCCGATATGCTTTTCATCGAGGCCCCGCGATCCATGGAGGAGATCGGCCGCGTCGTCGAACGTTTTGCCGGCCGCGTGCCGCTGATGGCCAACATGGTGGAAGGCGGCAAGACTCCGATCGTCGATGCGGCCGGGCTGGAGAAGCTCGGCTTCAGCTTCGTGATCTTCCCCGGCGGCATCGTTCGTGCCGTTGCGGCGACGCAGCGCGACTACTACCGCAACCTGACGCGAACGGGGTCGAACGAGGCGTTCCGCGACCGCATGTTCGACTTTGCCGGCTTGAATGCCGTCATCGGCACGCCCGACTTGCTGGCCATGGGCCGTCGCTATGACGGAGGTGACGCGTGATGGCGCTTGATCCGGTCACGCTCGCCATTCTCAAGGGCCGCCTCGAGCAGATCGCCGACGAGATGGATGCGACATTGTTCCGCTCCGCTTTCAACCCCATCATCGCCGAGGCGCACGATGCCTCGCACGGCATCTATGATGCGATCACCGGCGAAACGCTGGTGCAGGGCAAGTCCGGTCTGCCGATCTTCGTCGGCGTCATGGCCTTCGCGGTCAAGGCCGTGATCGGCAAGGCCGCCCGCCAGGGCGGCGTCCATGAAGGCGACGTCTGGATATTCAACGATCCTTATGAGGGCGGCACCCATCTTTCGGACTTCCGGCTCGTGAAACCCGTCTTCCGGGACGGTAACCTGTTCTGTTTTCTCGCTTCCGTCGGCCACTGGCACGACGTCGGCGGCAATGTGCCCGGAAACTACAATCCGGCCGCCACCGAATGTTTCCAGGAAGGAATGCTCATCCCGCCGGTCAAGCTCTATGACCGGGGCGAGTTCCGGCAGGACGTCGTGGACATATTGTCCGCCAATTCCCGGCTGCCGCTGTCGCTCTATGGCGACCTCAATGGCCAGATCAACGCACTGGAACTCGGCGAGCGTCGCATGCACGCGCTGATCGACGACTATGGCGACGGGACGGTCGCGTCGGCGCTTGTCGAACTGAAGGCACGCGCGGCCGAGATGATGCGTGCGCAGATCGCCGGCCTGCCGGCGGGCACGGTTTCCGCCGAGGATTTCCTCGACAATGACGGCATCGTCGACCAGCCGCTGAAGATCGCGCTGGATCTTACCATCGAGGGCGACCGGATGGTGATGGATTTCACCCGCTCCTCGCCCGCCTGCGCCGGCCCGGTCAATATCTCGCGCTCGACCACCATTGCGGCCTGCTATGTGGCGCTCAAGCACATTTTCGGCGAAGTGCCGGCGAATGCGGGGGTTCTGGAGCCGGTCGAGTTCCGCATCGCGGAAAGCTCGCTTCTGTCGGTCGTGGCGCCCAAGCCCGTCGGTGGGTACACCGAGACGATCCTGCGGCTGATCGACGTCGTCTTCCAGGCGGTTGCGAAGATCGCGCCTGGGCCGGCCATGGCGTGCGCCTACGGCACGATCAACGCCCTCTCGCTTGCGGGCCACAGGACTAACGGCCAGCGTTGGGTCATGTTCTCCTTCTTCGGTGGCGGTCATGGCGCGCATGGCGCCGGCGACGGCCTCAACCACGGCAATGCGCCGATCTCGACGGCGACCATTCCGCCGCTCGAAATCCTCGAAGCCGCCTATCCGGTGCGCTTCACCCAATGGGCCCTGCGGCCCGATTCCGGCGGAGCGGGCCGTTACAGGGGCGGCCTCGGCGCGGTGTATGAGATCGAGCTTCTGGAGAGGGAAGCCGATGTGTTCCTGTTCGGCGAGCGTGGAAAGTTCGCGCCTCCCGGTGTCGCGGGCGGAGCCGCCGCCGCGCCCAACCGATTCCGCTACGAGCAGGCCGAGGGCGAATGCGAGCCGCCGATGGTTTCGAAGATGGTCGGCATCCATCTGCGGCGGGGGCAGAAGGTTCGCCTGGAGACGCCGGGAGGAGGGGGCTACGGCGATCCTCTGGAACGTGACCCGGATCTGGTGGTGCGTGATGTCAGGCGGGGCTTCGTGAGCCCGGAACGAGCCGCCTCCGACTATGGCGTCTCAATCTCTGACGGCCGGATCGATGCCGGCGAAACGGCAAGACTTCGCAACCGGGAGGCCGCCGAATGAACCGCCCTGCCTACGTGATCGGCGTCGATGTCGGCGGCACCTTCACCGACGTCTTCATCCTTGACGAAAGCGCCGGCACGGTGATGACCGCCAAGGTGCCGTCCACGCGCGGCGACCAGTCGAAGGGCATGGTCGAAGGCATCGGCAACCGGATTGGCGACTTCGCCGATATCAGCACTGTCGTGCATGGCACCACGGTTGGCACGAACGCGCTGCTCGAACGCAAGGGCGCCCGCACCGGCATCATCACCACGCAGGGTTTTCGCGACGTGCTCGAGATGCGCCGGCGTGACCGCCCGACGACCTGGGGCCTGAAAGGCTCCTTTGAGCCGGTGGTCGATCGTTCGGATCGGGTCGAGGTCGCGGAGCGCGTGCTCGCCGACGGCTCCGTTCTGCGCGTGGTCGAGGAGGAGGAAGTGCGCGCGCGGGCGAAGGCACTTGCGGCAAGCGGTTGCGAGGCCGTCTGCGTCTTCTTCATCAACGGCTATGCCAACAATGACAACGAGAAGCGCGCCGTGGACGCGGTGCGTTCGGTCTGGCCCAACGCCTATGTGACGGCGGCGACGGAGATACTGCCGGAGATCCGCGAATTCGAGCGCGTCTCGACCGCGACGCTGAACGCCTATCTGCAACCCGTCGTCTCGTCCTATCTGGAGCGGCTGGAGAATGCGCTGGGCAGCCGCGGCTTCGCCGGCGACATCATGATCGTGCAGTCGAACGGCGGCGTCATGGCGGTCGATACCGCCAAGCGCTATCCGGTCCGCACCGCGCTTTCCGGTCCAGCGGCCGGGGTCATCGCGGCGACGGCGATCGCGCGGGCGGCGGGTTTCGACAACATCATCACCTGCGACATGGGCGGCACGTCTTTCGACGTCTCGCTCGTCACCGGCGGCAAGGCGGCGCTGGCCGCCCAGACGGCGATCGACTTCGGGATGGTTGTCCGCACGCCGATGATCGAGATCACCACGATCGGAGCCGGCGGCGGCTCGATCGCTTCGGTCGACAAGAGCGGCCTCCTTCAGGTTGGGCCGGAATCGGCCGGCTCCGATCCGGGGCCGGTGTGTTACGGCTTGGGCAACGACCGGCCTACGGTGACCGACGCCAACCTCGTGCTCGGCCGCATCAATCCCGACCGTCCCATCGGCGGCAAGCTCGCGCGTCTCGACGTCGAGGCGGCGCGCAGGGCAATCGATGCCCATATCGCCCTCCCGCTCGGTCTGGGCGTGGAGCAGGCGGCCGACGCGATCCTGAAGCTGGCCAACGCCAAGATGGCGGGAGCGATCCGGCTCGTTTCGATCGAGAAGGGGCATGATCCGGCGAAGTATGCCGCCATGCCCTTTGGCGGCGGCGGCGCGCTGCATGCAGGCGCTCTGATCAAGGAGGTTGGCCTTGGCGCGGCTCTCGTACCGCGCTTTCCCGGCGTCACCTCGGCGCTTGGCTGCGTGGTGGCCGACATGCGCCACGACCGGGTGCAGACCGTCAACCGTCTGCTCGACCAGATCGACGCGGCCTCCCTCGGCGAGGAAATGAAAAGGGTTGCCGACGAAACCGAAGCGCTGCTCTCGCGCGCTGGCGTGACCTTCGAACGCGTCGAACGCATATTCGAACTGGACATGCTCTATCTCGGCCAGACGCATACGGTGAGCGTGCCGATTGCGGTAGTCGATGCCGGATTGACGCGCGCGGCGATCCAGGCGGCATTCGACGAGGCTTATCGCGACGCCTATGGCAGGTTGCTCGAGAACATTCCGACCCGGGTGATGAACTACCGCGCGGCCGTTGTTGGCTGCCGACCGAACCTCGACATGGCGGTGTTCGCGCCGGTGGACGGGAAGACGGCCGAGGCCTGCCGGATCGGCACGCGCCGCATCTATGCCGACGGCGCGTTTCATGAGGCCGCGATCTATGACCGGCTGGCGCTGGAGGTTGGCGCGACAATCGTCGGGCCGGCATTGCTGGAACAGCCGGACACGACGATCTTCGTCGATCCGGGACTTGTCGCCAGCGTCGACCGTTTCGGCAACCTGCTGATCGAGCGGGTACGATGATGCAGCCGGCGGTCTCCAACCCGCGAACGACCGGGCTTCTCATCATCGATCTCACCAATGATTTCCTCCATCCCGACGGCGCCTATGCGCGCGGCGGACAGACCAGCCCGGAAATCGCCGCTCTGCCCGAACGCGTGCTTCCGGTGGCCGAGACCCTGCGGGCGAAGGGCGGCTGGATCGTCTCGGCGGAGTTCACGCTGGTGCCGGGCAAGAGGGGCGAGCCGTTCATCTCGCCCCACCTCAAGGCCATTCGCCCTTTCCTCGGCAAGGGTGATTTCGCCCCGGGGAGTTGGGGGCAGGAGTTGGTGGAAATGCTGAAGCCGGCCGACATCCGGATCGAGAAGGTTGCCTATTCCGCCTTCTACATGACCCGGCTCGAATGGGTGCTGCGCAAGGCCGGCATCGATACGCTGCTCGTCTGCGGCATCGTCACCAATGGCGGGGTCGCCTCGACCGTGCGCGACGCGCATATGCGCGATTTCACCACCACCGTGCTCAGCGATGGCTGCGCCGCGTTCGGGCGCGATACGCATGAAACCACGCTCGCCGATCTGCGCACCGTCGCGGGACAGATGACCTGCGCCGAAGCGGCAAGCCTGATCGCGGGGCTGTGAAGTGGAGGCCGGCGCGGTCAGCCGCGAGCCGCCGCCGCGCATCGACGCCTCGGCCGATGTCGTCGTCATCGGCGCTGGCGCCTGCGGCCTGGCGGCGGCGCTGAAGGCCGGCGACGCCGGCGCGGATGTTCTGGTGCTCGAACGCGATGGCTCCGCCTCGGGCTCCACCTCCATGTCCTCGGGCTTTGTTCCCGCGCCGGCAACGCGCTTCCAGTGGACGGCGGGCATCGAGGATGACACGCCCGACCGTTTCCTGGCTGACATCATGGCCAAATCCCATGGCAGTTCGCATGCGCGGCTTGCGGCACTTGCCGCTCGCACGATCGGTCCCGCGCTCGAATGGCTTGCCGACCGACATGGGCTCGAATGGATCGTGCTCGACGACTTTCTCTATCCCGGCCACTCCCGCCATCGCATGCACGCAGTCCCGGAAAAGACCGGCGCGGCACTTCTGGCCCGGATGCAGGCGGCAACCGAGCGGGCAGGCATTCCGGTCGTCTGCGATGCGCGGGCAGTGCGGCTGTTCGTTGACGATCTCGACCGCGTGCGCGGCGTCGAGCTCCTTCGTCCGGACGGCGCCGCCGAGATCGTCGGCTGCGGGGCACTTGTGCTGGCCTGCAATGGCTATGGCGGGAGCCGCGAGCTCGTCGCCCGTCACATTCCCGAGATCGCCGGCGGCCTCTATTACGGCCATGCCGGCAATACGGGCGATGCGCTGACATGGGGTGAGGCGCTGGGTGCCGACGTGGCGCATCTTTCCGCTTATCAGGGGCACGGCTCGCTTGCGCATCCGCATGGCATCCTGATCTCCTGGGCGCTGATGACGAAGGGCGCAATCCAGGTCAACACGGAGGGCAGGCGGTTTTCAGACGAGAGCGGCGGCTATTCCGAACAGGCGGTCTGCGTCGTTTCCCAGCCCGGCGGCGTCGCCTGGAACGTTTATGACCAACGCATCCACGATTTCGCGCTGGCCTTCCCCGACTACCGCGATGCCGTGGCGGCGGGCGCGGTGATCCGTGCCGCCGATCTTTCGGAATTGGCGCGCGCGACGCATCTGCCTGAGGCCGTCCTCCAGGAAACGTTCATCGAATTGGAAGCCTCCCGGTCAGGACGGCGAAAGGATGCTTTCGGCCGCGATTTCAGCTCCCTTCCCCCGTTCGAAGCACCGTTTTGCGGGGTGAGGGTCACAGGCGCGCTGTTCCACACACAAGGCGGCCTTGTCATCGACGACAATGCACGTGTAGTGCGGCCGGACGGTGCGCCGTTCCCGAATCTCTTCGCCGGAGGCGGGGCCGCCTGCGGCGTCTCGGGCCCCAACGTCTCCGGCTATCTTTCCGGAAACGGCTTGCTGACGGCGCTGGCCTTCGGTTTCCTGGCCGGAGAAGGCGCGTTAGATCGAAGTTTGAATTGAGAATGTCGGGATAGTGGCGGATTTGCAGGGCGTCCGGGCTAAGTTCTTTGCGAATTGTGTCCGTGTAGGAGGTTCTCAACGGACTCGAATTCTGATTCGATGGCGGCATGCGCACTGGTTCGGCTTGGCGGGATTTGCCGGAGGTGTTCGGCGAAACTCCCTCGCCGTCGTACCATGGATGATTGCGTCGTGGGTTTGGTTGGTCCGCATGGAATGACGCTACAGCCATCTGCAGAACCTGGAATTCTCGCGTCAATCGCCGCTCGCCAGTGTCGGAACGGACAATCTCGCATTTGATCCGTTTAGAACCGAAAAGCTGTAGCGCCCGCGCGTATCGCGTGTGACCGAATAGGACAGGATCTCGCGTATCCGGTTGTCCCGGTCAAAGGTAAGCACGCGAGGCTGGATCTCCGTGATCGCGCTCTCATCGAGATAGACAGAGTTGCAGATGATGACCTGGTCGCCGGGCTGGCACGTGCGCGCGGCCGCGCCGTTGAGGATGCAGCACCGCGAGCCGCGCTCGCCGAGGATGACGTAGGTCGAGATCCTGGCGCCCGAATTCTTGTTCCAGATCTCCACGAACTCCATCGGCAGGATGCCCGCCTCTTCGCAATGATCCGGGTCGAGCGTTATCGAGCCGTGGTAATTGATGTTGGCGTCGGTCACGTGGATGCCATGCAGCTTGCCGGCGACGATCTTGCGCATTCCGTCCCTTTCCTTGTCGGTTGACCCTTCTCCGTCACACGCTGACCAGCAGCGCGCCGCCGGTGAGCCCTGCGCCGGCTGCTGCGAGCAGGAGCTTTTCGCCGGACTGTAATGGTTCAGCTTGGTGGGACAGCGACAGCGAAAGCGGGATGGTGGCGGCTGACGAATTGCCGTATTCGCTGATGGTTTTTATCACCCTGCTGTCCTCGATGCCGAGGTTCTTGCCCACCGCCTTGAAGATGCGCGCATTGGCCTGATGCGGGATGAAGCGGCGGACCTCTTGCGAAGAGACGTCTGCAGCGGCCAATGCTTCCACGGAACAGCGGGACATCATCTCCACCGCCTTGACGAACACCTCGCGACCGTCGGTGATCGTCATGCGGGTTTCGGCGATATCCAGGTCCTCTGCGAAGGGCTTGCTGCTGCCGCCGGCTGGGATCCGGATCAGACCATAGCCCGATCCGTCGGCGCCGAGCGAGGCGCCGAGGATGCCGTGGCCGGGCTCCGCGGAAGGTATCAGCACAACGGCGCCGGCGGCGTCGGCGAAAAGCACAGCGCTCGCGCGCTCGGCCGGGTTGATGCGGCGGCTCAGGATGTTGGCGGCGACCACGAGTGCGGGCTTGTTGTGCAGCCGGACAAAGGCGTCGGCGAATGTCATGGCGTAGATGAAGCCGGCGCAGGCTCCGGCCAGGTCGACGGCGCCGGCGCGGAGAAGCCCGAGCCGGTGCGCGACCAGCGGGGCGCTTGGCGGAAGCAGATGATCGGGCGTCGACGTCGCGAGCACCATCAGGCCGACCGTGTCGCGCTCGATGCCCGCCATCGCCATCGCCATCTCCGCGGCCTGTTCAGCCATGCCCGACAGCGTGTCGCCGGGCAGAACCCAGTGACGCGAGCGGATGCCGGTCCTCCCCTCGATCCAGCCGGGCTCCAGACCAAGGCGGGCTTCGATCTCGGCGTTCGGCACCTTTCGCGCCGGTGCGTGATGGCCGAGGCCCACGATCCTCGATGTCCGGTTCATGCGGCCGCCTCCACCAGGCTGGCCGCCTCGTCGATCGCATCGTAGAGCTGGTCGAGTTCGTCGGCCGTCACGCAATAGGGCGGCAGAACGTAGACCACATTGCCCAGCGGCCGCACCAGAAGGTGGCGCCCGAGGAAGAAGGCGCGCAACTTCGGCCCGATTTCGGCGAGGTATCCGGAACTTTCGACGTGGAGGTCAAACGCGGCGATCGTCCCCGTGCAGCGCACATCGGCGAAGCGCCTGTCGCCGCGGAAGCTGGCGGCGCGCTCCGCCTGCATGCGAGACAGCGCCGCTATCCGCTTCATCACCGGCTCGCTTCGCCAGACCTCGATATTGGCAAGTGCGGCGGCGCAGGCGATGGGGTTGGCGGTGTAGGAACTCGAATGGAAGAAGGTCCGGCTGCGGTCACGGGAATAATGCGCGCGGAAGACGGCTTCCGTGGCGAGCGTCGCGGCGAGCGGGATGGAGCCGCCGGTCAGCCCCTTGGACGTGCACAATATGTCCGGCGAGATCCCGGCCTGTTCGCAGGCAAACAGCGTGCCCGTCCTGCCCCAGCCAGTCATCACCTCGTCGGCGATGAACAGGGTCCCGGACGCCTCTGTGATCCGCTTCAGTTCGGCGAGCACCCATGCCGGATACATCAGCATGCCGCCGGCGCCGAGCACCAGCGGTTCAACGATCAGCGCCGCCGCCTTGCGATCGCGGACCAGACCCTCGAGGCGGTCGAGCGTTTCCTGTTCGCGCCCGGCGACTGGAAACGGGATGGTGTCGACCTCGAACAGCAGCGGCTCGTAGGCAGCGTTGAAGACGCCACGTGCGCCGACGCTCATCGTCCCGATCGTGTCGCCGTGGTAGCTGTGCTCCATGACGACGATGCGCGAGCGCGCCGCGCGGCTGTTGTGGAAATATCCGAGCGCCATCTTGAGCGCGACCTCGACGCTCGTCGAGCCGCTGTCGGAATAGAAGACCCAATCAAGTTCCTCGGGTGCCAGCGTGGTGAGCGCGGTGGCGAGGCGTTCGGCCGGCTCGTGTGTGAAACCGGCAAAGATGATCTGGTCGAGCGTCGCCGCCGTTGAACGGATCGCCTCGACGATCGCCGGATGCCGGTGGCCGTGGGTCACCACCCACCAGGACGAGATGGCGTCGAGGATGCGTCGGCCGTCGGCCGTCTCCAGATAGGCGCCGCCGGTTCGCGCGACGCAGGGCATGTCCGGCTCGACAGCGTGCTGAGTGAAAGGGTGCCAGACGGCCGATCGGTTCACGACAGGACCTCGTCGAATGCCGCCTTGTCGAAGCCGAACGTCATGGCGGAGCGCAGCGTCTGAGGCGTCAGCGGGTCGAGATGCGGCAGGCGGCCGAGCACGCGGACCTTGCCGAGGTCGGCGATCGTGCGCTCGGTGTCGGGCATCGCCTCGCCGATGAAGGCAATGCCGAGGAGCGGGATGTCGCGCCGTCGCAGCGCTTCGATCGACAGCAGCGTGTGGTTGATCGTGCCGAGCGCGGTGCGCGCGCAGAGTACGACGGACGCGCGCCAGCGGGCGAAGACATCGATGAAGAGGCGCTCCCGAGTCAGCGGGACCAAAAGGCCGCCGGCGCCTTCCACGATCAAGGGCCGCGCGACGCTGGGCAAGGCGAGGCGGTCAGGGTCGATCGACACGCTATCGAGTTCGGCGGCGCGGTGGGGCGAAAGCGGCTGCGACAGGCGGTAGGCCTCCGGCAAGATCCGTTCGGGTGACAGCCCGGCGAGACGGGAGACCACGCGACTGTCGGTCTCTCCGTCGAGCCCCGACTGCACAGGTTTCCAGTAGACGCCGTCCACCAGGCCGGTGAGACCGGCCGCAAAGACCGTCTTGCCGATGCCGGTGTCTGTGCCGGTGACGACGATCGGGCTCATGCCGCGACGCTCTCCCATTCCTCGGCAAGCGCCGCGACCATGGCCGACACGTCGGCCTGACCGACATTGAGGGTGAGCGAAATCCTGAGACGGGCGGTGCCCTCCGGTACAGTCGGCGGGCGGATGCCGCGTACATCGAAGCCGCGCATCTGCAACGCTGTGGCCAACGACATGGCGCGGCGGTTGTCGCCGACGAAGACGGGCAGGATCTGCGAGCCGCTCGGCCCGATCCCGCAACGTGTCTCTATCTCCCGTCCAGCGAAGGCGACAAGCTGCGCCAGCCTCTCGCGACGTTCCGGTTCGTCGCGCAGAATGGCCAACGCTTCGGTCGCCGCGACCGCCATCAAGGGCGACGGGGCGGTCGCGTAGATGAAAGGCCGGCAGCGATTGACCAGGAAATCGCACAGCACGGCGGGGGCTGTGACGAGCGCGCCGGAGCAGCCGAGCGCCTTGCCGCAGGTGTGCAGTGCCACAACGTTGTCGCGGCCCTCGAGATTATGGGCGACACCGCGTCCGTCCGGGCCGTAGACGCCTGTCGCATGCGCCTCGTCGATGAACAGGAAAGCATCATGGCGGTCAGCGAGAGCGGCGAGATCGGCAAGCGGCGCGCGGTCCCCGTCCATACTGTAGAGACTCTCGACCGCGATCCAGGCGTGGCCGGTGCCGCCGCCGTCGCGCCAGCGCGATATGACATCATCGATGGCGCCAATGTCGTTATGCGGGATTTCGACGACCTGCGCCCGGCCGGCGCGTGCGCCCTCATGGGCGCTGGCGTGGACGAGCGCATCGAGGATCAGAAGGTCCCCCTTTTGCGGCAGTGTGGTCAGTACGGCGAAATTGGCGACATAACCCCCGCCGAAGAACAGCGCGCGCTCGGCGCCGAAGAATCGTGCTGCAACGGCCTCCAATTCCTCATGCTCGGGTGCGTTGCCGCGCAACAGGCGAGACCCCGCCGCTCCGACCGGTGTGCCGTTGGCCAGGGCGGTGGCGACGGCGTCGGCAAGCCGCCGGCAGGAGGCGAGGCCGAGATAGTCGTTGGAGGCGAAATCGAGGCCGGCGCGCGGCGACAATGCGCGCAGGCGACTTTTCCGGGAAAGCCCGCGCAGCGTCGCCTCAAAGCGGTCGAGCACCGTCACGAAGCGGCGATCTCCATGGGTGCGATGCCGAGCCGGCGGAACAGTGCACTATCCTTATCCTCGCCCGGATTGCCGGCCGTCAGGAGGGTGTCGCCGACGAAAATCGAGTTGGCGCCGGCGAAGAAGCACAGCGCCTGCATCTCGTCACTCATGGCCGTGCGGCCGGCCGACAGCCTGACATGAGACTTCGGCATCAGGATGCGCGCAAGCGCGATGGTCCGGACAAACTCGATCGGCTCGATCGGTGCCGACCCGGCGAGCGGCGTGCCGTCGATGGGGATAAGCATGTTGATCGGCACGCTTTCGGGGTGCTCGGGCAGGTTGGCAAGCGCCACCAGCATGTCGACGCGGTCGACTGCCTCTTCGCCCATGCCGACAATGCCGCCGCAACAGACCTTGATGCCGCTGTCGCGGACATTGGCGAGCGTATCGAGCCGGTCGGCGAAGCTACGGGTCGTGATGATCTCGCCATAGTAGCGCTCGGAGGTGTCGATGTTGTGGTTGTAGTAGTCGAGCCCCGCCTGCTTGAGCCGGCGCGCCTGGTCGATATCGAGCATGCCGAGCGTCATGCAGGTTTCCATGCCGAGCGCCTTCACGCCCTCGACCATGGCGACGACGGCATCCATGTCGCGCGCCTTGGGGCTCCGCCACGCCGCGCCCATGCAGTAGCGTGTGGCGCCCGCATTGCGCGCCTTCCTGGCTTCGTCGATGACACGCTGGACCTCCATCAGCTTGGAGGCCTTCAGACCGGACTCATGGTGCGCCGACTGACTGCAATAGCCGCAATCCTCCGGACAGCCGCCGGTCTTGATGCTCAGGAGCCGGCTGAGCTGAACCCGATTGGGGTCGAAATTCTCGCGATGGACGCAGTGGGCCTGAAAGAGGAGATCGTTGAAAGGCGCGTCATAGAGCGCTCGGGCCTCCTCCACCGTCCAATGCCGGCGGGACGCCGCATGGGTCGGCTCGGCGTCGTTACGCTGCAATTTCAGGGTCATGTCCTCTCCACTGCTCCAGGTCTTGCCGCCCGTCCCGGCGTCCAAATACCGGACAGCTTTGCTCTTCGTAGCCAGCCTAGAAATCCGACGCTGCTATGGCGGCATAACGCGGGATCATATGCTTATTGTGAGCATAAGGCTTGTCAAGCGCGCATAGGTGGCAATTGTTGCTTGGCTGCTCGGCGTCGGCAGACACAGGCCCAAGCTGGCCAGGACGAGTAGCTGTTGCCGAAATGGGAGCTTGAGGCGGCAACTCTGTCTGTTGTGAACCGCCCCAGGTTTGCCGGAGGCCATTTGGTTTGAGTCACGCGGCCATGGCCGGATCTTCCAGCATGGCGTAGTAGCGTTCCTCGGCTTCGGCCGGCGGGATGTTGCCGATGGGCTCCAGGAGCCGGCGATCGTTGAAGCAGTCGACCCGGGTCAACGTGGCGAACTCGATGGCTTCGAACGAGCGCCACGGTCCACGTCGATGGATGACCTCTGCTTTTTAGGGCCGTTGATCGTCTCAGCGAGAGCGTTGTCGTAGGAGTCTCCGACGCTGCCCCGAAAGGTTGCCACGGAGCCCTTTCGCGACCCATCGTTTCTGAAGATCAGGAGCACTACGGGCGCTCAAATGCTGCGAAATCTGCTGCTCTTGACGTGAGCAGAGCAGGCGATTGACCGTGCACCACACAAATGAGGAAGACCCTGTGCCATGCGACAATCGCCGCCGGGTTTTGGGCGCGTCCAACCCGGCGGGACAGCCCCGGCGACCCCTTCACAGACGTTCGGCGCGGACCCTGATGAGATCAAAGAGCAGTCGACGCAACCTCATCAGCCGCCGGCGCCATAGTCCGCTCATGGCCTCTCCTTCCTGAACATGTCTCCCATCTTCCGGGTTCAGATACCCCAGTCAGACCGCCTGCGTGGCAGCGATAGCAAGGCCGAACAGGGCCGTGCCGGCGCCGAAGCCGCGCATGAGGAGGCCCCGGGCGCCGACAAGGGCGCCGGTTCCGTGCAGCGCCAGCGTGGCGGCGACGAAACCTGCCACATAGGCAAGGCCGCTCGCGCTCGCAGGCACTTCGAGCCCGTGGGCATGGCCGTGGAATAGGCCGAAGAGGCCGACGAGCGCGCAACTGCGGGCAAGAGGCTGGCGGCGGCCGAAGGCCATGATAGCGCCGAGGACCACGAGCGACAGCGCGATCGAGGGCTCGACAGCCGGCAGCGCCACACCACTCATGCCGAGCGCGGCGCCGGCCAGCATGGCCGCGACGAAGGAGAGCGGCAAGGCGGCGATACCGCGCCCACCTGTTCGCGCCGCGATCATGCCAACCGCCAGCATGGCAAGGAGATGGTCGAGGCCGAAGATGGGATGCGCGAGCCCGGCGACGAGCCCGTGCAGAGGGTCGCCGCCGGTGTGGGCGTTGGCGATCGATGGCGTGAGCGCCATGATCGCGGTAGCGGCTCCGGTGAGGCGGGTGGCACGAATGTTCATGGTCTTCTCCGGTACAAGCTGTTCGATGAGGTGAGGGCGGCGATCATTGGCCGGCCATCGTGATTTGGGAGGCCTGGGTTCGGTCGCTCAAGGACCGGGCTTCCGCGAAGCCTAGCCGGTGCGCCGCCTGGCCGTCGTGATAGACGAAGGCGAGCTTTCGCCGTCGCGAGGCGAGCCGCTGCGGCAGCGGGTCGTAGCGCACGCCGTTGCCGCCGATGAGCGGCATGACGGCGCCGACATCGGCCAGGTCCTCGGTTTCCACGCGCAGGAGATGCAGTTGCGTTCCATCGGCCGTTTCGCCGACGAAGGGGATGCCCGAAAGGCGCAGCAGGCTCGGGATATCAGACGCGCCCGAGAAGGCCTCGACAAAGGCCTTTTCCACGAGGTCGAGATCGGCCTCGCGCGGCTGCGGCGCGCTGTGATCGTGCGGCAGGTGCGGCGTCTGCCATTGCACGGCCTTGCCCGCGGGGCCGTTGTGGCCGGGGGGATGCGGGTGGTGATGATCGTAGCCGCTATGGCCGTCATCGTGATGGTGATGATGATCATCGTGCATGGCTAGAGACTCACCGGCTTGTCGATGATCGACTTGTGCTTGCCAAGCGTGCCGTGGGCGACCATCGAGCCAAGCGCCTCGACGACGACGCGCGTGCCGAATAGGGCGGTGATGTCGGAGGTGTCGTAGGGGGGCGAGACCTCCACGACCTCCAGCCCGCAGACGCCGGGAGCGGTGACGAGCCCGAGCAGCTTCAGGGCCTCGCGCGGCAGGAAACCGCCTGGTTCCGGCCAGCCGGTGCCCGGCACGAAGCCGCAATCGACCGAATCGACGTCGAAGGAAACGTAGACGGCATCGGCGTCCTTCCAGGCGATCTCAAGCGCGATCTCGGCCGTCTTTTCGAGCCCCAGCTTTTCGATGTCGTCGATGGTAAGCACATTGGTGCCGCGCTTCCTCGCCTCGGCAACGCCGTAGCGCGGCACCTGCCAGCCGCCGATGCCGAGCTGGACCAGGTTGGTGGCGGGAACATTCGGCAGGTTGGTCGCCCAGTACCAGGGCGTTGTGTGCATACGCTCGTCGAGATCCTTTTCCTGAATGTCGATATGGCGGTCGAAATGGATGATGCCGATGCGCTTGGACGTCACCTCGGCGATGCCGCGCACGCAGGGAAAGCCGATCGAGTGGTCGCCGCCCAGCATTACCGGCAGCGCACCTGACGAGGCGACGTGGCTGACGCCGCGCGTGATCTGGTCGAAGCTCTTTTCCAGATTGGCCGGGATGGTGAAGACGTCACCGGCGTCGCACAGCGTCATCTGCTCGCGCAGGTCGACGCCGAGTTCGTAATTGTAGGGCGTGTAAAGCGCGGAGATGCGGCGGATGCCCTGCGGCCCGAAGCGAGTGCCAGGGCGATAGGTCGTGCCGGAATCGAAGGGAATGCCGATGATGGCGGCGTCATATTTCCCGACGTCCCGCACATTCTCGACATAGGGCGCCTTGAGGAAGGTGTTGATGCCGGCAAAATGAGGCAGCTCGCCGCGCGCGAATGTCGGGATGCTCCTGTCGGTCAGGCATTCGGCGCCCGGCAGGCCCATGTCCAGCGCCCATTGCTGCTCCTTGCGCCAGCCTCTCTCGGGCAGCTTTTCCTCCGCCTCGATCGACCGCCAGCCCTGCATGGCGCGCACGTCGAAATCCGGGTGATGGCGGTGCTCGGTCGGCACGCGTTGGATCAGTCCGGCGCGCGTTTGCTTCCGCTCGGGCAGGTCTCTCATTGTTGGGTCTCCTGCGGCGCCGTCGCCGCGCTGACATGTCCCGGCCGGGTCGTCCCGGCCAGCGCGGCCACCTTGGCCATCTCGGGGAAGGAAGCCCGTTCCTTGCGGTCGAGCTTCAGATCGTAGGTGATTGTCGCGCCGTAGGCGGACGGGAACTGCGGGTCATGGCGCACCTTGTCGAAAACAAGCACGCGTGTGCCGAGCTTGAAGGCTTCATGGATATCGTGCGTGACCATCAGCACCGTCATGCCGTGCTCGGTCCAGATTTCGGTCAAGAGCTCGTGCATCTCGGCCCGGATGCCGGGATCGAGCGCGCCGAAGGGCTCGTCAAGAAGCAGCACTTTCGGCCGCCCGAGCAAGGTCTGCGCGATTGCCAGGCGCTGCTGCATGCCGCCCGACAGCGACGCGGGATAGAGGTCGCGGGCATGGCCGAGGCCGACGCGCTCCAGCATTGCTTCCGCCTCGGCTCTGGCCTTGGCGCGCCGCGCGCCGAGCGTGCGGCCGATCATCCCGCCGGAGCGGAAGTCCTCCACCAGCAAGAGGTTTTGCATGACGGTCAGATGCGGAAAAACCGAATAACGCTGGAAGACGATGCCGCGGTCTGGCGTCGGCTCCGGCGCGATCGGACCGTCACCGACGACCACCACGCCGGCGGACGCCTCGTCCTGGCCGAGGATGATGCGCAGGAAGGTGGATTTCCCGCAACCGCTGGCGCCGACGAGCGACAGGAACTCCCCGTGCTCGGCCGCGAGGTTGACGCGCTCGAGCACACGTACGTCGCCAAAGCTCTTTTCCAGCCCGTGGACGAGGATTCGGCTCATTTTGCGTCACCGGCATGCGCCCAGCCGAACAGCGCGCGCGAAAGGCGCACGAGCAGCCAGTCGGTCACGACCGCGAGCAGCGTGATCCAGGCGACATAGGGAAGAATGATGTCCATCGACAGATACCGCCGCACCAGGAAGATGCGGTAGCCGAGCCCCTCAGTCGAGGCGATGGCTTCGGCCGCGATCAGGAACAGCCAGGCCGGCCCGAGCGCAAGCCGCACGCAGACGATCAGGCGCGGCATGACCTGCGGTAGCACAACGCGCAGGATCATCGTCCAGGTATTGGCGCCGAGCGTCTGCGCCTTGACGATCAGCTCGGTCGGCAGCTCCGCCACGCGGTTGGCGACGTCCCGCACCATGACCGGGGCGACGCCGATTGCGATCAGAGTGATCTTGGCCGCCTCGCCGAGGCCGAGCGCGATGAACAGGATCGGCAAGAGCGCCAGCGGCGGGATGACGCAGATGACCGTGACAAAGGGCAGGAACAGGGCACGGATGCGGGGGACAAAGCCGATCGCGGTGCCAAGGCAGAGCGCGAACAGCGTCGCGATCCCCACGCCTGCGAGGAGCCGTTCGAGGCTCGCAAAGGTGTCGACCCACAGGACGATGTCGCCGCTACGCTTGTCGGGGACGGAAGCGAGCTCGAAGAAGGCCCGCCACATCTGCGCAGGCGAAGGCAGGAGCTTATCTGCGGGATTGGCGGCCAGCCTGTCGGCCGATGCGACGACATAGGTGATCGCAGCGGCCAGGAATGGTAAGAGGGCGAGGAGGAACGCCGAGGTGCGAGACAGCCTGGCGTTGACGAGCCGCAGGCGCGGTTTGCGCCTGCCGGCGGCTGCCCGCGCAGCCGCCTCCGGGATTGCGATCGCAACGCGCTCTAGCATCGTCATCGCCCTCCGCCTGGTCAGAGCGATCCGGCGGCCGCCTCCGCCATGAAGGCCGGGTCGAAGCGCAGCTTGACATTCTCCTTGTCGCCAAGCGCCGAGCCGTCGGCGAAGCTCATCCCGATAACGTCGACGTTCGGCGCGTTGGTGCCCAAAATGCCGTGGTCGAAGAGGAAGTTGCGCACGAGGTCCATGGTTTTCGGCAATTCCGCGCTTTTGGCGAAGGCGACAGCTTTGGCCGGTTCGTAGAACATCTGTGTCGAGGCGAGCTGCGCCTCGAAACCGTCGAGGTCCGTCCCCGAAGCCTTGGCCATTTCCTCCCTGGCCGCCTTGCCTTCGGGCGTGCCGGACGCCATCAGCGCCATCGCTTCATACCAGGCGCCGACGAGCGCCTTGCCAAGCGCAGGGTTGTCGGCGAGCATTTCGGTGTTGACCACCATCAAGTCGATGATCTCGCCCGGGATGTCGGAGGAATCGAACACCTTGGCCGCGCCGGGCATGGCCAAGATTTCGGAGGCGAGCGGGTTCCAGGTCACGACCGCGGTCACGTCCGACGTTCCGTAAGCTGCCACAATGTCGGCGTCGGAGGTGTTGACGACGCTGAGGTCCTTTTCCGTCAGGCCGACCGTGTCGAGCGCGCGCGCCATCAGATAGTGCGAGACCGACAGTTCGACGAGGTTGACGCTCTGGCCGGCGATGTCGGCGAGCTCCTTCTTGTCCTTCAGGATCACCGCGTCGTTACCGTTGGAGAAGTCGCCGATGATCAGCGCCGTGGTGTCGACGCCGCCGCCGGCGGGGATCGACAGCGCATCCATGTTGGTCATCGAGCAGCCGTCGAAGCCGCCGGCGGTATATTGGTTGATGCTCTCGACATAGTCGTTGATGCGCGTGATCTCGACATTGATGCCGTATTTGTCGGCCCATTTCTTCATGATGCCGCTGTCGGCGATATAGCCCCACGGCATCCAGCCGACATAGATCGACCAGCAGATCTTGAAGTCGGTCTTGGGCGCGGCGAAGGCCGCTGTGGAGGGAATGGCCAGGAGGGCGGCTAGGACGATTCCGGTCAGTCTGCGCAGCATATCTTACCCCTCGTCTGGATCCGGAACCATGTCCGGATATCCTGTTGGGGTCTGCGTGCGCGCTACCGGGAGAAGGTTCGCGCCAGCAAACCCGTGCAGTGTTCTCCCGGGATTTTGGCCCGCCGTGTCCCGCCGGATGCCTCAGCGCACCCGTACGGTCGCGTCTCTCGGACCAGCACCGCCGATGTGCCGGTGCATGATGCGGAAAGCCTGCGACTTTGCCAGATCATGCCGCGGCGGCCGGAACCCTAGACGCTCTGCACAGGAAATAACCAAGCAAGGAATGTGCCAAGCAGGCAGCATCGGCAGGGCACGGGTATTTCGGCGGCTTGCATCGGTCCGGCACGGCGAGAATGCCGGAAATTTCGTCATTCCGCCGAGGGATTGAGCAGAAGCGGGTGAAGCAGAAGCGGTGAAATGGCGGCCCGCAGCGATCAGGGGTCGGGATGGATAAGCAGCCGGTCCAACCCGATCCGCTTGAGCGTCCCGAGAACCGCCACAACATGGCCGTGCGGCATCGCCCGGACGATCTCCAGCCCCTCTCCCGCCAGCCCCAGCTTGTCACCGTGCAAGACCGCGCGCAGGGCCTCGACCTTCTCCGCCGGCCAATGGCTGAGATTGGCAAGCGTGCGGTTCTTCACCTTATCGCCGTCGCGATAGCTCTCGCGCAACAGCACGGCGGGGGGGCGAATTGCGGTTGGGGACGGTGGGACGTACATGAGAATCTTGGTTCACCGACCCCGTCCCCTGTCAAACGCAATATCAGCCAATACCTCACTACACTACAACGCCAGGGATCGCTCGAAATCCAGCAATCCCGCGGCCTTCAAGCGGGTAAAGTTCGGGCTAGAGATCAGCCCGCCACCGCTCTAAGGCCGTGTCCCCGACGGCGAAGGGATGGAGGTGGTTCCGCCGAAGCCCTGAAGTGTCCATTCATAGACGGTCGTCGCCGTCCGGAGTTGGCCAATACGTGAGGCTGCCAGGTCGAGAATGTCGACGATGACAGCCGTCCACATGAGGGTAAGCAGCGCGACCAGCACGCGCGAGGGCTTCTCCTTGAGGCCGAACTGATAGCCCAGGCAAGTCACACTCAATAGAGTCATGCCGATAAGCAGCCAGAACAGCTGCGGGGGAAGCCGTGTCTCGAATGCAAGGCGTTCCTTTGTGCTCGCGTCGAACAGATCGTTCAGGGCGAGCATCAGCGAATTCGAGATGGCGCTGGGCTGTTCGCGCACGATCGGCGCCAACTGCCCCCACATCTCGGACTGGAGCGCGTTCGTGCGCTGGTTCAACTCGGCGATGGCGGCCTGGCCCCTGCCTTTTCGAACGAAGTCAGCGCGAATTTGCGTATATTGCTCGAGCAAGGCGGCGATCTGGTCCGCTTGCGGGCCGCCGATGGCCTTGGCTCTGAGCCAGGCGGTTCCGATCGCATTGGCCTCCATGAGGCTTCCCTCACGACGCTCGTTGAAGCGCGTGTTGGCGAAGGACAGCGTCAGTGCCAGGACGAAAGCCAGCAACCCCAGCATGCCTCCGACGACGATGCCGACCGTCTCCGGCTGGCCGCGGTCCTTGGCCCGGTCCCGGCGTCCGAACCGCAGCCCGATTTCATGGGCGATCAGCTGGGCAAGAAACAGAAGCAGCCCAAATGCCAGAAGGCTGCGCTCCGCGATGAATATGAAAAACGCCATCCCTTGTCCCCGGTCCAGCAGATCGCCGTCAGCCGTCGCGACCAGTTTGGAATATGCCGCGCAGGCACTTGTCAAGCGGGCGACCCTTGGGGAGGCGCGCTACGCGGCGGGGTGCCGGCTTTCGGGGACGCTCGATCCATGCTTTCGCCTCGGCCAATCACCCTGCCGCCATCGCGCCACCGGCAGGAGGACCCCCGTCCGTGGTGCCGGCAAGCGGCCGGATGGCAACGCCGGCGGGGAGGCTTTCCGCGGCACTTGCCGCGGTGCAGCCGGGCAACGCAGCGATCCCTGCCAAGGCTGGAACCAGCGCGCCGCGAATTCATGAAGCAATGCTTTGTTCGACGGGCCTCTTCTGGAGAGCGACCGGACGCTCCTGCGTGGCCGCCGCCTCTCGACGTCCGTATATCAAACCGGCATGTCGGCGTGATTGACCTTGGGGCCAATCCCGGGCCACGCCATCAGGGGTCCGGAACTGCCAACGGAGGCAACGACCCGCACGAGGTCCGCAACTGTGCGCACCCCCATCTTCCTCATCATACGGGCCCGATGCACCTTGACGGTCTTCTCGACTGTCCCGAGCTCGGCAGCGATCTGCTTGTTGAGGCGCCCTGCCGTGACATGCGCGAGAACCTCGCCCTCTCGCGGCGTGAGGCTCGCCAGCCGCGCCTCGACGGAATGTCTCAGCTCTCCTTCGCGCCGGCTACGGAGGTCGCGATCCAGCGCCTGCGCCACCGCGGCCAGAAGGGCGGAAGCGTCCACGGGTTTGGTCAGGAAGTCCACGGCACCCGCCTTCATCGCCCTGACGCTCGTGGGAATGTCCCCGAACCCGGTGACAAAGATGACGGGCCGGTTGATCCGCCCGGAGAGGAGGGATTGCTGGACGTCCAACCCGTCCATGTCAGGCAAGCTGAGGTCGATGACGGCGCAGCCGTGAACGGCAGGGTCGTGATGGCCCAGGAAATCGCCGGCACTCGCATAGGACCTGACCACATGTCCGGCTGTCGAGAGCAACCTCGTCAGCGACGTCCGAACACCCTTGTCGTCATCTACCAGGTAGACGGTAGAAACGCTTCCATCCATGGGCCGGTCCTCACACCGACGGCCAAACCACGGTAGCCCTCCGTCCCCTGCTGTGGTGGCCGTCGTCCAACGTCAGCATGCCCCATGCAACACGGTACACCGACAGCCCGCCATGTCAGGTGGTATTCCAGGGGCCGCAGTTCAACGCCTCGCCGCGTCCATCATCTCTCCTCATGGGCTTTATTTCAACCTTCTTTCCGCAAGCTTCATCTGTGAAAGATTCAGTTATTTTAGTCGTTACTGATGGAAATCTTCGGCTACTCTCTTGCTGGATTGGTGGCAGCCGTCGGCTGCGATCCTGGATTCCGTCAACCGTTGGCGACCTCCGGATTGAGAGGCGGAAGTCTGTCGCGGGCGCTGCGGCGAGGTCCCGCCGATGCGGCCTTCACCGCTTCGCTGACGGTACGCCACGCGTCAGACGGAGGCGTCCCTTCGGTTTGGCCGTAGATCGATCGGCCAATTCCGGTCAGGGCCTGATGAATGGGGGCGACCAGGGCCGCGTCGGTGACGGGAGGGCGTGAGGCCCATTCGTCGACGGCGCGCAAAGTCGCCGGATAGTCCCGCTTCCGAATGGCCTTCAACATGGCGTGTTCCGCCCATGCCTTGCTGGCTGCACGTCGGGCCCGGCGGCGGCGATAGGTGTCTGTCGCCCGCCGCCAGTACCGGCGGATCAGGAACGCCGACACGGCAAGCACGACGATGCCCGCAAGCCCCGCAGCCGCCAGCGTGATTGTCCGGCGATCGGAGCCGGGTCGGGATGCGGGCGGGCCGTCGACGGATATGTCGAATCCATCCAGCGTCGCCGTCTCGATCTTGCCCGACGTCAGGTTGAACCAGCGCAGTTCGACCCCCGGCACGTGGCCGTTCGCGCCGCCCTCGGCCATGAGTGTCACCTGTTCGATACGGGTTCCCGACAGCAGGCCACGCTCGTCCTTCTCTGAGATCGACGGTTGCCCTGGATAGGCTTCTATCCCCTCGATCCGGATTTCGGGCATCAGTTCGGGCAGCACGATTGGAGATGCGCCCTCCATCTCGGCTGTAACGGTCCGCTTGATGCTCTGGCCGGGCTGCAGTCCCGTCGTCGGTTGCGTGAACTCCTGCGTCAGTTTCAGGCTGGTTGCGGCGATGAACGGATCGAGCCCCTCGGCGCCTTGCGGCAGGACGCCGGCGATCGTGACGGCTTTCGTCTTCAACTCGGCCCGGGCCGCCTCGGAACTTCGCGGAACGGCATAGGTGACGGAGATGCTCTGTGCCGGGATAGCGAAGGTTCCAGCCACCATGGGCGAGATCAGATAGTTCCGCGTCACCCCAGACCATTGTTCGCCGTTGATCCTGCGGCTCGTCGGTCCCGTCGATCGCTCCGGCAGACGCACCCGCAGGTTCGGACCCTCCATCGACGGAAACTCCACCGGCTTCGGCAGCCAGGTCGGCACCAGGACCGTGACGCGGAGGGTCACGTACTGCCCCGGCACCACCTGTGACTTGTCAAGCTCGGTTTCCACAACGGGTTGCTGGTCGGGTTGCTGTGCGTGGACGACCTCCGCCGACATTCCAACGAGAACGAGTAGCAAGATGAGCAGTCTCATTGTCGTGTCGTCGCTTGTCTTGTCGCCGCCTCGATGGCGAAGCGCTGGCGCAGAAAGTCCGCGGGATCGGTATCGACCGTGTTCATCCACTGCTCGGTCGTCAGCAGTGCGTCACCCTTGCCCTGGATACGGGTCTCGGCTCCGCGCGCATCCTTGTTGTCCATGACGATTTCGTCGGCGCCTTCGCCGGCTTCCTCGCCGGTGTCGGATTGCTCGCGGGTGGTTTCGATGTAGTCGAGGATCTCCTTGGCCGTCTTGAGGTTCTCGGCCGCACCCGGATAGTCCGGATCGCGCTTCAGGGTGGTTTCAAAGGCGGCGATCCCGTCCCGGTATTCCCGGCCTTTGATATGCGCCATCCCTTCGGCAAAAGCCGCCGCCGCCGTGTCGAGCCGGGAAAAGACATCCGCTGCCTCGCTGTACTGGCCGTCCCGGTACAGCGACTGGCCCTTCCACATCGGGTCGGCGAACAGTTCCGCGGCGCGATCGTATTCCTTGCGCTGATAGGCGAGGCGGCCTTGCTGGTCCGGCGTCAGGAGCCAGTCGATGACGCCTTCGGCATGGGCGGGAGGGGATGGCATCGCGCCGATCCCGAGCGCAAGAAGGAGCGACCAGCGCATCGTCCAGCCGCGGCGGAACCACAACAGCGCAAGCAGCGCCGCCGGCCAGCCGAGCAGCCATCCGCGATCGTTCCAGGGCTGCGTTCCCTCTTCCGTCATGACGCGCTCATAGGCGGCGTTCAGCCGGCGTTCGAGCGTGCGTACGTCGCCGCCGTCGGGTGTGGCGCGCACGACCGGAACGCTCAGGCGGTCGATACCCGGATCGTTTGCGCCCTCGGGAAGCATCGCGAGGACGGCGAGACTTGCGACATCGGCATTGCCGAGCGCGTCGACATCCGCCGTGTCGACGGCATCGGTCACGAACAATATGCCGCCGGGCACATCCTCCCTGGCAAGGATGTCACGGGCGAGCGCGAGCGCTGCTCCCGCGTCGGCCCCGTCTTCCGGCATGATCTCGGGCGACAAGCCCTGCAGATAGGGTTCGACGACGCCTGGGTCGTCGGTCATCGGCACGACGGAATGCGCCGAGCCCGCATAGGCGACGAGAGCGGTCCGCCCGCCGGCCCGCAGTTTCAGAAGATCCCGGATTTTCTGCTTCGCACGCTCCAGCCTCGTCGGAGCGAGGTCATCGGCGGTCATGGACGATGTGACCTTCAGCGCCACGACAAGGGGTACGGTCTGCGCAACGAAAGGGTCCGGCACGCGCGACCAGGTCGGCCCGGCAGCCCCCAATGCCGTGAGCAACAGGCCCAGGGCCACGCCGTCGATCGCCAGCAGATGCCGCGTCTGGACGCCGCCGACCGTCATGGCCTTGCGCAGATGCGGTGCAATTCTTTCGGTCGCCTGCGCGGGACGCATCGCGCGGCGCCGGACATGGAACCAGATCGCCGCGATCGCGGGAACCAGCAGGAGCCAGGCCGGCCTGAGGAAGTGGAAGGCTTCGAGGAAGAACGAAATCTCCGTCATGCCCGCCCCTTGCGTGCGCTGCCAAGGGCCAGCCAGGCGATGGCCAGTGTTCCGATCAGGGTCGCCGCAGCCAGTGGCAGGTAGGCCAGAGCCTGCCGCGGCCGGTACGACAGGGTCTCGACCTTGCGCGGGGCGAGCTGGTCGATTCTGTCGTACACCTGCCGCAGGCCCTTCTCATCCTCCGCAAAAAAATACTGGCCGCCCGTTCGGCGTGCAATGTCCTGAAGCGTCGCGAGATCGACACGGTTCTCGCCTGCTGCATTCGGATCGCCGACACCGATCGTATAGATCTCGATATTCCGGTCACGCGCGATTTCGGCGGCATTCACCGGGCTCATGCGGCTGGCCGTATCCGTTCCATCCGAAAGCAGGATCAGGAGACGCTGGTCGATGTTGCTGGCTTCGAAAGTGCGGATCGCCAGGCCGATCGCATCGCCAAGCGCCGTGTGCGGGCCGGCTATGCCGACATCCGTCTGGTTCAGCAACTCGCTGATGGTCTGCAGGTCTTCCGTCAGCGGAGCCTGCACATAGGCCTTTGAACCGAACACGACCAGGGCCATGCGATCGCCGTCGCGTCCGGCAATGAAATCGTCGACGACGCCGCGCACGCCCTCCAGCCGTTGCTTCTTGGTGCCGTCCGGGGCAACGAAGTCCTTGGCGTCCATCGATCCCGATATGTCGATCGCGAGGATGACGTCCCTGGCGGACTTGTCGAGTTCGACGGCTTCGCCCAGGCGCTCGGGACGGGCCAGGGCGAGAACCAGCAGCGGCCAGATGATGATGGCCGTCCCCATCTGCAGGCGGCTGCGCGACAACACGACGGCCCCTTCGCCCGGCCAGGAGCCGGCGGTCTCGACGATCCGCCTGAAGAAGGGAAAGCGCAGTGCCGGCACGCGCTCGCGATGCGGCGGCAACAGGAGCCAGAGGAACGGCAGCGGCAACAGGAGCAGCGCCCAGGGGAAAGCCAGCGTGATCATGGCGTTCCTTCCGGACGGTGCCGAAGGATCCAGTTTCTGGCGACCGCGTAGAGCGCCGGCTCCTTCGGCATCGTTCTGTAGGGAGCCGATGCCACCACTCGGCCGGGCCCCTCCAAAAAGTCCCGTCCGGACACCTGAGCGTCGAGGAAGCTCAGCCAGCCGTCGCCGGCAAGCCCGGCCACGTTGCGCCGCGGATAGGCGGCGAGCGCGGTGCGCCGGAGGATCTCCGCGATTGCCGCCGGGTCGTCCCCTGCCGCCTCGAGTTCCCTGACTGCATCCCGACGATAGGCATTGGCCAGGTAGCGTCGCCGCAGGTAAGCCGCGACGATTATGCCGATCGCCAGCAGGATCAGTGCCAGCGCGACCCAGCCCCAGGTCTGGGGCATCATCGAGACCGGCGGCGGCTCCGGCGCCTCGATCAGCCGGCCGAGCAGATCGAGCAGCGTAACGGGTTCGGCCTCGTCGTTCATCGCCGTCGCCCCGGCAGGCCCATGAGCCGCCGCATCTGCTCGACGCTGTCGCCTGACGTCGTCAGCGGCAGGACCGGCACCCCGAGCTGCCTCTGCCAGTCGAGGATTTCGGCCAGCCGGCCCTTCGCCATATCCTTCAGCCGGCGGTGCACCGTCTTGTCGGCGGTGTCGATTTCCGCTTGCAGCGTTCCGTCCGAGACGACCACTTTCACCCCGGCCGGCATCTCCTCGACATAGGGATCCGACACGAGCACCAGCACCAGGTCGTTGCGGCGGGACAGGCCGGCGACCAGCCGGTGCGTCGACGCGTCCACTTCGTCGAAATCGCTGAACACGAGCACCAGATGGTTGCGCGGCGCAATCCGCGCCACGGATTGCAGGACGCGATTCATGGACATCGGCGCCACCGGCGGCCGGTCGGCGTCGAGCTGCCCGTTGGCATCGCTCAGCGCGGTCAGGAAGGCGGTCAGCGACTTTCTGCTGCGCCCGGGCCGGATCTCGGCGATCGCGCTATCGCCGAATACGATCCCTCCCACCCGGTCTCCCTGATCGAAGATGCGAAAGGCGGCAAGCGCGGCGCATTCGGCGGCGGTCACGGACTTCATGTTGAGGACCGACCCGAAGAACATCGACATGCGCTGATCGACCACGATCAGGGTCGGACGGTCGCGCTCCTCCGTATAGACCCGCACGTGCGGCTCACCGGTGCGGGCCGTCACCTTCCAGTCGATGGCGCGGATGTCGTCGCCGGGAAGGTAGCCGCGCAATTCCTCGAAGTTCAGCCCGCGTCCGCGCAGCCGCGAGGCATGCCTGCCGTTGAGCACGCTGCGGGCGGGCTGGCGCGGAAGAAAACTGATCTGGCGGGCACGTGCCTCCAGCTTCCTGAGATGGGCGAGATCGACGTGGATGCGGGTGTCCTCGACCTCGGTCGCGCTCGCCGGGCGCCCGATGCCTGCGCGTGTTCGTGCCGGCCTGTCCCGCATGGTCTCGCTCAGGTCAATGCGACTTGCTTCAGCAATTCACCAACCACCTTGTCCGGCGTCACGCCTTCGCCCTGCGCCTCGAACGTCAGGCCCAGCCGGTGCCGGAGCACGTCGGGCGCGATGGCGCGCACGTCCTCGGGATCGACATAGTCGCGGCCCGCCAGCCAGGCATGGGTACGACCGCATCTGTCGAGCGCCAGCGAAGCGCGGGGGCTGGCGCCGATCTCGATCCATCGCGGCAGGTCCTTGCCGTATTCGGTGGGGATGCGCGTGGCATTCACCAGATCGGCCATGTAGCGCTCGATCGCGTCGGAGACATGGATCGCGCCGATCTCGCGCCTTGCGGCGAAGATGGCGTCCTGCGGAACGGCGGAAGGTTTGGTGGAGGATGCCTTGACATGCTGCGCCTCCAGCGCGGCAATCTCTTCGCCGCGCACCAGCCGGATCACCTCCACTTCGTCTTCCACCGGCGGATAGGTGATGAGCACATGCATCAGGAATCGGTCCATCTGCGCCTCGGGCAGCGGATAGGTGCCCTCCTGTTCGATCGGGTTCTGCGTCGCCATCACCATGAACAGCGGCTCCATCACATGGGTCTTGCCCGATACCGTGACCTGGCGTTCCTCCATGGCTTCCAGAAGCGCGGCCTGCACCTTGGCTGGGGCGCGGTTGATCTCGTCCGCCAGCACGATATTGGCAAAGATGGGGCCCTGCTCGAAGCGGAATTCGCCCTTTTCACCCGACTGGTAATAAACCTCCGTTCCCGTCACATCAGACGGCAGGAGATCGGGCGTGAACTGTATGCGGCTGAACCTTGCCTCCAGATTGTGCGCGAGCGCCTTGATCGCCCGCGTCTTGGCAAGGCCGGGCAACCCCTCGACGAGCAGGTTGCCATTGGCAAGAAGCCCGATCAGCAGCCGTTCGATCACAGCGCGCTGGCCGACGATGGCTGCACCCATGCGGGTGCGCAGTTCCTCGATCTGCTCGCGTGGTGTCATTGCTTGCCCGACCAGATCCGGTTCCAGTCCTTTGCCATGTCGACGACCAACCAGCCGCGCTTCTCGGCCTCGTCCAGGCCCTTGTTCAGCACGCCAACGTGACCTTCGCGGTCATACGCGAATTCGCGCTCGGCGTCGGTGTGATGCACGAGCAGACCGAAGCGCGGGCCTTCCCCTGACGTCGTCCATTCGAGCATCTCGAAGTCTCCGTCCGAATTGCCGGCAGCAAAGATCGGGCGCTTGCCGATATGGCGGTCGATACCGACGGGCTTGCCGGCCTTGTCGTCGATGAATGAGATGCCGCCGAACTTCATGAGGGTCGGCTTGTCGCCCTTCGCCTCGTAGCGGGTGTCGCCCTCGGTGCCGACCACCTGTCCGGGCGGCACTCCGTAGGCTTCTTCGGAAACGGCGCGGATGAAATGCACGCCGCCGCCCGAGACGATGTAAGTGGCGAAATCCTGGTCCCTGAGATAGGTGAGAAGTTCCAGCATCGGCTGATAAGTCATGTCTGCATATACAAGCCCGGATTGCGGACGCTTGGCGGTTGTCAGCCACTCACGCGCGTCGGCCTCGAAATCGCCCACCGACATGCCGGAGTGGGAAACGTCGAGAATCTCGATCAGCCCTTCCTGACCTCCGGCCATCGCGCCCTTCAGATCACCCTTGGCCGCCGCCTTGAGCGTGTCCGAAGTCAGTATGGACGGGTCTTTCTCGGCTTTCTGCTTGAGGCGGTCGAGTGCGTAGAGGGCCTGGAAATAGGCCGGCTGTTCGCTCCACAGCGTGCCGTCATTGTCGAATACCGCGATGCGGTCGGCGGCAGGCACGAAATCATCCGAGACCGGATCGGTGACGCGCTCGACGAATTCGATGATCGCGGCTTCGGCCCGGGTGTCGTTCCAGGAGGGCAACGGGTCGGCAAGGGCGGGTAGCGCGATCAGCAGAACTTGCAATGTTGCGAATGCCGCGGTGACGGATATCTTGGCCATCTTCAGGTTCCCATCGACATGGCTGCAAGGCAGGCAGTGATCGGGACGCCGGTCCCGGCGTCCCGATCGTTGTCCTTGTCGGTTCAGTTGCCGGTTCCGGCCTTGATCTTCGCCTCGATGGCGCTGAGGTTGAACGATCCCGGCGCCTGGCTCGGCGGGTAGTCCTGCATGGTCTGCAGGAAGCGCGCGGCCAGCGCCTGGATCGGCACGAGCACGAAAGCCCGGTCGAGGAACCAGTCGTTGTAGGTATTCGCGTTGTGCTGCGCCTTCTCGAACGGGTCGCGCCGCAGGTTGAAGAGCAGGGGAACACGCAGTTCCGTGAAGGGCTCGCGCCAGACCCCGAAGGCCTCGCCGCGGTTCTCCAGGAACACCACCTTCCAGTCGTCATAACGCGCGGCGACGATCTGGCCATCGTCATTGACGTACCAGAACTCGTGACGCGGAGACTCCTCAGCCTCGCCCGAGAGATAGGCCGTCATGTCGTAGCCGTCGATATAGTTCTTGTAGGTCCGGCCGTTGAGTTCCACGCCGTCGGCCAATTGCTGCTTGATGTTCGGATTGCCGGCGATGGCTGCGACGGTCGGCAGCCAGTCCTCATGGGCGACGATCCCGTTCACGGTTTCACCCTTGCGGAAATGACCGGGCCAGCGGACGAAGGCAGGTACGCGATAGGCGCCTTCCCAGTTCGAGTTCTTCTCGCTGCGGAAGGGCGTCGTGCCGGCATCCGGCCAGGTGTTGTAGTGGGGGCCGTTGTCGGTCGAGTAGAAGACGATGGTGTTGTCGGCGACGCCAAGTTCGTCGAGCTTGTCGAGGAGCTGGCCGACCATCCGGTCATGCTCGACCATGCCGTCGTGATAGTTGTTGCCGCTCGGCCCCGAGATGCCGACATTGTCCTCCTTCACATGCGTGCGGAAGTGCATGCGGGTAGCATTCCACCATGTGAACCAGGGCTTGCCTTCCTTGGTCTTTCGATCCATGAAGTCGACGGCCGCGGCTAGCGTCTCCTCGTCCACGGTCTCCATTCGTTTGCGGGTCAGCGGCCCGGTATCCTCGATCTTGCCGTCGGCAGACGCGCGCAGCACGCCGCGCGGGCCGAAGGCTTCGCGGAAGGTACGGCCGTCGGCCAGCTTCATGTCGCCGGGATAGTCGCGGTTCTCCGGCTCTTCCTCGGCGTTGAGATGGTAGAGATTGCCGAAGAACTCGTCGAAGCCGTTGTTCGTCGGAAGATGCTCGTCGCGGTCGCCCTGGTGGTTCTTGCCGAACTGGCCGGTGTCGTAGCCGAGCGATTTCAACACCGTGGCGATGGTGACGTCGGTTGTCTGCCAGCCCTGCGGGGCGCCGGGCAGGCCGACCTTGGTCATGCCGGTCCGGACCGGCACGTTGCCGCCGAGAAAGGCCGCGCGTCCGGCGGTGCAGCTCTGCTGTCCGTAATAGTCGGTGAAAGACACGCCCTCCGCGGCAATCCGGTCGATATTGGGCGTTCGATATCCCATCACGCCACGGTTGTTGTGGCTGATGTTCCAGGTCCCGATATCGTCCCCCCAGATCACCAGAATGTTCGGTTTCTGAGCCTGTTCTTGCGCCGCGACAGGGTCGGACGGGGCAAGGTAAGCTGCGCCGAGTGTAAACACCGCGGCGCTGAGCCTGGTTGTCAAGGCTGCAAGTTTCATCGATGCCTCCTGATCTACCCCTGCCGGCGCCGCGTCCTCGCACGCCCGCGAAGGGTCCGATGCGGATTATTCAGGTAAGATGACGTCAAGTAAGTTGGACCTTGGGGCAATGCGGCGGGCTGTGAGTGGCAATGGGTCACTCCGAAGCCGCTGTCGCCTCCTCGATCGCCGACGCCACGGCCGCCCGCCCGAGCGGCTTGACCAGATAGGCGGCCGCGCCCGCTTCAAGGCATCTCTCCCGCATCCCGTGCTGGTCGAAGCCGGTCATGATGATGGCGGGGACTTGCCGCCCCTCGTTCCGGAGGCGATGCAGGACGTCCAGCCCTTTCAATCCGGGCATGTTCAGGTCCAGCAAGACGCAATCGGGCGTGGCTTCATACAAGGCGTCGAGGAATTCTTCGCCCGATGCGAATGTGCGCGACTGGTGGGAAAGCGACGTGACGAGCCGGCGCAGTGCACGACGAACCGAGTCGTCATCGTCGACGATGGCCACCACTGATGCAACACGTTCCATTCCCATCCTGTACCACATGCGAGCGGGTCGTCGTAGTTGGCCTTGGGTCCCATGCGGCCGTCGGATCGATGCGCATCCCAGCTTCCTGCCTTGTTCGCCATATGCGCGGTGGCTTGCCGGTTGGTTCTGCTAGACCGGCGGCAGGGTGAGGATCACCCGAGTGCCGGCGTCCTCATGGTCGTCGAAAGCGAGAGTGCCTCCGTGCGCCGATGCGATCGAACGGCAGATGGGCAGTCCGAGGCCCATGCCTGTCGCTCCACCGCTCACGAAAGGCTTGAAGGCCTTATCCTTCATCTCGGGCGAAATTCCCGGCCCACGATCGGAAACCGACAACTGACGTGCACCGCCTGGCAATGTCCGCGTCTCGATCGTGATTTCACGTCCCCCCGGCGGAAGATGACGCATGGCTTCGGTGGCGTTCAGGATCAGGTTCAGCACGATCTGCTGCAGCTGCGCAAGATTGCCGCGGACGGGCAGTTCTTTCTCCTCCCGTCGGAAGTCGACCTGCGTCTGGCGTGCAACCAGTTCGCTCCTCGCCAGTTCCATCGTCGCGGCAACCGCTTTGTTGAGATCCACCCGCTCGAGCGCCGCCTCTCCTTTCACCATGAGCTGCCGCAACTGCGTGATGATGCCGGCTGCGCGCCTGTCCTCGTCGGCGATGTCCTCGAGGATATCCTTCACTTCGTTCAGGTCGGGCGGCTTCATGGCCAGCAGCCGGGCTCCTGCTTCGGCATTCGCGAGGATCGAGGTGAGCGGCTGGTTCAGTTCGTGGGCGAAGGCTCCCGAGAGCTGGCCGAGCTGCGTGATACGCGAAAGATGGGCCAGCTCCAGCCGTTCCAGGGCGAGTTCCTCCTGCGCGATGCGACGGCGCCGGTCAAGGATGACGAGGCCGGCGATCGTGGCCGCCTGGAGCCCGATGACTGCAAGAGCCGCTATGATCTCGAAGCGATATCGTTCCCAAACCGGCGGCTCATGGAATTCGAGTTGCGTGTCCGCGGGAAGAAGGTCGCTACCGATACCCCAGCGTTCCAATTGCCGCCAGTCGACGACCGGCCGGCTGGTCGATGCTTCGGTCCGTCGCTCCGGCGGTGCGCCCGAAATGATCTGGCTGGCAAGGTCAGCCATGTCGATGCCGATACCTTCGAACGTTTCCACGAAGCCACCCACCACGCCGGTGCCGATGAAGGAACTGTAGACGGCATAGGCCGGCGCAACCGATGCCGGAGCGATCTCGGCCGCCGCGTCGCGGGGGATGAAGGAGCGGCCCGCCGCATCCTGGAGTATGGTGAGGATCAGCAGAATCGTATCGGCGGGCAGTCGGTTCGCGACGTCCTTGAAGCCGTCCAGCGTCAGCCCCGAAACATACTCGACGCTCAGTCCGCGATAGTTCCCTGTCAGTTCGTTTCGGGCTCGCGCTTCCCACTGGCGGTCGAAATCGGACGAGCCGGTCATGACGACGATGCGCTTCGCCGTCGGCTGGAGACGCCTCGCCAGATCGATCGTTCCGACCGGGTCGAACCGGCTGACCACGCCCCAGATGTCGGCCGGCAGCGAGAGCGATTTCAGCGTCGCGTCGGTGATCCCGCCAAACACAAGGGGCGCGCCCGGCGCGATCGCGTCGCGGTGCTCGAGCATGAACAGGAGCGCGCCGGGCCCGGCGGCCAATGCGATGTCGAGCGGAATCCCCTTGTACTTGGCCGCCAGGAACTGCGCCTGCCGATCCAGATGGCCCGGACCGGGGAAGCGGACGGAATCGAGATGTTCGCTGTAGAGCTCGATCCGTGTGGGCGCATCGCCGACGAGGCCCTCTCGCAGGCCGCGGGAGACTTCGGTCACGGCGAAAAGGGTGCTCTCGTTCTCGTAGACGATGAGGATCCGCTTGGCAGTTCCTTCGGTGGCTCTGGCTGCGGAGAATTTGCCCGGCGTCGGAGCCAGACAAAGCAACAGGATCAAGATCTGAAAGAAAAGCGGTCGGCGCGACAAGACGATTCCATCGATGCAACGGCTGGCTGAACTTAGCCGACAGGGAGAACGGAAGCCATAAGGGTCTCTCGTGTCCCCTGTTTGACACGGTCATGACCGTTTCCGGGACACACGAAAGAAGCCTGGGGAGGCTATCGGGCCCTCTCGGCGTTCGAACCATTGCTTAATGCCGAAGCTGCGTTGCACCAAGGTCCAACTATCACACCATCCTGCCTGCGCTATCAATTCGGCAAGCAGGGTCGGCATCGCCCGGGCAATTGCTCGGCGCTTCGATCCATGGCACCGTTGCCCGCAAAGAAACAGAGAAGCGCGATGAAGTCGGGTAGAGTTATCCTTGGTCTCTTGGCGTCGCTGACGGTCATAGCTGCCGGCACATCCGCCAGGGCCCAGGAAGCGGACCTCGCCAAGCAGTTGTCGAACCCTGTCGCCTCGCTGATCAGCGTGCCGTTTCAGTTCAACTACGATTCCGGCTTCGGGCCGAATGACGGCGACAAGGTGACGCTGAACATCCAGCCGGTCATCCCGATCTCGCTCAACGAGGATTGGAACATCATCTCGCGCACGATCCTGCCGGTCATCTGGCAGGACGACATCGCCGGCCCGTCCGGCACCCAGTCGGGGCTCGGCGACACGGTGCAGAGCCTGTTCTTCTCGCCCAAGGCACCGGGGCCCGGCGGCATCATCTGGGGTGCCGGACCGGCGTTCCTGATTCCGACAGGCACCGACCCGCTGCTGGGCGGCGACAAATGGGGCGCTGGACCGACCGGCGTGGTCCTGAAGCAAACGGGACCATGGACCTACGGTATGCTGGCCAACCACATCTGGTCATTCGCCGGACCGGAAGCGCGACCGGACGTGAATTCCACATTCCTGCAGCCTTTCGTCAGCTATACCACGGCGGATGCCTGGACCTTCGCGCTCAACACGGAATCCACCTACGACTGGACCAACGAGGCCTGGTCAGTGCCGGTCAACTTCATGATTAGCAAGCTGGTGAAGTTCGGACACCAGCCGGTCAGCCTGCAGGCCGGCGTCCGATACTGGGCCGAAACTCCTGAGGGCGGGCCGGATGGCTTCGGAGCGCGCGCCGCGGTTACGTTCCTGTTTCCGAAGAAATAGGAGCGAACCCGCGAGAGCCCGATGGGGAAGACCCGACCTCGGGCGCAATCGGCGCATGACTTCACATGATGGGGCCGTCGCAGACGGCACTCGGTGACGAGGCGCCACCGTCACCGGACAGACCGTGTCAGTCCATGATGTGGTATCCTCCGTCGACATAGAGCACCTGGCCGGTGATGAGGCGCGCGGCGTCGTGGGCGAGGAAGGCGGTTGCGGCGCCGACATCGTCTATGTCGACGAGCTCGCGCGAAGGGGCCTTGGACTTTGCCTTGGCGAGGAGCTCGTCGAAGTCGGGGATTCCCGAGGCGGCGCGCGTGGCGAGCGGACCGGGAGAGATCGCGTGTACCCTGATTCGCTTGGGTCCAAGCTCGGCGGCCATGTAGCGGACGGCGGCCTCGAGCGCAGCCTTGGCGACACCCATGATGTTGTAGTTCTCCACCACCATCTGCGAGCCGTAGTAGGTCATGGCGAAGAGCGTGCCGCCATTCTTCATCAGCGGTTCGGCGAGGTGACCCATGCGGATGAAGGACCAGCAGGAGACGTCCATGGTCGTCAGGAAGCCGTCGCGCGGGACGTCGGTGACCCGACCCTGAAGCGTGTCCCTGGGCGAGAAAGCGATCGAGTGTACCAGGAAGTCAAGCTCGCCCCAGGTCTCGGAAATGCGGTCGAAGACCGCCTCGAGCTGGCCGGGCACGCTCACATCCAGCGGCATGAAGATCGGGGCATCGAGGGCCTCGGCAAGCGGCGCGACGTGCGGCTTCGCCTTGTCGTTGAGATAGGTGACGGCGAGCTCGGCGCCGAACGCGCGGAAGGCACGGGCGCAGCCCCAGGCAATCGAGCGGTCGTTGGCAATGCCGACGATCAGGCCCTTGCGGCCCTCGAGGATCTTGCCGGCCTTGACGGTGGGGATGGATATGGCGGTCTCATGCGACATGGCGATCTCCGGCGATTCAGGTCGGGGCGGCAATGAAGGCGAGCGTGTGCCGGGCGATCATCAGTTCCTCGTCGGTTGGGATGACATATAGCCCGACGCGGCTCGCTGGCGTTGAGATGCAAGTGGCACCGGTATCGTTGGCGGCTGCGTCGACCTTGGCGCCGAGCCAGGCCAGGCGTTCGGCGATGCGGGCGCGGATGGCGGCCGAGTTCTCTCCGACGCCGGCGGTGAAGACGAAAGCGTCGAGGCCACCGAGCGCGGCGGCGAGCATGCCGGCGCTCAGCCCGCAGCGGTGGACGAAGTGGTCGAGCGCCAGGCCGGCATGCGGGTCGTCGCTCGCCAGCAGGTCGCGCATGTCGTTGGAGATGCCCGAGAGGCCTTTGAGGCCGGACTCCTTGTAGAGCAAGTCGGTGACTTCCTTCACGCTCATGCCGCGCTGGTCGATCAGATAGAGCACGATGCCGGGGTCGAGCTGGCCTGGCCGCGTGCCCATCGGCAGGCCGTCGAGGGCGGTGAAGCCCATGGTGCTCTCGATGCTGCGGCCATCGTGGAGCGCGCACATCGAGGCACCGCTGCCGAGATGGGCGACGATGACCCGGCCGGCGGCAGGCGCTATCTCGCGCATCCGTTCGGAGATGTATTCGTAGGAGAGGCCGTGGAAGCCGTAGCGGCGCACGCCTTCTTCGTAGAGGGCTCGCGGCAGTGCGTAGCAGTCGGAATGCATGGCGTGGCCGCGGTGAAAAGCCGTGTCGAAGCAGGCGACCTGCGGCACGTCCGGGTTGATCTCCATGGCGAGCCGGATCGGTGCGAGATTGTTCGGCTGGTGCAGCGGCGCGAGATCCTGGAGATAGGCGAGCCGGTCGAGCACGGCCGCGTCGATCAGGACAGGACCGGAGAAGTCCGGGCCGCCGTGGACGACGCGGTGCCCGATGGCACGCAGTTCGAAGCCGTCCAGGGTGCCGAGCCAGTGCCTGGTCGTGGCGAGCGCGGCGGGCAGGTCGCGGATCTCCTCAGGCGCGTAGCCCTGATCGACAAGCGCGGTGCCGTCGGCGGCAGCGGCGCCCAGGCGGGGTCGGGTGCCGATGCCCTCGACCTGCCCGCGCACCTGGCGGACCGGTGCGCCATCGACAAGGCCGAAGATCTGAAACTTCAGGCTCGAGGAGCCGGCGTTGATGACGAGGATCGCGTCCATCGGTTCATGCCGCCACTTGGGTGACGCGACGCCGGGCGGCGGCGTAGAGGGAGGCAACGGCGCAGGAGGCGAGGCGCGTGCGCACCGAGTCCGCCCGCGAGGTCAGCACGATCGGCACCCTGGCGCCGAGCACGAGACCGGCGGCGTCGGCATGGGCGAGAAAGGTGAGGTTCTTCGCCAGCATGTTACCCGCTTCGAGATCGGGAACGACGAGGATCTGGGCGTGGCCCGCCACCGGCGAGGCGATCTCCTTGATGCGCGCGGCCTCGGGGTCGATGGCATTGTCGAAGGCGAGCGGGCCCTCGAGCAATCCGCCTGTGATCTGGCCGCGCTCGGCCATCTTGCACAGCGCAGCAGCCTCGATGGTCGAAGGTATCTTGGTCGTGACCATTTCCACCGCCGACAGGATCGCCACCCGCGGCTGGCCCAGGCCGACCGCGATGAAGAGGTCGATGGCGTTCTGGATGATGTCGCGCTTGGCGTCGAGATCGGGGAAGATGTTGATCGCGGCGTCGGTGATGAAGAGCGTGTCGGCGTGGCCGGGCACGTCCATGATGAAGACATGGCTGATCCGGCGCTCGGTCCTGAGCCCGGTGGCCGAGGCGGTCACCTCCCGCATCAGTTCGTCGGTGTGCAGGCTGCCCTTCATCAGAAGTTCGCCCCTGCCCTCGCGGACAAGAGCGACGGCCTGGGCTGCGGCAGCGTGGCTGTGCGGTGCGTCGACGATCTCGCAGTCGGCAAGGTCAAGGTGGTGCGCCTGCGCAACGGCCCGGATCTTTGCCTCGGGACCGACCAGGACCGGCAGGATCAGCCGGGCGGCGGCGGCCTGAAGCGCCCCTTGCAGCGAAGTCTCGTCGCAGGGATGGGCTACGATCGTTCGGGCTGGCTCCTCCACCTGTGCGGCGGCGATCAGCCGGTCGTACTTGGAAGAGACCCTTGACGGTTCCTGCGGGACTTCCGACATGACTGTTCCTCACTCCTGCGAAGGCCGTCCTTCGCAACGCTTCGACGAGACAGACGGGACTGAGCTTGGCATCGGGCCATCCCGAGGGTGCCGGTCCATCTCTTTGTTTCCGATCGGGGCCATCGCCGGCATGGCGCTTCATCCCCGAATTCCTTGTTCAATGCGAAACGTTCGGCTGCGAACCCTGCGCCGCGGATTCACTGGTCGAAGCACCGCTCGTCTCGGATTCGACACGTTCGATCTTCGAGCTCCGCCCCTTGCTTGTTCCGATGGCGAAAAGCTCGGTGATCCGCTTCATCCGCTCCGCTGCAGCGTCGGTCAGCGGCCCGGATGCCGTCAGCACATTGGTAAGCAGATCCAGCGCGTCGCGGCGCTCGTCGCGGCCTTCAGGCAAAAGACCTGGAAGCGCTGCGAGTGCGGCATCCTCGTCGATCAGCACCATGAAGAACTGCTCGCGCAGCAGCGCCTTGAATTCGGCGAGGGTCACTTCAGCGGCGCGGGGGGCCTTTTCGCGGATCCGGCGGATCGCCTCGAAGCTGCGCTCGTCGACCCTGCCGCGGGCCATGCCGACATAGACCATTGAGCGCAGCAGTGCTTCCCGCAGCCCGCCCTGGGTTATGGCCGCCCTGAGTTCCGCGATCCGCCGTTCGACCAGGGCATTGTGGAGCAGGCTCTTCGCTGCCTTGCGCGGCGGGCGCTGCGACCCGGTGTCGATCCCGAGCGCGGCTTGCAGGGTCGGCGCTCCGTAGAGGGCACGAAAAGTCTCCTCCGACAGCCGCTCGGCAGTCTTGCGCCAGGCATCGAGGCCTTCGACGATTTGCTCAGAAGCCTGCTGCTGGAGCTTGAGGAACGGATTGTCGCCAGCGACCGGGCTCCGCTCCTCGCGGACCCGGCCAGCCGCGGTTTCCACCCATGCCATGAAAGGATTGCGCGGGCCGTAGAGCTCGTATTGGAGGCGCAGCGGGTGCATTCGACGCACTGCTTCGGCCACTGGCGGCGTCATCGTCGCTTTGACCCATGGCTGCACGAGGGCGCGATAGAGTGCGAGGTTGATCTCGGAAAGCCGGGCAGCGGCAGCAAAGCGGCGCTCGTCCTCGAGATTGTTGCCACCAAGGGCGCGGATGTCGTCCAGCGTTCGCGGCTCGCAGCGCATCACCCATTCGCCGGTAACGAGCTCGGCGTTTTCGATCGTGGCATCCTTCGGTTCGAGAATGGCTTCGTAGAGCCCGGGCGGCAGCACGTCGACGAAGTCGATGTTGGAGGCGAACTCGTCATGCTCCTTCTTTGCAACGCCGGCCGAGACGAAGATGCCGAGGTGCCCGATCGTGTCGTGGATGGTGTAGACGATCGTCTGGCCGTGGGCGCGGATCTCGTCGACGCTGTCATAGAGATCGAGGATCCAATCGAGCGCCTGCTGCGGCGGCGTGATGTTATCGCCCTTCGAGCAGAAGACCACGATCGGCGCGCGGATGTTGCGCAGGTCGATGGCGACACCGTCGGAAGTGCGGATCTCACCGGCGGCGAGCTTGTTGCCGACGAAGAGCTCGTCGACGATCCACTGCATTTCCTCGGCGTTCAGCAGGACATGACCGCCCCACCATTTCTCGAAGCCGAGATAGCGTTCGGCCTCCGTGTCGATCTGCGAGTAGAGATTGTACTGCTTGGTCCACAGCGTGTTCGCCGGGTTCTGGTTCTCGAAGTTCTGCACCAGCCAGGCGCCGTCGAAGACACCCTGCCCGAGGTCCCCGGCGAGGGCCGTGAGCCATGAGCCGCCGAGCAGGCCGCCGGAATAGCGCATCGGGTACTGACCCTTCACGCCCGCCCAGTAGGAGAGCGGTGAGCCCGCGACGATGATCGGGCCGAAAAGCTCCGGCCGCAGGGCGTTCACCATCATCATCGCCCAGCCGGCCTGACAGTTCCCGATCACGCAGGGCTTGCCTTCGGCCCCGGGGTGGCGATCGCTCACGATCTCGAGAAACCGCGCCTCCGCCTCGGCGATGTCCTCGATGGTCTGGCCCGGCACGGGATCGGGCAGGAAGCCCACGAAGTAGCACGGGTGGCCGGCCTTCGTCGCCACGCCGATCTCGCTGTCGGCCTTGAAGCCGCCGATTCCGGGTCCGTGCCCAGCCCTTGGATCGACGACCACGAATGGCCGCTTGCGGCTGTCGATCTCGACGCCCTGCGGGGGGACGATGCGCACGAGGAGATAGTTGACGGGGCGCGCGAACTCGCGGCCGTCACAGACGAGTTCGGCATCGAAGTCGAGCACATGGGGCACGGCTTCCGACGCATGCTCGTCATACTGGACGGCCCTGCGCCGCATCACATCGAGGAAGAGGATGGAACGCTGCCAGGCGTCGAGTCCATAGGAAGCAGCTTCAGCAAGCATTTGCATCTCCGCGACAAGGCACCGGCGGACTGACAAGGCGCCAAGGGACTGTAAACTCCCTACGGTTGATCGCAGGGCATTGATCTCCATCAAATATACTTGGCGAATGTAACGATATTTTTTCTTCGCGTGCGTGCAACAGTCAAGATTCGCGAGGGTAGCGGCCTCCGGGTCGCACCTGGGAACACGCGGCCGCGTTGCCCCAAGGTCCAACTATCGCCTGATCGCAAGCGCCACGGATCGCGATATGTGAATGCGGCGCCGGATCCGATCGAGATCAGCCGGGTGCTCGGCGAGGACGAAGAGGACGAGGACGAGGAAGTCGAGGAACTGCTCTATCTCTCGCCGATCTTCACCGGAAGGTCGCCGACCAGCTCGACAGTGACGGTCACGCTCATAGGTGCCGACGGCGCGCCGATCGACATGGGCTCGGTCGTGGCCGGCCCCGACGGGAATTGGACGCTTATCATGAGAGACGTCGAGGGACCGGCGCCCGTTTCCGCCATCGTCATGACTCGCATCCGAAACTGACACCGCCGGGCGTGCTCGGCTACACCAATGTCTACTTCAATCCGGGCGGCAACTCGCCGCCCACCCGACTGGATGCTGGACACGTCCAGTCGGGTTGATATCAAAGCCCGGCACAACGAGGAGCTTCCGGGCCGAGATGGGCTGCAAAAAGACTGTTCTGCGCGGCCCGTCGCTATCGCAACAGTATGGTCGAGAGCTCGGGTACGAAGGCAACAAGCATCAGAACCGCGAGTATCACAGCGGCGAATGGCAGGACCGAGACGCAGATCAGCTGGAATTTCTCGCGAAACGCCGTCATCGCAACAAACAGGTTCAGCCCGATGGGCGGCGTCAGGAAGCCGATCTCGAGGTTGATCACCATCATGACTCCGAACTGGATCGGGTTGATGCCAAACGCAACGGCCGGGGGCAGCAGCAGTGGCCCCAGGATGAGGATCGCCGAGATCACGTCGAAGAAGCAGCCGACGACCAGAAGCAGCAGGTTCACCGCGATCAGGAAAGCCACCTTGCTCGTGGTGACATCGGTCATCCAGAGCGCGAGCTCATGGGGTACGCGCATGATCGTCAGGATCGACTTGAGGCTGAGCGCCACGGCGATGATCGGGAACAGCATGCCCAGCATCCTCGCCGTGTCGAGGGTCGTCGCCCGGAAATCCGCGAAGGTCAGCTCCCGGTGAATGAAGAACTCGACCAACAGCCCGTATGCCAGCGCCACCGCGGCGGCCTCGGTCGGCGAGAAGTAACCGGAATAGATGCCGCCAAGCAGCACCACCGGCAGCATCAGCGACCAGATGCCCTCCCTCAGCGCCGAAAGGAACGCGGCCCCGTCGAAGGATTTCGAGGGGCGGGCCCTGTTCACCCAGTAGGAATAGATCGCGAGCATCGCCGTCAACACGAGGCCGGGGACGATGCCGGCGATGAAGAGGTCGGCGATGGATTGCTCGGTCACGAGCCCGTAGATGATCAGCGGGATCGATGGCGGGATGATGATCCCGAGCGTTCCGGCCGAGGTGATGGCGCCGAGCGCGAATTTCTTGTCGTAGCCCTGAGCGAGCAGGGCCGGATAGAGGACCGACCCGACCGCAAGCAGCGTCACCGGCGAGGAGCCGCTGATCGCCGCGAAGAGCGCGCAGGACAGGATCGTCGCGATGCCGAGCCCGCCGGGGAGCGGATCGGTCAGCAGCGTCGTGATCCGGATCAGCCGCTTCGCGATCGATCCGCGGGTCATGATGTTTCCCGCGATCAGGAACATCGGGATCGACAACAGAACCTCGCTGCCGAGGCTGATCCACATATCCTCGACGAGATATTCGAGGCGACCGTCGCCCCACACCAGATGCACATAGCCGGCGATGGCGAGCAGCAGCACCACGATGTTCTGGCGCAGCACGAGCAGCAGGAGAGCGAGCAGCAGGAGTCCGATCGCGGCCATCCGTCAGCCCTCCGCGAATTGCTGCCCAGGCTGTGACCGGCTCTTGAGCTTCGGATCGATCGCGAAGAAGAAGTGCCGGATGGCGCAGGACAAAAAGGCGATGGGCATGACCAGCTGCACCGGCCAGAGCGGAAAGAACAGCACGGCGATGCGGTCTCCCGCCGCTCTCGATTCGGTGACGAATAGGATCGCGAAGCAGGCGATGGCGACGTAGAAGGCCGCCGCGACCAGGTCGGAGGCGCGCTCCAGATAGCTGTCGAACCGTCTGGGCAACACCTTGTCGAAGGCCTCCGGGCGCAGATGCGAACCGGCCGCCGTCGCCAGCGACAGCCCCACGAACCCCGCGACGATGGCCGCAAGGACTGCAATCGCCTGCGTGCCGAGCAAGGGAATTCCGAGGATCTCGCGCGCGACGATGTCGCCGATCAGGAGGACCGCCACGATGACATATGCCACCGTGGCCACCAGGCCCTCGATCCTTTCCAGAAGCGAAAGAAAGATACGCATCGACTTACTTGGCGCATGCCTGTTTGGCCGAGAGCAGGTCGGCCCAGACCTGCGGGGCGTTGTCGCCGAGGTCGGAGAGGATCTGCTCCTGGGCTTGTGCGGCGAAGCTCTTCCAGGCGGCTTTCTCGTCCGAGGTCGGCGTGTGGACGATGGCGCCCGCCGTCTTGGCTTTCTCCAGCAGCGCCTGTTCCGCAGCGCGGACGGCGGGCCGCAGTTCGTCCATCGTCTGGGCAGCTTCGGTGATCGCGGCGCGTTCCTTGTCGCCAAGCGCATCCCACGTCTTTTTCGAGACCAGCAGCGCACCGAGCTGGTGGCCATGTCCGGTCAGCGTGATCTGCGGCGCCTCAGCCGCATAGCCTGCTGCCACGCCCATCACGATCGGCGTGGTGACGGCCACGACCGCGCCGGTCTTCAGAGCGGGCATGGAATCGACGGTGCCGAGCGGCACGGCCGCAGCACCGGTGGCGTCGATGTAGTCCGTATCGGTCGGCGTCGGCGAGGTGCGGACCTTCTGGCCCACCATGTCAGCCGGGATGCGGAACGGCTTTTGCGACATGATCACCATCTGCCCGACCTCGATGCTCGAAAGCAGGACAGCGCCCGCCGACTGGAACGCAGCGTCGAACGTCCTGGACAGGTGGGCGTCGGTCACGCAGTCGGCCTCCGCGAGGCTGTCGAAGGCATAGGGCGACAGCAGCAGCCCGTATTCCGGGACCAGCAGCGAGGCGGCGACGTTGGACAGAAGCGCCATGTCGAGACGACCGCGCGGCAGCTGTCGCGCCATCGTCTGTTCGTCGCCGAGCTCGTTGTTGTAGTAGATGCTTATGGTGACCTCGCCGCCGGAGAGTTCGGCAACCGTTGCCGCGAATTTCTCGGTGACCTTTCCCCAAGGTGTTGCGGCAGGCGCCGCCATGCCAAGGCGCAATTCGGTCGCATCGGCCGCCTGTGCCACGCAAAGTGCAGCGGCAAGGCTGGCCGCCAGACTCAGTTTCTTCATGGGATTCCTCCTGTAGGATAGCTGGGCGTTTCGCCCCAGCGGTGCAAACATCAGATCATGTCGCGCTAGCGTGCGTCCTTGAGGACAGCGTACCGGTCAGGCTGCGAGCCTGAGCCGAGGTCGGTAATGCCTCTGGCGCGCAAACAGGGGCAAAGTGGTGTTTTCGTGCTGCCCTCCGCGCAGATGAGAGCGCCGGCGGAACAGGCCATAGGGCACCCGCTGGGCCGTTCCTCGCGTATCGCGGCAATCCGGGCGATGCGCGCGCAGAGCGGCATCGACCTGCCGCCGAGTCCGCAAAGGATCCTTTCCATGGGGCCTCCTCCTCTTGTTGGCCGGTTGGGACCGGACCGGTGCGGACTTGTCCGACAGGCGAAATCTACGCTTCCGTCCGGCTTGCGTCCCCCCACTCGACAGGGGGGCATCCCCCTCCTCAGCCAGCCTTGTGCGAAATCAGGTGATTTCCGAAGGCCTCGCGCAATTTGTTCTTCTGCACCTTGCCGGTGGCGCCCAGCGGAATCTTGTCCACGAAGATGACGCCGTCCGGCGCCCACCAGCGGGCGACCTTGCCGCGGAAATGGTCGAGCAGTTCGGCCTCGGTTAGCTCGGCCCCGGTTTTCTTGACGACGATCAGCAGGGGCCGCTCATCCCATTTCGGATGACGGGCGGCAACGCAGGCGGCCAGTTCGATGTCCGGATGGCTCATGGCGATGTTCTCGAGTTCGATGGAGCCGATCCACTCGCCGCCCGACTTGATCACGTCCTTGTTGCGATCGGTGATCTGCATGAAGCCGTCGGCATCGATGGTCGAGATGTCCCCGGTGGGGAACCACCCGTCGACCAATACGTCGTCGCCCTCGCCCTTGAAGTAGCCCGAGGTGATCCACGGGCCCCGCACCATCAGTTCACCCGAGGACTTGCCGTCATGCGGAAGAGCCTGCCCGTCTTCGTCCACGATTTTCATGTCGATGCCGAAGACCACGCGCCCTTGCTTGGCCTGAAGCGCCAGTCGCGCCGTGTCATGGAGTTCCTTGTGCACGGGTTTCAGGGCGCAGACGGTGCCGAGCGGGCTCATCTCTGTCATGCCCCAGGCATGCAGCACGCTGACCCCGTAGCGGTCCTGGAACGCCTTGATCATCGCAGGCGCACAGGCCGAGCCGCCGATGACCGTGCGCGACATGGACGAGAACCGGCTGCCGGTGGCCTCGACATGCGCCAACAGGCCCTGCCATACGGTCGGCACCCCGGCCGAAAGCGTGACGCGCTCGGCTTCCAGCAGCTCGTGCAGCGACTTCCCGTCGAGCCAGGGACCCGGGAACACCAGCTTTGCGCCGACCATGCAGGCCACATAGGGCAGACCCCAGGCATTCACATGGAACATCGGCACCACCGGCAGGATGGTGTCGCACGCCGAGCAGTTCATCGCATCGGGCAGCGCCGCGGCATAGGAATGCAGGATCGACGAGCGGTGGCTGTAGAGGACGCCCTTGGGATTGCCCGTGGTGCCCGAGGTGTAACACAGGGCGGCGGCGGCATTCTCGTCGAACTCCGGCCAGTCGAAGGCGTCGCTGCCTTCCGCGATCAGGTCCTCGTAGCAAAGGAGCTTCGGGATGTGCGGCGCGTTGGGCATGTTCTCGCGGTCGGTCATGGCGACGAAGGCGCGGACCGTGAGTGCCTGCCGGGCGATCTGCTCGATGATCGGCAGAAACGTCAGGTCGAAGAACAGGATCTGATCCTCGGCATGATTGGCGATCCAGGCCACCTGGTCGGGATGCAGGCGCGGGTTGATCGTGTGCAGGACCGCGCCCGAGCCGGACACCGCGTAGTAGAGCTCCATATGCCGGTAGCCGTTCCAGGCCAGTGTCGCCACCCGGTCCCCGAAGCCGAGCCCGCGGGCGGCAAGCGCGTCGGCCATTTGCCGGGCGCGGGCTGCCATGTCGCGGTAGGTGTAGCGGTGCGTGTCGCCTTCGACCCGGCGCGACACGACTTCCTGCTCCCCGTGGTGGCGTTCGGCATGGGTTAGCAGGGACGAAATCAGTAGCGGTCGGTGCATCATCTGGCCGAGCATGGGAGGTCCTTCTGTAGGTCGGGACAGTGATCGATCAGGGCACGATCACGGTCGCGCCCGTGGTCTTGCGGCCCTCGAGCGCGACATGCGCCTCGGCCGCGTCTTCGAGCGCGTAGGTCTGGCTGGGGGCGCTGACGATCTTTCCCGCAAGCACCATGTCGAACAGCTCCTTGGCCATGTCGAGCATATGCGCGCGCGGCGTCGCGTAGTGGACCATCGCCGGCCGGGTCATCCAGATCGAACCCTTTACGGCGAGCAGGGTCGAATCCACCACGACGGGACCCGAGGAGGTGCCGTTGCTGACCAGCGTCCCGCGCGGCCGCAGGCTGTCGAGCGAGGCCATCAGCGTGTCCTTCCCGACCGAGTCGTATACGACAGGCACGCCCTTGCCGCCGGTGATCTCGCGCACCCGTGCGGCAATGTCTTCGCGCGAGGTGACGATGACATGCGCACAGCCGTTCTTGCGGGCAATCTCGGCCTTCTCGTCGGTCGAGACAGTGCCGATCATCTCGACACCCAGGGCCCGCGCCCATTGGCAGGCGAGTACGCCCACGCCGCCGGCCGCGGCGTGGTAGAGGATCGTCTCGCCTCCATGCAGCGGGTAGACTTGGCGGAACAGGTACTGCACCGTCATGCCCTTCATGACGAGGGTGGCGGCGGTGCTGTCGGAAATTCCGTCGGGCAGCGGGATGAGCACGTCAGCCGGCATCACCCGGACTTCCGAATAGGCACCCTGCGGCCCGAGGAGATAGCCGACCCGGTCGCCGGGGCGGATGTCTTCGACACCGGGGCCAACCGCCTCCACCACGCCCACCGCATCCGAGCCAAGCCCGTTCGGCAGTTCAAGGGGATAGCGTCCGGTTCGGAAATAGATGTCGATGAAGTTGACCGCGATGTACGAGTGCCGGACGCGGGCTTCTCCCGGACCGGGCTCGCCGACCTCGACGTTTTCGAGCTTCAGGACTTCCGGTCCCCCGGTTTCGTAGAAGCGGATTGCTCGAGCCATCAGCGGTTCCTCGCCTTTATGGTGGATGTATCCGTGGCCTGCTCTGTGTCCAGGAGGCCGATCAACCGCTCGGCCTCCGGCCAGTCGCCGAAGCCCGATGCGGGGTTGAGATGTCCGACCGCGCCGAGATCGACGAACTCGCTGCCCCAGCGGAGCGCCATTGCCTCGATGCGCGTGAATTTCCCCAGCGGGTCGTTCCGGCTTGCCGCGACGACGCTCGGGAAGGGCAAGGGATCGCGCGGCACCGGCAGCCAGCCGTTTGCGTCGAGCTCCGCCATCGTTGGATAGCCCTCGGGCATCGGCGTCTCGAAATCGGGTGGGGTCGCCAGCAGGGCGCCGCGCATCTGGCGGCGCGTGTGTCGAGCCCAATGCGCGACCATGATCACGCCGCCGCTGTGGGCGACGATGATCACCGGACCGTCGATGGACTGCGCCTCCCGTTCGATTGCGGCGCAACGCGCGCCGCAATCGAGGTCGGTCCGGCCCATCGGCTCGACGGCCCTGACGCGAGGCAACCGCTGCGCCAGCAGTGTCTGCCAGTGTTCGGGGACATGGCCACGCAGCCCCGGCACGATCAACACGGTCGCCTCGGCCATCTTAGACTACTCGGCAGCCTGCATCAGGAAACCGCGCTGCCCGGACTTCCGGTTCGGCGAAAAGCCATTCCTGGCCAGCGTCTCGTCGGTGGAGGAGTAGAACTCGCCGATCCGGTAGATGCGGCGCGCCTGTTTGGCGTCGGCGATGGGACGGCCGAAATCGCGGGAGATCCGCACCAGCTGCTCAATCTGCTCGACCGAGCCCATCTTGCGCGAACGGTCCTGGGTCCAGATATTGTCCTCGATACCGCAGCGGACATGCAGGCCCATGGCGATTGCCATCATGTTGAGCGGCAGCACGTTCAGCATCGAGGATTCGAGCGTCAGCACGGCCCCATCCGGCACGGCACGGACGAAATTCGCGAGGTTGTAGATGTTCGGCGCATCGAAACCGCCGCCCAGCGCAACCCAGGTCAAGATCAGCGGGACGTTGCAGGTGCCGCGGCGCATCATCCGCTCGACGGTCTCGAGCTGACAGATGTTGGCGAGCTGGAAGTGGGTCTGGATGCCCTTTTCCGACAGCCGGCGGATGTGTTCCTCGACCCATTCCGGACCCGCGGGGATCGTCATCTCGCGATATGCACGGTAGAGGTCCGGCTCGGCGATCGAGGTGCCGGCGATGTCGGCATCCGTCATTTGCTCGACGATGTTCATCTGATTGGTGTTGATCGCGATCGTCACCTGGTCGGGGGTCGGCGTCAGCTCGGCCAGCATGTGCCGGGTGTCGTCCGAGAGCCACTTGGCTTCGGCGCCTTCTCCTTCGGGTGAGAAGGAGATCGACCCGCCGACCTGCAGGATCATCTCCGGCACGGCTTCACGCAGCCGCTCGAGCAGTTCGTTGAACTTGGACAGGCGCTTGGAGCCCTTGCCGTTTTCTTCGCGCACATGCAGGTGCAGCACGGTGGCGCCCGCATTGTAGCAGTCGACGGCCTTCTGGACGTGCTCGTCCATCGAGATCGGAATGTCTTGCGGGAAATCCTCCGGTTCCCATTCGGGCCCGTAGGGCGCGGCCGTGATCACGAGCGGTTCCTGGTTTTCGGGGAACAGCGAGCCATCGAGGAAATTCATGGCGAATCCTTTCCAGTTTCGATTGACGATGTTTGGGTCGGGCCGGCAGCAATTCAGGGCAGCAGAATGGCCCGGCAGGAATTCAGAATGGTAAGTCGCCGACGATGCCGGCACGCTCCATCTTCCGGTGGCACGGCGGATAGTCCATCACCGCATAGTGCTGCGTCGACCGGTTGTCCCAGAAGGCGAAGCTGTTCGGCTTCCACCGCCAGCGCACCTGGAACTCGGGGACGAAGGCCTGGCTGATCAAATAGTGCAGCAGTTGCGCGGCCCCCGGAGCATAGTCCAGCCCGAAACGAACGTTCTCAGGCGTGTGGTAGTTGGTGAAATGCGTGGTGAAGGCGTTGACGAACAGCACCTTCTCGCCGGTTTCCGGATGGATGCGCACCACCGGATGCTCGGCATCGGGATACTGCGCCTTCAACGCCAGACGCTTCTCGATCGGCATGGTGGCGCCGAAGGTCGCCTCGATGCTATGGCGGGCCCGCAGGCCCTCGATCTGCGCCTTCACCGTCTCGGGCAGGCGCGCATAGGCCTCGACCATGTTCACCCACATCGTATCGCCGCCCACTTCGGGGCATTCGACGCAGTGCAGGACGCAACCCATCGGCGGCTTCTCGCGCCAGGTGGCATCCGTGTGCCAGGCGTTCTCGTAGCGGTCGTTTGGCTTGTCGGGCGTCTTGTAGATACGCACCAGACCCGGATGGTCGGGATCGTTTCCGGCAACCGGATGATCCTCCAGCTCGCCGAAATGGCGGGCAAACGCCACATGCTCGGCGCGGCTTACGTCCTGATCGCGGAAGAACAGCACCCGATACTTGAGCAGCAGCGTGCGGATCGCCTGCATCATCCCGGCATCACGCGAGGCGACGCCGAGATTCATGTTGAGCACTTCCGCCCCGATCGTGCAGGTCAGCGGCTCGACCTTGATTTCGGATATCAGAGCTGTTGGCGATACCTTCGCGGGGGCAGCAGGCTGCCTGGTTTCGGATTCAAGGCTCATCGGTCCTCCTGACACCGATCGGACGGCCGATTTCTCCCGGCTGGTCCTATCTGATCCCAATATAGCCCGGGGCATCGGCGCATGCCCCCCACTTGAAGGGGGGGAAGGGGGTGGTCAGGCGAGAAAGCCCATCAGGCGGGCCCGCGACACGACATGCTTGCGCGACCCGGCGTCGAGCTTCACGAACAGGTTCTTCACGTGCCACTTCACGGTTTCCTCATGGATGTCGAGGGCTCGTCCGATCTCCTTGTTCGAGAGTGAGCGGGCGAGAAGTTCGAGCACTTCCCACTCCTTGGGGGTCAGCACCGAGGCTCGGTGCGTGGTCATCGCGGCCTTCCGCTCTGCCGGTGGTTCCGGCGCGGTCCGGGGAATGCCGGCCGCCGGCTCGGACCCGCCGGTACCGGCCAGCAGCCGCCGGGCCAGATCGCCCAGCATTGGGTGGGCATCGGCAAAGACGCGCTGCAACCCGTAGGTTCTGGCGAGTTCCTGCGCTTCGCGCATGAGCGCCTGCGCGTTCTCGCCGAGCCGTTCCAAAATCAGCGCCCGCATGCCCAGCGTTTCGATCACGAGGCGTTCCTGCTTGTAGGATCGGGCAAGTTCGTTGGCCCGTTCGAAAGGAGCGGTCGCGGCGCGCCAGTCGCGGGCCGCAACCGCCGCATAGCCATGGGCAAGCTCCACTTGGATGGCGATGCTGCGCCGCCACATCGGGCCGTGCTGGGCTGTGTTGGTGTCCAGAAAAGCGTCCAGCCGGGCAGCCAGATTCCGGCAGGTCTCGCCGCGAAAGCCCCGTGCGTGCAGGCGCACCTGCTCGACCAGGCTAATCACCCTCAGGCGTGGCAGGTGGCGATGCAGGCCCACCGCCTCGAGCGCGCCTAGCAGCTCCAGCGCCCGGTCCTCGTCCCCTTGCGACCAGGCGATGCGGATGAGCGTGCGGTAGGCGAGCATGAGCGCTTCCGGGAGGCCGCTCTTTTCCAGCACGTCCATGCGGTCGGCAAGGAGCACCCGTGCTTCCTCCGGCTGATCGCGCTCCCACATGGCAGCGGCAAGCAGCGCCGCCATCATCGAGGTGAAGGCATTACGCCGCCCCAGATCGGCCTCGCATTGCAGCAGGGCCGGGCGGATGATCTTCTCGGCCAGGCGCACCTGCCCTTCCCAGAGGTAGCTAAGGCCGATGATGAAGTCGTTCCAGCGCGACAGATAGCTCATTTCCGGCAGGCTGCCCGGCCGGGGTGCGCGCTGCTGACGCAGGCGGGCCAGCGCCGGTTCGCCATCGAGCAGCGCGCGGAATGCGAAGCGGTTGGCGTGGATCTTGAGCAGCAGCGGATCGGAGAGTGGCGGATCGAGCGCCCAGGGGTCGTGCAGGCGCGCAAACAGGTCGGGATCGTCGGCATAGGCGGCCGCACCGCCGAGGATGAGCGCGCATTCGCAGCGCAATGATGCGTCATCGCCGGCGCCGGCCATGATCCGGTCGACCAGGCAGCTTGCTTCGTCGTGGCGCTCGCTCAGGGCCAGCGCCCAGGCCGCCGCGAGCAGGAGGCGCGGGCGCCGGTCCAGTCCCTCGTCCGGCACCACCGCCAGCCAGTTTCGCACCTGGCCGAGTTGTCCGCGCGTCATTAGAGAATCGTAGAGACTGCGCTCCGCCAGATCGAGCGCCGGGTCGGTTTCGCCGATTGCCAGGAGATGCTCTGCCGCCTTGGCAGGCATGCCGTTCGTCGCCAGCCATTCCGCCGCCCGCCGGTGCAGATCATGGCGCTCGGCAGCCGGCAGATCGGCGAATTTCAGAAGCAGCGCTTCCCGGGCAACGGCATGGAGCCGCATCCAGTCGCTGCGCTCGGCCAGTTGCACGACCGGGGTGGTGCGGGCGATCCGATCGAGCCGGGGGCGCGCATCCGCCGTGCCGGTCACAACGCTGCAGAAATCGTGGGTGAAGTCGTCGAGGATGGAGATGCGCGTCAGGAAGTCGACGTCCTCGCTGTCGAGATTGGCGAGAAGCAAGGCAACGAAACGCTCCTGGAAATCGCCGGCGCTGCCGGCTAACTCGCTGGCCAGCGACGCCGCGGAGCGCGCATTGAGACCCGCGGAGATTGCAAGCTGCAGACCGAGCGGCCAGCCGGCGGTCAGTTCATGGATCTGCGCCGCGATGTCCGGATCGAAGCCGTCGCCGAACCGCTGTCGGAAGAGTTCGATCGACTCGTCGAGCTGGAAGCTTAGAGCCGACGTCGTCACCGTGGCGCATTGCCCGTAGGCGATCAGGTCGTCGATCTCGTATCCGCTCATGGAGCGTATGCCGAGAAAGATCCGCAGGTTGCCGGGCAGGTTGCGCAGGATATAGCTCAGCGCCTCGCGCGAGTCGGCGGGCAGCCGGTCGGCCTCGTCCACGATAAAGGCTGCATCCACCGCCGATTGCGTGATTTCGGCTAAGGCCTGTGATCAGTTGCGATCAATGAGGTCCGCCCGACACAGATCGGCGGCATCGATGCCGCGCCCGCGGACCTCACAGAAGCCTCCAGATTCCCAAATCACCGGAGATGTGATTCTTGAGGTGTCGGCGAATCAGGGGGCGCCGACCGGATGGCACGTCGTTATGCCTTGCGTGATGATCAATGGGAGCGCATCAGAGATTTCTTGCCTGGCCGTGAAGGTCATGTCGGCGGCACCGCCAAGGATAACCGGCTGTTCGTGGAGGCGGTCTTGTATCGCTATCGGGCCGGAATCCCGTGGCGTGACTTGCCGGAGCGGTTCGGCCACTTCCGGGTCATTCATACGCGCCATACACGCTGGAGCAAAAGCGGGGTCTGGCAGAAGGTTTTCGAACTTCTCGCCGAAGACGCCGACAATGAATACGCCATGATCGATTCGACCATCGTGCGCGCCCATCAACACAGCGCCGGCGCAAAAGGGGGGACCGGGAACGCGAAGCCATAGGGCGCAGCAAGGGTGGGCTGAGCACCAAAATCCACGCCCGTTGTGACGCCTTGGGCAATCCGACCGGCTTTCATCTGACGCCTGGCCAGAAGCATGATCTGTGCGGAGCCGATGCGCTTTTGCCTGACCTGTTCGACAAGATCACCGCCTTCATCGCCGACAAGGCATTCGATGCCAAAGAGCGTGTGCTCGATCTGCTTCAAAGCGCCGGTGTCGATATCGTCATTCCGCCGCGATCAAACCGAAAACAACCACGCCGCTACGACACAGAGCTCTACAAGGCCAGGCATCTCATCGAGAACTTCTTCGCAAAGCTCAAACAGTACCGTGCCATCGCGACCCGCTACGACAAGCGCGCAACCAACTTCCTCGGCGCCATACACCTCGCCGCGGCCGTCATTCTCCTCAACTGATCACAGGCCCTAGCAATTCCGAATACTGCTCGATGCCTTTGCTGTCCGTCACCCCCATCAGCGTATGGCCGAAGGTTGGCCGCAGCGCGGCGGCGCGAAAGGACAGGATCAAACCATGGAGCAGTTCCGTCGGGTTGTCGGTCTCGCTTGCCCAGAGCCAGGCAACCGACGCGCCGATACCGAGCAGTTCGCGGCGCCACTGTGCCAGCAGCGAGGTCTTGCCAAAACCGGCCGGCGCATGCACGACCACGGATGGCTCGGCCAAGAGCCCGTCCCTGCCGAGCGAAAGCCGCGGCCGGACCAGTGCGTCGCGCCGAACCCGTGGCGGCAGGATCTTCAAGGTGACGCTTGCCGCTATGCCGGGGTTTTCCTCCAATCTTCCTCCGTCTTCTGCAGCTGTCCGGCGCCCGGCGCCCTGGCCGGCTGCGCCAGCAGGGCGTCCAGACGTTGCGACCCGAGCATGTCCAACTCCCCTGGCCGGTAAAGACTAGTCGCCGGCGCGCAAATGGCAATCGTGGGCGTTGTTTGAGATCTCGGCGGATTTCGACTATATGAAGCGCGTTATGGCAATGCAGACCGTCGAGATCATCCCTGCTGAGTTCCCCGAGCTGACCAAGCTCGCGTGGAACCGTGATCCCCGTCGTCCTATGGCTGACGACGAGGTTTTCGCGCTGTACGAACGGAACTGGCGCTTCGTCGATCATGAACACCTGACCGAAGAAGAGACCCGGCTGCTAAGGGAACTCTGCGACAAATACGGCCACGGCCTTAGGTTGGTCTAGTTACTTGTACCCGGCATTCCGTCGTGCATCCTGCTATGGACTTGGCCATGCAGGTATGGACCTGGCCATGCAGGAATAGACGGATGACGTTCAACAGGCCTGAACATGAAATCATAGGCGATGCCCTCCGGCGCATGAACCATCAGATGCTGATGGACAGCAAGTGCTGGTTCGGAGGCGGGACGGCGATTGTCCTGAGGCTGGGCGAGTACCGTTGCTCCTTGGACGTGGACTTCCTCTGCTCCGATACCAACGGCTATCGGGACTTGAGGAACGCTCTTATCGGCAAAGGTCCGAGCACCCTGTTTCCCAATGAAGTAAAGAGCGTTCGCGACATCCGGGCCGATCAGTACGGCATCAGAATGTTCCTCGAATATCGCGCGCAGCTCATAAAATTCGAAATCGTTCGGGAGTCTCGGATCGATGTCGATGGCGATATCGATCCCGTGCTCCAGGTTCCAACGCTGCTCGTCCGCGACATGTTTTCGGAAAAGCTGCTTTCAAATTCGGATAGGTGCATGGATCGCTCTACAGCCTATCGGGACGCCATCGACCTCGGCAGACTGGTCGAGGCATACGGCCCCATTCCCGAAGATGCCTTGGCCAAAGCGGTCACGGCATACGGGGAGGATATCGAAAGAAAAGCAGTCTGGGTCGTCAATAGGCTACATAGTCGCGACGAACTGCGAAACGCAGCCGAAGCCCTCCAGATGGACCATGACGTGGCTGCCCGGGCCATTGCGTCCCTGAGAGATGATTTTCAAAGGATCTGGCCGGCGGCGAAAATAGATCTCAATCCCTCCGAGGGAAATGACCACGTGAGGTAACTTTCCGCGTTCCAATGCCGGACAATACGCGATCGTCGAAAGTCAGGCAGCTATACGTCGAGATTGGCCACGCTCAGCGCGTTCTCCTGGATGAAATCGCGACGCGGCTCCACCTCGTCGCCCATGAGGCGGGCGAAGAGCGAGTCCGCATCGGTCGCGTCGGTCACCTTCACCTGCAGCAGGGAGCGGACATTCGGGTCGAGCGTCGTCTCCCAGAGCTGCTCGGCGTTCATCTCCCCGAGACCCTTGTAGCGCTGCATGGTGAGGCCCTTGCGGCCGCTGCTGAAGACGGCGTCGAGCAGGGCCAGCGGGCCGGAAAGCCGTTCCGACACATCCTTGCGGCGCAGCACGGGCGGTGCCGCATAGACCTCGCCGAGACGGGCCGCATAGCGGTCGAGAGCGCGCGCATCGGCCGAATTGAGCAGCGCCATGTCGAGCACGGCGGCTTCCTTCACGCCGCGCACCGTGCGCTCGAAGATGTAGCCGCCGGGTCCCTCGTTGGAAGGGTTGGTGCGGCCCTGCCAGCCACGCTCGGTGTCTTCGGCGATCTCGTCGAGGCGGCGCGCGATCGTCTCGGCCATGACCGCGGCGTGCGCCGGGTCTCCGGCGATGTCGGGGTTGAGCCCGCCGGCGATTGCCGCCTGCTCGACCACCGCGCGATTGTAGCGCGAATGGATGCCGTTGATCAGGCTTCGCACGCCGAGAGCGTCCTGGACGGCGGCGCGCAGGTCCTGGCCGGCACGGATCTCGCCTGATGACAGCGACAATGTCGCCTCGTCGAGGCCGGTTTCGATCAGGAAGTCCTCGAAGGCGGTCTCGTCCTTCAGATACTGCGCGCTTTTGCCCTTGGTCACCTTGTAGAGCGGGGGCTGGGCGATGAAGAGATGGCCGCGTTCGATCAGTTCCGGCATCTGCCGGAAGAAGAAGGTCAAGAGCAGCGTGCGGATATGGGCGCCGTCGACGTCGGCGTCGGTCATGATGATGATCTTGTGATAGCGCAGCTTGTCGGCGTTGAAGCCGCCTTCATCCTTGCCGATGCCGGTGCCGAGCGCGGTGATCATCGTGCCGATCATGTCCGACGACAACATGCGGTCGAAGCGCACCCGCTCCACATTCAGGATCTTGCCGCGCAGCGGCAGGATCGCCTGGTTCTGGCGCGAGCGTCCGCTCTTGGCCGAGCCGCCGGCCGAGTCGCCCTCGACGATGAAGAGCTCCGACTTGGCCGGATCGCGCTCCTGGCAGTCGGCGAGCTTGCCGGGCAGCGAACTGACATTGAGCACGCTCTTGCGCGAGATGTCGCGCGCCTTGCGCGCGGCTTCGCGGGCGGCCGCTGCCTGGATCACCTTCTCCACCACCACCTTGCCCTCGGAGGGATGCTCCTCGAGCCAGGTGCCGAGCGCCTCGTTGACGAGGCTCTCCACGACCGGACGAACTTCCGACGAGACCAGCTTGTCCTTGGTCTGCGACGAGAACTTCGGATCGGGGACCTTCACCGAAAGCACGGCCGTCAGGCCTTCGCGGCAGTCGTCGCCGATGAGGGCGACCTTTTCCTTCTTGGTCATCCCCGAGGTTTCGGCATAACCCGTCACCTGGCGCGTGAGCGCGCCACGGAACCCCGCGAGGTGGGTGCCGCCGTCGCGCTGCGGGATGTTGTTGGTGAAGCAGAGCACGTTCTCGTGGTAGGAATCGTTCCACCACATCGCCACCTCGACGGTGACGCCGTCGCGCTCGGCGCGGATCGCGATCGGCTCGATCAAATGCTTCCTAGCCCTGTCGAGATATTTGACGAACTCCACCAGCCCGCCGTCATAGAGCAGTTCCTGCGTCTTCACGTCGGCGTGGCGCTTGTCTGTCAGCACGATCCGCACGCCGGAATTGAGGAAGGCAAGCTCGCGCAGCCTGTGCTCCAGCGTGCTGTAGTCGAACTCGACCATGGTGAAGGTATCTGAAGAGGGCAGGAAGGAGACTTCCGTGCCGGTCTCGTCGCCGGCGTCGCCGGTTTCCCTCAGCGGTGCGTCGGCATCGCCATGGGTGAAGCTCATCTCATGGATGCGGCCCTTGCGGCGGATCTTGAGCTTCAGCCAGACCGACAGCGCGTTGACCACCGAGACGCCGACGCCGTGCAGGCCGCCGGACACCTTGTAGGAGTTCTGGTCGAACTTCCCGCCGGCATGCAACTGGGTCATGATCACTTCGGCCGCCGACACGCCTTCCGTGGGGTGCAGGTCGGTCGGAATGCCGCGGCCGTTGTCGGTCACCGTGCAGGAGCCGTCGGGGTTGAGCGTCACCGTGACAAGCGTCGCATGGCCGGCCAGCGCCTCGTCGATGGCGTTGTCGACCACCTCATAGACCATGTGGTGCAGGCCCGAGCCGTCGTCGGTGTCGCCGATATACATGCCCGGCCGCTTGCGGACGGCATCCAAACCCTTCAAAACCTTGATGGAATCTGCGCCGTACTCGGCATTCGCGCCGGGAAGATTCTCGGACTGATCGCTCATGAAGTGCTTTCGATTTGATCCCGTGAAAAGGACGCGTCGAATCCCGTCCGAATCGCGCGTCCCATGACCTTCAGAATATAGGCGTTCGGACCCGTTTTTCCAAGTTTTTCCGGTATTTCCGGCGGGAAAGACGGGCTTTCCCGCTGCGTTCGGGGTGACGCGGAAAAGACCGGATCCGTCACCCGCCCGGCAGGCGTTTGCGACCCTCGCCAGGGCCTTCGCGCGCCTTCATGTAATCCGCCAATGCACGACGCATATGCGCGACGAAAGCCCGTAGCTTGGGCAGTGCGTGCGACCGGTTCGGATAATAGAGGAAGATGCCCGGCGTCTGCGGCATATAGCCCTGCAGAACCAGCTCGAGCCTGCCTTCTTCCACCATTTGCTCGACCAGGGGCTCTGCCACATAGGAAAGCCCGATGCCGTCGAGAGAGGCGGCGATGCTCACCGCTGTGTCGTTGACGATCAACGGGCCGTCGACCGCGACTTCGAAGGCATGGCCATCCCGTTCCAACTCCCAGCGGTAGATGCCTTGCGAGCTCATCTGGCGGAAGCGGATGCAGTCGTGCTGCTTCAGCTCTTCCGGCGACGTCGGCCGCCCGCGCCGCGCGAAATAGTCCGGCGCACCGACGACCACGAAGCGGAAGGGCGGGCTGACGCGCACCGCCACCATGTCTGCCTGAAGCGACTCGCCGAGCCGGAAACCGGCGTCGAAGCCGCCGTCCACGATGTCTGTGAAGCCGTCATCGGCGAATACCTCGACCTCCACCTCGGGATGGGCGGCGAAGAAGGAGGGCAGGACCGGCCCGATCAGGCTGGCGATCACGCCGCGCGAGGCATTGATGCGCAACAGGCCGGACGGGCGTCCGGAGAGCGATCGGGCTGCATCGAGCGCTTCGCGCAGCCCGGCCATCGCCGGGCGGGCATGTTCGAGGAGGCGTTCGCCCGCCTCGGTCAGGCCGACGCTGCGGGTGGTGCGGTGGAAGAGCGCGATGCCCAGCCGCGCCTCCAGGGCCTTGATCGTCTGGCTGAGCGCCGAAGGTGAAACGCCGAGCTCGGCCGCGGCCGCGCGAAAGCTGCGCCGCTGCGCGACCAAGAGGAAGGCCGGTATGCCGTCAAGGTCGCGTTCAGCGATTGTGAAGTCATGCTTCATGGTTCGTGCAAACTATGACGGATTATCGCCGCGGGGAAGAGGTGGGAGTCTGGCCATCCGAGCAAGATGCCGCGGAAGCGGAGAAGGAGTTGCCGATGTCGATCCGCCTCACCATCAACGGTCAGCCTTTCGACTTCGCGGGCGAGCCGGAGAAGCCGCTGCTCTGGGTGCTGCGCGAAGACGTCGGGCTCAGCGGCACCAAATATGGTTGCGGGGTTGCCGCCTGCGGCGCCTGCACCGTGCATGTCGATGGTGTTGCCACACGATCCTGCTCGCTGCCTGTCGGGGCCGCAGCCGGTGCCGAGATCATTACAATCGAAGGGCTCGCGGCGTCGAACGATGCTGGGCGACATCCGGTCCAGCAAGCCTGGGAAAGGCTGCAGGTGCCGCAATGCGGCTATTGCCAGTCCGGCATGATCATGGCCGCGGCCGCCCTGCTCGTCAAAAACCCGCGGCCCGAGGATGACGAGATCAACGCGGCGATCACCAATCTCTGCCGATGCGGCACCTATCCGCGCATCCGCGCAGCGATCCGTTCGCTTGCATCCGAGGCCTGACGGAGGGGACACAGATGCGCCGCAGGACCTTCCTTTTCGGCTCGGCTGCCGCGGCCGGTGGTCTCGTGCTCGGATACCGGGCCTGGGCGGCGAGCTACGAGCGCGCCGCCATCGGCCAGGTGCAGGGCGAGGGCGAACATCTTCTCGCCGGCTGGCTGAAGATATCGACGGACGACACGGTGACCGTCTATGTGCCGCATATCGACATGGGGCAGGGCACGCATACCGCGCTCGCCATGCTTGCCGCCGAGGAACTCGACGCCGACTGGTCCAAGGTCAGGACGGAGCGGGCGCCGGGGGAGAAGACTTTCGCCAACCAGTTCCTGGCCCGTGGCTGGATCATCGAGGACCGGAAGTTTCCTTTGGTCGACGGCGCGGTCGACATGGCCTTCGAGGAGATCGCACGCGTCATCGACCTGCAGATCACCGGTGGCTCGACCGCCGTGCGCATGACCGGCCGCTTCGGCATGCGGCGCGTGGGGGCGGCGGCCCGCGCCATGTTGGTGACGGCAGCGGCGACGCGCTGGAGCGTGCCTGCCGCACAGATCTCGGTGCGCGACGGCATTGTCTCCGATCAGGCCTCCGGCCGCAGCGCGCGTTTCGGCGAGCTCGCGGAGGCGGCGGCGCGGCTTCCGGTGCCGCACGGCGCGCCGCTCAAGCAGCCGGGCGAATGGCGCATCGCCGGCACGTCGCCGGGACGTCTCGACATTCCGGCCAAGACCGACGGCAGTTTCGGCTATGGCATCGACCTGAAGCTCCCCGACATGTTGTATGCCGCGCTTCGGTCGGCGCCTGTCCATGGCGGGCGGCTCATCGATGCCGACCTTGCTCCCGCCAAGGCCATATCAGGCGTCGTCGACGTCCTGCCGCTCGACAATGCGGCGGCTGTCGTCGCGCCGAGCTGGTGGCAGGCGCGCCGGGCGGTGGACGCTCTGGAGCTGCGTTTCTCTAACGGAGATGCAAAGGTCCTGGATGGGATCGCCTTGCATGCCGCGCAGGACCGGGCACTTTCCGAGATCGACGGAACCGACATGGTCGACATCGGCGATACCGTCGAGGCGTTCGAGGCGGCCGCCGAGACGCGCCGAGTTACGGCGACATACCGGGTCCCCTACCTCCATCACGCAGCGATGGAGCCGATCAACATCACCGCCCAATTCGCCGAGGGCCGGCTGACGGTCTGGGGCGGCGAGCAGGACGCGCTCGGCACCAAGGCGAAACTTGTCGAGCTCTCGGGTCTTTCCGGTGACGCGGTGACCTTCCATGGCCTGGCGGCGGGCGGGTCCTTTGGCCGGCGGATTCCGGTCTCAGCCGACTATCTCGATCAAATTGTGCCGCTGGCGCGGGCCGCCTCGCCGCGTCCGGTGAAGCTGATCCTTTCGCGGGAGGAGGAATTCACCCACGGTGCCTACAGGCCCGCGCTCGCGACCGTCATGAAGGCATCGTTGGGGCGGGACGGGCGGCCGACGGCCTGGCTGCAGACCTTCCTCGCCGGTCCCACGCGCAACGAGGGTTTTGCGCTGCCCTACACGATCGCGAACCAGTCGATCCGGGCGATCGATTTCGCCACCCATGTCCGTACCGGGACATGGCGAGCCGTCGCTCATACGCAGCACGCCTTCTGGATGGAGAGTTTTGTCGACGAACTCGCCCATTCCGCGGGGCAGGACCCCTTCGAGTACCGGCGGTCCCTGCTGCCGGCGGGCTCGCGCGAGCGCAAGGTGCTGGAGACCGTGGCCGAAAAGGCCGGCTGGGGAACGGCATTGCCCACCGGCCATGGCCGCGGCATCGCCATCGCCGAAAGCTACGGCACCATCGTCGCCGAGGTGGTCGAGGTGTCGCTCCGTCCTGACGGCATGCCGCATGTCCACCGGGTCGTCGCGGTGGTCGACTGCGGCACGGTCATCCACCCCGACACCGCGCGCGCTCAGGTGGAGGGCGCGATATTGATGGGGCTGGGCGCGGCGTTGTTCGAGGAGATCACGCTGGACGCTGGCGCGGTCGTCGAAGCCAACTTCCCGGACTATCCGATCATGACCATGGCCGAAGCGCCCATCATCGAGGTGCACTTCGTAGCGAGCGACGGGGCTTGGGGAGGGCTCGGCGAGCCGGGCCTGCCGCCGGCAGCACCAGCGCTCTGCAACGCGCTCTTCGCCGCTGGTGGCAAGAGGGTTCGGTCACTGCCGATCCGCAGGGCCCTGGAGCAGACGTCGTAGCCGCTGCGCTGTTCAGCCGGCGGGCGATCGCCGCACTCCCTCCGTAGTTAAAGCACTGCGTCGCCTGCGTTGGTCTGGCAAGATGAGGCAAGGAAATATGCCTCAAATCGCGCGGCAGGATTCGCGGATCTGGAGGCGTGGCGGGATTCGGACGATTTGCGGGGTGGCAGCGTCGCCGGCAATCCGGGTCGTTAGCAGTTCGGATGCCCGGGTACTGATCGCCGCGATGTCCTGATGCAGCGACGTGATGCTGGGGGCCCAGCCTTCGGCAGGATGGAACCCGTCAAAACTGACCACCGAAACATCGTTCGGCACGCTGAGCCCGATATTCTTGAGACCTGCCATGGTGCCGAGCAATTGGGCGATGTTGATGCAGGCGATGGCCGTGGGTGGCCTGGCCATATTCATCAATTGCTGTACCGCCGTGAAGGCGTGGTCGGACCTGTAGCACGACCGTCGCACCAGGTCGTCGCGCACTGAAACGCCGGCCGCGGCCATAGTCTGGCAAAAACCATCGAAGCGCTCGTCGGACGGCGAGATGCCGGGCCGACCAACGAGGAAGGCGATGTCGCGGTGCCCGAGAGTGAGTAGGTGCCGCGTCACCAGCTGTGCGCCCAGATGGTTGTCGTCGACCACTGCATCGAAGCGGCTGTCAGGGATCACCCGATCGACGAGAACGGCCGGGGTGCGGATGGCGGCAGCCAGACGCGACGGATAATCCGCTCCCTGGCTGGTGGGCGCCACAATCAGGCCGGCGACGCGATGCGCCGAAAACAGCTCGATCTCGCGAAACTCGCGCACCGGGTCATCTTCGTTGCTGGCGAACAACATATTGTAGCCCCGATCCGACAGCGCCGACTGCATCGCTTTGGCCAGATGGGCGGCCCAGGGCGTGGCAATGTCGGGGACGATCAGACCAATGGTATTTGAGACGCCCTTGCGCAGGTTTCTCGCCACCGGATCGGGGTGGTAGCCCGCCTCCCCGACGGCGGCCCAGACGCGAGCGCGCAGTTCCTCGCTCACCGGAGCCGTGCCGTTGAGCGTGGCCGAGACTGTGGTGATCGAGACCTTGGCTATGCGTGCGACGTCGCGAATGGTCGACATTCGATGCTCCGAACTCCAGCTTCTTCAACCTGACACAAAACGTTTCGTCAATGGCAGAGCGTAGTTCCAAGCGGCAAACCGCCCATTTTCGGGATATCCGCGTCGGGCTGCGCCGCACAGGGCACTTGCACATACCAATATTGCAAGCTAAACACAAAACGTTACGCGTTCTGAAGGTCCGTGACACCTTGAACCTTTAGGAAACTGCGATTGTGGAAAGCGCGTAACGTTTTGTGCCGCCTAACGGGCGGTTGGGAGGGAGTTCATGAAACTGAAATCACTGGCTTTGACGGCGATCGCCGCCTCGCTGATGCTGGGGGGCACATTCGGCGCAACCGCCGAGGAAGTCCTGCGACTGCGTATGAATGGCGACATCAATTCGGTCGACCCGATCGCCACGACCAACTTCACCATTCGCAACAGCGCCTACCTGATCTACGACACGCTGTTTGCGCTCGACGCGAACTTTGCCGTGCAGCCGCAGATGGCCGAAGGCTACACGCTGTCGGACGACCAGTTGACCTACACGATCACGCTGCGCGACGGCCTTAAGTTCCATGACGGCTCGCCCGTGACCGCCGCCGATGCCGTGGCGTCGCTGCAGCGCTGGGGCAAGGTGGATGGGCTTGGCAAGATCCTGTTCGACAAGGCCGAAGCGCTGACCGCGACCGACGACAAGACCCTCGTACTCCAGATGAAAGAACCGTGGGCGCAGGTCCTGCCGGCGCTGGGCAAGATCTCGTCAAACGTACCGTTCATCATGCCGGCGCGGTTGGCGGCCAACGACCCGACGGTGCCCGTGACCGAGCCTATCGGTTCGGGCCCGTTCAGGATGATGGTCGATGAGTGGGTGCCGGGCAGCGTCGCGGTCTATGAGAAGTTCGCCGACTACGTGCCGCGTTCCGAGCCTGCCAGCATGGCGGCCGGTGGCAAGGTGGCGAAATTCGACCGCATCGAAATCCGCTACATCCCGGACTCTTCGCAGGCGGTCGATGCGCTGCTCAACGGTGAAATCGACTGGATCGAGGACGTGGCCGCCGACCTGATCCCGCTGTTCGAGGGATCGGAAACGGCACACATCTTCGCCAACCCTCAGGCCGGCAACAGTCTGCAGTTGGTGGTCAACCACCTCAACCCGCCCTTCGACGATCCCAAGGTGCGTGAAGCACTGCAGTGGGCGTTGGAGCCGACGCCGTTCATGCAGGCCATCTTTGGCGAACAGACGCAACTCTACCAGGTCTGCGCGGCCGTCTTCTTCTGTGGCTCGCCCTATGAGAGCACCGTCAACACCGACCGCATCATGACGCGCGACCCGGCCAGGGCGAAAGCCTTGCTGGCGGAGGCCGGATATGACGGCACGCCTGTGTTCCTGCCGCACGTCACCGACATTCCGTTCCACGACCACGCTTATTCGGTGCTCAAGCCCATGCTCGAGGAGGCTGGTTTCGCGGTTGATGAGAAGATGACGGATTGGGCATCGGTGTCGACCCGCCGCGCCAGCAAGGAACCGGTCGCCAATGGCGGCTGGAACGTGTTCTTCACCGGCTGGGGCTATGTCGACCAGTCCAACCCGATGACCAATGTCTACGTCGCGGGTGCCGGCCTCGATGGCTGGTTCGGCTGGGCGGACTCGGCTGAGCTCCGCGACCTGCGCACTCGTTTCGCGGTTACATCGGACCCCGCCGAAAAGAAGTCGCTGGCCGAGAAGATGCAGACGGTCGCCTATGACCTCGTGCCCTTCGTCCCGCTCGGGCAGGCCTCGTTGGCCCAGGGTGTCGCCTCCAACCTCGAAGGCTTCATCGACAGCCCGGTTCCGTTCTTCTGGAATGTGAGCCGCAAGCAGTAAGCTCGCCTATCGCGCCGCCCGGATTCACCGGGCGGCATTGCCGGGGAGGTCGTTCATGTTTGCCTATGTAATCGGCCGGGTGCTCTCGGCCATTCCCATCCTGCTGATGGTGGCGGTCTTCATCTTCTCCTTGGTGAACCTGACGCCGGGCGACCCCGCCCTGCTGATTGCCGGCGACAATGCCACACCCGCCCAGGTCGAACAGATCCGCGAGCGCCTGCATCTCAACGAACCGCTTCTGACGCGTTTTGCCATCTGGGTGGGCAACGCGCTGCAGCTCGATCTCGGCGTCTCGATCTATTCCGGCCAGCCGGTGACCAAGCTGATCGCGCAGCGCATCGAACCGACTTTCGTGCTGGCGACAGTGACGCTGATCATCACCGTGATGATCGCCGTGCCGCTCGGAGTGATCGCCGCCTGGAAGGCGAACACCTGGATCGACCGCTCGATCATGGGCTTTGCCGTGCTCGGCTTCTCGGTGCCGGTCTTCGTCATCGGCTACCTTCTCACCTATGTCTTCGCGGTCAACCTCGGGTGGTTCCCGGTGCAGGGCTACAGCCCGCTCAAAAATGGCGCGCTCGACACGCTGCGCAGCGTGACGCTGCCCTCCGTGGCGCTGGCACTGGTCTTTGCCGCTCTCATCGCCCGCGTCACCCGTGCCGCCATGCTCGACGTGCTCAATGAAAACCACGTCCGCACCGCGCGGGCCAAGGGCCTGCCGACGCTGCGCATTCTCATCGTCCATGCGCTCAAGAATGCCGGCGTACCGGTAGTAACTGTCATCGGTATCGGGCTCGCTACCCTGGTGGGCGGTGTGGTGGTGACCGAGTCCGTGTTCAATATCCCCGGCATTGGCCGCCTCACCGTCGATGCCGTCACCCGGCGGGACTACCCGATCGTGCAGGGCGTCATCCTGTTCTTTGCCGCCGTGCTGATCGTCGTCAATATCCTGGTCGACATGAGCTACGCGCTGCTCGACCCGCGCGTGAGGGGCTGAGCCATGAGCATGCTCGGCACCTCCTCCGTAGGGCCATCGCCTGTCTCTCGCTGGCTCGACTACGCCCGCCGCAACCCGGCGACAGTCGTTTGCTGTGCCCTGCTTTTCGCCTTCGTGCTGATTGCCATCTTCGCACCGCTGCTCGCCGGCGATCCGTTGAAGATCGATCCGGCACAACGCCTGAAGCCACCGAGCGACAGCGCCATCTGGGGGCGCGACCATCTGGGTCGCGACGTCTATGCCCGCGCCGTCTATGGCACGCGGGTCTCGATGGCGGTCGGCTTTTTGGTCGCCATCCTCGTCACGCTGCTCGGCGTCGCCATCGGCATCTATGCCGGCCTCAGCTCCATCGGTGGCGCCGTGGTCATGCGCCTGACCGACGCGATGATGGCAATCCCGGCCGTGTTGCTCGCCATTGCCTTCGCCTCGCTGATGAGTGCCGGGCTGCTGACGGTGATCGTCGCCATTACGATCCCTGAGGTCCCGCGCATGGTGCGGCTGGTGCGCTCGGTGGTGCTGGGCGTGCGCCGGCAGTTGCACGTCACCGCAGCCATCTCGATCGGCACCTCCGGCTTGCCGCTCGTGTGGCGGCACATCCTTCCCAACACCCTGGGGCCGGTGCTGGTGCAGGCCACCTATGTCTGTGCTTCGGCGATCATCGCCTCGGCCGTGCTCAGCTTCCTCGGCGTCGGGCTGTCGCCCGAAGTGCCGAGCTGGGGCGGCATGATGGCCGACGCCCGTCAGCAGTTCCGCATCCATCCGGTGCTGATGCTTTATCCGGGCGTGCTGCTGTCGCTGCTTGTGCTGGCGGTGAATATCCTGGGCGACCGGCTGAGCGACGCGCTCGATCCACGAAAGTCGCGGAGATCGGGCCTATGAACATGCTGTTCCAGTCGCAGCCGCCCGTGCTCGTGGTCGACAATCTCAGCCTGGAGTTCACGAACGGCCCCAGCCGCATCCATGCCCTCGACGGAGTGTCGTTTGGCCTCGCTAGGGGAGAGACGCTTTGCCTCGTCGGCGAGTCCGGATGCGGCAAGAGCGTGACGGCCATGGCGCTGATGAGATTGCTGCCCAAAAGCAGCGCCCGGATCACCTCCGGCGCGATCCGTCTCACCGGGACGGATCTCATCGGCCTCCCCGAGCGCAGCATGCAGACCATTCGAGGTAACCGCATCGGCATGGTGTTTCAGGATCCGATGACCTCGCTCAACCCGGTGCATACCGTCGGCATGCAGATCGCCGAGACGGTGCGGCGACACAAGCGAGTTGGTCGGCGCGAGGCCTATGCCCGGGCGCGGCAGATGCTCGACCTGGTGCGCATCCCCGACGCCGGGAACAGGCTCAATGCCTACCCGCACGAGCTTTCAGGTGGCCAGCGCCAGCGTGTCATGATCGCCATGGCGCTGGCCTGCGATCCGGAACTGCTGATCGCCGACGAGCCGACCACCGCGCTCGACGTCACCGTGCAGGCGCAGATCCTCGAACTGATCGCCGACCTCAAGACCGAACTGGGCATGAGCGTGCTGCTCATCACCCACGACCTCGGAGTGGTCGCTGCGACGGCGGACCGGATGATGGTGATGTATGCCGGTCGCATCGTCGAGGAAGGGCCGGTGGAGCGAATCTTCGCCCGGCCCTCGCACGGCTACACCGCCGGCCTGCTGCGTTCGCTGCCCGGGCATGGCGCAGCGCGACGGGGAACCCTGACCGAGATCGTCGGCACCGTGCCGCGCCTCGACCGGCCGGTGGAGGGCTGCGTCTACGCCCCGCGCTGCGGCTTTGCCGAGGCGGGTTGCACCGCCTCCCTGCCCCCGGCACGGGAAATCGAGGCTGGTCACCGCTCGTCATGCATTCGCGAGGCGGCGGTGTTCGCAGCGATGCGCGACCACGACATCGTCAGGAGCTGGGCATGAGCGCCTTCCTGTCCCTGCGCCATGTCGGCAAGGATTACCCGCTGGCCCGGCGCGGACTATTCCTGCCGCGCCGGAAACTGCGCGCCGTCGACGACGTCTCGCTCGACGTATTCGAGGGTGAGACGCTCGGCCTCGTCGGCGAGAGCGGCTGCGGCAAGTCCTCGCTGGCCCGCCTGATCGTGCAGCTTGAAGCGCCGAGCCGTGGCGCCGTGTCCCTCGACGGCATCGAGCTGGCGACGCTGGACAAGCGAGCGCTGAAACAGGCGCGTCGCAACTTCCAGATGGTGTTCCAGGACCCCTACGCCTCGCTCAATCCACGCATGAAGGCCCGCGCCATCATCGGCGAGGCGCTGCGCAACTATCGCACCGGCACGCCTGACGAGATCGAGGCACGGGTCGAAGAGCTGGCGCGGCAGGTCGGTCTTGGCACCCATCTGCTCGATCATTTCCCGCACGAACTCTCCGGCGGGCAATGCCAGCGCATCGGCATAGCCCGCGCCATCGCGCTCAACCCGCGGCTCATCGTCGCCGACGAGGCGGTTTCGGCGCTCGACGTCTCCATCCAGGCTCAGATTCTCAATCTGATCATCCGGCTGCAGGCCGAGATGGGCCTGACCCTCGTCTTCGTCTCGCACGACATGTCGGTCATCGCTCATGTCGCCGACCGCGTTGCGGTGATGTATTTGGGCCGCATCGTCGAACTGGCAACCACCGAGGCGGTGTTTTCCCGCCCGGCCCATCCCTACACACGGACCCTGCTTGCCGCCGTGCCCACCCCGACACCGGCCGCACGAGGCCGGCGCACGGCCTGGGCAGGCGAAATGCCGAGCCCGCTCGCTCCGCCCTCCGGCTGCCATTTCCGCACCCGCTGCGCCCACGCCACCGCGCGCTGCACCGATGAGGTGCCGGCGCTACGCGACATCGGTGGCCAGAGCGTCGCCTGCCACCACGCCGAAGCTCTGCTTTCGCCTACCGCCGCATCAGAGGTTGTCCATGTCTGAGCCGCTCGTCCTTCTACCCGGGCTACAGTCCGACCATCGCTCATGGGTGAACCAGACACGCTATTTCAGCCCGTCACGGCGGGTGATCGTGCCGCAACGGCATCAGCATTGCGACACCATCGCCGCGATGGCCGACCGCGTCCTCGAGCAATTGCCGGCGCGCTTCCACCTCGCGGCCTGGTCGATGGGCGGCTACATCGCCTTGCAGATGCTGCCCCAACTGGCCGGACGGCTGCTGAGCCTCACCCTCATTTCCACCTCCGTCCGGCCGGAAGACCCTGCCAGTACTGCCCGCCGCATGGAGGTTCTCGAGCTTGCCGAACGAGAGGGCATGGCCGTCTCGAACCGTCGCACCATGTCCCAGGCCTGCCTCGATTTCGAGGCCGTCGACCCGGAAGTCCGCGCCGGCCTGCGTGACGCTTCGGTGGAACTCGGGCTCGAGGCCTATCGCAGGCAGCAGCGGGCAATCATCAATCGCCCCGATTCACGTAATATGCTCAGATTGGTCGATTGCCCGGCACTCGTCCTGGTAGGCGACCATGACACGGTGACGCCCCCAGAATGCGCTCGGGAAATTCACGAAGCGATACCTGGCTCCCACATTACGGTCCTTGAAAACTGCGGCCACTGCGCACCGCTCGAGCATCCGCTTCTCATCAACGAGTTGCTGAGTGAGTGGTTGTCTTTGCACGACCGGGTCGATGCCGGCCCAGGACGGAACGGCAATCGCTCGGATTTGATCGTTTCATAGAGACGTGGCGCTGCTCGGGACGATCGATGCGACCCTCGGCCTATCCGGGTTTCCCGGAGCGCATCGAGCTCACCTGCGCGAAGGGCACCGCCTCGCCCGCCGGCACCGCGCTGTCCGTGGCATTCCAGGACGGGCGCAAGGTCGAGGTCAAACCCGACGGCAGTGCGGCCGGTTTCGGCGCCGACCCCATGGCCTTCCCGCATGACTACCATCGAGCCGTCATGTCCGATTTCATCGAAGCCATTTCGTCGGGTCGTGAGCCCCAGGTAACCGGCAAAGAGGCGCTGCGCGTGCACCGGCTGATCGATGCGCTCGTTGCAGCGGGCCGCGAACGGATGCCCGTGGCCCTGATGCCGTGATTGCGAAGCGCGTTGGCTGATGTGAACGCTCAGGCGGAACGCAAAGGCTTCAGCGCCTCACTCCAGCGATAGAGCTCGTCGAGCATCGTCGCCGCACCGGTCGCGACGATATCGGTCGGCGCGAAGGCGCCGTCCGCATCGAGGAATTGCGGGAAGTTCGGCAGCGGCACGCCTTCCGGGATCGGCACGACCTTCAGGGTCGACAGCAGCTGCTTCTCGGCCTGCACGGCGCGCAGGCCGCCCGATATGCCGCCATAGCTCAGGAAGCTCGCGGGCTTGTACTGCCATTCGCGCGTCAGGTAGCTGATCGCGTTCACCAGCGCCGGCGGCGCGAAATAATTGTATTCGGGCGTAACGAAGACGAAGGCGTCGGCCGCATTCACCGAGCGCGACCAGGCCTTGGTGTGTTCGTTATCATACTCGCCCAGGCGTGGATGCTTCGGCTCGTCGAAGATCGGCAGGTTGAATTCGGCGAGGTCCACCAGCACCGGGTCGAACTTGCCATGTTCCCTGGCGAACCTGTCCATCCAGCGGGCGAAGACCGGGCCGACGCGTCCGGGTCGCGTGCTGGCGACGACGATGTTGAGCTGATGTGCCAAGTCGGTTTCCTTTTGGTCGAGAGTATCCAATGGTGACCAGCACATAGGCGATGCTTCACATGCGAAGCAAGAAGGCACTTCGAGGTGACCGACTGAACTTCGGGTAACTATTGATCCCCAATCGATTGCGGCTGCCCGGATGTTCGTCCCCAGGCGCGTTCGGTCGATGCACGGCCGGCTGCCTTATCGCGGCATGGACGCGCGCTGCGGCGGCTCCTACATTGATGTTGAGCCATGGATACCGTGCCCGCCCCTTTCGTGCCGCCTGCGCCAAAACCGCGCACCAGCCCGCCGTCGACGCTGCAGATGATCCGCATCGTCTACCGCAACCCGCTCGAATTGTGGGGCGAGCCCTCCTACAACGAGCCGTGGATTTCCGTCTCGGGCATCGGCGGGCCGCTTGTCATCGCCAACGATCCTGGCCTCATCCGCCACGTGCTGGTGGACAATGCCAGGAACTACAAGATGGCGACCGTGCGCCAGAAGATCCTGCGCCCGATCCTGCGCGACGGGCTGCTGACCGCCGAGGGTGAGGTCTGGAAGCGCTCGCGCAAGGCCATGGCGCCGGTTTTCACGCCGCGCCATATCCACGGTTTCGCGGGCTCGATGTTGCGGTGCTCGGAAGCATTCGCCACACGCTACGACGATCTCGTCGGCACGACCGACGTCGCCCGCGACATGACCATGCTCACCTACGAGATCCTGGCCGAGACGCTGTTCTCGGGCGAGATCGCCGGCGAGCCCGGCAGCTTCTCCCACCAGATCGACCGGCTGTTCGAGACGATGGGGCGCGTCGATCCGCTGGACCTGCTGCGCGCGCCCGACTGGTTGCCGCGCGTCACAAGGCTGCGCGGGCGCAAGACCATGGCCTATTTCCGCAAGATCGTGTCCGACACGGTCGCCATGCGGGAAGAACGCATGCGGCGCGATCCGGACGGCGTGGCCGAGGATTTCCTGACGCTTCTGCTGCGTGCCGAAGGCCCCGAGGGGCTGAACCGCGCGGAGATCTAGGACAACATCATCACCTTCATCGGCGCCGGCCACGAGACCACGGCGCGCGCACTCGGCTGGACGATCTACTGCCTGGCGGAGGCGCCCTGGGAGCGCAAGCGGATCGAGGCAGAGATCGACGCGGTCACGGCGCGCGAGCCTGACCCGGTCAAGTGGCTGGAGGCGATGCCGCTGACGCGGGCCGCCTTCGAGGAGGCGCTGCGGCTCTATCCGCCGGCGCCGTCGATCAATCGCGAGCCGGTGGAGACGGACCATTACAGGGACCTGGTGCTGCCCAGGGGCGCCCAGGTGCTTGTGATGCCCTGGACGGTGCATCGCCATCGGAAGAACTGGGACAATCCCGAGGCCTTCCTGCCGGAGCGTTTCCATCCCGGCAACCGCGAGAAGATCGACCGGTTCCAGTATCTTCCCTTCGGTGCGGGCCCGCGCGTCTGTATCGGCGCGAGCTTCGCCATGCAGGAGGCGGTGATTGCGCTCGCGGTCCTGCTCAAGCTCTACCGTTTCGATACCGTCGGCGAAACCAGGCCTTGGCCCGTTCAGAAGCTCACCACGCAGCCGGAAGGCGGCCTGCCGATGGCGGTGACCAGGCGATAGATCGCCGGCACCAAGCGCACTCGCGCGCGTAGCAGCGGTGTTCCCCGAGCCTCCTTCGCGGGGCGCTGGCGGCGGTCCAGCCTCAGACCAGCGCGAACACCCGTGCCGGGCCGCCGGTGCCGCCCCTCACTTTCGGTGCGCCGACGATGATGGTCGCGCCCTTGGCCGGAAGCCGGTCGAGATTGGCGACACCCTCGATGCCGTAGCGGCCGGCCGGCAGCCAGGTATTGTGCACGATGAAATCGGGCGAGGGGCCGTGGTCGAGCGACAGCGTGTCGACGGCGATGGCCTTGGTCGACGTTTCGAGCAACTGCTGCACTGCCTCTGCATGGAACCCCGGGAAGTGCATCGTCTTGCCGTCGTCGCCGACATTGCGGAACTTGTCGTTGGCGACATTCGCGCCCCAGCCCGACAGCATGGCCACCACGGCGCCATCAGGCAGTTCGCCATTGGCAGATATCCAGGCCTCGAGGTCGTCGGGGGTAACCTGCGCATCCGGGTTCTCCGCCGCCTTGGCGCGGATGTCGACGACCACGAGCGGTGCGATCAGATCCTCCACCGGCAGTTCGGCCACCGATTTTCCGTCGGCGGAAAAATGCAGCGGCGCGTCGATATGCGTGCCCGTATGCTCGTTGATGCGCCATTCGTTGAGATTGAAAGTGTGTTCCTTGAAGTTGAATTTCTGTTCGATAAAGAGCTGCTGGCCGCCAAAATAGGTAGGGAATTTGTCCAACAGCTCATGCGTCAGGTCCTCAGCCCTGGCCGGAGCGGATTGCGCCAGAAGCGGCGTCGGCGCGGCCGTCGCCGCGATCGCCGCCGCTCCAGCCGCGGCGAGCCCGCCGGCAAAGAAGCTGCGGCGGTTCAGCATGTCGGATTTCACCTTCTCGATGACGCAGTGATGGCACATCTGGCTCTCTCCCGGGTTTGGTTTCGAAGGAAGAGTAGCCCGAAACGGCAGCGCGGCAAGCTCGACTGTTGCCGCCTCAGTTCCGGCCCTGGAAAATATTCTCGACATGCACCGGCCAGCGGCGTGGCAGCACCGCGACCATGTCGAAACGTATCGACAGCCTGCTATGGTCGGGCTGCCGGGCGAGCCACAGGTCGGCCGCAGCCTCGATGCGACACTGCGAAGCCCAGCCGATCGCGTCCATGGCCTCGGCGAGCGTCGGCCGCGCCTTGACCTCGACGATGACCACGAGGTCGCCGCGACGCGCGACGAGATCGATCTCGCCGAGTTTCGTGCGGAAGCGCCGCGCCACGATGCGATAGCCTTTGACGAGAAGCGCCAGCGCCGCCATCCATTCGCTGCGATGGCCGCGGCGATAGGCCCTGAGGCGGTCAGCCGGCATTCTTGAGTTCCAGCAGGCGCCGGTAGAGCTCGGGTTTCCTGCCGCCGGTCATGCGGGCGGCTTCGGCCGCCGCCTTGGACGCCGGCATCTCTTCAGCAAGGGAGAGGAGCAACCGGTCGACCGCTTCGGGTGCGGTTTCGGCCGCGGCTGTCGGCGGGCCGACGCAGATGACGATCTCGCCTTTCGGCGTTTCGGCCTCGGCGTAGTGCGCAGCGAGCACGCCGAGCGTGCCGGTGCGCATCTCTTCGAAAGTCTTCGTCAGCTCGCGGCCGATCGCCGCCTGCCTGGCTTCGCCCAGCACGCCGGCCATGGCGGCCAGCGCGTCGGCCAGCCGTCGCGGTGATTCGAAGAAGATCAGGGTTGCCGGCACCGGCTTCAACTCGTCGAGCCGCGAGCGCCGCTGTCCGTCCTTGACCGGCAGGAAGCCGGCGAAGAGGAAGGCGTCGGAAGGCAGGCCCGAAGCGGTGAGCGCTGCGAGCACGGCCGACGCGCCCGGCACCGGGACGACGCGGATCCCGGCTTCGAGCGCCTGGCCGACGAGGCGGAAACCAGGGTCCGAGACCAGCGGCGTGCCGGCGTCGGAGACGAGCGCGACGCTCCTGCCGCCATTAAGCGCCTCGATCAATCGCGGCCCGGCCTCGGCCGCATTGTGCTCGTGATAGGCCACCGGCTTCTGCCTGATGCCGTAACGATCGAGAAGCACCCGGGTGACGCGCGTGTCCTCGCAGGCCACGACATCCGCGCCCGCGAGCGTCTCCAGTGCGCGCAGCGTGATGTCGGCGAGGTTGCCGATCGGCGTGGCCACGAGATAGAGCGCCGGCTCGAGCGGCCGCGCGGCGATCTCGGTCTGGGCGATCACATAGGAGCGCTTGGCTTCGGTCTGCTGCACCCGTGGCCTCTCGTGGGTTCTTATCGGCCATTCTTTGACATGGCCGGGGGCATGTTGCAAAGCACTCGTCAGCTCTGCAAGCTTGCTTGGCAAGTTCCGACCCAGGCAGCGGCTACAGCTCCCATGGGTTGAGAAGAGGAACCCCAAAGGACGCGAAGTCCTTGGTGTTTCGCGTCACCAGAGTGAGTTGCCTGCCCAGTGCGGTCGCGGCCAGGAACCCGTCCATCGTTGAAAGCGCCCTTCCGATCTTCTGGCTTTCGGCCATGAGATCTCCCCATCGCTCGGCGGTCTCAGGGTCGATTGGTAGGATCCGGCCGGCGAAACGGTCGGGGAGATCATGCACCAGCCAGGCAGCGAGCGCCTCCCTTCGTCGCCCATCGTCCATCAGGAGAACGCCACGACGAAGCTCAGCGAGTGAAATGACGCTTATGAACGACCTGTCCTCATCGACTTCATCGAGCCAGGCGAGAACCTTTGGGCTTGGCGCCGGACGTCGGACTTCAGACAGGACGTTGGTATCCAGCAGGTAGCTCACAGAGCTATGTCACGCGGTGCGTCGTGATGCCGATCTATCTCAATATCGGTGCCACGCAATGGTGAATTGAGCAGGAAGTCGGCAAGGCTTCCCTTGCGCGTTGTCTTGCGCGCCCATTCTTCGGCTGAGACGATCACCGCACTCGGCTTGCCGTTGCGTGTGATCAACTGGGGCTCAGCCTGGGCGCGGTCAACGACCTCGGAGAGCTTTGCCTTTGCCCGCGCCAGAGTCCACGTTGCAGCTTCGGCCGGGCCTGTCTCAGGCGTAGTCATCTCGAGCCTCCATAGCCAACGTGACCAACATGACTATATGGCTTCGCAGGGCCGATATTCAATAGCCCGACAATAGGGTCTTCTGGCCACCATCACCGCGCGAGGTCGGCGACCACTGCGTCGAGCACGATCATGCCGGCAGCGGTTGCGCGCAGGCGTGAATTGCCGATCGCCGCGACCAGCCCCTCCTCCTGCAGGATCGACAGCCGGGCCGTGGCAAGTGCCCTACCCGACAAGGCTTCGTAGCGGGCAAGGTCGATGCCTTCGGCCAGCCGCAGGCCCATCAGCAGGAACTCGTCCGCCTCCTCGGAGCGCGACAGCACCTCGCCTCCCGTCACGCCGTGGCCCTTGGCCTCGACCAGGTTCAGCCAGGTTTCCGGCATGCGTTCGGCGATGGTCACCACCCGGCGGCCGTTCTCGACGAAGCGGCCATGCGCGCCGGGGCCTACGCCGACATATTCGCCGTAGCGCCAATAGGTCAGGTTGTGCCGGCTTTCCGCACCTGGCCGGGCATGGTTGGAGATCTCATAGGCTGGCAGGCCGTGCTCGGCCGTCACCTCCTGCGTCACGGCATAGAGTTCGGCCGCGTGCTCGCCGTCGGGGATGGAGAATTTGCGCGCCGCATGCAGCGCATGGAAGGGCGTGCCTTCCTCTATGGTCAGCTGGTAGAGCGAGAGATGGTCGGCGGCGTGGCCGATGGCCTGTTCGAGCTCGGCTTGCCACGCCTCCGGCGTCTGGCCCGGACGCGCATAGATGAGGTCGAAGGAAAGGCGCGGAAAGATCTCGCGGGCGAGGCCGATTGCGTGCAGCGCTTCGGCGACATTATGCAGCCGGCCGAGGAACTTCAGGTCGCGGTCGTCGAGGGCCTGCACGCCGAGCGAGACGCGGTTCACGCCGGCCGCGCGGTAGCCGCGAAAGCGGTCCGCCTCGACCGAGGACGGGTTGGCCTCGAGCGTGATCTCGGCACCGTCGGTGATCGTCCAGTTGGCCGCGACCGCATCGAGCACCGCCGCCACTGTTTCGGGTTTCATCAATGACGGCGTGCCGCCGCCGAGGAAGATGCTGGTCACGCATTGCTGCCCTGTGCGGGCGCGCATCGTAGCGAGTTCGGCGGCGAAGGCGCGGGCGAAGCGTTGCTGGTCGACCGGCTGGTGCCGCACATGCGAGTTGAAGTCGCAATAGGGGCACTTGGCCGCGCAGAACGGCCAGTGGACGTAGACGCCGAAGCCGGGCGCCCTGGCGTCGCGTTCGATCATGGCGAGCCGAGGCGAGCGCGGGCGAACTTCTGGAAGGCACGCGCGCGGTGGGAAAGCGCCTCGGGCTGGCCAGGCGCCCAGCCGTGTTTTTCGCTTGCCGGCATCTCGCCGAAGGTGCGCAGGTGCCCATCCGGCAGGAACACCGGATCGTAGCCGAAGCCGAGTTGGCCGCGCGGCGGCCACACCAGCTTGCCTTCCGCCTCGCCGCGGAAATATTCGGCATGGCCGTCCGGCCAAGCCAGGCAGATGACGGCGACAAAGCGTCCGGTGCGATCGGCGGGCTGGACCGCGCCCGCCGCCCGGAGCGCGTCCTCGGTCTTCTGCATTGCCATGGCGAAGTCGCGTGTGCCGTCGGGCTTCTCCGCCCAGTTCGCGGTGTAGACGCCGGGCTGGCCGTTCAGCGCATCGACGACGAGGCCGGAATCGTCCGAAAGGGCGGGCAGGCCTGTCGCCTGGGCAGCGGCGAGCGCTTTGATATAGGCGTTCTGCTCGAAAGTCGTACCGGTCTCGTCGGGCTCGGGCAGGCCGTATTCCCTGGCCGACTTCGCCTCGAAGCCGAACGGCCCCATCAACTCGGAAAATTCCCGCAGCTTGCCTTCATTGTGGCTGGCCACGACGATCTTCTTGTCGTTCAGATGATGCATCACAAACCCCAGATACGCGGCTCGGCAAACTCGATCGAATTGCCTGACGGGTCACGGAAATAGATAGAGCGCCCGCCTTGGGGCCATTGGAAATCGGCCTCGATGACGATGCCCTCGGCCTGAAGACGGGCCTTCCAGCGATCGATCTCCTCGGCTGTCGCCGAAAAGCAGAGATGGCCCTGGCCGGCCGTGCCATGCGGCGGCACGGGCAGCCTTGCGTCCGATGGTGGAGGGACACGGGTGGCCGCGGCGTTGAAGAGCAGCAGGACGCCCTGGCCGCAACGAAAGAAGACATGCCGCCCCGCGACCTTGCCGACCGGCGCCAGCCCCAGTGTTTCGCCGTAGAAACGCTCCGCCGCGTCGAGATCGGTCACGTAGAGTGCTGATTCGAGGATGGCGGACGGGGTCATCTCGGCTCCGGCGCTACGCCACGGCCATCTGCTGCAGGCTCACCAGCCGAGTGATGCCCTTGCGGGCCAGCGCCATCAGCGCGGCGAACTGTTCCTCGCTGAAGGGCTCGCCCTCGGCGGTGCCCTGGATCTCGACGATGCCGCCCTTGCCGGTCATGACGAAATTGGCGTCGGTTCCAGCCGAGGAATCCTCGATATAGTCGAGGTCGATGACAGCCTGGCCGTCATGGATGCCGCAGGAGATCGCCGCCACATGGTCTTTCAGTACCTTGGAGACGTTCACAATGCTGCGCGCCTCCATCCAGCGCAGGCAGTCGTGGAGCGCCACCCAGCCGCCTGTTATCGCCGCCGTGCGGGTGCCCCCGTCGGCCTGGATCACGTCGCAGTCTATGGTGATCTGCTGCTCGCCGAGCGCCTGCATGTCGACGACGGCACGCAGGGAACGGCCGATCAGCCGCTGGATCTCCAGCGTCCGGCCGCCCTGCTTGCCGGTCGAGGCTTCGCGGCGCATGCGCTCGCCGGTGGCGCGCGGCAGCATGCCGTATTCGGCTGTCACCCAGCCCTTGCCGGAATTGCGCATCCAGCCCGGCACCTTCTCTTCGAGGCTGGCCGTGCACAGCACATGGGTGTCGCCGAACTTGACCAGGCACGACCCTTCCGCGTGCTTCGACACTCCGCGTTCGAAGGAGATCGCGCGCATTTCGTCGAACTGGCGTTTTGAGGGGCGCATCAAGGGGTCTTTCTTCACCTGGAAAACCGGAATCGTGCGCGCTTTTAGCCCCATGCCTGGTCGAGCGCAAAGGAAAACGGGCTTTCCACCGCTTTGCCGCGGGCCGTTGAGTTCCCTGCCGGCCTGTCTATATCATCGGTCATCAGGAGCTTTCCTCGTCGATGACGAAACCGGTCGTGGATCAGACACTGCAATCACTCGATGCGCGTTCGCGCGACATCTTCCGCCAGATCGTCGACAGCTACCTCAAGGACGGCGAGCCGCTGGGATCGCGCAACCTGTCGCGCATGCTGCCGCAGTCGCTGTCACCGGCCACCGTGCGCAACGTAATGAGCGACCTGGAGCATCTCGGCCTCATCTATGCGCCGCATATTTCGGCTGGGCGGCTGCCGACGCAGCGCGGCCTACGCTTTTTCATCGACGCCTTCATGGAACTGGGCGACCTCTCCGACGAGGAGCGCCGGGTGATCGAGGCCCAGGTCAAGGCATCGGGCAGCGGCGCGACGCTGGAGCATGTGCTGACCGAGGCCACGCTGATGCTATCGGGCATGTCGCGTGGCGCGGGTCTGGTCGTGGCCGCCAAGAACGAGGTGGCGCTGAAGCATATCGAATTCATCCAGCTCGAGCCCACGCGGGCGCTCGCCGTTCTGGTCTCGCAGGCCGGCGACGTGGAGAACCGCGTGCTCGACCTGCCGGCCGGCGTCACCGCCTCGCAACTCCACGAGGCCTCGAATTTCCTCAATGCCCATATACGCGGCCGCACGCTGGCCGAGGCGCGTGGCGACATCGCACGGCTCAAGGACGAGACCAAGGCGGCGCTCGATACGCTTTCGCAGGATCTGGTCGAGCGCGGGCTCGCCGTCTGGGCCGGCGCCGAAAGCGGGTTGCCGGCCCGGCTCATCGTGCGCGGCCGCGCCAATCTGCTCGAAAACGTCACGGCCCAGGCCGATATCGAACTGTTGAAGCATCTGTTCGAGGATCTGGAGACTCAGGACGGGCTCATGCAACTGCTCGACCTTGCCGAACAGGGATCGGGCGTTCGCATCTTCATCGGGTCGGAGAACAAGCTCTTCTCGCTGTCGGGTTCGTCGCTGGTGGTGGCGCCCTATCGCGACAAGGATGCGCGCGTCATCGGCGCGCTGGGCGTCATCGGCCCCACCAGGCTCAATTATGCGCGCATCGTGCCGATGGTGGACTACACGGCGCAACTGATCAGCCGAATGATGCGCTGAACCACGGGGGAGAATATGTTCGGTCTTATCGGCAAGATGCGAGCCCGGCCCGGCGAACGTGATGCGCTGATCGCAATCCTGCTCGAGGGCACCGAGGCGATGCCGGGATGCCTGAGTTACGTCGTGGCGAAGGATCCCGCCGATGCCGATGCGATCTGGATCACGGAGGTCTGGGATGATGCGGCGAGCCATAAGGCCTCGCTGTCCCTGCCTGCCGTGCAGGCGGCCATCGCCCAGGCGCGGCCGATGATCGCCGGGTTCGATTCCCATGTGGAGACGGAACCGGTCGGCGGCGTCGGCATTTCCGGCTGAGCAGGTTTCGGCAAAGTGTCCGCGGTTTCTAAAAGCCTGCGGCAAGAGAAGAGCTTAGGCAGGTGAAGCGTGGGCGAAGCCACGCAAGCCCTCTTGGCAGCTTTCGCTTCGGGTGGGTTCGGCTAGGAGTGGAGTCCCCTCCGCCCCTTGATTTTTGCGACCCGAACATCGATATCGGGCGCGACTTCAGGAACTATTCGAGAGACGGCGATGAGCGACCAGGCAAAAGACGAACGCGCGCCCGATGAGACCGCGCTGAACGAGGCCGCGAACGGCAACGAAGCTGCGGGCGCTGAGACCGGCGGCGACTATGAGGTCGTCGTCAAGCTGATGAAGGAGAACGAGGAGTTGAAGGACCGCGCGCTGCGTGCCGCGGCCGATATGGAGAATCTGCGCCGGCGCACCGCGCGTGAACTCCATGACGCGCGCTCCTATGCCATGGCCAATTTCGCCCGCGACATGCTGTCGGTCTCGGACAATCTGCGGCGTGCCATCGACGCGATCCCGGCTGAGGCCAGGGCCGCTGGGGATGCCGGCTTCAAGACCCTGATCGAGGGCGTCGAGATCACCGAGCGCGCGATGCTTGCGGCGCTCGAACGCCATGGCGTCAAGAAGCTGTCGCCGGAAGGCGAGAAGTTCGACCCCAACTTCCACCAGGCGATGTTCGAGGTTCCCAATCCCGACGTTCCGGCCAATACGGTCGTGCAGGTGGTGCAGCCGGGCTATTCGATCGGCGAGCGCGTGCTCAGGCCCGCGATGGTCGGCGTCGCCAAGGGCGGCCCGAAACATGCCTCGGCCGACGCGCCGGCCGAGCCCGGCCCGGTCAACGAGCAGGCCGAGAAGGATGCGTGAGGGAGCCAATAGCGAATAGGGAGTAGCGAATAGGGAAGAACTCGGGGAAGATTGACCGCGAGGAATTCGCATTCTCTATCTACTCGCTGCTCGCTTTCTATGGTCGATCTTCTGGTCACTTACATGGAGATGATCTCTCCGCCGCCGCTGCCGCCAGTCGAGGCGCCCGGCGCGGGTGTCGGCGTGGCCCGCGAGCGCCTGTCGCGCCCTGCCTATCTCGATATCTACAGGGCTGTTGGCGAAGCGGTTCAGTGGGACCAGAGGCTGCGCATGGATGCGGCGACGCTCGACGGTCTGCTCGCCGAGCCCTCGAACCCCGTCTATGTGCTGCGGGCCGAGGGGCGTCCTGTCGGGCTTTGCGAATTCGCTGACTTCGGCGGCGACACTGTCGAACTCGTGCATTTCGGCCTGGTGCCAGAGGCGCAGGGCAGGGGGCTCGGCCGCTACTTGCTGGACGGTGCACTTCGCGCCTGCTGGGCCTTGTCGCCGCAGCGGGTCTGGTTGCACACCGATACCAACGATCATCCGCGCGCCGTCGCCACCTACGAGAGGGCAGGCTTCAGACCTTATCTGCGGCGCCGGGAGAGTTTTCCCGACTGATCGGCGGCTCCTGCGTGGCGATCGTCGGCAGTTCACGCGGCCCCCTATCTCCACTTCCGCCCTTCGGCTAACAGTAGGGAGGGGAGGCGGCGCCGGCATGAACCTGACGCTTTTTTTCGACTATGCCGGCGTGGCGGTATTCGCCGCAACCGGCGCGCTGGCCGCCTCGCGCAAGCAACTCGACATCATCGGCTTTCTTTTTCTGGCGGGCGTCACCGGCATCGGCGGCGGCACGCTGCGCGACGTCATGCTCGACGTGCCGGTGTTCTGGGTCAGGAATTCCGGCTATCTGCTGGTCTGTGCCGCCGTAGGGATCCTGGTCTTCTTCACGGCACATCTCGTGGAGTCCCGCTACAAGCTGCTGTTGTGGCTCGATGCGCTCGGGCTTTCCGCCTTTGCCGTGCTGGGCGCCCATAAAGGGCTGGCTGCGACCGGTTCCTCCGTCGTCGCCATCGTCATGGGCATGCTGACGGCCACCTTCGGCGGCATCATGCGCGACTTGCTTGCCGGCGAGCCCTCCGTGCTGCTGCGGCCGGAGATCTATGTCACCGCGGCCATGACGGGCGCTGCCGCCTACACGGTGCTGGCTCATTTTGCGGGCGTTCCCGCCATTCCCGCCGCGGCGATCGCCTTTGCCGCCGCCTTTGCCGTGCGCGGCGGCGCGCTGCACTTCGGCTGGACTTTTCCGCCCTACAAAGGCCGTCCCGGCCGAAGGCCGGAGGACATAAGTTAGAGCAAACCGGTCTGCTGGGCTTCCACCTTGAGATTCTTGTGCGGGCGCGGGCCGATATGCTGGATCACCAGGCCGGCGGCGAGCGAGCCCAGGTCGCCGCACTCCTTCAGGCTGCGGCCCGTCGTGTAGCCATGGAGGAAACCGGCGGCATAGAGGTCGCCTGCCCCCGTGGTGTCGACGAGTTCGCGAATCGTCGTCGCCTGGATCGGCACGGTCTCGTCGCCGCGCACGATGATCGAGCCCTTTTCCGAGCGCGTGACGGCGGCGATCTTGCAGTCCCTGCGGATTGCGGCCAGCGCCTCTTCGAAGGAAGAGGTCTGGTAGAGCGACTTGATCTCGTGGCTGTTGGCGAAGACGATGTCGACCGTGCCCGAGCGCATCAGATCCAGGAACTCGTCGCGGTAACGATCGACGCAGAAACTGTCGGACAGCGTCATCGACACTTCGCGGCCGGCGGCGTGGGCGTGCCGCGCCGTCAGCCGGATCGCTTCCTTGGCCCGCGGCGGATCCCAGAGATAGCCTTCGAAATAGGTGACCTTGGCCCCCTTCGCCTTGTCGGCCTCGACATCCTCCGGTCCGAGCTCCACGCAGGCGCCGAGATAGGTGTTCATCGAACGCTCGCCGTCGGGCGTGACGAAGATCATCGAGCGCGCGGTCGGCGGGTTGCCTGATAGCGGCATGGTATCGAAGGCGACGCCCTGGGCACGGATGTCGTGGGTGAAGATCTCGCCGAGCGGATCCTGCGAGACCTTGCCGAAATAGGCCGCGCGCCCGCCGAAGCTCGCGACGCCGGCTGCCGTATTGCCGGCGCTGCCGCCCGACGCCTCGATCGCCGGGCCCATGCGGCTGTAGAGCAACTGGGCGCGATCGGCGTCGATCAGGTTCATCGCACCCTTGATGATGCCGTTCTCGGTGAGGAACGATTCCTCGCATTGGGCAATGATGTCGACAATGGCATTGCCGATGCAAAGGACGTCGTAATCGGCCATCGACCTCTCCAGGAACCTAGAGCAATTCCAGCAAAATGCGCAGCGGTTTCGCATTCGGAATTGCGTAAAAACAATAAGATAGAGCATTTCCGCCACTCGGAGAAAGGTGGAAACGCTCTAGGCGGCAAAGCTATCTGCCATGCCGGCCACGCGCGGGTCCAGCCCTGCATCTTCCGCACCCGGCCGGCGGGCCGCATGCGGTGTGGAAAACGCGGGCTATCAGGCTTCCTGCATTTTGCAAGTGCAGAACTTCCACCCTTCTTGCAGCATGATGACGCGGCCCCTATCTGGCGGCTGACGAAAGCGGGATGTGGATATGATCTTCGAGGCCGCGCGCGCCGCTCTTCTGCGCCTGTTCACGCCGGAGTTCCGCGGCGTTTTCTTCAAGTCGCTCGGCCTGACGCTGCTTGCGCTGGTCGGTCTCTGGTTCGGGCTGAAGGAGGTCTTCGACTGGCTGGCTTTGCCATGGATCGACCAGCTCCTGCCGGGCTTTCCGTCCTGGGCCGGCTGGCTGACCTTCATCGCGGCGATCCTGGCCGGCATTGGCCTGGCGCTCGGGCTCGCTTTGCTCGTGGCGCCGGTCACCGCGATCGTCGCCGGATTGTTCCTTGACGACGTGGCCGAGGTGGTCGAGCGAACCGATTATCCGAACGACATGCCCGGCAAGCCGGTGCCCTTGCTGCGGTCGATCTTGCTGTCGCTCAAATTCTTCGGCGTCGTCATTCTCGGCAACATCGTGGCGTTGCTGCTCCTGCTGATGCCGGGCATCAACATAGCGGCCTTCTTCCTCGTCAACGGTTATCTGCTCGGTCGCGAGTTCTTCGAATTCGCCGCCATGCGGTTCCGGCCCGAGGCCGAGGCCAAGGCGCTCAGGCGCAAGCATGCGGGCACGGTCTTCCTGGCTGGGCTGCTGATCTCTGTTTTCCTCGCAATCCCGCTCGTCAACCTGCTGACGCCGCTCTTCGCCGCTGCCATGATGGTGCATCTGCACAAGATGGTATCGGCCGAGGAAACCGCGCTGCGGCCAGGCCGGGCTTGATCAGCGGCCGGCGCGCCAGGCCATGTTCATGTAGACGTCGCCGCGCTTCAGCTCGTCGATCATCTGGGCGAGGCGCTTCCGGCGGGTCGCTTCCCGCTTGGGGCTGGCGATCCACCAGAGGTAGTCGTTCTTCTGGTAGTCCGGCCTCGCTTCGCAAGCTTCCATCAACGCGTCCTCCAAAAGGGCGCCGCGGACGAAGTCGGGCATCGGATTGCGGTCGCGTTTCAGGGCCATGCGGAGAACATCGCCAATCGGCTGATATCCGTCAACCGAGGGTCCTTCGCTCCCGACAGACGGCTGTCGGCTGCCGGCCGGCGACCGTGTAAGGATATGAATCGCGATTCCCGCCGATCCCATCAGCTCAGGACCCAGCCATGGAAACCGACCTCGTTCTGGCGATTGCGCACCATTTCGCCGTCTTCCTGCTCGCCGCCGTCCTCGCGGTGGAATTCGTGCTCATCCGCCCAGGTCTGGCAAAGGGCGACCTCGCTTTGCTCGCCAATGTCGACCGTGCCTATGGCGGTCTCGCGGTCCTGATCATCCTGATCGGAATCGGCCGTGTGCTCTTCGGTCTCAAGGGGTGGGAATATTACGTCTACTACCGGGCCTTCTGGGCCAAGATGGCGGCCTTCGCGGCGGTCGGCCTGCTTACTGTCCCGCCGACGATGCGCATCCTGCGCTGGCGTAGCCAGGCTGCGGCGACTTCAGGCTATGTCGTGCCGGAATCCGAGATCGCCGGTCTGCGCGGCTATCTCAAAGGTCAGGTTGTGTGCTTCGCCTTGATCCTGGTCTTCGCCGCGACCATGGCCCGCGGCGTCGGTTACTGACCGGCCTGGTGTACCGCTTCGGCCATCACTTCGACCGGCGGGAGCGGTACCAGCGGCGCGGCGACCGAACTCGTCTTGTCAGGCCATTTGCAGAGATCGGCGATCACGCAGAGCTCGCAGTCGGGGTTGCGCGCCTTGCAAACGTAACGCCCATGCAGGATCAGCCAATGATGCGCATGGCGCATATAGTCGTCGGGGATGATCCTGATCAGCTCCTGCTCGACCTCCTCCGGCGTTCTACCCGGGGCGAGCCCGATGCGATTGCCGATGCGGAAGATATGCGTGTCGACGGCCATGGTCTTCTCGCCGAAAGCCATGTTGAGCACGACATTGGCGGTCTTGCGCCCGACGCCGGGCAGCCTGGTGAGCTGGTCGCGGTCGGCGGGAACCTCGCCGCCATGGTCCCGGATCAGGGCTTCCGACAGCGCGATCACGTTCTTGGCCTTGTTGCGCCAGAGCCCGATGGTCCGGATATATTGGCCGACTTTCTCCTCGCCGAGCGCGAGCATCTTCTGCGGCGTGTCGGCGATCGCGAAGAGCGGCCGCGTCGCCTTGTTCACGCCCGCGTCGGTGGCCTGGGCCGACAACACCACGGCGACCAGCAAGGTGAAGGCGTTGACATGTTCCAGTTCGCCCTTCGGCTCAGGCCGCTGGATGGCGAAGCGCCGGAAGATTTCGCGCACTTCATCTGATGTGTAGAGCGAGCGCGGCCGGGCCGGACGCCGTTTGCCGTTGGCACCTTTCGGGCGTGACGCAGCGTCGCTGGATCGCTTTGGGGTCTTGGGCTTTTGCATGATCCCTCTATAGTCGGTGCCATGAGCGAGACAAACGCCTCATTCGCCGCCGACGAACCGTTTTTCCGGGCGCTTCTGACGCCGCACCGGTCGCTCGGGCGCACCGGTTTCATGATCCTGATGGGTGCGCTGCTCTTCGGCTGGATGGTGACCGGGGCAATCTTCCTCGCGCACGGCGCATGGCCCGTGTTCGGCTTCTTCGGCTTCGACGTGCTCCTGGTCTATGTCGCCTTCCGCCTCAACTATCGTTCCGGCCGCGCTCGCGAGGAGGTGTCGGTGTCGCGTACCAGCCTCGACATCCGCAAGATCGCTCCCTCCGGGCGCACCGAAGCTTTCCAGTTCAATCCCTTCTGGGCGCGATTCTCCGTCTCCCGCCATCAGGAGATCGGTATCACCGGCATGGCGGTGGAAGGTCAGGGCAGGAACGTGCCGATCGGCAGTTTCCTCAACCCCGACGATCGCGAGAGTTTCGCCACCGCCTTCTCCGTCGCGCTGGCCAAGGCGAAGCGTGGGTAGCGTCGCGAAAAAATAATTCTGGGTTGCAGGAAACGGGTGGAGAGCGGCCCGACGAAGGACGATATTCGCGTTCCAAAGCAATTCCAGCAAAAGTGCATAGCGGTTTTGCGTCCGGAATTGCGTAAAAACAAAGAGTTAGAGCAATTCCGCGACCCGGAGAAAGCGGAATTGCTCTAGGAGATTTGCCATGAACGCACAGACAGCAATCCTCAAGAACGATATCACGCCGGCCGGCGGCGACTACGAGACCGTGCGCCGCGTCATCGAGAAGATCAGCCTCGATTTTCGGGATCAGCCCTCGCTGGAGACCTTGGCCGCCGAGGTGGGAGAGACCCCGACTGGGCTGCAGAAGCTCTTCACCCGCTGGGCCGGCCTCTCGCCGAAGGGCTTTCTCCAGGCTGTCACGCTCGACCACGCGCGCCGGCTGCTCGATGCGGGCATGCCCTTGCTCGAAGCCTCTTTCGAGGTCGGCATGTCGGGCCCGGGACGGCTGCACGACCTCTTCGTCACCCATGAGGCGATGTCGCCGGGCGACTACAAGACCCGCGGCGCCGGCCTCACCATACGCTACGGCTTTCATATCTCGCCCTTCGGCGTGGCGCTCGTCATGGTCACCGAGAGAGGGCTCGCAGGCCTCTCCTTCAACGACGCGGGCGAGGAACGCGCGGCCTTCGCCGATATGAGCGGCCGCTGGCCGAATGCGACCTATGTCGAGGACATGTCGGCCACCGCGCCCTATGCGGCGCGCATCTTCGACCCGGCGCGGTGGCGCTCCGACCAGCCGCTGCGTGTCGTGATGATCGGCACGGACTTCCAGGTCCGCGTATGGGAAGCGCTGTTGAAGATCCCGATGGGCAAGGCGCGCACCTATTCCTCCATCGCGGCGGAGATCGGCGCTCCTACGGCCAGCCGCGCGGTCGGCGCGGCGGTCGGCGCCAACCCGATCTCCTTCGTGGTGCCCTGCCATCGCGCGCTGGGCAAGTCGGGCGCGCTCACCGGCTATCATTGGGGGCTCACCCGCAAGCGGGCGATCCTCGGCTGGGAGGCCGGTCAGGTCGGTGCCTGACGCCTCGGGACGCAGGCCGGAGCCGGGCCTTCGTCCCCGCGCATCGTTCCTAAAATCGATTTCGATTTTCGGGCCGATGCGATAGCTTCCGGGCAAATCACCGGGAGGCTCTAATTGATCACCATTATCGGCTCCATCAATCTCGACCTGATCGCGACCGTGGACCGGTTGCCGGCTCCCGGCGAGACGGTGCCGGGCAACGGCTTCAGCACGGCGCCGGGCGGCAAGGGCGCCAACCAGGCGCTGGCCGTGGCGAGAGCCGGCGGCAAGGTCCGCATGGTCGGTGCGACGGGCCGAGACGCCTTTGCCGGTGAAGCATTGGCGCTGTTGAAGGCGGGCGGCGTCGATCTATCGCAGGTCAGGGAAACCTCGCATCCGACGGGTACGGCCTTGATCCTTGTCGGGGGCGACGGCGAGAACATGATCGCCGTGGTGCCGGGCGCAAATGCCGAGGTCGGCGCCGCAGCTGTCGCCGGCATCGTCTCGGGCGACCATATCCTGCTGCAGCACGAGATCCCGCTCTCCACCGTCGAGGCGGCGCTCGACGCCGCGCGCTCGGCCGGAGCCGTCACCTTGCTCAACACGGCGCCGTTCCGGGCCGAGGCGGCCGCCTTCGTGGGCAAGGCCGACTATGTGGTCGCCAACGAGACCGAATTCGATCTTTATGCCGAGGCGCTGAAGCTCGCCGGCGACGATCGCGAGCAGCGCATGCGCAGCTTTGCGTCATCGACCGGCCGGACGGTTGTCGTGACCCTTGGCGGCGAGGGCGTTCTGGCGGCGACGCCGGACGAATTCTTGCGGCTCGACGCGATGAAGATCACGCCGGTCGACACCGTCGGCGCCGGCGACACCTTCTGCGGCTATCTCGCGGCCGGCCTGTCGGAAGGGCTTTCCTTGCGCGAGGCACTGCGCCGAGCCGGGACTGCAGGCTCGCTCGCCTGCCTGAAGCCGGGAGCGCAACCGTCGATCCCGTCGCGCTCCGAGGTCGACGCGGCCCTTGCTTCCCAGGCCAGTTGAGGAGGGCATAATGGATCGGCCGGCAACGAAGCACGATATTCCGCAAGCGGGCGAGATCTGCCGTCTCCCGGCGGTCGATCTCGCGGAGCGGATCAGGCGGCGGCATCTGTCGGTCCGCGAGGTGGCGAACGCCTTCCTCGACCGCATCGACGCGGTCAATCCCCACGTCAACGCCATCGTGTCGCTGCGCGACCGTGATCCCATCCTGCGGGAGGCCGACGCTGCCGATGCGGCACTGGCTGCGGGCGCGCCCGCCGGCGCGCTGTTCGGGCTGCCGATCGCGGTCAAGGACCTTGCGCTCACCCAAGGCCTCAGGACGACCTTCGGTTCGCCGATCCTTGCAGAATTCGTGCCCGACGAGGATGACTTCTTCGTCGAGCGCATGCGTGCGGCCGGCGCCATCATCATCGGCAAGACCAATGTCCCGGAGTTCGGCCTCGGCTCCAACACCTATAACAATGTGTTCGGGCCGACGCTCAACGCTTTCGATCCGGCCTGGACGGCCGGCGGCTCGAGCGGCGGCGCTGCCGTGGCGCTGGCGCTCGACATGGTGCCCGTTGCCGACGGCAGCGATTTCGGCGGCTCGCTGCGCAACCCGGCTGCCTACAACAATGTCTACGGCTTCCGGCCCACACAGGGCCTCGTGCCGGCAGGGCCCATGAACGAGATCTTCCTGTCGCAGATCGGTATCGAAGGACCGATGGGCCGCAACGTCCGTGATGTCGCGCTGCTGCTCGGCGTGCAGGCGGGCCACCATCCACGTGCGCCGCTGTCGCATGACGGCCCCGGCTCCTATCTCGACCGTCTCGATGGGGCGCAGCCCGGCGGCCGCATCGCCTGGCTCGGCGATCTCGGCGGTCATCTTGCCGTCGAGGACGGCATCCTGGCGCTCTGTGAGGCGGCCTTGGCGCGCTTCGACGGCTTTGCGACCGAGCCGGTGGTTCCGCCGTTCGATTTCGAAGCGCTGTGGAGCGCGTTCAAGACCTTGCGCCATGCCACCAGCGGCTGCAGCCTCAAGCTCCACTATGATGATCCGGCCAGGCGCGGACTGCTGAAGCCCGAGGCGGTGTGGGAGGCGGAAGGCGCCGCGCGGCTCACCGCGCCGGAGGTCTATGCCGCCTCGACCGTACGCTCGTCCTGGCACGAGACCGTGCTCAGGCTGCTCCAACGCTACGACCTTCTCGCTCTGCCGACCGCCCAGGTGTTCCCCTTCGCCGTCGGGACGCATTGGCCGCGCGACGTCGCCGGCCGTACGATGGACAGCTACCATCGCTGGATGGAGGTCTCCGCCCCGGCCTCGATGGCGGGCGCGCCGACGGTCAATGTGCCGGTCGGCTTCGATGGACTCGGCCGCCCGATGGGCATGCAACTGATCGGCCGTCCGCGCGGCGACCTCGCGGTGCTGCAGGCGGCGGCCGCCTATGAGCGGACGGTATCCTCGCCGGCCGGAGCCTGAGCCGATCCGGGCTACGCTCCCCGGCGTGGCGACGCACGGCCGAGCGCCGGCAGGCACTCAGCCGAAGGCCCGACGTGCCCGGGCTCTGGACGAAAGTCGGAGGTCGTGCATTGTTCTCGCCATGGCTCGCGGCGTCGAGCCCACGGAGGAAAGACATGTCGCTCGAACTCTTCGCCGCTTATCTGGCCGCCTGCCTGGTCATCATGCTGGTGCCCGGACCAAACGTCACCCTGATCATCGCCTCCAGCATGCGTCACGGCACGCGCGCCGGGCTGCTCAACATTGCCGGCGGTCAGCTCGGCTTGGCCGCGAGCATCGCCGTGGTCGGCGTCGGCCTCGCCTCGGCGATCGAGGCCGCAGGGCACTGGTTCGAATGGATCCGGCTCATTGGCGCGGCCTATCTGGTTTGGCTGGGCTTCCAGATGTACCGCTCGGGGGCAGGCACCTATCCCGACGGTGCGCCCGCACGGTCGCGCAGCGGCTTCTTCGTGCAGGGTTTCCTGGTTGCCGTCAGCAATCCGAAGACCCTGATCTTCTTTGGCGCCTTCTTCCCGCAATTCATCGATCCGGCCGGCAACTATGCCCTGCAGATCACGGCAATGGGCATCGCGACCCTCGTCTTCGCCGCGGTCACCGACAGCTGCTATGCGCTGGCGGCCGGTCGTGCGGGCAGAGCCCTCACCGCCAGCCGCATGAAGCTCCTGTCCCGCATCGGCGGCGGCTTCCTCATCGGCGGCGGGCTCTGGCTGGCATTTTCCAGGGCAAGATAGCCGGAAGGCCGGCGGGATCACGCCTGCCTGGAGAAGTCACCGATCTCGGCTGCTGCAACCGACAGCCAAGCCTCGGCCGGGATCACCAGGGTCGCCGTGTTGCGGCCGCTGCCGCATATGATCTCGTCCAGGACCAGAACCTGGCGGTCGACGAGCACGCGCGCGCCGTTGATCGGCAGGGGCACCATGCCGCCCGCCTCCATGTCGAGGCTTGCCAGCACTTCGTCCGGCGCGGCGAGCTTCAGGTCGGCGCGCCGCATGCGCAGCCCATCGGCGATGCGCTTGTAGTCGGCACGGTCGCCGGCGCGAAGCGCCACGATCGCCAGCCCGTCCGGCAGACCGAAGGTCAGCCCCTTCACCATCCGCGCGGGGTCGAGGGTCAGTATCTCCCTGGCTTCCTCGAAAGAGATGAACGGCCGGTGTTCGACGACGGAAAAGGCGACACCATGCGTTTCCAGGAACTGTCTCACCAGCGGGCTCATGCGTCGGCCATCTCCATGCTCGCGGGCGCGGCCGCGGCCCACTGGAACGTGGCGGTGAAATGGCGCAGCACCGGCGGCTCGTAAGTGAAATCGACCCCTCTGATCCGATCGGCGCGTGCCGCGACCGCGATCAGCGCGTCGGCAACATAGTCCATATGGTCGTTCGTATATACACGGCGCGGAATGGTGAGCCGCATGAGTTCGAGAGGCGATTCCTCCTGCAGCCCGCTGAGCGGGTCGCGGCCGAGCATGAGCGAGCCGATCTCGACAGCCCTGACACCGGCTTCCAGGTAGAGCTCGCAGGCGAGCGCGTGGGCCGGGAACCGCTCGGCCGGGATATGCGGCAACAGCGCCGCGGCGTCGACGAAGACGGCATGGCCGCCGGTCGGATACTGGATGGGAACGCCGCCGGCGCGCAGTCTGTCACCCAGATAGGCGACCTGGCCGATCCGATAGGAGAGGTAGTCGGTGTCGACCGCTTCGTTGAGGCCGATGGCGAGCGCCTCCATGTCGCGCCCGGCCAGCCCCCCATAGGTGATGAAGCCTTCCATCGGCACGCAGCGCACCTGGACAGCGCGAAACAAGTCGGCGTCGCTGCGGAAGGCGCAGACGCCGCCGATATTGACCAGCCCGTCTTTCTTGGCAGACAGCGTGATCACGTCGCCGTAGCATGCCATTTCGCGCACGATGTCGCGGATCGAGCGCTCGGCGTAACCCTCCTCGCGCCGTTTGACGAACCAGGCGTTCTCGGCGAAGCGGGTGGCGTCGATGATGACGGGTATGCCGAAATCGCGCGCATAGCCCCCCACGGTCCTCAGATTGGCCATGGATACTGGCTGCCCGCCCGCACTGTTGCAGGTCAAGGTCGCGACGATCCCGGCAATATTGCGCGGACCATGGAATTCGATCGCCTGCACGAGCGCTTCCAGATCGAAATTGCCCTTCCAGTCATGCGGCCTTGTCGTGTCGAGGGCCGCCGGCGTCAGCACGTTGACCGCCTTTGCGCCGGCCAGTTCGACATGCGCCTTCGTGGTGTCGAAATGATAGTTGGAGATGAAAACCGGGTGAGGCGACCCACGTCGCTTCACCAGTTCCGGGAACAGGATCTGCTCGGCGCCCCGACCCTGATGCGTCGGGATGGTGTGGGGGTAGCCGAACAGTTCGGCCACCGTTTCGGCAAGCCGATGGAAATTGCGGCTTCCGGCATAGGCCTCGTCGCCCAGCATCAGCCCGGCCCACTGCCGGTCGCTCATCGCCCCCGTGCCGCTGTCGGTCAGGAGGTCGATGGTGACGTCCTCGCTCCTGAGCAGGAAAGGATTGAGCCCGGCCGCGTCGAGCGCGGCCTCGCGATAGGGCCGGTCGGTCATCCGGATCGGCTCGATCATCTTGATGCGGAACGGTTCGGCAATGCGCCTGGTCATCGGACATGCTCCATGGTTGCGGCGCAGCGGCCGCCTGGTTTGATACAGAGGTGAAGATCTTGCGGCCGGCCGCGGCCTAGTGCCTGACGTCCCGTCCGGCGAAGGCCGCCCGGAAGGCGCCCGGCGTCACGCCGACACGCGCCTTGAAGATCCGGTTGAGATGCGCCTGGTCGCTGAAGCCCGTGGTCATGGCGACGGACAGGGGATCGGCCCCGCGCCGCAGCATATCTTTCGCAGCATCGACGCGGCGGTTCACGAGAAAGGCGTGCGGCGTGAAACCGGTTGCCCGCCGGAAGGCCCGGATCAGGCGCTGACGGGGCAGGCCGGCAGCCCGCGCGAGATCGTCGAGCGTCCGCCTCTCGGCGAAACCGTCCGACAGGAGAGCCACGGCCTTCCCTACGGGTCCGGCTTCGCTGCCGGCGACCGGAAAGCGGATCCCGGCATGCCGCGAGAGGCAATAGGCATAGGCGTGAACGAGGGCTTCTTCCGCCTCGAGCGCGCTGCAGCCGGCTTCCCAGCGGCGATGTGCGTCAAGGAAGAGGGCTGCGCCGGCGGGATCGTGCACGATCGGAGCAGCGAAACTCGGCGTGCTGGCGCGGTCGAAACCCAGTCCTTCGGAAGCGATTTCGCGTATCAGCGACACCGAGGGGTAGCTGACGCGATAGCTGAAACCGTCGCGCCGCGGGCTGCCGTCATGGACGTCGTGCGGATTGTAGAGTGTCAGGTCGTCGGCACGGGCCTCGTGCTGGCGGCCCCGGATGAAGATCCCGCCGGTCCCGTGCGCCAGCGCGCCGATGACGAACGTGTCATGTGCGTGCGGCGCGTAGTGGTAGCTGTGGAAGGTCGCAGACAGACATTCGACCGCCCCGACGGGAGCGGTGAAATATCTGGCTTCTTCGCACCGGTTCGGCTGCATCGATGGCTCCCAGTCTGATTTCGGGAGAGACTATCATGCGCGCCGGGCAGGGTATTGAACAAAGGTATCGGCCACCAGAGTGCTGCGTGTCCGAATGGACGCGCAAGGGTCTGCCGCTATTAGGTGCCGCATCACGCTTTCCGAAAATCGAGACGATTTTCGGGCCGATGCAGCAGCGCGAAAGCCACGCGGCCCGGAGGGGCCGCGCCGGCGATTGAGGTCGCGTGATACTACAGCTTTCCCAGCCGCTCCACCAGCAGCGCGAAGAACCCGTCGTGATCTATGTCGCGCATGACGAGGGCGTTCTTCGGCCGCTTGGTGACGCCCCACCAGTCGACGACGGTCATGCCCATGGTCAGTTCGGACGCGGTCTCCACCATGACGTTGCATTCGCGGCCCTTGAACAGTTCCGGCTTCAGCAGATAGGCGATGACGCAAGGGTCGTGCAGGGGGCCGCCGTCCGTGCCGTATTTACCCTCGTCGAAGCGCTCGAAGAACTCCAGCATTTCGGCCGTGGCGGTGCCGACGCGGGTGCCGAGCGCGCGGAAGGCGGCGATGCGCTTGGCGGTCGTCAGGGCCTTGTGGGTGACGTCGAGCGGCATCACAACTGTCGGCACCCCCGACGTGAAGACCACATCGGCCGCGTGCGGGTCGACATAGATGTTGAACTCGGCGGCGGGCGTCACGTTGCCGCCCTCGAAGAAGCCGCCGCCCATCAGCACGATCCGCTTGATGCGCGGCGCGATCCTCGGCTCCCGGATCATCGCCAGCGCGATGTTGGTGAGCGGGCCGAGCGGGCAGAGCGTTACCGTACCGGGCGCTTCGGCCATCAGCGTCCGCACGATGAAGTCGACGGCATGTTCGTCCACGAGCTGCATCGTCGGTTCAGGCAGTTCGGGGCCGTTGAGGCCGGTCTTGCCGTGAACTTCCTCGGCGGTCACGAGTGGGCGCACCAGAGGCCGGATGGCCCCGGCGAAGACCCTGGTTTGCGGCTTGCCGGCCAGTTCGCAGATCTTTCGGGCGTTCTTCTCGGTCAGCGCCAGCGGCACGTTTCCGGCGACCGCCGTGATGCCGAGAACCTCGATCTCGGGGCTTGCCAGCGCCAGCAGGATCGCCACGGCGTCGTCCTGGCCGGGGTCCGTATCGATGATGATCTTATGGCTGGTCGGCATGCTTGTCCTCTCTGTGGGGTGGCGCGGTTCCGTCTTGAACTTCGCGGCGCGGCGGACCATATCAGCAGTAACGGGAAGAATGCCATCCGGGTTTTTCCCTTCTGTCGCTCTTCTGGAGGACTGTAATGTCGCGTATGACGCCGTTTTCGAGCCCGCTTCTTCTGGGCTTCGACGCCATGGAAAAGACGCTGGAGCGCCTGGCGAAGACCGGCGATACCTATCCGCCCTACAATATCGAGCGGCTTCGGGCCGGCGAAGGCAAGGGCGAAAGGCTGCGCATCACGCTGGCGGTCGCCGGCTTCTGCGATGACGATCTTGAGGTCGTCACCGAGGAAAACCAGTTGGTCGTGCGTGGTCGCCAGAGCGATGACACCGAGCGCGAATATCTGCATCGCGGCATTGCCGCGCGGCAGTTCCAGCGGACCTTCGTGCTCGCCGACGGCATGCGTGTGCTTGCCGCCGAGCTGAAGAACGGCCTCCTGTCGATTGACCTCGACCGGCCGGAGCCGGAAAGACTGGTACGGAAAATAAACATATCGGTGAAAGACTGATCCGGTCCTGGACCGGAACCGATTGGCTCTATTGCGGGTTGGTTTAGGACGCCCCGCGTGAAGGAGGCTGAAATGACTGGCAGCGAAACAAGATTGACGGTGACCGAGGCGCAACTCGCCCATCTGGGCGAGGGTCAGGTCGCTTATCTCCGCAAGGTTTCCAGCGACGACCTGCGCGGGCGTTTCCCGGGGCTGACCAACATTGCGCCGGGGCTCGAAGTCTGGGCGCTGTTCGCGGCGAATGGGCAGCCGATCCTGCTCTCCGATGAGCGCGACCGCGCTCTGGCAGGTGCTTTCGAGAACGAACTGGTCCCGGTCAGCATCCACTGATACCAACTGCCGGCAGTTGGTATCAAACGACGAAGGGCGGCATCGCTGCCGCCCCCGAACGGTTTATCCTACACGATCCGTTTCAGGCCGCGTGTGAAGCCGGCGTTTCCGACAGGAGCGCATGGATCGCCGCGGCGTCGCGCGTGCCGCGGATCTTCGCCACCGTATCGCCGTCGCGAAGGACGCGCGCAATGCGCGACAGCGCCTTGAGGTGATCGGCGCCGGCACCCTCCGGCGCCAGCAGCAGGAACACGAGATCGACCGGCTGGTCGTCCAGAGCTTCGAAATCGACCGGCTGGTCGAGCCGCGCGAAGACCCCGGTGATGCGTTTCACGCCAGGCAGCTTCCCGTGCGGTATGGCGATGCCGTTTCCGACGCCGGTCGAGCCTAGCCTTTCGCGCTGCAGGATCGTGTCGAACACCTCCCGCTCCGGAATGCCGGTGATGCCGGCGGCCTTTTCGGCGAGGAGTTGCAGGAGCTGCTTCTTGGAATTGGCTTTCAAGGCCGGCATGATCGCCGAAACCTCGATCAGGTCGCTGAGATCCATTTTTGTGGCATCCTTTGACTTCCCGGCGGGCCGGATGGCCCCACGCCCGCGGCCCGCTCGGGATTGTTCTCGCTATCCGTTGGCGGTCTTGGCCGATGAAGGATCGATCCAGCCGATATTGCCGTCGGAACGACGGTAGACGATGTTGACCTCGTCACTGCCGGCATTGCGAAACACCAGGACGGGGCTGTCCTTGGCGTCGAGTTCGATCACCGCGTTGGCGACCGACATGGTTTTGAGCGTCAGCGTCGATTCGGCGACGACGGCCGGCGCATAGTCCTCCGGCACTTCCTCGTCTTCCTCTGCGACCGGCGCCATGACCGTATAGGCGATGGGCGTGTTGTTCTGGCCGTTGGGATGGGAGCGCAGCCGGCGCTTGTAGCGCCGCAGCCGCTTTTCGAAGCGGTCGGCGGCAGTATCGAAGGCAAGGGTCGGCTCTTGCGCTTCGCCGGTCGCCTGTAGCTCCATGCCGGAATCGAGGTGGATCATGCAGTCAGCAGAAAACCTGAAGCCGGACTTCTCCACGGTGACGCGGCCGGAGTAGCCGCCATCGAAATATTTGCTCACGAGTTCGGCGATTCGTCCTTCGATGCGGCCGCGGAAGGCGTCGCCGATCTCCATCTGTTTTCCGGAAACACGCAGGCTCATCTGAAAACCGACCTTCCCTGTCCAGACTTCGAACTGTTGCGAGTTTATACCTGTGGCCGGGGCGCACAAGGTTTGCGGCGACGACAGCGCCGATTTCAAGCCCGAACGTTCTGGTTGATGACAACCCTTCTCGAGGGGATGTTGTTTCGCATGGGCTCGTCTCGCCCGTCTCTTGCGGGCGGGCTTCTAGTCACTTCACGCGAAATTGTCAACGAAGCCGGTTTTCTGCGGGTTCCGGCCATATCCGACGGCCGGGCCGCCCTTGAGTTGTCCCCTTGCAGGCGTGCTGGCGTCCACCGGGGATCGTGCTGGGCGCGGCGTTCTCGCGCGATCTCGATCTTCGCTGGAAACGTGTCCGACGTTTTCCGACAAGAACCTGCGTCAATGGAAGCTGACGGGCAGGTCAAGCGTGGGCGAAGCCACGCGAGCCTGCTCGGGGAAATCCGATGCGCGATCAAGGAGATGGGGCGGCGGCTGTGATCGCATTTCAGCGGCCGGCGGCGGCCGTCGCGCGCTTTTCACGTCGCCGCTGCACGGAGGACGGGATGTTCATGGCTTCACGGTACTTGGCCACGGTGCGACGGGCGATGTCGACGCCGCTTTTCCTCAGGATATCCACAATCGTGTCGTCGGACAGGACATCGGCCGGCTTCTCATCCTCTATCAGCCGGCGGATCCTGTCCCGCACCGCTTCCGAAGAATGCGCCTCGCCGCCTTCGGCCGACGCGATTGCGGCGGTGAAGAAATAGCGCAGTTCGAAGACACCGCGCGGGGTGAGCATGTATTTGTTGGCCGTGACCCGGCTCACGGTCGATTCGTGCATGCCGATCGCATCCGCGACGGTGCGCAGGTTGAGAGGCCTGAGATGGCGCACGCCGTGCACCAGGAAGGCATCCTGCTGCTTCACGATCTCGGAGGCGACCTTCAGGATGGTCTTGGCGCGCTGGTCGAGGCTGCGGGTCAGCCAGTTGGCGCTCTGCAGGCACTCGCCCAGGAAGTCCTTCTCGGCCTGGTCCCTGGCCCTTGCGCTGACCTTGGCGAAATAGGCCTGGTCGACCAGAACGCGCGGCAGGGTGTCGGGATTGAGCTCGATCGCCCAGCTTCCGTCGCTGGCCGGGCGGACAAGCACATCAGGCACGATCGTGTCCGCCGCGCCGCTCGTAAAAGCCTGACCGGGACGCGGGTCGAGGGACCGGATCTCGGCGAGCATGTCGACGAGGTCCTCCTCGTCGACGCCGCAGATCCGTTTCAGCGACTGGAAGTCGCGCCGGGCGAGCAGGTCGAGATTGCCGATGAGCGCCTCCATGGCCGGGTCGAAACGGTCGCGTGCGGCGAGCTGTATCGCCAGGCATTCGGCGAGGTCGCGCGCGAAGATCCCGGGGGGATCGAAGGTCCGGCACGTCGCCAGCACGGCTGCGACGGCGGTGCCGTCCGCCCCGAGCCGTTCGGCCACCTCATCCAGATCGGCCCGCAAGTAGCCTGCCTCGTCCAGTTCGTCGGCGAGTTCCGCCGCGATCAGCCGCGATGCCAGGTCGGCGAAGGCGAAGGAGATCTGCTCGCAGACATGATCCCTGAGCGTGACGGCGGCCGCTGCCATGTCCTCCGGATCGAAGCCGTTCTCGGCCGATCCCGTGCCGCTTGCCGATTTCCACTGAGCCGACAGATCGGGGCCGAGCCGGTCGGTGGTGCCGGGATCGTCCGGAAAAATGTTCTCCAAAGAAGCGTCGAACTTGTCGGCCATGGCCTCGGCGCTCAGTCCCTTCTCTGTCCCGGCGAACCAGTCGGCCTCGGGCGAAGGGGCTTCGTCGCCGCCGAGGGGCTCGGCAGGAGCATCGTCGCGCTCCGCGCGCTCCAGAAGGGGGTTACGTTCGATCTCTTCGTCGACGAAACGCTCGAGCTCGATATGGGTGAGCTGCAGCAGCCGGATCGACTGCATCAGCTGCGGGGTCATCACCAGCGACTGCGACTGGCGAAGCTGCAACCTGCCCGCAAGCGAGATCATCTCGGCTCGTTTCTCCCCGAATAGCCTCCGTGACCGCAAAGGCGACCGCGGTCACGGTATTTTTTGCCCCGAGGGATGAAACTGGCCCAGCTCTTGCTTGTCAAGCAGATTGCCTTGCCCGTTCGGATATACGCGCCTTGCTCGCGGGCAAGACGGTCATTGAGTCGTGGCCAGCTGTCCGACGACGCACCCAAAGGTCAGCGCCGGCCCGGGCGTGATGCCTGGACCCGGATAGGCGCCGGCCATGGAAGCCACGCTGCCACAGGGGTGACACGCGATCCTTCGGCAGACGAATCCCCGTCAAGCCGCACTAAAGCGTGAAAGCCTCGCCGAGATAGAGCCGGCGCACGTCGGCATTGGCGACGATGTCGGACGGATGGCCGTGCGTGAGAACCTCGCCGGCGTGGATGATATAGGCCCGGTCGATAAGGCCAAGCGTCTCGCGCACATTGTGGTCGGTGATCAGGACGCCGATGCCGCGCGCGGTCAGATGCCTGACCAGTTGCTGGATGTCGGCCACAGCGATCGGATCGATGCCAGCGAAGGGCTCGTCGAGCAGCATGTAATGCGGCTTGCTGGCCAGGGCCCGGGCGATCTCCAGGCGTCGTCTTTCGCCACCCGACAGCGCGATGGCCGGCGACTTCCTGAGATGCGAGATGTGGAACTCGTCGAGTAGCGCGTCGAGCTCCTTTTCGCGCTCCTTGCGGCTCTTCTGAACCACCTCCAGCACCGCGCGGATGTTGTTCTCCACGGTCAGCCCGCGGAAGATGGACGCTTCCTGGGGCAGATAGCCGATGCCGAGCCGCGCCCGTCGATACATCGGCATCGAGGTGACATCGAAGCCGTCGATCTCGATCGTGCCCTGATCGACCGGCACCAGGCCCGTGACCATGTAGAAGCAGGTGGTCTTGCCGGCGCCGTTGGGGCCGAGCAGCCCGACGGCCTCGCCGGCACGCACGCCGAGCGACACGCCGCTCACCACCTGGCGGCCCTTATAGGCCTTGGTCAGGCCGCGCGCGATCAGTGTGCCCTTCAACTGCTCGGCGTTCTTCGCCAGGGCGGGGCCGGAACGCGTCTTTGCGGACCGGCCTCTCAGCCGGGCGAGAAACGAGTGTGTTGTCGCCATTTACTGGCCTTGGGCCGCGGGCTGCTTCTGCGGGGTGAGCGACATGATCACCCGGCCGGTGCCGCCGCCTGGCTTGTCGCAGCCGTCGAAATTGGCCTCGCCGGACTTCATGTGCACCGTCAGCTTGCAGCCGACCAGAACATTGGGGCCATCGGTCAGAACCACCTTGTCGCCGGTGAGAGTAAGGATTTCCTTCTTCATGTCGAAGGTGCCGTGGTCGCCGGTGGCTTCCTGCGTCTCCGACTTCACATAGACCTTGTCGTCGACCTCCAGCTTGTCGATGTTGGCCGAGCCGGTCGCCGCCGAACCGGTGCCTTTTGCATAGAACACGGTCATCTTGCCGGCCTTCAGGAGGGTCTTGCCCTGCACGACGGTGACGTCGCCGCTGAACACCGCCATGTTCTCGTTCTGGCGCACCTCCAGCTTGTTGCTCTCGATCTGGATCGGCTGGTTGCCTGAGAGCTGCAGCCCCGGCACCTGTGTCTGCGTCGTCTGGGCGTACGCAGCGCCCGCCGCTGCCGTCGTCAATGCCAGCCCGGCCGCCGCGCCGACCCACAAAGATGTCCTACCCGCCATTGGTCTCTCCGGTGGTTCCCTGGCTGGTCTGCAGCCGCCCCGGCGCAATCTCCATGCGCACTCTTTTCTCGAATATCAAAACCTTGCCGTTTTCAAGCACGGTCATCGAATCGGCCGCAATTTGTGTGCCGTTGGTTTCGATGTCCACGGGGGCGTTGGTCTTCAGGTTGCCTTTTCCGATATCGAACAAGGCCTTGCTGAATTTGGCGGTCATGCCGTCCGTGGTCTTTATCAGCACGTCGGTCGTGAAGTGGATCGTGTTCTTGTCGCGGTTGTAGACACCGCGCGGCGCCTCGATCGTGGCCCAGCTGTCGGCGTCGAGCGGCAGCTTCGCCTTGATCGTGTCGAGCTCGAAGACGCCCGACGACTTCGCATTCTGCACGGCGCGCGCCGCCGTCATCAGATAGGGCAGCTGGCCTTTGGTGAAGCCTTCCAGCTTGGGGTTGGCCATCACCAGCTTGCCGTCGGCGAAGGAGCTCTTCGTCACGTCGAAGCTCACCTGGGCCGGCGTGGACCACCATGAATAGGCGACGAATCCTCCGGCGAGGGCCAGCGCCAGCACGGGCAGGACGAATTTCAGGAAACGGACCCGGCGCGAATGGTGCTGCGCCTTGCGGAACACGTCGGGCCGATGGCCCGTGCCGCCTTTCGTTCGTTCCGCTGCCGGATCGCTCGGTCGCCCCGTCATGGCCGAAGCCCTTCCGGCCGGGGTGTTCATCGTCGCCGCTGCCATGCGTTCAGATCCGTATTGTGCGCGAGGCCCCTCACCTGGAAATTTCGGGCCCGATAGTCCGTGCAATTTCGCTCGATGGTTGCCGGCGCGTTCACCGTGCCCGCCGAGGCTGCCTGCCGCAACTGGAACTCCAATATGGTTATTTTGCGAAGGATTGTAAGCCCTGGGCGGCAGCAAGTCCGAAAATAGCCGATTGCGCGGGCGAATGCGAGCAGCCGAGCAGGATCTCATCGGCGAATTGCCGAAGAATACCTTTCCTGCCGGCCTCGGATCTGAAGGTTCCAACCACCGACAAAGGCCGAAAGACAGGCACTCCGGCATCGACGGCCTGTCTATTCATCATCAATTCTGCCGGTCGGAGGGACTGCGAAAAGGCGTCGCGGCCCCGAACGCGACGGAACAGCTTCCATCCCGGCGGGAACCGCTCTAAAACGCCAGCTTCCGCCGGAGTCCGGCGCGCCCTTTCCTGGCGCGCCGGAGGCTTCGGCACCCTACCGGCGCGCGCGCCTGTCCTGTCGGCAGGCCCGCTACGCCAGGCTCGCAAGCGAGGCATCGATGGCCATACGCGCCGACGACATGATCGACCGCCGCCGGCTGCGGCGCAAGCTGACCTTCTGGCGGGTCCTGGCGATCCTGGTCGCCGCGCTCGCCATCGGCATCGGATCGTTGTGGCTTGCGGGCGACGATCTCGCAGGCGTCGCCGGCGATCATATCGCCAGGGTCAGGATCGAGGGCACGATCACCGAGGACGACGAGCTGATCGAGCGGCTGGACAAGGTTCGTGCATCGTCCGCGGTCAAGGGCGTCATTCTGTCGATCGATTCGCCCGGCGGCACCACCGCCGGCGGCGAGGCCATATTCGACGCGGTGCGCCGGCTCGCCGCCGACAAGCCGGTCGTGGCCCAGGTCGGTACGCTCGCCGCCTCGGCCGGCTACATGATCGCCAGCGCGACCGACCACATCGTGGCCCGCAAGTCTTCGATTATCGGCTCCATCGGCGTCCTGGTGCAGTTCCCCAATCTTACGGGGCTGATGGACAAGCTGGGCATCACGCTCGAGGAGGTGAAGTCCTCGCCGCTCAAGGCCGAGCCCTCGCCCTTCAATCCCACCACCGAGCCTGAGCGCGCCATGATCCGTTCCATGATCCTGGACAGCTACGACTGGTTCGTGGGCCTGGTCGTCGAGCGCCGCCCCCTGACGCATGCCGAGGTCATGGTGCTGGCGGATGGCTCCGTGTTCACCGGCCGTCAGGCCCTCACGAAGAAGCTGGTGGATGCGCTCGGCGGCGAGGAGCAGGCCATCAAGTGGCTTGCCACCAAGGGGGTCGATGCGAAGCTGAAAGTGATCGAATGGAAGCCGAAGAGCAAGAGCGCTTCGAGTTTCCTGTTCGCCGATGCTGCGGCGCGACAGCTCGCGCGCCTGCTCGGACTGCCCGACTACAGCGCCGACATCGTCCGGGAACTCGGCGGCGACCGCATCTTCCTTGACGGGCTATTGTCGGTCTGGCACCCTGAAAACGCCGTGTCAGGTCACTGAAAATTCAGCAAAATCATACCGGTAACAAGACCATAACAATCGGAGGGGACTGCGCGCATGATCAAGTCGGAACTCGTGCAAATCATTGCCAATCGCAATCCGCATCTCTTTCTGCGTGACGTCGAGAACATCGTGAATGCGATCTTCGAGGAGATCACCGATGCGCTGGCGGAGGGAAATCGCGTCGAATTGCGCGGCTTCGGCGCGTTCTCGGTCAAGAACCGGCCGGCGCGCACCGGCCGCAATCCGCGCACGGGCGAATCGGTCGAGGTCGAGGAGAAATGGGTGCCGTTCTTCAAGACCGGCAAGGAATTGCGCGAAAGGCTCAATGCCGACGGATGACCGCCCCCTGCGGGCCGCAGGACTGGCCCGGCGAAAGGCGCCCGATCCGTCGAACTGGATCACGATATGCTCAATCGTTTCATACTCATCGTCGTTTTCGTGCCGCTGGCGATCATCCTGATCGCGCTGGCCGTCGCCAACCGTGGTCTCGTCGCCTTCACGCTCGATCCGTTCAATCCCGGCAATCCGGCGTTGACGGTGCAACTGCCTCTGTTCGTGCTGCTCTTTGCAGCCGTTCTTGCGGGTCTGCTCATCGGAAGCTCAGTCACCTGGTGGCGGCAGGGCCGGTACCGCAAGCTGGCGCGCCGGCGCGACCAGGAACTGCAGAGCCTGCGAGCCGTCGCGCCCGCCGGCCAGCAGTCGACGGCCGTGTCCAGGACTGCTGCCTGAAGCATGTCTTCCCGATGCGGGAACCGGTTTCGGGACAAAGACAGTGCGCAAAGCACAGACACCTGAAGCGCGCAAAGCGGATCTGAAAGGTTGCGACGTGCCTTAAGCGGAAAGGCCCGCGCCGTTTGAAGGGAGAAGCTTATCCATGCTGATGATTTCGGCCGACGGCGTCGACCGGGCGCTGAGTTTCGCCGGCCTGGTCGAGGCGCTGCGCGTCATGTTTCGCGAGGGCGCGATCCAGCCGGTGCGCCACCACCACACGATCGAACGACCCGACGGCGCGGCCTCCACCCTGCTGCTCATGCCTGCCTGGGGCGACTTCGGCGCTGCCGGCACCTCGGCGGGAGGCCATGTCGGCGTCAAGATCGTCACCGTGTCGCCAGACAACAATACTGTCGGGAAGCCGGCCGTCATGGGCGTCTATCTCCTGCTCGACGGCAAGACGGGCGAACCGCAGGCGCTGATCGACGGTCAGCGGTTGACATTGTGGCGCACGGCTTGCGCCTCCGCGCTGGCGGCGACCTATCTGGCCCGCGAGGACGCCTCCAGGCTGCTCGTCGTCGGCGCCGGCGCGCTCTGCCCCTTTCTCGTCAAGGCGCATTCGTCCGTGCGCCCGATCAAGCAGATCCGCATCTGGAACCGGACGCCCGCAAATGGCGAAAAGGCGGCCGAAGCCCTGCGCCGCGACGGATTCGAGGCGTCGACCGTTACCGACCTCGACGATGCGCTCGGCTGGGCCGACATCGTCTCCTGCGCCACCATTTCGAGCGAGCCGCTTGTCAAAGGGGCCCGGCTGAAGGCCGGCACGCATGTCGACCTCGTCGGCGGCTTCACGCCGCAGATGCGCGAGGCCGACGACGAAGCGATCCGCAGGGCCCGGGTGTTCGTCGACACGCGCGCGGGCGCCGGCAAGGAAGCGGGCGACATCGTCCAGCCGCTCGCGTCAGGAGTGCTCGCGGCCGATCGCGTGCTGGCCGACCTTTTCGAACTGACGCGCGGCGATAAGACCGGCCGGGCTTCGGCCGAGGAGATCACGCTCTTCAAGTCGGTGGGTGCCGCGCTCGAGGATCTCGCCGCGGGGATTGCCGTCTACACGGCGTCGCGGACATAATCGACCGAATCGAGAAAGCCGTCTCGTCGCCCGAGATTCGATGGCGTGTCGGCCGGGCCGCGCCGGCCAGCCGATTGGCGTGCCGCTCGGCGTCGCGGTCGGTGCAGACCAACAGCGGCCGTGCGGTACGTTTCACCCGCGCCCGCGCCAAGCCGATTCCGGATCGGGGCTGATGTCGCAAACGATTGAGGGCGTCGTCAGGCTGGGCAATTGGCCCGCGGAACGATCGCGCGGAGAAAGCGTTGGACCCGCTCATGAAGACGAGCGGATCAATGGCCGCCTTGGTCATCCTCACCGCGACCGTGGCAGCTCTCAGTCTCGGTCCTTCATTCGCGCATGTCCTTGAGGCGATGCCGCGCCTTGCTGTCTGGTCGCCGGAACTCTGGCGCGAGGCCACGGTCTTCAACGGCCAGTTCCAGTTGTTCGCACCGGTTGGCGCAGTGCTGGACATTGCGGCCATACTCTGCCCGGCAGTTCTCGCCTTCCTCATCTGGGGCGACAGACCTGCATCCACCTTCGCGCTCGCCGCTGCAGTGCTTTATGCAGCGGCACTCGCGACCTGGTTTGCATGGGTACGGCCGGCCAACAACCTGTTGGCGACATGGCAACCCGGCCCCATACCGGCGGACTTCGAAGAAATCCGCCTGCGCTGGGAGACTGGTCACATGGCGGTGGCCGCTTTGAAGCTCGGCGGTTTCGTATCGATCGCCCTCTCCATGGCGTCGGCCACGCGTCGTGCCGCAGGCTGAAGGAACGCCGTCCTCGCGCCCATCGCCTTGCGATACGCGAACAGCCGATTCCGGGCCGTCATCGGTGTAGAACCGGCCGTGATCCGCCATTGGTTGCGCGGCGCATGGCGCTATGCCAAAAGCGGCCGATGCTTTCCGGAGGCTCTCCGATTTGAAACCGTCGCGTGACAAGCGACAACACCGCTCGCGGCCCGGCGCCAGGCCCGGCGAGGTCGCGCGCGACCGTCAGGCGCCGGAGCGGCAGCGGCCGGTTGCCGAAGCGCAGCGTGAGCCGCGCGCCGACAGGACCGTGTCTTCGCAGACGCCGTCCCGCGTGCTTGGCAGGCGCGAGGGGATGTTGCCGGCCGAAAGGCTGCCGCTGATCCTTGAGGTCGCGCCCAATGCCGACTACGCGCTGCTCGACAGCGGCGGCGGGGAGAAGCTGGAGCAGTACGGCCCCTATCGCATCGTGCGGCCGGAAGGCCAGGCGATCTGGCAGCGCGCGCTGCCGGCGCGCGAGTGGGAACGCGTCGACGCCGTCTTCACCGGTGACACCGACGAGGAAGGCATGGGCCGGTGGCGCTTCCCGGGCGCTCCGCTCGGCGAGACCTGGCCGATGCGTCATGACGGGATCGACTATCTCGGCCGTTTCACCTCTTTCCGCCATGTCGGCGTCTTCCCAGAGCAGGCGTCGCATTGGGACCACATGGCCGGGCTGATCGCTGGGGCGGGCCGCCCGGTGAAGGTGCTCAACCTGTTCGGCTATACCGGCCTCGCCTCGCTGGTCGCGGCCAGGGCCGGCGCCGAGGTCACCCATGTCGATGCCTCGAAGAAGGCGATCGGCTGGGCCCGGGAGAACCAGGAAGTCGCGCGGCTGACCGACAGGCCGATCCGCTGGATCGTCGAGGACGCCATGAAATTCGCAGAGCGCGAGGAGCGCCGCGGCAACAGCTACGACATCATCCTCTTCGATCCGCCGGCCTATGGGCGCGGACCCAAGGGCGAGGTGTGGCAATTGTTCGAGCACCTGCCGGCGCTGGCGGATATCTGCCGCTCGATTCTCTCTCCGAAGCCGTTGGCGGTCGTGCTCACCGCCTATTCGATCCGTGCTTCGTTTTTCGCCATCCATGCGCTGATGCGCGATACCTTCGCCGGCATGGGCGGCACGGTCGAGTCGGGCGAACTGGTGATCCGCGAGAAGTCGGCCGGCCGCGCGCTGTCGACCTCGCTCTTCTCGCGATGGGTGGCGCAATGAGTGAAGGACATCGTGCCGTAGGCCAGGTGAAGGAGGTCACCAGCCTCTCCAACCCGCTGGTCAAGGATATCAGGGCGCTGGCGCTGAAGAAGTTCCGCGACCAGCAGAACGCCTTCCTCGCGGAAGGGCTGAAGCTCGTCATCGACGCGCTCGACCTCGGCTGGACGATCAGGACGCTGGTTTTTGCCAAGTCGGGGCGCGGCAACGCCGCGGTGGAGAAGGTGGCGGCGCGCACTGTCGCGGCCGGCGGCCTCGTCCTGGAGGTCAGCGAGAAAGTGTTGTCGGCGATCACCCGGCGCGATAATCCGCAGATGGTGGTCGGTGTCTTCTCCCAGCGCTACGTGCCACTGAAAGATATCCGCCCCTCCGGCCAGGATGTCTGGGTCGCGCTCGACCGGGTGCGCGACCCAGGCAATCTGGGCACCGTCATCCGTACAGCCGACGCGGTCGGGGCCAAGGGCGTCATCCTGGTTGGCGAGACCACGGACCCGTTCTCGATCGAGACGGTCCGGGCCACGATGGGCTCGATCTTCGCCGTTCCGGTCGCCCGGGCCAATGCCGAGGCGTTTCTGCAGTGGCGCAAGGGATTTGCCGGCCTTGTCGCGGGCACCCATCTTAAGGGAGCGGTCGACTACCGCGCGATCGACTATGCCGGCCGGCCGGTGCTGCTCCTGATGGGCAACGAGCAGCAGGGCCTGCCCGACACGCTGGCGGAGGCCTGCGACCGGCTGGTACGCATTCCGCAGGCCGGTCGCGCCGATTCGCTCAATCTTGCCGTGGCCACTGGCGTGATGTTGTTCGAGGTCAGGCGCAAGGCGCTGGAACTCGGTCCGGAGAATACCGCGTGAAGCTCAAAGCGCTTTCGACCTATGCTGTCATCCTTGCCGTGGCGGTCGCGCTGGACCAGTGGATCAAGCATCTCGTCGAGACGCGGCTGGTGCTGCACGAGGCAGTCGAGATGCTTCCCTTTCTCGCTCTCTACCGCACCTATAACACCGGTATCGCCTTTTCGATGTTCTCGTCCTTCGGCGACACCGGGCTGATCCTGCTGTCGCTGGCCGTCATCGCCTTCGTGCTCTTCCTCGCTTTTCGCACCGACGGCAACCAGGTCGTTGCCAGGCTGGGCTTTACGCTGATCATCGGCGGCGCGCTCGGCAATCTCGTCGACCGTGCCGTCTACGGCCACGTCATCGACTACATACTTTTCCATACGCCGGTGTGGTCTTTTGCCGTCTTCAATCTGGCCGACACCTTCATCACCGTCGGCGCGGCTCTGGTGATCCTGGAAGAACTGCTCAATTGGCGGCGCGACAGGGCGGCCCAACGGTGAGCCGCGACGAGACCGTCTCATCGAGGTCTCGCGCTCAGCAGCTAAAATTGTAGCGATCGACCCAAAGCTTCCCTAATCCACCTCGGCTATACTCCGGCTCATGATTGCCGAGCGTGTGCGGGATGAAGCAAGGACCCAGGTCGAAGCCCATGGTGCGGCCATCGGCGGCGGTCCGCCGTCGCCTGTCCAGCCGCCTGCCGTGCCGAAGCCTTCAGGTCGCCTTTCCCATGGGTTGCAGGCGGCCCTCTGGTTCTGCGCTCTGCTATTGGCCGGTGCAGCCCATGTCGGCGGCGCGCCGCCATTCCTGTCGACAATGCTTCTGGTCTTGTCGTTCTGTGGGCTATCGTTGCTGGGCTGGAGTATTGCGCGTGAGCGGCGGCTGGTCGCGACCTTGGGCAAGAGCTCGGCCGCCGGCCGCGCAGAGATCGAGAAGCTTGCCGACCGCCTTTGGGAACTGCAGGAAAGCGAGGAGCGTTTCCGCGGCCTCATCGACGCGCTTGGCGACCTCGTCGTGCACCGCGACCGCGACGGCCGCATCGTCTACGCCAACCAGGTCTTCGCCGATCTCGTCGGCCGGGCGCCGCAAGAGCTGGCGGGGCTGACCCTCGTCGATCTCGGCATCGATGTCGGTGTCGTGCCCGACGCGGCCTTCGCCGAGGGCGAATGCCTGAGCTCGACCGATGTCGCCATCCGCGCCGGCGGAGACGTCCGCTGGTTCTCCTGGATCGAGCTGTCGGTCCGCGACGAAGCCGACAACTCCGTTTCGCACCGGGCGATCGCCCGCGACATCACCGACCGGAAACGCGCCGAGGCGGCGCTGATCAACGCACGCGAACGCGCCGAGTTCGCCAACCAGGCGAAGTCGCGCTTCCTGGCGACGGTCAGCCATGAGATCCGCACGCCGATGAACGGCATCATGGGCATGGCCAAGCTGCTGGCCGACACGCGGCTCACACCGGAGCAGCGCACCTATGTCGGCGCCGTGTCGACATCGGCCGGCGCTCTCATCGCCCTCATCGAGGACCTGCTGGATTATTCCAAGATCGAGGCGGGACGGTTCGAACTCGAGCCCCAGCCGATGTCGCCACGCGAACTGGCCGAGAATGTGGTCGAGCTGCTGGCGTCGCGGGCGCACGGCAAGGGCATCGGCATCGGATGCCACGTCGCGCCCGACGTGCCGACCACGATCCTGGCCGATCCCGGCCGGTTGCGGCAGGTTCTGCTCAATCTGATCGGCAACGCGGTGAAGTTCACTGACGCCGGAGGCGTGATGGTCGCCGTCGAGATGGCGGCGGACCGCATCCGCTTCACGGTGGCCGATACCGGTCCGGGCCTCGCGGAAGAAGATCTCGGCCGGATATTCGAGGAGTTCGAGCAGGCCGACGGCACTTCGACGCGCCGTCACGGCGGCGCAGGGCTCGGTCTGGCCATCTCCCGCCGGATCATCGCGTCCATGGGTGGCACCATCGAGCTTTCGAGCAAGCTTGGTCGCGGCTCGACCTTCACTGTCGACATTCCGGCGGCGGAGGCCAGGGACGCTCCCTTGATGCGAGGGCCGGTGCTCGGCGATCGCCGCGTGGTGGTTCTCGCCAGGAGCGCTATCGAGGCCGAGGCCATCGCCAGGACCATCCGGACGCATGGCGGCACTGTCGGCATTGCGGGCAGCTTCGCCGAGGCGACCGCGCTCGCCGAAGGCTGCAACACCATCCTGATCGATGCCGGCCTGGAGCGTGGCGACGGCAGCACGCTGAAGCGCCTCAGGCAGTCCGGTTTCCCCGCCGCCGAGGCGATCACCATGATCGCGCCGACCGATCGCGGCATGCTGGCCGAGTTTCGCGCTGCTGGATATTCCACGTTCCTCGCGCGCCCGGTCCGCGGGGAGACGCTGATGCGGCTGCTCCTCAAGGAGCGGCCGTTCGCGGCACCTGCCGACCTGATCCCCGCCAGGGAAAAGCCGGCAGAGCGCCCGGGCGCCAAGGAGCGGCCGCTGTCCGTCCTGCTTGCCGAGGACAACGACATCAACGCCATGCTGGCCCGGGCTGCCCTCACTAAGGCCGGTCACCGCGTCGATGTCGTTGGCAACGGCAGGGCGGCTGTCGAGGCACTGACGGGGCCGGCGCGCAAACATCGCTACGACATCGTGCTTATGGATCTGCACATGCCCGTCATGGACGGGCTGGACGCAATCGCCGCCATCCGGCGCGACGAGGAGGACAAAGGCACGATCCCCGTGCCGATCATGGTGCTTTCGGCCGATAGCCAGGAAAAGACCCGCCACAATGTGCTTGCCCATGGCGCAAGCGGTTTCGTCGTCAAGCCGCTCGATCCCGCCGCACTGATCAGCGCCATCGAAGAGCAGGCTTCGGCCTGAGATACGTCCGCGAACGTCATGTCCCCGCAATGCCGCACCGGCAAAAGGGCAGGCCGCCGCAGCCGATCGTTGGCCGGCTTGGCGGGCACGCCGAGCCGGTTGAAGCCGCATAGGTCGACTGCCGGTCATGGTTTCGCCATCCTGGGACGAGCCGCCGAACTATTGCCCACCCCGGCGGTTCACGTTAGTGTCATAGTCCTGTTGCACTGCCTGCTTATCCCCGCGCCACGAGGGATGGCTCGAAGGAGAATCACCCGTGCAGACTGCGATGCCCGAGCGCGACAGTCTTACAAGCGCCACGGACACGGCACTGTTCGGCCGCAGGTTCGATGGAATCGACACCGGGGCGACCCTGGGACGCATCGGTTCGCTGGAGGTGCGACTCGCGCGCGATCCGTCCGAGATCGCCGCTGCCCAGGAAGTACGCTATCGCGTCTTCTACGACGAACTTGGCGCCAGGCGCGACGTCGCCCATGCGCTCGACCAGCGTGACGCGGATCGCTTCGATGCGATCTGCGACCATCTCCTGGTCTTCGACACCGCGCTTCCCGGTCCCGAGCACAGGCGAATCGTCGGCACCTACCGGCTGCTGCGTCAGGAAAAGGCGACCGCCGCCGGCGGCTTCTACTCCAATGACGAATTCGAGCTGGAGAAGCTGGTCGCGCGCCATCCCGGCCTGAACTTCCTCGAGCTCGGCCGCTCCTGCGTGTTGCCGGCCTATCGCTCGAAGCGCACGATCGAGGTGCTGTGGCAGGGCATCTGGGCCTATATCAACCACTACACGATCGGGGTGATGACCGGCTGCGCCTCCTTCCACGGCACATCCCCGGCGGATCATGCCGAGGCGCTCTCCTACCTTGCCCATCATTGCCGGGCCGAGGGCGCCTGGCATGTCCGGGCCGTAGCCGAGCGCTACCATGCGATGGATCTTCTGCCTCCTGATGCGGTCAGCCCTCGTGCGGCGATCGCCGCCATGCCGCCTTTGATCAAAGGCTATCTCCGCCTCGGCGCCAAGATCGGCGACGGCTGCGTGATCGACCACGATTTCTGCACGACCGACGTCTTCATCGTGCTGCCGGTCTCCGCGCTCAGCACGCGCTATATCAATTACTATGCCTCGGAAGCCGAGCGCTTCGCAGCCTGACACTTCGGGCAAAGCGGAAACTACCGAAGATCTTTCGCCGGCTTTCGACAGGCTGCGCAAGGCTGCCGAAGCACTTCCCGGCGTCGAGGAAGGCATCTCCTACGGCACGCCGGCGTTACGCGTCGGCAAGAAGCTCTTGTGCCGGGTCAAGAATGCCGACACCGCCGTGGTCATGGTCGACCTCGAGGAGAAGGAGATACTGATGGCGGCGGCGCCCGACATCTACTTCGAGACCGGTCACTACAAGGGCTGGCCCTGTTTCCTCGTGCATGTTCATGACATCGAGCCGCGGGAACTGGCGCACAGGCTCGAACGTGCCTGGCAGCGTTTGGCGCCGAAGAAGTTGCTCAGGATGCGCGGAAAACCAGCGGCGCGTTGACGCCACGCCGCTGCCCGCGAACCGTCATGCGGCCGCCTTCGTCGCCTCGAACAGGCCGACATCGATCGAATAGCTACCGTCGGCTTCGGTGTCGAAATGCCTCGTTGCACGAGGCGACACGCTCGTCTGCAGGGCGCGGATCGCTTCGACCTGAAGCCTTGGCGTGCTCATGCGCTCGACCCAGGTCGTGAAATCGAGGCGCAGGCGGAACTGGCGCGTGGTGCCGGGAAGCAGCCCGGCGCGGCCGATCGCGGCCTCCCATTCGGCGCGCGAATAGTCGCGCACATGCGAACAGTCGCGCAGCAGTTCGATCGCCTGGAGGAACGTGTCGACGACGGCCATGCCCGATGTCACGGTGTCGGCGAAGGCGGCCATGCCGCCCGGCTTGAGCACCCGTGCCGCCTCGCGCAGGCCTGCGTCGAGGTCGCTCCAGTGATGCGCGCTGAAGCGGCTGAGCACGACGTCGAAGCTGCCGTCCTCGAAGGGCAGCTTCTCCACCATGCCGCGCTCGGTGGCCACATTGGCGAGCCCGCGCTCCGCGGCTGCGCGGGCCACGACCTCCAGCATCTCCGGCGACAGGTCGTAAGCGACGACCTCGCGCACCAGCGGCGCCACGTTGAAGGTCACATGGCCGCCGCCGCAACCGAGGTCGAGCACGCGCGCGTCGGGCTTGTCCTCCAGCAATGCGGCGAGCGCCGAGAGATCGGCGCTTTGCGCATGCACGGAGCTCCTCAGATAGGCTTCCGCGCGTGCTCCGAACTGACCGCCCACCAGGGCTTCGTGACTTTTCTCATTGGACATCGGTCCGTCTCCGCATGGCTGTCTGGCTGTCGCATCGGGCTTCGCAAAGCACGATGCCGGAGCGTCACCTGCGTTCCGAAAGGAAAACGCCCCGCTCCCCTCGTCTATGCCATCTTTCTGATACCGGTTTCAGGCCTGAATTTATACTGGTATGTATTGCACCATGGTCAAGGAAAGATCCCCCGACCGCCGGCGCGAGCTCGGCGACTTCGTGCGAGCGCTGCGCGAAAAGCTGAAGCCGTCCGAGCTCGGCCTGCCGGCAGGCAGCAGGCGCAGGACGCCCGGCCTGCGACGGGAGGAGATGGCCCAGCTCTGCGGCCTGAGCGTTACCTGGTACACCTGGCTGGAACAGGGGCGGGACATGTCGCTGTCGGCGGCCGCACTCGCGCGCCTCGCCACGGCGCTGCGTCTCGGCCGCGCCGAAAGGGCCTATCTCTTCGAACTGGCCGATCGCCGCGATCCTGGTCACGGTGGCGTGGACACCGACGTCGTTCCGCCTGCGGTGCTCGCCTCGGTCGAGCTGATCGCGGCGCCGGCCTATGTTCTCGACCGCAGCTGGACGGCCAGGAGTTGGAACGTCCATGCCGAACAACTCTTCTCCGGCTGGCTGGACGCGCCTGATGACCGCAACCTCCTGCGCTTCATCTTCTTGGCGCCGCCGGCCCGGTCTCTGATCTGCGACTATGACGAGCGAGCGCGCCGTGTCGTCGCGGAGTTCCGCGCCGATGTCAGCGCCCATCTCGACGATCCCGCGATACGGCTGCTGGTCGAGGATCTCGGCCGGCAGAGCGCCTTGTTCCGGCGGTTCTGGCACGAGCACTGGGTGATGGGGCGGGAAGGCGGCGAGCGGACCTTTCGCCATCCCGAGCGCGGCTTCCTGCGTTATGAGCAGGTGACTTTCGCGCTCGCCGGCCGCCAGGATCTGAAGCTCACCATGCTGACGCCGGCAGCTGGCTAGACGCGATCGCCTGCGACGCAGGTCTCGACGCAATCATTCACCGCCTCATGAAAGGCGGTTATGAGATCGGCCACATTGTCGGCATGGAAGCCGACGAAATCGTGAATGCCGGCGATGCGGCCGATGAAGATCTCATCCTCTGCATCGAACTCGGTCCGGGCGGCGTAGCCCTTGTAAACCATCGCTTACATGGCTTCATTCCTGGCGCGGCATGAAATGCTTTCGCAACATTGTAGCACCCCTTGTTGCCGTGACGGGCTTACCGGATGGTATCGCTCTGTGGCAGACCAATCGTCGCGGCCGACTAATCCTCGACCTCGCCGGCCTGGCCCCGACGCCAATAGGCGGCGACGAGATATTGTTGCCTAGGCATCCGGCGTTCGGATTTGAGAAAGGAGCGGATGCTCCGTGCGGCTGTCTGTTCGCAGCCGGCCCAGACATAGGTACCGGCTTGCCAATGCCCGGGATCGAGCGCGCGCAGGCGGTCGGCGAGCAGCGTCGTGGTGCCCGCCGGGCGGCCTTCGCGCGACAGCCATTCCAGTTCTATTCCCGGCCGCAGCGCAAGCTCCTGCCGTTCGGATGGATCGGCGATCTCGATGAAGGCACTGGCCCGCGCCTTTTCCGGCAATTCCTCCAGCATGCGCGAGATGGCCGGCAGCGCCGTCTCGTCGCCGAAGAAGAGATGATGCGGAGCCGGCGGGAGCGTGCCGCCGCCGGGACCCGTCATGCCGACGACGTCGCCCGCGCGGGCATCGCGGCCGAAAACCGCGCCCGGCATCTCGTCGCCTTCATGCAGCACGAAGTCGATGTCGACCTCGCCCGCCTCGACGTCGATCCTGCGGATCGTATAGACGCGCGCCACCGGCCGCTCGCCATCAGGCCAGGCTTGACGGCCATCGGCTGCCATCACCGGCCAAACCGGCGTTATGCCCGGCTTCGGCGCGAGCAGCAGCCTGACATGCAGCCCGTCATGGGCGAACCGGTCGAGCTTCTCGCCGCCCAGTGTCAGCCGGCGCATGGCGGGCGTGACCTGGGTCGCGCGCAGAACCCGCATCTCGCGGAAATAGGGCAGCGGCGCGCCGGGCTGTGTGCCGCCGTCCCACGCAATCTCGGGGGTCTCGCCGGGCGCGAATTCGCACACATGCTCGGCGACGCTCCATTGCAGATAGGCAAGCGAGGTATCGTCGCGCGCTTCCACGCTGAAGGCGATGCCACCGCCCTGACGGCTGGCGGTGGCCGTGCCGATGTCGAAGACGACGGACCAGCTTCCGTCGTCGCCGCTGATGACGCCATGCTCGCCGAAATGTTCGCGGAGTTGCGCCATCACCGTATCGGGCGAGCGCAGCGGCACGAGGGTGCGTGCGCTTAGTGGGCTTGTGGCGTTCATCCGCGTTCTCCGATCGGCAGCCTCTCGTCGCGCCGCCTTTGCTGTTCTATTGCCTGCGGCGCGGTCGTCCGGCCGACCACAAACGCGATCGCCGGCACGGCCGCCAGGGCGATCACACCCGCCCCGCCGAAGAATATGCCGTAGCCGAGATATTCGGCGGCATAGCCCGCCAGCACGCCGCCGATCATGCTGATCAAGGCGTCCATCGACTGGAAGAGCGTGAAGTCGACGCCACCCTGGCGAGGATCCGACCAATGCATGAACTGGGCGTAGAGCGCGACGAAGCCGAGCGCCATGATGCCGGAGGAACTGGCGATCGCGACGGCGACCAGTATCGGGCTGGGAATCTTCACGATCGAACCGTGGGCTGCGAACAGGAACAGCGCCGCAGCCTGCAGCAGAAGCGCGCCTACAAGCATGGCGCGCGCGCCGAAAACCCTAACCAGCGCGCCGCCGGCCAGCGCCGCGGCAAAGCCGACGATCAGGCTGCCGGCGCCGTTGACCAATCCGAGTTCCGCGAGACCGAGTCCGGCATCGATCAGGAAGGGCCCGAGCATCATCAGCGCTGCCTTCTGGGCCAGGACGTAGATTGCCGCCGCCGCAAGGCCCCGGCGTATTTCGGGACGACGCAGGGCGGCTGCGAGCGAGGGAACGTGCGGCCGCTTTTCGGCGGTTGTCCGGGAACGGACATGCAGGATGAAGGGCAGGCCGAGCAAGGCGATCAGCGCGGCCATGCTCCAGATGGCCGGCGGCCACCCATAGGCGGCGACCAGGAGGAGGAACAGGCCGCCGCCGATGGCCGAACCGAGATAGGCGCCGCCGACCTGGGCGGCGTTGCCCCAGCCGTGCTGCGCCCGGTTGAGGCTCTCGACGGCATAGCCGTCGCACGCGATGTCGACCGTCGCGGCGGCGAAGGCGACGACGGTCAGGCAGGCCAGCACTGTTCCCAGTGCCGCGGGGCCGACCGCGCCGACCAGGCTGAGGCCGGCCACGCAGATCGCGCCGCCGATGGCGACGATGAGGCCCGAGCGGTTCCGCCCGACGGGCGGCAGCCTGAACCCTTCCACCATCGGCGCCCACAGGAACTTCAGCGCCCAGGGCAAGGCGATCAGCGAGAGCAGCCCGACGCTGTCGAGCGGCAGGCCCTGGTCGCGCATGACCGCCGGAAGCCCTGTCCACGTGATGCCGCCGATGACGCTCTGCGCGACATAGAGGCCGCCGACCGCCGCGACCACGGCGGCGGGAGACCGGGCGCCTTCGGAGAACGCAGCCATAGTCAGAACCGGTAGCGCAGGCTGCCGAAGACCGAGCGTCCCTCATCCCAGTAGCAGTTGCCGACGGTGCAGACCGGCTTTCTCTCGTCGAACAGGTTCTTCGCGTTGACCTGCAGCGACACGCCCTCCCAGTCCGGGTTCTGGACGCCGAAGTCGTAGGACAGCGCCGCGTCGACGAAGGTGCGGGCCTCGTTCTTGAAGGTGTTGAAATCGTCGCCGTAGCTCTCGCCGACGTAGCGCACGCCGGCGCCCAGCCCGAGGCCGGCCGCCACGCCGTCGCGGAATTCGTAGTGGCCCCAGAGAGAAGCGATGTGGTTGGGCGTGGACGACAATTCCTTGCCGACAGTCCCGGCGGCGCCCTGGTCGATCGTCATGCGCATGTAGGTGTAGGAGGCGATGAGGCCGAAACCGTTGTCGAAGGTGGCGTTGGCTTCCAGTTCGAGGCCGCGGGAGTGCAGGTCGAGCTGGCGCTGCCGCTGGTTGCCGGCATCGTCGAATGTGCCGTCGAGAACGACGCCGTCCCTCTGCCGGATGTCGAAATAGGCCATGCTCAGGATCGCGTTCTGATCGGGGATCTCGTATTTGACGCCGAACTCCACCTGCTCGGCCTTTGTCGGCTTCGCGACGCTTCGCTCATTGGTCACGCTGTCATAGACGAAACCCAGATTGGGCGAGAAGGACGTCGAGTAGTTCGCATAGGGGATGATGCCCCACGGCGTCCGGTAGGAAAGGGCGAGGCGGCCCGAGAAGGCGCTGTCCCGCTGGTCGGTCTCGGTCAGCCGGTAGTCGGTGCTGTCGCTGTCGACCCAGTCCTGGCGGCTGCTCGCGAAGAGCGTCCAGTCGTTCCATTGGATCTGGTCGTGAAGATAGAGGCCGTACTGATTCATCTTCTGGCTGCCGGCGAAGTAGAACGGCGCCGTCTCGATATCGCCGATCGAAACGAGGGACGAGGCCGAGCGGGCGTCGTAGTCGGACCAGGCATAGTCGAAGCCGGCCAGGGCGACATGCGAGAGCGGACCGGTGTCGAACTCGAACTGCGCCATGTTGTCCACGACGAAGTTCTTCACGTTCTCCTTGTAGTGGCCCCAGCTCCGCGACGGCGGCGCGGGGTAGAAGCCGCTATATTTCAGGTCGGCGTCGACCGCGTTGAAGCGCAGGTTCTGGCGCACCGTCACGACGTCGTTGAAGCGGTGCTCGAATTCGTAACCGATACGACCCTGCTTCTGCTTGAAATCGTTCCAGTCCGGGTCGCCCTCATAGAGGTCCGATACCTTGCCGTAGGACGGATTGTTGAACCACGCCGTGCTGCCGGTGAGCGCCTGCGAATATTCGCCGAGGATGGTGAGACTGGTTCCCTCGTCAGGCTGGAAGGTGACGGCGGGCGCCAGATAGAGCGTGTCGTCGGAATAGCCCGGAAGGTCGGTGTCGGCGAGGCGGCCAAGGCCGGTGAAGCGGTAGAGGATGGTTTCCGCCTCGTTGGCCGGGCCGGAAAAATCGAAGGCGGCCTGGTAGCGGTTGTTATCGCCGAAGAGCAGCTCGACCTCGCGGAAGCGGTCCTCCTTCGGACGCTTGGTCACCACGTTGACGATACCGCCGGGGCCGCTGACGCCGTAGAGCGACGAGGACGGGCCCTTGAGGATGGTAATGCCCTCGATGCCGTAGGGCTCGGTGCGGAACCAGGCCGAGGGGCCGTTGTACTGGCGCAGCCCGTCGCGGAACATGCCGTTGTAATAGGCGGGAAAACCACGCAGGTAGAAAGCATCGTAACGGGTGTCGAAGCCAAAGGCGTTGGGGTTGACGCCCGCCGTATAGCCGAGGGATTCGTTGAGCGTGCGCGGCTTCTGGTCTTCGATCTGGTCCTGGGTCACCACCGAGATCGACTGCGGGATCTCCACGATCGGCGTGTCGACCTTGGTGCCGATGCGGTCCCGCGTGGCCACGTAGCCGTCCTGGACCAGGATGTCGTCGCTCTCGGCCTCGACGGTTATGCCTTCAAGCATGGTGGGCTCCTGGGCGATTGCGATCGACGCCTGGAGTGAAAGCATCGCCGTTGCGAGAACGGTGGTGCGGTTGACCTTGGTTTTGAGGGGATGAAGCACTGCGGGGCCTTCGGACTTGCGCTGCGGATGCGGTGGCGGCTCGCCGAGGGCAGGCCTCCATAGAAGGCGCTGGTAAATAACATGATCGCATTAGTCAACTTAATGGCGCTGCTGGCTCCGGCTGCGCAAGTGTCCTCCCCAGAAAATGCACACCGACCTGCCGCTCTGCGTTGGGCCCATAACCACATGGAATGGCTTCGCAGAACCATGTTATGATGTCCGGCCGCGCCGTGCGGACTATCCTGCCGATATCAGTTCGTTGCGCTTGTCCGACCGGAGGATAATGATGATCAGCCGACGTTCATTCCTGGCCGCCGCCGCGACCCTGGCCGTCACTGCCGGCGCTCTCGGTTTCGCCGGGCCTGCATCTGCCCAGGAAAAGCAGGTCAAGCTGCAGCTCGCCTGGCTCTACAATGCGGCCTCGGCCGGCGAGATCGTCGCCCTGAAGAAGGGTTATTTCGCCGAGAAGGGGCTCGACGTGGAGATCCTGCCGGGCGGACCGAATTCCAATACGGTTCAGGAAACGCTTTCCGGCGTGGCGCAGATCGCTACGACCTATGCGCCCGAGATCATGTATGCGGCGAACCAGGGCCTGCCGATCAGGACCTTTGGTGCTGCCTTCCAGAAGGCGCCGCTGACATTCTATTCGCTGGCGGAGTCCAACATCAAATCGGTTGCCGACTGGAAGGGCAAACGCGTCGGCGCTGGCCAGAACGCAATGGCGCAGGTGAAGGCCGTGCTGGACCACAGCGGCCTCAAATTCGAGGACATCACCTTCATCCAGGCGCAGGTGCCCGGCCTCCTGCAGGACCAGGTGGATGTCGTGGCCTCATGGCCAACCAATGTCGCCCAGAACGCGCCGATTATCCAGCACCCCGGCGGCTACAACACGCAGAGCATCTGGGACAACGGGCTGCAGTTCCAGTCCAATTACTATATTGCGCGGGCGGACCTGATCGCTGCCGACAGCGACATGCTGGTCAAGTTCCTGGAAGCCTGCGACAAAGGCTGGGCCTACGCGGCCGACCATCCCGAGGAGGCCGTCGACATGGTCGCCTCCATGTCGAGCGCCATCGAGAAGGACAAGGAACTGGCCTCCCTCAAGGTCATCGTCAAGGACTTCATCTACAGCGACGACACGCGTGAGCATGGCTTCGGCAACATCAGCAAGGATCGTTGGGATACCACGCTGCAGACCTATGCGAAGATTGGCGAAGTGAAACCGGACCTGACTGCGGATAGCGTCTTCGACGACCGCATTCTGAAGGCCGCGCAACGGACGAAGCGGTGACCCGCATGGCGCGTCCGGCAACCGCGGCGATATCGCCGTCGGCCGGCCAAGCGCCGGTCCGCACGGCGATCGAGATCGACAATGTGGCGGTGACGTTCGGCGGCAGTGCGAAGGCCGTGCGCGCCATCGACAACGTCTCGCTCAGCATTCGCGAAGGCGAGTTCGTCTCCCTGATCGGCCATTCGGGCTGCGGCAAGTCCACGCTGTTGCGCACCATCGCCGACATCATCCAACCATCGGAGGGCATGGTTCGTATTTTCGACGGCGCGCCGTCGGCGGCGCGTGCGTCCCGCACCTTTTCGATGGTGTTCCAGCAATCGGTGCTGATGCCCTGGGCCAAGGTGATCGACAATGTCCGCCTGCCGCTCGAAGTCGGCGGCGCCGATCCCAGGGGCGGGAACTTCATGGACCCGCGCGAGGCGCTGAAACTCGTCGAGCTCGAAGGCTTCGAGGACGCCTTGCCCTCCGAACTTTCGGGCGGCATGCGCCAGCGTGTGTCGATCGCCCGCGCGCTGGTTACCCGACCGAAAGTGCTCCTGATGGACGAGCCTTTCGGAGCGCTCGACGAACTGGTGCGCGACACGCTCAATGTCGAGCTGCTGCGCATCTGGAAGCAGAGCGGCATGACGATCGTCTTCGTCACGCATTCCCTGCAGGAGGCCGTCTTCCTGTCGCAGAGGGTCGTGGTCATGAGCCGCCGCCCGTCGCGGATCGGCGCAATCCTGGAAATCGAGCTGCCCGACGAGCGCGACCTCGCCTTGAAGGACGCCCCCGAGCTGGGCATCCACGTCGCCAAGCTGCGCGACATGCTGGGAGCAGGATGACAGCCATGAGCATGGAACGTTCCGTCGGCACCGCCGGCCCATCGATGCCCTGGCTCTGGCACATTCTGCCCGGCCCGGAAGTGACACGCACGCTCGGCATGGCGATGCTCGGCCTGCTGCTGGCCCTGACGGTCTGGCAACTCGTGGTGACGCTGTTCGGCGTGCCGTCCTATCTGGTTCCAGCGCCCACCGACGTCGCCGGGGCTCTGGCCCAGGACCGCGCCCTCCTGCTGGCTGCGGCCGGGCCGACGATCCTGGAAGCCTTCCTGGGCTTCCTCCTCGGCAACACCGTCGCGCTGCTCGTGGCGGTGTCCTTCGTCTACAACAAGGTCGTCGAGGAGATGTTCTACCCTGTCGCGATCCTGGTGAAGACCATCCCGATCGTGGCGATAGCGCCGGTGTTGAAGATCATCCTCGGCAACGGCATCGAGCCGAAGATCGTCATCGCCGCGCTGATCTGCTTCTTCCCGACCTTGGTCAATTCGGTGCGTGGCTTCCGCGCCGTCAATCCGCAACTGCTCGAGCTGATGCATGTGCTCTCCGCGTCGAGGACCGAGGTGTTCCTGCGCATACGCATCTACAGCGCTCTGCCCTATGTCTTTTCGGCGCTGAAGATCTCGGTGACCATGTGTGTGCTCGGCGCGATCGTCGGAGAATGGATCGGCGCCAACCAGGGCATCGGCTACCTGCTTCTGCAGAGCATGTTCGATTTCAACGCGCCCCGGCTCTTTGCCGCGATCCTGACTGCTTCGATCATCGCGATCGCGGGCTTCGCCATCGTTTCGATGCTTGAGAAATGGATCATCCGCTGGGATCCTGGCGTGGCCATGTGATGATCGGAGCGGCGTCCCGCCGGTGCGGGGCTCGTCGTCCGCGCGGCCTATCCCGGCTCGGCCGATGAACTGCGCAGCCCCCTGTCCTCGAACACCTCCATCATCGCCTTCATCAGCCCGTTATGCGGGGCGAGCCTCTCCAGCCCCTGGCGGAAGACGAAACCGAGGTCGAACTGGAAGATCGGCTTTTCGGTCTGGAGCGCGACGAGGCCGCGTCCGATCGGACTGCCGGCGACCATGGTCGATTCATAGAAGAGATAGTCGCCTGAGCGGGCGAGCTCCGCGCAGGTGTAGATCGAGCTCGTCTCGAGCAGGTAGCGCGGCGGTGGCGCCCCTCGCTCCTTGAGCCAGTCCGAGAGCGATTTCAACACGTCCCGGTTCTGATTGAAAGACACGAAGGGATAGGCGACCAACTGCATGGGATCGAGCGGTCCATCGGCCTTGGCCAGTGGATGATGTTCGGCGCACATGATGCCGAGTTGCGCCTTCGCAACGCGGCGCGAGGTGAAGCCGGGTAGCCGGCTCTTGGCGATGACGGCGCCGGCAAAGATGTCGACGCGCCCGAGCCGCAGGTCGTCTATAAGTTGGTCGACGGGCCCGGTCTGCACGGAGAGGCGGTGGCGCGGAAAACGCCTGTGGAAGCGGGACGCGGCCGCCGGCACGATGGTCGACGACCAGATCGGCCCGGCCGCGATCCGAATCGTGGCGTCCTGCTCGGACAGCAGGTTTCGGATCTCCTGGATAGCATGCTCATATTCGAGCCCGATCACGCGGGCCCGGTTGAAGAAGGCGAGGCCCGTCTGTGTCAGGTCGGCGCCGCCTGAATGCCGTTCGAACAGCCGGGTGCCGAGCAGCTCCTCCAGCCGCTTGATGTTCTTGGACAGCGCCGGCTGGGAAATGCGCAGCCGCTTCGCCGCTTTGGAGATCGCCCTGTCCTCCGCGACGGTCACGAAGTGCTTGAGCAAAGTGAGATTGGGCACTTCGAACGACATCGGCGACCGTCCGGACCATAACCATTTGGAATTGCCATCGATCGGAAATGTATTGGCTGGCCCGGCACGCCTTGTCAAATAATCGCGTCCGATCTTCCCGGCGAAGCACCGCCGCAGGCTAGATCGATTCCAGCAGAAGTGCGCAGCGGTTTTGCGCCCGGAATTGCGTGAAAACAAACAGATAGAGCATTTCCGCGATTCGAGGAGAGCCGAATTGCTCTAGGGGACCACAATGAAGCATGACAAGTTTCCGGGCAGCATCGGCCGGACGGTGGCCGAGTCGACGCCATGGTGGCCGGCCGGCCGAAACCACAAGCGGCTGAAACCCAACATCCTGGTCGTCGTTCTCGACGACACCGGCTGGGCCGACTTCGGCTGCTTCGGCTCCGAGATCCGCACCCCTGTTATCGACAGGCTGGCGCAACGAGGTCTGCGCTACACCAACTTCCATGTCACGCCGCTGTGCTCGCCGACCCGCACCTGCCTGCTGACAGGCCGCAACCATCACGCTGTCGGCATGCGCTTCCTCTCCGACACGGATACCGGCTTTCCGAATTCGCGCGGCGGCATCGATCAGGATGTGGCCCTGCTGCCGGCCATGCTGCGCGAGCATGGCTATGGCAGCTATCTCGTCGGCAAATGGCACCTGACGCCGTCTCACGAAATCTCGCCGGCAGGACCCTATCACAACTGGCCGCTCGGTCGGGGCTTCGACCGTTTCTACGGCTTCCTGCCGGGCTGCACCGATCAGATGACCCCCGAACTGTGCGAGGACAATCATCAGGTCGCACGTGACTTCCCCGAGGGCTACCATCTCACCGAGGATCTGGTGGATCGGGCCATCGCCTATATCCGCGACCACACCGTCTTCCGCGACGAGGAACCGTTCTTCCTGCAGCTCGCCTTCGGCGCCACCCATGCTCCCTTCCAGGCTCCGCGCTCCTTCATCGAGCCCTATGTCGATGACTTCGCCAAGGGCTGGGATGCGACCCGCGAGGATCGCCTGAGGCGGCAGAAGGAACTGGGAATCGCCCCGCCCGAGACCGAGCTTGCGCCCCGCAACGAGGAGGTTGCGGCCTGGGCCTCTCTGTCCGACGACCAGAAGCGCCTCTACACACATCTTCAGGCGGCCTTTGCCGGCTTCCTGGAACATGCCGACACGCATCTCGGGCGCCTGGTGGACGAGCTCGAACGCCTTGGCGAGCTCGACAATACGCTTGTCATCGTGCTGTCGGACAACGGCGCCAGCCGCGAGGGCGGCAAGGATGGCGCCGTCGACACCAACGCTCCTTACAGCGGCCTCCCGCAACTCGTCGAGGAGCAGCTGAAGCACCTCGATCGGATCGGCACGCGCCATGGCGGCGCCCACTATCCGCAGGGCTGGGCCATGGCCGGCAACACGCCCTTCCGCCGCTACAAGCAACATGTCGATCTCGGCGGCGTGCGGTCTCCGATGGTCGTCTCCTGGCCGAACGGTATCGCCGCGGCGGGCGAGGTGCGGACACAGTTCTCCCATGTCATCGACCTCGCCCCGACCATCATGTCGCTGGCGGGGCTGGAACATCCGCTGCCTTGCGACGGCCGCAGCCTGGCGTCGACCTTCGACGATGCCGAGGCGCCGGCGCCGCGCGCCACCCAATACTGGGAGAATCTCGGCCATCGGGCCGTCTGGCACGAAGGCTGGCGCGCCGTGACCGAACATCGCCAGGGCGTCGACTATGACGACGACGACTGGCGGCTCTACGACACCGTGGCCGATTTTTCCGAGGCGCATGACCGCTCCGCCGAAGAGCCGGAACTGCTCAAGGAGATGGTCGGCCGCTGGTGGCAGGAGGCGGAGGCCAACAACGTGCTTCCGCTCGACGATCGCACCCTGGTGCAGCTGCTGCGTGCTCGTCCGCCCATCGGGCTCATGTCGCGCGACAGGCTGGTCTTCCGCCCCGGACAGAGTCATATCCCGATCAGCAGCATGATTACCGGCTCGGAGCGGTCGATGCGCGTCGCCGCCGCCTTCCGTGACCGCAGGGCGGATGAGGAGGGCGTGCTGGTCTCCAGCGGCGACAGCCGCGGCGGCTATGTGCTCTATGTCAGGCACGGACGTCTCGTCTTCGAGCATGTCCAGCTCGGTCAGCGTACGATCTGCATCGCCGACTCGGAACTGCCGGCCGGCACGCTCGAGGCAGGTTTCGTGCTCCATGCGCGCGTCGGGCATTCGGCCGAAGCGGTTCTGGTGCAAGAAGGGCGCAAGGTCGGAGCCGCGCGCATCCCCTCCACCGCGACGCATCTTTCCTTCTGGGGGCTCGATGTCGGCGCCGACAAAGCCGACAGGGTGTCGAGCGCCTATCCCGCGGACTTCTCCTACCACGCGCGCTCTTTCGAGACGCTCACCCTCGACTTCCTCGAGAAACCGCTGCTCGAGGATGTCGCCGAGGCCATGGAAAGCACCGAATAATCGTTGGATTTCGGGTAGCTCTGATTTCGCCCGTCCAGCCGCCGCCCTAGAGTCGATGTTCGCAGCGCCGGCTGCCACGGGCAGGCGCTGGCCGGCGCCCGGAGCCATCGAACAGGAATGGGTGAAGCATGAGGGTCTATCTTGCTGGTCCGGAGGTTTTCCTCCCCAACGCACGCGCGGTGCTGGACGAGAAGATCGAGTTGACGCTGCGATACGGCTTCACGCCGGTGTCGCCCGGCGACCTCGAGATCCCGCAGACCGAGACGCGCAAGGCGCGGGGCCTTGCGATCAGCGCCGTCGACGAGCGCCTCATGTCGAGCGCCGATTTCATCATCGCCAACCTGACCCCGTTTCGCGGCATCGCCGCCGATGTCGGCACGGCCTATGAGCTTGGCTTCATGTGTGCGCGAGGCTGTCCGGCCTATGCCTTCACCAACAACTCGCGCGATCACTTCGCTCGTGTGCGGGATTATTACGACGGCGTGATCGTCAAAGACGACCAGGGCCACGCGCGCGGCCCTGACGGGCTCGCCGTCGAGGATTTCGGCATGGTCGACAATCTCATGCTGCATGGCGGCGTGGAGGCGCGCGGCGGCGTGGTCGTCGTCAGGGAGGTCACGCCAGACAGGCTGTTCCTCGACCTCGGCGCATTCGAGGAATGCCTGGCAATCGCCGCGGCCAGGCTTCTCGGCAGATAGGTCGGGTCGTCTATGCGACCGGCGCTGGCGACGCCTTGGCCGCCGCTTGCCGTCGCCCGAGCCGAGAAGCGTTCGCCGGTCGAGGCTGTTCGCTTCGCGTCGGCGGTAGCCGCGCTGTGCGTTCAGAAGCCGGGCACGGCTCCTTCCATGCCGATGCACGTCGACATTGATTCATTTCTGCGGGCCAGATGCTTGGAATGATCCGCGAAACGCGGCGCACTGCTGTCTAACCCTGCTCGCTTGCCTCGACCGCGATATGAGCGGGGGCAACATCGGACATTTCCTTCCGCCGCGTCGCCGGCCCCGGGCCGCGCATGCAATGCTTCTCGGGATGGTATTTCTGGCCGCCGAGCGCGCGAAGGAACGCCCTCAACGTCCTTCTCGAAGGGAGCAGGCCATGAAACCTCAGCATTGCGCATTTCTCCTCGACAGTCGCGGCAGGTTGTTTTCCGGAAAGCTAGCACCGGCGTAGGATCGCGTGCGCATAACGCTTCTTGCCAGGCGCATTCCAAAATGAGAATGGTGTCCGCTGACGCGCGGTCAGCTTCGCCTGTCCCGTATTTCCGGAGCAATTCCAGCAGAATTTTGCAGCGGTTTTGCGCCCGGAACTGTGCAAAACAAGAAAGTTGAGCATTTCCGCAATCCGGAGAAAGACCAAAATGCTCTGAGGCCGGGTGCATCAGAGGGATTGAATACCTATTATTAACTCCGGTTAAACAACATGGACCGGAACGCCGCGTGATACCAACCCCGGGGCGTTCCGGATGGATTTATGCGGGCCAAGTCCCCGAACCCGCCGACGCGTATCCGCACGAAAGTCGACCGCGATTGCGACCGGCAGGAAGAGGCTTTGCGTCAGGGCGGGAACGAGTTGCGGGCGCAGAACGAACGCTTCGTCGCCGCCGTCGAGACGATGTCGCACGGCCTTGCGATGTTCGACGCCGATGAGCGGATGATCATCTGCAACCGCTATTACCTTCAGATCTTCCGTCTCGACCCCGATGTCATCAAGCCCGGCGTGTTTTTCCTCGACATATTGCGCCACAGCGTCGACATCGGCGTCGCCTCGCAAAGCGCCGAGGAACTCTATGCCTATCGCCAGGAGTTCATCGGCTCGTGTCGCCCCGCGACCTATGAGGAGGTGCTTGCCGACGGCCGCGTCATCACCATCACCCATCGGCCGACCGCCGAAGGCGGCTGGGTCTCAGTCTATGAGGACGTCACGGAAAAGCGCCGGGTCGAACAGGCGCTGATCGAGCAGATCAGGCGCTTCGACGCCGCCCTCGGCAACATGTCCCAGGGGCTGCTCATGTTCGATGCCGACGCCCGGCTGATCGTGCGCAACGACCGTTTCCTCGACATCTACCGCTTCGGGCCCGAACTGGTGACGATCGGCCAGACCTATGCGGAGATTTTGGGCCGGCTGTCGGCGCTGGGCATCTATCCCGGCCTCGATGCCGAGCGCGAAGCCAGGATCATAGGGGCCGCCATGGAGGCCGGCCGCACCTATTCGGTCCAGCGCGAACTGTCCGACGGGCGTACCATCGCCGTCTCGCATCGGCCGGTGGCGAGCGGCGGCTGGGTCAGTACCTTCGAGGACGTCACCGAGCGGCGGCAGGCGGAAACGCGTATCCTCCACATGGCGCATCACGACGGGCTGACCGACCTCTCCAACCGTGTCGTTTTCCGCGAAAGGCTGGAGCAGGCGGCAGCGGCCGTACAGCGCGACAATTATCCCTTCGCCGTGCTCTCGGTCGATCTCGATCGTTTCAAGAGCGTGAACGACACGCTCGGACACCCCGCCGGCGACGCGCTGCTGAAGAGCGTCGCGGAACGCCTGCGCGGCTGCCTGCGTGCCTCGACCGACGCCGCGGCGCGGTTAGGCGGCGACGAATTCGCCATCCTGCAGCCCGGTATCTCCACTCCCCAGGACGCGGGCACGCTGGCGGCCAGATTGATCGAGACCATCGGCCGTCCGCATGAATTGGACGGCCGCCAGGTCACGGTCGGCGTCAGCATCGGGATCGCAGTCGCGCCGATGGACGGAGACAATCCCGACCAGTTGCTCAAGAATGCCGATCTCGCTCTCTACAGGGCGAAACGCGAAGGCCGTAACACCTATCGCTTCTTCGAAGCCGAGATGGACGCTACGGTGCGCAGCAGGCGTGAGCTGGAGATCGATCTGCGTGGTGCGCTGTTGCGAGGTGAGTTCGAGCTCCATTACCAGCCGATCCAGGATCTCGGCAGCGGACGCATCAACGGCTGCGAGGCGCTGCTGCGCTGGTGTTGCCCCAAGCGCGGCCTGGTGTCGCCCGCCGACTTCATCCCCGTCGCCGAAGAGGCCAATCTCATAGGCCCGATCGGACAATGGGTGCTCGACCATGCCTGCACGGTCGCCGCCGGCTGGCCCGACCGGAAACGGATCGCCGTTAACGTGTCGGCCGTGCAGTTCCAGAACGGGTTGCTCTCGCAGAACGTGCTGTCGGCGATCGCGTCCTCCGGACTGAGCCCCGACCGGCTCATCCTCGAGATCACCGAGACCTCGCTGCTCGGTGAGAGCGAACTGGTGGCGCATACGCTGATGCAGCTCCGCTCAATGGGCGTCCGGATCGCGCTCGACGATTTCGGCACCGGCTATTCGTCGCTCAGCTATCTCAAGCGTTTTCCCTTCGACACGTTGAAGATCGACCGTTCCTTCGTGCGCGACCTCGACGATGTCGATACCGCTGCCATCGTGCGCGCCATCGTCGGCCTGGCCGGTCGGCTCGGCATCTCGGTCACCGCAGAGGGCGTAGAAACCGCGGCCCAGCGCAGCAAGCTGAAGAGGCTCGGCTGCAACGAGGCTCAAGGCTTCCTCATAGGCGCGCCCATGCCCGAGGCGGAGCTGTTTCAGGACCGCCGCAGGCGGCGGTCCTGGCTCAAGGCCCTACCCAAATAGGTCGGACATGCCTGGGCGGTTGCGGAGCACGCGGCAGTTCTGTTCGGCTAGGCCCCGGCGTTGTAGGCCGCGATTGCCGCCATGTTGACGATGTCGGAATCCTTGGCGTTGAGCGGCACGATCTGCACCGCCTTGTTGAGGCCGACCAGCAGCGGGCCGATCACGGTCGAGCCGCCGAGTTCCTGCAGCATCTTGGTCGAAATCGACGCGGAGTGGAACGCCGGCATGATCAGCACATTGGCCGGGCCCGACAGGCGGCAGAACGGATATTGCTGCATCACGCGGGGGTTGAGCGCGACGTCGGCCGCCATCTCGCCGTCGTACTCGAAGTCGACGCGGCGCTTGTCGAGGATCTTCACGGCCTCCTGCACGCGTTCGGAGCGCTCGCCGGCCGGATGGCCGAAGGTCGAATAGGCGAGCATGGCGACGCGGGGCTCGTAGCCCATGCGCCGCGCGAATCCGGCCGCCTCCTCGGCGATGTCGGCGATCTGCTCCGAATTCGGCATGTCGTGCACGGCCGTGTCGGCGACGATCACCGTGCGGCCGCGGCAGAGCGCGATCGAAACGCCGATCACCCGATGCCCCGGCTTGGCATCAATGACGCGGCGCACATCGTCGAGCGCCGTCGAATAGTTGCGGGTGACGCCGGTCACCACGCCGTCGGCATCGCCCAGCGCCACCATGCAGGCCGCGAAATGGTTGCGGTCGTTGTTGATCAACCGCTGGCAGTCGCGGAACAGGTAGCCCTTCCGCTGCATGCGCTCGTAGAGGTAGTCGGCATAGATGGCGTTGCGGCGCGACAGCCGCGCATTGATGATCTCGATGCCCGGCTTGTTCAGGTCGACGCCGGCATTCTTCGCCGTTTCCTTGATCTGCTCTTCGCGGCCGAGCAGGATCGCGGTGCCGAGGCGCTGGTTCACATAGGAGACGGCGGCGCGCATCATCTGCTCTTCCTCGCCCTCGGCGAAGACGATGCGCTTGGGCTTGCGCCGCACGCGGTCGTAGATGCGCTGCAGGGTCGAGGCGATCGGATCGCGCCGGGCCGAGAGTTCGTTGGCATATTTGTCGAGGTCGAGGATCGGCCGCCGCGCGACGCCGGTGTCCATTGCAGCCTTCGCCACCGCCACCGGTATCGCCGAGATCAGGCGCGGATCGAACGGCACGGGGATGATGTAGTTCGGGCCGAATTTGGGACGGTTGCCCTGGTACGCAGCCGCAACGTCGTCCGGCACGTCCTCGCGGGCGAGTGCCGCGAGCGCCCGGGCCGCCGCGATCTTCATCTCGTCGTTGATCGTCGTGGCGCGCACGTCGAGCGCGCCGCGGAAGATGTAGGGGAAGCCGAGCACATTGTTGACCTGGTTCGGATAGTCCGAGCGGCCGGTCGCCATGATCGCGTCGGTGCGGATCTCCGCCACCTCTTCCGGCGTGATCTCCGGATCGGGATTGGCCATCGCGAAGATGATCGGGTTCTTGGCCATGGCCTGCACCATGGCTGTCGTCAACGCGCCCTTGGCCGACAGGCCGAAGACGACGTCGGCGCCTTCGAGCGCCTGGGCGAGGTCGCGCGCGTCGGTCTTGACCGCATGCGCCGACTTCCACTGGTTCATGCCCTCGGTGCGGCCTTGATAGACGACGCCCTTGGTGTCGCACAGGATGACGTTCTCAGGCGGGAAGCCCATCGACTTGATCAATTCGATGCAGGCGATGCCGGCCGAACCGGCGCCGTTGCAGACCAGCTTCGTCGTCTTGATGTCGCGGCCGGTGATCTCCAGCGCGTTGATGAGGCCCGCCGCGGCGATGATGGCCGTGCCGTGCTGGTCGTCATGGAAGACGGGAATGTCCATCAGTTCGCGCAGCCGCTGCTCGATGATGAAGCAGTCGGGCGCCTTGATGTCTTCCAGATTGATGCCGCCGAAGGAGGGGCCGAGATAGCGCACGCAGTTGACGAAAGCGTCGACATCCTGGGTATCGACCTCGAGGTCGATGGAATCGACGTCGGCGAAACGCTTGAACAGCACCGCCTTGCCTTCCATGACCGGCTTGGAGGCGAGCGCGCCGAGATTGCCGAGGCCGAGAATGGCCGTGCCGTTGGAGATGACGGCGACGAGATTGCCGCGCGTGGTGTAGTCGAAGGCACGGCTCGGATCCTCCGCGATCGCCTTGACGGGCACCGCGACGCCGGGCGAATAGGCCAGCGACAGGTCGCGCTGCGTCGCCATCGGCTTGGTCGGATTGATCTCGAGCTTGCCCGGCCGTCCCATGGCGTGGAATTCCAGCGCTTCCTGCGCCGTGACGGACGGACCCGTGGGCTCGGGCTTCTTGTTATGGACGTTCATGACCTCTGGTCTTCCTCACCCGGATGCGGCTTCTTTTTGTGGAGCGTTTGGGATTAAGGCTACACTTTCGGCAGGTAAAGCGCCAAGCAGGAAACAACCTCACTTTTTTGGATTCTCCGCGTCCGTGAACGACGAGACCCCCATGCGCAGCGAAAGCTCCACCGTGCTGGTGCCCGGCACCGGCGCGACGCCGATGATGGAGCAGTTCATCGAAATCAAGGCGGCGAACCCCGACGCGCTGCTCTTCTACCGCATGGGCGATTTCTATGAGCTGTTCTTCGACGATGCGGAAAAGGCCTCGCGGGCGCTGGGCATCGTGCTCACCAAGCGCGGCAAGCATCTGGGCGAGGACATTCCGATGTGCGGCGTGCCGGTCCACGCCGCCGACGACTATCTGCAGAAGCTGATCGCTCAGGGCTTCCGTGTCGCGGTCTGCGAACAGATCGAGGATCCGGCCGAGGCCAAGAAGCGCGGCTCCAAGTCGGTCGTGCGCCGCGACGTGATCCGGCTGGTGACGCCTGGCACCATCACCGAGGACAAGCTCTTGGCGCCGCAGGAGGCGAACTTCCTCATGGCGCTCGGCCGGGTCAAGGGCGGCACCGAAAACCTCTATGCGCTGGCCTGGATCGACATCTCGACCGGCGCCTTCCGGGTCGCCGAGACGATGGCCGACCGGCTGCTCTCCGACATATTCCGGATCGATCCCAAGGAACTCATCCTCGCCGAGCCGGTGTTCCACGATCCCGAGTTGCGACCGGTCTTCGACACGATCGGTCGGATCGCCAATCCGCAGCCCGCGACACTGTTCGATTCCGCTTCCGCCCCCGGCCGCATCGCCCGTTTCTTCGATGTGGCGACCCCGGACAGCTTCGGCACCTTCTCGCGCGCCGAGCTTTCGGCGATCTCCGCGGCGATCGCCTATGTCGAGAAGACCCAGAAGGCCGAGCGGCCGCCACTGTCGCGGCCCGAGCGCGAGCAGAGCGGTTCGGCCCTGTTCATCGATCCCGCGACCCGCGCCAATCTCGAACTGCTGCGCACCCTGTCGGGCGGACGCGAGGGCTCGCTGTTCAAGGCGATCGACCGCACCGTTACCGGTGCCGGCGCGCGGCTGCTCGCCGAGCGCATGATGTCGCCGCTCACCGACCCGCAGGCGATCAACGACCGGCTGGATTCGGTATCGCTCTTCCATGGCGAGCCGCGGCTCTCATCCGCGCTCGGCGAGAGCCTGAAGCGCGTCCCCGACATGCTGCGCGCCTTGTCGCGCCTGGCGCTCAACCGTGGCGGACCACGTGATCTCGCCGCCCTTTCGGCCGGCTTTGGCGCCGCCGGCGAGATCGTCCGGCTCCTGGAGGATGTGGTCCTGCCGGCCGAACTCCGCAAGGCGGTGGCCGCATTGGAAGCGCTGCCTGCGGCGTTCCGGGCCCATCTCGACCAGGCGCTCGCCGACGAGCAGCCGCTGCTCAAGCGCGACGGCGGTTTCGTGCGCGCCGGCTACGATGCCGAACTGGACGAGATGCGGGCGCTGCGCGACCAGTCTCGGCGGGTGATCGCTGAGATGGAGCGGGACCTGATCGAGGAGACGGGTATCCGCTCGCTGAAGATCCGGCACAACAATGTGCTCGGCTACTATATCGAGGTCACCGCCAACAATCAGGCCGCCATGAACGGCACGGACGAGGCCAAGGCGCGCTTTATCCACCGCCAGACCATGGCTAATGCCATGCGTTTCACCACGACCGAACTCGCCGGCCTCGAGACCAGGATCGCCAATGCCGCCGACCGGGCGCTGACCATCGAGCTCGGCGTGTTCGACAGGCTGGTCGCCGAGGCGGTTTCGCATGCCGAGGCGATCCGCTATGGCGCAGCCGCACTCGCCGTCTTCGACGTCTCGTCCGCCCTTGCGCGGCTCGCGGCGGCGGAGAACCATCGCCGGCCCGCCGTCGACGACAGCCTCACCTTCCGCGTCGCGGGTGGCCGCCATCCCGTCGTCGAGCAGTCTCTGAGGCGCGCCGCCGCCGACCCCTTCGTCGCCAACGACTGCGATCTCTCGCCGGAGGAGAACGGCCGCTACGGCGCCATCTGGCTGCTCACCGGCCCGAACATGGGCGGCAAGTCGACCTTCCTGCGCCAGAATGCGGTCATCGCCATCCTCGCCCAGATGGGGGCCTTCGTGCCGGCCGAGAGCGCCCATATCGGCGTGGTCGACCGGCTCTTCTCCCGCGTCGGGGCTTCCGACGACCTGGCGCGTGGCCGCTCGACCTTCATGGTCGAGATGGTCGAGACCGCGGCGATCCTCAATCAGGCGGGCGAGCGGGCGCTCGTCATCCTCGACGAGATCGGTCGGGGCACCGCCACCTTCGACGGCCTGTCCATCGCCTGGGCGGCGGTCGAATATCTGCACGAGAAGAACCGCTGCCGGGCGATCTTCGCCACCCACTTCCATGAGATGACGGCGCTGGCCGGCAAACTGCCGCGCCTCCACAACGTCACCATGCGGGTCAAGGAATGGGAAGGCGAGGTGGTCTTCCTGCACGAGGTCGGCAAGGGTGCGGCCGACCGTTCCTACGGCGTCCAGGTGGCCCGCCTCGCCGGTCTGCCGGAGGCGGTGGTGCATCGCGCCCGCGAGGTGCTGCATCAGCTCGAGGAAGGCGAGACCTCGGGCAAGGCCGAGCGCCTGGTCGACGACTTGCCGCTGTTCAGCGCGGCGATCCGCAAGGAAGCGGCCGCCGCCAGGCCGGTAAAGCCCGACGTCGTCGGCGACGCGCTCCGCGATCTCAATCCCGACGAGATGACGCCGAGGGAGGCGCTCGACGCGCTCTACCGGCTGAAGGGCCTGGCTTCATCGATTTGACGGGCGCATGCCAGCCGGACCGGTTGCGCCGAAGCCGTCTGGGGATGGTCCAATCCGGCCGTTGATCGGATCGATCGCCGGTGGTGCGCCTGGCGGTGCGACTGGGATCGTCGGGATGGATCGGTATCCGGCCGCCTTGTCTTCAGAACCTGCCGAACTTGCGCTGGGCGTCGAGGGCGAGGCCCAGCCCGACGCTGCCGAACAGGTCGCCTTCCACGGCTGTCGCCTCGGGGAACAGCGCCAGCATGCGCCGCTTGAGCAGCGGGATCGCGGTCGAGCCGCCGGTCAGGAACAGTGTGGTGATGCTTCCTGCCTCGACGCCGGCGTCTTGGAGCGTCTGCAAGGCCGTGTCGCCGACGCGGCCAACGGCGGCCTCGATCGCTCCCTCAAGCCCGGCCCGGGTCATCGGCGCGCGCATTGTCTCGTCGGTCAGCGCGATCTCCATCACCGTCTCGGTCTGATCGGTGAGGTCGATCTTCGCCGCTTCGATCCTGCCAGCCAGAGCATGGCCTTGCCGGTGGCGCACGATGTCGATCATGCGCTCGACCAGTTCCGGGCGCGCCGCCTCGTAGCGGATCTGGCGCAGGTCGGTCATTGCCCTGGCCGTATAGAGCAGGTTGATGCGCTGCCAGGTGGCGAGATCGTGGAAATAGCCGGCCGGCAGGTAACGCTTGCCGTCCCTGGTCTCGGTCTTGTAGCCGAGTTCCGGCATCAGATGGGTCATGGAGAGCAGGCGGTCGAAATCGGTTCCGCCGATATGGACGCCGGTGCTGGCCAATATATCGTCCTTGCGGTCGGCGGCGCGCGCCCGTTCCGGCGAGACGCGCACGATCGAGAAGTCCGACGTGCCGCCGCCGATATCGATGATCAAAGCGAGTTCCTCGCGGCGGACGGTCTGCTCATAGTCGAGCGCGGCCGCGATCGGCTCGAACTGGAAGGCGATGTGCCTGAAGCCGCGTTTGGTGGCGGCCTTCTCCAACTCGTCCTGCGCGCGCCGGTCGGCCTCGGCGTCGTCGTCGACGAAATGCACGGGGCGCCCGAGCACGACATGGTCGACCGGCTGGCCCACCTGGTTGTCCAGCGCCTCCTTCAGCGTATGGAGGAAAGAGCCGATGATATCGGAAAAGGCGATCTGATGCGCCTTGATCCGCGTCTTCTCGTTGATCAGCGACGTGCCCAGCACGCTCTTGAGCGCCCGCAGCAGGCGGCCTTCGACATTGTCCGTGTAGTGGCCGATGGCTTGCCGGCCGAAATAGGTGCGGTTGTCCTCGAAGTTGAAGAAGACCGCGCTCGGCATCGTCGCATTGCCGTTCTCGAGCGGCACGAGCCGCGGGCGCCCGGCTTCCATGTAGCCGACCGTGGAGTTGGACGTGCCGAAGTCGATGCCGCCGCTGATCGGCTTCATGATGATGTTCCTGTGCGTGATTGCGAACGTGGGAGGCGCGGGAAGGCAGGCGGTTACACAAGCGGGATGCGAATGTCGAGACTGGTCCCGAACTTTTGCGGCGCGCTCCGCTGCGGCCCGAAACGGCCGCGCCAGGCCACCCCATACCCATGGCGCGCAATTCGCGCTATAGACCGCGCGAAAAAGCGAGACCGGCCTGCATATATGGCGAAGATCCCCCTGAAGCTCGAGGAACTGATCGACGGCGAAGCCCTCCGCCGGGACCTGAGCGCTCTGACCGCGGCAACCGGCGGCGACGGCTCCGGCATGGCCGTGCGGAACCAGACATTGCAGCTCTTCAAGCAGCGGCTGGCCGACGGCCGGCGCATTGCCGAGGCCATGCTGACGCAGGATGGCGGCGGCACGGCTTGCGCGGCCCGCCTGTCCCATCTGATGGACGAGATCATCCGCGCGCTTTACGACTTCGCCGCGACACACGTCTATCGCTCCAAAAACCCTTCTTCCGCCGAGCGCATGGCGATCGTCGCGGTCGGCGGCTATGGGCGAGGCACGCTGGCTCCCGGCTCCGACATCGACCTCCTGTTCCTTCTGCCCTACAAGCAGACGCCCTGGGGCGAGCAGATCGTCGAATACATGCTCTACATGCTGTGGGACATGGGCTTGAAGGTCGGCCATGCGACCCGCAATGTCGACGAATGCATCCGCCTGTCGCGCGGCGACATCACCATCCGCACGGCGCTGCTCGAAGCGCGTTTCATCTGGGGCGAGACCAAGCTCTTCGGTAACCTGCTGTCGCGCTTCGATAAGGAAGTCGTCCGCAACACCGGGCCCGAATATGTCCAGGCCAAGCTCGCCGAACGCGACGAACGCCACTGCAAGGTCGGCGAGAGCCGCTATCTGGTCGAGCCCAACGTCAAGGACGGCAAGGGCGGGTTGCGCGACCTGCACACGCTGTTCTGGATCGGCAAATATTACTACCAGGTCCGCACCGGCGAGGAACTGGTGGAGAAGGGCGTCTTCACCCAGGCCGAATACAAGCTGTTCCTGAAAGCCGAGGATTTCCTGTGGGCGGTGCGCTGCCACATGCATTTCCTTGCCGGCAAGGCGGAGGAACGGCTGCATTTCGACATCCAGCGCGATATCGCCGAAAGGCTCGGCTACACCAGCCATCCCGGCCTGTCGGCGGTCGAGCGTTTCATGAAGCACTACTTCCTCATCGCCAAGGATGTCGGTGATCTGACGCGCATCTTCTGCGCGGCGCTGGAGGAAGAGCAGGCCAAGCATGTGCCCGGCTTCAACCGCCTCTTCCTGTCCTTCTCGCGCCGGCGCCGCAAGCTGGCCGGAACCGGCGACTTCATCGTCGACAACGAGCGCATCAACATCGCCGACGATCACGTCTTTGAACGCGACCCGGCGAACCTGCTGCGGCTCTTCTGGTTCGGCGACAAGCACGGGCTGGAATACCACCCCGATGCCATCAAGCTCGTCACGCGGTCGCTGAAGCTGGTCGACCGCAACCTTCGACGCGATCCGGAGGCCAACCGGCTTTTTCTCGACATATTGACGTCGGACCGGGATCCGGAGCTCAATCTGCGCCGCATGAACGAGGCTGGCCTGCTCGGCAAGCTGATCCCCGAATTCGGCCGGATCGTCGCCATGATGCAGTTCAACATGTACCACCACTATACGGTGGACGAGCATCTGCTGCGCTGCATCGGCGTCCTGTCGGAGCTGGAACGGGGCGACGGCGAGAAGCTGCACCCTTTGTCGCACCAGTTGATGCCGAGCCTCAAGAACCAGCGTGAGGTGCTCTATATCGCCGTGCTTCTTCACGACATCGCCAAAGGCCGGCCGGAGGACCATTCCGAGGCCGGCGCCCGCATCGCCCGGCGCATCTGTCCGTATATGGGCCTGTCGACAGCCGATACCGAAACCGTCGCCTGGCTGGTGGAGCAGCATCTCCTGATGTCGCTGACGGCCCAGACGCGCGATCTCAACGACCGCAAGACCATCGACGATTTCGCCGCCGTCGTGCAGTCGGTCGAACGGCTGAAGCTTCTCCTGGTGCTGACCGTCTGCGACATACGCGGCGTCGGCCCCGGCGTGTGGAACGGCTGGAAGGGCCAGCTCCTGCGCACCCTTTACTACGAGACCGAGCTGCTCTTGACCGGCGGTTTCTCGGAAGTGTCGCGGGCGCAGCGTGCCGAGGAGGCTCGCGACACCCTGCGCGCGGCATTGGCGGATTGGCCGGAGGCGGAGCGCGCGCGTCATGTCGGGCTCCACTACGACAACTATCTGCTCGCCGTCGATCCGGCCGACCAGCTTCGCCATGCCGCCTTCATCCGCGAGGCCGACGCTGCCGACCGGCGGCTGGCCACAATGGTGAAGACCCACGAATTCGAGGCGGTCACCGAGATCACCGTGCTCGCACCCGACCATCCGCGCCTGCTCTCCGTCATTGCCGGCGCCTGCGCGGCGGCCGGCGGCAACATCGTCGACGCCCAGATATTCACGACGTCGGACGGCCGCGCGCTGGACACCATCCTGATCTCGCGCGAGTTCGACCGCGACGAGGATGAAAGGCGGCGGGCCGAGCGGGTCGGCCGGCTGATCGAGGATGTGCTGTCCGGCAGGAGCTGGCTGCCCGAGATGATCGAGAAGCGCACCAAGCCCAAGCGCGGCTCCAAGGCGTTCCGCATCGTGCCGCGCGCCGATATCCGCAACACGCTGTCCAATCGCTTCTCGGTCGTCGAGGTTTCCGGCCTCGATCGTCCCGGCCTTCTTTCGGAGATCACCGGCACGCTGTCCGACCTGTCGCTTGATATCGCCTCGGCCCACATCACCACTTTCGGCGAGAAGGTGATCGACACTTTCTACGTCACCGATCTGACCGGTCAGAAGATCGAGAACGGCACCCGCCTCGCCACCATCCGCGACCGTCTCCTGGCGACGCTGGAGGGCGTAGCGCCGCAACGCGGCAAGCAGCGCGTCTCGGCCGCGGCCGAGTGACGGTTCAGAACCCGGAAGGCACGATTCCGATCCGATGAGTCTCGTAAAGAAATTCGCCACCGTCGCCTCGGGCACGCTGATGAGCCGCGTGCTCGGCTTCACGCGCGAGATGTTCATGGCCGCCGCCCTCGGCACCGGGCCGGTGGCCGATGCCTTCAACGCCGCGTTCCTGTTCCCGAACACCTTCCGCCGGCTGTTCGCCGAGGGCGCCTTCAATACGGCCTTCGTTCCGCTTTTCGCCAAGGAGATCGAGGCCAATGGCATGGACGGGGCCAGGCGCTTCTCCGAGGAAGTTTTCGGCGTGCTGTTCACCGTGCTGCTCGGCCTGACGATCCTGATGGAGCTGTCGATGCCGTTTCTGGTGTCGACCATCGTCGCTCCCGGCTTCGCCGACAATCCCGAGAAGTTCGACCTGGCGACGGCGCTCGCCACCATCATGTTCCCCTATCTCATATGCATGTCGCTGGGGGCGATGATGAGCGGCATGCTGAACTCGTTGCGGCGCTACTTCGCGGCCGCGGTCGCGCCGGTGTTCCTCAACATCATCCTGATCGGCGTGCTGGCCTACGCCTGGTATGAAGGCCATGACGGCCTGCGGGTCGGCTACGCGCTCGCCTGGGGCGTGCTCGCGGCAGGCCTCGTCCAACTCGGCATCGTCTGGATGGCGGTGCGGCACGCCGGCATTTCGATCGGCTTTCGCCGCCCCCGCCTGACCCCGAACGTCAGGCGCCTGCTGGTCCTCGCCTTTCCGGCCGCGATCACCGGCGGCATCACCCAGATCAACCAGCTCATCGGCACGGCGATCGCGTCGGGCAAGGACAGCGCCGTGTCCTCGCTCGCCTATGCCGACAGGGTCTATCAGCTGCCGCTGGGCGTCGTCGGCATCGCCGTCGCCATCGTGCTCCTGCCCGAACTGGCACGGGCCCTGAAGGCCGGCAATCTTGTCGAGGCGGCCAACCTGCAGAACCGGTCGGTCGAGTTCACCCTGTTCCTCACCCTGCCGGCGGCGGCCGCGCTTCTGGTCATGTCGGAGCCGATCGTGCGCGTGCTCTATGAGCGCGGCGCCTTCGCGGCGACCAACAGCACGCCCACCGTGTCGGCGGTCCTGGCGATCTTCGGGCTCGGCCTGCCGGCCTTCGTGCTGATCAAGGCCTTCACGCCGGGTTATTTCGCGCGCGAGGATACGCGCACCCCGATGTGGTTCGCCGCGATCTCGGTGGCTGTGAACATCTCCATCGCGCTGACGCTGTTCCCGTCGATCGGCGCGCCTGCCATCGCCACGGCGTCCGCGATCGCCGGCTGGGTCAATGCTGCCCTGCTGCTCGGCGTCCTGATCCGCCGCGGTCATTGGGGCCGCGACGTGCCGCTTTTGACACGCATCCCGCGGCTGCTCCTCGCGGCAGCGGTCATGGCAGGCTTCCTCTATTTCGCGATTCGGTGGTTCGCGCCGCAACTCGCCTCGGAAGCGCCGCTCCATACCCAGGCCGCGACGCTGGGATGCCTCATAGTGGCCGCCGCCATCATCTATTTTGCCGTCGCCTTCGCCACCGGCGGTGCCAGCCTCGGCATGCTGAAGCGCAATATCAAGCGAGGTGCGAAGACGGCGCCAGTACCCCTGGACGAATAGGCTCGCCTATCTCCTCCTGCCGGGACATCAAACAGGAAGGATTTCGCGTTGGCCATGTCGGGTGTCGCGCCAGAGGCTCCGACAAGATTTCCCTCGGTCGGGCTGCGGGAAAGCACCGATCTGCTCCGGGCGCAGAGGCGGGCCGATCGTTGTTCGCGTTGTGGCGCTTGACCGCCGTTCACGGCTCCGCCATAAGCGCGCTTCGATTTTCGCCGCGCGCGAAACGGCCCTCCACAAGCCACGAGGAACAGCATGAACACCTTCCAGCCGCTCGTCTTCTCCGGCGTCCAGCCGACGGGCAATCTCCATCTCGGCAACTATCTCGGCGCGATCCGTAAATTCGTCGCGCTGCAGGAAAGCTACGACTGCATTTATTGCGTGGTCGACCTGCATGCCCTCACCATCGCGCCCGATCCCGTCGAGCTGATGAGGGCGACCCGCGAGGTCACCGCCGCCTTCCTCGCCGCCGGCATCGACCCGACGAAGCATATCGTCTTCAACCAGAGCCGCGTGGCGCAGCACGCGGAATTGGCCTGGGTGTTCAACTGCGTCGCCCGCATGGGCTGGCTGTCGCGCATGACCCAGTTCAAGGAGAAGGCCGGCAAGGACCGCGAGAACGCCTCGGCGGGGCTGTTCGTCTATCCGAGCCTGATGGCGGCCGACATCCTGGTCTATCGCGCGACCCATGTGCCCGTCGGCGACGACCAGAAACAGCATCTGGAGCTCACCCGCGACATCGCCCAGAAGTTCAACAACGACCATTCGGCGCGCATCGCCGACCTCAGGGTCGGCGTCGAGATGATGATGGGCGAGGAGAAGGTCAACGGCTACTTCCCGCTGACCGAGCCGCTGATCGAAGGCCCGGCACCACGCGTCATGAGCCTGCGCGATGGCCTGAAGAAGATGTCGAAGTCCGACCCGTCGGACCTGTCGCGCATCAATCTCACCGATGATGCCGACACCATCTCCAGGAAGATCCGCAAGGCCAAGACCGACCCGGCGCCACTGCCGTCGGAGCTGGAAGGCCTGAAGGAACGCCCGGAAGCGGAAAACCTGGTCGGTATCTATGCCGCGCTGGCCGACATGACGAGGGAGAAGGTGATCTCGGAATTCGGCGGCCAGCAGTTCTCGGTCTTCAAGCCTGCGCTGGCGGAACTGGCGGTCGAGCGGCTTGCGCCGATCGCCGGCGAGATGCGGCGTATCTCGGCCGATCCCGCTTATGTCGACGGCGTGCTGCGCGACGGCGCGGCCCGTGCCGGCGTGCTGGCCGAGGCCACCATGAAGACGGTTCGGGAGATCATCGGCTTGCTCGGCGACTGAGAGGGTCGACGGTCCGGCGTCTCCGGCAGGTCGGGGCTGCCGAAGGGGTAGCTTGCCCGTCGATGCGACCGGTGGCAAATTGCCGCCTGAATCGAGACGGACAGGAGAGCGATGGTTTCCAAACGCCTGAGCCGCGAGGTCGGCCACCGCCGCAAGTTCCTCGCCATCATCGATGATACGCCCGAATGCGAGCGCGCCGTCGCCTATGCGTCGCGTCGGGCCAAAAGCACCAGTGGCGTGCTGGTCATGCTCTACGTGATCGAGCCCGGCGACTTCCAGCATTGGCTGGGCGTGGAGAAGATCATGCGCGCCGAGGCCATGGAAACCGCCCAGGCCGCGCTGGACGGTTTCGCCACCACGGTGCGCGAGCAGATCGGCGTCGAGCCGGAGCTGGTCGTGCGCGAAGGCAAGCCGGCGGAGGAGATCCACAAGCTGATCGAGGAAGACCAGGACATCGCGATCCTGGTTCTGGCCGCAGGCGCCGGCAAGGAAGGGCCGGGGCCGCTGGTCGCGTCGATCGCCGGCAAGGGCGCTGCCTTCCCGATTCCGGTCACGGTCGTGCCGCAGAACCTGTCCGACGAGGACATCGAGAGCCTGGCCTAGGCAGGCATTCGTTGGCTTGCCAAGGAATGCCTGCCTAGCAAAAGAATCCGGCGAGAGGCGCCTGCGGCGAAGCGTTTCGCTTGAAGATCGCATCGTCTGAGCCTATTTAGAATTATTCCAAAGAAAGCGGCCTGCAGCGGCGGGCCTGGAGATTCGGACAATGTTCATCCAGACCGAGGCGACTCCCAATCCGGCGACGCTGAAATTCCTGCCGGGCAAGGAAGTCCTTGCCGAAGGCACGGCCGATTTCCGCGACGCCGAGAGCGCGCGACAGGCGTCGCCCCTGGCCGGCCGGCTTTTCGACATTCCTGGTGTGACCGGCGTGTTCTTCGGCTACGACTTCATCACCGTCACCAAGGATGGGCCCGACTGGCAGCATCTCAAGCCGGCCATCCTCGGCTCGATCATGGAGCATTTCATGTCGGGTGCGCCCGTCATGGCGGTCGGCGGCACGCCGACGGCCGCCGATGAAGACGGCGAGTTCTACGACAAGGCCGACGAGGAGATCGTCGTCACCATCAAGGAACTGCTCGACACCCGCGTACGGCCCGCCGTGGCGCAGGACGGCGGCGACATCACCTTCCGCGGTTACGAGAACGGCACCGTGTTCCTGCACATGAAGGGCGCCTGCTCCGGCTGCCCGTCGTCCACGGCCACGCTGAAGCACGGCATCCAGAACCTGCTGCGCCACTTCGTTCCCGAAGTGGAGCATGTCGAGCAGGTCGCCTGACGGTTTTTTTCGGCTCCAGGATCGGAGCCGCCTGCGAGGTGAACCCCTCATCCGACCGCGCTTCGCGCGGCCACCTTCTCCCACAAGGGGACCCACAAGGGGAGAAGGGAACGCGCTGCAGCAACGTCTCCGTCAATCGCAAACGCTGGCAATTTGCAACGGCCGCTAGGCCAGGCTCCGGCCTTCTCCCCTTGTGAGAGAAGGTGGGCTCGCGCAGCGAGGTCGGATGAGGGGTCGGCCGGCCGTGACATAGGCGCCCGCAATCCCGAAAAGCACGCAACAAAAAACCGGGCCCCCCAGCCCGGTTTTTCGCTTACGGACGTCGCTGTTGCCGAGACGGTCCGCTGCTTATTTCACGATGACCTTGGCGCCGACTTCGACGCGGTTGTAGAGGTCGATGATGTCCTGGTTCATCAGGCGGATGCAGCCCGACGACATTGCCTTGCCGATGGAGAACCATTCCGGCGTGCCGTGCAGCCGGTAGCCGGAATCGCCGCCCTTGTTGAAGAGATAGAGCGCGCGGGCGCCGAGCGGATTGGTCAGGCCGGGCGGCATGCCGCCCCTCCATTTGGCGAGTTCCGGCTGGCGCTGGATCATCGCTCCGGGCGGGGTCCATGTCGGCCATTCGCGCTTCAGCGCGATGCGGGCCGTGCCCGACCATTCGAAGCCTTCACGGCCGACGCCGATGCCGTAGCGCACCGCCTTGCCGTCCGGAAGGACGTAGTAGAGGAACTTGTCGCCGGTATCGACGATGACGGTGCCCGGCTTCTCGCCGGTATCGTAGCGGACGATCTGGCGGTGATACTTGCGGTCGACCTTGTAGATCGGGACCGATGGGAGCTGGTAGCCTGCGTCTCTCCTGGAGCCGTAGTCCGACGAAAATACCGAAAACGGAGCGCCGCTGATACAGCCTGAAAGGGCAGTGGTCATCGCCACTGCGGCCACGGCCAAGAAGGATTTCATCCGCATGCTTGGTCTATGTCCCCGAACTGAGCCGATGCAGCCCGATTCGGGCCGTATTTCCGCCTGTATTGTTAATTGGTGGTTTATTTGCTTGCCAAGGGCCGATGCCCCGGCATGACGTCGTCGACCGCCGGCTATGACATTTTGGCAACAGGTGTTCACAGGGCGTGAACGCTGCGCGACGAGCCTCTTGCCGCAAAAAGGGTTCAAAACGTGAACATTCGGTGGCATGGTGACCCCATGCCCATCGTTTCCCCGATTCTTGCCAACCCGCTCGCCGACGGCCGCCAGTCGGAACGCGCCATGATCATCCGCCGCGGCGTGCAGCGGCTGCTTACCGAAATGGGCGCGCATGTGCTTCCCGAACTGTCGCTGGCGACCGGGCGACGCGCCGATCTCGTCGCGCTCACCCGGCAGGGCGACATCTGGATCATCGAGATCAAATCCTCGATCGAGGATTTCAGGGTCGATCGCAAATGGCCGGACTACCGGCTTCATTCGGACCGCTTCTTCTTTGCCACGCACCCTGAGGTGCCGGCGTCGATCTTCCCGGAGGAATGCGGTTTCATCCTTTCCGACGGCTATGGCGCGGAGATCCTTCGCGACGCGCCCGAGCACCGGATGGCGGCAGCGACCCGCAAGGCCCTGATGCTCAGGATCGCAAGAGCCGGCGCCGCGCGCCTGCTGGCCGCCGAGATGGCCGGCGTGCCGGTGCCGGTTCTTGATGGCGAGAGTGAATGAAGGGAGCGAATAGCGAGTAGCCAATAGCGAATAGGGAAGAAGAGCTTGCCGGCCAACGCAACTGCGCCGGCTGACAGCATCAATCCCCCTATTCGCTATTCGCTACTCGCTATTCGCTACTCGCTATTCGCTAATCTCACCTCGGCGCCCGCTTCGCCAGGATCCGCTGCAGCGTGCGTCGATGCATGTTCAGCCGGCGGGCGGTTTCGGAGACGTTGCGGTCGCACATCTCGTAGACGCGCTGGATATGTTCCCAGCGTACCCGGTCGGCAGACATCGGATTCTCCGGCGGCGCGGCGCGTTCGCCGGTCGTGCGGGTGAGGGCGGCGTAGATGTCGTCGGCATCGGCCGGCTTCGAGAGATAGTCGATGGCGCCGAGCTTGACCGCCGTCACCGCGGTCGCGATGTTGCCGTAGCCGGTCAGGATGATGGTGCGCGAATCGGTCCGCTTCTCGCGGATCGCAGCCACGACGTCGAGGCCGTTGCCGTCGCCGAGCCGCATGTCGATGACTGCATAGGCCGGTGCATTGGCACGGGCCTTGCCCACGGCCTCCTCGACGCTCTCGGCCGTATCGACGGCAAAGCCGCGTATCTCCATCGCCCGGGCGAGACGCGTCAGGAACGGCTTGTCGTCATCCACGATCAGCAGCGAAGTATCGCCTTCGAGCACGCCTGCCTGCGCGGCTTCGGGTTCCGTGGTCATAGCCTTGTCCGTCGTCTGTTGTCTTCCTGCCACATATATTGGTTTGTGCGCCAAAATCCAAACCGCCGGCCCGGTGGTGATTACCGCAGTGGTCAGCCCGAACCGCTGAGAGAACGGGTAAGCCGATGCGCCCGTGATTCCCGGGTTTACGCCGGCATCTTCACCGCCGCCGCGACGGGGCCTGCAAAGACCTGCTTCGGCCAGACCACCGAAACGATGGCGCCCTGTCCCTGCAGGAAGGAATTGTGGAACTTCATTGTCGCGCCGGAGCGCTCCAGAAGGGTCTTGGCGATGAAAAGGCCGAGGCCCAGTCCGCCGCCGAGTTCGGAGCCGCGCCGCGTCGACATATAGGGCTCGCCGATGCGGTCGATGATGTCGGGCGGGAAACCCTGACCATCGTCGACGACGGTGATGGCGACGGTATCGGCGTTCCAGCTCCAGCTCAGCGTGACGGTGGATTGCGCGAAGTCGACGGCGTTCTCGACGAGATTGCCGAGCCCGTAGATGACGCCCGGGTTGCGGCGCGCGACCGGCTCCGGCCCGACGCGCTCGCCGGGTTCCAGCTTTATCGCGATGCCGAAATCCCGGTGCGGTGCGATCACCTCCTCGATCAGCGAGGTCAGCGGTAGCTGCGCCAGATGTTCCTCGCTTTCCGACGACAGGCTGGTGAGCCGCTTCAGGATCTCGCGGCAGCGCTCGCTCTGGCTGCGCAGCAGGGTGACGTCCTCCTGGAAGCGGGGGTCGGCGCCGAGCGCGCGCTCCATCTCCTTGGCGACCAGGGCGATGGTGGCGAGCGGCGTTCCGAGCTCATGCGCGGCCGCTGCGGCGAGGCCATCGAGCGCCGAAAGGTGCTGTTCGCGCTGCAGCACGAATTCGGTCGCCGCCAGCGCGTTGGCCAGCAGCCGCGCTTCCTGCGCCACCCGATAGGCATAGACGGCGGTGAAGGTGATGCTCGCAACCACGGCCACCCACATGCCCGCGACATAGATGAAGGGCATTACGAGCTCGTTGCCGGACACCCAGGGCAGCGGCAGGTGATAGAAGACCAGCGCCGTGGCCGCTGCGACCATCAGGCCGCCGATCGCCGCGGTCATGCGCAAGGGCAGCGACGTTGCCGAGATCACCACCGGCACCGCCATCAGCGGCGAGAAGGGGTTGGTCAGGCCGCCCGTGATGAACAGCAGCCCGACCAGCTGGAGGGCGTCGAAGATGAGGATCGACAGCGCCGCCGCCGGCCCGAGCCGATGGGCGGCGGGATAGCGGAAGGCCAGATAGAGATTGAGCCAGGCCGAGCAGGCGATCAGCGCGAAGCAGTAGCTGACGGGCAGGGGGAACTCGAGCCCGTAGGCCACGAAGACGACGGTCACGCTCTGGCCGACGATGGCCAGCCACCGCAGCCGGATAAGCGTGTTCAGCCGCAGCCCGTTGCTTTGCGGATCGTGAGGGCGAAGTTCCTGCATGGATCGTATATGCGCCACTGCCGGGACGAGGGCAAACGGCTATTTTATCCTCGGCTTGGCCCGGTTGGTCGCGGCCGTATTGATCGGGTCGTCGGGCCAGACATGCCTGGGATAGCGGCCACGCATATCGGTGCGCACATCGGCCCAGGAGCCGCGCCAGAAGCCGGGCAGGTCGCGGGTCGTCTGGATGGGGCGGTGCGCCGGCGACAAGAGTTCCAGCGTCAGCGGGACGGTGCCTCCGGCGATGGCCGGATGACGGTCGAGGCCGAACAGTTCCTGCACGCGTATGGCGAGCACGGGCGCTTCGCCGTCGTAGCGGATCGGCACATGGCTGCCCGAGGGCGCATCGAAATGTGTGGGGGCGAGGGCTGCGATCCTGCGCTGCAGGTCGTGCGGCACCTGCGACAGGAGCCCGGCCTGGATGGCGCCGGGATCGATGCGCGAGAAGGCGGCTTCGCCCGCGAGGAAAGGCAGCAGCCAATCCTCCAGCGTGTCAATCAATGCCTTGTCCGACATATCGGGCCATGGGGCGCCGAGGCCGCTGTGCAGCCATTGCAGCCGGTGGCGCAGCGTCTCGGCCTCCTTGCTCCACGGCAGGAGGCCAAGGGCATGGGTCCGGATCGCGTCCAGTATGGCCTGGTCGGCCTCGGCGCCGGTCGGCGCGGGCAGCATTCGTTCGGACAGCAGGATGGCGCCGAGCCTTGCGGTCTCGCGCACGCGGACTGCGCGCCGCGCCGGATCGAAGGCGCTTTCGGTCCTGCGTTCGACGCGATCGCCGAGCGCGGCAAGGATATCGGCTTCGGCCACCGGCGCGGCTGCCGCGATCCGCGCATTCTGGGCCCTGCCCTGCAGGTCGACGACCACGAGGAAGTCCTCGCCGGCGAGCGGATCGGCGGCGTCGACCGAGGCGCCCCGACCATTGGCGAGCACGAAGCGGCCCCGCTCGCCGCGGGCCTTGGCGACGCGGTCGGGCCAGGCCTGGAGCAGAAGCGTTCCGGCGGAAGAGGGTTGCTGAGGTCGCGACCCGCCGCCGGCCTGCCGTGCCAGCCGTTCGGCGAGCTGGCGCGCGGCAGCGGCGCGCGGCGATTTCTCGCTACGGAACCGCGCGAGCCGCCGCTCCAGGTCGGGGCTGTCGCCGCCGAGGCCGCGTTCGGTAAGCAGAACGGCCAGTGTCGCGGCCTCTTGCGCCTCGCCCGAGCGGGCCGCTTCGGCAACCATATGCGAGAGCCTCACCGGTAGCGCCAGCCGGCGCATCGCTTCCCCGCCTGGCGTCAGCCGTCCTGCGGGATCGATGGCGTGAAGGGCGAGGAGCAAGGCTCGCGCCTCGGCCAGGGCGGGGGCCGGCGGCGGATCGAGGAAGGCGAGGCTCGTGGGATCGGCGACGCCGAAGGCGGCGCAATCGAGCACCAGTCCGGAAAGGTCGGCTTCGAGGATCTCGGGCGGCGTGAAGGCGGGCAGCGCGGCGGTCTGCTCGGCCCGCCACAGCCGGATCGCGACGCCGGGCTGGGTCCTGCCGGCGCGGCCGGCCCGCTGGAGCGCCGACGCCTGGCTGACGCGCACCGTCTCGAGCCGGGTCAGGCCGGTCGCCGGCTCGTATCGCGGCAGGCGCGATAATCCGGAATCGATGACCACGCGCACCCCGTCGATGGTGATCGAGGTTTCGGCGATCGAGGTCGCCAGCACCACCTTGCGGCGGCCTTCGGGCGCGGGGCGGATCGCTGCATCCTGCGCCTTGCCGTCGAGCTGGCCGTAAAGCGGCACCACGTCGACGTGCTCGGGCAGCCTGCCGGCCAGCCGCTCGGCAGTCCGTTCGATTTCGCGCTGGCCCGGCAGGAAGGCGAGCAGGCTGCCGGGCTCGGCTGCCAGGGCCTCGCGGATTGCCTTCGCCATGGCGTCTTCGATCGCGACGCCAGCGGGGCGCTCGTCGTGGCGCAACTCGACGGGGAAGGAGCGGCCCTCGCTTTCGATGACCGGCGCATCGCCGACGAGCTGCGCCACGCGCGCTCCGTCGAGTGTCGCCGACATGACGACAAGGCGCACATCCGGTCGCAACGCCCCCTGGACGTCGAGCGCCAGCGCCAGGCCGAAGTCGCCGTCGAGCGAGCGTTCGTGGAACTCGTCGAAGATGATCGCCGCGATACCGGAGAGCTCGGGGTCGTCGAGGATCATGCGCGACAGGACGCCTTCAGTGACGATCACGACGCGTGTCGCCTTCGAGATGCGGTTCTCCATGCGCATCGCGTAGCCCACAGTCTGGCCGGGCTCCTCCCCGAGCAGTGACGCCATGCGCCGCGCAGCCGCGCGCGCCGCGAGCCGTCGCGGTTCGAGAAGCAGGATGCGTCCGTCGCCGCGCCATGCTGCATCCAGCAGAGCGAGCGGAACCAGCGTCGTCTTGCCGGCGCCGGGCGGTGCGACCAGCACCGCGTTAGGGCCGTCCCGGAGCGCTTGCTGCAGTGCCGGCAGCACGGACGTCACGGGGAGTTCCGGCAGCCGGATCATGGCTGGTCCCCGATGCGCACGATCGAGCCGCCGGCGGCCATCGCATCGGCCTGGTCATGGGTCACGAGCACCACGGGAAGCCTCGCCTCCCTGGCCTTGGTGAAGACCAGCTCGCGCATCTGCTGGCGCAGCTCCTGGTCGAGCTTCGAGAACGGCTCGTCGAGCAGCAGCAGGCGCGGAGAGGAGACGAGCACGCGTGCCAGCGCCACGCGGGCCTTCTGTCCGCCCGACAGCGTGTCGGGGTCACGCTCGCCGAGGCCAGCGAGGCCGACGCCGGCCAGAGTCTCCTCGGCCAGCGCCAGGCGGTTCTGCCTGCCTTTAAGGCCGGGCGCCATGGCGAAGGCCACGTTGCCGGCGACTGTCATGTGTGGAAACAGAAGCGGGTCCTGGAAGAGCAGGCCGGCGTGACGATCCTCGGCGGGCAGCGCGCTCAGCTCGATGTCGTCGACGAACACCTTGCCGCTCGCCGAGAAGGCCGGGTCCAGAAAGCCCCCGATATAGGCGAGCAGCGTCGACTTGCCTGAGCCGGATGGCCCCATGACCGTCAGCACGGCGCCGGGCGCGACATGGCCGGCGACCGAAAGCAGGGTGCGCCCGTCGAGCCGTATCGACACATGATCGAGGAAAAGGCCTGATTTCGTCATTCTTCCCGGGGGCTCAGACGCGCAGCGCGCGACGGCGCCGGAATATCAATGCCGGCACGGCCGTGGCAACCAGAAAGCCCAGCGCCGGCAGCATCATCTGGAAGAAGGCGTAGACGCCGATGACGCGGCGATTGCCGCCCGAGGCGAGGGCGACCGCTTCGGTGGTGATCGTTTCCAGCCGGCCGGCGCCGATCAGCACAGTCGGCAGGTACTGGCCGACCGAGACGGCGAAGCCGACCGCCGCAGCCGTCAGCACGGCCGGCAGGAGCATCGGCAGGCGGACGTGGAAGAGCGTGGTCCGCCGCGATTTGCCGAGACCGGCGGCGACCGCGTCGTAGCGCCGGTCATAGGCCCGCCACGGATCGGACAGCGACAGGAAGACATAGGGCAGGACAAAGATCAGATGCGCGAAGACGAGTGCCGAGAGGCCGGCCACGGCGCCGGAAAACGCGAAGAGAAGCTGCAAGCCGAAGAGGAAGGCGACCTGCGGGACGATCAGCGGCAGATAGATGAGGACGAGGGCCAGGCGGCCGCCGGTGCGGCCGGTCTCGAGCTCGCGCACGAGGCATAGAATCGCAAGCAGCACTGCGGTAAGCGTCGCGGCAAATGCGACGAGCAAGGTCGTCGCCAGCGGCGCGGCGATGCGGGGCAGGGATTTCGCCCAGCCCGCCATGGTGAAGCTCTCGGGCAATGCGTCGGGAAATTGCCAGAGGCCGGCGACGGACCAGAGGCATAGCACGGCCAGCCCGCCCGATATCACCACTGCCGGAACGAGCATGGCGAACAGCGCCACCCGGCACAGCCAGGCGTCGTGCCGAAGCCTGAGGCCGGCGAGAGCCGCACGGTCACGGATCGCCGCGCCAAGCCGTTCCAGTCCGACCCATGCGAGAAGTGCGGTCCCCGTGAGTGCGAGTTGCAGAACCGCGCCAGCCGATGCGACGAAACGCATGTCCAGATCCGGATCGTTCATCCAGCCGAGGAGCCGCACCGCGAGCGGCGGGGGCGCGGTCGGTCCGAGGATCGCCGCCACGTCGACCACCGACGTAGCGAAGGCGATGACCGCGAAGACGGCGAGCCGCATCTGCCGGTAGAGCGAAGGCCAGAGCCCGAACAGGAAGCCGGCGATGTGGCCGTAGCCGAGCGTGCCCGCGAGCGCTCGGGTCCTGGCGACGTCGAGTTGGGGCAGGGCGGCGAGTGCGATGAGGAGCAGGAACGGAATCTCCTTCACCGCCAGCCCGGCCATCATCGAAAGGCCGAAGGGGTCGTTGACGACAAGAAGGTCGGGCGGTCTCGACCATCCCGTCAGTTCCGGCGAGATCAGGCGAGAGATCATGCCTGACGGTGCAATGAGGAAGGCGAGGCCGAAGGCCGCCGCGGCGTGCGGAACGGAGAGCAGCGGCGAGATCAGGTGCCGGACCCTTGCGAAGGCGCGGGTTCCGGCCCAGGCCGCCACGAAGAGCATGACGACCAGAACCGATATTGCCGTCGTGACGAGGCCCGAGGCCAGAGAGAGCATGACCGAGGTGAGGATACCAGGCGCGGCGAAGAGCCTTGCCGCATGGTCCGATGTCAGGCGCGTCCCGCCGAGCGACGGCAGATAGCCCAGCGCGGGAAGCAGCGTCCCGGCGAGCCCGGCCAGGATCGGACCCGCCAGGAGCGCGATCGCCAGCGGCGGACCGAGCCGGGTCAGCATGGCAAAGCAGGTGGACGTGCTTTCATCTCGCGTCGCGCCGTGCCGTTGCTGTTAATCGTCTGAGGTGGACAGGGGGCTGAGCGCCAGCTTTCCCGACTACGGCCAAGCGGCTAGTTCCCGACGCCATAACGCCGCTTCCATTCCTCGTCGATGCGCTCCATCCAGCTCGGATGCGGCTCGTCCAGCGCCGGGCCGAGCCTGTCGGGCGGCAAGGTTGCGACGCCCAGATCCAGAGCCGCGAAACGCGCCCGGTCCCCGGCGTCGAGTTTCGACATGGCAAGCACGGTCGGATCGCCCCAGCCCTTCGGGTCCTGCTTGCGGGCCTGGGCCTCGGGCGACAGCAGGAAGTCGGCCACGACGAGCGCGCCCGCCTTGGCGGCGGCGTTGTAGGGTATGGTCACGAAATGCGTGTTGGCGAGCGTGCCGGCCGGGAAGGTGAAGGAGCGCACGGTATCGGGCAGTTCGCCTGACGCGATCGCGTTCGAGGCTTCCGATGGATTGAAGGCGAAGATGATGTCCACCTCGCCGTCGGCCAGTAACTGCTTCATCGCCGGATAGTTCTGCGGAAAGGCTCTTCCGGAACGCCAGAGAACGGGGTTCAGCGCGTCGAGATAGGAAAAGAGCGGGGCCGTCACCGCGGCGAAACGGGTCTCATCGACCGGCTTTGTCAAGACCGACCGGTCGGTGACCACCTCGGAAAGCACCTGTTTCAGGAAGGACGTGCCGGTGAAATCCGGCGGCTGCGGATAGGTGAAGCGGCCGGGGTGCTGCCTGGCCCATTCCAGCAAGGCCTTTGCCGATGTCGGCATCGTCTCGGGCGCTGTCCTTGCCGTGTCTTGGAAGAAGACCAGCTTGGCCATGCCCCACGGGCTTTCGAGGCCCTCCACCGGTATTGTGAAGTCGGTGCGGATGGTCGGCTTGCCCTCGACGTCGACATATTTCCAGTTGGGCAGCTTCTCGGCCCAGCCCGGAGACATCAGCAGGCCCTGGCGTTTCATGGAGGCGAAGTTCTCGCCATTGATCCAGATGAGATCGACCGTGCCGCCTTCGTTCCTGCCGGCCGCCTTCTCGGCCACCACCTTGGCGACCGCATTGGCCGTGTCGTCGAGCTTCACCTGGACGAGTTTCACGCCGTAGCGGCGCGCCACCTCGCCTGCCGTCCATTCGATATAGGTGTTGACGTTCTCGGCCCCGCCCCAGGCATTGAAGTAGACGGTCTCGCCCCTGGCCTCGGCAAGAACTTTGTCCCATTGCGCCGGATCGGGATCGCCCGCAAAGGCGCACAGCGTCATGGTGGCCAGGGCGGCGGCGCAAACCAGCAGTCTTTTCAAGGATGGACCTCCGGCGATTGTCGGAAACGGTTTGAACATGGCGCCCGAAGGCCGGTCAATCGAGGCCTCGGATAATGTCGTCAAATCGGTGTGACCGGGTTAGCTCTGGACCGTCAGTTCCACGCGGTCGGCAGCGAACCTTGTCTCGGCAAACTGGATCGGGCGACCGTCGGTGTCGACATTGACCGCGACCGCGACCAGCACGATCGCGCCGGGCGAGAGCTTGAGGTCGGCCAAGTCGGCCGCGTCGGCGTGCCTGGCGGAGACGAGCGTCGACTTGCGGAAATAGTCGTCGACGCCGAACCGCTTGAGTGCGAGCGTGATCGAACCGGTGTCGGCAAAGGCCGCCTCGAAGCCGGCAAAACGCTTCGCGTCGAACCAGCTCGCGGCGCGCGACACCGGGCGCCCGTCGGCCTCGCTCAAGGTTTCCAGGCGTATGACGGGCGCGCCCTCGGCGAGATCGAGCGCCTCGGCGACCCGAGCCTTCGCGGGCTCGGTCGCATGTGCCAGAAGGCTGCCGCGTCGGTCGCGTGCCTGGCCCTCCAGCCCGGCCGAGAAGCGTGTCCGCGCCGAGATCGGATAGGTCAGCCTCTGGCGGCGTTCGATGAAGGTCCCGCGGCCCTGTTCCGCGCGCAGCACTCCTTCCTGGACAAGCGCGGAGATCGCCGCGCGCACCGTGTGGCGGTTGACGCCGAAACGCTCCGACAGCACCAGCTCCGGCGGCAGCCGGTCGTCCTCGCCCAGCGTGCCGGCAGCGATGCCCTGCCGGATGCGGTCGGCGATCTGCCGCCACAACGCCACGCCGCTTCGCCTTTCCATGTTGGATGGTTCAGTCTTGGTCATCTTTTCCCGCCCCTGTCACGAACGCGTCATGGACGCGCGCTAGAGGTCTGTTATAATTTGTTCGGTTGTATATAACAATAGACAAATAACCGAATTCAGCGAGGCACGAATGAAGACGGATCGTCGACAGGAAAAGGAAATGGAGGCGGCACGCAAGGCGGCGATGACCGCCCTGGCGTCGGCGCCCGGCGACATGCTGAAGCGGGTCTGGGCCGATGCCGGCTTCGAGGTCGAGGCGCATCCGGTGCGTGGCCCCGAGACCGGCCTCGTCACGGTGCGCGGCCGGATCGGCGGCGGCGGTGCGCCCTTCAACTTCGGCGAGGCCACGGTGACCCGCGCCACGGTCAAGCTTGCTACCGGCGAGGTCGGTCATGCCTATGCTCTCGGCCGCGACAAGGAGAAGGCGCTGATGTCGGCGATTGCCGATGCGTTGTGGCAGGACCCCGCCCGGCGGGCCGATGTCGAAGCCAGGGTCATCGCGCCGCTGCGCGCAGCACTTGCAGAGGCCGATGACCGCCGTCGTGCCGAGACCGCGGCGACGAAGGTCGATTTCTTCACCATGGTACGCGGAGAGGACTGATGCTCGATCAAACGATAGACGGCGGCTTCGAGAATCCGGTCTTCGATGCGCAGACCGTATTCCGCGCCGTCATGGACGCCATGGCGCGGCCGGGAACGGTGCGGCCTCTGCCTGGTTTCGCCCGCCCGCCTGCGCCCTTGTCGCCGGCCGCCGCCGCGGTAGCCCTCACCCTTTGCGACCACGATACGCCGGTCTGGCTGGATCCGTCGCTGCAGGCTTCCCAGGCGGTGCGGTCCTGGCTCGGCTTCCACAGCGGCGCTCCGCTCGCGGACAGGCCAACAGAAGCCCATTTCGCCATTGTTGCGAACCCTGCGGAACAGATCGCGCTGGAGAATTTCGCGCAAGGCACGCAGGAATATCCGGACCGCTCCGCGACGCTCGTGCTGCAACTCGCCGGGCTTTCGGCCGGTCCGGGGCTGCAACTCGAAGGGCCCGGCATCGAGACGACGGCGACAATCTCGCCTTCGCCGCTGCCGCGTCATTTCGTCGAGCAGTGGAAGCAGAACAACCAGCGTTTCCCGCGCGGCATCGACGTGATCCTGGCGGCGCCCGAAGGCATCGCCTGCCTGCCGCGCACGACGCGCATCAAGATGATGGAGGGCTGACATGTATGTTGCCGTGAAGGGCGGCGAGGCCGCCATCGAGAACGCCCACAGGCTGCTCGCCGACCGCCGCAGGGGCGACCGCTCGGTGCCGGCGCTGCGCATCGACCAGATCGTCGAACAGCTCGGCCTCGGCGTCGACCGGGTGATGAACGAGGGCTCGCTCTATGACAAGGAACTCGCCGCGCTCGCCGTCATCCAGGCGCGGGGCGATCTGATCGAGGCGATCTTCCTCGTCCGCGCCTATCGCACCACGCTGCCGCGCTTCGGCTATACGCGGCCGGTCGACACCGGCGCCATGCTGGTCGAGCGGCGCGTCTCCGCCACCTACAAGGACCTGCCCGGCGGCCAGCTGCTCGGGCCGACCTTCGACTATACCCACCGCCTGCTCGATCCCGGGCTGGCTACCGGCGCGCCGGTCGACGAGGCCGAGCGGCGCGAAGCTTCCCCCGAGCGCATGCCGCGCGTTTCCGAGATTCTTGCCCATGAGGGACTGATCGAGGCCGACGGCGAGCTGCCGGAGGATCACACCACGGGCGACATCACCCGTGAGCCGCTGGAGTTCCCGATGGAGCGCGACATCCGCCTGCAGGCCCTGTCGCGCGGCGACGAGGGTTTCCTGCTGGCGCTTGGCTACTCCACCCAGCGCGGCTATGGGCGCAACCATCCCTTCGTCGGCGAAATCCGCATCGGCGAGGTCGAGCTGGAGCTCGACGTGCCCGAGCTTCCGTTCTCCGTCCCGCTCGGCCGCGTCCGGGTGACCGAATGCCAGATGGTGACCCAGTTCAAGGGCTCGGCCAAGGCGCCGCCGCAGTTCACCCGGGGTTATGGGCTGGTCTTCGGGCAATCCGAACGCAAGGCCATGGCCATGTCGCTGTGCGACCGCGCGCTGAGAGCCCGCGAGTTCGGCGAGGACGTCGTGGCGCCCGCCCAGGACGAGGAGTTCGTCATCTCCCACTCCGACAACGTCCAGGCCACCGGTTTCGTCGAACATCTCAAACTGCCCCACTATGTCGACTTCCAGGCCGAGCTCGACCTCGTGCGGCGCATGCGCGCCGAACACGACGCGCGGGAACGGACCGAAACGCGGGAGGCTGCGGAATGAACATCCAGGCGACTGATATCGCGTCCTACAACTTCGCCTATCTCGACGAGCAGACGAAGCGCATGATCCGGCGGGCGATCCTCAAGGGCATAGCCATTCCGGGCTACCAGGTGCCTTTCGCGTCGCGCGAAATGCCGATGCCCTACGGCTGGGGCACCGGCGGCGTACAGGTGACCGCCTCGATCATCGGGCCCGACGACGTGCTGAAGGTCATCGACCAGGGCGCCGACGACACTACCAACGCCGTGTCCATCCGGGCCTTCTTCCGCAAGGTAGCCGACGTGGCGGTGACGACCGAAACGGCCAGGGCGACGATCATCCAGACACGCCACCGCATCCCGGAATATCCGCTCAGCGAAGGCCAGACGCTGGTCTACCAGGTCCCGATTCCCGAGCCCTTGCGCTTCCTCGAACCGCGCGAGACCGAGACGCGCAAGATGCACGCCCTCGAGGAATACGGGCTGATGCATGTGAAGCTCTACGAGGATATCGCCAGGCATGGCCGCATCGCCACGACCTATGACTATCCGGTGAAGGTCGAGGGGCGCTACGTGATGGATCCTTCGCCGACGCCGAAATTCGACAATCCCAAGATGCATATGTCGCCGGCGCTCCAGATCTTCGGCGCCGGCCGCGAGAAGCGCATCTACGCCCTTCCGCCTTTCACGGAAGTGGTGAGCCTCGACTTCGAGGACCATCCCTTCGAGATCCAGACCTTCGACCAGCCTTGCACCCTGTGCGGGGCGAGCAACGTCTATCTCGACGAAGTGATCCTCGACGACCGCGGCGGGCACATGTTCGTCTGCTCCGACACCGACCACTGCGAGAAACGGCGGGAAGAAGGGCATGTGGGGCACCTGGCGGCGGAGACACAGCGATGACGGCGGGCGTGGATCACCCCCCTCTGGCCTGCCTGATATCTCCCCCTCAAGGGGGGAGATCGGCTGTGGCACCGACTACCTCATTTTTCAACGTTCTCGATTGGCGACTGCAGTTCGGCCGTCGGATCTCCCCCCTTGAGGGGGAGATGGCCGGCAGGCCAAAGGGGGGTGACCCCGCATACAGCACGAGGCTGGAGCAATGACCGACGAACCTCTTCTGCGCGTGACGGCGCTGTCGAAATATTACGGCTCCCGCATTGGCTGCGAGAACATCACTTTCGACCTGTGGCCGGGCGAGGTGCTGGCGGTGGTCGGCGAGTCCGGTTCGGGCAAGACGACGCTGCTCAACTGCCTGTCCACGCGGCTCTTGCCGACATCGGGCACGGCCAGCTACCGGATGCGCGATAGTGTCTTCCGCGACCTCTACCGCATGAGCGAGGCCGAGCGCCGGTTTCTCATGCGCACCGACTGGGGTTTCGTCCACCAGAACCCGGCCGACGGCTTGCGCATGACCGTTTCGGCCGGCGCCAATGTCGGAGAGCGGCTGATGGCGGTGGGCGACAGGCATTACGGCCGCATCCGCTCGACCGCGGTTGACTGGCTGTCGCGCGTCGAGATCGGCGAGGATCGCATCGACGACGAGCCGCGCGCCTTCTCAGGCGGCATGCGCCAGCGGCTGCAGATCGCGCGCAATCTCGTCACCGGCCCGCGCCTCGTCTTCATGGACGAGCCGACGGGCGGCCTCGACGTCTCGGTGCAGGCGCGCCTGCTCGATCTCCTGCGCGGACTGGTCACCGACCTCGGGCTCGCCGCGATCGTCGTCACCCACGACCTCGCCGTGGCGCGGCTGCTGTCGCAGCGCATGATGGTGATGAAGGACGGCCATGTGGTCGAGACCGGCCTTACCGATCGCGTGCTCGACGATCCGCGCGCGCCCTACACCCAGCTTCTCGTCTCATCGATACTGCAGGTTTGAAAATGTTCGCTATGGAAAACGCCGGCCAAGCGGGGCGTTCCGTCGCGCCCCCCTCTGTCCTGCCGGACATCTCCCCCACAAGGGGGGAGATCGGCTGTCACCCCCACCTTCGCCAATCGTCTGCGTTTCAGAACAATTGCATCCGACGCGGCCGTCCGATCTCCCCCCTTGTGGGGGAGATGTCCGGCAGGACAGAGGGGGGCAACGTAGGGCGTCACGCAAGAAAGGAAGGGGAGGCACGCTGATGTCGACGCCGCTCGTCGTTTCCGAAGTCGCCAAGAGCTTCACCATGCATCTGCGCGACGGCATCCGCCTGCCTGTCGTGGCCGGCGTCTCCTTCGCGCTGAGATCGGGTGAATGCGCTGTGCTCGGTGGCCCTTCCGGCGCGGGCAAGAGCTCGATCCTGAAGATGGTCTACGGCAACTATGCCGTCGACGAAGGCCAGATCATCGTCAGCCATGACGGCCATCTGGTCGACCTCGCCGCCGCGACGCCGCGCACGGTGCTCGCCATCCGCCGCGACACGATCGGCTATGTCAGCCAGTTCCTGCGCACGGTGCCGCGCGTCTCGGCGCTCGACGTCGTCGCCGAGCCGCTGGTCGCGCGCGGCGAGGAGAAGGAGGCCGCGCGATCGCAGGCCCGGGAATATCTGGCGCGGCTCAACCTTCCCGAACGGCTCTGGTCGCTGCCGCCCGCCACCTTTTCGGGCGGCGAGCAGCAGCGCGTGAACATCGCGCGCGGCTTCATCACCGCCCATCCGATCCTCCTGCTCGACGAACCGACCGCCTCGCTCGACGCGAAGAACCGCGAGGTGGTGATCCGGATGATCGAGGAGAAGAAGAAGGCCGGCGTCGCGCTGCTCGGCATCTTCCACGATGCGGATGTACGCGAAGCGGTCGCCGACCGGATCATCGACGTCACCGAATTCGCGGCCGGGAGGATCGCTGCATGAGAAAGAAACTCTCGGAAACGCCGCTCGTCCACGAGACGGCGGACGTCCAGGCCTCCACGCTCGGCCGCTACACGGAGATCGCCGAGCGCTGCCGGGTGCAGGAGACCGAACTGGGCGACTATTCCTACATGATGCAGGACTGCTCGGCCTGGTGCGTCACGATCGGCAAGTTCTCCAACATCGCGGCAAGCGTCCGCATGAACGCGACCAATCATCCGGTGTCGCGCCCGACGCTTCATCACTTCACCTACCGGGCCTCGGACTATTGGGACGATGCCGAGCACGAGGCGGACTTCTTCGCCATGCGCCGCGCGAGACGCGTGACCATCGGCCATGACACCTGGCTCGGCCATGGCGCGACCATCCTGCCGGGCGTCACCGTCGGCGACGGCGCGGCGGTGGGGGCAGGCGCGGTCGTGTCGAAGGACGTCGCGCCCTACACGATCGTCGGCGGCGTGCCGGCCCGGCCGATCCGCGAGCGCTTCGACCGCCGGACCGCCGAACGCTACCAGGCACTAGCCTGGTGGGACTGGGACCATATCAGGCTGCGCGCCGCGCTCGACGATTTCCGCGGGCTGTCCGCGGAGGCGTTCCTGGAGAAATACGGCGGATAGAATAAGCTCGATGCGGAGATAGGCTCGACTAATATCCGCATCCTTGCGGATATTAGTCTTGTTAAGCTCCGCATCGGCGTCTAGTTTCGATGGATGGCCTACATCTGGCAATCGCCTGACTGGCCGGCTTTCCGCTGGCGCGATGAAGAGCTGACGACGCAACTCGTCGCGGTGCGCCACGAGCAGGGCAGACTATTCGGCCGCATTGAGGTGCTCGGCTTCAAGGTCCGGGAAGACACGCTGCTTCAGACGCTCACAGAAGACGTCGTGAAGAGTTCCGCAATCGAAGGTGAGCGGCTGGACGAACAGCAGGTACGATCCTCCCTGGCGCGCCGGCTCGGCATCGACATCGACGGCTTCGTGGCGCTCGACAGGTCCGTAGAGGGCATCGTGCACATCACGCTCGACGCGACGATGAACTGCTGGAAGCCGCTGACGGCCGAACGGCTTTTCCAGTGGCACGCCGCCCTCTTTCCGACCGGCCGCAACGAATGGGGACAAAAGCTCCGTGTCGGCGCCTGGCGCAACGATTCGAGGGGGCAGATGCAGGTGGTGTCCGGCTCGTTCGGCCGCGAGAAGGTGCATTATGTCGCCCCTCCCGCTGGTCTGCTGGAGGCCGAGATGACGGCCTTTCTCAATTGGTTCAATGCCGCGCCTGCGATCGATCCGACCCTGAAAGCGGCCGTCGCTCACCTCTGGTTCGTCGCGATCCACCCATTTGACGACGGCAATGGTCGTATCACGCGCGCCATCGCCGACATGGCGCTCGCACGTGCCGACGCCGGACCACAACGGCTCTACTCGATGTCGGCCGCCATCGAGCGGGCGCGGCGCGACTACTACGATGTTCTCAAGGTGACTACGAGCGGCGAAGACCTCGACGTGACGCGGTGGAACCGATGGTTCGTGGATCGCCTCGGCCACGCCGTCTCCAACGCCATGGCCACCCTGGACAGTGTGATGTTCAAGGCCCGTTTCTGGCAGACATATTCGGCGCTCGATCTGAATGCCCGCCAGGCAAAGGTGCTCGATCGCCTGCTCGAGGGCGACTTCGAAGGCAAATTGACGTCAACCAAATGGGCGAAGCTGGCGAAGACCTCGCAGGATACGGCCGCACGCGACATTGCGGATCTTGTCGCCAAGGGTCTGCTACAAAAGAGCGCTGCAGGCGGGCGCAGCACCGCCTACGAGTTGATCGCGAGCCTGCCGTCAACGGACTGAACGACGCAGCCCTGCCAATTCACCGGCTGCGGCCGTCGAACGGTATGCGCTGCAGGGTCGAGAGGTCGATCTCCTCGATGCAGCGCACATTGATCGAGGCCATCTCCCGTCCCTTCGGATCGACCCCGAAGCCGAATGGCGCGCAGCCGCAGTTCCTGCAGAACAGATGGTCGATGACGTGCTTGTTGAACTTGTATGTCGCCAGCGCCTCGGGCGGCGTGTGGAGCGTCAGCTTGTCACGCGGCACGAACCACAGGAGGTAGCCCTTGCGGCTGCAATGCGAGCAATTGCATTCGATGACGCTGCCCGGCTCGTCCTCGACGTCGAACGCGACATTCCCGCAGTGGCAGCTTCCCTTGACCATGGGCTTCCTCCATCGGTTGCATGAGCTGCCAGTCCTACGATTGGCTCCGACCGCAGGCAAACCAGACGCGGCCCTTTCGCACTGTTGAACGTAACAAAACTGACATCATACTGACACCGCCGCTTCATGCTGGTCCGGTAGCGGGTTGTTCCCGACGGGACCGAAGAGTTCCGGGTCAGGGAAGCTGTCATGCTTGAGATCCGCAACGTCACTCGCCGCTTCGGCGCGAACACTGCTGTCGGCGGCGTCGTCCTCGACATCCCGCAGGGCCAGATGGTCGGCATCATCGGCCGCTCCGGCGCCGGCAAGTCGACGCTTCTTCGCATGATCAACCGTCTCATCGACCCCAGCCAGGGGTCGATTCTGTTTGAGGGGACCGACGTCTCCAAGCTGGCGGGCTCGGCGCTGCGCCGGTGGCAGCGCGACTGCGCCATGATCTTCCAGCAGTTCAACCTCGTTCCTCGGCTCGACGTGCTGGCCAATGTGCTGCTCGGCCGCCTCAATCACCGTTCGACCGCCCTCAACCTTCTCAACATCTTCTCCCGCGAGGAACGCGCCATGGCCATCTCGGCGCTGGAGCGTCTTGATATCGCGCGCACCGCGCTGCAGCGCGCCGGCACGCTTTCGGGCGGCCAGCAGCAGCGCGTCGCCATCGCCCGCGCCCTGATGCAGCAGCCGAGGATGATCCTAGCCGACGAGCCGATCGCCTCGCTCGATCCACTGAACGCCAAGGTGGTGATGGATGCGCTAGCCGACATCAACCGCCGCGAGGGGATCACCGTCATCACCAACCTGCATACGCTCGACACGGCCCGCGCCTATTGCAACCGCATCATCGGCATGGCCGCCGGCCGGGTCGTCTTCGACGGCGCCCCAAGTGATCTCGACCGTGACGCCGTGCGGCTTGTCTATGGCGCCGACGGCGACGGCAACGAGATTTCAGAGGCCATCACCTCGACCAGCATCCACAGCGGAAAGCCCAGGAAATTCCAATCCGCCGGACCGCTCGAACCCGCCTTTGCCGGGCTCTGAGCTTCGCGATCGCCTTGCCCGCGTAACGGGCCTCAACACGACATCCGGTCCGGCATCGCGCGGACGACAACAGGAGAGACATCCATGTTCAGGAAGATCCTTTTCGGCGCCGTATCTCTCGTGGCCATGGCCGTGGGCGCGGCCCAGGCCGAGGACCTCAAGGAGTTCCGCATCGGCCTGATCGGCGGCGAGAACGAAGCCGACCGCCTGCGCAACTTCCAGTGCCTGGTCGACCAGCTTCCCTCGGTGCTCGGCGTCGAGAAGGTGTCGCTGTTCCCGGCCGCCGACTATGACGGCACCATCCAGGGCCTGCTCGGCGGCACGCTCGACTATGCCGAACTCGGCGCTTCGGGCTATGCCAAGATCTATCTGCAGAACGACAAGGCGGTCGAGCCGATCCTGACCACCGTCCAGACCGACGGCGCCACGGGCTACTACTCGATCATGGTGGCCCGCAAGGATTCCGGCATCAAGTCGCTCGCCGACCTGAAGGGCAAGAAGCTCGGCTTCGCCGATCCCGACTCCACCTCGGGCTACCTGATCCCCGTCACCTCGCTGCCGGCCGATCTCGGCAACACTCCGGTGAAGGACTATTTCGGCGAGACCGGCTTCGGCGGCGGCCATGAGAACCTGGTGCTGGAGGTGTTGAAGGGCACCTTCGCTGCCGGCACGACCTGGGGCTCCGGCGTCGGCGAATTCTCGGAAGGCTACACCTCCGGCAACCTCAGGAAAATGGTCGACAAGGGCATCCTCGACATGGACGACCTCGTCGAGATCTGGAAGTCGCCGCTGATCCCGAACGGTCCGATCGTCGTGCGCACCACGCTCGACGCCGACATCAAGACCAAGTTCAAGGACTTCATGCTGAAGCTGCCGGAAACCGACGCGGCCTGCTTCTCGGCGATCCAGGGCGGCGACTTCAAGAGCTTCACCGAGGTCACGCCGGAGTTCTACGCGCCGATCATCGCCGCCCGCAAAGCGCAGATCGGCGGTTGAGCCGTCAGGCTTTTCGAGCGCGCCGCGGGGCAACCGCGGCGCGCTTGTCTTATGTCGAGGGAGAGAGCTTTCGACCGTAGTTTGGCCCCTCATCTGCCTGCCGGCATCTTCTCCCCGTGAAGGACGGGGAGAAGACGGCTTGCCGCAATGACGGAACTCTTCCTTGCAGCCGTGACGATTGGCGAAATCGTGGAAGACATCAGTCTTCTCCCCGTCCTTCACGGGGAGAAGATGCCGGCAGGCAGATGAGGGGCGGAGTGACGGTCAAAGTCCGAATCGAAGTCGACTGGACGTTTCCACATCCTGTCGGCAAGCATTGAGTGGACATTTCATGAGCGTGACCCTTTCGGATACTGGCCTTGCCGTCGAGCGCCACTGGCGCGAGCTTGCCGCCCGGCGGCGTCTCTACACGATCGGCGGCGTGCTCTTCATGGTGGTCGCGATGGCCGGCTCGCTCTGGTTCGCCAATGAGAGCAATGCCGGCAAGTTCTGGGACCGGCTGCCCCATCTGTTCGATTTCATCGGCGACATGATCCCGCGCGACGGCTGGGAGGTCTGGCGCGCTCTGTTCGATCTTCCTTCGCCCTATGCCGACGGCAGCCTGAAATACGACTATCCGCAAGGCCGGGTCTATCTGACCCGGTCGCTCTATCTGCCCGAATATTTCTACAAGATGCTCGAGACGCTCAACATCGCGCTCGTCTCGACGCTGGTCGGCTTCGCCCTCGGTTTCGTTCTCTGCTTCCTGGCTGCCTCAAATCTCGTGACGCGGCGCTGGCTGCGCTTCTTCGTGCGGCGTTTCATGGAGATCCTGCGTGCCTTTCCGGAGATCGTCATCGCCGGCTTCTTCCTGGCCGTGCTGTCGCTCGGTCCGGTGCCGGCGATCATCGCCGTGATGATCCACACGATCGGAGCGCTGGGCAAGATGTTCTTCGAGGTGGTCGAGAACGCAGACATGAGGCCGGAAGAGGGGCTGCGCGCTGCCGGCGCCAACTGGATCGAGCGCGTCTGGTTCGCGATCGTGCCGCAGGTCATGCCGAACTTCCTGAGCTACGCCCTGTTGCGACTGGAGATCAATGTGCGCGCCTCCACCATCATCGGCGCGGTCGGCGGCGGCGGGATCGGCGAGGAGCTGCGCCTGTCGATCAGCCGCAACCATGAGGCCAAGACGCTCGCGATCATCCTGCTCCTGCTCCTGACGATCATCGCGGTCGACCAGTTCTCGGCCTGGCTGCGCAAGAAGCTCGTCGGCGACCAGGCTTTCGCTTTCGGCAGGGGAGCCTGACCATGACCGCGCTGACCCGGAACGAGATCGCCGCGATCGCCGCCCGCCATCCCGAAGCCTTCGCCGGCTCCGGCCGCAAACGCCTGATATCCTGGGCCGTCGGGATAGGCATCGTCGGCTACCTGATCTTCGCCTGGTGGCTGTTCTCGATCGGCAGCGTCTTGACCTCGGGCAACTGGAGCATCGCCGGCAGCTATCTCGCCGACTGGGTGAGCTACGAGACCCGGCCCAATATCGACTTCAAGGACGGCGGCGCGACAGTCTCCTATCCGCGCTTCTCCGCCTACAATCCCGAACGTCATCCCGACTGGATCGTGCTCGACCCGAAGCCGACCGGCGAGGCCAAGCAGATCTTCTCGCATATCGCCATGTCGATGGGCCGCAGTGCCACGATCGACGTCACGCCCGGCCGCGTGACGGTCACCCGGGCCGGCGAGACGCTCGACGTCACCATCATCCCACGCGAGCGCGTGGATGCGGCCGGACCGCTGCCGGCCTGGGCCGTGCAGAAGGCCCCCGGCGACAAGATCATTGTCGATTTCGGCTTTTCCGGCCGGGCAGACATCGAGGACGACGAGATCAAGGTGCGGCGGCGCTTCTGGGGCTGGGAGAATTTCTTCTTCGATGCCAACTCCCCGTTCTGGGGAAAGTCCTTCGGCGAGGTCGCCGGGCTGGTATTCTCCTCGGAGCGCATCCGCCCCGATATGTCGAACGCCGCCCTGGCCTTCGACAACATCCTCAACAATGCCGAATGGCAGCATGGCGACGTCTGGCTGAAGCTGATGCAGACGATCGTCATGGCTTTCGCGGGCACCGTGCTGGCGACGATGCTCGCCTTCCCGCTGGCATTCATGGCTGCGCGCAACATCACGCCCAACCGGATCGTCAACCAGGTCGCCAAGCGCTTCTTCGATTTCCTGCGCTCCGTCGACATGCTGATCTGGGCACTGTTCTTCACGCGGGCCTTCGGTCCCGGTCCGCTCGCCGGCATCTCGGCGATCTTCTTCACCGACACCGGCACCTTCGGAAAACTCTATTCCGAGGCGCTGGAGAACATCGACGACAAGCAGCGCGAGGGCATACGCTCCGTCGGCGCCAACCCGGCGCTCGTGCAGCGCTACGGCGTGCTGCCCCAGGTGCTGCCGGTCTTCCTCAGCCAGTCGCTCTATTTCTGGGAGTCGAACACGCGCTCGGCGACCATCATCGGCGCGGTCGGCGCTGGCGGCATCGGCCTCAAGCTGTGGGAGGCCATGCGCACCAACACCGACTGGGAGAACGTCGCCTATATGGTGCTGCTGATCCTGATCGTGGTCTTCATCTTCGACAACATCTCCAACGCGTTGAGAAAGCGTTTGATGTCGGGCAGCGCTTGAAGAGGGATTGAGAGGCGCCGGCCCCTCACCTGAGCCCTTCCGTGACTTGCCGGCTAAGTTTTGCTAGCGCTGCGAAATCACGCATAGCTTCGTGAATCTGTCATGCAAATCGCCTATGGCATCGGGCTTGCGAGGAATAACCATGCGTTACGCGATCTATTTCACGCCAGCGCCCGATGATCCGCTGACCCGGACCGCGGCGAAGTGGCTGGGCAGGGACCCCTTTACCGGCTACGTCACCCCGGCGCCCGCGCTCGGTCGTATCTCGGCGGCCGAAATCGCCTTCCATACGGCGGCCGCGCGCCGTTACGGCTTCCATGCGACCCTGAAGGCGCCGTTCCGCCTGGCCGAAGGCGAGACCGAAGCCTCTCTCGGCAAGGCGGTCGACGCCTTTGCCGAGGGCATGGCGCCGGTCGTGCTGCCGCGCCTCGTGATTGCCCAACTCGACGGTTTCTTCGCGCTCATGCCGGAGGGCAAGCCGGCGGCGCTGCACAAGCTCGCCGACGACGTCGTGGTCGCCTTCGACCGCTTCCGCGCGCCGCTCACCGAGGCCGAGATCGAGCGGCGCAACCCGGATGCGCTGCGCCCCGCCGAATTCCGCAATCTCTGCCAGTGGGGCTATCCTTACGTCTTCGAGGCGTTCCGCTTCCACATGACGCTGACCGGCAGGGTCGGCGCCGAAGAGGCTCCGCGCATCCGTGGCGCGATCGAGGAGTTTTTTGGTACCATGCTCGAGGGCCCCGTCGCAGTGGACGGGCTCGCCGTTTTTGTCGAACCCGAGGCCGGAGCGCCGTTCAAGGTTCAATCCTACCATCCGCTGGGACGACAGCGGGAAAGAAAGTCCGCCTGACATGACTGCCGAAACCGTTCTCTCCAATGCCCGCCTCGTTCTCGCCGACGAGGTGGTGACAGGGTCGCTGCTGATCCGCGACGGGCTCATCGCCGACATCGCCTCCGGCTCCTCCCGCATCGGCGAGGATATGCAAGGCGACTTCGTCATTCCGGGCCTTGTCGAATTGCACACCGACCACCTCGAAGGCCACTACGCTCCGCGGCCGAAGGTGCGCTGGAACCCGATCGCCGCGGTCCTCGCCCATGACGCTCAGGTCGCCACCGCCGGTATCACCACGGTCTTCGACGCGCTGCGTGTCGGTCTCGACGAGGATGCCGACATGACTGCCGTCGAGATGCGCAAGCTGGCCGACGCCATAGAGGACAGCGTGCGCCAGGACCGGGTCCGCGCCGACCATTTCATTCATCTGCGCTGCGAGGTGTCAGCTCCGGACTGCCTCGACGGCTTCGGCTATTTCGACGGCGACGACCGCGTACGGCTCGCTTCGCTGATGGACCATGCGCCGGGCCAGCGCCAGTTCGCGCAGCTTTCGGCCTATGCGACTTACTACCAGGGCAAGCTCAAGATGTCCGACGAGGCGTTCCGAGTCTTCTGCGAGCGCCGGATCGCCGAATCCGAGGCCAATTCGCCGGCCAATCGAGCGGCGATTGCCGCCGCCTGCCAGGCGCGCGGCATCGTGCTCGCCAGCCATGACGACGCCACCGTCGCCCATGTCGAGGAAGCTGTCAGCCAGGGCATCCGCGTCGCCGAATTCCCGACCACCGCCGAGGCCGCCCGCGCTTCCAGGGAAGCCGGGCTCGGCGTGCTCATGGGCGCCCCCAATGTCATGCGCGGCGGCTCGCATTCCGGCAACGTCTCGGCGCGCGCACTGGCCGAAGGCGGCCTGCTCGACATCCTATCCTCCGACTACATTCCGTTCAGCCTTATCCAGTCGGCCTTCTTCCTCGGCGAGGTCGTCGACCAGGTCTCCCTGCCTCAGGCGGTGGCGATGGTGTCGCGCAATCCGGCCGAGGCCGTCGGTCTCACCGATCGCGGCGTCATCGAACCCGGCCGCCGGGCCGATCTGGTGCGCGTGCGCGTCGACGATCATGTGCCGGTCGTGCGCACCGTCTGGCGCGAAGGAAGGCGCGTCGCATGATGGTCTCGGCCCTGATCGAGCGCGAACTCGACAGCGTCGCGTTCCCGGTCCGCAACGGCGTGTTCGTCGCCGTGGTGGGCCCGAGCGGCGCCGGCAAGGACACGATCCTCGATTTCGCGCGCCGCCACTTCGCCGACGAGTCTGCCGTCGAATTCGTGCGCCGGGTGATTACCCGGCCGAGCGATACGGCCGCCGAGGACCATGACACGCTGGCCGACGCCGCCTTCGACGAGGCCGAGGCGCATGGCGCCTTCGCGCTCTCCTGGCAGGCGCATGGGCTGAAATACGGCCTGCCCGCCAGCGTCGACACGGCGATATCGGACGGCCGCGTGGCTGTGGCGAACCTGTCGCGCGGCGCGCTTCCCGCGCTCAAGGAACGCTATCTCAATGTCTTTGTCGTCGAGATCACCGCGCGGCCCGAGATCCTGGCCGAGCGGCTCGCCGCGCGCGGCCGAGAGTCGCGCGGCGAGGTCTTGGCGCGGCTCGCCCGCCAGGCACAGTTCGACGCGTCGGCGATCGGCGCCATAACGATCGACAACAGCGGCGACAGGAAAGAGGCAGGCGAACGCTTTGTCGCGGTGTTGCGCAAGGCGATCGCGCTTTCCGACGTGGCCGGCGCCGTGGAGTAAGTTGCCGTTTTTCGAGTGGCGAGAGGACGGGTTCGGAATGGCGGCGGTCCTGTAAACAACTGGAAGTTTACAGGACGGGCCTGTTCTTTCGGCGTGGTGCCGGAGGTGGGCGTGCCGGAGGTGCTTTTGGCCAAACATACCCTTCACAAGGTGGCCGCTGGAAAGCGCGATCGGATGAGACACACCGCCAGTCACCGGGCCTGGATGAAAGCGTGGATCTGATCGCGGCAAACGGGTCTCGGCGCTTTATTGGTAGCAGGCGGGGAAGAAGCCGAGGTATCGGGCTTGGCTGCTTCGACCGTCGCGAACTGCCCCTCATCCGGCTGCCGCCACCTTCTCCCCGCATTGCAGGGAGAAGACCGATGTCGCCACCGGCTTCGCCAATCGTCAGCGTCGCAGATTGAGCGCCGTCATCGCGGCAGGCGGTCTTCTCCCCGTCCTTCACGGGGAGAAGGTGGCGGCAGCCGGATGAGGGGCCTTTCGCGGCGTCGCCGAATCCCTTATCCGACTGCAATCAAAAGGCTTTCAACTCTATTTTCATGGCAGGGGTACTGCCAAGCGAAAACCGGTGAGAGCGTCTGGCCCTTCCGAAATCCCGGCGACGAATCGGAGGGCGCGGTCCGTCACGTTGAAATCGAGCGTCAAGAATCCATCGCGGCGGAGCCGGTGTCAACGGAATTGGCAGGGGGGTCATCAAGGTTTGATCGGCCAAGGCACATCATGCCGGTGGGGAGCCGAACTCGATGGTGGGTGCCTGTCCTGCTTCCGCTTCTCGGGAGTGTCACCGATCGAATGGACTTTGGGAGCTACGAGGAGAGCCTGGGTGAAGATTGGCCTGCGGGAAGCAGCCCGGTCCGGATGGGCTGCCTCCCGAAAGATCACATCTCGTTCGCCGGGCGGGCGTCGGGCCTAGGGCATCTTCCGCGTCGCTCCGAATCGCGGAAATGCCCTGGCTCTTTCTTGCGCAATTCCGGATGCAAGACTGCGGCGCAGTTTTGCTGGAATTGCTCTATGCAACTGCATCGACTATTCCCACCGCTGCGAAACCCGCGTCGACCGCGGCGATCTTGGCATCCTTGTTTGCATCGTTCGAAAAAAGGCTTCGTGCGGACTGGAGGGCTCCGCGGCGGCTATCGAGGAATCCGGAGGTTCGGCTGAGCTGGCTCGTCAGTGTCATGTAGAACACGCGCGCTACTTCCACCGCGTTGAACAGAAACTGACCATCCTGCTTGGTGACGATGATGTTGTGCGCGGCCTTGTTGTGAATGCCGCTGTTGATGTGGACGCCTCCGTGGTCCTCGTCTTCGGACAACTCCCTGTAATCGTTCATATGCGCCGGCTGATTCCGGCGCGTGGGATCGCTCATGTCCCGCAACGGGATCCCCGTGGCATTCAAATCCTCGCCAATCTCCCAGTTCCATTGGCCGATATCCGGCTCGGAACGATTCGCCACGATGATTCCGAAAATGTCCGAATAGGATTCGTTGAGCGCGCCGGACTCGAAGACATATTCCAGACGCGCGGTGTGGTCGGTCAAGCCATGCAGCAATTCGTGCGCAACAACCTCGAGTGATGCCGCATAGGATCGAAGTTCACCATCGACCAGGCGCTGGCCATAGATCATCTGATTTGGCAGGCGCGCGGCATTGCGCCATTCTCGGCCGAACGTCTCCCCAAACCATGTGCAGTTTACCGAGGAGACGATCTTTCCGCCCATGCCGTCCAAGCCATTCCGCATGAGCACCGTCTTGAGGAAATCGACGACCTCGGTCGAATTCGCATGCGCACTCACCGCTCCTGAGTCCCAGGGCGATGGAGGATTGCCGACATATTTCCCGGGCAAACTGCCGAATTGAAGCCGCGCGTCCCGGAACTCGAAATTGTGAGTATGTATGTTGCGAAGCGCGTCGAACAGACGGCTCTCATTCGTGCTGCTGTCGGTGGCCACAAAAAACGTCCGGGGCCTGCCGAGGCTATCGGCCGCCTGAGCCTCCACGCTCGTCTCGGCCATGGTCTGAGTCCGGGGCAACTCGGCAACCTTTTCCCCGGTGTGAGCATCGACGACGAAGTCAGAAAACTCGGGAACGCCCGTCGGCGCAGCAGGCTGAGCCGACCTGCTCGGCTTGCGCCGTTGCACATCTTCGACGATATAGACCAGCCTCCAGCGGCTGTGCTCGGCGTCGAAATAGAAGTTGAGCCGCGCCGGTTGGCCAGGCACACCGCGTTCGTAGCCGGCCCACTTGGCCACCACCTGCAGGGCCTTTGCCGGGCTCAGCTTGGCGACAGGATCGACATTGGCCGGTTCACCGACCGACGTATTGATCGAAACGAACTGATTCTGGCCGCTGAGTTCGACGGTCACCAGAGACCCGTAAACCGGTACCTTGTAGTAGTACTGCCGGAATTTGACCACTGAATTGCCGGTGAAGGGGATCTTGTCGATTCCCACGCTCTTGAACTCGGCGTGAGAGCCTCCAACATCGCTGGGAGCCACTGCCGCGCCCTCCGATGTGCCCACGAATGATCTCAGGATCTGAAGAGCCGCTCGTTCCGGATCGAGTTCGGCAGCCGACTCGGCGGTCTCTGCTCCAATCGATTCCAGCACCGTTCCTGCACCAAGTTCATCGCGGTGAACCGCACTGGATTTCATGCCTTTTGCCATGGCTGCCTCCTCTGGAACGGAACGGCGCAGGCACCGTTGCCGTCACCATTCATGTTGACTCGAAGACCATTCTGGTCCGCCAGGTCGACTTCTCCCGTTTGCACTCATGGCTGCCTGGGCCGGGCCCTGAAGAACGACCAGACGAAGTCCAGTTGAGTGAAGGAACGATTGCCGGTCGCGGCGTCGCCAAACGCTGCAGGATCGGGAGGACCGACGAAACCTTCTCCATTCGGCTTGAAGAACTCCAACCGGTCGCCGTCGCCGTTGACGGAGGCTCGCGCATGGCAGGAAATGCATGACGATGTCATCTGGAAACCCTGCTCCGGCTGGGAGTTCGCGAGCAGTGTGATGTTGCCCCGGCTGTCGATGAAATCCGTCTGCGCGCCGCGCAGCCTGTAGTTCTCCCATTTGGTACCCTGAAGGCCGATATTTTCGGGGATGCCTTCGCAGTCGTGGGGCGATGCCGGGCATGCGAATTTGTCGACGGACGGCAGTTTCCAGCCTTCGTTTCCTGGCCGCCCTCCGGCGTCTTCCGGCAATTTGTTGTCGATGTGTTCGAAAGTTGCCCAAAGCCAGTTGGGCAGGTCCTTTGTCGTGATGTGAAGGGCCGTGAGCCCGAAGATCGTCACCGTCCCGTCAGGCTCCGTATGAGTTGCCCAGTGATATCTGGGCTTGTCCGTTTCACTGATCTTTCGCCACTGCGCCTTGATCTCCTTGGCCATCGCGGGAAAGACGATGTCTACGGCGCCGCTTTCGAACAGGTCCTTTTGCCCGTCGAGATTGTAGAGTTCGTTCTCGCGGATGAATTCGTAGGTCTCCTTGTTGAGCCGCGTTTCGTTGATGGAAAACAACGCCGAGTCCACGTCGAAAGTCGGGATCGCGGCGTTGGAACCACCCATTGTGCGAATCCGTTCGAGTTGCTGGAGCGGCAACGCATCCTCGGGCGAGAGCGGGAGCTCGACCATGCTCACCGCCGGCGGCGCCAGCCACTCTCCGGGGTCCGTGCCGTCAGGCGGAAAGGCGGTGTCGGGTGCCCGGTTGTTCGCATTTCGCCATGTCTCCCACACGACCGGACCATCCGCGCCAAAGGCGGCGTTCTGATTGGGTGCTTTGGCTGGAATGTCGGCCGGCCAGTTCAGCGAGAGGAAAAGGCGCCACGAATAGCAGTGCGGCTCGATAAGCGCCATTGCGGTGTCTTGCGGTTCCTCCCATTTCGATGCGCCGCTTGCGAACCAGCTTGCGCAGGATTGCGCGGCCATGCTCTGCAAGGGAAACAAGGAAAAGCAAGCAAGGGCCAGCGCGAGAGCTTTGGCTCCAGGCAACGCAGGATGCTTCCGCATTTCTTTCTCCTTCCTCATCGGGTCCAGCAACGCCCGTCAATGTGCGGTCATGCGGCCATCCCGCCTTTGATCCAGGCCTCGAACCTTGCGACATCTTCGGCAGGCCACAGTCCATCGCAGGGCATGTTGGTTCGCAGGCGGTCCAGGATCTTGTCCGCCTTGGCGCGCACGTCCTCCAGCTTGTGAAGATTGAAGCCAGCGACCGCTTGCATGACGTTGACGTCCATCGGGCGAAACAGCGGCTTGATGTCTGCTTCGAACGAAATGACGTCCGCGTCCGGTATCGGACAGACATAGATGGCCTTCGATCGCGACATGGGTTCGGCACTGGCGGCCATGGCTTCCGAGCGACCCAATATGTCGACTTCCTTGCGGTTCGAAACCGCATGGACCCGGATGCCCCTCAAAGGCATCTTGCTTCCCCAGTAATTCTTTATGTCGACATCAGGCAATTCGAGCTCGGTCGAGACAGGCGTGAGGACCGGCAGCTGCGCATTTCCCGGATCGGGCCTTAGGGCGACGAAATCAAATTCCTGGACGCCGTCGGCGGGAGCCGTCAGATAGGTGTAGGCGACAAGCTGCGCTTCTCGCCACCCCGTCGAGTTGACCCGCCCCCGAGCGGTGATCAGCAGCCATGGCTTTTTCGTCGTCGTGATGCGTACGCCCAGTTCGTCAACGGCATAGACTTTCGCCACGCTAGCGGTTGCCATCTCGTTCCTCCCGGACAGCGGCCGCGGATCTTGCGACTGGAGCCGCGGCCTTCAATCCATTCATTTGCGGCGTTCTCTGTAGATCAGTTGACTCGTGGATTCGTCGTCACATGTGAACCGGACAATGAAGCCGCCGGGCGGCTGCCTGGCGCCCGTCCGGTCGCTGAAATCCCACAACAGATTGCGAGGCCCTGCTTGCGGATTTCGCTCGTCGGCAAGCATTGCCACCTCGCGGCCGAAACGTTCCCAGACCCTGACCTGGAACAGCTTGCAGCCAACCGGCACGACCGTCTCGAGCACCACCTCGTTTTCGCCGATCGTCTCACGCCGGGAAGTCGCGGCAATCGCGGCGATGGACGGTGCGACCGGTTCGTCGGAGTATTTGTAGACGGTATCGCCGGAAGCATAGGCGATGGCAGGCGGGCTGCCGATGAACCTGAATCGGTTCAGGCGGAACCCGACATCGTTGGCCGCCTGCCAGTTCTTTCCGCCGTCCTCGGTGACGCTGGTGAAGCCGCCGACAAACATCCGGTCTCCCCATCCGCCGATCCAGCCGTGCTGCTCGTCGAGAAATCCGATGCCTTCGAGGTTGGAATTGCGCTGACTGTCATTGACCCGCAGACGGGACCAGGTCAGGCCGCCATCGTCGCTTCTCAGGATCGCGCCGTCGAGGAAGTTCTCGCATGAAACGAACAGCACGCGGTCATTGAGCTTCTGGAATTTCCATCCCCACTCGCCGCGCGGAAATTCGCCGGCTGCGGCATTCGACTGGACCAGGTTCGTCCAGGTCTCGCCGCCGTCGTCGGTGTGGAACACTCCTGGTACGATGTCGGCCCTTACAGGCGCCCGGTCGGGGTGACGGACGTTGTCGACACCGCCGACGACCCAGCCGCGCTGCGGCGATTCGAAGAAGATATCGACCAGCAGGGCCGCTCCGGGCACGTCAAGGACCTGCCAGGTCTGGCCGGCATCGCGCGAACGCAAGATCGCGGCATCCTCGTTCGGATAGTTGGTGCCCGACGCAAAGACGGTCTGTTCGTCAACGGCGCAAACGCCGCAGATACGACCCGGCGCGCCGGACGGCAGCGACGTGACGGCGCTCCAGTCAAGACCACCGTTCCTGGTGGCGTACAAGCGGTTCGGGCCGGACAGTGCGCCGACCCAGCCGATATCCCTGCCCGCGAATGAAACACAGCGAAGATAGCTTTCGGCAAGGTGCGCCTGTCGCGTCCAGGCGTCGCCGCCATCGGCCGTGCGCAGTATGAGGCCGTCGGAGTTGACCGCCCAACCATTCAGGGCGTCGGCAAACCAGATGTCGTCGGTACGAGACCCGGCGGCAGGAAGGTTTACCGGCCTCCATATTCGGGTGGCGGTCATGGCCGACGCCTTTCCCGCAGCACAGGATAAAACTGCACCCAGACGTTGTCGTGACTGGCGTGGCTGCGATGGCAAGCAAAGCACTCGGAATCGGGCTGTGCTTCAGCGCTGGCCAAAGGGTCGCTTTCCGCATCCCCCGGGAAAATGTAGTAGGCCCAGTTTTCCTTCGAACCCTCCCGGGTGGGACGCTGTGGATCCTTTACGGCCAGTTCGACCAGCAGGCGTTCCCCCGGAAACGTACCCTCCTTGAGCGCCCCGTCCGCGTCCCTCGTCTCGCCCCGGAAAACCTCCATGACCAGCACCGTGGGGTCAGGGAAGGTCCCGGTTTCGAGAAAGGCCGCATAGGCCGCAGGATCAATGTAGACAGTGTGAAACGCCATCGTCTCCGCTCGCGCGGCCTCACGTGAGGTCATCGCCTGGATCTCAGGCCTGTAGACGAGGCCGAGATTGGCTCCGACAAAAACCCAGCTGCGATAGCCTTTCGGGAGAAGGATGTTTCCGGCGGCATCGTAGGCGGGGCCGGTACTTTGGGCCGTGCCCTCGGTCGCCAAAAGAAAACCCAGAAGAACAGATAAGGTGGTAGATTTCAAAGATAGAAAGCGGCTGAATATTGCCGAAAGCAAGCGATAGCTGCTTCGGTAGCAAAACAGTCTGTTCGCGAATAATTCATCTCTTCGCGTATTCGCAAAATTGTATAGAAAACACATTTCAAGCGACTTTCGCGCAGCCGATGAAAATGCAGAACGAAACTCTACGGCATGCGAAGATATAAGTAAAGGATAAAGTAGTATGGTCACCGTTCGGAATCGTGAATTGCTGACCTGTTGGAAAAATTCACGATTCTCTTGATCGAGGCAGGATTAGCCGACATCGGATGCGAATGGCGACTACAGCGTGTCGCGTGAAAACGGAATCGCACAACACGCTGTAGGTCTTTGATTTGACGCATGTCTTTGTCCCGAAACCGGTACCCCCTTTCGGGAGACATGCTTCAGGAACGCAGCCTGTCCTGGTTCCATGCGTGGCGCTCGGAAAGGCCGTATGGCTGGCGGCACGTCCTTCCTGAGGGCGGCGATTTCCTCCTGGTCGCCCGCCAATCGTCACTGACGGTCCGATCGAGGGCATTGCGCGGCAGGCGTCCGCCGTTGCCGGCATGGACGGGGAATTCCCACAGCTGCATATCGCCCGGAGGATGACCTTGTCATCCGTAGTCGATTTCGGTGAACAGGCCGGCAGCGTGCTGGCGGTCCCAGTAGAGATCGTGGATACGGCGGGTGAGCGGCCCGGGCTTGCCGTTGCCATGGATGCGGCCGTCGAGAACGGTCACCGGCATGATGCCGCCGGCGGTGCTCGTGATGAAGATCTCGTCGGCTGCCCGCAACTCGTCGGCGGGCACGTCGCGAACCTCGCATCCTATGCCGACTTCCCTGGCCATCTCGATGACCGTGCGGCGGGTCATGCCTTCGAACACGCCGCGATCGGGTGTCGCAAGCCTGCCGTCACGGACGGCGAAGACGTTGAAGCCCGCGCCCTCCGTGACGTTTCCGGCGCGGTCGGTCAGCACCGCCACGACGGCGTCGTTCTCATAGGCCTCGAAGATGCCCATGGTCAGGTCGAGCCAGTGGAAGTTCTTGATGCGCGGGTCGACCGCCTCCGGCTGGATGCGCTGCACGGAGCTGACGATCATGCTGAGCCCCTCGCGGCGCTGCTCCTCATTGGCGATCCAGACGAAGGGCTGGGCGAAGGCATAAAAGCGGTTCCGGCACAGGCGCGGGTCCCGCGTGCCCCTGGGCGGCACGCCGCGCGTGCAGGTCATCTGGACATAGGCGTCGCGCAGCCCGCTGCGGCGCACGCATTCGGTGAGGATGCCGGCGATGTCGGCTTTCGAATGGGGGAGGCTCATATGCAGCCCCTGCATCGAGGCGTGGAAGCGCTCGATATGGTTGTCGAGGCGGAAGAACCGTCCCTGCCACACATGCACCACGTCATAGGTGGCGTCGGATCGGACGAAGCCGCGGTCGATCAGCGGCACGCTGGCCAGGGCAAGCGGAACATAGGCGCCGTCGACGAAGGCTATGCCATCGGCCGGATCATGGTCTTGCGTCATCTGCGTCCTCCTGATGATCTGTCGCTGCTGCTCAGGCCGGCTTCAGCGCCCGCTGGCGCCGCCAGCGCAGGAAACCGACGAGGCCGGCGACGCACAGCGTGCCGACGATCATCAGGAAGGCGGCCGCCGCGACCGCCGGGCTGATGTTCTCGCGGATGCTGGCAAACATCTGGCGCGCCAGGGTGCGCTGGTTGGGGCCGGCGACGAACAGCGTCAGCACCACCTCGTCGAGCGATGTCGCGAAGGAAAACACCGCGCCGGTGAGCATTCCGGGCATGATGATGGGAAGGGTGACGCGCCCGAACACGCTGAGCGGCGGCGCGCCGAGGCTGCTCGCCGCGCGCTCCAGCCAGGGATCCATGGCGTTGAGCGAGCCGGACACGCTGACGATGACGAAAGGGATGCAAAGCACGGCATGGGCGACGATGACGCCGAGATAGGAGTTGGCGAGGCCCATCCGGCCATAGAGCATCTGCATGCCGACCCCCAGCACCACAGCGGGCACCACCATCGGCATGAGGAAGGTGGTGCGGACGGCGTTGGCGAAGGGCAACTGGCTCATGCGCAGGCCGAGTGCGGCCAGCGTGCCGAGCACGGTTGCCACCATGGTGGCGCCGGAGCCGATGATCAGGCTGTTGACGATGGAACGCCGCCAGACATCGTTGTCGCGCAGTTCGCCGAACCAGCGCGAGGAGAAGCTCTCGATCGGGTAGTTGAGGAACACGCTCGAATTGAAAGCAAGCGGCAGGATCGCCACGATCGGCGCCAGCAGGAAGAAGACCACGGCGAGGCCGAAGACGATCTGGAGGGCCCGCAACGCCGGGTTGGTCCTGCCGCCCATGGTCAGGTTCCCACCATGGTCGGCGACCGCGACAGCCGCCCATAGACGAGATAGAGCACCGTGGTGACGACGAGCAGGATCAGCCCGAGCGCGCCGGCCATGCCCCAATTGGCCGTTCCCGTGGCGAAGAAGGCGATGACGGAGCTGATCATCTGATCGTTCGGCCCGCCGACCAGCGCTGGCGTGATGTAGTAGCCGAGAGCCACCATGAACACGAGAAGCGAGCCCGACATCAGGCCCGGAAAGGCGAGCGGCAGGAGCACGTATCGGAACGCCTTCAGCCGCGTCGCGCCGAGCGAGGCAGCCGCCGGCATGAGGTTCGCCGGGATGGTGAGCAGCCCGCTGTAGATCGGCAGCACCATGAAGGGCAACAGCACATGCGTCATCGCGATGACGACGCCGGTGCGGTTGAAGATGAGCGGCAGCGGCTCGCCGATGAGCCCGATCGCCCGGAGCGCATCGTTGATCAGACCTTCGTTCTGCAAAAGGATGAACCAGGCGGCGGTGCGCACCAAAAGCGACGTCCACAAGGGCAGGAGCACGGCGACGAGCAGCACTGCGCGCACCCAGCCGCCGGCCGAAGCCGCGATCAGCGCATAGGGCAGGCCGATGGCCGCGCACAGCAACGTGACGGTCGCCGAGATCAGGAAGGTGCGCAGCATGATCTGACGGTTGGCCGAGGTGCCGGCCTCGACCGAGGCGATGCCGCCCCCGGCGTCGCGTTCGAGATCGGCGGAGGCGAGCAGATAGCGGTCGGTATAGAGCGGCATGGCTCGCTTCATCGCCTGCCAGTATTTCGCCTCGCCCCAGCGCGGGTCGATGGCATCGAGCTCGGGAAGCTGCCCCTCGGGAGCATCCCTGACCGCGCTCGCGGTGCGCGACATCAGCGAACGGAAGCCGGAGAGTTCGCTGTTCAGCCGCCGCACCATGTCGCCGAAGGCGAGTGAATCCGTCGGCCGCCTCAGGTCTTCGGCGAGTGCCGTCTGCATGGCCGGAGTGGGCGGGCCGGTGCCGTCCCAGTCGGCCATCGCCGCGGCGGTGTCGGGCAACACGCCGCGCACCGTGCCGTCGGTCACCGAGGCCATCATCATCGTCACCAGCGGCCAGAAGAAGAAGACGACGAGGAAGGCGACCAGCGGCGCGATCAGTCCCAATGCGGTGAGCCGCGCGCGCACGGATGACGACATCATGGCCGGATCACCGTGCATTCGTCGGGCTGGAAGGTGGCGAAAGCTTCGGCGCCGACCGGCCAGGCGCGCGATTTGCGCGCCAGCTTGGCGACGAACTCCAGGCCTCCGCCGGAGACGCGCGCCCGCAGATGGTCGCCCTGGTATACGGTGTCGAGCACCTTCACCGGCACCGCGTTGCCTCCTCCGGCTGTCTCGGCCAGTCCGATCCGCTCCGGGCGGATGCTGACCAGCGCGTCGCTGCCGGCCTCGAAGCCGGCCGGCGCCATGGCTTCGAGGAGCGGGCCGTCGTCGATCCTGATCCTGGCCCTGTCGCCGTCGCGGGCCTCCACCTTGCCGGCGAAAAGATTGGTCTCGCCGATGAACTCGGCGACGAAGCGCGTCTGCGGCCGGTCGTAGATGGCGTCGGGCGATGCCAGCTGCTCGATCCGTCCGGCATTGAAGACGGCGATGCGGTCCGACATGGTCAGCGCCTCGCCTTGGTCATGGGTGACGAAGATGATGGTGAGGCCGAGCCGGCGGTGGAGTTCGCGCAGTTCGAACTGCATATGCTCGCGCAGCTGCTTGTCGAGAGCGCCCAGTGGCTCGTCCATCAGGACCACGCTCGGCTCGAACACCAGCGCCCGGGTGAGCGCCACGCGCTGCTGCTGGCCGCCGGAAAGCTGCGCCGGCTTGCGCTCCCTGATCTGGCCGAGCTTGACCATGTCGAGGGCCCGCTTCACGCGCTCGGCAACCTCCGCCCTGGGCGCGCCGCGCATGAGCAGCGGGAAGGCGACGTTCTCGGCAACGGTCATATGCGGAAACAGGGCATAGTTCTGGAACACCACGCCCATATTGCGCCGAAAGGCCGGCAGATGGTCGATGCGGTTGCCGTCGAGCCGGATCTCGCCGCCGCTCGGCTCGATGAAGCCCGCCACCATCATCAGGATCGTGGTCTTGCCCGAGCCGGATGGCCCCAGCAGGCTGACGAACTCGCCCTTGCCGATGGCGAGATCGAGCTCATCGACGACCTTGTGGAGGCCAAAGGATTTGGAGATGCGTTCGAGCTCGATGAAATCAGCCAAATGTTCCTCGCATCAGCAGCGGCGATCTTGTGCAAGTCGCCCCCTCACCCGGCCTCCGCTTCGCTCGGCCGACCTCTCCCCGCCGGGGAGAGGAGGTTTTCACCGCCTGCGGACCACTGACAAGAAGTCTTGATTGGGCACGATGCTCGACGACCTCCTCTCCCCACTGGGGAGAGGTCGGCCGAGCCCACGGGTCTTGCCTTCGGCAAGCCCGAGGACAGGCTCCGCGGAGGCCGGGTGAGGGGGCTTTCTTGGCCAATGACATAACCGCTTCGGTTGGCGCTGGCCGAAAACATATGAACAGCGCCCGGAAAACCGGCGCCGCCCTCCGGGAGAGGTCAGACCAGGGGCAGCCTGCGCCGAAGCTCACGCCGCCCGCCAGGCCATAGCTACTGCGCCAGCCAGGCATTGAACCGGCTGGTCAGCTCCTCGATGTTGTCGACCCAGAACTCGCCGTCGAGCGCGACAGCGTCGGTCAGATTGGCTTCCGCGGTCGGCAGTTCGGCCGCGAGATCGGCGGGCACGGCGGCGGCGGCTTCCTTCTGCGGCAGGCCATAGGCGACATATTCCGGCAGCTTCGACTGGTTCTCCGGTGCGCTGGCGAAGGCGATGAAATCCATCGCGTCGTCCTTGTTGGGGCTGTCGCGCAGGATCACCCAGCTGTCGATGGCGTAGATGCTGCCAGGCCAGACCACCTTGAAGTTCTTGCCTTCGGTCTTGTTGATGCCGGTGATGCGGCCGTTATAGGCCGACGTCATGACCACCTCGCCCGAGGCGAGCAACTGCAGCGGCTGGGCGCCGGCCTCCCACCAGACGACGTCCTTCTTGATCTCGTCGAGCTTCTTGAAGGCGCGGTCCACGCCTTCCGGCGTGCGCAGCACGTCATAGACCTCTGCCGGCTTCACGCCATCGGCCATCAGCGCGAATTCGAGCGAATATTTCGGGCCGCGGCGCAGCCCGCGCTTGCCCGGGAACTTCCTGGTGTCCCAGAAGTCGGCCCAGGAGGCGGGCACCGCATCCTTCAGCTTGTCGCCGTCGTAGCTCACCAGCGTCGACCAGACGATGGCGCCGACGCCGCAGTCATGCACCCCCGCCGACAGGAACTTGTCCTTGCCGCCGAGCTTTTCCCAGTCGATCTTCTCGTAGAAGCCGTCCGTGCAGCCGAGCTCCAGCTCCTCGGTCTCCACCTGGACCACGTCCCAGTTCGGCTGGCCGGCTTTCACCTTGGCGGCGATGACGCCGATACCGCCGTCCCAGCTCTCGTCGAGTACAGGCTTGCCGAGCTTCTCGGCGAAAGGCTCGAAATAGATCTTCTTTTGCGCATCCTGGTAGTTCCCGCCCCAGGAGACGATGGTGAGATCGCGCGCCGATGCGGCGCCCGCCGCAACCGCGACGACGAGGCCGGCCGCACCGATGGTGCTGATTGCCCTCTTGAAAGTCATGTTCTTATCCTTGTCCTGTTCCACCTCTGGACTTCTTATATGAGCGACCTCAATCGCCGGCGCGGCCCCTCCGGGCCGCTTGGCTTCGCGCCAACAGCCGCGGCGCGCGGTCGCGCGCTCCATCGGTCGATCCTATCGACCGATGGCATAGACAAAAGCACAAGTCCGGTCGGGGCAACAGATTTGATGCCGTGGGTCAGCTTCCGGTGAATATATAGAACGGAATGCTGGAAGCGGCGCTATTCAATAAGTGGGCGGCGTAACAGCGCTGACGATCTCGCTGGGCCCGTCGTGGACATTCCGGAACCGGTGACCCGAATTGCTGTCGAAGTAATAGCCGTCGCCCGACCTCAGTACGCGGCGCTCGTCGCCGACGGTGATCTCGACGGCGCCCGCTATGACGAAGCCTGCCTCCTGGGCATGGTGGCTGAGCGTTTCGCCGGTGTCGGCGCCGGGCGCATAGGTTTCGTGCAACATCAGGATCGCACGGTTGGGATAGTTGACGCCCGCCATGCGGTAGGAGATCGCGTCGTGCTTGCCGATCTCGATGCAGTCCCGCGCGGCGTAGAAGGGCGAGGACGGCACCTGGGATTTCAGGCCTGAGAAGAAGCCGGTGAGCGTGCTGCCCAGCGCGTCGAGAATGGCGCTCAGCGTGTCGACCGACGGGCTGATGCGGTCGCGCTCGATCAGCGAGATCGTCGAATGCGAGATGCCCGAGCGTACAGCGAGTGCCCGGATGCCCAGATGACGGCGGCGGCGAAGCTCCCTGAGGTGTTCTCCGATTTGCGACATGGCGGTTTCTCCTTGGCCGATCGTAGCACCGGCTGGTCGGAATACTAGACAGGACTTTCCGATCCGATTGTCTGGCAGTGTGGCGTCGGCCACTCTCCGCGCCGACGCACCCACCGGAACCCCGACATGTCATTGCCAGCCGACCTCGCCGCCCGCATCCGTTTCATGAAGGCGCCGCGTCCCGCCGCGACCGCCGACGCCGGCGGTATCGAGGAGGCGGTAAAGGGCATCCTGGCTGATGTCCGCGAGCGCGGGGACGCCGCGCTCCGCGACTTCAGCCGCGCCTTCGACCAGGTCGATATCGAGACCTTCGAAGTGAGCCTCGCCGAACGCGAGGTCGCGGTCGCGGCACTCGATCCGCAGACGGCCGCCGATACGCGTTTCGCCATCGAACGGGTGCGCGCCTTCGCCGAGGCTCAGTTCGCCACCATGCTGCCGCTCGAGGTCGAGCCGCTGCCCGGGCTTCATCTTGGGCACCGCATCATCCCGATCGCCCGCGTCGGCGCCTATGTTCCCGGCGGCCGCTACCCGCTCCTGTCGGCACCGGTCATGACCATCGTTCCGGCCAAGGTGGCGGGCTGCGACGAGGTGATCGCCTGCCTGCCGCCCAATGCGCATCAGGCAATGATCGCCGGCTGCCATCTTTCCGGCGCCGACCGGATTTTTCGCGTCGGCGGCGCCCAGGCGATCGCCGCCATGGCCTGTGGCACCGGGAGCATTCCGGCCGTCGACAAGATCGTCGGGCCCGGCAACGCCTATGTGAACGAGGCCAAGCGCCAGGTGTTCGGGCCGGTCGGCATCGACCAGCTGGCGGGGCCGAGCGAGATCTTCGTGGTCGCCGACGCCTCCGGCGACGCGGTCATGATCGCCACGGATCTCCTGGCCCAGGCCGAGCACGACGTCCGCACCCGTGTCGGCCTGATCACCACCGACGCCCCGCTCGCCAATGAGACCATAGCCGAGGTTGAGCGGCAGCTCGAAGGCCTGCCGACCGCGGCGGTTGCCGGTCCCGCCTGGCGCGACTTCGGCCAGGTCGTGGTCTGCGAGGACGAGGCCGCGATGATCGCCTATTCCGATTTCATCGCCGCCGAGCACCTGCAGGTCCACATGGTCGACCCGCAGGCGACGGCGAAGAAGCTCAGGAACTACGGCTCCCTCTTCATCGGGACGATGGCGAGCGTGGTCTATTCGGACAAATGCTGCGGCACCAACCACACGCTGCCGACCATGGGCGCCGGGCGCTACACGGGCGGGCTCTGGGTGGGCTCCTATGTCAAGGTCGCAACGCATCAATGGCTGGAGCGGGCCGGCGTCGAGTCCGTGGCGCCGCCGGCGGTGCGCCAGAGCGCCAGCGAAGGGTTGGAAGGCCATCGCCGCGCGGCGGCGCTGAGGCTGGCGCAGCTGCAGGCGGGTGTCTGACGGCGCCCGAGAGAGGAGGCCCGGATGTCTGGCAAGAGAACCATACTGATCGCCGGCGGCGCGGGCGGCATGGGCATGGCGACCGCGCTGCGCTTCGCGGCCGATGGCGAGCGCATCGTCATTGCCGACCTCGACGGGCCGAGACTTGGCGCAGCGCGGGACCGGGTGGCGGCGGCCGGGGCCGACGCCCTTGCCGTCGGCCTCGACATGCGTTCGGTCGCTTCCTGCCGGCAAGCGGTGAGCTCGGCTGCTGATTGGGGCGGCGGCATCGACGTGCTGGTCAATGCCGCCGGCGTCTGGCTGGAGGGCCCGTCGGCGGAAGTCGCCGAGGAGGACTGGGATCGCGTGCTCGACGTCAATCTCAAGGGCGCATTTTTCCTGATCGCTGCGACGACGCCGCATCTGGTCGCATCGAGCGGCGCGATCGTGAATATCGCCTCCGACGCCGGCCTCGTCGGCAACAACGGCGCGGCGGTCTATTGCGCCTCCAAGGGCGGGCTGGTGCTGCTGACGAAGGCTCTGGCGCTGGAACTGGCGCCGCAGGGCGTGCGGGTCAACGCGGTCTGCCCCGCCGATGTCGCCACGCCGATGATCGAATATCAGGCGGCGACCTATGGCGCGGGCGATCCTGATGCATACAAGCGCCGGCTTCTCTCGCACTATCCGCAAGGCGACCGCGCGCGATTCATCGAGGCCGACGAGATTGCGGCACTGATCCATTTCCTGTGCCAGCCGGGTGCGGCGCCGATGACGGGCGCGGCCCTGCCGGTCGATTTCGGCGTCACGGCGGGTTACTGATCGGTTTCGACGGGAGGAGGAGAGATGGCGGCAATATCGAGGATGGCGCTGGTGACGGGGGCAGGCGCGCCTGACGGCATCGGTTTCGCCATCGCGCGTGCGCTGGGCCGGGCCGGGCTGTCGGTCGCCGTCACCGCGTCGTCTGCGCGCATCTTCGATCGGGCGGCCGAGCTGCGGGCGCAGGGCATGGAGGCGAAGGCCGTGGCTGCCGACCTCACCGACGCCAAAGAGGTCGACAGGCTGCGCGCCGAGATCGGCGACGTCGACGTGCTGGTGAACAATGCCGGAATGGGTAGCGTGACCCAGCCGGCGCTGCAGCGGCGTTTCGTCGAATTGTCCGAGGCCGACTGGGATCGCGGCATCGATGTCAGCCTGAAGACGGCTTTTCTCGTCACCCGCGCGTTCCTGCCCGCCATGGTGGAGAAGGGGCACGGCCGCGTGGTCAACGTCGCCTCCGTCACCGGCCCCTATGTGTCGAATGTGGGGGAGGCCGCCTATTCCGCGGCGAAGGCCGGCATGGTCGGCATGACCCATGCGCTGGCGCTGGAGGTGGCGCGGCACGGCGTGACCGTCAATGCGGTGGCGCCCGGCTGGATCGAGACCGGCGCGCTGACGCCGGACGAACGCGAAGCCGCGCGCCGGACGCCGCCGGGCCGGGGCGGAACGCCCGACGAGGTGGCCGCGGCCGTCGCCTTCCTCGCCTCCGACGGCGCGAGCTACGTCAACGGCTCGGTGCTGGTGGTCGACGGCGGCAACATCCTACAGGAGCGCAAGGGGTAAGGGGGCCCGAGCACTTCCGGACGCAAGACGGGTGCCCACTTCGCCGGGAACTGCTACCCGATTCTCAGCAGGTGGTTGTCCCAGGCATAGTCGTCGAGCACGGTTTCGGAGCCGTCGGCAGCGAGAATGTCGCCGGTGCCCGTCGTTGCGCGGAACCCTCCGTCGTCGGGGGCCAGGCCACAGACCTCGACCAGCGTCTTGTCGGCAAGAACCCGGCCCGACCGCGTCTCAATGACGGCGTAGCGGTTGCCCTGCGGCGAGGACACCGCGATCGTGCCGGCCGCCGGATTGGCTGCGACCGAGCCGATATAGTTGCGGAAGCCGGCGAGCACGTCCCGGGGCATGTCGAGAAGGGCGAGTTCCTCGCCCTGCCGCGCCTTGCCGACCAGCAGCGGGCGCTCCGTCGCCGGTCCCTCGTGCTGGCAGCCGAACCAGACGGCGCCGTCGCCGTCGAGCGCGATGTGCCGGATCGACAGTTTATGCAGCGCCGGCGGCAGGAAATGCTGTTCCATCAGCGCCCCGGTCAGGCGGTCCACGAAGGCGAAGGACGGCTTCATCGTCGGCAGGTTGAGCTTGGCGCGGCCGAAATCCGGATGGGTCTCGATGCCGCCATTGGCGATCGCCAGGGTGCGGCCGTCGCCAAGAAGCAGCAACTCGTGCGGGCCGACGCCGTAGGTCGGGAATTCGCCGATCCGGCGAAAGCCGTCCCGGGCGTCGTAGACACCGACCATGCCGGCGGCATTGTCGAAGTCGTTCTCGGTGGCGTAGAGCAGGGCGCCGTCGGCCGCGAAGACGCCGTGGCCGAAGAAGTGCCTGTTTTCGACGCTGGCGATGGTGCGGGGTTTCTGGCGGCCGGAATGGTCGAACACCACCATGAAGGTGCCGGGCTGGCGCGCGAAGACGACCGAGCGGCCGCAGACCGGGTCGAAGGTCACGTCATGGCCGCGGTCGGGCAGGGCGGTGGAATAGACGATGTCGCGGGCCTCCGACAGGACCGCCACGCCATAGCCGCCGTCGCGCCGCTGGAAGGCGGTGGCGAAGACGGCGTCCGTCCTGTCGAGGGCCATGGCCTGGCGGGGCAATAGCGCGGCCGCGAAGCCTGCGCCTGCGGCTTTCAGGAATCCGCGGCGGTCGATGAGCGAGGGGTGGGGGAGGAGGGTGGTCATAGCGCGTTCGGATATGGGAGCAAGGGGGCGGTTGTGTTGGTCCCAAGGCGAGCACCCCTTGTATGAGGAAATCCTGCTATGGATGAGGAGTTGGCTCTGCAGGGGTGGCCACCCCTGCAGAGCCAACTCCTCATCCATAGCAGGATTTCCTCATACAAGGGGTAGAAGGGCCAGCGGTGCAAGACTAGTCGCCGTCCAGCGAGGAAAATCCGGCGGTCAGGCCGAGTTCGGCGGAAAGCCGTTTGCCGAACAATTCCGACAGGCTGGTGGTGACCAGCTTGAAATAAGAGAGCTTCGAGCGCCGCGCGGGGTCGGCCAGCATGTCGGCGACGGGACCTTCTGCTCCGGTTGCGGCGCGGATCGCGTTGCCGAATTCGAAGTCGATCGAGCTTGCGATCCAGCCCGCGCTCTCGGGCAAGGTGCCGGCGAGGCCTGAAGCGTCGAACAGCGCCTTCATGCCGGCCAGGTTGCCGGCCAGTACGGCGGCCGTGCCCTCGGAGCGCCAGAACAGAGCCTGTTTCGGCTTGTCCTCTGCCGCTTCAGCGCCGAGGAAGCTGTTGACGCGCTGGTCGCGCACCAGTTCGAGCCCGTTGATGAAGACTTCGAGCAGGTCGGTCAGGGATTCCGTGTCGTCGCGATAGAGGGGATTGTCGGCCGAGGGTTTTGCCCAGGTCGCGCCGAAGCCCGTGGTACCGGTCCAGCCCGCCGCCACCGTGTCGGCGATGTCGTCGAGATTGCCCGATATGGCCGCGCCATAGGCGCAGCGGAAGGCGTCATCCGCGGCGAGCTTGTCGGAATCCGTTCCGAACAGGACGAATTCCAGCGCCCCGAGCCCCTGCATGGCGACGCTCTTGCCCGCCAGTGTCGCCGTATCGGTGACGCTCGAGTCCTGCCCGGCGAGCGCGGCCTGGACCTGCCTGAGGCCGATGCCCTTGCGGTCCGGCCAATAAAGGACGCGTTCGAGACGGTTCTCCTCCGTGATCGGGCCGATGCGGATGATCTCGGCACGCGACCAGGCGTCTGTGGTCTTGCGGAAGGCATCGCGGGCGGCGTCGAGATTGGCGGGCGAGGGTGTGGCGCAGAGGGTCGCCAGGGATGATTTCAGGTCCCCGGTGGCGTCGTGGAAGGCGGCGTAGGCGGGCTTGACGAAGTTTTCGACGGATTTGCCGATGATGGTCTCCGCGGTTTGGGGGGCGGAGAGGGCGGGGCTTACGGGATAGGCGAAGGCCAGCAATGCGGCGCCGACGAGGTTGATGATTGAGCGTCGGCGGTGAAATCCGAGGACTGACATCACCGAAGCGAACGGCTGATCCATCAGAGCGACTCCAGGAATTTCACCAGAGCGGCGCGATCTTCGGCCGGGAGCGCGGCGAAGCGGTCGCGGGATGTCTGCGCCTCGCCGCCATGCCACAATATGGCCTCGACGAGGTCGCGGGCGCGGCCGTCATGCAGGAAGAAGGTATGTCCGTTGACGGTCCTGGTGAGGCCGATACCCCAGAGCGGCGGCGTGCGCCATTCGTTGCCGCCGGCATCCCCGACCTTCTGGCTGTCGGCGAGCCCGTCGCCCATGTCGTGCAGCAGGAAGTCGGAATAGGGCCAGATGAGCTGGAAGGCCTGCGCCTTGTTGGGCGCGTCGCGGCGGGTCACGAATTTCGGCGCGTGGCAGGACACGCAGCCGATCTCGTAGAAGGCTTTCTTGCCGGCGAGCACCGCGGGGTCGCCCACCTTGCGCCGCGCCGGCACGGCGAGGTTCTGCGAATAGAAGGTGACGAGATCCATCACCGGCGGCGGAGCCTCGACGTCGCCGAGCCGCGGCTGGACACCATTCGGCATGGCGAGGCAGGCGGTCTCGGCCTCCGTGCAGTCGCCCCAGTGCTTCGGCACTTCCGGCGTCGAGATGCCGATGTCGCCGGCAAAGGCATCCGCGGTCTGCTGGCGGATCGAGGGTGTCTGCGCCTTCCAGCCGAAGCGCCCCAGAACGAGTTCCCCGCTCTGCGGGTCGCGCACCATCTGGGCCTTGCCGGAGATGCCGTCGCCATCGCTGTCGCCGGGATCGGCATGCGCAGCTATGTCGGCGGGGTGGATCTGCTCGACGAGGCCGAGGCCGATCATTGGCGGCGTGACGCGTGGCGAAAGGGTGGTGCCGGGATGAAGAGGGCCATAGGCAAGGCCTTCGACCGCATAGGACGGCTTGCGCAGGGAAAGCCGGGTCCCGTCGGGAAGCGTGACCGGTACCTGCCCATAGGTGATTTTCATCCGGCCTTCGCTGGCGAGGCCAGGCACGGCGAGGTTCTGCAACTGGCCGCCATAGGTCGGATCGGGGAAGTTGAGCGCTTGTCTGTCGACGAGTTTCGCCTTTTCCTCCTCGGTCTCGGCGTCGCGGGCGAGCCGCAGGAACATCGAGGTGGTGTCGGGACTGGTCTCCGGCGGATGGCCGCGGCCATCCTTCAGGTGGCAACTCTGGCAGGCACGGGCATTGAACAGGGGGCCGAGGCCGTCCGAGGCCTGGGTTGAAGAAGGGGACGACACCCACAGCTTGCGGAAGATGCCGTTGCCGAGCTTGAAGGTCCCTTCTTCCTCGAAGGTGATATTGGCGGAGGATTGCGAGAAGGCGTCCTGGTTGACCCGCTTGCGCGAGGTGCCGGCGCCACCCTGCATGATCTCGAATTCTTCGGCCTTCGCGAAGTCCGTGGTCGGCCGGGTGACGGCGACGACCCGGGCAAGATCCTCGGGCGTCAGGTCCTCGCGTATCCCGACCTCCCGCATGCCGGCAAAAGCAGCAGCGGAAGCCAGGATTGTGGCGCCGGCAAGCAGGGCGCCCCGAAAAACCATCGCGCGGCGCGGCGTGGCGGCCGGCCGCGAGATGTCGTCTTTTTGCGCGCGGCGCGTCAGAAAGGCGATGCGCCGCATGATGTCATCGCTTATTCGGCCTCGTCCGCGGAGGCGGCGTTGAGGAGGCCGTAGCGCTCCTCGCCGATCGAGGCGAGCAGGCCGAGCTGGGTCTCGAGGAAATCGATATGGCCCTCCTCGTCGGCGAGCAGGTCTTCGAACAGCTCCATGGTCACATAGTCGCCGAGGTCATGGCAGATCTCGCGCGACTTCTTGTAGGAGGTGCGGGCGTCATATTCGCCGGCGAGGTCCGATTCGAGCACTTCCTTCACATTCTGTCCGATGCGCAGCGGCGCCACCGACTGCAGGTTGGGATGTCCCTCGAGGAAGATGATGCGCGCGACGATCTTGTCGGCGTGATGCATCTCTTCGATCGATTCGGCCCGCTCCTTCTTGGCCAGTTTGGTATAGCCCCAGTCTTCCAGGAGCCTGTAGTGCAGCCAATATTGGTTGACGGCGCCGAGTTCCAGAAAAAGAGCCTCGTTAAGCCGCTCGATGACCTGCTTTTCGCCTTTCATGGGTCCTGCTCCCGTATTGGACGCGCAATTCCCTGACGCGATCCAAGTGTGAAACGACATCCCCCTCGCTCGCCTCCGAGCAAGAATGATAGCTCTCGGTTACCCGAATGATCGTTTCGACCACATTTGGGAAGCAGCCGCAACAGCGTCCTCGCTTTTGCAGCGTATGGTAGACCTTCGCGGGCACGATCAGTGTCCACGGATCCTGTTCGAGCAGTTCGACGATGACCTCTTCGATCTCCTTCTGGGTGATCAGGTTGCAATGGCAAATCAGCATTTTCCACTCTGCACTGGCTGGAGGCGCCGCGGCGCCGTCTGGCTGAATGTCGGGCCGCCCGGCCTTGCCAAAAGACGCCTTACTGGAAAACCTTGTCCGGGGAGTCGAGGCTGTCGGAACCTTCGAAGGCGATGGCGTCGAGCTTGAGCGCGGCGACGGCGCGCTCGATCGACCTGGTCTGGTCGACGAGCGCATCGATGGCCGCCTGGACGGCGGCGTTGCCTTCGGCATTGCCCTCGCCGATCTGCTGGTCATAGGCCTCGCCGCCGACCGCGCGTGCCTGGATGGCCTCCATCTTGGCGACCGTCGCGTCGAGCTTGCCGGAAAGCTCGGCGTCGACGGCGGGATCGGCCGCCTTGACGAGACCGGCCACCGACGGTCCCTCGACGAGGCTGCCGTCCACGCGCTTGTAGCTGCCGAGATAGACGTTGCGGATGCCGACGGCATCGTAGAGATGCGAGATATGGGTGTTGTCGGAGAAGCAGTCATGCTCCTCCTCGGGATCGTGGAGCAGCAGGCCGAGCTTCATGCGCTCGCCGGCGAGCTCGCCATAGGAGAGGGAGCCCATGCCGGTCAGGATGGTGGAGATGCCGGCCGCCGGATCGCCGTCGAGCAGGTTCTTGCGGGCCGCGCCGTCGTCCTTCCAGTTCCCGACCATCTCCTCGAGATCGGAGACCAGGAGTTCGGAAGCCGCCGCCAGGTACTGGGCGCGACGGTCGCAATGCCCGCCTGTGCAATTGGCGGTGTCGTAGTCGGTATAGGGGCGGCTGCCGGCGCCGGGGTCGGTGCCGTTGAGGTCCTGACCCCACAGCAGGAATTCGATCGCGTGGTAACCGGTCGCGACATTGGCCTCGATGTCGCCAGCTTCCTGCAGCGTGGCGGACAGCAGGTCGGGCGTGATCGTCGAGACGTCGACCTTCCGGCCGTTGATCTCGATCCCGGTGTTGGCGATCACATTGGCGGTATAGAGCGTGTTCTCGTCGGATTCGGTGCCGTAGCTGTTGTCGACATAGTCGATCAGCCCCTCGTCGAGCGGCCAGGCGTTAACACGGCCTTCCCAGTCGTCGACGATGGCATTGCCGAAACGGAAGGCCTCGGTCTGCTGATAGGGAATGCGGGCCGCCTTCCATGCCTCGCGCGCGGCGTCGAGCGTCTCGGCGGAAGGCTTGGCGATCAGCGCGTCGGTCGCCTCGTCGAGTTTCTTCGCCGTCGCCAGCGCATCCTCATAGCCGGCCAGCGCGATGTCGGCATAGGTCTTCAGCACCGCCTTGGGATCGGTCTCCGCCTTGGCCGGCAGCACGAACACCGCGGCCGTCAGCGCGCCCGTGGCCAGGATCGCCGCGAGGCGGCCCGAATGCCGGGGCAATGCTGGAAAAATGCTCATTCTGTTCTCCTCAGTGAACGGTCGCGTGCCCGGCGCGGGCAAGCACATCCTCGATGGCATGCACGGGAATGGGCAGAAGATGTTGGCGCAGGCCCGCCAGCGTGTCGGCAAAGCCGGCGGCCGCCTCGCGCACCTCGGCCCGGCGCGCCGGGCACGACATGGCGTCGAGGCATGCGGAGGCTGCCGCGGCGTCGTCATGCTGCAAGGCGGCTATGAGACCGAGCGCCAGGCATTCGTCGCGGCAGACATGATGCGCGCCGAAGGGAAAGCTCGAGAGCGGGCAGGCGGCGCAATGGCGCAGGGTGCGCACGAAGTGCGACAGCTCCGAAAGCGCCCGGCGGCCCTCGGCGCCGCCCAGGAGCTGCGTGTAGAGCGCCCAGCTCATTTCCCAGGGCGTGACCGAACCCGTGTCGTAGCCGGCCAGCCAGCGGCGATAGCCTTCCAGCACCAGCTTCTCGGGCACGCGGTCGAAATAGCAGCCGTTGTGGCCGTTGATGTCGCCGATCCGGATGGTCATGAACGCCGTTCCGTCCGACCCGCGCGAGCGGTCGCACGCGTGCTGAAACGAAACACGCTCGATCCTCGTGGGCAGGGTACTGGCAGGAAAACCGCGCAAGGGCGCGATCCGGGTACGGCGGACACCTCATCCTCCAATCGAAAGGGTTCAAGGCCCAGACATCAAAGGTTCATATCGGGGTGTTTATGCCGCGGCGACCCGAAAAGTCAATCCAATTCGGCAAAACCGCCTTCAAATCAATAGCTTAGAATAATTCTAAACTGGGGCCTTCAAGTTTACGCGTTTGGAGGACTGTAGGTCCGGCAGCCACGGCCACGGCCGCAATTTCGACATCCCTGGGCCGCCGGCCGAAATTCAACCGGAGGTCGGCCGTGCCTGGAGGTTGGTCTGCGGCAGCAAACGCCGGCGCTCGCGGTGCATCCCCGATGCGGACGCGATACCGCCGTGCGCTCTTGCCTGAACATCCCGCTTCGGGATGCGGCCCGGACATCGCCACGGGCCGCGCCGGTTCGATCAGGCGCTCGCCTTGTCCAGTTCTTCGATATCGGCGGCCGAAAGAGCGATCGAGGCCGAGCGGATCAGGCTATCGACCTGCGGCAGCGAGGTGGCGCTGGCGATCGGGGCGGTGACGCCGGGGCGGGCGATCAGCCAGGCGAGCGCGATCTCGGCCGGCTTGGCCTCGTGCCGCGCCGCTACCGCCTCGAGCGCAGCCACGATGCGCCAGCCGCGCTCGTTGAGATATTGCTTCACGCCCTCGCCGCGGGCGCTCCGGCCGAGATCCGCCTCGCTGCGGTATTTGCCCGACAGGAAACCCTTGGCCAGGCTGAAATAGGTGATGACGCCGATCTCCTCGGCTATTGCCAGGTCGCGCAGCGGCCCCTCGAATTCCGCCCGATCATAGAGATTGTAGCCGGGTTGCAGCACCTCGTAGCGCGGCAGGGATTTCGCCTTCGCCACGTCGAGCGCTTCCCGGAACTGGGCGGCGTCGAGGTTGGAGGCCCCCGCATGACGGATCTTGCCCTTGGCGATGAGACGCTGATAGGCGCCGAGCGTCTCCTCATAGGGAACGGAAGCATCCGGCCAGTGCGAGAGATAGAGGTCGATCACGTCGGTCTGGAGCCGCTTCAGCGACGCGTCGACGGCCTCTTCGACATAGGCGGCCGACAGGCCCTTCCTGCCTTCGCCGAGATCGGAGCCGACTTTGGTGACGACCACGACCTTGTCGCGGTTGCCGCGGGCCTTCATCCATTTGCCGATGATGGTCTCGGATTCGCCGCCGGAATTGCCCGGCGCCCAGCGCGAATAGACGTCGGCCGTGTCGATCGTGTCGAAGCCGGCGCCGGCGAAGCGGTCGAGCAGGTCGAAGGATGTCTTCTCGTCGGCCGTCCAGCCGAAGACGTTGGCGCCGAAGACCAGCGGGGCGATGTGAAGGTCCGTGCGGCCGAGCCGTCGTTTTTCCATTGTGGATCTCCGGGATTTCTTTACTTCGGGAGGACGCCATCCGGCGTTGGTTTCGATCCTTGCATGCAGCGGGGATCGCGCAAAGGCCCTCTCTCCGCGAACGATGCGGCCAGCGGATCGCGTTTCGGGGTGCAGGCGGCAGCCCCGCGCCCGCGACTGACGTCGCGCGCCATCTGATATGTCGACATCCGGCCTTCGCAAACGTCTCGGCTCTGTCTGTTTGACTTTTGTCAGCGGTCGTGACTATTGTCGAAGACGGGAGAAGACCGCCATGCCGATCCGGCCGGCCGAACAGATCATCCATAAAGCCGCCTGGCTTTATTATACCCACGGCCTGCGCCAGGACGAGGTCGCGAGGAAGCTCGACATCTCACGCGCTTCCGTCGCCATGTATCTGCGCAAGGCGCGCGAAACGGGCATCGTCAGCATCTCGACCTCCACGCAGCTCTTCGCCGAGGACGTGCTGGCGCGCGAGCTCGAGGATGCTTTCGGGCTCGACGGCGTGTGGGTCGTGCCGCATGCGGATGCGTCCGGCGACCAGGCCGAGGTACCGCTGGTGGCGTCTGCCGTTTTCCTGGAGCTGGTGCGGCGCGGCGACAGGATCGGCATCGCTTGGGGGCACACCGTCTATGCCATCGCCGACGTCATGTCCTATGCCGATCTGCAGGATGTCACCGTCGTCCAGCTCTGCGGCAATCTGGGGGCGCCTTATTCCTATCGCCCCGACCAGTGCACGATGGAGATCGCCCGCCGCCTCAACGCCAAGGGCCTCAATTTCTATGCACCGCTGGTGCTGACCACGCAGGGCCTCGCCGAGGCGCTTCGCGAGGAGCCCGTCATCCGCGAGCAGCTCGCCGGCATCGCCGAATGCAACCTTGCGCTCTATTCGGTGGGCAGCGTCGACGAGGACAGCCACCTCATGAAATGCGGCGCCCTCACGCCGGCCGAGATCCGCGCGCTGAAGGCGGAAGGAGCGACCGGCGTGATCGCCGGCCAGCTGATCGACCGGGAGGGCAAACTGCTCGACTGCAGCTACAACAGGCGCGTCATCTCCGCAGACCTCGCCTCGATCCGGGCCATTCCGAGGCGCCTCATGGTGGCGCATGAAGCCGCCAAGCTGGAGCCGCTGGGTGCCGCGCTCGCCGGCGGCCTCTGCACGCATCTCGTGACCACCGCCTGGATGGCCCGCAAGCTGCTCGACCGGGCCGGAAAAAATTCGGTCACGGTCAGGGCATATACAGGCGGAGGCAGGCCTTGACCGTCGCGCAATGCCCCTCATCCGCCTGCCGGCACCTTCTCCCCGCAGGCGGGGAGAAGACAGCTTGCAGCGATGTCGGTGCCAGCTCTGCAACGCTGGAGATTGGCGAAACCGAACGAGACGTCGGTCTTCTCCCCGCTTGCGGGGAGAAGGTGCCGGCAGGCGGATGAGGGGCTAGCCTCGGGGCCAAAGTACTAATTTCGCTCCCGGTTTTCCACTTGCGGAAGCCGGCCCCATGAACGATCAGCAAGAAGAACGGACATGAAGAATCTCTGGAACGATGCCACAGCCGAAGCCCTCGTCGCGGACTACGCCAAGAAGGGCGTCGACCGCGACCTCGCGCTGCGGGTCTACACAACCCGGCTGCTCGGCGGCGAGCCGCGGCTGGTGCTGCATGGCGGCGGCAACACTTCTGTGAAGAGCCGCGTCACCGACCTCGTGGGCGACAGCTGGGACGTGCTCTGCGTCAAGGGCAGCGGCTGGGACATGGCCGTCATCGAGCCGCAGGGCCTGCCGGCGGTGAAGCTCGGGGCGCTGCTGAAGGCGCGCGCGCTGGACAAGCTCTCCGACGAGGATATGGTGGCCCTGCAGCGCGCCAACCTGATCGATCCGTCCTCGCCCAATCCGTCGGTCGAGACGCTGCTCCACGCCTTCCTGCCGCACAAATTCGTCGACCACACCCATTCGACGGCGATCCTCGCGATCGTCGACCAGCCCGACAGCGAGGCGCTGAGCCGCAAGGTGTTCGGTCCCAGGATGGGCTTCGTGCCCTATATCAAGCCGGGCTTCGACCTCGCCAAGGCGGCCGCCGACATCTTCGACGCCGACCCCTCGGTGGAAGGCCTGATCCTCGACAAGCACGGCATCTTCACCTTCGGCGACAACGCCAGGCAAGCCTATGACCGGATGATCCACTATGTCACGGTCGCCGAGGACTATGTGGCCCGGAACGGCAAGGCCGCCGCGAAGCCGATCGAGCTGCCCAAAGAGGTCGCCGGGGCGGCGGACTTCGCCTCGGCGCTGCGCGGCGCCGTGGCCTTCGACCGCGGCGAGGGCGCCTTTGACCGCATGGTGAGCGACTTCCGCACCTCGCCCGCGATCGTCGAGTTCCTTTCCTCGCCGCGCCTAACCGAACTCGCCAGGACGGGTGTCTCGACGCCCGATCTTTCGATCCGCATCAAGACAGGGCCGATGGTGCTGCCGGCACCCGATGCCGCGAAGCTCGACGCCTATCCGGCCGAGATCCGCAAGCATGTCGCCGGATTCGTGGCCGGCTACACCAGCTATTTCGAGACCAACGACAAGCTCGACGACGTCAGGCGCACGATGCTCGACCCCATGCCGCGCCTGACCCTGGTGCCCGGCCTCGGCATGTTCGGTCACGGCCGTACGCTGAAGGACGCGAAGATCGCCTCCGACGTCGGCGAAATGTGGATCGAGGCGGTGCGCGGGGCCGAGGCGGTCGGCACGTTCCAGCCGCTCACCCATGCCGAGCTGTTCGGCCTCGAATACTGGTCGCTGGAACAGGCCAAGCTCGCCTCGAACAAGCCGAAGCCGCTCACCGGCCAGGTGGTCCTGATCACCGGCGGCGCCGGCGCCATCGGCGCGGCCACGGCAAAGCTGTTCGCCGCCAACGGCGCGCATGTGGTGGTTGTCGACCTCGACGCCGACAAGGCGGCCGAGGTCGCCAGCAAAGCGGGGAACGATTCCATCGGCGTCGGCTGCGACATCACCGATCCGGCGGCGCTGCGCACGGCTTTCGACCGGGCGGTGGCGGTCTATGGCGGTCTCGATATTCTGGTGTCCAATGCGGGCGCTGCCTGGGAGGGCGGCATCGGAGAGATCGACGACGCCCTGCTGCGCAAGAGCTTCGAGCTGAACTTCTTCGCCCATCAGAATGCCGCGCAGAATGCGGTGCGCATCTTCAAGCAGCAGGGCACCGGCGGCGTGCTGCTCTTCAACACCTCGAAGCAGGCCGTCAACCCGGGTCCGAAATTCGGCGCCTATGGCCTGCCCAAGGCGGCGACGCTCTTCCTGTCGCGGCAATATGCGCTGGAATATGGCGCGATCGGCGTGCGCTCCAACGCGGTCAATGCCGACCGCATCCGTTCGGGCCTCTTGACCGACGACATGATCGCCAGCCGTTCCAAGGCGCGCGGCCTGTCGGAGAAGGACTACATGTCCGGCAACCTGCTTGGCCTGGAGGTGACGGCCGAGCATGTGGCGCAGGCCTTCCTGCACCATGCGCTTGCCGATCGCACCACCGGCGACGTGACCACGGTCGACGGCGGCAACATCGCGGCGGTACTGCGCTAGGCGCGGCCGGCTCCCACTCGAAGCCCGGGCTCCATCTCCATTCCTGATCGAAGGGAAATGGAGCCCGCCGGGGCTTCATGCTAGTCCATCCGGGTCGTCGCGCAACGCGGCGCTCTCACCTCGCCCGGAGAAGCATGTCATGGCCGATGAAACCATTCCCGTCGCAGGTCTCGCGGAGCCCGCGAGCATCGTGCTCGACCGCTGGGGCATTCCCCACATAAGGGCCGAAAGCCTGATGGACATGTTCTTTGTCCAGGGCTTCAACGCCGCGCGGGACCGGCTGTGGCAGATCGACCTCGGCAGGAAGCGCGGGCTCGGCCAACTCGCCGCCGATTTCGGGCCGGGTTATCTGGAGCAGGACCGGGCCGCGCGCCTCTTCCTCTATCGCGGCGACATGGAGCGGGAATGGTCGTCCTATGGCGACGACTCCAGGGCGATCTGCGAGCGCTTCGTCGCCGGCATCAATGCCTATATCGGCCTGTGCGAGCGCGAGCCCGAACGGCTGCCGCCCGAATTCGCCGCCATGGGCACGCGGCCGGCCCGCTGGCAGGCCGAGGACGTGGTGCGCATCCGCAGCCATGGCTGGGTGCGCAATGCCGTCTCGGAGGTGGTGCGCTCGAATGTCGTCGCCGCGAGCGGTGCGGCGGCGGACCTTTTGCGGCAGAACATCGAGCCGGCCCATGATGCGACCGCCGGGCGCGAGGTGGAAGCACTGCCGCTGGAATGCCTGGATGCGCTGGAACTCGCCACCGCCCCGGTGACCTTCAAGCCCGAGCGACTGGCGGCGAGGCTCGAGGATGCAGCCGCCTGGCGCAAGGTGTCGCCGCTGGGCGAGGTGATGCGCGAGGCGGCGGCGCAAGGCTCCAACAACTGGGCCGTGCACGGCAGCCGCACGGACACCGGTCGGCCGATCCTGGCGGGCGACCCGCACCGTACCCATGCCGTGCCGTCGCTCCGCTACATCGTCCACATGTCGGCGCCCGGCTTCGACGGCATCGGTGCCGGCGAGCCTTCGCTTCCGGGCATCTCCATGGGGCATAACGGCACGGCCGGGTTCGGCCTGACCCTGTTCTTCGGCCACGACCAGGAGGACGTCTACACCTACGAGACCCATCCCGACGACCCGCATCTCTATCGTTACGGCGACGGCTGGGAGCCGATGCGCGTGCTCACCGAAAAGGTCGCGCTCAAGGACGGCGGCGAGGCGGAACTGGTGCTGAAATTCACGCGCCACGGGCCGGTGCTTGCCGAATATCCCGGGCAGCGCAAGGCGATCGCCATGCGTACGGTGTGGCTGGAGCCGGGCACTGCGCCCTATTTCCGCAGCATCGTGACCATGCATGCCGATAGTTTCGACGCATTCCGCCGCGGCATGGCGGGGTGGGGCGTCCCGGCGACGAACCAGGTCTATGCCGATATTTCGGGTGCCATCGGCTGGGTTGTGGCGGGTTTCAGCCCGGTTCGGCCGAACTGGGACGGACTGCTCGCCGTGCCGGGCGACGGGCGCTTCGAATGGGACGGCTATCTCGCCGCCGAGAGCCTGCCTTTCACGCTCGATCCGCCGGAAGGCTATGTCGCGACCGCGAACGAGATGAACGTTCCCGATGCATGGCATGATGAAAACCGCCCGATCGGTTATGAATGGGTGGAGCCGTCGCGCGCCCACCGCATCGGGGAAAGTTTCGCCGCCGAAAAGATCCATTCGGTGGAAAGCGCCAAGGCGCTGCAGACGGATGTGCTGTCCATCCCGGCGCGCCGGCTGTGCGGGCTGCTGGCCGGCGTGGAGCCCGAGGCGCCGGAGGCGCGGGAAGCGATGACGCTGCTTGCCGGGTGGGACCATCGCCTGAGCGAGGCAAGTGCGGCGGCTGCGCTGTTCGAGGTGTGGTGGACGCGACACCTGCGGCCGGCGGTGATCGAGAGGCTGGTTCCCGATCCGGCATCGCGCCTGCTCATCGGGCTGGGTGATGTGACCAGCGTCCTCGCGGTCCTGGAGGCTCCCGCCGACAGGATGAGCATAAGCGATCGGGACCGGCTGCTCGGCGACACGCTGGCAGCCGCCTTCCGCACCTGCCGGACGCTGATGGGCGACGACGCGGCGGGCTGGGCCTGGGGCAGGATCCATGTCGCGCATTTCGAGCATGCGATCGGCGCGGCGCGCGATGGTACGTCTTTCGACGTCGGGCCGTTTCCGATCGGCGGCAGCGAATCCACCCCGATGAACGCGGCGTTCCGGCCGGATGATTTCCGCCTGGTCTCGGGCGCCTCCTTCCGCATGGTGCTCGACGTCGGCGACTGGGACCGGAGCGTGTGCATCAACACCCCCGGCCAGTCCGGCGACCCGCGCTCGCCGCATTATGCCGACCTCGCACCGATCTGGGCCGCCGGAGACTATGTGCCGATGCTCTACAGCCGGGCGGCCGTCGATGCGGCTGCGGTGAGCACGATCAGGCTGCTGCCGGCAGCCTGAAAAGATGCATCCGTCTCTTTCTGGTCAGATCCTGTTGGCGGTTTGGCCGGCTGGCGTCGTCAGGCGCCTTCGTCATCGCAGTGGAATCGGCCCGGGCGGTGCTTGGCCGCGGGCGTCGGCGCCGCCCCCTCACCCGGCCTCCGCTTCGCTCGACCGACCTCTCCCCGAGGGGAGAGGAGGCTTTCGAAGTCGCGATAAGTCGTCTCGTCAAGGTGAGGCGCGCTACGCTTGACGATCTCCTCTCCCCTTGGGGAGAGGTCGGCCGAGCGAAGCGGAGGCCGGGTGAGGGGGAGCGACGGTCGATCATGGGCGGCCGGTTTGACCGTTTGCATCCAACCACCCTCACCCTTGCACTGCGGCCTTGACCTTCGTCGTCGCCGGCGCCCTGCGGTATCGGGCTGGGCGATGCTTGGCCGCGGTCGTCGGCGCCGCCCCCTCACCCGGCCTCCGCTTCGCTCGGCCGACCTCTCCCCGAGGGGAGAGGAGGCTTTCGGCGTCGCGGCGAGGAAAAGGGCGCCTCGAGGGCCGTCCTTTCTTGTCAGTGCCTCACTTCGAGGGCGGCGGCATCCAGCCGGGAACCGCGACATCGGCATGGGCGAATTGCGGCATCTTGGCCGACAGTTCTTCCATGTTCTTGATGTCGTTGTCGTTGAGGTCCTTCTGGGTGATCAGCGTCGGCGGCACGATCACGCTCTTGCCCGGCTCTTCGCCGGCGAGCAGCATGGCGAGCGCGCGGACCGAGACCTGGCCGACGACGGCGGGGTTGGTGGCCGCGGTCGCCGCCCAGGCGCTGCCGGCCTCGCGCATAGCCGCGATGTCGGAGGTCGAGATATCGGCCGAATAGATCTTGATGTCGGAGGACAGGCCGGCCTCGTCGACGGCGATCTTCACGCCCTTGGCGAATTCGTCATAGGGCGCGAACATCACCTTGATGTCGGGGTTGGCCGTGATCACCGAACGGGCCTGGTTGGCGACCGAATTGGCGATCGGATTGTCCAGCGTGCCGAACATGGCGGCTTCGTTGATGCCCGCATACTTTTTCTTGAAGTCGACCCAGGTCTCGTTGCGGCGGTCGAGCGGCGCGATGCCGGCGACATAGACGTAACCCGCCTTCCAGTTCTCGCCATTGTCCCTGATCGCCTGCTCCAGCGCGAGGCGGGCGAGGTCGCGGTCGGACTGCTCGATCTGCGGGATCTTGTCGTTCTCGACATTGACGTCGAAGGCGACGACCTTGATGCCGGCGTCGACCGCGCGCTGGGCGGCTTCCTTCATCGATTCGGTCAGGCCGTGCTGGATGATGATGCCCTGCACGCCGAGCGCGATCGCCTGGTCGACCATGTCGGCCTGGAGGGCGGCATCCTGGCGGCTGTCGAGGACGCGCAGGTCAACGCCCAGCGCCTTGGCCTGCGCCTCGACGCCGGACAGATAGGCCTGGAAGAAGTCACCGGTCGAGAGATATCGCACGAGCGCGATCTTGACGTCGCCGGGCTTGTCGAAGGGCGCGGGCATGCCTCCCGCTGACGCCGGCGCCTGCATCAGCGCCGTGGCGCCGATGAGACCGATCGCCAGCTTGCCGAGTGTTCTGCGTGTGAAGTTCATGAACCGTCCTCCAATGTGGTTTTTCGAAACAATTTTTTCTGGGCGCCGGCTTTCCGGCGCCGGGAGCGGCGGCACCTATGGAATCGGTGCCGCCGCTCCAGCTGTTAGTTTGAGCATCGGAATTATCCCGAAAACCCGTACCCACTTTCGGGTCCGATGCTCTAGCGCTTGCCCCGGTTCGAGAGGGCAAAGGTGAAGACGAGGGCGACGACGAGCACGCCGCCCTTGACGAAGTCCTGCGTGTAGTAGGGCGCGTTCATCATGGTCAGGCCCTGAAGAAGCACGCCGACGAAGAGAGCGCCGACCGCCGTGCCGAAAGCGTTGGGCTTGGCCGCGCCGAGCACGGCGAAACCGATCAGCGCCGCGGCGACGGAATCGAGCAGCAGATTGTTACCCGAGGCGATATCGCCGCGTCCAAGCCTGGCGGCGAGAAGAATGCCGCCGATCGCGGCGAAAATGCCCGAAATGACATAGGCCCAGATCTTGTATGCCTTGACAGGCGCGCCGGCGAGCTCCGCGGCCCTTTCATTGCTGCCGACGGCATACATCATCCGCCCGAAGCGCGTGTATTCGAGGAAGAACCAGATCAGCAGAGCGAGCACGATCAGGATCACCACCGAGACCGGCAGGAGATTGGGAAGGAAGAAGTCGAAGCGGTGCCGGCCGAGCGCCAGGAAGGTGCTGCTGAAGGTGCCTTCCGCGACCGATCCGTCCGGCATGGTCATGCCGGTCGCGATCGAGCGGCCCTCGGTCGGGATGCGCTGCAGACCGACGAGCAGGAACATCATGCCGAGCGTGGCGAGAAGGTCGGGCACCCGCATATAGACGATCAGGAAGCCGTTGATCAGGCCGACCACGGCGCCGATCAGCAGGCAGGCGACGACCGCCAGGAACGCGTTCTGCTCCAGCACCACCATGACATAGGCCGCGGCCATCATGGCGCTGGTGGCGACGGAGCCGATGGAAAGATCGAAGCCGCCGACGACGAGGGTCGCCGTGACCCCGAGCGCCAGGATGCCGGTGATGGCGACAGACTGGAAGATGAAGACGGCGCTCTGCGGCGACACGAAGCCGTCGGTCGATGCGGCGAAGAAGGCGATCAGCCCGGCAAGCAGCGCCAGGAAGCCGTAGCGGATCACGATGGTCTGCAGGTCTATGGTTCGACCGGCTCCCGCGGCATGTCTCGTCGTTTCGGATCCGGTCGTCATGCAGCGTTCCTTTGTCCTGCCACTTCGGCGAGCAGGCGTTCCATGTCGATGCCGGCGTTGCGGTGCTCGCCGACGATCGTCTGTTCCGACATCACCAGGATGCGGTCGGCCGTCTCCAGCGCCTCGTCGAGTTCGGTCACGAAGATGAGCGTCGCGCGGCCGGCCGCACTGGCGCGCAGCTTGGCCGCGATGTCGCGGCGCGCGGCGATGTCGACGCCCTGGAAGGGCTCGTCGAGCATGAAGAGCGACGCCTTCTGCGTCATCCAGCGGGCGACCATCACCTTCTGCTGGTTGCCGCCGGACAGCGTCGACATGTCGTCCCTCTCGGAACGGCAGACGATACCGAGTTCCCGGATCTGATCGCGCGCGATGGCGCGCTCGGCGCCGCGCCGCGACACGCCCAGGGTCGAGATCCGCTTCAGGAAGGGCAGGCTCATATTCTCGTAGATGTTGAAGTCGCGGACGATGCCGCTTTCGGCGCGGTCCTTGGCGACGAGGAAGGCGCCGGCCTCGATCGCCTGGCCGGGCGATGCCGGCGCGTAGGGCCGGCCGGCGAGCGACATGCTGCCGCCATGCGGCCGTCTTGCACCGAACAGGGTCTCGGCGAGCGCCGTCTTGCCGACGCCGACGAGACCGGTGACGGCCACGATCTCGCCGTCGCCGAGCGAAAGCGAGATCGGCCGCGCGCCCTCGGCGATGACGAGGTCTTGCGCTTCGAAGATGGTCCGGCCGGGCGGGCGCGCCTCGATCGCGGCGTGATCGCTGCGATGGCCGAGCATGGCGTCGACCGCACCCTGATAGTCGAGCGGTTTTTCGGCGAAGGTGCCGACGATGACACCGTCGCGCAGCGACACGATGCGGTCGGCGAGGCGGCGGATGTCGGACATGCGGTGCGAGATATAGAGGATGGCCACGCCATGCGCCCGAAGCCGGTCGATCAGCGCGAACAGCCGGCTGGCCTCGGCGCTCGACAGGGACGACGTCGGCTCGTCGAGGATCAGCACCTTCGGCTCATGCGCCATCGCGCGGGCGATCGCCACCATCTGGCGGTCGGCGAGCGAAAGGTCGGGGATGGCGGCGTCGAGATCGATGTCGAGCCCCATGCGTTCCGCCACCGCGCGGGCTTCGCGGCGCACCTTGCGCGGGTTGAAGAACAGCGAAGCGCCGACGCCGCTCAGCCTGTCGAGCGTGAGATTGGTGGCGACGTCGAGGGCCGCGACCACACCGTCATTGATGTTCTGGTGGACCGTGACGACGCCTGCGCGGATCGCCTCGGCCGGCGTGGACGGCGCGAAATCGCGGCCATCGAGCGTCATCGAGCCGGCGTCGCGGGAATAGACGCCGCTGACGATCTTGACGAGGGTCGACTTGCCGGCGCCGTTGGCGCCCATGAGCACGGTGACTTCGCCCGCGCGAAGCTCGAGGCCGACGCCCCCGAGGACCTGGTTCGGGCCAAAGGATTTCCTCAGCCCCGCTACGCGGAACACGCCGTCCCCCACCATTCGATCCTCCCTTGATCTCAAGGCTAGGAGGCGTTTCGGCAATTGTCAACACGATTGACAATTGCCAGACCCGTCTCTAGCCTCACTTCACAATCGCCGCTTGGCATGGTGTCGTGATACCGAACCGCCCGGGGTTTCCCGGACGGGACACCAAAGCGATCAAGCGCGTATCGGGAGGCCACAGATGATGGAAGCTGCTTCGTTCGAAGCATTGACGGTAGAGAGCCTGCCTCTCCGCCTGGGGGGCATCGAGGCGCTGGCCCTGCGCATCGGCAAGGACATCTCCTCCTGGAAGGTGCGCGAGGTCGGCGACGGCAACCTCAATCTCGTCTTCATCGTCGAAGGCAGCGACGGGGCCGCGGTCGTCAAGCAGGCGCTGCCCTATGTCAGGCTGGTCGGCGACAGCTGGCCGCTGCCCCTCAAGCGCTCCTTCTTCGAATATCATGCGCTGATCCGCCAGGAGGCGCGGGCGCCGGGCAGCGTGCCCGAGATCTTCCATTTCGACGAGGGCCAGGCGCTGATCGTCATGGAATATCTGACGCCGCACATCATCCTCAGGAAGGCGCTGATCGCCGGCCGCGAACTGCCCCGCATCGCCGAGGATCTCGGGCTGTTCACGGCGCGCACGCTGTTTCGCGGCTCCGACTTCCACATGGCGACACGCGAGCGCAAGGCCGACCTGGCGCTCTTCGCCGACAATGTCGAGCTCTGCGGCATCACCGAGGACCTGGTCTTCACCGATCCCTATTTCGAGGCGCCGCTGAACCGCCATACCTCGCCGCAGCTCGACGGCCTCGTGGCCGAGTTGCGCGCCGACCGCGACCTGAAGGTCGAAGCGCAGCGCCTGAAGCATCTTTTCGCCGCCAAGGCCGAGACGCTTCTGCATGGCGATCTCCACACCGGTTCGATCATGGTGACGGACGAGGAGACGCGGGTCATCGACCCGGAATTCGCCTTCTATGGGCCGATCGCCTTCGACGTCGGCATGCTGCTCGCCAATTTCTGGATGTCGTTCTTTTCCCAGCGCGGCCACGAGCAGGAGGAATCGCGCCATTCGATGCGCGACTATCTGCTGCGCACGGCAGCCGAGACCTGGAGCGTCTTCCGCACCGAGTTCTCGCGGCTCTGGCGAACCGAACGCACCGGCATGCTCTATCACAGGAGCCTGTTCGAGGATCGCGGCGACGCGCTCGGCGCCGAGCAGGCGCTCGACCAGTTGCTGCACGACATCTGGCGGGACCTGCTCGGTTTTGCCGGCGTCGAGGTGCACCGGCGCATTCTCGGCCTGGCGCACAATGCCGATTTCGAGACGATCGAGGATGTCGACCTGCGTGCGTCCTGCGAGGCGGCAGCGCTGAAATTCGGCCGTCATCTGGTGGTAAACTCCCGTCGAATCCACAGCATCGACGAGGTCAACGCCCTGGCCGCCCTGATCGAGAAGGAGAGCCGTCCGTGAAAGTCGCAGACCGTCACTACCGCACCATCTGGCCAGCAGCGGACGGCCGTTCCGTCGAGATCATCGACCAGCGCTGGCTGCCCCATGATTTCCGCATCGAGCGGCTCGACACGGTCGACGAGGTTGCGGTCGCCATCCGCGACATGTGGGTGCGCGGCGCGCCGCTGATCGGCGTGACGGCCGCCTACGGCATCGCCATCCGGATGCGCGACGACCCCTCGGACGCCGCGCTCGACGCTGCCTGGGAGACGCTGCACGCCACGCGCCCGACCGCGATCAATTTGCGCTGGGCGCTGAACGAGATGCGCAACATGCTGCGCCCCATTGCGCCCGCCGAGCGCGCCGCGGTCGCCTTCAAGCGCGCCGCCGAGATCGCCGACGAGGACATCGAGCTCAATCGCGGCATCGGCCGCAACGGCCTCGAAATCATCCGCGCCATCGCTGCGAAGAAGAAGCCGGGCGAGCCGGTCAACATCCTCACCCACTGCAATGCCGGCTGGCTGGCGACGGTCGACTACGGCACCGCGACGGCGCCGATCTACCTCGCCGTCGAGGCGGGCATTCCCGTTCACGTCTATGTCGACGAGACGCGGCCGCGCAACCAGGGCGCCCAGCTCACCGCCTGGGAGATGGCCGGCCACGGCGTGCCGCACACGCTGATCGTCGACAATGCCGGCGGGCATCTGATGCAGCACGGCCAGGTCGACATGGTGATCGTCGGCACCGACCGCACCACGGCCCATGGCGACGTCTGCAACAAGATCGGCACCTATTTGAAGGCGCTCGCCGCGCAGGACAACAACGTGCCCTTCTATGTCGCCCTGCCGTCGCCGACCATCGACTGGACGGTGGCCGACGGGGTGAGGGAGATCCCGATCGAGGAACGCTCGTCCGACGAAGTCTCCTATGTCTGGGGCAAGACCGCGTCGGGCGAGATCGCGCGGGTGCGCATCTCTCCGGAGGCATCGCCCGCCGGCAATCCGGCCTTCGACGTGACGCCGGCGCGCCTCATCACCGGCCTCATCACCGAGCGCGGCGTCGCCGAGGCTTCGGCCGAAGGCCTGCGCGCCCTGTTCCCGGAGCGCAAGGCCGCCTGACCGCCCTTCGAGGTTCGCCTTCGCTCGCGCCTCAGGATGAGGAGGGTTGGCGCCGGGCATTCACACGAATTCGGGCTGGGCCCTCTGGATGCGGGCAACTGGCGCCGAGCCTCCTCATCCTGAGGTGCGAGCGCAGCGAGCCTCGAAGGACGCACCAAAGGTCCAAGCCAGCCCGTCATCCCTCTGTGCAGAGACTAGCTCGGATTCGTCTGGCGCCAGCCTCCCTCATCCTGAGGTGCTCGCGAAGCGAGCCTCGAAGGACTCGCAAGGTCACCATCTCCGTGCAAGAAGATGGCCTCGGAGACCACCAGCGCGGCAGGAGCGACGGATGAACGGCAGGACGGAGTGGATCGCGGTCGACTGGGGCACGTCGAATCTGCGTGTCTGGGGCATCGACGCCGCCGGCGCCGTGACCTTCGCCAATTCGTCCGACAAGGGCATGGGCAAGCTCGAGCGCGCCGCGTTTCCAGCGGCCCTCACGGAAGTGCTCGCCGGCCATGTCGAACCCGGGGCCGATCCCTATGACGTATTGATCTCAGGCATGGCCGGCGCGCGCCAGGGTTGGATCGAAGCGCCCTATATCGAGGCGCCGGCCGATCTCGATGCCCTGCTTGCGAGCGCCGTGCGGCCCGAAATGCCAGACCCGCATCTCACCCCGCGCATCCTGCCCGGCGTCTGCCAGCGACGCGAGGGGGCCGAGGACGTCATGCGCGGCGAGGAGACCCAGCTGCTCGGACTTTCGGCGCTGCTGGAAGGGTTTTCCGGCACCGTCGTCATGCCGGGTACGCATTCCAAATGGGTCGAGCTCGACGGCAGGACAGTGCGCCGCTTCGCCACCGCCATGACCGGCGAGCTGTTCGAGGTGCTGAAGACCCATTCGGTCCTGCGCCACTCCGTCGGCGGCGATCCCGCCGATCCCGAGCGTAACGAGGGTTTCGATGCCGGCCTCGACACCGGCCTCGACCGGCCCGAGAAGCTCGTCTCGGACCTCTTCCGCGTCCGGTCGGGTTCGCTTCTGTCGGGCAGGAGCCAGCCATGGGGCGCGGGTTACCTCTCTGGCCTGCTCATCGGCGCCGAGATCGGCGGGCAGAGGGAACTGGCATCGGGCGGCGGGGAGATTCCACTGATCGGCAGCGCCGCGCTGTCGGCCCTCTATGCGCGCGGCTTTAGGCGGATCGGGGTGGCCACGCGAGTGATCGACGCCACCGACGCGACCCTGGCCGGGCTGAAGGCGGCGCGGAGTCTATCCGCCATTCAGGGATGATGGATTCATGTCATTTGCATGGACGGCGGGCTGCACAAGTCCCTGACCTTGTTGCAACCATATCGAAGGTCGCGAATGGGGCCCGAAGCGGTCAGTCCGCTTTCGGAAGGAACTTTGCTGAAGCGGTTGTTCGCTCCCGGCTGACGGGTGGGTTTAACTACGGGCATTTGTTCGGCGAGCGCTACGATGTCGAGCATTTCGCCTATAACTGTTTCTCTTTCCAGAGCTTCTCCTTGTGCCTTCAACCTAAGGACTTGCGGTGCTAAGGTCCTCCTCGCCAAAGCAATCCCATCAGGGAGCTTCGTGGGGGAGAATGATGGCAAAAGGCGGAGGGCTGACTGCGCTTGAGAAGCGCATAGTCAAGGCGTTACTTGCCCGCGGGGAGCGTAACCAGGATATTCACGCGCTCATCAACTATGAGCGGATGCCGACCGTCAACTTCGGCCGCATCTCTGGCGTCAAGAAGAACAAATCCATCGAGCCGGCCTCAGACGAAGAGGTAGAATTCTTCAAGAAGCGGAAGCAAAGCTTCGATCCCGTAACCGGTCTCAACCTTTATGGTGACGAGCGGCTGATCCGCGCCCGCGAGGCGATGATACTCGCGGTCACGATCTTCAATAGCAGCAACTACAAGTTCAAGACGGGCATGTTCGCTATCCTAGCGAATATCGCATGGACCTATCTTCTCCACGAGTTTTATCACCGCAAAGACGGGAACGTCCTGAACAGTGACGGCACGACCTTCGGTCTCAGCTACATGCTGACCAAGTCCGACTGTCCGCTGTCGAAGGGCATCAAGAACAACCTGAATACGATCAAGGTCATTCGGGACGAGGTCGAGCACAGGCTGATGGGGCGTAGCGATCCGCGTTGGCTCTCGGTTTTCCAGGCGTGCTGCCTGAACTTCGACAAGACGATCGGGGACTGGTACGGCCCTCGCCTGAGCCTTCAAAACGAACTCTCCGTAGCCCTGCAGTTCGGCAAGCTTCAGATCGACCAAGCCGCGCAGCTTCACCAGTACGACGTTCCCCCGCATATCGCGGCGCTGGACGCACGGCTGACCGCAGAACTCTCGGAGGAGGAGTTGGATGACCTCGAATACCAGTTTCGGGTTGTCTACACATTCGACAGTGCGTCAAAGGGAAGTGCGCATATCCAATTTCTGACGCCGGATTCTGCCGAGGGAAAGAGCGTCCACAACGTCCTCCAGAAGTACAAGATTTCCGACGAGCTCTACCCTTACAAACCCAGTGAGGTGGCCGCTCTTGTGAGCCAGAAAAGCCGCCGCCGTTTCACGGTCACCGACCACACGGAAGCATGGAAGAGACACAAGGTGCGGCCCGCCAAGGGGGACAAGACCAACCGTACCTATTGCATCTTCCACAAGGCCTACAACAGCTACACCTACAACGATGCGTGGGTGGATTTGCTGGTAAGTGAGATTGTGAAGCCACCCAAGCCAGGGCGCGGCGATACCAAAGCGGATCTACTTGGAGCCCGGAGGGCCGAGATGCAAGAAATGGCCGAAATGATCCAAAAGACACGGCCTGCTCCCGCCAAGAAAGCGGCCCCAGACGGGGCGGCAGAAGCGTGACGCGTCGGTCTCACGTCGGCAACGGTTCAACTCTCACCGCGGTCTGGTCGCCGTCTGAACCGCGCCGGGTTTGCCGGAGGCCGTTTCCTTTGAGTCACGCTGCCAGGGCCAGCAGTTCCAGCATGGCGTAGTAACGTTGACCTGCCACTGAAGTTCTATCCAGTGGCGATTAGAGCCTCGGCTCGGTGTTGGTGCCCCATGGAATTAAGGGGAAGGCCGGACCCGTTGTGGACATCGGCCCCAATTCGCTAGCCATCGTTCCCTTGTATGCTAGAGATGCTACCGAGGCCCGTCAGAGATTTCAGAGGAAATCAAGGTGAGCGCCAGAAGCGATCAGCTAGCGATCCTTCAGTACCTGCATCGACGCTTGGCTAGCGGAGACACACGGTACTGCACCATCCCGACGATCAGGAAAAACACTGGGCTCGAGAAACCTAACCAATACATGTTGGCCCTGACGGATGACCTAGAGTCCGCAGGCTTGGTTATCACGCGTCAGGCATACCAGATATCCGGCGGCAGACTGTTTCAGATTACCGCCGCAGGGTTCGATGCTGTGCAGAAGGGAGATATTCCTGTCAGGGTGGACAGCGCGGCCTGGACTGGCCGCTTTAACTTGTCGGAACATCAAAAGTCTGAGATCCGGCGAATTCTTAGGGAGATGCGGGTAGTCATCGAATCAGCCAAGCTCTCAAACGCTCGTACGGCCAATGCCATGGCATTGATAGAGTCTGCCGAAAAGCTGATCGAAACTCCAGACCCACTCTGGCCTGAGATCATGCGTCTTTTGCGCTCTCCTACGCTCGCCGGGGTAACAGGAATCGCCGGCCTTTTAATGGCCATCGTGCAGATCGTGATGGCGGCAGCAAGTTCATAACTACACACTTTAGCAGCCTGACGAACGACTGCTTTTGGAAACTTCGCTATGGCTTTCTAACGGCCATCTTGAGGGCGCAAAGCCGACCTTTCTGATCGGCGGGCGAACTCTGCTTTGGGTCATGTACGGCGCGTTGAAGCGTCGTTCCCATATCAGAATCAGAGATCGGTTGCTCGGACGTTGCGAGGGCGTCATCGATTTCGATCCCGGCCAGCGAACGATACGCAAGCTGGGTGTGACTCGCTGGAGTCGAACAGATAGGATGCCGCGCCGTTCTTGAGGGCTTCGCCGACCAAGAGACTTCTTTAGCCCGCGACGGCCACACGCAGAAGGTCCGGCCCACGAAATCCCATCGCCAAAGAAATCAAGCTAAGGTGTCGGGAACCATACCGGTCGTCCGTCCTCTGATGCAAAGCGCAAGAACCGGATACCGCACCATGAGAACAATTGTCGCCCAAGCCACTCCCGACAGCATCTCACCCGGAGCCTTCCAATGATCCCCACCATCACAGCCTTCGAACGCTCGCCCGACCGCGGCCAGGGACAGGCGCGTGACATGCGTGTTCGCTGGGCGCTCGAAGAGGTGGGCCAGCCTTACGACGTCCGTCTTGTTTCGTTCAGCGAGATGAAGGAACCCGCGCATCGTGCGCTTCAACCGTTCGGGCAGATCCCGACCTATGAAGAAGGCGATCTCGCTCTGTTCGACTCTGGTGCGATCGTGCTTCACATCGCGGAGTGCCATCGTGGCCTGCTGCCGGACGATGCGAATGCCCGGGCGCGCGCGATCACATGGATGTTTGCCGCGGTCAGTACACTGGAGCCGCCGATTGTCGATCGGGAAATCGCAAGGTACCTGGAACGCGACGAGACCTGGTACGAGCAGCGCCTGTCGGCAGTCGAGGATCGCATACGGGTCCGGCTCAGCGAACTCTCCGCGCGCCTTGGGGATGCCGACTGGCTCGATGGTGCGTTCAGCGCCGGCGATCTTCTGATGGTGATGGTGCTGCGCCGGTTGAACGGATCGGGAATGCTGGACGAATATCCGAACCTTTCCGCCTATGTCACCCGCGGCGAAGCGCGGCCGGCCTTCAGGCGTGCTTTCGATGCTCAACTGGCGGTCTTCACCGCCGAATCGACCGGCTGACGCGGAAGCTCCAGGTTGTTCGACGGACCCTTGCCGATCCAGAAAGGCGGCGGCACATGGGCTTCGACGAAGCCCTGATGGTCGAAGGCGTCCGGCCTCCCTGGTCATGGCGTGGATGTTGTTGCCGTCCACGGCACTCGACGGTGGTCGCGGCCGCATGGCGAGATGAGAACATCGAAGGTCGAGAATTTTCGAGATCGCCACATCACGGCGCCTTCGACCACTCTGTCGTCTGCGATGACCGGTAGCGCATGATGTGCCGGCTGGCCGGAAGCAGCCTATACCGCCGCCCCATCCTCGTCATTCTCGGGCCCGGAGGCGAGCGCAGCGAGCCGCAGGCGACCCGGGAATCCGTTCCGTGAGATCGCGGACGACTGCTTCGGTGCGGAATATGTGCGGGTCTGGGCGTGGATCGGGGATCCCTCTTCCTCGACCGCCGGCGGTCTCCGGAGCTGTCACGGCATGGATCCACGGGTCGTCGCGCTCTCCGCTTCGCTGCGTGCGCTCGCCCGTGGATGACGAAGGGGGAGATGTCGCCGCTGATCACCCGCCACTGCTCTGTCGTGCACTGTGGTTGCCGTCGTCGATGAGGTTCTTGATCTGGCGCATGGCTTTGTTCCGAAACCGGCTCCCGCTTTCGGGAGACATGCTCTAAGCAGATTCCGGAAAAGTGTCCCACGGTTTTCCGACAAGAATCTGCGACAACAAAGGCCTAAGCAGACCATTCGACCATTCGTTGGCTTGCCAAGGAATGTCTGCTTAGCGGTCCAAGGCGCGCTGCCATCCGAGGTAGGGGTCAGCGGTCTGGCGTCTGTACGGTGCTGGTGAGTATCTGTCGCGGTAGCCCGGGTATCTGCCGCCGTTCAGGTACCTGTCTTCGTAGTAGTAGTCACCATAGTAGCTGCTGTTGGCGATGGCGCTTCCGATCAAAGCTCCGAGCAACAGCGCCCCTCCGGCGACCCAGGCGTCATCGTCATAATAGCCGCCGTAGCCGTTGTACCAGCCGTAATAACCACCCCCGCGAAAGCCACTCCCGTGCCAGTTCCGACCACGCCAATTGCCTCCATGCCGCCAGCCGCCTCCTCGGTAACCGTTCCCGCGCCACCTCATTCCATCGCGGACCTGGATGACTTCCAGCGGGTGGGCAGTCGGGTGGGCAGTCTGGGGCCTTGGCAAGAGATTTGGCGCGCCGGTCGCTGGAACCACGCTTGCAACGGCAAAGATGGCTGCCACGCCCGCGGCGTTCAGCCAGGAGACCAGGTTTTTCATGATCGAGTCCTCGCTGATGAGCAGGCTCACTGCTGATCCAGCAGGAACGGCCTTCATTGGCGATGGTACATCTTAACAGAAAGCCGAAAGATTTCCAAACTTCCGGATGAGGCCCGATCGCTGATCTTCGTTTTGCACCGAGATGAGTCCAGGTCACATCTCGCTATCAAGATCGCCCTCCGCCGACAGATCAAACGGCGGTGCGGAAACGCTGTCTCAGCTCGCGGTTCGTCAGTCGCGCAGTTCTACGCTGACAAGCGGAGCGGCGGCACCGATTGTGCCGGTGCCGCCGCGCTATCTGTTTCTGTCGCCATCGAATCCGAATTCGACGCCAACCTTGGGTCCGGTGCCTCGGCGGCCTCGGCAGCTTCCGGTCCTTGTCGCGGCCGCAGTCGACCGCGACGTCGTAGCCGGCACAGGCGGCGATGTCAGACGAGATGCGCTCCGGCCTGCCCGGCGGCAGCAGCACGGCGACGGCCCTTGAAGGTCGCAGCCGAAAGCCGGAACGGCGTCTCCGTGTCGGGCTTCCGGCCCTACCCGGCGACGCCGTCCTGCCTATCGGATCCCGAAAGAGAGTTCAGTTCGGAGCGCAGATGATCGGGGTCAGACAGCGTCGTTTCGATCGCCGCATGAAGATGCCGCCAGATCGGCACCGCTTCGGCCAGAGCCGCCCGGCCGGCCGGCGTCAGCCGCAGCAGCCGGGTGCGCCTGTCCGTCGGATCGGTTGTCGTCTCGACGAGGCGGCGGCGCTCCAGCGGCTTGAGATTGGCGGTCAGGGTCGTCCTGTCCATCGCCAGCAGCGCCGCCACGCTGCCGAGGTTCGGCGGCTCCGGCCGATTGAGCGACATGAGGAGGGAGAACTGCCCGCTGGTGATGCCGGCGGGTTTCAGCGCGACATCGAAACGGCGCGCAAGCGCACGCGCTGCGCGCTGCGCATGCAGGCACAGGCAGGTGTCGCGCACCAGAAGCGTGGTTTCGAAGGCAGCTTTGTCAGGAGCGTGCATCTGATGAGGTTGACATCCATAACGCATTTACGTTGATATCAACATATGTGAGGAAGCGTCAATCGGCGACCGCTTTCCCAAGGAATCCGAAGCGAAGGGGAAGCGGCGATGTCCACGATGCAACCATTCCTCATGTTCCAGGGCGGCCATGCCGAAAAGGCGATGAACCTTTATGTCTCGCTGTTCGACGACGGCGAGATTCTCGATGTCACGCGCTGGCGGAAGGGTGAGCAGGGCGCGGAGGGCAGCATCAAGCTGGCCCGCTTCCGGGCCGCAGGGCAGAGCGTGCTGGCGAGCGACAGCCCGGTAAGACACGCGTTCGACTTCACGCCGTCCTGGTCCTTCTTCGTCGATTGCGCATCGGACGAGGAGCAGGAGCGGCTCTTCGCCGAATTGTCGGATGGCGGCGAGGTGCTGATGCCGCTGGACGGTTACGGCTTCAGCCAGCGCTTCGGCTGGGTCGCCGACCGTTTCGGCGTGTCCTGGCAGCTCAATCTCGCCTGACGCGCCCCCAAACCCCGATCAGAGCCCCGAAAACCCCGATCAGATAAGGAGACGACCATGAAAATCGTGACCAGCCTCAGCTTCCAGGGCCAGTGCCGCGAAGCGTTCGAGTTCTACGCCAAGGTTCTGGGCGGAAAGATCACTGCCGCCATGCCCTACGCCGACGCGCCTCCGGACATGCCGATCACCGACGAGAAATACAAGAGCTGGCTGATGCATTGCTGGCTGGAGGTCGGCGACCAGGCGCTGATGGGCGCCGACATGGATGTCGGTTGGGCACCCAGCATCGACAAACCCAAGAACGGCTTCGACGTCACCCTGCACACCGACGACAAGGCTGAGGGACAGCGCTGGTTCGACCAGCTGTCCGAAGGCGGCAAGGCGGTCATGCCGTTCGGCGAGACCTTCTGGTCGCCCGGCTTCGGCTCCCTGGTTGACAGGTTCGGCGTCCCATGGATGATCAACGTCATACCCGCGGCCGATTGGAAGCCGTCGCAGGGCTGATCCTGTGGCCGGGAAACACCGGTCGAAGAACACAACCGGATGTCGGCGCCGGCGGAGTTGATGCGTCCTTTGGGCGTCAACGCACTGTACACGACAGTGGTCGGGGCGGCATGACGTGCTGAAAAACATCGAAGGTCAGGAATCTTCGAACTCACCACATCATGGCGCCCTCGGCCATCCGACGGCTGGTATTTGATGTCCCGAGGATACGTTGGCCGGAAACAGCGCCGCCCTATCATTCTCGGGCCCGAGCCTACGCGAAGCGTGGGCGCCCGAGAATCCATGCCGTGAAATCGCGGACGACTGCTTCGGTGCAGAGCGGGCTTGGGCGGGTGGATCGGGGCCGCTTCCTCGACCGTCTGCGGCCTTCGGATCGGTCACGGCATGGATCCACGGATCGGTGCGCCCTCCGCTTCGCTGCGTGCGCTCGTCCGTGGATGACGAAGCGGATATGTTGCCGCTGATAACCCGCGATCGCCGCGTCGTGTACTGTGTCGCCACCGACGCGCTGTAGGTTCTTGATTTAGCGCATGCCTCTTTCCCGAAACCGCTGCACACCTTCGGGAGACATGCTTTGAACGACGCCGGGGGCGGTGCGCGGAACGCCCCCGCAGAATGCCATGAACCATTTCTATCGCCGGGTGATCGGCGCGGCCTGCCGGGCTGCGCGCGGACGACGATCGCGCTATAATAGGTCTAGATCATTCGAGCGGATCGGACCCGTCGTGACCGACTTCGCACAAGCCCGCGAGACCATGGTCGAGCGCCAGATCGCCGGGCGCGGCATCCGTGACGCCAATGTGCTCAGCGCCATGCGGACGGTGCCGCGCGAGGAGTTCGTGCCGGAGAAGCTGCACCGCTACGCCTATGACGACGGGCCGCTTCCGATCGGCGAGGGCCAGACCATCTCGCAGCCCTATGTCGTCGCTCTGATGATCGAGGCGGCCGCGCTCCGTCCAGGCGAGCGTGCGCTCGAGATCGGCACGGGATCGGGTTATGCGGCGGCGCTGATGGGGCAGATCGCGTCCGATGTCTTCACCGTGGAACGGCACGGCGTGCTCGCCGACAGGGCTCGCTCGTGCCTGGCGCGGCTCGGCTACGCCAATGTCCATGTGCATACGGGCGACGGCACGCTCGGCCTGCCCGGCGAGGCGCCGTTCGACGTGATCATCGCCTCGGCCGGGGGGCCCGATGTGCCCGCTGCGTGGAAGGAACAACTTGCCGCCGGGGGCCGCATCGTCATGCCGGTAGGCCGTCATGGCTACCAGGATCTCGTCAAGCTGGTGCGCGGTAGCGATGGCGGCTTTACCAAAGAACTGCTGGGCGGCGTCCGCTTCGTGCCTCTGATCGGGGCGCAAGGCTGGCCGGACAAGGCCGGCTGGGTTCGCGATCTCTTGACCTGGGGTGGTGACGATCCCAACGGTGCCGGATGACCTCCGCCGGGCCGACACGACGGCCGGATACCGACTGATTTGCCGCCCCTTTGCGAAACAAGCGGTCGGCATCAAGACACCGCGTTCCCATGCCAACGGCACTGGAGGTTGACTCATCCAGGGCAGGGATGCTCACGCATCGACCTGAGCTCAATCGCCGGCGCAACCCCTTGTGGCCGGCTTCCGCGCCAACGGGTGCGGGCGACGCGGTCGCGCGCTGCAACGGTCGATATCGTCGACCGCCGGTATCATGCCGGGCCTGAACTGCCCGCAGGCCAGACGCTTTGCAGTTTCTCGCCCGCGAGGATCCTTTCCCTGCAACGGGCTTCGCCGGCGCCGTTCTGATCCGCCGCGTCGGCTATGGTTGCGACCATCTCGCGCGGGATCACCACCACGCCGCTTATGTCGGCGAAGATGACGTCGCCGGGGCGAACCCGAATCCCGTCGATGTCGAGATCGACATGGGCCTGCGCAGGCTCCATGCGGCCCGATACGCCGACCGGGCTCGCGCCGCGGGCAAACAGGGGGTAGCCCAGGCGGCGCACCTCGGCCAGATCCCGGACCGTGCCATGCACGACGGTTGCCGCAGCGCCGGCGACCTTGGCGCCGGTGGACATCAATTCACCCGTGCCCGAGCCTTCGGCACAGGAGGCGTCGACCATCAATATGCCGCCCTCGACCACCGAATCGATCGCGCCGTGATAGACGTCCTGAGGCTGGCCGATGCGCGTGCTGGGCTCGTAGAGCACCGTGACCGCGGGGCCGCACACGATCTGCCCGGGCGTCAGGGTGCCGAAAAGCGAGATGCCCTTGAGGTGCCCATAGACGCCATGCTTGTCCATGACGTCTTGGATGTCGCCCGAATACCAATTGGCCAGGCGCCGGATGGATGCCCAGTCGGTCGAGGCGTAGTCGTAGGTGGTCATTTGCGAAGGTCTCCGGAGAAGGTGGCGTAGGTTTGCCCGACCGTGGTCGGGCTATGTGCGGCAAAGGTGGACGGTGGCGTCGGGTTCTGCCGCCAGCGCCGTTCTTGAGCGGCGCGCGCGGAGCCGGGCTCCCGCGCTGTCGAACCGCTCGGCCCGCGCGCTGCCCGTTCCCGCATCGATGCCAATGGAATGCTTCATGTGCCGACGTCGGCCCTACCAGGCGGTGAACCCGCCATCGACCACGACGTTGGAGCCGGTCATGTAGGACGAGGCATCGGAGGCAAGAAACCGGATGACACCGTTGTATTCGTCGATTTCCGCCTGGCGCCCCAGGGGCACGCGCTCGAGGAAGGCGTCGATGAACTCCTTGTCGAAGGTGGCGGTCTTCACGCCGCCGAAGGAAACGAGATTGACGCGCACCTTCCTTGGGGCCCAATAGGTCGCAAGATAGCGCGTCAGATTGATCAGGCCGGACTTCGACGCCGCATAGGAGACCGCCTTCACGAAGGGTACGCCGTCACGCTTTTCCCGATAGGCATAGAGTGCCTGATTGGGGGAGACCATGCCGTAGATCGAACCGACATTGATGATCGAGCCACGCTGTTCCGCCGCCATGCGGCTTCCCACCACCTGGCTGGTGAGCATGACCCCGGTGAGGTTGGTTTCGATGATCTCGTCCCAGTATTTCTGCGGATATACCTCGAAGGGCGCGTTCTGTTCGGCCGAGCCGTCCGGCTTGGAATCGATGCCGGCATTGTTGACGAGGATGTGGGGGACACCCCAGTCGGCGACCAGTTTCCCGGTCGTGGCTTCCAGCGCCGATTTGTCGGTGACGCTGGCTTCGTAGACGCGGATGTTGTCCTCCAGGCCGGGAAACTTCGCGGCCAGTTGTTCCTGTCCGAACGGCCGGCGGCTGAAGATGGCGACCTTGGCGCCCGCTTCGGCCAGGGACCTGGAAAACTGTGTGCCCAACTGTCCGAGGCCGCCGGTCACTACCGCCACGCGGCCTTCCACGGAAAACGTATCGCGCATTTTTGTTGGTCTCCTTGAATGCGTAGGATTCTGATCAGGCTGCCCGCGCGTCCGCCGCGCGCTTGCGTGTGCGCCGCAGGATGCCCCTGAGCAGCGGCATGAGGACGATGCCGCACACGACGACCCCCAGCACGGCGGCAAGGGGGCGGCTGAAGAAGCCAAGGAGGCTGCCGTCGGCGATCTGCATCGACATGATGAAGTTGCGTTCCAGGATTGGCCCGAGCACGAGCCCGAGAATGACGGGCGCGATGGGAAACCGGTTCGATTCCATGAGATAGGCCACAAGGCCCGCGGCCAGCATTGTGCCGACATCGAACGCGGTGTTGTTGATTGCAAACGAGCCGACGACACAAAAGACAAGGATCGAAGGCACGACCAGTCCGCGCGGGACGGAAAGCACGTAATGGGCTCCCTTGATGGCAAAATAGCCGATCGGGACAAGGAGGAGATTGGCCACCGCGAAAGTCAGGATGACGGCCGCGAGCATGGTCGGGTTGTCGACGAAAAGCTGCGGGCCCGGGTTCAGCCCCTTCATGAACAGGACCCCGATGGCGATGGCCGTGACGGCATCCCCCGGGATGCCGAACACGAGTGCGGGAACCCAGGCGCTTGAAAGCCCGGCATTGTTGGAAGAACTGGCTTCGATCAGCCCCTCCTCATGGCCGGTCCCGAACTTCTCCGGTGTCTTCGAGAAGCGCTTGCTCATGCCGTATGCGATCCAGGCGGCCAGGTCCCCTCCCACGCCAGGAAGCGCGCCGATCGAGGCACCAAGGGCCGAGCCGCGGAAGAAGCTCAAGGGGTAGGACTTGAACGCCCGCCAGACGCCGGCGAATGGATTGCTCCAGAACGTCTGCCGCTCCGGCACGGGCGGGACCTTCCCGGCGGCCGACAGGCCGCGCAGCAGCTCGGCAAAGGCGAACATGCCGATCATGGTGGGGATGAAGCTGACGCCGCCATAGAGCTCGATGACCCCGAAGGTGAAGCGCGGCTGCCCGGACGTCACATCGAGCCCCACGGTGCTGATCAACAGACCCAGGCACAGGGAAAAGAGCCCTCGCGCCGGCGAATCCGTGCTTACGAGAGCGGATGTAAGCAGGCCCAGAAGGGCGAGCCAGAAGAACTCGAAGCTTGAAAAGCTCAATGCGGCACGGGCAAGAAGCGGGGCGCTGACCAGAAGCACGATTGCGCCAAACAGACCGCCCGCGGCCGAAAAGACGATGCCGATCCCCATGGCCAGTTGCGCCTTGCCCTTCAGGTTGAGCGCGTAGGCCTCCTCGACATAGGCGGCCGAAGCGGGCGTACCCGGGATGCGCAGCAGGACGCCCGGAAGGTCTCCGGCCGTAATGGCCATCGCGGTGGTGGCCACGATCGCGGCGATGGCCGACACCGGATCCATGTAAAAAGTGAGCGGAATGAGCAGCGCGGTCGCCATGGTGGCGCTCAGCCCGGGAATGGCCCCGACAAACAGACCATAGATGGCCGACAGCAGGATGATGCCGAGCACATGCGGCTGCAAGACGATCGCCAGCCCGTCGAGGAGGATATCGCTGCTCATCCGCTACCCCAGAAACGTCACCGGACCGGCCGGAAGCGGCACATGGAAGAGATGCTTGAAGAGAAGGTAGCACCCGACCACCAGGACCAGCGCGACAGGCACTGCGGCAAGCGGCCGGGCTCCCATGAGCAGCATGAGCGGCAAGGCATAGAGCAATCCGAACAGGGGAAATCCGAGCCATGGCAGAAAGGCGATGCCAAGCATCACGCCGCCGATCGCCCATGCCGCGCACAGCAGGCCCCTGCGCTGCCCCTTCCACACCGAAACGTCCATCAGGGGGCCGCCGGCAGATCGCAGACCGCCAAGGAGTATCGCGATCCCGCATCCCGCCATCACGATGCCGACAAGGGTCGGCATGAGCGAGGGCCCGAATGACGCGCCGGGCACCGCCGGTATCTGCCGCGCGCCCCAGATCACGCATAGGGCGAGGAGCGTCAGGCCTATGCCGACAATCCTGTCGTCGATCCGCATGACGCTTCCCCGGCCGGTCTACTGCTTCGCCAGGCCGACCGCCTGCATGGCCTTGACCAGCGCGTCGCGCGAGCGCTTCACCGTGTCGGTGAAGGTACCGGTATCCTGATACGCCACCGAGAAACCGCGCGACTGCATCATGGCGATGAAGTCCTCGTCCCGGGTGATCTCGGCCAGGGCATCCGACATCTTGCCCACGACCTCGTCGGGCAAGCCGGCCGGGCCGGCCATGCCGCGGAAAGGCAGCGGCGACCATTCGACCCCGAGCGCCTCCCTGGCGGTCGGAAGCTCGGGATGGAGGGAACTGCGTTCGTCGGCGAGGACGACCAGCGTCCTGGCCTCGCCGGCATCGACGAGCGACCGGGCCTCCGCCGGCGAGGTCGACACTATGTCGATCGCGTCGGCGGCGAGCTGCTGCATCGCCGGCGCCGAACCGTCGGAAGCGACCCAGGGGCTTGCTTCCGGATCGATGCCCATCGTGTTCAGCAGGCCCGCCCAGGCGAGGTGGGAAAGCCCGCCGCGATTGGCGCCGGATGCCTTGAGATCGCCCGGATTGGCCTTGACCGCCTCGATGAGATCCCGGGGCGTTTCGTAAGGAGCGTCGGCGCGCACGTTCAAGGCGATGGGATCGGCGTTGTAGCGCCCCAGAAGCGTGAATTGCTCGGGCGCGGCGCCGGGCAGGCCCTGCGCTTCGAACATCGTGGTCTCGATTGTGATCACGCCGAGCGTATAGCCGTCGGGAGCCGAATTGGCGATGGTGATGTGGCCCACGAGACCGCCGCCGCCAGTGCGGTTGACGACGTTGAAGGGCTGGCCGAAGCGCTCTTCGAGCTCCTGGGCCAGAGCGCGGGCCGTCGCGTCGGTGCCCCCGCCTGCGGACCAGGGAACGATGATCGTGACCGGGCGCTCGGGCCAATCGGCCCGCGCGGGAGCGGTGAAGGCCACCGCCCCGCCCATGAAGACGGTGGCCGCCAGGGCGGCCGTGAAAAATCTCATGTCTGCATCCTCCCAACATAAAGAGCCGGCGTTGCGCCGCAAATGCGCATTGGCGTGGCCGGCGGATGGCATCTCATGTCATAAGTCATATGTCAAGACTTGACGAGCTTGCTTGACACCACTTATGACACCAGTAGCTTCGCAAGGCCCGCCGCGACGGAACGGGCACGGCAGGAAGGCCGGGAGATGACCGCGTCGACAGGGACGGCACGACACAGGGACAAGCTCCATTCGACGGTTGCCGCAGCCGTCGAGGGGCGCATTCTGGCGGGCGAACTATCGGTCGGCGAGAAGTTGCCTTCCGAGAGCGATCTGGCGCGGGAATTCGGCGTTTCGACCCGCTCGGTCCGCGAGGCGATGCAGATACTCGAGACGAAAGGCCTTGTGCGGCGACGGCATGGCGAGCGCACCACTGTGGCTCGCGACGACGTAGGCGAGTTTCTCGGGACGCTGGCCGCGACCGTGCGCCAATTGCTGTCGACGAACGCGCGTCATCTTACCGAACTGATGGTCGTGCGTCGGATGATCGAGATAAACGTTCTCGAACTGCTCATGTCCGGCGGGCCGACAGAACTCGACGATGTCGAAAAGGCCTTGGCCGATATGCGGGAGGCGGGCAGGAACAAGGACTTCTCCGGCTTTACCGCCGCGGACGCGGCCTTTCACAGGGCGCTGGTGCGGGCCGCCGGCAACACGATCCTCACCGTCTTCTATGACAATCTCTATGGGCTCGTGACCGAAGTCATTCGCGTGACGAGCAGCGTTCCGAACAAATCCTACGAGGCGGCCTACGCCGAGCATGCTGAAATATATGACAGGATAAGAGCGTGCGACATCGAGCACGCGAAGTCGCTGATGCGCGCGCATATCGACAACAGCGCGGAGTATTTGCGGCTTGCGATAGGACGCTCCGAACAGAAGAACGGTGCGCGCAGCCTGGCGGCAAACGAACGCCACCCCCTCTCCTCGAGCTGATGGCAGCCTCCCTCGGGATTGAGAAGCGGGCGGCGCGTTCCCGGTAGCGCAATGCGCAACGGACTTGCCTTCGCCGTACACTTGGCAGTTGCCTCTCCTCCACGCCAGCGTGGGGGATATCGTGTCCGCGCTTGCGCACTATATCGGGCTGAAAAGCACACTCCGGCAAGCCGGAGCGGCCTCTTCCCCGGTGGAAAGAATGCCAACCGGAGGTTGACGCCGGCCGGGCCCGTCGATAGCTTGCCGGCCGGAACTGGTTCCGCCCGTAAGGCGGATGAAAAGGGAACACGGTGAGGCCGGCACGCTTGGCCGAATCCGCGACTGCCCCCGCAACTGTAACCGTTGAGCCATCTTCCACTAGGCCACTGGCCGCGTCCGCGCGGCCGGGAAGGCGGAAGACCGGCGAGGACACGGAAGTCAGGAGACCTGCCTTTTCCGGTCACCCATGCCTGGACACGGGGTGTGTTCCGGCGCGGTCGTCCGTGGCGGTGACATTTGAGAAAGTGTTGCCGCATGCCGGAGACGGCCGGGGATGAAGATGCACGTGCCTGCCATTGAGACCATCGCCGATTCTCGCCTGCGGTTCATCGCAAACCACGGGGCGGCTCCGCTCGCCCTGCCAGATGATTTCGGGGGCGGAAATGAGAAGGACCATGATCGCGGCGGGCACGCTGGTGCTGGCGCTCGCAGGCAATGCCGAGGGGCAGGAGGCCGCGGCCGAGACGGATGAGGTCGGCCAGCTCGACGAGATCCTCGTCACGGACGGGCTGACGCCGATCGAACAGGAGAAGTCGGGCAGGGCTTTCACGGTCATCACCGGCAAGCAGCTCGAGCAGAACCAGATCCGCTATGTCGCCGACGCGCTGCGTCTGGTGCCGGGCTTTTCCGTCTCGCGCAGCGGGTCCTTCGGCGGCTTCACCCAGGTGCGCGTGCGCGGCGCCGAGGCCAACCAGCTGCTGGTCATGGTCGACGGCGTCGACGTCGGCGAGACGTCGAGCGGCGAGTTCGACTTCGGCAGCCTGGTCGCCGACGACATCGACCGCATCGAGATACTGCGCGGTCCCCAGAGTACGTTCTGGGGCGCCAATGCGCTGGCGGGCGTGGTCAATATCATCACGAAGCGCGGCGAGCGCAACGACTCCCAAGGCAGCGCACGCAGCGAGATCGGCACGGACGGCACCTGGCTGGGCGGGGTGTCGCTGAGCGGCGGCGGCGAGAATTTCGACGCCGCCTTCGCCGGGGTCTTCCGCAACACCGGCGGCTTCAACATTTCCGATTACGGCACGGAGAAGGACGGCGATCGCAACGCCACGCTGAACGGCCGCTTCGCGGCCGACCTGTCGCCGACGCTCACCGTCGACGGCACGCTGCGCTATGTCGATCGCAAGAGCGATGTCGACCCGCAGGACTACAGCTGGGGCAGCCCGACCTATGGCGAGGTGATCGACGGTCCGGACAGCACCGCGACGCAGGAATTCTTCGGCTCGCTCGGCGCGACCCATGTGTCTTTCGATGGCGCCCTCACCCAGAAGATGCGCTTTGCCGGAAGCGACGCTCATCGCGAGGATTTTTCCGGCGGCCTGACCACCTGGAACGACGGCAACCGCTACAACGGGACCTACCAGGCTTCCTATTCCTTCGACACATCAGCGATGCTCGACGCCAAGCATCAGCTGACCGGCGGCTATGAATGGGAGCAGGAAACCTTTGCGCCCAGCCATCTCAGCGAGACCTTCAAGCGCAACACCAACTCCTTTGTCGGCGAATATCGCGGCGAGTTCCTCGATCGCTTCGATCTCAACGCCGGCGTCCGGTACGACATCAACGACCGCTTCGGCGATGCGACGACCTACAGCCTGAGCGGCGCCTGGCGGGTCACGCCGGCAACCCGGCTGCACAGCTCCGTCGGCACCGGCGTGACCAGTCCGACCTTCTTCGAGCAGTTCGGCTATGTGCCCGACAATTTCGTCGGCAACCCTGATCTCGTTCCGGAGGAGAGCCTGGGCTGGGATGTCGGCATCGAGCAGGGCTTCTTCGGCGGGGCGCTGGTCACCGACGTGACCTATTTCAACCAGGACCTCAGCAACGAGATCGCGCTGGTCTATGGCGGGCCGCCGACCTACCCGTCGACCCCGATCAATCGCAGCGGGAAGAGCAAGCGGGAGGGCGTGGAAGTGGCGGCCACCGTCAATCTCTTCAACGGTTTCACAGCGGCGGCGACCTATACCTACACATCGTCGAGCGAGCAGGCCGACGCGGGCGGACCGCGCCTGACAGAGGTGCGCCGCCCTGAACACTCCGGTTCGCTTGCGGCGGCCTATGTCTTCCACGAGAAGCGCGCCCGCGTGTTCGGCGAGCTAGTGTACAACGGGACGATGGAGGATTTCGACTACCGCGGCACCCTGCCGTCGCGGGTCGCGCTGCCGGCCTATGCGGTCGTCAATCTCGGCGGCAGCTTCAGGTTCACCGATCATATCGAGGCTTATGGGCGCGTCGACAATCTGTTCGACGAGGATTACGAGGAGGTGTTCGGCTACAACACGCAGGGACGCACCGCCTTCTTCGGACTGAGAGGGACATTCTAGCGTTCGCCGGGAGTTGCAGCAGGATGAGACATCTCGAACTCATGGTAAGGGTGGCGGCATGCGCCGCCGCCTTCTTCGCCGTTTCGCCTGCCGTGGCGGGTGAGGGGCCGAAACGCGTCGTGTCGATGAATGTCTGTACCGACCAGTTGGCGATGCTCGTCGCCGGCGAGAGGCAACTCTTGTCGGTGTCCTATCTGGCGAGCGATCCCTCGACGTCGGTGCTGGCCGAAGAAGCGGGACGCTACAGGGTGAACCACGGCCTCGCCGAAGAGATCTTCCTGTTGCATCCGGACCTGGTGATCGCCGGGACCTACACAACAAGGACCACAGTCGAGCTCCTGCGCCGCCTCGGGATCCGGGTGGAGGAGTTCGCGCCGGAAAGTTCGATCGACGATATCAGAGCGAGCCTGATGCGCATGGGTGACCTGCTCGGCCGGCCCGAGCACGCAGCCGAACTGGTCGCCGAACTCGACCGCGGCCTTGCCGCGCTTGCGGCCGATCGCCCGCCGGAACGGACCGTCGCCCTCTACTACGCCAACAGCTACATGTCGGGCGCGGGGACGCTGGTCGATGCCGTGGTCGACGCCGCCGGCCTCGTCAACATCGCCGACCGGCTGGGCATCGTCGGAACCGTCGAACTGCCGCTCGAACTGCTCGTCCTGGCCGCCCCCGATATGGTTGTCGGCGACGAGGCGCGCTATGCGAAACCCGCGCTCGCCCAGGAGATCTTCATGCATCCCGCCTTCAAGGCGCTGCTTTCGAAGGCCCGCCCCGTCGTCGTGCCGAGTGCCTATACGATCTGCGGCACGCCCTTCACGCTGGAGGCGGCCCGTATCCTCCAGCGTGCAGCGCGGGAGCCGGCGGGGGCGCTGCGATGAGCGACGTCTTCCGCTACAGGCTGGTGCTCGTGGTGTTGGCCGCGACCACGGCGGTGCTCTTCCTGCTGTCGCTGACCGTCGGGCCGGCGGCGATCGGCTTTCGCGACAGCATCGCGGCGCTGTTCTCGGACCAGCGCGACGCCATTGCGTTGATCATGCGCGAGATCCGGCTGCCGCGCGCCCTGCTGGGCCTGACGATCGGCGCGACGCTCGGCCTTTGCGGCGCGGCCCTTCAGGGGTATCTGCGCAATCCGCTTGCCGAGCCCGCCCTCATCGGGGTCAGCGCCTCGGCGTCACTCGGGGCCGTTCTCGCGATCTACACGGGGTTCAGCGCGCTCTTCCCGCTCGGTCTGCCGCTCGCCGCCCTGGCCGGCGCGGTCGCCGCGGTTATCGTCGTGCAGGCGCTCGCCGGCGGCCGGGGCGGCGCCTTGACCATCATCCTCGCCGGGGTGGCCGTGTCGAGCTTTGCCGGCGCAATGACGTCGCTCGCGCTCAACCTCGCGTCCAATCCCTATGCCGCGCTGGAGATCGTGTTCTGGATGCTGGGCTCGCTCGCCGACCGCTCGATGACCCATGTGTGGCTGGCCGCTCCCTTCATGCTGGCCGGCTGGATCATGCTCGGGCTTCTCGGACGCGCCCTCGACCTGCTCACGCTGGGCGGCGACGCCGCGCAGACGATGGGCGTCGACATGCGCCGCGTTCAGCTCATGGCCGTGCTCGGCACGGCCGCATCGGTGGGAGCCGCGACCGCCGTGGCCGGCGCCATCGGCTTCGTCGGACTGGTCGTGCCCCATATCCTGCGGCCGCTGGTCGGCGCGCGGCCGTCGCGCCTGCTGGCCGCCAGCGCGCTCGGCGGCGCCTCGATGCTGCTTGCCGCCGACATCCTCGTGCGCGTGATCGCACCTGGCAGGGATCTGAAGCTCGGCGTCCTGACGGCGATCGTCGGCGCGCCGTTCTTCCTGTGGCTGGTCTGGCGCACGCGGAGGAAGCTGGCATGACGCTGCTCGCTGTTTCGCGGCTCGGCGCCGCGCTCGGTGGAAAGCCCGTTCTCCGGGACGTCTCCTTCGCCATCGGCGCCGGCGAGTTCGTCGGGCTGATCGGGCCCAACGGCGCGGGGAAATCCACGCTGCTTCGATCGATCCTGGGGCTCGTCGATGTCGAGGGCGAGGTGCAGTTGACCGGGCAGGACATGCGGGCGCTGCGCGCGGCGGAACGCGCCCGTCGCGTCGCCTATCTTCCGCAGGAACGCGAGGTGGCCTGGGCCGTGCCGGCCGAGGTCGTGGTCTCGCTCGGCCGTGCGCCGCACCGTCCGGCCTTTGCCGGTCTCACGCCGGCCGACCGGGCGGCGGTCGAGCAGGCGATGCGGCGCATGGAGGTCGATCGCCTGCGCGGACGCCCGGCTACGGAACTGTCGGGCGGCGAGAAGGCGCGGGTGCTCATCGCGCGCGCACTCGCGCAGGAAGCGCCGCTGCTTCTGGCCGACGAGCCGACAGCAGGTCTCGATCCGTCGCACCAGATCGCGCTGATGCGGATTTTCGCGTCGCTGGCGGGCGAGGGGCGGAGCGTCGTCGCCTCTATGCATGATCTCAGCCTCGCCGCACGCTGGTGCTCGCGGCTCGTCCTGCTCGACCGGGGCGCGATCGTCGCCGACGGCCGGCCGGAAGAGGTGCTGACGGTTGATCGGCTGCGGAGAGTCTATGGGGTGGAAGCCCATTTCGGCGAAGCGGCCGGAAAGATGATCGTCCTGCCGCTCGATGCCGCGGAAGAGAACGGCGCAGGAGATGATCGATGAGCGAACTGGAACACCTTGCCCGGCAGCACCTCGCGGATTGGCGAACAGGCTGGAGCATGGGCAGCGTGGGGGCGATCGCCGAATTCCACCAGGACGAGGGAGAGACCGCGGTCATCGACGACGGCTTCTCTTTCGCCCGCGCCACGAGGCGTGGTGGTATCCGCCTCGACCGCAAGCGGATCGGCAGCATAATTCCTGTCGCCTATGAGACGCTCAGCCCGAAACGGCATCGCTGGAGCCATGCGGTAGCGTTCTGCCTGCCCGAGCAGGACGCCCGTCGCGATGCCCGTTCGGTTCTCACCGAGATCGGGCCGGATGACAACGCCATCCGCGGCATCGACCGCACCGGCATCCTGTTCGACATGGGCCTGTCGCTGCCGCAATGCGATTTCTGCATTCGTACCAGCGAGCCGAAGCTGCTCGCAGTGCTGCGTGCCGGCCTCGGCGGCTCGCTGTTCGAGCCCGACAATCCCGTTATGGGCGCCATCCTGACGTCGCATCCGCATCGGGTCGCGCTCACCAATATCGGCAGGGTCGAGGTCTATCAGAAGATCGGCGGTCCGGACACGGGCGGCGTCTCCCCGTCCGGGCCGCACACCCATGTGCTGCCGAAGCTCCTGCGCGGCCGCCGCACCCATTCCGCGAACACGCCCATCCCGGAAGGCATGATGCCGCTCGGGGCGATGCATCCGGGGAATCCGGCGATCGGGCCCCTGGGCGAAGACCTGCCCTTCGACGCCGGACGGCATAAGGCTTTCCAGGGACTGCTCGCCTCCTTCGGCCGGCCTGACATCGTCGAGGCCAAGCAACGCGTGCTGCGTGGGATCCAGGACGGCCTCGCTCCCCGGGACTTCGTCATGCCGGGCGATCGGTTTGCCCGGTCGGCGGTCCGGCTTGCGCTACGCCAGCAGGCGCGGCTCGCCGAAGAGGCCGGCGATGCTGCGCTTGCGCGCCTGGTGGAGGCCTGGCGACGCCAACACGATCCCGACACCCGGTCGGACGACGAGGACGACGATGCGCCCGGCCATTGATCGCTCGAGCGGAGTAAGCCGACCAATCATCCGTCATAGCTCGATTCTAATTCTTGATTCTAATTATCATCTTTAATATCAGCAACTCAGCCAACCGCTGCTCGGAATTCCCGACCGGTCCAGCCAGAGATACGGCCGTCCCACGCGATGCGCGTGGCTACGCACGGGGATAAGGGCATGCGGGCGGGTGTTGGTAATTACTTGACAATAATAATCAAGTTATCTATCGTCGGTTGTGGGGCGGATTGAGCCGGTTGCGCTGTTGAGGCGCGCCGGGGCAGCTTTCCTCACGACATAGCCAGCCATTTGCAAGCGATCTCGACCCGGCAGCGCCCGCGCTATCGGAGCGCGCAGCGTTTTGCCTTGCATCTGGAGAAGATGGAAAATGGCCGTCACGATCACCATCGGCACCACTGCCGGCCTCAACTATGACGAGTATCTCGGTACTTCGACCGCATCATTCCTCTATGGACATGCGGCCGACCCGGCCTATGGCGAATTCTACGGCACCGGCCACACAATCTTCGGCGGCCCGCAGCATCTGGTCTCCGGCTCGGCCGTCGACGGTACGGTGACGCCGACCGAGAAGGCGGTCCTCGCCACCGGCGACTTCGACTATACCTTTTCTACCCACACGCTCGACGGGACGCTGAACAAGGTCGAGTTCGGCTATGGCCCCAAGCTCAACCCGGCCGGCCTGCTCGGGGCCGACAGCTATGTCACGCTCGACACGGCGACGGAACTCACCATAGACGGGCTGAACCTGACGACGTCGGGCAGCGGCGCCAATACGGTGCATTCGATCCTCTACGGCTTCCTCAGCGATACGGCCGCACCGCTGACCGGCTATCTCGCGACGCTGACATCGGGTGTCGAGTTCCTTGGCAATGCCGGCGCCGACACCTTCACCGGCTATGGCTACAACGACGTCATCTCAGGCGGAGGCGGCGCCGACACGCTGAACGGCGCGGGCGGCGACGACACGATCGACGGCGGCCTGGGCAATGACGCCATCGACGGCGGCTCCGGCACCGACACGGTAACCTATGCCGGCTCGACCCTCGCCGTCGTGGTCAATCTCGGTGCCGGGACGTCGAGCGGCGGCCTCGGGACCGACACGCTCGCCAATGTCGAGAACGTCGTCGGTTCGGCCTACAACGACACGCTGTTTGGCGGCGCGGCGGCAAACCGGCTTGCCGGCGGGGCCGGCAACGACAGCTTCACATTCGTCTCCGGCGCCAATGCCTCGGGCGACACCATCGCCGATTTCGACGGGATTTCGCTGGCCGGCGGTGACGTCGACGTGATCAACCTGCGCGCCGTCGCCGGCCTCACCGCCTGGGGCGGCTCGACAGCCGGCGCCAACAGCGTCTGGTACGCCGCCGGTTCGACCGACACGGTCGTCTATGGGGACACCAGCGGCGACGGCGTCGCCGACTTCTCCTTCACGCTGGCCGGCTATGTGGGCGGCCTCACCGGTGCGACATCGGGCAGCGCCTTCGACATTCTCGTCTGACTTTCGCGGGGAGGCCGGCGCACATCCGGCCTCCCCGCCCAAGCCCGCATGCCCGGCGGCGGGCGGGACAAATTCCAAACGACGGCTTCCGCGCGGGCGCGGATGCCATTTTCCAAGGGGTGGCTCGTCATGGCTTCAATCACGATCGCGGAGAACACTCCGCCCGACACATTGGTGGCGACCATCTCCGCGCCGATCCATCCCGACGACGGCTGGGCGAGCGTGCTGGGCGGCATCGACGGTACCGATTCCAGCGTCTATTTCGACTTCCGGCTCCAGGAGGACGGCTCCTTCTCGGTCTATTCGACGGCGACGGCCTTCGATTTCGAGAACCCGCCCACGGTCGTCGACCTGAGCTTCCAGGTCCTGGTCTATGCCGACGGCGGCACCTACGACATACCCATTACCTTGACCGTCACCGACGATACCGCGCCGACGGGGCTGGCCCTGACCGGCAACACGGTGGCCGAGGATGCCGCGCCCGGCACGGTGGTCGGAACGCTGTCGGCGACCGATGCTGAAGGACAGACCCTCACCTACACGCTGACCGACGATGCCGCCGGCAGGTTCGAGATCGTCGGCAACGAATTGCGCGTCAAGGCCGGGCTCGATCGCGAAATCGCCGCCGAGCACGCGGTGACCGTCCAGGTCTCGGACGGCGAGAACCAGGTTTCCCAGACATTCACGATAGGAGTTACGGACGTGGCCGAGCTGCTTGGCACAATCACAATCGACGCTTCCGGCGCGGACGGAATGGACCTCGAGGCCTTTCTGCGCGGCGGCTTCGTCGCCGGCGAGACGGGCGGTGGGTTTCCTTCCTTCGATAACAGCGGCAACTTTTCCGGCGAGGAGATGTTCATCGGTTACGGCACCGACGCCGCGTCGAAATATGTCCTGGCGCACGGCCAGCTTGCCTACGGCTTCGGCACTCATACGATCCACGGCATGATCGACACGCTGGAGTACGGGACGCGCGGCACCGGCAGCTTCGATGCTGACGGCTATTTCGTCGGCGGCGCCGCGCAACTCAGGATCACAGGGCTCGACTTCACGAACGCCCTGCCGGCAAATGCGGCCGAAGAGGCCGAGATCGAGGCCAGTGGCCTGGTCCACCTCTTCGGCATCGCCCACATGTATGGCGACGCTACAGGCACACCGAACGAGCAGCGTGTTCTCGCCGCTCTCGCCAAGATCGCCGATGCGCTTGACCTTTATGCCCAGAACTTCATCGGCTCGTCGGGAGCCGATCTCTATGTCGGCACCCAGTTCGGCGATACGATCAGAGGCCAGGCCGGCAACGACATCCTGTCCGGAGGCGGGGGCGTCGATACCGCGATCTTCGGCGGGAACTTCGCCGACTACACAATCACCAGGAACGCCGACGGGACGATCACGATCGCCGACAATGTGACGGGCGACGGCGACGACGGCACCGACCGGCTGCTCGGCATCGAAAAGCTGCAGTTCGCCGACGGTGTCCAGGACGCGCCGGAAAACGAAGCGCCGACCAACTTTGCGTTTTCGACGTCGCCGCAGCCGGAGGACACGCCCGTCGATACCGTCGTCGGCACATTCTCGGCCACCGATCCGGAAGGCGGCGCGTTGACCTACGCGCTGGTGACCGACGCCGGGGGCCTGTTCGAGCTCGTCGGCAATGAACTGCGTCTGAAGAGCGAGCTGGACTATGAAACAAATGCGTCGCCCGAGGTGACGGTGAAGGTGACCGACCTCGCCGGAAACGAGGTCAGCCAGACCTTCACGGTGACGGTCACCGATTTGGACGAGGCTCCTGTGAATCTGGAGCTGTCCTCGACCTCGGTTCTGGAAAGCGCGGCGATCGGCACCGTGGTGGGCACCTTCTCGGCCACCGATCCCGAAGGCGGGGCGATCACCTATGTCCTGACGGCCGATGCCGGCGACAAGTTCGAAATCGTCGGCAACGAACTGCGGCTGAAGGCCGGAGTGAACTTCGAGGCCGCGACGTCGCATGCCGTCACCGTCACGGCGACCGACGCGAATGACAATGTGACGACGCGCAGCTTCACGATCAACGTGGGGAATGTCGACGAGGCACCGACTGCGCCGACCTTGTCCGCAACGGCTGTCGCCGAGAATTCGGCCGTCGGCACCGTGGTCGGCACGCTCGCTTCGACCGATCCCGAAGGAGGCGCCGTCTCCTATGTGCTGACGAACGATGCCGACGGCCTGTTCGTGGTGGACGGCAATCAGATCAAGCTGGCGAAGCCGCTCGGCGACTACGAGACCGCGGCCAGCAAGACCTACGATATCACCGTCGAGGCGAAAGATGCCGCCGGCAACACCACGGCCAGGACGTTCACGATCCGGCACGCGGACGCGTTCGACGCCCCGGAAGGAACGCTCACCATCGATGCCAGCGGCCTCGGCTCGACCGGCGTCAATTTCAGCTCGTTCATCACGAACTACTTCGCCGGCCTCGCCGGCCCGAGCTACAACTTCTACGGCGGAACGCCCGACGCCAACCCCTATGGGCCGGGCAACGTCTATGTGAACGGCGATCAGATCGCATTCAGATACAAGCGGGGAGGCGTCGATACGGCGGACCGTGTGGTGCTCGGCGGCGAAGGCCTCGCCTATGACTATATCCACCACGGCGCCCAGTACGGCCATGGCATTTCCGGCTCGCTCGACACGCTGACGTTCGGCCAGTGGGTCGACGGCGTGACGACGGGGACCGAGGGAACCGGCAGCGCCGGTCTGCTCCAGGGCCTACTCGAGCAGGTCAGGATCAGCGGCTTCGATCTCGACGCCGTCCGGGGCACGGGCAGCAACGCGTCCCTCAATCTCGTCCATGCGCTCTACAACGCCGTGCAGAGCCGCAACGCCGCAGCCATCTACGACGTTCTTTCCAATTACGCTCAGAACTTCACCGGCACTACCGGGAACGACGTCTTCTTCGGCTCCGGATTCGGCGACACGATCGACGGCAATGGCGGCATGGACGTGCTGGTCGGCGGTGACGGAAACGACGTCTATATCGTCGACGGCAGCACGGACGTCGTTGTCGAAAACTTCGGCGAAGGGATCGACACGATCAGGTCAACCGCGAGCTACAGGCTCTCGGCCCATGTCGAGAATCTCCAGCTTCTGGGATCGGCGGATCTCGACGGCACCGGCAACGAGCTCGCCAACACGATCATAGGCAATTCGGGCAACAACAAGCTCGATGGCGGGGCGGGAGCGGACAGCCTCAGCGGCGCCGCGGGCGACGACATCTATGTCGTCGACAATGCCGGCGACAGGGTCACGGAGGCGGCCGGCGCCGGCACGGACAGTGTCGAGGCTTCCGTCAGCTTCGCCCTGTCTGCGAATGTCGAGAATCTGACGCTCACCGGTTCGGCGAATATCAACGGCACGGGCAACACGCTCAACAACGTCATCGCCGGCAACGGCGCGAACAATGTGCTGAACGGCGGCGGCGGAGCGGACCGCCTGGTCGGCGGCGCCGGCAACGACACCTATGTCACCGACGGCGGCGACACGATCGTCGAGACCGCCAATGCCGGCACCGACATGGTGCAGTCGTCGGTCAACTACATCCTGGGCTCCAATCTCGAGAATCTGACGCTGACGGGCTCTGCGGTTTGGGGTACGGGCAACACGCTCCACAATGTCATCACCGGCAACGGCGCGAACAATGTGCTGAACGGCGGCGGCGGAGCGGATCGCCTGGTCGGCGGCGCCGGCAACGACACCTATGTTGCCGACGGCGGCGACACGATCGTCGAGGTGGCCGGTGCCGGCACCGACACGGTTCGGTCTTCGGTCAACTACATCCTGGGCTCCAATCTCGAGAACCTGACGCTGACGGGCTCTGCGGTTTGGGGCACGGGCAACACGCTCAACAACGTCATCACCGGCAACGGCGCGAACAATGTGCTGAACGGCGGCGGCGGAGCGGATCGCCTGGTCGGCGGCGACGGCAACGACAACTATATCACCGACGGCGGCGATGTGATCGTCGAGGCGGCCGGTGCCGGCACCGACACGGTGCAGTCGTCGGCGAACCATACGCTGGCGGCCAATCTGGAGAACCTGACGCTCGCCGGCGCGGCGCTGGTCGGAACGGGCAACACGCTCAACAACGTCATCACGGGTAATGCGCTTGCCAACACGCTGAATGGCGGCGGCGTGGATCGCCTCGTCGGCGGCGCCGGCAACGACACCTATGTCACCGACGGCGGCGACACGATCGTCGAGGCGGCCAATGCCGGCACCGACACGGTGCGGTCGTCGGTCAACTACACGCTGGGCGCCAATCTGGAAAACCTGACGCTGACGGGCTCTGCGGTTTGGGGCACGGGCAACACGCTCAACAATGTGATCGCAGGCAATGCGCTCGCCAACACGCTGAATGGCGGGGCAGGGGCGGATCGTCTGGTCGGCGGAACGGGCAACGACACCTACTATGTCGACAATGCCGGCGATGTCGTTGTCGAGGCTGCCGGTCAAGGCACCGATCGGGTGTTCTCGTCGGTGAATCACTCGCTCGCCGCCAATGTAGAGAACCTGACGCTCACCGGATCGGCGCTGGTCGGCGTGGGCAATGGGCTCGGCAATGTCATCACAGGCAATGCGCTGGCCAACACGTTGAACGGTGGCGCGGGGGCGGATCGCCTGGTTGGCGGCGCCGGCAACGACACCTATCATGTCGACAACGCCAGGGACGTCGTCGTCGAGGTTGCAGGCCAGGGCACCGACCGCGTGATCTCGTCGGTGAGCCACACGCTTGCCGCTCATGTCGAGAACCTGACCCTGTCTGGCTCGGCCGTGTCGGGCACGGGCAACACGCTCAACAACGTCATCGTGGGCACAACCGGCAACAATGTGCTCGCCGGCGGCTGGGGCAACGACACGCTGACCGGCGGTGCGGGCTCCGACACCTTCCTGTTCAATACTTCGCTCAACCGGACGAGCAATGTCGACCGCATCACCGACTTCAACGTCGCGGCCGACACGATCCGGCTGGACAATGCGGCGTTCAAGGGACTGGCAGCGGGCTGGCTGGCGGCTGGTGCCTTCCATACCGGCGCGGCGGCGGCCGATGCGCAGGACCGCATCATCTACAACAAGGCGACGGGCGCGATCTCCTTCGATGCCGACGGCTCCGGTTCCGGCGCCGCCATCCACTTCGCCACGGTCTCCGCGGGCCTCGCGCTGACCAATGCGGACTTCTTCGTCATCTGACCGCAAGCATCAGGCAACCGGGGTGGCAGTGCCGCTCCGGCAACCCAAAGGGCAAATGGAATGAGAGTTATGGACAAGGGCCGCGGGTCGCGCCGCCCCATTCTGTTCGGATGGCTGGCGCCGGGGCTCGACGAGGCCGAAGGCAGTCTGGCGCGTCGACGCGCATCCGCGAGCGTTTTGGCGCTGGCCGCTGCAATCGTCGGAGCCGGTCCGGCGCGCGCCCAGCAGGCGGAAGATCAACCGACACAGGCCGCGACCGCCGGTACCGAGGCCCAGCAGGGCGAGGATGCCGCCGTCACCATGCTCGGCCCGCTCGTCGTGACGGCGACGCGCACGGCGCGCGACGTTTACGAAAGCCTCTCCGCGTCGAGCGGATTGTCTCGGGAGCGCCTGGAACTCGAGGTCCAGGGCGGATCGGTCTCTGATATCATGCGCCTGATCCCCGGTGTCACCACGCAGACCGAGGCGGACGACCCCGGTACCGCGATCAACATACGCGGCATGCAGGATTTCGGCCGCGTCAACGTGCTCATCGACGGGGCCCGTCAGAACTTCCAGAAAAACGGCCACGGGGCCAACGGCACCTTCTATCTCGATACCGAGATGCTGAAGGCGGTCGACGTCACGCGCGGGCCGGTGTCGTCGGTCTATGGCAGCGGCGCGATCGGCGGTGTCGTGAGCTTCACCACCATCGACGCCGACGACGTGCTCGACGAGGGCGAGACCATAGGTGCGCGGCTGAAAACGGGCGCCCAATATAACGGTCTCGGCGGTCTCCTGCATGGCGAGGCCGCCGCGCGCTTCACAGACGCGTTCGACCTAGCCGGTGCCGCCACGTGGCAGAAGTTCGACGACTACAGTTCCGGCGACGGGACAAAGGTCCAATCGGGGCAGGATTTGCTGTCGGGCCTGCTCAAGGCGCGGATCCGTCCCGACGAAGCGCAGGAGATCACGCTCTCCGGCATGCGCTACCACAACGATTTCGACAACGTCTCAGGCCTCACGCGCAGCACCACGGCAATCGCCGACACCTTCACCGCCGGTTACCGCTACACGCCCGACAACCCCTGGTGGGACTTCAGCGCCAAGGTCTATTACACCGGCACCACCTTCGATCAGGTCAATGCGACAGGAACCGACATAGGCGCCGAGAAGTCCTACGCGGTCGTGACCCCCGGCTTCGACGTCTTCAACACCTCGCGCCTCGACACTGGTCCTGTCAGCCATGGACTGACCTATGGCGGCGACCTCTTCCGCGACAAGGTCAATACCGAGGACCTACTGAGCACGAGCGACGACCTGACGCCTTCGGGCCGGAGGCTGGCCTATGGCGCTTTCGTGCAGGATCGGGTGACCTATGACGGCTGGCTCGAGGTGATCGGGGCGGTGCGCTACGACGCCTACAGCCTGTTGAACGACACGATCTCCAATGGCGGCAACCGCATTTCGCCGAAGCTGACGGTCGGTCTCACGCCTTGGAACCCGGTGACCTTCTACGCCACCTATGCCGAAGGTTATCGCGCGCCGGCAATCACCGAGACGCTGATCGAAGGTTTCCATCCGGCGCCGGTGAACGGCCGTTTCTTCCCCAATCCCAACCTTCGCCCCGAGATTTCCCGGTCGATCGAGGCTGGCGTCAATCTCAGGCTCGACGACGTCTTCATGGGCGGCGACCGGCTGCGGATGAAGGCCGGCGTGTTCCGAAACAATGTCGAGGATTACATCGACCAGGTCTTCATCATGTTCCCGATCCCCGGCGGTTACCAGTATCAGAACGTCGCCGAGGCCCGGATCGAGGGTTTCGAGATCGAGGGCAGCTACGACACCGGCGACTACTTCGCCGAACTGTCCGGACAGGTGATGAACGGCGTCAACCTGGCCACGGGCGGTCAGCTCCAGAAGGTGCCGCCCAATCGCGTGGTCACGACGCTTGGCTTCCGCGCCTTCGAGCAGGCGCTGACAGCGGGCGCGCGCCTGACCGTCGTGGGCGACAAGAGCGACGCCGGCTCTACCGGCTTCGTCGGCGAGGCCTATCAACTTGTCGACCTCTTCGCCCGCTGGAAGATCAACGGGCAGGCGAGCGCCGACCTCGCGCTGAACAACATCTTCAACCGCCAATACACGCAATATCTCGATGCCGACCCCAGCCCGGGCTTCAACGCCAAGCTGTCGCTGACGGTGAAGTTCGGCAGCGACCAGCTCTGAACTGGCCCGGAATACGAAAGGAGAAAGACGATGACGCTCACGATTACGCTGAACACGACCTCCGATTCGCCGTCCGGCGTCAATTTCGATACCTATTTCGCGAGCTACTTCGCTACGCTTGTGCCTACCGGTTGGCCTTACATCCTCGGCGGAGCGAGCACTTTCGAGGGCAGCCAGATCGTCCTTCTGGACAAGGTCGCGACGAATCCGGCCGACACGAAGGCGATCGTCGTCGACGGCAGCGACATCAAATATTACTTCAACGGCCATACGCTGAGCGGAACGCTGACCACCGTCCGCCTGTCGACGCTCGGAGGCTCCTACAACTCCGACGGCTCGTTCGATCTCGACGCCAGCGGGCGCATCACCGGCGTGTCGACCGCGATCGAAATCAGCGGCCTCTCCATCTCCAACGCCTATGGCGTGCGCGGTCCGATGCATGACACGGTCAACGGCCTGATGGGTGGCGGACATGACGGCGGCCGGTCTGATCCGACCTTGCTCAAGGATTACATCTGGGCGGAGGCCCACAATGTCGTGGGGTCGGCCGGCAACGACGTCTATAACGGCACGCGCTTCAACGACACAGTTCGCGGCAATGCCGGCAATGACGTCCTCGGCGGCGGCCTCGGCAACGACCTGATCGAGGGCGGCGTCGGCAACGACACGCTGAACGGCGGTGCCGGCAACGATCGTCTGGTCGGAGGGCTGGGCAACGACATCTACTATGTCGACAGTACCGGGGACGTCGTGGTGGAGGTTGCTGGCCAGGGCGCGGATCTTGTGATCTCGTCGGTGAGCTACACGCTGGGCTCCAATCTGGAGAACCTGACCCTGAGCGGTTCGGCGCTGGCCGGCGTGGGCAACACGCTCAACAACGTCATCACGGGTAATGCGCTGGCCAACACGCTGAATGGCGGCACAGGGGCGGATCGCCTGGTTGGTGGCGCCGGCAACGATACCTATGTCACCGACGGCGGCGACACGATCGTCGAGTCGGCCAATGCCGGCACCGACACCGTGCGGTCTTCGGTCAACTACACGCTGGGCGCCAATCTGGAGAACCTGACCCTCATCGGCTCGGCGCTGGTGGGCGTGGGCAACACGCTCAACAACGTCATCACGGGCAACGCGCTCGCCAACACGCTGAACGGCGGCACGGGGGCGGATCGCCTGGTCGGCGGTGCGGGCAATGACACCTATGGCACCGATGGCGGCGACACGATCGTCGAGGCGGCCAATGCCGGCACCGACACGGTGCGATCGTCGGTCAACTACACGCTGGGCGCCAATCTGGAGAACCTGACCCTGATCGGCTCGGCGCTGGTGGGCGTGGGCAACACACTCAACAACGTGATCACGGGCAATGCGCTGGCCAACACGCTGAATGGCGGCACGGGGGCGGATCGCCTGGTCGGCGGTGCGGGCAATGACACCTATGGCACCGACGGCGGCGACACGATCGTCGAGTCGGCCAGTGCCGGCACCGACACGGTTCGGTCTTCGGTCAACTACACGCTGGGCGCCAATCTGGAGAACCTGACCCTCACCGGTTCGGCGCTGGTCGGCGTGGGCAACACGCTGAACAATGTCATCACGGGCAATGCGCTCGCCAACACGCTGAACGGCGGCATGGGAGCGGATCGCCTGGTCGGCGGTGCCGGCAATGACACCTATTATGTCGACAACGCCAGGGATGTCGTCGTCGAGGTTGCGGGCCAGGGCACCGACCGCGTGATCTCGTCGGTGAACCATACGCTGGCCACCTATGTCGAAAACCTGACGCTCACCGGCTCCGCGGTTTGGGGCACGGGCAACACGCTCAATAATGTCGTCGTCGGCACGACCGGCAACAATGTGCTCGCCGGTGGCTGGGGCAACGACACGCTGACCGGCGGCGCCGGCTCCGACACTTTCCTGTTCAACACTTCGCTCAACCGGACGACCAATGTCGACCGCATCACCGACTTCAACGTCGCAGCCGACACGATCCGGGTGGACAATGCGGCGTTCAAGGGACTGGCCGAGGGCTGGCTGGCGGCTGGTGCCTTCCATACCGGCGCGGCGGCGGCCGACGCGCAGGATCGCATCATCTACAACAAGGCGACGGGCGCGATCTCCTTCGATGCCGACGGCTCCGGTTCCGGCGCCGCCATCCACTTCGCCACGGTCTCCGCAGGCCTCGCGCTGACCAGCGGCGACTTCTTCGTGATCTGACCGCAAGATAACAGAACCGGTCGGCGCGCGGGGGCGATCGAGCCGTGGGAGCGCGTCGGGCGGGGCGCGTCCGGTATCCCGCGCCATCGGTTCCGACCGAGCGATGGGCCGGTGCCGCCGTGTCCCCACGGTACCGGGAATGGTTCTGCGGCGGCTTTGCCAAAAGATGCACGGGATGGCTTGGCAATTCGCCAACTATCGACTAGATCAGCCCCGCGCCGCTTCGCTTGTCAGCCGGCGGCGCATGCGGAGAGGTGGCCGAGTGGTTGAAGGCGCACGCCTGGAACGCGTGTATACGGGAAACCGTATCAAGGGTTCGAATCCCTTTCTCTCCGCCAGCCCCGCCGATAGCGTCCCATGGCGCAATGTCCCGCAAGATGGCCAGGCAAGACGCCGCCGTTTGCCCCCGATCAGTGGCCTGGCGTCTGTCATCCGAGGCTGCCGGCGAACCGCTCGGCCAGCCGGTCTCGTTTGAACACCTCCGCCACGAGATCGACGAACGCCCTCGTCTTGGCCGGCAGCAGGGTGCGTGAGGCGTAGTAGAGGGAAATTGCGCCCGCATCGGCATACCACTGCGGGAGAAGGCGGATGAGGCTGCCGTTCTCTAACTCCTGAAGGACATCGGGCACCGCGAGCATCGTCACGCCGAGACCGAGCCTTGCGGCCTCACGCATCGCGGCCGGGTCGTTGACGACGACGGTTTCGGGCAGCATCGCCATCATCTGCGTTCCCGCCGCGTCACGCATGGACCAATGACGGATCCGGCCGGTTCTGAGGGACCGCATGACGATGCCGTCGAACTGCGAGAGCCCTGCCGGATCCGTCGGCGGTGTGCATTCCGCCATATAGGCCGGTGAAGCGACGGCGATGATATGCGCTGGCGCCAGAGTGCGGGCCACAATGCCTGGCGCCAGATCGAAGCCTCCGCCGATCGCCGCGTCATAACCCTCGGCGACGAGATCGACCGGCCGGTTCTCGAAATGCCATTCCGGCCGGATGAGCGGGTATCTGCTGAGCAGTTCCGGCAACAGAGGCAGGATATGGGTGACGCCGAAGGTGGGACTGAGGCTGACCTTCAGTACGCCCATCGGCTCCGAGGCTCCGGACGAGGCGTCGGCGATCGCCTCCTGCAAGGCTTCGAGGCTGTCGCCGATCGACTGGAGGAACCGTTCGCCCGCTTCGGTCAGGACGAGCTTGCGGGTGGAGCGCTGGAACAGCCGCACCCCCAGATTCCGCTCCAGCATGGCCACGTTCCGGCTGACTGCGGCTGGCGTCAGCGACATGCGCCGAGCGGCGCCCGAGAAGCTGGAGGCCTCGGCGCTTCTGACGAAACTTTCGAGATTGGCAAGCGTCTCCATGTTACCTTCAATGATCACTTGAAATTAGCTCAAGCCATTACCCGCTAATCGCATGGAAATAAACAGGCCATCTTCTCTCCGTCGAAACCCGAACGGAGTGAAGTCCATGACCCAGCATGCCCGTCCCCTGGCCGGCAAGGCCGCCCTCGTCACCGGTGGTTCGCGCTCGATCGGCGCGGCCATAGCAAAAAAACTTGCTGCGGATGGCGCGGCGGTCGCCATCACCTACAGCGCGTCGCCCGACAAGGCTCGCCAGGTCGTCGCCGACATCGAGGCGGCGGGCGGCAAGGCCTTCGCCATCGAGGCCGATGCCGGCAATCCCGATGTGGTCCGGGCCTCTGTGGCGAAGACTGTCTCGGCGTTCGGCGGCCTCGACATTCTCGTCAACAATGCCGGCCTCGGACTCGGCGGCTCGATCGAGGATGTCACCTTCGAGGCCTATGAGCGGATGATAGCCGTCAATGTCACGGGCGTGTTCGTTGCGACCCAGGAAGCGGTTCGCCATATGAAGCCGGGAGGGCGCATCATTCAGATCGGCTCGTCGATGACGCGCTATGCCGCCTTTCCGACCGCCTCCCTCTACACCTTGACCAAGGGGGCGATCACCGGCTTCAACCGCAGCCTCGTGCGCGATCTTGGCCCGAAGGGCATCACCGTCAACACGGTTCATCCCGGCCCGACCGATACCGACATGAACCCGGCGGACGGTCCGGTCGCCAAGATGGTCGGCCCGGGCATGGCGATCGGCCGCTACGGCCAGCCCGCCGAGATAGCCAGCGTCGTCGCCTTCCTGGCAAGTCCTGACGCGGCCTTCGTCACCGGCGCGGACATCGTCGCCGACGGTGGCCTCACCGCCTGATCACCCGAACCCGAACACGAAAAGGACGAACCCCATGAACAGTATCGGGATCATCGGCGCGGGCAATATCGGTCGCGCCTTCGCAACGGCTCTCGCCAACAACAACATCCGGGCCACGCTTGCCAACAGCCGTGGCCCGGAAAGCCTGAAGGATGTCGTCGCGGCCATCGGCCCGACCATCGAAGCCGGCACCCGCGAGGATGCGGCCTCGAAGGACATCGTCCTCGTCGCCGTGAACTGGTCGAAACTGCCGGCCGCGCTCGCCGGCCTGCCGGACTTCGAGGGCCGCGTCGTCATCGACGCCAACAATCCCGTCGAAGCCCCGCTGTTCAAGCCCGCCGAACTGAACGGCCGGCTTTCCAGCGAGGTCTTCGCCAGCCTCGTCCCGGGTGCGCGGGTGGTGAAAGCCTTCAACCACCTGCAACCGCATTTGCTTTCGGGCGATCCCCGCGCCGAAGGCGGCAGGCGTGTCCTGTTCTATTCCGGCGACGAAGCCGGAGCGAAGGCGGAAGTCGGCGCGCTGATCGACAGGCTCGGCTTCTTCGGCATCGACCTCGGGTCGATCTCGGTCGGTGGGCGCCTCGTCCAGTTCCCCGGCGGACCGCTCCCGGCGCTCAACCTCGTGAAGTTCGGCTGATCGAGCCTCGCCTACGCAGTCTCGTCCAACCGGTGGCCGCGACCCTGAAGGGCATGGCCACCGAAAGCGAACCGCCGTGTTCACGGCTGTTCTCCATCCTGGGCGCCATCGCGATCTCGCCGACCTGAGTCGACTCCGTCTCGCTCCTCGGCTAGCTCTCGGCGTCGCCAAGCCGCGGAAAACGGAGCGGAATGATCGCGAATTTGAGGAGGAGAAGCAGCATCAGGCCTGCGAGGATCCAGAACGGCAACGCCTTGTCCCATTCGTAGAGGGCCGTGCTGGCGGCCGGCCCGATGATGAAGCCGATGCCCTGGGAGGCCGAGACCAGCCCCGCTGCCACGCCTTGGCTATCGTGGCCGGCGGCCAGCGACGCTCCTGCCATGACGCCGGGCAGGAGAAAACCGGCGCCAAGACCAAGAAGCGTATAGGCGAGACAGTAGGACAGGGCGTCGGCCATCGACAGCAGGAGAAGCAATCCGGCGATCCAGAAACCCGCCCCGGCAAGGACGAGAATGCGCGGCGAGAATCGCTGAAATCCGACCTGCAGCAATTGCACGACAAACATCGCCGCGCCGACAAGGGTCAGCGCCAGGGAAAGCATCCTGGCGGCGGCGCCGGTATCCAGGCCGAGCCTGTCCTGAAAATAGAAGCCGGCACTGATCTGGGTCGTTGCAACAGCAACCCAGAGCAGAATGCCGGCGAAAAGCCAGGGCTGCAGCGCGGCGGAAAACAGGCTGACATTATGCGCCGGGGCCTGCGGTTTTGCCGGTTCCGTCTTCAGGAGGAAGGCGGCGACGATGGCACCGAGGACGCAAAGCGCAGCCGCGGCAAACAGTGGCAAGATGATGCCGCGGGTCACCAGAAGGCCACTGACGGCCGGGCCGACGATAAGCCCCAGGCCGGTTGCCGCGCCGATGATCGCCATGCCGCTCGAACGTTCCCGGGCGGTCGTGATGTCGGCCATCAACGCCTGCGCGCCCGCCGGAATGGCGGATAGGAAAGCGCCGACAAAGGCGCGGGAGGCAGTCAGGGCGATGAAAAGGGCGGTCACCGTCAGGCTTCCGCTCAAGCCGGTCTGCACCGCAACGGTGAAAAGCGCGAAGCCGACGAAAATGCCCGCAAAGCCGGAAACGATGGCTGCTTTGCGCCCGTAGCGATCGCTGACGGTACCCCACAAAGGTGCTGTGATCACCATGGCCAGCGAACCGATCGACAGCATCAGACCGCCTTGGCTGACGGAAAGATTCAACTCGCGGATCAGCGGCGCGAGAATGGGCAGCATCAGCGTTGTTGCCAGGACGGACAGCGCAATGCTGACCGCGATAATGAGCTTTGTGCGGTTCATGGAGGCCTCTCTTGTCGCGAGGCTTGAATATGTGACGAATTTTTCACATTTTGGGTTCGCATTCGAACTGCAGCCCGGCGAGTCCTCCAAATGGATGTAAATCCACGCAAAATTCCCCGGCAGGCGCGCGCATGCGCCACCGTCGAGGCGATCATCGTCGCAACCGCTCAGCTTTTGACGGAGCAGGGATTCGAAACCCTCACCACCGCACGAGCGGCCGAGCGCGCAGGGGTGAGCGTCGGTTCACTCTACCAGTACTTTCCCAACAAGCAGGCGCTTGCGGCCGCGGTTGTCGATCATTACGGCGAGAAATTCGCCACGACCTTTGTCCGGGCGATCGAGGAGGGTTCACGCGGGACGCTGAGGGAAAGCGTGGGCGCGATGATCCATGCGGCGCTTGTCTCGCATCCGCACGGGCCCGAACTCCACAGAACGCTGATCGAGGTTGCCAGGCGAGTGGCGCGCGACGAAAAGAACGCTGAGATCAGCAGCAGGATCGCCAGGACGATCGAGAAGATACTGGCGGGGCATCGTGAGGAGATAGCGCCGGATCTCGACCTCGCGGATGCGGCGGCGCTCGTCGAAACCGTTCTCGAAACGGTCGCTCACCGCGCTGTCGAAGGACATCCCGTCAGCATCGCCGGAGACATGGCCGGCCAATGCCGCAGGCTGATCCTGGCGTATCTGACAAGTCCGGCACGCGGGTGAGACGTTGCCGTGCCCGGAAAGCAGGTGTCGATTCGCCGGTTGCCGCAGGCAAATTCCGTTGGCTTGTGCTTCTTGTCCAGCAACTCGTGACAAAGCGGGTGCCCACCGGCGGTCGATGAACGCAGCGTGCCGCCTGGCGGCGCGCCCGCCGCTCATTCGGCCTGAACGCATCGATCAGCGCCTGACCAGTCGGGACACCGACCATTTCCAAGCTCTGCCACAGCGCCCGCACACGCGGCACGTTCAACCCGGCGAACGCCGTCCGATGCCTGGAGAGCAACAACCGGAACAGAGGACCCCCACCAGCGACCATTTCCAGCAGCCGCGCTTCGATCGACATCACAATCCGGTTGACGAAAGCGGCCTTGCGCATGCCTTCTAGGCGGTACCCACGAACAGGGCCGCGACACCGGCGTCACCGGATAGTCCACAGGGAGCAATGACATGACAGCACACAAGACCATCAAAGCCGCTCTGCTCGGCCTGGCCGCGCTCGGCCTCGCCGGCACGGCGCAGGCCGACCAACTCGCGGACGTCAAGGCCGCCGGCAAGATCGTTACGGCGACCGATATGCATTACGCGCCCTTCGATATGCTCAAGGACGGCGTCTATGAGGGCATGACCAAGGATCTGTTCGATCAGGTCGCCAAGGAAATCGGCGCCGAGCCGGTCTATCAGGACATTCCCTGGACAGCCGAACTGCCGGGCCTCGAGGTCAAGAAGTTCGACATCGTGATTGCGCCGGTGACGATAACGCCCGAGCGGCTCGAACGGTATACCTTTACCCTGCCGATCGCCGACGCGACCGTCTCGCTCGTGAAGGCCGCCTCCAACAACGACCTGACCAAGCCCGAGGACATCAAGGGCAAGACCGTGGGCGTGCAGCAGGGCACTGCCCAGTTCAAGCAGCTCGAAGCCTATGGCGAGAAGCTCGGCGGCGTCACCGTCAAGGAATACGGCACCACGGATGAAGCCTATGCCGATCTGGCCGCGGGTCGCCTCGACGCGGTTGCCGGTTCGCTGCCCAACTTGACCTATCTCGTCAAGAACCGCCCGGAGACGTTTGCCCTCTTCACGCCGGCACAGTTCGGCGAACAGAAATATTTCGCCTGGGTGCTGCGCAAGGAGGCCGACAGCGAGAGCTTCGCCAAGGCCATCAACGACGCAATGCTGAAGATGACCGACGACGGGCGCATCCAGGCCATCCAGGAGAAGTGGCTGGGCAGATACACCGAATTGCCGCGCGAAGTGCCGATGAAATAAGCGGATTGCGGGCGGGGTCCTGTCCGCCCGCGCCCCTTCCGGCAAGGCGAGGCGCGTATGTTCTCCATCCCGGTTTTCCTCGAGAGCTTCGTGCCGCTTTTGTGGGCGGCGCGCTTTACCTTGCTGATCTCCGTGCTGGGGATCGGGCTGGGTCTGGTGATCGGCACGCTGATCTGCGCCGCGCGGCTGTCGCCCTATCCCGCGCTTCGCCGCTTTGCCGCGCTATGGGTCAGCTTCCTGCGCGGCGTGCCGCTTCTGGTGCAACTGCTGGTCTTCTACTACACCTTGCCGGTGGTCGGTCTGGACGTGCCGCCGATGTTCGCGGCCGTGGTGACCGTGGGGGTCTGCGCCAGCGCCTATATTTCGGAGATCTGGCGCGGTGCGATCACGGCACTGCCGAAAGGACAGGCCGAGGCCGCCGCGGCCATCGGCATGAGCCCCTTCGACGTCTGGACCAGGGTGATCCTTCCGCAAGCCGTCGCGCTGTCACTGCCCGCCCTGATCAACGAATTGATCCTGCTCGTAAAGGCCTCGTCGCTGGTTTCGGTCGTCGGCATCCTGGAAATCACCCGCGCCAGCCAGGCACAGGCGGCGACCACGTTCCGTCCGCTCGAAGTCTATATCGCCGCCGCCTGTATCTATCTTCTCATCAATCTGTGCCTGGCCGCGCTCGGTCGGTATCTCGAGCACAGGACGGCCGTGTGATGGATTGGAGCATCCTGCAGCATTACGGCCCATCGCTCCTGCGAGGCTTCGCCTTCACCATCCTGTGCTGGGCGCTCGGCACCGTCTTCGGCATGGCGCTCGGTTTGCTCATCGCGCTCGCCCAGCGCTATGCGCCCCGCTGGGCGGGGTGGGCGATTCAGGTCTATATCGAGGTGATCCGCGGCACGCCGTTCCTCGTCCAGCTTTTCGTGCTCTATTATGGCGGGCCGCTCATAGGCCTGCGCCTCGACGCGCTGCCGGCGGGCCTGCTGGGATTGACCGTCTATGGCAGCCCCTATTTCGCAGAGATCTTCCGCTCCGGCTTCCGCGCCGTTCCGACAGGGCAGATCGAGGCCGCGCGCGCCATCGGCATGACCGAGATCGATATCGTGCGCCGCATCATCCTGCCTCTCGGCCTGGTGTCCGCCCTGCCGGCGCTGGTGAACTTCTCCATCATCCTCACGAAGGAAACCGTGATCCTGTCGATCATTACCGTTCCGGAGCTGCTCTATCAGGTGCAGCGCATGTCCACCGAGACGTTTCGCTACGTCGAGGCCAACCTGGTTCTGGCGCTGTTCTTCTGGGGCCTGGTCGAATTCATATCGCGCATCGGCCGCCGGCTCGAAGCGCGCATCACCAGTCACCTGGTTGAAAGGACCTGAGATGCCGGCTGCGTCATCCGTCGAGATCCGCAAGGTCAACAAATACTTCGGGCCCTTTCATGCGTTGAAGAACATCGACCTGACGATCCCGCCCGGCAAGGTCACGTGCCTGATCGGACCTTCGGGGTCCGGCAAGTCCACGCTTCTGCGCTGCATCAACTTCCTCGAGGAATACGATTCCGGTGAAGTCCGCATCGACGGCCAGCTGATCGGCTATGAGGCTCCGGGCAGGAAGATGTCGGGGCGCAAGTTGCGCGAGATGCGCCGTTCCATCGGCATGGTGTTCCAGCAGTTCAACCTCTGGCCCCATATGAGCGCCATGGAAAACGTGGCCGAGGGCCTGATCCGCGTGCGGGGCATGTCGAAATCCGAGGCCGGTCGACGCGCCGCCGAGGCGCTTGCCAAGGTAGGGCTGGCCGACAAGATGGCCAATCACCCTTCCCGCCTTTCGGGAGGCCAGCAGCAGCGCGTGGCGATCGCTCGCGCGGTCGCCATGGAGCCGAAGCTGATGCTGTTCGACGAACCGACCTCGGCGCTCGACCCTGAACTGGTGGGTGAGGTGCTCAACGTGATGAAGGCGCTCGCAGGCGAAGGGATGACCATGGCGGTGGTGACCCATGAGATGGGCTTCGCCGCCCATGTGGCCGACCAGGTCGTCTTCATGGAAGAGGGAGAGGTGGTAGGGGTCGACAGCCCGAGCCGCATCCTGCACCATCCTCAGGACGCACGTATCCGGTCGTTCCTGCGCACCTATCGCGAGCGGAACAGCTTCTGACGTCTGCCGATCGGCGGCGGCCCGGCAAGGTTGAGGCTGCATCGTTCAGAAATGTCCGCTGGGATGCGATGTAATAGGAAAAGGATGCCGCCCAGGGGAAGTGGACAGAGGGCAGGGGGGCGTGATCCTCAGAGCCCCAGGGCTCTCCCGACGCGAAAGACTTCGGCGACAATTGACGCGGTGGTGTTCCCGCCGTTCTTTCCGAAGTCCCAAAGCCCGAAAACTGTCAGCCCGACGATCGCGATGACATAGCGCATGGGACAATTTAGCGCTGATGAATATTAACACTTTCTAAAACAATGACGAGCGCCGCGAATCGGCGGGCCGGGCCCTCGGGCCTCGAATTGCCGGCGCACCAGAAAGGTTGCCCTTGCGAAAGGCATCCGGGACGACCATGGCCGTTCTCCGGCTGACCATGCCTTGCTATCAGAGGGGTTGAATCACTGGTGCCAGGTGTCGAAACGTTGAACAAAGACCGGATCGCGATCATCGGGGGCGGGCCTGCCGGTCTGGCGGCGGCCGAAACGCTGTCGGCCGCAGGACATGGCGTGACGGTCTACGAGGCCATGCCGACGCTCGGGCGGAAGTTCCTGCTCGCCGGCAAGTCGGGCCTCAACATCACCCATTCCGAGGACTATCCTTCCTTCGTCTCGCGCTTCGGCGATGCCGCCGGCCGGCTCCGCCCGGCGCTCGACGCCTTCACGCCCGAAGACGTGAGGGCCTGGGCCGAAGGTCTCGGCATCGACACTTTCGTCGGCTCTTCGGGCCGCGTCTTCCCGACCGTGATGAAGGCGTCACCCCTCCTGCGCGCCTGGCGCGGCCGGCTCGAAGACCAAGGCGTCTCGATCCTGACGCGGCACCGCTGGATCGGCTTCGCCGGGGATGGGCTGGTCTTCCGGACGCCGGAAGGAGAGACGGTCGTGGATTGCGATGCCGCCCTGCTGGCGCTCGGCGGCGCGAGTTGGCCGCGCCTCGGCTCGGACGCGGCCTGGACGGGCTGGCTGCGCGACAAGGGCGTGACAGTCCGCGATTTCCGGCCGGCCAATTGCGGCTTCGACGTCGCCTGGAGCCCGGCATTCGTGGAGCGCTTCGCGGGAAGCCCGATAAAGTCGGTCGTCGCCTCGTCAGATGCCGGCAGCGTTCCGGGCGAATTCGTCGTGACCGGCGCGGGTATAGAGGGCAGCCTGGTCTATGCGCATGCCGCGGCCCTGCGCGATCGGCTCGAGCGCGAAGGAACCGCGGTACTCACCCTCGACCTTGCTCCGGGCAGGACTTCGGAGCGGCTGGCCCGTGACCTCGGCCGGCAGGACATCAAGGCGAGCTTCTCCACCCGCCTGCGCAAGGGTGCGGGCATCGGCGGCGTCAAGGCGGCGCTGCTCAGGCAACTCGTTCCCGAGGATGACCGCAAGGACGCCGCGCGCCTGGCCCGCCGCATCAAGACGCTCGCCCTCCCGCTGGTCGCCCCGCGTCCCATTGCCGAGGTCATCTCCTCGGCCGGCGGCGTCGGCTGGGAGGGCGTCGACGACGCCTATATGCTGAAGGCGCTGCCCGGCATTTTTGTCGCCGGCGAGATGCTCGACTGGGAAGCGCCGACGGGCGGCTATCTGCTCACCGCCTGCCTCGCAACGGGGAGAGCCGCCGCCCGCGGGATCGACGCGTGGCTGTGGCGCTGAGCCCGCGACCGCGGCGCCGACGCCCGAGCACCACAAAAATAGCAATGGATCAGCAGCGCCTTTTTGCGCGGGGTCGTGTCGGACACCGTTGAGACAGCGACGGAGCCCCGCGGCGCAAGGTTGGCTTTCCTGGCCGAAAGCCGAGCGGCCCCGGATGGGCCGCGCGGAACATGACGGGCTTCGGCGGCGCGCCGGACTGAACAAGGACGTCTTTCATGCCGCATTTCTTCATTGACCGGCCCGTCTTCGCCTGGGTCGTGGCGATCTTCATCGTGCTTGCGGGGGTGATTGCGCTGCCCCTGCTGCCGGTCGCGCAATATCCCAATGTCGCGCCGCCGCAGGTGTCGATCGGCACCAACGACACCGGTGCGTCGCCCGAAGAGATCTATCAGAGCGTGACGCGGCCGATCGAGGACGAACTGAACGGCGCGCCTGGCCTCATCTATTTCGAATCGAGGTGCCAGTGCCGCCAGCCAGAATGCCATCGGCACCGGCGTGCCGGGCGGCATGATCTCGGCGACGGTGCTGGCGGTGTTCTTCGTGCCGGTGTTCTACGTCTTCGTGATGGATCCGCTGGGTCGGCGAAGGAAGGGCGAGAAGCTGAAGGACGAGGCAGTGCCTGCGCCGGCGGAGTAGGGGGCGGCGGACTGATTTCAGCCGCGCGGGGTCGAGCGAGGCTACCCCTCATCCGACCTCGCTTCGCGAGGCCACCTTCTCCCACAAGGGGAGAAGGCGGGAGCCTGGCCAGGCCGGCTCTGCAAATCTTCAACGTCTGCGATTGGCCGAGACGCTGCTGCAAGCCGTTCCCTTCCCCTCTTGTGGGCTAGCGTGGGCACACATCTTTGAAGGTTGGCTGAGTGGTCGCGGCCGTCCGTCTTCTCCCCGTCCTTCACGGGGAGAAGATGCCACCCTCCGCAGCTGCTGCGGAGGACGGGCAGGCAGATGAGGGGCGGCGCAGACGTCGCAAAAAAGAGCCCCTCACCCTTACCCTCTCCCCGTGAAGAACGGGGAGAGGGGGGCGTCCGCGTCGCGCCCCCCTCTCGACAGGCCAACCAAACCACTTGTGTGCCCACGCTAGCCCCTTGTGGGAGAAGGTGGCCTGCCCGAGAGGGCGAGGTCGGATGAGGGGTAGCTCCAGCTATCCTCAGCAGCGCTCGATGGCGAGCGCGATGCCCTGGCCGCCGCCGATGCACATGGTGACGAGGCCGTAGCGGCCGCCGGTGCGCTTCAGGTGGGACAGGGCCTTCACGACAAGGATGACGCCTGTTGCGCCGACGGGGTGGCCAAGCGCGATGGCGCCGCCGTCGGGATTGACCTTCTGCGGGTCGAGGCCGAGTTCGCGCGACACGGCGAGCGCCTGGGCGGCAAAGGCTTCGTTCGATTCGATCACGTCGAAGTCGTCGGTCTGCAGGCCCGTCCGGGCGAGCAGGGCTCTCACCGCCGGCACAGGCCCGATACCCATGACGCCGGGTTCCACGCCGGCATGGGCGTAGCCGACGATGCGCGCCAGGGGCGTGAGGGAGGCCTTCGCCGCACGCGCTTCCGAGGTCAGCACAATGGCCGCGGCGCCGTCATTGATGCCCGACGAATTGCCGGCGGTTACCGAGCCGTCCTTGCGGAACACAGGCTTCAGCCCGGCAAGGCTCTCTGCCGTCGTGTCCGGCTTGGGATGCTCGTCGGTGTCGAACTGGATGGTCTTGCGGCCGGCCGTCACTTCGAGCGGCAGGATCTGGTCGGCGAAATGGCCGGCGGCTGCAGCCGCAGCCGTGCGGCGCTGGCTCTCCGCGGCGAAGGCATCCTGGTCCTCGCGGGAGATCGACCAGCGTGCGGCGACGTTCTCTGCCGTGATGCCCATGATGCCGTTGCCGAAGGGGTCGGTGAGCACGCCGGTCAGCCCATCCGCCATGACCGCGTCGCCCATCTTCTGGCCGAACCGGCCGCTCTGCAGATAATGGGGGGCGCGGCTCATCACCTCGGCGCCGCCGGCGAGGGCGATCTCTGCGTCTCCCAGCATGATGTTCTGGGCGGCCGAAACGATCGCCTGCACCCCGCTGCCGCACAGCCGGTTGAGTGTCATCGCCGGCACTTCCTGCGGGATGCCGGCCTCGATCGCCGCGACACGGGCGAGATAGGCGTCGCGCGGTCCGGTCGGGATGACATTGCCATAGACGACATGGCCGACATCGGCCTTGTCGACCCCCGCACGCTTCATCGCTTCGGTCGCGACAGCCGCCCCGAGCTTCGCCGGCTCCTGGCCGGCCAGGGCGCCGCCGAATGTTCCGATCGCCGTCCTCGCGCCCGCGAGGATCACCACGCTTTCCGTCATGTCGTCTCCTTGGATCCGTTGGATGTCCGCGCCCTCTCAGGCGCTTTGCTGGTTGTCCTGTTGCCGCGCCGCCCTTTCGCGCTCCAGCGTCTCAAGCATGACCGGGTAATGCGCGCGCATCTCGGCGGCGAAGGCCTCCAACGGCAGGTCGTCATAGTCGCCGAGAAAATCGACATATTCCATATGCTTGCGGCCGGCCTCGTCGAAAGGGTGGAGGATGGAATCCTCGCTGCCGTCGAAGTCGAGCGGCTTGACCTTGTGGCGGGTGCAGAGCGCGATGTCGAAGGCCGGCGTCGCCTTGACCCATTTGCCGTCGATGAGAAGCGACGTGTAGGCGTGCCAGAGGAACAGGTCCGTATCCATCATGGCGCTGATGCGCGGCGAGGTCAGATGGTTGCGGACATTGGCGAAACCGATCCGGGCCGGGATGCCCGCGGCGCGCGCCACGGCGGCCAGCGCGATCGCCTTCGGCACGCAGAAGGCCGACGGCGCCTTCAGGCAGTTCGACGCCACGAACTGTGCCGGATCGAGCCCGAAGGTCGTCATGTCGTAACGGACGCCGTCGCGGACCGCATAATAAAGCCGGATCGCGCGGTCCCGGCCGGAACCTCCGCCAGCGTGCTCACGCGCGAAAGCGATGACATCGGGAGAGCCCGAATCGATGAACCTGGTCGGCGCGAGTGTTGCGTCCTGCTTGTCCATCATCCTCCATTCCCATCCTGCGCGGTTCGTTCCCCTCGGGCGGCACCCGCTCTTTTCCATATGCCGGAACATGTGGCAATCACGCGTTCACCCGCCTTGCAGGTTCCACGCATGAAAACCAGCGACCGGCCGCCATTCACGATCTCGGGCTCGATCTCGACCAGGTCGCCCATCTTGGCGCCGTTCACGAACTGGCATTCGAAGCCGACGGTGAACAACCTGTCAGCGGGCTTCAAGCCATGCGCATGGAGGCCAAGGGCCTCGTCGCAGAAGGCCATGATCATGCCGCCATGGGCCCGATCGGTGGTGTTGTCGTGCTTGTCCTCGACGATGAAGGCGTATCGCTGGCGTCCATTGACCGTGATCGTCCAGATCGGGCCGATCAAAGTCGTGAAACGGCTCGGGCGGATGCGCGACCAGCCCTGGCCGACGAGCCGGGCGTCGTCATGTGCTACCGGCTGATCCATCATCGCGCCTTTGATCCGGCTGGCTGCTCGGCCTTGAGGCGTTGCTCCATCTCATGGCGCAGGATCTTGCCGGTCGTGCTGCGCGGAAAATCGTCGAAGCCGATGAAATGCACCTCCTTCGGACGCTTGTAGCCGGCGAGCGAGGAGCGGCAGAGCGTCTCGATCTCCGCAGTCGAGAGCGTTTCGTCCTTGCGTGCGACGAAGGCGACGGGAACTTCGCCCCATCTGTCGTCGTGCTTGCGCACCACGATGGCGTCGCTGACCCTGGGATCGGCGAGCAGCACCCTTTCGATCTCGGCCGGATAGATGTTCTCGCCGCCGGATTTGATCATGTACTTCGCACGGTCGACGAAATCGTAGCTGCCGTCCGGGTTGCGCCGGAAGAGGTCGCCCATGCGGAACCAGCCGTCGCGGAAGTCGCGAGCATTGGTCTCCTCGGCATTCCAGTAGCCGCTGAACACGGTCGGCCCGCGCACCGCCGCCTCTCCGGGTTCGCCGTCGGCGACGTCGTCGCCGTCAGGGTCGACCAGCCTGAGGTCGCACAGCGAGCTCTTGCGCTTGGACAGGCTGGCGGGAAGGGTGCCGGGAGGAATCAGGACGGAGGATGCCGGCGGCAGGCCGGTTTCGGTGGATCCGAAACTGTTGAGATAGGGCGCATTCGTGAGGCCCGAGAGCTCGGCGATGAGTTTCTTGGGTACCAGATCCGCCATGGCGCCGATGGCGCGTATGCCCCTTGCCTTGCGCCCGGACGATTTCATCAGCTCGACCACAGGCTCGATCGATCCCGGCATCAACAACATCCAGCCGAGCAGGCTGCGTTCCATGATCGAAACGATCGCCTCGGCGTCGAAGCCGTCGACCACGAAGACGGTGGCGCCCGACATCAGCGCTCCGAGCACCTGGTCGGTCGAACCCATGTGGAACATCGGCGCCCAGGCGACGAAGCCGTCCTCTTCGGTCGCCCGCATGTCCATGCGCAGCACCGTCATGCGCGCGATCTCGGCCCGGTGGCTGATCAGCGCGCCTTTGGGCAGGCCCGTCGTACCGCTGGTGTAGAGGATGACCAGCCCGTCCTCGGGATCGACCTGCGGCAGGGTCGGCAGGGGTGCCGTCCCGGCGATCAGCGCCTCATGGTCGCGCTCGATGAGCAAGGTCGGCCGGCCGCGCACGTCGAGCTTGTCAGAAAGTGCCTGGTGGCGCTCCGACACGATGACGATGACAGGCGACACCAGATCGATGCAATGCTGGATCTCGGCCGGCGCGAGGCGCCAATTCTGGCAGGCGACGATCGCGCCGAGGCAGGCCGCGGCGAGTTCGATCTCGACATATTCGTGCCGGTTCTCGGACAGCAGCGCGATGCGGTCGCCATGGGAGACGCCCCGTGTGCGCAATGCCGCGGAGAGCCTCAGCACGCGCTGTTCGAGCTCGCCATAGCTACGCTTGAGTACTCCGTGTTCTATGGCTATCGCTTCCGGATCGCGGCGAGCCTGAGCGGCAAAGAGGCCGTAGACGGTCAGTTGTCCCGCCCGCGTTGTGTCTGTTCCTGGACCCGACGATGTCATCAGGCGGTTCCTCCCCGTCGTGCCGGCTTGGCGCTGCGGGCGCCGCGAGGCGATGCCCGCGGCGGTTGGAGAGCTTCGAACCCTTCGAGCCGTTCGGCGACGCGTTCCAGCCGGTCGGCCAGCTCGGGCGCGACGATAGCCGGGCCGGCCGTCTTTTGCAGCCCCGCAAGCACAAGGTCGACGATGGCGTCGGCGGTGCGGTTCATGTCGAAATCCCCTTCGCCGCGAAGATAGGCCCAGGTGCGGTGCTCGACGCAGCCATAGATCATGTCGCGCACCAGGCGCAGCGGTATGTCCGGACGGAATTCGCCCGAAGCGATGCCCTCGCGCACGATATCGAGCGTTCGCCGCGTATATTTGCGGTTGAGGTCGTAGACGCCAGTGGAGCTGTAGTCGGGGCCGACGCGCAGGTACTGGAACATCAGGTGACAAAGCGCGGGGTCCTCATGGACCGTCGCCAGATGCCGCCAGATCATGAAACGCAGGCGGTTGCGCGTGCCGCTGATGCCGGAAAGCTGCTGGTCGTAATCGGAGAGCATGGTCTCGTACCAGTCCTCGATCACCTTCACGAGAAGATCGCGCTTGTTCTCGAAATAGCGATAGATGCTGCCTTCGACGACTTGGGCGCGTTCTGCGATCTCCGAGATCAGGGCTTCCTCATAGCCCTTCTCCTTGAACACGTCGCGCGCCGCCTTCATGATGTCGGCGACACGCCTCTCGCGCGACAGGCGCGAGACGGGACGGCGGGCGGCCGGGCTCATCTGTTGCCGCTTCCCTGTCGGCCGATACCATGTTCGGCGAAGCGGGGCGGCCGCCGCTCCCGGAAGGCCCGCATGCCTTCCGGCCAATCAGTGCCGCTCGCCGCGGCGGCGACGGCGTCGAGCGCGATCTCGTCCGCTTCGTCCGCACTTGATGTTTCGCAGCGGTTGATGGCCCGCTTCGATTCGGCGATCGAGATCGGGCTGCACAGAAGCAGTCGCCGCGCCAGCGCCAGCGCGGCGTCGTCGAGCGCCTCCCGCTGATGCACGGAATGGACAAGCCCGGCGGAAAGAGCCTCCTCGGCCGACCATTGGTCGGCGAGCAGGATGATCTCGAGTGCCTTTGCCCGTCCGACCACCGCCGACAGCATCTGTACGCCGCCGGCCCCGGGTACGGCGCCGAGCCGCGCTTCGGTAAGGCCGATGCGGGCATTGGACGCGATCAGCCGGAAATCGCAGGAAAGTGCCATCTCGCAGCCGCCGCCCAAGGCGAAGCCGTTGATCGCGGCGATGGTGACGAAAGGCATGTCGCGCAGCTTGCGGAAGGTGCGGATGATCTGCCTGACGTAGCGCTCGCGGATGGCGAGCGGATTGTCGGCGAGACCCGATGCCGGATCGGTGAAATAGCTGACCTCGGCGCCGCAACAGAAGGCCTTACCGCTGCCGATCACGATGACGACCCGCGCCCCTTCGGCTTGCGCCTTGTCGAGCGCTTCGTCGAGCCCGCGCAGCATGGCGAAGGTCAACGTGTTGAATTCCGTTCCGCGATCGAGCGTGAGCCGCGCGACCTGAGGCGCGGGCCAGTCGAGCGATACCGGCGCGCCTGAGAATTCCGATTTTTCCACGAAGCGATCCTCCACTGGCGTCAGCGCCGGCTACGCCATTTTTCCCGTTGACAAAAAACCTTCCGTGACTGTTAATGAAGATAATTCATCATTCTCCGTCATGACGCAAGCCTCTTTGGATGCGATGGCTGGGCGGGAAGAACGAAGCGACGATCGGGAGGAAAATCGTTGGAAATTGCGGTCTGTGGGCCGAAGCGAAGCTTCGGGTCGATGACGGTCTGCGTCGCGAAGTCGAGCGCCCATGAGTCGGAGCAGCCCACGTCGATGACGTTGATAAGTTGCGTTCATCAATCGATGTCGGAAGTGTCGCCGTGCTGTCTCTGAAGAACGTCCAGGTTCTCTACGACAGGGCGATCGAGGCGGTGCGGGACGTATCGCTCGATGTCCCAGCAGGCGCCATGGTCGCGCTGCTCGGCTCGAACGGCGCCGGCAAATCGACCATCCTGAAAGCCATTTCCGGCGTGCTCTACCAGGAGGACGGCGAGATCGTCAGCGGCGCCATCAATCTGGAGGGCGACGTGATCTCGGGACAGTCGCCGCGCGCCATCGTGCGGCGCGGCCTGCTCCAGGTCCCCGAGGGCAGGGCGTTGTTCGGCACGCTCACCGTGGAAGAAAACCTGCTGATGGGCGGCTTTACCCGTTCACGCGCCGAAAGCCAGGAAGGGCTCGACCGGGTCTATGCGCTGTTCCCGCGCGTGAAGGAGCGCAGGTCGCAGATCGCGGGCTACCTCTCCGGCGGCGAGCAGCAGATGGTCGCCATCGGCCGCGCGCTGATGGGGCGGCCGAGAATGCTCATGCTCGACGAGCCGTCGCTCGGCCTTGCGCCGCAGATCGTGGACGGCATCTTCGACGCCATCATCGCGCTCAACCGCGACGACGGGCTGACCGTGCTGCTGGTCGAGCAGAACGCGCAGCTCGCGCTGCAGGTCGTGTCCTACGGATACATCATCGAGAACGGCCGCATCGTGCTCGACGGGGCCGCCGAGAAGCTGCGCGCCAATGACGACGTCCAGGAATTCTATCTCGGCTTCTCCGGCGGCGAGCGCAAGAGCATGCGCGACGTCAAGCACTACAAGCGTCGCAAGAGGTGGCTGTCGTGAGCGTGCTTCTCGAACTCGACCACGTCAGCAAAAGGTTCGGCGGGCTGACTGCCGTGAACGAGGTCAGCCTCAGTGTTGAGCGCGGGCAGATCTACAGCCTGATCGGGCCGAACGGCGCGGGAAAGACGACGGTCTTCAACCTGATCAGCGCCGTGTTCCGCCCCTCCTCGGGCCGCATCCTGTTCGAAGGCCAGGATCTCACCAGGCTGCCGACCTATGCGCTCGCGGGACTCGGCATTGCGCGCACCTTCCAGAACCTCGCCGTGTTCAAGCACGAGACGGTGGTGAACAACCTGCTGGTCGGAATGCATACCCATCTCAAGGCCGACCCGCTCTCGGCAGCCATCTTCTGGGGGCGGGCGCGCCGCGAGGAGATCCGGGCGCGCGAGCGCGTCGAAGAGATCATCGACTTCCTCGAGATCGAGGATATCCGCGACCATGTCGTCGGCACGCTGTCCTACGGCCAGCAGAAGCGCGTCGAGCTCGGTCGCGCTTTGGCCGTCTCGCCGAAGCTGCTGCTCCTCGACGAGATGGTGTCGGGCATGAACCAGGAGGAACGCGAGGACATTGCCCGCTTCATCCTCGACCTGAAGGAGGAACTCGGCATGACGGTGTTCATGGTCGAGCACGACATGGGCATCGTCATGGACATCTCCGACCATGTCTGCGTCGTCAATCACGGCCGCAAGATCGCAGAGGGCAGGCCGGCGGAAGTGGCCGCCAACCCCGCCGTCGTCGACGCCTATCTCGGAACGAGGCGGGCGGCATGACGGTGGAGAACCTGTCCTTGATGACGATGCCGCAGGTGCTCAGGCATCGGGCCGAAGCCCAGGGGAGCGCACTGGCGCTGAGGGTCAAGGAGCGCGGCCTGTGGCTGCGCACCGATTGGAAGGGCTATTTCGACATGGCCCGCCGTCTGGCGATCGGGCTCTATGCTCTGGGCTTCCGTCCGGGCGACCGGCTTGCGGTGGCAAGCGACGACAGCCCGGAATGGCTCTATGCCGATCTTGCCGCGCAGATGGTCGGTGGCGCCTGCCTGGGCATCTATCCGACCAATCCCTGGCCCGAGCTGCAATATATCGTGCGCCATTCGCGTGCCCGGATCGTCGTCTGCGGCGATCAGGAACAGACCGACAAGGTTCTCGACGCCCGCCGCAACGACGAAGGGCTGCCTGACCTCGGGACCATCATCTGCGTCGACATGAAGGGCATGCGCCACTATGCGGAGGAGGGGCTGATGTCCTTCGCCGGGGTGATGGAACTCGGCGAGGCGAAGGAAGCCGAATTCGGCAAGGTGATCGACGCCGCGATCGCCGGCGGCAAACCCGACGACGTCGCCATCATCGTCTACACTTCGGGGACCACCGGCATGCCGAAGGGTGCGATGCTGACCCATCGCAACATGCTGCATTCCGCCGGCCAGGTCGTCTCGATCCACGGCCTCGACAGCGACAGCTATTCCGTTCTCTGCTACCTGCCGCTCTGTCATGTCGCGGAGCGCAGCTTCTCCACTGTCATGCAACTGGTGACGGGCTGCACAGTCAGCTTCGCCGAGTCGGTGGATACGGTCGTCGTCAACCTGCGAGAGATCGCGCCCAAGGGGTTCCTCGGCGTCCCGCGCATCTGGGAAAAGATGCAGCAGAGCATCCTCTATCGGGTCAAGGACACGACGCCCTTCCAGCGATGGGTGTTCGAGAAGTGCGTCGGCCTCGGCCGTCCCGTCGCCGAACGCCGCCTTGCCAATGGCGGCCGGCTCGCGGGTCTTTCCGACCGGCTCATGTTCGCGCTCCTGTGGCTGGTCTGCTTCCGCAGCCTGCAGCATTTCCTGGGGATCAACCGTGTGCGCGCGGGGTTCTGCGGGGGCGCGACCGTGTCGCCCGAAGTCCTGCTGTTCTTCTGGATCCTCGGGGTGCCGGTCTACCAGATCTACGGCATGACGGAGAGCGCCGGCGTCTCGCACACGCAGCGCCCCGGGGCCACGACGCTCGGCCGCTCGGGCAGCCTGATCGACGGGATGGAGCAGAAGCTGGCGCCCGACGGGGAACTCATGCTGCGCGGACGCAGCGTGTTCAAGGGCTATCTGTTCGACGAGCCCGCGACCGAACGCGCCTTCTCCGACGGCTGGCTGCATACGGGCGATATCGTCGAGGTCGAGGACGGCGGCGAAGTCCACGTGCTCGATCGCAAGAAGGACATACTGATCACCTCGGGCGGCAAGAACATCACCCCGTCGCTGATCGAAAACGCGCTGAAGGATTCGCCCTATATCAGGGAGGCGATCCTGCTCGGCGACGGCCGCAACTTCCTCGCGGCCCTGATCCAGATCGACCTCGAGACCACCGGCAAGTGGGCGCAGCAGCAGGACATCCAGTACACGACCTATCGTTCGCTCGCCCAGCACGAAAAGGTCAGGGATCTGGTCGGCGGCGAGGTCCGGCGCGTCAACGACCGTTTCGCCCGAGTCGAGAACGTCCGCAAATTCGTCATCCTCGCCAAGGAACTCGACCATGACGACGGCGAGCTGACCGCCACCATGAAGGTGCGCCGCAGGATCATCGAGGAAAAATTCCGCGAGGAGATCGCAATGATCTACGGGAGCGCCGCCTGATGGACTTCCTCGTCCTTCTCGTCTCGACCGGCCTCGTCTCCGGAGCCGCCTACGGTCTCATCGCGATGGGCTTCGCGCTGATCTACAAGTCGACAGGCGTGGTCAACTTCGCCCAGGGCGAACTGGTGATGCTGACAGCCTACATCGCCTATGCCCTGTCGACGACCTTCGGCCTTTCCTTCGTGCCGCTGATGCTCCTCACAATCCCGATTTCGATGCTGCTCGGCCTGGTTCTCGAGCGCATCTTCATCCGTCCCATGCTCGGCGAGCCGATCTTCGCCATCGTCATGGTGACAGTCGGTCTGGCGGTGATCCTGCGCGGGGTCACCATCATGATCTGGGGTCCCGACCCGTTCAACTTCACGGCCGGCATTTCGACCGATGTCGTCTATATCGGCTCCGCCCCGTTCTACCCGGCGCAGCTCTACCTGATCGCCGCGCTCGCCGTGATGACCGTGGTCGGCTGGGCGTTCCTGCGCTTTAGCCGCATGGGCATCGCCATGCGCGCCGTGGCGGCCAACGAGACGGCGGCACTGCTCGTCGGCATCAGCGTCAGCCGCATCCATGCCGTGGCGTGGATGTTCTCCGCCGCGATCGCCTCGGTCGCCGGCGTGCTCTTCGCAGCCAACTTCAAGCTGGCGCCGGATCTCTGGTTCCAGGGCATGAAGTCCTTTCCGGCGGTCATCCTGGGCGGCATGGACTCCGTCATCGGCTCCGCCGCCGCGGGTCTCGTCATAGGCGTCATCGAGAACCTCTTCCAGGGCTATATCGGCCAGGGCCTGCGCGAGATCTCGGGCTTCATCGTCATCGTCATCGTGCTGATGGTCCGTCCCTACGGCCTGTTCGGCAGCAAGGAAATCGAGCGGGTCTGACCATGCGCACGGGACACTACAAGGAAACGATGGGTCAACTCGTCGCGCTCAGCGACAGCAGGGCTGTCTGGACGTGGACCGGCCTGCTTCTGGCCGCCGCGATCGTCGCGCCGTTCCTGCTCGGCAACTACCAGGTCACGCTGATGGTTTCGGCGCTGATCGCCATCATCGGCGCCGTCGGGCTCAACATGCTGACCGGCACCACCGGGCTGATTTCGCTCGGCCAGGCCGGCTTTCTCGCCGTCGGCGCCTATACCAACGCCATCCTGATGATGGATTACGGCTGGCCGGTCTGGCTGTCGATCCCAGCAGCGGGCCTGATGGCGGCGCTGATCAGCGTCTTCGTCGGCGTGCCGTCGCTGCGGCTCAAGGGGCTCTACCTCGCCATCACCACGCTCGCCTTCTCCTTCATCATCAATCACATCATCCTTTATGCCGAAGGCGTGACGCACGGTCCGAACGGCGTCTTCGTCTCCGGCGCGAAGGTCCTCGGCGTCGACCTGCAGCGCGGCAAGGCGCTCTATTTCCTGACGCTCGGCATCACCGTGCTCGTCATCCTCGCGGCGCTCAACATACAGCGCACGCGCATCGGCCGTGCCTGGATGGCGATCCGCGACCACGACATAGCGGCGCGGGTGATGGGCGTCGACCTCGTCCGCTACAAGCTGCTCGCCTTCGCGATCAGCTCCTTCATCGTCGGCATTGCCGGCGCGCTGATCTCGCTGCAGATCCGCTTCGTCAATATCGACGTGTTCGCCCTGATCCTGTCCATCGAGGCGCTCGCCATCATCATCCTGGGCGGGCTCGGGTCGATCGCCGGCGCGGTCCTGGGCGCGATCTTCCTGTCCTTCCTGCCGGAGGCGATCCGGCTGTTCTTCGAAGCCTTCGCCGACCCGAATTCGACCCTCTACACGACCTATGTCTACGAGATCCGCGGCATCGCCTACGGCATCGTCATCGTCGCCTTCCTGCGCCTCAAGCCCGAAGGGCTGATCGGATTGTGGCGCGACATCCGCAAATACTGGAGCAACTGGCCGCTCGCCTATTAGCCGGCAACAGACCGGCGAGGCGGGCATCATAGGAGGAAACGGAATGAGAAACGGACTTATCGCATTTGCCGCCGCACTGCTGGCGTCGACAGCCGCCTACGCAGCCGACCCGGGCATCACCGACACCGAGATCAAGATCGGCGACGTCAACATCATGACCGGTCCCGCCTCCTTCATCGGCAAGGCGGTTTCGGTCGGCTCCAAGATTGCCGCCGGTGAGATCAACGAGAACGGCGGCGTCAACGGCCGCAAGATCACGGTCGTCACCGAGGACGACGGCTATGTTCCGGCCCGCTCCTTCCAGGCGCTGACCAAGCTCATCGAGGTCGACGGCATCTTCGCGCTGAATGGCACCTCCGGCACGGCCAATGTGCTGGCCATGATGCCGCTGATCGAGGAGCACAACCTGCCGACGGTTGTGACCACCGCGCCCAACGAACTGGTCTACGAACCGGTCCGTCCGTCGGTCTTCACCATCGGCGCGTCCTATTCCGATGCCTTCTACGGGCAACTGAAATATATCCACGACAACATGAAGGTGGAGAACCCCGTCTACGGCCTGATCCGCCAGGACGACGATTTCGGCGGCGCGATCGAGCAGGGCTACGAAAGGGCGGTGAAGGAATTCGGCGTCAAGGACGCGCTCCGCGTCCGCTTCAAGAAGGGCACGGCGAACTACGCGGCCGAGATGGCCCAGATGAAGCAGGCGGGCGTCAATGTGCTGGCCAATGGCGGCATCATTGCGGGCGCGGCCAACATCCTCGGCGAAGCGCGCAAGCTCGGCCTGGACCTCCAGGTCGCCGGCGTGTGGAGCGAGGACATGCCGCCCTCGGTCAATCTCTCGGCACCCGCCGGCTACGACTATCTGGTCGCCGATTATGTCGCGCTCGACGGCCCGGCCATCGACGCCTTCATGGAGAAGGCCAAGAAATATGCCACGCCCGAAGAGGTCGCCGCCATCAACCGCTATACCTACGTCACCTATGTCGGCCTGCATTCGCTGGCCGAGGCGATGAAGCGCTGCGGCCAGGAACTGACGCGCGAGTGCACGATCGAACGGCTCCGCGGCCTCAAGGATTTCGACACCCAGGGCGTAAGCGCGCCGATCAGCTTCGACAACGAGAAGCAGCTGTCCGGAACGGCGCTGAAGATCTACCAGCTCGATGCCAAGGACAAGACGTTCAAGACGCTGCAGGACTTTACCCAGTACTGACGAGCAGCCCGCCGGCAATGCGCCGGCGGACCCTTCCTCGACACAAACCAACGGTCGACTTTCCGACCGTTGGAGCGCGCGACCGCGCGCCGCGCCCGTTGGCGCGAAAGCCAAAAAAGGAGTCTTGCCGCGATGCCGCTGCCTGCTGCCTGGGCCGGGCGCCTCAGCCTGCCCGTCGTGTCGGCCCCGATGTTCCTTATCTCCGGGCCGGACCTCGTCGTGGAAGCGTGCAAGGCCGGCGTCGTGGGCACCTTTCCGGCGCTCAACCAGCGCACGAGCGCCGGATACGGCGACTGGCTGGACGAGATATCGGGGCGTCTCGGCGCCGATGCGGCACCCCATGGGGTGAACCTCGTCGTGCATGGCAGCAATCCGCGCCTGGAAGCCGATCTCGCCATCACCATCGAGCGCAAGGTGCCGCTGGTCGTCACCTCGCTCGGCCTCAACCGCGACCTGATCCGCGACGTCCATGCCTATGGCGGGCTTGTCTTCCACGATGTGACGAACCTGAAACATGCGGAAAAGGCGGTCGAAGCCGGCGTCGACGGCCTGATCGCGGTGAGTTTCGGGGCCGGCGGCCATGCCGGGATGATCAGCCCTTTCGCCGCGCTGCACGAGATCAGGAGCATCTTCGACGGCACGCTGCTCCTGGGTGGGGCGATGTCGACCGGCGCCCAGATCGCCGCCGCGCGGATGATGGGCGCCGACCTCGCTTATGTCGGCACGCGTTTCATGGCGACCAGGGAGAGCCTGGCCGTGCAGCGCCAGAAACAGATGATCGTCGACGCCAAGGCTGCCGACATTGTCTATACGCCCGCGATCAGCGGCGTGCCGGGCAATTTCCTGCGCCCGAGCATAGAAGCCGCCGGCCGCGATCCGGACGACCTGACGCCGCCGTCGAGCTACAATTTCGGCACCACGGACGCCAAGGCCTGGAAGGACATCTGGGCGGCGGGCCAGGGCGTGGGGGCGATCGACGACGTGCCTGGCGTCGGTGAGCTGTGCGCTCGCATCGCTGCCGACTACCACGCTGCCGTGAGCGGCGCGACGGACGGGCTCATGAGCGGACTGCGGTAGCTGAGGGCGGCCTACTCTCGAGATCGGGTGGGTCCTTCCTGCCCAGTGCGGCGTGCTGTCCTTAGGTCGAGCACTGCCGCACGAACCCCCTCTGGCTGCTTTGCAGCCATATTCCCCTCAAGGGAGGAGAAAGGCGAGGCTTCATTTCAACGGCTTCAGATTGGCCTCGATCTGGGCGCGCTTCGGCTCGAGGAAGGGCGGCAAGGCAAGGCTTTCGCCGAGCGTCTCCAGAGGCTCGTCGGCGGTGAAGCCCGGGCCGTCGGTCGCGATCTCGAACAGGATGCCGTTGGGCTCGCGGAAATAGAGCGAGCGGAAATAGTAGCGCTCGACCTCGCCGCTGGAGGGAAGGCGGAACTCCTGCAGGCGTTCCGTCCATTTGTGCATCGCCTCGACGTCGGGTGTGCGGAAGGCGACGTGATGGACGCCTCCGGCGCCTTGCCGGGCAACCGGCAGGTCCGGCTGGACCGCGACATGAAGTTCGGCGGCGGGACCGCCTTGGCCCATGGAGAAGACATGGACCTCGCCGATGCCGTCGGGAGAGACATAGCTCCGCTGTTCCGCCATGTTCATCACATGCACGAGCATGAGGGCCGTGTTGGTGAGATCCGGCACGCTGAGCACGACCGGCCCCAGCCCCTTGATCTGGTGCCGCGCCGGCACCGGGCTCCTTTCCCAGGGATGCGCGGGGGCGGGGCCGCCGTCGTCGATGAGACGGAAACGCTGCCCTTCGCCATCCTCGAAGTCGAGCGAAGCGCGGCCGTCGATCTCGGCGATGTCGCCGGCAGTCACGCCCAGTTCAGTGAAGCGCGCTTTCCACCAGGCGAGCGTACCGGCGCCGGCAACCCTGAGGCCGGTGCGCGCGATGCTGTGGGTGCCGCGTCCTTCGCGGCCCACGGGCCAGTCGAAGAAGGTGAGGTCGGTGCCCGGCGTCGCCTGGCGGTCGGCGTAGAAGAGGTGGTAGGCGCTGGTGTCGTCCTGGTTGACGGTCTTCTTGACCAGGCGCAGGCCGAGTACCTCGGTATAGAAGCGAAGGTTCTCGCGCGCATTGGCGGTGATCGCCGTCAGATGATGGATGCCGGTCAGTTGCATGGCTTTCCTCCGGATTTCTTCCTGGCGTCAATATCGGTCCTGGAAACGCGCTGAAGAAGTGCGCGATGCTGAACGGACAGTTCGACGGGACAGGCCTTTTCCACCCGCCGGACAGCCTCCGACGCGACCGAGCCAAGCAGGAGAAGGTCGGCGGGTGCGCGGAATTTGGCGCCTATTGAAGCGGTCTCACTCCTTCACGGCCCCTGTCAGGGACGACACGTAGTACTCCACGAAGAAGGAATAAAGGATGACCACCGGCAGCGATCCGATGAGGGCTCCGGCCATCAGCGCGCCCCACTCATAGACATCCGAACGCACGAGTTCGGTCAGCACGCCGACCGGAACGGTCTTGTTCTCCGAGGACTGGATGAAGGTCAGCGCGTAGATGAACTCGTTCCAGGAAAGCGTGAAGGCGAAGATGCCGGCCGAGATCAGGCCCGGCACGGAGAGCGGAAGTACGATCCGCGTCAGGATCTGCCAGCGCGTGGCGCCGTCGATGAGAGCGCATTCCTCGAGCTCGAAGGGGATCGAGCGGAAATAGCCCATCAGCAGCCAGGTGCAGAAGGGGATCAGGAATGTCGGATAGGTCAGGATCAGGGCAAAGCGCGTGTCGTAGAGTCCGAGATTGAACACCATCACGGCCAGCGGGATGAACAGGATCGAGGGCGGCACCAGATAAGCCAGGAAGATCGCCAGTCCGATCGACCGTGACCCGGTGAAGCGGAGACGCTCGATCGCGTAGGCCGCGAGCACCGAGGCGACCAGGGAGATGAAGGTGGCGGCGACCGATATGATGATCGTATTGATCAGCCAGCCGGGGTAGGAGGTCTCGAACAGCAGGTAGCGTATGTGCTGCAGCGTCGGGCGGACCACCCACAACGGGCTGTAGCTGCTGTAGTCGGTCATCTCGTCATTGGGCTTCAGCGCCGTGATGGTCATCCAGTAGAAGGGAAAGAGCAGCACGAACATGAAGACCGCGAGCGGGACATAGATCGTCACCACGCGCCGCGGCAGGCTCTGCAGATAGCCCATGCCGCCTTCGTCGCCTTTGGTCGTGCTTGAGGTGGTCATTCGAAGTCCTTGCGCGCTGGACCGGGTATTTTGGCCACGGGAAACGCCTACTTCTCCTTCGACGGAAGGAGAAATGCCGATGGTTGCATCAATCCCTCCCTCCCTGCTGCCATCGCCGTCTTTGCAGCCCGAAATAGCTGAACAGGATGGCCGCGAGCAGAAACGGGATCATCGCCACCGCAATCGCCGCCCCCTCGCCGAGCTGGCCGCCGGAGATGCCGCGCTGGAAGGACAGGGTTGCCATCAGATGCGTCGCGTTCACCGGACCGCCGCGCGTCAGCACATAGATCAGCTGGAAATCGGTGAAGGTGAACAGCACCGAGAATGTCATGACGATGGCGATGATGGGGGTCAGCAGCGGCAGGGTGACGTGCCTGAACAGCTGCCACCGGTTCGCCCCGTCCAGCGTCGCTGCCTCGTAGAGAGAGGGCGAAATCGTCTGCAGACCGGCAAGCAGGGTGATAGCCACGAAGGGGATGCCGCGCCAGACATTGGCGGCGATCACCGAAGCACGGGCATTTTCGGGGTCGCCGAGAAAATTGATGCGGCCGTCGATCAGGCCGAGTTCCTGGAGCGCCCAGGAGATGATCGAGAATTGCGCGTCGTAGATCCACCAGAAGGCGATGGCCGACAGCACCGTCGGCACCACCCAGGGCAGCAGCACGACAGCGCGGAAGAACGATTTTAACGGCAGGCGCTGGTTGAGGATCAAAGCGAGCCAGAGCCCCAGTCCGAACTTCAGGACGGACGCAACGATGGTGTAGAGCAGCGTGTTGAAGACGGAGAGCCAGAAGACGCTGTCGTCCCACAACAGCTCGTAGTTCTCCAGGCCCACATAGATGCCGGGCCGACCGATACGCTCGTCCGTGAAGCCGAGCCAGACGCCGAGCCCAAGCGGATAGGTCAGGAACAGGAGCAGCAGCACGGCCGCCGGCACCATGAAGCCGAGGCCCAGCCAGTTATGGCTGTTGGTCATGCGCGACAGCGCCGAACCGCGCGGCTGGGCTTCGCTCAATTCCGAGGAGGTGGAGACCATCGAACCATCCCGTTTCGCCTGGAGCGCCGCTCGCCCATTCCGCCCAAACTGCCAATCGTGCTTTCCGGTAATCAGGTACGACTCTCGGGCCGATGTGGCAGGCGTCGGGCGGCGCCGCAGCAGGACGCCGCCCGCGATGCGGTCAGACCCGGTAGTAGCGATTGGCCCGTTTCTCGGCCTCCTCGATTGCCTCCTGCGGCGTAGCCTGGCCGGTCACCGCCTTGGCGAACATGTCGACCAGGACATAGTCGGCCATGGTCGCCGCCGATGCATAGCCCAGCGGTCCGGCATAGCCGTTGGGCCGCAGTGTTTCGGATGCCTTGGCATAGGGCGCGTTGTTGGGATCGGCGCTCCAGACCGGATTGTCGGCGAAGCCCTTCAGCGTCTGGCAGCAATATCCGGCCGAGGATGTGATCCATTCCGACATCTGCGGCTGCTCGAACATGAACTGCAGATAGGCCTGCGCCGCATTCGGGTACTTCGTGTATTTGAAGATGACCGCCGTGGTGACCTGATAGAGTTCGACGGACTTGCCGATGGGGCCGATCGGCAGGTTGGTGGTACGGATGTCCTTGGCGATCTCGGCGAGCTTCGGATCCTTGTCCGGATTCATCTTGGCCGAGTAGTAGGCGGAAATGCCGTTGGCGATGACGGACAGTTCGCCGGCCAGGAAGGCGCGATTGTTGTTGACGTCGAGCCAGCTCTCGGTTCCGGGGATGAAGGTCTTGTAGAGCTCCATCGCGTAGTTGACGGCCGCCATCGTCTCGGGGCTGTTGATCACCACCTTGCCGCTCTCGTCGACCATCCTGCCGCCATGGCTCCAAAGCAGCCAATGGGCGTAGTTGTTGCCGTCGCCGACGCCGTGGCCATGGGTGAAGCCGGCGGGATGGCCGTTCTTCTGCAACGCCTTGCACAGCTCAAGGAACCCGGCCGTGTCCTTGGGGAACTCGGAGAAGCCTGCTTCCTTCACCCAGCTTTCGCGATAGACGATGGCGTTGCCGATCGTCGCCAGCGGCAGGCCGACCATGCGGCCTTCCCGCGTCGCATAGTCCTTGGGCCCGTCGTACCAGCCGCCAAATTTGCCGCCGAGATAGTCGCCGAGCTCGGTCACGTCGAGCAGCTTGTCAGGATATTGGTGGGGGTCGTCGAACCAGACGAGCATCAGATCGGGCCCCGAGCCGACATTGGCCGCCACCGCAGCCTTGGGCCGGATATCCTCCCAGCTCTCCTTGTCGACCCGGACCTCGACGCCGGTCGCTTCGGTGAAGCGCTTGGTGTTGGCCAGCCACTGGTCTTCGTCGCCCTTGACGAAGGGCGACCAGCGGAGAAGGCGCAATGTCGCGCCCTCTTCCGGCTCGTATTTGAGCTCCTGGGCGAAAGCCGGCCGATTGCCGAAACGGCTGCCGATGGCACCGGCAGCCAGTCCGGCTGCGGTCTGAATGACACCACGCCTGGTGAATTTCATGCTGTGCTTCCTCCGTTGATTGCAGTCCTCTGGTCGTATGCACTCCTCATGCGGCCGGCATTCAGCCGGCTAACGCTGGCGTAAGGAACTGAACCGTGCACGAGGCGATGCCGGTCAGGACGCTCGCCGCCGTCGCACATCGCCCGGGACAGGCTTCGTCCCGGGTCGGGGACTTTCCGCCCACGGTCGAGGGCGCCAAAACATCCTCCTCGCCGGACCGTTCCGGAAATGCTACCCAGGGCACCGGGTGGAAGATGACATGGCAAGGCGGGGATGCCAAGCCGTCTGCGCGAGCTTCGGGTGAATTGTACACGCAAAAGTTGTAGATGCGACTTGCCGGCACCTCCGCAATTGTCTACTAGTCTATATTCCCGCTCGAAGGTTTGGAGGGTTGCTTGCGTCTCCTGTTGCCGATCGTTTCCTGCTTCGTGCTCGCCACGCCGGCGCTCGCCCAGACCGTCGATGCGGATGGTGCGGCGCGTCTCACCGACAGTCTTTCGCGTTATGTCGGAAAGGACGCCTTCGACCGGAAGATCCTCGCGGTCGCGCCGGAAGCCGGCGCCTATCGCTTGAGCTTCGATATCGAGCCTCTCGCAGCGATGCTCCCGGCGAAAGCCAAGGTCAAGTTCGACATTTCTCCCTTTTCAGTTCTGGTGAAGCCGCTCTCCGACGGCAAATGGGACGTGGTCGGCGATACGATACCCGACGGGGCGCTCGAGACGGAAGGTCCGAACGGCCGCCAATCCATGAAGTGGACGGTCTCCGACGGGAGGTTCGCGGGCGTCTACGATCCCGCGCTGGCAGCCTTCCCGACCGCGTCGGGCTCGCATGCGGGCATGGCCGTGGCCTCGCGCGATGCCGCAGGCGACATGCAGTCGACCACGGGCGCCGGCACGTTCCGATCCACGGGGGTCGCGGCGCAAGGCGGCGGCGTCGACATCAGCTTCAACCAGTCCGTTGCCGATTTCGTTCAGAACATGCAGGTTGCGGCCGAGGCCGGCGGCGCCACGATGCCCGTCACGCTCAAGGCCGCAAGCCTTACCCTCGAAGGCACCGGCAAGGGCTATCGCACAAGCCAGCTTCTCGACCTCGTCGCCTTCGGCGTCGCCAATTCCGACGAGGCCAAGCTGAAGGCCAATCAGGCGGAATTGAAGAGGCTGCTGCTGACGGCGTTGCCGATGTGGAACAGGCTCGACGGAACCTACCGGTTCGGCGATCTCGATGTGACGACACCGGTCGGAAACTTCGGCGCCAAGACGGTGTCGTTCGGCTTCGGCATGGATGGCGTCGTCCAGAACGCGACCGTTTCCTACAAGATCGGATTGGCCAGCCTGGCCATCCCGACCGGCGCTGCCGGAGTGGAGCGCCACGCTGCTGCCGACCGATGTCGACCTCAATCTCGACGGTGTCGGTTTCGATTTCCAGGATATGGCAAAAAAGGTGATCGATAGTTTCGACCTCAATCGGGACGCGGTGGTGCCCGACGAGGTCGGCGCGGAGATCGCCGCGGATTTCCTGGCCAGGCCGCCCAAGCTGGTGATCGCGCCGAGTTCCATGAAGAACCGGGATACGCAGGTCTCGCTTGCCGGCGAAGTCACCTTCGTGGGGACGGAGCCGAATGCCGACGTGACGGTCGACGTCGCCGGTTTCGACAAGATGTTCGAGAATCTCCAGGCCGCCTCCAAACAGGCGCCGGAGCTTTCGCAATATCTTCCGATGGCTCTCATCGCCAAGGGCTTCGCCAAGCCTCAGCCCGATGGCAGCCTGCGCTGGAAGGTCGTCCGGAAGGCCGATGGCTCGGTCAGTATCAACGACGTTCAGCTGAAGGGCCCCGACGCGCCGTCAGGCGAGGGGAAGGCTCAGTAGGGCCTGCTGCCAGGGAGCGAGTAACGAATAGCGAATAGCGAATAGCCAGTAGCGAATAGGGGAAATGAGGGATTGCCGCCAGCGGCGGCTGGATTAGCCTACTCGCTACTCGCTACTCGCTACTCGCTACTCGCTACTCGCTCACCCCAGGACGGTTTTCACCGCCTCCACGGTCTTCGCCACGACGATGTCGGCTTCATCGCGTGTCAGGCAGAGCGGCGGGGCAAAGCCGAGTATGTCGCCTTGCGGCATGGCACGCCCGATAACGCCGCGCTCGGCGAGAGCTGCCGCCACCTGCGGTCCGACCTTCCTTGCTGCATCGAAGAACACGCGGTCGTCCTTGTCGGCGACGAATTCGACGGCCGCCAGCATGCCTTCGCCGCGGATGTCGCCGACATATTTGTGGTCGGCAAGCGCGGAAGCCAGGCCGGCACGAAGATAGGCGCCGGTCTCGCCGGCGTTCCGCACCAGGTCGAGTTCGTCGATCAGCTCCAGATTGGCGATGCCGGCGGCCGCGCAGATCGGATGCGCCGAGTAGGTCCAGCCGTGGCCGAACGAACCCAGCCGGTCGGATCCCTCGACGAGCTTCTGCCAAAGCTTCTCCGAGACGATCACGCCCGACAACGGTGCATAGGCCGAGGTCAGACCCTTGGCGATGGTGATGAGGTCGGGCTCCATGCCGTAGTGGTCCGATCCGAACATGCTGCCGAGCCGTCCGAAGCCGGTCACGACCTCGTCGGCGACGAGCATGACGTCGTATTTGTTGAGCACCGCCTGGATCTTCTGCCAATAGCCGGCCGGTGGCGGAACGATGCCGCCGGTGCCGAGGACCGGCTCGCCGATGAAGGCGGCGACCGTGTCCGGTCCCTCGGCCAGGATCAGTTCCTCCAGCTTGTCGGCGCAATGCTGCGAGAACTGCCCCTCGCTCATGGAGCGATCGGCACGGCGGAAATAGTACGGCGCTTCTGTGTGGAGCACCGGCGCGCGCGGCAGGTCGAAGGCGTTGTGGAAGAGCTCCAGGCCGGTGAGCGAGCCCGTCATCACGCCGGAACCATGATAGCCGCGCCAGCGCGAGATCAGCTTCTTCTTCTTGGGGCGACCGAGCACATTGTTGGCGTACCAGATCAGCTTGATGTTGGTCTCGTTGGCGTCCGAACCCGACAGGCCGAAATAGACCCTACTCATGGTTTCGGGGGCGCGGTCGACGATCATCTTGGAAAGTCGGATCGAGGCTTCCGTGCCGTGCCCGACATAGGCGTGGTAGTAGGCGAGCCGGCCGGCCTGCTCGGCGATCGCATCGGCGATCTTCTTGCGGCCGTAACCGACATTCACGCAGTAAAGGCCGGCAAAGGCATCGAGGCTCGTGCGCCCCGACGTGTCGGTGATGTAGACGCCCTCGCCACCGGCGATCACCCGGTTCGGCGTCTCGCCCCGCGCATGCATGCCCATATGGGTCGAAGGATGGAAGAAATGATCCCGGTCCCAGGCGGCGAGTTCGTTCGAGTGGTCGAGCATGTCAGACACTCCGATGTGATGTTATGAGGGCAGGAACGCAAAGACCCCTTGTATGAGGAAATCCTGCTATGGATGAGGAGTTGGCTCTGCAGGGGTGGCCACCCCTGCAGAGCCGGTCGATTGTCGGATCGGAAACCCCTGAGCCGTTGCTGGCTGAGGATGAGCGTGATCGCAGTCGACTTTCTTCATCGGACCCGGATGGTTGCTTGAACACCCTGGTTCGCATTAACGCAAGGTTGGGTCGACGAAGATGAACGATACTAGCATGAAATGCGCCGGTGTGGATGTCTCCAAGGCCACGCTCGACGTTGCCGTTTTCGACGGGCAGCGTTTTGTGGAGACCAACGACGCCGCCGGCCACCGCCGGCTGGCGGCGCGGCTGACGGCGGCCGGGGTCGAACGGGTCGGCATGGAGGCGAGCGGCAACTACGAAGCCGCCGTCAGAGCGGCGCTCGAAGCGGTGGGCTTCGCGGTCAAGGTCTTCGATCCGCGTCAGGTCCACGGCTATCGCATCTTTCGCGGTCGCCGTGCCAAGAATGATGCGATCGATGCCGATCTGATCCTCGCCGCCACGGCGGCGCTGGGCAGCGGCGGCGCGGCGGCCGATCCGCGGCTGGCGGCCTTTCAGGAGCACATGACGCTGATCGACGCCCTCACCGACGACATTGCCCGGCACGAGACCCGGCGTGACCGCTTCAGCGATCCGGCGCATCGGCGCTACCTCGAGGCCGAGATCCGGCGGTTGAGCAAGCGCAAGTCCAAGGAGCTCGCCAAGCTCATTGCAAAGGTGAAGGCCCATGCCGATCTGGCCAAGCGGTTCGCCCTGCTGCTGAGCATCCCCGGCCTGGGCGAGATCACCGCCCTGGTCTTCGTCGTGCGCATGCCCGAACTCGGCCGCTTGAGCCGAGCCGAGGCGGCGGCGCTCGTCGGCGTGGCCCCCTTCGACCACGACAGTGGAACCCATGCCGGACAGCGCCGCATCGCGGGTGGACGCCGGCGGCTGCGCAAGGCCGTCTACATGGCGGCCTTCTCGGCCGCCAACCACTGGAACCCGATCCTCGTGGCCTTCAGGAAACGTCTGGTCGACGCGGGCAAGACCTACAAACAGGCGATCGTCGCTTGCGCCAGAAAGCTGGTCCACATGGCCAACGCTGTCCTCGCCAGAGGAACGCCGTGGAACCCTCAAAATGCCAGCGCCTGAATCATGGTTGCTCATCCGACCTCGCTTCGCGAGGCCACCTTCTCCCACAAGGGGAGAAGGGAAGGCTGCAGCGATGCTTCCGCTAGTTGTCGACGTCGATGATTTGCAGAACCGCTGAAGCCAGGCTCCAGCCTTCTCCCCTTGTGGGAGAAGGTGGCCTCGCGAAGCGAGGTCGGATGAGGGGTATGCCAGGGAAAGACGCATCGCAAGAGTCGCTCTCAAGCAGCGTCGAGGCAGAGATATTTGAGCTCGGTGAAGGCCTCCAGCCCATGGCGCGACCCTTCGCGGCCGAGGCCGGACTGCTTGACGCCCCCGAAGGGGATCGGCGCGCCCGTGATCTTCACCCGGTTGATCGCGACCATGCCGTAGTCGAGGGCGCGGCCCATGCGCAACTGGCGGGCGCCGTTCTCCGTCACGACATAGGCCACGAGGCCGTATTCGGTGTCGTTGGCGCGCGCCACCACTTCGGCTTCGTCGTCGAAGGGAACCACTGCGGCGACGGGCCCGAAGGTCTCTTCGCGCATGATCAGCGCGTCGTCGGGCACGTCGGCGAGCAGCGTCGGTTCGAAGAACAGGGGCCCGGCCGCATGGCGTCGGCCGCCTGCGAGCAGGCGTGCGCCTCGTGCCAGCGCATCGGCCACCTGCTGCTCGACCTTGGCAATGGCGCGCTCATGCATCAGCGGGCCGATATCAGCGCGCTCGTCGAGGCCCGGCGCCGTGTTCAGCTCCGCTATGGCCGCGGCGAAGTGCCGGCAGAATTCCTCATAGGCCGGGCGCTCGACATAGATGCGGTTGGCCGCCAGACAATCCTGGCCTGATGTCGCGAATTTCGCGTCGAGTGCGATGCTGATTGCCTTGGCGGGGTCGCTGTCGGCGAACACGATCAGCGGGGCATGGCCGCCGAGCTCCATGACCAGGCGTTTCATGGTCGGCGCGCATCGTCCCGCGATCAGCCGGCCGATGGCGGTGGAACCGGTGAAGCTCATCGCCCGCACCCGCGCGTCGTCGCACAGGCGGCCGACGATCGTCTCGGCCTCGCCGGTCACGACGTTGAAGACACCGGCGGGCAGGCCGGCGCGTCCGCCGAGCTCGGCGAGCGCGAGGGCGGAAAGCGGCGTCTCGGACGAGGGATGCGCGACCACCGTGCAGCCGGCGGCAAGTGCGGCGGCGGCCTTGCGGGTCAGCATCGCCGAAGGGAAGTTCCACGGTGTGACGAGACCGACGACGCCCAATGGCTCGCGGCGCACGATCATCTCGGCATGGGCGAGATGGCTGGTGACGCCTTCGGCGTTCGCCCGCTTTCCTTCCTCGGCATACCATTCCACGAAGGAGGCGGCGTAATCGATCTCGCCCAGCGCCTCCCTGAGCGGCTTCCCCTGCTCCAGCGTCATCAACAAAGCCAGGTCGTCCCGCGCGGACATGATCAGTTCGAACCAGTCGCGCAGGATGCGCGCGCGGTCCTGCGCGGCCATGCTGCGCCAGGCCGGGAAGGCGCGCGCGGCCGCATCGATCGCGGCGCCGGTCTCGGCGGTGTCCAATCCTGCCACCCAGCCGACCAACTCGCCGCCGGCCGGATCGCGCACCTCGAAGCCCCGTCCGGCCGCGCCGGCCGTCCATTGGCCGTCGACATAAGCGAGTTCGCGCAGCAGCCGGCGGTCGGCCAGCCGGTCGAGAGCGTCATGACGGTGCATGCGGGCGAAATGCGCGGACATCGAAAGGGGCCTCCCGTTCGGCTTCGGAACGAGACTACGCGGCGGCGGCCGGAAAGGGTGGCTGTTTGGCGTGGCTGCGATGGAGAGATTGGCTGATTTAGGGTCGGGGAGGAGAGAGATCGTCTTTCCGGGATGTCCCGCCTGCGACAGCCCCGCGCCTGGTATCTCTGGACGGGTAGGCTTGGGCCTTCTTTGGTGCGCCCTTCGAGGCTCGCTGCGCTCGCACCTCAGGATGAGGGAGGCTGGCGCTACACACCCAGGATAAGCGAGGTTGGCGCTTCCCACCCAGCACGAGCGAGGCTGGTACGCCAACACCCGGGATGGGTGAGGCTGGCACTCCGCACCTCAGTCCGAGGACGGCGGCACTACGTCCCTCATCCTGAGGTGCGAGCGCAGCGAGCCTCGAAGGACGCACCGAATGTCGGCCCCCAAAAACGCAAAGAGCCCCAATCTCGGTGGAGCAATACCTATTTCGAGCCCTCCGCATCAGTCAGCGCCGCCACCGGCAGCACGACATTCTCCTTCACCGCCTTGGTGACGATGTAGGTGAAATAGCGGTCGATGCCGATCTCGCGCTCAAGCAGCCGATCGACGAGCCGCTGATAGGCGTCGATGTCACGGGTCATGACCTTGAGGATGTAGTCGACGCCGCCGCCAACCGCCCAGCAGGCGACGATGTCAGGAATGTCGCGCACGGCCTTTTCGAAGCGGTCGAAATCCGCCTGGCGGTGGTTGCCGAGCGTCACTTCCATCAGAACGGTCGTCACCGGAGCCACATGGCGCATTGCGATCCTGGCGTGATAGCCGGCGACGATGCCGGCCTTTTCGAGTTTCCTCAGCCGCATCCAGCAGGGCGTCGGCGAGAGACCGACCTTCTCGGCCAGAGCGAGCTTGGTGATGCGTCCGTCGCGCTGGATCGCGTCGAGGATCTTCAGGTCGATCGGGTCCAGCCTGACGCCGGTCATGATTCCGTTCCGTGATTGCCGTGCGATCCACATGACGCGGCAAGATTTCGATTGTCAATTGCACTGATTTCGATCTCATATGGATCATGACATTGTGGCGCCCCGACCCAGCCCTGATCCGCCGCCCGGCATATCTCTCGCTCGCCGATCAGTTCGCGCGCGCGATCCATGACGGGCGCTTGCCGAACGGCACGAGGCTGCCGACGCATCGGCGACTTGCGGAGGACCTTGCGCTGTCGGTCCAGACGGTGAGCCGCGCCTATGAGGAACTGATCCGCCGCGGCCTCGTTTCCGGCGAGATCGGCCGCGGCAGCTTCGTCCAGGCCAGGCGCGCCGAGCCCGAACCTCCCTACCTGCCGGAGCGACCGGGCGAGGTGATCGACCTGTCCATCCTGAAGCCGGTCTGCGAGCCGATGCATCATCAGCGCCTCAAGGAGGCCTTGGCCTGGCTGTCGGAAACACTGCCGTCGAGCTCGGCCTTGTCGTTCCGGCCGAACGTCGTCTTCCCGCGCCATCGAGCCGTGGCCGTCGAATGGCTGAAGGAATGCGGCCTGACCGTGTCTCCCCAGAATGTCAGCCTGACCAACGGCGCTACGGCCGGCATGACGGTGGCATTGATGAGCGTGGCGCCGCCGGGTTCGACGGTCGCGACCGAGGCGATCGGGCACCACACGCTGGTGCCGCTCGCAACCTATCTCGGCTTCAATCTCGAAGGACTTCCGATCGATCGCGACGGGCTGGTTCCCGAAGCGCTCGACGAGGCGTGCGCCCGGTCCGGCATCCGTGCGGTCTTCGTCCAGCCCTCGGTCATCAATCCCACGGCGACGCTGATGAGTGCCGGGCGGCGCGAAGCGATCGTCGCGGTGGCGCGCAAGCACGACGTCGCGATCATCGAAAACGACGTGCTCGGGCCGCTGGTCGAGAGCCGGGCGCCGCCGCTGGCCGCCTATGCGCCCGAACGTACGCTCTATGTGACGAGCTTCACCAAGGTCACCGTGCCGGGGCTGCGCATCGGCTATCTCGCCGCGCCGGACCGCTATGTGGCCGCCGTCGCCAATCGCCATCTCGTGTCGAACTGGATGGCGACACCGATGGTCGCCGAGATCGCAACGCGCTGGGTGGCTGACGGGACCGCGATGGAACTGGTCCGCTGGCAACGCGCAGCACTCGCCCGCCGTCACGACATCGCCGACGATGTGCTGCAGGGCATGACATATAATGCGCATCGAAGCGGGTTGCATGTCTGGCTGCCGCTGCCCGGTGATCGCACCGAGGAGGGTTTTGTCGCCCAGGCGCGGCTGCAGGGGGTCGCGATCGCGCCCGGCCTGTCGTTCCGAACCTCAGACGCGCCCTGGCAGCCGGCCGTGCGCATCTCGCTCGGATCGACCACCGAGGGTGAACTGCGGGCCGGCCTCGGCACCGTCGCCAAGCTTTTGCAAGGGGATCCGGAGCCGCTGCTGCTGGCGATCTGAACGATCGATTCGCGCAAAGTGTCACCGATCAGGAATTATTGTCATGATATTATTTTATCAATTGACATGATTTGAAGACTTCCCCATCGTCAAGGGCATCGGCTCTCCAGCGCGGAGACAGGCATGTCCACACCCATCATCGACATTGACGGCATCACCAAGAGCTTCGGCGCATTCAAGGTGCTGGACGGACTGTCGATGAAGGTCATGCCGGGCGAAAAGCTGGCACTGATCGGACCGTCGGGCTCGGGCAAGACGACGATCCTGCGCATTCTGATGACGCTGGAGCGGATCGACGGCGGCCATATCCGCATCGGGGGCGAGCAGCTCTATCACATGGAGCGCGAGGGACGGCTGGTGCCCGCCGACGAGCGCCATCTGACCAGGATGCGCCGGAAGATCGGCATGGTCTTCCAGCTGTTCAATCTTTTTCCCCACAAATGCGTGCTCGACAATGTCACCCTGGCGCCGATGCTGACCAAGGGCATCGCGCGCCCGGCGGCCGAGAAGCGGGCAATGGAACTTCTCGACATGGTCGGGCTGGCCGACAAGGCCAAGGCCATGCCGGCGCAGCTTTCGGGAGGGCAGAAGCAGCGCGTCGCCATCGCCCGGGCTCTCGCCTTGTCGCCCGAAATCATGCTCTTCGACGAGGTGACCTCGGCGCTCGACCCCGAACTCGTGGAGGAAGTGCTCACCGTCATGCGCAGGCTCGCCGCCGAGACCGACATGACCATGCTGCTCGTCACCCACGAAATGGGATTCGCTCACGATTTCGCGGACCGGGTTCTGTTCTTCGATCGCGGTCGCATCGTCGAGGAAGGCAAGCCCGACGAGATATTCCGCCATCCCACGCAGGAGCGAACGCAGGCCTTCCTGCGAAAGATCATCGCGGCCGGACATCGCGTCTGACCGCCATGCCGCGGCGGTGTCGCCGCCAACATAACCGGAAGAACCACAGGAGTTTGGGAACAATGAGGAAGATTTTCGGAATTCTGGCCGGCGGGGCAGGAGCGGCGGCGGTCGCCGGAATATTGCTGGCGTCGGGGCCGAGCTCGGCCGACGGCGACAAGCTGGAAGAATTGAAGGCGCAAGGTTTCGCCCGTGTCGCCATAGCCAACGAGCCGCCCTTCACCGCCGTCGCCGCCGACGGCAAGGTCTCGGGCGCGGCTCCCGATGTGGCGCGGGAGATCTTCAAGCGCCTCGGCGTGCCGGAGATCGTGGCCTCGATCTCCGAATATGGCGCGATGATTCCGGGCCTGCAGGCCGGCCGCCATGACGTCGTCACGGCGGGGCTCTTCATGAAGCCGGAACGCTGTGCGGCCGTCGCCTATTCGGAGCCGGTGCTGTGCGACGCGGAGGCTTTTCTCCTGAAGAAAGGCAATCCGAAGGGGTTCAAGAGCTATGCCGACATCGCCAAGGATCCGACCGGCACGATCGGCGCACCGGGCGGGGGCACCGAAGAGAAGCTGGCCCTCGAGGCCGGTGTTCCGCGCGACCGGGTGATCGTCGTTCCTGACGGCCAGAGCGGCCTGAAAATGGTCCAGGACGGGCGCATCGATGTCTATTCGCTGCCGGTGCTTTCGATCAACGATCTCGTCGAGAAGGCAAATGACCCCGGCCTCGAAGTGGTTGCCCCGGTCGTCGGCGCGCCGGTCTATTGCGACGGAGCCGCCTTCAAAAAGGGCGATGAAGCGCTTCGTGACGCCTACGACGTCGAGCTTGCCAAGATGAAGGACTCCGGCGAGTTCGCCAAGATCATCGAACCCTACGGCTTTTCGGCGGCGGCGGCCATGTCGACCACGCGCGAAAAGCTCTGCGCGGCGAAGTGAGCTGAGCGCGAAGTCCTCCCGCCTCAGAAGGGGCCGGGCGAAAACGAAGGGCGACGGCTCACCGGCCTTGTCTTGCTTCGCTCGGCACTTTCCGTCGAGCGGGGGAGGGCGCCCGGCTGGGTCCTCCTCGGCATAGACTTCACGGAGTACGGCTACCGCATGACCCAATGGTCCGGCTATCTCGGTCTGATCGTCGACGGCGCGCTCGTGACCATCCAACTGACGGTCATGGGCTCGGCGCTGGCCCTGGTCGTGGCCTTCCTTGCGGGCCTTGGACGACTGTCGCGTTTCTTCGCGGTGCGGGCGCTCGCGACCGCCTATATTGAATTCTTCCGCGGCACTTCGATCTTCGTCCAGCTGTTCTGGGCCTATTTCGTCTTGCCTTTTGCCGGGTTCAGCCTGACGCCATTGCAGGCCGGCGTGTTGGCGCTAGGGCTGAATGTCGGGGCCTATGGCGCCGAGGTGGTGCGCGGCGCCGTCCAGTCGATCGGCAAGGAACAATATGAGGCCTGCGTGGCGCTCAATCTGGGACGCTGGCAATCGATGCGCCACGTCATCCTGCCGCAGGCCTTGCTGGTCATGCTGCCGACCTTCGGCAACAACGCCATCGAGCTGCTCAAGGCGACCTCGGTCGTTTCGCTGATCTCGCTCGCGGACATGACCTTTCAGGCGCAGATCGTGCGCGCCCAGACCGGAAACACGCTGGTGCCCTTTGCCACGATCCTGGTGCTGTACTTCATCATGTCGCTGGCCATCTCGCAGGCCATGCGGTGGCTCGAGCGCCGAATGGCCCGCGGCCTCGACGGCGTGAGGGCCTGACCATGGAATGGGACTGGGATTTCGTCCGGCAGATCCTCCCGACCCTGATCGAGGGCGTGAAGATCACCATCCTGGCGACGTTGCTCGGCGCGGTGCTCGCGGCCGCCATCGGCCTGGCGATCGCTCTGGCCCGCCGCTCGCCGAACCGGCTGGTGTCGCGGGGCGTCGGCTTCTTCGCCGAATTCATCCGCGGCACGCCGCTGCTCGTGCAGCTCTACTTCATCTTCTATGTGCTGCCCGATTTCGGCGTCCTGCTGCCGCCCCTGGCGGCCGGGGTGATAGGGCTAGGCCTGCATTATGGGACATATGTCGCCGAGGTCTATCGCGCCGGGATAGACAATGTGCCGCGCGGCCAGTGGGAGGCGGCCAAGGCGTGCAATCTCAGCGCTGCCCAGACCTGGACGAGGATCATCCTGCCGCAGGCGATCCCGCCGATGATTCCGGCGCTGGCCAACTATTTCATCGCCATGTTCAAGGAAACTCCCCTGCTCTCGGCGATCACCGTGCTGGAACTGATGAACCAGGCCAAGAGCGTTGCCAACAGCTATTATCGCTACATCGAACCGATGACCCTGGTCGGTGTCTTCTTCCTCGTCATCAGCCTGTCTTCCGTCGTCCTGCTGCGCTGGCTCGAGCGGCGCTACGGAAAGATCGAGTATTGAGCGCCATGGATATCGACATTCGCCTCAGCCCCCAAAAGCCGGCGCTGGAAGCGCGTCCGCTCGAGAAAAGGGTGGGCCTGATCGTCCTTGCCACCGATCATACGACCGAACCCGACTTCCGCCGCATGGTGGCGAGCGAGCGCATCGGCGTCTATGTCGCCCGCATCTTCTACGCGAATCCGACGACGCCGGAGAATCTGCGGCGGATGCAGCCGGCGCTTACGGAAGGCGCCCGCCTCATCCTGCCGGGCGAAACGCTGGATGCGATCTGCTACTCCTGCACCTCGGCTTCCGTCGTCATCGGCGACGCCGAAATCGAGGCGGTGGTCAAGGAGGCCAAACCTGCCTCGATCGTGGTGACGCCGCCCTTGGCCGCGATGCGAGGGCTGAAGGCTTTCGGGGCGAAGCGGATCAGCATCCTCACGCCCTATACGGTCGAGACCAGCCGGCCGATGGCCGACTATTTTGCAGGTCGCGGCTTCGAGATTGCGAGCTTCACCTGTCTGGGATTCGACGACGACCGTGAGATGGCCCGAATCCCGCCCGCGTCCCTCCTCGCCCTCGCGCAGGCGGCGACGGCACCCGATGCCCAGGCTCTGTTCATCTCCTGCACGGCTCTGCGGGCCGCCCTTGCAGCGCCGGCGATCGAACTGGCGATTGGCCGACCGGTCGTGACGAGCAACCAGGCAACCGCGTGGAACTGCCTGCGGCTTTGCGGCGACGAGAAGCCGCGGCCGGAATTCGGCCGGTTGATGACGATGCAGTTGGCAGCCGAGTGAGAACCGCCGTGGGCTCCGTCTCCCTTCCCGATGTCAATGCTGCGCGTGATCGCATCGTCGGCAGGATCGTGCCGACGCAGATGGTCCTGTCGCGCTCGCTCTCCGATGCGATGGGTGTGCCTGTCCACCTGAAGCTGGAACACCGGCAGACGACAGGGAGCTTCAAGCTGCGCGGCGCCTCCAATGCGGTGGCAATGCTGAAGCTGGCGGAGAAGGCGCGTGGCGTCGTTGCCGCCTCGACCGGCAATCACGGTCGGGCGCTGGCGCATGCGGCGAAGCTCGAAGGGCTGCGCGCGGTGATCTGCATGTCGCGCCTGGTGCCGGCCAACAAGCTCGAAGAAATCAGGCGGCTCGGCGCGGAGGTTCTCATCGTCGGAAACAGCCAGGACGATGCCCAGGAAGAGGTCGACCGCCTTGTCGCGGAGGAAGGGCTCACCATGGTGCCGCCCTTCGATCATCCTGGTGTCATCGCCGGCCAGGGCACGCTCGGGCTGGAGATGCTGGAGGATGTTCCCGATGCCGGCACGATCCTGGTGCCGTTGTCCGGTGGCGGTCTGGCGGCCGGCATTGCGGCGGCGGTGAAGGCGACGAAGCCGGAGATCAAAGTAGTCGGCGTCTCCATGGCACGCGGGGCCGCCATGAAGGCGAGCCTCGATGCGGGTCGGCCGGTATCGGTCGAGGAGGTGCCTACGCTGGCCGATTCACTCGGCGGAGGCATCGGCCTCGACAACCGCCTGACTTTCTCGATGTGCCGCGACCTCCTCGACGACGTGGTGCTGTTGTCCGAGGAAGAGATCGCGGCCGGCATCCTTCATGCCTACGGCCAGGAGCGCGAGGTGGTCGAGGGTGCGGGCGCGGTCGCCATCGGCGCCCTGCTTTCCGGGAAAGTGCGGCCGGTTGGTCCGACCGTGCTGCTCCTGTCCGGCCGCAACATCGACATGGTGCGGCATCGGGCCATCGTCTGCGCCCAGCCTGTCGAAGGGACGACCAAATGAACCGGATGACCGTGCTCACCGAAGCCGAGTTGCGCAGGATCGTAAGGCTCGATCTCGACGCCGTTGCCTGCGTGGAGAACGCGTTCCGGGCGTTGGCAACGCTGCCGGTCGTCATGCCGCCGATCCTCAGGCTGGACATCCCCGAGCATCATGGCGAAGTCGACGTGAAGACCGCTTATGTACCCGGGCTCGACGGCCTCGCCGTTAAGGTCAGCTCCGGCTTCTTCGACAATCCGAAACTCGGCCTGCCCAGCGGCAACGGCATGATGATGCTCCTGTCCGCCAGGACCGGTCTGGTGGAGGCGCTGCTGCTCGACAATGGCTACCTCACGGATGTGCGCACGGCGGCGGCAGGAGCGGTGGCGGCCAAACATCTGTCGCGCGAGGACTCCTCCGTCGCCGCGATCCTCGGCGCAGGCCTGCAAGCCACGCTTCAACTGGAGGCTCTGATGCTAGTCCGCTCCATCCGGGAGGCCAGGATCTGGGCACGCGATCCTGCCAAGGCTGAAGTCGCGGCAGCGAAGCTCAGTGAAAGGCTCGGCATTGCCGTCCGCGCAGAACGTGATCCGCAACGGACAGTCGCCGGCGCCGACATCGTTGTAACCACGACGCCCTCGAGCGAGCCGTTGCTGACTGGCGTCGAGGCCGGGCAGCACGTAACCGCCATGGGCTCGGACGCGGAGCACAAGAACGAGATCGCTCCGCCGATCCTGAAGCGCGCCGATCCTTATGTCGCCGACAGCGCGAAGCAGACGCGGCGTCTGGGCGAACTGCACCATGCCATCGCGGCCGGTCTGATGGCAGCCGATGAAGACGTGACCGAACTCGGCGACGTGATTGCGGGCCTGCGTCCCGGCCGCCCTTCGGCCGATGCGGTGACGCTGGCCGACCTGACCGGCACTGGCGTGCAGGACACGGCGATCGCCATTCTCGCCCGCGATCGCGCGAGGGCTGCCGCGGCGGGCACGGCTTTCGACAACTAGCCCCAAGCATCCGGCCGAGGCGACCCAAGAAACGAGGACCCAGCGACAGATGACCATGCCCGATCTCAAATTCTCGCGGCAAGAATATGCGGACCGCCTCGCAAAGACCCGGCGCGCCGTGGAAGCGAGAGGCATCGACCTCCTTGTCGTCAGCGACCCCTCGAACATGGCCTGGCTCACCGGCTATGACGGATGGTCGTTCTACGTCCATCAGGCGGTCATCGTGCCGCCCATCGGCGAGCCGGTCTGGTTCGGGCGCGGGCAGGACGCAGCCGGGGCGAAACGGACAGCCTATCTGGGCCATGACAACATCGTCGGTTACGCCGACCACTATGTGCAGTCGACCGAGCGCCATCCGATGGATTTCCTCTCGCAGGTGCTGGCCGGCCGGGGCTGGGACAAGCTCGCCATCGGCGTGGAGATGGACAATTACTGGTTTTCGGCCGCCGCCTTCGCGTCGCTGACGAAACATCTGCCGAATGCCCGTTTCAGCGACGCCACGGCGCTCGTCAACTGGCAACGCGCGGTAAAGAGCCCGACAGAAATCGACTATATGCGCAAGGCTGCGCGGATCGTCGAGGCCATGCATGCCCGCATCGTCGACAAGGTCGAGGTCGGCATGCGCAAATGCGACCTCGTCGCCGAGATCTATGACGCGGGCACGCGCGGCGTTGACGGGATCGGCGGCGACTATCCGGCGATCGTGCCGCTGCTGCCATCCGGCGCCGATGCGGCCGCTCCGCATCTGACCTGGGACGACAGGCCGATGCGGGCGGACGAAGGCACCTTTTTCGAGATCGCCGGCTGCTACAACCGCTATCACTGCCCGCTGTCGCGCACCGTCTTTCTCGGCAAGCCGACCCAGGCCTTCCTCGACGCGGAAAAGGCGACGCTCGAAGGCATGGAAGCGGGGCTGGCGGCGGCGAAGCCCGGCAACACCTGCGAGGACATCGCCAACGCCTTCTTCGCGGTCCTGCGCAAATACGGGATCGTCAAGGACAACCGCACCGGCTACCCGATCGGGCTCTCCTATCCACCGGATTGGGGCGAAAGGACGATGAGCCTGCGCCCCGGCGACCGCACCGAGCTGCAGCCCGGCATGACCTTCCACTTCATGACCGGCCTATGGCTGGAGACGATGGGGCTGGAGATCACCGAGAGCATCCTGATCACCGAGACCGGTGTCGAATGCCTGGCGAACGTGCCGCGGAAACTTTTCGTCAAGGACTGAGGTTGTGATGTCGGCCAACGCATTCCGACCCTCGCCTGTCGTGCCGACGGTCGACTTCGATCACGATGGCAAGCAGCATGGTTTCCTGCGCCTTCCTTATAGCCGCGACGAGTCCGCCTGGGGCTCGGTCATGATCCCGATCGCCGTGGTGAAGAACGGCAGCGGCCCGACGGCCCTGCTCACCGGCGGCAACCATGGTGACGAATACGAGGGTCCATTGGCACTGTTCGAACTCGCCCGCACCCTCGAGGCAATGGAGGTGTCAGGCACGGTGATTATCGTGCCGGCGATGAACTATCCTGCCTTCCGCGCGGGCACGCGCACCTCGCCGATCGACAAGGGCAATATGAACCGCTGCTTTCCGGGGCGTCCAGACGGCACGATCACGGAAAAGATCGCCGACTACTTCCAGCGTGAGCTCCTGCCGCGCGCCGACATCGTGCTCGATTTCCATTCGGGCGGCAGGACACTCGATTTCGTGCCATTTTGCGCCGCGCACATCCTTGCCGACAAGGCGCTGGAAGCTCGGGCCTTCGAGGCCGTCACGGCCTTCTCCGCACCTTTCTCCATGAAGATGCTGGAGATCGATGCCGTCGGCATGTTCGACACCGCGGCCGAAGAGATGGGCAAGGTCTTCGTCACGACCGAACTCGGCGGCGGCGGCACCGCACGGGCCGAAACGGTGCGTATCGCGCGGCGTGGGGTCCTGAATGTGCTTTGCCATGCCGGCATCGTCGCCGGCGCTCCGGAGCTGCGACCGACGCGCTGGCTCGACATGCCGTCGGGCGATTGTTTCTCCTTCGCCGAAGACGACGGGATGATCGAGCCGATGGCCGACCTCGGCGAGATGGTTGCGCGGGGACAGGTTATCGCCCGTATCCATGGCGTCGCTCGTACCGGCACAAAGCCCTGTGAAATGCGGGCGAAGATGTCAGGCATGCTTGCCGCAAGGCATTTTCCGGGCCTGGTGAACGCAGGCGACTGTGCGGCCGTGGTTGCAGCCGTGCTGGAGTGAGGCCGCGCCAGGGAATGTGTCCCATTCGCCCCTGAGCTTGCGAGGCGAGGCCGGATGGCGGATTGGCTCCGGCCTGCCCTGTCCTTGGCGCCATGAAAGCGTGCCCGTGGCGCTGCCGCGGCGACGCCGAACCACGGAGACTGCGCGGCCTCAGTCAGGGAAAAGCCCGCCATGGACATGAAGGTCGCCAGTCAGCACATCGGGGATCGCCACGGCGCGGCCGATATCGACGGCCGCTATGCCTGGACGCGGCTCGCGGTCTCGCTGGTGCTCGCCACGATCGGCGGGGTCGGCATGTGGGCGGTGGTCGTGGTGCTGCCCGCGGTGCAGGCGGAGTTCGGCGTCGATCGCGCCGACGCGTCGCTTCCCTACACGGCGACCATGGTCGGCTTCGCTCTCGGTAATGTGCTCATCGGCCGCGCGATCGACCGCATGGGCTACTGGCGCCCGGCCCTGATCGCGTCGGTGGCGATGGGCGCGGGTTTTGTGCTGGCGTCGCTGGCGAACTCGATCCTCATGTTCTCGGTCGCGCAGGGCCTCCTCATCGGTGTCGGTTCTTCCGCGATCTTCGGGCCGCTGATCGCCGACATATCGCACTGGTTCGACCGCCGGCGCGGCCTCGCGGTGTCGGTCGCCGCGGCCGGCAACTATCTGGCAGGCGCCGTCTGGCCGGTGGCCATGTCTTACACCATGGAGGCCGGCGGCTGGCGTTTCGCCTATGCTCTGATTGGCATCGTCTGCCTCGTCTGCATGGTCCCGCTCGTCTTCCTCCTGCGGCGTCCGGCGCCGATCGGTGCCGACGGAGGGGTTCACGGTGGGCAGGCGCCCAAGCGCTCAATCCCGCTGTCGCCGGCAGCGCTGCAATGGTTGCTCGTCGTCGCCGGCCTCGGTTGCTGCGTGGCCATGTCGATGCCGCAGGTGCACATCGTCGCCTATTGCATGGACCTCGGCTTCGGCGTGGCGCGCGGCTCGGAGATGCTGGCGATCATGCTGGCGGGGGGCATCGTCAGCCGCATCGCTTCCGGTTTCGTCGCCGACCGCATCGGCGGCGTGAAGACGCTGCTCGTCGGTTCCGTTCTGCAATGTCTGTCGCTGTTTTTCTACTTGCCCTTCAACGGGCTGGCCTCGCTCTACGTCGTGTCTTTGCTTTTTGGTCTTTCGCAGGGCGGCATCGTGCCGTGTTACGCCATCGTCGTGCGCGAATACATGCCGGCCGCGGAGGCTGGCCGGCGCGTCGGCATCGTGATCATGGCGACCGTGGTCGGTATGGCGCTGGGCGGCTGGATGTCGGGCTGGATCTACGACCTGACCGGCTCCTATGCGGCCGCCTTCCTGAACGGCATCGCCTGGAACCTGCTCAATATCGGCGCCGTCCTTCTGCTGCTCTGGCGGTCGCGGCCGGGACCGGTCGCCGCCTGAGCCGCTGCGTCGGTCGCTTGCCTTGGAGCGTCCTTGCGCGGCCATTTGGACGCGCAAGGACGCGCTTTCCTCGACGATGCGCTCATGCGCGCGCCTGAGCGGAGCGAGTTGCTGCGGATCGGCGGCGTCACCGTCGACTTTTGAAGGATGTGCTTCCGGTCGGTTCTGCGCTGAACGCCGAAACGGTCCGCAACCCCACACAATTTGGTGCTCCCCTGGATGGCGGCCTCCGGCAGCGCATGCGGCTTGCCCTGCAGGCATGTGCAAAAAAATGCATCTGCCATACCATCGTTGTTGCTTGCGTCATCGATTTATGCATTATAACACACAGTCGGGAGAATTATGGATCCGGGAGGAGTTTCATGTCGCGAGAGCGTTTCAATGAGCTGGTCGGCGAAATCGCCGGCACGATTGCCGGCAGGCCGCTCGACGCTTCGCTGGCCGGCTTCCTCAACCGGACATATCCCGTCGACGCGCCGGTCTTCGCGGAACTCAGGGCACTCTGCGAAGAGGGTGAGGAGAATGGCTGGCTGATGTCCCGGGAAGCCGGCGGCATCAAGTTCGGCAGGGCCGTCAAGCCCGGCCAGTCGGCTGGCGATTTCAGCGTCGATGTGGTGCGCATGAAGGATGTGCGGGGACCCCATCACATCCATCCCAACGGCGAAATCGGCGCGGTGTTGGGAATATCAGGCGTCCCGACCTTCGATGCCTTCACGGAAGGGTGGTACGTCTACGGGCCGGGTTCGGATCACCATCCGACCGTCTCGGGCGGCGATGCCTATGTGCTCTATCTGCTGCCGAACGGCGCGATCGAATTCACCGGCCACTGACAGCCCCACATCGACCGTCAGAGTCGGACAGGCTGGATACTGGGAGGGAAAGATGAACGAAAACGCGGCGATCTACTTCGTTGATCGTCATGGCGCCGAGGGTCGGGCCGGAAAGGTCGCCTTCCGCGAAGCCGACGGCGCGAAACGGTCGATCACCTATGGCGAACTGGCCGAGCAGACATCGCGGTTTGCGGGCGCGCTCTCCCGCAGCGGCGTGCGACGCGAGGAGCGCCTCGCGATGCTGGTGCTGGATCAGATCGAGTTCCCGGTGATTTTCTGGGGCGCGCTCAAGGCCGGCGTGGTTCCTGTTGCTCTCAATACGCTTCTGTCGGCGTCGGTCTACCAGTCGATATTGAGCGATTCCCGCGCCTCCGTGCTGGTCGTCTCGGCGCCGCTGTGGGAGACGGTCAGGCCCGCGATCGAAGGCAGCCGTTTCCTGCGCAAGGTGGTGGTGATCGGAGCATCCCCGGAAGGGGCGCAAAGCTATCTCGATTTCGTCAGGGACGCTTCGTGTGAGGACGCGGTCGACACGGTCGGAGACGAACAGGCGTTCTGGCTTTATTCGTCCGGATCCACCGGTGCCCCGAAGGGCGTGCGCCACGTCCATTCCAGCCTGAAGGCGACCGCCGACACGTTCGGGGCGCGGGTGCTCGGGGTGCGGGAGGACGACGTGGTCTTCTCCGCGGCGAAGATGTTCTTCGCCTATGGGCTTGGCAACGCGATGTCCTTTCCTATGGCTGCAGGGGCGACCACGGTGCTCTACGGTGGACGCCCGACGCCCGATGCTGTCCTGGCCATCATGGCGCATGAGCGCCCGACCATCTATTGCGGCGTTCCGACCCTCTATGCCGCGCTTGTCGCGCTGCAGGAGAAGCTGGCCGAGGCGCCTGATCACTGCGTGAGGCTCTGCCTCTCCGCCGGCGAGGCGCTGCCGCGCGAGATCGGCGAACGCTGGCAGAAGATCTGGAACGCGGAGATCATCGACGGCGTCGGTTCCACGGAGATGCTGCACATCTTCCTCTCCAACCGGCCCGGCGAAGTCGTCTACGGAACGTCCGGCACGCCTGTTCCCGGCTACGAGGTGCGCCTCGTAGATGAGCACGATGAGGATGTGGCCGACGGCGAGGTCGGCGAGCTTCTCGTGCGCGGACCGTCCAGCGCGGACGGCTACTGGAACCGCCGCGACAAATCGAGATGGACGTTTGCCGGATACTGGACCCGGACCGGCGACAAGTATGAACGGACCGTGGACGGCCGCTACGTCTACTGCGGTCGCGCCGACGACATGTTCAAGGTTTCCGGCATCTGGCTGTCGCCTTTCGAAGTCGAACAGGCGCTTGTGGAGCACCCGGCGGTGCTGGAGGCCGCGGTGGTGGCGAGGGAAGACGACGACGGGCTGACAAAGCCGGCCGCCTACATTGTTCTCAAGGGCGGGGTCGACCCGGCGGTCGTCGGCGAACTCAAGGAGTTCGTCAAGGACAAGATCGGCAAGTGGAAATATCCGCGCTGGATCGAGTTGGTCGATCAACTCCCCAAGACCGCGACCGGCAAGATCCAGCGCTTCAAGCTGCGTGAAAGGGAGTTGGCCTGATGGCGGTGAGCCGCACGGAGAGTTCGGGACGGCTGGTCGCCGGGGGAAAATCTTTAGAATGGGCCGCCTGGTGGCGCGAATCCGCGGAAGATGCGCCAGTCATCGTGATGCTGCATGAGGGGCTCGGCTGCCTGTCGCTGTGGCGCGGCTTTCCGGGCCAGATCGCCGACGCGACGGGTCTGCCGGTGTTTGCCTATTCCCGAGCCGGGTACGGCCAGTCGGATCCGGCCGAGCTGCCACGCCCGCCAGACTATATGACGCGGGAAGCGATCGACGTGCTTCCCGCTGTCCTCGATGCGATCGGCGCCCGGAACTACATCCTTCTCGGGCATTCGGACGGAGCGACGATCGCCGCGATCCATGCAGGTAGCGTGGGCGATTTCAGGATACGCGGGGCGGTTCTGATGGCGCCGCATTTCTTCACCGAACCCATGGGGCTGGCCGAGATCGCCAAGGCCAAGGAAGCCTTCGCGACGACCGATCTCAGGCAGCGCATGGCCAGGCATCACCGCGATCCCGAGGCGACCTTCCGCGGGTGGAACGATGCATGGCTCGATCCCGGCTTCGTGTCCTGGAATGTCGCCGATGTGATCGATTACCTGCGCGTCCCGGTGCTGGTGATCCAAGGCGAGCACGACCAGTACGGAACCGTCGCCCAGATCGAAGAGATCGAGAACCGCAGCTACGCTCCGGTGGACGTGGTCCTTCTCGAAGACTGCCGGCATTCGCCGCAATTCGATCAGCCTGAGCGGACAATCGAGGCGGTGCGCGAATTCGCCGCTCGGCTGGTCAGGATCGAAGCCGCCGAGGTAGTGGTCGCATGAGGCTCCAAAGCTATCTTGCGGGCAGGTGGCAGTCGGGCACCGGCGCTGGTCGCCCGCTGGTGAATGCCACAACCGGGGTGGAGATCGCTCGCGCCGACGCGACGGGTCTCGATATCCGGGGGGCGCTCGACCATGCGCGGGAAAAAGGGGGCGCGGCCCTGCGTGCCATGACCTTTGCGCAACGCGGCGCCCTGTTGAAGGCCGTGGCCGATGCGCTGCAGGCCAGACGTGATGAGTACGGGGCGATTGCACGGGAGAATTCCGGCAACACCGCGGCGGATGCGTCGGTGGATATCGACGGCGGCATCTTCACGCTGAAGACCTATGCGCGCCTGGGGCAGCTTCTCGGCGACACAACCCGGATCCTCGAACCAGGTCAGGAACAGCTTGCCCGAGATCCGGTCTTCTTCGCGCGCCACGTCTGGGCGACCCGTCCCGGCGTGTCCGTGCAGATCAATGCGTTCAATTTTCCATCATGGGGCATGTGGGAGAAGGTCGCCCAAGCCACCCTTGCCGGCGTGCCGAGCCTGGCAAAGCCGGCGGTGGCGACGGCGCTGCTGTCGGAGGCAATGGTTCGCGACGTCGTGGCCGCCCGCGTGGTGCCGGATGGGGTTTTGTCGCTGGTCTGCGGCAGTGGAGAGGGGCTGGTCGAAGCGCTCGGGCCAATGGATTCGGTCGCTTTCACCGGCTCATCCGCGACGGCGATGGTGCTGCGGATCCAGGTGGCCGGCATGGCCGCCGCACCGCGGCTGACGGTCGAGGCAGACAGTGTCAATGCGACGATCCTCGGGCCGGATGTCAAGCCTGGGCAAGCGGTGTTCGATCTCGCGCTGCGCGAAGCGGTCAAGGCGCTGTCCGTCAAGGCGGGCCAGCTTTGCACCAACATCCGCCGCATCCTCGTGCCGGCGGAGATAGAGCAGGAGTTCACCGGCGCACTGGCGGCAATGGTCTCGGTACTCAGGGTCGGCGACCCCGCGGACGAAAGCACGCGCGTGGGTCCGCTGATCAATGTTGCGCAGCGCGAGGAGGCGTTGCGCAACATCGACCGGCTTTCCGCCGAGACGAAGGTCGTCGCCCAAGCAGTCCTCCCGGACGTGGCCGAGAGTTCCGGTTTCGTGGCGCCGACCCTGCTTCGCTGCGCCGAGCCGGCTTCCGGCAGCGCCGTGCACGAACTCGAAGTCTTCGGCCCCTGCGCAACGGTACTTGCCTATCGCGACCTCACAGAGGCAATCGTGCTGGCCACGAAGGCGGAGGGCTCGCTGGCGCTGAGCCTCTTCTCCGAGGATGCCGGAGTGCAAGCCCGGGCGGTCGCCGAACTCGGTCCCTGGCACGGGCGCCTCATGCTTGTCGACGGCGAGGTCGGCAAGGCGCATACCGGGCATGCGATCGTCATGCCGCAATGCGTGCACGGTGGGCCGGGGCGCGCCGGCGGAGGCGAGGAACTCGGCGGCCTGCGCGGATTGCGGTTCCACATGCAGCGCAGCGCCGTTCAGGGCGGTCCCCGGATGCTGGCGACGATCGCTGAACATGCGGCAGAACAGGCTCTGTGACGATGACGCACGCGGGAGATGCCTACCCCGCAGTTGCCTACATTCCCGGTCGTGGCGAGCGGCCGGGCGAAACCGCGTTCGAGGTCTACAAAGAGGGGCTTTCCGAGAGCTGCTCGATCGCCGACATCGCAGCAAGCCGCGCGTTCCGTGGTGGTTTGGAATTTTACGAGACCGGTTACTACTGGGAGGCCCATGAGCTATGGGAGGCGGTCTGGATGTGCCTTCCGCAGGCAAGCGCTGAACGCCATCTGTTACGTGGGATCATCCAGCTCGCAAATGCCGGCCTGAAGCGCGCGATGGACCGGCCGGCGGCTGCGGAGCGTATCCTGGCTCTGGCCGACTCGGCTCTGGCTGAGGCATTTCTCCATCGTTCCGACTGCCTGATGGGCTTGTCGAATGACGACGTTATGGCTCTTCGTGAGCGAATTGCTTCATAAATATGTAATATAATGCATATACCGGCATTGGTTGGCTGGAGGGTCAAACCACATGGCGGCCAAAATGGCGAAAAATATGCAAAAAATTGCAATATTTGGCTTTACCTCGGCTTGCTGCGGCACTATCGTGCATCGGTCAGAAGATGGAGGGCCTGTTCGAGGGAGCGCATATGAGCAAGATCATCGACTTTCAGACCGATCCATCCAAATACCGTCACTGGCGCGCCGAATATGACGGCGATGTCGCAACCGTCTATATGGACGTCGACGAGAATGCCGGCCTGTTCGAGGGGTACCAGCTCAAGCTGAATTCCTACGATCTCGGGGTCGACATCGAACTCGCCGACCTCGTTCAGCGGATGCGGTTCGAGCATCCGGAAATCAAAGTTGTGGTTCTACGGTCCGGTAAGGACCGGGTCTTCTGCGCTGGCGCGAACATCCGCATGCTCGGCGGGGCAAGCCACGCGCACAAGGTGAATTTCTGCAAGTTCACCAACGAGACCCGCAACACCTACGAGGCTGCTGAAGCCGATTCCCGTCAGAAGTATATCGCGGCCATCAAGGGTGCCTGCGCGGGCGGCGGCTACGAGCTGGCCCTCGCCTGCAATCACATCATGCTGACCGACGACAACACATCCGCGGTGGCGCTGCCGGAAGTGCCGCTGCTCGCGGTGCTGCCGGGCACCGGCGGTCTGACCCGCGTCACCGACAAGCGCAAGGTGCGCAGGGACCTCGCCGACGTCTTCTGCTCGATCGAGGAGGGGGTCAAGGGAAAGCGCGCCGTGGACTGGCGCCTGGTGGACGAAGTGGTTTCCAACGCTAAATTCGACGAGATCGTCAAGGAGCGGGCGAAGGAGTTCGCCGCCGCATCCGGCAAGGTGACGGGTACGGGCATCAAGCTGGGACCGCTTTCGCGCACCTTCGGTGACGACGGCTCGGTGACCTACTCGCTGGTTGAGGTCGCGATCGACCGTGCCGGCAGGCGGGCAACGGTCACATTGTCCGGTCCGGATGGCGATGCGCCGACGAGCGTCGAGACGCTGCATGCCCTGGGAGACCAGAGCTATCTGCTGCGCCTGGCGCGCGAGCTTGACGACGCGATCCTCCATTTGCGCCTCAACGAGATGGAACTCGGTCTCGTGGTATTCCGCAGCCAGGGCGATCCGGCCGCGGTGCTCGCGCACGAAAAGCTCCTGCTGGACAACGGTGGCGACTGGCTGGTCAACGAAATCCTGGCCTATTGGAAACGGGTGCTCAAGCGGGTCGACATGACCTCGCGCAGCCTCGTGGCGATCGTCGAGCACGGCTCGTGCTTCGCGGGCGTGCTCGCCGAGCTCATCTGGGCGGTGGACCGCTCATATATGATGCAGGGCGAGTTCGAGGGCGACAACCGTCCGCTGGCCGCCGTCACGCTGACGGAATCCAATTTCGGCAGGTACCCGATGGGCAACGGCCTGACCCGACTGCAGACCCGCTTCCTCGGCAACCCGGAGGCCGTCGAAGCGCTCAGGGGGCATGTCGGGGAAGCCCTTGATGCGGAAAAGGCGGAAAAGCTTGGCCTCGTTACCTTCGCCTTCGACGACATCGACTGGGAAGACGAGGTGCGCATTTTCATGGAGGAGCGCGCTTCCTTCAGCCCGGACGCCATGACGGGCATGGAGGCGAACCTTCGCTTCGCCGGGCCGGAAACCATGGAAACCAGGATCTTCGGCCGTCTGACAGCCTGGCAGAACTGGATATTCAACAGGCCAAACGCTACCGGCCCGGACGGGGCCCTGCAGCGCTACGGCACCGGCGTGCGTGGCGACTACAACATGCAGCGCGTGTGATTTCTCAGAAGGACCAAGGCGATGCTCGACCTCATCAATGTCAATTACGACACCCAGATTCCGAACAATGTCGGCCTGTCCTCGGACAAGCGCGTGCTCAAGGCGCTCGAGAAGTGGCATCCCGGCTACATCAACTGGTGGAACGACCTGATCCCCGACAATTTCCAGCAGTCGCTTGTCTATCTGCGCACGGCCGTGTCGGTCGATCCCAAGGGGTGGGCGAAGTTCGACTATGTGAAGATGCCGGAATATCGCTGGGGCGTACTTCTGGCGCCGCAGATGGAAGACCGCCGGATTCCCTGCGGCGAGCATGCCGGACAACCGGCCTGGCAGGAGGTGCCGGGCGAGTACCGCAACATGCTCAAGCGCCTGATCGTGATCCAGGGCGACACCGAGCCGGCGTCCGTCGAGCAGCAGCGGTTTCTCGCGCTGTCGGCCCCATCGCTCTACGACATGCGCAATCTTTTCCAGGTGAATGTGGAGGAAGGGCGGCACCTGTGGGCCATGGTCTATCTGTTGCACAAGTATTTCGGCGCGGATGGCCGCGAGGAAGCCGACGATTTGCTGCGCCGCTCGTCCGGCTCGGAGGAGGCACCGCGCATGTTGGGCGCCTTCAACGAAGAAACGCCTGACTGGCTGTCCTTCTTCATGTTCACCTATTTCACCGACCGCGACGGCAAGATGCAGCTGGAGTCCCTGGCGCAGTCGGGCTTCGATCCATTGTCGCGGACTTGCCGCTTCATGCTGACCGAAGAGGCGCACCACATGTTCGTCGGCGAGACCGGCGTGGGAAGAACCATCGAGCGCACCTGTCAGGCGATGAACGAGAACGGCATTGCCGATCCGTACGACATCAACCGGATCCGCGACTTGGGGGTCATCGACCTCCCCACCATCCAGAAGAAGCTGAATCTGCACTACACGCTATCGCTGGACCTGTTCGGCCAGGAGGTCTCGACCAACGCGGCCAATGCCTTCAACGCCGGCATCAAGGGTCGCTACATGGAGCACAGGATCGAGGATGATCACCAGCTCAAGGGCGATACGTACCACGTCTGCGTACTCGAGGAGGGTCGTGTCGTGCGCAAGGACGTTCCCGCCCTCACGGCGATCAACATGCGGCTGCGCGACGACTACACCCGTGACGCCGAAGGCGGGGTAGGCCGCTGGAACAAGATCGTCGAGAAGGCCGGCATCGATTTCCGCATGAAGCTGCCGCATGAGGCGTTCCACCGCCAGATCGGCGTCTTCGCCGCGGGCACATTCGATCCGGAAGGAAACCCCATTTCGAAGGCGGAGTACGATGCCAAGGTGGACGAATGGCTGCCGACCCGCGCGGACGGCGACTTCATCCAGTCGCTGATGAAGCCGGTCTACGAGCCCGGCAAATATGCGGGGTGGATCGCGCCGCCGAAGGTGGGCATCGACAACAAGCCGGGCGACTTCGAATACGTGAAGCTGCACGTCGCCTGATGCCATTCGTTTGGCCGACCTCGGGACTTTTTGCCCGGGGTCGGCCAGCAAAAGATGGGGATGAGGACGATGCTGGTTGTTCGTGAAGCCAAACCGTTCCGTGAGCCGCGTTTCGATGCCGAAAGCTGCCTTGGCTGCGCAGACTGCAATGGAGCCTGCCGCGAGATTCTCCAATTGCTCGCCGCTCCTTCGCCGAGTTTGAACAGGGAAGCGACGGGCCTAGGCGAGGAGCCGTGCAGAGGCATTCAGCAATGAACCAGCCGCTCAAGCAGCACCTGATCGATCCCGAGATATGCATCCGCTGCTATACCTGCGAGATGACGTGTCCGGTGGGCGCGATCACGCATGACGACAACAACGTTGTGGTCGATGCGGCCAACTGCAATTTCTGCATGGATTGCATTCCGGTCTGTCCTACAGGTTCCATCGACGAATGGCGCGTCGTTACGGTCCCGTATTCCCTCGAAGAGCAGTTTTCCTGGGCGGAACTGCCCGTGCAGCAGGACGTGGGATCGGAGAGCGAGCAGATTGAAGCCCTCGACGAGGTGATGGCGGCGCTGCTGGCCGACGCGCACAAGGGGGCAGGTGGCAAGGCGAAAGCGCCGGCGAGCGCCGCGAAGCCCTCGGTCAACCTCTACAACATCGGCAAGCCCGCCATCGCCAAAGTGCAGGGGAGCTATCGACTGACGTCGGAGGATTCGGGCACTGAGGTCCGCCACATCATTCTCGATTTCGGCGCCCAGCCGTTTCCGGTGCTCGAAGGGCAGTCGATCGGGATCATTCCGCCCGGCGTCGGGGCCGACGGCAAGCCGCATCTGCCGCGACTCTATTCAGTGTCCAGCCCGCGCGACGGCGAACGACCAAACTACAACAACATCGCCCTCACCGTGAAGCGTGAAGAGCACGGCACCTGCTCGAACTATGTGTGCAATCTCCGGAAGGGCGACGAGGTGAGCGTGGCGGGTCCGTTCGGCGCAACCTTCCTGATGCCAGACGATCCTTCGGCGCGGCTGCTGATGATTTGCACCGGCACTGGCTCGGCACCATTTCGCGCCTTCACGATGCGCCGCCAGCGAATGGCGGCATCGTCCGGCGACATGATGATCTTCTTCGGCGCCCGGACCCCCGACAGCCTTCCCTATTTCGGCCCTCTCAACAAGGTTCCGGAACGGTTGCTGAAGAAGCACCTCGTTTTCAGCCGTCTTCCCGGTGCCGAGAAGGAGTACGTGCAGGACCGCATGATGGCCGAGCAGGAGGCCATCACCGAACTGCTTGCCGATCCCGATACCCATATCTACATTTGCGGCCTGCGCGGCATGGAGGAAGGGGTCGAGCGCGCGTTTTCCCAGATTGCCGAGGGCATTGGCGAACACTGGGAAACGATGCGGGATGCCATGCGCGTCGCCGGGCGATATCACGTAGAGACATATTAGATCATGGCATTCGAGCACGAGATCCGTGTTACCTGGGGTGACTGCGACCCCGCGAGGATCGTGTACACGGCGCGCATACCGTCGTTTGCCCTCGATGCGATCAATGCCTGGTGGGAAGACGTCGGCGGAGCGGGCTGGTACCAGATGGAACTGGATCACAACGTCGGAACGCCGTTCGTCCATATGAGTCTGGATTTTCGCGCGCCCGTGACGCCGCGGCACAGGCTCGTCTGCCGTGTCTGGCCGAATCGCCTCGGCGAATCGTCGGTGGGCTTCCGGGTAGATGGCTATCAGAATGGCGAGCTTTGTTTCGAGGGACGGTTCGTCTGCGTCTTCACGATTGCCGATGCGTTCCGAAAGAGCCCTCCGCCTGTGCAAATCCGCGATCTGGTCGCGTCGCATCTCGTGCCTGATGAGTGGAAAACCACCGGGGATTTGCCCGCGTTGAAGGAAACCAATTGAAATCCGCGCACAACGTTCCTACGCTTGTGCATTATAATTCACAAGTGTTGCCGTTATGAGCGAGATCACCAACTTCAAGGGTGAAGCGACACGCGTCGAGCCGCATGACGGGCTCGAAGTCGCCGTCGACAGGCTGATTTCCAGGGTCGGCGAGCGCGTGCGCAAGGCGCGGGAACTGAAGGGGCTTCCCCGCCGCGTGGTCTCCGAGATTTCGGGCGTGTCCCCAAGATACCTTGCGCAACTCGAGGCCGGCGAGGGCAACATCTCGATCGGCCTGCTCGAGCGCGTGGCAATCGCCCTCGATCACAGGATCGAGTGGCTCGTGGGCGAAGAGGATCCTTGGACGTCTGAGGCCGTGCGCGTCGCCGACCTCTTCCGCTCGTCGCCCGCGGACGTGCGGCGTCGGGTGCTCGATGTCCTCAATCCCGCCCCGCCCGAAAGCCTGCGGGCGCACCGCATTTGTCTCGTCGGTCTCAGGGGGGCCGGCAAATCCACACTCGGAGATCTCGCAAGCAAGGCTCTGAACATCCCGTTCGTGGAGCTCAACCACGATATCGAGGAACAGTCGGGCATGCCCGTCAACGAAGTGATGGCTCTTTACGGCCAGGAGGGCTATCGCAGGCTGGAGGCCCAGGCCGTCAGCCGCATCATCGCCACGCATGATACGATGATCCTTGCGGTTGCGGGCGGCATAGTCGCCGAGCCTGACACCTACAAGACGCTTCTGTCGCATTTCCATACGGTCTGGATCAAGGCCAGTCCGGAGGAGCACATGGGAAGGGTGCGTGCCCAGGGTGACACCCGTCCGATGGCCGGCAATCCCGAGGCAATGGAGCAGCTCAAATCCATCCTCCACAGCCGCGAAGCCTTGTACGAAAAGGCTTCCGCCAAGCTCGATACGTCCAACAGGACGCTGGAAACCTCGCTTCAGGATCTCCTTCGGCTGATCCGCGAGGAAGGATTCCTCGACGAGCTGAAGCCGATCGGCCCTGGAGGCCGGAACGCGATCCGCGCGTGACTTGATCACATTTGCGACCAGCCGGGCGAGCGGGCGGGAGACCGGCCGATGCCGGAGCCTGCGCCCCATTCCGAGCCGTCGCCGTCAGCTTCGCGATCCGGACGGGTTTCTCGGGGGGCGCTGAATTCTGTTGTTGCATTATACTACACAATATGCGTTATATAGCAAACAAGGGAGGAGACGCGGATGACTGTTTCGTTGCCTGAAGGGGGGATATCCGGACATGCGCAGTCCGACGATGCTCTCGTGGAGGCGAGCGTTCAGTCCCGTGCCCTGCATCACGTGCTCGTCGCGGAGCGTGGTGCCGGGATGCCGGACCGGCTGCGGCACCTGGCTGCGCATGATCTTCCCGGCATCGCCGTTGTCGGTGGCGGGACGATGGGCGCGGGGATCGCCTTTGCGCTCCTTTCGGCGGGCTGTTCGGTCACTGTTCTCGAAGCGGACGATGAGGGGGCGTCACGCGCCGAAGCCAATCTGGCAAAACTCGTGGAAGTAGGGCTTGGGCGCGGGTTCCTGACATCCGGGTCGGTAGAGGCGCTGCGCAGCAGGTTGACCGTCACGACCGACTATTCCCGGGCATCCGGCTGCGGCCTGGCGATCGAGGCCGCGTTCGAGAGCATGGACGTCAAGCGACAGGTGCTTCTTGCACTTGAAGCCGCTCTGCCGCGCGACGCGGTGCTGGCCACGAATACGTCCTACCTCGACATCGATACGATGGCCGAGGTGCTGGACGATCCCGCGCGTCTCGTGGGACTGCATTTCTTCGCACCAGCGCACATCATGAAGCTGCTGGAGATCGTCCAGGGCAGGAAGAGTTCGGACGCGGCGGTCGCGCTCGGCTTTGCTCTGGCCGGGAGGCTGCGCAAGGTCCCGGTCCTGGCCGGCGTCTGTGACGGATTTATCGGGAACCGCATCCTCGCGCGCTACAGGGAGGCGGCGGATACGCTTCTGATGGACGGGTCGACCCCATGGGATATCGACGAGGCCATGGTCGATTTCGGCTATCGCATGGGCCCCTACGAAGCTCAGGACCTGTCGGGGCTCGACATCGCCCATGCAAACCGCCGGCGCCAGGACGCGACACGCGACCGTAACCGCCGCTACATCCCGATTGCCGACAGGATGGTGGCGGAGGGCCGTCTCGGACGCAAAGCGGCGGTCGGCTGGTATCGTTATCCGGGCGGCGGCGGCAAGGTGATCGATCCACTGGTCGAGGACCTGGTGCGGGAGGAGGCGTATTTTGCCAAGGTGACGCGGCGAACCTTCACCGCCGACGACATACGCCACCGCCTGCTCCTTGCCATGATCAACGAGGCGGCGGAGATCCTGTTCGAGGGGATCGCCGCCTCCGCGTCGGACATCGATCTCGTTACGATACACGGTTACGGCTTCCCGCGCTGGCGCGGCGGGCTGATGCACTATGCGGAAACTTTGGGAGCCGAGGAAATCCTGGCGGCGCTTCACGAACTTGCAAAGGAGGATCCTGTCGTCTGGCGACCAAGCCGGATGATCGTGGATTGCGTCGGCCGCGGTGTGACGTTTGCGGAATGGCGCAGGAGGGAGGCCGTCCCGTCCCTCGCGCCAGCAGGGCAGTCTGCGCCTTTTTCTGGATCGCCGGGCGCCCTGTGACAATGCCGACGTGGGCAACATAAAAAGATATATCTAGTAATAATTATCATACATAACTAATATGGGTTCGGAGGCCCGAGCACGAGGAAACCCGATCCCGCCGGCGGGGCGGGAATGATGCGTTTGACCTGACCAGAAAATGGTCCTGAGTGGGAGGAGACTATGACGACACGCAGAACGATTGTGGGACTGATAGGCGGTGCCGCGGCAGCTGCAATGATAGGCCTCGGCGCAACGGCCGCGCTCGCGCAGGAAGTCACGCTGAGGCTGCACCACTTCCTGCCGGCACAGTCAAACGTGCCGCGCCTGGTGCTGGATGTCTGGGCGGACAAGGTGGAAAAGGACTCGGGTGGCCGCATCAAGATCGAGCGTTTCGCCTCGATGTCGCTCGGCGGCACGCCGCCGGAGCTCATCGATCAGGCGATCGACGGCGTCGCGGACATCGTCTGGACGCTACCCGGTTACACGCCGGGCCGCTTCCCGTCGACGGAGGTCTTCGAACTGCCGTTCTTCGTTTCGGACGCCCGTGCCGCTTCCAGCGCCTACTGGCAGCTGTTCGAAAAGCATATGAAGGATGGGGAATTCGCCGATCTGAAGATCCTGGCGACCTGGGTCCATGGTCCCGGCATGTTCCACACCAACAAGCCGGTAACGAAGCCCGGGGACCTGCAGGGCATGAAGATCCGCGGCGGCTCGCGCCTGGTGAACCAGCTTCTCGACCTTGTCGGGGCGACACCTGTCGGCATGCCGGTCCCGGCGGTGTCGGAGGCGCTCTCGAAGGGCGTGATCGACGGCACGACCATTCCTTGGGAGGTGACGTCCGCGCTGAAGGTGCCGGAACTGGTCACGAACCACACCGAGTTCGAGGGCCCGGCCCTCTATACGCTCACCTTCGTGCTCGCGATGAACAAAGCGAAATACGACAGCCTGCCGGATGACCTGAAGGCGGTCATCGACCAGAATTCCGGTCTGGAATTCTCCATCTTTGCCGGCGGCACACAGGCGGACGCCGACGGCCCGGCCCGCCAGGTCGCCGTCGATCGTGGAAACAACATCGTCACGGTTCACCAAGCCGACACCCAGGAGTGGAAGGACCTCGTCCAGCCCATTTATGAGAGCTGGGTCGCCAACGTTAAGGGGGCGAATGTGGACGGTCAGGCGCTGATAGGCAATGCCCGTGCGCTGATGGATGCGTACGGCAAGTAGTCTCCTCGCTCGGGCCGCCGCATACGCCAGGCGGCGGCCCTTCGACTGAATGGTGACGCCATGCATCGATTCTTCGTCGGATTGTCACGCCTGATGGCCGCGTTGGGCGGGCTGGTTCTGAGCGGGCTGATTCTGCTTATGTGCCTGTCCGTCGTCGGCCGTACCCTCAATACCGTACTCCATGCGGCCGCCGTTCAGGCACTGATGCCGGGATTTGCGGATTGGGCGCTGTCAACCGGAATAGGACCCATCGAGGGCGACTTCGAACTGGTCGAAGCGGGTATCGCGTTCTCGATATTCGCTTTCATGCCCTACTGCCACATCACTCTCGGCCATGCTTCGGTCGACATCTTCACGAGCTGGTTCTCCGAAAGGGCGCAAAAGATACAGGGCGTCCTGATCGAGATGCTTTTCGCCGTCGTGCTGGTCGTGATCGCGGTCCAACTCGAAGCGGGAATGCAAAGCAAGATGCGTAGCGGCCAGACGACCTTCCTGCTGCAGTTTCCGATCTGGTGGGCCTACGCGCTCAGCTTCTTCGGCGCCGCGGTCGCGGCGATCGTCGGAATATACATGGCCATCGTTCGGGTGGTCGAACTGGCCAGCGGAAAAACGCTCATCGGCGATGCGATCGGGGACGACATTGAGCAATCTTGAGATCGGCTTCGTTTCGTTTCCCGCTCTCCTGGTCCTCATATTTCTGAGGGTGCCGATCGGGTTGGCCATGTTCGCGGTCGGCTTTGCGGGACTCGCTTTGGTCAACGGCAACATCGCCATCGCGCTCGCGAAACTGAAGTCGGAGACCTTCACGACCTTCTCCAGCTATTCGCTGTCGATCGTTCCGATGTTCCTGCTCATGGGATATTTCGCCACGCTCGGCGGGATGAGCCAGGCGCTGTTTCGCGCGGCCGAGTCATGGCTCGGACATCGCCGCGGGGGCGTGGCGATGGCGGCTATCGGTGCATGCGCCGGCTTCGGGGCCATCTGCGGGTCGTCGTTGGCGACCGCGGCGACCATGGGACGGGTCGCGCTGCCCGAATTGCGCAAATACGGCTATGAAGGAGGGTTTGCGACCGCCGCTCTTGCCGCAGGCGGCACTCTGGGCATTCTCATCCCTCCCTCGATCGTCCTGGTCATCTATGCGATCCTGACCGAGCAGAACATCGCCAAGCTGTTCCTGGCCGCGTTCGTGCCGGGCGTGCTGGCCGCAATCGGCTACGTCATCACGATTTCGGTCTATGTCCGGCTGAATCCCGAAGCCGCCGGCTTGCGCGAGCGCATGCCCTATGGCGAGCGGTTTCGCTCACTCCTCGACGTCTGGCCGGTCTTGCTGGTGTTCCTCGCGGTCGTTGGCGGCATCTATGCTGGCGTCTTCACGCCGACGGAAGGCGCGGCAGTCGGCGCCTTCGGTACCGGACTGATTGCCTGGCTCAATGGCGGCCTGACGTTTGGCAGCCTGTTCGCCAGCTTCCTTTCCACCGGCCGATCAACGGCGATGATCTTCTTCATCGTGCTCGGTGCCGCCTTCTACAACGGTTTCCTCGCGCTGACGCAGGTCCCCCAGGAGCTCTCGGCCTTCGTAGTAGACCAAGGCTTCAGCCCCTGGATGGTGCTGTCGATCGTGCTGCTGTTCTATCTCGTGTTCGGCTGCCTGATGGACAGCCTGTCGATGATCCTGCTCACCATCCCGATCTTCTTTCCGGTGATATCCGGCCTCGACTTCGGCATGAGCGCGGAACATGTCGCGATATGGTTCGGCATCCTCGTTCTGATCGTCGTGGAGGTGGGGCTGATCACGCCGCCCGTCGGGATGATCCTCTTCATCATCAATACGATGGAGAAGGCCACGCCGATCATCGAGACCTACAAGGCGGTGATGTATTTCGTGTTGTCCGACATCGTGCGTGTCGTCATCCTGATGCTCTTTCCGGCCATCACGCTGTTTCTAATCCCCTGAGCTCCCGATGATGTTCGGCAAGGGTCCAGAATGCGCGACAATAGATATGAATCATAACTATACCGTCCCTCATGCAGGTGGAGGAGAACGGCAGGAATACCGCGGGCGGCGAGGGGCCGGTCGCGGCTAGCGGCGCATGGCCTGTCCGGGTGGCACGGGTCCGCCGGACGGCGCTTCGCCGGAGGAATCAGGACATGCTCGGAGGAGATCGACTCGATGCGCAAAGACGGGGCAAATCGGCTGTTTGCCGAAGTGGACGTGCGGCGCCGCGACACCGGTGACGGCGTCACATATCTGGAATCCGGCATCGCGCTGCCGCAGTCGGTCCCCTGCGTCGGCGCGTGGCTTGAACGCTGGGCTTCCGAACGGCCTGACGCGACTTGTGTGGCCGAGCGCGCGGGCGATGGCTGGCGTCGGGTAAGCTATGGGGAAGCGCTGCGGCGGGTCAGGGAGATCGCCGGCTGGCTGCTTCATGCAGGAGCGGGACAGGACAGGCCGGTTGCCATCCTCTCCGAGAATTCGGTCGACCACTGGCTGATGGCATTCGCGGCCATGCATGTCGGTGTGCCCGTCGCGACGATCTCGACCGCCTATTCGCTGATGTCGTCGGATCACGAGAAGCTGAAGGCGATGATCGAGCTTGTCACGCCGGCCGTCATCATGGTCTCCGACGCTGGCCGGTTTGGCGCTGCGCTGAAGGCGATCGAGGGGCGGCACGCCGCGGTCGTTGTCGCGAGCGCCGGTGCTTCGACAACCATGGTCGCATTTGCCGATGCCAAGGCCAGCGGGCGCGACAGCGACGTCGCCGAGCGCTTTGCCGCGATCACGCCGGACACGACCGCCCGCCTGCTCTTCACCTCCGGATCGACCGGCACGCCGAAGGCGGTCATCAACACGCATCTTATGCTCACCTCGAACCAGGAGGCGAATGGCGCAGTCTGCCCGTTCCTGTCGGAAACGCCGCCCCGCATCGTCGACTGGCTGCCGTGGAGCCACACATTCGGTGCGAATTTCACGTCGAACATGGTGCTTCGCAACGGCGGCGAACTCTATATCGACGAGGGCAAGCCGGCGCCGGGCCTGATCGAACATACGATCAGGAACATGATCGAGATCCGTCCGACCATGTGTTTCAACGTGCCTCGCGGCTACGAGATGCTGCTGCGGGCGGCAGAGACCGATGCGGACTTCCGCGAGGCGCTGTTCGGCGTGGAGTTCATATTCTATGCCGCCGCGGCGCTGCCGGGATCGATCTGGAGCCGCTTGATCGAGCTCTCGGCCGACACCAAGGGTGAGGCGACGCCGATGGTCGCGGCCTGGGGGTCGACCGAGACGGCGCCGCTGGCGACCTATTGTCATTTTCAAGCCGAGCGCACCGGAAATATCGGCGTGCCGGTGCCCGGCACGGCGCTCAAGCTCCTGCCGAACGGTGGCAAGCTGGAGGTCCGCGTCAAGGGTCCCCAGGTGACGCCGGGCTATTTCCGCAATCCGGAAATAACCAGCAAGGCCTTCGACGCGGAAGGCTTCTACATCATGGGCGATGCGGTCCGCTTCGCGGATCCCGACGATCCCGCCAGGGGCCTTTTTTTCGACGGGCGTGTCAGCGAGGACTTCAAGCTGACGTCGGGCACCTGGGTCAGCGTCGGCGAACTGCGCATCGCGGGCATAGACGCCCTGTCGCCGGTGGCGCAGGATATCGTCGTGGCTGGGCACGACCGCGACGCGGTCGCCTTCCTGATCTTCCCGAACGAAGCTGCATGCCGCAATCTGGCCGGGCTCCCGGAAGCGCCGCTCGGCCAGGTGCTCGACCATCCGGCCGTGCGCGGCCACGTGGCCGACGGGCTGAAGGCGCTGAAGATGTCGGGCGGTGGCTCCTCGCGCTACGCCGTGCGCGCGCGATTTCTTGCTTCGCCGCCCGATCCCGACCGGGGCGAGATCACCGATAAGGGCTATATCAACCAGCGCCAGACGCTTGCCAATCGCCAGGCTGATCTGGAACGGCTCTACGGGGACGACCCTGACAGCTTCATCTTCCCGGCGAATTGACATCAAGGAGCATACCGTGCCCGCCTACATTCCATACGGAGCCTACTGGTCCACGCCGTTCGCGCGCTGGCAGACGGAGCTCGCCCATCTCCATTCCATGAAGTTCGCCGCTCATGTCGCGCAGGCCGCTTTACGCGTACGTGACATTCCCGTCGACGCGTTCGACTTGGCCGCCTATGGCATGACGGTGCCGCAGCATCGAAGCTTCTACGGAACCCCCTGGGTCACGGCGATGCTGGGCGCCGAACGGCTGCCCGGGCCGCTGGTGAACCAGGCCTGCGCGACCGGCACCCGTCTGCTGGCGATGGTCTGCGCTGAAATGGCCGCCGGAGCGGCGAACTGCGCGCTGGCGCTCTCCGGCGACCGGACTTCCAACAGCCCGCATGTCTACTACCCCGCTCCCGCCGGCCCGGGCGGGACGGGCGAGAGCGAGAACATCGTCCTCGACAGCTTCAACAGCGACCCGTGGGCGAGGTGCGCCATGGTCGATACCGCCGAAAACGTGGCGCGTCGCGAAGGCATCACCATGGAGGAGCAGCATGAGGTCGTCCTCCACCGCTCGCGGCAATATGCCGATGCACTGGCCGGGGACCGCGCCTTCCAGAAGCGCTACATGCCGGCACGGCTCGATGTGCCGGATGCCGGGTTCCGCAGGACAGTCTCGACCCTCGAGGGCGATGGCGGAGTCCATCCAACGGATCCGGAAAAACTGTCGAAACTGAAGCCGGTGCGCGAGGGCGGTACCGTCACCTATGCGGCGCAGACGCATCCCGCCGACGGCAATGCGGGGATCGTCGTCACCGCCGATGCCGCCAAGGCCCGCGACCTGGCCGGCGACGGCAGCATTGCGGTGGAGATCCTCGCGTGGGGGTCGGGTCGCGAGGAGAAGGGCTTCATGCCGGCGGCGCCGATCGAGGCATCGCGAAAGGCGCTCTCCATGGCGGGACTTGGAATCGGCGACCTGGACGCGATCAAGACACACAACCCGTTCGCCGTGAACGACATCGCCTTCGCGCGCGCTTTCGGTCTCGACTGGCGCGGCATGAACAATTTCGGCTGCTCGCTGATCTGGGGGCACCCGCAGGGCCCGACCGCCCTGCGATCCGTGATCGAGCTCATCGAGGAGCTTGCATCGAAGGGCGGCGGGCACGGCCTGTTCACGGGTTGCGCGGCGGGCGATTCCGGCATGGCCCTTGTCCTGAGGGTAGGCTGACGAGGTGGATCGGCCGGGCTGGCGCCTGAAGCGCCACATCATCTTTGATGACACGATGCCGGCGGTGGGCGGCTGGCGCGGTCGAGTCCACGGCAAGCATCGGGCACGAATTTCGGGCCGATGCGGTAGGTGGCCTGCCGCTCCGGCGTGGCCAATTCCGAAGCCTGTTGCAGATGCCGCCGCCGCAGCGCCTCGGCCCACTCCATCTCGTCAGGAAGCGGTTGCCGGAACAGACCGCCAGCGTTTCGTGGAAGGCCGCGTTGATGCGAACTGGTCATCGCCGCCCGTCGAGGCGTTGGCGTCAGGGGGTGACCGCCCGCCGATGTAACCAATCAGATCACGCGGCCGTCCGCGTCGAACATGTGCGTGCGGGATCGATCGAAAACCAGCCCGACGACGTCGTCGGCATGAATCGCCAGTTCGCCGTCGCCCTGGATCACAAGCAGCCCGGCGCCTGTCTCGACATAGCCGATCGTCAGATTGCCGAGCCGCTCGACCAACTGGACGGTGCCGGTGAGATCCGAACGGGTGTCGGAAAAGTCGGTGATGGCGATGTGTTCCGGGCGGATCCCGATCTCCGAGGGGGCCGGCCCGTGGGTGTCGGGCCGTCGGCGTGCCGCGACGGAGAATTCTCCCTTGTCGGGCCCGCCGGGCCGATCGAAAGCCAGCGTGATGTCGATGCCGTCGATGCGCCTTGTCGCCACCGGAAGGAAGTTCATCGTCGGCGAACCGATGAAAGAGGCGACAAACTTGTTCTCCGGCTTCGCATAGAGCTCGAGCGGCGCGCCGACCTGGGCGACCACGCCCTGGTCGAGCACGACGATGCGGTCGGCGAGCGTCATCGCCTCGACCTGGTCGTGCGTGACGTAGATCATCGTGCTGCCCAGCGTCTTGTGAAGCCTTGCCAGTTCGATGCGCATCTGCACCCGCAGCATGGCATCCAGATTGGAGAGCGGCTCGTCGAAAAGGAAGACTTCCGGCTCGCGCACGAGCGCGCGCCCGATGGCGACGCGCTGTCGTTGTCCGCCGGACAGTTGTGCGGGTTTGCGATCCATAAGATCGTCGAGTTGCAGCAACGCGGCAATCTCGTCGGCGCGCTTGGTCTGCACCTGGCGGGGTGCTCCGGCGACCGAGAGCGAAAAGGCGATGTTCTGGCGGACCGTGAGGTGCGGATAGAGTGCATAGGACTGGAACACCATGGCCATGCGGCGCTTGGCCGGATGCACTCTGGTGACATCGACGCCGTTGATGAAGATCGACCCGGCACTCACCTCCTCGAGCCCGGCGATCATGCGCAGCATCGTCGACTTGCCGCAGCCCGACGGTCCCAGCAAAGCGCAGAATTCGCCCTTGTCGACTGCCAGGTCGAGATTCCGGATCGCGGTGAACTCGCCGTATCGCTTGCTGACGGCGCGCATTTCAACGTGGTGCAAGGATCGCTCCGTCCATTCGTTCATTTCGATCGGTTCAGGCTTCGGCGAGCCAGACCGTCATGGATCCCTTTTCCCGGTTGCTCCAGAGATAGTAGGGAAGCGCGGTCAGCGTCACCCTTTCCTCGGCCGGAGGCTCGCGGCGATAGAGCGTGTCGCTCCATTCGCGATCGTCGAGGCGCAATGCCTCGGCGGCGAGGACGACTATGCCGTCGAAGAGATCGCTACGCCGCTTTATCCCGACCTTCGACCGCCGCGGCAGTCTCAGCCGCTGCACCGGACCTTCAGCATTGTCGACCTGCTCCACGCAATAGACGAGTGGCCCGCGCTTCAGCGCAACGCGTCCGACATCCATGCGCACGGAAGGATGCGCGTAAACGCGCTCCGGCGGCATCGGCAGGTCTAGCTCCACGACGTCGCCGGCCTGCCATTTCCGTGAGATCGAGAGGTAGCCGTTCGTTGTCGACGGCTCGACGGCGATCGCCTGTCCGTTGACCGATGCCTTCGCCGCGCGCGACCAGCCCGGTATGCGCAGCTTGAGCGTGAACTCCGCCGCCTGCTCCGGCTCGAGCTCGATCCTGATATCGCCGGACCAGGGATAGTCGCTCGTCTCGCGCAAGGTGACCTTGCCCGACTTCAAGGTGACCGACGTAGCGATGCCGCCATAGAGATGGAAGGCGATCGCGTCGTCGCTGTGCGAAACGAAGTAGCCGCCGACCGACGCCACGAGGCGCGAGGCATTCATCGTGCAGCAGGGGCAGGTGTGCCAGGCCCAGCGTCTGTGCCGCCCGTCGCTGTCCAGCGGGTTCGAGTAGAAATAGTGCTCGCCATCCCGGGACAGGCCGGTGAGCGCGCCGTTGAACAAGGCCTGCTCCAGCACATCCGCGTATTTGCCGTCGAGGTCGAGATGCAGCATGCGCTGCGCCCAGAAGATGAGAGCCACCGACGCGCAGGTCTCCGCATAGGCCGTGTCGTTGGGCAGGTCGTAGGCCTCGGTGAAGCCCTCATTGGCCGCGGCCGGACCGAGGCCCGAGGTGATGTAGATCTTCGAGGCCATGACATCCTGCCACAGCAACTCGCAGGCGCGTTTCAGACTGTCGTCGGACAGCTCGGCCGCGAGATCGGCCATGGCCGAGTACATATACATGGCGCGAACCGCGTGGCCGACGACCCTGTCCTGTTCGCGCACCGGCTTGTGCGACTGGTTGTACTCATAGCTCTTCGCCCAGAATTTCTTTGGATCGTCGCCGCGGTCGGCGGCTTCCTGGTCGAAATAGTGGGGTTGCCGGCCGCGCTCGTCGATGAAGTAGCTGGCAAGCTCGAGATGCTTCCGTTCGCCGGTCAGGCGGTAGAGCCGGACCAGCGCGAGCTCGATTTCCTGATGCCCACAGTAGCCGCGTTTCTGGCCCGCTCCCGGTCCGAACGTTTCGCGCACATGGTCGACATAGCGTTCCAGCATGGTCAGGAGGCGCCGCCGTCCGGTTGCCAGGAAGTAGGCGATGGCGCCTTCGAGCAGGTGACCGAGATTGTAGAGCTCGTGATTGTCCCGCAGATTGGTCCAGCGTTTTTCCGGCTCGCGCTGCAGGTACCAGCAATTGAGATAGCCGTCCGGCGCCTGGGCCTTTTCGAGATCGTCGATTATGGTCTCGATCTTCGCTTCGATTTCAGGATCCCGGCGATGGGACAGGGCATAGGAAGCCGCTTCGATCCATTTGCCGACATCGGAGTCCCAGAACACCTGGACGGTGAAGTTGTGCTCGTTGCGGGGAAAACGCAGAGGCGGCGGCGGTTTGGGCAGCGTCAGCGATTCCAGGATGCCGTGCTCGGCGAGTTGGACATGCTGGCTGGGTATCGTGCGGGCAAGGACCGTTTCGAGCCGTTCGCGCCAGAACCGGCCTTCGATATGCACATCCACGAACCGCATCGGCACAAACCGGCTCATTCCAGGTTCCCTTTCACTCGCATCCACTCTCTCAGCCGCCTGTTGACTGCCTCACCACAAGCGAACAGGGCCGGCGGCTGACCCCGCTCACCCGCTTGCCCGACATCATGTCGATCAGTCGGTCGCCGGCCTCGCGCCCGAGGGCTTTCAGATTCATGTCGACGCTGGTGAGCGGCGGCCGCGCCGCCAGCGTCATGACGTCCCAGTTGTCGAAGCCGACGATTGCCACATCGGTGGGAACGCCTATGCCCCGCTCGCGCAGCGCGTCGGCCAAGCCCCTGGCGATCTGATCGTTGCCGCAGAACAACGCGTCGGGGTGAACGGAGCCTTTTGCAAAGATCCTGTCCGCGGCTTCGCGGCCCCAGGCCTCGGACCAGACGCCGGAGAGATAGAAGCCATCGATTGCCGGAAGTCCCGCCGCCGACAGCGCCGAAAGGTAGCCGTTCCGGCGCAGGCGTACGGCTTCGAAATGCTCCGGGCCGGTGACATGGGCGATGCGACGGCGGCCGAGCCGGGCAAGGTGCTCGACTGCGAGCACCGCGCCGCCCTCGTCGTCGGGCAGCAACGAAAGGCCGTCCGGGTCGTCCGCCTGACTGAACACGTAGACGACCGGCAGCCCATGGACGAGGGGACCGATAGGCGGCCGCTTGTCGGCGCGCCGCGCGGTCACCACCAGGCCGTCGACGCGCTTGCCGAGCAACTGGTCCAGATGCTGGCGCTCGCGGCCGGGGTCGTCGGTGGCGTTGCACATGAACACCGCGATGCGTTCATCGGCAAGGCGCTCCTCCAGCGCTTCGACGATCGGGAAGGTGAAACGCCCGAAACTGTCGTTGGAGATGATGCCGATCGTCCGCGATTTCGCGCGATGCAGGCTCTGGGCGAGGTCGTTCGGGCGATAGCCGATCTCCCGGGCAATTCGCAGGACCTTTTCGCGCGTCTCCTTGCTCAGCCGGCCGCCGGCGTTGAGCGCCTTGGAGGCTGTGCCGATGGAGACACCTGCGATTCGCGCCAGGTCGCGGATGGTCGGCGTGCCGCGCTGCAAGGGGGCGACCTTTTCCGGAGGGCTCGGTGAAGGAGGAGGGGGCGTATCCATGCTTCGCCTATTTGACCGCGCCGCTGAGGAGGCCGGCGACATAGTATTTCTGCAGCAGCAGATAGAATGCCATGCAGGGTATGATCGAGATGGTGATGCCGGCCTGCAGCATGCCCCAGTCGGTTCCGCCGATGCTCGTCTGTTGCCGGGAGGCGGCAAGGATCAGCGGGAGTGTGAAGCTCGAATCCTTGTTCATGATGACGAGCGCGGCAAGCAACTCGTTCCATGACGTGATGAAGGCGAACAGCGAGACCGTGATGACGGCGGGCACGATCGCCGGCAAGAACACCCGTATGAGAACCTGCCAGCTGTTGCAGCCGTCGATCACCGCTGCCTCCTCGAGTTCCTTCGGCACGGCTTCGAACGCGTTGCGCATCACATAGATGCTGAATGGCAGCTGGATCGCCGTATGCACGATGGCAAGCCCGACCAGCGAATTGTGCAGCCTGAGCTGGACGAACATGAAGAACAGCGGCGTGAGCAGCGCCTGATAGGGAATGATGAGGCCGAGGAGCAGGAGGACGAAGAAGAATTCCTTGCCCGGCACGGGAAAGCGCGCCAGCGCATAGCCGGCCGGGATGGTGAGCCCGAGGCAGAACAGGATCGTCAACAGCGCAGCACCTGCGCTGTTGACGAGATAGGTCGGGAGCCCGGCCTGGAAATTCCACAGCCGCCGGTAGCTGTCGAGGCTCAAGGCGTGCGGGAAATAGGTCGGCGGCACCGCGGCAGCTTCCGTGGTGGACTTGAGCGACGCCAGCACCGAGGCGAGCAGGGGCAAAAGCATGACGGCGCACAACAGCACGCAGACGGCGGCGGTCAGATATTTCCTGCGGCCGTCGAACATGCGCTCGGCAAGGCCGCGCCACGTTGCCGACGCAGCCGGAAGGTCACGAAAGTAGCCCATATCAAGGCGGGTTTCGGGCTGCGCTTTCAACGGTAACTTCTCCTGGTCAGGGCGATCTGGAGGATGGTGCAGGCGAGGATGACCGCAGCCAGGATCAGCGACAGGGCCGAACCGTAGCCCAGCTTCAGATAGGGAAATGAATTCAGATAGATGAGAAGGACCGATGTGGTGGTCAGGTTGCGTGGCTGGCCGGCGGTCATGATGTAGAACTGGTCGAAGGCGAGCAGCGAGCCGATGGCGCTCACCAGCGTGACCAGCAGGACCGTGCGGGCCGTCAGCGGCAGCGTGATGCGGCGCACCCGTTGCCAGTAGCTCGCTCCGTCGACCATCGTGGCCTCGTTGATCTCGCCCGGCACGGCCTGGATCGCGGCGACGAAGAGGATGGTGCCGAAGCCGAGAACCTTCCACACGATCGACGCGATGACCGCCCACATCGAAAGATCGGCGTCGGCCCCGAACCAGAGGACCGGCCTTGATACGACACCGAGGTCGATCAGCCCCCGGTTCACCAGCCCGAAATCGTAGCTGAACAGCCAGTACCAGAGCAGGCTCGATGCGCCGAGACCGATGACCACGGGCGCAAAGACCACACCGCGTGTGATCTGACGCAGCGGCGTGTTGGCCGAGGTCAGCAAGGCGATCGCGAAACCGAGGATCATGAGGATCGGCGTGATCAGCAGCGTGTATTTGAGGGTGAAGCCGAGCGAGACCCAGAACTGCGGATCGTGCCAGGCCTTCACGAAATTGCCGACGCCGACAAATTTCTTTTCGGCGATCAGCGACCAGTTGTGAAGCGACATCCAGACCATCTGCATCAGGGGATAGACGGTGAACGCCGTTACGAATGCGAGCGCCGGCGCGAGGTAGAGGAACCCGACGAACCTGCCATTTATGGAATGCATGCTGCCTTCGCCTTCCGATCCGCCCTGCAGGAACTGCGCCTTGATCGCATCTTGAAAAAGGAGGCCGCGGGTCCGGCAAGACCTCGCGCCGCGGCCCGGGGAGAGCCTATTCCGCGGCAATCGCCTTCATCTGGGCCTTGGCGTCCGCGATGATCGTGTCGATGTCGGTGTCTTCATAATAGGCGCGCTGCAGCATCTGGAGCCATGGCCCCTGCGGCGAGTTGATCAGTTCGAAGAACTTCAGCGTGTAGGGCGTGCGCGCAACGGCGATCGCCTTGGCCACGTCCTGCACCTTGGGGTTCTCGCGGAAGTATTTGTTGTCCGCCATGTCGCCGCGTGTCGTCATGTTGAGCATCTTGGCGTAGCCCTCGACCTGCGTATCGTCGGAGAGCAGGAACTTCATGAAGTCGATGGCGTCGTCGACCCGCTTGCTGCCTTTGGGAATGGTGACGATATCGCCGCCGGCGAAGGACGAGACCTCTCCGCTTTTCACGCCGGGCAGGAGCGCAATGCCGAAATCCATGGTCGGGTTCTGCTCCTTGGCGAGCGTGATGTTGAAGTTGCCCGTGCCCATCATGCCGACTTTTCCCGAGCCGAAGCGCAGATGAAAGGTTTCGCCGTTCTCGGCGCGGGCGTCGTCATGCACATTCCCGGCTTTGATCATGTCGCGCGCCCACTGCAGGACCTCCTTCACGCCTTCGCCCTGGAGCGGTTCGTCATTGGCGTCCTTTGGTTCGATGGTGGCGCCGCTCGCCCACATCAGCGGGCCGACCGTGAAGATGTTGCAGCCCGCGCATGAGCCCGGCAGGAAGTAGCCCTTCACATCGCCGCCGAGCGCGGTGATCTTGTCGGCATATTCCCTGATCTCGGCGAGGCTCGTTGGCGGCTTCTCGGGATCGAGGCCGGCCTTGCGGAACAGGTCCTTGTTGTAGAAGAGGGCCGAGACGTCCGCGTAGAGCGGCACGCCGTAGAGGCGACCGTCATAGGTGGACACCGCCATATGGCCCGGGCTCGCGGTCTTGAGCGCGGGATCGCTGCCGATCAGGTCGGTGATATCGACCAGTTGTCCGGCGGCTTCGAACTGCGGGCCGTAGATCAGATCCATGCCCATCAAATCCGGAACCTCCCCACTGGCAATCGCCTGGGCGATCTTGGGCACCATCTCGGTGTGCGGAATGTAGGTCAGGTTTATCTTGCGGTCCGGGTTCTTCTCGTTCCAGCGGGCGACAAGGGCATCGACCATGCCCGCATTGCCGCCGGTCCTCTCCCACATCTGCATTTCCTGGGACAAGGCCGGAAGCGCGACCGCTGTGAGCAGCGCCGCCAGGACCAGCCGGCATTTCTTGAAGCTTGGCAAACTCATCGGTTTCCTCCCTGAGCCAACCTTTGGCCGGGTTCCTCCCGGTCTGGGAAAAGCTTTTCCTTGATTCGCGCCTGCTTTGATCGCAGGTTTCGGTATCGAGGTTGGGAAAAGCTTTTCTCAACCCAGTCTGCACGTATTTTTCAATGTCGACAAGCGGTAAAATGACAGGCCGTGGAGGGTGACGCATGTCCACAACTGCCGTTCCAATGGTTCGGCGGCCAATAGGTCGGCGGATCGTCTCTGCCGAAGATTTGGCCACGTCCAGCGTCGCCGCCTAGGACGGGCGTTCAATTTCGTCCGCTGACGATTGCAGAACGCCGCCCGCCGCCATATGTCTGGGGCGCCCCGGCGGACGACTCCCGCCGGTGACGGACAAGGACCAGCATGCTGCGCTTTCTGTTCCGCTTCCTTTCGACCGTATCCTTGGCGGTCGCGGTGGTGATGGCCGTGCTCGACGCGACGCGCAGCGTGGCATCCTCGGCGCTGGTGACGACGCCGCTCGGCCGAAGCTGGCAGGGGGTCTCGCCCGACACGCTGGCCGCCACCCAGGAGTTCATCGAGACGACGCTGCATCCGCTGCTGTGGGATCCGGTCGCGCTCGGCATCCTGCAGTTGCCCGGCTTCGTGGTGTTCGGCCTGCTGGCGCTGATCCTCTATGCCGTCGGTTACCGGCCCGAGCGCCGCGACGGCTTCGCAACCGGAAGCTGATCGTCCGATCCGCCGGCCTTTGCCCGACATGAAGACGAAGGGAGAATTGCCTGATGTTTTTCCTGAGCGACATGCTGAACAAGAAGCTCCAACTGCCGAAGCCCGGCGAAGCCTTGCCGGGCCGCAGCCGCGCCATTCCGACTGCGTCGAAGCACTTCGTCTCCAAGCGCCCGCTCAAGGGACCCTATCCTGAAGGCCTCGAGACGGCGATGTTCGGCATGGGCTGCTTCTGGGGTGCGGAGCGTTTGTTCTGGCAGACCGAGGGCGTGTGGGTGACGGCGGTCGGTTATGCCGGAGGCCAGACGCCGAACCCGACCTACCAGGAGACCTGCACCGGCCTGACCGGCCATGCCGAGGTCGTGCTGGTGGTCTATGACCCCAGGATCGTTTCCTATGCCGAACTGCTGAAGCTGTTCTGGGAGAGCCATGACCCGACGCAGGGCATGCGCCAGGGCAACGACGTCGGCACGACCTATCGCTCGACAATCTACACGTTCGGCGAGGCCCAGCAGAATGCCGCGCGCGCCTCGCGGGACGCCTACGAAACCGAACTGCGCAAGGCGGGGCGCGGCAAGATCACAACGGAGATCGCGCCGGCGCCGGCGTTCTACTTCGCCGAAGGGGACCACCAGCAATATCTCGCCAAGAATCCCTATGGCTATTGCGGGCTGAAAGGCACCGGCGTCGCCTGCGCCGTGCCCACCGCCGCGGCCGCCACCGCCTGATACCTGGTCACGCTAGGCCCTTGTGACTCTTTGTGTTTTTTGGGGGGTGACGTTCGGTGCGTCCTTCGAGGCTCGCTGCGCTCGCACCTCAGGATGAGGGACGTAGTGCCCGGCTCCCTCATCTTGAGGCGTAGTGCCAGCCTCACTCATCTTGAGTGCGTAGCGCCAGCATCCCCCATCCTGAGGTGCGAGCGCAGCGAGCCTCGAAGGACGCACCAAAGAAGGTTCAATCCAACCTGTCATTTCCTTTGTGCAGAGGCACTAGTCCGAACGCCCTCGACCTTCTATCGGCCAGATCGCCTCCAGCGCATCGCCGCGCACCAGGTGGATTGCGTCGTGCAAATTGACCGTCGGATCGCAATGCGGCACCGTGCATTCGATGCGCGTTCCCGCAGGAGGCGGGGCAATCCCGGGATGCGTCTTCAGCCGGCCGAACTCGTCGCCGGCCCAAAGGATCAGCCCCAATTCCCTGCCGTCGAGAAAAGCCCGCGGCGGCGGGCCGTCCACGGCGAAGCTCTTTGTGCCGCCATCGGTGATCGCCTCGCCGCTGGCGCTATGGCCGATCACCGTCACAGCGACGAGCAGGGCGAATTCGAATATGTCCGCGCCGGTCCCATGCAGGTCCACGGGTCGATAGGCTTCGTCCATGAACACATAGGAGCCTGCCTGCACCTCGGTCAGCAGCTTGTCTTCGAAGTCCAGCAGGTGGCTGCCGGTGCCGCCGCCGCTGACGACGGCGGGTGCAAGACCGGCCGCCCGAAGTGCCGTGATGATGGTCTTCAATCGCTCATTGGCCGCACGATTGGCCACGCGACGTTCCTCAAGGCCGAAGACATGCTGCACGTGACCGGCATAGGCCTGAATGCCGGCATAGACCAGACAGTCCTCGGAGCGGATGGCTCGCGCCAGCGCGACCGCCGCTTCCGGTTCGGCCACGCCGGTCCTGCCCAGCCCGGTGTCGCAGTCGACCAGCACCGCGATCCGCCCGCCCGCTTCCCGCGCGGCCGCGCCATAGGCGGCGACCAGTTCCACTCGGTCGACGACCACCGTGAGGTCGGCCCCTCGCGCCGCGGCCGCCGCAAGGCGGTCGATCTTGAGCCGGCTCGCGACCGGAGCCGTCAACATCAGTTTGTTGACATCAGCGTCGAACAAAGCGAGCAATTCGCCCGGCTTGGCGCAGGCGATGCCGAGCGCCCCTGCCGCCATCTGTCGCTGGGCGATGCCGGCACATTTGTGGGTCTTGGCGTGCGGACGCAGGCCGAGCCCGTTGGCCGCGGCCAGATCTGCCAGGATGCGTATGTTCGCCTCGAAGGCGGTGGCATCCAGCAGCAGCGCGGGCGTCTCCAGCAACGAGCGGCTTCCCGCAGACCCGACGAGCGGGGCATTGAGGGCAGCGACCCCGCTCTTCATCGCGCATCTCCGCTTGCGGCTGCGGCGCGCAAGGCATTTGTGGCCGCGATGTCGACGCTCAGCGTGGATCGATCGATGACGACGCCATAGTCGCGGGCCGCGCCCTCCACGGTCACCTTGTCCTCGATCACGTCGGCCAGCACCCGCGCCGGCTCACGCTCGAACGCGGCGCCGAATCCGCCTCCCCCGGCCCCGACCAGGCGGAACACGTCCCCCGCCTTGACCGAAAAAGCCTCCATCGGCATCGTCGGAAGCATGCGCCTTGCGCCATCGGGCGCAAGGATAATGTGGGCCGAGGGAGCGCCTGGCTGGCCGCCGTCGATGCCGAAGGGCGGATGATCCCGCCGGTCGCCGCGCAGGTTCACGACGGTATCCTGGTGAAAACGGAACTCGCGCACGAAGGCGAGCCCGCCGCGATTCTGGCCGGGACCGCCCGAATCCGGCACGAGCCCATAACGCACCACTTCCACCGGCATCTCCGCTTCGATCATTTCGATCGGCTGGTTGGAGATGTTGGCCGCCGGATTGGAAACGCCCTCCAGGCCGTCGCGCTGCGCGCGCGCGCCCCATGTGCCGACCATCATCTCGTTGAGCACGAATTGCCTGCCCTGCCAGGTGCCGCCGGCAGCCATCAGGAACGGCCCCCCCTCCGACCCTCCGATCGCACGCTCCGGCACGGCCTTGGCCAGCGCCTGCATGATCGTGTCGAACACGCGGTAGCCGACGACGCCGCGGGCTCCACAGGCCGCGGGGAAGACCGGGTTGAGCAGGCAGCGTTCCGGTGCCCGCACGGTGATCGGCCTGAGGTAACCGTCGCAATTGGGAATGTCGCGGCGCGACACGCAGCGGATTGCGGTGAATGCCGCTGACTCCGGCAGCGAGATCGGGCAGTTGATGCTCGCCGCCATCTGCTCCGACGTGCCCGCGAAATCGATGTCGATCGTGTCGTCGGCTATGGTGACGGTGGCGCGGATACGGATCGGTTCGGGATTCTCGCCGAGCCCGTCGAGGAAGTCTTCGCCGACATAGATCCCGTTTGGCAGTTCACGGATCGTCTCGCGCATCATCGCTTCTGCCTGGTCGTGAAGCGCCGCTACATATGCGGCAAAGCTTTCGGTGCCGTAGCGTTCCACGAGAGCGAGCAGCCCTTTCTCCGCCGTCGTGCAGGCGGCGATCTGGGCGCGGAGGTCGCCCAGTACCTCGACCGGCTGGCGCGTGTTCGATTCGATCAGGTCGAGCAGCGTCCTGTTGGGGCGGCCGCCTTCGTACAGCTTCATGAGCGGAATGCGCAGGCCTTCCTGCTGGATCTCGGTCGCGTATATGGCGACGCTCCCTGGCACGATGCCGCCGACATCTGTGTGGTGCGCCACCGTCGTCGCATAACCGGCGAGTGCGGCACCGAAGAAGATCGGCTTCAGCACGTAGATGTCTGGGAGATGCTGTCCGCCCGAGCCGTAGGGGTCGTTGGTGATGAAGATGTCGCCGGGGGCCAGGTCGTCGGCGAAGCGCTCCTTCAGGAAATGCATGACGCGGGGAAACGAGCAGAGCTGGATCGGCAAGGTCAGCCCTTGGGCGATGATGCGTCCCTGCGGGTCGCAGAGCCCTGTCGAATAGTCCATGATGTCGCGCACGACGGGCGAGTAGGCGCTGCGCATGATGATGAGGGCCATCTCGTCGGCGACCGAAGCCAGGCCGTTGCGGATGACTTCGAGCGTGATCGGATCGACGCTGCTCATTGTCCGACCTCGATCTCGATATTGCCGGCTGCATCGAGCCTTGCTGCCGCGTGTGGCGGCACCACGCAGGTGCAATCATAGTCCTCGACGATGAAGGGGCCCTGCCGCGGGGTGCCGTCCAAGGAGGCGCGCCCGATGACCGGCGTCATGAGCGGCTCTATGCCGAATGCGACCTGCCGGTCGCGGCGTGGGAAGGCTGGGGTCGCCGCAAAGCGTCCGATCTTCGAGGCCATCGGCACGCGCACCGACAGTCGCCCATTGACCAATTGCACAGGGTCGCCGCTGGAGCGGTGGCCGTAGGTTCGCTCGTGCTCGCGATGGAACCCTTCCACCAGCGCTTCGGGGGCGCCGTCCGCTTCGTCCATGACGTTGAGCTCATAGGCCTGGCCGAAGTAGCGCAGATCGGCGCTGAAGCGGAAATCCGCTGTTGCCGTGTCGTAACCTTCGGCGACGAGCGCTGTCGCCGCGCGGGTGTAGAGTTCGTTCCTCAGCACCGACAGCGATTCCGGTGAAAGCTCCGCCGCATCGGCCAGGACCGGCTGTACGAACTCCTGCTCGACGTCGGACCGCAACAGGCCGAAGCCCGAGAACACCCCGGCAGCCACCGGCACCACGATCCGGCCTATGCCCAGCGCAGAGGCGATGTCGGCGGCGACGACAGGTCCGTTGCCGCCGAATGCGACGAGTGTGAAATCGCGCGGATCGCGGCCGCGATAGGTGGACACCGCCTTCACCGCACGCGTCATGGTGGAGACGGCGAGCGTCAGGACCCCTCGCGCCGTGCCGATGAGGTCCTGACCGAGCGGCTCGGCGACCTGGCTTCGCAGTGCCCGCCTGCCAGCTTCCGCATCGACGTCGATCGAGCCGCCGGCCAGCGTCGTGTCGTTGATGTAGCCGAGCGTGACGAAGACGTCGGTCAGGGTCGCCCGCATGCCGCCACGGCCGTAGCAGACCGGACCTGGCATGGCGCCGGCGCTTTCGGGGCCGACGGTGACGCGGCCGAGCCTGTCCAGCGCCACCAGGCTGCCGCCTCCGGCGCCGATCTCCGACACGTCGATGAACGGCATCTTGATGGGATAGCCTCCTCCTTTGACCAGCTTGCTGGAAAGATTGATACCGGCGCCGACCTCGTATTCGTCGGTACGCGCCGCTTCGCCATTCTCGATAAGCGCCGCCTTTGCGGTGGTGCCGCCCATGTCGAAGGAGATGATGTTGGCCGCTCGGCGCTCGCCGCGCACCAGGCGCGCGCAGGCTATGACGCCGGCCGCGGGCCCGGACTCCACCAGCGAGGCCGCGCGCTTCACCGAGGCCGCGAGCCGCATGATGCCGCCGCCGGAATGCATCATCTCGATCGGCGCCTCGATCCCTATCCCGGCCAGCCTGCCTGCCAGGGCATCGGCATAATTGCCGATCACGGGGCCGACATAGGCGTTTACCACCGCCGTCGAGCTGCGTTCGAACTCGCGGATCTCAGGCAGGATCTCCGAGCCTCGGCAGATATAGATGCCGTGGCCCAGCGCATCGCGCAGGATCTCTTCTGTCCGCACTTCGTGCGCGGCGTTGACATAGGCATGGAGGTAGCTGATCGCGACGGCCTCGACACCCTCTTTCCGGAAGGTGTCGGCGGCGCGCAAGACGTCTTCCTCGTTCAGCGGCAAGCGGATCGTGCCGTCGGGACCGAGCCGCTCGCGCACTTCCAGTCGCAGCCGCCGCGGCACCAGAGGTGGCGGCTTGTCGTACTGCAGGTCGTAAAGGACCGGAATCCGCAGCCGCCTGAGTTCGAGCACATCGCGAAAGCCCGCCGTCGTGACCAGGCCGGTGAGGGCGCCCTTGAATTCGAGGATGGTGTTGGTCGCGACCGTGGTCGCGTGAACGATGCCGGTGATCGCCTTCGGGTCGATGCCGAGATCGCGCATGAGCACGCTCAGACCGGAGGCGATGCCCCGGCTGTAGTCGTCGGGCGTCGACGCGACCTTCCTGATCTCGACGGTGCCGGCTTCGTCTACCAGCGCGATGTCGGTGAAGGTCCCGCCGATGTCGATGCCGATGCGGTATGCTTTGTCGTTCATTTCTTTCAGCTTCTTTCGGATACACGGACGCAGCGCCGGCCCGTAGGACGGGTCTCGTCAGTTCAAGGCAGCCGGCAGGAAAAGCGCGATTCCCGGGAATGCGACGAGCAGGGCGAGCAGCAACAGCATCGAGAGCACGAAGGGCATCGAGCCGGTGGCGATCTCGCCGATGCGTCCGTTGCGGCGGATCCCCTGGATGACGAAGAGATTGATGCCGACCGGCGGCAGGATCATCCCCGCCTGCATGAGGACCACCAGAGCCACCCCGAACCAGACACCGTCGAAGCCGGCCGCGAAGACCACGGGCGCGATGATCGGCACGGTGGAGATCATCATCGCCATCTCGTCCATGAAGGCGCCGAGGATGAGATAGAAGACAATGACCGCCAGCATCAGGCCGAGCGGCGGCAGATCATAGGCGGTGACCAGGTTCACGATGGCCGTCGTAAGCCCGACGGCGGTCATCACGAAGTTGAGGAAGAATGCCGCGAGCACGATCAGCATGATCATGCCGGTGGTCTTCATCGTGTTCTCCACCGCCGTCATGAACATGGCGATCGTGAAGCGGCCGCGCGCCATCGTCAGAATGACTGCGGCGGCGACGCCAAGAGCCGCCGATTCGGTGGCGGTTGCCCAGCCAAGATAGATCGAGCCGATGACCACCCCGAAGATGAAGACGGGCGGCAGGAATTCCGCCAGAAGCGCGAGCCGCTCGTTCCACGTGACGGCCACCCTTTGCCCGCCCAGGCTCGGCCAGGCCGTGCAGGCGAGTGCGACCGCGCCCATGAACATCGCCGCCAGGAGCAGGCCTGGGACGATGCCCGCCAGATAGAGCTTTGGGATCGAGGTATTTGTGATCAGCCCGTAGACGATGAGGTTGATCGAAGGGGGGATGAGGATCCCGAGCGTGCCGCCGGCGGCGAGCGTTCCGAGGAAGAGCGGTGGGTTGTAGCCGTATTTGCCAATCTGCGGCATCGCCGTCGTGCCGACCGTTGCCGCCGTCGCGACGCTGGATCCGCACATCGAGGCAAAGAGGGCGCAGGACCCGATATTCGCGTGCATGAGGCCGCCCGGCATCCAGGAAAACCATGCCGCCACTGCGGCATACATGCGGTCGGCGATGCCGGAACGCAGCAGCACTTCGCCGAGCAGCACGAACAGCGGGATGCTGACCATCAGGAAACCGGTCGACGAACTCCAGGCGACCTCCCCGATGGCCCGCGTGAGAGGCAGCGGGCTGAAGAATTCGGAAAGGCCCATGCCGACCAGCCCGAGACTGACCGCGATCGGCAGCCCGAGCGCCAGAAACAGGACCATCGCGCCGATTGCGAAGGCGATCATAGGGGCAGCCCTCCGGGCTCTTCGGCGGTGCGCTGTTGCCTGTTCGCGAGTTCGGCCTGCAGCTCCCGCTCGAGTTCCGGCGCGCCGGCGAGCAACCCGACCCGCCGCCAGTCCCCTCGCAGAAGGGCCGACAGGCACGAAAGCAGAAGGACCACCGCGACAAGCAGGAACCAGACGAGACCGCCGAGCCACAAGGCTTGCGGCACCGATTTCGGAATGGCGAGCGAACTCTGCGACGTAGCGCCGAAGCGCAGGCTGCTGGCCAGAACATCGGTCGAGAAATAGACCAGCGTGGCAGCGAACAGCACGGTTCCGGCGAGCGCGATCACGTCCGATATGGCCCGGCCGCGCTCGCCGAAACGGGCGTAGAGCGTATCGATGCGCACATGGGCCTTGTCGAGGAGCACGGAGCCGAAGCTCCACGCGGTTCCGACGGCCAGTGCAAAACCCGCCAGTTCGTCGACACCGCCGAGCGTTCGGCGGAAGAACTGGCGCATGACGATCTCAATGATGATCAAGACCGTCGCGGCGACCAGCAGAAGCCCGCCAGCAAGCAGAACAAGTCGTGAGACGGCGCGCAATCCACGAAGCGGGCTGGGCCGGGCCTGAGGTTCGCGCGCCGCCATGATCACTTTGCCCCGGCTTCGAAGCCGAGCGCCTTGCCGACTGTGCCGTTCCACTCCGCCACGCAGGCTTCGCCGCACCGGCTCGCCCAGCGCGGCAGGATCGTCTCGGTCACCATGCCGGTCAGCAGGGCCTTGTCCGCGTCCGAAACGTCGACCAGCTTCATATTGGCCCTTGTGCCGGTCTTGCATTCGCCGACGCCTGTGTTGCAGTTGATGCCTTCCGCCGCGGCTGCCCCGACATGGGTCCACATCTCATCCTCCAGCCTGGCGAAGGCGTCTGTGAGGAACGTCCTGGTCGGTTCGTCGAGCTGGTTCCAGCTATCGAGGTTGATGGCGCTGAAATAGGGCGCCCAGCCGAGCACCAGCGGGAAGAGATGGTCGGTCACTTCCCACCATTTTGCGGAGTTGCCGGGGCCGGTGCCGGTGACCCCGCAATCGGCGGTGCCGTTCTGCAGCGCGGGCACCACCTCGGCGAAGGAAAGATTGACCGGCGTGCCGCCGACCGCCTCCACGAAGTCCGAAAGCGTCTGGTTGAAGGTTCGGATCTTCTTGCCCGCCAGGTCGGCGACGCCCTTGATCTCGCCCTTGCAGAAGAGCACCTGCGGCGGCGACGGCCACATCATCAGGAGATGGGCATTGAAGTTCTCCTGCATGTTCTTGTCGATGACAGGGCGGTAGGCGTCGACCGCCTTGCGCATGGAGCCGAGGTCGAGGATCGCGCCTGAAAGATCGAGCCCGTCATAAAGCTTGAAATCGCCTGCGACGAAGCTGACCGGGCCGGTGACGATGTCGGCGATCTTCAGCTTGAGCAGTCGCAGTGTCTCGTCGCCCTTGAGGCCGAGCGTATCGAGGCTGTTGAAATCGGCCGTGATTCTGCCGCCTGAAATCTCCGGCAGCGTGCGCTGCCAGAACGGCTGCTCTACCACCGTCGTCATGGTGACGTTGCTCCAGCCGCCGATCACTTTCAGGCGAAGTTCCTGCAATTCCTCCCCATGGGCCGCTCCCATCGCCGCGGCGGCGAATGCCAGCGACAAGAGTGTCGTGCGTAGCTTTCTCATTGTCGTGTCTCCCCTGCTGGACGCCGCTGCCGGACAGCGGCTGGGAATGAAGCTACACAAGAAGAGTGATTGCTTCTAATTGATTTCGCGACCATCGATGATAGTCTCTGCCTATCATGCGTCTGACCCTCGCTCAGATCGAATCCTTCTACTGGATTGCCAGGCTGGGCTCCTTTCATGCCGCCGCGCGCCAGCTTTGCATCACCCAACCGTCCATATCAGGACGAATTCGCGAGCTTGAGCGCGACCTGGGTTGTGTCCTGTTCGACCGCAGCAGCGGACGTGCGCGTCTCACCGAGGCCGGAAAGGCGATCCAGCGCCAGGCCGAGCAGATGCTGGCTCTGGCGCGCGAGATCCACGACCAAACGACCGCCGGAAAACTCCGGGGCTTGCTGCGGCTCGGTGTGGTCGAGACGGTGGCGCATCTGGCGCTGCCGAGGCTCATCCGCGAATTGAACGCCACGCGACCGTCGCTGCGCATAGAGCTGAAAGTCGATGTCGGCGCGGTGCTCCTGAAACAGTTGGCCGAACGGCAGCTCGATGTTGCTATCACCACAGACGCAGCCGCCTCCGAGGGCATAACCGTGAAGCCGCTGGGCGAGGTCGATCTGGCCTGGCTCGGCCCAGCCTCCCATCCGTTGGTCGGACGGACGCTGACGCCTGGCGACCTCGTCGCCGAGGCGATCTTCACGCAGCCTGAGACGTCGACCATAGGCAGGACGATACGGGAGTGGTTCGAAACCGCCCACTGCACGCCGAAATCGATGAGCGGCTGCAATTCGCTCTCGGTGACGAGTGAACTGGTCGCCTCGGGATTGGGTTTCGCGGTGATGACGCCGGCAATCATAAGATCAGACATTGCCGACCGGATCCACCGGTTCGAGGCTAGCCCCTGCATCGCGCCGCGGACCCTGTCGCTCGCCGCGCTCGACGAGACGTGGTCGGGAGACACCGAGTTCATAGCACGGTTCGTGGCCGATACGTTTCGAGAGCTGAAGGCGCTGCGCTAGCCGGCTGGGGCAAGAGCCTCCTTTTCATCAGCCTACCGGAAACCGGGCATTTCTGCTCCGCTTGCACCGGCGCAACCATTTTCCAAAGGGTCAAAATTCCGCGTGAATTTTGTTCTGCGCCATGCAACATTGGCGTGATGAGCGGGAGGAGGAAACTCCCGCCATGGCTGCCGGGCCGGCCGGGGATCGAGGCAGGCGCGGGCGGCGTCAACGGATGACAACCGACAGGGTGTGGATCACATGAAGCGTATCGTTCTCGGCCTTCTGGCCGCAACAGCAATGTCCGCCTCGGCTTTCGCCGCGGACATCAAGCCGGCGATCATCTACGATCTCGGCGGCAAGTTCGACAAATCCTTCAACGAGGCTGCCTTCAACGGTGCCGAGAAGTTCAAGACCGAAACCGGAATCGAGTACCGCGATTTCGAGATCCAGAACGACGCCCAACGCGAGCAGGCGCTGCGCAAATTCGCCGAGGACGGCAACAACCCGATCGTGATGGCCGGCTTCTCCTGGGCTGCGGCACTTGAGAAGGTCGCCGCCGAGTTCCCGGACACCAAGTTCGCCATCATCGACATGGTCGTGGACAAGCCGAACGTGCGCTCGGTCGTGTTCAAGGAGCAGGAAGGCTCCTATGTGGTCGGCGTGCTCGCCGCGCTCGCTTCGCAGAGCAAGAAGGTCGGCTTCATCGGCGGCATGGACATTCCGCTGATCCGCAAGTTCGGCTGCGGTTACGTGGGCGGCGCCAAGGCCGCCGGCGCGACCGACGTCATCTACAACATGACCGGCGACACGCCGGCCGCGTGGAACGACCCGACCAAGGGCGGCGAGATCGCCAAGTCGCAGATGGACCAGGGCGCCGACGTCATCTACGCCGCCGCCGGCGGCACGGGAGTGGGCGTGCTCCAGGCAGCGGCCGATGCCGGCAAGCTCGGCATCGGCGTCGATTCCAACCAGAACGGCCTGCAGCCCGGCAAGGTGCTGACCTCGATGGTGAAGCGTGTCGACGTCGCGGTCTACAACGCCTTCAGCGACGCCAAGAATGACGCCTTCACCGCAGGCTTCAACAATCTCGGCCTCAAGGAAGGCGGCGTCGACTACGCCATGGACGACAACAACAAGGACCTCGTCTCTGCCGACATGAAGGCAGCGGCCGAAAAGGCGAAGAACGACATCATCGCCGGCACGATCACCGTGCACGACTACATGTCGGACAACAACTGCCCGTACTGATCCAGTCGAATGACCCGCGAACCGCCGGCCTTCGGGCCGGCGGTTTCGTTGTACGCCTGCAAACGATGCCGTCCGTGCGCTTCGGCCGCCGCAAGAGGCGCCGCCTCATCCATGGATCGACGGCCCTCAGGGAAAATTCATGAACCGGGACAGACCGCTGCGCCTCGTCGCGATCACCGTGCTGATGCTCGCCGGGATACTGGCTGGCACGCAGTTCGGCAAGATCGCGCCGCTGGTCGACTGGTACAGGACCGAGAGCGGCTTCTCGCTCGTGCTGATCGGCTGGCTGACCTCGACAATCGGCATCTTCGTCGCGTTGGTGGCGCTGCCGGCGGGCTGGGCGATCGAGTTCCTGGGCATGAGGCGGACATTCGTCGGCGCCTCCATCCTGCTCGCGCTGGGGGGGTGTCGCGCTCGCGCTGTTCACGTCGCCGGAGGCGATCCTTGCCGCGCGCGTGCTCGAAGGGGCGGGCTATCTGGTCCTCGTCATCGCCATTCCCGCGATCGCCGCCGCGGTGGCGCCGCCCGAATGGCGTGCGCCGGTCCTTGCCGTATGGGGCGGCTTCGTGCCGGTCGGTTTCGCCCTGGCCGACTTCCTCGCCGGATGGGTGCTTCCCGCCGCCGGCCCGCAGATCTACCTGCTGGCGGCCGCCATGCTCTTTGCCCTGCTGGCCGTGGTCTCGGCGACGCTGCTGGCGCGCGTCCCCGACTTTCCGGATCTGGATGCGAAGCCGGCGACCGGGCCCGCCCGTGGTTCCTTCGCGGCCACGCTGAACATCGACGTCGTCCTGGTGGCGCTCGCCTTCGGCGTCTACGTCATCCTGTCGGTCGGCTTCTTCTCCTTCATGCCGGCCTTTGTCGGCAGCGGCAATTCGGCGATCGCGCTTTCGGCCGGCACGGTGGCGCTGCTGGTGCCGCTCGGAAACCTCGCGACGACGGTGCTGGTGCGCGGCAGCGACGCGCGCTTCGCCGCTACCCTTGCCTTGGCCGGCTTCGCCGCGACGGCCGTCGCCGCCTTTCCCGCGTTCGGGAGCCAGGACGCGACGCTGGCCACCGCCGCGGCCGTGGCCGTCGCGCTCGCCGGCGGCGTCACGGCGTCGGCTTTGTTCGCCAGCGTTCCCTTCATCGTGCCGCGTGGCGGTTCGGCTTCCGTGGCGATCGGCCTGATCGCGCAGACGGGCGGCATCGCCACGGTCTTCGGTCCGCCGCTTGCCGGCCATGTCATCGACGGGCAGGGCTGGGACGGCTTCGGCTGGTTCCTGGCGGGGTCGGGCGTCGTGGGCGCGCTCTGCCTTGTGCCGCTGCTGACGAGGAGGTCGGAGCGCGGCCTTGCCGTCTGATTTCGGTGTGACGATCGGGGCAAGCCTACCAGAAACTGCCCGTCGCCACGCCTGCTGCATAGCCCACGGCGCAGGCTGCGACGAGCCCTATGGCGATGAGCCGTCCACGAGGGCCGGAAACCGAATGAAGGCCGCGCCCATCCGGCCCGGCGCCCTGCGATGGGCCGACAGCAGGGAGGGCCGGCCGCGCATCTGCGGCATTTCCGCGATCCGCGCCGAGATCGCCCGCCAGGCATCGGCGGAGGCGGTATCGGGCCTCAGGTCGAGCAGGCGCATCCGCTCGGCCACGCGCAGAACCGCGCCGCGGAAATCCGCATCGATCTCGAGATCGCGTTCCGCGCGGGCCCGCTCGATATCATCCATGAGGCCGAGCACATAATTGCCGGCCCGCCTCATCTGATCGGCTTCGCGCGGCACGCCGCCGTCACCAATGCGGAGGTTTCGTCGCCTCGTGGGCGGGCGCGGTCTGCTCTTCGAGCGCGAGAAACCGGTGCGTCAGGGCGTCCAGCTTCTTCTGCTGCCGCTCGATCACCTTCCACTGTTCGGCGATCTGCCTTGACAGTTCCTCGATGGTATTTTCCTGCTCGGCGATCCTGATTTCCAGCGTCGTCAGACGGTCCGCAGGCATTGTCATGGGAGTACTCCGAATGCCGGCCAAATAAATCCTGCCTGTCGCGGCTTCGAAATTGACAAGCAGGAGCGTATTTGTCGAGAGTGTTGGAAAAAGGCCGCGCCGATTGGCAAGGGGAAGGCGGCATGATAGGGCGTTTGACCAAATGATAAAAAATGGGAAGGCGGAGCCATCGCATGGCTGAAGCTGCGATCGAGCTTATCGGCATCAACAAGAGTTTTGGGACGGTGCATGCCAACCGGGATATCCATCTGGAGATTCCTCGCGGCACCATCCACGGCATCATCGGCGAGAACGGCGCGGGCAAGTCGACATTGATGTCGATCCTCTACGGCTTCTACCAGGCCGACAGCGGCGAGATAAAAGTGGACGGCAAGCCGACGGCCATCCGGACGCCGAACGACGCGATCGCGGTGGGCATCGGAATGGTGCATCAGCATTTCATGCTGGTGCAGAATTTCACCGTGCTGGAAAACGTCATCCTGGGCGCCGAAGGCGAGCCGCTGCTCAACAAGTCGATCGGCAAGGCGCGTTCGGAACTGAATCGGCTGGAGAAGGAATACGGTCTCGAGGTCGATCCGGACGCCATCATCGAGGAACTTCCGGTCGGCCTGCAGCAGCGCGTCGAGATCCTGAAGGCGCTTTATCGCGGCGCCGAGATCCTCATTCTCGACGAACCGACCGGGGTTCTGACGCCCGCCGAGGCGGACCATCTGTTCCGCATCCTTCAGCAGTTGAAGGAACAGGGTAAAACGGTGGTGCTGATCACCCACAAGCTGCGCGAGATCATGGCGATCACCGACAATGTGTCGGTCATGCGCCAGGGCACCATGGTCGCCACCCGCCGGACAGCCGAGACCACCGTCGAGGAACTGGCCGAGCTGATGGTCGGGCGCCGTGTGCTGCTGCGTGTCGAGAAGGGTGAAGCGAAGCCGGGCGGGGTCAAGCTCGCGGTCAAGGATCTGACAGTCAAGGATTCGCGCGGCGTCACGATGGTCAAGGACGTCTCCTTCGACATCAGGGGCGGCGAGATCGTCGGCATTGCCGGCGTTGCCGGCAACGGCCAGTCCGAGCTGATCGAGGCGATCTCGGGCATCCGCAGGGCGGTGTCCGGGTCCGTGCTCCTCGACGGCAAGCCGATCGACGTGACCGGCAATGCCGATCCCGGCGACCTGCGCGATCGCGGCCTCGCACATGTGCCGGAAGACCGCCATCATGTCGGGCTGGTCCTCGCCTTCGACGAACAGGAGAACTCGATCCTGGGCTATCATGACGATCCCAAATATCTGAAGGGGCCGTTCCTCAATGCCGAGGCGATCCTGCAGGACGCCAAGGACAAGATCGAGAAATACGACATCCGGCCGGGCAATCCGCGGCTGAAGACCGCCAATTTCTCAGGCGGCAACCAGCAGAAGATCGTGCTTGCCCGCGAGATGGAGCAGGATCCGGGCGTGCTCATCGTCGGTCAGCCGACGCGCGGCGTCGATGTCGGCGCCATCGAGTTCATCCACAAGCGCCTGATCGCCATGCGCGACCGCGGCAAGGCCGTGCTGCTGGTGTCGGTCGAACTCGACGAGATACGCTCGCTCTCCGATCGCATCCTGGTCATGTTCGACGGCCGCGTCGTCGGCGAGCGTGGACCGGACGCCACCGAAGGCGAACTCGGACTGCTGATGGCGGGCGTCGAGCATCGGGAGGCCGCGGAATGAGCACCCCCTTCTCCAAGCTGCCGGCCTGGGCCGACTACGGGCTGATCCCGCTCATCAATCTCGCCGTGGCTTTCCTTGTCGCGGGGCTGGTCGTGCTGCTGGTCGGAGAGAATCCGCTGCGCGCCGCGGGCATCCTGTTCGAAGGCGCCTTCGGCAGCGGCCAGAACATCGCCTATACGCTTTATTACGCGACCAACTTCATCTTCACCGGCCTCGCCGTCGCCGTCGCCTTCCATGCCGGTCTGTTCAACATCGGCGGCGAGGGCCAGGCCTATATCAGCGGCCTGGGCGTGGCGCTGGTGGCGCTGTCGCTGGATTCGGTCTTGCCCTGGTGGCTGACCTTCCCGCTGGCGATATTAGGCGCGGCCGCCACCGGCGCGCTGTGGGCCTTCATTCCGGCCGTGCTCCAAGCCAAGCGGGGGTCGCACATCGTTATCACCACCATCATGTTCAATTTCATTGCCGCCAGCGTGATGGTCTACATGCTGGTCGACGTGCTGAAGCCGCTCGGCTCGATGGCCCCGCAGACGCGCGATCTCCTGCCCGGCGGCCAGCTTCCCAAGATGAACTGGCTGCTTGAGGCAATGGGCATGTCGGTGCGCTCGGCCCCGCTCAACATCTCCTTCCTGCTGGCGCTCGTCATGGCGGTCTTCGTCTGGGCGTTGATCTGGCGCACCAGGCTCGGCTACGAGATCCGTACTTTCGGCTTCAGCCCCAAGGCGGCGCGCTACGCCGGCATCGGCGAAGCGAAGATCATCATCGTCACCATGATGATCTCCGGCGCGCTTGCCGGCATGATGGCGCTGAACCCGATCATGGGCGACCAGCATCGCATGGCGCTGGACTTCGTCGCGGGCGCCGGCTTCGTCGGCATCGCCGTGGCGCTGATGGGACGCTCCCATCCGGTCGGCATCGTGCCGGCCGCGATCCTGTTCGGCATGCTCTACCAGGGCGGCGCCGAACTCGCCTTCGAGATGCCCAACATCAGCCGCGACATGATCGTTATCATCCAGGGCCTGGTGATCCTCTTCGCCGGCGCGCTGGAGCACATGTTCCGTCCGGCCGTCCAGACGATCTTCGCCTCGTTCAGTCCGCGCTCCGTCGGGGTGGCGGCCGTCAAGGGGGAGGGCGTCTGACATGGATGTTCTGGTCCAACTCATCGACGCGACGATCCGTGTCTCCGTGCCCCTGCTGCTCGCCTGCCTTGCCGGTCTCTATTCGGAACGCTCGGGTGTCTTCGACATCGGCCTCGAAGGCAAGATGCTGGCAGGCGCCTTTGCGGGCGCCGCGGCAGCAGCCGTTTCCGGTTCAGCCTGGATCGGCCTTCTGGCGGCGGTCGCCGTCGCGGTCGGGCTGGCGCTGGTCCACGGCTTCGCCTCCATCACCCATCGCGGAAACCAGATCGTATCGGGCGTGGCAATCAACTTCATCGCCGCCGGTTCGACCATCATCCTGGGCCAGGCCTGGTTCCGGCAGGGCGGCCGTACGCCGGCGCTCAGCGGTCCGGCCCGCTTCGAGGCCATCACTTTGCCGGGAGCGGAGGCCCTTTCGGGTGTGCCTGTCATCGGCACGATCTATTCCGAGCTGATCTCGGGCCATTCGATCCCGGTCTATGTTGCCTTCCTGATGGTGCCTTTCACCTGGTGGGCGCTGTTCCGCACCCGTTTCGGCCTGAGGCTGCGCGCCGTCGGCGAGAACCCGGCGGCCGTCGACACGGCAGGCATATCGGTCACCTGGCTGCGTTATCGCGCTGTCATCTGCACCGGCATCCTGACCGGTCTCGCCGGCGCCTATCTCTCGGTCGCGCAGAATGCCGGCTTTGTGAAGGACATGACGGCGGGCAAGGGTTTCATCGCGCTCGCAGCCCTGATCTTCGCCAAGTGGCGGCCGGTGCCGGCGATGTTCGCCTGCCTGCTGTTCGGCTTCCTCGAGGCCGCGTCGATCCGCTTTCAGGGCATGCCCTGGCCTGGCATCGGCAAGGTGCCGGTGCAGTTGATCAACGCGCTGCCTTTCATCCTGACCGTCGTCCTGCTCGCAGGCTTCATCGGCAAGGCGATCCCGCCGCGGGCCGGCGGCGTGCCCTATGTGAAGGAACGCTGATCAATGTCGCACGACCTCTTCGAGGCGGCCACGGCCGCCATGGCCAAGGCCTATGCGCCTTATTCCAAGTTCCCCGTGGGGGCTGCGCTGCGCACCGAGGACGGTCGCATCTATGCCGGCTGCAACATCGAGGTCGCCTCCTACCCCGAAGGCTGGTGCGCCGAGACCACCGCGCTCGGCCATTATGTGATGGGCGGCGGCGGCCGGATCACCGAGATCGCCGTCGTCGCGGAGCGCATGGCGCGGATCACGCCCTGCGGCGGCTGCCGGCAGCGGCTCGCAGAGTTCGCTGATGCCGACACCAAGCTCCATCTGTGCGACGAGACCGGCATTGTCGAGACCGTCACAATTGGCGCGATGCTGCCCTATGGCTTCCAAGGCGAGGTGCTGAAATGAAGGAAGCAGTCGACAGGCTGGTCGAAAGGCTCGACGGCCTCGCGCAGACCACGGCCCTGGTGCTCGGCTCCGGCCTGGGCGGGCTGGTCGACGAGGTGGAAGGCGCCGTGCGCATTCCCTATTCGGATCTGCCCGGCTTCCCTGCGAGCGGGGTCACCGGCCATGCCGGCACGGTGGTCGCCGGACATTTCGCAGGCCGGCCGATCCTGATGCTTGCCGGGCGCGCGCATTATTACGAGCATGCCAATGCCGCGGCCATGCGGCCGGCGCTGGAGGTGCTCCAGGGCATCGGAATAGAGAAGCTGCTGCTCACCAACGCGGCCGGCTCGGTCGATCCGGACATGCCTCCGGGTTCGATCATGCTCCTGACCGACCACATAAACTTCTCCGGCTCGAACCCGCTGTTCGGCGAGCCGACCGACCGGCGTTTCGTCGGCATGACCGAGGCCTATGACAAGGACATCCGCGCCGCCTTCGAGAAGGCGGCCGAAGCGACCGGCACCAGGTTGCACAAGGGCGTCTATATGTGGTTCTCCGGGCCGTCCTTCGAGACGCCGGCGGAGATCCGCATGGCGCGGGTCCTGGGCGCCAACGCCGTCGGCATGTCGACCGTGCCGGAGGTGATCCTCGCCCGCTTCCTGGGGCTGAGGGTCGCCGCCTGCTCGGTCATCACCAATCTCGCCGCCGGCATGACCGGGGCGGAGCTGTCGCATCAGGAGACCAAGGACGTGGCCCCGCTCGGCGGCGCCCGGCTGGCGACGGTGCTGCGCCGGATGTTCGCCGACGGCATGCTGGACTGACGACGTGGCCCCCCTCACCCCCCTCTGGCCTGCCGGCCATCTCCCCCTCAAGGGGGGAGATCGGACTGCATCGGCGTTTTCGCCAATCTGCGACGCGGCAGAACAGTCGATGCCGTCGAAGCTCCCAATCTCCCCCCTTGAGGGGGAGATGGCCGGCAGGGGTAGCCGCGCATGTGCAGCCGCGCGAGTGCGACACTGACATGCTGCCGCAGGAAATTATCCGCAAGAAGCGTGACGGGCTGAAGCTTTCCGCCGAGGAGATCGCTGAATTCGTCGCCGGCATCGCGCCGGGACGGATCTCCGAGGGCCAGGTCGCAGCACTCGCCATGGCCGTCTTCTTCAACGGAATGAGCCGGGACGAGGCGGTTGCCCTGACGCTCGCCATGCGCGATTCCGGCGAGGTGCTCGACTGGTCGGACCTGCCGGGGCCCGTCACCGACAAGCACTCGACCGGCGGCGTCGGCGACAATGTCTCGCTGATGCTGGCGCCGATCGTGGCGGCTTGCGGCGCCTATGTGCCGATGATCTCCGGCCGGGGGCTCGGCCATACCGGCGGCACGCTGGACAAGATGGATTCCATCCCCGGCTATGTCAGCCAGCCCGACAGCAGCTTGTTCCGCAAGGTCGTGCTCAGCGCCGGCTGCGCCATCATCGGCCAGACAGCCGATCTCGCGCCTGCCGACAAGCGTTTCTACGGCATCCGTGACGTGACGGCGACGGTGGAATCCGTGCCGCTGATCACCGCCTCGATCCTGTCGAAGAAACTCGCGGCGGGGCTGCAGTCGCTGGTGCTGGATGTGAAGCTCGGCAACGGCGCCTTCATGGCGCGGTCGCGTGACGCGACGGCCCTGGCGACCAGCCTGGTCGAAGTGGCGAACGGGGCCGGGTTGAAGACGACGGCCCTGATATCAGGCATGAACGAGCCGCTCGCCTCGGCGGCCGGCAACGCGGTCGAGGTGCAGAACGCGGTCGACTTCCTGACCGGCCGGGCCCGCGACCGCAGGCTGCTCGACGTGACACTTGCGCTCGCCGCCGAAATGCTCTGCTCTGCCGGGCTGGCGTCGTCCAGCAAGGAGGCCTTGGCCCGAGCGAAACAGGCGCTCGACGGCGGACGTGCGGCCGAGATCTTCGGCAGGATGGTCTCCGATCTCGGCGGGCCAGCCGACTTCGTCGAGAAGACGGGAAAGTATCTCCGGAAAGCCAATGTGGAACTCGCGGTGACTTCAGGCCGCGGCGGTTTCGTGACAGGCGTGGCGACCCGTGAGATCGGTCTTGCCGTGGTGGCGCTCGGCGGCGGCCGGACAAAACCCGAGGACGCCGTAGATCATAGCGTGGGCGTCGCGCGCCTGCTTCCCATCGGGGCGGAAGTGCGGACGGGCGAAGCGCTCGCTATCGTCCATGCCCGATCGCAGGGCGAGGCGGAGCGGGCCGCCGCGCTGGTCGCCGACGCCTATGAGATCGGGCAAAACAAGCCGCCAGCGCAGAAGGCGGTGATCCGCCGGGTGGCGGAGCGGGAGTAGCCTCGCATACGGGGCCTTTCGCACCAACTCTCCGGCGTCCGCGACTACCCCTCATCCGACCTCGCTGCGCGAGGCCACCTTCTCCCACAAGGGGAGAAGGGAGCGCCTGCAGGAGCGCAGCGGCCAATCGTCCACAGTGGTGATTTGCAGAGCCGGCAAAGCTAGGCTCCGACCTTCTCCCCTTGTGGGAGAAGGTGGCCTCGCGCAGCGAGGTCGGATGAGGGATAATGTAGCGCCGCGACATTTCGCGGGGGAGGCGAACTTGCCTACATGTCCACGTGCCTGGAAGGCCTTACTGCACCATCACCAGCGCGCCGTCCTTCACTTCGAAGCCGGCGAGGCGTTTCAGGAAGCTCATGCCGATCAGCGTTCCGTCGAGCGCCTTGTCTTCCAGCACGACGGCCTGGACGTCCTCGACATAGATGCGGCCGATCTGCAGCCGGTCGATGTTGGCCGACGCGGCCTTGGCCATGCCGTTGGCCGTTTCGACCCTGTATTTGAAATCCTCCTGGCGAAGCGTGACGCCGATGCGCCGCGCCGTCGAGGCGTTGATGGCGACCATCGTCGCGCCGGTATCGACGAGCGCCGGCAACGGACGGCCGTTGAGCCTGAAGTCGGCGATGAAGTGGCCGCGCTCGTCGGCATCGAGGCGCACCTTCTTGCCGAACAGGGCCGCCGTCGGCGCTTTCCTGGTCGCTTCGGCCGGAATCGCGGAGACCTGCAAGCGATCGGGCTCCTGGCGGCGCAGCACCTGGCCCAGCATCGCGTCGAAGCGTTCCGGGTTGGTTTGATAGATCGTGGGGATTGCAGCCGAGACACCGGCCGAGAGCCCGACGATGATGAATTTGCGCAGCATGGTCCTGCCCCGATTGTCGGGAGGACGCTAGGCGCTATCCGGTATGCGGCCTCTTAATGACCGCTCACGGCCAAGCCCGCCGGGCCGGAAAATCCGCAGCGGCGTTAATATTCGATGAAGAGGCTACTTCGTCCCGTACATGCGGTCGCCGGCATCACCGAGACCGGGCACAATATAACCCTTCTCGTTGAGGCGATCGTCGATCGCCGCCGTGAAGACGGGCACATCGGGATGGGCCTTGGTGAACCGCTCGATGCCTTCGGGAGCTGCAAGCAGGCACAGATAACGCAGGTTGGTCGCGCCCCGGCCCTTCAACTTGTCGATTGCGGCGATGGCCGAATTGGCGGTTGCCAGCATCGGATCGACCACGATCACCAGCCGGTCGCCCAGGTCGCTCGGCGCCTTGAAGAAATATTCGACAGCCTCCAGCGTGTCGTGGTCGCGATAGAGGCCGATATGGGCGACGCGCGCGGCAGGGACGAGATCGAGAAGCCCTTCGAGCAGCCCGTTACCGGCCCGTAGCACCGAAGCGAAGACCAGCTTCTTGCCTTCCAGCGTCGGCGCTTCCATCGTCTGCAGCGGCGTCTCGATCGTCGTGGTCGTCAGTTCGAGATCGCGCGTCACCTCATAGCCGAGCAACAGCGAGATCTCGCGCAGCAGCCGCCGGAAGCCGGCCGTCGACGTTTCCGTGTTCCGCATGATCGTCAGCTTGTGCTGGACAAGCGGGTGGTCGACGACGGTGACGCCTTTCATAGGTTCTTCTCCCGCAAATGTGGTTTGAACCGGATACTACCGGCTCGTGGCCGGCCAAGGAACGCCGGAGTTCCGCGAACCACAGTTTTGTCGGTGCCCCTTCCGCCGCATCTCAACGCATGCGTGCCGGCTCGGCGAGCCTGGCGAGCAGCGCCGCCTTGGTCTTCTTGTCGACGAAAGCCGCCTCGATCGCGGTGCGCGTTATCGCCGTCAGCGCCTTGTCGTCCAGTCCGAAATGCTCGCGCGCCACATCGTATTCGCGCTTGAGCGTCGTCCAGAAATAGGGCGGATCGTCGGAATTGAGCGTCACCTTGCATCCCGCCTCCCTGAGCTTCACGAAGGGATGGCTGCCGAAACTGTCGAATACCCTCAACTCGATGTTGGAAACCGGACAGCATTCGAGCACCACGCCTTCGTCGGCGATGCGCTTGACGAGATCGGGGTTCTCGATCGCCCGCACCCCGTGCCCGATGCGGGACGGCCTTATGTGGTCGAGCGCCAGGGCGACGCTTTCCCAGCCGCCGAATTCGCCGGCGTGGATGGTGATGCCGAGGCCGGCTTCGCGGGCGATCTCGAAGGCACGGACGTAATCCTCCATGTCGCCCTGGCGCTCGTCGCCGGCCACGCCGAAACCCGTCACCAGCGGATGGCCGCACTTGGCGGCGAAGCGCGCCGCGGCCTCGATCGATTCGACGCCGACATGGCGCACGCCGGTGACGATCATGCGGCCCTCGATGCCGGTCTTGGCCTTGGCGCGCTCCATGCCCTCCCCGAGCGCGCCGGTGTAGGCAGCGGGCGACAGCCCGGCCTTGATCGCATGGTCGGGCGAGGTGAAGACCTCGGAATAGATCGCGCCGTCGCGGGCGAGGCTGGTGAGATAGTGCTCCGCAAGGCGAGCGTAGTCCTCCTCGGTCCGGAAGAGGTCGGCTGCGAAATCGTAGGCCGCCAGGAAGGAGGTGAAGTCGTGCCAGACGAAGGACCCTTCGTGGATGAAGGGCGTGGTGTCGGCGTTGTATTTGCGGGCCTGCGCAATCACGAGATCGGGCGCTGCCGCACCTTCGATGTGGCAGTGGAGCTCCGCTTTCAATGGCATGCGTGTCCCCTTGATGCAGTCCCTGAGCGCGGTCGTTCGCCGCGTCTTAAACAATAGCGCCCGATAGCCCGATCGGCTATGGTCCGGCCGAAACTGCCTGGAACACAAAAATGTCAGAACAGAGGACGACCGCCACGGGCGGCATGGAAACATCCTACGGATTCAGGGATGTCGCCACCGGCGAGAAGCAGCCGTTGGTGAACGAGGTGTTCCACCGCGTCGCCAACCGCTACGACCTCATGAATGACCTGATGTCGGCCGGCATGCACAGGCTGTGGAAGGACGCCATGGTCGCCTGGCTGAATCCGCCGAAACGGCAGGGCTGGAAGGTGCTCGACGTTGCCGGCGGCACCGGCGACATCGCCTTCCGCATCGTCGATGCCTCGCACGGCCTTGCCCATGCGACCGTGCTCGATATCAATGGCTCGATGCTGGAGGTCGGCCGCGAGCGCGCCGCGCGGCGCCGCCTGGAGGCGAATATCGATTTCGTCGAGGCCAATGCGGAAGAACTGCCTTTCGCCGACGACACTTTCGACGCCTATACTATCGCCTTCGGTATCCGCAACGTGCCGCGCATCGAGACGGCGCTGGCCGAAGCCTGGCGTGTGCTGAAGCCGGGCGGCCGCTTCCTCTGCCTCGAATTCTCCGAGGTCGACATGCCGCTGCTGGACAAGGCCTACGAGGCCTGGTCCTTCAACGCGATCCCCCGCATCGGTCGTCTCGTCGCCGGTGATGGCGAGCCCTATGCGTATCTCGTCGAATCGATCCGCAAGTTTCCGAACCAGGAGAATTTCGCGGCGATGATCCGGCGCGCCGGCTTCGATCGCGTCACCTTCCGCAACTATTCGGGCGGCATCGCAGCGCTGCATTCCGGCTGGAAGCTTTGACGGGCCGGATCGGATGAGCACCGCAGGCGCCTATTTCCGGCTGGCCCGGGCCGGCTGGATCATGGTTCGCGAGGGTGTGGTCGCCGCGCTTCCCGGCGATCAGCTCGTCGGCGCGCCGAAATTCGCGTGGCGCGTCGCGCGGCTGTTCACCCGACGCCGCGCGAAGGGCAAGCAACGCTCAGAGCGGCTGTCGGAAGCGGTCGAGCGGCTCGGACCCTCCTATGTCAAGCTCGGCCAGTTCCTGGCGACGCGCCCCGACGTGGTGGGCGCCGACATCGCGGCGGATCTGGTGCTGCTGCAGGACCGCATGGAGACCTTCCCCAAGGAGCAGGCGATCGCGACGATCGAAGGCTCGCTCGGACGGCCTGCCCGCGAGCTATACGTGAGCCTGGCGGAGCCTTCCGCGGCAGCCTCGATCGCTCAGGTGCACGAGGCGGAGGTCGAGCGCGACGGCGCCATCACCAAGGTCGCGGTCAAGGTCATCCGGCCCGGCGTGCGCCGTCGCTTCTTCCAGGATCTCGAAGCCTATTTCCTGGCGGCCCGCCTCCAGGAGAAATACATCCCGTCCACCCGCCGGCTGCGGCCGGTGCAGGTCACCGAGACACTCGCCCAGACGACGAAGCTCGAGATGGATATGAGGCTCGAGGCCGCCGCTTTGTCCGAGCTCGCGGAGAACACGAAGGACGATCCCGGCTTCCGCGTGCCTGCTGTCGACTGGGAACGCACCGGGCGCGACGTGCTCACACTGGAATGGATCGACGGCATCAAGCTGAACGATCTCGAGGGGCTGCGCGCATCCGGCCACGACATGAAGGCGCTGGCGGCGCATCTCGTCCAGTCTTTCCTGCGACACACGCTTCGCGACGGCTTCTTTCACGCCGACATGCATCCCGGCAACATGTTCGTCGATGCCGAGGGGACGATCGTCGCTGTCGATCTCGGCATTTCCGGACGGCTCGGCAAGAAGGAGCGTCGCTTCCTCGCGGAGATCCTCTACGGCTTCATCACGCGCGACTACCGGCGTGTGGCGGACGTGCATTTCGAGGCCGGCTACGTGCCGCCCAAGCATGATGCGGCGGCGTTCGCCCAGGCGATTCGCGCCATCGGCGAGCCGATCCACGGACAGCCGGCCGAGACCATCTCCATGGCCAAGCTGCTGACGCTGCTGTTCGAAGTGACGGAACTGTTCGACATGGAGACGCGGCCCGAGCTGATTCTCCTCCAGAAGACCATGGTGGTCGTGGAAGGGGTGGCGCGCACGCTCGACCCGGCCTTCAACATGTGGAAGACGTCGGAGCCGGTGGTCGGCCGCTGGATCGCAGAGAATCTGGGGCCGCGCGGCATGCTGAGCGATGCGCGCGAGGGCGTCGGCGCGCTCCTGTCGCTCGCCCGCCAGGCGCCGGAACTCGCCGCCCGCACCGATCGCCTGGCGCGCGAGATCGATGCCATGGCGGAAAACGGCTTGCGTTTCGATGAGGCGACGGCCAAGGCCATCGGCAAGGCGGAGGCGCGCCACACGCGCTCCGGCCGCATCGCCCTGTGGGTGATGGCGCTGACGCTGGTCTACATCGCCTGGCAGGTGTCCTGACAAAGCAGCTTTGACTGCATTGCAATCAGTGCATACATTGCAATCGATCCATTGCAGAGGGCGCTTGCGATGGCCTCGCTCACGATCCGCAACCTTGAAAACGACACCAGGCAGATCTTGCGGTTGCGCGCCGCGCGTCATGGAAACTCGCTCGAGGAAGAGGTGCGTATGATCTTGCGCCGCGTGGCGTCCGAGGAGGAGCGGCCGGGACGAAAGCATGGCAATCTGTACGACGCCATCCGCGAACTCGTTGAACCGCATGGCGGCTTCGACCTGGAGATTCCCGAGCGCTCGCTTCCGTCGCGCGATCCTCCGACCGAGCATGATCCTGCTGCTGTCAGGAGCGAGAGCTTCATGGACTCCGTCAATCGCCTCAAGGCGAAATATGGCACAGTCGAGCTCGATATCCCGCCACGCAGCCGGGCGGTCACAGAGCCGGCCATATCGGGATCGGATGCCGGCTGATGTTGTTGGAAAGAGGCGAGCCATGGGCAGTTTGACCATCCGCAATCTTGACGATGTCGTGAAGCAGAAGCTGCGCGAGCGCGCTGCCGCTCGCGGCGTTTCGATGGAGCAGGAAGTCCGGGATACCTTGGCAAGAAGCGTCACTGACGACGGCAAACGGAGGCGAAAGCCGACGATCGAGGAAATGACGCGTTTGGGCGTCAAGCCCCCACAGCCCTTCGATCTCAAAAAACTCACGGATGAGATGTGGGACGAAGGCCTGTTGTGATCACCTTCGCCGTCGATACGTCAGCCTTGATCGCGGTGCTCAACGACGAGCCAGACGTAATGCTCTACAAGCAGGCCTTTCATCAAGCCGACGCCTTGTTTCTCAGCACTGCAACGTTGCTTGAAGCGGCTTGCGTTGTCTCCCGAAGGCGACTGGACGAAGGGCGCAGGCGCCTGGACGTTCTCATCGAGAGCCTTTCACCTGATATCGTCCCCTTCGACCTCGATCAGTTGGCTGTCGCCAAGGCTGCCTATTTTCGCTTCGGGCGTGGCACGGGCCATCCGGCCGACCTGAATATGGGGGACTGTTTCGCTTATGCTCTCGCCAAGACCCGACGGTTGCCGCTACTTTTCAAGGGCAACGATTTCATTCACGCTGATGTCGAGCCGGCATTGAAGCCCGCATGAGATGGGACCATGACCCTTTCGGGCAAACGCATTCTCCTCATTATCGGTGGCGGCATCGCGGCCTATAAGAGCCTGGACCTGATCCGGCGCCTGCGCGAGCGCGGGGCGTCGGTGCGCTGCGTGATGACGGCGGCGGCCCAGCAATTCGTGACCCCACTTGCCGCCGGCGCACTGTCGGCCGACCATGTCTTCACCGATCTGTTCGACCGGCAGGACGAGCAGGACGTCGGCCACATCAGGCTGTCACGCGAGGCTGATCTGCTGGTCGTCGCCCCCGCGACCGCCGACCTGATGGGCAAGCTCGCCAACGGCCTCGCCGACGACCTCGCCTCGGCGGTTCTGCTGGCGACCGACAAGCAGGTCTTGATGGCGCCGGCGATGAATCCGCGCATGTGGTCGCATCCGGCCACCCGCCGCAACCGTGCGACGCTGGAGAAGGATGGCGTCGCCTTCGTCGGACCCAACAAGGGCGAGATGGCCGAGGCGACGGAGGCGGGCGAAGGCCGCATGGCCGAGCCGCTGGAGATCGTGGCCGCCGTCGAGGCGATCCTCGGGCCGGTGCCGGAAAAGCCCTTGGCCGGCAAGAAGATCATCGTGACCTCGGGTCCGACCCACGAGCCGATCGATCCGGTGCGCTATATAGCCAACCGCTCGTCCGGCAAGCAGGGCCATGCCATTGCCGCCGCGCTTGCCGCGCTTGGCGCCGATGTCCGGCTGGTCTCCGGGCCTGTGACGCTGGCCGATCCAGCCGGCGTGACGACACAGCATGTCGAGAGCGCAAGGCAGATGCGCGATGCGGTCGAGGCGCTGCTTCCTGCCCATGCCGCCGTCTTCGTCGCGGCGGTTGCCGACTGGCGCACCGAGACGTCGGCCGGCGAGAAGATCAAGAAGGTCGCGGGCGAGGGGCCGCCTGTGCTCAAAATGGTCGAGAACCCCGACATACTGGCCGGTATCGGCCATCATAGCAGCCGGCCCGGCCTCGTCGTAGGCTTCGCGGCGGAAACGCAGGACGTGCTGCGCAATGCCGAAGCGAAGCTGAAGAAGAAGGGCGCGGATGTCATCGTCGCCAACGACGTCTCGCACGGGGAGGACGGCGCCGGAGTGATGGGCGGCGACCGCAACCGGGTCAAGATCGTCTCGAAATCAGGCGTCGAGGAGTGGTCCGAAATGACCAAGCAGGAGGTGGCGACACGCCTCGCCGCCCTGATCGCCGAGAGGCTGGTCAGGTCCTGATCTGATCGTTCTCACGCAATTCCGCATGCAAGGCTGTTGCGCATTCGCCGGGATTGCCCAGGGCAGCACCAGACAAAGAGCCCCCGATGCCCACCATCATTCCGACGCTGGAAACGGATCGCCTGATCCTGCGCGCTCATCGGCCCGATGATTTCGACGCCCATGCCCGGATGTGGAGCGACCCCGATGTCACCCGCTTTATCGGCGGAACGCCGTTTCCGCGGGATCAGGCCTGGGTCCGCTTCCTGAGGATCGCCGGCATGTGGCAGGTCATGGGCTTCGGCTTCTGGGCGGTCGAGAAGAAGGCGAGCGGGGAACTGCTCGGCGAAGTCGGCTTCCACGAATTGCGGCGCGACCTCAAGCCGAGCCTCGAAGGCACGCTCGAAGCCGGATGGGCCCTTCGTCCGGCGGCGCATGGGAAAGGCTTCGCGACCGAAGCCGTCGGCGCGGCATTGGTTTGGGGCGGGGACAATTTCCCTGATAAGCGCATCACCTGCATGATCGATCCCGAAAACACCGCCTCATTGCGCGTGGCGGAGAAGCTCGGCTTTCGCGAATTTGCCCGGACGGAGTTCCACGGCGGGCCGATCATCCTGCTGGAGCGGTAGGGACTGTTGGAACGGTAGAATTTTCACCCCAAAGCCGTGGCGCCGGTACCTTGACCGTTGGTGCCTGCCCCTCATCCGCCTGCCGGCACCTTCTCCCCGTGAACGCTAGGGTCTGTCGACATTCGTGGCCGCCGCGATTCCGGAAGCGGTCGAAATTTGATTCAAGGCTGAAAAATGGAGATCGGCCTTGATTCGGATGGTGCTGACTGACGCACAGTGGGAACGCCTGGCACCCCTTGTTCCTGGGAAGGAAGGGGACCCCGGCCGCTCCGGCGAGGATAATCGGCTTTTCGTAGAAGCGGTGCTGTGGCTTGTTCGGGCTGGCGCGCCGTGGCGCGATCTGCCGCCAGAGTTCGGCAAATGGTCCTCGGTATGGAAGCGCTTTCGGCGTTGGGCCGAGAAAGGCGTTTTCGAGCGGATATTCGTTGAACCGTCGGGAGATCTCGATTTCGAGTACGCGCTCATCGACGGCACCATCGTCAAGGTCCACCGGCACGGGACCGGCGCAAAAGGGGGACTCAAAATCAGGCCATCGGCAAATCGCGCGGCGGCCTGACCACCAAAATCGTGGCGCTCGTCGATGCGCTCGGCAATCTCGCCCGCTTCATCCTGCTGCCTGGCCAACGCCACGACAGCATCGGCGTCAAGCCGCTGCTTGACGGCGTCGCGCTTGGCGCGCTCCTCGGCGACAAAGCCTTCGACAGCGACTGGCTGCGTCTCGAACTCGACCAGCGCGGCGCTCTGGCGGTCATCCCGCCAATGGCCAGCCGCGCTAAAAACATTCCCTATGACGAAGAGATGTACAAATGGCGCCATCTGGTCGAAAACTTCTTCCAGAAGATCAAGGAATTCCGGCGCGTCGCCACACGCTACGACAAAACCGACACCAGTTACCGGGCCACCGTTCATCTCGTCGCAACCGTCCTCGCCGTCAGGTGAATGTCGACAGACCCTAGGGCATATACACATCTCTTCTGCAAGGGACGCGGCCTGCTGCAACGCCTCGTCGACCACCGCGCTCCCTGGAGCACCCCTCATCCGACCCAGCCAGTATTTCGGCTCGACTGTCGAGCCCGTCATCACCGCCGGAGCCGAAATACTGTCTGGGCCACCTTCTCCCACAAGGGGAGAAGGCAGGATTGCAGAGGCGTTGCCGCCAACCTTCAACGTCGGCGATTTGCGGAACCGTCGAAGCCAAGCTCTCCCTTCTCCCCTTGTGGGAGAAGGTGGCCCAGACTGTATTTCGGCCCCTACGATCGTGCTGGGCTCAAGGGTGACGCCGAAATACAGGCTGGGTCGGATGAGGGGTGCTCCAGGGAGCGCGGCGGTCGACCAAAACGGGCAAAGGACGAGACCAGGTAACGGTTGGGCTCGAGAGATGTGTATATGCCCTAGCCCGTGAACGGGGAGAAGATCAATGTCTTCAAGGGTTTCGCCAATCTTCGACGTCGCAGAATGAGGGCTGCCATAGCGGCCGGCCGTCTTCTCCCCGTCCATGACGGGGAGAAGGTGCCGGCAGGCGGATGAGGGGCCAGCGCCAACGGTCAAGACCGGTCTGGGTGGCACTGCAGCAGCCCCGAGCCGCCTCAGGCCGTCGGCTGCTTGGTCTTCCTCAGATACGGCAGGATTGTCTCGAAGGCACCGAAGCGCTTGATGGCGTCCTCGTTCGATACCGCCGCGGTGATGATCACGTCCTCGCCCTGTTTCCAGTTGGCAGGTGTCGCGACCTGGTGCTTGGCCGTGAGCTGGATCGAATCGATCGCCCGCAGGATCTCGTCGAAGTTTCGGCCGGTGGTCATCGGATAGGTGAGCACCAGCTTGATCTTCTTGTCGGGGCCGATCACATAGACCGAGCGCACGGTGGCATTGTCTGCAGGTGTGCGGCCGGCGGCGCTGTCGCCGGCGTCGGCGGGCAGCATATCGTAGAGCTTTGCCACCTTGAGATCGCGGTCGCCGATCAGCGGATAGTCGACCGCCTGGCCGGTGGCCTTGCGGATATCGTCCTTCCATCTGTTGTGGTCCTCGACCGGATCGACGGAGATGCCGATGATCTTTGCGCCGCGTTTCGTGAACTCGCCCTCCAACCCGGCCATGGTTCCGAGTTCGGTGGTGCAGACCGGCGTGAAGTTCTTCGGATGCGAGAACAGCACGGCCCAGCCGTCCCCGATCCATTCGTGGAAGTTGATCGTGCCGTGCGTCGTCTCGGCGGTAAAGTCGGGTGCAGTGTCGTTGATGCGAAGGCCCATCGCCATTCTCCCTTGTGACCGTGCGGAATTTTTCTGCATCATAGCGCAAATCCAGCCGGTTTCGAGAACGAAGCGGGCGTAAATCGCCTCGCGATAAGATAGTGCTGGCGTGTTTCCCGTTTATCGCGAAATATCGTTCCCACAACCACTGGCGCGGGCAGGGATTTGTGCCGGCCGGCGATATGACGGGATTACCAGACCACCTTGTGGGTTTCACCCGTCTGCACGTTCACGAAGCCTTCGGGCGCGAGCTTGGAGGGCGCGACCAGCACCCAGCGCCAGGGCGAGCATGTCAGCGTCGCGAAGATCAGGAATTCGGGGAATCCCGGCTTCCAGAGATTGAGCGCCGAAGGCTTGTACATCCACGTCACCTTTTCCGCCGCCCGGTAGAATTCCTGCATCTCGGCATCGAGCGCCTCCGCCGGGCGTGCGGTCATCAATCCGGCAACCTCGTAGCGCACCTCGCCGGCCACGGCGCCGCGATGCACCAGCACCCAGCCGCCGTCGATCTCCTGGAGCCGGTTGACCGCCGCAGCCATGGCCGCATCGGATGAGCCGATCACCCAGACATTGTGGCTGTCATGGGCGACCGAGCAGGCGAGCGCGGTATCAGGGTCTTCCGGGCCGCAGCCCGTCCAGAACATCTTTGCCACGGCGCCGTCGCCGCGATAGCGGTCGACCAGCGCCCATTTGGTGATCCCGGCATCGCGCTGGACGGCTCCGTCGACCACGGACAGTTCCTCCACGAGAAAGTCCTCGTTCCAGTGGAATGGCCTCAGCACCGCCGCCTGCATGGTCTTCCGTCCGGGCTCGGCGGCAATCTCGAAATCCTCCGCGTCGAGACGCCGCCCGACATTCATCGTCCTGGTCGCCCAGTCGGGCCAGTCGATCGCAGGCACCGGGCCGACATAGGTCCTGGCGTTGGAAACCAGTTGCCCATCCGCATAGACATGGGCGATGTCGATCGAGGGCACGTCGCCCAACAGCACAATGTCGGCGTAGCGGCCCGGCGTGATCGAGCCGACCCACGCATCGATACGCATATGGCGGGCCGGATTGATCGTCGCGCACTGGATGGCGATCTCCGGCGCGAGCCCATGCCCGACGGCATGGCGCACATTGTGGTCGCTTGCGCCGAGGCGCAGCGTCTCGGAAGCGCTGCGGTCGTCGGTGGTGAAAGCGACGTTCGACCAGTCCCTCAGGCCGCGTTCGATCAGACCGGGAAGGATGGCATCGAAGGAGAAGGGCCTGATCTCGGTGAAGATACCGCGCATCAGCCGGTCCCACGCCTCGTCCAGTGCCCATACCTCGTGGTCGGAGGAGAGCCCGGCCGCGACGAAAGCCGAGATGTCGTGCGGGTCGGTCAGGCCGGAGCCGTGGCCCTCGACGACGCCGCGCATCTCGAAGGTGGCGCGGATCATGCCCCACATGCGCTGGTAGCCGGGATTGGCGGGGTCCGAGACGGAGGGCCAGTCCATCACCTCGTCGAGGCCGGTCACCGAGAGGTCGCCGGCCAGGAAGCGCTTCTGCTCGTCGTAGCCGTACCAGCCGCCGCTCTCTTCCCATGCGCTGGGCGGCACCGCCGAACCGGGCTGGACAAACACCTTGAGCGGCGACCCCGCGCGCCGTGCCTTTTGCCAGAACTCGGTGTTCTTCGCGCCGTTCACATTGGCGAATTCGTGGCTCGCCTCGCATGTCCAGGTGTTGCCGCGCGGCAGCACGAGGGCGGCCTCGAACTCGGGCGTCAGATGGGTGGATTCGATATGCTTGTGGACTTCGCCGAATCCCGGCACCGCCGAAAGGCCGCGATGGCAGATGCGCTCACGGACCGTGCCGCGATAGGAGCCGATGGGGCCGACATAGGCGATGCGCCGGCCCGAGATCGCGATCTCCTGGTCGTGGAGCCAGTGATTGGCATGGACGGCGAGCAGGCGGCCGACCTCGATCACGCGGTCGGCCGGATGTTTGCCGAGCGCCACCAGCGTCAGGTTCTGGCGGATCGCCACCTCGTCGGCGGCGTCGAGGATGAGATCGTCCGGCAGGCTCATCTGGCGCCTGCCATCATGCGGCGCGCGAGCATGACGCGGTAGCTGAAGAGCACCAGGGCGAGCACGGTGACGATGAAGGGGATCATGCGGATGATCTCGGCCGGCATCCAGTTGAAGAGGCCCGGCATGACCACCGAGAGCGCTTCGAACATGCCGAACAGCAGGGCGGCAAGAAGCGCGCCGACGGGATGGCGCGCGCCGAGCAGTACGGCGCCGAGCGCGATGAAGCCGCGTCCTGCCGTCATGTCGCGCGTGAAGCCGATATAGTTGAACATTGCGAGCTGGGCGCCGCCCAGCCCGGCCAGCGCCCCCGAAGCGAGCAGGCCCCAGGCGCGGACGGCGTTGACGGGGATACCGGCCGCCGCGGCCGCGGCCGGATATTCGCCGACGCCGCGCAGCCAGGAGCCCCAGGGCGTGCGGTAGAGGAAGTACCAGAGCGCGAAGACGAGCAGCGCGGCGAGCCAGGACAGGAGTGAGTGGCCGGAAAGGAAACGCACAGCCATGTCTCCGACGGCAGGCACGCCGGCGAGGAAGGTCAGGTCGAGCGCCGGAACCGCCTTGGAGACGAGATTGATCGAGGTGCCCTTGTCGCCGCCGGTCGCCTGGGTGAGCGCGAAGACGGTGCCGCCGGCCGCGAAGATGTTGATGGCGAAGCCGACCAGGATGATGTCGGCCTTGAGCCTGAGATGGAAGAAGGCCATCACAGCGCCGAGCAGCGCGCCGGCAGCGAGAGCCGCAGCCACGGCGACGTACCAGGGCGCGTAGACCGACACGATGACGGCGGTGAAGCAGCCCACGAGCATCATGCCTTCCAGCGCCACGTTGAGCGCGCCGGAGAGGTCAGCGACCAGCCCGCCCAGCGTGGCCAGGAGCAGCGGCGTCGAGGTGCGCACGATGGTCACGAAGAACGTCGCGGAGAAGACGGTCATCAGGAGTTCGGTCATTTGCCTGCCTCCGCCAAGGCGGCTCGTCGCGCCGCCCGGTCGCCGCGCATCCAGGCGAGGATCACGCGCGGCCTGATGGTGAAGGACGAGGCCACCAGCAGGATGATGATGGCCGTGACGACGCTGATTACTTCCGAGGGTACATCGGTCCGGATATTCATGAGCTGTGCGCCCTGCCGCAGGTAGCCGTAGAACAGCGCCACGATGGGGACGGCGAGCGGCCGGCTGCGGGCGACGATGGCGATGAGGATGCCCTCGAAGGCGAGGCCACCCTCGAACAGCACCGTCAGCTTGCCGAAGGCGCGGCCCTGCACGAACATCGCGCCCAGAAGGCCGCCGAGCGCGCCGGCGGCTGTCATGGCCGAGACCATGATGAAGGCGGATCTGATCCCGGCATATTCGGCGAAGCGGGCATTGTGCCCGACGAGCCTGAGCTTCAGGCCCCAACTCGTGCGGTAAAGCGCGAACCATACGGCGATCACCGCGACGATCGCGAAGATCAGGCCGATGTCGATGCGCGTGTTTGATACCAGCGCAGGAAACACCGCGATCGGAGGGAACGCATTGGTGGTCAGCACGCCGCTGCCCGGCGGCACGAGCTGCGTTCGCACCAGATAATTGGTGAGCTCGATTGCGATGTAGTTCAGCATTAGCGACGACACGATCTCGCTGGCGCCGAGCTTCGCCTTGGCGATCCCGGGCAGGAAACCGTAGAAGGCTCCCGCAACCATGGCGCAGAACACGCCGAGCGGAATCGCCAGCCAGGTCTGGCCGACGGGCGAGAGGGCAATGTAGCTGGCCGCCAGCGCGCCGACATAGACCTGGCCCTGGACGCCCATCGAGAACTGGCGCGCCTGGAAGACCAGGCTGAAGGCGAGGCCGGTGACGGTCAGCTTGGCGACGTCGTCGATCCACAGGCCGATCGTGCGGGTCTTGGAGATCGGCGCGGTCAACAGCGTGTGGAAGGCTTCGAGCGGCGCCTTCGACGTCAGAAGGATGATCAGGAAGGCGACGATCAGGGCGGCGGCCGCGGCCACGCCCGCCCGCAGGGCCTCGCGGCGGATCGTGCTCCAGCGCGTCTCCGACGCAAGCGGTTTCCTAGCCGGGGCCGTCATGCGAGAGCCGCTTTCATCTCTTCGGGCGATTGCCGGGAGAGGCCGAGCATGTATGCACCGAGCGTCTCGGGCGTGACCTCGTCGGAATTGATGAAGGCGGCGACGACCCGGCCGCGATAGAACACCAGGATCCGGTCGGACAGCGCCAGCAGCTCGGACAGGTCCGCCGAGGAGAGCAGCACAGCCGCGCCGGCATCGCGCGCCTCCGTCAGGGAATGCCAGATGAACTGCGTGGAGGCGAGGTCGACGCCGCGCGTCGGCTGGCTGACCAGCAGCACCTTCGGCTGCTCCGACAATTCGCGGGCCACCACGATCTTCTGCATGTTGCCGCCCGACAGCGTGCCGACCGCCGCCTGCGGGCCGCTGACCCGCACCGAGAAGCGCCCGATCATGCGCTCGGCATGGGTTCGGATCGCCTTCAGGTCGAGCAGGCCGTTGCGGACGTAGCGCCGGTCGTCCAACCGCGTCGCCACCAGGTTTTCCGCGACTGTCGCGCCCGTCGCCAGGCCTTCGGCGATGCGGTCCTCCGGAATGCTGGCCACACCGCGCTCCCGGCGTTGCAGCACGTCGAGCGATAGGATGCTGGCGCCGTCGACGCTGATGTGGCCGCCCGCGACGGGTCGCAGGCCGGCGATCGCTTCCAGGAGCTGCGCCTGGCCGTTGCCTTCAACGCCCGCCAACCCGACGATCTCTCCCGACCGGACGTGAAGGGTCAGGTCGTCGCAGACCGTTGCGCGTTTCTCGTCTACGAGGTGAAGTCTTTCCACGGCAAGAGCGCGCTCTCCTCTGTGGGGCTTGCGCTCGACCCGCAGCGCCACGTCGCGGCCGACCATCATCGTGGCGAGGGCCTTCTCGGTCACGTCTGATGTCGTGACGGAGCCCACGACCTTGCCTGCTCGCATCACGGTGATACGGTCCGATATCTCCAGCACCTCGGGCAGCTTGTGCGCGATGAAGATGACCGTGCGTCCCTGTTCGACCAGCGCGCGTATGGCTGCGAAGAGCTCCGTCACCTCCTGCGGAGCGAGCACCGCAGTCGGCTCGTCGAGGATCAGCACTTGGGCGTTGCGGTAGAGCGCCTTGAGGATTTCCACGCGCTGCTGCTGTCCTACCGGAAGCAGACCGACCGGCGGCGTCGGGTCGACCCGCAGCCGGAACCGCTCGGAGAGCGCACGCACGCCCTCGATCGCCTTGCCGCGGTCGAAGCGGATACCGGTTCGCGGCTCGGAGCCGAGCACGACGTTCTCATAGACCGCGAAGGAAGGAACCAGCGAGAAATGCTGGAAAACCATGCCGATGCCGGCGTCGATTGCCTCGCGCGGATTGGAGAAACGGATGGGCCGGCCGTCGAGTCGCAACTCGCCCTGGTCGGGCTGCTCGATCCCGAACAGGATCTTCATCAGCGTCGACTTGCCGGCGCCGTTCTCGCCCACGACGGCATGCACTTCGCCCGATGCGACCGAGAGGTTCACGCCGTCATTGGCGACCACGCCGCCGGGATAGGTCTTGCCGATCCCGATCGCTTCGAGAAGCGGTGTCATGATGTCAGTCCGTGCAGTCGCCGGCGCCGCCATTGGCGACCCCGGCCATGCCTGTTTCAGCCGCGACTATTTCATCACGGTGGCGGGGGTGATCTCGCCGGAGGCGATCTTTTCCTGCAGCGCGTCGACCTCGGCACGCAGCTCGGCCGGCACGATCGTCTCGTATTGTTTGTTGCGCGAAATGCCGACGGCTCCGTCCTTCAATCCGAGCAGCAGTCGCTTGCCGTATTCGGCCTTGCCGTCGATCGTGTCCTTGAGCGCGATGAAGAGCGATTCACCGACCTTCTTCTCGACGGAGGTGAAGATCACGGCCGCCTGGGCCGGGTCGGTCGCCTCGAAGATCGATGCCTGGTCGCTGTCGACGCCGACGGCCAGCTTGTGGGCGTCGCGCACGGCCTGCAGCGCACCGATTCCAGTGCCTCCGGCGATCGGGAAGATGATGTCCGCGCCCTGGCCGAGCTGGGCGAGCGCCATCTCCTTGCCCTTCGCCGGATCGGAAAAGGTGCCGGAGACGGCATTGAGCAGCTTGATGTCAGGCTTGGCGGCCTTGGCGCCCTCGTCGAAGCCGACCTTGAAGTCCGTCACCGTCGGGAAATCCATGCCGATGATGGTGCCGAGCGTGCCGCTCTTGCTGAGCTTGGCGGCCGCAAAACCAGCGAGATAGCCAGCCGAAGAGGTCTGGTAGAGCAGCCCCATGACGTTGCCGCAGCAGCCGGTCGAGTAGTCGGGCGCGTCGTCGAAGATGATGAACCTGGTGTCGGGATATTGCGGCGCGAGCTCCGCCACGAAGCCAGTCATGTCGAAGGTGCCTGCGATGACCACGTCGTAGCCGCCGTCGGTCGCGTCGGCCAGCGCCGGCTGCCAGCGGCCGCGGTCGTAACCGGCCTCGATGATCTTGACGTCGACCGGCAGTTCGGCCTTGGCCTTCTCCAGTCCGGCGGCGGCGGAATCGAAGAAGCTCTTGTCGCCCAGCGTGCCATGCAGCACCAGCACGACCTTGAGCGGATTGTCCTTGGAGTAGTCAGCGGCCTGGGCCGCGGACATGGCCGGGATCGACAGGCTGGCGGCCAGCACGAAGCCGGCGAAGGCCCGGCGCGAAATCGGGTTGTTCATTTCTGTTCACCTCTGTGGTTCTTGTTTCTTCTTATGATCGACTGCGTGTCGGCGCTGTCAACCGGGTCGGCTCCGCTTTGGGACATAGGCGATCGACGCGGCATAGAGCGCGACGAGGCGTTCGAGTCGGGCTTCCTCGACCAGCGTGACCATGGGCGTACCCAGCCGCCCTGACGGGTCGACGACGGTCATGCCGCGCGTTACGCCGGGCGCAAGCGCCACCTCGACCGAGGCCCGCACCGATTTCGTCACGATATCGGGCTCCACCACCACGGCCGCGGCGAAGGGGTCGACGAAGCGGAAGAGGTCACCGGCACCGAAGCCGGCGACGATCTGACGGGAATGACGCGCCAGCGCCTGCGAGAAGGTTTTCTCCAGGCCTTCGCTCACCTGTCCGAACAGCCTGTCGATCTCCATGCCGGTCAGATTGTGGGTGACGCAGGGTTCCCACGGGACGACCACCGTCAGGATTTCCGCGGCGAAGACGATCGCCGCGGCTTCCGGATCGGCATAGATGTTGAATTCGGCCGCCGGGGTGGTGTTGCCGCGGCCGTAGACGGTGCCGCCCATGATGGTAAGCTGACCGATGCCGGCCACGATGTCCGGCTCGAGCCGAAGCGCCAGAGCGAGGTTGGTGAGCGGGCCGATCATCAGGAGGTCGACACGGCGCCCATCGGCCGCCGCGGCGCGCAACGTCTCGCGAAGGAAGCCGACTGCGTCGGTGCCGGCGACATCGCCGATATTGCCCGGACGTGGCGCCCCGCCGAGCCCGTCCTCGCCATGGATATGGATTGCGTCGATGATCGGCTGGGTGAGCGGGCCGGCCGCCCCCTTGTAGACCGGTATGTCGACGCCGGCGACGGCGAGCGTCGCCAGCATGTTGCGGGTGGCGGCATCGAGCCCGACATTGCCGAAGACGGTAGTGATCGCGTCGGGCGCGCGGCCTGCCGCGATCAGCAGGAGCAGGGCCTGGGCGTCGTCGACGCCGCCGTCGGTATCGAGGATCAGCTTGTTGTGCGTCAATCAGGCGGCCTTTCTTCTCGCGGCGACACGGGCCCAGAAGTTTTGGTAGGTCTTCGAATAATTGTTGCGGATGGCTGAATGGTCGGTGCGTGTCAGCTTCCCGTCGCGCGCCAGCGCCTCGCCGGAAACCCAGACATGGCGGACATCGCGACCGCTGCCGGAATAGACGAGCAGGGTCTCGACGTCGGGTGTTTCGGAATAGCCAGGCCCGGAGATGTCGATCGCGATGATGTCTGCGGCCTTGCCCGGCTCGATCGAGCCGATCTCGTTCTCCAGTCCGAGCGCTCGCGCGCCCTCGATCGTCGCCATGCGGATCAACTCGCGGCTGGAGATGGGCTGCGCCCGGCCTTCCCGGTGAGAGGCGACGAGGCCGGCGACCCGCATCTCCGAAACCATGTCGTAGGAATTGTTGGCCGCGACATTGTCGGTGCCGAGCGCGACGGTCACGCCCGCCCGGCGAAGGTCGACCACCGGACAGATGCCTTCGCGGCCGGAGCGCAGGCCGGCGCTGGCGCAGTGGGCGACCGAGGCGGCGGGTGCTGCCGCGAAGATGGCGATGTCGGCCTCGGAAAGGTCGAGGCAGTGGGCGGCGTGGACGCGGCCGGCGAAGAAGCCGTCGCGCGCGAGCGCCTCGGTCGCCGTCAGGCCGTAATGGGCCATCGTCTCGGCATTGTCCTCCGGACCGGCGGCCATGTGCAGATGCATGCCGCAGCCATATTTGACGGCCAACGCCGCCTCGGCCCGGAGCAGATCCTCGGAATTGTCCACATAAGGCGCATGCGGACCGAACCAGGGGACGATGCGCCCGCCGCCCGATCGTTGCCGCTCGATGAAGGCGGCCGCCTTGTCGAGTTCCTCCAGGCCGCGCGCGCTGTCGCCGAGCTGGACGATGCCGTAGGCGATGACGGCCCGCATGCCGCTGGCCGCGGCGGCATCGGCGATCTCGTCGGCGAAGAAATACTGGTCGCAGAAGGTGGTCGTGCCCGACAGCACCATTTCCGCGCAGGAGAGCGCGACGGCGGGGCCGATATCGGAGGCGTCGAGCGACTGTTCCGGCTCGCGAATGGCGTTGTACCAGCCTTCCATGGTGAGCAGGCTCTGCCCTTCGGAGCAGCCGCGGAACAGGATCATGGCGGAATGCGTGTGGGCATTGACCAGCCCCGGCATCACCAGATGTCCGGGGAGCGAGTGGGCCTCGTCGAACCCTGTCTTGTCGGGCGTGGTGGCCCTGGGGCCAGCGCCGGTGATGCGGCCGTCGGCGAAAGCGACCCAGCCATCGGCGAAGACCGTGCCGTCACTGTCGACGGTCAGGACGGTGGCGTCGTGGACGAGGACTGAACCCATTTGACCTGCGTGTGTAAACCGCTTTACATTGCGCTCATGTAAGTCCATTCGCCGCGGTGCTGTCAAATGCAAAAGAGGCGTCGACGCATGTTTTTCGAGCGGCGCTCAAGTGTGAAAGAGGCGGGACTTCGACACATCCGTGAGCGGCGCACTGTCGTGGGAGAAGCGGGGTGAGTCCATGGCGACGCTGAACGACGTTGCCGAAGCGGCGGGCGTCTCGCCGACATTGGTGTCGCGCTATCTCAACCACCGCATCGAATTGCCTGCGGCGACCCGGAAGCGCATCGACGAGGCGGTCGCCAGGCTGGACTACAGGCCCAATCTCCTGGCGAAACGGCTCTCCACCGGCAGGACCGAGTCGATCAGCCTGGTCACGCCCGAGATCGCCAATCCCTTTTTCGCCGAACTCGCCGCGGCGATCGAGGCGGAGGCGGAACGTCACGGTTATGCGGTCTATATCTCCTCCACCCATGGCGACCCCGCGCGCGCGGTCGACGCGATCCGTCGCCTTGCGGACCAGCATGTCGACGGGTTGATCATGATGACCAACCGTCCGGACGACGGCACGCTGGCGGCGCTCCTGCGCCGGCATGCCAATGTCGTGCTGGTCGATGAAGACGTGCCCGGCGTCGATTTGCCTCGCATCTTCGTGGAGAATGAGAACGGTGCCTATCTCGCCGCCATGCACCTGATCGACGCCGGGCATCGGGACATTGCACTCATCGGCGGTCCGCCCGGGCTGCTCAGCGTGCGCGAACGTCTCGCCGGGTTCGAGCGGGCGATGCGCGAGCGCGGCCTGCCGGTGCGGCCGGAAAGGATGCTGCTGGGAGACTATTCCCGGCAGTTCGGCCATGAGGCGTTGCTGCAATTGGTCGACCGCGGGGAAAGGCCGACCGCCATCCTCGCCTGCTCCGATTATATCGCCGTCGGCGTGCTCCAGGCCGCGCGCCAGCGCGGGCTCGCCGTCCCGGCCGACATGTCCCTGGTCGGTTTCGACGACATGCCTTTCGCCGAACTGGTCGATCCGCCGCTGACCACCGTGCGGCAGCCCGTGGCCGAGATGGGCAGGATCGCTTTCGAGCGGCTCGTGGCCCTGCTCGGCAACACCGAGGCGGCGCCCTTGACGCGGCTGCCCGTGCAACTGGTGGTCCGCCGCTCGGTCGCCCGGCGGCAGGACAAGTCTCCGTGACGGGACGACTGCGGGCGCGCTGCGCGAACATACGGCATATGAAGAGGAGATTGACGTGATGATGAAGGTCCAGCAGCCGCCGGATCCGTGGCAGGAGGTGAGGACCGCGAACGGCTTCGCGGCCGACGAGGTGATTTCGGCCTTGCAGAAGAGCATCAGGCGCGGCCTGCTCGAAAATGCCGTCCTGCTCGGCTGGGAAATGTATTTCACGAGCGAGGCCCTTGAGGAGAAGCTGTGGTCGCGGCTCTCGGTCATTTCGGTCGAAGACATCGGTTTCGGAAACAGGCAGGCGCCCGTTCTGGTGGAGACGCTCTACCGGCAGCATGAACGTCACGAGCGGCCGAGCGGAGACAGGTTCCTGTTCGCCGCGCACGCCATCCGCCTGCTCGCCACCAGCGCCAAGGACCGCACCAGCGACGATCTTGTGAACTGGGCGAAACATTCCGTCGCGCTCGGCGAGAGGCTGCCCGAGATCATCGACGTGGCGCTCGACATGCACACGCGGCGCGGCCAGGAGATGGGGCGCGACTACCGCTTCTTCATGGAGGAAGCGTCGCGCGTGGTGCCCGAGATCGCCGACAAGGACCAGACCTGGCGCGACTGGATCATCGATGCGCTGGATAAGGGGAAGCTGGAATAGGGATGAAGGCGCCGCCGGGACTACCTTCTGAGATGCAGCCTGGTCCTCCATAAAGACAGCCCGAATGGAGGGCGCTACCTGGTAAGAGGGCAGTTTTCGCTCAGCCGATCCTCATGGCCATCCTGTGCCACCAGCACTGGATGTTCACACATCCAGGGGACATGGATGCCGGCGCATCCGCGCGGTCTGAATCACCGGTGCGGCCCTCTGGGCCGCTTGGCTTCGCCTCAAAGGAGGCACGGGCCATAGAGTCGCGCGCTCCAGCGGTCGATTCCATCGACCGCTGGCATTGCGCGGGCACAGCGATCAAAGTGCGGCGAGGGCAGCGTGGCACCCGCCGGCTTGGATAGGAGCCTTTGAAAGCGAACGGATCCCAGCCGGATCGGATGAGCCGCTGCACATGGTTCCATCCCCTTCAGAACAGAGTGCTCGGCAGGAACAGGCTAAGCACCGGGACGTATGACACGATGATCAGGGCCACCAACATCAGCACAATAGTCGGCAATGTTGCCCTGAAGACCTCGAACAGGGTCATCTCGGCCACGCCCATGGCCACGAACAGGTTCAGGCCGACCGGAGGAGTGAGCATGCCCACCGACAGGTTGACGAGCATGATGATGCCAAAGTGGATCGGGTCGACACCGACCTGCTGTGCGATGGGCTGCATCAGCGGGCCCAGGACGATAATCGCGGACGCGCTGTCAAGGAGGCAGCCTGCCACCAGCAGGATGAGGTTGAAGAGCGCCACGATCAGAACCGGATTGTCGGTCCCCGAAAGGACCTGGCTCGCCAGTTGCGATGGCGCACCCGTCGTGGCCAGGAGCCAGGAAAAAGCCGAAGCACCGGCTGTGATCAACAGGAGTGGCCCGGCGAGCAACCCGGTATTGCGCAATATGACGAGGGTCTCCTGCGCGGAGATGGCGCGATAGACGATGGCACCGATGAACCAGCCGTAGATGCAGGCGGCCGCAGCCGATTCGGTAGGCGTGAATACGCCCGAATAGATTCCGCCCAGCAGAATCACGGGCAACCCCAGTCCCCAGGCGGCGCGCTTGAAAGCTGTCACGATGCGCTCGAAGGTGGGGAATGGATCGCGCGGATAGCCTTTGCGCGCGGAGTACCAGCAGGCAAAGCCGATCAGCAACCCACCGATCAGGAGCGCCGGCAGCAGCCCGGCGGCAAACAGCTTGCCGACCGAAGTGCCGGTTACCGAACCGTATATGATCAGCGCGATCGAAGGTGGTACGATCGGGCCGAGCGTGCCGGCGGTGGTGACGAGCCCGATCGAGAAGAAGCGATCATAGCCTGCCTTGACCATGGCCGGATACATGATCGTACCGATGGCGACGACGGTGGCGGGACTTGAACCGGAAATCGAACCGAACATCAGGCAGGCCACCACCGTGGCGGCCGCCAGCCCGCCCGGAAGCCAGCCGATCAGCGCCCGTGCCACGTCGATCAGCCGGTCCGAAAGGCCGCCGATGCGCATCAATTCGGCGGCCAGGACGAAGAAGGGAATGGACATGAGAGAGAAATTGTTCATGCCCGAGAACATGCGCATCGGCACCACGAGGGGGTCGATCCCTCCCGCGAAGTAGAGAATCAATGCGACCGACAAGGACAGGGCCGCAAAGATCGGCAAGCCGAGCACCAGCAGCCCGAAAAAGGCTGGAACGAGCGTTCCCACCATGGTCGTGTCCCCTTCAGGTATTCTTGATGTCGGCCTGCGGCGGGACATATTCCCGCCCGGCGAGCAGATTGCCGAGCACCAGCAGGTAGCGCAGCGTCATGAACGCTCCGGCGGCCGGTATGACCAGATAGATGTAGCCGACCGGCGCGCGCATCGCAGGCGATAGTTGCCCCATGCGCAGCGTATTAATCGACAGGCGGCTGCCGTAGTAGATCAGAGCGCCCGCAAAGATCAGGCCGAGACAGGCAGACCCTATCCGCAAGGCCTGTGACAGCCGGCGGCCGGAAAATGCATAGGCGGCTTCGACACTGATATGCGCGCCGTACCGAACGCCCATTCCCATGGTCAGGAAGCTCATGGTGATGAGGGAGTACAGGATCAACTCTTCCGACCAGTAGATGGAGTTGTTGAAGACGTATCGCGCCACCACCTGGGTGATGGCGACGATCGTTGCAGTGAGCATCAGGATCGTGACCAAGGCGTTCTCGATCCAATCCACGACCCGGTTCAGTGCCTCGATCATCGTCCGGCCCCTGGAACCGTCAGCCCTTCGCTGCGGCTATGGCTTTGTCCAGCAGTTCCGGCGTCACCTTGGGACGGAACTCGTCATAGATCGGCTTCGACCGTTCGATGAAGGCCTCGCGGCCCTCGGCCGAAAGCTCCCGAACCTCGGTGGAACCTTTGATCTCCTCGAGGATCTTGGACTCGTCCTCGAGCGTGTATTCGCGCCCCGCGTCGCGGCCCACGATCATGGCGTCCTCGACGACTTTCTTCAGATCGTCCGGCAGGTTGTCCCAGGCCTGCTTGTTCATGACCGCCGCGTAGGTGTGATAGGTGTGGGCAGTCAGCGTCATGTATTTCTGAACTTCGTAGAATTTCATGGAATGGATGTTGGCAAAGGGATTCTCCTGCCCTTCGACAACGCCCTGCTGGAGCCCGTTATAGACCTCGGTATAGGCCATCGCCGTCGGGTTCGCTCCGTAGGCGCGATAGGTGGACAGGATCGCCGGGGCCTGCAGCGTGCGCATCTTGATGCCCTTCAGATCGTCCGGGCCTTCGATCGGGCGCACATTGTTGGTCATGTGCCGGAAACCGGCGCCCCAGATGGCGATACCCTTCAGGTTGTTCGGCTCGAGCGAGTCGAGCAGTTCTCCGCCGACCTCGCCGTCGAGCACCCGCTTCATCGACGCGTCGTCGGTCAGCAGGAATGGCAGATCCATCAGGTACATCTTCTCATTGAAATTGGCGAGGTTGCCCGTCGGAGGAATGGCGATATGGACAAGTCCCATCTGGGTCTGTTCGATGATCTCGACGTCGCCTCCCAGTTGCGCTGCCGGCCGGATGTTGATCTGGATGCGTCCCCCGGAATTCTTCTCCACTTCTTCCTTGAACCGCTCGGCGGCACGCGCATTCGGGGTTTCCTCCGACAGCACGTGGGCGAAGGTGAAATCGAACTCCGCGGCCACCGCCGGGAGCCCGCCGAAGCAGACCGCGATGGTTGTCGCGACGGACAGTCCGAGTTTGTGGAGCGTCATGGTTCTTTTCCTCTCTGGTTGATCAATGGATGGGCTGCTTCAGCGTGACAGGGGAACCTGGCCCAGCAAGTCCGCCGCACGCCCCAGAACGGCCTCCGTGGCGAGCCCCGCGGCGATCAGCCCCGGCTCATACAAGGGCGGGCCGATTAGCTGCAGCCCCACTGGCATGGCGTTGGCGTCGAGACCGGCCGGCAGGCTCATGGCGCACCAGCCGAACAGGTTCGCGATCGCGGTGTTGCGAAGCACCAGCATGTTGGCCCTGCGATAGGTCTCGGCATCCTGCAGTTCCGACAGCAGCGGGGGGCTGATCGGCACCGTAGGGGTCATGAGAACGTCGCAGTGATCGAAGGCCTGCCTCGATCGCTGGCCATTCTCGGCCAGCACCGCACGCCGTCGAAGATATTCCGCGGCGGTGACGCTGTCGGCGCCCGCGACCCGCATGCGCACAACCGGATCGAGCCGGGCGATGCGTTCGGGGAAACGGGCATTGAGGAAGGCGTGCAATTCCGAAGCGGCAAGCCCGCCCTGCTGGAATACCGCGATCACCTCATCGCAGCCCGGCAATTCCAGCGGCACGAGCCGCGCGCCCTTCGATTCGAGCTTGCGCAGCGCCGCTTCGGTGATCTCGACGATCGAAGCATCGGCCTCGTCCCAGAAGAAGTTGCGGGGAACACCGATCCGCAGCCCGTCGACAGACCGCGGCGGAGCCGGCTTGTCCGCGCTGCCATCGAGCGCGGCAAAGGCGAAAGCCAGATCCTCGACCGTGCGACACAGGATGCCGGGAGTGTCGAGCGAAGGAGACAGCGGAACGATCCCTTCACCCGACCAGCGCCCATGCGTGGTCTTTAGTGCCACCTGCCCGGTCAGCGAGGCAGGAATGCGGACCGAACCGGCCGTATCGGTGCCGAGCGCCACCAGCGCGGATCCCTGCCCGAGCGACACGCCCGCCCCCGAGCTTGAGCCGCCGGGCGCGCGCGGTTCACCCGGAGCGGACCACGGGTTCACCGGTGACCCCCAATGCGCATTGACGCCCAGACCGCCGAAGGCGAACTCCACCGTATGGGTCTTGCCTGTCACGATACCCAGTTGGCCTTGCAGCCGGCGCACAAGCGGTCCGGGGTTTGTCCAGCTTTCGGGAAAGGCCGTGTCCGTGCCTGCGAAGACAGGGAGACCGGGAACGCCGTAGAGATCCTTCACGGATACGGGCATGCCCATGAGCGGGCCGAGATCCACACCGCTTCCCAGCAACATGTCCGCCGCCTGAGCGTGAAGTCTCGCGCGCTCGCCTGCCCAGGTCTTGTAGGCATTCAGCCGGCCTTCGGTGGCGCGATGGCGCTCCGCCGCTTCCTCCATCAGCGCCTGCGCGGTGAGACGGCCTTCCCTCAAATCGCCTGCTATCTGATGAAGCGACCTGTCGGCACGCAGCATCGGTTTCTCCTCGCTTCTCATCGGCGACGACTAAGACCGGACCGACGGAGCGCGGCAACGGTTTTGTGCAGTGGAGTTGGGCGCGATCTTGCGGGGCGACGGCGATCGGTCGATCTTGATACGGAACTGTAATGCTTTGAAATTTATTGGCTTTTTCGCAAGAATGGCGACCGGGCCGGTCCTTGGATCAGGCTGCGTGTTGCCGGGAAGGCAAAAGTCTGTTGCCTGGATCGCACTCGATTGCCTGCCGTTTCGAATTAGGTTCGGCCCGACTTCGATGGGAGAAAGAAATGGCGCATGAAACCGAAAAGCGGCTGAAGGAAATGGGAATCGTCCTGCCGAGGGCTCCCAAGGCCGTCGGCAACTATGTTCCGGGTGTCGTTGTGGGCAATATTCTCTATCTGGCCGGAACACTGGGCACGCTGCCGGACGAGAATGACGACGACGTGCTTCCCTATGTCGGCAAAGTCGGCACCGATTTGACCATTGAGCAAGGCTACGCCTCGGCTCGGCTGATGGCCATAAATCATCTCGCCATGATGAAGGCTGTGCTTGGCGATCTGGATCGCGTGAAGCGGATCGTGAAGATGGTCGGCTATATAACCTGCGGCCGGGACTTCACTCTGCCCCACCTGGTTCTCAACGGCGCTTCCGATCTCTATGTGGCGCTGTGGGGCGAAGAGCGTGGCAAACATGCCCGTGCGGCCCTGACACAACATGAGTTGGGCTTCAACGCGCCGGTGGAAGCGGAGATGACGATCGAAATCTACGACTGACCGCCGGACAGGCGGGCCATCAGTTCGGCGTCAGCCATTTCGCCGACGGCGAAGGCCTCGACGATGAATCTCAAGAAGGCTGCGGCGGCGGGCGGGAGTTGCTGGTTGGCCCGGACAACGGCATGGATGTGCCGGTGCTCGAACTCCGGACATTTCAGATTGAGGGGCACAAGCAACCCCGCCTTTACCTCATTCAGGGCCGCCTGCAGCGGAAGGTAGATGACTGCGCCCGTGTTGCTGGCATGGTAGGCAAGGAAGTGGAACTGGTCGGCGACCAGCGCAGCCCTCGGATGGCGGTCGATACGGGAGAACGCACGCTTGACGAGGTGATGGATACCAAAAGTGTCGTCCGGCAGCACGCAGGGCATTTCGGCGAGGTCGTGCAGCGTGACTTCCCGGCCGTCCGCGAAAGGATGGCTCGGTCCGGCGAGAGCCAGCAAGGGCTGGCGCCATGAACCGACGGTTTCGATCATCGGGTGCGAGTAATGGTCATAGATGAAGCCGATCTGGCAGATGTGCTGTTCAAGCGCCTCCAGCACCCGCATCCGTCCTCTGACCCGTACCCGGAAATTCACCGCGCTGTGTGTCTTCCGGAATGAGGCGATCTGATCGGCAAGGAAGGGCCGGGTGATGCCCTCGACGGTCGCCACCGTCACTGTGCCTCCCTTCAGCCCTTGGAGGTCGGCGATCTCTCCTTCGATCCTGTCCACCCTATCGAAGATTTCCTCCAGATGGCCGACCAGAATGCGTCCGGCCTCCGTCAATACGACGCCTCCCGACCGACGCTCCACCAGCCGGATGTTCAGGTCATGCTCCAGCTTGCTGATCTGGCGGCTGATGGCCGAAGGGGCCAGTTGCAGCCGGTCGGCGGCCTGGCGTATGGACTGGGCGCGAGCGACCTCGAGAAAGTAGCGCCCGGCCACCAGATTCAGCATCGATAGTTGCGGCAAAGGTGAGATTCTCAACGGCAGATCGCATTTCCGGAATTTCGTAACCTACGCTTTGACGATCCACAATGGTTAAGCCTGGCAAGGTGGATGAAGGAAAGGGCTTGCAGGCGGGACGTGCCTCGGGCGATCAATCCGCACCTCGTCGCTTCGCCCCGATCCCGCCACAGGTCATCGCTACCGCCACCCCATGCCTTTTCGCATCGTTTTCGCCTTGTGCATCGTTTTCCTATCCGCCTGCACGCCGCGATCGGCACCTCCGCGCGTGGAAGTGCCACGCGTGGAGGTGCCGATCGAAGCGGAGCCGCTCCCGCCCGAGATCAAGCCGCTCACGATGGAACAGGAAGAGCAGGTCGCGGGGTAGCGCGGAGCCAAGCCCTCTCGCATCACCCAGTTCAACCGGCCGCCATCGGTTGAAAAGGATTGCTCCCAACGCGGGCCCGCACCTGCGGTCCAAAGGAAGCGTTCTCGAACTGGCCTGCCGACTTCGACGCCGTCGCCGAAGAGTTCGCCGCGTCCATTGTCGAAACTGCCGATCGTCGGCGGAGACAGGCGGAAACTCCTGGTATCGGACCAAACAGATCAGCCACGCTCCGGCTGCGGGTCGTGGAGGCGCAGCGTCATGCCGCTGAAGCCGCGTGACGGTATCGACATCTGGTCGAGATTTCCGGCGCCGTCCATGACCTTCCGGTCCCGCGAAGTCGCAGGAAAAGTATTCCAGTCGGTCGAACCCTTGAGGCGTTGACCGCCCGAGAAGCCTTTGCAGTCGATCCGAAAAAGAGGAACCCACCCGGGAGCAGTTGCGTTTGCCCGCCGAGGGACAACCGAAGCGAAAGGAAAAGCCATGCGCAAAATCCTGTTTGCCTCCGTGGCCATTTCGGCCCTTACCTTGGGCGCCTACGCTCAGGAAGCGCCCGTACAGTCGCCCAATGCTCCTGCCGCCGAGAGAGCGATGGACGACATGACGACCCAGAGCACCAATCCCAGAGTGGACGCCGGCGTCGCGGTCGGCGGCACGGCCGGTGCCGTGACCGGCGCTGTCGTCGCTGGCCCGGTCGGAGCGGTGGTTGGCGGCTTTGCCGGCGCCATGCTCGGCTCCGCCACGGCGGTTCCGGACCCGGCGGTCGACTATGTGGTGGCGCACCCGACCCGGCAGGTCGTCATCGAGGGCGGCGTCAGGCCTGGCGTGGTCGTCCCCGCGGCGGTCGCGGTCACGCCGATCCCGGAATATCCGCAGTTCGGCTATTTCTACTCGGAGGGTCGGCCCGTCGTCGTCTCTCTCGAGAACCGCGAGATGCTCTACTCGCCGGGTTACGTCGTGCGTGACGAGGCGATCGGTTATGTCCGCGCCAATCCGAGCGATCCCGTGGTCATCGAGCGCGGCGCAACGGTTGGCACGATCGTGCCCGAGACCGTCCGGCTCGTCGAGATCCCCGCCGATCCGGCCTATGGCTATGTCTACACGGACGAAGGCCCTGTTGTCGTCAATCGCGGCAGCCGCACAGTCGTCTGGGTCCAGAACCAGTAGCACTTAGGGTCAGAAAAGGCCGGCCTGGCCCAACCGGGCCGGCCTTCCTCGCATCGTGAAGCTGCTGTAAGGGCGTGCGGCAAGACCACGTCGCGACGGAACGGCAGCAGAAATGAACGTCATCTCCCAGGAGCAGCCGGCATTTTTCCTGGGCATCGACACCGGCGGAACCTACACCGATGCGGTGCTGTGGTCGGAGGCGACAGGCGTCGCCGCCAAGGCCAAGGCGCTGACAACCCGGCACGACCTCGCGGTCGGCATATCGGGTGCGGTGGATGCAGTGCTCGACAAGGCCGGCGTCGATCCGACAGCCGTCAAGCTGGTGTCGATGTCCACGACCCTTGCCACCAACGCCCTGGTCGAAGGACAGGGCGGGCGCGTCGCGCTGGTCATGATCGGTTTCTCCGAGGCCGATCTCGCCCGCGACGGGCTGCAGAGGGCGCTCGGCACGGATCCCGTCATCTTCTGCCCCGGCGGACACGACGTCCACGGCAACGCCCAGCCGCTCGATCTCGGCGCGCTCGAGGAAGCGCTGCCGCAACTCGCCGGCAGCGTCTCGGGTTTCGCCGTCTGCGCCTATTTCGCCACCCGCAATCCCGCCCATGAGTTGGCGGCGCGCACACTCATCCGCGAGCGGACCGGCCTGCCCGTCACCGCCAGCCACGAACTCTCGGCCAAGCTCGGCGGCCCGCGCCGCGCCCTGACGACCTTGTTCAACGCCCGCCTGATCTCGATGATCGACAGGCTCGCCGCAGCGACCGAGGGCTTCCTGGAAAAGCGCGGCATCGCGGCGCCGCTGATGGTCGTGCGCGGCGACGGCGCCCTGGTTTCGGCAGCCTTCGCGAGGCAGCGGCCGATCGAGACGATCCTGTCCGGCCCGGCCGCCAGCCTCGTCGGCGCCCGTCACATGACAGGGCTCGACGACGCCGTGGTCTCCGATATCGGGGGCACGACGACCGACGTCGCGGTGCTCGACGGCGGCCGGCCGCGCCTCGACCCCGAAGGAGCCACGGTCGGTGGCTTCCGCACCATGGTCGAGGCTGTCGCCATGCGCACCTTCGGGCTCGGTGGCGATTCCGAGATATCGCTGGAGGATGGTGGGCTGACGCCGCGCATCCTGCTCGGGCCGCGCCGCCTGGTGCCGCTGGCACTGGCGGGCATGGCGCATGCCGATGTGGTGATCCCCGAGCTCGAGCGGCAGCTGCGCGCGCCCAATCCCGGCCGCATGGACGGACGTTTCGCGCTACGCACCGGTGTTCCCGACCGTCTCGCAGCCGGCCTGACCGGGCCGGAAGCCAAGCTCTTCGGGACGATCACGGCGACGCCGCAGCCGCTCGACAGGCTGCTTGCCTCGACCGCGCAGAATGCGACGCTCGCCCGGCTGGTAACGCGCGGCCTCGTTCATGTCCTGGGCTTCACGCCGTCAGACGCCGCGCACACGCTCGGCCGACAGGCCAACTGGAACAGGGACGCAGCGCGGCTCGGCGCCGAGCTTTTCGCCCGAAGGCGCGACGGTCGCGGCCAGCCGATCGCGAAGTCTCCGGAGGCGATTTCGGAACGCGTGCTCGCTGCACTGACCCGCTTCTCCGCCGAGGTCATCCTGGAGACCGCTTTCGCCGAGGACGGTCTCGACGGGGCCGCGACGGTCGCTCATGCGCTCGTCCAGCGCGCGGTCGACGGCCATGACGGCATCGCGCGGCTGACGGTCGCGCTCGACCGGCCGGTCATCGGTCTCGGCGCTTCGGCGCCTCTGCACTATGCCGGCCTGCCCCCGCTCGTCGGCAATAGTTGTTTGGTGCCGGACGACACCGATGTCGCCAATGCGCTCGGCGCGGTGGTCGGCCAGGTGCGCGTCTCGGCCGAGGCGCGCGTCAGCCAGCCCAAGGAAGGCCTGTTCCGCATCAGCGCCGGCGATCTCGTCAAGGATTTCCTGGATGAGGACGAGGCGCTGGCCGCCGCCGAGGCGGAGATCCGGCGGCTCGTCGCAGGCAAGGCGGGTGCGGCCGGCACCGACACGGCAGAGATCACGATGGATCGCGACATCAAGAGCGCGACCGTCGAAGGGCAGCGCACCTTCATCGAGGCGATCCTCGTCGCGACAGCGAGCGGCAGGCCGCGTATCGCGGCCTGAAGTTCAGCCTGACCGGCACGTTTCGATCCAAGGCGACGCGCAGTGTCCTTTCCGGCACAATCCGGATCGAGGTAGATGGATCAGAGCTGGATCAGGAAGTCGCGTATCTCGACACGTCGCACCAGCGCCCGGCGCCCCAAGCGCGGTGGCCTGAAGCCGGCGGCCGACAGGCCCCAAATCATTCCTGGTCGGAGGCCCTTGAGCCTTAGGATGAATTGACCGCGCATCCTTCCCATGTAAAAGGCCGGCAAACCGAAATGCCGATCCCGACCTGTGGAGAAGAATTGATGAGCGACCGTGTCGAGACTGCCGGCCTGAAGGTCGCGCGCGAGCTGCGTGACTTCGTGGAGAGGGAGGCGCTGCCGGGGACGGGCGTCGAGGCGGCGGCGTTCTGGCAGGCGTTTGCGGCGATCGTGCACGATCTGGCGCCGAAGAACCGGGCGCTGCTGGCCAGGCGCGACGCGCTGCAGGAGAAGATCGACGGCTGGTACCGGGAGCATGGCGCCCCCGCCGACATGGACGCCTACAAGGCCTTCCTGTCCGGGATCGGCTATCTCGTGCCCGAAGGGCCGGCCTTCACCGTCACCACCCAGAATGTCGATCCCGAGATCGCTTCGGTCGCCGGGCCGCAGCTCGTCGTGCCGGTCATGAATGCGCGCTATGCGTTGAACGCCGCCAATGCCCGCTGGGGTTCGCTCTACGATGCGCTCTACGGCACCGATGCCATCCCCGAGACCGACGGGGCGGAGAAGGGCAAGGGCTACAATCCGGTGCGCGGCGCCAAGGTGATCCAATGGGCGCGCAACTTCCTGAACGAGGCCGTGCCGCTCGCCGGTGCACCCTGGCAGGAAGCCCGCGGCTTCGCGGTCAAGGGCGGCGCGCTTGTCGTGTCGCTCGACGGCGGCCGCACGACGGGGCTGAAGAAGCCCGAACAGTTCGCCGGCTATCTCGGCGAAGCGTCCGCCCCCGGCCAGATCCTGCTGCGCAACAACGGCATCCATGTCGAGGTGCTGATCGATGCCGGCTCCGCCATCGGCAGGGACGATCCGGCCCATATCGCCGATGTGTGGCTGGAATCGGCCATCACCACGATCATGGACTGCGAGGATTCGGTCGCCGCCGTCGATGCCGCCGACAAGGTGGTGGTTTACCGCAACTGGCTCGGCCTGATGAAGGGCGACCTTGCTGAAGAAGTGGCCAAGGCCGGCAAGACCTTCACCCGCACGCTCAATCCCGATCGCGACTACACCGGACCCGACGGCTCGCGCTTTACGCTGCGCTGCCGTTCGCTGATGCTGGTCAGGAATGTCGGCCACCTGATGGGCAATCCGGCCGTTCTCGACCGCGACGGCAACGAGGTGCCGGAAGGCATCATGGATGCCATGATCACCAGCCTGATCGCGCTGCACGACGTCGGCCCTGCCGGCCGCCGCAAGAACTCGCCGGCCGGCTCGGTCTACATCGTCAAGCCGAAGATGCACGGGCCCGACGAGGTGGCCTTCGCGGTGGAGATCTTCGGCCGGGTCGAGGCCGCGCTTGGGATGGCGCCCAACACGCTGAAGATGGGCATCATGGACGAGGAGCGGCGCACCACGGTCAACCTGAAGGAGTGCATCCGCGCGGCGAGCGAGCGGGTGGTGTTCATCAACACCGGCTTCCTCGACCGCACCGGCGACGAGATCCACACCTCGATGGAGGCCGGGCCGATGATCCGCAAGGGCGACATGAAGCAGGCGGCGTGGATTGCCGCCTATGAGGCGTGGAACGTCGACATCGGGCTGGACTGCGGGCTGTCGGGCCATGCCCAGATCGGCAAGGGCATGTGGGCGATGCCGGACCTGATGGCGGCGATGCTGGAGCAGAAGATCGCCCACCCCCGGGCCGGCGCCAACACCGCCTGGGTGCCGTCGCCGACGGCGGCGACGCTGCATGCCACGCATTACCACAAGGTCGACGTCAAGGCGGTGCAGGCGGGGCTGCGGAACAGGGCCCGGGCGAAACTCGACGACATCCTGTCGGTGCCGGTGGCGGCGCGGCCGAACTGGACGGCCGACGAGATCCAGCTCGAGCTCGACAACAACGCGCAGGGCATCCTGGGCTATGTGGTGCGCTGGATCGACCAGGGCGTGGGCTGCTCGAAGGTCCCCGACATCAACGATGTCGGGCTGATGGAGGACCGCGCGACGCTGCGCATCTCCTCCCAGCACATCGCCAACTGGCTGCATCACGGCGTGTGCGGCAAGGACCAGGTACTGGCGACGCTGAAGCGCATGGCGGCGATCGTCGACCGGCAGAATGCCGGCGACCCGCTCTACCGGCCGATGGCGCCCGACTTCGACGCCTCGATCGCCTTCCAGGCCGCCTGCGACCTCGTCTTCGAGGGCCGCATCCAGCCCAGCGGATACACCGAGCCGGTGCTGCACAGAAGGCGGCTGGAGCTGAAGGCGACGGGCAGTGCTGCCTGATAGGAAGGCATGATATCCTTTCGGCAATGATGGCGCTCTACGCTGCCCCCCTCTGTCCTGCCGGACATCTCCCCCACAAGGGGGGAGATCGGCTGTCATCGACGACGGCGCTTGTCCTGCAACGTTGGCGATTGGCGAAAGCCATGCTGCCGGCCGATCTCCCTCCTTGTGGGGGAGATGTCCGGCAGGACAGAGGGGGGCAACGTAGAGCGCTCCGCTTCAACAATGCCGTCCGCATCCAGCCTTCCGGCCGCGCGTTCCCATGAAGCTTCTTGCCGTCGATACCGCGGCCAATCTCTGCGCCGCCTGCGTCTGGGACACGGTCGCTGCCCGTGAGCTCGGCCGTTCGGTCGCGGATCTGGGCAAGGGTCATGCCGAGCGGCTCATGGCGACGATCGGCGAGGCGCTCGACGCCGGCGGAACGGACTATGCGGGTCTCGGGGCGCTCGCCGTCTCGACCGGACCCGGCTCATTCACCGGCGTTCGCGTAGGTGTCTCGACCATTCGCGGCCTCGCGCTGGCGCTGAAGCTTCCGGCGCGGGGCATCACGACGCTCGATGCGATTGCGGCCGAAACGCACGCCGCCTTCCCCGGCCGGCCGGCCATGGTGGCGATCGACGCCGGGCGCGGCGACCTCTATGTGGCAGTCTACGATGCAGCAGGCAAAATGCGCTATGATGCGGCCGTGTTGAGTTTCGCAGACGCACTCGCTCTCGCAAAGGACACGGCTCCGGTGATTTCCGGAACGGCAGCGGCCAGTCTTGCTGAAGCCGCCCTGCCGCTGGCGCTCGCCACCTGCCCGAGTTCTGCCACGGCAGATATCGCGACCTATGCGCGCCTCGCCGCTGAGCGCGGGCCTGCGTCCGAAAAGCCGAAGCCCGCCTATCTGCGCGAGCCCGACGCCAAGCCCCAGGCCGGCTTCATCCTGCCGAGATCGTCATGATGATGCGCCTTCCATTCATGCGTCCGAAGCGGCGGGATTTCTCGATCGCTCGCCTGACCGTCAAGGATACGCCGGCCATTGCGACGCTGCACCGGGAAGACTTCGTGCGGCCGTGGACCGACGACGAATTCACCGCCCTGCTCAGCCAGGACACGGTGTTCGGCTTCACCGTGCTGGAGACGGGTCGGGCGAGCGCCGGCCCGGCGGGCTTCGTGCTGGCGCGGCTGGCCGCAGGGGAGGGCGAGATCTTGACGATCGCCGTGGCGCGGGCCCATCGCCGGCAGGGCCTCGGCTGGCAGTTGATGGACGCGGTCCTGCGCGAGCTCCACTCGGAACGCGCCGAGGCTCTTTTCCTTGAGGTCGACGAAAGCAACGTGCCGGCAGTGCATCTTTATCGGCGGCTCGGCTTCCAGGAGGTGGGCAGGCGCCCAGCTTATTATCAGACCGCGGACAAGGGCCGCTCCGGCGCGCTTGTCATGCGGCGCGATCTTCGCTAGCCAGTTCATCCGGAAAAGGCAGGGAGAGGCGATGGTCGGAACGATCAGGACGTGGTTGGCGCTTCTTTGCCTTGCCATCGTCACGCCGGTCCTGGCGCTGACGCAGCTCGTGGTCATGAAGTCCGGATTCATGAACGAGCATGTCATGCCGCAACTGTGGCACAAGTTCCTGCTCAGGATCCTCGGTCTGCGGGTCCATGTGCATGGCGAGATGGCACGCAACAGACCGCTGCTGATCGCCTCCAACCACATTTCCTGGACCGACATCATCGCGCTCGGCTCGCTCGGCGGCGTGGCGTTCATCGCCAAGTCGGAGCTGAACGGCTGGCCGGTGCTCGGCTCGCTGGCGAAACTGCAGCGCACGGTGTTCGTGGAGCGGGACCGCAAGCGCAAATCGGGCGAGCAGGTGTCTGAAGTCGGCAAGCGGCTTGCCGGCAAGGAGGCGATCGTGCTTTTCGCCGAGGGAACGACCTCCGACGGCAATTTCCTGTCGCCGTTCAAGAGCACGCTCTTTGCGGCCGCCGATATCGCGCTGACCGACGGCGGTGCCGAGAAGATGTATATCCAGCCCGTCGCGATCGCCTATACGCGCCTTCACGGCCTGCCCATGGGCCGGCGCCACCGCGTGATCGCCTCGTGGATCGGCGACGCCGACCTTGTGCCCCATGTCGGCCGGCTCCTGCGCGAAGGGGCGATCGATGTCCATGTCCGGTTCGGGGAGGCGGTCGAATATACGTCCGAGAGCAACCGCAAGCAGGCCGCGCGCCAGGCGCAGCAGGCGGTCCGCGCCATGATGATCGAGGCGCTGCACCATCCTTGAGGCCGTCGCCGACCAGAGCGCCGCGCGCCTTCGGGGCGTGAAGGACGCCCTGCCGGCATTGGCTTCGCTGCCTGAATCGGACGCCACAAAGCGTCTGTCCTTTGTCATCGAGAAGCGCTAAAAGCCGCGGAATGGAACTCGACCAGATTGGGGAGCGCGGCGCCGCTGACGCGGTGGACCTGCCTCAGGCAAGCCCGGCGGCGACACGCAAGGTCTTCGTCAAGACCTATGGCTGCCAGATGAACGTCTATGACAGCCAGCGCATGTCCGACGCGCTGGCCGCCGACGGCTATTCCCGGACCGATGCGATGGAGGACGCCGACCTCGTCCTTCTCAACACCTGCCATATTCGCGAGAAGGCGGCCGAGAAGGTCTATTCCGAGCTCGGCCGCATCCGCCGGCTGAAGACGGAACGCGAACGCGCCGGCCGCGAGATGATGATCGGCGTCACCGGCTGCGTGGCGCAGGCCGAAGGCCAGGAGATCATCCGGCGCGCGCCCGTCGTCGACCTTGTCGTCGGTCCCCAGACATATCACCGGCTGCCCGAGGTGGTGCGCAAGGCGCGCGGCGGCGCGAAAGTCGTCGAGACCGATTATGCAATCGAGGACAAGTTCGAGCATCTGCCGCAGCCGAAACGCTCGGAAGTCGCCAGGCGCGGCGTGACCGCCTTCCTCACCGTGCAGGAAGGCTGCGACAAGTTCTGCACTTTCTGCGTGGTTCCCTATACGAGGGGCTCCGAAGTTTCGCGGCCGGTGTCGCAGATCCTGGCCGAGGCTGAACGGCTCGCCGCCGCCGGCGTGCGTGAGGTGACGCTGCTCGGACAGAACGTCAACGCCTGGCACGGCGCGGGGCCGGACGGCAAGGAATGGGGCCTCGGCCGCCTGCTGCATCGCCTCGCGGAGATCCCCGGGCTGGCGCGGCTGCGCTACACGACCAGCCATCCGCGTGACATGGATGACGAGCTCATCGCGGCGCATCGCGACCTGGAAGCGCTGATGCCCTATCTGCACCTGCCGGTGCAGGCCGGTTCGGACCGCGTGCTGAAGGCGATGAACCGCCGTCATACAGCCGCCGACTATCTCAGGCTCATCGACCGGATTCGCGCCGCGCGCCCCGACATCGCCATGTCGGGCGACTTCATCGTCGGTTTTCCCGGCGAGACCGATGCCGATTTCGAGGAGACGCTCGCCGTGGTGCGAAAGGTGCGCTATGCGCAGGCCTTCTCGTTCAAATATTCGCCGCGTCCGGGCACGCCCGGCGCCGAGATGAAGGACCATGTCCCGGAGCATGTGAAGGACGAGCGCCTCCAGCGGCTTCAGGCGCTGCTCGCCGAGCATCAGCAGGAATTCGCGGCCGGCCTGGTGGGAAGAACCATGTCGACCCTGATCGAAAAACCCGGCCGCCAGCCCGGCCAGCGGGTCGGCCGCTCGCCCTGGCTGCAGCCGGTGATTGTTGATGAAAAGGCCGGTGAAATCGGTGACATTGTGTCGGTGCGAATCATGCGGGCGGGCCCCAACAGCCTGTTCGCCGATCAGGCCGCGCCGACGCGGTCGTAGTTGAGGAGAGGCGGTTGAGCGCTACCGAACTGAAGAACGTGTCCTCCGGGGCATCGGACATGGCGCATATCGTTCTGACCTTCGACAACAACAAGCTCGCCAGCGCCCTTTACGGCCAGTTCGACGAGAATCTCGCCCGGCTGGAGCAGAAGCTCGGTGTCGACATCCGCTCGCGCGGCAACCAGCTCACCATCAAGGGCAGTCCGACGACGGCCGAGCAGGCGCGCCGCGCGCTCGATCACCTCTACGCCATCCTGCAGAAGGGGGCGGATCTGGCGCAGTCGGACGTCGATGGGGCGGTGCGCATGGCGATCGCGGCCGACGACCAGCTGACCCTGCCGACGCTGGAGCGCAAGGGCCGGATGGCGGCGGCCCAGATCGCCACCCGCAAGAAGACGATCTATGCGCGCTCGCTGAACCAGGACGCCTATATGCGGGCGCTGGAACGCTCGGAGCTGGTCTTCGGCATCGGCCCGGCGGGTACCGGCAAGACCTATCTGGCCGTCGCCCATGCCGCGATGCTGCTCGAGCGCGGCCTGGTGGAGCGCATCATCCTGTCGCGTCCCGCGGTCGAGGCGGGCGAGCGGCTGGGCTTCCTGCCGGGCGACATGAAGGAGAAGGTCGACCCTTACCTGCGGCCGCTCTACGACGCGCTCTACGACATGATGCCGGGCGACAAGGTGGAGCGGGCGATCACCGCCGGCGTCATCGAGATCGCGCCGCTCGCCTTCATGCGCGGCCGCACGCTGGCGCACGCCGCCGTCATCCTCGATGAGGCGCAGAACACCACGCCGATGCAGATGAAGATGTTCCTGACCCGGCTCGGCGAGAACTCGCGCATGATCGTGACCGGCGATCCCACGCAGATCGACCTGCCGGTGAACACCAAGTCCGGCCTGGTCGAGGCACTGCGCGTGCTGGACGGCGTCGCGGGGATCGTCACCGTCCGCTTCAACGAGAAGGACGTCGTCCGTCATCCGCTCGTCGCCGAGATCGTGTCCGCTTACGATCGCGACGCCAAGATGGCCCGCGGGCTCGGAGCGACGGACAACTGATATGATCCGGTCATGACTGGAACGACCGCCGCGGCGAAAGCCGTACCGCTTGTCGCCATCGATCTCCTGGTCGAGGCGGGTGTGTGGCCGCCCGAGGGCGAGCTCGAACGACTGGCCCGCAGGGCGATCGATGCGGTGCTGACCGAGGCCGGCGTCTCTGCCGTCCAGCCCTCGGAACTCAGCCTGGTGTTTTCCGACGACGCCGGCATCCGCGAGCTCAATGCTGGCTGGCGCGGCAAGGACAAGCCGACCAACGTGCTGTCCTTTCCGGCCTTTCCGGTGCGGCCCGGCGACCCGCTGCCCCCGATGCTCGGCGACATAGTCCTGGCTGCCGAAACGATTTCCCGCGAGGCCGGCCTCGAAGAGAAGCCGTTCGAGCACCATCTCATTCACCTGGTCATCCATGGCTTCCTCCATCTCGTCGGCTATGATCACGAGACCGAGGACGAGGCCGAGACGATGGAGGCCATGGAACGGCGGGCATTGGCGAGACTTGCCATTCCCGATCCCTATGCTTAACAGGAAGAGGCGCATCAAGCCGGACGACGATGAACGAAAATCTCAAGACTGCCGCGGCCCCCGAAGCGGGTGAGACCAAGGCGTCGGCCCAGAAGGACGAGGGCCCGAGTAGTACCGCCGGGCAGCAGGCCGATCGGCCTACGCTGCTCGAACGCATGATGGGCTTCTTCCGTCAACGGAACGGCTCCAACCTGCGCGAGGATCTCGCCGACGCCCTGGCCGAAAGCGGGTCCGACGAAGCCGACTTCTCCGCCGGCGAGCGGGCCATGCTCAACAACATCCTGCGGCTGCGCGAGGTCCGGGTCGAGGACGTCATGGTGCCGCGGGCCGACGTAGAGGCCGTGGAGATCTCGATCACGCTCGGCGACCTGCTCAATGTCTTCGAGGAATCGGGCCACTCGCGCATGCCGGTCTATGCCGAGACGCTCGACGACCCCCGTGGCATGGTCCATATCCGCGACGTCGTCGCCCACATCACCAAGCAGGCCCGGGTCAAGCGGGGCCGCGTGTCCAAGAAGGCCGAGACGGCGCCCAAGGTGCTCGACCTGGCCAATGTCGACCTGAGCCGCACCATCGGCGAGCTCAACCTCATGCGCACCGTGCTTTTCGTGCCGCCTTCGATGCTTGCGTCCGACCTGATGGCGCGAATGCAGGCCTCGCGCACACAGATGGCGCTGGTCATCGACGAGTATGGCGGTACGGACGGGCTGGTCTCGCTCGAAGACATCGTCGAGATGGTCGTCGGCGACATCGAGGACGAGCATGACGACGACGAGCCGCTGATCACCCAGGCCGGGGAAGGTGTCTTCATCGTCGACGGCAAGGCCGAGATCGAGGATGTGGAGAAGATGATCGGCGAGGCGTTCAAGCCTGGCGAGCATGGCGAGACCGTCGATACGATCGGCGGTATGATCTTCAACACGCTGGGTCGCGTGCCGGCCCGGGGCGAGGTCGTGCATCCGATCCCGGGCTTCGAATTCCATGTGCTCGACGCCGATCCGAGACGCGTGAAGCGGGTGCGCATCGTCAGCGACCAGAAGGCCGAACGGCGCCGGCGCGCCGCCCAGGCCGTCTCCAACGAGGGCTGACGTCCGCGTAGCGTGCAGAGACCAAAGGCCGCACGGTCTCTCTTGAGGCCCGGGCCGAAGGCCGGCGCCAAATCCGAAGGCTATACAGGGAGATAGGCTGCAGCCGCCGGGTTCCTCGGTGCCGGCGGCCGAGTGGCTTGGCGCGTTGGAACGGGCTCCCCGGCCTGATACACCCATATCCGGGTGATTCTCGTTACTTGGGCAGCCGCATGGAAAGCCTTGCCGGCAGGACGATATTGCTTTGGGGGTGGCGCCGCACGCTTGCGGCGTTTTTGGCGGGCGGCTTCGCGGTCCTGTCCGTCGCGCCCTACGATTTCTTCGCGGTCTGCTTCGTCTCGTTCCCCGTGCTGGTCTGGTTGCTCGACGGGGCGACCGTCGAGGCGCCGGCAACCTTGCTGCGCCGGCTCCAGCCGGCATTCGCGATCGGCTGGTGGTTCGGCTTTGGCTATTTCGTGTTCGGGCTCTGGTGGGTCGGCACCGCGATGCTGGTCGAGGCGGACAGCTTCGCTTGGGCGATCCCCATCGCGGTCCTCCTGCTGCCTGCGATCCTCGCCGTCTTCTATGGCGCCGCGACGGCGCTCGCCCGGCTGTTCTGGACCGACGATATAGGGCGGATCGCCTCGCTCGCCGCAGCCTTCGGCGTCATCGAATGGCTGCGCACGTTCCTCTTCACCGGCTTTCCCTGGAATCCGGTCGGCTATGCGGCGATGCCGGTGCCGCTTCTCATGCAGTCGGTGTCGGTCATCGGCACCCCTGGTGTGAATGCGCTCGCCGTCTTCGTCTTCGCCATGCCTGCCTTGCTTGCGGGCAAACGGCACAGGGCGTTCGGCTTGTCGCTCGCCGCGATCCTGATCGCCGCGCATGCGGGCTTCGGCTACTGGCGGCTTGCCAGCGCGGATGCCGGGGCGGGGCAGACCCTCGCCGTCCGTATCGTGCAGCCCTCCATCGACCAGGCGCAGAAGCTCGACGACAAGGCGCGGGACGACATCTTCAGGGCTTTGCTGCAGCTTTCGGCACGCCCCCCGGAAGCCGGCGCGCCCGCACCGCAGCTCATCCTGTGGCCCGAGACCTCGGTTCCCTTCCTCTTCGCGGAGCGTCCCGACGCGCTGGTCGCCATGGGCGAGCTTCTCGGCGACGGCCAGATGCTGATCGCCGGTGCCGTCCGCGAGGAGGACGGGCGCGGCGCGGCGGGTGGTCCGCGCTATTACAACTCCGTCGTGGCGATCAACTCGGCCGGCGAGATCGTCGACGCCGTCGACAAGATACATCTCGTGCCGGGCGGCGAATATCTGCCGTTCGAAAATCTCTTCGCGCGTCTCGGGATCGACAGCATCGTGCCGATGCCGATGAGCTTCTCGGCCGGAAGCGAGCGTCATCCGATCGCGCTTCCCGGCGGGCAGAAGGCCGCGCCCTTTATCTGCTACGAGATCATTTTCCCGGAACTCGTATCCTCCGGCGTGACCGGTGCCAGCCTGATCGTCAATCTCACCAATGATGCCTGGTTCGGCGACACGCCGGGTCCGTATCAGCATTTCCGCCAGGCCCAGATCCGCGCCGTCGAGACCGGCAGGACGCTGCTGCGCGCCGCCAACAGCGGCATCTCCGCCGTCGTCGACCCAAAGGGTCGCGTCCTCGATGCACTCGCCATTAACGCTCGCGGAACTTTGGACCTTTCGGTGGAAATTGAGGCCCCCTATGGTTTGCCCTTGGGGAGGCCTTCGACCAACGGCTTCGCAGTTGTCATCCTGCTTGCTGCGATTGCCTGTGGGTTGTGGGCGAGACAACGGCTACGTGTCGATTGACAGTGCATATATTAGAAATTCATATTATATTGGCTTTACCTCGTGTCGGTCGGTCGCGATGAGATTGGGCGATGGATTCGGAGCCGATGGACAGGGGCGCAAAACATAGACAAGCCGCGAAAACGGCGAGGAAAAAATGATAGAAAATAAGAAGAAGCCTAACCCGATCGACGTGCACGTCGGAAGCCGTATCAGGCTCCGCCGCAATATGCTGGGGATGAGTCAGGAGAAGCTCGGTGAAAACCTCGGCATTACCTTCCAGCAGATCCAGAAATACGAGAAAGGCACGAATCGGGTCGGCGCGAGCAGGCTGCAGGCCATCGCATCGATACTGAGCGTGCCCGTGTCCTTCTTCTTCGAGGATGCCCCGGGCCAAATTGGCGAAGCGAAGGGACTCGCGGAGGATGCCACGACCTTCGTGGTCGATTTTCTGAACAGCACGGAAGGCATCCAGCTGAACCGCGCCTTTGCCCGGATCTCGCAGCCGAAGGTACGGCGCAAGATCATCGATCTGGTCAAGGCGTTGGCCGAGGAAGACGTCGAATAGCCGTACCCCGGTTCGGTTCCGGGGGCGGCGACATCACTGCACGAAACCATGCGGCCTCGCAGCCTTGCGCGGGCGAGGATTGTGCTTCGCCCGGACGATATGTCATGGTTCCCTTGACGGTCCCGTCTTGACGGGATCGATCGGCATTGGCTACACCGTCCACCGCCTTGGATCGACGCTTCTGTCGGTCCTTTTTCAAGAGGGGACACCCGTGTCGCGGCAAGACTATCTCTTCACCAGCGAATCCGTCTCGGAAGGCCACCCGGACAAGGTTTGCGACCGCATTTCCGATGAAATCGTCGATCTGGTCTATCGAGAGGCCAAAAAGGCCGGCATGAACCCGTGGGATGTGCGCGTCGCCTGCGAGACGCTCGCCACCACCAACCGCGTCGTCATCGCCGGCGAGGTGCGTGTGCCGCACACGCTGCTGAAGAAGGACAAGGACGGCAAGATCCTTCAGGACGGGAAGGGGCATCCGGTCATCAATCCCTCGAAGTTCCGTTCGGTGGCGCGCCGCGCGATCCGCGACATCGGTTACGAACAGGACGGCTTCCACTGGAAGACCGCCAAGATCGACGTCCTTCTGCATGCCCAGTCCGCCGACATCGCGCAGGGCGTCGACAAGGCCCAGGACGCCAATGCCGAGGGCGCCGGCGACCAGGGCATCATGTTCGGCTATGCCTGCCGCGAAACGCCGGATCTGATGCCGGCTCCGATCTACTACAGCCACAAGGTGCTCGAACTGCTTTCGGGCGCCCGCCGCGCCGGCAGGGGCGATGCAGGCAAGCTCGGACCCGACGCCAAGAGCCAGGTCACGGTGCGCTATGTCGGGGGCAAGCCCGCCGAGGTCACCCAGATCGTGCTGTCGACCCAGCATCTCGACGCGGGCTGGGATTCCAAGAAGGTCCGCAGCGTCGTGGAACCCTATATCCGCGAGGCCCTGGGCGACCTGAAGATCGCTTCGAACTGCGCCTGGTACATCAATCCGACCGGCAAGTTCGTGATCGGCGGCCCCGACGGCGACGCCGGCCTCACCGGCCGCAAGATCATCGTCGACACCTATGGTGGTGCGGCACCCCATGGCGGCGGCGCCTTCTCCGGCAAGGACACCACCAAGGTGGACCGTTCGGCGGCCTATGCCGCGCGCTACCTCGCCAAGAACGTCGTTGCCGCCAAGCTTGCCGACCGCTGCACCATCCAGCTCTCCTACGCGATCGGCGTGGCCCAGCCGCTGTCGATCTATGTCGATCTGCACGGCACCGGCAAGGTCGACGAGGCGACGCTCGAAGGGGCGCTGCGCGAAGTGATGGACCTGTCGCCGTCGGGCATCCGGCGGCATCTGGATCTCAACAAGCCGATCTATGCCAAGACCACCGCCTATGGCCATTTCGGCCGCAAGCCGGGGCGTGACGGTTCCTTCGCGTGGGAACGGACGGACCTGGCGAAGGCGCTCAAGGATGCGATCGCCAGGGAGGCCGTGGCAGCCTGATCGGAGGCATGACCAGCGATGACGGCCGAACGGCGCAGCCGGTCAACGGAGGCGTTCTTCGGCCGCCGTCGCGGCAAGACGATCCGCGCACTTCCGGCGGCGGCTCTCGAAGCCGGTCTGCCTCGATTGAGGGTGGAACTCGGCGTACCGGCCCCGGCGCGCCTGGGGGAACTGTTCTCCGCCGAGGTTTCTTCCGTCCGGCTGGAGATAGGCTTCGGCGGCGGCGAGCACCTTCTGTCGGAGGCGACACGCCATCCCGACACAGGCTTCATCGGCGTGGAGCCCTTCGTCAACGGCATGGCCAAACTGATGATGGCCCTCGACGAACGGCCGCTGCCGAATATCCGCGTCCATGACGACGACGCGACCCGGCTTCTCGACTGGTTGCCGGATGCCAGCCTCTCCGGGATCGATCTTCTCTATCCGGACCCATGGCCGAAGAAACGCCATTGGAAGCGCCGTTTCGTCGGCCAGACCAATCTGACGCGTTTCGCCCGCGTGCTGAAGCCGGGCGGACTGTTCCGTTTCGCGTCCGACATCGACAGCTACGTCAACTGGACCTTGCTCCATTGCCGTGCTCATGGTGCGTTCGAATGGCAGGCCGCATGGTCGAGCGACTGGCACGAGCCCTATGAAGGCTGGCCAGGCACGCGCTACGAAGCCAAGGCGATCCGCGAAGGCCGGCGGCCCGCCTATCTGACATTCGTCCGAAGATAACGCCTCCCGATCCTTGTTGAGAAGATGGGCGGCGCAACGATGCCGGACGGCGAGCATCGGTCCTGCATCGACCGTGGTCAGTCGCCATCTGCGCCGCAGGGTGCCAGCGCGTGTATCTGCAAACAACATGACAGCGCCTGGACTGATCCACCCATGGCACAGCATAGCCAGCGACGATAGCACTGTGATATCTTGGCGAGGCGCGTCGCCGTTGGGAAACTGTCGTTCCCGTGCGGCCCGACAATCGCGCAAGCGCTCAGTGTGCAGCCGCGGGTCTCAACCCGATGAACAAGTAGCCGCGGATCATGGAACTTGTCGTCGCCATTGGCCTGATCGTCTTCAAGGTCGCGTTGCTGATTGCGATCCTGCTGCTGCTGCCCTTGCCGCTGACCTGGCTGGAACGCAAGATCGCCGGGCACATGCAGCAACGGATGGGGCCGATGCGCGTGGGGTGGCACGGGCTGCTGCAGCCGGTGGCGGACGGGATCAAGCTCCTGACCAAGGAGGACCACATCCCGGCCGAGGCCGACCGTTTCCTGTTCAAACTGGCGCCGATCCTGGCGCTGGCCCCGCCCTTCGTGGTGTTCGTCGCGATCCCCTTCGGCGAGACCGTCTCGGTCCTCGGCGCCGAGATCACGCTCTACGTCTCCGACATGAACGTGGCGCTCCTTTTCGTCTTCGCGGTGATCGGGATCGAGGTCTATGGCGTCATCTTCGGCGGCTGGGCCGCGAACAGCAAATACGCGGTCCTGGGCAGCCTGAGGACCTGCGCGCAGATGATCAGCTACGAGATCCCCATGGGGTTCGCGGTCATCGGCGTGGTGATGCTGGCGCAGTCCATGAGCCTGCTCGACATCGTGCGGGCGCAGGCCGATGTCTGGAATATCGTCTACCAGCCGGTAGGGTTCTTCGTGTTCTTCGTCGCCGGGCTGGCCGAAGCGCAGCGCATTCCCTTCGACCTGGCGGAAGCGGAGGGCGATCTGGGGGCCGGATTCCATACCGAATACAGCGGCATCCGCTTCGCATTCTTCATGGTCAGCGAATACGCGATCATGCTGCTCGTGTCCGTACTGGCGGTGATCCTGTTCTTCGGCGGCTGGAACGGCGTGCTGATCCCCTTGCCGCCGCTTCTCTGGTTTGCGCTAAAGGTCGCGTTCTTCCTCTATCTGTTCATGTGGTTCCGTTTCACTTTCCCGCGCTACCGCTACGACCAACTCATGGCGATCGGGTGGAAAGTCTTGCTTCCGCTGTCACTCGCGAACATAATCATAACCGGTGTTGCTTTCCTTTAAGGGCCGTAGCGGCTCGGTAGCGAGGCGGCGATGTCGCACGCACCGGATAGAAGTGGAACATGGATCGGCTGGGCGTTCTTCGCCGATCTGGGGAGCGCGCTGGCGCTGACCTTCGGCTACATGTTCTCCAGATCCGTGACCATGCAGTATCCGGACAAGGAAAAGTGGCTGCCCTATTCCCGTTATCGCGGGCATCATTTCCTCAAGCGCGACGAAGAGGGCGAGATCAAATGCGTGGCCTGCGAACTCTGCGCGCGGATTTGTCCCTGCTATTGCATTGAAGTCGTCCCCTACGAGGACGAGAAGGGCAACCGACGCCCGGCAAAATTCGAGATCGACATGGCCCGTTGCCTGTTCTGCGGGCTCTGCGAGGACGCCTGCCCCGCGGACGCGATCGCCCTTGGCCAACAGTATGAGTTCTCGAGCTTTTCCTCGCGTGACCTGGTCGTCGGACGTGACGATCTGCTCGCCAAGCCGGGCAAGGCGGCAACCGGCGGCGGCGTGGTGGCCGCGCGTCTGAACACCGAACGGGACGTGCTGGTCGAGACGAGCGAGCCGGAGGGATACAACTGGTGGCGGAATATCCGCCGAACTTGAACGCGCGCCAGCCGTCAAGCCGGAGCGAGCAGGGAGGAGGTTCAGATGCTTGTATGCCAAATCTTGAAGGCCAAGGCCCCCGAGGTCGTATCGGTCACTCCAAATCAGACGATGGTGGAAGTCCTGCGGCTGTTTCGGGAACACAACATCGGCTTCGTGGTCGTCAGCCGTTCGCCCGGGAAATACCTGGGTACGCTGTCGGAGCGGGACTGTTGCAATGCCGTGGCCGACTACGGAGTCGAGGCGCCCATGATGCAGGTCGCCGACATCATGAACCGCAGCGTGGCGACATGTTCGGCACAGGATGGGCTGCCGTTCGTGATGGCGATCATGACCGAGCGGCGGACGCGCCACGTGCTGGTCATGGATGGCGACGCCCCTGTCGGCGTGGTCAGCATCGGCGATCTGGTCAAGCACCGGCTCGAGGAACTGATACGCAACGAGGAGGCGCTGCACGATTACATCGCCGGAACCGGCTATCACTGACGATCCTGGATCCATCGGCAGGCTGCAGGTGGGAACCGCCTCAGCCCGGAACCTCTGGCAGCGCTTCAGGTTGCGCGGCAGCGCCGATCCCTAAAGCCGCGTGCGCCCTGCGAACCTCCACCGGACATGGGTATTCGCCCCGCCGCATCAGGCTGTTGAGACGCAAGGTTCTGTAATTTTCCGGCACGAACACGAGGCCCGGGGGAAAGCGCCTGTTGACCTTGAGTTCCGCCGTCAGCTCGCCCCGGGCGGATCGCACCGCCACCAGATCGCCATCCGAAAGGGCAAGCTGCCGGGCGTCTCGCTCGCTCATCTCGACATATGGGGCGTCAGCGACGGTATTCAGTATCTCCGAGCGTTCGGAAAGATATCCGTTGTGGAACAGGCCGTTGCCGGTGACCAGCATGAGCCCGTCGGCCGCGATCGGGGCAGGCGGCGGGGCGAAGAACTCACCGGCCTGCGGCGACGGGGCCGTTCCGGTGAATGCTCCGTCGGTCCCGAGGCCGTCTTGCGTCAGTCCCTGATAGGCCGGAACCAGCCGGGCGATCTCGCCGAAGATTTCGCCTTGCAGTGACAGCCCCAGCGCCCGGTTGCGCAGCGCCGCGACGAAGTCGAAGATCGCCAGATTGCCTCGCGCCTCGAAGGCGGGCTCGCGGAACTTGCGGATCGTCTGGGTCCGGCCCTCGTTGTTGGTGAACGTGCCGGATTCTTCGCCGTAGCCCGCCGCGGGCAGGACGACATCGGCCAGACCCGCCGTATCGGTGATGAACGTGTCCTGCACGACCAGAAGATCGGCGCCGGCAAGCGCCCGCTTTGCGAATTCCCGGTCTGGATAGGCCATCAGCGGGTCGCTTCCGACGACGTAGAGCGCGCCCATCCGCCCGCCGTCGCAGAGTTCCAGCATGGCGTCGAAATCCGCGCCCGGTTCGGGCGGGATTTCGGTGCCCCAGGCCTTTTCGAGAATTCCGCGCGCCACGTCATCGCCCACCGGGCGCAGCCCCGGCAGCGCCGCCGGCAGGACCCCCATGTCCCAGGCGCCCATCTGATTGGCGCGGTCGAAGAGGAACTGCATCGCCACGCCCTTGCCGAGTGCGCGGAGAAGCTGCAGCAGGTTGGTGAGTTGCTGCAGCGTTGCGCGAGCCTGGTGTGATCTCAGCAGGTCGGCGCTGACAAGCGTGGTGATGCTTCGGCCTTTCAGCAGCGCTGCGGCGAGACGGTCCGGCTCCTCACTGCCGGTTGTCGCGCCGATGTCCGCGAACAATTCGCCCGGAAGGGCCCGACCTGCCGCCGCGGCCAGACCGGCCACCACCGCGGCGAGGCTCGCCGTCTCACCGCCTGGCGGGACCCGAACGACCGCCCTGCTGTCGGCGTCGAGGCGCGACGGCCGCGTCGAGAGCATGAGCAGCCCGATGTGCCGCTGGCGTGCGGCGTCACGCAGCAGGTATTCGGTGACCGGATTTTCCTCGGTAACGTTGCCACCGACGACAAGCACGCAATCGTTGCCGATCACCTCCTCCAGCGGCGCGCGGGAATGGAAGCCCGCCATCAAGGGGCCGAGCGCATCGAAGGGCGTGGACCAGCGCGCCGAGCAGTCGATATTGTTGGTTCGGAACACCGTCCGCATCAGCTTCTGGAACTGATAGAGCATCTCGTTGGGGAGACGCGGCGAGGCGAGCCCGCCCGCAGCCTTGCTCCCGACATCGGACAGGCGTTGCCGCAAGTAGTCCCCCGCTTCGTCCCAGGAAACCGGAACCAGGGCTCCGTCACGACGGATCATCGGCCGCTTGACCCGGTCCCGGCCCTCGATGAAATCGAGACCGAAGCGCCCTCGCACGCAGAGCGTTTCGCGGTTGACCCCGTTCTCCCACTTCGAGCGGACCCGCATGAACTCGCCCCTGCGCGCGCCGACTGTCAACTGGCAACCGGTGCCGCAATGCGGGCACACCGAGTCGGTCTCGGCCAGATCCCAGGGCCGCGCCTTGTAGCGATAGGGAAAGCTCATCAGCGCGCCGACCGGGCAGACCTCGACGCAGTTGCCGCACTGGTCGCAACTCGCGAGGCTGCCTTCGAAGCCGGTGACGGCCGTATCCATGCCTTTTTCGACGGTGCCCAAGGCGACCGCACCGACGACCTCCTCGCACATCCGGACGCAGCGCTGGCACTGGATGCAGCGGTTGACATTCATGATGATGACCGGGCTGAGCCGGATGTCCTTGGAGTGGAACACACGTTTGGCATCGCGGAACCGGCTTTCGCGGGGGCCGTATGCCATTACCATGTCCTGAAGCTCGCACTCGCCGCCCTTGTCGCAGATCGGGCAGTCGAGCGGGTGGTTGGCGAGCAGCATGTCGAGCATGGAGGAGCGCGTCTCGTCGATCAGCGGCGTGTTCGTCCGTACGACCATGCCCTCGGCGACCGCGGTCGCGCAGGAGGGCTGCAGTCTCCGCAACCCCTGCACCTCGACAAGGCACATGCGGCAGGAAGCCAGCGCCGGCAGCCGCTTCATGTAGCAGAAGGTCGGGATGGCGATACCCAGACGCTCGGCGGCCTGCAGCACCGTGGACCCCTGCTCCACTTCCAGCATTTGCCCATCGATCGTGATGCTAACCATGACTTCCTTACGGCCTACTCTCAGCGCTCCTCAGTGAAACGGACACCTCCGCTCCTCGATATGGAGGGCGAACTCATGCTCGAAATGCTCCAGCGCCGCCCGCAGCCCCATGGCCGCGCCGTCGCCCAGCGCGCAGAACGTGTTGCCGAAGATGCCCTTGCAGAGCGCCTCCAGCTGATCCAGGTCACCCGGCGCGCCTTGCCCAGCTTCGACCCGGCGCAGGACTTTCACGACCCAGTTCAGGCCCTCGCGGCACGGGGTGCACTTGCCGCAGGATTCATGGTGGAAGAACTCGATTATCCGGGTGGCGACTTTTACCATGCAGGTCGAGTCGTCGATCACGATCACCCCGGCCGAGCCGAGCATCGAGCCGGCGGCGGCCAGGGAATCGAAGTCCATCCCGACGTCCAGCCCGCGCTCCGGTATCACCGGCGCCGAGACCCCGCCGGGGATTACGGCCTTGATCTTGCGCCCTGGCAACGGCCCGCCGGCGTGGTCCTCGACCAGTTCGCGCAGCGAAATGCCCATCGGCAGCTCGTAGAGGCCCGGTTTGCGCACCTGCCCGCTGAGGCAATAGAGCTTCGGGCCGGGGCTCTTGTCCGGGCCGATGCCGCGGAACCAGACCGGCCCCCGCGCCACGATATGCGGCACACAGGCCAGCGTCTCGACGTTGTTGATCACGGTCGGGCTGGCGTAGAGCCCCTCGACTGCGGGAAACGGCGGTTTCAGACGCGGCTGGGCCCGTTTGCCCTCGAGCGAATCGAGCATCGCGGTCTCCTCGCCGCAGATATAGGCGCCGGCGCCGCAATGGATGTGCACGGCGAAGCTGAAATCCGAGCCGAGGATCCCCGTTCCCAGGTACCCCTTGGCATGGGCCTCGGCGATCGCCTGCTCCAGCCGCCGGATCGACAGCACGTATTCCCCGCGGATGTAGAGATAGGCTGTTTCCGCGCCGATCGCGTAGGCGCTGATCGCCATGCCCTCGATCAGCTGGTGCGGGTCACGCTCCATGATGATCCGGTCCTTGAAGGTACCGGGCTCGCCCTCATCGGCGTTGCAGCACAGATATTTCAGCTTGTCGGCCCGCTTCGGCACAAAGCTCCACTTCATACCGGTCGGGAATCCGGCTCCGCCGCGACCGCGCAGATTGGACTCCTTGATGAGGCCGATGATCTCGTCGGGCGTGTGCTCGCGCAACGCCTTCGCCAGCGCCTGATAGCCGCCGCCGGCCTCGTAGGTCGCCAGCAGATGGCCGTCGGGCACGTCCACGTTCCTGAGAAGCACCGGTTCGAACATGGCGCTACACTCCGGGGGCTGCCGGCGTTGCGCGATCGGCGCCGGTCGCCAGCCCCGCCGTCGCCCGCAGACACTCCAGAAGCGCGTCGACCCGCGCGATGTCGAGATCGCCGTGATAGTCGTCGCCGACCTGCATCACCGGCGCCATCTCGCAAGCACCCAGGCATTCGACGGTCGAAAGGGTGAACAGTCCGTCCGGGGTCGTGTCGCCCTTCCTGATCCCCAGCACCACTTCCAGATGCCTCAGCAGGTGCTCGGACCCACGCAGCATGCAAGAGACGTTGTCGCAGAGTTCCAGGTGGAACATGCCCACCGGCTCGGTATGGAACAGGGTGTAGAAGGTCGCCAGTTCGTAGACCCAAATCCGCTCGACGCCGAGGATGTCTGCGACTTCTTCCAGCACCGGGCCGGGTAGATGGCCATGTTCCTTCTGCGCGATCAGCAGCGCGGGCATGATCGCCGAGCGCTGGTCCGGGTACCGCGCAGCCGCCGCCTCGATCTTTTCGCGCATGTTCATCGCGTCCGGATCCACTTCTATTTGTCCACTTCCGCCATCACCGGGTCGAGGCTGCCCAGCACGGCGATCATGTCCGCCAGGTAGCGCGCATTGCTGACCCCGAACAGTGCCTGAAGATTGACGAAGGACGGTGCCCGCACCTTCATCCGGAACGGTTTTGGCGACCCGTCGCTGATGATATAGAAACCGAGCTCGCCCTTCGGCGCCTCGATCGCCGAATAGACTTCGCCCTTCGGCACCTCGAAGCCATAGGCCGACAGGTCGAAGTGCTGGATCAGCGCCTCCATCGAACAGTGCACCCTGTCCTTGTCCACCGGGAAGGCGATCGTCGGCATGTCGATCTGGAAAGGCCCCTCCGGCATCTGCTCGAGGCATTGCTCGATGATCCGGACGCTCTCGCGCATCTCCTCGACCCGGCATTGCCAGCGCGCGTAGCAATCGCCCTCGTTGCGGATGACGACGTTGAAGTCGAGCCGGTCATAGATCTCGTAAGGTTCGTCGCGACGGATGTCCCAGTCGACGCCCGAGGCCCGCAGGTTCGGGCCGCTCAAGCCAAGATCGATGCCGTCCTCGGCGGAGATCACGCCGATCCCGCGTGTGCGCTTCAGGAACACCCGGTTGTCCTCGACCAACCGTTCATAGTCGCGTATCCGGTTCGGGAAGATGTCGCAGAACTCTCTGATCTTGGGGAAGAAGCCGTCGGGCAGGTCCTCGCGCACACCGCCGACCCGGCAGAACGAGGTGTGCATTCGTGCCCCGCTGATCATCTCCAGAAGGTCCATGATCATTTCGCGTTCGCGCATGGCGTATAGCAGCGCGGTCATGGCACCCAGGTCCATGGGCAGCGCGCCGGTGATGAGGAGATGACCGGAGATCCGGGCCAGCTCGGCCATCAGCACGCGGATATACTGCGCCCGGACGGGCGCCTCTATGCCGAGGAGCTTTTCCACGGCCAGCGCGAAGGCCAGGTTGTTCGAGGGCGGGCAGAGGTAATCGAGCCTGTCGGTCAGGGGGAAGATCTGGGTGTAGGTGAAGCTCTCGGCAAGTTTTTCGGTGCCGCGGTGGAGGTAGCCGATATGGGGGTCCACGCGCGCGACATGCTCGCCGTCCAGCTCGAGCACGAGCCGCAGCACCCCATGGGTGCTGGGATGCTGCGGGCCGAGGTTGAGAAGAACCTCCTTTGTGTCGAGCTCTTCGCCTTCCGGCCTTGTCAGTTCCGTGACTTCGGTCATCTCAAGTCCCGTCGTGGGATTGTGCGCCCGGCGGTATGTCTCTCGTGGCGAGGTCGGGCTGCGTCGGCGGGGTGCCTTCGGCGCCAAACGGGTTCAACTCGTCCTTGTAGCCCCGGAGCGGAAAGTCCTTGCGCTGCGGAAAGCCCTCGAACCCTTCCCACATGTAGATCCGCCGCAGGTCGGGGTGGCCCTCGAACATGATCCCGTACATGTCCCAGGCCTCGCGCTCATGCCAGTTGGCGGTACGCCAGACCCCTGTCACCGACGGGATCCGCGGCGGATCGCCGAGGCGGCACTTGATCCGGACGCGCCATTTGTTGGGCAGTGAATAGAGGTGGTACACCGCCTCGTATCGCGGCGCCCCGGGGTGATGGTCGACCCCGCAGATGTCGGACAGGAAATTGAACCGCAGCGCCGGGTGGTCCTTCAGGAACCGGCAAAGCTCGACGACCATTTCAGGCGGAGCGGCGAAGGCATGAACGCCGTGCGCAAAGCCAAGATCCTCGATCGCCCCCCCGAAGCGCTCTATGATCGGGGCGCGGTTGAAAGGCGTCTCCACGCTCATGGCGCCGCGACCCTTTCAAGGCGCGTCCCGGCCAGCGCCCGGGATTTCCTGATCTTCTCCTGAAGCAGAAGGAACCCATGCATCAGCGCCTCGGGCCGAGGCGGGCAGCCGGGCACATGCACGTCCACCGGCACGAAGGTCTCCGCCCCCTGCACCACTGCGTAGGTGTTGTAGACTCCGCCCGAGATCGCGCAGGTGCCCATCGCGATGACCCAGCGCGGCTCAGGCATCTGGTCATAGAGCCGGCGCACGACGGGTGCGAACTTCCGCGTCACGGTGCCGGCGATGATCATCACGTCGGACTGGCGCGGCGACGGCCGGAACACCACGCCGAACCGGTCGAGATCGTAGCGCGCGCATCCCGCCGAGATCATCTCGATGGCGCAGCAGGCAATGCCGAAAGTCTCGGGCCACAGTGCAGACCTTCGACCCCAGCTGATCACATTGTCGGCCGTGGTGAACAGCACGCTGTCACGGATCGCGTTGCTCATTCCTCCCACTCCAGCGCTCCCGTCAGCCAGGCGTAGGCGAAGCCCACGACAAGCAACAGGATGAAGACGAACATTTCGACATAGCCGACCAGCCCGATTTCCTTGAGGACGACGGCCCAGGGAAAGAGGAACATCGTCTCTACATCGAAGACCACCAGCAGGATCGCGAGGATGAAGAACTGCACCCTGAAGCGCCCCCCGGCTGCCTCGCCCGCCGGATCCATGCCGCATTCATAGGGCATGTTCTTCGCGGGATAGGGATGGGACGGGCGCAGCAGGGAGGAGACAAACAAGGTCGCCATCGCCACCAGAACAATTCCGGCGACCATGAAAAGAACCGGCAGGAATTCCATTCCAGTCATGTCGCATTACCCCGGTCACCTACCGAGGGTTCTGCTCAGGTCGCGACCGGCTCGCTTCGAGGCCGGTGACGCGGGCCCCCGGGAAGCGACTTGTGCCTTTCTTTCCTGCACTACCGAGAGTATTCGCTCGGCCCGATCATTGCAAATCCAATCGATCAGCCGCCGGACGCGGATTGCTGGGCGAGCCTCAGAAACCACGCCGGGAACAGGCCGATCCCGATGGTGCCGGCAGCGGTCAAGGCAAGCGTGGCACGCACCGGGAGCGTCAGCGCGGGGTCGAATGCGCGCTCCGGCTCGCGCATGTAGATCACCATGACGATGCGGATGTAGAAGTAGGCGGCGACGGCGCTCAGCAGCACCGCGATCACCGCCAGCGTGACGAACCCCCGCTCGACGAGGGCGACCAGCACATAGAACTTGGCGAAGAAGCCGGCCGTCGGCGGAATGCCGGCCAGCGAGAACAGATAGAGCAGCATCAGTAACGCCAGCCCGCCATGCGACTTGGCAAGCCCGGCGTAGTCCTTGATGGGCTCGCCCGAGAAGTCGCCGTTCCGCATCATGATGACGGTGCCGAAGATGCCGAGGTTCATGAACGTGTAGATCAACAGATAGAGCATCACGCTGGCGATCCCGTCCGCGCCGCCGGCCACCACGCCGAACATCGCGAAGCCGGCATGAGCGATGCTGGAATAGGCCAGCAGGCGCTTGAAATTGTCCTGCACCAGGGCGACGAAACTGCCGAGCGCCATCGTCGCGACCGCGATGATGGCGACGATGATCCAGGCGTCCGAGGCCGCCACCAGCGGATTGAGGAACACCCGCAGGATCACCGCGAACCCCGCCGCCTTGGGGCCCACCGACATGAAGGCGGTGATCGTCGTCGGCGCGCCTTCATAGACGTCCGGAACCCACATATGGAACGGCACCGCGCCGACCTTGAAGACCAGTCCCGCGACGATGAAGACGACCGCCAACAGCAATCCGGGATCGAGCGGATCGCCGGTCACCGCAGCAGCCATCCCGTCGAGCTGCGTCGTGCCGGTAAGCCCGTAGACCAGCGAAACGCCGTAAAGGAATATCCCGCTCGATACCGCCCCGAGGACCACATATTTCAGCGCCGCTTCGTTCGACCGCCGCTGCTGCCGCAGGAAGCCGGTCAGCACATAGGTGGAGAGCGCCATCAGTTCGAGGCCCACATAGATCGACAGGAGGTCGATCGCCGAGGCCATGATCATCATCCCCGCAAGCGCGAAGAGCAGCAGCACATAGTATTCGCTGCTCCCGATCCCTTCGATCTGCGCATATTTTCGCGAGAGAAGGAATGTCAGAACGGTGGCCAGGTAGAACACGGCCTTGAAGAAGGCCGAGAAGGGGTCGGCGACAAACATGCCCGTATAGGCAGGCCACACGTCGCCCGACAGCATGAGTGTCCCCAGGGCGGCAAGCAGCACGACCGCGGCGGAAGCCCAGCCGATCAGATGTTCCTGCCCTTTCCGGACCAATTGTCCCAGGATCAGGAGAATGCAGGCGCCCGTGATCACCACGATCTCGGGCATGCTCGCGAGGATCGACTGGAGCAGCGCGGCGGCGGTCATCGGCTGCCTCCTCTCGCGTGCACTTGCGACAGCAAATGCTTCGCCGAAGCGTCGATGATGTCGAGAAAGGGTCTCGGATAAAGTCCGACCCAGAGCACGAAGACGGCCAGCGGCACGATCGCCGCCAGTTCGCGTGCGTTCACGTCGCGGATCTTGTACCGCGCGCCGGCGCGGGCAGGACCAAGCGCGACCTTCCCATACATGCCGAGCAGATAGGCCGCGCCCAGCAATGCCCCGACGACGGCGGCGGCGCCGACGGCCAGATTGGCCGCAAACCCGCCCGACAGCACCAGCAACTCGCCCACGAACGAATTCGTCCCCGGCAGCGCCATCGACGACAGGGTGAACAGCGCGAGAAATGTCGTATAGACCGGCGCCGCCTTCATCAGCCCGCCGTAATCCGCGATGCTGCGGGTATGGGTCCGTTCGTAGATCAGGCCGACGAACAGGAACAACGCGCCCGTCGTCACGCCATGATTGAACATTTGCAGGATGCCGCCCTCGAGGCCGCGGAGGTTCAGCGCGAAGATCCCCAGGGTCACGAAGCCCATGTGGCTGATGCTGGAATAGGCCACCAGCTTCTTCAGGTCGTCCTGCGCCAGAGCGAGCAACCCGCCATAGACGATCGCAAGTGCCGAAAGCGCCAGCATCGGCAATGAAAAATAAACCGACGCCTCCGGCAGCATCGGCAACGAGAACCGCAGGAACCCGTAGGCGCCCATCTTCAGGAGCACGCCGGCGAGGATGATGCTGCCGGCCGTCGGCGCCTGCACATGAGCGTCCGGCAGCCAGGTATGCACGGGGACCATCGGCACCTTGACGGCGAAGGCGATCAGGAAGGCGAGGAACAGCCAGGACTGGACCCGAAACGGATAATCCTGCTCCGTGAGGGCTCGGATGTCGAAGGTCTCGCCGCCCTGGAAATAGAGCACGATGACGCCGATCAGGAACAGTAGGCTGCCGGCCAATGTGTAGAGGAAGAACTTGAACGCCGCGTAGACCCGGCCGTCACCACCCCAGACGCCGATGATCACGTACATCGGGATGAGCATCGCTTCCCAGAATACGTAGAACAGGAACAGGTCGAGCGCGCAGAACACGCCGAGCATCAGCGCCTGCATGGCCAGAAGGCTGACCATGAACTCCTTCACCTTGCGGTCGATCGCGACCCAGGACGCGAGCACGCAGATCGAACCCAGGAGCGCGGTGAGGAACACGAAGAGTGCGCTGATCCCGTCGACGCCGAGCGCGTAGGTAATCCCTAGCGCGGGCACCCACGGTCGCGTCTCGGTGAACTGCATCGCATGGGTGGTGGTGTCGAAGCCGGCCAGCATCGCGATGCAGAGTGCGAGGTCGAGGACTGTGACGGCCAGCGCCGTCCACCGCACCGCGTCGTCGCTGCGCAGAAACATCAGAAACGCCGCGCCGGCGGCGGGCAGGAACACGATGAGGCTGAGCAGCGGGAACGCCATCGCACCCCCTACTGCCACACCACGGCGAAGACAGCGATGACAGCGATCACGCCGGCGATCATCGCCAGCGCATAATGGGTCACGACGCCGGTCTGGAGCCGCCGCAGCACCCCGCCGCCGTGAAGGATCGAGCGAGCGATGCCGTTCACGACGGCGTCGACGCCGTTGAGATCGGTCCGCAGCCCGGCCCGTGCCGTCCGGTGCAGGAAGGGCAGCGCCGCGGTCTCCGACAGGTCGCTCACGGCCTTCTCGTAGCTGGCCAGCGGCCTTTCGGCGACCCACATGAAGAGCCTCGCGCCCTTGCGGTAGAACCAGTCGGTGTCGAGGCTTATCGTGTTCTCGGGGTCCAGCGCCCTGAGGAAGAGGACGAAGCCCAATGCCGTGAACATCAGGATACCCAGGCTCTCGGTGACATGGGCGCCGGTGTAGGGCTCGAAATCGACCGGATAGGGCAGAAGCGCATAAAGCGGCTGGGGGAACACCCCGATCGCGATGCAGAGCACCGCCGCCATGGCCATCGCAACCAGCATGTTGCGAGGCGGCTCCTGTGCCTCCAGCTTCCGGTCCGTGCCGAAGAACATGTAATATGGGAGCTTGAGCCCGGTGTGCAGGAACGTCCCCGACGACGCCATCGTCAGCATAAGCACCACCAGCGCGCGGTGGTCCTGTCCGGCGGCGGCCACCACCATCGACTTGGTGACGAAGCCCGAGAAAAACGGAAACGCCGAGATGGCGAAGGCGCCGATCATGTAGAGCGCCACGGTCAGCGGCATGGTCCGGTAGAGCCCGCCGAGTTCGGTGAGCTTGCGCCGTCCGGTGACGTAAATTACCGCCCCCGCGCCCATGAAGAGGAGCGCCTTGTAGAGGATATGCGCGAAGGCGTGGCTGGTCGCCCCGTTCAGAGCCATTTCGGTGCCGATGCCGACGCCCGCCACCATGTAGCCTACCTGGCTGACGATGTGATAGGCCAGGAGCCGCCGGCAGTCGTTCTCCAGCACTGCGTAGACGACGCCGTAAAGCGCCATCACTGCGCCGAGCCACACCAGCAGTTCGGTCCCCGGAAAGGCCCGCGCCAGAACATAGACGGCGGTCTTGGTGGTGAAGGCGCTCATGAACACCGCCCCGGTGACGGTCGCCTCCGGATAGGCGTCGGTCAGCCAGGCGTTGAGCGGCGGTACGGCGGCGTTGAGCATGAACCCGGCAAGGATCAGGTAGACGGCGACGCCCATCCCTCCCTCGATCGGGCCGAAGAGCAGCGAGCCGCTGGCGAGCCCATGGAGAACGATGCCGCCGAGCAGGACGACGCCACCGGTGATGTGGACCATGAGATAGCGGAACCCGGCGCGGATCGCCTGCCCGCCGCCCTGGGCAAAGACCAGATAGGCGGACGCAAAGGCCATGCCTTCCCAGAACAGGTACAGGGTGAGGTAGTCGCCGGCGAAGACGACGCCGAGGGCGCTGCCGACATAGACGAACGCCGCCACATGCTGGCCGGCGCGCGTCAGATGCAGTGCGTAGACCATGCCGATCAGCGCCATGATCGTGAAAACGGTGGCGAAGACGATGCTCAGCCTGTCGACCTTCGCTATCAGGATTTCCTGCCCGATGAACCGCGCCGCGCCGTAGCTGCCCGGCTGCATCGTGAATACGGCGAGGATCGCGAGCGCCGGGATCAGGAGCAGATAGGCCTTGCGGATCGACCCTTTCAGGAACGGGATCGGCAGGGCGCCGAGAATGAACAGCAGGGCGGGATGGACGAAGTCAATCATAATAGTCCTCGCGCCGCATCAGTCCGCCCTGATGGCCGAGGAATTTGGAAACGAAGATCAGCAGCACGCAGGAGCCCAAGCCATAGGCGGCCGACCAGCCCGGCAGACGCTCCCACAAATATTCGGCGTGCGCGCGGGGGACCAGAAAGTCGGCGATGACGATCAGCAGGAGCACCAGATAGAACAGCCGGCGACGCTGCCTCGCATACTGCTCGTCGCCGAAGAAATCGACCATGCGCCTGATCATCTGACGACTCCTTCCGCCAGTGAGAGGAAATAGTCGGGGAAGATGCCCATGGACACCGACAGGATGGCGGTCGCGACCAACGGGATCGCCACCATCGGAATTTCACGGACCGGCGTCGGGCTCTCCGCTGCCTCCGTCCCGAAGAAGGCACCGTAGCTGACCGGCAGGAAATAGGCGGCGTTCAGGACCGAACTCACCAGGAGCACGATCAGGAACGCGATCTCCCCAGCCTCCACCGAACCCAGCGCCAGGTACCACTTGCTGACGAAGCCTGCGGTCGGCGGTATCCCGATCATGCTGAGCGAGGCGACAAAAAACGCTCCCATCGTCCAGGGCAGCCTGCGGCCGATGCCTGCCATCTCGCTGATGTTGCGCTTGCCGGACGCGCAGTAGATCGATCCGGCGCACAGAAAGAGGGTGATCTTGGAGAATGCATGCGCCGCAATGTGGACAATTCCTCCGACCATCGCGACCGGCGACAAGAGGACCGCGCCAAGCACGATGTAGGAAAGCTGGCTGACCGTCGAATAGGCGAGCCTCGCCTTGAGGTCGTCCCGCGTCAGGGCGTAGACGGAAGCCATCAGGATGGTGAAAGAGACCAGATAGGCCGTGGCGATGCCGAGCCCCAGCCCATCCATCAGCCCCACGCCGAACACATGGAACACCACCCGCAGCACGCAGAACACGCCCATCTTCACCACGGCCACCGCATGCAGGAGCGCGCTGACCGGTGTCGGCGCCACCATTGCGGCGGGCAGCCAGGCGTGCATCGGCATCACCGCCGCCTTGGCGAAACCGAAGAGATAGCAGAAATAGACGACCGTCAGCAGGGCTGCCGACGCATCGGCCCGCGCCAGCAGCCCTCCCGCCACAAAGTCGAGCGACCCCGCAATCTGGTAAGTCAGAGCCAGCGCGGCGAGAAGCACGCTTTTCGACGCGCCCATCAGATAGACGAGGTACTTGCGGCTGCCCGCCCATGCCTCCTCGTCCTCGTGGTGGTAGACAAGCGGATAGGTAACGAGGCTGAGCACCTCGTAGAAGATGACCAGGGTGAACAGATTGGCCGCGAAGGCCCCTCCGACGGCCGCCGCGAGGCTGGTGGCGAAGCAGGCGAAGAACCGGGTCTGCCCGTGCTCGTTCAAGTGCCGCATATAGCCGATGGAATAGAACGCCGCGGCGATCCACAGCAGCGACGAGACAGTGGCAAACACCATGCCGAGCGCATCGGCCCGGAATGCGAAGTCGATCCCCGGCAGAACCTCGAACAGGCGCAGATCGACCGTACGGCCCGCCAGCACCGTGGGCGCCATCGAAGCGACAATTGCGAACATGGCGAGCGCCGCCACTGGCGAGACGACATCGCGGAGCCTCTCGCGATTGTTGAGAAGGAGAACTGCAAGTGCCGCCAGAACCGCGACGGCAACGGCAAGTAGCGGCCGGATCGATATCACCGGGTCCAAGCTGCTATCCTTTCAATATGGTCACGTCGTCGACCTTGAGGGTGGCCTTGTTTCTCACCAGGGCGACCAGTATGCCAAGGGCGATGGCAACCTCCGCCGCGGTGATCGCGATGACGAAGATCGCGAAGATCTGACCGCGGAAGTCGCCGTAGTAGTGCCCGAAAGCGATGAAATTGATGTTGACCGAGTTGAGCAGCAGCTCCAGCGACATCAGCACGACCAGGATGTTGCGCCTGAGCAGCACGCCCGCCGCTCCGATCACGAACAGGACCACTGCGAGCGCGATATACCACCAGAGCGGCACCATCACCCCGGCTCCTTCCGCGCCAGAACGATGGCGCCGACCAGGGCCGCCAGCAGGATCACGGAGGCAACTTCAAACGGCAGCAGATAGTCGGCGAAAAGTGTCGTGCTGAGTTGCCTGATCTCGCCGCCGCTGCTCGCGGCGACGGGCTCTGTGACCGAAAAGCGGTCGCTCCACAGCACCAGCACAAGCATCTCGACCCCGAGCAGGACGAGCATCACCAGGGCCGGCAGGTTGCTGCCCGGCACGAACCGCTGCAATACGGCTTCGCGCACGTCGATCATCATGATCACGAACAGGAACAGGACCATGATCGCTCCGACATAGACGAAGATCTGGATGACCGCCAGCAACGGTGCCTCGAGCAGGACGAAGATCGCCGAAATCTGCAGGAAACACGCCATCAGCGCCAAGGCGCTGTGCACCGGGTTCCGCGCCAGGACCACGGTCAGGGCCGTGATCACGGACGCCGCAGCGAACAGAAGGAAGAACCCCTGACCCATCGACGCCGACCTTCCGACACGAGCTCTCACTCGGCGCGAGACGGCCGGGTTTGAGATAGCTGCGCACTTCAGACGCGTTCGCAAACTGTGCCCTAATATCGGATTTTTCTCAAGATTGTCGTGGTTTGGCGCCGCGTGGGCGCGATTCTGGCCGTGTCATAGGCGGCATGATCGAAGCCTGATGCGGCAGCGCGGACATATGCGGCCACAAGGCGATCGGGCGCCGCGACGGTGTCTGCACCTGCACGCGCCGGGATCTGAGGCGCGGATGTCGGCTGACGACGCCCGCCGCTTTCCATTCCGCCTTGGTGTTCACAGGGATAACACGGATATGCGGGCGGAGCGTCTCATGCGCGGCCGCGGTCGCCAGTCTGTCCGACGTCTTCTTCCCGAGCACCGCCCTGTTGACAAGCCCGGCGGCACAACGCTTATCTCGCCGCAGGCGGCTGGCGATGGAGGAGGAATCATGCGGAAACTGCTTTTCGCGATCGTCGGCATCGCCGGGATGGCCCTGTCAGGCCAGGCATTCGCCGCCGACTACAAGATCGTGGCGCCGGCCGCGCCCGGCGGCGGCTGGGACCAGACCGCGCGTTCGATGCAGACCGCCCTCCAGGACGAAAAGATCTCCGGCAACGTGCAGGTGATGAATGTGCCCGGCGCGGGTGGCACCATCGGCCTCGCCCAGTTCGTGAACCAGGCCAGCGGCGATCCCTCGCAGCTGATCGTCGGCGGCTATGTGATGGTGGGTGCGATCCTGACCAACAATTCGCCCGTCACCCTCGACCAGGTCACGCCGATCGCCCGCCTCACCGGCGAATATGAGGCGATCGTCGTTCCCGCCGCTTCGGACATCGAGGACATGGCCGGGCTCGTCGAGAAACTGAAAGCCGATCCCGGCTCGGTTTCCTGGGGCGGCGGCTCGGCGGGCGGTACCGACCATATCGCGGCCGCGCTGATCGCCAAGGCTGTCGGGGTCGATCCGACCAAGGTCAACTACATCGCATTCTCCGGCGGCGGCGAGGCGCTGGCGGCTATCCTCGGCGGCCAGGTGACCGCCGGCATTTCCGGTTATGGCGAGTTCGCATCCCAGGTTCAGGCCGGAACGCTCCGGCTGCTGGCAGTTTCCAGCGACGTGAAGATCCCCGGCGTCGACGCTCCGACGCTGAAGGAGAGCGGCGTCGACGTCTCTATCCAGAACTGGCGCATGGTTGCGGCCGCGCCGGGCCTGAGCCCCGAGCAGACGGCGGCCGTCACCGCCGACATCGACAAGATGGTGAAATCGGCGACCTGGCAGAAGGCCCTCGCCGACAAAGGCTGGGCCGATACCTACCTGGCCGGCGACGACTTCCGCACCCAACTCGCGAAGGATGTCCAGGCCACGTCATCGATCCTGAAAGATATCGGCCTCGTCAAATGAGCGACGACGGCGAGCCGCGCCCGGCAGTCCGGGCGGACCGGGCTGCGCTCGTCGTGGCGGGTGCTCTCGCTCTGGTCGCGGTCGTGATCGCCTGGAGCACCGCGACGATGGGCGGTGCGGTGAACTACGCCCGTATCGGCCCGACGACATTTCCCTATATAATTGCAGCCGCGCTGTTCATCCTTGCCATATGGACCGTCTTCGCCGCGCTTCGGGGTGATTTCCCCGAACGCGAGGAGCAGGCGATTGCCCCGATCGTCTGGATCGTCGGCGGTCTGGCGGCGCAGATGCTGCTGTTGAAGCTTGCGGGCTTTTCGATCGCGACGGGCCTGCTTTTCGCCGCGACGGCGCGCGGCTTCGGTCGAGGGCCGCTCTGGTTTACGGTGCCGCTCGGCATACTCTTGTCCGGCCTCGTCTGGCTGATCTTCGCTCGCGGTCTGTCGCTCGCCTTGCCGTCGGGACCGTTCGAGCAGGCGCTGACGACGATTGCAGGCGCGATCGGCGGTCTGTTCGGGAGTGCCGGCTGATGGCGACATTCGAACTCCTCTGGCAAGGCCTCGCCGTCGCGCTGGAGCCGATAAACCTGCTCTACGCGCTGATCGGGGTGACGCTCGGCACCGCCGTCGGCGTGCTGCCGGGGATCGGCCCGGCGCTCACCGTGGCCTTGCTGCTGCCCGTCACCTACAAGCTTGATCCCGCCGGTTCGCTGATCATGTTCGCCGGCATCTACTACGGCGGCATGTATGGCGGCTCGACCACCTCGATCCTGCTCAACACCCCGGGCGAAAGCGCTTCGATCGTCACGGCGCTGGAAGGCAACAAGATGGCGCGCGCCGGTCGCGGCGGACCGGCCTTGGCGACGGCGGCGATCGGTTCTTTCGTCGCCGGGCTGCTCGCCACGATCGGGCTCGCCTTCCTGGCGCCCTGGGTGGTCGGCATTGCGCTGTCCTTCGGTCCCGCGGAATATTTCGCGCTGATGGTGCTGGCCTTCATGACGGTGTCGGCCGCCTTCGGCGATTCGACGCTTCGCGGCCTGACCGCGCTGTTTATCGGACTGGCGCTCGGACTGGTCGGCATAGACCTGCAGACCGGCCAGGCGCGCCTCGCCTTCGGCGTCCCCGATCTGCTCGACGGCATCGAGGTGACGACGCTCGCCGTCGCGCTGTTCGCCGTCGGCGAGGCGCTGAGCGTGGCGGCCAGCCGCGTCGGCGGCGAGCAGAAGATCGAACCGGTGCGCGGCTCGGTCTGGATGAACAGGGAGGATTGGGCGCGGTCGTGGAAGCCGTGGCTGCGTGGAACGGCCGTCGGTTTCCCGATCGGCGCGATGCCGGCCGGCGGCGCCGAGATCGGCACCTTCCTGTCCTATTCGCTGGAAAAGCAGCTTGCCGCGAAACCTGAGGAGTTCGGCAAGGGCGCGATCGAGGGTGTGGCCGGCCCCGAGGCCGCCAACAATGCCTCGGCAGCCGGCACGCTTGTCCCGCTCTTGACCCTCGGCCTGCCGACGACGGCGACGGCGGCGATCATGCTCGCGGGCTTCCAGCAATTCGGCCTGCAGCCGGGACCGCTGCTCTTCGTCACCAATGCACCCCTGGTCTGGGGGCTGATCGCCAGCCTGCTGGTGGCCAATCTGATGCTGCTGGTGCTGAACCTGCCGCTGGTCGGGCTATGGGTGCGGCTGCTCGCCATCCCCCAGCCCTGGCTCTATGCCGGCATCCTGGTCTTCGCCACGCTTGGCACGATCGGCGCCAATCCGTCGACCTTCGAACTCGGCCTGCTGCTCGCCTTCGGGTTGATGGGCTATTTCCTGCGCCGTTTCGGCTATCCGATCGCGCCTGTCGTGGTGGGATTGATCCTGGGGCCGCTGGCCGAACAGCAATTGCGGCGCGCGCTTGCCATCAGCCAGGGCGACCCGAGCGTCCTGTTCCATTCCTGGATCGCGATCGTGCTCTGGATCCTGGCACTGACTGCTGTGCTGCTGCCGCTCTATCTGCGTGCGCGCGGCAAGGCCAGGCTGTTGACGCAGCTCGCGTCGTCGGAGGACTGATACCAACGGTTGACGAAGATCGGCTGTTGGAGTGCGCGACCGCGTGGCGCACGCCCGTTGGCGCGCAGCCAGGCAACCCTGAGGGGCCGCGCCGGCGACCGAGGCGGCGCACTTACGCGTCAGCATCCGGGCCGTTTGTACGAGAACGGTCGTCAGAGCCGGCCGATCTGGCGGTACTGCTCGGGGTCGATGCCCAGTCCGCGCAGATTGCCGGCGTCGGGCTGGCGTCCCTGACGGACCGAAGCGGCGGCTGCAAGTGCATCGCCCATGATGGTGATGATCTCAGCGAAGGTCGTGCGTCTGTTGTGATTCGACATGATCTTTTTCCTTGGATCTGTTCATCGGCAGATAAGTATTGTCCCCATCGGACGTCAGGGGTCGGCGCGCAGGGCTGCCATGCCGGTGGCGCATTGATCAAGCCGGCTGCACGCGGGGGATGAGCCCGGATTTTCGAAAGAAGACCGGCCGGACTTGAAAACCCGGCGCTCATCCGCTATCTCATAGCTAAATTCTTGGTCGGTTAGACGAAGAGTGGGTCCACCCGGTCCCGCTCTTTTTTGTTAATACGGCCGCCCAGGCGGCTGCGCGGAGAACGGATGACTGAAACTGACAGGAGCGAACACGACGATCGCATCATCCGCGAAAGCGGCATCGATGCGCGTGTGGCGCTTATCGTCGAACCGGTGCTCGCCGGCATCGGCTTCCGCCTGGTGCGCGTGCGACTGTTCGGGCAAAACGGCCTGACCCTGCAGATCATGGCCGAGCGCGAAGACGGCACGATGACCGTCGAGGATTGCGAGGAGGTCAGCCGGGCCGTCTCGCCGGCGCTCGATGTGGAAGATCCGATCGAGAAGGCGTATCATCTCGAAGTCTCGTCGCCCGGCATCGACCGGCCGCTGGTCCGCAAGTCGGACTTCGTGACCTGGACCGGCCATCTCGCCAAGATCGAGACCTCCATCCTCGTCGCCGATCGCAAGCGTTTCCGCGGCAGGATCGCCGAGGCCGACGCCGAGGCCGTGCTGATCGAGCGCGACCAGCCGGCCTATGGAGACGAGCCGACGGTGCGGATTCCGTACGAGGCGATCGCCGAAGCGCGGCTCGTGCTCACCGACGATCTTATCAGGGACGCGCTGAAGAAGGACAAGAAGGCGCGCCAGGAAGCAAGGAAGCGCCGCGGCGAGCCCCCAGAAACTGAAGCCGAAACCGAAGACGAAACCGAAACGGACAATTGACGCTGCACCCGGGCAGCCGCGCGGCGCCGGGAATTGCATAGGGAGACCAAGATGGCAGTCAGTGCAAACAGGCTGGAGCTGCTCCAGATCGCCGACGCGGTCGCGCGCGAAAAGGCGATCGACAAGCAGATCGTCATCGCCGCCATGGCGGATGCGATCCAGAAGGCGGCGCGCTCGCGCTACGGCCAGGAGACCAATATCCGCGCCGACATCAACCCGAACACCGGCGAGATGAAGCTGCAGCGGCTGATGGAGGTCGTCGACGACGTCGAGGACTTCGCCAGGCAGATATCGCTGGCGGACGCCCGACTTCGCAATCCCGACGCCCAGGTCGGCGATTTCATCGCCGAGCAACTGCCGCCGATGGATTTCGGCCGCATTGCCGCGCAGTCCGCCAAGCAGGTCATCGTGCAGAAGGTGCGCGAGGCCGAGCGCGACCGTCAGTATGACGAGTACAAGGACCGCATCGGCGAGATCGTCAACGGCACGGTCAAGCGCGTGGAATACGGCAACGTCATCGTCGATCTCGGCCGCGGCGAGGCGATCATCCGCCGCGACGAACTGATCCCCCGCGAGAACTTCAAATATGGCGACCGCGTCCGCGCCTATGTCTATGACGTGCGCCGCGAGCAGCGCGGTCCGCAGATCTTCCTGTCGCGCACCCATCCGCAGTTCATGGCCAAGCTGTTCACCATGGAAGTGCCCGAGATCTACGACGGCATCATCGAGATCAAGTCCGTGGCGCGCGACCCCGGCTCCCGCGCCAAGATCGCCGTCGTTTCGCGCGACTCCTCGATCGACCCGGTCGGCGCCTGCGTCGGCATGCGCGGTTCGAGGGTGCAGGCCGTGGTCGGCGAGTTGCAGGGAGAGAAGATCGACATCATCCCGTGGTCGCCGCAGGCCGCCTCCTTCATCGTCAACGCGCTGCAGCCGGCGGAAGTCGCCAAGGTGGTGCTCGACGAGGATGCCGAGCGCATCGAGGTGGTGGTGCCCGACGACCAGCTGTCGCTCGCCATCGGCCGCCGCGGCCAGAACGTGCGTCTCGCCTCGCAGCTCACCGGCTGGGATATCGACATCCTGACCGAGCAGGAAGAGAGCGAGCGGCGCCAGAAGGAATTCGTCGAGCGCTCGACGCTGTTCATGGAAGCGCTCAATGTCGACGAGATGGTCGGCCAGGTGCTCGCCTCCGAAGGCTTCGCCAGCGTCGAGGAAGTGGCTTATGTCGACGCCGACGAGATTTCGTCGATCGACGGTTTCGACGAGGATACGGCGAGCGAGATCCAGTCGCGGGCCCGCGAGTATCTCGACCGGATCGAGGCCGAGCACGACGCCAAGCGCAAGGAACTCGGCGTCGAGGATGAGCTGCGCGAGATTCCCGGCATCACCACGGCCATGATGGTGACGCTCGGCGAGGACGGCGTGAAGTCGGTCGAGGACTTCGCCGGCTATGCCGTCGACGACCTCGTCGGCTGGAAGGAGCGCAAGGACGGCGAGACCAAGGTCTATCCTGGCGTGCTCGCCAGCCACGGCGTCTCCCGTGCCGATGCCGAGCAGATGGTGGTGGCCGCGCGCCTCAAGGTGGGCTGGATCTCCGAGGACGACCTCGCGACAGAGCAGGAAGCCGCCGAAGCGGCTGACGCCTGACATGAGCGCGGACCGGTCCGGAGGCGCTCTTGGAAGAGATGAACGATCGCACCTGCATCGTTACGCGCAAAAGCGCAACGCCCGATGAGCTGATCCGGTTCGTCGTCGGACCGGATTCGACCGTCGTCCCGGACCTGAAGCGCAACCTGCCCGGCAGGGGGTGCTGGGTCACCGCCGACCGGACCCATGTCGACCTCGCGGTCGGCAGGAAGCTCTTCGCGCGCGCTCTCAAGGCCGAGGTCGTCGTGCCGCCGCAGCTCGGCGAGCTGATCGACGGGCTGATGGCGAAATCGGCGCTCGGCGCGCTGGGGCTCGCCCGCAAGGCGGGCATGGTCGCGCTCGGCGCCGCCAAGGTGGAAAGCAGCGTGCGCAGCGGCAAGGCCGCCGCCGTGCTGCATGCCGGCGAGGCCTCAGACGACGGGGTGCGCAAGATCACGCAGGCCAGGCGCGCCGTGGTGCATGCCGGAGGCCCCGTTATCGTCGCCTACAAACTTTTTTCGGAACACGAATTGGGTTTGGCATTGGGGGGCACAAATGTGATACATGCTGCCGTTCTCGCGGGCGACGCGGGGAAGGCGGCCTTGAAGCGCATGGCTGCGCTCGACCGCTACCGGGGCGGATCCCCGGATGAAGTGGCAATACTTGCGGCAGTTGCCGACGACGAGAAAGCCGCAGAGGACACGGAATGAGCGATACGAAATCGGGTGACGACAAGACGTTGAGCGTCAACACCAAGAAGACCTTGACGCTGAAGCGCCCGGGCATGGAGCAGGGCACCGTGCGCCAGAGTTTCTCGCATGGCCGCAGCAAGGCCGTGGTTGTCGAGACCAAGAAGCGCAAGTTCTCGATGCCGGGCGAACGGCAGGAGCCGGCGGTGGTCCAGCCTCTCAGGCCGAAGCCGGCGGTCGCCGTCGCAGCACCGGTTCAGGAGGCCCCGCGGCCCGCTCCGGCGGAGCGCCTGGTGCTGACCGATCTGTCGAGCAGCGAAATGGAGGCGCGCCGCCGCGCTCTCGAGGGCTCCAAGGCCCGCGAGCACGAAGAGCGCCAGCGTGCCGCCGAGGAAGCGCGTCGCCGTGCCGAGGAAGAAGAGCGTCGTCGCCGCGAGCGCGAGGAATCGGCTCGTCGCCAGGCCGAGGAGGAAGCCCGGCTGAAGGCCGAGGCGGAAGCCCGCCGCCGTGCCGAGGAGGAGGCACGCCGCCGGGTGCCCGCCGCGGCCGAGACTGTTGCCGACGACGAGGAAGCGAACAAGCCGAAGCGCGCCGCCAGTGCCCCGCCGCCGCGGCGCATCGCCACCCCGGAGGTCGCGCGTCCGGCCAAGACCAAGGGCGACGACGACCGCCGCCGCGGCAAGCTGACGCTGAACAGCGCCCTGTCCTCCGAGGACGGAGACGCCCGTGCGCGTTCGCTGTCGGCCATGCGCCGGCGCCAGGAGAAGTTCAAGCGCGCGCTCCATCAGGAGCCGCGGGAGAAGATCGTGCGTGAAGTAACCCTGCCCGAAACCATCACCATCCAGGAACTGGCGAGCCGCATGTCGGAACGCGCCGTGGACGTGGTCAAGTTCTTCATGAAACAGGGCCAGATCATGAAGCCCGGCGACGTGATCGACGCCGACACGGCTGAACTGGTCGCTTCCGAATTCGGCCACACGGTGCGCCGCGTCGCCGAGTCCGACATCGAGGAAGGCCTGTTCGACATCGCCGACCGTCCGGAGGACCTGAAGTCGCGTCCGCCCGTGGTCACCATCATGGGCCATGTCGATCACGGCAAGACCTCGCTGCTCGACGCCATCCGCAACGCCAATGTCGTTGCCGGCGAGGCGGGCGGCATCACCCAGCATATCGGTGCCTATCAGGTCGAGAAGAACGGCCAGAAGATCACCTTCATCGATACGCCCGGCCACGCGGCCTTCACGGCGATGCGCGCCCGCGGCGCTCAGTCGACCGACATCGCCATCCTGGTGGTCGCCGCCGACGACAGCGTGATGCCGCAGACCATCGAGTCCATCAATCACGCCAAGGCCGCCGGGGTCCCGATCATCGTGGCGATCAACAAGATCGACAAGCCGGCGGCCAACGCCCAGAAGGTGCGGACCGAACTGCTTCGCTATGAAGTGGTGGTGGAAGAGATGGGTGGCGAGACGCTCGACGTCGAGGTCTCCGCGACAAAGGGCACCAATCTGGACAAACTGCTCGAAGCGATCCTGCTGCAGGCGGAAGTCCTCGACCTGAAGGCCAACCCGGACCGTACGGCCGAGGGCGTGGTCATCGAGGCGAAGCTCGACAAGGGCCGCGGCCCGGTGGCGACGGTGCTGGTGCAGACCGGCACGCTGATGCCCGGCGATATCATCGTCGCCGGCAACGAATGGGGCCGTGTCCGGGCCCTGGTCAACGACCGCGGCGAGCACATCGCCGAGGCGCCGCCGGCGATGCCTGTCGAGGTTCTCGGCCTGCAGGGCACGCCGCGTGCCGGCGACCGTTTCGCGGTCGTCAACAACGAGGCGCGTGCCCGGGAGATCACCGAGTATCGCCAGCGCAAGGCGCGCGACAAGGCGGTCGCCAAGCATGCCGGCCAGCGTGGTTCGCTCGAGCAGATGATGTCGCAGATGCAGGCGAACGGCGTGAAGGAATTCCCGCTGGTCATCAAAGGCGACGTGCAGGGCTCGATCGAAGCGATCACGGCCGCCCTGGAGAAGATCGGCAACGACGAGGTGCGCGCCCGCATCGTTCATGCCGGAGCCGGCGGGGTCACCGAAACCGACGTGTCTCTCGCCGAGACCTCGGGCGCGGCGATCATCGGCTTCAATGTCCGCGCCAATGCCCAGGCACGCCAGGCGGCCGAGCATGCCGGGATCGAGATCCGCTACTACAACATCATCTACAACCTTGTGGATGACGTTAAGGCGGCGATGTCGGGCCTGCTGTCGCCGGAACGTCGCGAGACCTTCCTCGGCAATGCCGAAATTCTCGAGGTCTTCTCGATCACCAAGGTCGGCAAGGTCGCGGGCTGCCGCGTCACCGAAGGCAAGGTCGAGCGCGGCGCGGGCGTCCGCCTGATCCGCGACAACGTGGTCATCCACGAAGGCAAGCTGAAGACGCTGAAGCGCTTCAAGGACGAAGTGGCGGAAGTACCGGTCGGTCAGGAATGCGGCATGGCCTTCGAGAATTACGAGGACATCCGCCAGGGTGACATCATCGAGTGCTTCCGCGTGGAGCACATCACCCGTACGCTCTAGGACGTCGCTCAGACGCCGGTGTCGCACGACGCCGGCGTCTCGCGTGGAGCGGGGCACAAGCCCCGACGCAACGACGGCCGGGGACAATCGGACATTGAAATAGAGCTGGAGCGGCAGCGCCGATTTGCTCGGTGCCGTCGTAGCTCCCATGTCGTATCGGCGATCCGCGACGCCGGGCGGGTGCGGCTCGCCACGGGCAGATGATCGGCATAGAGTTGGAAGGTGGTCGAGTTCGCCTCCGGACTTTCGAGCGGGCGCGACGCCGACCGGGGCACAGCGGCATGGTGTAAGGGAACAGGCCGGTCGCACCGCTGCGCTAGGGAAGCTGAGGGATTTGAGAGGGCAAGGACGATGAAAGCAGGCGGCAAGGGCACGGTTTCCCAGCGTCAGCTCCGCGTGGGCGAGCAGGTCCGCCACGCTCTGTCCGAGATGTTGCAGCGTGGCGAAGTCCGCGACGATCTGATCGAGGCGACGGTGATCTCGGTTTCCGAAGTGCGCATGTCGCCGGACCTGAAGATCGCTACCGCCTTCGTGTCGCCGCTGGGAGCGCGGGACGACGATGCGGTGGTCGCCGCGCTCAACCGGAGCGCACGTTTCATCCGCGGGCGCATGTCGCCGGCCTTGCGCCAGATGAAATACATGCCTGAGTTCCGCTTCCGGCTGGATACGAGCTACGACAATTTCGCCAGGATCGATGAGCTTCTGCGTTCGCCCGAAGTGGCGCGCGATCTCGACGGCGACGACGGCAAAGAGGAGTCATGATGGCCCGCCGAGGCAAAAAGAAAGGACGGCCGATTTCCGGCTGGCTGGTGCTGGACAAGCCGGTCGGCATGGGATCGACCGAAGCCGTCTCGAAGGTCAAATGGCTATTCCAGGCCGAAAAGGCCGGGCATGCCGGCACGCTCGATCCGCTCGCTTCGGGCATGCTGCCGATCGCGCTGGGAGAGGCGACCAAGACCGTGCCTTATGTCATGGATGGAGCGAAGGTCTATCGCTTCACCGTCGCCTGGGGCGAGGAGCGGACCACCGACGACCTCGAGGGGCCGGCGACGAAGACCTCCGACAAGCGTCCGACCGAGCCCGAGATCAGGGCGCTCCTGCCAAGATACACCGGGGTGATCGAGCAGACGCCACCGCAGTTCTCGGCCGTCAAGATCGACGGCGAGCGCGCCTACGACCTTGCTCGCGAGGGCGCGACGGTCGCCATTCCGCCGCGCGAGGTCGAGATCGGCAGGCTCGATATCGTCGCCATGGAGGGCGGCGAACGAACCGTCTTCGAGGTGGAGTGCGGCAAGGGCACCTATGTCCGCTCGCTGGCGCGCGACATGGGACGCGATCTCGGCTGCTACGGCCATATCGCGGAGCTCCGCCGCAGCGAGGTCGAGCCTTTCACCCCGGAGGATCTCGTCACGCTCGCCGAACTCGAGGCCGCAGCCGAACAGGGCAGGCCCGCGGCGGACGGCGAGGATGGCCGGCGCTCCTTCGATGCGCTGGACGCGCTGCTTGTCGACACCGGCGCCGCCCTCGACTGCCTGCCCCAGGTGTCGGTGAGCGACGACCAGGCGGCCAGGATCAGGCTCGGCAATCCCGTCATCATCCGTGGTCGCGACGCGCCGGTCGAGGTCGAAGAGGCCTGCGCCACGGCACGGGGCAAGCTGGTCGCCATCGGTGCGATCGAGGCCGGAATGTTCAAGCCGAAGCGGGTCTTTACCGGTTGAGCACCCCTCCAATCCTGGCCTACAGCGCGTCGCGTGGAAAAGGGTTCACGCGACACGCGGTAGGTTCTTGATCTGGCGCATGTCTTTTCCCCGAAACCGCTGCACACTTTCGGGAGACATGCTCTAGCATCGGCCCGAAAATCGTACTCGATTTTCGGAAAGCACGATGCGTAGATTCAAAATGATAGAGAGCGTTTTTTGCGCGTCCGAATGGACGCGCGGCCCTCTATCGTCTGCGCCGATCAAGGGGACGATGAGAAATGGCCAGATCGAAGGCGTCGAACAGGCGGCTGCGCAACAGGGTCAAGCGGTCGCCGGTGGGGGCGGCGCCGGGAACGCTGGTCGCCGATCCCGCCGCGCCGCAGCCGACGCTCTGCCTGACCGCGCTCGCGCCTGATGGCGTCGGCTTCTTCGACGACGTCAGCATCGACGACATCAGGCGCCTGCGGGCGGAATGGCCTCTGGTCTGGGTCGACTGTATCGGACTCGGCAATGTCGACCTGATCCGGGACATCGGCACCATATTCGGGCTGCATCCCCTGGCGCTGGAGGACACGGTCAACACCGGCCAGCGTCCCAAGGCGGATTTCTTCGATGACCATGCCTATGTCGTCGTCAACATGATCGACGACCCCGAGGCACATCGCTACGAGCAGATCTCGCTCTTCTTCGGCGACGATTTCGTCGTGACCTTTCAGGAGCGGGAAGGCGATCCCTTCGGGCCGGTGCGCAAGCGCATCGAAGCCCCTACGGCGCAGCGCCTGCGCACACGCAAGGCCGACTATCTGGCCTATGCGCTGGTCGATGCCGTCATCGACAGCTATTTTCCGATCCTCGATGCCCGTGCCGACTCCATCGAACGCATCGAGGACGAGATGCTCGGCACCGTCCACAAGCGTCATCTGGCGGAACTCCATGGATTGCGGCGCGATATGATCGCGCTCAAGCGGGCTCTCTGGCCGCTGCGCGATGCACTGGCAGGGCTCATGCGCGCGGATGTGCGCTTCGTCCACCCCGAGACGCGGCTCTATCTCAATGACACGCTCGACCACGCGATCCGGCTGATCGAGATCGTCGAGACCAATCGCGACGTCGTGACTGGCCTGATCGACATGCACCTGTCGCTGATTCAGGCGCGCACCAACGACGTCATCAGCTTTCTCACGATAGTCTCGTCGATCTTCATTCCGCTGACCTTCCTGGTAGGCATCTGGGGCATGAATTTCGATCCCGAAGCTTCGCCGTGGAACATGCCGGAGTTGGAGGCTTACTACGGATACCCTGTCGCCCTCGGCTTCATGGCACTGGTCGCCATAGCGCTGGTCGGTCTGTTCCGATGGAAAAAGTGGCTCTGAGGGGGCTGTTCGGCCAATTGCGGAATTGGTCTGGCGTTTCCGATCGAATTGGACTATACGCGCCGCAACATTGCGCAAGGTTGCGTCATGTCCATTGGCCCCGGCTGGACGACATCCCGGCCTCGGGCGACTTCATTCCTCCAGATCGAAAGGGAAACATCCGATGTCGATCACTGCCGAACGCAAGCAGGCTCTGCTGACCGAATTTGCAACTGCCAAGGGCGATACCGGCTCGCCGGAAGTCCAGGTTGCCATTCTCTCGGAGCGTATCAAGAACCTGACCGAGCATTTCAAGGGACACGTGAAGGACAACCACTCCCGCCGCGGTCTCCTCAAGCTCGTCTCCCAGCGCCGCAGCCTTCTCGACTACCTGAAGCGAAAGGACGAGGCGCGCTACCAGACGCTGATCGAGAAGCTCGGACTGCGTCGCTAAGAAAAACCGGCCGGCGGGTCTTCCCTGGGAAGGCCCGCCGGTCGCGCATACGGGCTGGCATAGTTGCACAGCCCGCCCCGGCTCCGGAATTCAGGGGAACCTTCGGAGCCGCCCATGGACCGGTCATGGGGCAGGATTGCAGGAAGCCCGGGCGTCTGTCGCCTCCCAACAGGACTTCCCGTTGTCTTGCCCGTGGCTTGTCCCGGAACCTTCCGGCCATGCGGCATGTCCGCATCCCCGACGGGTTTCGAACTGCAGCAGCGCATCGTCCGCCGAAGGGTCGGAACCTTCGAGGGACGGGCCGAACGAAGCCAGGGGAAGGGGCACCTGCACGGCATGTCCGCGCGGCCCTTTCCGCATATGAAGGACAAGACATGTTCAATCACCACAAAGTGGAAATCGAGTGGGGCGGTCGTCCGCTCACCCTGGAGACCGGCAAGATCGCGCGTCAGGCCGACGGCGCGGTGCTCGCCACCTATGGCGAGACCGTCGTGCTCGCCACCGTCGTCTCGGCCAAGGAGCCTAAGCCGGGTTTCGATTTCTTTCCGCTGACCGTCAACTACCAGGAAAAGACCTATGCCGCCGGCAAGATCCCGGGCGGCTATTTCAAGCGTGAAGGTCGCCCGAGCGAGAAGGAAACGCTGGTTTCCCGGCTCATCGACCGCCCGATCCGCCCCCTCTTTGCCGAGGGGTACAAGAACGACACCCAGGTCGTCGTCACCGTCGTCCAGCATGACCTCGAGAACGATCCGGACATCCTCTCGATCGTCGCGACCTCGGCCGCGCTGACCCTTTCAGGCGTGCCCTTCATGGGCCCGATCGGCGGCGCCCGCGTCGGCTATATCAACGGCCAGTACGTTCTCAACCCGCATCTCGACGAGATGCCGGAATCGAAGCTCGATCTGGTCGTCGCAGGCACCAGCGAAGCCGTTCTGATGGTCGAATCCGAGGCCCAGGAACTGGCCGAAGACGTGATGCTCGGCGCGGTCATGTTCGGCCACAAGGCTTTCCAGCCGGTGATCGAGGCGATCATCAAGCTGGCTGAAGTCGCCGCGAAGGATCCGCGCGACTTCACCCCGCCGAGCTACGGCGACCTCGAAGCCGAAATGCTGAAGATTGCCGAGGACGACCTGCGCGCGGCCTACAAGATCACCGACAAGCAGGCGCGCTACGCCGCGGTCGACGCCTCCAAGGCCAAGGTCAAGGAAGCTTTCGCGCCGCAGGGCGAGGAGGCGCCGAAGTGGTCGCCGGAGCAGGTCGCTACCGTGTTCAAGGAGCTCCAGGCCAAGATCGTGCGCTGGAACATCCTCGACACCGGGTCCCGCATCGACGGTCGCGACCTCAAGACCGTCCGCAACATCGTTTCGGAAGTCGGCATCCTGCCGCGCACGCACGGCTCTTCGTTGTTCACCCGCGGGGAGACCCAGGCGATCGTGGTCGCGACGCTCGGTACCGGCGAAGACGAGCAGTTCGTCGACGCGCTGACCGGCATGTACAAGGAGACCTTCCTCCTCCACTACAATTTCCCGCCCTATTCGGTCGGCGAGACCGGCCGCATGGGTTCGCCCGGCCGCCGCGAGATCGGCCACGGCAAGCTCGCCTGGCGCGCCATCCATCCGATGCTGCCGAGCGCGGAGCAGTTCCCCTACACGCTGCGTGTCGTCTCGGAGATCACCGAGTCCAATGGCTCGTCCTCGATGGCCACGGTCTGCGGCACATCGCTCGCGCTGATGGACGCCGGCGTTCCGCTGGCCAAGCCGGTCGCAGGCATCGCCATGGGCCTGATCAAGGAAGGCGAGCGCTTCGCTGTGCTCTCCGACATCCTCGGTGACGAGGATCATCTCGGCGACATGGACTTCAAGGTGGCCGGCACCGCCAATGGCATCACCTCGCTGCAGATGGACATCAAGATCGACGGCATCACCGAGGAGATCATGCAGGTCGCCCTCGGCCAGGCCAAGGACGGCCGCCTCCACATCCTCGGCGAGATGGCCAAGGCCATCACCGAAGGCCGCAAGGAACTGGGCGAGTTCGCGCCGCGCATCGAGGTCATGCACATCCCGACCGACAAGATCCGCGACGTGATCGGCTCCGGCGGCAAGGTCATCCGCGAGATCGTCGAGAAGACCGGTGCCAAGATCAACATCGAGGACGACGGCACGGTGAAGATCGCTTCGTCGAACGCCAAGGAGATCGAGGCGGCGAAGAAGTGGATCCACACCATCGTGGCCGAGCCCGAGGTCGGCGAGATCTATGAGGGCACGGTCGTTAAGACCGCGGACTTCGGCGCCTTCGTCAACTTCTTCGGCCCGCGCGACGGCCTGGTCCATATCTCGCAGCTCGCCAACGAGCGCGTGCAGAAGACTACGGACGTCGTCAAGGAAGGCGACAAGGTCTATGTCAAGCTGATGGGCTTCGACGAGCGCGGCAAGGTCCGCCTGTCCATGAAGGTGGTCGACCAGCAGACCGGCAAGGAGATCGCCAGGGAGAAGCGTCAGGAAGGCGAAGAGACCGCCGCCTGATCCTTTTCGGTCCGGCAATGCCGGACCACTGAAGGCCGATCGTCGAACGGGCGCGTCGCTGCGACGCGCCCGTTTTCACAAGAGCGCCGCGCGCCCCCTTGGGCGCGCAAAGGACGCTCTTGAGCTGACATAGGAGCGCCGCGCGCCCACTGGGCGCGCAAAGGACGCCCTTGAACTGACATAAGAGCGCCGCGCGCGCCCTTGGGCGCGCAAGGGACGCACGTTGAGACATGACAGCGCCGCGCGCCCTTTTAGGCGCGCATGGGATGCTGTCCAATCCCTGGAGCCGCCTCAGGCGGTCGCTTTCGGGCAGGAACCATGAGCCGCGATTCGCTGAAGACCCTTCTTCACCCGTTCGATGCAGGCATGCTTTCCGTGCCTGGTGTCGGCGGACGGGTGCTCTTCCTCGGCGCCGAGCCCGGTTTTCGGCTTCCCGAAGGCTTTTCGGCGGAGCTGACGGCCGTGCAGGGCTTCAGACCGTTCTTCCGCGCTCTCCAGAGCGCCGGCTATCGCGTGGCGCCGAGAGCCGAGGGCACGGACTACACCCTGGCGCTGGTGCTGTGTGGGCGCCACCGCGGCGAGAACGAGGCGCGCATCGCCGAGGCCGTCCAGCGCGTGTCTCCTGGCGGCCTGGTGATGGTGGCGGGCGCCAAGGGCGACGGCATAGCCAGCCTCCGCAAGCGCGTCGCCGCCCTGGCCGCCCTCGATGGCCAGGAGCCGAAATACCACGGCCTTGTGTTCTGGTTCCGCCGTCCGGCAGAGCCGGCCGAACTGGTTTCCGCGCTGCGCGCCGGCAACGAGGGGGACCTTGTGGAGGGACGGTTTCACACCATGCCGGGCATGTTTTCCCACGACCGGGTTGACGTGGGATCGCGCCTTCTCGCGGAGAACCTCCCCGGCGACCTGTCCGGTGCCGCTGCGGACTTCTGCGCGGGGTGGGGATATCTGGCGGCCGAGGCGGCTCGCCGCTTTCCGGCGATCCGCGCCATCGACCTCTACGACGCGGATTTCGAAGCCGTGGAAGCGGCGAAGCGCAACCTGGCCGATCTCGGACGGCCGGCCCGGTTCTTCTGGCATGATCTCGCATCGGAACCGGTCGCCGAGCGCTACGATGCTGTTGTCATGAACCCGCCATTCCATCAGGGACGGGCGGCCGATCCGGGCATCGGGCAGGACCTCATTCGGGCAGCGGGCAGGGCGCTGAAGAAAGGCGGCCGGCTTTTCCTGGTCGCCAATCGTCCGCTGCCCTACGAGGACACGCTGCGCGCGGACTTCGCCGACTGGTGGGAAATCACGCGCAACGGTGGTTTCAAGGTGCTGGCCGCCCGCCGCTGACCTTGTCTGGTCCTATTGGAGCGTCTGGTGGGCCGCCGCTGCTATCCCCTGCCGGATGACCAGCGGGGCGGGCTTTCCGTAGAAATAGCCCTGGACCACTTCGCATCCCGCTGCGCGCAGCAGGGTCGCCTGGTTTTCGGTCTCCACACCCTCGGCGATGGTGTGGACGCCCAGCGCCCGCGACAGGCCGACGATCGTCGAGACCACGGCGCCGGTGCTGCTGTCGGTGTCGATGCGGCTGACGAAGGAGCGATCGATCTTCAGCTTGTGGAACGGAAAATCGATCAGGTAGCTCAGATTCGAGTAGCCTGTGCCGAAATCGTCGACGGCGACCGAAATTCCCATTTCCGACAATGCCTTCAGGATCGCGGCGGCACGGTCGCGATCCTGCATCATGGCCGTCTCGGTGATTTCAAGTTCGAGCCGTGAGGGTTTGATACGGGTGGTCTCGATCGCTTTGCGGACGACGCCGAGAAAGTCCTTGGTCATGAACTGCACGGGCGAGATGTTCACTGCGACGAAACACTCGTCGGGCAGATGGCGGGCATCGCTGCAGGCCTTGTGCAGGACCCATTCGCCGATCAACGCGATCATGCCGGTCTCCTCGGCGATGGGGATGAATTCCATCGGCGGGATCATGCCGCGCTCCGGATGCGACCAACGGATCAGCGCCTCGTAGCCGATGATGCGGCCCGACATGAGATCGAGCTGCGGTTGGTAGTGCAGGTCGAAGTCGCCGCGCTCGAAGGCCGTGTGCAGTTCCGCCTCGATCCATTGGCGGTAGTCGGCCACCTGTCCCATCTCGGGCTGGAAGCTGCTCCAGCCGCAGAGGCCGGTCATTCGGGCATGCTGCAGCGCCAGATTGGAACGGCGCAGCAGCAAAGCAGGGTCGCGGCCGTCCTTCGGGATGGCGACGATGCCGACCGAGACCTTGACCGACTGCAGATGCGTCTTCAACGGATAAGGTTCCGTCATCCTTTCTATCAGCCGCTCGACCGCGCGTTCGAGATTGAAGGTGGCGTCGCCGTCGGGGTGGATCACGGCGAATTCGCCTGCACCGATCCGGCCGATCTGGACCCCGGCCGGCAGGCTTGCCTTGAGCCGCTCGGCGAAGGCGGCAACCAACTCGTCGCTTTGCACGTAGCCGATGGAATCGTTGATCTGCCGGAAGCGATCGATGTCGATGTCGATCAGGAAAGCGGGCCTGCCGGTACGGATAGAGGCCGAGACGGCTTCGGCGATCCGGCCGAACATGGCTGTACGCCCGTTGAGGCCTGTCAGCTTGTCGACCTGGGTCTCCTTGAAGACATAGCTTCTTGATTCGTCGACCCCGGCAAAGAAGGAGAAGGCCGCGCCGCCCGAAGCCAGGGCGCAAAGCGCTGCAACGACGGCGCCCACCGCCGGGGCCGACATGGCAGCGAGATCGTCGCCGAAGCCGAGCCTCAACGCCCACAGGCCGAGCACAAAACTGCCCAGGCCCGAAGCCGCGATGGTGATGAGCCGGAAGACTGGGCTCCGGTTGGGGTGTTGGGCCGGCATGAAAAATCCCTTCGACTGGCGAGGGACTTAACGCAACGCCTGTTAAATTCCGTTTCGTCCTATTGCTTCAATTTTAGGCAACAGCTTCGCTGGAGCTTTCCGGGTTGTCAGTCGCGCTCTTCGTCGCTCTTCTTCAACTCATCCAGCGTGGGCATCGAGACGATATGGTAGCCCGAATCGACATAGTGGATCTCGCCGGTGACGCCTGACGACAGGTCCGACAGGAGATAGAGCGCGGATCCACCGACCTCCTCCAGAGTGATCGGGCGCCGCAGCGGCGAGTTGCGCTGCTGATAGGAGAACATATAGCGGGCATCGGAGATGCCGGCACCCGCCAAGGTGCGCACGGGCCCAGCCGATATGCCGTTCACCCGGATGCCGCGCGGGCCGTAATCGTTGGCGAGGTAGCGCACGCTCGCCTCGAGGGCGGCCTTGGCGACGCCCATGACATTGTAGTTGGGCATGACACGGACCGAGCCGGCATAGGTGAGCGTGATCATGCTGCCGCCCTCGGACATCAGCGCGGCGGCCTTCCTGGCGATTTCAGTGAAGGAGTAGCAGGAGATGACCATGGTCCGGACGAAATTTTCACGGCTGGTGTCCGCATAGAGGCCCTTCAGCTCGTTCTTGTCGGAGAAGCCGATGGCATGGACCACGAAGTCCAGTCCGCCCCACTCCTTGTCGAGGGTCTCGAACACCTGATCGATCGATGCGCTGTCCTCGACGTCGCAGGGCAGGACCAGCGATGCGCCCACCTTGTCGGCCAGAGGCCGGACGCGCCTGCCGAAGGCTTCGCCCTGATAGGTGAAGGCCATGGCGGCGCCATGGTCGGCGAGCCGGCGGGCGATGCCCCAGGCGATCGAATGGTCGTTGGCGACCCCCATGACGAGGCCGCGCTTGCCTTTCATCAATGCTTCCATGTGTGAAGAGCCTCAGACGTCGTAGCGCTGGAACACCAGCGTCGCGTTGGTTCCGCCGAATCCGAAGGAGTTCGACAGCACCCTGTCGATGCGCGCGTCGTCAATGCGCTTGCGGACGATCGGCATTCCTTCGAATTCCGGATCGAGCTCCTCGATATGGGCACTCTCTCCGATGAAGCGGCCCTGCATCATGAGGATCGAATAGATCGATTCCTGGACGCCGGCGGCGCCGAGCGAATGTCCGGTCAGCGACTTGGTCGAGGTGATGTTCGGCATCTTGTCGCCGAACACCTCGCGGATCGCCGCCATTTCCTTGGAATCGCCCACCGGCGTCGACGTGCCGTGGGTGTTGATGTAGTCGACGGGGCCGGGAACGGTGGTGAGCGCCTGGCGCATGCAGCGCACCGCGCCTTCGCCCGACGGCGCGACCATGTCGTAGCCGTCCGATGTGGCGCCGTAGCCGACGATCTCGGCATAGATCTTGGCGCCGCGCGCCTTGGCATGCTCGAGCTCTTCGACAACAAGCACGCCGGCACCGCCGGCGATGACGAAGCCGTCGCGATTGACGTCATAGGCGCGCGAGGCGGCTGCGGCGCGGTCGTTGTATTTGCTCGACATCGCCCCCATGGCGTCGAACAGGTTCGACATTGTCCAGTCGAGATCCTCGTGCCCGCCGGCGAAGACCATGTCCTGCTTGCCCCACTGGATGAGCTCGTAGGCGTTGCCGATGCAGTGCGCCGAGGTCGAGCAGGCAGACGAGATCGAATAGTTGACGCCGTGGATCTTGAACCAGGTGGCGAGCGTTGCCGACGCCGTCGAGGACATGGCCTTCGGCACGGCAAAGGGCCCGACGCGCTTCGGACCGCCCTTCTCGCGGGTGATGTCCGCGGCCTCGACGATGGCCCGTGTCGACGGGCCGCCCGAACCCATGATGATGCCGGTGCGCTCGTTGGTCACGTCGGTCTCGGCAAGACCGGCATCGGCGATGGCCTGATCCATCGCGACATGGTTCCAGGCCGCGCCCTTGGAAAGAAAGCGTAGCGCGCGACGGTCGATGAGCTCGGTCGGATCGAGCGTCGGAGCTCCCCAGACCTGGCAGCGGAAGCCGTGGGCGGCGAACTCCTCGGAGAAGCTGATGCCGGATCGGGCGTCGCGCAGCGAGGCTTCGACCTCGGCGGCGTTGTTGCCGATGGATGACACGATACCGAGGCCGGTGACTACTACTCGTCTCATCTATCACTCCATGGTTGCGACGCGCGCCGGCGGCCCGGGGCCGTCAGGCGGCTGCCTGCTTGAACAGGCCGACCCTGAGGTCGCTGGCCTTGTATATGGTCTCGCCGTCGGCCTGCAGCCAGCCGTCACCGATCGACAGGACGAGCCGGCCACGCATGACGCGCTTGAAGTCTACGCCGTAGACCACCTTTTTGGTCGCCGGCGTCACCATGCCCGTGAACTTGACCTCGCCGGTCGAAATGGCGCGACCCTTGCCGGGTTCGCCGAGCCAGCCGAGGAAGAAGCCACTCATCTGCCACAGCGCATCGAGGCCGAGGCAGCCGGGCATGACCGGGTCGCCGATGAAATGGCAGGGGAAGAACCACAGGTCCGGCCGGATATCGAGCTCGGCGCGGATGAACCCCTTGCCGAATTCGCCGCCTTCCTCCTGGACCTCGGTGATCCGGTCGAACATCAGCATCGGCGGCGCCGGCAGCTGGGCATTGCCCGGCCCGAAGAGCTCCCCTCGGCCGCATGCAAGCAAATCCTCGTAGCCGAAGGCATTCTTCCGTTCCGGCATCAAAATCTTCCCCGTCGCGATGGGCGGCGCAACGCCCTGTTGGCCTCGTTCCCTAGCACAGTCCGTTCGTCACCGGAAACCGCCGTCTGCGCTTATATTGAGAGCCGGCGGCGGTCAACGTGCCGCGCTTGATCGCCTGACGACGACCGAATATATGTCACAAAGGGTCGAGAATAATCTGCTCGGGAATTGGTCGTCGATCCGACTAGGCGAGGGACAATACGGATAGATGCATCCGCTCGAAGGAAAGCAAGTGGTGTCTGTGGAAAAACGCGTGCGTGATGCCGGGCTGAGGCCGACAAGGCAACGAGTCGCGCTCGCCGATCTGCTTTTCGCCAAGGGCGATCGTCATCTGTCGGCCGAGGAGTTGCATGAGGAGGCGTTGGCCGCCGGCGTGCCGGTGTCGCTGGCGACGGTCTACAACGCGCTGCACCAGTTCACCGAAGCCGGCCTGCTGCGCATCCTGGCCGTCGAAGGCGCGAAGACCTATTTCGACACGAATACCTCCGACCACCATCACTTCTTCGTCGAAGGCGAGAACAAGGTCTACGACATCGAGCAGGGCCCGGTGCGTGTGGTCAATCTGCCCGAGCCTCCCGAGGGCATGGAGATCGTCAACGTCGACATAGTCGTGAGGCTGCGGCCGAAGCGGTGACGGCCGCAATCGCGACGCCCGTCGTCGAGAGGCTCGTATAGCCGCCCCGGCTCGATGCGGCCGGCGTCAGTCCTTGATGGTCTCGCCCGGATAGGCGCCCCACACCAGCCCCTGGCTCAGCCAGCCGGAGTGGCCGGCGAAACTCATCTCGCACCATTCGCCGTTGCAACTGCGGATCGTTCCGATAACGCCAGGCTCTATCACAGCGACCGTGCCGGCGCCCTCCTCGGGCCGGGAAAGCAGGGAGATCCGCGCGTCCTTGCCCCGCTGCCAGGGCGCGGCAATGCCGGTACGGCGTCCGGACAGCAGCGATTGGTTTATCCAGCCTTCGGCGCCGTCGGAATCGCGGACGCGGCGCCAGTTGTCGTATTCCTGGATGATCTCCATCGGCAGGCCGGGCTTCAAATACATCCAGTCGACGGCATAGTTCAGGCCCGGGCCGATGCGCGAATTGACCCGCCCGGACTTCAGGCTGACGAAACGCGGCAGCGGCAGGCCGCTCGCGCCGCGGGGGACATCCTGTGTGCTCGCCGGCGGCGTCGGGGGAGTGGGTGCCGCCGCTCCGGAAGCGGCCGCAATGGCAGGTGATTCCGGAGCAGCCATGCCCGGCGCGGCGACGACGGCGCAAAGCAGGGTCGCGCCGACAACCATGCGGAATGAACCAGACACCTTCATACCTCTACACACGCTCGGCGCTGACCGTCACCCGGTTGAGGCGCCTTTTTCTTTGTCTTCGGCCCGGCCGCTTGTTACACAGGCTGGCACACCGAGGCCGGTTTCAAGTTTGGCCGGTCTTGGTTAAAGAGGTCTGAACAAGGTCCTGAACCGAGGGAACAATGGCCGGCAGGAAAAAGCCCCTGGTCGTCATCACGCGCAAGCTGCCCGACCAGGTGGAAACGCGCATGCGCGAGCTTTTCGACGCCAGGCTGAATGTCGACGACCGCCCGATGAGCCAGCCGGAACTGGTCGCCGCCTTCAAGGAGGCGGATGTCGTGGTGCCCACCATCACCGACCGGATCGACGCGGCGCTGATCGCGCAAGCGGGCCCGAATCTGAAACTGATCGCCAATTTCGGCAACGGGGTCGACAATATCGACGTGGCCGCCGCCGCCAAGGGCGGCATCACCGTCACCAACACGCCGAACGTGCTCACCGAGGACACGGCAGACATGACGATGGCCCTGCTGCTTACCGTGCCGCGGCGCCTGACCGAAGGCGCCAATGTGCTCAAGGGCGACGGCCATTGGGCCGGCTGGTCGCCGACCTGGATGCTCGGCCGGCGAATCTGGGGCAAACGCCTGGGGATCGTCGGCATGGGCCGCATCGGCACCGCCGTGGCCCGCCGCGCCAAGGCCTTCGGCCTGTCGATCCACTACCACAACCGCCATCATGTCGCCCCGGCGATCGAGGACGAACTGGAAGCGACCTACTGGGAGAGCCTCGACCAGATGCTTGCCCGCATGGACATCATCTCGGTCAATTGCCCCTCGACGCCGGCGACCTTCCATCTCCTGTCGGCCCGCCGGCTGGCTTTGATGCAGCCGTCTGCCTATCTCGTCAACACGGCGCGCGGCGACATCATCGACGAGGACGCGTTGATCCAGATGCTCCAGGACGGCAAGCTGGCCGGTGCCGGGCTCGACGTCTTCGAGCACGAGCCTGCCGTCAATCCGAAGCTCCTGAAGCTCGCCGCCAAAGGCAAGGTGGTGATCCTGCCGCATATGGGATCGGCCACGATCGAAGGCCGCATCGACATGGGCGAGAAGGTGATCATCAACATCCGCACCTTCTTCGACGGCCACAGGCCACCCGACCGCGTGTTGCCCAACCGGGTCTGATGCCAACGGTACAGGATGCTGACGCATCCACCTGACCTCGATCGCTGACGCGGCCCCTCGGCCCGCCTGGCTTTCGTGCCTGGAGGATCGGTTCTCGTCCTGTAAACAACTGGAAATTTACAGGACGGGCCGGTTTTCGGGCGCGGTACATTTCTTGGCCGGGTTGCATGTCCCGACCGGCCTCATGGCCGAGAAAAAATGCCATCCGCCGATATTGCCGGCGCAGGTCTTCGAAGGTGAGACGATGCGTCAGAAAATCGGCTCTGCCGTTGCCGGCGTCAAGGAGGGTCATCAAGACGTGATCCTTTGCGCCGATAGAGCTCACAGCGAGGACAAAGCCAGCATCCCGTCGGCTGTGACCGAAACGCGCCGCCCGGCGAACCGGCCATGGGCATCGCGATCGAGGCGGAGCGCGATCGGTCCGGCCCATCCCATCTCGCGCGCCACGATCAGCCCGAGAAGCAGGATCGCATCTGGTTTATGCATGACGATCGCGGCCGGAGCCTTGCCGGAATGGACGAGTTCCAGCAGCACGGCCGAGGCCGATGACGAGCCGATCGTGTCAGGCAGAAAGAGCACGGAGCCCCCGATCGACGCACCATGTTGCGGATGGCGCACGTCGACGATCCGCCCGGACTTCGGGTCGACCCCACCCCAGAAGCTGATCGGCGCGGAAAGCGCGAGCCCTTCGCCTTCCGCGGGCGGCCCCGGCACGAGGATATCGGCGCGCATGGCGGTCACGAGAAACGCTCCGAGATCACCGGCCGGCCGGAGACGGCGCTCTCCACGCAGTCGGCGAGCGATCCGTAAAGAACCTCGTAGCCCGTATTCCCCGGCGCATAATGCGCGAACTTGCCCGAATTGGTCATCAGCACGCCGCCGGGATGGTCCGCGAGGATCGGGGTCACCACGACGCAAGTGTCGGCAACGACGATCACGCCGGCCGCTTCGAGGCGCCGCCGGCGGCCTTCGGCGTCGAGATGCGCCACCACGTGCCGGCCGGTACAGGCATAGAGCGGCACGGCGAGGCGCCGGCCCGCGATCTGCGCCTCGAGCCGGTCGAATTCGGTCAGCGACAGATGCGGGCTGCCGATGGCGACGGCATCGATCTTGTCGGGGCGTCCGGCGGTCGAGAGCCTGGACTGCGCCTCCAGGACCATGGCCGGCGTGACCGTGATCGTGGCCTCGGGGGGCATGCCACCCAGCGCCGTGGCCAGGTCGGGAGCCTCGGGCGTTACGCCGGCGATGTGGAAGAGCCCGACCGCGCCGGATGACGCGGCCGCCGCGCCGAAGGCCTTGAGCGCGTCCTCGCCCGGATCATGGCCGATCCCGGTCACCACGCCAACCGCGTTGCCGACCTCGCGGCCGTACAGGCTGCCGAGCACGGGCCATGCGATCTCGGACTGCAGGAATCCGGCGGGCAGGGCGCCGACGTCGACGGCCAGCGTCGCCCGCCGGTTCTCGGGCTTGTGCAGCCCGTGGTCGGGCGCGCGTCCGCTTATCGCGCAGGCGATGTCGAGAAAATCGCCGTAGCGGTTGGTGCGTGCGCCGAGCACGGAGTTGCAGAAGACGACGGCGTTGGATTCGCCCCAGGCGACGTCGCTCCCGCGGGCAGGGCGATGCCCGGCCTGGTAAGGTGCGCAGGTCCAGCTCGGCTCGCAGCCGAGGGCCCGGTAGGCGTCTATCATGCGGCGCGCCATGCCGCGCGCGGGTTCGGCGAGCCGCACCATGGAACAGCCCGTCAGGTCGAGCGCCCCGACATTGAGGGTTGCACGCACCACGACCCTGGCGCCGCCTTCGACCAGCTTCTCGGCGATGAGCGTGCCCGAATCGCCGTGATAGAGGGCACCGTCGATATGCGCCGATACGATCGGAATCAGCCGCGGCGCACCCAGAAGACTGGCGCTGTCGGCGACGATGCGCATGGCCATGGCCGCTCCCGGTCCGTCGCGGCCGGCGGCGATTTCCTGCTCTTGCGCCGTCAGGACAACGCTCACCCGAGTTCCTTGCGCATGGTGATGGTGGTCGGCCGCCGGTAGCCCGGATGCGCGGTGCGCGCGGTCTCGCGAAAGCCGAGTCTGCCGAAGACGGTGTGATTGGCGGCAAGCTCGATCCGGGTCTGGAGCTCGACCGCGGTCCGGCCGAGCTTGCGGGCGTGATCCTCCGCGGCCTCGACCAGGCGCCGGCCGACGCCTTGGCCCTGGAATGCCGGATCGATCGCGAGCTTGCCGAGATAGAGATGGCTGCCCTTATCGGCGAGGAAGACACACCCTGCCAGCCTGTCCGCGACCGTGGCGAGGAAGGCTGTTTCCTCGCGCGCCTTGGCTTCGAGCGACAGGGATGTCAGCCGATGGGCGGAGGATGGCGGATCGATGACCCCATCCATCGGGGCGAAGGACCGGCGAATGAGGCCGAGCAGTTCGTCCCAGCGCTCGAAGCCCGCGGGCAGGGGAACGATCGAGATCTCGTCGGTCTGCATGGCGGACACTCAGGCCGGGCTCTTGTAGCGGACGATGTCGAAGCGGGCACCGAGCCCGTCATAGAGGAGCAGCCGCCCGATCAGCGGTTCGCCGATGCCGGTGATCAGCTTGATCGCCTCCACGGCCTGCAGGCTGCCGATCACGCCGGTTAGTGCACCAAGCACACCGGCTTCGGCGCAGGACGGGACGAGTCCGGCAGGCGGCGGTTCGGGGAAGAGGTCGCGATAGGAAGGGTTCCGGCGGCCGGTCGCATCGGTTTCGTACGGCTTGAGCACGGTGACCGAGCCGTCGAAGCGCCCGACGGCGGCATGGACCAGCGGCCGCTGCGCCTCAGCGCAGGCGTCCGCGACCAGATAGCGGGTTTCGAAATTGTCGGAGCCGTCGACGACGAGATCATAGGCCGCGACGAGCCCCGTGGCGTTTGCCGCATCGAGCCGCATCTCATGCGTCTCGACCGTCGTGTTGGGGTTGATGCGCCGAAGCGCGGCTGCCGCGCTTTGCGTCTTTGCCGCCCCCAGCGCTTCGGTGTCGTGAATCACCTGCCGCTGCAGGTTGGACAGCGACACCGTGTCGTCGTCGATCACACCGAGCGTGCCGACACCGGCGGCAGCGAGATACTGGAGCACCGGCGCGCCGAGGCCTCCAGCGCCTATCACCAGGACCCGGGCGCGTTTGAGGCGCTGCTGGCCCGGGCCGCCGATCTCCGGCAGCACGATATGGCGCGCATAACGTTCGAGTTCCTCTGATGACAGGACGGTCGGGCTGTTCATGTGGCGAACATAGAGCATGTCGCCCGAACGTGGGAACCGGTTTCGGGACAACGACATCCGATTCGACGCGACGCCTTTCAGGACGTTGATGTATGTGTCAGCGTGTTTCGGACACGGTGCCGCCGGCGACCGTCAGGAACTGGCCCTTGTCCTCCAGGCTGGAGAACAGCACGGGGTCGGTGCCGGTCATGAAGGCCTGGCAGTCGAGTTCTTCCAGTATGGCGAAGAGCGCGGCGCGCCTGCCGGCGTCGAGATGCGCCGCGACCTCGTCCAGGAGCAGGATCGGCACTGAGCCGAAGACCTCGCCGCACAGACGCGCATGCGACAGCACGATGCCGATCAGCAGGGCCTTCTGCTCGCCGGTGGAGCACAGTTCGGCCGGCATGTCCTTCGGCGCATGGCGCACGATCAGGTCCGAACGGTGAGGCCCGTCGAGCGTGCGCCCGGCGGCGCGGTCTCGCCACCTGCCCTCGCGGAGCAAGGCACGGTACTCTTCCTCGACCTCGACCGCCGGCTTGACGCCGAGCCGGTCTTCCAGGATGCCCGAAACCGCAACGGAAGCGCGCGGAAACGGACCTGAGTCAGGCAGGCGCTCCATCATGGCCGACAGCAGGCGCACGGCCTCGGCTCGCGCCGCGGCGATGGCCGTGCCGATCTCGGCCATCTGCGCTTCGATCGCCTCGAACCAGCTGCCGTCGCGCGCGTCCTCGGCAAGCAGCCGGTTGCGTCCTCGCATCGCCTTCTCGTAGTCGATGGCGCGCTGCGCATGGCCGGGGTCCGTGGCCAGGACGAGCCGGTCGAGGAAGCGGCGGCGATCTCCCGGCGGTCCGGTGAAAAGCTGGTCCATCGCCGGCGTCAGCCATGTCACCCGCAACCAGTCCAGCATTTCCTCGGCCGATTTCGCCGTCGCGCCGTTGATACGCACCTTGCGTCCGGATTCCTGCCCGGTCGCCGTACCGGTGCCGATATCGCAGGCGCCGAGCGGTCCTTCGATCGTGGCATGCACGGCGAAGCCGTTGCCGCCGCCTTCGCGTGCGACCTCCGCATAGGAGGCACGCCGCATGCCCTTTCCGGGCGTCAGCAGCGAGATCGCTTCGAGCAGATTGGTCTTGCCGGCGCCGTTGTCGCCGGTAAACACGACCGCGCCAGGCCGCAAGGCCAGGGTGACGGCGGAATAGTTCCGGAAATTCGTAAGCGATAGCTTACTTATATGGGTCTGTTGTTCCGGCATGGGCCGGACCGCCGGTCACGTTGCGTGTGCCCTAGACGCGCATCGGCATCAGCACGTAGAGCGTATTGTCGTCAGCCGTATCGTAGATGAGGGTGGGCGAGCCCGCATCGGCCAGCATGAATTTCGCCTCGCTGCCCGAGAGCTGGGCGGTGACGTCGAGCAGATATTTGGCGTTGAAGCCGATCTCGATCGCATCGGCGGAATAGTCGGCCGCGAGCTCTTCGGTCGCGCTGCCGGAGTCCGGATTGTTGACGGCCAGGGTCACCTGGCCGTCGTCGATCGACAGCTTCACGGCGCGGCCGCGTTCGGAGGAGATGGTGGAGACGCGGTCGACGGCCGCGGCGAAGCTCTGCCGGTCGATGACGAGCTGCTTGTCGTTGCCCGTCGGGATGACGCGCTGGTAGTCGGGGAATGTGCCGTCGATCAGCTTGGAGGTGAGCACGACGCTGCCGACCGTGAGGCGGATCTTGGTTTCGGAGAGTTCCACCGTCACCGGCACATCCGGATCATCGACCAGTTTCTGCAGCTCGCTGACGGTTTTGCGCGGGATGATGATGCCCGGCATGCCTTCCGAGCCGGCCGGGGCGTCGGTTTCGGCGCGGGCCAGCCGGTGGCCGTCCGTCGCCACCGAGCGCAGCTTCAGCTTGCCGCCGGCCTCGTGCGTGTGCAGGTAGATACCGTTCAGATAATAACGCGTCTCCTCGGTCGAGATCGCGAACTGGGTCTTCTCGATCAGGCCCTTCAGGGCGGGCGATTCGAGCCGGAAGATGTGCGAGAAGGATCCGGCCGAGAGCTCCGGGAAGTCCGACTGCGGCAGGCACTGCAGACGGAAGCTCGAACGGCCCGAAACGACCGACATTGCGTTGCCGTCTTCGTCGGTCTTGAGCATCACCTCCGCCCCATCGGGCAGCTTGCGCACGATCTCGTAGAGCAGATGCGCCGGCACGGTCGTGGCGCCGGCCTGTTCGACGACCGCCGCGGTCGCCTCGGTGATCTCGAGATCGAGGTCGGTGGCCTTCATTTCCAGGCTGGCGCCCGATGCCGCGAGCAGCACGTTCGACAGGATCGGAATGGTGTTCCGCCGCTCGACCACGCGGTGGACGTGGTTCAAGGACTTCAGGAGGTTCGAACGTTCAAGGACCACACGCATGACGGGCCGATCTCGCTTCAGACTGACATTTCATTTCCGGACATAGGCCATGCCGAGAAAGGCTGCGAATGGCACAGAATCGAAGCAAAATGACAGCAAAACATCCCCGAACGCAAGCCCGCGGATAGGCTTGAGGCCGTTCCGCGGGCTTTCTGGGGATAACGGAGTTTCGGTCGTCGTCAGGCCTGGTCCGTGATCAACCGGCGCAACAGCTCGAGCTCCTGCGCGAGAGTGTTGTCGGCGCCTGAAAGGTCTTCGATCTTGCGCACGGCATGGAGCACGGTCGTATGGTCGCGGCCGCCGAAGCGCCTGCCGATCTCGGGCAGCGAGCGCGGCGTCATGACCTTCGACAGGTACATGGCCACCTGCCGCGGCTTGACGATGGTGCGCGTGCGCCGGTTGGACAGAAGCTCGGTCTTGGAGACGTTGTAGTGGCGCGCGACGATGCGCTGGATGTCTTCGATGCGGACGCGCTTGGGTTCGCCCGAACGGTAGATATGGCCGAGGATCTCGTCGATCCGCTCGATCGTGATCTGCGGCTCGAAGGACTGGCGGAAGAGGAGCTGGTTGAAGGCTCCCTCCAGTTCGCGGCCCGATCCGGTTACGGTGCGCGCGACATGGCCCAGGATCTCGTCGGAAATATCGAGCGACTGGTCCTCGGCCTTGGCGCCGGCCAGGCGCTGCTGGAGCATCGCCAGCCGCATGGGGAAGTCGGGCGTGGACATCTCCAGCGACACGCCGCCGTTGAGCCGCGAACGAACCCTGGGCTCGAGCGATTCCAGCTCCGCCGGTGGCCGGTCGGCCGCCACCACCACCTGCTTGGCGCTGTCGAGCAGCATGTTGATCAGGTGGCAGAACTCGTGCTGGATCGACTTGCCCTGCAGGAACTGCATGTCGTCGATGATCAGGAGGTCGATGTCGCGAAGCTGCTCCTTGAGCGTCAGCGCGTTATTGTCGCGGATGGCGGTGGCGAAGCGCCACATGAAATACTCCGCCGTCAGGTAGACGACCCGGGACTGCGGGTTGCGCTTCAGCGACTCGGCCGCGATCGCCTGCAACAGATGCGTCTTGCCGAGGCCGACGGTGGCGTGGAGGAAGAGCGGGTTGAAGCGCACCGCGTTCGGCGCCTGCTCCGCCACGGCTCGGGCGGCGGCGAAGGCGACCCGGTTAGACGAGCCCTCGATGAAGGACTGGAATGTATAGCGGGCGTCGAGGGGCGAGCCGAGCAGCCGCTGGCGCGCATCGGTCTCGGCTGCATTCGGGCGCATGCCCGTGGGCCGTTCGGGCCGGGCGCTCGCCAGGGTCCCCGATCCCAGGGCCGTGTGGGGCTTCGCCGCCTTGCGGGCCGCTGTGTCCTCGGCGTCGGGCGCGGGCCGAGCGCCGCGCGTGGCCGAGCGGACGACGAACTCCACCTTCAGGACGTCGGGCCGTTCCTGCTTCCAGATTTCCGTGACGAGATCGAGATAGTGGCCGTTGATCCAGGAGCGCAGAAACGCCGTCGGAACCGAGACCCTGACTAGCCCTTTGGACGCTTCGGCGAGCTTCATGCGCGCAAACCAGCTCGAATAGACCTCGCCGCCGAGGCGGGCCCGCAACTGGGTCTTCACGCGTTCGAAGATCTTTTCGGCCGCTTCGGAGTTCGCCGCATCGAACTCTCCGACAAATTCCCGTTCAAAAGGAAAGGCCGCCTTGGCTTCCCTTTCAATGCCGCTCTGCATCTGGCAATCCCCGTTGTTGGTACCATTTCGTGCCGGCTTGGCGCTTCCGCCGCGCGTATCCGGCTTTTTTCCTCGCAAGACCTTGGCCCGCCGTCGCTTT